>JAHCIQ010000002.1 GCA_026129135.1 Cyanobacteria bacterium TGS_CYA1 | reverse complement strand
GGGGAGCATTTTTCCTTTTTGCAGGACGTCTGGAAAAAAGATCATATCGATTCTAGATGAGGTTTTGGCGCTATTTTTTGATGGCCACAGTTTGTGCTCAGGCTGCAGGAAATGCCTGAGGGTGAGGGTGACCGGCAGGAGGCTTTACCCAGTTAGATGCGCCAAACACATCTTGCATTTCGTTTGCTGCATTTTGCCAGACTTTGCTCACTGCACCGCTTTGATACATCTCCTGGTGCAAGCAAAAGAAAATAGAATTCTTCAAATCGTTTTGAGCAAACATATTTTGAGTTTGTTTTTGTGAGTGATCATCGCGTGAGATAACCAGAATCATAGTCAATTCCATTTCTTGCTTGAGCTTTTCCAGTCTGTTTGCAATGTCATGTTCTTGGGTGGATTTGAAATTATTGATAATGCCAATCTTATGCGTTTCGCCTTTGCATTCGAAAGTCACTTTAGCATTGAGCAATTCGTCTTTGAGAGTCAACCAGTTGAAATTGCTTATTTCGCCATCGTGTTGTGCTTGCAGATAAAGCATGCGCAAATTTGCCACTTCTAAATGATGACGTTGCCAGTCTGGATCGAATCTATCGCTTGCCTCACTATTCGTTTTTGTGAGCATATAGACAAGCGGTTTTGTAGGTGTGGTCCACCAGGGTAATTTGGTGTTGTGACGATGACAAATCAAATAGTCGAGATAAAAAAGCTTTCTCAGTCGATCTCTTATCAGCACTGGTTTGGCATCATCTGCAATAAAGTAAGAAATATGTTTTTCCAGCAGAACCTCGTGCTCTTCAATCAGTTTGAAGATTAGTTCGTCGCGGGAGTTCAACTGAATTGCCATTTTTGTCTGGGACCTCTTATTGACCTTTGATAAAGCGTTGCAAGGAATCCTGGTCCTTGCGATAGTGAACGCGATATTTATTTCGCAATTCATCATCCATTGCCTTTAGTGATTTTGAAGTTTCTTTCAGTGCGTGTGAGCGTTGTAATACTTCGTCCAGCTGCTCGTCTAAATCTTCGACAGTTTTTGCCGGCGGACGTTTTGTAATCATGTCCTCATAAATCTGAGCTGCATCCATATACCAGTCTGCTGTGAGGTCGCTGTATTCCTTCAATCCAGGATGTCCCTGCGGGACTTCCATATTTTTCAATTTATAGGCAAGCGCTCTGTATCGTTTTGAAATGTCGGATGCTGTTTCTGACCAACGTTTGACTCGCTCGACTTCTCTATTTAAAGGAGTATTCAAAATGACATTTTCTTGCGATGTGATTTTGGCAGCTACGATAAAACGATCCATCTTTTCAAACCAGCGCACAGCTGGTGTATTGGCAGAATCCATGTAAGTGGCGCCGGTTTCAAGCACCGGGTTCTTGGCTTTGTATCTGTCAAGCGTATGGTCGAGCTTGACCGCTTTTTTAGGCGTGACTGGATGGTCTCCTGCAGAGAAAACATCGTGTTTGCTCTCGGCATATGCAGCCTGGCAAGCCTGGCTGCTAGTGGCCGTCAATACCGTTAGAAAGCCCAGAGCAAATAGTTTCATTTTCATTGATTTATTCATGGCTCTAGTTCACCGTCGTTGGATTGTTTTGGGTGAAAATAGGGTCATTCACGTTGAATGTGCCGTTTGGATCATTTCCGTTTGGAAATCCGTTGTTGAAAATGGGGTCGTTTACATTAAATTGACCATTGTTATTGACGTTTTGGGCATTGCCACCATCATTCTTGGCATTGGCAAGTGGTGCTACAGGCAATCCCTGTCTGTTGCCGGTAGTAGTGTTGCCGCCTGGAATAGTCGGTGTGTCCGGTCTGTACATGAAAGCGTCCTGAACTTTAGCGTCAGTGGCTCCATGTCTAATTTGCGGTGGGTCGTTTGAATTTGCTTTGAAAGTATTCATCTGCACGATTTTGTAAATCGTGTATGCCGACAGAAGCATCATCAAGCCTGCAGCGCAAGCAATGACTCGGTTGCCTGCATAGGGGCTGCCAACGACCATCGAATAGCAAGCAAGTGCCATGAATATAGTTGCAAGCACTACACCTGCAATTACCAGATAACGCGAAAACGACCATACTGTCGGAAGTGGATGGTCTGAGGTCAGTCCGTATAAGCTTGTAGTTTTAGGATAATTTTGTCCTGGTGCGTCGCGGTTGATTTTTTTCTTGTCGCCATTGAGATCGTATTGCGGATATGGTGCAAGAACTTCGTTCAGTTGTTCGATTTGTTGAGGTGTGGCGGTTGTTTCAATCAGCGCTTCGCCTGAGCGCATATTGATACCAAGAATTCCTTCTATTCTATTGAGTTCGTCGTCGAGTAATTGATCGGGACGAATGGTAGTTGCTTCGCGCTCGCCACGGCTATTGGTGTGAAACACTCTTACCATCGTGCGGTCACTGCCGTTTCCTACGGGAAAATTGTGTCCGGGTCCTTGATCGGCAGTGCCAGATGCTGCCGGTTGTGCATCATAATTGTCACCGGGGGTGACACCAGGTGCATACGAGCCGCTTCCTGGCACAAGCGCGTCTGCTTGCTGCTGGTCTGTATTGTTAGATGGCAAGCTTGCATAAGTGTTATAGGTCGGGTCATCTGGATGACCAGAATAGGCTGGGGCTGCAAAAGCCGCGTCTGCATTCATAGAGAGGCACCAAACCGCGGTGAGCAGTGTGCTTATCCTTAAGATTGATTTGACTTTTTGCCAGCTTGCCATGGTCTTAAAAACTCCGTTATTTCTCAGAATCGAATTTGCTTGTGTTAGAGGACACATTCGCTTCGACTTTGCCTAAGAAATTGAGTTCGTCGGCTAACTGTTGCAAGTCTGTGAGTGATGGAAAATCGATTAACTCTTCTTCTTCTTCACTCTCATCCAGTTCAGGAGCAATCATGCTCGACAGACTGGTTAACTTGGCTTGCGTAGAAGCTTTCTCATCCGCCAACAAGTCGGCGGTGATGCTGCTTATGAAATCGTTTACGATGAGGGCCTCTTTGTCTTGCGACTCTTGCGCTTGTGTTTTGCAAGGAGGAGCAAAAGTGATGGCTGCTGCCATATCTTCCTCGTCCATGTCTTCGCATTCGTCGTCGATCATAGATTCGCCGGATTCTTCCAGTTTCGATTTCTTGACTGGTTTGACACCCATGGGGCCGTTTAGTGATGTAATCATTGGTACCATTGGTGGTCTCACTGCAGGTTCGTAGTCGCCAGCTGGAATTTCCAGAATTTTGTTGTTACCTTCCTCAAGCATAGCAACCGATTTCACTTGAAGTTGTTCTTCTAGCGTAGGATCCGCAGGCAAATCTGCTTTGCTGCACATTTTTATTGGCACATTTTCGAAACTATCGACTACTTTTCCAAGTGTAAGCTCGAGTCCAAGTGCTCGAATTTCGCAACTCAAACCGTCGAAAGCCGCAGTACGTCCGCCTGGAGTTAAGTTCTTGCCTTGAACCATGTCGGCATAAATCTGGTGACGACCCTCAATATCGTCGGCCTTGACAGTCATCATTTCATGCAGTAAGTGTGCCGCACCGAAAGCTTGAATTGCCCAGACTTCCATTTCGCCCATGCGCTGACCGCCGTGGTTTGCTTTACCGCCAACAGGCTGCTGAGTGACGGCAGCGTAAGGTCCGCCAAGTCCGCAGCGAGCATTGACTTTGTGCAATACGAGCTGATTCAACTTGAGCATGTATTGTCTGCCAACCAGTACCGGTCGGTCGAATTTTTCGCCAGTTCTGCCATCGGTCAAGACTACTTTGCCATCTTTGCCAAGCCATTCGTAGCCAGGAAGTTGACGAACTTGCTCGAGTGCGCCTGTGACCAGATTGTATGAGGCGTCTTCTTGAATTGATTCATCGAATTGGTGAATTCGATAATAGTGATTCAAGATGCTTGCATACCATCCAAGCTGTGTATCGAATACCTGACCGACGTTCATACGTGATGGAACGCCAAGTGGGTTCAAGATGATGTCGACTGGTGTGCCGTCTGGCAAGTAGGGCATGTCTTCGTCTGGAGCGATATTGGCAACGATACCTTTGTTACCGTGACGTCCAGCCAGTTTGTCGCCGACTTCTACTTTACACATACGAGCGATGAGTACTTCGATTTCGCAGATGATACCAGCCTTCATTTCAGGTGTGGTTTCAGGTGTGAAGATGCGAACGTCGATTACGCGACCGCCAGATCCGTGAGGAACTCGAAGCGAATTGTCGGCCATTTCTTCAGCCACTTTACCGAAAATTGCCTGGAGCAATTCTTCTTCAGCAGCAAGTGCTTTGTGCTCCTTGGGAGTGAGTTTGGATACAAGTACATCGCCTGGTTCAACGTAGCAGCCGATTTTAGCGATACCGCGCTCGTCCAAGTGCTCTAGATCTTTGTCGGATACGTTTGGCAATTCTGGTGTGAGAATTTCAGGACCACGAAGTGTTTGATATACACCAATCGAATGTTTTTCGATTTCGATGTGGCTCAATTTATCATCACGAACCAGACCGCGACGAACGATGATGGCATCCTCGAAGTTGTATCCGCTCCAGCATGTGAAAGCTACGAGCAAGTTACGACCAAGTGCCAGTTCGCCATTGTCGATAGCTGGACCATCAGCGATGATTTGTCCGACTTCGACTTGCTGACCCAATTTAACCGATGGTCTCTGGTCGGCGATTGTGTTCTGGTTAGTGCGGTCGAAACGGGTCAATGGATAGACACGTTTTCCACCAGTAGCCTGGGTGATTTCAATCTCGTTGCCAGTTACGTTGGTTACAACGCCCGAGCGTTTGGCAGTAATCGAGTGACCCGAAGAACGTGCCGCAATGCGCTCCATGCCAGTTCCAACGCGTGGACGCTCTGGTCTAACCAGGGGCAGAGTTTGACGCATCATCCCACCACCCATCAGAGCGCGGTTAGCATCATCGTGCTCCAGGAAAGGAATCAATCCAGATCCTACAGACAAGAAACCTTGTGGTGCAATACCGATGAAATCTACGTTTTCTGGTGCTACTTCGAAAAATAGTTCGCCACGACGGGCTGCGACCAGAGGACCTTCGATTTTGCTATTTCTCACTTTGGTGTCAGGAGGTGCAAGCAAGAATTTTTTGTCGTCGCCAGGTGCAAGGTACATCACTTCGTCTGTGAGGTAGCCGTTTTCTACTCTTCTATAAGGAACGCACAAGAAACCGTCGTCGTCGATACGGCAATAAGTTGCAAGATACGAAACCATACCGCAGTTTTTACCTTCAGGCGATTCGACCAGACATACACGACCGATTTGGCTTGGGTGAACGTCGCGCATTTCTTTGGGAGCTGCGCTTGGGTCGATACCACCAGGACCAAAAGAGGTGATTCTTCTTCTGTGCGAAAGTTCAGAAAGTGGATTTTGTTGGTCGAGATATTGAACGAGTGGGTTGCCGGCAAAATATTTGGTCATGGCATTGCCGAAAGGTCTTGTGTCGATGAGCTCGTTGGGGCTACCGATTTCTTCGTCTTCGTTCAACTCGAGACGCATTCTGATTGAACGGCACATTTGCGAAAGTGCAGGTCTCAAGTTTTTAGCCATGGTTTCGCCTACACCACGAAGGTGACGGTTTTCCAAACTGTCTACGTTATCGATGAATCCAGAGTCATAGGGCAGCGCGAGCAAATATTCGACAGCTGCAAAAATGTCTTTGGCATTCAATTGAAGCGAAGTGCTATCGAGTCCCAGTTTTCTGTTGACACGACGGCGACCAAGTTTGCCAAGACTGTAACGACGTTTGTCAGTCAATTCGTCTATAGCTGTCTGACCAGCTCCAGCACCACCAGATCCGTCTGGTTTCCAGGCCCTACCTACTAGAGAAAGAGCTTCGTTCTGGCTCAAGTTTTTCCATTCGATTCTCGAGCGTTCGAGATTTTTGCCTAATTTTTTCTCGATATCAGCACCGTCTACACCCATTGCTTGAAGCAAGGTGGTAGCTGCAATCCAGCTGCGTTTGGGCAATTTCACTCTGCATTTGGAACGGCTTGCTTTGCCTGTTGATGTATCGATTTCGAGTTCGAAAGTTACAGGTGCGCCAAGCTCAGCCAACCACAATGCTTTATAAGAAGTGTTGCCTGGTTGCGAATAGTAGATGCCAGGTGCACGAACGAGTTGTCCAAGAACCACACGCTCAGAGCCATTGATTACGAAAGTTCCTCGGTCGGTGATTACAGGAACGTCTGAGACGTAGCATTTCGATTTTCTGAGTTCACCTGTGATGGTGTCGCGCAACCACACTTCCATCATCATGCGACGCGAGTGGGTCATATTGGTGCGACGGGCTTGCTCAGCCGAATCAGGATAGCCTGAATCTTGGGTGTAATCTTCAAACCAGTAGTTAACTTTTCCGTCCGGACCTACAAAGGTGAGTTCGAAACGTTTGCTGTAATCGCTTGCGATAGGAGAGATTTCTGCAAACAAGTTGCCGATGGTCTCTTCTAAGAAACGACGATAGGAACGTCTGGGGAACTCAGCCAGGTCTGGAGCTTGGAAGTTGAAACTCATTGCTCACCTCCGGCAGTATTGCCTTGGCTCATTAAGGAACGTTTGTGAATCGAAAGGGCGCGTGCTAGGTCGGAAGCCAAATCTTTGCGCTCGGGGGCGAGTGCGCTAGCGATGCGGAATTCGGTTACCGCTTCGCCGATTTGACCTTGTGCCATCAAGTTGACAGCAAGTCTGTGATGAACATCTGCGTTGTTCAAGTTGTTAGAGAGAAGCTGTCTCAAGATTTTTACAGCTTCAGTGTAGTCGCGCTGTTTTTCAGCACCGGCTACCATTGCCATCTCACGCTCGAGAGCGCTTGGTTTTGCAATGGCAATTTGTTGTTGTGCTACTGGGGCTTGAGCTTGCATTTGTGCTTGTGGAGTTTGCACTGGAGCTTGAGCACCTTCATACATATTTTTGGCAATGTTGGAAGGAACATTGGTGTATTGCATTTGTGGCATTTGATTCATGCGAGCCATTTGATTCATTTGATTCATTTGCACAGGAGCTTGTTGCACAGCTTGTTTGGGTTGAGCCAATTGTTTTTGTTTTTGCATGTCAGCCATGCGCGAAGCTGCTTCCTGATTTTTCTCGGGGTCGATCAAAACACAGGTCAAATAAGCCTGATGTGCGCCTTTGTAGTCGCCGCAGGCTTCGAGGCATTCGCCAAGGAAGAATTGGTATTTGGAATTGCGAGGCTCGAGCATTACAGCTTGACTGATTTCAGCAAGTGCTTCTTTTCTCAAGCCTTGACCAAAAAGGGTTTCAGCCGCTTTTTTGTGCTTGTCGGCATTGTTGTGATGATAGGCATTGTTCAAACTCTTGCGACCAGCTTTGATAGCAGGATGGTTTGGCTCGAGAGTTTCGAGTTTTCTGTATTCGCCTTCGGCACCTTGAAAGTCGCCAGTCAATTGAAGTGCGCCAGCAAGACCAAGATGGTTTTCGGCATGCAATGGATCTTTAGCAACTTGTTTTCTCCAGATTTCAACTAGAGCTTGACCAGCTGCAACGTCTTTGGGGTCGAGAATCAAGGCTTTGCGTAGCGATGCTGCAGCTTGAGTGTGGTCGCCTTCGGCTCTTGCGATGAGTCCGAGTTGACGATAAGCAGCACCATATTCGGGGTCTTTGACGATAGCCTGGTTGTACCAGTGTTTGGCCTGGTCGAGTCTGCGATAAGCCAATTCCATGTCGCCGAATTTGACGAGTACCATTGCCGATGGTTCGATTTGCATGGCTTGTTGGTATTCGATATAAGCAGATTGATAATCTCCTGCAGCAAGAAGTTGGTCTCCCAATTTCACTCTTGTTTCGGCATCGCTTGGATCAAGACCCATGCCTTTGATTGCGTCTGTGAGCATTTTGCCAGCAGCGCCGTTGTCTGGTGCTGCACAAAGTGCTTTGCGGAAAAGACCAGCAGCACCGGAATAATTTTTTGCTTTGAGCATATGCTCGCCCATTGCAGTGCGTGCACAGGACAAATTGATTCTGAACTGTTTGTTTGAAGGTTCGTATTTGACAGCGTTTTCGTGTGCTTCAACTGCGGCTTGCCACTGACCTTTATTACCCAAAAGCACGCCTTCGTTATTGAAACGAGTAGCTTGCTGTTTGGCTTCATTAATTTGATTGTTTCTTTGAGCTTCAGCTTTTCTTTGCGCTTCGCTGTCTTTAGCCTTTTGTTCTTGTGACTCTTGTTCTTTGCGCACTTGCTCATCGCGGTAGTCGGGGCGGCGTTTGAACTTGGAGATGGTAAGAGCCTCGGAGTTCGAAGCCTGATCCCACGCTTTCTCTTTTAGATCTTTACGCGAAGGAAGAGGACGCAATTCCATTTTGGTTGCCATTGCTGGAAGAGCGCTGCTCAAAAGAAGGCAAGAGCATATGGCAGAGACATAAATCCTATTTATTTTTGGTTGGGATTTGGACTCGGACATTTGGGGTGGAACCTCTTTGGGGGATGCGGCGTTCTCGACCGCTTGTAAACCCAGCTTAAGGTTTTGCACCCTGCGGGTCTATTGGGGTTTCTCCCATGCATTTCGTAGGATTCCCATTTTTTTGATTAAATGAGCAGATCTCTATCTCTAATATATCGATCACTACTACTCTCCATAGTTTTGATCTAAGGCTTTATCTCTAGTATCATTGTCTTATTTGTTATAAGGAGCCGCTCCATTAAATGAACCAGCCACCTCCCAGGCACCCGGCATTCAGACCGCGCACAGTGGTTTGCGAGCGCCATGAGCTAATTAGATTCGGCTTGAAGCGAGTGGTTTCAGAGGTCGTGGATATTGTCGGTGAAGCCAACGACGGCATGGTAGCGACTGAAATAATCAGACGATTGAGACCAGACTTCGTCATGCTCGATGTAGACCTGGATATTTTAAATGGGGTCGAAGTCTGCCGCCGTGTTATACAGGAGTTGCCAAACTCCAACGTTTTAGTACTGACAGATTCTTATCACGCGACTAAATATCACAACCAGTTGATGCGTGCGGGGGCGCGTGGCTTTTGTCTGAAGTCTTCGGGACCAAGGACCTTGTTTGAAGCTATTGAACAGACAACAAGAGGCTTGCCCTACTGTGATCCCAAGATTACTCAATTAGTAAAACAACAACCTACTGTCAGTACTCCCAATTCAAACCTTACAGATAGAGAAGTTGAAGTACTTATACGTCTAGATCTTCGTAATAAAGAAATTGCCGAAGAACTTGACATGAAATTGCGTACTGTAGAAAAACATATAGAGTGTATTCTTGCCAAACTGAAAGTGCCAACTCGTACTGCTGCAGCACTCAAAGCCGTGCAATTGGGTTATGTGCTCTTGCCCAAAATGCCAGGTCGCGATCCTGTTACAGGACTATCGCACGAGCAGACTGTTGCTGAACTTCAAGCCGAACTTGCTATCGCCAATGAACATCTCAAAGCACTGTTGCGTCAGAACGAACTTCTCAAAGAAGCTCTCACCGACAAATTGCGCAATCAAGGCAAAGAAAATCCTTAAGCTCGAACCAGACCTGGGCAAGCAAAAGGTCATTTTGTCTCTTTTGCTGTGTTCTTTTCTTTTTCTGCCCTCTTGTGCAATGGCGCAGGCTCAAGTGCAACAACAGGCAGTGCCTCCCTCAGACCAGTTGCCTCTTGGAAATAAATTTTTGCGTGTGATTCAAACCGCCACGGGGATGAATTTTCTTGCTTCTTTTGTGGCAAGTAAAGTGACTGGCGTCGTTCTCTCCAAAAAAACAGGCGGTCGAGTGCGCGCCAAGGTCGGCACATACAGCCTCACTGATCTTGCCTCGGGCAAAATTAAATCTATAAAAATCGTGGTTTCTCATCCCAAGCTTAGTGGAGTCGAGCTTGGCGAGTTTCAAATTAAAACCCAAAAGCCTCTATGGGTAGGCAAACGCTCACTCAAGCGCCCAAATGAAATGCTCGTCTATTTTAAATTTACTCAAGAACAGCTCCAAAAAATTCTTGCTGACGAACGTGCTAGAGCAATGCTAAAAGGTCTTAAAATCGACCTTCCTGGGCTTGGCGCTCAGGAAATCGAAGTGATTGACCCAAGCGTAGTGATTGGACAGGATTCAATCGACATAAAAGCATTTCTTGTGACTAAAGGAGCCGCAAAAGATACTGGCGTGGATCTTGCCATTTTCGGTCAGCCAAAACTTGTCGAAGAGCGCAAAATCGTAATTGATTCGCTCAAAATTGAGTCCAAGACAATCGATGAGCCCAAAATATTTGCCGATTTCGTCAGTAAACTGGTTAATCCAATCATAGATTTTGCCCGTTTTGACCGCACAGACCACGCTTTTAGACTTTCGGTCCTGACTGTAAATCCAGGAAAAATCGAAGGCATGGGCAGACTTTTACTGGTTCCAAGGAGTAAACAATGAAAACTTCGGCTCGGATTTCACTTTTGAGCCTTTTGCTCAGCGTGAGCGTTTTAGGCGCCTGTAACATTTTTCCCGATCCAAAAGAAAGTGGCGAAAAAGTCGAAGTCATCCAAAAGAACGCTCAGATTGACACTAGTAAAGACGTCAAAAAAGACGAGGTGGAAATTTATTTCGCCAAGAAAAATGGCGAAGAGCTCGAACTGGTGGCGGTTCACCGCCCGATACGCGGAGATAATCAGCTGAAAGACACCATAGAAGAGCTTTTGCGTGGTCCCACGCCAGAAGAGGAAAAGAGCGGGCTTTTGAGTGAAATTCCAAAAGGTACGATTCTGCTTGGCATAAAGGACGGTGAAGGCGAGACTGAAATCGATCTTTCCAAGAGATTCAGCACTGGAAGTATTTCTTCGATGCAAACGCGTCTTGACCAAATGACCAAAACCGTTTCCCCACTGGCAAACGAAAAAAAGGTCTATCTTGATGTCGAAGGCAAACGGCTCGATGCCTCGAGTTTCGACGGCCTTGAAATCAAGCAACCCATAAATTGAGCCTTGTGCCCATTAACCGGGCTCTTAACATTTGCTTGAGCCTGAGAGATTGGGTGATAAAATGGAGGATTGTCAACGTTAAGTCTCAATTTTCCTGGAAAAAACAATGAAAGACGGAATTCATCCCACCTATTTTGATGTCGTAGCAACCTGTGTTTGCGGCAGCCAAGTTCAACTTGGTTCTACTAAAAAAGAAATCAGAGTAGAAATTTGCAGCAACTGTCACCCCTTCTTCACCGGTCAACAAAAGATCGTTGATACCGAAGGCAGAGTAGACCGCTTCGTCAAGCGCTATAAGCTCAATCAGAAAGAAACTGTAAAAGCTAACTAGTCGAATTAGTGCAAGCGCAAGATCGCTTAATTGTTGCACTAGATGTGTCGAGTCTCGATGAGGCTCGCTCTATCGTTGAAGAACTTGCAGGCTCGGTCGGAATGTTCAAGATAGGGCTTGAGCTTTTTACAGCCTGTGGTACTGAAGTTTTTCAATTTATCGAATCGTATCAAAATGTCCGATTCTTTTTCGACGGGAAATTTCACGACATACCAAATACGGTGGCAGCTGCTTGCAGAAACACCACTCGAACTAATGTAGGCATGTTCAATATTCATGCTCAAGGCGGAATCGAGATGATGAGTGCTGCTGCAAAGGCAACGAGAGAAGAAGCAGCAGCTAAAAATATCGAAAAACCGATACTAATTGCGGTGACTGTTCTCACCAGTATTTCGGAAAGTATTTTGCACGAGCAAATCAAAACGAGTAAAGACTTAGACCTTGCAAACTATGTGGTCCATTTAGCTAAAATGACTCAAGAAGCTGGTCTTGATGGTGTAGTCGCTTCGCCTAGAGAAGTTCCATTGATCCGAGAAGCGTGTGGAAATGATTTCGTTATTGTGACTCCTGGCATCAGACCCAATTGGCCCGAGCTTGGCAAAGACGATCAAAAACGTGTGCTCACACCTGCTGAAGCCATTGCTCAAGGCTCTACTTATCTAGTTATCGGCAGACCAATCACCAGAGCACAAAATAGAATGGCTGCAGTCAAAAGACTTTGTGGCGAATTAGTCAGTCACTAAAGTCGCGCTAGTGCCATCGGGGGCGGTGCTCTCTTTTGGAGCGGGCGCTTGAATTTGTTGATACGCTCCAGATTGAGTTATAGTCTGAGCTTGTACCCGGTCCGATGTCGTACTCTGCTCTTTGTTTTCTTCTTCGTCGTTGTTTTCGCCATCTTTTCCTTTGCTGAACAAAGACAAAAAGCTTGCAAGCGGAACATGCGATTTGGAGTCGCCACCTTGAGTGTAGAGATACATAATGGGCTCGTACAAATCTTCGGCAGTTTTGTAGCGGGCAAGCATTCCTCTGCTAGCAGCTGATATCGCGCCAGTTTCTTCCGATACTACAATGCATAATCCATCGTAAGTTTCAGACAATCCTATCGCAGCTCTATGTCTTGTGCCATATCTGTAACTCAATTGCGGGTCGTCAGTCATGGGAAGAATGACACCAGCAGCCACAATTTTGTCTTCTCTGATGATTACTGCACCATCGTGCAGTGGTGATTTCGAAAAGAAAATAGTAAGCAGAAGAGTAGCGGAAATATCGGCGTTCAAAGTAGTCCCGGGGCTAACGTAATCGCGTTCTCCTTCCAGTGGCTCGATAACTATCAGTGCGCCTTCTTTTACTCTTGCAAGCTCACGTACGGCTTGAATGACCTGTTCAATATTGCGTTTGGTCCGCTCCTGGTCGGCATCTGCAAGCGACCAGTCGAATTTGAGTGTTCGCATGCGCCCTAAATGACCTAGACCTCGACGCAATTCTGGTTGAAAAATGACTACCAGAGCCAAAAAAGCTACGGGAACGAGCAAGTGGAGAAGATTGGTTATGAGAGTGAAACCAAATAAAGAAGAAATCCCCCAGATACCTGCAAGTACGAGAACGCCCTTGACCAGCCTTTCTGCCTGACTTCCGACTATACGTTGCCAGATCCAGGTGATGCAATAACTAATTGCCAGAACCTGGATAAAGAGCTTGAATAAAAGCTCTCCGTTATGTTCGTGCAATAGTTTTAAAAACTCTTCCATGCGCTAGCCTTTATCGTTCTCTTGCGAGCCAGGCCGGGACTCGATCTTGACGTATCAAATCGTCGATAGTTTCGCGCTCTAAAATCAAATCCGCCTGTCCATCTTTCAGGAGCAAGCAAGCGGGTCTACCTGTGCGATTGTAATTGGAAGACATGCTGTAGTTATACGCTCCTGTTCCAAAAACGGCGATCAGGTCACCTGTACCGGCTTCGATTCCGGCATCTTTTACGATTATATCCCCTGATTCACAATACTTGCCCACTATTGACACTTTTTCCGCGCTTTCAGACGACATTGCATTAGCAATCTTGGCTGTATATTTAGCGTCATATGTAGACGGGCGGGGGTTGTCCGCCATTCCGCCATCTACTGCAAGGCAAAGAGAATTATTAGCCAGTCGTTTTACGTGACCCACCTCATAAATTGTCACTCCTGCAGTACCAACAATCGAGCGACCAGGTTCGATCATCAAATGAGGCAGATCCAGACCGAGCTTCTGGTAAGTTTCTTGCACTGATCTTGCAATGGTCAAAGACCATTCATATAAACCTGGTGGTTTATCCTGTTCAATATATGTGATTCCCAGCCCTCCGCCCACGTCGAGCAGTCTGGTTTTAAGACCATGAACGCTTTGGGTTTTCAAAGAAAGATCACCTAAGACTTTGATGCTGTCTTCAAATACATCAAGTTCTAATGCCTGACTGCCTATATGAGCGTGAAAACCAAGAAAGTCAAGGTTCTCGTCATTCGCATTTATAAATGACAAATACTCGTTGATTTCGTTTAGGCCAATGCCGAATTTGCTCGTTTCCTGACCGGTTTTGATATGGTCGTGAGTATCTGGCTCTATACCGGGCTTAATGCGCAACAAAATTCGAGCCTTTTTTTGTTTCGACTTTGAGATGCTCAAAGCAAGCGTCAATTCGGACATATTGTCCACTACGATTTTGCACTGCTCAAGCTCGATTGCAAGCTCCAACTCTTTTAGCGATTTATTGTTGCCGTGCAGAAAAATATTTTGGGTTTTAACATTGGCTTGCAATGCCGTTTTGAACTCACCCAGAGATACAACATCAAGTCCCATATCTAGCTGATTGATTATTTTGCACATCGCAAGGCACAAGAAAGCTTTACCAGCATAAAGAATTGTCTTTTCGCCCGGATAATGTTCCAGTCCTCGTTTGCACGCTTCGTTTGCCTGAAAAATAGAGGCATAATCCATTAACCATAATGGCGTGCCATATTTTTTTGCCAGGTCGCAAACATCAAGACCTGCAATTTCTAAATGATCGAGTTTATTGATTGTGGCCGAATGCGGCCAGATTCGAGTATTCGGAGATTTGATCAAATGACTGCCCAATGAAGTTTATTCAACGAAACCAGTCATTTTACCATCGCTAAAGGTCTTGAAATTTATAAAGTAGCGATATTTACTTTCAGTTCCCATTCACGCACTTGTCCAAGTGCCGACTGTGGAATTGAAGGTGTGGAAGTTGTCGAAAATGTAGAAGTTACAGAAGATGTCGAAGACATCGAAGGCATTGGAGGCACTTTGATTTCTTGAGTAGACGATTGCATTTCACGTTGAATTTCTTTTGCTTGAAGCGATTTTTCATCGAGGTCTATCATGGCAAATGCCAGAGCTTCTACTTCCTCGACGCTCATAGCCTGCAATTTGCTTGCACTGATACTGACGTCGGGGCAGAAATTAACCAGTTCTTGAGCCGATTCAAATGTTGGTTTCATCCAGCCGTCTTTGAAAGAAAAGACGCCGACGATAGAACCACCAAAATAATAAATGAATCCGCCAATTTGATGATTTGAATTTTTGACTACGATACATCCAGGCATTTCCGTTTGGAGCAGATGTGACGAAGCCATGTTGAAAGCAGTCATTGCATCCACGCCCATTTCTTGATTGAAAACAGAGCCGTGGAAGAGTGATCCCGAAGCAAGTGCAACAGCCTCAGGCATGATGTATGTATCGATGATAGTGTCGACTGAAGTCAAAATGGAGCACAGCTCGCTAAATGCTTCCTGTCCAAAGAGTTGTTTGTCGCTACCTTTTCTGCCAAACACGCATCCAAGCACTTTGCCTCTGAATACGAGCATTGCCGCTCTGGCTTTTTCTCTTGGACAAATAACTTTAATGCAGCAAGTATTTTGTTTGTTAGCCAGGCTGAAGAGCATCTGGTGATATCGTAATTGCGAAGCTTCGGTCACTTTGCGACTCTGGCTTGATATCGCTTGTGGTATCAGTCCCATCGCCCGTCTATTCAGTCCATCGCGGGTTGAATTTTGAGCATGAAAATTTCTGCTTTCTTCTTTAACAGCTAATTTTTCTTTCCAGACTAACACTGCTTTATCCTCTCTGAATCTTCGTTTTTACAAGCCGGGCGGGGGCTTGGCTATTCATGGGCATAGACTAACACCATGACTAGGTGGATTCACTGGGGAAATTACGTATCAGCCGAATTAAATTAGCCAAATCTTGAAATTAGCCAATACCGGGGAAAATCGCCAACCTGTGCCTTTTTTGGTCAATAAGCCAGCATTTGGGCTTGCCGGGCAGTTTGTCAGGGAAAAAGCTTACGACCGCAAGGTCGAAACGCCAACCTCTGTGCCTTATATGAGGATTTTGCACGCAAAAGTGTCTGGCTCCAAGCTTGAGACGTTGCAGTTTTGCTTTGGTCAGGGTCGAAAAGACTGAGTCGATATTGAGAGATAGGCGAGTTTTAACTTCGAAAAAGACCAGAAATCCTTCTGGATCCAGAGCAATTACATCAATTTCAAATGAATGAGTGCCATTTTGAAAATTAGAGCAAAGTATTTGCCAATGCTCCAGAGCAAGCTTTTGACAGAGCAATTGCTCGCCTGCTTCGCCGAGCTTTTTTCGGCTTTTAGTACAGCGTATGGTCAAAACGTGATTGTCTTCATCTATCCAGTTGCACATGAGCCTTAATACTTCCTTTTAATGAAAGGTGAACGACTATATAATCGAAGTCTCAATAATTAAGACGACTGAACGAGGAAAAAAGTTCAAGCATGTTAGATATTCGCCACATAAGAGAAAACACAGACCAGGTCGAAGCCGCTCTACAAAGACGCAATGCCGGATTTTCGGTGAAAGAATTGATAGTCGTAGACGAGCAATACCGTACTGTGAATTCTCAGTGGGAGAGCTTGAATCGAAGACGAAACGAAATCTCCGAAATGTTCAAAACCGGAAAAGTAGCTGCAGAACAGAAAGCCGAGTTGCAAGCCGAAACCAAAAAAATCAAAGAAAGCTACGAAACTCTGGGCAAAGAAAAGGACGAGCTGGAGAAAAAAGTCTCCGAAATGTTGCTTGCTATCCCGAATGTGCCTGAATCAAGCGTGCCCGATGGCGTCGATGAAAATGACAATGCCGAACAGCACCGCTGGGGGGAAATTCCAAAGATTGCCGATCCCAAGCCTCATTACGAGCTTGGAGTAGAACTCAATGTGTTCGATTTTGAGCGTGGCGTTAAAATTTCAGAATCTCGCTTTACAGTTTTAATGGCGAACGGTGCGCGTCTCGAGCGAGCAATCATGAATTATATGCTCGACTCTCACGCCAAGCGTGGCTATCTAGAAGTCTTTCCGCCTGTAATGGTCAATCGCGACTGTATGATCGGAACTGGACAATTGCCTAAATTCGAAGGCGATTTCTATAAATGTGCCGATGACGAGCTGTATTTGATTCCTACAGCAGAAGTGCCAGTCACTAATTTGTATCGAGAAGAAGTGCTTGATGAAGAGCAACTTCCAATCATGCACTGTGCCTACACGCCTAATTTCAGACGCGAAGCTGGATCTGCCGGCAAAGACACTCGCGGTTATATCAGGCAGCATCAGTTCAACAAAGTCGAGCTGGTCAAATTCTGCACACCAGAAAATTCTGCGCAAGAGCACGAAAAACTTACTCGCGACGCCGAGCTAATATTGGAAGGTCTTAATCTTCCCTATCGAAGAGTGCTTTTGTGTGCGGGCGACCTGGGATTTTGCGCTCGCAAATGTTATGACCTGGAAGTCTGGTTCCCAAGCCAAAACAAGTATCGCGAAATTAGCTCATGCTCGAATTTTGGAGACTTTCAGGCTCGCCGGGCTAATATCAAATACAAGGGTAAAGATGGGGGCAAAAGCCGTTTCATTCACACCATCAATGGCTCGGGACTGGCTATTGGCAGAACGCTTGCAGCTATTCTTGAGAACTTTCAGCAACCCGATGGCAGCGTGAAAATCCCGCAGGTTCTGGTTCCTTACCTTGGCGGGCAGGAAGTGCTCGAACCGAAACACACATTAGGCAAGCTTGATGCTCGCGTATTCGCCGAGTAAGTTAGGCGCAATTTAATCACATTTATATTTATTGTATGTCCTAAAAGCAGCGCTACTGCTAGAATATCTACTTGTCAGAAGGTCTTTGCGCCCATTCTGACAAGCGGGTGGAAAGCTCTGAATTGCCACTGCTATTGGTGCCGTCATGCTCTTTGAGGACTAAATAATGCCTACCGAAGTGAAAGAAAGCCGTAACGTAAAAACAGGGACCCAAGCCGTCAAGCGCGGTCTGCCCCAGATGCTCAAAGGCGGCGTGATCATGGATGTGGTTACTGCCGAGCAAGCAAAAATTGCCGAAGCTGCAGGTGCCGTTGCGGTAATGGCTCTTGAGCGTGTACCAGCCGACATCAGAGCCACAGGTGGCGTTGCTCGAATGAGTGACCCTGCGCTGGTTGCATCTATTGTAGAAGCAGTGTCGATTCCAGTCATGGCTAAATGCCGTATCGGACATTTCGTCGAAGCACAAATTCTTGAAACCCTTGGTGTCGACTGTATCGACGAGAGCGAAGTGCTCACACCAGCCGACGAAGAGTATCACGTAGACAAATCTAAATTCACTATTCCTTTCGTTTGCGGTGCTCGCAATTTGGGTGAAGCACTTCGTCGCATCGGCGAAGGTGCAGCAATGATGCGTACCAAAGGCGAAGCTGGAACAGGCGACGTCGTTGAAGCTGTTCGTCATGCTAGAGCCATTCTTGGCGCAATCAAAAAATTGACCATTATGCCTGACGAAGAATTGATGACATATGCCAAAGAAATTGGCGCGCCCTTTGAATTAGTCAAAAAAGTGAAAGAAGAAGGTAAATTGCCTGTAGTCAACTTTGCTGCAGGTGGTATCGCCACTCCAGCTGACGCTGCACTTTTGATGCAAATGGGTGTCGACGGCGTGTTCGTCGGATCCGGTATATTCAAATCTGGCAATCCGCAAAAACGTGCTGAAGCCATCGTCAAAGCGACCACATATTTCAATAACCCTGAAATTCTTGCTGAAGTAAGCAAAAATCTGGGCGAACCAATGGTCGGTTTGACAGTTAAATCTCTAGCTCCAAACGAAACTCTAGCTCAAAGAGGCTGGTAATGCCGGACTGTTTAGAGACCCAGAGCTTGCTCATTGGTGTACTTGCTCTGCAAGGAGCATTCATCGAGCATCGCCATGCGGTCGAACGTCTTGGTGCACGCTCGATGGAGATACGCTTCAAAGAACAGCTCGAACTAATTGACGGGCTCATAATTCCAGGCGGCGAATCCACTTGTATAGACAAACTCTCACGCGAAATTGCAAACGAGCTCTATAGCGAAATAACTAGACTTGGTGCTTCAGGCAAATTACCAATTTATGGAACTTGCATGGGCACCATTTTTCTGGCTAAAGAAATCGAAGGCTCGAATCAGAGTCGTTTGAATCTAATGGATATAACCGTAAGAAGAAATGCATATGGTCCGCAGAAATCAAGTTTTGAAGCAGATCTCGATATCTCGGCTTTGAACATGGGCGAAGGCGAAGGCAATAACTCTTTTCCTGGCATTTTCTTGCGTGCTCCTTCTATTCTTTCTGCCAAAGAAAACGTTCAAGTTCTTTGTCAGTTTGATGGTCTTGCAGTAATGGCTCGTCAGGACAATTTGCTTGTCACTACATTCCATCCTGAGATTACAGACGACCTTCGCATCCACAAATATTTCATCGATCAAGTTTGCAGAAATTCGAAACAAAGCCCAATGGCATCCATCACAACTTTTCCTTATGAGGTTAGCCTAAGCAAATCATGACCACAAAAACCGAACCTACAAAAGGTACTCACGACCAGGTAATTTGGAAGCCGGAAGGAAAGTATCTCGAGTCCAGGGTTTCGGATTTCATGAGGAAGCAAGGCATTTCTACCTGGCAAGAATTGATAGAAAGGTCGAACCAGGACACTAGTTGGTTCTGGCAAGAAAGTCTCGAGTACATGGGCTTCAAATGGGCAAAGCCTTATTCTCAGCTGATGGACATGTCCAAAGGTTTCGAGTGGACTAAATGGTTCGTTGGTGGCAAGCTCAATATCATTGATAACGTCATCGATTTTCATTTGCAAGACGGTCTTTGTTTGGGTTCGAGAAAAGCAGCAGGCAAAAATCACAAAGCACTTATCTGGGAAGGCGAAGATGGCTCCACCAGAGAATATACATACGGCGAGCTTTCAAGCCTGGTATCCAAAATGGCTCAGCTCTTTTTGAACCTGGGTGTAAAACCAGGTGACGCTGTCGGCATCTTCATGCCGATGGTGCCAGAAGTGGTGGCGGCATTATTCGCTTGTTTCAAAATTGGTGCTGTAGCTGTTCCAGTGTTTAGCGGCTATGGTTTTGAGGCACTTGCAGCTCGTTTAGACGACTGCGAAGCAAAAGTGCTCATAACTACAGATGGTGGCAACCGTCGCGGCAAATTAGTACAGGTCAAAAAAGACGCAGATGAAGCGGCAAAGTCTCTTCCTCATCTGAAAAATATCGTAGTGATGAAACACTGCAACAACGAAATCGACTGGACGCAAGGTCGCGATATATGGCTGCACGAAGCTATCAAAGATTTGCCCGAGGCTAAAACCAATCTCGATTTAGATGCCGAACATCCTTCTATGTATCTCTATACATCGGGAACGACGGGCAAACCAAAAGGCACAGTACACACCCATGCCGGCGCCATGGCTCAAATCGCCAAAGAAGTGGGATTTTGTTTCGACTGTCAAACAGACGAAGTATTTTTCTGGTTCACAGACATCGGCTGGATGATGGGCCCATGGGAAATGATCGGAGTTGCCTTCTGGGGCGGAACCCTCATGATTTACGAAGGCGGTCCTGACTATCCAACACCTGCGCGTGTCTGGGAAATGGTTGAAAGACATAACGTAACCACACTTGGAATTGGACCAACTGCTGTTCGTCATTTGCGTGCGCAAGGCGAGCAATGGATCGAAAAAGCCGATTTTTCCAAACTGCGCATGCTTGGCTCGACCGGGGAACCATGGGACGAAGACAGTTACATGTGGTTGTTTGAAAAAATAGGTCAGAGCCGCTGTCCTATCATCAATATTTCTGGTGGAACCGAAGTTGTCGGTGCACTTCTTGCGCCACTGCCTTTGATGCCACTAAAACCATGCGCATTAGGCGGACCTGGTCTTGCTATGGACATAGACGTCTTTGACGACAATGCCAAATCGCTCAAAAACGAAATTGGTTATCTGGTTTGCAAAAAACCTGGACCCTCTATGACCAAAAGCTTTTTGAAAGCGGACGATAGATATATAGATACCTATTTCACTAAATTCCCCGGTGTCTGGTATCACGGCGACTGGGCCAAAGTAGACAATGATGGATCGTGGTTCTTGTTTGGTCGCTCTGACGACACCATTAAGGTAGCTGGCAAACGTGTTGGTCCTGGCGAGGTGGAATCGGCTTTGGTCGAGCATCCGCAAGTGGCTGAAGCAGCAGTGATAGGTATACCCCATGAAGTAAAAGGCGAATGCCTTGTTTGCTTCGTTGTTTTGAATAAAGATGTTAGCGAAAGCGAGACTCTAGGCAAAGAACTGAAAGACCTGGTTTCCAAAAAACTCGGCGCAGTCATGAAGCCAGAACGTGTCCATGTGGTTAAAGCCTTAGCCAAAACACGCTCGGGAAAAATAGTTCGACGTGCTATTCGAGCTACCTATTTAAATGAAGGCAAACTGGATTTGTCGTCGGTCGAGAATCCTGATGTTCTTAAGGATATAGCCGCCTGTAATAAAAAATAGGTCAAATATCTAACTTCAGATGACGGGTATCTTTTTTCGAGTTTTTATAAAAAAGGAAAGATGACTCCCTTATCTAACGACATCGTTAGATAAAGGGCGCAAGTTTGCTTTTTGTAGAAAAGGAATGAAAAACAGGGTGCCTATTAATGCTCAGAATATTGACCAAATTAAAACCTTGACAATAATTTCCTCTCATGTTAGCGTGAGAAAGTCTAAAACGCCGCGACTTATTTTTGCCTTCAAGCAGAAGAGTCGCATTTGATAGCGTTTCTTACTAAAAGTTTTGCGTTCTTTGCGACTGCTATAAGCAGTCCGATTTTTGATGCGAGGTCACAAGCATGTCTACCTACGAGCGCAGGTCCAAGAAGAATCCAGCTCTTCCACCGGACTTCAGACTGGGACAATTATTGATTCAATTTGGCATTGTTACCGGCGAAGATATCAGTCGCGGACTGAGACTATCTTCAGGCGCGGGATTGCCTCTGGGCAAGGCTCTTGTTTTGCTCGACTGTATTTCTGATATGGTGTTGCAAGATGTGGTCCAGGCTCAATCGATGCTGCGAGACGGACTTATTGATTTGAGTCAGGCAAATGAAGCCTTCGAAATATCTTCGCGCATGAAAATATCGATTGAAAAAGCCCTGGTTGTTTTAGAAGTGCGACTTGGAGGACTCGATTGCACACGTCTTGGAAATTTACTCAAAGCTTCGCACAAAATAAAGAAAGACCAACTCGAAGTCGGGCTGCGCGTAGCAAGCAACTCTGGACTGCCTCTGGGACAAGTATTGGTAGAACTGAATTTTATTTCGCAAGATACACTCGATGTGACATTGAGGCTGCAACGCGAACTTAGAGAAGGCGAGCCCATTAGTAATCGTGCATTGAAAAAAGAACTGCGCAAAGCAGACATCACTTTGCCCCAATTGCCGACACTGGATACTCAAAAAGTGATGCTGGGCGAATTGTTAGTGGAGTCTGGAGTGGTTGATTCAACAGCGCTCGAGCGAGCTTTGAATGCACAGCAAAATAACAGCATGCCACTTGGACAATTTTTAGTAGAAACCAATGTTATTTCGGATCGTATTTTGAAATTGGCTCTTAATCTGCAATTACTTATTTTCAACAAGAAAACAACTCGCGAGTCTGCCATTTTGACAATTAAGCAAGCGCTCGAACAGGCAGCAAAGCAAGGTGACTTCAATCCAAGCGAAGACAGTTTCAGCTTTGGTGATTTTCTTACTGCAAGCAATTATCTAAATATCGCCCGCGAGCAAGAAGTTGTGGACAAGCTCGAACAAGACGCCATTTTGTGCGCACGCATGCAACGTATGCTGCAAGACAAATCGGCTCAAGACGTGCGTTCGCTCATGAAAATAGCGCTCAAAAACAAAGCGGTGCTGCGCAGTCTGCTCATAGAAGTAATGCCCCACGAACGCGAAGTGCTTGATTGCGCCTATGTTTTGTATCTTATGATTCTGCAGAAGAAAATGACCTCGTGCCAGGCTATCGTCGATTTTACAATCAAACGAAATCGCATTATGTGCGCCCATCAAAAGCCGGCTTAGATTAAGGTCTTGCACCTGCAGTCGCAGTCTCGAGTACATTCAACTTTGGCACGCTTTCGCCATCGAGATATGTGCGCAATTGATCAAGCGAGAATTGCACGCCCGAATAGAAGTCACCAAAGTGACCATATTTTGAGCTGGCTTCGTCGAATCTCATTTCATAAATTAGTTTTTTGAATACCATCGGGTCGTCAGCGTAAAGGTCTACACCCCATTCGTACTCGTCGTATCCAATCGAGCCTGAAATTACCTGAGTAACAAGACCTGAATAAGTTCTGCCTATTTTGCCGTGTTCGAGCATCAGTTTGCCGCGTTCTTCATATGGCAATGCGTACCAGTTGACTGATTCGCCGCGCTTTTTATCCATGGGATAAAAACAAACGAAACGACGCTCAGGAATTCGGGCGAAAAGTCTTCCGCCAAAATGTGGATGTTTGGCTTGTTCAGCAACCATCTTATCGAAAGCTTCAACCCATTCGGGTGAATTGGCTTTGAGACCTTGCTCTTTCAAAGTCGCATGAATTTTGCTCGTAGCTTCGTACATGCCAAGTTCGAGTACTGATACATAAGAAGTAGCCGGAGTGAAAAATTCGAATAAAGAAAGTTTGTCTACAACTGTCTGAGCGTGTGCAAGACCTTCATAGTCGCGACTGTAGTGTGTTAGCATGAGGTCTGCTTTGTGACCGACCATTTGAGCTAATCCAAAATCGGTGTCTGTACTGTTCTTCAAAACAGACAATTTTTCGTTAGCCTGGCTGACCATCGAATCTCGATCTTCTTTTGGCAGTCTATCCCAGGAGAAACGATCGAAGTCGAACATGCGATGGAGAATCCACCAGCCTTCAAGTGATTCAGGTACGTTTGGATGGCGCATTTTATTTTCCTTATTTATGCAATCAGTGCTTCGACAAACAGGTCAGGCTCGAAGTCTCGGAGGTCTTCCATTTTCTCTCCAAGCCCTATTAGTTTTACTGGAATTCCTAAATCTTTGGCGATGCTAAAGACGATGCCACCTTTGGCGGTGCCGTCGAGCTTGGTCAAAATGACACCAGACAGACTGCAAACTTCGCTGAAGACTTTTGCCTGTTGCAATCCGTTCTGACCTGTCGATGCATCGAGCACAAGCAATGCTTCTAAGGGCAAATCGCTTGCGTGTTTGTCTATGACACCGCGAACTTTTTTAAGCTCTGCCATCAAATTTGTTTTGTTGTGCAAACGGCCGGCAGTATCAATCACGAGACAATCATAATTTTCGCTGCGTGCTTTTTCGATTGCTTTGAAAACTACAGCACCAGGGTCGGCTTTGTCTTCCAGGCGGACTATGTCTACACCTGCACGCTCTGACCAGATTTCGAGCTGGGTTTCGGCGGCTGCTCTAAATGTGTCACCTGCAGCCATTAAAACGCGCTTGCCTTCTTGTCTGAAGCGCCAGCACATTTTTCCTATGCTTGTGGTTTTACCGGTGCCATTAACACCGACCACGAAATAAATATTGAGTTTGCCAGGGGTATAAGCGAGTTCTGATTTTGGTGCTTCTTTCAAAATCGAGATGAATTCATTCTTGAGGATAGTGGTCAATTCGTGACTATCCATATTTTTGTTGCGACAGCTCTGACGAACATGCTCCATCAGTTTGTCTACATTTGACAGACCCATGTCTGTGCGAATCAATCTGTCTTCAAGATCTTCTAAATAATCTTCGTCAACCTGAACCGGCTTGGGAGCAGGTCTTGGCGCGGGCACTTGAACTTGCAATAGAGCTTGTGATTGGGCTGAATTAGTTTCCTGACCCTCATCGCTTTGTGCTTCACCTGGCTCTACATGCGAAATCTCGAGATTTTCGTCGGCAATTGTATTTTTAGTTTTACTCAGCGCCGATTTGAGCTTATTGAGCGTACTGCCCCAAAAGCCTTTGGTTTCGCTGCTCATAGCGCCACTTCCTCGGCATTTTGCAGTCTGAATTCGTTGGCTGGCTCGTACAAGTCTGATAGAACGCCATTTACAAAGCTGGCAGCTTTTTTGTCAGCAAATAAATTACACAATTCAACAGCCTCGTTAATAGCAACTTTGACTGGAATGTCGTGCATATAAAAGGCTTCGGTAATAGCAAGACGCAAAATGTCACGGTCAATACCGACCATGCGCTCCATTTTCCATTTTGCTTTGGCTTCGCGAATGCGCTCGTCTACTTCTTTTTGATGCTGGAAATAAGTCTGCAGCAAAGTGACTGCAAATTCGCGTACTTGCGACTTGTCATCGCGCCTCAAACTGACTTCTTGAGTATGCTTACACTTCTTGCATGTGCTCTGGAATTTGGTGCCACCGCTATGTAGTGCTAGTTCTGGAATATCGAGCGATTCAGAAAGCATATTGACTGCAAGTTCGAGTCTTTCAAGCTTATCTATCAAATCGCGCGTGGTCACTTTGACAGGAACGGTCGAGTGTGTGAGCTTGGCATTGGTCTCGTCTTCGATTTCGACCAGTTTGACCTCTTCCGACATCTTTTCGATGTCCTTAGCCACGTCGCTGATAAGCGTCTTGGCGTGGTCGCTGAGCATAAAAATAGAGTTTGCGACCAGTTCTTCCAGCTCTTTTTTATTGAGCATGTTCTGATCTTTTGCTACCTGACTCAGGAGCATTACGGCGATTTCGCGAGCAATTCGTCTTGACATAAATGACCTATTGAAGACCTTCAATATAACATGCTCAAGCTTGTACAATTATGTAATGTCATTGCGCGTAACAGGTGGAGAAGCACGAGGCAGGCTGGTATCAAGCCCCAGCGCCGATAATGTGCGCCCAACCGCGTCCAAAGTGCGGCAATCAATCTTTAACATTCTGGGGCAAAAGGTGCAGGGCGCCCGATTTCTGGATTTGTTCGCCGGCACCGGAATAATGGGTCTTGAAGCCTTGAGTCGCGGCGCAGGCGCTCTTGTGTCGGTGGAGATGAATCCCAATTTATCGAAAGCTTTGCAAAAGACCTTAACTCAATTCTCTTTTCAAGGCGATTTAAGAGTCGGCGATGTGAAGTATGAGATTGCAAAACTGGCAAAATATGGCACAAAATCTGAGAAAAATTGTGTTTTTGACATAATTTATGCCGACCCGCCGTATAAGAATCCACTTATGCAAACGCTCGTGCAATTGATTGAAAGCAACGGTTTACTGGCGCAAGACGGTATCCTTATAATCGAACACGCAAACACCAGAGACGCACTTCGTCCGATGCCTTACGGCAAATTGGCTAGTTACGATAAGCGCGATTATGGACAAACGAGCGTGTCATTCTTCAAAATCGAAGTCACTACCGGAGACCGTTAATGCAAGACCAAAATCATTTGAGAATCGGCGATTTGCTCATGCATGCAAATGTAGTGAGTTCGTCGTTAATTGCAGATGCTCTGGTCAAATACGAAAATAAAGGTCTGCCACTTGGTAAAGTGCTTGTGTTGTCCGGGTGTCTCGATGATTTGCAATTGCGCAATGCTGTCGATTTGCAGTATATGGTTAATGATGGGTTGCTCACGCTCGAAGCTGCTGTGCAAGTGATGCAGACTGCTTTTGAGAAAAAGCTCGATTTGAGCGAAGCCTTCAAAGAAGCCAAAGTTTTGCAGCCTGAAGATCGCGAAACCAACAAGCTTGGTCAATTACTTTATGATAGCCATATCGCAAACGATTCTTTGATCAATACCTGTCTGGAATCTGCCAAAAAGACATCACTTCCGCTTGGACACGTGCTCTGTCAACGCGGTTTTGTTTCACAGACCATAATAAGCAAAGCGCTTTTAGTCCAACAATGCATCCGCAAAAATCAGATGACACGCGAGCAAGGCATACAAGCGCTCGTTGCCGCACACAAGCGCGAAAATACATTGGCCAAGCTGCCATCTAATGCTGGATATCGGGCACGCAATTTGAAAAATACCCCACTCATGGGTGCGCTATTGGTCGAACATTGTGGATTGAGCGAGCGTCAGTTGCGTGATTCTCTGCTTGCATCAGCACTGAGCAGCACCACACTTGGTGCGACTTTAATTCAAAGCAGGACTTTCAATGAAAACCTCATACTTGCAGTGGTCTCTCTGCAAGAAATGCTCGATAATTCTACAATCGACGAAAAGACAATGGCTCGTGCACTCGAAGCTGTTTACAGCAAGAGCATTGGTCTAGAGCAAGCATGCGCCGAGTCTTACACCCTTTCGCTCGACACCAATCATGCAGTCGAGCTTATCGAATTGCTTGCAAGCGCCTCCATAATTGAAAAAGAAAAATTACCAAATTCGATAACCGAGCGCCTTGCTGTAAACTACAACCAGGTCTCGTATGTGGCAAAAGAGCTCATCGGCAATGGTGTGTCGGCAGATACTGTCTATACTGCTTTGCGTGCCACTCAACTTGTGAAGCTTGCCATAATTAGCGAGCAGGAAGCCATTTTGTATCTGGAGCAGGCGCATAATGCGTCGATGCCAATTGATGAGGTCTTGTACCTCAACGGTAAAACTCAGCGGACACGTCTGAAGGAAAATAAATAGCGATGATAAAAACAATACTGCTACTTGCCACCACTTTTGCAATTGCATCATCTATATCGCAAGCAAGAGCCGCTTCCGAAGATGACCAGACTTCTAAAGACGAAAGTCAGTCTATGACTATACTCGTCGTGCCAGAAGGCAATCCCGAAGCTCAACTGAAATATCTCAAAGAAAAGCGTGAAGAACTCGATGACCAGAGACAAAGTCTGGAAGAAAAAAGATTGAGACTGGAAGAGCCCAGAAACAAGCTCGATGAGCAACGCTCACAGTTACATGAAAAGCGGGTTCAGCTCGATCTTGCAATGATGCCTTTTCGCAAGCGCGAGCGCGAAATCGATGAAAGTCGAATAGCTCTCGATAAGCAGCGTCAGGTGCTCGAAGAGCAACGTGTAGCTTACGACAAGCAACGACAAATGCTGGACGAGAAGCGCACGGCTCTAGATAAATTGCGCCACACAGTGCAGGAAGAAAAACTGCCGCTCGAAAAAGAGCGTCAAGTAATCGACGAGCAAGAACGCGAACTAGAACTCAAACGACTTCCCTTAGACAGACAACGTCAGTCCATAAGCGAAGAATGGCGTCAGCTGGACCTACGTCGCATATCGCTCGATAAGATGCGTCGTGCCGTCGAGAAGAAAAAAGAAGCGAAGATTTAACTAGCCTCTATGCCGACAGTTCATTGAAGAACATGCTGATGCCGAAGCTCCACTAAATGATTGGATTCTGAAAACCAGAGCTGCTCAGTGGAAAAATAATTCTGATGTACAGAAAACTTTCAACAGCGCAGATCATCTAGGAGATCAAAAATTCATTTTCAATATTGGCGGCAACAACTTTCGGATGGCGGCTATGGTTTGGATAGAAAACGAAAAAGTATACGTACTGAAACTGATGACTCACGCTGAGTACGACAAGGAGAACTTTCGATGGTAACGAAAAAATATAGGGACCTTATCGAACGCTTTCCTTTGATGCCAATAAAAAATGTTGCTCATTTAGACAAAGCGCATTCGATTGCACAGAGTTTGATGCTTAGAAAAGAACCACTTGCTTTGGACGAAAAGGGTTATTTGGAAGTTTTGCTTGATGAAATCGAGAAGTATGAGAAGAAGCATCACGCTCTTGAAATAGAGGAACTGCCACCTCATAAGCTTTTGCAGTCGTTCATGAAGGACCATGGACTTAGACAAGTAGACATGCAGGCCATTTTGGGCACTTCATCTGGTGTCATGAGTGAATTAGTGTCAGGCAAGAGAGAACTTACAAAAGAACATTGCCTCAAGCTTGGAATGTATTTCAAAGTAACACCAGCGGCGTTTCTTCCTAAGATTTATGCCAAATAGCTAATTTCTTTCGCGTGGACTAGTTCAAATCCAAATTTGATCGCAATCTCCTCGTCGGCTTCTGCCTTTATAGGTTCGTTTAACGCTCGATATACCAACGCTCTGTTTCCATAAGCTTCTCGATTGTATTGATCAAGTTCGATTACTCTATTGAGTTTTTCCAAAGCCAGAGCGTACCTACTGTTAGACTAGACTTTGTACCTAGCTCTTCTGCTTGATGTGCAAGTTGCAGAGATTCTTCATATTTTCCTTGCATTGAAAAAAGAAATGACCTGAAGGCCAAGTCTTCTATAAACCTCGACTATCTCAGAATCATTGATGCATAAAGCCTTTAGCTCAAGAACAGCTTTCGCCTCTATGCTGACGTGGTTCTGGTTCGCTCAAATCCATGCCGTCTATAGGCATAGCGTTCAAGTGGCAGGAATCTTCGGGTTCGTGCTCGTGCTCTTGCTCTTGCTTTTGATTCTCGTTGCTTTGTGTCTCTGGTTTTGGAATGTTTTCGTTTTTGGTCGAGTCGCGTTCTTCAAGCGATTCTCCAGGTATTGCCATGCGACCTGTCGTTGTGGAAGGATATTTTAGACGTTCGTGGTGCAGTGTACGCCAGACTCTTACGAATGCAAGTTTGACCTGTTCCAGTTCGTCATGGGTAAGGGTAGATTCATCGAATTGACCGTCGTCCCATCGGTTTTCGAACACGCGCGAAATTGCTACATCCACTTCTTCTTCGCTTGGATCTTTCATGCTGTGGGTTACGGCTTCAGAGACGTCTGCAAGCATGACTATCGCTGTTTCTTTTGAAGACGGCTTGGGTCCTGGGTATCGGTAGAACATGGCATCGACATTTTCTTTGCCGTCGCGCTGAATGGCTTTGCTATAAAAGTATGCCATCAGAGTGGTGCCCTGGTGCATCGGAATGAAATCGCGCACCGCTTTTGGTAGCGCATATTTGCGAGCTAGTTCAAGCCCGTCTGTTACGTGGGCAAGCACTACATCGCGACTGTCTTCTGGAGTCATCGAGTCATGTGGGTTTTTGGCGCCTAACTGATTTTCGATGAACAATTTTGGTTTGACCATTTTGCCAACGTCGTGATACATCGCACCTGCTCTTACGAGCACCACATCTGCTTTGATTGCTTTGGCTCCAGCTTCCGCAAGGTTCGCTACGGCTAAACTGTGCTGATAAGTACCTGGTGCCTTTTCTTCCAGTTCTTTTAAAAGTGGTTGGTCTGCTTCGGCTAATTCAGCCAGTCTTTGAGGTGTGACGAGACCAAAAATGTCTTCTAAAAATGGCATCACGCCAATGGCAAGAATGGCAAGTGCAAGTCCTGCGAAAAACTCGAACAATGCAGACTGAGATATTTGAGTAATAGACGGAAAGAGATTATCTTGCAGATTGGTTCCGGCTGGCAATGTAAGCGGGGCTGTTCCAAACATCGACAAGAATTGGGGAATATCAGGCATTATATGAATGAGAGTCAAAGACAAAGTGAATCCTACGGCCTGGGCAATGCCTACCAAAAATCCGGTGACGGTCAAATGTCTGTGACGCGAGTAAGCAAAAATAGCTGCCAGAGATGCAAATCCCAGCGCCATCAAGTGGTTGATATCGAGCAATCCGTTGACTGCAACTAATATCATCAATGGAATAATTACTGCAAGCGAAACTCGTCTGCCAAAAAATATTGCCAGATTTAGTGCTGCCGCAGGTAGTGGCACGAATTGCGGATAGTCTCGCCCGAAAGTGCTTGCAGATAATAAGGCGACGATGACGAGCGAAAACATGAGACTTAGTGAATTGGACGAGAAGAAATGGCGAGGTTCGTAGTGGAAAAGAACGAGCGCGGTAAAGAACATGGCTGCTATAGCGGTGCTTGATAAAGCGATGAGCAGAGGCAAGCTCATTTCTCTTGCGATGCCCAGGTTATGAAATGTTTTTGCCATTTCTTCGCTTACGACTTCACCCTTTCTGACCAGGATGTCGCCTTCTTTGTAGTTTTTGACTACGGGTGTGATGCCGCGCGCAGCAGAATCTGCTTTTTGCTTGGTCGCTATGGGGTCGATGGCGAGGTTGGGCTCTAGTGCGTGTGAGATGACGCTGGACATGTTTTTGCGCAGATTAAGAGACCATGATTCTGGCAGAAATTCAAACACAGTATTTTTCCAGAACGATTTGTGCTCGACTGGAAAACGCTTAAACGCCTTGCTGAGCGATTTCAAAGCATCATTTATTTCGTTTGAAAATGAGTCAATGTTTTCTGGCGCTAGGCTCAAGGCAACGAAAAGCGCTTCTTTAGTCGGGAATTTGTCTGGATAAAGTTTGAGGTTGGCAATTTGTTGTCTTTGATTGTTTAAGGTCAAAGACGGGTCGAAAGTCGGCACTTTTACTTGTGCTTTATTTTTTCTTTTGCCTTTAGCTTTTTGTGAGTTATTAGGTTCAGGAGTGGGTGATTTTACTTTGACTTTTAGTTCGTTTATTGCAGTTTCGAATCTCGATTGCTCCATCCCTAAAATTGATATTTGTTCTTCTGCACTTAAATTTAGTTCGGGATTGGGCTTAATACCGGCGTTTTGTAAGCGTTTCACCAAGTCGACGAATTGGTCGAGTTTTGCCTGCGTGTCTTTGTCTTTGCTGTAGTCTTCCTGGAATACAGGGACCACGAAATGCTTGGCTGTTTGCATCGCTTCTTCTGTAGCGTGCGAATCGACTACGGTTACGCTGCGCGGTGCTTTGATTTCAAGCCCGGCGATAGTGCCTGATTCTATGGTCCGGTTGAAAAAAATGGTGCAGGTGAGAGCCACAAAAATGAAGAAGGAGCCTGTGACAATGGTCAATATCCAGGCTAAAAACTCACCACCCTCGGGCAGCGCTTCGCCTCGAACATTGTCTCTATGCTCCTGCCTGTTTTCGTTAGGACTGTTGTCTATGGTGCTCGTGGGTGCTTTTTGCAAGATTTGAAAGTGATCGAGTAGCTACTTAATTTTTGAATACTTAGAAAGTTTAGATAACAAGAGCTTATCTGTATTTTCCACCTATTAGGTATTCTTATATGAAATATGCGAAAAATTGATGCGAGGTGCCAATAAATTGCGAGTTTTGGTTACGGGGGCGGCCGGATATATCGGCAGCCACTTGGTTAGGCGATTGGCGCAAAGGCATACGGGTGCCTATATTGTGGGTCTGGACGACATGAGTGAAGGACACAAAGAGTCACTTTATTCAGGCGTCCATTTTGTCCAGGGAAGTACGGGCGACTTCGAGCTTGTAAAACGATTACTAATCGATCACAAAATTGAGGCAGTTATCCATTTTGCTGCCTGTGCCTATGTGGGCGAGTCGATGGAAAAGCCGTTCAAATACTTTGAAAACAACGTCATAAGCACCCTCAACCTTTTCAAGGCAATGGAAGAAGCCAAGGTAAATAAGCTCATTTTCTCATCTAGTTGCACCACATATGGCGTGCCAAAAGAGATGCCCATTACCGAAGACCACAGACAAAGTCCGATTAGCGTTTACGGCACCACTAAATACATGGTCGAACTGGCGCTTCGAGCCCTTCATATTGCAAGCAACTGGTCCTATGTGACTCTTCGCTACTTCAACGCATCTGGTGCCGATGATTCAGGTGAGATTGGCGAAAGCCATGACCCTGAAACTCATATCATTCCGCTTGCGCTCCAGACGGCGCTGGGTAAGCGAGACACTTTGCAGATTTTTGGCGATGACTATGAAACAAGCGACGGTACTTGTATTCGAGATTATGTGCATGTAAATGACTTAGCAGATGCTCATTTGAGCGCACTTGAGTTAATTTTAAACGAGACTGTAAGTCATGAAATTAATCTGGGAACGTCAAGTGGCGCTTCGGTAAAAGACGTCATTGAAGTGTGTCAAAGCGTTTCGGGCAGAAGCATCAATGTGAAAATGGCAAAACGACGCCCGGGAGATCCCGCTAGTTTGCTTGCTGATTGTTCAAAAGCAAGGTTTGTACTTGGTTGGCAACCAAAGTATGATCTTGATTCAATTGTGTCCACTGCCTGGAAGTGGGAATCGAACCGGAAATACTGAGGAATTCTTTTTTGGCAATTCTTAGAAGCGATGCCGAACCTTCAAAACGCGACTCAGGCAAGACCAAAGCCCCAGCCACTGGGCAAGTCGAGCGTTCGTCGGTGGTTAGTTCGAAAGAAACGAATACCGACAAAAAAGCCGACTTGAATTTGAGACCAGAATCGCTCAAAGAATATATCGGGCAATCGAGACTGAAAAGTCTCTTCGAAATGTCTTTGGAAGCGGCGAAGAGTCGGGGCGAGCCTTTAGACCATGTTCTTTTATACGGTCCTCCAGGGCTTGGAAAAACTACTCTTGCGCGAATTCTTGCAAATGAAATGGGCGCTCGAATCCACGTATCATCCGGCCCAAGCCTCGAGCGTCCACGCGACATCATTGGCTTATTGCACCAGCTCGAACACAAAGACGTTTTATTCATAGATGAAATTCACCGTCTCAATAAAATCGCCGAAGAATTGCTTTATCCGGCAATCGAAGACTTCATGGTGGATATCACTTCGGGCAAGGGGCATGCCACGAGAACTTTGCGCCTGCCGATTCCGCGCTTTACTTTGATTGGTGCCACCACAAAGGCTGGTCGTATTTCCAAAGCTTTGCGCGATCGTTTTGGATTCGTACACAGGCTCGATTTCTACACTCTGGAAGAATTGTCCTTGATTGTAAAACGCGCGTGCAATTTGTTTAACTTGAAAATAGATGATGACGCTGTTGCCGTGATTGCAGGACGAGCTCGAGGTACACCTAGAATTGCTAATCGACTAATTAGACTCGTGCGCGATTATGTCCACTACAAAAATTATGACAGGATAACTGTCGCTATAGCTCATGAGGCGCTTGATTCGTATCAAGTGGACAAACTGGGTCTTGATGCTACAGACAGACGATTGCTTGAAATTATGATCGAAACTTATAATGGCGGTCCGGTTGGACTCGATGCTCTGGCAGCCACCATAGGTGAAGACAGCGAAACTGTAGAAGACGTTTACGAGCCGTTCTTGATCCAAGGCGGTTTGATTCAACGTACCTCAAGAGGGCGTATGGCTACGCCAAAAGCGTACCAGCATCTGGGAAGAACCGTTCCTGCAATGCAAATGAATTTAGACATGCTCATATCCGAGGACGGCTCAGCGTGAAGGGGTATTTCACCAGTCTGTCTGCATTTCTAGTGGCGTTTTTACTTCTTATTTTGTCTCCCTGCAAAAGTGAGGCAAACGAGACTTACATAGGAAATGCACAACAGCAAGAAGAAGAGCTTGCAATAGGCAAAGTCTTGTCGGTGGGCAAAGAACAGCTGAATCGAGAACTGCTCAAAGGCACTGGCATGAGGAGCAGTCAGCAAATAGTGCAGATAAAAGTTCTCGATGGAATTTTGCGCGGTCGCACTTTCGAAATTAAGCATGAAATCACGGATAATCCGGCTTTCAATATCAAAGTTGCTCCCGATCAAGAAGTCGTTCTTGCCATAAGCAAACAAGCAAATAATCAGTCTGAAATTAGCATTGCCGATTATCACAGAATGCCAGTCATTGCCTGGCTCATCGTCGTATTTTTGGCTCTCTTTTTATTCTTTGGCAGAATGCAGGGCGTGAAAGCGCTACTTGGATTGGTGGTGACAGTTCTTTTGATTTCTGGCGTGCTTCTTCCATTGAGCATGAAAGGAGTCAATCCTCTTTTGACAGCCATTGGAATCTGCCTTGTATCCACAGCAAGCATAGTCTGGCTTATAGGCGGATTTTCCAAAAAATCTGTAGCAGCATTAAGTGGTACTATAGGTGGTGTAATAGTCGCAGGTGTTACAGCTCAACTGGTCATTTGGCTTGCGCCCCTAACCGGACTTTCAAGTGAAGAAGCACAGATACTCAGAGGCTCCGTGCTCGTGCAAAGTCCGGAATTTTACAGCGGTCTTCTTGCGGCCGGGATGCTCATTGGTGCGCTTGGCGTAATCATGGATGTAGGAATCTCTATTGCTTCGTCCGTTGCTGAAATCTCAAAAACGAATGTAGAACTTTCTTTCAAGGATTTGTACCAAGCCGGCATGAACGTGGGGCGCGACATCATGGGCGCTATGACTAATACGCTAATACTTGCGTATGCAGGATCGGCTCTTCCTCTGATGCTTCTTGCTACACAAATAGCGCCTAATAAGCTGGTCAATCTAGATTTGTTTGCAACCGAAGTCGCATCTGCTTTGTCCGGGAGTTTGGGATTGGTCGTGACTATTCCAATAACTGCGTTTACAGCTGCTAAAATGATGAGTCGAAAGCAGTCATGAAAAGAATTCTATTTGGAGTTATCTTAGCGTCACTTGCCGCAGGTAGTATCTTGCTTGGTGGCGTCGTGATTGCTTTTATGATGTCACTGGGCTGTTGTTTGTGCGGGCTCGAATTCATTGGACTTGCAGAAGCCAAAGGCTATAAACCTTCCAGGCGAATCGTGATGTTTATGATTATCGCCTTTCATATGTTAGCGATGCTGCCAGCATTGCCACTGGTGATAATTCAATGGACCGGCATTCATATGACCGCAAGCGATGCGCTATCACAGTTTCCGACTCTTTTGACCCTTGGAATTTGCGCTTCTTTTTTCAGATTGCTTTTCAGATCGGAGCAACCTCCTGCCACCATAGCTGATATCGCATCGACCATTATGGGATTCATTTATGTGGGTTGGTTGCCGGCGCATCTCGTGCTTTTGCGCAGCACGATGCCTCCAAGCCTTGGTGATGTTCATATTGCTAATCCATTGCATCAACCGGGTCTGGCTTATGTCTGGGTCAGTTTGTTCATTATCTGGGCGACCGACGTTTTTGCTTATTATGTAGGCAAAAAATGGGGTAAGCATAAGCTTTTCCCTGAAATCAGTCCTAAGAAAACGGTCGAGGGCGCTCTTGGTGGTATGTTGGCTTCAGCAATTGTAGCCACCATGGTCGTGTATGCTGCGGACCACTGGCTTTTCAGCTCGCACCCGTTCCAGTTCAAATTGTGGCAAGCGCCATTGATGGGAATAGTGGTCTCGATTGCGGCACAACTTGGCGACCTGTGCGAATCTTTGATGAAAAGAGATGCCGGACTCAAGGATTCTTCACAAGCAATTCCCGGTCACGGCGGGTTTTTGGACCGCGGGGACAGTTTAATGTTCGGCTCGCCTGTGTCTTTTTACTGGATAAAGATTGTAGTTCTGGGTCTGTATTAATATAATTTGTATAGACCAGATTTTTTGGAGAGGTGGCTGAGTGGTCGAAAGCGGCTTCCTGCTAAGAAGTTGAACCTGCTTTAAACGGGTTCCGAGGGTTCGAATCCCTCCCTCTCCGAATTTTTATAATCTTGACAGCTATTCGTCTTCTTTGATGTTTTCTTCTTTGAAAGAAACCAGACGTTCGCGTAGTGCTTTAATTTGTTTTGAATGTTGCATGATATCGGTGACTGCCTGGATATTATCGTTCTGCATAGCTACTTGAGCTGCAGCACGAAGAGAGTCCAATACTTGATCCAGTTCGCCAAGAATTTGGAAACATCCGTCACGCACGACTCTTTGACTTTGTTCCATAATCTGGGAAAGGGCTTCAGGTGAGTCTAGCGGATCTTGGATGGCTGCGGCAAAACCGTTGACTTCGCCATTCATCTGATATGACTCGTCTGTCTCGTACTGTTCGTACTCTACTTCCTCGTCGCCTTGTTGAGATTGCTCTGAAGCATAATCTTGATAATTGCCTTCGCTGTCGTAAGACTGTTGCTCTTCGAACTCGCCTTGCTCGTATTGTTCTTGATACTCTTGCTCCTCAGATTCATTTTCATCATAAGAAGAAGCGTTTTCGTACCCAGAGTCTTGATCGTAACTATTTTCGCCTAATTCTGTTTGTTCGAAAACAAGTTCGCCGTTTTCTTGTTCGGCAGATTGTGATTCTAATATTTCGCTTTCGTCTTGACCCTGAGCCTCATCATCATCATCATTATTCGAAACGAACAAATTGATTGCTTGATCATTTTGATCCGCTTCCAGAATCTCCTCTTCAGACGAGGTTTCTTCTTGTACTAATTGTTCTACCGGTTCTTGCAAATCTTGCAAATCTTGCAATTCCTGCAATTCTTGTGCTTCATCGTCGTCGTCAAACAAAGAGAGTGGCGACTGTGCCCCTTGATTTGCAACTTCGCCCAGAATCAAAGATTCAGGCACTGGAGCTGCCGGTATGGATGTCTGTGTGAAATTAGGAAATGGAACTACAGGAACAGCAGCCGATTGCGCTGATGGTGTTGTATTTGGTGCAGGCGGTGGCGGCGGAGCCTGAGAAGCTTGAGGCAATGACATAAAAGGCATTGGTGGTGGACTTGGTGGCACCGAGGCTGGAGGTGGTGGTGGCGCACCTGGCGAAAAACTATTGGCTCCTGGAAGCGGAGGCGGTGGGGGCGCACTGAATGGAGCCGGTGGAGGAGCCGAAAATCCGGTTGGCACTGGTGGCGGTAATGGTCTTTGTGGCTGACCTGGTGGCGGCGGTGGTGCTGGCATCACTCCAGATTGCGACAAAGAAGCAGGCTGAGGAGGCGGAGGCACTGGCGTTGAAGGAGGCGGCACTGGTGCAACCGATTCTGATGAAGCTGTCGACGCTGCAGTTGAAGCAGGGGTTGCATTGTTCAACAAAGCAGATAACGAAGTTGCAGACGTGGTTGGATTTTGTGTCGCAGGCGCTTGCGGTGCTGGAGGAGCCTGAGGTCTTGCAAAAGGAGATTGAGGTGCATTAAATGCAGAAGGTGTTGCAATCGCATTTGCATCAGTACCCGACTCGGTCAATAAAGAAGCGGGTGGAGATATCATACCAGGACTGGGATTAAGTTCCGGACCGCCACCAAAAAGTCCGGCTGGCGGAGCGAGAAAGGGAGGCGGAGACACTGGTACTGCATTTGTGACAGAGGTGTTTGGATTTTTGAAATTTAGTTCTGGTGCGCCTGGCAGTGAGAATTGTTGGACAGCCACTGTCTTTTCTTGAGCAATAGTGGCCTGGTTCGGTTGGTTGTAATAAATTTGATTGGTAGGAGGCGATGCTGCCTCGGCATCAGCTTTCGCGCGCGCCTCTTGCATCATATTTTTGATTGCTTGCGAGCGTGTAAGGCGTGCTTGAGGGGCGGGAGCTTGTGCCTGAGCCTGAGTTTGTGGCATAGACTGAGCTTGAGGCTGAAGCTGGCTTTGAGGTTGTGGTGGAGCGAATGTCGGAGCTGTTTGAAAGCTACCGTTTGAGCCTGATGCATCAGGCAAAACTTCACCTGCAATTGCAGCTTGAACGCTTGCTGGCATCGTAAAAACTGCTGCTGTTTCTTTGGTCTTGCGTGGTGTGAAAAAAGAAAAACGTTCGTTAGCTGGAGCTTCACCGCGTGAAACTCGCACCAGATGCTCGACTAAGTGTCGTATCAATCCGGGAATGACTTCAATTACAATCGGCTTGTTTTCGATTTGCCAGCTTCCAGGCTGACCTTCTTGCTGGATAATTTCAAGATAGGCAGGAAAGTCGCTCATTTTGTCATCGATGATACTGGCGATGAAATCGCTTGGAAGCAGATGGACCGAAAGATAACCTTCCTTGCAATATAAAATGAGCGCCCACATTCCAGCAGAAATGTGACCGCGCATGGTGCGAATCATTTCAAACGCATTACTTGGATTTGGTCTTTCCTTGGGTTCGGTCGGACGTGCGATCTTGACTCTGAAATTATCGTCAATTGGATTTCGATTAAGCTCGTTTGCGAAATTTTCGAAATTTTGAAAAATGAAATTGAACAGATTGAATGACGACGACAGAGCCTGAGGACCAACATTGGTCGTAATCAGACTTTCCATAATCTGACTCGATACCGGGTCCATGGACGAAAGCCACATAGCCGTGTTCGAGGGTCTTTGATTGGGGGTGGCCGTGCCTGGGCTGGCGCCTGGCAGACCGGGTGCATTTTGCTGCTCGTCTATCTCCATATGGAAATATTTCCACATGGCACTACAAAGAAAACCCCAGGAAGTAGAATCAAATAGATGACATATTTCAGATGGCTGTTGACATCGGGGCGAAAGTCAAAATCATGGACCTTTTTAAGAAAAAGACAAAAGCAGCTGAAAGCGATAAAAAGCCTGACATCAGATTGAAAGAAACTAGCAAAGGGGCAGAAATCGCACCATTGCCAAGTGATGAAACGGCCAAAAAGCTTCAAGCTTTGGAAGCCGAGTTAGACAAAGAAAGCAAGAAACAGGCGAAAAGAGAAGCCAAAAGGGAGACTTTGTCCAAATCTCCAGCCAAGACACCCGAATCGAATAAAGGCGATGAACCGGGTGCTCCTGGCTCGATGGCGTTTTATGTGATTCTTCTTTTGACACTCTTTATTGTCAAGATTCCGGCTCTTTCTATCATCTTTATGCCGCTCAATCAGTTTTCGACTCTTGTACACGAATTGAGTCATGCTCTTGCCACAGTGCTCACTGGCGGTCACGTAAGCGGCATGACCATAGTTCCCGATGGCATGGGACATGGCGGCTTGACCATGTCTCAAGGTGGCCTGCGCTTTTTGATTATTCAAGCTGGCTATATGGGCACAACGCTTTTTGGATGTGCCCTGGTCGCTCTGAGCAAAAATCCCAGATATTCCAAAATGATTTTGCAAGGTCTAGCGCTTATGACTTTGCTTTCAACTGTCTTTTTTATCGGACCTGGCATTTTGTCCGTTTCTTTCATACAGTCGATTTTGAGCTTCATAGTGGGTCTTTTGCTTTCAGGCGCAATTTATTACGCTGGCACCAGGCTCAAGTATGCACAAGCTCACTGGCTTCTGCTCTTTCTAGCCATAAATATGGCAATGGACAGTCTCAATTCGATTTGGGTAATAATCGGCTCTTCGCTCAATCTGTTTGCAGCCTATTCAGATGCCACCACTATGCAGAATAATTTCTTTCTACCGGCTATTTTCTGGAGTTTGCTCTGGGCTCTGACCTCGGTTGCTATGCTAAGTTTCACTATCTGGAAAACTCACGCTTTTTCGCTCAAGCCTAGAAAATCGGATTTGCCTAAGTGACATTAATCGAGTGTGTGCCTAATTTTAGCGAAGGAAGAAACAAGCATACGCTTGGCGAAATCAAAAAGGCTCTTACTTTGAATTCAAAGGTTCACCTATTAGGTAGTGAATCTGGGGAGAGCGTCAACCGATCTGTTTTGACGTTCGTGGGCGAACCCGAAGCCGTCATAAAAAGCGCATACGAGGCGATTTCTGTTGCCTCAAAATTAATTGACATGCAAGTGCATCAGGGCGTGCATCCAAGAATGGGTGCTTGCGATGTCTGTCCTTTGATTCCACTTGATCAAAATCCTCAGAGTATGGAAATCTGTATCAATGCTTCTTACAAGCTGGCAAAAATGGTTGGTGAAAATTTAGGCATACCGGTTTATTTATATGGTGAATCGGCAAGCCATCAGGATAGACGAGAGCTCGCTTCGCTTCGACGCGGAGGTTATGAGGGACTATTGTCCAAAATGCAGGATGAAAAGTATGCTCCTGATTTTGGACCGTCTGTTTTCAATGCCAGAAGTGGCGCCACCGTAATTGGTGCCCGTGCCATACTGGTTGCTTACAATATAAGCTTAAACACCACTTCACTTTCTATAGCTGAGCAGATTGCAAAACAACTTCGCTTGGCTCGCAACTCGAATGAAAATGAATTAAAAGCGGTCAAAGCGATGGGTTGGGTCATTGATGACCACGATTTTAAGTGCGCCCAGATTTCGATGAATTTAATGGACTACCAGACGACCGGGATGTATGAGGTTTTCCAGAAAGTAAAACGAGAAGCAAAGGCACTTGGAGTCGATGTGACCGGAAGCGAAGTGGTCGGTCTCGTCCCGCTTGCTTGCTTGCTCGATGTAGGGCGCAAAATTTCGCGATCTTATCAAGGTGGATCGCAAGACGAGCTTGTCAAAAAGGCAATCGATTTTTTGGGATTGAATTTGCATTATCCATTCGAGCCAGAAGCCAAGATACTCGATTTTGCTCTAATTAAGCTCTGAGCAATAGATTTAGATAGAAAATGAGAGTAAAATTTCTCGACACGGCATAAACTCTGTAAAAGCCTGTTTTGTGAGGTTGAGGTCTAAATGGGAACCGTAACTGGAGAAAACAAAGTGACTGTTCACGCCAACGAGTGGGAAACGCCCGATTTCAAGATGGCGCAAAGCTTTCTAGATCGCGCCATAGGTGGGATGAAAGTCGATCCTGACATTCTGGCGCCACTAAGACATCCAAAGCGGGCACTTACCGTTATAGTGCCTATAAGGCTTGATAACGATTCGGTCAAAACTTTTATTGGCTACAGAGTTCACCATGACCTGGCTAGCGGTCCTGGAGCTGGCGGTTTGCGTATCAGTCCAACGCTTGATATGGGTGAAGTAGCCGCTATGGCGATGCTAATGACCTGGAAATGTTCGCTCATGAATCTTCCGTTTGGTGGAGCTCACGGTGGAATCCGTCTGGATCCAAAAGCTTTGAGCAGTCACGAAATGGAGCGGGCTACTCGTCGTTATACTTCCGAAATCATCGATACTATTGGTCCTGCCAAAGACATCATCAGTCCAGACCTGAACACCAATTCGCAAACTATGGCATGGATTATGGACACTTTCAGCGTCAATCGCGGTTATACCGTTCCTTCCATCGTCACTGGCAAACACGGAGCAATAGGCGGTTCTAATTCAACTGCTTCTGCCACTGGACATGGTGTTGCAATCGTTACAAGAAACGTGCTCAAGACCTTTTTGCCAAAATTGTCTGCCTCGCCAACAGTCTCTATTCAGGGTTTTGGACAGGTAGGTTCAGCGCTTGGTAAGAGCATGATGCAAATGGGTTATAAAATCGAAGCCGTTTCTGACAGCCGGGCTGCTATCAAAGCATCCAAAGGTCATGCGCTCGATTTAGAGGCCCTCAGCGAGCATAAGAATAAGACCGGTTCGGTCAAGGGATTTCCTGGCAGCACCGAGATTCATCTCGATGAAATACTCTCTCTGGATGTGGATGTACTGGTACCATGCGCGGTGAAAGGTCAAATTCACAAAGATAACGTTTCCAAAATCAAAGCCAAGCTCATTGTAGAAGGTGCCGATGCTTGTATCACGCCTGAAGCCGATGAAGTATTGGAAAAGAACGGGATTGTGGTCGTGCCGGATATCCTGGCGAACGGATCTGGTGTCACTGTATCTTACTTTGAATATGTTCAAGGTTTGATGCGTCTTTTGTGGTCGGAGGAAGAGACTTTCTCCAGGCTCGAACTGCTAGTGAACAAAGCCTGCGACAAAGTTTTTGCTACTGCAAAGGAATATGACTGCTCGCTTAGAATGGCTGCTATGCGCCTAGCTATCGATCATGTCATGGAAGCCCGTTGGTTGAGAGGACTCTATCCTTAGTGATACGAGCAAAGAAAAACGCTATAGCTCTTACTGCGTTCTTCATAATTCTGGTCGGCATTGGTGAGTTTACCGACTGGCTGCCGCTTGGACGTGTCTGGAAATCAAAACAGCAAAACGCCGTACAAGACTGCAGAGTAAACATTCTGACCACTCCTGATTTGCAAAAGGTAGACAAGAAAATAACGACCATTGATAGATACGCAAATGTCGAGCAAGTTGGCAAAAGCGCTTTCTTCAGGGTAGAGACGCTGGGCAAAAAAACTGCTTTTTATAAGCTGACTGAGCCAGATTATCAGTTTGTTCAGGTGGCAGATTTAGTAAGTATGCAACCATTTGCACTGATCGAATTCAAAATCGAAAAAGGCAAATTGAAAATCAGTGTCAATGACAAACTGGCAACCAGTCTGCCTTTGGACTGGGATAAATCTACTGTGGAAAATACCCTGATTCAAAGAACGAATAGCGAAACTGCCGCTTTTATCGTCAAGATGGATGATAAAAGTGATTCTGTGGCCTATCTAGCCGATTTGAACAAACCAAGACTTGAATTAGTAAAAGGACTTTCTGATTTACAATTTTGCGCCGGCGATAATGCGGGCGCAAACCTTATTGCAGTGGACAAAAAGGGTAATGTATTTCGGGTCGAAATAGAAAAGAATCTTGCTAGAGTTAAGCCTGTATGTATTTATAATGACCAAATCGATGATATTAAATATAGTGCCAAAGCCGAAGCTTTATTGATTCTGGATCGTACTCAATTGAAACTGACCGTGCTGGATGCCAGAACAGGAATTAAAAGAGGTATTCTCTCTTTTGAAAAGGGCGATATAGTTAATGTCATATCGGGCACTGAAGGTGGTCTCGTCGACAATGAATTGATTGACCTGGTCACAGGGCAAGTGGTGGAAGAGCTTCCTGGATTTTGCAAGAAAAGCATTTTTGCAGTCGATTTCGCAAATAAAAGACTATATTATTCGTCTTGCGACTTGGGCAGCAAGAATCCAGCTAAAGCGCCTCCCACCTATATTGCGTCATACGATTTGCACGAAATGAAAATGGAGACACAAGTAGACCTTGGTGAAAAAAGTGCTGGGGCAGAAGAAAAGTTAAAAAGGGAAGACGAGGTCAAATCTATTTTTCTCGATCATATGAATAGGTTGATCATATTGACCGTTCCTATTTAGCCAGTTTTTGCAAAAGCATACTGGTATTGGAATCGCTCACGAGGTGTGACCAGGGAAGAATTTCATCGTGCGGTATTTGTCTGTAAGCATAATATTGCAAATCAGGGCAGTCGTGAGGTCTATTGCGAAGCGCTTTTTTCCACGAACCCAGGCTTTGATTTTCCAGATTGATATTATTCAAAACTGGCTCCAGACGCCTATCTCCACGTGACAGCAATGCCTGTACATCGCTCCAGTTGTTGCTTTCAGGGCGGACTTCCACTCCTGCTTTAGCCATCGACTTGCGCATGAATTCGATTTTATCGCCCGCTTTTTTATCTCTGCCAAACCACTGGAAAGGAGTCTGGGCCTTTGGCACAAACGAGCTAACTCCAAGTGTGAGCTTTAATTTTTTGTGCATTTTTTTTAGACGAATCAAAAGAGAAATGGTTTCTTCGAGATCTGCTTGCTCTTCATATGGAAGACCTACCATCGAATAGAATTTTATAGCCTGTAATCCGCCGGCTTCAGCAGCGCCAAGACAGTCTTCTATCTCTTTTGTCGTGAGATTTTTTTTGATCAAGTCGCGCAGTCTTTGCGAACCAGACTCAATAGCAATTGTTATCGATTTTTGACCAAGCTGAGTGAGCTTGCGAGCTATGGGCTCGGTTATAGTATCAGCTCTGACCGAGGCGATGGTGACTTGAAGACCCTGGTCTGCTCGTTTGTACAGAGTTTCTAAAATGTCCAGAAACTTTGGATGTTCCGAAATACTGGGACCCAATAAACCCACCTTCTTCGTATATGGAAGTATTCTATCTACGGTATCACCAATAGTATCTACAGATGTGAACCGTACGGGTTTTGTAAGAAAACTGGCAAGGCAAAATCCGCATTCTTGAGGGCAGGAGCGGATAATTTCCATTAAGAATGAATCGCCCCAAGTTGTTTTGGGAGATAGTATTTGAGTCTGAGCTATATAGTCTTGCGGTGGTTTGAATATGAGTTTTTGCGCTTGATTCTCAAAGCCATTAGCATTGTTTTGTATATTCAAGATAGGTCCAGAATCATTTGAATACTCGATCTCGAATGCTTGAGGGATATAGATGCCTGGTATTACCGCCAGTGCTTCGAGCTTTTCTCTTCTGGTGGCACTTTCATTTAAGTTCTTGAGCGCATTAATGAATGCAGGCACCGTTTGCTCGGCGTCACCAAGAAGAATGACATCGAAAAGGTGACTGAATGGCTCGGGATTCGCAGTTAAAACCGGTCCACCGCCAAAAACTATAGGGTCATTTTCGTCTCTATGCGTGGAAGACCTTTTGATTTTGTATTTGTCCAGGATATGGACCATGTTTATAAAATCGAGTTCCCAGGAAAGAGTGAATCCAAAATAGGCGCATTTGGATAAATCGCCTTCGTCCATATCGGTAAAACATCTTTTGACCCGGACCTCCGCATCCTGTTCCATCAACCACCAGACCAGCTGGTAGCCAAGACCAGTCATTCCAATGGAATAAGTGCCAGGAAAACACCAGGCCAGCTCTATGGCTGCCTGGCGCTTGTCAATATATGGGGCAAGTCTAATTTCGTCTTTGAACATAACCGCAAATGGCTAATTTACTTAGATAACAGCCATGTTGACAGTTTAAACCATATTAGCGTCTGGTTGCGGGCAGATGTTTCATCCAGTCTGCTTCAAGAGCCTGAATAAAGCTATGAGCCTCAAGCACATCGTCGTAATTAATACGAGGCTTAGTCTGTAGCCTTGACTGATCGGCTTTAGTCCATTCACCATGGCGAGGTTGGCATTTGGCAGGACGAGGAGTCGTACCTACTATTGCCACTCCAAGGGGGTGTCCGCACGATTGGCAGGTGACCCGCACGACGAGGACGCCGGGTTCTTGCCTGAGCAGCTCTATTCCCTCTTGCCTGAAATGCCGCAAACACGATTTGCAGGATTTCTGTTGGAAGTACTCTTGAATTGCCTGGAAACCACCATTGTTTTCATGGTCGCTTGCCATTGTGTTCCGTCGATTCTAGGTTTGCTGTGTCAAAATTCTGGTCAATTTTTTATCACGTTATATAAATAGAGCCAGTGAGAAGGATTATACTGAGCCTATTCAATTTCTGCAAAATCCGGACGATATTTTTCCGAATTCTGCTGATAATACTATCTCTGATACCACAACGCCACCACTAGGAGAAAACACAGATGACGCATATTGAAGAAATATCGGCGATGGAGATCCTCGATTCACGCGGGAATCCAACGGTTGAGGTTACTGTCGTTTTGGCCAATGGTGCCGCCGGTAGAGCCGCGGTTCCATCTGGTGCTTCGACCGGAAGTTTCGAAGCCGTTGAGTTGAGAGATAAGGATAAGAACAGATATGGCGGCAAAGGCGTCCTTACAGCCATCAGGAATATACACGAGATAATCGGTAAGGGATTGGTTGGTGCAAGTGCTATGGAGCAGACCCTAATCGACCAGGAATTGAGAAGACTCGATGGGACGGATAATAAATCCAAGCTTGGTGCTAATGCCACCCTTGGTGTCAGTCTCGCAGTTGCCAAAGCAGCCGCAAACTCTCTTGGTATGCCACTATTTCGATATATTGGTGGTGTATCCGCGCGTATTTTGCCTGTTCCTCTTATGAATATTCTCAATGGTGGCAAACACGCTCAGGATGGTGTTGATCTTCAAGAATTCATGGTTGTTCCTCATGGTGCACGCTCATTTGCTGAGGCTCTCCAGTGGGGCTCTGAAATTTATCACGCACTAAAAGCAGTACTACACGAAAAACATTTGAGCACCGGAGTTGGTGACGAAGGTGGATTTGCACCATCGCTTTCTACTAACGAAGAGGCGATCGAACTTATCATGCAAGCCATCGCAAAAGCAGGCCTAAAGCCAAAAGATCAGGTAAGCATTGCGCTCGATCCGGCCTCAACCGAATTTTTCGAAAAAGGAAAATATCATCTCGCCACTGAAAAAAGAACCTTAACCAGTTCTGAGATGGTGAAGTATTGGGCAAAGCTAGTTAATAACTATCCAATTGTTAGCATCGAGGACGGTATGTCTGAAGAAGATTGGGATGGATGGAAGGAATTGACCGATGCCGTCGGAAGTCAAGTGCAGCTAGTAGGAGACGATTTATTTGTCACTAATACGCAGCGTTTGAAACGTGGTATCGACCTTGGTGTCGCGAATTCAATTTTGATCAAGCCGAATCAAATTGGAACTTTGAGCGAAACACTGGAAGCTATATTGCTTGCACAAGAAAATGGTTATACCAATATACTTTCACATCGCTCTGGCGAAACCGAGGATTCAACCATTGCCGACCTTGCAGTGGCCATGTCTTCTGGACAAATCAAAACTGGTGCACCGTGCAGATCGGAACGTACTGCGAAATATAATCAACTTTTGCGTATCGAAAGAGATCTTGGACGCACGGCCGTATATAAAGGTTCGAAAGCGTTCGAACACAAGACTGAAAAAGTTACGGTCAAAACGCACTAGTAGTGCTTATAACCTGATTGGCAGTGGCACGGGTCAATACTGATTTGGTGCGATATCTTCCAAGATAGCGCCCATCGATATACTGATCGATATAGCTTTGACATTCCATTTTGGTTTCAGACAATTGAATGAAATGATCTCGGGAGCGGCATGCCCACGATCCTCCCTGGACCATGCTTTGACCAAAGTAGTAGCTCGTGCGATCTACTTTGGCTTCTTGTGGATTCCAGCTCAACGTCGAAATCTGAGTTTCAACCCATCCTGGTTGAATCCATTGACCGGTAACCTTGCCCGTTTTGTCAGGTACAAACTGAATATCGCAAGCCAGGCTGGTACCTTTGACTACGGTGTCAACTTGAGAATCGGTCACGAGAGTCTGGCAATGCCATACACCTATATAGTTCTCAGGAAATGAGTTGGAAACGCTTTTGGTATTCGGGTCTTCTTGTTGAGGCGTTTCGACTTCTTTGATTTGTTCGATATGTCCGCTCAGTAATTTGGCTTGAGCGGGCAAGTAGCTGACTGACCAGATTGTCAGGGCAGCAATTGCGTAATTGAGTAAAAATCGCGGTCTTGAAGACATTTTTTTGCCCGGAAGTCAAGCTATATCTATATTTTGCCCGTAAATGCCCGATGTACACGCACACTTTACCTCTTGACAATATCAGCCTTCAAAATTTAATGCAATATTACGGCCACGGGTTTATGCCGCTTTTAGTGGTATAAATCCCATATTTTCTAACTATTAAAGTAAAGAGGTTCAGCCGGTGACTAAAACAATGCCTAAATGTGAAATCAAAGATCCTAAATTAGCCGACCAAGGCAAACAGCGCATTGAATGGGCTGATAGAGACATGCCCGTCCTGGCTATTATTCGTGAACGATTCGAAAAAGAGCAGCCTTTCAAAGGTATGAAAATTTCGGTCTGTGCGCACGTAACCACCGAAACCGCCAACCTGGCTCGTACACTCAAAGCTGGTGGTGGTGACTGCGTTTTAATCGCCTCCAATCCTTTATCAACTCAGGACGACGTGGCTGCAGCTCTCGTCGAGCACTGGGGCATGTCTGTATTCGCCATCAAAGGCGAAGACATTCCTACTTATCACAGACACATCAACTTTGCTCTTGATCACAAACCTCAATTAATCATCGATGACGGATCCGACCTGGTCGTTACTTTGACCAAAGAAAGACCAGAGCAAGTAAAAGAAGTAATTGGTATCACCGAAGAAACCACAACAGGTATCACTCGCCTACAGGCAATGGATAAAGACGGTGCACTCAAATTCCCGGCGATGTGCGTGAATGAAGCGCAGACCAAGCACCTATTCGACAACAGATATGGTACCGGTCAGTCTACTCTCGACGGTATCATCCGCGCTACCAACAGACTTTTAGCTGGACGCACTCTGGTCGTAGTCGGCTACGGCTGGTGTGGTAAAGGCACCGCTATGCGAGCTCGTGGTCTTGGCGCTAACGTCATTGTTTGCGAAGTCAATCCGATCCGCGCTGTAGAAGCCGTGATGGATGGCTTCAAAGTAATGCCGATGAACGAAGCTGCAGCGCATGGCGATGTGTTCGTTACAGTAACAGGCAATAAGCACGTTATAGATAAAGCTCACTTCGAGAAAATGAGAGATGGAGCCATTGTTTGCAACTCTGGTCACTTCGATCTCGAACTTAATTTGGACGCTCTGCACAAAATGGCCAAGTCCACCAAAGAAGTTCGCGCTTTCATGCAAGAGTACGAATTGGCTAACGGCAACAAAGTTTATGTATTGGCTGAAGGACGTCTGGTCAACTTAAGTTGTGCTGAAGGTCACCCAGCATCAGTAATGGATATGAGCTTTGCAAACCAAGCTTTGTCGCTCGAGTATCTGGTCAAGAACAAATCCACTCTCAAAGCTGGGTTGCATAAGCTTCCCGAATCAGTTGATCAAGAAATTGCATCGCTCAAATTGAAAGCGTTCGGCGTTTCAATCGATAAACTGACACCAGAGATGGTGGAGTACATGAATTCCTGGACTCACGGAACATAAGTTCCTGAGCTAGAGTACAGCAAATCGAAAGACCGGGTTTCAATCAAAACCCGGTCTTCTATTTAATTGATTTGTTTGATTTCTTATCCAGTCTTTTAGTTTATTTTCTGGAACATATAACCGATTCCTCGAGCGGTCAAAATGAGATCGGGATTGGAAGAGTCTTCTTCCAACTTAGAGCGCAAGCGGCTGATGTGCACGTCAACTACTCTTGTGTCGATTCTATGATCGGGAGGATAAGCCCAGACTTGTTGCAGAATTTCGCCGCGTGAAAAAGGTCTGCCGGAATTTGTCACTAGTAATTCAAGCAAACTGAATTCCATACCTGTAAGACGAATACGCTCGTTTTTGCGAGTGACTTGTCTTTTATTCAAATCTATTTTAAGGTTGCCAACAGTAATGACATTTGCACTGCGGCTCATGCCAACTTCTTGTTGACGTTCTACGGTTCTGCGAAGCACCGCTTTAATACGTGCTTCCAATTCGCTTGGGCTGAATGGTTTGACTACATAATCGTCGGCACCAATTTCCAAACCCTGAATGCGATTGGATACATCTGCTACGGCAGTGAGCATGATTATAGGAGTGTCAGCAGTTTTTCTGATTTCGCGACAAACTTCATAGCCATCCATTTTGGGAAGCATTACGTCGAGAATGACAAGGTCGGGTTGAAAAGCGGCAAATTGCTCCAGCGCTTCCTGTCCGTCAGCAGCGGTGACAACGTTGTAGCCAGCCAATTTCAAACGTGTCTCAAGAATTCTGCGAATTGAAGCTTCGTCGTCTACGACCAGAACTTTCTCTTGCTCATTACTACTTGTCTCGGTCACTTTTAAAATCTCTCTTGGCTAGTAAAACAAAGGGGCGTCACTAATTCATTTGTTGATTCAGTTTATTGGAGTATATAACATTCCCCGTTCCAATTTATTTATAAGGAATTACATTCAACTATTAAAGGTAGGAAGTGACCTCTATCCTAATTAAACTTAAGAAAGGCTCAAGTCCTCTGACAATCAGTCAAGGGGCGGATAAGTACAAAACTTAATTATGCGACGTCGGCATTCAAAATAACTTGAATTTTTGGCTATACATCCGATACCTACTGGCTTTGCAATATATTGCGAAATGATATGCACTGAGTTTGGTATCACTTCGTTAAATGGCTTGACATCGCCCGAGGCGCCAATAAATGCACCACATTTGGTTGTCAGGTGGGGCTTTGCAAAATGCCGCAACAAATCACCAGTGTTGGTTTTTCGGCAGTGGCGCCGGGTTGGGAAGCTGCCAAGTAAAAATTGAGCAAAACCTGTGAGGGCTCTTATAAAAGGTAGGTGCACACATCTAGCAGTCATGCTAAACTGCTGACCTGGTTGGATCAGAAATCAAAAATCCCAAACGAAATTTTTTCTACATTAATGTAGGAGTTGGCACTTACTAAATTGCTTCCCATTAAGACGAATGTCTAAACAGGGAATTGGGAGCTAGATAGAGGGAGAGTGGAATGAATAAGCCCAAAATGAGCTTGGCACTTAGCGCGTTAGTAGCGCTATCGGCAGCTTCGCAATCGGCACAAGCCAAAGCACCGTCGTCTGCAATATGGCAGAAGATGGCTGGTGTCAATGAGGCACCGGCACAAGCGAAAAACGGTAAGACCGCTAAAAAGTCGGTCAAATCGTCACGTAAAGCGCCCGCCAAAGTGGCAAGCGCAAGTTCGAGCGCTAGCGCATTAGACCAGTCGCACGCAATGCTCTTTATCCCCGGCTTCGGCAAAGATAAAGCTGCTGCGCTGAGCACGGACAATGCACCTGCAGCTGCACTTTCAATCCACCCATCACTTCCCGCCAATATCGATCTAGCACCTGCTGCTTCATCCGATTCCTCTTATAGCGAACCCCAAACCTCATATGGTTCGCAACGCACCTTGAGCGAAATTCCAGCAAGCGAAGAAGTTTCAACTCTCAAAGCTCCAGATGGCATTCTCGATGGTGTTAAAACCGCCAATGATATTTCAGCTCTTCCCGACAACTTGTTGGCTCAAGCTGAAACCGGCGATATTACTGCCACCCCGATACCACCAGTAGTGACTGGCACTGTCGAGTTGGAAGAATTCAAACCTACCAATATCATCGACGTAGCAGTTTCGAAATCGCGTACCTTTAAGATGCGCAACAAAATTGTCAGAACTTCAATCTCTGACCCTGGTGTTGTCGAGCCTGTCGTAATTTCCGAAAACCAATTGGTTCTTCTTGGTAAGTCGCCCGGTCGTGCCACCATGGTGCTCTGGGATGATGCTGGTAACTCGTCGGCAATCGACGTTCGTGTTACTCGCGATTACACCCAGCTTCAATCAACCCTTCGTGAAATCGATCCACGTATCATCGTCAAGACCTACTCGGTCGGCGGATCGGATCGTGTAGTTCTTCTTGGTGACGTAGACCACCCTGAATCGGTTATCCGAGGTTTCGCTGCATCCAACGTTTATATGGATGACCGCGGAATGAATATTCAGGTTGCTAACAACCGTCTGATCAACGCCAGAATCGGTGAAATCGGTACCGGCGGCGGTGGTGCTGGCGGCGGAGGTGCGTCCGGTCAGCTTGCTCAATTGAACAGTGTTGACACTTACACCTTCTTCCCCAACATAAATAACAACGTTAGCTTGGCTCAAGCAATCACCTCTGATGGTGGACGCGTTACCAGCTTGATCAAAATCAGAAAAGTTCCTCTGATTGCGATGCACGTAACCTTCATGGAAATGAACACATCAGCAGCAAGATCACTTGCGATGTCGATGGGTATCGGCTTCACCGGTTATGGTTTCAGTTTCGGTATCGGTGGTTCTAACGCTCCTAACAACGGGACCTATCTCTCAGTTCGTCCAGGTACATTCCAAAGAATTCAAACGTTTCTACCGCCTGTAGGACCGACAGGAACTGTTCCATTCGCTGGAGCAGCCAGCCCAGTGGTCTTTTTCAACCCTACTGGACTTGGAAACATTAATGCGATTGGTCAGCCGGTCCTTGCCTCAGCTCCACCGATCCTCGCTCAGCAAGTATTGCTCGGCGCACCTGGTGGTGCTGGTTTTGGTGCTGGTGGGTTAGGTAACTTGTTCTCGGCGATTTCAAACATTTCGCCAAACGGTAACTTCAAACTGTCTTTCAACCCAACCGTACAAGGTATCATCGCTAACAACCGTGCCAGAATTCTGGCTGAACCTACAATCGTATGTATATCCGGAGAGCGCGCATCGTTTCTGGCGGGTGGAGAAATTCCAATCGTTCAGACTGTTGCTACAGCCGGTGCTCCACAGCTTTCTATCACATACGAACCCTTCGGCATGAGAATCAACTTCATTCCTGTGTTGATGGAAAACGGTTCACTAAATATAGAAATTTCTCCCGAAGAGAGAATTCTGTCCAACACATTTGCATTCAACTTCCCTGGTTCTGCAACCTCAATAAGCGGTTTCACCACCAGAAAGACTCAGACCATGGTTGAAATGAAACCTGGACAGGAATTATTCCTATCCGGTTTGATTACAAACAACAGCGGTCGTGAATTAAGCAAATATCCGATTCTTGGTGAAGTGCCAGTTATCGGTGCCCTGTATCGTTCAAAAGCTTTCAACAAAAACGAAAGCGAATTGGTTGTTGCCATCCGACCCGAAATCATCTTGCCAGGAACTCCAGGACAACTCAAATTGCCTGAAGAAATTGGACGGGTTGAAGGACCACGTGACATGAATATGTTCCAGGTCGAACCTACTGTGCTTGACGAACGTCACTACACATCGGGTAGAGCTGAACGTCACCAGAAGACATCGCCAACATTGCCTGAAGGCGCACCTATTCCAGACAACAGATAATCTCGAGAAATCGTGAAAGCATTTAATGAGCTTAGAGGGAGATTCGAATGAATAAGTCACAAACAAAAGGTCTGGCATTGAGTATGTCGCTTTTTGTCACGCAAGTTAGCTTAATGGCACCAGCCAGTGCCAAAGATGCGATCTGGCAAACATTGTCCAACTCGAGCACGCCAAGCAAGGCACCTGCTACGAAGAAAAAGGCAGTGAAGAAAACTGTTGCTAAGGTCACAACTAAACAAGTAGCAAATCAAGGTCAAATCATGCTCTTGATGGGCAATGGTTCAGACAAGAATAGCGAATTGGCACCCGATGCTGCTTTGAGTATTCATCCAGGTCTCGAGCAGCCCGCCATAACTGCTTCTGCTGATATAAAGCAAGTACCTCTAACTCCTGGTTCATCAGAATCTGTTGAGCAACTCGATTTGAAATTTGCTCCTAAAAACGAATTCAAATCGAAACAACTTCTAGCTCAATTGGCTCCCGATACTGTCATTTCGCAGGCATCAGGTTCTGACGTTACTGCCATTCCTATTCCACCAGTAGTCACTGGTGCAGTAGAAATGGAAGAGTTCAAATCGACTAACGTTATCGACTTGAAGGTTTCGCAATCAAGAACTTTCAAACTGAGAAACAAAGTTGTAAGAACCTCAATTTCAGACCCAGGTATTGCTGAACCAGTAATCATTTCTGAAAACCAAATGGTATTGCTTGGTAAGTCACCAGGTACTGCCACCATGGTATTGTGGGATGACGCAGGTAACACTGCTGCTATCGACCTTACCGTGTCGCGCGATTACACAGAATTGCAAAATGCTCTTCGTGAAATCGATCCCCGTATCATCGTCAAAGCCTTCTCGGTAGGCGGTTCTGACCGTGTACTCTTGATGGGCGACGTTGACCACCCCGAATCAGTATCGAGAGCGTTTCTTGCGTCTAACGTCTTCATGGACGACAGAGGCATGAACATTCAAGCTTCAAACAATCGCTTAATCAATGCTCGTATCGGTGAGCAAGGCGCTATGGGCGGTGGCGGTGGCGGTGGTGGTAGCACCGGTCGTCTTGCAACTCTTGCATCAGTTGACCGTTATACATTCTTCCCTAACACCAATAACAACATCAGCAAAGCCCAGGTTATTAGCTCCGACGGTGGACGCGTAACAAGCTTGATTAAAGTGCGCAAAGTACCACTGATTGTGTTGCATTGCACATTCATGGAGATGAACACCACATCTGCACGCGAACTCTCTACTGCACTGGGTGTTAACAGCGCTGCGCAAGGATTTGCATTTGGTGTAGGTGGTACTACAGGTCCGCTTAACGTAAACAATCCTGGCTTATTGCATCCATTTGGTGGTATCAACCAGATCGTCTCAACTACAGTCGGAGCTGAAGGTAACCCCCTGCCAATATTTCCATCAGGTACAGGTGTGGGTTACTTGACTGCACCTGTTGGCTTCAACAACGTCAACACAGTCGGAGCTGGCGCAATTGGTGGTGGACCCATGCAGAATATAGGTCTTCCAGTTGCACTGGTTGACCCAGCTACCATCGCCCAATCGGTACTCTTTGGGGCACCTGGTGGTACTGCATTCTCGACAGCTTCTCTACTTAACATGTTTACCAGTAACGCAACATTCGCGAGTGGTGGACGTTCGAGAACTTCAGTTACTCCTCAAGTTCAAGGTATCATCTCGAACCAGAGAGCAAGAATCTTGTCTGAACCATCACTGGTTGTATTGTCTGGAGAAAGAGCTGCCTTCCTGGCTGGTGGAGAAATCCCGATTGTACAGGCAGTAGCTGCTGCTGGTCAGTCACAACAGTCAGTCGTATTCGAACCATTTGGTTTGAGATTGAACTTTATTCCAGTTTTGATGGAAAACGGTTCAATCAACATCCAGATTTCACCTGAAGAAAGAATTCCTACCACCCAGGTTGGATTCACTTTCAACATTCCATTGTCTACAACAGTTATTCCTGGTTTCATCACCAGAAAAGCTCAGACAATTGTTGAAATGAAGCCTGGTCAAGAACTCTTCATCGGTGGTTTGGTTACATCCAACAACGGTCGCGACCTGGTCAAATTGCCTATTATCGGTGAAATCCCCGTGCTTGGTGCAATCTATCGTTCAAAAGCGTTCGCAAAGAACGAATCAGAACTGGTCGTCGCAATTCGTCCTGAGGTCATCCTCCCCGGTACTCCTGGTCAACTCAAGTTGCCAGAAGAAATCGGACGTGTTGAAGGACCTCGTGACATGAACCTCTTCCAGGTAGAGCCTACCGTGATGGACGAACGTCACTATACAAGTGGTCGTTCGGAACGTCACCAGAAGACCTCTCCTACATTGCCCGAAGGCGCTCCAATTCCGGACAGCAACTAAGGACGACGTACAAGGAAAATTCCAATGGAAAGGGGAGCGCAAGCTCCCTTTTTTATTAGTTTGTATTCCATCTCCAGTCTGATCACCCAAACAAAAAGCTCTACCGTTATCGGTTGAGCTTTAGAAGTGAGGGTTCAAATGACGCTTGAACTTGTTTTATTTGCGTTTGCTCGAGCGTTTTGGTTTGCTCTTATATGATTCGATAAATTCTTGAGTCTGCTCTGGATAATCGTCGAAAAATACCGCAAGGACGTGTTGAATAGACTTGTTGACGAAGCCCTCGCGTGTGTCCACCGGGGTATAGCAATTTGCAAGACCAATTTTGTCTACGATATTGAGCAATCCCTTTTCTGACAAGCGAACCATAGTGGTCATAACTGTGGTGTAGGCGATTTCGCGCTTCTTGCGCAAGGCGTTATATACTTCGCGCACTGTTACCGTTGGCTTTGCCAGTTTCCAAGCCAATTCCATAATTTCACATTCGAGATCGCCGAGAAATTTTCTCAAACCTTCTTGATTGAAACGAAAAGAAGCATTTGGGTCGTCTATTCTCATTCGAAATCCCCGTGTGGAAGGCTTTTCGATTATCCTAACACAAACTTATGACGTTTCGTAGTTGGAATTTTAAAATCTGCCTTTGCTATAGTATTGCCATGAATTTACCTCCAAATAAACCCAAATCTAAAAGACCTGTTGTATTTCTTGACCGTGACGGAACACTGAATGTCGAGCGGGGATATATACATGAGCTAGAGAATCTCAATCTTATAGATGGTGCGGCAGATGCCATTAAAACCCTCAATCAAAACGGAATTGCCGCCGTGCTCGTAACAAATCAAACAGGAGCCGCTCGAGGGTATTACTCAGAGGACCACATTCTTGCGCTCAATAAGCGGCTTTGTGACTTGCTTGCAAAAGAAGGGGCTCACATGGACGGCGTTTATTATTGTCCTCATTTGTCACTTGAAGAAGGCGGAAAGGTCGAACCTTATGCTCTTGACTGTAAGTGCAGAAAGCCAGAAATCGGGCTTGTAGAGCAAGCTTACAAAGAGAATGAGGACCTGGAGCCGGCTTTGTCATATGTTGTGGGAGACAAGTCGACCGATGTCGAATTAGCCATCAACTGCGGTGCTAAAGGGGTACTTGTAAAAACCGGTTATGGCGAAAAGGTTTTGTCCGGCGAGTATCAGTGGAAAGTCACACCAAATCATCTGGCTGAATCGATTACAGATGCGGTCGAATGGATATTGAAAGACCTGGCTTTGCAATCAAGATAATCTTGAGCGTAGAAGTAGGCTTACTTCCTTAAGCAAGCTTGGCATATCGAAAGGCTTGGGAAGATAAAGGTCTGCGCCAGCTTCTAATGCTTTCAACTGATCCGGGTGCGAAGTGGCCATTACCACCCAGATTTTGTGTAGACTTTCGTCGTCTTTCAAAGCTTTGCACAAAGACCAACCATCCATCTGACGCTCAGATGCAGAAAGGGTCGATTCGAGCAGAATCAAATCTGGTTGCTCGATTTTTGCCATTTCGAGTGCATCCATGGCCGAATTAGTTACTTCGACCATATATCCTTCAAGCGATAAAATTTCTTGCAAAAGACAGGCCATTGCACCATCTGGTTCGACTACTAGAATCTTTCTGTCTTCGTTGTCGTTCTTCTGGGTTTTGACACTGGTACTAAGGGCGGTGTCGACCTGCTGACCCTCGTTTGCTACGATGCAGGAAGATTCATATGTTTCTTTGGCAAGATAGCGAGCGTCACGCGCAGTAGTCAAAACATCGATGTATGATTGAAAACGCTTGGTCCTGCTGGTTACGATACCGATTGCAACTGAAATCAAAGGCACCCTTCGTCTTATGCCACCACGACCGGTCGAGACCAGATAACCTCTCTCCAGGTCTTCGCGTGGATAGAACCTGGTGCTAATGCTGTCGAATTGCTCACAAATTCTTTTTGCTTTCAGTTCGAATCCTTCTAGTCTCGTCACCATCAAAAAGTCGTCTGCTTCCAGATGACCGACGAAATCTGTTTCGTCGGCGATATCTACCAGAATGGCTCCCAGAGCTTTTATCAATTGATCGCCCGCAAGGTCGCCATAAGTCTCGTTATAAACTCTGATTTTATTGAGGTCGATAGACATTGCTGCCCATTTTTTATCTGAAACGAGCGATTGTTCGAGCATGCGTCGAATGACGTTTGGACCAGGCATTTGGGTAAGCTGGTTAGAAAGGTCTTCCTGGCGTCTGCGCAAGTGAGCGAGAATACGAATAGCCAACTCGCTTGTGTCTATGGGATCTGGCAAAACGTCATCGGCACCATATCTGAAGGCATTGATACGCTCGTTCACATCAGAAGACGAGTGGAGCAACACAAGAACTGGTCTTGGATTCGCCATAGACGCTCGTATCTGCTGGCAATAAAGTCTGCCGTCGCCTTCAGGCATATTGGCTGAAAGAACAATTAAATCTGGGTGTAAGAAAGAAAGCAATTCGTTCGATTCTTCAAACGAGGTGACCACGCTTACTTTAGCGCCGGTTTTTTCGAGTACTTTTGCATACTCGGTAGCAGGACCAGCTTCATGAATTATGAGTATCTGGGGTTTGGGAAGCATCATGGTCGGTCACGTCCCAGTGCGGCTTGACGCTCGCGGCTCGCGACCGGAAGTTTAACCGTAAACGTAGTCTTACCGGGTTGGCTTGCAACACTTATGTCGCCACCAAGAGCAAGAACCAGCGATCTTGTGATATAAAGCCCAAGACCGGTGCCTTCAGTTTGTCTGACCAGGGGGCTGTCGAGACGCGAAAATTTAGCGAAGATTTTGGGCAGCTGTTCTTTGTCTATTCCAGCTCCCTGGTCTACGACAGCAAGTTCGATCATTTCTTTGCCGTCTTCGAAAATGGTTTTTGCGTTGACTGTAACTATTGTTTTGGGAGGTGAATATTTGATTGCGTTGTCCATCAGATTTGTCAGAATCTGCTCTAACCGATCTGCGTCTGCCCACACTTGAGGCAGTCCTTGAGCTGTTTGCACCACGATTTTGTGACCGGATGCTTTTTCAGACAAATTCATTTCTACCCGCTCGATTGCTTCAAGCAGGTCAACCGCGCGGATGGTCAGTTGCAACTTTTTTGATTCCAGACGCGAGACTGCAAGCAGATCTTCGACTAATCTGGTCAGTCTGTCCGCCTGATCTTTGATGATACCAACATAGCGCTTTTGCTGGGAAGCATCGAGTTTCCCCTGGGCACGAAGAATGGTGTCGGCAAATCCTTTGATACTTGTAAGTGGCGTGCGTAGCTCGTGCGATACAGTACTTACAAAATCAGTTTGGGCTTGCTGGACAGTGTTGCCTGGTGATGTGTAAATGATCGAAAGATGACCTTTTATAGATTTACCGTCGCGCATTTCAGTTTGACTGACAGGAAAATTCAGTTTGGATCCCGCTTTGCCATGCACGATTGCTTGTTGAGGAACGCCTGGTTCTATGGTGGTATTTGGTTCTTTTTGAATATCGATAATAGTCGATACGGGAGTGCCAATGAGCTTGGACTCGTCGTCTTGACCAAGAAGCTTGAGCGCTGCGGCGTTGACCGAAACTATTTTGCCGTAAACATCGCTGATTACGATGCCGTCAGCTAATTGTTCCATCAGCGAGCGGTAGATGAGGTCGTTTGAGATCATGGCCCTTGGTCTTGCTTATCTGATTCTTAAGTTAACATCAGATCCAGGATGCTTAAGCTTTTACAACTTATCCTTAAGATTTACCGTTAGAAATAGTATTTCCTTGAGCCTTTGCGGGTTTGTCAAGAAGAGATAGCCTAAAAGGGCTTCAAAAGCTGTGGATTTTCGATAACTTGCCTGATCGATTTTTCTGTATGTATTTGGTTTCACATTTCTAGCCCGACGTACGATGTCATTTTCTTCTTCATTCAAATGTTCCATCAGTTGATCCAGAATCGAGGCTTGAGTAACTGCATTTACTCTGGTCTGAACTTTTCTGTGCATTTTCGCTGCGTTATGACTTGCTGTCACCTGACGCTCGCGCTCGAATAGCTCGAACACGGCATCTCCAAGATTTGCCAAAAGTCTTGGCGATAATTCTTGATTGACGAATTCTTTGCTTGGTAAATCGTAAAACATTTATGCTTTGCCAGACCCAAAAATTTTTTTGAAAATTACTTGCAGAGCGAATTTTGGCAAAGTGGATGCCATTCGTTTGAATCTCCACGGTTCGCTTTTGAGCCTGTAGAGCCATTCTAAATTTAGTTTTTGATATGACTCGGGCGCGCGCTGAACGAACCCAGTCCAGACGTCAAAGCTGCCTCCCACACCCATTACCACCAGGTCGCTTGGTAATTTAGAGCGCCATTCTTTGATGAAAAATTCCTGGCGAGGTACACCCATTGCCACAAGTAATAATTTGGCTTTGCTCTTCGAAATTTGCTCGACCAGCTCTTCTTCTGTTCCTGCTTGGATAAAACCGTGATGTTGAAAAACGATATTAAGACCCGGATGTTTTTGAGGAAGAACTTGAAGCAATTTTTCCATAACTTCTGGTCTACCACCAAGCAAAGCAACAGGTTCATTTTTACTTGCAGCGCATGCGAGTGCTTTTTGAGCAAGTTCAATGCCTGGCATTCGATTACAGGTTACACCGTCCATTTTGAGAGCCATTACGACTCCTGCTCCATCTGGCACGATGAGCTCGGCTTCGCGAATGACATGGTCTAGTTGTTTGTCTTCTTGAGCTTGCATAATCATCTCGGCGTTTATAGTAACCACCTGCATATTTTTCGATTGCTCGCCATGCCATTGCGATTGAATGGCTTTGAGGGCGTCGTCGAATGTTATGACGTCTACTGGGTAACCTAAAACTTGTGAACGTGGCATCAAAATAAGACCTCTTTACTTTAGAAATTTTGCCAGCAATTTCTGGTTTTGTCTTGCTTCATTTTCTTTATCGCTAGCAATTTTGCTCGCTTTCAAAGCCAATTCTTTTTTATTGTTCAAAAGCTCGAGTAATTTTAGCTCGAATTGATTTTGAGAATTAGAGTCGAGCATGTCTACATATGGTTGGTCGAAGTCTTTTGCCACGGCATTCACTTTTGGATCATAAGCAAGGGCGAGCGAAGGAACGCCTGATTTGAGCGCCATTATCAAAGCGTGTAAACGCATAGCAATTACAAGATCCAGATTTGCAATCGAACCCATCCATTTACTTGGTAAATCGTTCGATTTTAAATCTATATGCTCGATACTTACTTTGTCTAATTTTTGAAGTACGTTATCTAACACTGGTTTATCCAGGTTTTCTTGCAAAATCAACGGTACGACAATAGTGTTTTCAGGCAAAGCTTTTTGCAAACTATTTTTGATGGTTTCAATCCATGAATCGCTCAGCGCCTCGCATTGACGCATCGAAACACCGATTCTAAGTGCTTTTTGCGCACCATTTTTAGTATCACCAATATTTTCGCTTTTCTTAAGTGCAAACACCGGATCGCAAGTGAGATTAGATGGAATATCCCAGCTTGTAAGCATCGCCACTGATTTTTTATCGCGCACACAAATGCAGGCGGCAAGTGCCATGCTCGCTTTGGTCAGAAATCGCGAGAAATTGCTTTTGAGCGGACCTATACCTTGTGCATAAACGAAAATAGGAACTCGTCTTACTCTTGCTAAAAAGAAAAGGAACGCATAATAGACGACCGATTTAATCGAACTCGAATCTTGAAACAGACCACCGCCTCCGCTTATGAACAAGTCGGCATTTTCGAGCGATTGATATATCCGAGTAACACTCCAGCGCGATATGCTCTCGACATCGTATTTCGCGCTTGTAGACTCTGGATTTTGAGATAAAACGCAAATTCTAATGCCCGGGTCTATCTGACGCAATTCATTGCACAACTGTTCAAGAATCGCTTCATCGCCTAGATTGTCAAAACCGTAGTAACCGGATATGACAACGCTTTTTGTCGAATGGGACATAAATTCATCCAGCTTTCTAGAGGCAAAGTTATAATACCAGCACTATGGTCCTAACGAACTTTAATCAGTTTGCCCAATTGAGCTTGCAATCAAGTGGCACATGCAGCAAAGGGCGTATCGACTGGGTGGTCGTCCGCCCGCGCGATATCCAAGAGCTCCTCTTGATTGTAAATACCGCCAGAGAGCAGCAAAGCAAGATTTTTAGACTGAGTCGCCTCTGTTCTCAGGAGGCTATTTTGCAAAAAATAGACCAGGCTCAAAATCCTGATTTTAAAACTGCCATTTTTCTCGATATGGGCAATTTCAACCGTGTTATCGAACATGTCAAAGACGATCAGGTGATTTCGGTAGAAACTGGTATCACTCTTCAAAATCTCGCATCGTATTTGAGCAAGTCAAAGCAATGGTTTCCTGCCACATCGATTTTCAAAGAAGACAGTGTGCTCGATTTTATCGACACGGCTTCAGGTGGACATCATGTTTTGAATTTTGGTGGTGCACGCGGACTTGTACTTGGTCTTGATCTCGTTTTGAGCGATGGCACTCAGATTAAAAGTGGTGGCAAAGTAGTCAAAAATGTCACCGGTTACGATTTGACCAAGCTGTTCGTGGGTGGGCAGGGCACTTTTGCCATTCCATACAGGGTGAATTTGCGTCTTTATACGGCGCCTCAAAAGGAAAAGCTTCATGTTTTTGCTTGCGACAATATGCGCAAGGCATTGATTCTGGCTGATAAACTCGAACGTCAGGCTCAGCTGGCAAATGGTAATGCCAGTGTCCAAATGATTGATGCAAGGCTTCTGATGGGCGCGATGCCTAACTGGAACCATATCAAAAAGGAAAATGCTACGGCTGAAGAATCTTTATTCAGGCTGAAGGCGACTTTCAAGAGTGGCACTAATGCACAGTCTTGTCTGGTATTTTTCCAGACTACTGGACACAAAGACGTGGTTTTACAATTAGTGAATGAGGCAATAAAAATCAAGGCAGATATTCCTTTCTGGGAATTCGAAGATTCATCTGCCGCGTATCTTGCTGATTTTGTCTGTCAGGCAGCTGATTTGCTTTGCATGAGCAATGGTGCCGATCAAATATCTATTTATTCTTCAAGACGTGTGATTGATAGATTGATGGTCGATTCTTTTCATGATTCATCAGATTCGAATTCTTACTGGTACTGTCAAAGACTGGCGGGTAAACTCACAATTGCCCATGATAGAGGCAATTTGGAAGAATGGTTGCACAAAGTGCGCATGAGTAAGGAAAATTGTGCGATATCGTATTCGACACCAGAATATTTGAGCGTTATTGAAAAACAAGAAGCCGACGAGAGCGATGAAAGCGCCAAAGTGCGTTTGCGTCTTTTGGGAGGACTTAAGTCGAAACTTGACCCTGACTCGATTTTGAATCCTTTGCACTTATTCAAAGGACCATCTCTATGAGTTTAAAAATAGACCCTGAAGTTCTTTCCTCGTGCATTCATTGTGGACTTTGTCTGCCCGCCTGTCCAACATATCTTGCCACAGGAAGAGAAGTGGAATCGCCTCGCGGTCGCATTTATCTCATCAGTCAATGGCAAAAAGACGAGATTCTTCCAACACCTAGAATGGAATCGCATCTCGATTCGTGCCTTGGCTGTCTTGGCTGTCAGACTGCCTGCCCTTCGGGAGTCAATTACGAGGAAATAATTACAGCTGCTCGAATAGAGCTTACGTCTCGTAAGAAAAATTTTCTGCGTTTTTTGATGCGTTTCATTTTTTCAAAAGTACTTACTAACGACGACCTTTTGTTATTTTCGGGCAAAATGCTTCACTTCTGGCAAAAAACGATGGGTCGTGAGCCGATTTCCAATTTCAGAAATACTCTTTCACCCCAAATAAAAAATCACTATTTTTTCAAACCGATTCTAGACAAACTTTGCGATTTCGAGTTGTTTACTCCCAAAGTTCAAGAGCACAAGCCCCTTTTGGAAGCTACGGGCAATATGAGTGAAATGCGCGCAAACTTATTCAAAGGTTGCGTAATGGACGTTTTTTATAATCACGTCAATCAAAACGCCATAAACCTAATGGCCAGAGCTGATAACAATAATACTCAGGTTCTCGTGCCCGAGCAGACCTGTTGCGGTGCGCTTGCAATGCACGCTGGTGAAGAAGATATAGCCAAAGACCTGGCCTGGAAAAATATCGAATATTTTGAAAAAAACACAGACCCTGTTGTTGTAACTTCAGCTGGATGCGGAGCCATGCTCAAAAGCTATCCTCATATGTTCAAAAACGAAAACGAGCACAAAAGAGCAGAAGCCTTTGCCTTGCGCGTACAGGACATTAGTGAGTATTTAAATGATAAAGACCTCGGTTCTGGCTCGCCTGTAAAAGAAAATGTCACATATCATGCGGCTTGCCATTTGGTTCACGCTCAGAAAGTTTCTTCAGAGCCTGTTTCGCTCTTGTCACAAATAAGTAATCAAGAAGGCGGACACTTGATTCCGCTCATAGAAGCTGAACATTGTTGCGGAAGTGCCGGAATTTATAACCTTTTAAACACCAGTCTCAGTTTGCGCGTTCTTGACCGAAAGCTCGACCATCTGGAGCGTACGGGGGCAAGCTGTGTGGTCACTGGCAACCCCGGCTGCATGCTTCAGCTCGAGGCAGGGATCAAGAAAAGAGGGCTTGGAGTGAGGGTTTGTCACTTGGCTGAAATTCTAGATGAATCTTATCAATAGACTTAAAAGCCGCTTTATGACCGTATAATTAGAATCCAAATTATGGAGTCAGAGGAAGTGACGAGCGCAGTGTTAGTGAAACCAAGAAGTCCCGAATTATTCGAATCGGACCTGCCCGATGAAAGATTGAATCATTATTTGGGTCAGGGCGTGGTGGCTATAGATACTGAAACTCGTGGTCTCATCATTCCGCGTGACAGGCTGTGTTTGGTTCAGATTTGCGATCCAGAGGGTGTCGTTAGTTTCGTTCGTTTTCCAAAACCAGGCGAACTTCCGCGTAAAGGCGATTCCAATCTTAAAAAATTGCTTGAAAACGACAAAGTAGTCAAACTATTTCACTATGCCAGGTTCGACGTGGCTGTGATGAAATACTATTTGAACGCTGACACCAATAATATCTGGTGTACCAAAATCGCATCCAAGCTCACCCGAACCTATACAGATAAGCACAGTCTCAAATATCTCGTGCTCGAACTGCTTGGCATAGAGCTTGATAAATCGAATCAAATGAGCGATTGGTCTCGTGATGACCTCAGCCCTGCCCAAATGGAATACGCTGCAAATGATGTGCGTGTCTTGATTCCGCTCAAAGAACTTCTTCAAGCGACGCTAGAGCGCGAAGGAAGACTAGAATTGGCTTTGAATTTGTTCAAAGCTCTTCCGCATATTTGTCAGTTAGATTTACTTGGATTTCAAAATATTTTCGACCACTAGACCCATAGATAAAGACGAGGTTGTGATGCAAAATAAGCTAGAAAAGCGAGAAACCGAAAAACTGATTTTTGAAAAATCAGCCCCTGGCAGAACTTCGCAGGTCTTGCCTAAAGCAGGTATTGCATCGAAAGCGATTGATAAATTGCTTCCCTCAAAAATGGTCAGAAAGTCACCTACTCATTTGCCAGAAGTAAGTGAGCTTGAAGTAGTGAGACACTTCGTGCGTCTGTCGCATTTGAATCATGCTATTGATACAGGCTTCTATCCGCTTGGCTCATGCACGATGAAATACAATCCAAAAATAAACGACGCCATGGCAATGCTCGACGGCTTCAAATTCTTGCACCCCCACCAGCCTCAAGACCAGGTTCAGGGAGCGCTTGAATTGTTGTGGAATCTGCAAGAATCGATTGCGAATATAGTCGGTTTGCCTTCAGTCACACTTCAGCCAGCAGCTGGCGCTCATGGCGAACTCACAGGTTTGCTTTTGATTCGCTCATATTTTGAGGAAAAAGGCGACACCAAAAGAAATAAAGTAATCGTCCCCGACACCGCACACGGTACTAACCCCGCCACTGCTGCCATGGCAGGATTCGAAGTGGTCGAAATCAAATCGAACGATCGCGGTCTGGTCGATATCGACGCTCTCAAAGCTGCACTGGGACCTGATGTCGCAGCTATTATGCTCACAAACCCGAATACACTTGGTTTGTTCGAAGAAGAAATCATGACTGTGCAAAAATTGGTCCACCAGGCTGGTGGATTGTTATATTACGATGGTGCGAACTTGAACGCCGTCATGGGTCTTGTACGTCCTGGCGATATGGGCTTTGACGTCTGTCACTTGAACCTGCACAAAACATTCTCCACTCCTCATGGTGGCGGTGGTCCAGGCGGATGCGCGGTTGCTGCCCGCAAAGAATTGGATCCCTATATGCCCAAGCCAGTGGTAGTTAAAAAAGGCGACAAGTTCGAATTCGATTGGAACAGACCAAAATCAATCGGCAAAATCAAAGGCTTTTATGGCAATTTTGGAATTCTGGTCCGAGCTTATGCCTACATCTTAGCCAATGGCAAGGAAGGACTCTGTCAGGTCTCTCAAGACGCGATTTTAAATGCCAACTATGTTCGCCATATTTTGTCCAAACAATTCACTCTGCCGTACACACAACCTTGTATGCACGAATTTGTTTTGTCTGGCAATTTGCAAAAACAAAGAGGCTGCTCCACAGCCGTGATGGCAAAACGATTGCTCGACTTTGGAGTGCACGCGCCAACAGTATATTTCCCGCTCGTCGTTCCCGAAGCGATGATGATCGAACCTACCGAAACAGAGACCAAGGAAACTCTGGATCAGTTCATCGAGATTATGCAGACTATCGACAAAGAAAGTGTCGAGTCACCAGATATAGTGAAGAATGCACCATACAACACACCGGTGCTCAAATTGGACGAAGCGCAAGCCGCTCGCAAACCAAATCTTCGCTGGCAGCCTGCTTCTTCAAAGTAAAAAGGCACCATCTGTAGACACTGTATATATAAACACTCGGAGTGTGGATATATGCAAATTCTAAATAGTCTTAACAGTGTCAAAAATTGTTGACACACGTAACGAGATGACGTTACATTACTCATGACGCAGATGCGTCTTTCAAGGAACCACATAGATAGACTCCTTGCTTGCCATGCCGGTATTACTGCTTGCGGCTGTGGTTGATGTTTCGTCAACCGGAAAACCCATTTTATAGTCGCGGGTCTCTAGTAAAAATTCCAGATATGAGCGCTTTGAGCGCATAAGTCCATTAAGTAATAATGGTTGCAGGCAAGGAATCTATCTACTTTCTTATGGATGGATTCATGAGCCAGAAATCACGCATTTTTGACCTGGAAAATTTTACTCAACTGGCTCGAGCGCTCGAAATTTCAGAATTCGAACTTTTCAAAAACGCTTATAGAAGTAACGCCGAATACACCATCTTCAAAAAGAAGAAATGTGCTCAGACTTTTCGCACAATAGCTGTACCTCCTGATTGTTTGAAAGAGGTTCAGAAAAAAATAGTTCAAAAAATTCTTGATACCATTCCACTTCCAAGTGAATGTACTGGGTTCAGGTCCGGACATTCAATCGTGGCCAATGTTACTCCGCACTGCGGGCGCCTTTTCGTTTTTTCGACCGATATCGAAAATTTCTTCGAGTCAATTACCAGTGAGCGCGTCGTCGAATTTTTCTTGCGCCTTGGTTTTTCTTTCCCGCTTGCATCCGTACTCACCAGTCTCACCACATATAATGGCACCCTTCCAATCGGGGCTCCGTCATCTCCAGCACTGGCAAATCTCATTTGTTTTCCTCTGGATAGCGAGCTTGCCGACTATGCTACAAGCAAGAACTGGAGTTATACACGCTACGGCGATGACCTCACCTTTTCTGGCGATACCAGATTCAGTCTGCAAGACATGCGAATAATAAATGACATTGTCGAGTCTGAAGGTTTCAGTCTAAACATGCAAAAAACACGTTTTACCAGAAGCAACGACTCGCAAGTGGTTTCGGGTCTTGTAGTAAACGAGAAGCCCAATTTGCCTCGGGCCAAGCGCAGAATGATTCGAGCCATATTCCACCAGGCAAAACACTTTCCCGAGCGCTTCAAAGACCGTACACGCGAGTTAGAGAATCATCTGGGTCAACTTGCCATGCTTTCAGGTCAGAGCGATGAAGTGCTCAAATACAAAGCAATCCTGAACAGCCTGGTCTAAAAGTCAGTTAGAAAATATTTCTATACTCGATTTTGATTTTGACGAATTTGATTCGTTCTTTCACTCTGGCTATTTCGGCTCTCGTGCCTTTGATAGGCGACAAAGATGCAAGTGCCACCAGATTGATAAATGTAAGTGGTGTGAGCGCCATCATGATTTTGCTCACTTCATCACCGTGAAACTGGAAATAGCATTTCATCGAGAAAACAAAACCGATCAAGTTTGCAGCAAGGAAAATGCACCAGTGAAAAATAAGGAAGAGTTGCTCACGCAAAAGGGCTGTGTTCAAGGATTTGAGCTCGTCTACTAATTCAGCTGGAACGACTACCTTTTTTTGTTTGGCGAAAGATGGAGTTCTGGACCGCTGAATTGCTATCGCTTGCGCTGTTTCTATTTTTGAATTTTTCGATTCGCTTGAGTTATTTGAGTGGTTAGATCCGTCAAATTCAATTGGATCGTCTGTGGTCTCGGTTAGTTTTTGACGCTCGAATTCGGCTAATTTTGCATAGCTCACTGTATCTGGAACAGCAAAGGAGGGAACGTGTTTTCTGGCACCAGGGACACCAGCCCGATTTATCGCCATCTCTGCTGAAGTGCCGCAATCGCCGCAGAACTTTGCGCCAACCTCGACCTGTGAACTGCAATGACGGCAGTATTTGGTCGATTTGTGAGTAGCGAAGTTAGCTGTCATATTTACAGGAAACTGCTCCAGCAAAGGATCTATGATCAACTTTAAGTTTAAATGGGTGAAAAGTGGCTGCAATAAAGATTTAGTTAATAATCCAAAGAATGGCTTCTAAAGCCACTCTATAATTTGAACAATTAGCAATATTTCAGACTAGCCCAAAAGACCAGAGGTCAAATTGGCTGCTGTTTTGAACAGTTTAAAGGCTGCTTTGCGATTGAATTTGCCTTCATGAAAAACTTCTTTGAATAACACGTCGCGAATCACTTGCTGGTTCTGCATCAGTAGTTTGTGGGCAAAAGGCATCACCGCATTCAAGAAATTGAATTTGGGATTGACTGTGATAGCGACACCCTCGAGTGTCAGTAAAGCCCGCATGATGTAGGTGAATTCAGAGGGAAGACGGAACGGATAGCGATAACAAACATTGGAAAAATCGAAGAGCATTTTGCGGAATCGCACTTTGGACATGCCTTCGTCCATGCGTGTATCGATAATAGGTGTAAGGTCGGCGCACAATGCTTCTCTGTCGACCTCGGGGCTGACCAGTCCCATGTCGATGAAATCGTCAACCAAAGCGCGATAGTCTTTTTGAGTGACATGCAATAAAGAGTTGACCAGAGCTGCTTTGAGCTCGGGTGATAGCTTGCCCACCATGCCGAAATCGAAAATCCCAATGCGACCATCTTCCATTACTCGCATATTGCCAGGGTGCGGATCCGCATGGAAAAAGCCATTTTCGAGTAATTGAGTAAGATAGAAACTAGTACCAGTGCGAGTGATTTCTTCGCGGTCGTATCCGCCACGCTCGAGCTGCTCTACATCATCAATTCTGAAGCCTTTGACATATTCAATCGCCAGAACTTTGCGTCCGGTGAAACGCCAGATGATGCGAGGGATAAACACTTTTGGAAAATTGCGAAAGTCGCGTCTAAATGTGTCTGCGTTGCGTCCTTCCCTGATGTAGTCTATTTCTTCGAAAGTTGTGCGGGCAAACTCTTCGACGATTTCCGGCCAGTTAGTGTGTCTGCACAGGCTTGGATAGCTCATTACCTCATCTGCGACTGCACCGATAATTTGCACGTCATCTGCAAGGATTTGAGCGAGCCCGGGTCTTTGTACTTTTAAAACAATTTCGCGACCGTCTTTCAGTTTGGCTGCGTAAGCTTGTGCCAGACTGGCTGCAGCTATTGGCACTGGATTGAACTCGCAGAAGAGCTGATCTGGAGTTTGGCCTAATTCGGTTTTGATGATGTTCTGTGCAATTTCCCACTCGAAAGGCGCTACGTTTTCTTGCAAACGAGCAAGCTCGAGCATGGCGGGCAGCGGTAATAAATCGGCTCTGGTAGAAAGAGTCTGTCCAATTTTGATGAAAGTTGGACCTAGATCGTGCAGCTTTGCTGCAAGCCAGCGACCTAGCTCTCTGTATTCTTCATACTCGTCGCCAGAAAGAGCAGCTTCCTCAGCATCCTGTCCCGGACCTGCATTTAGTGCTCGCTCGAACTCTTGAGCGTGGTAACGCGAAAAACCTTTGACCGTTTTAATAACTGTCCAGATGATTGGAAAGACGCGCATCGCCTTTTTAGTGCCTTGCAAGGCCCTGATGCGCTGAAAAATTCTCCAGCTCGAGGCGAGCAATTTTGTACGCGACACATCTTTGAACGCTTCGTTGATTGGATTGAATTCCAACTGGTTAGGTGTTGCAGTGCTTGCGTCTTGTGTCAAAGTGGGCCGCCCAGGAATTAGACTCTTGACACCTAGTGTATAGCTTAATCGAGCGTTGTCATAAGGATTTCAAGATAAATTTACTATAGTTATCTAGATAGCACATTGCGCTGAAGCGTGATGATTTCGCTAACGCCCTTATACGCCAGATCTACGAGGTCTTTGACCTTTTCCGATTTGTAAGGAGCGCCCTCGGAGGTGATTTGCAACTCTAAAATGGCGCCAGACTCGGTCATTACTACGTTTGAATCCATTTCTGCCGCCGAATCTTCGTTGTAATTAGGGTCCAATAAAAGTTCGCCTTTTATCTGCACGATACTTACTGCAGCAAGAAATTCGTTAACCGGAATGTCTTCGATAGCTCCTTGTTTTTGCAATTTCAGCATGGCGTCGTACATTGCCATGAATCCGCCACAAATGCTCGCAACGCGAGTTCCAGCATCAGCCTGCAAAACGTCACAATCTATGGTTATGGTTCGCTCACCAAGCGCTCTGCGGTCAACCACACCTCGAAGCGTGCGTCCAATCAGACGTTGGATTTCGTTTGTTCGACCAGATGGCTGCCCACGAGTAACTTCTCTCTGGCTTCGAACCAGGGTCGATCCCGGAAGAAGCGAGTATTCCGCTGTGATCCACCCTTCGTTTTTGCCCATGAGAAAAGCGGGAACGCGCTCCTCTATCTTGGCGGTGGTGAATACTTTGGTATCGCCAAACTCGACTAGTACCGAGCCATCAGCGTTTTTGGTGTAATTTCTCGTGAATTTGACCGGTCGCAGCTGGTCAGCTGGGCGGTTATCACGTCTTTTGTACATTGAAGCGAACTTTCTAGTCCCGCTTAACTGCAAGCAGGCATATAAAGTATATAACTTCAGAACTTCAATCGATTCAACTCGGCCTGTCCTGTTACCAGGAATTTTTTATTAGGCTTTATTATCAGTTCTGTGAATTTGAACTGGATGTCTTTCGAGCGGGTTTGCCATGCTGAAAGGGAATTCACTTTTTGTACCAGAAACTGATTGATAGCAGGAGAAATCTGCTGACCATTGGTTTTTACTTGGGTATTGATCAACTGCACTGTTCCGTTTTGCAAGGCCAGTTGGCTCGATGCCTCCACTGGAATTGGAACTGCAACATCTCCTACTCCCACTTTGCTGTCGAATGTGATGTTGACACCGTTATTCTTTTGCAAAACGAGTTTAGCGTTGCTTATCTGAAGACCAATATTTGGAACTTTGCCACCAAGCATTCCGGCAATAGCGCTGCCCTTTTTAATAGCACTGTATGAAAGTCTGTCCAGTGTTGTTGGTGCGTTCAAAAATTTGTTCAGACTGTCTTGAGAGATTTCGACTGCGACCGTTGCCTGAGCTGGTTCCAGGAATTGAATAACTTTGTGATTGATCAGCATTCCAGAGTCGAATCGCAGTGCACCTTGAGTGCTAATTGAAATGCTGTCTACGATGAAATCCTGGAAGTGACCGTTTCCAACAGTGATATCGAGTGATTTCAACACTCCTTGTTGAACGTCGAGATTACGCGCAATTACATGGAGATTGCTGCAAGAACCTTCAAGAAATTGTCCGTCTTCAAGATCGATTTCCATTTTTCCGAATCGACCTGAATTGACATCGACGAAAGAAATCGGCGGTGCTGCCAGTGGTGCCATCTCGCCTGGTTGCATCTGACCTTGTTGGCCTTGAGGCAGCTGTTGCAAGAATTGCTGAATTGGATTCGGCTGTGGCTGTGATTGCACCTGTACTTGAGGTCCTTGAGCAAAAACAGATTGTCCCAGTCCATTAATAATGGAGAGGGCCGAGATCGTCATTGCAAGCGCAATTTTTCTTTTCATACTTCTTACTTCTTAGTATATTGGTTCTAAATCAGAACGCTTTTCAGGTTAGCCCGAAAAGCGTTCTCTGTTTTTTTGCACTACCTGTAGTACTAGGAGATCTAGATACTACTCTTTGGTTTCAGTGGTGGTGGTTGTGGTGGTTGCGTTTGTTTCAGTTGCAGGTGTTGCAGCTGCGTTGGTATCAGCAGCAGGTGTTGCAGCTGCATTGGTGTCAGCAGCTGGTGTTGCTGTGGTATTTGTTTCGGTTGTTGTGGTTGTGGTGTTGCTTTCGGTTGTTGAGCCACCGCAAGCAGCCACGGATGCTACTAAAGCGAGACTTGCAAGCGACAAGGCGATTGTTTTGATTGTCATAAGTTTGATCCGACTCCTTCTGAGACTACTCGTCTGTTTGTTTTACAGATTTTTTTCCATTTGTCAGGATGCAACTTGCAATAAGTCCCACCCACATGAAACGGCCGCAATTATACAAACATTTTGAGTATGCGCAAACCTCTTGGCATGATATTTGCCGACTTGTAAGCGGCATTACATCCTTGATCCGCACAAGCGCGCTCGGATGAATATATTCACCGCGCCTCAAACCTTATTACTTCTACATGTTCGTAAATAGAAAAACAGATACAGGTGTTATCACTTTCAAGACAAAAGTGATTTTCCGTTCATTTGTTTTGGTTTTTCAATTTTCATCAAATCGAGAATGGTTGGCGCAACATCGGCGAGTCCACCAGGCTTAAGAGTGGAGCCGTTCTTCAGTCGTTTGTCATTATCCTGGAAACTGGCAATGATAAACGGAACCGGACTGGTAGTGTGGGCGGTGTGCGGCTCACCTGAATTGAGGTCGATCATCTGCTCTACGTTTCCATGGTCTGCTGTTATGAGCAAAGTGCCATGTGCCTTTTGAGTCGATGCAAGTAATTGACCAAAAGCAAGATCGACAGATTGCACAGCATCAACTGCAGCTTCCATGTATCCAGTGTGCCCAACCATATCGGGGTTGGCCAGATTGAGTACTATAAAAGGATATTGTCCCGATTCAATCGCTTTGCAAGCTACGTTTGCAACTTCACTCGTTTGCATTTGAGGAGCCTGGTCATATGTTGCCACCTTAAGTGATGGCACGAGTATTCTTTCTTCACCTTCTAATTCTTGCTCGCGACCACCATTTAAGAAATATGTGACGTGTGCATATTTTTCAGTTTCAGCCGTGTGCAATTGTTTCATGTGATGACACGAAATGAGCTCTGGCAAAGTCATAGTGATGTCTTGGGGAGGTAATGATTCCAGGTCGAATGCTATTGGCAATTTGAGCGAAGCGTCGTATTCGGTCATGCATACATAATGTATGCTGGGCACGACTGGTCGCTCGAAACCATCAAAATCGGCTCTGGTAAGGGCTCGACTTATTTGTCGCACGCGATCTGGTCTGAAGTTGAAACAAATCACCGAGTCGCCAGATTCGATTGGTGCCTCGTTAACTATGTATGGCTTAACGAATTCGTCATTTTCGTTTTGTTTTTCATATGCGTCATCAATTGCAAAAAGCGCATCGGGTGCTTCACGACCTTTGCCAAGCACCAGGGCATCCCAGTAGACCTTTAAACGATCCCAGCGTTGGTCGCGATCCATTGCGTAATAGCGTCCGCAGATGACGCCTATTTTGCCGATTTCGCCAGTGTCAGCATTACCTGCCAGTTTTTCTTGCAAATCTTTGAGAAAGCGTCTGGCTGAGCGAGGCGGAGTGTCTCTGCCGTCTAGAATAGGATGAATAATCAATCTCGAGATTTTGTGGTCTCTTGCCAGTTGAACCAGTCCATTCAAATGATCGAGACTCGAATGTACGCAGCCATCGCTTAAAAGTCCAAGTATGTGCAATTTGCCGCCAGTTTTTTTGACATTTTCAATTGCTGAAAGTAAAGATGGATTGGCGAAGAAACTGCCGTCTGCAATGGCGTTTGAAATCAAAGTGAGTTTCTGGGTGATTACGCGACCTGTTCCTATTGTCAAATGCCCGACTTCAGAATTTCCCATGAGACCAGGTGGCAGACCTACCGCTTCGCCTGAGGCAAGCAGAGTTGTGTTTGGAAAGTCTTTTATGAGCTTGTTGTAATTTGGAGTGCGAGCAGCCAGAATCGAATTGCCTTTCTTTTCGGTGGAAACGCCCCACCCGTCCAGAATTAAAAGCGTTACAGGTCCCATATTTTTTTCACCGCCAGAGTTAGTTCACAAGATTTTAGAAGATTTCTTGTCTTAAACACAAAATAACCATGCCATCATAATAATATTTGAGCATGGACGAAGAGCAAAATGTAATCGCAGAAGTCAGCCACGAGCTGCGCTTGCCACTGGCTAATATCAAGCTATTGGTCGAGACTTTGCTCGACGGTGCAATTGACGATTCAGAAGCTGCAAACAAAATGCTTTTGCGCGCTCAAAGAGAAATTGAAAGATTGGAAGATCTGGTCAATAATCTCTTATCTGTGACACCTGGCAGACAATTCGAAGCCATCGAAAAACAAAGTGTGTTTCTTTCTGATGCTTGCGATTATGCAGTCAGCTCAACCAGCGAACTGGCAAAAAAGAAGCAAATCACTGTCACTTGTCACTTGCAAGAAGGCTTTTGCATACAGGCAAATCCGGATCAATTGAATCAAGTCCTTCTAAATCTGGTCGAAAACGCCATCAAATACACTAATGACCATGGCAGTGTCAAAATTGCATCTGGTATTGCTGATGGTAGCTTTTATGTAGAAGATACCGGAATCGGCATTGCTCAGAGCGAAATTCCTAAAATCTTCAAACGCTTTTATCGAATAAACCGCAACAAAGCCAAAGGTAGTACTGGTCTTGGCTTGTCAATTGTAAAACATATATTAGACCTGCATGGGGCTAAAATCACGGTAAAATCCACTTTGCAGGAAGGTTCCACATTCACGGTAGAGTTTCCCTCATGAGTCAACAAATAATTCTGGTCGATGACGATGAGACAATCATCGAGACTCTTTCATACAACTTGAAGCGTCATGGCTTCGAGTTGGCCATTTTTAACAACGCCATGGATCTCTTTGCCAAACTCGAGACTTTGAATCCAAGTTTGATGATTTGCGATTGGGTCCTTCCAGATTTACATGGTCCAGAGATAATCAAACTTTTGCGTGAGAAAAATTGTCAGTTTCCAATCCTTATGCTCACCGGTCAAACAGGTCCGGCGCGAGTAGCTCAGGGACTTGCATCTGGCGCCGACGATTATCTGGCTAAACCGTTTAGCATTATCGAGTTGATGGCACGCGTACAAGCTTTGATGAGACGTAGCGGAGTCAAGCCTCAAGCTGATTTGCAAAAAACGATGCAACATGGAAACCTGATACTGGATCCGGTGGCAAAGCGTGTGACCATGGATGGTAGTCCAATTGATTTATCGCCCAAAGAATTTACCCTGCTCAAATTTTTCATGGAAAATGTAGACAAGACTTTGAGTACCGAAGTATTGCTCAACAAAGTATGGGGAGCTGATTTTGCCGGTGATACCAAAACGGTGGCAGTGCATATCCGATGGTTGCGTCAGAAACTGGAAGCCGATCCAAAAAATCCAGTCTTGCTCGAAACCGTGCAGCGTTCTGGTTATAGATTGAACAAAGTAGAAGCTAAAGAGGTGCAAAAGTCGTGAAAGCAAAGGCTCTGTATTTCTTGAAAGACGATGTTATATCGATGGGACGCATGGTCAATAGTTCAGTCGAAGAAATGGCTTCCATACTCAAAGGCAATCCCAGTGCGAGTATGTCGATGATTGAAGAGCGTGAGAAAAAAATCAATGACTATTGCAAGAAAATCGAAGAAACCTGCATGGAGCTTTTGCTCGAAAAAGAAACAGTCACAAAAAAAGATATACGCTTGCTTGTAAGCACAATCATGATTGCTGCCAAACTGGAGCGTATGGGCGACCACGCAAACAGAATTGCTAAAGTAGGCGATTGGGCGCGCAAGGAAAAAATCGAAGCACCTGCTGAAATGGTCGAGATGGCATCTGTGATTCACCAGATGGCCGCCGATATTTTAATAGGATTTCTGGAAGACGCTCCAGACAAAGCGTTAGAAGTGTTGAAACGTGATACTGCAGTCGATTTGTTGCACGATGTTTTGTCTCAGAGATTGCTTTCTGACCTGGGCAATCAGGATAAAGCACAGGCGCAAATTGAAGCACAATTTTTGTTCTGCACGAGATTTCTCGAGCGAATGGGAGATGCTTGCACATCGATAGCCAAGCGCGTTTATTTCATCGCTACTGGCGAGCGAGTTTCATGAGGATAGAATAGGATAATTAAATGCCAGTTTTAGTACTAGCAGGCGACGAAGATTTCGAACTTTATCGCAAACTGAAAAAACTAAAAGATTCGTTGCTAAAAGACGCTGGTGCTTTTGCCACTATAAATTTGCTTACCATTCAAAAGCCACAAGTAGCAGACATTTTTGACCATGCTTTGAGCCAGCCGATGGGCTTTGGCAACAAAGTTATTGTTTTCGATGATTGCGATTTTTTTGCCCGTAAAAAGAAAAATGAGAAGTCTGAAAAAGAGGATATTGGTGCCAAGCATCTAGAAAAACTGGATGATTATCTTGGTTCTGTTCTGCCTAACACTTATTTGATTTTTGTTTCCACATCTAATTTCGACGAAAATTTGAAACTGTCCAAAATAGTGAAGAAACACGCTCAATTAGAGCTTTTTCCCAAGACCAAATATTATGTCAATTCGAAAAATCCCAAGCTTGAAACCTGGTGCCGCAAAGAAGCAAAATCTTTTGATGCCACCATAGATGATGATGCTATTGCTTATCTGCTCGATGGAACAGAAGCGAATCTTCGCCAGATTAGCCAGGAAATACAAAAAGCAGCAACATATGTTTTTCCAAAAACACATATCACTCTAGACGTGGTCACACTCTTAAGTCCGTTTCAATTTCACATTTTTTCTTTGCTCGAGTACTGGCTTGAAGGTAAGCATGAAAAAGTGCTCGCCTCAATCGACGAGTTATTGTCCAGGCAGCCAGGAATTGCAATCATTGCCACGCTCCACACTTTTCTAGGTCGCTGGATCGACATGCTCATGATTAAGGAAGACATGAATTCAAAAGTGCCTAACTACGGTCCTGGTTCAGGCACGGTAAAACGCGAAATGCCAATGCAAGAAATAGTGAAGCGAGTTTCATATCTGACGCATGGCAACGCTTTCATGATCGAAAAAGACCTGACCCGATTAAGAAAACAAAATTCGCGCGGCTTGCAGGCTAAACAAAAGCGCCTGCTCGAACTGGAAGAACGAGTGAAAATAGGCGAGTTGCAAGACAAAGACGCCCTTCTGCTCTTCTTTGCTTCATAATTAAGGAATATGGTAAAAATTCGGCTTTAGCTCTTTGTGTTTTCTAAAATATCCTGGTGAATTATTTTCCGGGAGTTTAAGTCCTCATGAAGATTGCAGTTTGCGTAAAAGCTGTTCCCGATACCGAAGCCAATATCAAGGTTTCAGGGGATCAAAGCAATATCGATTTGAATGGAATCAAATTTGTCACAAGCCCATTTGACGAGTTTGCTATCGAAGAAGCCATCGCTTTAAAAGAAAAGCAAGGTGGCGAAACCACAGTTATCTCGCTTGGTGGTGGCGAGTGCACAGACGTCTTGCGTGACAGTCTGGCGCGTGGCATCGATACAGCCATCCACGTGAACGACCCTGATCTGGTCAATCTGGACCCGTTGACTGCTGCTAAAGTGCTTGCCAAGGTAATCAAAGAAGGCGGCTTCGACCTGGTGCTTTGCGGGCAGCAAGGTGTCGGCGGCGACAACAGCCAACTTCCATCTATTCTTGCCGAGCTTCTTGATATGCCTCAGGCTACTCTTGTAGTCAAGCTGGAAATAGCAGATGGCAAATTTAAGGCAGAGCGCGAAATCGAAGGCGCTCACGAAATTGTCGAAGGCAGCCTGCCTGCAGTAATCAGTGCTCAAAAAGGTTTGAACGAGCCCCGCTACCCCTCAATCAAAGGTGTGATGGCTGCTCGTAAAAAGACAATCGACGTAAAAAATCTCGACGCTCTTGGTTTGAAAGGTTCGGTCGGTCAAGATACACGTCGCGCGGTGATCAAAAAAATGATGATGCCACCTGAGCGTGCTCAAGGCAAAATGATCGAAGGCGACGCCGACACCCAAGCCAAAACACTCATAAGCTTGCTCAAGACTGAAGCACGCGTACTTTAATTCACCAGGAGTAAAGAAATGGCAAACGGAACACTCGTATTTATCGAACAACGCGACGGTCATATCAAAAAGGCCAGTCTTGAAACTTTGTGCCAAGCGAAGAAACTGAACAATGCAGGTCCAGTAAGCGCAGTTATCGTCGGTGAAAAGGCAAAAGAACTTGCAGCTCAAGTGCAAAAATATGCACCAGAAAAAATCTATGTATTAGAAGGTGGCGAATACTCTAACTATTCGACCGAAGCTTACACAGATGCTCTGGAGAAAGCTATCAAAACTGCTGAGCCCAAATTTGTCTTTGCTGCACACACCGCAATGGCAAAAGACTTGATTCCGCGTATTGCAGCTCGCTTTGATGCTGCCTGCATTTCTGACGTAATGGAATTTCAAGCTGAAAACGGATGCTTGAATCCTGTACGTCCAATGTATTCGGGCAAATGCTACGGCATGTATGACATCAAAAGCGCTGTTGGTTTCATCACCATCAGACCAAACGTGTTTGCAGTCGATGCACCTCAAGAAGCGCACCAAGCTCCAGTTGAAGAACTGAAAGCTGAAGCTAAAACTCCTCGCGCCAAAGTGACCGAGATTCACAAATCAGAAGGTCAAAAGCTCGAATTAGGCGAAGCTTCGATTATCGTATCTGGTGGTCGCGGTATCAAAGGACCTGAGAACTGGAATATTCTTCAAGAATTGTGTGACGCTATGGGTGGTGCACTTGGCGCATCGCGTGCAGTCGTCGACGCAGGATGGATCGACCACCAGTTCCAAGTTGGTCAAACTGGTAAAACAGTAAGCCCACAGCTCTATATCGCTTGTGGTATTTCTGGTGCTATTCAGCATTTGGCTGGTATGTCGTCTTCTAAAATTATTGTTGCTATCAACAAAGACAAAGACGCTCCCATTTTCAAATATGCCAACTACGGTGTCGTAGGCGACATGTTCGAAATCTTGCCTAAAGTCACTGCTGAAGTGAAAAAAATGAAAGAAGGTCAGTAATCTGCGGTAGGTTACGCCCGACCTTTAATTTCAAAATAACGCCCTCGAATCTCACAACAGATCGAGGGCGTCTTTTTGTTTTTGATTCTGGAGATAGGAAAGTTAGGCTACTTTTCTCACGAACAAGTTAGGAAGAGGGCGCATATTTACTATCTGTAGAACTAGTTTTATTTAGACATTAGCAAGATTATGTGAGATATTTGATAGTTCGAAATGTGTGCTTAAGAGGAGTTTCAGTGTTCGAGCGATTCACCGAGAAAGCCATAAAAGTAATTATGCTCGCCCAGGAAGAGGCACGCAGACTCAATCACAATTTTGTAGGAACAGAACAATTATTGCTAGGTTTGCTCGCAGAAGGCAGTGGTATCGCAGCACGAGCTTTGCGCAAACACAATGTTGAATTGGAAAAAGCTCGTGAGGAAGTTGAAAAAATCATTGGACGCGGAACAAGCAAAGTTGGTATTGAGATTCCGTTTACTCCAAGAAGTAAACGGGTCCTAGAGGCTGCTTGGGATGAAGCAAGATCACTTTCGGTAACTTATATTGGCACGGAGCACTTGCTTTTAGGATTGCTAGAAGATGATATTGGCGTGGCCATCCAAGTATTGAAGGCACTTGAAGTAGACGCGGACGCGCTTCGAGAAACAACCATGGACTTAACATCCCGCGTGCTTGATTCAATAAATGCACAGGCTGAGGGCGTTTTGAATAAATGTGAATCAGCCAAGCAAGGAATCAACACTTTTAACTTTTCAATGAAACGAATTACTGAGGATATTTATGAGTTGTGTCAGACAAATAAAATGAGTAAATCTGATGCTTTGGCGTTTAAGGAAGAACTGAAGAGGCGTTTTTTGACGATTGCAGAAAATGCAAAGCAAATTTGTTTGCCCGAAGTTTTTGACTTCAGTCAGGAACTTTCAAAAATTGACGAATGGATAGAGACCCTTAAATAATTTCGTCTGTAGTCCAGGCCCCGGGGCCTGGACTACAGACGAAATTGATCAAAACTACTTCAACTCTTGAGAGATTTTAGGCGCTTATTTAAATTTCGATCTGTGTTTCGTGTTCCGGAACACGGAACACGGATTTACGATTTATTTATGGCTTAGGAAAAATTCTTTGCGCCTTTAATACTCTTGCGCAGCTTTAGACAAGTGTGTCAAAGTCGCCAGCCAGGCGCATATTTCGGAAACAGACCTGGTAGTTAAAATTCTTGGTCTGCTGCATGAAGTCGAAACGTCAAAAATGGAAAACCAATATTTAATGGCGACGCTGGACCTTAGAATCCTAATTACCACGCCCAAATACTTGGCTTTGCTGCTATATTGCTTGTATGAGCCAAGACAATTTAAAAATACTGAGAAATATCTTTCTGCGTGCGGCATTGATTTCAGTGCTCGTAACCTGGTTCCTGGCACTTTTAACTATGGGATTTTTGGACACGTGGCTGGCTTTAACAAGCAAATTTTATAAAGTCGCTCCTGAATCTCTCACTGTACTTGTAGTGTCATTTTTTACAGCTGCGAAATTTTTCTCTATTTTTATTTTGTTGGTGCCCGGACTGGCATTGCACTGGACTGTGAAAAAGGGAAGTTAGGCTCCCTTATTATTTCGAATATCCACTCGACCTACATTGCTCTGTTTCCAGATAGCCCTTGCATTGCTTGAAAAATCGTTGTTTTCTATGGTGACTTCGTGTACTCCACCATTTGAATTGCTACCTCCACCCAAGCTTATACCGGCTAGATTATTCGATTCAAGACGATTGCGTCTAACCTGAATTCGCTCGGTTTTCCAGCCGCGACGCTCGGAGGCTAGTTCGATTCCATAGTTGGCATTTTTTACTATGTTATCTTCGATTACAACATCAGATCCACCATCGACATATATTCCAGCTGCGCAAGCGCTTCTATAAGTGGGATTGCGGCGCGAATCTACATTTGTAATTTCGTTGCCGGCAATCAGTCCATTTCTGGCTCTATCAATGCCAGCCCTTCCCACGCCTTCACCGCCGATGATATCAATGGCGATATTGTCGCTGTTATAAATTTTGTTTTGCAAAATTTTGAAACCATCTACATTGCCATTCAAAACAACAGCTTCACTTTGTCCTAACTTGAGGTCATGGACGCGATTTCCAGCTATCACTACATTTTGAATGGCACTGCTCTTGTTACCAAATACTCCAATTGCATGAGCGTTGCTATTGTTTTCAACATGATGGATATCGTTATTGATAATCGAAATATTTTTGCTCGCTCCGTCTATACGAATGGCTGTTGGAGTGTTGCTGCCTCTTATATTTCTGATTTCAAAACCTTCTATCTTCACATTTTGTCGATCGGATATTTGAATTGCGGCCCCTGATATAGAACTGGAACCATAATCTAGAATTGCGCCCTGCTCGCCTTGCAAGGTTATATTGTCGCGAGATATTCTTATGCGTTCTTTGTAGGTTCCAGCCATTACTCGCACAATTGCTCCTGGAGGAGCTTTGTCTAGTGCTGATTGAATGCTTTCTCCTGGTCTGACTTGAATGACAGTTTTTCCTTGGTCGCTTTCTCTCCTTGTGTATTGGTCGCGATCCGATTCGTTGCGTGGGCCTGGTCTAGTATCGCGAGGGTCGTTTCTTTTGTCGCTAACAGGTATTTGTGGAGTTTGTCTGTCGTTGAATCTTGGGTCCTGCATTCTTGGTCGGTATTGGAACTCAGGCTGGGATTGATAAGGGCGATCATTTCCAAAATAGGCGCTCCAGTAACTATCCCAGTAGTTGAAGTCTATTCTTTGAAATTGGCCGTAGTTTTGCATACTTTGATATGGTGGCATTTGATAGCCCGGTCTTTGCCATGGGATTTGATTTTGCGGGCAATAAGTAAATCCAGCCCTCAACTGTTCTGGTGTAAAACTTCCTCTGGGGTCATAACCATAAAGTGAAAACTGTATTTGGGTGTTAGGCAAATATCGATTTGCCGAATTATCAGGGCGAAAATTCAAAAGAGGCTGAACTTGACTTGGCGGCTGATAGAGAGTCGTATCGCCGTAATTGCTGGTCAAGCACGGTGCTTCAAGCCTCGCCTCGAGTTGGTTTCTAGGATGTTCGAAAGTTTCCATCTGCCTCAAAAGTTTTCTGATTGAAAATAGGTTTCAAAAACTTTTGGGAGGGGGAGAGGGTGATTAATATTATTAGGCGAAAACAGGGTTTAGCCAACCGTATTTACCACAATGAGACTGGCAATCACTTGCTACTGTTTAAATTTAGCGGTGTTTGCTGTATTTGTCGGCTAATCGAAGTAAACCAACTTGCACCACTTTCATAACAGAAAAAGTCCCGACGAGACTCAACACGCAAAAAATATTGTTGGTATCCATATTTCATCAGCTCCTTTATAAAGTCAATTTAACCTTGCTTTTGAAATGAGCTCACAAAAAAAATGGCCTGCCGTATAAAGAATCTGCAAATGTTATGTTTAGAGCTTGTGTTCACGCAAATGAGGAGCGTCGTAGGCTCCTAGGCTCAACTGTTTTTCACCTTGCACAGCAAGAGTCAATTCTAAAAGGAATCGTTTCATCTTTTGAATTTCTGCATGTAATTGCATTAGCATTACTGTGCGTGAGGTCAGTGTTTCTATCGACATACCTTTTTCACGAGGAACACTTGCAGTAAGCACGTCTAGTTGCGCTTTAGATTTTCTGTCATTGAAGTCTGGAATATTTGAATCCGAGATCCATCGATCTATAAGATGATCGATTCGAGGTTTCGTATTAGGACAATCGGCTGGAATTTGATGCAAAAACTTCCAGACAGATTGAGGATATTCAATCTCGCTGTTTTGAGGATAATTAAAAAGCATCGCAAGCATATTGGGCTCGGCTTCTGAACGCTTTTTGGCACCGTTTACTGCTTTGAGCGTGTACATAGATGCGATAGATGGTACCAAACCAGCGGCGATACCAACTATTCCAGATGGAATGGTAAGGTTTAAACATTTTCTGGGATTGCGCGCATAAGTGGTGTTGATACTGCCTATGGCTAAAGCTTCGCAAACAGTCCACAGTATGCCGTTTGAGATAAAGCTGGCGGCGTTTATTCGTGCCACTTTTTTGTCGCGGTCTTCGATGAATTCGCCAAGAATTTCGTTGTAGAGCTGGCATTCGGCTTCAATTTCAGCATTTGTAAAATCGACTTCGAGATTTACCCTTTGAATGAGATATTCAGCTTTTTGAATGGCATCTTGCAAATCCTGACGGGTGTGCAAGCACTCCAGACTGCGTCCTTCGCCTTGTTGATTGAAAGTTCGAATTTTGTCTCTGTAGAGTTCTATATCATTCAAAATTGGAGTCAATCCAATACTGTCTGAAAGCTGAAGACTATTGGATGAAAGTTTTTTGCTTGTTAGTATCACGCCCGTTTTCAATATCTGGCGGGGCATGTCCATGATATTGGCGTTGGGCTCGCGACTTGCAGATGGCTTATAAGGTGCATAAGAAGACCTGTCTGGGTCTTTATTCGCTGTTCTTTGATTTTGGGCATCTGATTGCGCCAACATTGGCAGATTGCTTTGAAGAAAAAGCACGCCAGTTGAAAGTAGTAAAAATGCCCGGGATTTCATCGAAATTCTCTTAAGTAAGTCGATTTTAAGATGAACGTATGGGCTCCGCTTGAATAGTTTCTAAGTTAATGAGCTTTTGATGCCAAGGGTAGTGTCTTTGATGAAATCTTTATGGCTTCTGCCTTATCTTTTCACCCATGCCTGGTTTGGTGACTGGACAGAAAAGGAGTTTGTTTCAATGGTATTCAGTGTTAAAAAATCTTGGTTCGCCAGAAAAAATGTATTCTGCTTAACCTTGGTGGCGTCTCAAGTTTTCGCTCCAGTTTGGGCTTTTGCTGCTGAAACAGATAGTAAAGAAGCCGGCGCAAATTCACTTGCTATTCCGACTCAGATTCTAAAAACTGGTGTCAGTTTGAATTCGACCTCTATTTCACCCAACAGCCAACAGCTTTCTGACACTATCGGTCTTACACCTGTTTTAGAGCAAGTTCAAAACCTGAGACGACTGAAGGGAGAAGCTCAGCAAGGATCTTCAACTTCTGGAGACGAATCAGCTTTGAGACAAGAATTATGGGACGCCACGCAGAAAGCGGCATTAATTATTCAGAAAACAGATTTAGACATAGACTTCACTGTGTCTGCTATACAGGCGGAGCGAGAGGTCTATCAGGAAATTCTGGCAAAATTCATCAATGACAGAGACAAAAAAGTTGCTCGTATCAACGCCTTGTCATTCATTACTAACGGTGTGTTGTGGTCGGTGAACTCGGCGCTGGCTATTGGAAGCATCAATACGACTTATGCTCGCAATCCGAAAAAATGCGTCAACTTAACCATACCTTCGGGAATCGTTGGTATTGCAGCTGGTATCGTTCCATCTGTGATCTCAATGTACACATTAAGAGCTGTGAATGGTGCTAAGAAGACTTCTGAAGAAGAGCCAAATATGCTTGCAAAACTATTCGGGTACAAGACTAATCCTGATATTGAATATCCAAATTCGGTCTGGACCTATCTCAATCAACTTCCTGCAAATGAAAAATCTAAAAAAACTCGGCTCGAACTTATCGTAGATCGCTGGATCGAGGATTCTAACATGCCTGGTTTTACAGATAGACATAGTAAGAAACAGCTTGATGTCTTAACTGCAAGCGTTGCTCAAAAGAATGGACTGACTATAAATTCTCTTACTGCTCGCTCTGTAATGTTGCAACAATTGCAAGCTGAAGTTCTTAAAATGAAGCGCTTGCTGCTTGAATTAAATATGGTGGCGCAGGGAGAGAAGCAGTTAGTTGCTCAATCGTCAAATTTGCCGAGACTGCGCTAGTTCTAGGGCGGATTGTTGAGGCGATAGAATACGAAATTCTACTCATCCAAGATATAAATCAACTCGTTTCTGACGAAAAAGAGACTGAGAAGGCTTAGCAGCAGTCCCAAAATAAATGCGAGCGGTTTGTCATGCGAAAATAGTCCGAATAGTTGATAGAAGAGAATAAAAACAAGAGTGGCCACTAAAAGACCGCCACTTAAGGCTAGCATTTGGTTTCTTGCGGTTTTTTCCTGTTTGTCCAGCATAATTCATCCCACAATAATTTTGGGTCTTTTATCTGGATTTTTTTCCAGTTCTCTAAGAATTTCTCTTGTTACTGGTGCCGTTTCGCCTTCTCCAAGGAAAATATATTTGAATACGTAACTAAGCGGGTGACCTTCTGTCCAACCAAAATATGCACACGGAATAGTCTTGGTTTTATTTCGCAAGTGCAGTAAAAGTGCTGCTATCGCATTTGGTATCGCCTGGCTTTCCGCTTTGAATACCTTATAACCGTTTATTTCGTGACCGGTGATTTCCAGGCAATCATCGTCAAATTCAGATGGATTTTTCAGTTCGACTTGCAGAAAAATGAATGTTGCTTCTTCTTCGGTTAATTTATGAACGATTCTGGTTTCTCTTTCTTTGTGCGAGTAGTCTGTACCGCCGGGTCTATGCGCAAGTAAACAAATCGCTCCTGGACTGGCGAGAGCTTCTTTGACGAAAGATTCTGCTTTTTCATCCAGTTTGACATCTAAAATGCGCAGTTCAAGAGAACGCATTGCTCTCGATATCAAAGACATGAGCAAAACTGAACCGATGAAAAATGAGGCTATATGTAGACCTTCAGGGCGTTCAATCATGTTTGCCACAGAGGTGTAAATGAAAACGATTAAGATGGATACAAATAAGATTCGCTTGTAAATACCTTCTTTCCAGCTGGCAAGTACTACTGCAAAAGCTGCCGACATGAATAAAACAAGGACACCAGTTGCGTAAGCCCCTGCTTGAGCATCTACATCGGCTTTGAAAATGCAGGTAACTACAAAAGTGATTAATGTAAATATGATAACCAGTGGGCGTTGAGCCCGAGTCCAGTTAGGAGCCATGCCGTATCTGGGCAAATACCTGGGAACTAAATTAAGTAAGCCAGCCATTGCAGATGCACCCGCAAACCATAAAATGAGGATGGTGCTGATATCGTAAATGGTGCCAAATGTTTCACCAAAAAAGGCGTGTGCTAGATATGCCAGTGCTCTTCCGTTTGCCAGACCGCCTTCGGCGAAATGTTTTTCTGGTATCAGAAGAGTGGTTGCAAAACTACTTGCAAGCAAAAGGATAGCCATCACTATCGCTGCCCATAAAAGCAATTTACGAGTGTTCGATATTCTTGAAGCTAAGTTTTCTTCGTTATCACCTGCTTTCCCTCGCACAAGCGGCATCACTGCCACTCCGGTTTCAAACCCAGACATACCTAGAGCAAGTTTTGGAAAAAGTATCAGTGAAAATCCAATCATTGCAGGTATCGAGTGATACGAGCCAATCAGTCTAGCTTGCCAGTTGCCTATCAGTTCGATGTGATTGTAGATTTCTATTCCTGCGCGAGCAACGACGACAGCATTACAGACTAAATAGAATCCAACAATCACGACCGAAAGACCAATCGCTTCTCTAAATCCTTTCAGAAATATTGCGCCAAGAATTGCAAGAATGAAAACTGTAATAAAAACTCGGTTGTCCATCCAGTGAGGAACAATTGGATTTTGAACGATGTGAGCGGTCGCGTCAGCTGCAGAGAGTGTGATAGTAATTACAAAGTCGGTCGCTGCAAATCCAAGTAAAACCAAAACAAGTGTTTTACCTCGCCAGCCTGGAAGCAGGTTCTCTAGCATGGCGATGCTTCCTTGACCATGAGGGCTTTCTTTAGCCACACGTGAATAAAGCGGCACCAGACCAAAAAGGGTAACGAATACGACGATTAGAGTAGCGATAGGCGAGAGCACACCGGCTGCAAGAAAAGCGATGCCTGGTTGATAACCCAGAGTGGAAAAATAATCGACTCCTGTAAGACACATCACTTTCCACCATGAATCCTGATGGGCTGCTTCTGACTTGTGTCCTTTGTTTAGACCCTCGAAAAACCAGCGACGTGCTGTTGCAAATCTGCGCTGAGATGTTGTCACCTGTGACTCCAGTAGATCAATTAGATCATTGAGATTCTTGATTACTGGATATTTAACAATGCGCGAAATTAATGACGCATCAATTTTGAAGTCGTCGGTATAAAGAAAGTATCAAGATGGCTTGTAAATAGTCTAGGAATCGACTTTTAGGCGATATCCAACACCGGGCTCCGTAATAAGATATTTAGGCTGAGCGGGGTCTAATTCCAGTTTTTTCCTGAGCTGTGCCATATAGACCCTGAGATACTGCGTCTCGTCAGAATATTCTCCACCCCACGTTTCTCGCAGCAAATGCTTGTGCGTCACAACTTTGCCCGAATATCGAATTAGCGTATTCAGCATTTTATATTCGATTGGAGTGAGATGAATTTCTTCAGGTCCTCTCATCACCTGTCTTTTAGCAAAATCGACTTGAATATCACCAAATGCAAATGTCGAATCCAGTTGATCTTCAGATAATCGATTCGCATGGCGCAATGCTACTCGAAGTCTCGCCATCAATTCGCCCACACCAAACGGCTTGACGAGATAGTCGTCAGCACCTGCATCTAGTGCTTCGACTTTGTCATTCTCGTTTTCGCGAGCCGACAGGACTATGATAGGAACATTACTCCACTCGCGTATTTGGCGAGTAACCTCGAGTCCGTCCATGTCGGGCAATCCCAAATCCATTATCACTAACTCGGGACGCTCTGCAGCTAATTTTGACAGTCCTTCTTTGCCGGTAGCTGCTTCTGAAAATGAAAAGCCATGATCTACTAGAGCCATTTTCAAAAAACGTCTGATTGGTGCTTCGTCTTCTATTACTAAAATGAGTGCGTTTTTCTTGGCTATTGACATTTAATTTATCTCTGGCATTTTTGGTAGATCACCCGAGGCGTCTTTTACCGGTAAAGTGAAATTGAAAATAGAGCCGCCACCAGGTCTGTCCTCAACCCAAATTTTACCGTCATGGGCTTCTATTATGCCACTTGCTATTGCAAGTCCAAGACCTGCGCCAACTCCAATACCGGTTTTTATGCTTTCTTCTTCTTGAAAAAATTTGTGGAAGATATTTTCTTTGTTTTTGTCATTAATTCCCATGCCGCGGTCGCAAATTGAGATTTTAACTGTAGTTTGCTCAGATTCGACAATTAAATCAACAGGCTCGTCTTTTGGTGAGTATTTAAAGGCGTTGTCGAGAAGATTGACCAGAACCTGTTGAATCAATACTGCATCGAGTGGAACAAGGGGAAGATGATCAGGTAAATGAGTGATGATTTTATGTTTGTTGTTCGAAACAGCATCACTTATAGTGGCAATTGCTGAGCCAATTATTTCTTCGATGGGATACCAATCTTTTTTGACTCGCAGAGTTCCCGATTGCAATCGTGTCATATCGAGCAAGTTTTTTACCAAGCTGTTTAGGCGCACAGATTCATTATAAATTTCTCCTGCAAGCAAGCGACAATCCTCTAGCGTCAGTGATTTTGAGCCTTCCATGATACTGCTTGCAGCTCCTGTAATAGTCGCAAGGGGGGTTCTCAAATCGTGAGAAACCGAGCTTAAGAGCGAACTTCGAAGTTGTTCTGTTTTTACTGTGAGCAAAGTTTTCTCATTTTCTTGAGCTAGATTTGCACGCTCACATGCAATTGCAATTTGATTGGCAAAAGTCTCAAGCAGATGCATTTGGTCGATGTAGAAAATAATATTGCTTGAAGAAGGTTTTATGGCAAGAACGCCAATCGTATGTGAGGAACCTAAAAGAGGGATGTAAAGCCCGTTTGAAGATGGAAGTGTGTCGGTTCCAAGACCTGCAGCTTTTTTATTTTTGAAAGCCCAGTTTGCAACTCCTTCATCTGCTTCGTCAAAAGAATGTTTTTCTTCTGAGGATTTATGCAAAATCAGTTTGGTCGTATCGGGATCTTTTGCAACGTTTAAAAAGATCGCTACTCTTGTGTTGAATACTTCTCCGACATGTTTTAGTCCTGTTTTGATCAAGTCGTCGAGATCGATAATTGAGCCTAGTTCTCGACTCAACGAGTAGAGTGCTGCTGTCTTGCGTTCACGTTGACTGGCCCTTTCGGCTTGAAGTTTTACTTCTACCATTAGCGTACTAATAATCAGGGCTACAATAAGCATCACCACAAATGTGATTAAGTACTGTGCATCGGACACAGCAAAAGTGAAGTGGGGAGGAACAAATAGAAAATCGAAGATTGCTACGCTTAAAAAGGAGGCCATAATAGACGGCCCGCGCCCATAGCGCAAAGCAACCACGACTACTCCGAGCATATAACTCATAACAATAGTTGAAAATTCAAAATATCCTTGAGTCAGTTTTGCTAAAGTTGTGCAAAACGCGACTATAAAGAGAGCCATCGCGTACTGTTTAGGATTGCTTCTAGTCACCACAGGTGGTGTTTCAGTTTCTGCTGTCTGCGATTTTTCACCCGTAATTACATATACGTCTATAGAACCGCTTTGACGGATTAAGTCATCCAGAGCCGATCCAAAGAGCCAGTCGGACCAACGGTTGCTTACTGGCTTTCCGACAATTATTTTCGTGACGTTGTTCTGCTGTGCAAAGCGCATGACTTCGACACTCACTTTTTTGCCTTTTAACTCAACTATTTCTGCGCCTAATTGTTGAGCCAGTTTTAGAGTACGCAAAACTCGTGCTTTGTCTTTTTCGTTTTGTCTGGCTTGGGTTGGAGTTTCCACATTAACGACCACCCATTTTGCTTTCAAACCGTTGGCCATGCGTTTGGCTGCTCTAACCAATCGAATGGAAAGAGGACTCGAACTGATACAAACAAGTATCTTTTCAGCGGCAGGCCAAGTTTTTTTTACTTGGTGAAATTTTCTATACTCATCCATTTGAGCATCGACACGCTCTGCGGCGGCTCGCAGTGCAAGCTCGCGTAAGGCTATTAAATTACCTTTCTGGAAAAAATTTGTTAATGCGTGTTCGATTTGCTCGGGCAGATAGACTTTGCCATCTTTGAGTCTTTGCAAAAGCTCGTCTGGAGGTAGATCTATAAGTTCGATTTCGAAAGTCTTTTCTAAGAACGAATCGGGGATTCGCTCTTGAATGGTTACGCCCGTGATTTGCGCAACTACGTCGTGCAGGCTTTCGATGTGTTGCACATTAAGTGTGGTATAGACATTTATTCCAGCGGCAAGCAGCTCTTCAACGTCTTGCCAGCGTTTTAAATGTCTTGAACCAGGCGCATTTGTATGAGCGAGTTCGTCTACGAGAATGATTTCAGGTTTTCGCAAAAGAGCCTGGTCGATGTCGAACTCGAGCATTTTAGTGCCACGATATTCAATTTCTTTTTGTGGCAAAATTTCTAGCCCGCCAAGCATAGCTTCTGTTTCCTGGCGCTTGTGAGTTTCGACTATGCCAACGACTATGTCTAAACCTTCGCTGCGAAGTTTGTGGGCGGTTTCGAGCATGGCATAGGTCTTACCGACTCCTGCAACCGCGCCAAAAAAGATTTTGAGCTTACCGCCTTTATTCTTACTGTCCTCTTCATTGATTCGAGTCAAGAGTATTTCGGGATCTGGGCGCTGGTCTTCTTTTCGGTTGGAGGCGGACATTATCTATTCTGGCTCTGGTCTAAATCCAGGTTCAATAATAGAACGTTTACTACTTCTTCGCCTAAAAATCCAAATTGTCTGGGTTTTGTGTTTCTGGCGATTAAATCAAGTACAGTCTGAACTGGTATGTGACGGGCGTTAGCAACGCTCTCTGCTTGACATTTAGCTGCAGCTGGACTGATATCGGGGTCGAGTCCGCTTGCGCTCGTAGTCAAAAGCAGGGAATCAGGATTTTGAATGCCAGAGCGTTTTAGATCTTGGTATTTTTGTTCTATATTAACTTTCAATTTTTCGCTCAGAGGTCCTAAATTCGACCCGGATGATGCAGCGGCATTATAGGCTGGCGTTGTTGCAGATTGTCTTGCAGTAAAGTATTTAGGGGCGCTGAAATTTTGTCCCAGCAATTTTGAACCAATTATTTTTCCTTTTTGAATTACCAGTGAGCCATTAGCTTTATCGTTGAAGAAAGCCTGGGCCAATCCTGTTACTAAAAGCGGATAAGCAATACCGGTTATTAGGGTAAGGATCAAAAATATTTTTAGGGAGTCAAATAGTTCTTTCATTTTTCTTTTAAATTTTAAATCCGCTGATTAGAACATCAATAATTTTTATGCCGATAAATGGCACGATTAGCCCACCAAGCCCATATATGAAAATGTTGTCGCGCAATAAAAGCTCTGCACCGACTGCTCTGTATTTGACACCACGAAGTGCTACGGGAAGTAAACCCAGTATTATCAAAGCGTTGAAAATAACCGCCGAAAGTATCGCTGATTCCGGGCTTTGCAAATTCATGATGTTCAGCTTGTTCAAGACAGGATAAGTAGTGGCGAAAGCTGCTGGGATAATGGCAAAATATTTGGCAACGTCGTTTGCGATACTGAATGTGGTGAGAGCACCTCTGGTCATCAATAATTGTTTGCCTATTTCGACTATCTCGATTAATTTGGTCGGACTAGAGTCGAGGTCGATCATGTTGCCGGCTTCTTTTGCCGCCTGCGTGCCCGAATTCATAACCACTGCCACGTCTGCTTGAGCAAGGGCTGGAGCGTCGTTCGTTCCGTCACCGGTCATAGCTATCAGTCTGCCGCCAGCCTGATTTTCTTTTATTAATTTGAGCTTGCCCTCTGGAGTAGCCTGAGCTAAATAATCGTCTACACCTGCTTCGGCTGCAATCGCAGCGGCAGTTATGGGATTGTCGCCAGTAATCATCACTGTTTTAATGCCCATGGCGCGCAGGTCGGCAAAGCGTTCTTTAATGCCTCCTTTGACGATGTCTTTTAACTTCACTACTCCAAGTACTTGTTTGTCTCGTGCCACCAAGAGTGGTGTGGCTCCTTCTTTTGCCACCTTTTGAGCAGTCTCGATTATTTCTCTTGCCACGGTTCCTGTGCCGACATATTCTTCGATTGCATCGACTGCGCCTTTTCTAATTTTGATCCCATTCATGTCAACGCCGCTCATTCTTGTGTGTGCGCTAAATTCGACAAAAGTGGCATCGAGGTCGTGAATATTGCGGTCTCGTATGTTGTATTTTTCTTTGGCGAGAACGACGATACTTCTTCCCTCTGGAGTTTCGTCGGCAAGCGAAGCAAGCTGAGCTGCATCTGCCAGATCAGGCTCGGAAATGCCAGGGGCAGGATAAAATGAAGATGCTTGTCGTGCGCCTAAAGTAATGGTTCCTGTTTTATCCAGCAAGAGCATGTCTACGTCACCGGCTGCTTCTACTGCCCGACCAGACATGGCAATGACATTTGCTCTAATCAGTCTGTCCATGCCTGCAATTCCAATTGCAGATAAGAGGCCACCTATGGTTGTTGGTATCAGGCAGACAAGCAATGCTACGAGCACTGTAATACTTATGACCTGTCCTTGACCGCTCACTTCTGTACTGTATTTTGAAAATGAGTATAGAGTAGTTGTGACAACTAAAAAAATCAAAGTGAATGCCGCAAGTAAAATATTGAGAGCAATTTCGTTTGGTGTTTTCTGTCGCTTCGCTCCTTCCACAAGTGCGATCATCTGTTCGATAAAGGTCTCGCCTGGGTTGACTGTGATTTTGATAATTATCCAGTCTGACAAAACTTTGGTTCCACCCGTGACCGAGCTTCTGTCACCGCCAGATTCTCGTATGACTGGAGCGCTTTCGCCCGTGATGGCACTTTCATCGACTGATGCTATTCCTTCCACGACATCTCCGTCGCATGGAATAATTTCTTGTGCTTCGACTAGAACCATATCGCCTATTCGAAGAGAAGTAGCCTGAACCTGAATTGTTTCGGCCTTGGGTTCTAGACTTTCAATCTTTTTTGCCATCAAATCTTTTCTTGATTCACGCAGCGATTTGGCCTGGGCTTTGCCTCGACCTTCAGCCATGGCTTCTGAAAAATTGGCGCTCAAAAGAGTGAACCAGAGCCACAAACTTATTGAAAGAATGAATGAAGAGCTTGCTTCCTTTTCGCCAGAAAGACTTACTAAATAGATAATAGTTGTTAATACGCTTGCGATTTCGACCACGAACATGACAGGATTTTTTATCTGGATGCGCGGATCTAGTTTTATGAATGAATCACAAAATGCCTGTTTCATTATTTCAGGCTCGAACAGCTTGTTTGGCTTTTGACTGACTTTCATTTTGCTCCAAATGTCATTTGCAGATGTTCGACTATCGGTCCAAGAGCAAGCGCTGGAATAAATGTCAGAGCGCCTACTATGAGCACGATGCTAATTAGAAAACCGATGAACAAGGGACCAGTTGTAGGAATAGTGCCATTGCTTGCCGGGATCAGTTTTTTTTGTGCAAGCGATCCTGCGATGGCCAGAACAGGCAGAGCAAGCCAGTATCTGGATATAAACATGGCAACTCCAAGCGCATAATTGTAAAAAGGTGTATTTGCGCTCAATCCAGCAAAGGCGGAGCCGTTATTGTTTCCGGCAGATGAAAAAGCATAAAGTATTTCGCTGAATCCATGCACACTCTGATTTAAGACCCCCGCTTTACCAGCTTCTATGGAAACAGCGATTGCCGTTCCAATAAGCACAACAAAAGGTGGTATCAATAGGACCAGAGTTGACATTTTGATTTCGAAAGCTTCGATTTTCTTGCCCAGATATTCCGGAGTCCGACCTACCATTAGCCCTGCTACAAAGACTGCCACAATAGCGAAAATGATCATGCCGTACAAACCCGAACCTACGCCACCATATATGATTTCACCCAGTTGCATGAGCACCATCGGCACAAGACCTCCAAGCGGAGTGAGCGAGTCGTGCATGCAGTTGACCGAGCCGTTCGAAGCGGCTGTTGTACACGTTGCCCAGAGCATCGAACTTGTAATACCAAATCGGGTTTCTTTACCTTCCATATTGCCAGAAAGCGGCATCGCACTATTTGGTGTGAATTCAGCCCACAAACCAAGAGCAAGTAATATGAAGAATATAAAACTCATTGCCCACAATAATGCCAGACCTTCTTTTAAACGCTTGACCATGAATCCAAAAGTGAAACATAGCCCTACTGGGATAATGAGAATGGCTAATGTTTCAAATAAATTGGACAGTGAGGTCGGATTTTCGTAAGGGTGGCTGGAATTTACGTTGAAAAATCCACCGCCATTCGTTCCCAGTTGTTTGATTGCTATTTGAGACGCTGCTGGTCCCATTGCGATTTTATACTTGTCCTTCGGGTCTTGATGCTGTTCTAAAGGTGTGTATTCAACATACGCATTGAAGTTTTGTATCGCCCCCTGCCAGACAAGCATCAGTGCAAGCACCACTGATAGAGGCAGTAAAATGTGAATTATCGACCTGGTTAAGTCGGACCAGAAATTGCCTATAGTGTTGGATTGGTGTCTTACAATCCCTCTAATCAAGGCTACCAGAACCGATATGCCGACTGCTGCAGAAACGAAATTTTGTACGGTCAGTCCAAGCATTTGCGACAAATAAGATAAGGTCGTTTCACCAGAATATCCTTGCCAGTTAGTGTTGCTAATAAAACTAATTGTTGTGTTGAAGGCAGAATCTGCTGATACTGCCTGTAGTGACTCGGGATTGAAAGGCAAAAGATTCTGCATTCTTTGCAAGGCATACAAAGCTACAAAACTTATGAGTGAAAAACCCATCAATGAGCGACTGTAAGTAACCCAGGTCATCTCAATCCTGGGGTCGATTCCGCCAGCTTTGTAAGTCAATTGCTCCAACTGTTTCAATAAAGGTAAGCCGGCTCCAGCCTCACCCTCAAAAATGTAAGTCATATATTTGCCCAAGGCAAAACCGCCTGAAAGCAATAATGCAAAATAAACAATCAGCTGCGCATACTCTGCAAAAGTCATGCTCATGCAAATAATTCCGGCTTAAGCAGAGCCACCAGTAAATAAATTCCAAGTCCGATGGCAAGCGCAAAAGCGAGCCAATTAATAATAGTCATTTAGAAGTAATGAGCCTCAATCAACTTTCGGCAAGCCGACTGAATAAATCAATCAGACCATAGGCGGAAAGAAAGAGTAATAAAGCAAACACAATAGAAAAAATGTCCATGCCCATTTATTGAACTATATGGACTGCAAGACCTTTATAAATAAGCTCTCGTCCTATATCAAGATTTCATCAAAATCGAGAAACGGCTGATTACACTTTTACAGTTTTGCCGTATTTGTCTTTGACATATTTTTCGACTATCTGAATAAAGTCCAGAGCGAGGGTCGGACCATCGAGTGTCGTGTGGTGTTCGCCGTCGATATAGACTGGCGCGCGTGGTTCTTCGCCTGTACCAGGAAGTGAGATTCCGATATCGGAATGTTTTGATTCACCAGGACCATTGACGATGCATCCCATCACTGCCACTTTGAGATTTTCTGCACCAGGATAAGCTTTTGACCACTCCATTCTTTTAACTGCCAAATGGTCTTCTATATTTTTAGCCAGTTCTTGAAATACAGTGCTCGTGGTGCGACCACAACCTGGACAGGCTGTGACCTGGGCCGTAAATGATCTCAATTTCAAGGACTGCAGCACTTGCTGACAGACTTTTACTTCTTCTGTACGGCTTGCTCCGGGAGCCGGTGTGATGCTAACTCGTATAGTTTCGCCGATACTTTCTGAAAGCAATACAGACAAGGCTGCAGCCGATGAAACAATTCCTTTGACGCCCATGCCGGCTTCAGTCAGTCCAAGATGGAGAGGGAATTCGCTCAGTTTCGCCAAGCGTCGATAAATCGAAATCAAGTCAGGCACTTCTGAAACTTTGGCCGAAATGATTATCTTATCCTTGCTCATACCGTAGTTTAGTGCAGCTTGAGCTGAGGCCATCGCGCTTTCGACAATGGTGTCCATCAAGACCGAATGTGCATCTTGCGGATTCTTAGATGCAGCATTTTTGTCCATATTCAAAGCGAGCAATTCTTGATCGAGCGATCCCCAGTTCACACCGATACGAACTGGCTTATTGTGCTTAATTGCAACATCGATCATGCATTTGAAGTTTTCGTCGTGACGCTCGCCTTTGCCTACGTTTCCAGGATTGATTCTATATTTGGCAAGAAGCTTTGCGCAATCGGGCACTTCGGTCAACAGCAAATGTCCATTGTAGTGAAAATCGCCGACCAAAGGAACATCGAGCCCCGACTTTTCAAGTTCGCTTACTATGGATGGAACCGCTTGAGCAGCCGCTTTTGTATTGACAGTTATTCTTACAATTTCTGAGCCTGCTTCATACAATTCTTTTACTTGTTTGACAGTTGATGCGACATCTTGAGTATCGGTATTCGTCATCGATTGAATGATGACAGGATGACCGGCACCTACTGGCACCGAACCAACCATGACAGTATTTGTTTTGCGTGAAGAAAAATCAGTTTGCATGGTTTCGAGGATAGCTCACACAATTGTCTCCGTCCACAGGTCGTGATGATTTTCGCGAATACTGTAACCTTCACATTGATTGTTGGTATTGGTTCCAACTATGACATGATCAATCACCTGAATGCCCATCATTTTACCAACAGAAATGAGTCTGCTAGTTATTTCGAGATCCTCGAAGCTCGGCTTCAATTCGCCTCCAGACGGGTGGTTATGACAGAGCAAAATAGAATGACTGTTTGCAAGTACGGCAGCTTTGAAAACCTCACGCGGATGGACCAGACTCGAGTTTATAGTGCCGTGGGAAACTTCATGTACACCAATGATGTGATTTTTGGCGCTCAGATGAATAGTAAGAAAATACTCTTCTGCTGCCATTTGAAGCGGCTTGAGGAAGCGATAAGCATCCTCTGGACCTTTTATCATTATTTTGCGGGTCAAGCCATCAGGTTGACATTTTTCATAGAATAAACAAAGCCGCAAGCGCGGCAGCTCGAAATTGAGATCCTTTACAACTTGTTTTAATTTGCTGGCCATTTTTGAACTCCTCCCCGACTGTTTCGATCCCTGTGTCTGTTAAGACGACATCGCTCGAAGAAGAGTTCAAAAAAGACTTGTCAGTTTGCTTTTTGGTCGATTAGACCTTTTGGGTTTTCCATACGCCCGATTTGAAGGACCAGACGGCTAGAATTCCAATTACCACTGCTGATGCAGCTACGCTGACCCAGCATCCCAAAGGTCCATCGTCTGGACCGTAGAAATAGGTCTTGGTCAGGTAATAGGCAAGTGGAAGTCTGATTATAAGCAAACATATAATCGACATCCACATTGGACGCACTGTGTATCCAGCTCCCTGCATAGCTCCGAAAAGCACGAGCCACAAGGCAACAAATGGTTGACACATCCCGACGATTTGCAAATAGTCTTTGACATATTTGAGAACCACCGGATCGCTGCTCATATGCTTGGCTATTTCGCCACCCATACAAAACAGAAATACTGCCATGAGCGATGTGTAACCACATCCGATAGCCGCTACCTGCCATCCGGCACGCTCAGCTCTTTGCGGTTGCTTTGCTCCCAGGTTCTGACCCACGATGGTGGCAACAGCCATGGATAGAGCGTGTAGAGGAAGCGAGCTCACTATTTCTTCCAGTCTGAAGCCTACTGCCCATGAAGCCTGGCATGCAGTCGGATTTTTGGTTTGAGCAAAAATCAAAAAGAATGCACAGCAGCTTCCGATCCAGACGAGGTCGTTAATACATGCTGGGATGCCTATTTTCAAAAGACGCCACATAAAGTCTCTGGAGAGACCTTCTTTGATCATCAATTTGAAATTGACGCACTCGGCTAGTTCGGTCCGTTTCAATAACATGACGTTGATTAAAACGCCGACCATCGCTGCAACTACCCATGACCAGCCTATTCCAGATATTCCTATATGAAACGGATGAATACAAAGGGCGAAGTCTAGTGCCACTACAATCAGTGCCATTATGATCCAGTTGACCATTGGAACTCTTGCATTGCCTTTGGCGCGCCAGATGGAGTGAGCCACCCAAACGGCAGTGAAAGGAATTTGAGAGAGTAAATCCACCGAAATGAATTCCCATCCAAGTCTTTGCACTTCAGGCGATGCGCCGAGAAACACAAGCAACGGTTTTGCCGCAAGCATGCCAGCGGCAGCCGATACGCCTCCAAACACGAATCCGAAAGTCATTGCCTGACGTCCGGCTTTTATCGTATTTTCGAGGTCTTTGGCTCCCCAGTAACGGCTGACCAGTGCGTTGGTTCCAACTGACAATGCCACGGTGATGAGCATCATCAAAAACCAGATTTGACCGCACAGACCTATAGCCGCCTGAACGTCGGAGCCCATTTTGCCAGCAACGTACACATCGCAGAAGCTGGCGAGGGCGATAACCGACATCTGACCCATTAAAGGCCATGCCAGGTGCCAGATAGCCGCCCAGGTGGAGCCCTCGGTAATGACGGCGTCGCTCTTCTGTATTTCAGGTTGGAGCTCTTGCTCGTTCATTGCTAAATTGAGGTCCAGTTGGTTTTCTTTTAAATCTTGACAGGTGTCCATAAGCGTAATCTCTTTTAGTGTGCTTTACACACAGTGTGAACATGACATAATCTGAATCTGGCCAAATGCCAGATTTCCGTCTATATTTTGTTGCCAAATCAAATAATTGGAAATGCCAAAAACTGACTCAGGCAAAAACTTTTGAAGCCGAAAGATATAAACACAAAAAATAAAAGTAGCGTTTCTTCTTCATACCGGAACCCGACGGACGAGGAATTCTGGTCGGCTATACGGAAATTATTGTCATATGAAGAGCCCTCGCATAAATGGTCGCAGTTGAACCGTATGGCTCGCAGGCATGTCGACAAAAAAATGTTCGAGCAATTGCCACTTGCGACTCAGGGTAAAATCTTCGCACAAATATTTGGAGTTGAGAACCCCCTATTTGAAAGTATTGACAAAAGTTGTCTAAATTTTGATCGGATTTTCAGTGCTTTAGTTGCGTACGAAGACCTGAAACGCTTTGAACGACTGGCTTTCGATATGTGGTATCAAACTAAAGAATTGCACGATGCAAAAATTTGCAATCAGGAATTTTTGAGTCAATTATTCGGCGAAAAAATTGCACGATTTCAATCGTCTGAAATCGCCTGGCTCGATTTTTGGGTGAGCAATTCTTTTGCCTGGCACAAACTTTTTGAAAGTGATTTCAGCAAAATGGATACTAGTATTGGGCCAGCTCTAAACCGAATTTTGGTGGCTTTTCGCGATCGACTCGAGACTGATTCAAAACTCGAACCGATATCGGTTTGGGTTTTAGAACAAAACGAGTTGCGTAAACTTTTTTCCGGCGGATTTTTATGCGAAAAAGTTTTGCTGGTCGAAGGGCAAACCGAAATAATTTTATTACCGGCTTTAGCTAGGCTCCTAAATATAGATCTAAAAGAGATCTCGGTATATATAGACCCTTGCGGCGGCGCTCAGCAAGTGGCTAAGCAATATTTGAACTTGCGAGACACCGTTTCTCTGCCGATATTATGTTTGTTAGATGGTGATGCTTTTGAACAAGCTGAATTAATCAGTGATAGTTTGCGTGATTGCGATCGCCTTTTGACTCTTAGAAAAGGCGAGATCGAAGATTTATTTCTGGAAGAAACTATTTTTCGCTGCATGCAAGTTTATATGAGCGAAATGGGTTACCTCGATTCTATCGTTTTCGAAGACATACAAAATCCGCCTGAAGCCGTATCAGAAGGCAAAACCCACAGGCGAGTCGAAATTCTTGATCGCTTGTGCAGATCGAGAGGACTTGGTGATTTCGATAAAGTGGCTTTCGCTAAGATTCTGGCTGAAAAAATCGAAAAGCCCGAAGTTCCGGAAGAAGCCAAAGTGATACTGCGTCAATTGAAGGATCTCGACCTCGATAAGCGAGGGTTGCGCTTCAATGACTGAAAAAGGTGGGATAAGTAGGCGCACCAAACTTGGTACCATACTTTCAACCGTCTTATGGGTAATCGGTTTTATTCTTCTTTTTGTTATCAAACCCGATAATCCGCTTGTCTTTCTGTCTGATACGTTCCTCCTCATCGGCTTCTGGCCGCTTCTTTTCGTGTGGAGAGCCGGTTGGACCTGGCTTGTGTTTGGGCTGCTCAATATTTTCATTGGCTTTTTTCTCGAGCTGGCAAAATTCTTACCGACCGACAGCATGAATCCTTCCATGCAAGCAGCTTACGAGCAAGCCAAAACGCACATAATTTCCATGCACCCCGCCCTGGTCTGGATGTTTATAGGCGCAGCTTCAGCCCTTTTCGGACTGGTTCGCATCGGTATTACAATCTGGCGTTATTTAAACTCGCGCAAGCCTAGAGCTTAGCGGTCAACTATGCGATTCTTTCCGAATTGTACAGCTACCGAACCATCTTCGGGAATGAGAACACGACTCAAATATTTCTTTTCGCGTTCGAGCAGTTTGGGTGCGGTGCCTGTCAATTGGGTCAAATGCTGAAAAGCTTGCATCTTTTGATCAGGGAATTCGCACTTCTTATGAATGAAGAACCATTGCTTCACTAGATAGTTATAGAGTTTAGGGTCGCGGTCATGTTTTTTCTGTCTGAAGAGTTTTTTCTCGAGCGCAGTAGCGTACAGAATTCGACCATCCATATCGAGGGGCGACATTTCGACAGAGCGTTGCAGAACCTGTATCGCGCGGTCAGTATTACCCAGTCTCATCGCTTGCTCGCCTTCGATACGCAATGCGTTTGATGAAACCATTCCAAGTTCGAGCATCTGGTCAGACATTATTACGCCATTGGTTTTACCGATGGATTCTGTGTCTTTGATGAACTCCGAGTCGTTTGCAAGCGCTGGTGTAGCAAATGCTAGAAGCATGGCTGCCGACACTATTCTTTTTGAGAGTTGCATTTTCAGGATTCTCCTTTACGCTGCCACAGCGGATTGTCTTAATTTGGAAATGGATTCGGAAACTGATTTGGAACCATATATGGTGTTACCAGCCACGAGCACGTTTGCTCCGGCTCTGACTACTCTAGGAGCCGTATCGAAATTGATGCCACCGTCTACAGATAGATATAAATCTTTTTTGCCGCTTTGCTCGAAAATCTCTTTGACCTGGGAAATTTTTGGAATGACGCTATCGATGAATTTTTGACCGCCAAAACCAGGGTTTACCGACATTACGAGCACGAGATCGACGTGGTCGGTGACGTATTTGAGAACTTCAGGCTCAGTGTGGGGATTGAGTGCGACACCAGCTTTTTTGCCCAGCTCTTTTATGTAGCTCAAAGTTCTGTGCAAATGAGTGCATGCTTCTGCGTGCACTGTAATAAAGTCAGCGCCAGCTTTGGCAAAATCTTCCAGATATTTGTCGGGATCTTCAATCATCAAATGCACATCGAGTGGAAGGGTAGTCGTCTTTCTGATGCTCTTGACTACCGGTGCGCCTATAGTTAAGTTAGGTACGAAATGACCGTCCATCACGTCGACGTGGATCCAGTCTGCCCCGCCTTTTTGAGCGATGGCAATCTCTTCGCCCAGGCGGGTGAAGTCAGCGGATAAAATTGATGGCGCAATCAACATGATCAGTATTGTATATCATGACTTCCGCCTTGCGACCTTAGTAAAAGTCCAGAATACAGCCGTTGCGAACACTTATTTGTACTTAATTATTAGCCCCTTGAAAACGAAGGGGCGATTACTCTGCATCTTATAGTCTTAAAATAAGTGATGTATAGGCGCCCAAGGAGCAGACCATGGCAACTTCTGGACTATTTTTGACTGAAGAAAAAGAACAATTCCAAAAACTGGCAAGAGATTTTTCGCAAGGTGAAATAGAAAGTAAGTCCGAACATTTCGATATGAAGCCAGAATTTCCGGCAGGTCTCGTGCATAAAGCCTGGGAATTGGGTCTTGTGAATAGCATGATTGGCGACGATTGCGACGGGCTTGGTCTGGATACGCTCGATATATGTGTGATTCTTGAAGAGTTAGCTTCTGGTTGTAGCGGAATAGCTGGCGCAATCGAGTCGAGTGCCATTGCTATTTTGCCTTTAGTCAAATATGCCAATGCCGAACAGAAAGCAAAGTTTTTAAAACCGCTGGTAGAGTCGCCTTTTGTTGCAGGTTATGCAGCGAGCTTTTTGCAAACAAACAAAATAGAGCTCACCTTCAAACAAGAAGGCAGCGAATATGTTCTGAATGGCAAAGAACAAGAAGTTTTTAACGGCGGTCATGCAGCCTGGTATTTAGTCTGTGCCAGAGACGCTTCTAATAGTGATAGAACCTTATTGTTCGCAGTGCCTGGCGATTCTTCCGGTCTTCAATTCGAAGAGAAATTACAATTGATGGGAAGGAAAGCACTCAGCGTGCGCAATGCTAATTTCTTAAATGTGCGTCTTGCAGAAGCAAACGTGATTAGCGCACCATCCAGATCTGGTATTGAATCAGCTGCCAATCTTTTTATAGCGACAGGAGCTTGCGGTGTCGCCCGTAGTGCCATGCATCTATCAATCGAATATTCAAAACAAAGACAGACCTTTGGACGTCCCATTGCCCAGCATCAAGCGGTTAATTTTATGCTTGCAGATATGGCCAAAGAAATTGAAACCGCCAGGTTACTCATAAGGCAAGCAGCCACACTTCTGGACAAAGATGGCGATTCACCAGCAATAAAAGCAAAATCACTGGCGGCGCGTGCTTACGCTCAAGACATGGTTATGAAAGTAACCACTGATGCCGTTCAGGTTCTTGGTGGCTATGGTTATACTCGCGAATACAAAGTTGAAAAATTGATGCGCGATGCCAAAGTCTATCAAGTAAGCACGAGCAGTTCTTCCTGCGCCAAATCCGAAATTGCAAAAATGCTAGTTAATGTATAAAAAAGGACAATTCATCTCGATTAAGTCTCCGCCTTATTACGAGAAAGAATATATCTATCAAATTTCGGCAGCAGGCGATAAGCAAATAAAAGCCGAGCTATATAAATCGCCCAAAGTGAGAAAATCCTGGAGCGTAAAAGAGTTCTCACTGCTCATAAAAATGGACGTAATCAGGTTGCTGGATGAAAATGAATCTTCCAAACTCTGATTAGTTATCTTTGTCCGCCTTCGCCTTTTTACTTTTTGCACCAGATTTGGTGCCCTGACGTTTGGTTCTCTTGTTCGAAGATTTGCTCGCACTCTGCTTCTCCTTACGCTTCTCAGCACGAGGAGTGTCGTCGTCTTTGACCGGATTGTTCTTACTGGATGGAGCGGTGAAAACTTTCATGCCACCAATGGTGGTTTGCACTACTGTTTTGATTTTTTCCACCGGTATTTGCGGCGGCTTGTATTTGCCTGGATACAACATGGATAAGCTGTATTGTACAGCGCAGTAGAAAAGGGCTATCGCCACTAAGGCAAACGTGCCGTTAAGAATGAACCAGCGCGCCCCTTTTGTAACTTCGATATTCTTGCGTGATTTTCTAAAACGAGAGACCGTGATGATTTCGTCAAGTCGTCTTGTAATGTCGGCTGCCCTGAATCCGCCTCGCAACCCCGACATCTGACCACGTGGGCGATCGACTCCCTGCCTTCCACAGCCTACGCAGAAGTTGAGACCCAGGTTGAGTTTAGCTCCACAAAATGGACAGGTTCCTGACATGCGAAAGCCTAACTGGCACCGTCTTCAGTGGCGCAGTAACGGCTGAACATTTGGGTCAGTGACTCCTTGTCGTGGGACAGACTTTCTTGTTTGGTGTTCAAGTTGACGATGCGGTCTTTCAACTCGTCTATTTGAGCCTGGATAACTTGAATTTCTTCAAGAATTTCGGCTTCTGTAATTGTCAGTGCCTCGGCGAGGCTATAAAAAGCTCGTTCGAGTTCGCTTTCTGCCATGTCTTAAATTCCAGCTCCTTGCAAAAATACTTCCACTGGATCTTCCTTGCTATCACTTTCAGTATTCCCATCCAGCCAGTCTAATTTATCCTGTTCTTGCGGCTTAATACTATCGGACGCAAGATTTGTTTCGTTTTCTCCTTGCAATTGCCGCAAAAGAGTTTCTAGTACCTCGATTCGGTTCTTCAAACTTTTGATAGCCTCAGCCTCGATATCGGGTAACTTTTCATTAATGCGCTGCCCATCTCTGTATATGACCCTTCCAGGCATTCCCACCACAGTTGAATTTGGCGGCACGTCTTTCAATACAATCGAGCCCGAAGCCACTCTGGCGTTGTCAGAAACGGTTATAGCTCCCTGAATTTCGGCTCCGCTGCCTACCACTACGCCATTTCCAAGAGTGGGATGGCGCTTGGTGTTTCTAGACTGCTCACCCTGGCGGGCTTCGGCGCCGGCTCCTAGAGTCACTCCCTGGTAAATGAAACAGTCGTTGCCAATCTCGGTCGTTTCGCCAATCACCACGCCCATACCGTGGTCGATTATGAATCGTCTGCCAATAGTGGCACCTGGATGGATTTCGATTCCGGTCATGGTGCGAGCCCATTGCGAAATCAGTCTTGCAAGGGTGTAACTCTTGGCTTTGTAAAAAACGTTCGCTATGCGGTATGCCATTACCGCATGCAGTCCTGGATAACACAAAATCACTTCCAGCCTGCTTCTAGCCGCCGGATCATTTTTCAAAATAGTGTCCACTGTTTCGTCAAGATGCTCGAACCAGGTGGGCGCAGCTGTAGGTGCAGATTCAAATGTAGATGTATCAGTCTTGGACATAGTTGTAGTATAAAGCGGGAAAGGTACTCAGGTTAATTTCCAGGGACAAACATTAATTTTTGGAGGCTATTAGGTTCTGCTAACCTATAGCTTCCAGTTAGGAGCAAAGGACAAGCAAATGGCTTCAAATTCAAACGAAACAGCTGTGCAAGACAAATCTTCCTCGAAATCGCAACAATTGAGTCCGCAAAAGCTTTATTCTGCTATTGCCAGTGAGTTGAAGACTGCTCACGACAACAAAACATATAAGTACGAAGTTCCGATTGAAAGCGACCAGTCTGGTGTTGTTCAAGCTAAAGGCAAGCGCAAAGTTATGCTTGCTTCTAACAATTATCTGGGTCTTGCAAATCATCCCAGAGTTAAAGAAGCCGCCAAAAACGGACTTGAGCGCTGGGGATACGGCATGGCGTCAGTTCGATTCATTTGCGGTACTCAAAATATTCATTTGGAGCTCGAAGAAAAAATTGCTCAGTTTCTGGGAATGGAAGCGGCTATATTGCACTCATCCTGCTTTGCTGCAAACGAAGCATTTTTTACTGCACTTTTGTCCAACGACTTTGGCCAGTCTGGTTATCGCGATATCATATATAGTGACAAGCTGAATCACGCCAGCATCATCGATGGCATCAGATTGGCTCGCCAGGCAACTAAGACAACTGATCTCAATTCGTACGAACACAACGATTTGAACGATTTGCAAAATAAGCTAGAGGCAAATCGCAGTAAAGGTTATCGTGTAAGTATCGTCGCAACTGATGGTGTTTTCAGCATGGAAGGCGAGTTTGCAGAGCTTGAAAAATTCGTCGACCTTTGCAAAAAAGAAAACACTTTATTGTTCGTAGACGATTCGCACTCGACTGGCGTCTTAGGAAAAACTGGCAGAGGTACTCCCGAGCATTGTGGCGTACACGGTAAAATAGACGTTCTTACAGGTACGCTAGGCAAAGCCCTTGGTGGCGCTGCTGGTGGCTATATAGCTGGCAAGAAAGATCTGATTGATTTCTTGCGTCAAAAATCGAGACCATATACTTTCTCGAATACCGTGCCTGCGCCTATTGTTTGTGCGTCTCTTGAAGTTTTGAAAATACTTGAAGAAGACAATAGCCTGGTTTCAAAATTGCACGATAATACTGCATATTTCAGAAAAGAAATCAAACACGCTGGATTCACTATTCTTGAAGGAATCCATCCGATTGTTCCGGTCATGGTAGGCGAAGCTTCAGTCGCACAAGACATGAGCAATGGTCTCATGGACGAAGGTGTCTACGTCAAAGGTCTCTGGTTCCCAGTGGTGCCAAAAGGCGAAGCGCGCTTGCGCTGTCAGATTTCGGCAGCTCACAGTAAAGCCGATCTCGATCTTGCAATCGAATGTTTTGTCAAAGTGGGCAAAAGGCTCAAGGTTATCTAACTAACTGAGCTTCCCAGTTCCCGCCGCCATCCGTTTTGCCTTGCATGTACGGACCATCGTAATCTGCGTCTGTAACCCAGTTGACGTCGGCTTTGAAAGTCATCTTGCGTTCAGGCTTGTTTACTTTCTTGCTTTTCACCGCGTTATATTTGCGAATGATAGTAACGTGGGGAAAGTCGTACCAGCCTTTTTCAATCGTGAATTTTTCATTGGTACTATGATCAATACCATGACCTTTTAGATTCTTGTTTTCTTGCATCAACCACATGGTCGAATTAATAGTCTTGAACTGATATTCGTATCCGGTGGTCCATTTGCCAGACAGGTCAGGAGCGTGGTCAGGTTTGCGACTTTGATGTGATTGGTGTGAGCCGTCACTTGTAGCAGACGCTGCTTGAGGCGCTTGTTCTGATTTTTCTTTTTCAGCCTCCCAGTCGCCTTCAAAAGACTGACCGTTCACAGAGGCAAGATAACGACCACTGATATAAGAATTGGTACTCTTGTCCAAATTGCCGCCATACTCGACTGGCAAAGCACTGGGATTGTCTTCGTATTTTTTGATAAAGCCAATTAAGTCGCCGTTTTGAATCGTTCCTTTTTCGATTGAAAAGGGTTTGCTATTGTGATCGTCCGTTCCCTGTCCCGAAAATGTGTCGCCCGTTTGAGTCAGGCGAACGTGAGCGCTTTTGACGTCTCCGTTTACCGAATAGGCCATTTTCCAATAGCCAGACAAAGGCTCGTTATTAATCTGAGAAGGAACCGCGTGAGGCTTCATTTCCGAAACGGGCGCCACGCCAGGAATTGTTTGAGGCGTTTTGTTTTTTGAGCCCATTATGCCGCCAAGTTCGATCTTTTGGCAGGCGCAAAGGCTTGTCAAACAAAGCACTGAAATTAATGTGGTAATTCGTCGATCAATCATCTGGCAATTGTATTCCCGCAACCTTCACTGTATCACTACTTCCAGTTTTTTTTTCGGACGTAGGGTTATTTGGGTATTTTTTGAACCCAAACAAAGCGGGTAAAACTGAAACCAGGGCGCCATTGGAGTTCTTGACAGATTAAATGCGGTTGACAAGCGGGGCGAGCGACCGCACAATATGGGTATATATTCGTAATTACCGCATTTACTACGTGGAAATTTATGGCAGCAGAAGAAGTCAAACCAGATAAAGGCGCTGCAGCTCCAGCTGAAACGGAGCTTGATGCCACACAGCCAAATCCCGAGGCCGAGCTCAAGGGCGCGTCCGAAAAGGGAATTGCCGAAGTTCAGCAGACTCAACAACAGCTACAACAAGAGCGGACTTTTCAAGGTTGTGTAGCCCAAGCTGGTACAGACTTGCCCAAAGATGGAAATGTTCTAGACGCGCTAAATTCCAGTCGACTGGATGAAAAATTAGGTGGCGACTGCGCTGCTATCGATACAGTTGCAAACTTGCACAAAGGAACGACACAAGCCACTGACGGACAACAGGTCAAAGTAGAAATTCGTCCCGATGGCACCAGAGTCGAAACACGTTTTGAGAACGACAAGCTTGCTACTCGAATCGAAACAAATCGCGATGGTTCCACAGTTGAATCCAAATTCGGTCCAGATGGAAGACTTGTTTCTGAGCGCTCGGTCAGAGGCGATAGCGCTACGTTGAGAATGTTCGACGAGAGCGGAAATGTAACTACTCTTACCGAATCTGGTGAGGGTAAGGACAAGGTCCAGGTTTGGACTTTTCCTGATGGGGACAATTTGAGAATCGAAGCCAATGGCACATTCAGAGGCACTATCAATGGCAAAGCAATTGAAGGCAAAGGAAAAGCCGAAATCGCAGCCTTTATAAGACAAGCTTTGACTGACCAGGATTTCGTTCCAGACACAAGCAGAGATTCTTTCGCAACCGACTTATATGGCTCGTCTATGATTACGAGCAGCGATACACGCACTGGAGCTGTAATCAGCAAGTCTGGCGATTTGAATATCTTCACCCCAGATGAATCTGGAATTCCTCAGCGCAATATTGCCACTTTCTCTGGAGATACCATGACTTTGCACGGACCAAATGGTGCTGTCTCTGAAGTCAAAGGTCAGCTGGGAGCAGACGGAAAATACACTTTCGTTCACAACGGTATTACATACACAGTTGAGAACAACGCTGTTCAGGGCATGCGCTCGCAAAAAGGCAATGTCGATCAAATAGTGACCAAAGGTCCTAATGGCTGGCAGAATGAGGCTATTGAGCGTCCAGTAGACGAGAGCGGAAATCCATGTCCTGAAAACAGAGTGGTTACCACTTTCAATGATAAGGGCGAATTGCAGTCGCAAATCATGGACGGCGACAAACCCTTATCGACCACTATCATCACAGAAGGTTCTCGCACTACTTATAAAGGAGATGGCAGCGACCGATCTCCAGAAAACATTATTATGCGCGCTACTAATAGTACGCTTGAAACGCCAGAAATCACTCGAAGCGGAAACATGGTCTATGATGTGACCGGAAGATTTAGCGATCAGGATCGAAGTGAGGCACGTGTTTACAACGGTGGTGCACCAACGAGTTTGACCAAGTCGCAGCTTTTGCAATTCGCTTCGTTTACCTCGGCAATGTCCCAACAAATTTCTTCTTTTGAGAGTTTCTTCAAAGGTGTCCAGGTGGGCGCCAATGACATGATGGGAGCTATCGATTCGAAACTGGGACAGATTCAAGCTTTCATCGGCTATGTCAATTGCAATGTGAATGGCTCTAGATTCGTAGGTTTACTGGTTGCTGCAAACACAGCTTTGATTGCCGGAAACGAAGCAATGGCAAAAGCTGGAACCTGTCTTCCAGATCCAGTAGCAACGCTTGCGGGTCTGAACAATCCAGAGCTTGCAGCCAGAACTCCCGAAGACGTATGTAAAAGTCCATCTCTTACTTTAGTAATGGGCAAGAAGGGTTACGAGATGGCGATGAATAACCAGCAACCAATTGATGAGTTTGGTAACCTTCAACTGGTCAGGCCTAAGACAATTACTTAGAACACACCAAGTGAAGTGTCATAACCGCATTTGCTGCAGCGTGAAGCTCCACCTAGTGGATTTCCGCAGATATCGCAATTTTCCATTTTTTTGCTGGATCCAGGAGCTGCGGGGACTGAGATCGCGCGCCATGTTCCGCTGATTCGCCCATCTGCCATGCTGTCCAGTTCGTCTGCTTCATTTAATCGATTTGTATTGCGCATCAAGTCTGCATAACTTTTGAGCAGACGTGTAGTCTCTGGATGATCTGGTCCGAATGCTTTGCGTTTGATGTCTAAGGCTCGCTTGTACAGCGGTTCTGCTAGTTCGAATTTTCTCTGCATGTGGTAAAGCGTAGCCAGATTATGGATAGAACAAGCTAGATTGCCATCGTCTGGTCCTAACAGTTTTTCTTGCAGCTCGATACACTGACGACCAAACAATTCTGCTTTTTCGAAGTTGCCACCCTGATAATACAAACGAGCAAGATTGTTCACTGTCTGTGCTACCGCGATGTGATTTTGGCCAAGTGCAGCAACTTTAATGTGATAAGCCTTGAGAAAGTAACTTTCAGAACCGGGATAATCCTGCATTCGCAGCCTGATTTCAGCGAGATTCTCAAGCGTCAAGCAATAATTTGGATTGGATTCACCAAGTGGTTGTATGAGGTTTAGTGCGTCGATCCAGAGCTTTTCAGCTTCGACCAGATTGTTGTTTTGCATGTAATTCTCGGCCATGTTCTTGAAATTGGACCAGAGAATTGAGACTTGCTCGGGTGGCATCGTGGGCGGTGGCGCTGGGACGGGAGCGGGTGCTGGAATCGCAGCAGAAGCAGGCTCGGGAGCAAGTGTAGGTGCAGGTGCTGGCTCTGGAGCAGGAGCCGGGTGCGGTGCAGGAGCTGGCTCTGGTACTGGAACAGGCTCAGGCTCAGGAACAGGAACAGAAGCATGCGCTTGTGGTATCGCAAGTGGTGCTGGTTCTTCTTTTGTTGGTGTCTCTACTGGTGGTGGCTCGACTGCAAAAATAGAGTCCAGTGCGTTATTTAAATCGAGCGGTTCTGGAGCTGGTTCTAGCTTTATAGAATGTTCCGTGCTAGGTGGAGGAGCAAAACTGGGATCGTTAGCCAGAGAGGCAAAAGAGTCTTTCAATGCCTCGACTTCTGGATGCGATACTCCGAGTTCCTTTTCTTTCAATTCAATGGCTCTGGTATAGAATTCAGAGGCACGCTCAACCATATTTTGAGCGTGATAAGCTTTGGCGATATTGGCATTAATTCGCCCTAAGTCAGCCAATTTTTCTTCTTTCAGACTCTCATACACCGCAAGACTTTCAAGTGCGTGGGTGGTAGCGTCTGCAAGTTTGTTTAAATGAAACTGGCTTTCAGCAAGTTTTTCCAGAGTATATGCCAGTCGACGGTCTTTTTGTCCGAGACTACGCGCTTGCTTGAGCGCCTCTTTCCAGTCTTCTTCGGCTAAATCGTGAGTTCCTTCGTCCCCAGCCAGTTCAGCTCGGGTGCGATAAATCTTCCATTGTGCTACAGCCGAACTCAACTTCTCCAACCCCAAGGAAGGATGTTCCTTATTTCCTTCTATATGCTGCGAGTTTTCTAAACCAGAACAATTACTCTTTACTTACCCTGATGGCTCAATAATAATATTCACGTGTCGTAACGTAACAATATTCACTAAAGGCAACAGAATGCTCAAAATCGACATTCATACCCATATTTTGCCAAGGGATATACCTGACTGGAAAAGCAAGTACGGTTATGGAGGTTTCATAAAGCTCGACCATCATGCATCGTGTCGGGCTCGAATGCTCAAAGACGATGGCACTTTTTTTCGTGAAATCGAATCTAACTGCTGGGATGCGTCTGCTCGCATAGAAGATTGCAAGCGATCCGGAGTCACCATCCAGGTTTTGTCGACTGTTCCAGTCATGTTCAGCTACTGGGCGGAACCTAAGCATGCCCTTGATTTGTCTAAATTTTTGAATGACGACCTGGCTAAAGTTGTCAAATCAAATCCAGCTCGTTTTGTGGGGCTGGGAACGATTCCGATGCAAGCACCAGATCTGGCTGTTCAAGAGCTTGAGCGCTGCGTGAAAGACCTTGGATTGCTGGGCGTGCAAATTGGATCGCACGTCAATAACTGGAATTTGAGTGATCCAGCCCTCTTGCCTGTATTTGAAGCTGCAAACGACCTTGATGCCTTCATCTTCGTCCATCCCTGGGACATGATGGGACAGGAGAGAATGACCAGATACTGGCTACCCTGGCTTGTGGGCATGCCTGCAGAAACCTGTCTTGCAATTTGCTCGATGATTTTTTCAGGTATTTTCGAGCGTTTTCCAAAACTGCGTGTTGCCTTTGCCCATGGTGGCGGATCGTTTCCTGCCACAATCGGAAGAATCGAGCATGGCTTTCAAGCCAGACCCGATTTATGCGCGATAGACAATGACGTCAATCCTCGTGATTATCTGGGTCGTTTCCTGGTCGATAGCCTGGTTCACGATTCAAAAGCTCTTAAATATTTGCTCGATGTGGTCGGAGAGGATTCGATTGCGCTTGGAACTGATTATCCATTTCCGCTTGGCGAGGATGAGCCTGGAAAACTTATTGAGTCGCTGGATATTACCGATGCGACCAAGGCGAAGCTGCTTGGAGGCAATGCCCTTTCATGGCTTAAAATTCCCGACACAGTTTGTTAACCTCGGTTCTCACGGGCTCATTGCTTAGGTATAATTCAAGGCGAGCTCATGATACAAACCTACGAAAAGCCTCTGATAGAGATTTTACGCTCGCAAGGACGCGACGAGCAGGATATCGCGCTTGCTCAAAAAGCTTATGATTTCGCGCATAAAGCACACGATGGTCAGCTGCGCAAATCAAATGACCCTTACATAATCCATCCGGCTGAAGTCGCTTGTATTCTGGCTGAACTCAATGCCGATATTCAGACTATCTGCGCAGCTTTGATGCACGACGTGCTCGAGGACTGCGAAGTTACGGCCAAAGAGATGGAGAAAGCCTTTGGCACAGATATTCTGCGCATTGTAGAAGGTGTCACCAAACTGGGAAAATTCAGTTTCAGCTCTAAAGCCGAGCGTCAGGCTGAAAATTTCCGCAAGCTTATTGTCGCTATTGCCGATGATTTCAGAGTCGTACTGGTCAAAATGGCTGACCGACTGCATAATATGCGCACGCTCGATCACATGGCGCCGCACAAACAGGCAGAAATAGCCAAAGAAACTCTCGAGATTTATGCCCCGCTCGCCAACAGATTCGGTCTTGGTGAGATGAAGTGGGAACTAGAAGACCTTGGATTGCATTATTTGCATCCCGACGAATTCGATGGCCTGAAGAAAATCGTGGCAGACACTCGCGAAGAGCGAGAGATCTTGATTCGCGATATCATCGATAAGCTCGAAGTCGAGCTCAAAGAGCGCCAAATTAAAGCCGAAATAGTCGGACGTCCCAAACATTTGTTCGGCATCTGGCTCAAAATGAAAAAGCAGCAGAAGTCGTTTGAAGAACTCTACGATGTGCTTGCCATTCGTGTGATCATTGACTCGAGCGAAAAAGAATTTTGTGAAATCGGCAAAGATCCTGATACTCAAAAGTGTTATGAAGTAATGGGCGTGGTGCACCATCTGTTCACTCCCATTCCGGGTCGGTTCAAAGACTATATCGCCATGCCCAAATTCAATAACTATCAGAGTCTTCACACTGCTGTAATTGGACCTAAAGGGCGACGAGTCGAAATACAGATTCGCACAAGACGTATGCACCACATAGCCGAGTATGGCATTGCTGCTCATTGGAAATACAAAGAAGGTGGCGCTGGCAAAGCCGATTCTGATGGCGATAGAAAAATTGCCTGGCTCAGACAGTTAGTTGATTGGCGTCAAGAATTAGATGATGCCAACGAATACATGGAAGAAGTTAAAATCGACCTCTTCTCGGATCAAGTTTTCGTATTTAGCCCTGGTGGCGACGTAATCGACTTGCCGACTGGATCTACGCCAATTGATTTTGCATATAGAATTCACACTCATGTTGGACATTCTTGTGTCGGCGCTCGCATAAACGATCGTATCGTGCCACTGAATACGGTGATGAAAAACGGAGATATCGTAGAGATTATTACGGGCAAAAACACCCATCCAAAAATGGACTGGCTCAATTTTGCCAAGACTCACTCTGCTAAAAGCCGCATACGTCAATGGTTTAAGAAACACCACCGCGAAGAGCATATTCAGCAAGGTCGCCAGATGCTCGAGTCTGAACTGGGTAAAGGCAATCTGGATGAGAGTCTCACCACCGAGCGCATTCAAGAAATCGGTAAGAAACTAAATCTCAAAAAGATGGACGATATTCTTGCTGCAGTTGGCTACGGCGACATCTCAGTATCTTTTGTCGTCAATAAAATTCGAGAATTGGATCAGGAAGAAAAAATAGCTGAAAAAGGCTATATGCTGCCATCCTTTTCGCAAGAGCCATCAAAGCCAAAAGATGTTGGAAGTCTTGGCGGACTTTTGCACCATCTGGCAAAGTGCTGCCAGCCAGTACCTGGAGAAGAAATAGTCGGTGTAGTTACGCGTGGAAGCGGAATAGCAGTGCACAGGTCAGACTGTTCCAACTTGCAAAAAATCGATGAAGACAGACGCATGTCGGTCGATTGGTCTTCCGAGCGAAGCTCGACATATCCAGCCTGTCTTTCAGTCGAAGCGCTCGATCGTGTAGGTGTGGCCGGCGACATTTTGAAGAAAATTTCGGACCACAAAGTTAATTTGCGCGACTTGCGAATCGAGACAAAGACAGATAAAAAAGGCGCGGTTATTACCCTGATTTTAGAAGTTGTGGACCTAAAACAACTAATGCAAGTGTCTCAAGCTATTTCGCAAATTAGCGACGTCATCAGGGTTCAACGCAAAGACCACCGCAAGAAATCGCCTCCAAAAGGCACCGGTGCTGGTACCAACGAGAAGGGCAAATGAAACTCGTTCTAGCAAGCCAAAACCCTGGAAAGCTCAAAGAATTAAAAGTATTGCTCGGACATTTACCGATTGAACTTGCACTCGCGCCAAAAGAATTCGATCCTGAAGAAACTGGCGATTCTTATCTTGCTAATGCCGAAATCAAAGCGCGCGAAGCTGCTCGAATGACTGGTGAGCTTTCGGTTTCTGATGATTCGGGCATAGAAGTCGAAGCCCTTGGATGGGGACCTGGTGTCCGTTCAGCTCGATACTGCGATGGTAGCGATATAGACCGTCGTCGCAAAATGCTTCAAGAAATGGAGAATGTGCCAGAAGAAAAACGCTCGGCTCGTTATGTTTGCGCTCTGGTTCTTGCCGACAAAGATAAGGTTATTTATTCTACCGAGGCTTACTGGGATGGCAAGCTGATTTTCGATGAACGCGGTGAACATGGTTTTGGATACGATCCCATTTTCAAACCAGACGATTGTTCGATGACGTCGGCTCAAATTTCGCCTGAAGAAAAGAATCAGAAGTCGCATAGAGCAAAGGCTTTTAATCAGCTTGCCGATTTTTTGCAGAAGCAATTACAAACTAAAACACATATATAAAGAGATAAGTAATGGATCTACGAGAGTATCTTGAAATTCTGGAAGAAAATAAGGAGTTAGTGAAAATCTCAACTCCAGTCTCATGCGATCTTGAAATAGCTGAGATTACAGACAGAGTAAGTAAGCTTTCTGATTCGAAGAATAAGGCGCTTCTATTCACTAACGTTAAGGGTTACGACATTCCCGTATTAATAAATGCTTTTGGTTCCAGTAAAAGAATATGCAAAGCACTAGAAGTTCAGAATTTAGATGAGATAGCAGCTCGTATAACAAGACTGATTAAACCTAAAGTTCCAGAATCGATCATGGATAAGATTGCAATGCTTCCTACCTTGATGGAAGTAAGTAAATTTCCTCCAAAGCTCATTAAGGGACAAGCTCCTTGCCAGGAAGTAGTCATCACAGATAAGAATCAGCCCATGCTCGATAAACTACCCATAATCAAATGCTGGCCGGAAGACGGCGGGCCTTTTATTACTCTTGGTGTAGTAATAACAAAAGATCCACACTCGGGTCATAGAAATCTAGGAGTATATAGGCTTCAGAAATTCGATAATGTTACGACTGGAATGCACTGGCATAAGCATCATGATGGTGCAAGACATTTTGAAAATAATCGTCGCGAATTAGAGAAGAAAGAGCCAGTGGTTGCAGCAGCCATGGCGTCGAGCCACATAGACGAGCCGCCGAACTATGGGACTTTCTTCGACGAAAGCAAATTCGAAAAACCAGGCAACCGGATGGAAGTGGCGATAGCTCTGGGGTGCGAACCTTCCGTAACCTACTCAGCCACTGCGCCACTGCCACCAGACATAGACGAACTTTTACTTGCCGGGTTTATCAAATCTTCTCCTGTCAAAATAACTAAGTGCAAGACTGTCGATCTTGAAGTTCCAGCTAATGCTGAGATTATCATAGAAGGTTATGTCGACCAGGAAGACTTGCGTACTGAAGGTCCTTTTGGCGACCATACGGGCTTTTACAGTCTGGCGGGACTCTTTCCCACGTTGCATGTGACTGCCATCACGCACAGAAAAAATCCCATTTATCAAACTACAATCGTTGGCAAACCCCCACAGGAAGACTGTTATCTGGGCAAGGCGACAGAGCGTATTTTCTTGCCCATGGTGCAAATGCTAGTGCCTGAAATCGTGGACATGAATCTTCCCTGGGAAGGCGTTTTCCACAATTGCGTCATAGTCTCAATCGACAAACGATTCCCTGGCCATGCACGCAAAGTGATGAGTGCAATCTGGGGTCTGGGTCAGCTCATGTTCACCAAATTCGCTGTTGTGGTGGACAAAGAAGTGGACGTCCAAAACTTATCGGAAGTAGCCCTTCACGTCTTTGGTAATACAGATCCCAAAAGAGACATGATGTTTGTAGAAGGTCCTCTGGACATTCTTGATCATGCATCTCCAATAATGGGGTTAGGATCTAAAGTCGGGATAGATGCAACTAGAAAATGGGCTTCTGAAGGTTTCACCCGTAACTGGCCTAAACCAATAGATATGAGTTCTGAGATCAAGGACCTAGTGGACGCTAACTGGTCTAAGTACGGGCTTTCTTAAACTCTTTTCGGGCGAGCGCCTGCCAGGGCTTGAAAAAAAAGATTGTTGTCAAGTGTAAATTTTAGAAAAAGCGTGTTGAAACTTTGATTAAGCGGGCATAAGGAAGTTACGAACCAGTTGCTGGCTCAGCAACGCAACCTCTCCCCCGGGTGAGGTTCGGGTTTTATTGTGGTCCCATATTCACCGAGAGTTTGCCTGAATGAACGTGTTCAAGCGCATATCTGCTATTGCATTGGCTTTATCCCTCTTCGCCGGGTCAGCTGTTCAGCCCGCCCAGAGCTTTCGTTCTGACAGTCCAAAAGACGTCTATCACGAAGCCTGGAAGCTCGTTCGCGACAACTTCTACGAAGAAAACTTCAACGGCGTCAACTGGAAAGAGTACGAGCATAAGTATGATTCCAAAATCAAAACCACTGAGGATGCTCACAAATACATCGCTCAGATGCTCAAGTCGTTGAACGACCCATACACCCGTTTTCTCGACCCACGTGCATTTCAGGATGAGAACGACGCCATCGACGCCAAAATCGTTGGTATCGGTATCAGCCTACAGCAAGGCAAAGAAAAACCTTCGAAGTTGACCATTGTCAGAACCATCGAAGATGGTCCAGCCGAGAAAGCTGGCGTCAAAGCTGGTGACGAACTTATTGGAATTGACGGAGAATCATCCATCGGAATCACTCCCGAGCAAGCTGCCAATCGCATCCGCGGCGCCGCTGGTACTCCTGTAGACTTGACCGTGAAACGTGGCGACAAAGAAGTTCGCAAAGTTTCTATCACTCGCAAAGAAATCGTTATCAAAGCAGTAAGAGCCAGAATGCTCGACAACAATATTGGCATGATTCAGCTCAACACTTTCATTTCTAACGATGCTGCAAGAGAATTCCGTGGTGCTTTGAGAAAATTATCGCGCGCCGATGGCTTGATTATCGATTTGCGTGGCAATCCTGGTGGACTGTTGAGCAATGCCCTTGAAATTGCCGACATGTTGCTTGAGAATGGTGCAATCGTGAGCACTATCAGCCGAAATGCCAAACACACAGATATCGCAACCGGTCTTCCATTGACCAAACAGCCTATCGCAGTTTTGATGGATGCTGACAGCGCATCAGCCAGTGAAATCCTTGCCAGTGCATTGCACGACAATAACCGCGCAGTACTGGTCGGAACCAAATCTTACGGAAAAGGACTGGTTCAGGAAATCAACAAGCTCCCCGGTGGAGCTGCCGTACACATCACTGTCTCGCGTTACTTAACCCCCAACAACCTAGACATCAACAAAGTAGGAGTCAAACCAGACCGCATGGTTGAAGGCAAAGATGCTCAGGAGTCAGCTGCTATCTCAGTTCTAAAAGAGAAGATTGCAAGCTTGAAAAAACCGATTCATGCTTCGACCGCCCTGTCTGTAAGCCAATAGCAATGTGTCACTCCAAAAGAGTAAACAAAAAATCAATGAAGGCCAGCGCAAATAAGTTTGCTCTGGCTTTTTGCTTCGTTATGGCAAATTGCATTTTATCTGACCAAACAGCATCCGCTCAGCTTGGCCAGTCGGATTGGGTTTCTGGCGGTGGCTCTAGTTCTGGTGGTGGACTGCAATCGCAGCAAGCACAGATGGATAATTCTTTTTACGCTCCAAGACAAAGCAGTCCCGACCGTTCGCAGGGATCTTCGATGAATGCACTGCAAGCGCAAATGGGTGGACTGGGTCAATCCAACTGGATAAATGGTGGTGGCCAACCGCAAGTGCAGTCGCAACCTCAATCTAACGAAGCCAGCTGGTATCAACCAGCAGGAACCGGCGGCGACGACCAATCTGATTTAGCTGGTTCTGTCCAGATGGAGCAACCCCAACAACAGCAATTTAATCAGCAGTTTGCGCAGCAGCAGCAGCAATTCCAACAGCAAGCTCCCCAGCAACAATTCAGACCTCAACAATACCCCGCACCCCAGCAACAACAATTTGCCATGCAGCAAATGCAGCAGCAGATGCCTATGCAGCAGATGCCTATGCAACAAATGCCTATGCAACAAATGCCTGCGCAAATGGGATCTTCAGATTGGCAAACCGGTGGAAACGCAGGACTTGCTTTTGCCCAACAAGGTTCGGATTCTACTCCAGACGGTATCGATCCCAAAGCACTTGCACAGATGCAAAATGCTGCAAAGGCGATGGGTAGTGGCAAGCAAATAAGCGGTCAAGCTCAGCAATTTTTAAATAGTGGTGCTCCTCAGCAGCAAATGCAGGCTGGAGTACAGCAAAGCGCCAGATTTAGAGGCGGATTTGCGGTTCCTCAAAAGGCAGTCCGTATGCCGGCTCAAGGTGGCATGGGTGCCATGGGCAATTCTATGGGTGGACTCAGTACTACTGTCAATCGTGCACTCAATCGAAGTGTTCAATCTGCAATATACAAAGGCGTAAATCAGGGTCTTTTCCGCGGCTTAAGCAAGATGCGATTCTAACTGATGTTCAAAAGTTTTACCGAAGGTGCCCTAAAAGTTGTGCAACTGGCTCAACAAGAAAGGGAAGAACTCGGGCATTATATGACCGGCTCCGAGCATATTCTGCTTGGCATTCTTTTGTGCGATACCACTCGAGCAGCTCAAACTCTACAGTCGCTTGGTGTAACTTATAGAAAAGCGCAAGAAGAAGTTTGTCGCATAATGGGCAGAGGCACGACTTATCACGTGCCTGCATTTACATTTTCTCCAAGAGCTAAATCTATTTTTTACAAGGCAAAAGAGACTTCCATCAATAGCGGCGTTTCGCGCGTGGATACTATATTGTTGTTGTTAGCCCTGGTGAGCGTTCCTAGATGCACTGCGCAAAAGGTTTTGCACGCGCTCGATGTTGATCTCGAAGATCTCGCAGAGCGTTGTCAAAATCAAATTTTCCCAGATGATGAGTCAATCCCGACGATTAAGATGACTCCAATCAGTAAGTTGTACGAAAAAATTCATTCCAAATCGGGACCCGAAACATCAATATCAGAAGATGATGATGACTTGAATTCACCTGTTATCGTCGATTCGATGATAGACCAGATCATAAATCAAAAATACAAAGTTGAGTCTGTCATTGGTCGTGGTGGCATGGGCGTTGTTTATAAGGCCAAGCATTTGATTCTGGATCGATATTTTGCAATCAAAGTCTTGCACCCATATCTTGCGTCCGACTCAAGAAATAGAAAGAGATTTCAGCGCGAAGCACAGGCTGCAAGCCGTCTTACTCACCCCAATCTGGCTACGGTGTTTGACTGGGACTTGCTCGAGAATGGCTGTCCTTATCTAGTAATGTATTACATTGAGGGTTTCAAGCTTTCTGAAATCATCGACATGAAAGAACCTTTTGCACTTGAACTGTGGCTTTCACTCTTTGTTCAAATGTGCGACGGTCTAGCTCATGCTCATAGTGTCGGAGTGATTCACCGCGACCTCAAGCCTGGCAATATTATTATTACAGAAGGTCAGCACAAAGAATGTTTCGTCAAAATTATCGACTTTGGTATCGCCAAGCTTTTATACGAATACGAAAAATCGTCTACGAGTAAAGACATCACAAGAGATGGCGAAGTATTCGGCAGCCCGCCTTATATGAGTCCAGAACAATGTCTTGGCCGTGTACTCGATACTCGCTCTGACATTTACAGTCTTGGTTGCGTAATGTATGAGGCGCTTTGTGGTCAGCCGCCTTTTCTGGGAGAGAGTTTATTCGAAACTATGCATAAACAAGTGCACGATCTTCCAAAAAATCTTAGCGAAGTTGGAACCAAACTCGAAATTCCATCTGAACTCGAGGGTATCGTGTTCAAAACGCTCGAGAAAGAGCCTGAAAAACGCTATCAGTCAATGCAAAAATTGAAAGTGGATCTCGAAAATGTTCTAAGCAGAGTCAGGACCAAAGTTATACTTTGACCAGGCAGTCGCCTATTTTGATGCCTTCGCCAGAAAAACAAGAACGTGCAACGTTTATGGCATGTTTTGCACTTGGAGCTGGCACTGTCACAAACTTTCTGCCAATCAGTTTTTCGATGTCTTTGACAAGATGACGCTGGTCATTTGAAATAAAGCTGTGCGCGATACCTGTTCTGCCGGCTCTTCCGGTGCGGCCTATTCTATGTATATAGTCGGCTGCGCAAGTAGGCAGGTCATAATTCACCACATGGGTGATTGCAGGAACGTCTAATCCGCGAGCGGCAATATCTGTTGCCACAAGAACGTTGAAATTGCCAGCGCGATAGCGGGCGATTGTTTTTTCACGCTTGTGCTGACTGATGTCGCTGTGAATTTCTTCAGCCTGAACATTCGATTCTTTCAATTTCTTGGTCACTATGCTTGCTGTTCGTCTGGTTCTTGTGAAAACCAGGACGGTGGCGTCTTGCCATTCTTGCAGCACAGACAAAAGTAGCTCGTCTTTTTCGCCCTTGCCCACTTTGTATGCTTGTTGAGCAATCGATGCCGGTTCGATTTCATCTTGTTTGCAGCGAATGATGGTGGGTTTGTTCATGATTTCAGACGCTACTTGCTGCATTCTGTAATCGAGTGTGGCAGTAAACATCATTGTTTGTCTCTGCTCTGGAATCATGGTCATTACCCGCTTCACTTGCGGCATGAAGCCCATGTCGAGCATTCTGTCAGCTTCGTCCAGGACGAAATATTGGACCTGGGTCAAGTCTAGAATCTGGCGTTGCAATAGGTCATTCAAGCGACCAGGAGTCGCGATAGCCACATCGATGCCGCCACGAACAGCAGCAATCTGCGCACCATATCCGGTGCCGCCATAAAAGGCAGCTGATTTCAATCTCTGATATTTGGACAGAGCATCAAATTGCGATTTGACTTGCAAAGCAAGTTCTCGGGTAGGAACAAGAATCAATGCGCGTATTTCGCGTCTGCCGCCAGAGCGTGATCCAAGTCCTTCGATAATAGGAAGGGCATAAGCAGCTGTTTTGCCTGTACCGGTTTGAGCTGTGGCAATCAAATCCTGACCTTCAAGCAGTGGACCGATAGCTTTAGCCTGCACTTCGGTCGGTGTGACGAAGCCTAATTTGGTCAGAAGATTGACTGAGCGCTCGGATAATCCGAGCTTGGTGAAGTTTTCCATAGGTTCCTTATTAGATTGCGGCGGTAAAATTGTTAAAGCCGCTCGTCTAATACTAACACCTAACTCTTGGCATTTATTACGGCATGTCATTATGTAAAGTGAGGGGAAACTAATACAAATCCCCGTGGCTGTTTCTGAAGTCTGGCGCGTCGATTCGTACTATTTTGATTTTTAATTCTTCTACCTGCACAGGGGCATTTTTCGACACGAGAACGGCCTGGGGTCTGAATTTTCCGGACGAAACGCAAGATGCTGGAATATAACTGGTGATTTGAAAGTTCTCTGTTTTTGCTTGTCCTTGCAGATCTAAAATTTTGGTTTGATTGAAAACATTGACCGAAAAGTCTGGTTGATTTTCAAGACGACACATGAGGTCTAACTGTAATTTTGTCGCGCTTGGGCTTTTGAATCTGGCATCAAGAGTGACTTTCAATAGACCACTGGTATCAATGCTCAAATCATTGACGCCAGAATCTACAAAAGTTAAAAGTCCTGGTGGTATCATAAATGGTGAGGGTTTGCCTTTGAGTAAATCTTTTTCAACTGATACAGGAGTATCTAGAGTCTGGTTATCGACTCGTTTTTTGTAGCCCAAAGCAAGTATTATTCGCTTAAGCGACCCAGAACTTTGGTCGTGATTATCTATTTCAATATATGGGACTCGCGCATCCATGTCTGCTTGGCTTGTATTGAGCTTGTAGAAACAGAAGTTAAAGAGCGACGGGAGGCGGGTTTCGCCTGAAAGCTGTTTGTACGAACTGTATAAAACAGTCTGGTCTTTACCTGACTTTATTACAATTTCGTTTTTGCCTTTGAAATTGAGATCCTGAACTGGCACAATTGCTGCTCGCCACTGTCTGAAGTCAGATTGGCTCATATTGAGCAATTTGGCGAACATTTGATAATTGTGCAGGCTGTTTTCCGTTGTGCTAAATTGATGCAACGCAATAGGCGAATTGTCTAATTTGTGACCATTGACATAAAGAGTCGCATCTTCCAGTTCTTTTGAACCGTCCACCAAAATTAGAGCCCAGTCTGGTTTCTCTACCGACAAATCAATTTCGCGACTTATCTTCTCGTCTTTTCCTAATACAGATTTTGCTTCTCTGGGTCCACCGATTTCTTCTGCCGACGAGACTAAAATGACAGTCAGTGCAAATATCGGCACTGATGCTTTGAAGAGCCGCTCTTTCAAAAAGGATTTCCACTCAGGGTGAGTGGTTACTATAGCAATGGTGGCAAAAAACAATATCACGCTTGATTTGAGCAGTACCGAGATTAATAGAGCCAGGGTAGGTGAAATATTTAAGCCAAGCAAAATGAATTGCACGGGTAAATGCAAGATCAACGCGACTGTAAAAAGCGAAGCAAAACCAAATAGAGCGCTGCGTTTTAAACTGTTCGAGCCAGTTCTGAGTCGGCTTAGAAAGTAAACGCCAAACAAGGTTATGAAAGGCATCGATGTGTGTCCATAACGCGGACAGGCACTGAAAAACAAATAGAGCAAATGGACGGCGATGAAGCTAAGCGATCCAAACAAAATAACTGGTTGCGCCTTGTTAGCTAATTCAGCTCGTTTTAAAACCAGGGCAGAAAAGGAAATAATTCCTGCTCCTCCACAAATCAAAAACAGAAGGTGCCACCAGGTTATTGCCCAGGCCGGAAGGATTATCAGAGGCGCTCTGTAGTCATTCCAGGCGTCAAGCCATAGTCTTGCGGGTTTTCGAAACAACAGTAGTAAGTGATCGAGAGGTTTTTCTTGAATGTTTCTCGATAGCATTTGCATGCTTTTTTCTTTTTCTTCATCTATGGTGGCTGGTCTTGGTGTAACAAAAATCCGTCCGTCCGATGCAAGATCAAGACCACACACGAGGTTGTACACAGGAAAACGTTTGGGGGTTAAAACCACTTCGCCGCTGGCTGTATGAGTAAACCAGAGCCATGGAGCGAGTGTTATTAATCCGCCTAACACACATGTCGATACGCCACTAAATATGGTGTTTAAAGGCATACCGTTTTTCTTCTTTACAAAAATCAGTCCCATCAGTACTGGCACCAGGGCCGGTGCAAGGATAGGACGCAGTAGAAGAAGCAGACTCATAATTACGCCAAGGGCAAACGTGGTCGCACAAACGCGTTTGAAAGATTCTTGCTCACTAAGAATCACGCACAATACAAGGGCTAGAAGACTGAATAAAACGCCTGCAGGCTCCGTCAGTAATTTTGTCGTTCCAAATATGGCTGCAGGATAAGTGGCCCATAACAGACCCGACAAGAGCGCAAAATTGTGGCTTTGGGTTAGTTTTCTACCCAGAAAAAACATGCACAAAGAAGACAGGGCTTGGAAGAAAACAAGCAGAGCAAGAACTGGTTGCATTGCTTCGAGTTTTGGTTTTGCACCCATGATCCAGAAAGGTATGCCTCCAATTAAAGGCATAACCGGACCATCGAGCAGAAGCTTTTCTTTCAAATTGACACATTCTAGTTGCAAAGTATTCAGTCCGTTACTTTGCAGATGGGTGAATGCATCATGAATGGCGACTGCAGACTGCATATAAAGTCCAGAGTCGAAAAAATATGCAGTGTCTATGGCACGGCGCGAAAGCCCAACAATTCCGGCGATTGCAAGCGCTACAACAAAAACTAAAAGAGGGTAAAACCTTGTCACCCGCTCAGTATATCAATGCTGTGGCTTTAACGACCCAGGTTTCGTTTTTGTGCTTCGAGCATTCTTCTCACCGCTTCATAGTGATTGGGAAAATCTAATTGAAACTTGGCTTTTCCTGCATCATCAAGTCCGCTGTATCGAGCGAAAGCTTCAGTAATAACTTCGTTTGCATTATCGAAATATTTTGTGGGATTTTTAACAACGATATTATTTTGTATGAAACTATCTTGTCGCGAGAAGGGTTGAATCGGCGACCTGAAATCCGGTTCGCCATTACGCATCGGAACTACTCTGCCGAACTGACTTAAAAGCTGACCTTTTTCATTTACTCGCAGCCAGTGGCCTCTAGGATTGTTGCAGTCTGGAGGGAGCTTTATATATAGACTTTCTTTTGCGTTTTCATTGACTCGCACAGCGTCAAGTGTGCTCGGCTCACCAGGTGCGCCAGAGTAAAACGGATTAGCAACTTGCTTAAATCCTATTCCATGCAAGATATCATCTGGATGTTTGCTGTCAGTGTAAGCATTATTTTCGGCGTTATGACCGATTTCATGTCTTAACATGTGAGTCAAGATTGGATCTAAAAGTTTGCTTGTTGGATTTATTCGAAGTTCAGCAACACCGTTATTTTCTTTTGGTGGCAAGTAATACGCACCTTCGCCACCAGATTTTCCTTTTCTGCCAGTAGATTCTGATGGTTTGTCTGTAAATGTTACTTTTAATGGACTGCCATCTCGAGTCAATGCTGCATCACCAGTGGTTTGAAGTGCTGATTCAAGCGCTTTGAGTTCGCGCATTGTTGGAACTCTGGAGTAAATTGGCGCTCCAGTATCTGTCGGTTTAGCTCCAGGTCTTGCTGTGTCTGGCGCGCATAAATTTTCTTGATTGCCAAGCTTAATGCCTGGCGGAGTGATAGTAATTTTGAAGCGCTGTTGCAGGTCGTCTATTTTAGCTTGGATTCCCGGGTCCACCGCTTCTGGTTTGACGTTAATATCTCCCGGACGCGTTGGTTCTCCTCGTCGTTCGTTTCGTTTTTCGCCTCGTTTTTCACCAGTCAGTTGAGCAAATACAGGCAGGGCATCGTTAATGGAATTTGGATTTATACCATCAGCATTAGCAAGCAACATGGGCGATTCAGGCGCAAAAGATGGTAAAAATTGGTTCGCAGATTCGGTCATCGTTTTAATGCTAGCCAGATAATCTTTCATTCCACCAGCGTAGTCGAATCTATTTATAAGAGCATTCTCTGTCGAACCAGTTGTTTGGCCGACAGAATCTGAAATATTGTCACCACTAGTAGGCACTGATGGAACACCATCAGTCGAAGCCCTTGCAGACAATAGTAAGTACCTGAGTATTGAAGTTTATCCACTGTATGAGGAAAAACCCCTGTTGTCAAGTTATGTTTGGGTTTTGGGAATTAAGCGCTGAATTTGCGACGGTTAGGACAGACGTCTTGCACCAGTTTTTGAATTTGCAAAAGTAGTCCCTGCAATCCCACTTTTTGAGTTGCAGATACGATAACTGGATTTATCACTTGAGGAAAGAGCCATTCTAGATCTTCGCGACGGACTTTGTCTGCTTTGTTCAAGACTGTGATGATAGGCTTGTCTACGGCTTCGAGTTCGCTCAAGATATCAAACACGCTTGCAATATGTTGTTCTACATTTGGGTGCGAGGCATCGACGACATGAACAAGTATGTCTGCCACCACCACTTCTTCAAGAGTGGCTTTAAAAGCGTTAACAAGCGATGTCGGCAATTTCTTGATGAATCCAACAGTGTCCGAAATCAATACGGGACTGCCGTCTGGCAGCATTGTTTTTCTGGTCGTTGGATCGAGCGTCGCAAAGAGTTTGTCTTCAACGAACACGCTTGATTTTGTCAGCGAATTTATCAATGTCGATTTGCCCGAGTTTGTATAACCAGTCAAAGCAATTACAGGCAAATTGAGCGAAGTGCGCTGGCGACGCTGTGTTTCGCGATAATTTTTGATGCGAGCTGTTTCTTTTTCGAGTTGATTTATTCGATCGCGAATAACGCGGCGATCGATTTCGAGTTTGGTTTCCCCGGGACCTCTGGTTCCGATACCGCCCCCGAGTCGGGATAATATTTGACCTTTACCCACAAGTCGCGGATAGAGATATTTGAGCTGAGCAAGCTCAACTTGTAGCTTTCCTTCTTTGGTCTGTGCACGTTGAGCGAATATGTCTAAAATCAATTCGGTTCGGTCTACGACTTTTACACCAATCATCTCGGTGAGATTTTGAGCTTGAGTAGGCGAAAGCTCTTTATCTACCACCACCATGTTGGCGCCCATTTCCTGGACTAGAAGCGCAACTTCTTGCACTTTGCCCGAGCCTAAAAAATAATTGGGATGTGGTTTTTGACGAGCCTGGGTCATGCGTCCGCAAATGGTAGCACCAGCGGTGCGAGCTAAAAGTGCGAGTTCGTCCAGATCATCTTCGATTTGAAAAGCATTAGCACCTTCGGTAATAAGGTCGACCAAGATGGCGCGCTCTTCTCCTTCGACAAAAGCCGTACCTGGAGCATTGACTCGAAATTCGTCTTCAAGCGAACCGATGAGATCTTGAAAGTCGTCTTCTTGAGTGCTGCGCGCTGTTTGTGGTGGCAAAATTTTGTAGATTTTACCTTCGCTATCGCGCCCAGGAAGCAAGTGTGCAATGTGCACTGCGTCTGCCATAAAGGCTTGCTCACCTTTTGATTTGTTGAAAGTTTGTTCTGGATTGACATCGATTTGAGCAAGTAAATCAAGTCTGTTTTTAGCCAGACAATTGAGATTTTCTTTGCTGAATGCTTCACCAGTTTTAGTCTTGTATTCTTGGGAGCTTTTGCCGCCCTTCGAGAAATTGGTATGAATGATGCGATGACCGCACAATCGACCAGGACCAACGCGAACTCCTCGCAGTTCGGGCATGTTGACGTCGTTTGGTTGACCAACTGTGATGTTGACCACCTGTCCGTGACGATTCAAAACTACAGAGATATTGTGTCCGGTCGAGTTAGAGATTTCTGCAACTGTGTCGGCCAGATCCATGGTAAGAATCTTGTCTTTTGGAATCCGTTTCTGCAATAACTTTGACAGAAATCTGATTTCAGATTTTTTCAGGCCTTTGGCATTGGTCAAATCGAGTTTGCCGTGCAAAAATTTCTTCCTCCCAAACAACCCACATTGCACAAATAACCATTCTTCCTAATTGCATAATACCCTTTAGGCGCCAAAAAAGGCGAGAATTTAATGTGGCGCGGGATTTCAGGCTCCGCATTGCACCCTAAAGTATATGAATTGGCATAGTATCGAATAGCATAATAGAATTGGGTTAACGTCTCTAAGGAACCTTTCGCACATGAAAATCAAGTTGGTTTTGATTGCTCTAACTCTTGGCTTAGCTTTATGCCAGCCATCGCACGCTGCCGACGCAATGCCCGGATTCAAGCCAGATGATCTTCCACCCGAGCCCAAAAGCGAAGTACAGATTCCCATGAACAGACCAAGTCTGACTCCAGTGGCAGACGAGCTTGCCCCGGATGCAAGAAAAGACGCGCCAGATGCAACCAAATCGAGCACCCAAGAAACTCCTCAGACAAGTTCTGACTTGCCGCCCGAACCTGAAGTTATAGTTAGAGATGGTCCTTTGACAGAAGCACGCTCAGAGCTTTTGCGTTCAATTTACAGAGCCAAAGAGAATGGCATCGGCATTACTAATTACATGAAAGCCTTCGAATATATAGAAGATATGGCGGCGAAAAGTCAGCCAGATGAAGCAATTCAAAAAAGAATCGACTCGCTCAAAACAAGTCTTGACGAGCAGCTCAAAAGAAACGAAGAATTGAAAATCGAGGCTGCAAACGCTTCAAAGGCTGGTCCGGGCCGCAAATTAGGTCCCGGCAATCTAATTGCAGACCCTCAAGCGATACCTTCCAGTTTTAGAACGATGGGTGGCGGAGCAGGCGGACAATCTGATCAATTATTAGATATGATCATTGCCGACAAGCTTGGGGGGAAATCTCCTTCTCAAATGTCGAAGCAAGAATTGCAAAAGAAAATGAAAGAAATTCCAGAACTGGAAGAATATCTCAAACGATTTAAATGAAAAAAATTATTTTGCTTTTGATTTGCGCACTGCTACTGCATCCGGTGGCATTTGCTCAGAGTACTGCGGTCGGCGATAAGTGGGCTCTGGTCATAGGAATAAGTAAATTTCAAGACCCAAGTCTCGATCTGAAATATCCTGCCAAAGATGCCAAGGATTTTTGTGATTTTTTAATTGAAAAGGCTAATTTCGCACCCGATCATGTCAAATTACTGGTTGATAATCAGGCTACGCGCAGCCGCATCCTGACTGAAATTGGGGATTCGTGGCTTCCGCGTTTGGCTAAGCCCAATGATCTTGTCGTGATTTATTTTTCCAGTCACGGCAGTCCCTCGCAGATGGATCTGGAAGGAATGAATTATGTCGTTGCGCACGATACATCGCGCAACGCCCTGTTTGGAACAGGGATTTCGCTTCAAGATTTGGCTTCGACCATTCAAAGTCGTGTGCATTGCGATCGAATAGTATTGATACTCGATGCCTGTCACAGTGGCGCAGCCAAGACTAAGTCAGATGGTAAAGGACTCGTTCGCCAGGGCAATTTCGATGTTGGACAAATACCGATGGGCAAAGGAATGTTAATAATTTGTTCGAGCGAGCCAAATCAAGTTTCGTGGGAATCGAAAAAATATGAAAACGGAGTCTTTACCAAAAAACTGATTGATGGTTTTTCTTCGCGCGGGCAATACACCAGACTGAATGAGGCGTTCAAATCACTGAAAGATTCGGTTCAAAGCGAAGTGCTCCAGGAAAGAGGCGAGCTTCAACAACCAGTGATGAAAAGCGTATGGAAGGGCGATGATCTGGTACTTGCTTCAAAACCTGTAAGTCCAGCAAGTGTGCCAGAGGAACTCAAAGGCAATGGCGGCAAAGTAGAAATCGCATTAGTTCCAACTGCTAATTCAAATCTTGCTCCAACTCCTGTTGCAACTGTGATTACCCCTGCAAATAGAGGCTCATTAGTAGACCGCATTTCGATACTGCCAGTAGTGGGTCCCAGTAAAGTGAAAATGGATGCTATCTGGCAGGGATTTGCACAGAAAGACAATCTTGATGTGACAAAAAGACTGCTCGAACTAGAACTTGATAAGAAGATAGAAACTGAGTTTCAAAAAGAACTCAAACATTGTCTGCGTAATAAAGACGTCGTGACAGGCGATGTGAGTTCTAAATATCAGCTGCAAATGGAAGTGCTCGAAGTCGAGTTGCAAGACAACTATATGGGCGATATTGCGGATGTTCGCTTATCGGGAAAACTGGTCAATGCTGAAACCGGCGAGACAATTTGGATGCTCAAATCGAAAAAATTCAGCAGGCTGACTCAAGCAAAACACGATGATTCTGTCTTTTCCGAAATCACTAATTATTTTCCGAGAGCCATGGCAAAAGAGCTGGCCAAGACAATCACTGGCGCCATCAAAGACCAATAAGTTTATGGAAGTTCGCCGTGCATCGCTACTGAGGACTTATTATTCAAAGCGTCGCGAGCAGTGTCATAAGCTCGCTTGAGCTGGACGTCTTTAAAATCTTCGGGATTGCGATTCGAACCGTTTCCGTTTGGATCTAACCACCAGCAACCTTTTCCATCTTCTTTCATTTTCTTGGTAAGCTTCACTTCGATGTCAGGGCTGATGCCTTTTTCATGAATGTCGTTATCGTTTGGTGTGAGATAACGAGCAATAGTGATATTGACTCCAGACCCATCGTCCAATTTGTTTATGCCTTGCACGAGACCTTTGCCGAAAGACGTTTCACCAACAAGCACCGCTCTGCCATTGTCTTTCAAGGCTCCCATCGTGATTTCAGAAGCTGAGGCACTTCCTTTGTTTTCCAGTATCACAAGGGGAACGTGACATAATGGTCGTGCTTTGCTTGCGATTGTAGTTTTGTAGCCATCTTTGTCTACGGTCGAGACGACATTTCCTGAATCGAGAAATAAGTCTGAGACAGAAATGGATTTGTTCAACAGTCCGCCCGGATTATCGCGCAGGTCTAGAATGAGTGCTTTTGCTTGCGACAATTCTTTGAGCGCTGCAATCATTTCTACGTCTACTTTGTGCGAAATAAAGCTAGACAAACGAATATAGCCAACTTTGGAATCGAGCATTTTTGCTGTTTGCACTGACTTTAACGGAATTCTTTTTCTCGTTATGACAAATTTTTTCTTCTGGCTACCGCGTCCTACAGTGATATTAACTTTGGAATCCACTTCGCCTCGGATGTATTTTGCCGCATCGTCCACTGAAAAACCAGTGGTGGCTTTTCCGTCAATTTCAAGAATTAGGTCTGAGGGTCTGAGTCCGGCTTTTTGGGCGGGAGTATCTTCGATAGGGCTGATTACGACAATTCGGTGCTGTTTATCGAGCCCGATTTGTACCCCGATTCCACACAGCTGTGCCTCTATCTGACTCTTTTCGTCATCGAAAGCGTCCTGGTCCAGAAAGCGAGTATATCTGTCGCCAAGGCTTGCAAGCATGGTTTCGATCGCTTTGTGAGCGGAATCCATGTCGGTCAGTTTGCCTTCGTATTTCTTTTCCCAGCGTTTCCAGTCCTGTCCTTTGTATGAGTTGTCATAAAAGTCTTCTTTCACGAGCGACCAGACAGCTGCATAAAGTCGGTCTGGACTTGAATAAGATGGAGTTTTTTTCGCTTTTGGAAGCAGTTCTTGGGTTTGAGCCGAATCGAGAGCCACTAATTCTTGCTGTGTGCTAGCTTGTGATGGGCACACCGAACTTGAGCCGCCAAGAGCAAACAGCACAAGAGCCACCATCGAAATCCCTTTGCGAAACACTTTTTGAAAACTCCATGAATACCAAAATGCCTGTGTTTACGGGCGTGAAAAGCTCTGTTCGTCGTTTGTCAGTCGCAAGAATGAGAGTAAAATCAAGTCCTCAAAGGCGTTATACCCTCTTTTAATAAATTTTATTCACTTTTCGGCTAGGGTTAACCCTGTACCCGGAAGGTTTTTCAAACTTCTGCCCTGGTTTTTATGGGGGATCGTATAGTCACTAACCTTGTTTCCAGCTGGTTTTCGCTGCTAACATAGCTCGGTTAGAGCAGATGGTTGCAATGGTGCAAGGGAGAAACAGTGGACAAAAATTCAGCAATAGAAATAGGCGTGTTTGGCGGATCCGGATTTTACAAATTGCTGGAAGACTGTCATGAGAAAGTTATAGAAACTCCTTATGGAGCCCCTTCGGACAAAGTGACAATCGGAACACTTGCTGGTAAGCAAATAGCCTTCATGCCGCGTCATGGCTCGCAGCATCAATTGCCGCCGCACAAAATCAACTATAGAGCTAATGTCTGGGCGATGAAATCGCTTGGAGTCAAAAGATTGATTGCTCCCTGCGCTGCAGGCAGTTTGCAAAAAGACGTCAAATTGGGCGACTTTGTTGTTTGTGATCAGTTCGTAGACAGAACTTCTGGTCGCGAAGATACTTATTACGATGGTCCTATCACTACCCACGTTTCAAGCGCTGACCCGTACTGCCCCGAGCTTCGCAAACTCGCTGTTCAAGCAGGTCGCGACTGTGGCATCACCACTCACGACAAAGGCACTGTCGTCGTTATCCAGGGACCCAGATTCTCATCCAAAGCAGAATCCAAATGGTTCACTTCAATGGGTTGGGAAGTAATCAACATGACTCAGTACCCAGAAGTTCATCTGGCTCGCGAGCTTGAAATGTGCGTCGTGAATATTTCGCTAATTACAGATTACGACAGTGGTCTTATAGGTGATGTCGAGCCTGTCTCGCACGCTGAAGTAGTGAAAGTTTTCACCGAGAATAATAAAAAACTGGTTTCACTTTTGAATAAGCTAGTCGAAATTATTCCAGGCAAAATTGACCACTGCACATGCCAGAAAGCACTGGCAGGCGCACGCGGATAAAAAATAGAGCCAGATGAGATTCCACGTAAACCATGTTGTGGCAATTCTGGCTATCTGTCTTGCACTGAGTTCTTTTCTGGCTTTAAGACGTTATGGCTTTCCATTGAAAGTCTGTTTTGGAGCAGGAATTTTGAGCATACTGGTGGTCGCAATGTTCTGGACCGGAATAAGTCTTACCTCAGGAGGAGGAGATGATGACGACTAAAATCGTTAAAACGATAGCCTTGAGTTTGTTGCTAGGGGCGATGTCTATGCCTGTTGCACCTGCTATTGCAGCAGAATCGCAAACTGTGTCCAAAGACGAAATGATGAAGATCAAAAATCCTTTGATTCCAATCACTAAGGACGTCACTCTTAAAAACGGACTTAGAGTCATAGTATGCGAAGACCACAGCGCACCTGTGGCTTCGATGTGCATCATATATGATGTTGGCTCGCGCGACGAAGTAAAAGGAAAGTCGGGTTTCGCTCATTTGTTCGAGCACATGATGTTCGAGGGTTCGGCTAACGCTCCTAAAGGTGCGTTTTTTAAATATGTGCAGGCTGCTGGCGGCAATCTGAATGCCTCTACTCATAACGATTTTACCGATTATTATGAAGTGCTTCCAAGCAACCAGATTGAAATTGCAATGTGGCTCGAGTCAGATCGAATGAAGTCGCTTGCTGTTACCGAAAAGAATTTTGAAAATCAGTTGCAAGCTGTCAAAGAAGAAAAACGTTTGCGCATCGACAACAAGCCCTATGTGCCAGCTGAACTAAAACTGGAAGAAACCATTTTCGATAACTGGAACAACGCTCACCCGGTAATAGGTTATTTTGAAGACCTCGAATCTACTAATGTAGCTACAGTAAAAGAGTTTTTCGATACTTACTACATGCCTGCAAACGCAGTGCTCGTGGTAGCTGGCGATGTTGATTCAAACAATATCGAGGCACTTGCCAAAAAATATTTCGAGACCATAACAAGCAAACAAGCAAAGGCGATTAAACGCCCGGACCTCAGAGAGCCAGTTCAAAGCAAAGCTAAATATCTAGAAGTCAAAGACCGCCTTGCAAAATTGCCAGCTTTCTGGATGGCGTGGAAAGCGCCCAAGCGTCGTGACAAAGATTCACTGGTTCTAAACATAATTCAAAATATGCTCACCACAGGCACATCGTCGCGCCTGTATCAACGCATGATCAAAGACGATCAAGTCGCACTTTCTGTAGACGGAAGTTATGAAGAGCGTCGCGGTCCTTCGCAAATCAATTTCTTTGTGTTGTACAAAGCCAATCAAAATAAAGAGAACGTGCGCAAAATCTTGCTTGAAGAAATCAACAAGTTAAAAACCGGACTCGTGTCTGAAGTTGAATTGCAGAAAGCCAAAAACCTGATCTTAAGCATGTATTTCTCATCAAACAGCCATTACAGTTTGCAAAAAAGTCTGGGGCGCGCAGAGACCGTAGCGCAATATGCAAGTTTTTACGGTGACCCTGGTTTGTTCGATAAAGACCTTGCCACTTACTTGTCTATCACTCCAGATGACGTTAAGCGCGTAGCAAATTCTATATTCAACGAAAACGGCATAACAATTGTAGATGTCACACCCGATGCCTCTGGTCAGGAAGGAGAAGCTCAATGAAATCCAAGAAAGCACACTTGATGCTCGCTCTTTTAATCGGACTTTCACCTTTGAGTGGTCTTTTTGCTCAAAGTGCACACGCTCAAAATGACGAGGCTTTTCGTCTCAAAGCGCCAACCTTGCCGGCACCGCGTCCCTTTGTTTTGCCCAAAGTGAAAACGATAAAGCTCGAAAATGGGCTTGAAGTCAAGCTTCTGGAAGATCATCGTTTTCCAGTCGTCACTGCCTGTCTTGGAATTCGTTCGGGCAAAGTGCTCGACAAAGACGATAGTCAGGGCATTGCCAAACTTACAGCCACGATGCTGACAGAGGGTACAGACAAGCGTACCAGCAAAGAAATAGCGTCTGAAATCGATTATATAGGTGGCAGCCTTGGAGCTAGTTGCGACTATGACTTCACTCTTATTTCAGGTTCGTGCCTTTCAAACTATACTTTGCGTTTGATGAGTCTTTTCCACGATGTAGCGCTTCATCCAAGTTTTCCTGACCAAGAAATGAAGTTGAAAAAGACCAACTGGCTGCAAGAATTGATTCTGCAGAGAGCCGAGCCAAGCTATCTGCTGGAAGAACGTTTTCGCCATGTCATTTTTGGTGCCAATCCGTATGGTCGCGTTTCGCCGAAACCAGAGATGATTGAAAAAATCTCCAAAGAAGACCTGCGCAAATTCCACAGCGAAAATTACATTCCTAATAATTCGCTTTTGCTCGTTGTTGGCGATTTCGATTCAGCCGCAATGGAATCTACTATAAAGGAATCGTTTGGCAAGGATTGGGCCAAAGGCGATATCAAAGAAAACGCTTTAGTCGAGACCAGTCCTATATCGGCACAGAAAATCTATCTGGTAAACAGACCAGGCTCGGTTCAATCATCAATCAAGCTTGGAAATCTGGGAATCAAAAAAACTGACCCTGATTATTTCAAGATACTCGTGATGAACGATGTTCTTGGTGGCTCGGCCCACTCGCGCTTGTTTGAAAATATCCGCGAAAGCAAAGGTTACACTTATGGAGCTTATTCAAGTTCAGCAGCACGTGTGAATCCTGATGTTTTCTCGGCGCAGGCAGACGTTCGTACTGAAGTTACCGCTCCGTCTTTGCAAGAGTTTTTGTACGAGCTAGACCGAATACGCAATGTCAAAGTGAGTCAAGAAGAGCTCGACGCTGCAAAATCATATCTTGCCGGTCTGTTTCAACTGAGACTGGAAACGCAAAGCGGTCTTGCTCAGGCATTGCTTGATGCGGGACTTTATAAAATGCCTGACGATTACCTGGAGAATTACACCAAAAATATCATGGCGGTTACTGTGGACGATGTTCGCAACGTAGCTCGCAAAGTGATTTCTTCTGGCAAGTTTGTCATCACTGTTGTTGGTGACGCCAAGAAAATTCAACCAGATTTAGAAATGTTCGCTCCGGTCGAAGTATATTCGGTCGATGGCAAACTTTCTAAGAGTGACAGTCATATTTAGACGTGCCAGAGTACTGCTCGGATTCATAGCACTTGGGCTGATTTTGAGCTATGGTGTCTATATGGCTTTTGGTCAGATTTATGTAAACGACCATGCAAGGTCTATTGAGCCTTCTGAGGTAAAAGACTTGCTTGATACCGAAACGGTCGTGAAACTAAATCTGGTGGCAGCTGGTGATGCTGCCATTGATGCAATGGATGGAAAAAAATATGCTTATCTCACTATAAAAGATCTCGATAAAGACGATGCTCATGCTGTCAATAAGTTTCACGCGGACAAGCAAGAGCCTGAAAAGGGACTCTGGCTTTGCGATAAGACTGGCAAAACGAAATTCTTTTGCACCATGCCAGAAGTTGAATATTTGCCGGTGCTTGCTTGCGGCGGGCCAGAGGATTTGAAGAAAGCTCCTGTTCCAAAAAGCTGGACTTATCTATATGGCGAAAAACATTTTGAGGTCAGGGGTCTGGAATATAATCAAAGTGTCACTGCTATAGCCAGTCTCAAAACAGGTGATGGCAAAAAATCTACTACGCCTATTTTGGGATTGCGTCTAAGACCGCTTGCTTTTTGCGGATATCCAATTGTGACGCCTTATGACCTCGATAGTGCCGAGTATAAAAAAGCTCAAGGTAAAGAGCTTGGCATTTGGCTTGGACTGGCGCTCTTCATGGTTGTGCCATGTACATTTTTGCCAGTCTGCATTTTGCTTGGCGAACTCATTGCTTATATAGGGCGGTCAGTCAAAAAATAGTTTTTATTTTTCTGACTTGAAAGGTTTTGGATTCTTTATTTTGTAAGTGTAAGTCGTTTTTACTTCCAAAATAGGACTGGTCGAAAGTCCTGCATCGAAAACAAGAACCGGGCAGGGAACGAGTACTTTGGTCTTGGTCTGAATTTTCAAAACACGCTCGGTGGTATCTTTGGTGATATCATCCGAAAAAATAGTGTACTCGGGGCGGCGGATGAAAAATCCTCCCATACCGCAATTCTCCATTCCCGCAGTTGCTGCTTTGAATACTTTGGCTGAATCGTTTCCATCTAAAGCTGCTTTGCCAGCAAGTAAAATGGAGTCACGACAAATGCGCTCGTTATAGGCTTGTGCCTTTGAGATTACGAATATATTGGAGATGATTAGCGAAAGAACTATCAGTAGAAAGACCGAAATGCCAATTTCTACCACGCTCTGACCGGTTGTTTTTCGTTTCGCCGTTAAGGACATACAAATAGTTTAACCGCCCGAGCAGTAAAAGCAATCTTTATATTATGAGCTGCTTTACGGGGTGTACTCGCCCAAGTATGGAAGCTCTCTGTAGTTTTCGTTGAAATCGAGGCCATAGCCAATTACAAACAAATCTTCGATTGTAAAGCCCACATAGTCGGCTGTGAATTCGACAACTCTGCGTGATGGCTTGTCGAGGAAGCATGCCAGCTTGAGCGATTTGGGCTCGAACTGGTCTTTTAAATAATTCATGAAGAAGTGCGCTGTGCGACCCGAGTCGACAATGTCTTCGATCACGATGATGTTGCGGTGATAAAGATTGGGCAAGTCCAGATAAGGAGCTTGCACCGTACCTGAACTTTCAGTGGCGGCGCCATAGCTTGCAAGGCGAACAAATTCTACTTGCATGGGCTGGTCCACTTTGATTTCGCGCAACAGATCCGCCAGAAAACAGATTGCGCCTTTCATCACGCCTATTACAACCGGTTTTTCGACACCCGAATAGTCTTTGCTGATTTGTTTGCCAAGCTCTTTTATACGAGCTTGAATCTGCTCAGCTGAATAAATCTCTTTTACCTGTGCACGTTTCGACTGTTGAGCAGAAGTCATGGCAAACCCTCGCTGCGATTTAGGTGGAGACTAAAGAGTTTAACAGAGACGCTCCAAAAACACATTTGCCGCGAACAAATGTTGACTCTACAATCCTGTCGTCGCCTAAGAAAATGAGACTGGATAAAATTTCGTCTATTTCTTTTTGCAGGATATTAGCTGGAATATTGGATTTGCGCTCGGTATTCACAATAATAAAGTCTGCATCCTTGCCCGCCTCGAGCGAACCCGTTGTTTCATGCAGATTGAGTGCCTTGGCTCCGCCAAGAGTGGCTCGGTAAAAGAGTTTTGCCGGTTCGATCCATAAGTCTGGCTGGATGTAAAATCCATCTTTCATTACTTGAAACATGCTCATCTGAGGCCCGGCGCCAATATCTGAGCCCAGACCAAAACGTATTTGCTTTTTCTCGCAGGTTGCAAACGCAAAAGCACCGCTTTTTAAGAAGAAGTTTGAGCTTGGACAGTGCGATAATGCCGAGTCTGTGTCGCAAATTGCTTTGTAATCATGCTCGTTTAGATGAATCGCATGAGCTAGAACTGACTTGGGTCCAAGCAATCCAGCTCTGGCATAAACGTCGGTATAGCTTTTGGCTTCTGGAAATAGTTCCTGGACCCATTTGACTTCAGCTGCAGATTCGCTTACGTGGGTGTGCATATAAACACTGGGATTGGCTTTTAATTGCTCTCCGATTTGATTGAGTAAATCGTTGGTGCAACTTGGTGCAAAGCGCGGAATAAAGGCGTAGAGCAAGCGGTTGTTGTCGTGTCCATGCCATTTTTCCATCAACTCGACACTGTGTTTTATCGCGTCTTTACTATCTTCGCTCAGATAATCGGGGCAATTGCGATTCATAATCACTTTGCCCATAACAGCTTTTATGCCAGTCTTGCTGGCTACTTCGAATGCAGCATTGCAAGCTTGTTTGTGTATCGTCGTGAAAATATTAGCGGTGGTTGTTCCGTTTTTGAGTAATTCTTCGAAAAACCATTCGCTTATTTTGTGGGCATATTTTTCGTCTTTAAATTTGGCTTCTTCTGGAAAAATGAAACTTTCGAGCCAGCCAAGCAGATGTTTGCCGTATTTGCCAGTTTGTCCAAACTGGGGCAAATGCAAATGTGTGTCTACAAAGCCTGGCAATATAAGCTTTTCGCCTAGATCGAACGACTCTTCAATTCTGCATTCACCAGCTTTGACTTCCAAATCCAGGTCTTCTCGACTGCCGCAGAAATAGATTCGACCCGATTGATCAACACCAAGAGCGCCCGATTTGTACTCAACGAGTTTTTTCTCGTCGCGGGCATAAATTATGTGTCCGTAAAACGTTTTTATCGCCTGACATGCCATAATTTTTTTCAGTCCAAGAAGTCTGTATAGTGTACATGTTTTCAAAAGGAAAGCTATGACTACGACACCTGCAACATCGCCCCAAACCTCGACCACCGCTAAAAAACTAACCGTGCACAAGGTGCTCGAGCAAATCAAGCAAGAAGGTGCTCGCTATATTTTCGGCTCGAGTGCTGCAGCTGACTCTCCGATCACGGCCGCTTTGCTTAAAAGCTCGGACCACAAAGATAAAAGTCTTAGTTTTGTTGGTGGACTGGGCGAGTTGAGCGCAATTTTTATGGCGAATGGTTATGCCCAAGCAACCGGTTTGCCCGCCGTGATGAACATTTCGGCTGGTCAGGCTGCCCTGAAGATTTTGCCGGCTGTTTATGCAGCATCACGCGATCAGGTTCCTCTTGTGATTCTTGCCGATCAGGAAGATTCGCACATACTTAACGACGAATCGATGTTAGTGACCGACTTCATCTCTTACATGCGCCCTGTGGCTAAATGGACGGCTGAAGCTAACACTGCCAAAGAAGTATGCCGCTTGATAAGAAGGGCTTTTCATGAGGCATTTTCGGCACCCAAAGGACCTGTTGTTCTATCTTTGCCTTTGAATTTGCTCCTTTCCACAGCGGCTACAGATACTATTCTTCCGCCAGTAATCAGTCCTCTTGCAGGCGCAGACGATTCTTTCATTCAAAAAGTGGCGAAAGAGCTTATGGAATGTTCGTCTCCAGTCATTATCGCCGGTAACGAAGTCTCGCAGTATAAAGCTAGAAACGAAGTCGTGATGCTGGCTGAGACCATCGGTTGTCCTGTTTACAGCGAATCGCTTCCAGTCGGCGTCAATTTTCCTAATCGCCATCCTCAATTCGCCGGTGTTCTACCCTTGAATGGTCAGGAAGCCTGTCAGAAACTGAAACACCATGACGCTTTTCTGCTTCTAGGAGTGCAAACTCGCCTTCCGAGTAGACAGGAAGAGCCATCGCTAGTGCCTGACCATGGCGTGGTTATCCAGATAAATATGGACCCTCACCTGGGTGGTAAGACCTTACGCTCGAACATGTCTGCCAATGCCAATATCGCAGAAAGTTTAGCTAAATTGCGCGCTGACATTCAGCTTGCAGCTGACAAACCATGGCTCAATAGCGCCAATGCAAGAGCCAATCAAACAGTTCAAGATATTCGCGCAGAGCGGACTCTTAAAGATGATAGTTTGATTTATTCTGGTCCCGATGAAGCCTGTTCGCTCAACTGGTTGCTCAAATTGCTCGACGGAGTGCGTCCTGCCAAATCTATTGTCGTGAGCGACCTTGTCAATAAGGATGTTAAGCCTTTCGAGCTGGTTGGATTTGAAAGTGGGTCGTCATATTTTTCGACTACTTCAGGGATTTCAGGTTGGGCTTCGGGGGCTTCGCTTGGCATAAACTGGGCAAGCGGCGATATTCCGGTGATTTGTCTCACTTCGGACGAATCATTGCTCGACAACCTTCAGGCGCTCTGGACGGCAGCGCATTATAAGCTCAATCTAAAATTTGTTGTTTGCAAAAGCTCGGGCGTCGCCAATCTCAACTTGCAACCATCTGCTCCCGCCAGAAAACCGCCACGATGGAAGTTAACCAATCCCGAAATTGACCTGGTAGCAGTCGCAAAAGGCTACGGAATCTCGGGCTCGAAAGTAGAACGCTTCAACTATCTGGAGCTCGAATTGGCTAAGCTTTTCGCCTCGGATGGTCCCATGCTTTGTGAAATCAGCCTAAATGTGGACGAGATTAACCAGAGTTGATTTAACTCTTTTACGAACTATATAGATTTGACTAAATCGTGCCTTGCTTGAAGCATTGCTTGTTAGACTTGTAAAGTCGAAACAACGCCATTTCAAGGTAATTAAACGTGAATACATTAGCTGCAAATAGCAAAGAAACTATTGAAAGCAAAGGGCAGAAAATCAACGAATTTTCTATCCACGTAGCCACCGTAAACGGCTCAGGAAGCCAATCATCAAATACGGTGCTCATGCGCTCTATTTTTCAAATGGGAATTCCGGTATCCGGAAAAAATCTCTTTCCCTCGAACATCATGGGTCTGCCGACCTGGTTCACCATCCGTGTCAACAAAAATGGCTATGTAGCTCGCACTGAGCACGTAGACATTCTGGTTGCGATGAACCCACAAACTGCAGTCGAAGACGTTAAGTCTTTGCCCAAAGGCGCAGTTTGCATAAGCCCGGTTGAACTCAATCTAGATAAAGTGAGACAGGACGTCATTCATTATCTGGTTCCATTCTCGCAACTGGCGGTCGAAGCCACCGAGAATATCAAGCTACGTAAGCTTTTGACCAACATCATCTATGTAGGTGTGGTGGCACACATTCTCGAAATCGATCAAGCTGAAATCGACAAAGCCATCGCCCAACAGTTCGAAGGCAAAGAAAAAGCAATCACATTGAACGTCAATGCCGCGATGCAAGGACGCAAATGGGCTCAAGAAAATATCAAAAAAATCGACCCCTTCAAAGTCGAGCGCCTGGACAAAACCAAAGGCAAAATCATCATCGACGGAAACGGAGCTGCAGCTCTTGGTTGCATGTTCGCTGGAGTTTCAGTTGTGACCTGGTATCCCATCACCCCTTCGTCCAGCCTTTGCGAACAACTGATCGATTATCTTGAGCAGTACCGCAAAGACAAGAAGACAGAGAAAGCTACCTACGCTGTAGTTCAGGCCGAAGACGAACTGGCAGCAGTCGGAATGGCTCTTGGAGCTGGCTGGGCAGGTGCTCGCTCGATGACATCGACATCGGGTCCTGGTATTTCGCTCATGGCTGAGTTTGCCGGATTTGGTTATTTCACCGAAATCCCCACCGTGATTTTCGACGTACAACGTGTCGGTCCATCAACCGGACTTCCCACTCGTACATCGCAAGCCGACTTGATGGCTACATATTTGCTCTCGCACGGTGACACCAAGCATCCTGTGCTCTTGCCTGGATCGGTCGGTGAGTGTTTCGACTTCGCTCTTGAAGCTTTCAACCTTGCAGAACGCCTTCAACAGCCAGTCTTTGTACTGACTGATCTCGATCTTGGAATGAACAACTGGATGTCTGATCCTTTCACATATCCAACCACTCCGATGGACAGAGGCAAAGTTCTTTCTAAAGAAGAACTCGAAAAACTTGGTGGATTCTCGCGCTACAAAGATGTGGACGGAGATGGAATTCCTTATAGAACCATACCTGGTACTGAGCATCCTAAAGCAGCTTATTTCACTCGGGGTTCGGGCCACAACGAAGATGCTCTTTACTCCGAGCGCTCGAGCGATTATGTCAATTTGATGGATCGTTTGAACAAGAAGACAGAGACCGCCCGCAAGATAATGCCCAAACCAGTAATCGACAAAGTTTCGGGTGCTAAAGTTGGTATCATCGCTTTTGGTTCAAGCGATTTCGCTGTTCTTGAAAGCCGTGACCAGCTTAAAGATGCAAAAACACCAACAAGCTATTTGCGTTTGAGATCGCTTCCTATAAGTCAGGAGATCGTCGATTTCGTAAACAGCCACGACAGAGTTTTTGTTGTCGAACAAAACCGCGACGCACAATTGCAAAAGCTAATTATCATGGATTACCCAGAACTCGCACCCAAGCTGGTTCCGGTTACCCATTACACTGGTATGCCGATTGATGCTCAATTCATCACCGACAGCATTTTGAAAAAAGAGCAGGAGAAAAAATAATGGTTACAGCAGATACATCCCCCGCAGCACCAGCTCCTAAAGCTCCTCAAACCAACAAGCTTGGATTGACCCTCGCCGATTACAAAGGCTCACCATCCACACTTTGCGATGGTTGTGGTCACGACGCAATCACAAGTCAGCTCATAAAAGCTTTCTGGGAATTGAACGTCGAACCGCATCAAGTAGCCAAATTGAGTGGTATCGGTTGTTCGAGTAAGACACCAGCTTATTTCCTTTCGCGCTCGCATGGTTTCAACTCCGTTCACGGAAGAATGCCATCAGTCGCGACTGGAGCATATCTTGCCAATCACAAAATGATTTATGTTGGAGTTTCTGGTGACGGCGATACAGCAAGTATCGGTCTTGGTCAGTTCTGCCACATGATTCGCAGAAATATTCCAATCGTTTATGTCTGCGAGGACAACGGCGTCTACGGCTTGACCAAAGGTCAATTCTCTGCCACCGCGGATCAAGGCTCCAAGCTCAAAGACGGAACAGCTAACCACTTGAATGCAATAGACCTTTGCGGTCTTGCCATCGAACTTGGCTGCAGTTTCGTCGGTCGTTCCTTTGCAGGCGACCCCAAGCAACTGGTAGCTCTTTTGAAAGCTGCTATCTCGCATCGCGGCACCGCGATACTTGATGTAATCAGCCCCTGTGTGACTTTCAACAACCACGAAGGTTCATCCAAGAGCTACAAGAAAGTGAAAGAAACCGATACTCCTTTGCACGAGTTAGGTTATGTTCCTTTTTACGAACAAATCACTGTCGACTACCAAGAAGGCGAAGTTCGTACAGTCGAGTTGCATGACGGTTCGCACTTACAGTTGAAGAAACTTGGTCAGGATTATGATCCTACTGACAGAAATGCTGCTGAACGTGCTATCTCGCAAGCGCACAAAGAAGGACACTTGCTCACAGGCTTGCTCTATATCAACGAAGAATCACAAAACTTCGGTCAGGTCCTCGACATGGTAGACACGCCTTTGTCTAGACTTAAATCTGATGAATTGCGTCCGCCAAAAGCGGCACTCGATGAAATCATGGCTGCATTGATGTAGATCTAGTTCATCGATAAGAGCGATAACAAATGGGCGGGGCTTTCATTTAAGCCTCGCCTTTTTCTTATGAACCGTCGAAAAGTATAACCCAGTTTCTCCTGACCGCGCTCACATTGAAGGGGTAACGTGACCCGTGCAGTATGAGCTTTGTCAGATGACCTGAACTCAAAACTCATGCTTGTCAGAACAAATTTCTAGTTTATTATCAAAATGGAGGACCTTGATTTGCTTAAAGTTGGCTTCTCTGCTGCATTAATATCGCTTGCATTGACAGGCGGCTATTTTGCAACACATTTTTCCCATAATTCAGAACCCAAGACTAAGCAGGTTCAATATCAAAAACCTATTGATCCACATTTGGGCCTAATTTTGTCATGCGATGAATCTGAAATAAAGTCGGATCTCGCCGGAAGCGAAACAGCCTTGAAATTCGCCGTTACTTGTAGTTGGAAAGGTCAATTTAAGAAAGCCGATCGATTTTATAAAATGGCGTTGGATGTGCGAAAGAAAGAGTTGGGTCCGGCAGCTCATCCAACTTTGGTTGCTAACATGAGTTATTTCAACGATCTTATGCGGCAGTCGCGCTTTGTTGAAGCCGAGCGGTTAGCGAAAGAAGCAGTGGAAGATGTAAAAAAGGTGCCCAAAGATCTCTGGTTCATTGGAACGTCTGAAAGAGTTTCAGAAGTCCTGGTTGCACAGAAAAAGTATAAAGAAGCAATTGAGGTTCAAAAAGAAATTTTGAAGTTCTCAGAAAAATATGCACCTTTTGAGTGTAAGTCGACAATAGAAGACATCGACAGAATCAAAATCTATATGATTCAAGATAGTTATTAAAATCGTTAGATTTTTGGTCTGCTCACAAGATCGTCCTTGCCTGCGATATAGACATAGTCGAAATCGCCCCACAGAGTGCCTTTGTTAGAAGAGCTTGCGTCGTAAATGCAGCGAGAAATAATTGGTGCTTTTTTGGTATCTACTATTCGGGCATCGTCTAAAAGTGAAATCAATTCAGTTAATAGGTAGCGATGTGAGCCATGTTCGGCTGCTATGCTGACACCATTTATGGAGGCTGCTTTGATGTGATTCTCGCGCAAATAATCAGACAAAGATTTTTCGTTTATGCGTCTTTGCAGAAAAGAGTTTCCACCCCAGAATATAACTCTTGCCGAAGGATTCCAGAGGGCTTTGGAGATGGCAGCCAGAGCTGTTATTGCCAGTTTGCTCAGATCTGTGTCGTTTGTAGAAATCGATTCTACTTTTATTCCAGCTTTTTCTGCTTCTAATAAAAGTTTTGAATAATCTTCTGAGTAAACTTTGGGTTGTTCTATTACCAGATGCGTGGCACCGCGACGAGCCAGTCCTGGCATCAGTCTGGCGCCGAAATCTCTGAATGAATTGTTTGTGGCGTTTGACTGGCAAAATAAAAGAACCTGGTTTTCGCGAATCAATTTATAAATTGCTACATCAGGATTAGTGCCTTGCATTTGTACTTCGTGCAGATAACGGGCGAACACTCCACCTATTGCATTTAACTGTGGAACTGTTTGATTGGGATCTGCATCGACTGGTGTTTGCTGTGGGGCGTAAGACACCACTTGAAAGATATCGTCTGCATCGGGCAGATTCAATGAATCGATATTATTAGGGGCAGCAGCTAAAGTTCTACGCTTTTGCACGCGCATGTCACTATAAGCAGCCTTCCAGATCTCGTTGCTTTTAGCCATAGCACTCTCGTGTCAGGAGCAAGGGAGTATGAACGGGTTTAGGGATTTAGGGAAGGTCGATAATTAAAAACATGCGCCGTTGTCAAGCTCATCTAAAGATAAGACGAATCTCAGAAAAATGCAAGTGAATTCACTAGATCCTTATTCTTTGGGCGTTGAAGGGCTTTTCACCCGCTCTATGTCTTTATCGATGTCCTTATATATGAAATCGCGTTCGACTCCGCTCAATTCGTCACTGACTCGAGTCAGATATTGGTCATTTTTGAGCGATTCATTTATGCCGTTAGCCTTGGTGATGACGCTCGACCTGTGAATGATTTCGTCTGATTTCTCTTTGGCTTTCTGAAAATATTCAAGTGCAAGTTTCTTGTCGCCTTCTTCTTCGGCAATCAAGCCCAGTCCCCAATAGTCGAGACCGACACTGCCCTGGTAATGCAAAGCAAAAGTCGAGTTTGAAATCTCAAGCGATTTTTTGAAATTTTCTTTTGCCAGAGCCAGATTCTTGAGTTTGAGTTGGGCCGAGCCAACCAGTTCGTATCCTCTGATAAGCCCTGGAAAATGCTCTCCTCTAGTTTTTGCGGCGCTTTGAAGTGCCTTTTGAGCGTATTCCACAGTTTTTTCATAGTGGTGCAAATCGAATTCAAGATAGGCGAGGGTGATTAAATAGCCATCGCGCATCTCTATATTTCCAGTCTTCTCGGCATATTCGATAATGCCTTGGTAAGCATTCAGCGCTAAATCGAAATTTTTGACACGACCACAGTAAGACAAATAAAGTCTGTAGAGCTTGAGGATATCTTGGGAAGCGGCATTTGATTTTTTCGCTTCGCTGATTGACTGCTCGAGTTTTTCGATGCCGCGCAAAATATTGCCATTTTTATAAATCTCAAGGAAAGCCTCGTTGCGAGACTTTTCCCAGTCTTTCAACTTGGAATTGTCAACTTCTGTTTTTTGTTCCGATTTGTTTTCTGCTTCTGCAGCTTGTATTTGCGGTGAGTTCCAAAGCAAAACAAACAGGAGAAAGTAAAGCGCTTTTTTTGTGTGTATCTTCATTCTGTTAATTCTAAAACAGACTCGATAGGCGGTCGACATTGTCAGTGAAAATACGCTAGAATTCGGCTGTAAGAGTCGGTAGAAACCGGTTTCAGGCGTCCCAATTTATAAGAGGCCTTATTGTCGTGCATGGAGTAAAGGCAGTGTCTAACAGCGTTCCGTTCGATTACAAGCTTGGAGAGCTGTTACTGGAATTCGGCATCGTCAGCCGCGAGCAGATGGAACAAGGATTGAAAATCTCCTCCTTTACAGCCATGCCGCTTGGAAAGACTCTTACACTACTAGGACTGGTGCCACAAAATGTGGTGCAGTCGGTGGTCGAAGCGCAATCGATGTTGCGTGATCAAATTATCGATGTTGATCAGGCGAAAAACGCGATTTCATCTATGAAATTGAATAGCTGGAGTTTTGCTGAAGCTCTCCTTGAAGTGGGAATCAACAAAGAAGCAGCCGAAAGCAGCAGGCTGGGTGAGCTTTTACAAGAAGCAAACTGTTTAGATAAAAAACAACTCGAATTTGGTCTTACTATTTCAGATAATTCAGGATTGCCTCTGGGACAGGTTCTTGTCCAGTTGGATAGAATCTCGGACGATTTCTTGCGTCTGTCTCTAGCATTGCAGCGAGAGTTGCGCGCCGGTCATGTGCAAAGGCATAGAGTAATTGACCGATTGCAAAAGGGAGATACTCCTGAGACTACTGCAAATAGCATTCCAGACAATTTGCTTACTCGCGTGAAGCTAGGAGAACTTTTTGTCCAAGCCGGTCTTGTAGATTCGGAGTCGATGGAAAAAGCAGTGGCAGTAGCCAAAATGAATGAACAATTGCTTGGTCAATATCTGGTTAATGCAGGCACCATCCCAGAAGAAGTCGTTAGTCTCGCGCTTGCTTTTCAGTCTATGCTCTGGAAAAGTCAATTTTGCCTTGAAAGCGCCTGTCAGATTTTGAAAGAGGCGCAAGACAAGAGCATTTCGCCCTTTGAATTTTTGAGACAGAGGGGCATGATCGATCCTGAATCGAACAAAATCGGTTTTGGCGAATTCATGCGTCTTGGTGGCTATTTGACTCAGGATAAGTTCGATGATTTGGTCAATCGTCTGGAAGAAGATCCGCATTTGAGCAATTTCGTTTTGCGTCACTTAGACTCTGGCGGCGAGCTTGTTGACATGGTTCGACGAGCCCTCGACAATCAGTCGATGTCTAGAGTGATGTTGCTTGAAGCGCTTCGAGAAGATCGCAAAATAATTGAAACTGCTTCTGTTTTGTATGAGTTATATCAATCGGGCAAAATGACTTTGAGCCAGGCACTGGTTCAATTCACAGTCAAACGAAGCGGCGCGGAGATAGCCATAAATCTAGGTCAGTAAAAGAGAAGATTTTACGGTAAAAGCGGTTGTAGTTTGCTGAAATCGCCCAGATTTGAAAAACCTGATTGAATCATTTGCAACAAAGCCTGTCTGTTTTGACGTTTCTTATCGTCAGGGTCGTTTACCATCACTTCGTCGAAGAAGGCGTCAATATGCGGTACGAGCCCTTCGAGAATTTTCAGATTATGATTGTAATCGTCGGAGAATTTTTTGTCTCTCATCGCTTCGTACAGTTTTTTCTCGACTGTTTCGCTCAGGTTTGCCTGGTCAATCTGATATTGATTTTTCTTGTCTACGATATTAGCGATACGCACGCAGGCTCTGACTATGCCAAGTCCTTCGGGCGATTGCACTAGTTTTTCAAGTATGGTCGCTCTGTATCTAGTGTCTTGAATATTTTTGAGCGGACTGCCAGCAAGAACAGATTCGATAATCATGCGGTTCAGATTCTGATCGAGCAAACGTGCTTTCAGGCGCTGAGTGAGAAAATCAAACAGGTCACAAAGTAATTTATCTTGGTCTAATTTCTTTGCAGCATTAGTATCTGCATAAAGTTCGAGCAAATGTTTTGCATTATCTTCGATATCTATATGAACAGTTTTGCCACCAGATTCCAGTCCCTCGAGCAACGTGTCCACCAGTCCCTGAGCGTTTCTGCGTAAAGCAAAAGGGTCGCTCGAACCGGTTGGACGTTTGCCCAGAACAAATAATCCAACTAGATGATCGAGCTTATCAACCACGGCAATGATGCGGCCTAAGAAAGAAGGCGCTGGTACATCTTCAAACGATCTTGGTGCGTAGTGCTCGGCGATTGCCATTGCCACCTCTTCTCCAAGACCTTCTTCCTGGGCATACCAGGAGCCGACATAGCCTTGCAGTTCAGGCAATTCGCCAACCAGATTGGTGACCAGGTCTAGCTTGCAAGTTTTTGCAATCTGTTCTAGTTTTTTTGTTTGACCCGCATCGAGATTGGCATCTTTGGCTATTTTTGCTATTGCCTTTTCCAGTCTTTGCGATTTTTCGAAATAACTTCCAAGGCCTCGCTGGAAAGTAAGTTGCTTGAGTGCTTCGACTCTGTCTGTGAGTTTGGTTTTTTGATCGTCGAAATAAAAGAATTTTCCATCTGCCAGGCGAGCTTTCAAAACACGCTCGTTGCCCTGTCTCACAGCGCTTTTGGCGCTTTCTTTCTGACCAATGTCATTATTGGTGACAGCGATGAAATAAGGTAGCAGTTTTTTGCTTTTGTGAGAAGTCGAATCACCATTTGTTTTCTTGGTTTCTTCTATGGGGAAGTACCGCTGGTGGTGCACCATGATTGTTTCGAGCAATCTATCTGGCAGGACTAGATAGCTTGGATCGTAACCACCTATGATGGCACATGGCCACTCAGTTATGTGGACTACTTCTTCCAGAAGCGAGCCACTCAGGCGTCTTGCACTTCCAGCCACAGACCCTGCAAGAGTGATTACCTGCTGAGTAATTGCTTCTTCTCTTTCTTTGGGACAGACCAACACTTTTTTCGATTTTAAAGTTTCGGCATATTTGTCCACGCTTGCAATTGACACCATTCCTGGTGCCAGAATTCTGTGCCCGCGGGTTTCGCGTCCAGCTTTAAGGTTCTCCAGCTCGAATTCAATCACCTGGTCGTCGAACAGTGAAACTATCCAGCGAATCGGTCTTGAGAATTTCATGCTGTAATCGCCCCAGCGCATCTGACGCTCGCTGGTCAATCCCGAAATAATTCCAGGCATAATCTGGCTCAATACTTCAGATGTGGGCTTTCCTTCAATAGTGACATCAGCCACCAGATATAGTTCGCCCTTTTCTTCTTCTTGTTTGAGCGATTTGAAATCGACGTGTTGTTTGTCGGCAAATCCAAGAGCTGCTTTGGTAGGGTTACCGTCCTTATCAAGAGCGGTTCTAACGGGAGGTCCTTTGACCTTCTTGTTAATAGTGGGTTGTTTATCTGGCAAGCCCTCGACAATTGCCACTAATCTGCGTGGCGTTGACAATCCCTTGACCAATTTTGGTGTCAAATTCAAATTGGTAAGCTCTTTGGTCAGTGACTCCGTCAGCTGATTGAGCATCATGGGGATTTGGGGAGCAGGGAGCTCTTCGGTACCGATTTCAAGTAAGTATTTATGAGTCATAGCCTGGGATTATAACGCTTATAAGAGTAACTAACGGGACATAAGCAGCTGTTTTTTGATATAAATTGTTTTGTCACTCCCTTACTAATAATGAGTACCGATGAATTTAAAGGCTCTTTCAAGTTTCCGCCTCCTCATCTCAGCTTTTGCGTTGACCAGCTTGCTTACTGGTTGCTTCAGCCATAGCGGCGTCGAAATCAACGTACCGGACGAAAAAGGTCCAGTATGGGGATTTATCGACCATAGCGGCAAATTTGTGCTTAAGCCTAAGTACCGCCGGGTCAAACAGTTTACCGAAGGACTTGCTGCGGCAGACTTGCACACACGATGGGGCTTTATCGATCGTGACGGTAAATTCGTCATTGAGCGTCAATTCGAAGATGCCAAGCCTTTTAGCGCTGGTTATGCCGCCGTTCAAATGGGCGGGAAATGGGGCGCTATTTCCAAAGATGGTACTAACGTTTTACCTTGTAAATATGAAGATGTAGGAGACGCCCACGAATGCAACCCCGATGCTGAAGACCATGCAGTCATGCTTCCTTACAAAGAGAAGCAGGGCGACAAAATGAAATGGGGTTTTAAAGACCTTGGTCCTCACCCGCACGGCGATATTCCTGCCAAATTCGATGATGTCATGTACTTCAACGATGGACTTTGCCCTGTTTACAACGCTCAAGTGGGTAAGTGGGGATTTATCAACGCCAAGGGCGAGCAAGCAATTCAATTTAAATTCGACCGTGTGACTACTTTCAAAGGGCAGACGGCAGAAGGTGAAATGGGCGACGATTTTGTTGTGGTCGATCCGATTGGAACGATGGCTCCTAAATCTCGTCTTGAATCGACTAAATCTTTTCATGACGGACTTGCTATCCAGCAGAAAAAAGGAAAATTTGCCTTCATTAATAGAGATGGCCATCGTCCTTTCAAACTCAAATTCAGATATGCCGAAAACTTTTCTGAAGGTCTTGCGGTAGTGCAACCGCTACAGTCAGTCCGCCGCGGATATATCGATACTCGCGGAGAGTTTGTTATTCCGCCAATTTTCGATGATGCCCGTGCATTCAGTGAGCAGTTAGCTGCTGTCAAAGTGGACCCCGACGAGTTCTTCAAGAGCTATAACGAGGACGGCACTCCCAAAGATGGACCTAAGCCTGACGCAGCCAGCGAAGAAAACAAAGACGAGTCAAAAGACGAATCCAAGGACGAATCTAAGGATGAATCTAAAGATGAGTCTAAGGCGGATTCTAAGGCAGATTCTAAGGATGACGCAAAAGACGACGCTAAAGATGATTCCAAAGATGATTCCAAAGATGACTCTAAGGAAGAATCGAAAGAAAAATCCAATGACTCCAAAGAAACTAAAGACTCTAAATCTTCGTCCAAAACTTCATCTAAATCTTCCAAAGAAGATGCCGATGAAGACGTAGAAAAAGAGTCTAAGAGCGAAAAGTCGAAGGGTAGCGATGATAGCGACTCTAAATCGGACAGTAAAAAGAAATAAGTCAACAAGTCTGTTTGTTGCTCTGACCTCTTTTTTATTATTCTCTGCTTGTTCGGCTGCTGAAGCCAAAGATTCGTATGGCACTTTTGGTGAACTGGAGTACATGGGCTCGAGCCTTTTGACCAGAGCCGAGCTCCAAAAAATGTTGCATATGTCGCCTGGTGCCAAATATGCAAGCATGGAAAAAGCGTGCGAGCGTGTGAAGAAGACTTTGAATGATCGGCGAATCATTACAGATACCGATATCGTGGACGGTGGCAGTGATGCTTTGTTTGTCGTGGTGGATATAAGCGAACCGGGCAAAATCGTTCCAACAAGACCATTAAGCGATCCGCGATACATCAAAGTTCCCACCGAAAAACCAAATCTTGTTTTGAGTGAATTGCGTGCTCGTCTGACTCAATTGACTTATGATGGACGTTCGTTCAAAGAGACATATCAAAACGGTTTTAAACACTATTCAGACGCTGTTGCTGACGAAAAAATCAGGGAACTCATGAGTTATGGCCGGGTTCCAGAATTAAGAGACTCTTGGCTCAATATCGTACAATCGGACCCCAATCCAGATAGGCGAGTAGACGCGATAGAGCTTCTCAACTGGTCAGGCAATTTTCCCGAAACAATTTTGAAAATAATGCCAGCACTAGATGACGTGAATAAAGACGTCAGAGTAGCAGTAGCAAAATTCATTTATCCAAGACTTGATTTGTTGCCGTATGATTTTCCGCATGGCAAACTAACTGCTGCATTTTGTCGCCAAATTCGCCGGCCCTCGCATGGAGACAGACTTCGTGCCATGGCATGCTTGAGTGTACTTTTGAGAGACAAACCTGAAATGGTGCCACCAACTCGAGAGGTCGCACAGGATCAAATAGACTTGATTGCCGAGCGCACTCGCATTCCACCATTAAAAGAATTGACCGAAAAAGTAAAATTTTTGCTTTCTTCGTATCGCGAAAAAACTGGCACTAAAAAGCCAGTCATTGAAGATTCCAACTTCTAGATGCAGAAGCGTGACTATGTTTCGACTTCGCTTGCATTGACTTTTCTATTTGTCGGACTTGGTTATGCGCTTCCGTTTAACTTGTTCTTGCAGGGACATACACTTCAAACCCATATTAGCCCCGAGATTTTGAATTTGTACTTTTTTGTGGGCTGGATGGGATTAGCGCATTTTGTATACGCTTATCACGGTCAATTTTTGACACTTAATAAAAATCGCAAATGGATAGCACCATATGCAGGCGGCATGTTGTTTGGCGCAAGCGCTCTTTTGGGGCTGCGTCAATTAGCCGGCCCCATGATTTTTAGTTTTCTGATGTGGATATATTTTCTTCCGCATTTTGTGCGTGCTGAAGTTTTGTTTTCGAGCCAGCTGGAAGGAAAAGACAGTAAGACCACTTGGGGCGTTTATCTTTTTCCCACTATCGCATTTACTTTTTTCACTGTCGTTTTGTTTTGTCCAATGGAATATATTCAAAATCGTTGGATTCTAATCGCAATGGCAGCTGGATGCGTTGCAGCGGGGCTTTTGATGGGACTCAAGCGCCAACTCGAAAATCCTGATTTTTCGCGTTACGCCTTGCTTGGAATTTTTCTCATTGCCGAAGGGCTTGTTTGGGCAACTTACAGACAATACATGAATCCGTATTTTCAAGCTGGAGTCTATGTCATTCACATTGCTCTTGCTAGTTATATGCACTATTTTCGAGCATATGGTTTTGCTCTTTCGAAGCAGACAACGAACCGAATCAAATATTTAGTGATAATTGTTTTGATCAATGTCGCCATGATTTTACTTGGATACGCATGTTTGCATAATCAACAAATGTCGCCTGGGCTCTATGTTTTGGATGTAACCTATTTTACTTACTGGGTAGGTCTGCATTTATTTTCGAGCGAATTATTCTTGATTTTGAAAAAGCAGAAAAGTCTGAACAGCTGATTTTGACTATTTTTTCCGGCATCGAATTAGAACTAAAAAGCCTCTGCAAATAACTTATTAAGTCTGCTTGAGCTCACGATAAGCTGCGATCAAAAATGTAATAGCTACTAATAGACCTGCTCCTATCCACAACGCAGCGAACAAACAGTCTTGTTCGAGTTTTTTGTTTGGACTTGGTGACATCCAGTACATCGAATCTTGTGTAGATTGCAGATACATCGAATTGTTTTCTGTTTTGATGTGACCCAAAACTTCAACTGGCTGGTCTTGTTCGATGTTCCACACCAAGAGTTCATAATCTCCATTCGCCAGGAATTTATCGAAATCTTTTAAATACTCGTCGACTCCTGGTGTGATTAACTGACCTAATTCGGATTTTTGCCAGTCTCTTTTGAATGGTGTCTTAAGCGGCTTACCTAAGTCGTATGGTGCAAGGTCAGGAGTTCGAATTGTGAGCTTGTCTGCACCATCTACAATAGTGATATCACCAGGAGTAGAAATGCTTGTGCCTGTCATCGTCGGACTTTCGAGCTGCACAAGCTGATAACCATAGACGTGTTTATCATCGCGTGCTACCGCGGGTGGTTCTGTATGTAGTTTACCTTTGATACGAATCTCTTTGTAATTGTCTGCTTGTTTTGCGACATCTTTTATTTGCACAGTGGGAACGAAGTACAAAATTCGCGCTGAGTCAAAATTCGCTATTCCCACTAAAATGGCTCCAAAAAATGCCATGACCGCAACCAATAACATCATGTTTACGTTATTAGTTCTGGCTTCTGAATCAAGCGGAACTGGTGGCAGCGCAATTTCAGAATTATGATCGGCGATGCCATTGATTCCTGCATTTATTAGGCTTCGTAGGTAAACCTGATTTCGAAGGTTCTCACCAAACGTAATCGTCGCATTTGGTGAAATGACATCAAAGACTCGTGTGTTTCCGCTCTTGCTGTAAAATAATCTCTCTTCCAATCTCAGTCCTTCATTCCAGAGCAGTCGAGTTTTCTTCAAGGGAGAGCGCCACTCGAGTCCTTCTGCATCAACAATCACTTTGCCTTCGATTCCATCTATAGTAAGTAATAAGAGTAAAAGGTCGAGTATGACGACAAGAATCAGAGCTACTATTTGCATTACACCTGAGAGCACGGTCATGGCTAGACTGCCAAAATAGATGGCAGGCGCAACCATCAATAAAAGGAGCAGACGGCGTAGAATCAAAGGCGTAAAGGGTTCGAATACCAGAGGGTTTTGAAGACGAAGCTTGCGAGTCATCTGGTTTTAAATACTCCTGGCACCTGGACTTAAATGCATGTCTATATTACTGCATCAAACTTTACTTCCACCAAAAAGATACTTTCAAATTGGTTTTGAAGTCTTCTACAAAAAAGCTTTTATTGAGTTCTTAAACGCTAAAACCGATTATCGAGACATCATTGTAGCTGCCGAATACGCGGCTGCAAGCAAAGAAGAGGCAGCTTAATCGCTTAAAGTAATAGCCGAAATGTTAAGTCGTTATGGGCAAGGGAAAGAGGCGAATTTGCTTAGAGAAAGGGCTAAGAAAATACATTCCGACTAACTGGGTATGAAGAAACTCTTGAATTAACTTTTACGGAGAAGCATCTTGGCATTAAAAGGAACAGTGGGAAAAGTTGTAGGCGTTTGCGTTAGCAAGCCGAAATTAGTTCGCGATTTTGACGGCGAACTCGTCAGCTCTGCTATTTTTAAAGAGTCTGTTTTCGGCCGAATCAAACTTAGCAAACTTAATCTCGATGGAGATGAACAAGCTGATCTCACTGTTCATGGTGGCATAGATAAGGCATTGTATTTGTATCCACTCGAGCATTACTCATGGTGGCAGGGGCAAATGCCAGATGTAGAATTCATAAATGGAAAATTCGGCGAAAATTTGACTACTACTGGGATAATAGAGTCAGAAGTTTTTATTGGCGATAAATTTCAAGTCGGAACTGCGGTGGTGAAGGTTTCGCAACCTCGCCTGCCTTGCTATAAGCTTGGTATCAAATTTGGACGCACAGATGTAATCAAGAAATTCATGATGAGTGGTTTTTCTGGAATCTATTTTTCTGTAGTCAAAGAAGGCTTATTAGGTGTTGGAGATGAAATACGTTATCTGGAAGGTGACGGCTGCGGAATAACCGTTAGTGACGTAGCAAATTTATTTAACGGCAATCTTTCACGAGACAAGGAGTTTATCGACCGCTGCTTAAACTCTCAACTAGCTGAACAGATGAAGCGATTTATTTCAAGACCATGAAATCAGACCGTTTCATCCGTTTCTATATAAATTACTACCCGTTGTAGTCGAACGCCGATCCTTACCCTAACTCAATCCGGCAGAAAACTTTCAAAAAAAATTGAAAAAAGTGTTTGATATTTAGAATTTTGGGAAAGTTGTAATCGCCAGATAGAAGTTAAACTGCCCGACTTTTAACTTAATTATTATAAAATGGGCATCTTCTACTGGCCTCTGTATCAACGAGTACAAGCTTTACGCCCGGAGCCGTCGTAGAAAAGTCGCTCAACGGGACGGTTTGCAAGCAAGTGCTCTTCGACAATTTCTTTTACGTCTTCCACCTGGACTTTGGCGTACCAGACCTGGTCGGGATAGACGACAATCAAAGGACCGTTGCCGCATTGGTCGAAACATCCTGCTTTGTTGATGCGAATCTGTGATTTCATTCCGCGATCGAAGATTTCTTTGCGCAGAGCATCGAATACTTCGCAAGCACCTTCCTGGGGGCATGTTTTTCCCGAAACGCAAACAAAAACGTGCTTTTCGAATACTTTGGGACTTTGGTTTGTCATGTATATATAGGTTTGTTTACCAAATGGGGGGCTTAAACTTGACCAAATGGCTCCTTGTTGGAAGAATAGCCAGTCTAGCATAGCTAATTCCCCCGGGAGTCAGCCTTGCTGGGATTCAGACTGCAGACAGTCGGTGCCGCTCGCGGTTTAAGTGATTCTCATTTGAGAGTCGGCCGGCCTAGGTCACACAACTAATTATAGTAAGCCAGAAGTTCTCTTCTTGCCTGTGTTTCCTAGTTAATTCCGAGCAGTCTTTAATGCCCGGAATTTTTTTCATTTCAGGAGGCAACACGTGGCCACCATCACGAAAAAGAAAGAAGTTGTAGCAGACCTCAAAGAGTTCTTCGACAACGGAAAAGTAGCAATCGTCACCGACCTTCAAGGTCTTACGGTTGCTGAAATGACCAATTTTAGACGCGCTCTGATGCAAGACAATGCTCGTCTTTGCGTCGGCAAAAACACTTTAGTTAAGCGCGCCACCGAAGGTACCGACTTTCAAGAATTGAACACTCTTGCAAAAGGTCCTTCTGCATATGTTGTAGGGTACGATGACCCAGCTAAACCAGCTAAGTCGACTGTGGACTTCCTCAAAAAATTGAAAAAAGGGGAAATCCGTGGTGCTGTATTTGAAGGCAAAGCACTCAACGCCAAACAAGTCAAAGATATCGCCAATTTGCCATCGAGAGAAGTACTTCTGTCGAGCATCATGGGCGGCTTAGACTCCGGCGCCAGAGGCATTGCTGGAGTATTTGCAGCAGTCATCCGCGACATCGCGATTTTGACAGAAGAAGTGGCTAAGAAAAACGAGGCCAAATAACTAAGTTCGTTAATGCGTAAGCATAAGCAAAAAGGAGTAAACAATGGCTACTAAACTTTCCACAGACGAATTGCTCGAACAAATCAGCATGCTGACATTGCTCGAAGCAGCCGATCTCAAAACCAAAATGGAAGAAAAATTCGGCGTTACAGCCGCTGCCCCAATGGGCGCCATGATGATGGCACCTGCTGCTGGCGGTGGAGCTTCTGAAGAAGAAGCCAAAACCGAATTCGACGCTGTCTTGGCCTCTGTAGGCGACAAGAAAATCGACGTTCTCAAAGTTGTACGCGAAGTTACCGGTCTTGGCTTGAAAGAAGCCAAAGAATTGGTTGACTCAGCTCCTAAACCAATCAAAGAGAAAGTCAAAAAAGAAGAAGCCGAAGAGATCAAGAAGAAATTGGAAGCTATCGGCGCCAAAGTCGAAATCAAATAGTCCTTTCAATAAGGTCAACCGGCTAATAAATTCAATACTTCCGCCTCAGTTTGTTCTATCCTATATTTAGACAACAGGCGGAAGTATTGTTTTTGAAAAATAGAAACTGATGCGCTGTCCCAAATGCGATCTTTACCATCCTCATAATCGCTTCCATACCTGCATTTCGTGTGGTACTTCTCTTGTAGGTCTGAATTCCGATATGGACGACACCATTCCTCCGCAGAGTTTGGATGGTGATGCCCAGGTCTATATGCGCGAAGGCGAAGGCGAGGGTGAATCAGAAGAAGACGCAGCCGCCAAAGGCTCGAAGCGCCGTTCTAAAAATCTAAAAATCCAGACTCAGCACGGGATTCCCACTTCAGTCGGGATAATGACTGCAGTTTTGATAGTGCTCATTTTCGCGGGAGCAACTTTCTTCTTCTTCACTAAACCAAAAGACTACGACCGCTTGCTAGACAAAGGTCGGGGCGAACTTGGTCGCGGTCAGTACGCGTTTGCCGTCGAGACCCTCAAGAAAGCTATTACAAGCAGTCCCAAAGATCCTCATGCATACCTACTTCTGGCTCGTGCATACATAGGAATCGATAAAGAGAAAGAAGCCATGGACGCAATATCCAAAGCTCAACAGCTTGGGCAAGGCGTTGTGGCTGAGCCTAGTTTGGCTTCGGACATGGCAAATTATTACAGGTTGCGCAGGCAGTACGAGAAAGCAATAAATCTGTTGCGTCCTTTAGCTCAAAAAGATATTGCCGGCAAAAAAGCCGAACTTGCGGATCTCGATGCTCTCTGGGGTGATGAGGCTTTGCGTAATTCAGACTTTGACACAGCACTCACTTGCTGGGAAGAAGTGAAGAATCTCGGTACAGGATCGCGCTTTAGCGAAGCCGAAGCAAGACTTGCCACCATTTATGAAAAGCTTGCCGAAAAACTTGCCAGTGGCGGTAAAGAGTCCGAGGCACTTGGATATCTGGGCAAACTCACAAATATTTCGCGAAACCCAAAACATTTTGAACGTGCAGCAGATATCTATGCTGAGTCGGGCAAGCTCGAGCTTGCTATTTCACAATTGCGAGAAGCGCTGAAGCTAGGAAACAGTCCCAATCTCGAGCGCAAATTATCGACTCTGCTTGCTAAGCGCGGCAAAGAATTGCTCGATGCTGGTCAAAGTGATACTGGTTATGCTTATTTGCAGCAAGCGCGCTCAATCGATCCAAGCAGTGCATTGCCAGAAGTGACATTGAGACATGTCGTTTTAACCGGCGGTGCTGCACCAAAAATTAGTGGTGAAGTGTGGAATCCACGATCTAACAAAATCAGTGCGCTGGCTATTAAAGCCGAGCTTTATGACCTGGTCGAAGGAAATGTAATCTGGGCCAAAGAAACCAAAGTGGTGGACGAGTTCGTTCCACCCCTGGGTGAGCACCAGTCGAGACATTTCGAATTCGTTTCGGGCATCAAGCCGCCAAATCTGGCTAATTGCGAATTTAAAATATACCTCGACGGCGCTTTGTACAAGGCTTATCCAATGGATAAAACAAAACAAAGCAAAGAGACTGCTAAGGGCGATACTACATCTGGTGGCGACAACAAAGCCGGTGCGGATAAAGATAAAACCGCTCAGGAAGCTGAAACACCCAAACAAACTGATGCTGCGGTCGATCCTATAATGGGAGAAGACAAAAAAGCTGGCGAGTCTACCGAAGAAAAGACGCTTAAAGACCTTGATTTTTAGGTTTCTGGCTTAGTTAGCCGTTATGAACAGCGTCGCCGCCCTGCTCTTGGGCAGCGGCCATAAATTGAAATGCCATTTTCATCAGGTCGTGTTCGTCGCGACCATGAGTAGGGAACGAAACAATCCCTACGCTCACTGTAAGGCGCAAATGTTTTAGGTCTTTGGAGACTGACTTGCCGCGAAGCATTTCGCGAATACGCTCACCCACTACGATTGCGCGCGAAGAATAAGTCTCGGGGAAAATGACAGCCAGTCTGTTATCTTGCAGTCTGCCTGGAACATCAACGTCGCGAATCGCTTTTTGAACGATTCCAACCAGTGACTTCAAAACTTCATCGACGATTAATGTACCGTATTGCTTGACGTAAGAATCAAGATCGTCCACTTCGAGCACCAGAAGCGAAACTGGGCGTTTATAGCGTTTTGCTCGCTTCAATTCATTTTCCAGTTTGCGCATGAAAGCTTTGTGATTGTAGATTTCACAGACCGAATCGTACATGCTTATTTTTTCGAAGTGTTCCAGATTCTCTTCTGAAATTGCATGACGCACTTTATCCATGGCGCGATCACGCTTTTGATCGGCGAATTTCGCCATATCATCTTGCGTTTTCTTTTGCATGCGGGTGAATTGTGTTTCCCGCGGCGATGACCAGCCCTCTTTGTTTTTCGACTCGTCCTTGCTCATAGAATCCTCAAGTGTCCAATACGCTTATTTAATATACCCGACCAAATGGGTTTATTTCACTTTAGTCAATTCGCCTGAAATAGTAGTCACTGTATCCTTGGAAATGTCCATATATTGGCTTATCGACTTGTTGACTTCTTCTTTGGTTACTTTGTAGAGATTGGGTGAAAACTGGTCGATATATCCTGGGTTGACCCCGGCCATTTCATAAAGGGTTAAGCGATCTGCAAGTCTGCTTGGTGATCGCATTCCCACCATCAGTTCTCCGCTCAGATGCGATTTTTCATTGGCTAGCTCACTGTCAGTGATACCACTTTTGACGTACTCGCTTACGATATCTTTGACAATGGTTCTTGCTTTACTGAGGTTTGTCGGGTTGACTGAATACTTGATTAACCAGGGACCGTTTTTGACTATTGGTTCGTCGATTACAGAGTAGATTCCATATGTCAAACCGTATTTATCTCGCACAGGAGCCAGGCGGCAAGCGAAGCTGTCATAGCCAAGCGCCGCATTTGCAATCAGGGTAGCGAAATAATTCTCAGAATGAATGCTTACTGGCAAGACTTTTCCAACTCTTATGTTGAGGTTGGATTTACCTGGTATGTCTGTCTTGACTTCTTCGTTTTGGCTGATTGGTTGCAGCCATTTTTCGTCCAACTTAACCTGGTCGCGCACTTTTTTACCGCTATCGCTTTTCCAGGAGCCAAAATATTTTTGACACAATTCTCGCGCCCTAGCTTCATCTATAGCTCCGACAAAAGCCAAGCAAGAATTGGCAGGATTGTAATAATCTTTGTGAAAGGCTTTGAGGTCAGCTACGCTGATCTTTTTTAAGTCACCAAGCTGTTCTTCGAAAGTACGTTGGTATAAGCCACTTTCGGGTTTATACAATTTTCTGACGAAAGAATTCCAGGCATTATCTGCGGTGTCAGACATTTTGTCTTGCAGATTGCTTTCTTGCATCTTTTTCAAAATTTCAAGCTCAGACTTTGGCACCGTCGGATTTTCCATGACGTCAGCCAGAATATCGATGAATTTATCGAGATTTGATGCAACTACTTGAACATCGAATTCGTCAAAGAAAGTAGATGCCGAAAAATCTAGGTTTACGCCGATTTCTTCCAAACTCGTGGCGATCTGATCTTTGCTGCGGTTTTTTGTTCCAGCGGTCAGAATATCAGCTAGAAAGGCTGGAACTTGACGTTTCTCTTCGCTGGCAAATTGATTGCCAGCGGCTATCTTGCCAGAGACGGCGACAGTCTTGGCACCTTCAAGAGGAAGAACCAGGACGGTCAAGCCATTCTCCAGCTGGAATTTTATTGTTCGTTTACCTAGGCTGAGCCTGGTAGGTTCTAAAGCAGGTTTAGGAACATTGGCATTGTCTACACCAGATATGGTGCCAGCTTTCGTCTCTGGTTGACTTGGTGTTTCAACCGATGCAACTGGCTCTGGAGCCTTTTCAACAGTTTCTTTAGTCTCAGGTTGAGGAAAGTAGTAACCTACAGTGCTCGAGTCTTGCACAAAATATTTTTGCGCTGCTCTTTGAACATCTTCGACTGTAACCTTCTCGACATTCTTGGGGTAATCGACCCAGAACTGCCAGCTTCCAAATCCTACTGCTTCGGTAAACTGAAAGCAGAGACTCATCGGGTCGTCCATTCCAGTGAGAATTCCGTTGACTATAGATTTTTTAGCCCGGTCCAATTCTTCCTTTGATATTGGTTCTTTTTTGAGTTTGTCCAGCTCTTTGTTGATCACAGACTCTATCGCTTTCAAGTCGCCGCCCACATTTGCCTGGGCGCTGACAACAAAGAGCCCAGGGTCTTTGTATGCGCTGGTGTACGCACCCACGTAGCTTGCAAGCCCGGTGTCAATCAAGGCTCTATATAGTCTGCTTGAGCGCTTGGAAGCATTGCCCAATACAGACTCGATGATTCCGATGGCATACTGATCATTATGCACTGCCTGTGGTGATCTGAATCCAATCACCAATCGCGGTACTTCGGCTCCGCGTTTGATTGTGAAGCGTCGCTCACCTTCTTGTTTTGGCTCGAAGGTGTAAATGTCATTGATAGGTTTTTCGGACTTGGGAATTGCAGAGAAAAACTTGTCGATTTTTTTTAGTGCTTCGTCTTTGTTGAAATCACCGACCAAAATCAACGTTGCATTGTTTGGCCAGTAGAAGTCTTGATAAAACTTACGAAGCCGCTCTGTAGGGACGTTTTCAACATCTGAACGCCAGCCGATTACTGGGTGGTGATATGGGTGCTCTTTAAAAGCGGTAGCGTATAGATTGTTATCTAGTAATTCATCGGGACTATCATCTCCGATTTCAAGTTCGTTTCTCACGACAGTCATTTCAGAACGTCTGTCGGGTTCGCGGATAAGCGCATTGCGCATGCGGTCCGATTCTATATCAAGAGCGAGGTCTAGCTGATTCGACGGAACCAGTTCGTAATAATTAGTTCTATCGCGGGAGGTGGTGGCATTGTTTACACCACCCACGGTTTTCAGAATATCGTCGATTCCGGTTTTATTGAGTGGGTCATGCTGGAGTGTGCCTTTGAAGAGCATGTGCTCTAGAAAGTGAGTAGATCCGGTATAACCAACTGCTTCATTGCGTGAGCCTACGTGATAAACCATATTGCATAAAAGCACCGGGAGCGAATGACGCTCCAGGAGTAGAATTTGCAAATCATTCGATGTTAGCTTGTATTCGCTGATTCCATATTTTTCGTCGGAGGCGACAAACTTGACTCCCGCGGGCAATTGCGTTGTCTCTTTATCTTGAGCAAAAACAGTTGCACCGGATGCGTAAAACAAGATGGCTGCCGCCATCACGGACGAAAGAATATTTTTCATTTAGTTACCAGTAAATGCAGAGAAGCTGGTCGAGTAGTTTATTTGCCTTTGACGGCGTTTTCGGTTCCCTTGACTACGTCGCCAGCGCCTTTGACATCGTCTTTAGCCATTTCTTCTGTTCCACCAGCTACATCTTTGCCAGCTTTACCAACGCCTTTGACTATATCTTTGCCGCCTCTGCCGACGCCTTTGACCATGGCTTCTGTACCTTGACCAACTTTCTTGACGCCTTTTACAGTGCCTTCGCCGATTTTTTCAGCACCCTTGACTGTTCCTTCGCCCACTTTTTTGATGGCGTTGCCGGTGCCTTTTACTACTTTGCCTGTTCCGTGGACGATACCTTCAGTGCCTTTTTTGGCGCCTTCGCCCACTTTTTCAACACCTTTTTCCATGTCTTTGATAATACCGTCGCCAGCCAGGCTGGAAAGGGGCATGATTACAGAGACTGCCATGGAAAGAAGAATTGCTGTGGAAATTTTGCTGTTTGCCATTTGTTTTGCTCCCGGTGCTTTTGCACCCTAGTAAGGCCATTGCATAACGTGAAATTTATCATAAACGCCGTTTCTAATCCCGATTTTCTTGTAACTTTGGTAGGAGTATTGGATATCTTCTTAGAGGGATTTTAAATGAAGTTGGCAAGAGTGACGTTCGCTGTTCTCACCGCACTGACCTTTTCACTGCCCCTTCAAGCTGCCAGTACTAAAGATGGTGCAAGTGCAGACTACGATGCTGCAGGCAAAGAAGCAACAAAAATTCTTTGTGACTATCTCAAAATTGATACCACCAATCCTCCAGGCAACGAAAAACTCGGCGCCGATTTCCTTGCTGAAATTATTCGCAAAGAAGGTCTTGAAGCCCAGGTCATAGAGCTTGGAAAGAATCGCTCGCTTGTCGTGTCGCGCTTGAAGGGCACAGGCAAAAAGAAAGGAATTATTTTGATGAACCATATCGACGTGGTTCCTGCAGTTGCTGCTGACTGGAAGCATGCACCTTTTGGCGGCGAAATACACGATGGCGAAATCTGGGGACGCGGCGCTATAGACATGAAGGGCATGGGCGTTATCGAACTTGAAGCGTTTTTGATGCTCAAGCGAAGCGGTGTCAAATTGGATCGCGATATCGTTTTTCTTGCTACACCAGACGAAGAAGCTGGTGGCGAATGTGGTGCTGGTGAAATTAAAGCTAAGTGTCCAGAAATCGTTAAAGACTGCGAATTCGTTTTGAATGAAGGCTTTTCAATCGAAGCTGATGACAAAGGTAATGCCAAATACTGGGGCGTGGACTTTGCTGAAAAGAATATTTGCTGGTTCGAACTTTCAACAAAAGGCGATGCCGGTCACGCGTCTATGCCGATGATCAATTCATCGACTAATCGCCTGGTTCGCGCATTGAACAAAATTGTCAATTCCGGTCCTAATTTCAGATTGTTGCCAGAAGTCGAAGAATACTTCACCAAGATAAGTGCCTCCGAAAATGGCGAGCTGAAGAAAGCTTACGAAGACATCAAAAACTCGATTAACGACAAACAGAAAGAACCACTTCTTTTGTCCGACATGCTCAAATCTTCGATGCTCAGAAACACAATTTCTCTGACCCGCATGGAAGCTGGCTATAAGACAAACGTCATTCCCGCAAAAGCAATGGCTCAGCTCGATTGCCGCTTGCTTCCCGACGTAAAAAAAGACGAATTCGTTGCGCATATAACTAAACTTGTTGATGACCCGCAAGTCGAAGTCAAAGTAATCGACTGGCAATCTAACGAACCAAGTAAATTACAAACAGAATTATATGAAGCAATCAAAACCGTTGCTAAAGAGGAGAGTCCAAATATTCCAGTTGTACCAGTGATTGTGCCATGGTTTACAGACTCGCACTGGATGCGCGAACTGGGCATGACTGCATATGGTTTCCAGCCTATCGAAGTAGACAAACTCCATCTTGCCACCATGCACGGCAAAGACGAGCGCTTACCGATTAAATCGTTGGAAAATGGCGTGCGCCGCATGCACAAAATATTGCTCGAATTCTGCCAGGCTAAGTAATTTTTCTTAGTTTCGAATTGATTATTTGAGACACCACTCAAGCGACAACTTGGTCTTCGATTTGAATGGTGACTTTTTTACCTAATATCGTCAACCATTTCATCAACATGTCGATTGTAAAATCGTTGAGTTTGCCAGTGTATAGGGCTGATACGCGTGGTTGCCTTACGCCAAGTAGTTTAGCGGCTTCGATTTGTGTCAACTTGCGATCATCCAGAATGTTTTTGATTTGAATAATCATTTCAGATCTTGCAAGCATGTTTACTGCTTCTTCTTCTGGAAAGCCGAGATCGCGGAATACGTTGTCAGAGCCCTCTAGGTGTATTGCTCCGTTGACTTTTTTCGTTCGCATCATTTTTGATTTGGGCATGAATACGTTATCGCTTTTTCCAATTCAAAAAAAAATTTTTCGATTTTTAATATATACAAAATTTTGAATATTGTCAATTACTGCATAGTAAGTGCCAGTTGAGACGATTTTAGCCAAATTTGCTAAGTATGGATTTCATATTGTCCAGGCACTTTAATCGAGTGTCGGAGTTTGCCCATTTTCGATAACTCATCATGCTGCTACATGACTCGTTGTTGATTGAGGCTAGAGCCATGTTTGCCAACTGTTTATCGACTGTGCCTTCTCGAATTAGTTGTGCAAATGCTGTTGCTATTATGACTTCATCTGCTCTGAAAATGGATGGTGCCTTAGTCAGGTTGAGTGGACCAGATAGATCCTCATATCGATAGGCTGTCCAATCCATAAGGTTTGCGTTCCATCCAGACAGAAGCAATTCTACAAATTTTGACGAATCTTTATCTTGGTTTGATTCTCTCCATTCCAAAAAAGCTGTTGCAGCGTCTTCACCATTGTTCCTGTTGAAAGGGCAATTTGTATCGGATATATCCCAATAAAAATCATCAGTGAGTAACAGGACAGCTTTTGGCGAAGCTGTTTTTTTATCGGGTGGATAATATGGAACTCTGTTAGATTGAACTAAATTATTTATCTCCGTAGCAGGTACTTCCTTGCTTGTGAATGGAAGACTTACTACGAAAATAATGGATATGACAATAAAGATTCCAATCGTTGCGGCCAAAGGCAGAATCAAAATTCCAAATGTCTTTGCTGCAGTCTTAACTGTTGACATTATCAATCTAACCAGCGCACCTTGCCAGTTCTGATGTCGCGTATGGCTCCCACCACTTTCACTGAGTCATTTTTCTTGGCGTCAGAAATCAAATCGCTACCTTCGAGCAGTTTTTTCATTTGATAACGAACGTTTTGCTCGACGCACTCTTCGACAAAGTTTGTCTTGTCCGATTCTTTGGGATTTTTTCTTGCCTCGTCTACGGCTGGCTGTATAAGACTAATTAGTTTTGGCAATTTCCCTTTTAGTTCAGCATTTTCTGCTGTCGCTTTTACGGCGCCGCAAGCAGAATGCCCAAGTACCACCACTAGTGGTGTCTTGAGGTAATGAACGCCATATTCTGCCGATGCAATTTCGGAAGTGCCAGTGACATTACCTGCAACTCTAATAACAAAGAGCTTGCCGAATTTTTGATCAAAAATGATTTCTGGGGGGACGCGGGCATCAGAGCATCCCAAAATGGTAGCTATGGGAAATTGACCTTCTGTTGCAGTTTGTTCTCTACGTTGAGGGTCGATGCGCGGGATACTTGACTGACCGGTCATATAACGATTATTTCCGGCTACCAGGGCGTCCAGGGAGGTTTTACTGGCGCTCTGGTCGGCAAACGCCGCCTGGGGCAAATTAGCCAGGGCACAAAGGGCTAATGCGGCAAGGCTAGATTTAAATGTTATTGTCATTTTTTTGTCCCGTATGAATTAATTTTGACGCCGGGGAACATAATATCAAGCGAGACGTCGAAGCCACAATGGGCTCCATCTGAAACCTGCCAGAGGAGAAAGAGCATGAACAATTCACACAAGCGCGTCTTTGCGCTGTTAGGCGTCCTTAGTGCACTTGTTTTTAATTTGCCCCAGCCTGCCGAAGCCGATTCGCACGCAAGCAGCGAGGCTGTGCGTGTAATAGGCAATGGCCGCGGTGCCTGGCGCAGGATGCGCAATCAGGCTCGAAAAGAGGAAAGAGCTCGACAAAAAGGAATTCAAAGAGAGCATCAGAGTTTTGAAAGAGATCACAAGATGCGTTTCCAGAAAGAATCACGAGAGCGTCAGATGCGTTTAAACGGTCATCATCGAAAAATTCGTAACTATAAGTGGAAGAAGCAAATTTAGTTAGTGGACATAATCCTCGAGTCTCATGAAGTACGCCTTATCCTCTCTGTTGGAAAAGAAAACGATTGGACTGGTGTTACTTTGGAAAGAGATGGAAGGTCAGAATTCTTGGGTGCAGAAGTTTTGCGCATAATCGCAGAAAGGCTTCGTAATGCACTCACTCAGCCTGACTCGAATCTGTCAGACCAAATGATAAATGGACGTAAAGTCAAATGGATACTTAATCTGGCTGAGATGCATTGCTCGTTTTATTGTGCATTGGAAGACGACAATTTGAGGCTGTTTATCCAGGATGGTGAAGGCGATTTGATTCACTCGTTCGCTTTGAACCCAAAAGAAGTCGCTTCCTGGGCTGATGATTTAAGCAATTTGATAAAAGGTTAGTGAAAGAATCTCAAAAGTTTGTTTTTGCGATCGGACCTTGCTTAATTAAGATCTGGCTCCATTACGGCAACGAGTGCCAGTGTAGTTTTAATCAGTCCAGCTGGTCCGCCTTCGTGCACCAGAAAACGATCTTGCCATTCCGGATCGAATTTGTCTTTGTAAGCACGCAAGCCTTTGTAAGAGAAAAATCTATTCAGGTGCTCGTAAACGAGATGCACAGCTTTCTCTTCAAGGCTTGCACCAGGCTCGTCTCCAACACCAGATAATGCAGCAAGGCTGAGCGAGAAAAATTTAAAACCTTCTTCGTGCAACATTGTAAGAAGACGTCCAAATAGAAAATCCATAGAACCAGACGGCACTTCAGTGCGATGTCGCATCATATCTATAGTTGCCTCATTTGGTGTGTAGTCTCTAATTTGATTGACGAAAGCAAGAATTTTTCCTTCTTTGTTTTTCATAACGAACAGATTTTCAGACTGAAGACTGCTCTTGTCAAAAGTTCCAAGAGTAAAAGTTCGCTCTTTTCTGCCAGGCAAGCTGAGCCACTGGTCTGAGATTTCTTGCACTTCATTTAAAACCGATTCAGAGTGAGGCGGCGAAAGTTTTTCCAGCACGTAACCTTCTTTTTCCAGCTTCTTGAGCGGACCTTTGAAGGTTTTCTTGCGTACAGTGTCTGCTGCAAATATGTCGAGATTAACCACTGCATCTTCGCCTATTTTCAAAATATTGAGACCAAGTTTTTCATAAATGGGCAAATATTTCGGACACGTTTGCATGAAAGCGACATTCCAGCCTGAATCGTGTGCGAATTTTATAAATGCTTTGGTGAGCGATTCAAGCTTGTCTTCAGGTCCAGTAGGATCACCAAGTGCTATTGCGACATTGCGCTCTGTTCTGTAGGCGATGAACGAGTCTGAATCTAAGAAAAAATATGACTTGTCGTGCCAGAGTTTAAAATTATCGAGCGAACTTGCGCCGTATTTTTCAAGTGCGTCTTTTGCTTGAGCACGTTCGCGCGGCAGAGTTGAAAGTTCGTATTCCAATGGTTTGAAAAGATTTAGAATAATCAAACCAAAAGCTGCGATGCCAATGGCATCGAGCGACTCAAGAAGCCATTTTCCGTGGGGTGTTGCTGCTTGAGAGCTGCTCTGGAATGTAAGTTCTTCGTATGTTCGAATTATTGCATCGGGCAAAGAAAAATTCATTCCAAGGTCTTTTGTTTCTAGCAACCAAAAACCTAAAGCACCATATATGAAGGCAAATAGAATCAGATAAAACGCCCGCTTAAATGCGACGACGAGCTTACGGCGCTCACTTTGAACTGTAAACAAGCCTCTAGTCGAAATTAAAGCAATCAAGCTTACGAAGTGCGGTATGAGTGTCAAAAGGAATACACTTTCACTTGAAAATTCATCGTGTATTAACTGAATGCGCTCAAGACCAAATCGCGAGAGTATAAAACAGAGCGAAGTAATTACTAGAGCGAAGGAGCCAAGCCAGGCATCACGTTTGCGCTTCCATAAATTAAACGATAGATAAATTAAGCAGAAACCCGCAAGAGCCGTTATCGATCGGCTCCAGTGATATACAGAATAGGGCACGAGTATGCTGAATAGTTTTGGATGAAGCGAAATGCGCGCAAACAAAGGGTTTATCATACCTATGATGCCGCTTGAAAATACAAGAAGACTTACCAGTTTTATTTCAAGACTTTTGAAGTCAATTCGTTTTTCCATCTAGAAAATCCAGAACTTCTTGTAAATGTTTGGCTGAAACGTTTTCGTGCGTCATTTCTTTGATATCGTAAAATCGGGCAAGTTTCGAGTCCTGTTTAAAGCCCTGTTCGTAAATTGAAGTCAGGTCTGAATGTCTGAAGTCTTCGGGACCTGTGATGATATTGAATTTTACTGTTTTCAACGCCTGTTCGATTTCTTCTTTGGTTCCACCAAAATCGTGAATGTAAGGATTACCCATTTGGTCTAAGCCTCGACCAGGTTCAAATTTGATTGGCCTAAAGTAATTGGAACCGCAACTTTGAATTGTCCCTTTGAATAAATCAGATTGAATGAATGCCACATCCGAGGCTACTCTTGCCCCTCCGGATTGTCCTGCGATATAAATTCTTTTTGGATCTATTTGATAGTCGCGTTTCATTAGTTGCGCTGCAATAATAGCAAGCACTCTGCGCTCGACAAATTTGCGATCGTTTCCTGCTTTGAATGGTGAAATGAATAAGAAATCGTTTTTATCTAAAACCGGTCCCCATCCCTCTGGAAGCAATCCAAGATACGGCAGGGCATTGACGTAGACTATCAATCCATATGTTTTTTTGGGATCGAATTTTTCTGGTTGGCGAACAAAAAATTCTTCTTTATCGAATGGAAAATCGTAATTGAGAGTTTTATTCAAATGCGATGGTTTCTCGATCTTGCCGGTGAAGAGGCGCTTGTGCATTGAGTTCGATAAATAATATTTGCCGACGAACGCAGTCGTGCACGAAAAGAAGAATAAGATGCACACAAATAAAACAAAAACGATTATGATGACGATTTTGATAAAAAGCGGTTGGCGTGCAAAAAGCTCGTTCAGCTTTTTTCTCATTGTTCCAGGAAGGCAACAACGCGTGCTGGTGCGGCACTTGTCCCTACTAATTTCAAAGGAAAGATTCCTATTTTGAATCCAGATGATGGCAATAATTGTAAATTAGCCAGCTGTTGCACGACATAAAATTCTTTATCGCGGTGAGCGAAGTGTGCATCCCAAATGTAGTTTTTATCGCCAGTCCGTTTATAATCGAGGATCATTGCAGGAAATGGGCGATCCCAACCTACGGCGTCTGTGCCACCAATCAACGCTCCCTGGTCGGCAAGCCATGCGGCTGAATCTCTGGTCATGCCAGGATAGTTGTATTTCATGGTGTTAGCCAGCGGATATTTGTCGTGGTCGGTGCGAATCAAAACGGCGTCGCCAGGCTTGATTTGGTAGGCAATTTTATCCAGGGCTTCTTTTACATCGTCGACGGTTATTGGTTGTGATGTGGCGCGCTTCTTTGAAAAGTTCAAAACACATGCATCTGCGATTAGTTTATCGAGGTCTATCTGGTCTATCGTTTTAGCTTTCTTATCGCCTGTTTTGCTTCCGTAATGAATAGGCGCATCGAGGTGAGTACCAAGATGGCTTGACATGGTTATCACTTCTTCTGCCCAGCCTTCTCCATCTGGAAGGTCATCTTTTTTGCAGCCGAAAATACCCATCATGATTTCGGCGCCTGCTTGATTGTCGACGAACTTAATGTCTGGAGCGAGAATGCGAAGTAATGGTTGTACTATTGCAGGGAACGATTTGTCCTCAACAACTTCAAGAGGACGAGTTAAATCGATTATTTTCACGTGCAACTAGACCAGGACTAAAATTCGGCTACAAGACCGAAACTAGCAATCAGGATAATGCAGGAAAAATAGAAGAGGAAAAACCAGATCCAACGGTTGATGATTTGGACTTCGGTAAGTTTTGGTTCTTTGTCTTTAGTAGGCGCTGCCATGACTTTCTATCCTTTTTTGCTTTCTTCGATGTCCAGACGACGAACTACAGAGAGAAACTCTTTGGCTTCGGACAAGAAACGGTCTTTTTGCGGCTTGGAAAGCCAGAGTGCAAGTACGCGTTTTCTATCTACGGTTTTTTTCAAACCTGGTGGGCGTTCGCCAAGCAGACGCTCACGAATCATTTTGTTGCCTTCGCGATAGTAGCAGTCACCAATTTGGCAGCCACAAACGATAACACCGGCAGCTCCGGATTTCATAGCTTGCTCGACCATAAGAGGTTGAATCATCCCACTGCAAGGGAATTTCAATACTTTGACGCCCGGAGCATCGGTCACTTCGCTTTTATCGTTGATAAGCGAATTGATGTCTGCTGCGCGTTCGCAGATTAGGGTTATTACTGTTCTCTCTTCGGCCATTTTTGAATTCCTACTTTATTTATTTAGCTTCAAGCAACTCTTTGATTTTCAGATTGACCTGGGCATCAGGCATTTCGGGCAAGTCGATAGCGTCGAATGCGCAGGCTCCTACGCAAACTCCGCATGATGAGCATCGATACGACTTAACTGTAGCGAGCAGTTTGAAACGCGATCCGGCTGGTGCTGGAACCATTTCGATTGCTTGATATGGGCAGTCGAGCGAGCACAATCTGCAACCAGTACATTTGTTTGTCACTACTTCTGCGGCTTCTACTGGTTTTGAACCGTAGAACATAGGAAGTGGTATCAAACACAGTACTGCAAGAAGTACTGTGATCCAGAACCAGAATCCAGCAGAGCCTGTGGCCGAAAGAATGTAATAAGGCCAGAGGAAGAACCAGTCGATTTCCATATTGGTGGGCTGAAGATTCAAGTCCGCCATTTTGGTTTCGGTGATTGGGAAGAGATAGACTGCAACCAGAATCAAAGCCACAAGCAAATAGTTGAGTGCTGGAGGCGGAGTGATTACTGGGCGGGTCATACGAACATAGTGAATCCACAATGCAAACAAGAGTGAGAACGAAAGTCCGATGTGGATGAACAAATAGTTCGAGAGGGTGAGGTTTGTGATGTTACGTCCGTTCAAGAACCAGTGTTTGAGCGGCTCACCGATAACTGGCAAAGTTTCCAGCGCCGACACTGTCATTCGGGTAAGAAGGAGCGAGCGCTCATCCCAAATGAGGTAATAACCGGTTTGACCGATGAACATGACCATGAGCAAAAGAACGACACCAGACAACCACTGTACCCAGCGGTACTGACGGAATCTGTCGGTGAACCATACACGCACCATGTGGAGCAAGATGGCGATAACCATCGCATCACCTGCATAACGGTGAATGGCGCGCACTACAGCACCAAATGGAATGGTGTTTGTAATGTAGTCAACCGAGGTGAAAGCGTTTATAAGGTTTTTCGAAAAGTAAGCGTTATCTACTGTTGGCACGTAATATGCAAACAAAAGCAGTCCACTCAAAAAGAGGACATACATGATGAACTGTGGAAGTGCACCGTGATAATAAAGTGGATTGTACTTGCTTGTGACAATCTTGTTTATCAGTTTCTCTGGCACGAGAAACAAGGTGTGAAACATGTTCGATTTTTCCATCTTTTCTTGCATTCTTTTCGGTCCCCTTAATTCTTAGATGGAAGTACGGTTTTTTCAACTTCGTCTTCGCTGCCAATTGCCATGATGGCGAAAGCGGCAAGTGTCATGGCTGCAGCCATAGCAAGGGCGTAAACATATTCTCCAAGATTGCCTTCGGCATTCTTGCTTTTGAGCTTTTGCTCGTGCTCTTCTTTTTGGGCTGCGTATAAATCAAACAGTTTGATTGTCGGGTCAGTCAAATAAAGCAATTTGATTGTATGCGGCACCGTGTCCTTGGTGGCAGTCATGCTGTGCTCGGCCCAGGGCATTGCCATGGTGAAATAAACGCACCCGAGTGCGAAAATCACGACTAATACTGCTCGAATACTACTCATACTTCCCACCGCCATGCAATTCCTCGTTATTTTGCGAATTTTCTTGCTTATTTGATTTTGCCAGAATCTTTTCGAACAAAGCGATTCTCTTTACCAGAGTGCCTTTCGATTTTTCTTCCGCGTATATCCAGAATGAATGAACACCTAGAAAGAATAGAGTGAACAAAGTTCCCATTACCAGAATCATGATGTGCGGAACGGTTGGTGATTCTGAAATTTTGCGATAGCCTTCGAAGAACCATGACAAAGCGATAACGGCGGCGACGAAGTTAGCCAGCTTGTACGAAAATTTTACTTTTTTGTAGGCTGTTTCCACTTTCTCGACCTTCGCGCTTTCCTTTTGTTCCTTTTGATTCTCGTTCACTAAAACTTCTAGTCTTTCTTCTCTTCACCTGAGTCGGATTTAGGTTCTTCCTTTGGTGGTTCGGTTTTTGCTTCTGCTTTTTCTTCAGCTGCTTTTGCCGGTGCAGCTGGTGCTGCGGGCTTGGCTGCTGGCGCAGTCGTCACAGCCGATTGGGCTGGTTTTGCAGCAGGTGCTGGAACCAGTTTTTTAGCATTCAGGCACTCGATCAGCATATAGATTGCTGCCACCATGGTTATAACACCAGCGATCATCCACCACCAGTCTACTTCGGGCACTTGAAGCGGATAATTGGCTTCGGTTCCCTTGGTCATACGGTTGCTGAATGTCACATAGTCCCATGCCCATTTGTTCGAGATCATGAAATCCATCATGCCCTTGTACATAGGCTCTTCGGTGTTGAAAGTTGGAACCAACTGATAAATGAAATCGAGCGGAGATTTGTGAGTCTGAATCTCTTTGAGTTGATTCAGTAAAGCTTCGCCATTTGGAACTTTGGCTAACCAGCGGGTCTGAACAGCGACAATGAAGTCGGTGTTGTAAGGCATTTGAGCGCCTTTGGGAACCAGTGCTTGAATGAGTTCTTCTGTCTTTTGAGCATCAGCTCCCATGAAGGGACGGCAGAGCAAGTAAGTCGCTGCCTGGCTCAAGGGTGACATAAACATTTCTGTTCTTGCCATATAGTAGAAGACCCAACCCCAGAATGCCTGGGTGGCACCAATCAAAGCCATAATTACGCAAGGCACGACGCCCTTTGCTTTTTCTTTCATATCGCTTTGTTGCCAGAGTAGCACTAACTGCCAGATGATACCCACATCGATGAGTAAGTACATAAAGGCGCGCCAGAAGGGCGGATCGCTGTGAATGTTAGCGATGTTGGCGATAATGAGCAGAGAGAAAACAATCCAGGTGACACCACCCATGATGGTCATCATGAAGATGAACGGACGCTTCATCAATGATTTTTCGCTCGGACCAGAGATATAGGTATCGAGGAACGGCAACAGAATTACCGATACTGGAATGACCATGGTGATTTCTGTAGCAACGACGGGCTCTAGATATTTGTACATCTGATACAAGCCAAGGAAGTACCAGTCAGACAAAATCGGAAGCGGTGTGACGTCGGGGTCGGAGCGGCGACCTTGAGCGGCTGGCAACACAATGGATGTGATCACGAGCATCATGGTCACTACGATACGTTTGACCCAGTTGAGCGGAATGCGTTTGTAGTTATTGTTGTAGAAATAAATTTCGACAAGTATGAGTGGAATGAGCGAGAACGCCAGGTGGAGCGAGAAGAATCGCGTGATTGTTTCTTGCGTGATGGCGCCGCCTGCTCCAAGCAACACTTCAGCTGTGTTCCAACCAAGGTGGAGCGATTTGACCAGAGGCTCGTAGTAGTCGCCCATAACGGGGAACTGGTCCATATATGTGGGGAATGTGGCGAACACTTTTGTAGCCCAAAATGCGCGCTGGTTCCAAATCAGCAAGTATCCCGACAGTCCGGAATACATCGATAAAAGCAGCATCACAAGCCCGATTGCAATGTTCAATTCTTTGCCGGGTTTGTAGTCGGCCATAATGAACATACGAAATACGCGAATGGTTGCAGCGATAATCATCGCGTCCGCTCCGTATTTATGCACTCCTCGCATCAAGTTTCCAAATGGAACTTTGGTTTGAATATCGAGAATTGAGTCAAATGCGACTGCTTTACTCGGTACGTACCACATGATCAAAATGAGACCTGTAGCCATGGTGATGAACCAGACAAGGTAGAAAATCGGACCGATAGCATAGAAAGGATTTGTTTTGGCTTCGTTCTGATAGTGCTCGTCAAAAATATCGATATTTTTGATGCGCGTGTTGAGCCAGTCAGTGACTTTGGCTACACTGCCCCAGAATCCATCTTTTTTTGCTGCTGGACTATGCAATGGAACCGGCCTCCAGAGATTTGACTGTGATTGTATTGCCTGATTTTTCAAGCTCGAATTTTCTTGGCGGACGAGGTGCTGGACCGGAAACTACTTTTCCAGCCTGAGCAATGTCGTATACGCTCAAGTGACAAGGGCATGCAAAAACTGGTCCATCCGGTTTGAAGTTGTAACCTTTGGCGCACTCTTCTGGGTCTTTGACGAAGTTGAAGATGCAACCAAGGTGCGGACAAATGCGGCTGTAAGCCACAATGTCGCCGGAAGGCAATTTAACGATGAATCCCGGAATAGTTCTTACTTCTTTCAGTTCCGGGTTGTATTCGAGATATTTTTGGCTGAACATGAATGGCAGACAGGTCCAGGGTTCAGGGAACATATCTTCGGTGAATTTTGGAATAGGCTCTTCTGCCAGAGGCTGGTCAGATTTGCCCAGTACATCTAGCGGTCCCAATGTGGGGCGCAAGAAACGCAGGAATGGCGACAGGAGCAATCCGAAGGTTGCTGCAAGCGGAATGGCTGCGACGGTTTTTAGAATTACCCGTCTTTTTATTCCATCGTTATTATTTTGGTCTGTCATGGTTATCTACCTGGGTTCAGTTTGTTTTGGGTGCCGGCGAATCCGCGTTTTTCGGAGCCGGTGCGGGGGTGTTAGCTTGAGGTGTTGGGGTGCTCGGCGCAGCTCCAGTACCGGTTGGCGCTGGGGCAGCACTAGGATCGGTTCCTTTTTCCAACTCGAATTCGTTTAGCACATGGAAGTTACGAATGTATTGTGTAAGCTTCCAGATATAGGGCGGGTCGAACTTGACTTTGTTTTTCTTGTCTTCCTTGCCTAAGAAATTAGGCATCCCTTCCCATCTTATCCCGTTTGCGATGTGATCCCAGATTTGTTCGTCTGTTCTGTCATAGAAACGGTTGAACTGGTTAAAGTTTGCTGGAGCTGGTTGTAGCACGAGACCTTTGTTCAAAGGACCGTCGCCAGCGCCTCTTGTACCGTGGCAAACGGCGCAGTTAGCACCAAAGAGTGCTTTCATATCGTCTGCTTCTTTCTTGGTCAAAAGTGGAGCTGCCATAGAACGGCAGTAGAAGACGAGATCCCAGAGCTGACGTTTTTGCAGTTTGTCTGAGAAAGCAGGGTGAGTAAAGCTTCTATCCAGAACGTCTGCGTGCGAAAGATGCTCTGGGCTTCCGCCAACACTAGACAATACCGGTGTTTTGAACATTTTGCCTTCACCAAAAGCGATTGTGGCGTACTGGTGAACAGGTTTTCTCGTGCGCATCAAGTCTACATTAGTCAAATCCATATCGCATTTTCCAGCGACACCATGACCATCTGCACCATGACATTCGGCGCAATTCATTTGTTTGTAGTAAACACTGCCATCTGGTGCCGACGGGTTAGAGTCTGGCCAGATGATTCTGCCATCAGCTTTGGTGACTTCGGGATTAGCCAGAGAGTCTGATCGTTCGCCAACTTTGACTTCACCGGTACAAGCACTCAAGCCGACCAGAATCGGGATGAGCATGAGTAATGCTTGCTTGCTGCGTAATTTGGATTTTCTTTCCACTCGGGTCATAACTCGCTTTGTTGGTGATGCCTTAATTGCTTTAGAAGGTATTACTTAGTATTTGAAGAACGGGATCCAGGAAACTGCTGCATATACGAAGATCAAAATGAAGCAGATCACCAGGAACGGTGGGGGTGGACCTTCGCCAATTCGATATTCTGAGACTTCTTCATAGTGCTCGTCATCTTCTTGTACTTCGGGATTTTTCTTTGCTTCTGCCATGTCTTAGGCCTCTCCCTTCTGTTCTCTCAAACGCTTGATTTGTTCTTTGGCTCTGCGACTTGCTTCGCCATCTTCATCGTCGTCGAGCATCTCAAACTTTGACCCTTCGACATCTTCGAAATCGCCATTTTTGAAAGCCCACAAAATTGCGACGACAGCCATTACAAAGAATATTCCGCATATTCCAAAGGCTATCCAAATGCCCGATTCGGGATTTGCTTGATTCAAGACGCAATTAGGACACATTTTGAATCTCCTTAGTGGCCGCCGTGGTGGGGTTCATACTGTTGATTAGACAGTTTGGGCAATCTGAGTTTTTCTGGTTTGTTGATCTGGCTCAGATCGTTGACTGTTTCTTCCACGTCTTTTTGAAGAGTCTTCAAGTAAGCAACCAGATACCAACGCTCTTCTTCAGAGAGGGTCAGATTCCAACGCGGCATCCTAGTACCGACTACACCTTCTGAAATACGGTAGAACCACATTTCGTCAGAGTATTGCTTGAAGAAAGGTCTTGTGAAGTTGGAAGGTTTTTTGGTGAGCGAAATGGAGTTGGGTCCGTTTCCTTTTCCTTCCAGACCGTGACATCCGGCGCAATCCTGGGTGTAGATACCACGACCAGCGTTTGCTGCAGCATCAGATGCGGTGTCAACGTGTTTGTTCTTGAGCAACTCTTGACCAGTCCAGGTGGTAGGCAAGTACTCATCAGGTGGTTGCACGTATGCTTTGACTTCGCGCTTGTTACCCAGGGTCTGGATATAGCCGACCAGGTCGTTCATGTCTCTTTCGTTCAAATAGCTGAAGCTTGGCATGATTGAACCTGGTTTCAAGGCGCGAGGTTGAATCAAGTGAGCTTTTTGCCACTCGGCTGAATATTTGTTGCCTTCGTTGGTCAGGTCGGGACCAGTACGCTCTGTACCCAATTGGTGCGGAGTTTCGAAGTTGAAGTCGCCAGCTTTAACGAGCGGACCATATTCACGGTCTTGCAGACGAGTAAATTGAGTGTGGCAATAAAAACAGCCTTCTCTTATATATACGCGTCTTCCACGAATAGGGTCGCTAACTTTGTTCTCTACGGTGTAGTCGTTTGCACTGGTGGTGGTCTTCGGTTTGAAGATAACCATCGGCATGAGTACTGTGGAGAAAATGATGATGAAAAATGTGGTGACGATACCAATTGCGCCAAGGCGGTAACCATAGCCGTTCATTACGCGGTTACCTCCTTCATCTGTCCTTTGGGTGGCGCGGCAGGTTCAGGAGCCACGCTGTACAGAGATTGATAGATGTTGTAGGCGAAGAGACATTGTCCCGTGACGATCATGACACCACTGATGGAGCGCAAGAACCAGTAAGGAACGAGGGTAATAACCCACTGGTCTACTGGCATACCCATTGCCCATCCGGCTGATTGAATCAAACCGGCAATGGTGAGCGAAGTCATCATCAATCCAAATCCAAGGAATTTCAGCCAGTAGTGAGCTCTGATGAGCCCCTGGCTCTTCCACTCTTTTCCAGTGATTCTGGGAAGCATGTAGTAGATTGCCGAGGTGAGGATGAAAGAGAATGTACCAAGAAGCGCCAGGTGAGCGTGTCCAACTACCCACTGCGTAAAGTGGAGATACCAGTTGACCCAGCGAGTGGCCTGGAAAGGACCTTGAGTACAAGTAATAAGGTAGAAGATACAAGATGTAGCAGCGAACCTTAGTGGAAGGTCGGTTACTACCATTTGCCATTTTCCTTTCATCGTCATGAAGAAATTGGTCAAGACGGTGAGAACTGGAACGAGCAAGAAAATAGAAGAGATAATCGCGATAGCTTTAAGCCATTCTGGTACAGGCGACTGGGTAATGTGGTGAGTACCTGTCGGAGCGTAGAAAAGCGCTATACCCCAGAATCCCAACATCGATAGACCGTGGCTGTAAAGTGGCGCCTGTGTATAACGAGGAATCAAGTAGTACATCATTCCGACGCCGACGGTGGTGAACCACATACCTAAGATATTGTGTCCGTAGAACCAGCCGACGATAGCATCGTTCAAACCAGGCAGTGCAACGAAAGTACGCTGACCGATGATGTATACGAGCGGGAACCAAAAAAGAGAGCCCAGGAAATACCACAGGCTCACATAGAGTTTTTGTACTTTACGGTGGGCTACCGTCATTACGATGTTGTAAGTGGTGCTACAAAGAGCGATTACTACAAAGACATCGAGAATTGCACCAAGCTCGGCATATTCGCGACCCTCGGTGTTACCGTTCAAGAGTGTGCACATCGCTCCAACCATCACCAGGTTCCATGCCCACATTGTGATGTTGCCGAGGCGTTCTGAATAAAGTTTGGTTTTGCAGAGGTTAGGCACCATATAAAAGATGGAAGCCACATAACCCATTGAAAGCCAGCCGATGGCTACTGCGTTGACGTGCCACATACGCAAGTGTGGCATCGAAAATTGAGGAATGTTGTGAACAAGATCTGGATTAGAGAACTCCATGGCGGCAAACAAGCCAGCTCCCATTCCCCACAAGGACCACCAGACCGCTGACAGAAGAAAGTTACGGCTTGCACTACCTTCTTCTCGGCTTACGAATTTATCAAGCAAATTGCTCACGCGCTAAAGTACTCCAGAGAGTTTCCAAATTTGCTTGAATTCTAGACCAATGACAACGGTGGTTGCCCTTGAGTAACAATCATTTTTCCTTATGCAAGGGTTGGGGATCTGTCCTGTCCGGGGGTACCCTCTAAAAAAATCCGATCCCATGAGCCTTTCTACATCGTCCATTGGACTGAACTCGAAAATAAATATCACTTTATTTATTAATCGAAGAATTACAGTCCTGATAAAAATTTGCAATTTTGAACTTTGAAATATTCGCTAAGAAACTATTTCGAGTCCGTTGTATATATTGGCTGATTTCAAGGTGCCGTTGCCAAGCCAATACTTAGCTGCTTCAGCTGAAGTTTCTAATACCTTTTGATATTGAGCCTGGTCTTTTTCAGGCGGTTTTCCAAGTACATAATCGGCACGTTTGTCTCCGCCCGGGTCAGGACCGACGCCGACGCGCAAACGAGCAAAATTATTATTTCCCAGATGTTCGATTATGTTTTCCACTCCGTGTTGACCACCCGCTCCAGCTTTTTCTTGCAGGCGAATTTTGCCAAGCGGAAGAGAAACTTCATCATGGATTACAAGCAGATCGCTTGGTTTGAGTTTGAACCAGTTAAGTGCGGCTTTAACACCGACACCTGAAAGATTCATATAGTTAAGTGGTTTTAAAAGAAGTACGTCGTGCTTTTGGATTTTTATTTTCTTGAACTGACAAACAGCCGCACTGAAAGCGAACTTTTTGGTTTGAAAATTGTCCCCGGTACCATCCATGGTGGCAAGCAAATCTATGACGCGAAAACCGGCATTGTGTCTGGTTTCGTAATATTGATCTCCGGGATTGCCTAAACCGGCTAAAATTTTCATTGCAGGACGACCTGGCTTTAAATGTGTTTTTAAAACTAATACAATTTATAGTCTTTTGACTAGTGTTCTTTAAGGTAAAAATCAATGGATCACAATGATACGCACAAAATTCCGTATTTGCCACACACACAAGCGGATCGCGAAAGCATGCTTGAGGCAATAGGCGTCAAATCCTTCGAAGACCTGGTCAAACACATTCCCAAAGATTTGAGGCTAGACGGGCTCAAAATCGATTCGGGATTGTCTGAACTCGAACTGTCGCAAGCGATTGCGGCTCTCGCTTCCAAGAATAAGCCAGCATCCAAGCAGATGTGCTTCATGGGTGGCGGGTCTTATTATCGATATGTCCCAGCTGCAGTCATGCAATTGGTAGGACGTTCTGAATTCGCGACTGCTTACACACCTTATCAACCTGAAGTAAGTCAGGGCAGTTTGCAAGCCATCTATGAATTTCAATCATCTATTTGTCTTTTGACCGGCATGGATGTCGCAAATGCATCTATGTATGATGGACCTACAGCTTGTGCCGAAGCCGGGCTCATGGCATGTCGATTGACTAATCGTAAAAAACTGGTCATAGCTGAATCAGTCAACCCCGAATATCGCATGGTTACCCATTCTTATGCAAAAGCCTGCGGAATTGAATTGACCAAGGCCGAAAAATTTCTCGATGGAAATTGCGTGGACTCTGAGTGCGCAGCCTTGATTATTCAATATCCAGACTTCTTTGGCAGTGTTGAAGATTTGAGCGGACTTTCGGAAAAACTCAAGAAAGACGGCGTTTTACTCGTGGTCGTAACTGAGCCAATCAGTTTGAATTTGCTTACACCACCTGCAGAATTCGGCGCCGACATTGTGGTTGGCGATGCTCAGCCTTGCGGCAATTTCCTCAGTTTCGGCGGACCATCGGCGGGTTATATGGCTTGCAGAAACGATTACGTGCGCCAGTTGCCAGGACGTCTTGCTGGTATCACCAAAGATTCAGAAGGCAAACGCGCTTTCACGCTGACTCTTCAAACCCGCGAACAACACATCAGAAGAGCACGAGCCACGTCAAATATTTGTACCAACCAGGCGCTCAATGCGCTTGCGATGCTCGTATATCTTTCGGTTATGGGTGGATCCGGATTGCGTCAGGTCGCCGAAATCAGCTTGCAGAGAGCCAATTACCTGGCCGAGCAATTGACCAAAATCGACGGAGCCAAGCTCTATTTCGACAAACCATTCTTCAATGAATTCCTTCTTAAGATCGATTGTGATGTCGAAACTTTCCTTGGACTGATGAAAGAACGTGGAATTCTTGCCGGTATTAACGTGGCAAACATGTATCCAAACGTAAAAGATGGCATACTGGTTGCTGTGACCGAAATGAACACACCAGAGCAATTGGAAAAATATATCTCTGCTTTCAAAGAATGTTTGAGTCAGGCAAAAGACCCTAAAAAAGTGAAAGTAGAAGCGCTAAGCAAGTAATAGATGGAGACGTTTCGTTATGGAACCCGGCACTTCGTCCAAGCCTGAAGTGGAAACCCCAAAACAACCCAAGATGCAAGAAGAGAAACCGACCAAGATTTCTATTGCTAAAGGCATAGTTAGAGAAATTGTCGAGTTAGTGGTCGTAACTCTATTTTTATTGATTGTTATCCGCTGGGCAGTGGGCGAGGCTCGCTATATTCCATCGGCTTCGATGGAGCCTACTTTGCAAATCAACGATCGTTTGATTGTGGAGAAAATAACCAAGCATTTAGGACAGCCTATAAAACGCGGCGACATCCTCGTTTTCTATCCACCACCCATAGAAATGGGCGGACGCGATTTATCCAACGACCCGCTCACGATACTTGGCAGACTGACTGGTCTTCCGTTCCTCCCCAACGAGCCTGCTTTTATCAAGCGCGTTATCGGCTTGCCTGGTGAGCATATTCGTGTTGTAAGTGGCCAGGGTGTATACGTCAATAACGTTTTGCTCGACGAACCTTATATAAAGGAAGCACCCGATTATAGTTTGAATACTCTTGGAGACATTGGTGGCAGCAACACCTATAGAGAAAATATTCAACCTTATAAAGACAAAGCGGCAGATCCGATTATCGTACCTGCAGGTCATTTATTCATGATGGGTGACAATCGCAATAACAGCGAAGACGGACACGTCTGGGGATTTCTCGACGATAAGCGAGTGATTGGAAGAGCCTGGGTCTTGATTTGGAGAAGATTCAATCCATTCCCTTATTCTGCACCGCAGAATGACTAAGACAGAATTTGTCGATAGTGCTTCAAAACCTGACTTCTATGTAGCCTGCCTGCTTTTTTGCATTGCTCTGGGCATCCGCATTTACGCCTGTCCATCATTTGCTTTGTCTACAGACGAAAGTTTTACAGCCAATATTGCTTTGGTCGATTCACTCGACCTTGCATTCAAGCTTATCTGGAACGAAGGCAGTCCGCCTCTCATTTACGCATTGTTGAAAATATGGACTTTGGTTCTCGGGCAAAGCGACCAGACTATTAAATTGCTTGGTATTACGCTATCCAGTTTCATTCCTTGTGTGGCATATCTTGTAATTCTCGATCTTTCTGGAGCAAGACGAATCGCAGTAGCGACTTGCCTTTTGTGTCTTTTTAGCCCGGTCTTGATTAGATTTGGCGATATGGTAAGACCTTATGCTCTGACTTGCATTTTCAGTATGCTTTCGACCTGGTCATTTTTCAGCTTGTTCAAAGACAAGCCTGGCAAGCTAAAATGCGCCCTCTTCGTCATCTTTAATACGCTCAATGCATACAGTCATTTATGGGGAGTTTTATTTAGTCTCAGTCAAATTTTTGTAGTTTTGATTCAATTCACTTTGAAGAAATGGGATTTTGAGCAAATCAAAACCTGGATTAAATGCGCGTCTTTGAGTGCTGCTCTTTTTCTGCCCTGGTTATTAGTTGTTTTGAGTCAAGCAAATAAAGATCTTCATCCCTGGTATCAGGCCCTGCCGTGGTATCAGTTTCTGGTAGTGGCGCCGACCAATCTCATTTCTTACACAGTCGGTGCAAAGTCGGTCTATCTGCCTTTTTATCTGGTAGTCGCACTAAGTGCTCTTTTGTTTTATGCTTCTATCCATTTTAATTTGAGTGACAAAAAGGGATATGCAAATTGTCTGTCCTGGATTAGTCTTTTTGTTTTTGTCACCGCGGTGATGTTTGCTACAAGTGATATTCCGTACCGGGAACGCTATTTGCTTGCGTTGACAGTATTTATTTATGCTTTGATTTGCAATCTTCTGGACAAACTTTTTTTCTGGATCAAAAATGATTTTGTTTTTTCTTTGCTTCCCTTCGCTCTGTTTTCAGTGGTCTGGTTCAATCAGATTCAGATATTGCACCAGATGCCCGAAGCTTCAGTGGGAACGCTTGTTTCCAATCTACAAGTTAAAGGTGAACTGAAATCCAACGATACTATAGTAGTGGCATATAATTCTTTCGTGCCTGAAGTAACGAGAAAAGCGCCTGGAAATCTAATCATTGCAGCTCCATTCAAAGAGCCTTACAAAGTAATGGACTGGCAAAATCAAGCAAGCGGTTTGAAAGAACCACAAAATCTGGATATTATCACTGGTGCAATAAAAGACCAGTTCAATCAGAATAAAACTGTCTGGTATATAGGTCTTGAACTGAAGCAGGGTGCAGACAAAAATAAAGACCCTTACACTCTTTTGCAATTGAATATGCAAGAAAAAATCAAAAGCTGGCTATCTAAAAATTCAAGACAAATAGCTGGTCCTAAAGTCTTGAATTCACTCGATGGAACTGCTGAAGCTATCAAGTTTTCTAGATGATATGTGATTTGTGTCGAAGACAAATACTTTGACAAATTCATTCTGGTAAAACGGTGTAAGTTCGCTTACCCAGCTTGATTTGTCGTTGAATACCGGATCTGACCATTTTATTACCAGAGCAAATATTTTCTCATTGTCACAAAGGTCACGAACACTTTGACTGCTCAAACCGCCATTGAATAATGGCATCAGTTTAGTCACTTGATCCCGGTAAGCATTCAAATCGACTCCGAACAAAGGACCGTACTCCTGGTCGCTTGCAATAGTTTGTCTTTGAGAATATAGCCCCATGAAAGGATCACGTGCATGCATGGGATTAGCCTGGATAATGCCTTTTTGAGGACAGACAGAGACGATATTTTGATATGCCAGTCTAATGGCATAATTTTTTTTGGGGTCATTTTCTTGCAGGTCTCTGTTTGAGTACAGCTGACTGAAACGCAAGAGATAAAGATCATAAAGGCTTGTAGCCGTGCCTATTAGAAGCAAAAGAGTAAGAGTTATCGAGCTGAGTTTTTTTATTCTGAAATTGATTCCAGTCGTAAGATAATCTGCCGCCCAGAAAAGTAGAACAATTTGAGCCGGAATGAGACCGCGCCAGCCAAGGTCGTTATTGTGGATAGTGGATCTGAAAAATGTAGCTATAAAGAGGCTTGCACCAAAGATGCTCAAGAAGAGCCAGTCTTTTTTCTCTACTGGTTTTTTCCACCAGTAGAGCATTGCAGCAAGAAAATAAAAGCCAAGTTCGAAAGGATAGTTCAAAAGCAATAGAAGCAAATTCTCGGACCAATTGCTCGTATCTGGCTGAGCAAGCCCTATCTGGTCGCTTTGAGTGTGTGAAAAGTTTTTGTGGTCAGGATGAATGACGAAACGAATCAAGCCCGAACTGCGTACGGCCATTCTTATTTTAGAGTCGCTCTGAGCATTTATATTGTGCAAATCGAAAAAAAATGGACTGGCTAAGGCTAGGCAAATACCAAGTGTTGATACCAGTTTAAGCAGACCGGAAATTTCCTTTTTACTGATTGAAAGCAGAAGCATATAAACGCAAAGACTGGCTGTGCCAACAATGAATAAATAAACCGAAGAGCCAGCAGCAGAGGCAAAACAAATGGAAGCTGCGATTAGATGGAGCCATTTTTTGTTTTCGACGCCAGAGAGAAATAAAAATATCCCGATAAAAACAGCTATGCAGCCGGTCAAATGGTGCGGTACCCACAAAAGCATTTCGACAAAGGCAGAAACCTGGTCTAAAGACCACCATTCGACCGAGTCGAGCACCTGGGGTTTATTCGTCAGTCTGGCAAAAATATTAATAGGCGCGACCAGTAAAACATCAAGTCCACTTACCATTAGCAAAACAATGCTTGTTTGGACCATTTTTGCATTGCCCGAAAAAAATAAGTCGGCAATGTGTTTGAAGAGACCAATGAATGCAATACCCGTCCAGATGGTACCGGCTATGGTGCTTGCATAGGCAGAAGATTGGTGAAATGAGCATTTAGCTGCAAGAGCCGGAAGAGTGAACCAGAAATAGTAATAGTAAAGTCCGAGGGGATGACCAGGGAAAAACATCGGATTTACAGGCGGAACGCCTGCATCCATGATGCTTTGGACTATAGATACGTGTTTTTCATAGTCGAAACAGACGACCGACATGTACAGATTTTCGCCCCATTGAAAATCTATGATAGTGAAGAACGCCACCAATGCCCAGGCAATGAGAGCAAAGTACAAAAACTTGCTTTCACTTTTTTTTGCTTCGTTATCGCTTTTGCAAAAACTTTTGAAACTGAATAAAAAAGAGACGGTGGAAAAAATGACTGCACAGGCAAGGAGGGTAAAATTGATTCGCCAGAGCAGAAAAATGAAAATTGGGCCGAAAGCACAGGCAAAAGTCGTTGCTTGTAGAAACTTTTCGACCAGGCTCGATTGATTAAACTTTTGCGACTGCAAAAAGCTTGCAAGCCAATAACCCAAGGGTGTCATGATGGCGAGCAAGAGGCAAAGTGCCACTATTACGCCTTTTGCATCCTGAAGAGTAAACGATGGGTGAGCCATGGCAGGCATTCTAGCTTAATCGGCTTTAAGATGATCATTTAGCTTAATTAGTGGCTTATATGAGTAATTTTTGAGATCATGTATGAACCAGCTGAATCAGACGGAGTAAACACAGCCCCCAATGGCTAAATCAGATAATTCCAAGAAGAAAAGCGGCACTGCTTCCCAGGCGCAAAGCAAGGGGGCCAGCCAGACCCGATATCTCAAAGGAGATAAGGAAGAAAAAACAGTACGCTCCAAAACAGTCGTAGCCGAAAACAGCGAATCAACCACGAACAAAAAGGCCAAAGAGTCCAAGCTCTCGGTCTGGGAAGACGAGCTCAATAAGCGCGAAGTTAATTTGATTGAGCGTGAGATGAAGTCATTTCGCATGCAAGAAGAACTGGACAGGTTAAGACCACTGTCCGGGCTTTATCGAGTTGTAAAGGCGATGGCTACTGAGCGCAGGCTCACATCGCTCCTCGAGACAGTTGCGCGCGAAACCCAATCGATGCTGAGAGCTGACCGCTGTTCTGTATTCGTGGTCGACTCAGACAAAGGCGAATTATGGACCCAGGTGGCTCAAGGGTTGGTTGGTTATAACACTATTCGCATCCCGATTTCGGGCGCAAGTCTTGTAGCTAACTGCGTAAGATCTGCGCAAGTAATCAATATTCCAGACGCCTATGAAGATGCTCGATTCGATCCGGCTGTGGACAAATTGACCGGTTATCGCACAAGAAGCGTTCTTTGCGTGCCGATGAAAAACAGGTCCGGCACCATTATTGGTGTCTTTCAAGTTCTGAACAAAATCAGCGGTCCCTTCAGTGGCGAAGACGAAGACTGGATGGCTGGTCTTGCAGCCGTTGCATCGGGCTTGATTGAACAGGCTCAGGCTTATCAGGAAATAGAGACTTTCGTAGACAGAACGCTCGAAGTGCTCGCACAAACAATCGATAAACGCGACCCGCTCACAGCTGGTCACTCAGTGCGTGTAACCAAATACAGTCAGCTAATCGGCAACTCGCTCAATTTGTCGCGCAGCGATTCCGATGTATTGCGCTATTCTGCCATGATGCACGATTACGGCAAAATCGGAGTGCCCGAATCTGTTTTGTGGAAAGATGGTCGACTTACGCCCGAAGAGTATGCCTGGGTGCAGAAACACGCTCGTTTCACCTTCGAGCTGCTTTCCAATCTTCCTTTTACAAACCGTTTGAAAGACGTACCGTTCGTTGCATCATGCCACCACGAAAAGGTAGATGGCACGGGTTATTATCGTGGTTTGAAAGGTGGCGAAATCCCCTTCCTGGCAAAGATTATTGCTGTATCCGATGTTTTTGATGCTCTTACTTCCAAGCGTCATTACAGAAACAGAATGGACATTCAGAAAGTCTATGAAATTCTCGAGTCTGGCAGAGAAACTCATTTCGATCCCAAATGTGTCGAAGCTTTCATGCGTCTTCCAAGTCACGATGTATTGAACGTGATGGAATCCGAGCGTGACAGAGAAACCGAGCATACCTTCGAAGAGTTCAAGCATATAAGCATGTATCGGCTGATTGAACTTGCAGGTGGTTCAAAAGCTCGTCGTGGTGAAGATGGGCTCAAAGACAAGTTCGACCAGATATACAATTTTGGTCTTCCACAAGACTATAAGGCTCTCGATTGATGTCTTGCATAATTTCAAAGTATTTTCTTTGTCTCCTTTTAGCTTTGAGCATGTGTTATACGCCTGCCTTTTGCGCAGCAGAAAATACGAACGCCAAGGATAAAGACAAGCCTGTAACGATGTATGAGGACGAAGAAGACCCTGCTGCCGAGCCTCATCACAAAGTACTCGAACAACACAAGCTGGGCTCGGGCTTTGTCAAAGTCACCATTCACGTTTCGCAACTGGCTCCAAGTACGGTGAACAATTTTGTCGGGTCAGCAACCATGTACCCATGGCCGCCCCGACCTCCAAAAGTGAGATATAATCCAGCACCGCTTATAAGTGACGATAAGTTACTCAAACAAAAAATTGAAATCGAAGGTTATCAGAGCAGAACTTCTGCATCGGATCCTTATCCACAAGGGGGCTGGCGCTGGCAATTCGCTTATCGTAGAGCCTTACGCAATGCACGCTTAAAAGAACCGACATCTATGATTGGTATGAATGCTTTCGTGCGCGAAGCTTTTAAACCGGTCAAAGCCGAGTGCGAAATGGTCGATGCTTTTGAAAAAACCAGAGTAGAAGCCTTTAGACAGGTCGAAGATTTCTTTATCGAAAATGAAAAATCGATCAAAAACGAAGCTTTTCAAAAGAACTTGAATCCAGTTCAGATGCGGCGCCTTGGCGGTTCTGCCAAATCTATTATGACTTATGCCCAAAAGGTCCCAGGCGGCAAATGGTGGTTACAAGTTGAGCATAAAATGCCAGGTCTGACTTTTCACTGGTATCAGCCAGTCACTATAGAAGCGAACAAAACGACCGAAGTGCGTTTGACCGAAAGCAACGCTATATCCATTGAGGGCGGTTGGTAAGCGGGTCTGATTTCAGTTTTGCTTCATTCAACTGGTGCACCATCACTTGAATATAAGGCTTGGTCTGCAGTCTTTGTTTGATAAGACGAACAACAGCTTCTCGCACCGCCGTTTTTATGGTGGTGGTGTTTATCTCTTTTTCTTTTTTCTGGGTGTTGAATGCGGCTTCGAGCGCTTTTACTATCACTTCGTTCAAATCGTGCTGCATCGTTATCCAGTCGTTTGATTTTAAAAAACCTGCGGCCCGGCATTGAATGCTTGGTTTTTGCACGAGCTGATATGTTTCGTCCAGGACCAGCGAAACAACCATCGCTCCTTCATAGCTCAAATTTTTACGCTCTCGCACAGAAGACGTAGTAACTCTTTCGCCTTGTTGCCAGTTGTAGAGGACAGAACCTGCATCTACACTGCCTATCAAACTTGGTTGTTCTAATTTGATTTGTAAAACGTCGCCATTTCCAATTGGAAAAACGTCCTCATGATCCATCCCCCAGTCTATTGCCAACTGGGCATGATGCATGATGTGGCGCCCTTCTCCAATAGCTGGCAGAAAGAATTTTGGTTTGATTAAAGACAACATCAACTTCAATTCTTCAGCGCTTGCATGTTTGCTAACATGCACACTGCCGTTTTCCGACTGGATACATTTCACTCCGATGGTCAAAAGCTGGTCCAGTATTGAGGCGAAGTGACGCAACTTGCCTGGTATGACATTGGCGCTATAAATAATGGTATCGCCCTTTCTAATACTGATACCAGTTCTGGTGCCATAGGCTAGAGTGTGCAGAACGTGCATCGGGTCATCTTCGATTCCGCTTGCCACTATAATTTGCTTGTCGTCAGCAATAGAATTCATTTCTTCCAGGCTTGCTTCCACCGCTCGGTCGTAATTTAAATGTCCTGTGACCACCGCAGCAAGAGCTGTTTTGAGAAGCGATGCTCCAAGCAAATGCATTTTTTTGCCAGTTTCTTTGGCTATATCGAAAAGTATTTGCAGACGATGAGTATTGGTTCCAGGGAAAACCACAAATACTCTGCCTTTTGCATCTGACACTTCTCTGAGCAGTCGTTCTTTTACTGTTTTTTCTGAGGGAGTGTAGCCAGTATTTTCAACTCCTGCAGAATCACTTATCAGTGCAAGAACGCCTTTGTCTCCGATTTGCGAAAGACGTTTCACGTCGAAGACTTTTCCGTCTACTGGTGTTTGATCAAGTTTAAAACTTGACGTATAAATGACAGTGCCTTCTTTTGTATGTATGCTCAAGGCGCACGAATCAGCAATGGCGTTGTTGACTGCAATCCATTCGAGCTCGAATGGACCGACTTCATATGTGGTGCCAATTTCCACAGTATCGAGCAAATTGTCTATAGTGTCGTGTTTTGTCTGTTTGCTCAATTCGGGGTTTGGGCTGCCTACTATCGATTGGCTCAGTAACTGGCAGACGAATTTTGGCGCCATTATTTTGGGGATTTTTAAGTGGCGCAATAGATAGGTCACTGCTCCGCAGTGTTCTTCGTGCCCATTGGTCAAAACCAGGGCTCGAATTCGGTCCTGATTGGCTTCTAGAAAATTGGTATTCGGCAGGAGCAAATCGACGCCAGGCAAATCATGATTTGGATAAGCTGCGCCTGCGTCCACCAGTATAATTTCGCCTTCATAGACCATTATCCAGAGCAATTGACCCATTTCGCTCTGCCCGCCAAGTGGTATCAAGGCGAGAGCGTCGTGGGCTATAAAAGTTGAATCGGCGATTTGAATCATTGAGCCTAGTTTAGATCAATCTTCAGTCAATCATGTCTTCCCAGTATTCGGTCCTATCTTTCCAAGCGCAACCGTCGTTTGCACAAATTAAGGTTACTTTGGAACCGCTCGATTCTAGTGTACGGTTCGAATCGCCTGCGCCATCCCAAACAGAATCGCAAGTTTCGATGAATTTTTCATATTTGTTTATGGGTTTTTTACATTGAGGACAGCTGATTTTTTTGTTTTCCAGTGCTTCTTTCAGTTTTTTCTCTGACATCTCTTTGCGTTCCCCGGCAATAAAAAACGATTTCAACCTGCATAAGATATCATGATGAGCGTGAATAATTGGTATTGGCTTAACGCATGCGAATATTTGAGATAACAAGAGAAATTTATATTGGTACTTATGACATCGATTTTGCCGGTCATGTTTCCAATATCGTTTATTTGCGCTGGCTTGAAGATATGCGTCTGATGGTCTTTGACAAATATTTTCCGCTCGAGCAAATCATGAATGAAGGCAAAATCTACCCTGTTCTTGCTTCTACCAAAATTGATTACAAAAGACCAATCAAATTATTCAGCAAACCATTAGGCACTATGTGGATTTCGCAAATGGGTTCAGCCAGTATGACTTTCACCGGTCAAATCGAAGTCGATGGAGTTGTGTGTACCAAGGCAGAGCACGTAGGCGTATTTGTAAGCCAGGAAACGGCAAAACCAGTTCGTTTGCCCAAGATAATCTTAGAACAGCATGAAAAACTTTATTGCAGTACTTAGCGCGTGCATTGCCTTGTTCACCACAGGCAGTGCCATTGCCAAATCTCAAAAACCGACTAAACCTGGCAATCAAGTCAAGTCGACAAAATCTTCGACTGCAAAAGCGAGTGCAGCAAAAACTGCCATCAAGGCTGATGCGGCAATGGCGGCAGTTACTAGTGGCGTTAGCGCGCAACATATATTGAATGCCTGGCTTTTGACTCCCACTTTAAACAATTCGAGCGTTGCAGTTGAAGTTATGGACGCCGATACCAAGCGAGTTCTTGGCGAAATCAATGGCAAGCGCCGCTTTGTACCAGCTTCTTCGATAAAAGCACTTACTTGTGCCTGCGCCCTCGACACCTTGGGCAGTGAATTCACTTATAAAACCCGGATTTTGACCAATGGCAAAATAGTGAATGGCACGCTTGAAGGCGACCTCATCATTCAACCAAGCGAAGACCCTAGTTTTAGCAGGGGCGATTTATACGCCCTTCTCGATAAAGCTTTGAGCGAAGTTCAAGCCAAACAAATTACTGGTCGAGTTATTCTGGCTGCATGCAAAACAGGATTTTCAAGCGTCTGGTTGGTCGAAGATTTCGGGCGTAACTGGATGCCTGTCTCATCCAGTCTGGTTCTAGATCGCAATTGTCTTGCCTTAAACACTCTGCCACCACGTTTTGTACAAATTGAAGGACAGCACAATTCTGGCAGCTTGTTCGAGCGTGCACTTGCTTCAAAAGACGGTCCAAGCTGGGTCTTTCTAGAAAAGAATCAAAGTACTGGCGCTATTGAAGCTCGTTATATCTCGCCCATGCAAAACAAGTTAGCACCATTCATAGTATCTAACCCAAACGAGTTCGCTTATTTCCTGATTGAAAATTATCTCAAAGACAAGGGTTTTACCCTGCAAAACAAGACTCTGCAATTGAGCACTAAATATAAAGATACAGCGGTTTTAAGCGAGCATGAATCCAAGCCCCTTCCGCCAATTTTGCAGTGGACATTGCATGAAAGCGACAATTTATACGCTCAACAAATACTGAGGACTCTTGGCTTTGCGAGTCTCGACTTAAATAGCGTTGACCTGAGTGAGATGCAAAATATTTCGCTTGAAGAAAAAGGCATTGGTGTTATTTTCAAATGGCTCTCCCAGCTCAAAGTCGGTGCCCAGGAAGTGGTTATGTTCGATGGTTGCGGACTGTCACGCAAAAATGGTATTTCACCTCATGCTCTCAATACGATTTTTGCTTACATGAATCAAAAGCCTCAAACGAGACCTTTTTTCAACTTATTAAAAGCCGAGCAAGGCAAAGGCGCGGCTTCTTCCTATCGTTTCAAAACTGGAACGATGGAGACTGTCAGGTGTATTTCAGGTTTGCTTGCTACTAATTCGGGTCAGAAACTGGCTTTGACTATCATGGTAAATGGTCACACGCCATCAGTCAGAAACCTGCGAATAGTCGTAGGCGATCTTGTTAACAAGCTCAAAAACGCGAAAGTTAAATAGCTTTGTAAGGCGCGGCTGCCATTATTGAGGGATGAGCCAGCTTGTGCGAATCTTCCCAGACGCTTTTGACTCGGCTGCGAAGCGCTTCCAGAGTTTTAGGCAGCTCGGCCTTCACGCCTTGACGCACAATCCATTGCGGGACATAAAAACCAGGGTCAAGATACATGCTGTATGCCAGTTCGGTTTTGGTGCCATGCTCGCGAGGAATCATGATCCACTGTCCCCGAAAATCTTTTAGAGTGCCACCGATTCTCCAGAAATCGATTTTGCCACCAAGGGCACTGTGCTCATATTTCGACTTTACTATATAAGTGATTGGCGGAATCGGAAACATAACATCCATATTCACTTTGAGTGTAGATGTGTTTGCCTGGTCTACAATTACACTCAAATCAGTCATTCTTGGCGATATCGTGCCTTTGAACTCATAGGGATTGACCATAATCGGCCAGATCTTTTCTGGAGGCTGGTTGATTATCATGCGTCCAGTGACGAATTTTGTCTCGCCTATGGTTTTATAACCAACAATGATCTCGCCCTTCTCGAGCCTTTCATAAACTGCAGATTCTTCTTTTCTTTCAGCTGGGTCTCTGTGCTCAGCGTGGTCTTTGGGCTCATTGTGCACACCCTGGTTGGGCTGAGCAGCATATGAGGGGATTGAGCTTGAAACAAGCGGGATGCTTGCGCATATGGATAACAAAGTGAGTAATCGGACCGAGCCCCGACGAAACAAGTGAACCATTAATATAAAAACCTCATCGGAGCAGCGTCTGCGACATTACTATTATTGTGGAAAGAACAAGTCAATGGCGCTTGACTAGGGTAAACTTTGAATTGAATAACTACATTGGATATAGTTTAGCAGTCTATAATCGATAAATTGGGTCCAATCGCATTGAATCCCCCCTGGCGTCGGGTATATCAAGAAGAGATAATTTTTCTGGAACTTATTTATTGGATACAATTAAAATATAGCGCCGGTTGTCAGGAGAAGAGCAATGGTACGTGATCAAGAGCCCTTATTTGCAAGAGAAGGTTTGTTTCGCCAACGTCTCAATCAGTTGAGAAAAGAAGGCAGAATCAACCAGGGCCCAGCGCCTGATTCCATCAACCGTCTCAAAGAACTGGAGCACGGCAATTACTTGGCCAATGTGCAAAGCACGCTTTCGCAGCAAGATCCCAAAGAGATGGAGCGCATTACACTGCTCGACAGTGTCACTCAACTCTACAATCACTCGACTGTGACACGCGCACTCACTGACGAACTGAAAAAGTCCAAGCGTTACAAACGCAATTGCTCTGTACTCGTGCTTCTGGTCGATGGTCTTTATGGCATTCAACAAAGCTATGGCTATGAGACTGCAGACTCTATTTTGAAAGGTGTTGCCGATTTCGTCATGAACGAAGTTCGTGACGTGGATATTCCTGCTCGATACAGCGCTGAGGAACTGCTCGTTGTCTGTCCCGAGACAGACGCTAAAGGAACTGCGATTCTGGCTGAGCGTATTCGCACCAAGATTTGTCTCGAGCGTGTTTCAGACATCGGACAGAACTGGCACGTCACTTGCAGTATTGGTATCGCGAGTTTTCCAGATAGTGCAGCAACGCTTGAAGAGCTGGTCGAGAAAGCTCGAGTCGCTCTCAACCAATCAATCGATAATGGTGGAAACAGCGTAAGCTTCGCTTAGAAGCCTTATTGTTAATTGCTCCACTCTTTCAATTTTTCGATAACTTCTTCAACCACCTGGTTGGGAGTAGACGCACCTGCAGTGATACCAATCGTTATCTGCCCAGGTAAAAGCCAGTCTCGTTCTTCTTCTAAAACTTGATTCTGGTGAGTGAGATATCTGATTTTGTTTTTCGAAATCAAGCACGAAGGGTCGTCGATTTGAAATGCCGGAATGCCTTTCGATTCGGCAATCTCACGCAAGTGCCCAGTGTTGGAAGAATTGAACCCACCTATGATAATCATCAAATCGAGTTTTTCTTCGATTAGTTGAAGCATGGCGTCCTGTCTCTCTTGCGTGGCATCACAGATGGTGTCGCCAGGCGAAAGGAAGTGTTCATCAAGTTTTTGAGGACCATATTTGGTCATCATCGTACGCTCGAACAATTTGCCAATATCTTCGGTCTCGCCTTTGAGCATTGTAGTTTGGTTGGCTATCCCGATCGATACCAGATCTTTATCGGGATCGAAACCTTGTGAACAAGCCTTTTTGAATTTACCCAGAAATTCTTCTCTGGCGCCACCATTTAAGATGTAGTCACTGACCCATTTGGCTTCATCCAGATTTTGAACGATAAGATATTTGCTGGCACGAGATGCGGTGGCAATAGTTTCCTCGTGATTATATTTTCCATGAATCAACGCCGTGTATTTTCCGTCGGCATATTTCATTATGCGCACCCAGACTCGCGAAACCCAGGGGCAAGTGGTATCAACTATTTCGCAGCCTTTACTGCTCAAATCTTCAATTTCGGCAACTGAGGCTCCAAATGCCGGAATAATGACCACTTCGCCTTTGGAAATAAGTTCGAATTTTTTTCTGCCATCTGCTTCGACCGGCAAAAATTCAATTTGCATCTCTTTTAGATGCGAGTTAACGAGCGGGTTGTGAATGATCTCGTTTGTAATCCAGATTTTTTTGTCAGGAAAATATTTTCTGGTTTCGTATGCCATCGAAACAGCTCTGTCCACGCCCCAGCAGAATCCGAAAGCCTGCGCAAGCAGGATGGTGAATCGCCCAGCGACGAGTTTTCCACCCTGATTTTTCAAATCACTTATCAGACCCGAGTCGTAAGCACTTTTGAGGTCTTCTTCTACCAGTTCTTTAAGTCCGAAACCTTTGCGGTGGTAAGTTTGCGATTTCATATATGCGAGCTCATTGCTTTGGTATATCTCTTTGCATCATTGTGATTCTAGCAGTGCAAAGCGTCTATCTAAAAGTTTTTATCCCTTTTTATGTAGACTAATTATGCTACTATTAACCTTAGTGGGGTTTCAGCATTATTGCGAAGAAGCTATTTTTGGGAGGAATATTCGTGAAAAAGACCGTATTGTCATTTTTGGCAGCGCTTGCGCTTACTTTACCAGTGGTTGCTCCAGCGCCAGCTCAAGCAGATGAAGATTTGAAAGACATGACCATGAACACCGTACTGTTCCCTATCAAAGCCGTTGGCATTGGAGCAGGCATGGTAGTTGGCATTCCAGTTGCCATCACAAGACGTGCTTCTAGCCGTTCGATGGAGTTCACCGATACTTTTGCCGATAAAATCGGTGGCCACGAGCACATTCCACCAAGAGCAATGGCTAGCTTGGTAGGAATTCCTTTTGGAATCATCGTTGGCACAGGCGAAGGCGTATACTACGGCGGCAAAAATGCCATCGTGAATGGTTCAGATAAGCCTTTCTGCTTAGGATCGTTCTCGCTTGAATCTGAAATGATGGATTAATCCAGTCAAATCAGACTCCAAGACATAAAATCTAAAATCCGACGTCAAGGGACGTCGGATTTTTTGTATCGATTCAAAGCGGGCAAATCAAGAAATTTTGCTCTGATAAGTAAGGATTGGAATTGCTGGGTATAAAAATCTGTGGGTAAGTACAAATGGTTGTCAGTGGAGCACTGGTAGCCAGGGGGACCAATTTTTCAAACATGAGATCGATTCCTAAGCAGAGAATACTTAGAGTCAATTGTCCCGGCTATGGGGTAGATTCCTACTTCGATTTGAAAGAAGCCAAGGAACTCAAGAAGTACACTGCCATTATTGTTAACCCCGCAAGTATCGTCCATCTCTACAAAAAAGATCTCGATCTGGCGCGTCGAGTCGACGATGCCATTGCTCAAGGTCAAACATCATTATCTGTCGCTGATGATGAAATACTTCGTTCTATCGAACAAGAAGTCGAAACCAGGATAATTCAACTCTCAGATTTTCTTACTCAAGGTGGTGTGCTCATCTATTTCTTGAGCCGTCCCTTTACTATTTATGGACCTACTTTAAGCCTGGACAATTATTGCTGGCTTGAGAGTCTGGCACCAGATCAACCAAACGAGCCAAACATCCGCCAAATGAGCGCTGTTTCTCAAGGCCGTCTGGTCGATTTAAGTGAAGCTGGTCTTCAGTCTGAGTTTGGTCAATATCTGCTTCAGCAAGGCGTCGAGTGGAGCACAATCATCAGAGAAGAAAAATTGACCGATGGTTATACAGCGCTTGCAACTGCCGGACCTAAGAAATGTATCGCCGGCCAACTATTTATAATGAATAATACCGGTCGGGTAGTTTTCTTACCCGCACCGTTCTCGCCTGATTTCGACCGTACCTTAATAAGCTCGCTCAATGCCTGGTATTCGAAGAAAGAACCCAGCATAGAAGAAATCGCAGCAGAACAAGCCGAGGTTGCCACCGCAGCACTTGCTAAAGCCGCTCTGCCAACAGCTCCCGCTGGTCCTGGATTATTTAAACGCGAGGCAGAACCGGTAGCATCGGTAGAAGTAGCTGCAGATCTTTCTGCTGTAAAGGAAGAGACAAGTCATGGTTCGCTCCGAAGCTTGCTTAGCGGCGAAGATAGCAGTTCGTTTGAAGACAGTGTTTCCGACAGAATCAACGCGCAACCAAAGAAATCTTCCCCATCTATAGATCTGTCAGTATTCGCTCAGACTGCTCGTCAATTAGTCGAAAAGGTCAGTGCAAAAGAATCTGCGGCTCAAGGCTCTACGCAGACTCCCGAAATACCGTCACCAGATTTGGTTGCACCTACTGCACAATCTCAGGCTGCCGCAGCTCAGTCTGCCGCTGCTCAAGCCGCCGCCGCCGCTGCAGCTGCTTTGGCTTCAATCAAACTTCCAGGTCAGAACCAAGCTGCTCAAGCTGCAGCTCCGGTCCAAGTTCCCGCTCCTGCCCCGGACCCTGCCCCCGCCCCCGCGTCTTTGTCCATCTCTGATTTGATCGCTGGTGTGACCAATTCACGTGCATCAGAAGTGGTGGCACCAGAACCAGAGCCGATTCCAGAACCAGAGCCTGTTCCAGAACCAGAGCCTGAACCTGTTGCAGAGATTGAGCCTGAACCAGAACCCATTCAAGCTTTTATTCCAGAACCTGTTCTAGAACCTGTTCCAGAGCAAGCTTTAGTGCAAGAACCTGAATATGGAGATTATGAGATTGAACCTGTAGCCCAGGTAGAAGTTCATGCGCCTCAGCTGGAACCAGAACCACAACCTGTGTATGTTCCCGAACCACAACTACAACCAGAGCCGGAACCAGTAAGGGAACCAGAACCAGCTTATATTCCTGAGCCTGTAGCAGAGCCAACACCTGTGTATGAACAACAAGTTCAACCTGATTATCGATATGAAAATCAGGGCGTGCCAAACCAATCTACAGTCGCTACCAGTCACAATCTTCCAGCAATGTCGGGAGAACTGTTACCTACTGAATTTCAACAAGATATAGAAAAGAATGTAGACGACCTGTTCACCATTCCACAGGTCTCAGTCGCTCCCGCACCAGAGGAAGCGCCTCAACCGCAATTTCAAGAGCCACTGCCACAGCCTTACGGAGATAATATCGTGACTGATAACCCCAATGTCAATCAACCTGCCGCAAGTACCGATCAAGGTAATAAGCAAAAAACGATAGATCTTCTGCGTGAGCTCGAAAAGGCAAAGGCTGCATCACAACAGCCGGCGACAACCATCACACCTCAATCGCAGCAAGTGAGTCCTGAAGCAGCATCTGCTGCGTTTCTTGCTCAGATGCCCGTTAATCAAGCGCAAGCGCAACCCAAACCGTTGCTGCAGCAATTGGCCAACGCAAATACTCCAACTCCTATTCCGCAATCGGCTCCCGTTCCTCAGGCTCCTATGGCGCAACATGTTCCTCAAGCGGAGCCTGTCCAGTCACCTGTGAATCAGGCTCAGTTGAATAATTTGTTTAAAAAGACCGAAACTGATATGCCGGTTCCAAACCTGGCTGCATTACAAGCTGCACCAGCCCCGGTACCAGCTCCCGCTCCCGCACCTGCCCCAACCCCTGCGCCTCAAGCGCAAGTAGCAAGCTCGATAGAAGATAGTTACGCTGATATACCAGCCGTCACTCCAGCATCCCTTGGAGGTCATGCAATGAATTTGAACGCACATCTCGAGCCCGCTGATTTGAGATCGCAACACAGCGGTGTCAATGGAGAAGCGCCTGGATGGTCGAAAGAATATTCTTTCAATTTCCTCGATACTTTGAGGAAGCACGAATATGATTTGAACGAGCAATTAATTGATTTGCAAAGCAAGCTTGATACCATCAGAGCTAAAATCGAATACGTCGATTATTTGAAACAATGTTTGATTTCGGGTGGTCTTGGTGAACTTAAAGACGCTTGCACCAAGGTTCTGCAACGAATCGGCTGGTCAGTGAATATTCTAGAAAATAATCAGAATGAATTTTTGCTTTCAAATGGAGAGCACCCAGAGTCGCTAGTGAGAATGGTTGCAGTTCCAGATCAATGTCCTAGAGGTGAAGTAGCTTCTCTTGCCGAATCTGCGATATCTTTCTGGGATGATCATGAGGTTGAACCCAAAGGTGTGCTTATTGCTTGCACCTGGAATTCAACCGATCCTCAAGCTCGAACTGAGCCCGAATTCAGCGAAGCAGTCAATGCTTTTGCTCGCAAGAAGAATCTGTGTTTGGTTACATCGCTGCAATTGCTTGCTATCTTTCGCGATCTGGAGCTAGGATTTATCACTCCAGACGATGTGAGAAGACAGATTTTGGAAACCAGCGGACAATTGAACGGATATCAAATCGAAGCCGCTATGGCTACGGTCTAAACGGCGCACGCTAGTATTTGGAAAGGAAGACAGTGTCAAGCATCTCTACACTTCTTGTTTCAGACGCTTCCAGCGAAATCAATTCTAAAATTGAAAAGCTGATTAGAGTTCATCCTGAGCTGAATTACGAAGCTCATGTATCAAAGCAAATGGCGCCCGAAGCTATAAAGGGTCGCAAGAATGTTTTGGTCTGGTATGAACTGGACACTAATACCGAGCTCAGTTTGACTGCGCTTCAAAGATTGGTGGCAGCTCATCCAAGCAGCTATTTCATTGTGAGCAAAAGCTCTATGGATCCAGAGCTGGTCAAGACTGTAATGAAAGTTGGAGTAATAGATTTTCTCGATTACGAACGTGCAGACGTTCAACTGAAGTCGGTAATCAGACGCATCTCAGCTTTGCATGACGCCGAATCGAGAGCTCAGGCACCGGTAAACTCAACAGCGCTTGAAAAACGCTCTATGCTAAAAACCTCTGAAAACTTAATGCAGACAGGAAAATGGGCCGACTTCGATTTTAAAAAATTACAGGAAGGTGCAGCTTTGGCAGATAGAGATGCAGAAATGAGAAGTGCTTCGGCGCAAGCACCCGCATCTGCACCGCCGCCTCCGCCAGTTCCCGCTGCGGCTCCTCCTCCCCCTCCTGTACCTGCTCCCGCACCAGCACCCGCACCGGCTCCTCAAGCATCCGGGTCCAAGTGGGGCGATCTCGACGCAATTGGAACATCAGCCGCAAAACCTTTTTCTGATGTCGAGCAGTCGGTGCCTAATCCGGCGCCAGCTCCATCATCAGCTCCTCCTGTCGCTCCGGTTCAAGCGCCTTCATCTGGTACTCTGGGTGGTGGCAATTCCTGGGGCGATTTAGACAGTATTCCAACACCAAAGAGTGCTTCAGAGGGTGGCGCTGCTCCAGGAATTGGACAGGCAGGCGCTTCTGGTGCATCGAAATTGCAAATTGGTTCTGGTGGAATGCAATCCAAAGCACCCGATGCTGGAAAGGCTGGGGGAAGTAAATGGGGAGATCTGGATTCAATAGGATCCACTGGTGCAAAACCACTGATAGACCCGAGTGCCAATGCATCTACTGGTATCGACCCGTTCGTTACTCAGCCAACCCCGCCTCCTGTCAAAACAAAATGGGGCGATCTGGATTCAATCGGCACTCCTCAGGCTGAAGGTATAGATGACACACAATTAGACCCTGGCGCACCAGAGTCGAGCATGCCTGATATAAATCCATATGCAAGCATAGACGAAGGCAGTATGGTGAATCCGTATAATGCTGATGCTCCAGCTCCTGAAATGTCTGGATCAGTTTCAGGTTCAGGTTCCAAGTGGGGTGATCTGGATGCTATAGGTACCCCAGCTGCCAAAAATGCTAATCCGGGTGGAATAGATCCTTTCGTTACCAAACCTACTCCTCCTGCAACCAACAGCAAATGGGGAGACCTGGATGCTATTGGCACTCCTGGAGCTGACTCTGCTTCAGCTCCCGCAGATTCTGTCTCGCAAGGCGGACTTGCGGGCGGTTTAGGCGGAGGGCTTGGCACTAAAAGTGGACTTGGTGGTGCTGGTGGTGGCACCGGTCTTGGTGCTGCAGGAGGCGCTAAAGGCAAATGGGGCGATCTAGATGCTATAGGCAGTCCTCAAGCCAAACTTCCAGCGTCTGCAGAAGATACGATTCCTCCCTCTACCGCTTCTGCTGCCTCTAAAGGTGGTGGCGGCAAATGGGGCGACCTGGATGCTATTAAAGCGCCTGAAGCGCCCATTCCAGACGCTGGAGTAGGTTCGGCCAGTGGAAGCAAATGGGGAAATCTGGACTCTATTCCTACTCCAAAAAAATCCTCGGCTCCCGCACCAGCTGCTGAATTTGATCAAAATGATTCTACACCCGCGCGCACACCTATAGTAATGGGAACATCCAGAAGCACTAGCTCGGCTTCGCCCAAGCAGCGCTTCAGCGATCATGCCGAACATGCAGGACGGATGTCCGGTCTGCGTGAAGGCAAGACCAAAGGGGCTTCAGTTCAGGTGGGCTGGGGAGTCTGGGCAGCCATTATTGCTATTATTCTGCTTGTGGTAGCAATTTTGCTTGCAGTCAAATTCTTCTTATATTAGAGAAATTCTTCTCACTCTTGCAATTCTTCTATTTTGGCTGCCAGGATGAAGTCGTTTTCGGTCAGTCCTTTGTTGAAATGCGTCCAGAGTTCTACTTCTAACTTCCCCCATCCCACTTTTAGATCCGGATGGTGGTCTTGCTCATCTGCAATGACGGCTATTTTATTTGCGAGTTTCATTGCTTGATTGAAGTCTTTGAACTTGTAAATGCGCTGCAGATGTAGATCTTTAGTCAGTTTCCAGCCAGGTAGTTGTTCGAGAAATTCTTGCGCTTCTTCTTTCGAGAATTTGCGCATCTTCGAATGACAAGGAACACATTTTTTTCTTGCTAAAGTCATAACTAAAGATTAGCAGGATATTCCTGCAAATGTATTAACCGCGTGAGATTTTGTTTGTTGCGCTCCAGCTTGAGTTTGAGAGTGTCGCCAGCTTTCTTGTTTTTGAGAATGTCACGAACTTCTTGCGCACTGTTGACTTTTCTGTCGTCAGCTTCTTTTATGGTGTCACCAGGTATGATACCACTTGCCGCCGCAGGGCTTGCCGGTACCAATTTGCCGACTATGACAGATACTGGATTGTTATTGAGAGTATGAGCTGCTTTAGGATTGGCGAGAATATCTTCAAAATAGATTCCTAAAAATGGTCGACTGATTTTTTTGTTTTCAATCAAGTTTTTTGCAACCGATGTTGCTAGATCTATCGGTACGGCAAGCTGGATACGTCTGTTTGCTAAAACCGCTTTGGCAAGCACACCAACAACTTCGCCATTTGCATTCACAAGCGCTCCGCCAGAATTGCCTGATCCTACTCCAGCGTCGGTTTGAATGTAATTTACATGATGATCCAGATGCAAATTTCGGTCCAGCGCACTTATAACGCCTGAAGAAATCGATTGGTCGAAACCGTAAGGGCTGCCAATCGCCACGCAAGGATCGCCTGGCTTGAGCGACTTAATGTCAGCCATTTTTGCTACAGGTAAGTTTTGCGCTTCAATTTTGATTACAGCAAGGTCGGTGTACGAATCTTTGCCTACGATTTTTGCAGGAAATTCCTTTTTATCCTTCGTGGTTACCCTTATTAGGTTGCCTTCTGGCGCGACATGACTGCAGGTTAGAATATAGCCATCGGCACCGATTATGATACCGCCACCTTGAGAGCTCAGGGGCAGTGGCTTTAGTTTTTGCTCTTTGCCAAACGATCTTTGTTCTGGCTGGTAGTTGGGCGTTGCTGCATCCACGTTCACTATGCTTACTGAGGCGATGTCCACCGCCCTGGCGAAGGATGGGGGTAACTCGTTTTGAGCCGTCTTGCGCTCTTGAATAGTCTCAGGACCACCTTTTTGAAGATTAGGAAATACACTCAAGGCTATAGTTATGCCTAGAAATACTCCTGTGATCAATATGCCAAAACAATATAAGGCAAGCTTGATATCGGGATATTTCCCTTCTTGCTTCGGATTTGCTTGTGTAATAGGCTCTTTTGAATCTTGCATCTTTTCTTATATGCCCAATTACTAAGGTAGTTTTGGGGCGAATGAGACAAACTATAAGCATGCAGCAATCGCAAACAAATGCAGAGAAATCCAAGGGGTCGCTCAGGCTGTGGATTTTACTTCTATGTACGGTCCTCTTTGCAATCCTGGACCTGGTAATTTACAGTGGCTCACTGGCGGCTGGACCGCTTCTAGACGAACAGTACTTTATCGGACGGCTGGCTCAGGACAGTAGTCAAGCTCAGAGCTTGATTGCATATTGCCTGACTTTTAAAGGTTTTGTTCATGGGGACACTTGCGGACCTCTTGCAGGATTATTGCATCTGACTTTGTTCAAAAGTCTTTCGACTTTGCGTTTCTTCGGTCTATTTTTTCACTGGTTGAACGCATTGCTCGTTGTTCTCATAGTAAGCCACGGAAACGAGACTCGTCAGAAAGATGTTTTCAGTTTGGTCTGTGGGCTAATTTTTCTTTTGTATCCGCTTGCCGCAGAGACTGTTTTCTACATGGGCAGCCCTGGCTATTTTATTGGTACCGCCTGTTTTCTCATTTCCTTTTTGTGTTTTCTTGAAGCCAGACGCAAAATTTCTGCAGCCTTGCTTGGTGTTGCAAGCCTCTACTTTGCCTTAGCGATTTTGCTTGACCGATCAATCTGGATTAGCAGTTTTGTTTTTCTGACTTACGAGCTCATGCAAATCTTCTTCAAGCATCAAGAAAGATTGCTCGCTTCCAGTCCTTTGAATTCTGTTTCCAGCATCGATCAAGAAGATGACGCTGTAGATAGATTGCTCGAACTGGAATCTCAAAGAGTAGAAGGAAGAGTCGATACTGAATCGACTCAGCCTGAGAACAGAGCAAAACAAGAAAATGAATCTTCAGCAGTTCATCCACTTTTCGATGGTCTTTTGCCTGTACTTCCTTTTGTGATAATTGGTTGTGTAATTCCACTTGGAGCGCTTCCAAGCACAGGCAACGAAACATTTTCAAAAGAACTCACCGTCAACTGGCAGGACTGGCTCAAAGCATTCCAGGTTTTATTCCTGCCAGTCAATTGGAATCATTTCACCGGCACAAGCAGGTACTACACCTTCCTGAGCTGTGTTTACGCTGTCCCTCTCTTAAGTCTGGTTCCAGTCTTAGTACGACACAAGCATCTGCGCATCAATTTTGGCTGGCTTCTGATCTGGATTCTAGTCACGCTCGTGCCTCATTTGCACGCATACACTCACAGTTCCACTTTTGGTGGTGTGCGCTGGTTCTATCATTGTCTTGCGCCATTATCGGTGGTGCTGGGGCTTGCTTTCGTCTCTCCGTATCTTCTGGTAAGAGAATTCCTGCCTCAAAAGCGTTTCTTGAAGGCGCTTGCATCATTGGCTTCTGGTGTGCTTCTCATCGTTTATCTTTTTTATATCTCGGGATTGAGTTTTAAAGATGTGCACAATTATCGATCTGGCTCGAGACAGACCAGGGTGTTTCAAGACAGCATAAAAAACCTGGCTGAAAGAGAAAAGACGGATTATGTTCTAGTACGCAACGTGCCAGATATTGTTAGCATACACCCAACAGTCTCGTTGTTCGCCTTGAGTGTCTACGATGGTAAAACTGCGACTATGAAAGCACCGGACGTTTCTGGTGGCAAGTTGAAAAAACTGCTCAATGACAATCTTGAGAAATACAAAGCGATAACCTGTCATTTCGAGCCAGATTACAAAGGAATTGTGTCATGCGACATGATGAAAACATCCTATGAAAATTCACTCAAAGGAATATTTTTTCTGGAGGCGCTCACTCCACCTCTTAAATATTGGAGGACAGCGACCTATGACCAGCCAAGCAATGAATTTACGTTGTTCAGCAATAACGAATTTCGTCCTACAGTAAGTTTTCAGACTTCTACAATTTCAAACGTCAACACTGACTTTATTTATATCGATGCTCGTATCACTGCTCCCAAATCGTCTCTGGGTCAGGCTATAGACATGGGGTATACAACTTCGTGGTGCAATGATTTAGAACCAAGAGATCGCTATATGAAAGTGAAAGCGATTATGAACGACGACCAGTTTCACCGATATTATTTTCCAACCGATTCAACTGGCTGGCTTTCAAACGGTTATATAAAACAGCTTACATTCAGTTTCCCCGCTACTGCAAAAGTGACTATTAAAGATTTAGGCACTACAAGAGTATCTGACCTTAAACCAGAACTCGAGATCGAATCGGCAAATAACAGCGCTCAGATTCCTGAATTCACTGACCCTTATTGTCATAAATACTCGCCTATGAACGAACTTGGACTAAGTTATCTGGATTCGAAAAATAGTGCGATTAAACTGAGATTCGATGCTAGCAAGATAAAGGATGCTAAAAAAGTGGGACTCGAATATACCCTTTGTCAGCCTGGAAAGCACTTCAATCCTCATTTTGTGGATGGATACGATCCATTGTCCACTGGTAAGAAAATGATTGATGCCACCAGTGGCAGTATTGAATTTTCTCTTCAAGACATAGAGAAACCTGGCTTTTATGCCTTACGCTTATTTGCTGAAAATAGTTCGGGGCAGACCATTGGTCTTGCCAGCGATACTGTTTATTGTCTTTCACAAGTTCAAAAAGGAGCAAAAAAATGACCTCGACCAAAGTTCCTATAGACATGGATGGACTTTTGTTTGCCTGGCGGGACGACTCTCCAGATAACATTTATTATCTCGATATAGAGACAGGCGATGTCAATCTGGTTAACCGCGGATTGCTCGACCTCAAAGATTTGACAAATGAAATCGAGATAAATCGAGAAAGATATTTGTATTTGCCCAAACCATCATCCGATCAGATGAAGAGCGATTTGCGCGATTTCATGAAGACCATCGACGACAAAGACAAATTGAAAATTCTTGAAATGGCTTTTGAAAGCCCGCACATTTTAGCTGGATTCAAAAAGATTTTGAGTGGTTGGTCTGGTCAGACCGAAGCACTCAACGAGTTTCTGGCTGGACGTACACATTTAAGAGTGAGACAGTGGCTCGAAGCTAATTGTCTGGTCGTTACCGATCGCAAAGACGAGTTAGACCTGGAAGACCAGACCGATTTTTCTCCTGGAGCTTAAAGCGCTACCAGGGTGTTTTGTTCAAATCTTTTGGAAAAGGGCTCGAACTTCCAGCAGAACTTCCGCCCCAGAAATTGTCGCCGGTAGAATATGGTTTTGGTGCTGGGACATAAGATGGAGTGTCTGAAGCGTAATAGCTTCCAGAAGAACTCGAGTCAGTGCTTGAAGGGGTGTAATAATTTCCCGATGCTTTGCTTGGAGCGGATTGCATCACTAGTCCCTCAGAGAGAGTTCCCAGTTTTTGATTGGCATGATGGGTGCGCATCATTCCATAACCGCCAGGTGACATCATTGGCGAGATGAAGCCTCCAAGACCAGTTCCCCACCCCGAACCAAAACCACCTATACCTGTTCCCCAGCCTGAGCCAAAGGCGCCATAACCACTTCCAAAGCCGCCATAACCGCCCCAGCCACCGTAACCTGAACCAATCGAGCCATAATAGGGAAGCCCCAGTCCGACGCCTCTTATGCCGCCAAGATAGGGAACTGCAGGAACAACGTTCAAAACGGGGGTCATTGCCGGTGAGCCAAAACTGAAGATTCCAGGACCGGGTAGATTGGTTGAATTCGAGCCGTTCGTAGTTGTAGTTGTCACTACAGGTGGCGTATATTTGGGAGCTTGGACCCACGAGCCTTGAGGAACGAGCGAGCCCTGGGGCAGTGTGAAAACAGTGTTGCCGGAATAGTCACCAGCAAATGCCTTTTGACTCGAAAAAAGAGTCAGAGCTAGAATTCCTGCGATAGCCAATTTTCTTTGCAACATAGGTTATTCCACTCACTTTTGTCGTGCAATTAGGGGTGTCGGTCGAATAACAGACTGATATGCTACCTAATATAACAGGCAGACATAACACGGTCGATATTTACAATGCTCGACGTTTATAAAATGATTGAGGATATTGAGCAAAAAGGCGTGAAGGACAGGCGCGTGCTTGATGTTATGGAAAACATTCCTCGCCACGAGTTCGTCCCTGAAAAAGTCATTGCGCGAAGCTACGACGACAGCGCTTTGCCAATTGCCGAACATCAAACTATCTCACAACCATATATAGTGGCATACATGACATCGGCTTTGGTCTTGAAACCAAACGAGACCGTGCTTGAGATTGGAACCGGATCCGGGTATCAAACGGCCATTCTGGCGGGACTTTGCAAGCGAGTCTGTACGATAGAGCTGAATGAAAATCTTGCTTTGCAAGCCAGGTCTCTTTTGAAAAAAATGAAAATTGAAAACGTCGATTTTTTCGTGGGAGACGGTTTTGGCGGGGTGAGCCAGAAAGCGCCGTTCGATGCCATCATCGTCACTGCAGCACCAACATTTTTTCCTGTGCGACTTGCAGATCAGTTGAAAGAAGGTGGTCGCATGATTATTCCAATCGGTCCAAGTGTCACAGATTCACCAGATAACAAGGACAACGAAGATACTTATCAGTGGCTTTATCTGGTGAAAAAAATCGATGGGCGACTGTTTCAAAAAAAACTGATTCCAGTTCGTTTTGTGCCGATGGTGCAGAGTGGATTTAAAAAATAGTTAGCGGTGAGGCATACTGATAGAGCCGGTCCACACCTGGTGCTTGATTTTCCAGGTGCCGTTTTCCATGATCATTTCCACCCGTACTTTTGCAGGAGTGAGTTGACCGAATTCAAGACCGATGCCTGTCCCTTCAATGAAAGCCAGGTCGCCAACAATTTCTTCGCGCACTAATTTGAATTTGGCCACATAGCCTTTTTTCCAGCGTTTGAATGCGTCTTGTCTTTCGCGACCATCTAAACTCTCTAGGTTGTTTCTAGTACGCTCGCACAAATAAGGTGAAAACTGGCGCAATTCTTTTGCCCAATAAAGAGCCTGTAAATAGGCGCGATACTGGTCATTTGGCCTTGCACCTCCAGCGGCAGTCACTTGTGGTGCCATCGCCGTGAGCATGATCAAAAGAGTTAATACTGAAACTAAGAGCTTTATTCTCATGTTTCTACTTTACCGCAAGTTTCTTTCCACTGCTTTTGTCTGAACTGGCGAAAACCGGGGTCACCCATTTCTTGTAGCGTTCTACTTTGCCGCGAGTGACTTTAGCGTACATGTCGAAAATTTTGCGAGTAATGGGACCGGTCTTACCGTCTGCAACTACTCTTCTGTCTATTTCGAGAATGGGGGCGATTTCAGCTCCAGTACCGCAGAAGAATACTTCGTCTGCTGTGTACAATTCGCTTCTATCTATAGTGCGAATTTCGGTATCGATACTAAATTCTCTCTGGGCGAATTCCATAATGGTGCGTCTGGTGATTCCTTCCAGAATATTTCCATAGCCTGGCGATGTTACTAGATGTCCGTCTTGAACCATGAAAAGGTTCATTGCCGATCCTTCTGATACGTGACCATTTTGATCGAGCACAATGGCATCATCAAAGCCTGCACAAATAGCGTCTGTTTTGGCAAGGGCGGTGTTTGCATATGATCCAGAAACTTTAGCTCGAGGTGGTATGGCGTTGTCGTCTACTCGACGCCAGCTCGAGACCATTACTTTCAGTCCTTCGTCGACTTTGAAATATGCACCAAATGGAGTGGTGAAAATGCAAAATTCAGACGGATTGTCTTGTAAGCCTGGACCTACGCGAAGACTGGCTTTGTAAGAGAATGGACGGATATAAGTATCTGTTTTCGGTTTATTCATTTGCAAGAGTTTTACGACGATATCGCATAACTCATCGCTTGAATATTTGTTTTCGATACGCATGATCTTGATGCTATTTTTCATGCGGTCAAAGTGTTCTTTCATGCGAAAGATATAGAGTTCTTGCTCTTCTTCGTTCCAGTAGGCTCGGATGCCTTCGAAAACGCCTGTTCCGTATTGGAGAGCATGGGTTTTGATACTGACTTTGGCGTTGTCTATTGGGACATAGTCGCCTTCAAAAAATGCGTATTCGGTGTTTTTGGTTTCGGAACTCAAGGCGATACCTCTTTATAGTTTTCCTTCGCAAAAGGCAATTCTGTCTTCTAAAGCTTGTCGGTTACTGGCTTCTGGAGCCAGTTCTTTATAGCGTCTGTATGAATTGATGGCGTCCTGCCACTGATTGTCGAATTCATAACATTGTCCCAGGTGATAGAAAGCTTCACCAAAACTGGGCTCCACCTGGGTAGCTAGCAAAAATTCTTTTTTTGCAGCATCGTGCTGACCTCTCTTTTTCAAAGCTTCTCCCAGGGCACTGTGACATTTTCCCGAACTGGGATTTTTGTTTACTTTGCCCTGGAAGATTTTGATTGATTCGTCGATATTACCCATTTTGAGCTCGTGATAACCTTTCTCGAGTTCTTTATTCCAGTCTTTGTCTTTAGCAAATGTTGCACTGAATCCAGATGCGGCAAGCATTGTTAGACTCAATAATAGGACTAAAGTCTTTCGATTAGCTTTCAATGGGTTTTCCTCAACTAATTGTTGCAAGTCTTACTGTGGTGCTTTGCCGTCTTTACCCAGAACTACAGCAGAAACGTCAGTTGTGACCATTTTTACGGTGTCACCAATTTTCACTCCAGCACCTTTGACGATGTCGCCGGTGGAAGAAGCATCATCAACTTCTTTGAGAGTGATTTCAGCCACAGTGTTCATTATTTCTTTGATCACGTTGCCTGTATCGGGGTCGCGGATTGTTTTGACCGGACGTTCGATATGCAATTTGGAACCGACTTTGAGTCCGTTCTTTTTGCCCAGGTTGACTGTGACAGTGGTGCCAGTTACATCAGCAATTTTGCCAGTTACGTTTTTGGCAGCAAGCGAAGCGTTGTCGGGAAGCTTGTTGGCATAAGCCAGAAGTTGTGAACCGATGTCGTCTACTGCTTGCATGGTGGCTTCACCAGCAATAGTGGTAGCAAAGTCGGATGAACCCCAACCTGCTTCACCGCCAGACCAGCCAGAGCCGCCCCAGAGGTCGGTACCTGATCTTTGTGATTTGCCAACGCCGTGCACGGCGCCAAGAATTTCACCAGTGGTTACGTCGATGATACGAGCATCGAGTGCAACTTGCACTTTGCTCTTTTTGACCGAAACGCCACCAAAAGCTCCGCCGAATCCGCCAACATAAGGTATGTAGCGAGTAGCAGCGCCGACGCCTGCGCCGACGTTTGTACTTTTGGATTCGAAACCGAATTGAGTCACTGTGCCAACAACGATGGCATCGATACTGAGCAATTTACCGATTTTGATAGCGGTCGATTGGTCGGCACGGTCTGAAACCGAAAAGTTTTGTTCTTTCAAAATCGAGTCGAGCATTTGACGCTCGATAATTGAATAGGTTCCGTCGTTCACCAATTTGGTGATGAGCAGAGTAGTGATACCTTTACCCACGTCGACTGTGCCGACGTTAGTTTGGACAGCTCCGTATTCAAACGGAAGGATAGCCAGTTTTCTTTTCTGGCCAGCCTGGGCTGCCATTGGGAAAATCAGACTGGATACGAAAGCGAAGCTGAGAAGAAGTGCACTGAATTTGCGCAAAAACATTTAACTCTCCCGAGAATATCTCTTTTGTCATAAACGGAGTTACCGTACAGTTTAACCGCACAGAGAGTTAATTTAGCCGAGATCCGATTTAATTCTTTATTTAATCTGCGAGCGCACTTTGGCTTGAGCGTTTTCAATAGCTTTTTTCTCAAGCTCAAGAGCCTTGTCCAGAGCCTTTAAATCAGCGTTTTTACCGTTGCTAGCTGTAGCTTGAGGCTTCTTATTTTTTGCTAATGCAGGTTTTTTCTTGCCGCCGCCAATGCTGGCTAAGAGTGCACTGGCTCTACCTTTGTAACGAGATTTGGCCGGTATAGCTTTTAGCAATGCAATAGCTTGTCCGGATTTGCCCGATTTTATCAGCGATTGGGCTCTAGCCAGATTTTCTTTGGCTTGTTTTTCCATCGCGAATTCTTCCATCAAGTTGCGCACATTTTGGAAATGGGGAGAATCGGGAGTGACCAGGCGCAAAGCGTTTATAGCGCCGTCGAACTCCTCTTGATCAGCAAGCATTTGCCCTTGAATGACTTTTTCACGTGTCTCCATTTCAGTGGTGACTGCATTTTCTATTGGTCCGATCGCACGCTCTGACGCGCCGCTGATGACGTCGCGTGCCGCTTTGTCTACGAGAGCTTTGTTGAGTGGAGTGCCTGGGCTCAGTGAAAAATCTTGATTGTATTTTTGTACAGCCACTGTAGAAATAATGTGACCACCAGTGGTTTTTATCAGGACTGTACCGTTATATCTGATTTGACCAGAAGTCTGGTCCATGAATTCTTTGATATTGCAGACCACGTACCAGTCAGGGTTTACAGTTGAGAGTGCAACGTTTTGATTGGCAGAAAGCGAATTCGAAATTCGATCGACTATTTCTTGTTCGATACCAGAGCCGCCACCAGGAACTACAGCGATTCGAACAGGAGGTGCTCCGGCAAAGGCTGCCTGAGCCATGAATAACATTCCTGCAAAAGCGACCGCCAATTTTTTCAAGAACTGCACTTTTATATCCCCCTTATTTAAGGCTTACCACTTCTTTCACTTTCTCAAGGGCTTCATTTATACGCGAAGGGTCTTTCCCTCCAGCTTGCGCCAGATCTGGTCTGCCGCCGCCTGAGCCACCTACAATTTGAGCCATTTCTTTTACTAGATTGCCAGCATGGATACCTGCTTTGACCGAAGCAGCTGAAGCGCCCATCACGAGCGAAACTTGATTGGGTCCAGTCGAACTTGCCAGTGCCGTAATGTAGTTGTCGCCAGAATCTTTGATGATACTTGCAAGTAGTTTGAGCTGGTCTGGAGTGTATCCGCCATCATTTAGAGTGGCGCTGACCAATTTGAACTGTCCCACTTGCTGAGCCTTTTCTTTCAGTTCGCGTGCTTTGTAGCTCATCAATTTTTCTTGGAGGGCTTCGTTCTGCTTGTCTCGCGCTTTCAGGTCGGACTGCAATTTTTCAATCTGGCTGCCGATTTCAGCTGGCTTAACTTTAAGCTTGTCTGAAATTTCTCCAAGCGTTTCAATTTGTTTGCTTATATGATCCCAAGCTTTTTTGCCTGCCAGTGCTTCTACTCTTCTGACACCAGATGCAATACTGCCTTCGGAGACGATTTTAATCATGCTGATGTCGCCAGTTGAATTGACGTGAGTGCCACCACAAAACTCGAGGCTAAAATCGCCCATTTTGACTACTCTCACTACATCGCCATATTTCTCTCCGAACATTGCAATAGCGCCAGTTTGTTTGGCTTCAGCCAGAGACATTTCTTGTGTTTCTGCTCTGGTATTACTTCTCACCCATTCGTTCATCAGTGATTCTATTTTGAACAGCTCTTGCTTGGTGGGTTGACGCTCGAAACTGAAATCGAAGCGCATGGCGTTTGGTCCGACTTGCGAACCTGCCTGCATCACGTGTTTGCCAAGCAATTGACGCACTGCAGCGTGGAAAAGGTGGGCTGAGCTGTGGTGCAATACGGTGCTTTCTCTGTTTTCAATGTCGACTTTGGTCTCGAACTTATCGTCGAGTCTTACAGAGCCGCCAAGAACGCGGCATCTGTGGATATGCAACCCTTCAGATTTTTTTGTATCCATTACTTGAATGGAGGCATCATTATTGAATAGTAGTCCTTTATCACCGAGCTGACCGCCAGATTCGGCATAAAATGGAGTGGCATTTAAAATAATGTCTACTTCTTCGCCTTCTTCAGCGTGATCAACCATTTTGCCATCTTTCAATATGGCAAGAACGCTGCTTTCACCCACAAGTCCTTTGTATCCGGTGAAGCTTGTGGTGCCATGCTTTTTGAGAATATTTCCAAGCGCTTCGTCGCCAGTCATAATCACATTGAATTTGCTCACCGAAGAAACCTTCTCGTGCTCTTCGCGTGCTCTGGCAAATCCTTCAAGGTCAACTGATTTTTCGTGCTCGGATGCAATTTCGCTTGTAAGTTCGAGAGGGAAGCCGTATGTGGCGTAGAGATTGAAAACTACTTCGCCTGGCAATTGGCTTTCTTTCTTTTCGAGCAATTCTTCTAAAATGCTCATGCCCCGGTCGATTGTTTTAGCGAATTTGTTTTCTTCGTCCAGAATAACTTGGGCGATTTGAGCTTGATTGTTTTTGATTTCAGGATAAGCTTCACCATATACAGTGGCGATGGTCGCAACCAGCTTATGAATGAAAGGCTCGTTCATCCCGAGTAGTCGTCCAAAGCGAGCGGCGCGTCGGGTCAAGAAACGAAGGACATAGCCGCGTCCTACGTTGCTCGTTCGCACTCCGTCTGCAATGAGGAAACTGACACAACGAGCGTGGTCGCAAATGATTTTTAAATAGGTATCTTGTTTTTCAGGAAGTGGACGCTCTTTCTCTGGAGTTGTTTCGTTCCAGGTGGTGCCTGAATATTTCACTTTTGACAGTTTGCAAACTTCATCGAGAATTGGTTGGAACAAATCTGTTTCAAAAGTATTTTTCTTGCCCTGGAGTACCATCGAGATACGCTCGAGACCAGCTCCTGTGTCTACGTTTTTCTTCTCGAGTGGAGTAAATTTGCCATGCTCGTCTTTGAAAAACTCCATGAATACCAGGTTCCAGATTTCCATGAATCTGTTGCCGTCTTCAAAGTCTACTTTGTCAGGATCGGCATTTTTAACTGTGCTGAATTCAGGTCCTCGGTCTATGTAAATCTCGGAGCAGGGCCCACATGGTCCTGTAGGTCCTGGTGGTCCCCAGAAATTGTCTTTTTTAGACATTTTGAAAATGCGCTCAGCCGGCACTCCCACAACTTTGTGCCAGATCTCGTAAGCTTCTTCGTCTGGACCGATGCCCATCTCTTCGTCGCCTTCAAAGACGGTGACAATAAGTCGTTTGGGATCGAGTTTTAAATGCTCGGTGACGAATTCCCATGCCCAGGGAATTATTTGACGTTTGAAATAATCACCAAAGCTGAAATTGCCAAGCATTTCAAAAAAACTGTGGTGGCGTGTCGTACGCCCGATATTTTCGATATCAGAATCTTTTCCACCAGCTCGAGCACATTTTTGAACTGTCACTGCACGCGGGGGGTCAGTAGCTGGTGCGTTACCAAGGAAAATCGGCACGAATTGAACCATACCCGCTGAGGTGAGCAGAAGGGTGGGGTTGTCTGGGATCAAACTGGAACTTGGCAAATGCAAGTGTCCTTTTTTGTCCCTGAAAAAGGAAATAAATTCAGAGCGAATTTCGGCACCGGAGCGAACCACAAAGACCTCCTCGAGCAACCGTCAGAGTTACGGATCTCGCGTGTTTTGGAAGTATTCATTATAACTTAGGCCGGTGGTCTTTTAGCTTTTATTGATGTCAATATGTTCGATTTTCGCAAGTTATCTTAAGATGGTGTTAAGTTGGGGATTGGGTTTTGAAAGTCAAAAAAGTACTGGTTTTGCGAAAGCGAACCACTTATCAAATTCAAGTCGAAGATTATCACGAAGAGCGTTTCGTCAAACTGCTCGAAGAAAAGAGCGAAATCGTAAAGCGAGTATTGACTGCTCACAATGAGCATCTAGCCACAGTCGAAGCTATTCATGCTGAACTCGAACGTCAAAAAATAGAATACGTTTCGGTCGCACGCTCCGAACTCATAGACCCGATTGAAGACGTCGATCTGGTAATTGCAGTAGGTGGAGATGGCACTTTTATCGATGCCTCGCACTTTCTTGAAGATATTCCGCTGCTTGGAGTGAATTCTTCCAGGTCTTCTTCATATGGTCATTTTTGTCTGGCTCAAAGCGAAAATTTCCCCAAAATCCTCGCCCAGATTTGTGCAAACGAAATCGAGCCGACCAAAATAATGCGATTGGCACTGACTTTAAATGGTCATCAATTGCATCAAAAGGCCTTGAACGAGGTGCTTATAGCTCACACCAATCCTGGTGCAACCAGTCGCTATATTCTCAATATTGGCAGCCAAAAAGAAGAACAACGCTCTTCTGGAGTCTGGATAGGCACACCAGCAGGCTCTACAGGATCACTTCGATCTGCAGGTGGTGTAATTCAAGACATTTATGCTTCCCAGTATCAATATCTGGTTCGAGAAGCATGTCAAAGACCGCATGAAAACTGGCATCTAATCAAAGGACTTTTAAATAAGGACGAGTCTATCGCCATGACTTCCGAAATGCGTCTTGGAGCTATATTCATTGATGGTCCCCACGTAGAGTATCCGTTTACTCTGGGCGACAGGCTTGAGATCAAGCCTTCCAAGTACGAACTGGCTACTTTTATCAATCCCGATCTCAATAAGATTTTTAGTCACTGTGAGAATTTGCAGGAACAAAGCAAGTGAGCGATAACCAGCCGCAAAATACGCCGGACGCGCAAGCATTTTCTCTTTTCCAGGAAGTTGATCCATTAATTGGAACTACAATTGATGAGCGTTTCCGAATTCTCGAATGTATAGGTCGAGGAAGTCTCTCTGTCGCTTACAAAGCACGTGATACTAAAGCTGGTGAACTTAGAGTTTTGAAAAAGGTGCACAAGCACATTTCAGATAATATTCGAAGCTTGAAAGCACTCGAAGTAGATTTGAAAAAGATGCTCACCAATTGTCAGAGTCAGAATCTGATTTCATATGTCGACGTGTTTGTAAGTGCAGCAAACGATTTATACCTTATTTCATCGAGCAATCCTCAAGTAAATCTCGAATCTGTTTTGACTAAAACAGGAAGACTGGCATTGCCTGACGCTCTTGCGCTTGCTCTAAGTTCGGTGCAGGCATTGTGCGAAGGACACAAACTTGGCTATTTGCACAAGTCGATGAAGCCGAGCAATTTCGTCTATCTCGATGGCGAGCCGACCACGGGTTCTTTTGGAGCGGTAAAGCTTGCCGATTTTGGAGTGGCTCAACTTATCGGCAATCATTCAGTTTCCAAAAGCCAGGTTCAGTTCATGACTCATGGCAGAGAAACGATGGGCTCCCCAATGTATTTCAGTCCAGAAATGTGTCAGGGGCTGAGCAGTGATGCGCGCTCGGATATTTATTCGTTTGCTTGTGTGCTTTACGAAGTGCTTACGGGTAAGCCACCTTTTGTAGGCAAGAACGCAATTGAAACTGCATACAAGCACTTGAAAGATGAGCCTGCTGCTATGAATCTCGTCGAGTGGCAGGAAGGCGATGAGCGGCTTTGTAAGCGAATCGAGACTATTATCGACAAGTGTCTAAAAAAGGAGCCCGAAAACAGATATCAAAAAGCAACAGAATTGCAATCGGACCTGACACTTGCACAAAGTGCAAGCGATGAAGAATGGCAAGCAAATGCAGTGGCGCTTCAGGCACCACAAAAACTGATTGCTGGAAAATATGCGATTCCAAAGCTCAGCAAGAATACGATTCTTATTCCGGTTGTAGCCGCAGTGGGACTTTTGGTTGGAATTGCTGCTTTGTGGCTCTTTTTTGTCACCAATAATTTCAACAGTTCGATTAGCAAATATCCAGCTTTTAACGATAATGAGATGTGGCTCGTGGTCAAAAAAGTCAATCAAACGAACAAAGAAAGCTTCAACGCCAGACGTGACACCGCCCTTGATGCCTTGCAGCTTGTTCGCTCCGAGCACGGCATCAACTCGGAAGATTACGCCGGTGCTCTTGCTGCTCTGGTCGAGCTGTACGCTAATTCTGGATACTGGAAAGAAGCGCAGCAAAGACTTACCGAAATGCTCGACGTGACCGAACGAGTCAAAGGACCCTGGCCAAAATCGCAACTGTACAGAATTTTGTCCTACTGCCAATTCATGCAAAATCAGTACGAGGAATCTGAAAAGTCTGCAAACGAATCACTCAAATTAATGGCACAAGAAAAAGTGCCTTCGGCAATGACGATCCAACCGCTCAATATTCTTGGAGATATCGCTTCTTCTAAGAATGAATACGACAAAGCCGTTAGTGCTTACGAAAGACTTTATCAGGTCGTATCGACCATCAAAGAAGAGAAACCAAGCAATTTTTGCGATACCACAAGTCGTTTGGCAGATGTTTACAGACGCAGAGGCGATTTTGCTCCAGCCGAGAAATTTTATAACGAAAGCCTGGTCTGGTGGGAAACGCACGGTAAAATCCCAAGCCTTTACGCCACTAAATCGCACTATGGTCTAGGTCTGGTTCTAGCCAAAGAAGGAAAAATCTCCCAGGCTGAAGACGCTCTATCCAAAGCTATGAAACTTGCCCAAAATTTTCCAGGCAAAAAATCAGCCATCATGGGCGCTATCAAGAAAAAATATGTCGAACTTTTATGGCGTGACAAACCGCTTGAAGCAATCAAGCTGTGCATGCAAGAAAAAAGTTAGAGTCCAAGCCCTAATTCTAATCAGCTGTAAGAAGCTAGAACCTTGCAGCGGAGGTCATCGACCTTTTGTGCTGTTTTAAATTCACGGTTGGTCTCGTGCAAATCTTTTACTCTGTCCACTCTGAAAAGAAGGATATCGCGCTTCTGGTGACAGTAAGCGACGAGCAACCAGATACCATTTTCTTGCAACAGTACGAGTGGATCTATTGTAATTTTATCTACCGTTTCACGGCTCACGCTGTAATATTGCGCCTCAAGGCTCAAATGACGCAACAATGATTTTTCGAGCACAGGCAATTTGTCGTCTACCGAATACATAGGATAAACAAAGCTTGCTTCTCTAAGAGTTTCCTCGAGTTTGCTGTGATCGCTTGAATTTTGCTTGATTTGAAAAGTCGTGGTTGACTGCTGCTGGGGCGTTTTGGGATTTTGTTGCTTGAAGAAGTCGTAGCCGAAAAACTCGTCTGTCTCTGCTTCTAGTAAAGCCTGTTCGAGCTCTTCTAATTCTTTTTCGTCCAGATCTTCACAGCCAAGCATCGAGTCTATAATTGCATCGGCAAATTCATCAGACATCGTTTCTATAGAAGGATAAACCAGCTCGGAAAGCTTACTTATGATATTGCTTACGAGTTCGTCTTTTTGCTGACAGCGAATTGTCACTCCGGCAACCAGTTTGTCGAAGAGCTTAGCGCTCGTTAGAAGCAGAAGAATCTCTTCTTGTGTCAGTTTTAGCGGCTTTTCTTCTGGCATGTTTTCCCTTCTGGAATTCTTGTGCAGAATTTATGGTGCTGGTTCGTCTGGGAACTAACATTCCCATTCCACATGTTCTTCTTGTTCTAGCCTAGCATCGACTGAAGAAATGCGGAAGTTGCTTCGCGAACCTATTTATTTTCAGCCGCAGCTTACATGCGCTCTGGAGCCGAAACACCTATTATTTTGAGGGTATTAGCCAATACTTGCCTGGTAGCCATTATCAGCCCGAGTCTTGATCTTGTTACTGATAAATCCTCAGACAAAACGCGCGAAACCTCGTAGAAACGCTGTAAATCGCAGGCTATCTCATATGAATAGCGAGCAATTCGTCCCGGCTGCATGACCCGAGCGGCTTCTTCAACTTCGTCAGGAAGACAGGCAAGGCGCAATACCAGTTTCTTTTGGGCAGCGAAAGCTTCTGGATTATCAGATTCGTGATCGAAAGTAGAATCGAATAAATGTTCATCTTTACCGTAAGCTTCTTCGATTTCACGCATTTGCTCAAGGCTGACTCTGGGCGGATTCATCTTGCCAGATTCAGAATCGAGATATTCTTCACAGGCTCTTCTCAGAATCGAACAGCAGCGAGCATGAGCATATTGAATATAAAACGCTGGATTATCTTTGCTCGTTTTTTTAGCTAACTCCAGGTCGAAGTTTATGGGATTATTTGGGTTGGATTCAGCCAGATAATATCTGACTGCGTCAGCTCCTACTTCTTCTAGAACTTCGTCGAGCATTACCACTGTACCGGCACGCTTCGACATTTTGACTGGTTTGCCATCGCGATTGAGATTGACTATCTGGGTAAGCAAAATATCGAGTTTGGCGGGATCTTCACCAAGCGCTTTCACGACTGCTTTAAGCCCGGGAACCTGACCGTGGTGGTCTGCTCCCCAAATATTGACCATGAGGTCATAACCACGCTTGTACTTATTTAAGTGATAAGCCGCGTCATTGGCCAGATAAGTGGTTGCTCCGCTAGACTTTTTGAGTACTCTGTCGCGCTCGTCTCCGAGTTCTTTGGCTTTGAGCCAGTAAGCGCCTTCAGAATCGTAAGTAAAATCGAGTATGGACATTTGACGAAGGGCTTCTTCTACTTTGCCATCTTTGTGCAGACTCGTTTCAGAAAACCACGAATCAAATTTGACTCCAAGGCTTAAAAGCAATTTTTCCTGGTCGGCTCGAAAATATTCTTTTACTATGTCTCCAAGTTCTTCGGGTGTTGAAAGCTTCGATTTGTCGAATTCGCTCATAGCTTTATCGACTAGAGGCGAAAGCGAGTCTTCCGGATACCCGTCTTCTGGATAATCTACGCTTTGGCCAAGCTTTCGCTGATAACAGGCATAAGCACTCTTAGCCAGCTTATTTATTTGCTCACCGCAGTCGTTTATATAGAATTCCTGTTCGACCTGCCAGCCAGCAAATGAAAGCAGATTAGCGAGGCTCGAGCCCAGAATAGCGTTTCTGCCATGACCGATGTGCAGACCACCTGTGGGATTTGCTGAAACGTATTCTATAAGTATTTTTTTGCCGTTTGGTTTGCCCTGACCAAAATTACTGCCGGCGCTGGCGATCTGATGAATGATATTGGATAAAAAGGACTTGTCTAGCTGGAAATTGAGAAATCCTGGTTGAGCTGCTTCTACTTTCATGGAGCCACTACCATTGGTGCCAACTTTTTCAATATAGTCTTTGAGCGTTTCGGCAATTTTCATTGGAGCCAGCTTCAAATGGCGAGCCAGTTTGAGTGAGACGCCGCAGGCAAAGTCGCCGTGCGACTCCATCTTGGGCTTTTCGATAAAAATCACCTCGGGACAATCGCGCTCTGCTTTGAAGGTGCCTTCGTCCACTGCCATTTGATAGGCTTTCTTGATTTTTCCTTCTAGCTTTTCTTTCACCATGATTTTGCTTCCAATAAATGCGCGGCCCAACTTTCGGATTTTCTATCATAAGCCAAACCGGTAGCCAGGTCAGGATATTGAAAACTTTGTTGAAGGTTTTATCTATCTGATAGAGTAGACTTGTCTTGTCTAGTCGAGGTCTATATGTACGATTGTCCTGCCTGTCGGGTTCCATTACACGGATTTGAGGAAGTCTGCCCCTCATGTGGCACCAAGCAAAAGGTCAGAATCTCAGAGGGCGGGGGTTCTAAGCGTGGCAGTTCGCTATTTGCCGGACAGCAAAAGGCGAAAGGACCAAATTACATGCCAGTGCTTGTCATAATCGTAATTGGCGGCATCCTGGTCTTTTTCCTTGCTCAATCGAGCTGGGTGGGGCAGGTAATGCGTCGCGGTCCGGCAGAAGTGGATCCACTTGAAAAGATTACACCCATGCAAGCCCGCAAAATGGTCGCATCCAAGATTAACGAAAGTCTGGCTTCAATAGGTGCCAAAGGCACTGTGACCTGGACTCAGCATGGAGGCGGCGGCGGACCGGCTGACATTAATTTCAATGGTCCAGTCGAGATTACAGTCGAGACCGAACTTCAAGACCCGCAATTGCGCTTTAAAATCATGGACCCAATTAAAGACCTGATGTACAAAGCACAGGTGCTTTCGATGGTGGTCAAAGACACGAAGAAAAACGCCACCTGGACCAGAAACGTCTCGATGCCTGCAACAAGTTCGCAATCAGGCGAATCTGCTGCACCTAGTGCTCAAGAGTAAAAGATTCTTCGCCCATATTGGTCCGCAGAGTCATCTTAGTGGCTTCACTATAGGCGCGCTCTGGTAATTCTATTGATAAAACCCAGCTTTGACTTTTGATGTTGGAAGCTTCTTTTTTGTCCGGGCAGCACAATTTCAATTGTTGTTGATGGAACAGTTCATTTTTGTCGTTGAATACTAAGACCAGCAAATCCTTGTCGAAGGTTGATTTATCTAAGTCAGTCCAGATAGTATTCATGCGTTTTCCAAAAGGTGTATTTGAACGAGTGTATCCATTCAGTTTGAGAGTGTCGCTAAAGACTTTGTCAGAAGTAGTAAAGTTCTTTTGATTTTTCAGCTCTGTGATTTGACCGATGCTCAAGCTCTGAATTGGTTCTTTGACAAAAAACGTGCAAAGTCCAAGCAATACAAGAGATACTGCGATACTTTTGTCAAATTTTGGAAATTTTAGTTCGATTTTTTCTTTGTTTGCAGTCTGGGAAAAAATGTTTCGAAGCGGGCTTTCCCATAGCTTGTAAGTCAAATAACTCAAGCTGAATAAGATTACTAGATATAAGAAAAATGCCCGAAGCGAGCGCTCATGCGGGATATATGCATAAAATGCTTTGATTAATGGAAAATGCCAGAGATAAATGGCAAAACTGATTTCTCCCAGTATCACTAAATATGGTGCGCTTAAGAGTTTAGATAATAATCCGCGCTCCAGAGCTAGAATGAATATCAGCAGGGCAAATGGGACTATCACCAAACCCGATTCTCTGAGCCAGTAAGATCCTGCATTTGCAATAAACCAGATCTTTTTTGTTGCGTCAGTTATTGCAGATGTGTTCAAAATAGCCAGGAGAACAACCAGTAAAGTGGTCAGCTCAAGCAGAGTGGCACTGGTTGAATTCAGGCTTTCTTGGATTTTGTCCTTGCATTTTGAAAAAAGAAAACCAACACTAACACCAAGACAAAAATCGAAAGTTCGAACTATCGGGTTTACACCAAGAAGCGATTGCAGACTCACCATATCGCTTGCCCTGAGGGGCAAATTCAACGCGTTTGCAAAATTACAAAGAGAAAGAACAATCAATAAACAAACCAGAAGAGGAATTATTTGAATTGAAATCACTTTTTTGTTCAGTGGCACAAGTATCAACGGCAAAATCACATAAAAGAAAAGTTCGTTGGATAAAGACCAGGCGGGTGGATTGAACGAAAAATAAAAGTGCTCGCTTAATATCCAGGATTGGATCAAAAACAGGTTAGTGAAAAAGAGCAGTGGATAAGGGTTTTGCGAACTGCCAGGCTCAAGCTGAATACCAGGTGGAAGACAGAGTACGACTGTTAGAAGGCATAGAACATGCAAAGGCCAGATTCGACCTATGCGTTTGAGATAGTAGGACCCTTTTTCTTGCCTGGTTGAAAGATCTGGATAAACGTAAGCCAGGATGAATCCTGAAAGTACAAAGAAAAATGTAACTGCTTGTGAAAAGACTATGTTGCGTGACAGGTCCCACAAACAATTGAACTGGTCGCGTGAATGAAACAAGACTACCCAGAGAGCGGCAAAAAAGCGCAGAGATGTTAGTGAATCGAGTTTCGCCATGGGATAATTCTAAAGTACCCGGGTATATGAATTACCATGTCTGAAGCCGTAGCCACTAAAGAGCCAAGCTCTAAAGAAACTAAACCCCGCATGTCGGGCCAGTCGGTTTTTAAGCGTTTGTTTGCGGCAGTTATTTTTCTTTCCTGCGTTTATGGCATTTTCATCCTTTCCAAAGACCCGCCTATCACCGTTTTTGCAAACGGGGTCCATGTAGTCGATATTGCAGAACCTGGCAATTATGTGGTTTTTTTCAAAGGAAACGTTGTCGATCCTTTTGGTTGGGACATCAAGTCTGGCAGATATAGAGCATCTTTGCGAGTTCATCTGGAACCACTTGATCCCAATATGCACGCCACACGCGTTTTTCCATTCAGAGATTTATCAGGCGTAAATTTCTATTCCGTTGCCGAATTCAAAGTTATGACCCCTGGACGTTACTTACTTTCTGGTTATTGGGAGCGCGACACCTTGCGTGGTGTTGGCACTTTGACTCTAGAGAAAAATCCAGTGGAAAAATTCGTCTATCAGTGGTCATGCGGAATCACAGGCGCAATCGCCTTTTTAATCATGATTGGTATCAAGCTTCCAAAAGGCGGCTACTAATTATTTCTTTTTGCCGCCACCAAAAATGCCTTTGATCATTTTGCCCAGTGGGTCGTAATACTCGTCTACTACACGTTCTTTGAGTGGAATGATAGCGTTGTCTGTGATGTGGATTTCTTCGGGACACACTTCGGTACAGCATTTGGTGATGTTGCAATAGCCTATGTGACCTTCTTCTTTCAAGTATTCGAGTCTATCTGCAGTATCTTTAGGGTGCATTTCAAGCCCTGCTGCACGAACTAAAAAGCGTGGACCCATAAATTGTTCGTTGCCGTCTTTTTTCTCGTGGTCGCGAAGAACGTGACAGACGTTCTGGCACAAAAAGCATTCGATACATTTTCTGAATTCTTGTACGCGCTCGATGTCTTCTTGATAAATGACCCATTCTTTGGTGTCAGATTCATCAGGGGTAAATGGTTTGATTTTTTCATTCACTCTGTAATTCCAGGACACGTCTGTGACCAGGTCTTTAATCAGAGGAAAGGTTTTGATTGGTTGAACCACTATTTCTTCGCCATCTTCGAAATGGTCCATGCGCGTTTTACACATCAAACTTGGGTGCCCATTTACTTCGGCGCTGCAGGAGCCGCATTTTGCAGCTTTGCAATTCCAGCGAACAGCAAGTTCGGGAGCATAATTGGCTTGAATATAGTGAATAGCATCGAGAACAACCATGCCAGCTTCCATCGGCACTTTGTATGTTTCGAATTTACCTTCCTTACCGTCGCCTCGATAGACTTTCAAGGTAGCTTCTTTTGCTTTATGTTCAGACACTAGAATGGCTCCTATTTGTTTTCGAAAAGTTTTTTCAAGTCGTCAGGCATTTCGGGCAATTGCTTGTGCTCTAGTTTCATGTTGTCACCATCTTTACTCAAAGTGGTATTTACATGACCCCATTTTTCATCTTCCAGATTTGGGAAATCGAGACGGCTGTGAGCACCTCGACTTTCTTCGCGCGACAAGGCACTAATAGCAACTGCTTCTGCTGCCACTATCAAGTTTTTCAAATCGCGGCAGAGGTGCCAGCCTGGATTGTATTTTTTGCCACCACCAACACGTACTTTAGCGATTTCTTTTTTTAATTCACGAACTTTTTCAACGCCTGTTTTCATTTCAGAAGCTTCTCTGAAAATGCCTACATGCGCGCTCATGATTTCGTTCATTTTTTTGTGCAAATCGTATGGATTTGGACCTTCAGTGCGATTGAGAGGAGCATCGAGTTCGTCGATTGCAGCCTGAACATCGCTATCTTTGAACTTGGGCATTGCGCTCAAGCCTTTGGCATATTCTGAAGCACCCAGTCCGGCGCGGCGACCAAACACAACAAGGTCAGAAAGCGAGTTGCCGCCTAGTCTGTTTGCTCCATGCATTCCGCCTGCAACTTCGCCTGCGGCGAATAATCCAGGCACTTTGCTTTGAGCAGTGTCTGCATCCACCTTGATACCACCCATGATGTAGTGGCAGGTAGGACCAACTTCCATTGGACCTGCTGTAATGTCTACATCAGCCAGCTCTTTGAACTGGTGATACATCGAAGGCAATTTTTTGCGTACACGATCCGAATCTTGATACGAAATATCTAGGAACACGCCTCCATGCGGCGAACCGCGTCCTTCCTTGACTTCGGTATAGATGGCGCGAGCAACGTTGTCTCTGGTAGACAATTCTGGTGGTCTGCGAGCGGTGGTTTTCTGTCCAGCAATAGCTGCGTCGATCCACTCTTTGGCTTCCTTTTCGTCGGCAGCAAATTCGTGCCTGGTAGATTCGGGCAGATATTTGAACATGAAACGCTCGCCTTTGTTATTGGTGAGCAGTCCGCCTTCTCCGCGCACACCCTCTGTCACGAGTAGTCCGCGAACGCCTGGAGGCCATACCATACCTGTGGGGTGGAACTGCACGAATTCCATATCGATAAGTTCTGCACCTGCTTCATAAGCTAGCGACTGACCGTCAGCTGTGTATTCCCAGGAGTTGGAAGTAATTGAATAAATCTTGCCAACACCGCCTGAAGCAAGAACGACAGCCTTGGTTTTGAACAGAATCAAGCGCCCGTCTTCACGATAATATCCAAGCGCGCCTGCGATTTTGTCACCGTCTTTGAGCAGTTTAGTAATAGTGCATTCCATATAGACTTTGATGCCCTGGTGCACTCCTCTGTCTTGAAGTGTGCGGATCATCTCGAGTCCGGTTCGGTCACCAACGTGACACAGGCGCTTCCATTTATGTCCACCAAAAGCGCGTTGCAAAATCTTTCCGTCTTTAGTGCGGTCGAACACTGCACCCCAGCGCTCGAGCTCTTTTACTCGGTCTGGAGCTTCTTGCGCATGCAGTTGTGCCATACGCCAGTTATTAAGCTTCTTGCCACCATTCATGGTGTCGCGGAAGTGTGTTTGCCAGCCGTCTTCTGGATCGACGTTAGCCAGAGCTGCTGCGACTCCGCCTTCAGCCATGACTGTGTGTGCTTTGCCCAGGAGCGATTTGCACACTAGTCCTACTGAAAGTCCCTGGGCTGAAACTTCGATTGCCGCTCTGAGTCCGGCGCCACCTGCTCCAACCACGATTACGTCGTGTTCGACTGTTTCGATGGATTCAATACTGGAGGTCATTTATTTGCTACCTTTAGTTTTTGAGAATTTAGAACTGGAAAAGAACGATTGGACTTGCAGCACCTGTGCAAACCTGTCTGATATAGAGGTCTGTGAGGGCGACCGAAAATAAGCTGAACCATGCCCAGCCCATATGGTGCTCGTTCAATTTGGTGACGAACTCCCAGACTTTGAATCTTGTTTTGGCTTTGGTACAGCTAGAGAAACAATCGAGACTTCCGCCGCAAAGGTGGCGGTAAGCGTGGCATCCAAATGTGTATCCGCTCAAGAAAAAGCAGTTTGCAAACATAACTATAGAAAGTACGCTCAATTGCATTCCGCCCTCAGGCTTGAACAGTGATACCACTGCGTCATACCAGAGGAAAATCAATACCAGTGCCGCTAAATAGAAGAAATAGCGGTGCAGATTTTGAAATACGAAAGGAAATTTGGTTTCGCCTGTGTATCCGTCCTTACCATAAGGATCTACTGCGCATGCAGGCGGAGTCATGAAAAATGAGCGATAATAGGCTTTGCGATAATAATAGCAAGTGGTTCTGAACCCGGCTGGTATCCACAAAATGAGAATGGCTGGCGAGAATTTCCACCAGTCGAAAACGAGTTTGGGACTGTAGAATGGCGATAGAAAATTCCCACTTTCGAAATAGTTGTTTTCGAAAACTCTGTAAGTAGCGTAGATAATAAAGGAGATGAAGACTGTGGCAATAGTTGCCGGTTCTCCCCACCAGGCATCTTTTCGCTGGGTGATATCTGGATGCGAAGGTCTTTGTCCGGGTTTAGTTTCTGTTTGTGCTTCTGTCATGAGGTTGCCTACATCGGGGTAGAATTGAGCAATTAGCGTGCGAATTATAACAAAATGTCCTTCTCTTCCTTTTTCATTTTTCTTATCTATATGATCTTTGCTCCAAGGCTCAACAAGCCGCTCTATGCCAATTTCCTTTTTCGCCCGGGCAAAAGAACTTTGGAGCCCGCAATGGTGCCCTGTCTTGAGGGAATCCAAGGGAAAAATGTCGACTTTGAGTCCAAAAACGGGTCGAGGTTGAACGGTTGGTATTACAAAAAATCTGAGAGTCGCTTCACTATTCTCTTCAATCACGGCAATGCCGGGACCATTGAAAACCGGGCAGGGATTTGCTCTTTATTGCTCAAAGCCGGTTATTCGGTCTTTTTGTACGACTATCAGGGCTATGGCTATAGCGAAGGAATCGCAACTATATCTGGAATCGTCGAAGACTCAGTTGCTGCCTTCGATTACCTGACAAACAATCTCGAAGTGAAGTCGGATGAAATCATGATTTATGGCGAGTCGCTCGGTGTAGCTGTCTCATGTCATTTGTCGGATCAGAGAAAATGCGCTGCACTCATATTGCAATCTGGCTTTTCAAGCTTGAAAGCAATTGCCGGTTACAGATATCCAATTTTGCGCCTTTATCCCAAATGGTTATATCCGCTGCCGGGACTCGATAGCTTGTCTGTGCTCAAGCGCAGCAAAGTGCCAGTTCTAATCGTGCATGGCAAGCTGGATGCTGTTATTCCTTATTCGCATTCAGAAGAAATGTTCAACGCTGTAAATCACGACAAAAAGCAATTCGTCTCGTATGCCGATGTGGCCCACAGTGATATCTGCACAGTAAAGCCTCAAGAATATGTCGAGGCTTTAAAAGGCTTAATCAGCTTAGTTTAAGAGATATTGCATTTTTAGACCCACGTGTTATAGAAATGACTCGAAAAATAGGGGCTTTTCCTTATTGGAATATAGTCAAACTTAGCTCCATTTCTACTTGAAACTAGGCAGAATCAGACTAGGGCAAGTTATGGGTAGGTTGGATCCTGCTTGATAGGGTCACAAGGAGCAAAAATATGGTTAGCGAAGCAATGCGGCTCGACCGCAAACCGTCGGCTGAGCACTTGATTCCAGGTCTTTATACGTTGGCCAGGCACTGGTTCGACCGTGATGACCTGGTGGCTAGCGAGAAAATACTGCGCTTGATTTTGACAATCGAAGCACGTGTACAAGGAATTACTGCGCGAGAAGTGGTTTTGAGTTCACTCGACCTGGCACGAGTCCTGGTCAAAACAGATAGATATATGGAAGCAGAGGAACAATTTTTGCAAACACTGAATAGATGCAACCAGATGATGAAGGACGATCATCCCGTTTTGGGTGTTACTTTGCGAGAATACGGTGCATTGCTTCGCGAAATGAAATTTTCTCACGCTGCAGAAGTAATGGAAAAAAGAGCCGAACTTTTTGACGAACACATTGCACCTGGCGCCTCAGCTAAAGCCAGAGAAGCAAGGGTGAAAATCGACACCGCCACCATTAGCTAGACTGGTTTCCAGTCAAACGATACCGAGTTTAGTGCAAATTTGCGAGGCGCTATTTATGCGTGCGCCAGTTCTTCCTGACGACGCTTCTTGATCAGATTGAGCGCGCTGCCTTCTTTGAACCACTCGATTTGTTCTTGAGTCATGGTTTGATTCAAGACGATGTCTTCGGTGCTGCCATCTATATGGGTAATGGTCATTGTCACTGGCGTTTCAGGCTCTAATTGATGCAGACCCTTGATGCTCACTTTGTCGTAGAGTTTGATTTTGAGATAATCGGCAGGATTGGCAAAGGTGAAAGGAAGTATTCCTTGCTTCTTCAAATTGGTTTCGTGAATGCGAGCGAAGCTTCGCACTATCACTGCCTTACAGCCAAGGAAGCGGGGTGACATCGCCGCGTGTTCGCGACTGGAGCCTTCACCATAATTGGTATCACCAATTACGACCCAGGGTTGATTTTCTTGTTTGTAGTGACGAGCAACTTCTGGGATATTGCCTTCTTCTTTGGTGAAGACATCGAAGCATTTGCCGGATTTTTCGCAAAAGTCGTCTTGGGCGGTGATGAACATGTTGTTCGAGATTTTGTCCAGGTGACCGCGGAATTTGAGCCACTCTCCAGCAGGCGAAATATGGTCTGTTGTGCACTTGCCACGAGCTTTGAGCAGGATTGGCAAGTTCTCGATGTCTTTGCCATCCCAAGGTGCGAATGGTTCGAGCAATTGCAATCGATTGCTATCTGGTGCAACTGCAACTTCAACATCTCTGCCGTCTTTAGGAGGTTCGATGAAACCAGTCACGTCTGAAACGAATCCTTGGGCTGGCAATTCAAGACCTTCTGGCGGAGCCAGTTTGACTTGCTTGCCGTCTTTAGCGGTGATTGTGTCTTTGAGTGGATTGAAAGTCAGTTTGCCGCTCAATGACATTGCAATTACCAGTTCGGGGCTGCTGATGAATGCCAGGGTTTCGGCGTTGCCATCATTGCGCTTCTGGAAATTGCGGTTGAAGCTCGTGAGAATCGAGTTGCGATCGCCGCTCTTGATGTCATCGCGCTTCCATTGACCGATACAAGGTCCGCAGGCGTTGGCAAGTACAGTAGCGCCAATTTTTTCCAGGTCTTCAATTTGACCGTCGCGTTTGATTGTGGCATAAACCTGTTCCGAGCCTGGAGTAACCATCAAGCCGCAACTAGCAGATAGTCCGTTTGCACTGGCTTGTCTTGCAATCGATGCGGCTCGTGACATGTCTTCGTAAGAAGAGTTAGTACAGGACCCAATCAAAGCAAATTTCAATTCTTCAGGATAATCTTTTTCTTTTACGTCCTGGGCCATTTGCGAAATCGGTCTTGCCACGTCAGGCGAGTGAGGACCGACTACATATGGTTCGAGTTCGTCTAAATCGATTTCGATTAGTTTGTCGAAATACTTTTCGGGTTCTTGAAGCACCTCTGGATCTGGACGCAGATAGTCGATGGCTGTGTTTGCCATTTCTGCAAGATCCTGGCGACCCGACGCGGCCAGATATTTGGCTGAGCGATCGTCGTATGGAAATACTGAAGTGGTAGCGCCAAGTTCAGCACCCATATTGGTGATTGTGGCTTTACCAGTGGCGCTGATTGATTTAGTTCCTTCGCCAAAATATTCGACGATAGCTCCAGTGCCACCAGCAACGGTGAGTATGCCTGCAACTTTCAAGATAATGTCTTTAGGCGATGCCCAGCCATTGAGCTTGCCTTTCAGATGCACGCCAATGAGTTTTGGCCAGCGCACGCCCCAGGCTTCTCCGACCATTACATCTACAGCGTCGGCTCCACCAACACCAATTGCAATCATACATAGACCACCAGCATTTGGTGTGTGCGAGTCAGTACCAATCATCATTCCGCCTGGAAATGCATATTGTTCGAGTACGACCTGGTGAATGATGCCTGAGTTTGGCTTCCAAAAGCCGATTCCATGTTTGGCACTGGCTGTGCGCAAGAAATCGTAGACTTCCTGGTTATCGTTCAAAGCTTGCTTCATGTCGGCTTCGACACCGACTCGGGCTTGAATGAGGTGGTCGCAGTGTACGGTTGTAGGAACTGCTACTTTATCTATACGCGCCTGCATGAATTGAAGCAGAGCCATTTGTGCGGTTGCGTCCTGCATGGCGACACGGTCTGGTCTCAAAAAGGCGTAAGTCTCGCCTCTGACAAGTTCGCCCTCGGGCCAGTGGTCCAGGTGGGCAGTGAGGATTTTTTCGGCAAGTGTAAGCGGTCTATTGAGTTTCTTTCGCGCATCCGTGTACTTCTTGGCGCGGCTTGCATAAAAATCTTCGAACTGTTTTTTACTAAATTTAGTCATAGTGGACCTCTTGCCATGTCAATCTTGAGGCCATTTATTCTACTAAATTATATGGCGCCTAAGGGCTTTCTTTAGCTTTTGCTATTGTTTGCGCTTTTGCTGAAGCGTTTGACCGCCCATTTGAAATGGCGCATTTTGAAGCGATGATAACCACAAGCCTTCATTTCTTCATAAGCGCTTGAAAATGTCCAGTTGTCTTTAGCCATGCGCCAGAAGGCTATAAGCATGCCTGTGCGGTCGCAGCCATGTTTGCAGTGCAGATAGATAGGTCTATCTGCTGTGTTTTCGATTTCGATTATTTGAAAAAACTCATCGATCAGATTTTGATCCGGCCAGCACAAATATGTCATGGGAAAAGAAATGAACTTGAGTCCTGCGCTTTCGACTATTTGCTTTTCTGCTTCGATTTCTTTTTTGGTAGAGCGAAGACAAATAACTGTTTTGACATTCAGATTTTTAAGGGTATCAATGCTTTCTGGGCTAATCTGTCCGCCACGATACAGCCAGTCATGAACTTTTCTTAGGTTTGGTATATGCGGATAAGTGTCGCGAGGCAATAAGTGCATGAACTACAATACGGACAAATGAATTTTTTGCGCAGACCGTCATTATATATTCCCACTTTATACTTTGCCGAGGGGTTGCCTAATGCGGTCGTTACTCTTATCGCCTCTATATACTATAAAGATATAGGTTTCGACAACTCGTTCATCGCAGCAGCAACCACTTTTGCCGCATTGCCCTGGATGTTGAAATTTTTGTGGGCACCTTTTGTTGACTTGTACGGCGACAAACGCAAATGGATATTGGTATTGCATATGGTGCTAGCAGCGACTCTTGCCGTCTTAGCTGCTTTTACTTCAATGCTTCCATTACCTGCTTTTACTCTTGGTGCATTTTTACTGATTGCTCTTGCTTCAGCTACTTTTGATATATCGCTTGACGGATATTATCTTGAAATTTTAAAACCAGACCAACAAGCATTTTATGTCGGTTGGCGCAGCGCCGCTTTCCGGTTAGCCTGGTTATTTGGTCAGGGTGGTCTGGTTTATCTAGCCGGGTATTTGAATAAAGAACAACATTACTCTTTTGATCAAGCTTTTGCTTGTGTTTTTGCCTTGTGTTCTTTGATTTTTATAATGCTTACGATTTTGCACTCTTTTGCAATTCCCCATTCGGTCAATCTCACAAGAGCAGTCGATAAGGTTAATATCAAAGAATTTTTCAAAGTCTCGCTGTCTTATTTCAAGCAGGAAAAAATCGCTATATGTGTTGTCTTCATTTTGCTGTTTCGCCTGGGTGAAGCACTTATGCTCAAGATGGCCACTTTATTTTTGTTGGACACACATGCCAAAGGCGGACTTTCAATTTCGACAGAAAATGTAGGCATTATTTATGGAACGGTCGGTGTCATGACCCTTGTAGCCGGGGGGATTGTGGGCAGCTGGTATGTGTCGAAAGTGGGTTTGAAAAGATGTTTGCTTCCTTGCGCTTTAGCTCAACTTATGGCTATGGTTGGATATTGCTGGCTTTCATGGACATTGCCATCGGAGAATAAATTCGTTTGTACTGTGGCGGTAAATTGCTTGGAACAATTCTTTTATGGCATAGGTATGTCGGCGTTTCTGGTATTTATTTTGAGTACTGTTAAAAGTCAATACAAAGCGGCGCATTATGCCATGGCTACAACAATAATGGCTTTGGGGCTTTATTTGCCTCAAGCCGTAAGCGGCTACCTTTGTGATTATCTGGGCTACAAGCTCTTTTTCGTTCTAAGCTTTTTGGCCGCAATTCCAGGTATAATCATCATTCCGTTTTTACCATTAAAAGAAGAAGGCGAAAATGCAATATCGTAGACTTGGTGCCTCTGGAGTAAAAGTCAGCGAAATTGCCCTTGGAAGCTGGCTTACTTATGGTGGGTCGGTGGATGAAGCAGCGTCTGTCAAGCAGATATTGCACGCTGTCGACCTCGGCATTAACTTTATCGACACAGCCAATGTCTATGCTCATGGAAATGCCGAAGTCGTCGTTGGCAAAGCATTGAAGTCGGTAGAGCGCGATTCTATTTTTCTGGCAAGCAAAGTTTTCTTTCCTATGGGCGATGGACCAAACGACCGTGGTTTGTCGCGCAAGCACGTTTTTGAGCAATGTCATCAAAGTCTTAAACGTCTGGATACTCCGTACATCGATTTATATCAATGTCACAGATATGACCCCGACACCCCAATGCATGAGCTTGTTCGCGCAATGGACGACCTTGCAAGACAAGGCAAAATCTTGTACTGGGGCGTGAGCGAATGGAAAGCCGAGCAAATCGAAGATGCTGTCAACACGGCAAAAGCAATGAATGCCATGGCACCAGTCTCGAATCAGCCATGTTACAACATGCTCACGCGTAGAATTGAAGAGTCGGTCATACCGACATCCTGGAAGCATGGCATCGGACAGGTTGTTTTTTCTCCCCTTGCCCAGGGCGTGCTCACGGGTAAGTACGAGCCAGGCAAACCGGCGCCAAAAGACAGTCGTGGTGCAGATGATCGTACCAATGTCTTTATGCTCGGCAATAATTTGAACAGTGAAGCAAATTTGAAAAAGGTCAAAGAACTGAAAGAGATTGCTTCCGATTTGTCTTGCAGTCCGGCTCAATTAGCGCTTGCATGGTGTTTGCGTTTGAAAGAAGTCTCTAGTGTCATATGTGGTGCTACCCAGAATTATCAAATCGATGATAACGTAAAAGCTGCAGGGCTCAAATTGAACTCAGATGTTTTGGATAAAATCGAGAATATTCTTTCTTCTACAAATTTAGTCCGTTAATTTTTCGCTTTACCTACATCTGGGTAGAATGAGAAATATGAAAAGAACTAATCTCAAACTCTTAACTGCCCAGACCCTTGCCGTGAGCCTGTTTGTGGGGCAAATTCTAGTCCCCGTGGCGCTCTGCGCTCAAGATTCGCAAAATTCACCTTCTGATTCGACCAAGCTCGAGCGTGTTCCGCTCTTGAAGCCGGATTCTGAAGAGAAATTGCCAGGGCAATTGCCTGATTCGACTGTCAAAATCCCGAGCACGTCGGGCGAGGCGCCGGGTCCTTCGATCAAGCCCGAAGTTAAAAAAGAAACAGAATCTGCTTCTGATGCTGTATTGAATAACGAAAGCAAAATAGAGCAAAAAATAGAAGATGACTTGAGAAAGCCAGAGCGAACCCAGACTTCGCTTCAAACCCCTGCTCTGCATACTCCTGCTTCTCATGCAAGCCCTGACAAACCAGGGGCGAGCAAAGAGCCAATGAAATTATTCGGACGCATCGAGCAGCTCTCTGGCTCGGCTGACGTAAAACTTCCTCCACTCAAAGCTCTCACACCCCAGCTCGACCCTAGAGGACTGGTTGGCGGCGTTTCGGGTCGGGCAGACGAAAGCAAATACTCAGGTACCATTGCCAAAGAATTTCCAAACGAGTTCAAAGGCACCTGGGGCGGTACTTTGAAGGTCTGGACCTATACTTATAGCCCGCTTTACCTGAAAATAGACCCGGCAGAAGCTGCAAGCATGGTCAAAATAATGAAACGCGACCGTGCTGGTGTTGCTAATTTCGTTTTTCGCGAGGACCGCGCTCACCATATCGCATTGGAGCCAACATCTGTTTTGCTATCTGTGCCGATGAAAGATACAAACACTTATTCGCAAATGATGAAAGGTGGCGGACCTGGAAATATGGGTGCATTCGCCAGCCAGTTCGAGCAAATAATGGGTAATATGGAAACGCCTTGCGTTGCTATCCACTTCGATAATTATCGTGCCGACGGGGTCACCGAGACTGGCGTCTCGGGTAATAAATCCGCCGGTCAAGTAGTGAAGAACGTTTTGCGTCAACTTGCACCAGGTGTGGTCGAGCAACAAATAGTTTCCAAGTTTACTTCGATAGTAAAAGGAACGAATATAAAAAATACTGGCTACAGTGAAAGCGTTATCCGTTTCAAAAAATTGTCCGCTGGTCAGCTTTATGTTTTAGCTGCGTCTGTAAACTATTCGGATAAAGGTCAATATTTGAACAAGTTCATCATGTACGGCACCATAGACCACAATCGGGTGATGGAAACCAACCCCATGTCATCGATGAGTAAAATGATTCCGGGGCTCGGGCCTGATATGATGAATAATCCGGCATTAAAAAACATGTTTGGAAACGGTGGTGGTGCATCGCCAAGTTTCGACCCATCCAGGTTGCCATCAAATATGATGCCAAAGAATGGGCAGATGCCTCAAATGCCTGGTGGTCTAGACTTCAATGAATTGATGAAGCGAATGAATGGAAACTGAATTATTAGAAGAGTTGGTGCAAATAATCGACGACATGATAGTGCAACACGACTATCCTGGCTTCGAGCCGCGCGCACTCAAATTGGGTTTGCCCGATTGGGCTCGCAAAGTGCCAGCCAAGACATTTGCCAAATGTCTGGGACATGAAAGTGTTTTTGTCAGATTGGCAGCACTTCGTTGGTTTCAAGATTCGCCAGGAAAAATCAAACCGCATATTCAAAAAATCTATAGAGCACTTGAAGACTCTGACCCGTATGTGCGACTTGAAGCCGTTTCCTGTCTCGAGACGCTGCGCCAGGCAGATGATGAAATGATTGAAAAAATCGCCATTCTTGCAAACGATCATGATATTGATGTTCAAAGAGAGGTAGCGAAGGCTCTGGGCAAATTGTCTTTGCGAACCCCTAAGAACACCCAGGGAAGCAATTTCGCCTTGCAGGCGCTCGATAAGCTAAGCGAGAGCAAGGATCCTCAGCTGAGACTGAAAGCGCAAAAGGCAATTAGAAAGATCCAAGAGAAATAAGTTTCAACTGCTCTTGCAATCGTTCGTTGAATCTGTATTCGTACAAGAGCTTAGCGTTGAAATCGTATTCATAGTATTGCTCTAAAAAATTCAAGTTGTAATTTGCCATTTTCAAAAATTCTTGCAAGACCTTGTTGATTTCGTTGCTCAACTGAAGCAAGGCATTCAAATTTTCAACCGATCCAGATATCAATACTGCTTTCAAGCCTGGGTCGTCGAGCCAGTTCTGGTGAAACGACGTTACGGACATTCCTATTGTCGAACCAAGTTGATGAAGAGTATTTCGAATCATGCGCTCTTCAAGCGTTGTTCTTTTGCTTGCAAGTTTGCCTGCTATTTGAGCGATGACAAATAGGTTATTGCTCAAAGAAGATAGGCATTCACAAAGAATGCTTTCAATGTCAATATCTTCGCTTTCTATTTTTGATTTGTCTGGCTCTTGTGGCATGCGGCTATTCTACTAGCAAAGTCAAAAATAAAAGAAAAGATCTTCTTGGTAGAAGATCTTTTCTCTTTTGTCGTTCTGGAAAAACCGTTTCTTAAAAAGTAAAGCTTAAGAGATTGTTGGAACGTATGTTTTTTCGGGCACTTCGATGGACGAAACCGAAATTTGTGCACCTTGAGCGCGTCTGAAATTGTCGAGATAGCGACGAAGAGCTTCTCTTATTAAATCAGAGCGGGTTCTGTGTTCGCATTTGGCGATGAAATCGACTTGCTCGAGCATTGCTGGGGGAAGAGCGATGAGGACTTTCTTGGGCATGGGCATCTCCTTGGAAAAAAAATAAGCGCAGTGAGACGAGGACGCAGGAAGACAACGTCTTTTTTATGCGATCCGAAACTTTCACGGTTCTTAATAAAGACTAACCGCTGACTTGGTGGCATTCGAATAAATCAACCACCCTCAACAGCTATTTACTTTACACACATCAATGAATATCGTAAAGGTCTGGAAGGCGCATAAATGCCCATTTTAGAAACTAGTTCGATAAATGATTTTTCGTAAAATCGAAAAGACTGATAGCACAGGGATCTCCAGTTGATGCCGGTTACAAATACGACTTTTATATACACGATGGGATATCCAGGGACATATATCTTTTTGATTCGATACTTGCATTTACAAAAAATTGTGCTAGGCGGCTATCTACGCGCTTCTTCGTAGATCGACCTCAATCGCTATAAAGAGAAAATTGGCTTGCCTTTGCGGTCTTTAGGTGTATGAAATCGAAAAGCTCTGTATTCGCAATTTAAAAAACAGCTAGCCAAAGCAAAAATGCGAGCATCTATCGTGATACCATTAGTGATACTAACGATTTGTTCATCATTTGCGTTTTGAGGGATTATTGTTATGAGTTCGTCTACTTTATCGATTGCAACTTGGAATGTGAATTCGATAAAAGCCAGGCATGATCACCTTTTGAAGTGGTTAGAAGAAGCCCGGCCTGATTTTGCGGCACTTCAAGAAACCAAAACTATAGACTCGGCATTTCCAGCCGAAAGTTTTGCAAACTTAGGTTACGAATGTATATTTTTTGGACAAAAAACATACAACGGTGTGGCCGTTCTTACGAAACGGAAAGTAGATAGTTTTGAGACGGGAGCCACTAAATTCGCCCATCTTGAAGTCTCTGAAGGTATTGAAAATCATCAAGCACGCTTTTTGCGTGTGAATAGTATGGGTCTCAATATCATCAATGTATATGTTCCCAACGGCTCTGAAGTGGGTTCTAGCAAATACGATTACAAGTTAGCCTGGCTTCGTGCCTTGCGCAAATACCTGGACGAGAATTTTTCTCCTGAGGACAATGTCATTATTCTTGGCGATTTCAATATCGCTCCATACGATATAGATGTATATGATCCTGTGGCTTGGGCCGGTCAAGTGCTAACAAGCGAGGCTGAGCGTCAGGCTCTCGACAATGTGTGCAAATGGGGGCATGGACTCACTGACGCTTTTAGAATGTTTGAGAAAGAAGGCGGTCACTATAGTTGGTGGGACTATAGAATGCTAGCTTTTCAAAAGAAAATGGGACTTCGAATAGATCATATATGGATATCGAAAAGTCTAGAATCCAGATGTGTGGCAGCCAGAATTGATAAATACATGCGAAAACTGGAGCGCCCTTCGGACCACGCTCCAGTCTTAGCTTCCCTTGAAATTGTTTAAGTCAAGCAGCGCTCAAATCTTGTTTTGGAGCTTGACTTTTGCGAATCAAACAATTAGTCAAAGCTTGACTCATTGTCATTTTGTTGTCTTTTGCAAGCGAATAAAAAACTATGGCTGAATCAATTAAGCTTTGCTCTTCAGGGCGAAGCAGATGGAGCAATAGGCGCATCACATCTTGATTGCGGGCGGCTAATTTTAAAAGCATCCCAGAATCGCAGTATTCCGCCATTTCGCTAGTTGTTAAAGCTTTCAAAATTTCTTTATACAGGCTTGAATTTTGATCGAGCATCGAGATCAATTTTTCTTCGTCATTGAAATCATAGTACTGACATATGGTAAGAAACTGACCAATAGTCATTTGCGATTGCTCTTGAGAAAATGTTCTCAAAGAAGAAATGGCGGATTGCATTTTGAAGTGATTGCCTCTTACCAGATTTTGCAAACTTAAAGCCATGTGCAAAAGTGAATCATTGATCAAGTTTTGAGCAAGTAAATATGTTCCTACCTTTTGACTTGCAAAATCTTTCTCGTCAAGCGCTTGTTCGAGACTTTTTTGATCTATACAACCTGATTTAGTCAGCAATTCGCCAATACGACAAATAGAATTTCGATGACCGGACCAGGGTTCTAAAAGTTGTTCGTTCAAGGATCTAATAGTCCTTTGAATTTTCAAAGTATGGTCCAGACGTTCGTTTGAAATAATCCCTAATTGAATTGCAACTTGACCAATTTGTTTACCGGATTTGCGAGCAATTCTCAAAGCCATATTTATTTTTGAATTCGAGAATCCTTGCATTTTGAGCAAATTGCCTACTCTTGTCGCAAATTTATCGTGTGGGCTCAGGTAGCAGATTTCGATGGCTTGGGCAAAGCGCAATTGAAATTTTTCAGCTGTTTTTAAAGCGAAAATTGCTTCGTCATGACTTAGTTTCGATGCAAGAGAAAATCCTTGCGCCTCCAGCACATCTTCTAGAATTTGTGGTTTTATAATTTCTAAAAAACAGAGCGCCTTCCCAAGTGGGATTCCAGCAATTTTGGCAAATTGCGCACCATGTTCTATTTGGTTTGCGCTCGCAAACTCACAAGTGATGAGAAGACTGCCTAATTTCAAACTTGCATTCGACTGGTCATTCATAAAACAGACCTCCACCACCATTTATTAACAAAATCATTATGAATCTGGGGGCGAAGCAAAGATACAAGCGCTTACGCAGATCGCTTGCGGATTTACGCAAAGAATCAAATTACTATGCTTCTGGCCAGTCGAAGTTATAGCGGCGAGACATCCAGCCAATCATTTCAGTTTCGAGTTCGGCAATTTCATCTACATCTATATATCTTTGTCTGAAAGCTTCCAGAATAATTCTTGCTCTGGTATTCAACACTTCCATTCCGGCAGATTCTTTGCTATGCGAATCTAGATTCTTGACCAATTTTTGAGATAGCGAAGAAATTCTATTCTGGACGCCTCGTACCGATATATGTTCTCTGTCTGCAATTGCTTTGTCGGTCAAACCAAGTACCAGAGATACTAAAATCGAGTATTCATCAGGGGTTATAAGACTATCTTTATGTTTGACCGAATGTTGAATGGACCGAACCAGAGGGTCTATATAAGGATTGTCCAGAATCAAAACCGATTTGATTGCATGAGCTAGTTTCTCTTCGCTTTCAGTTTTCAAGGCATATCCATGAATAGCTTCATCGGGAACCATTTTGCCGATTTCGCGAACATAGGACTCTTGATGAAACTGTGACCAGAATAATATTTTGGTGTTGGGATATTTGCTCCAGATTTGTTTGGCAAGTTTGGTGCCGGTCATCTCAGGCATGACGATATCCAGAATAATCATGTCTGGCTTCGTGCGCTCGAATTCTTCAAGCCCCTTAGTGCCATTGATTGCTTCAATTATTTCCACTTCACCAAGAGTCTGTTGCAAGACGGTGCGCATGTGGTTTCTTAGCGGCTCTAAATCTTCGACTACAAGGATTTTGTGCATACAACAAGTCTAGCAAATTTAGCAAATCAAACAGGCTCGGGAACGCTAAGTACAAAAGACGTTCCGCTGGCAAATCCAGACGCCTGGTCTGGTTTTTCAAAAGAAATCGTGGCTCCAATCAAAGATGCGCGTAATCTCATATACATGGTTCCCCGCGATGAATCGGACATTTTGGACAGGTCTACTCCTATGCCATCATCTGTGGTGCGGAATATATACGTTGACTGTTGCTTAGATACATTTATTTTGACCGTACTAGCTTTGGCATGCTTGCAGACGTTAGTAATTGACTCCTGCACTAATCTATATATAAGTTGTTGTTCGACGATAGAAAATTTTGCAAGGTCGCTTTCCTGCACGTCGCTTCGAAAGCGTACTTTCAATTTGAATTGTTTGGCAGCTTTGTCCAGGCGCTCTTCAATGGCAGCGCAAAGTCCAAATTCAGAGAGAATCACCGGGCACAAGTCGTCCATGATTTCTCTTATGTCGGTCATGCTCGTTTTCATTTGAGCGATTATTAGATTTTTGGCTTCCTCGCCTGCTGTGCCTTGAGAGTCTGCATATTCTTCAAAACGTGCCAGTGTAACTCTCATATCGTTTAAAACTTGATCATGCAGGTCTGCAGCCAGAAGCCTTCGGTCCTCTTCATCTTGTTTGACCATGACAAGACGTGATTCCTGGAGATCTCGGGTAAGCAGGTCGGCTTTAGTCGTAACTTGTTCGATTTCTTTAATTTCTCGCTCGCGTTTTTTCAAAAACGAACCAGTGAAAATGGAAGCTAAAAGTATGAGACTGAAGGTAAGGAATCTTGGTTGAATACTGAAGAAATTGAAAAGCAGAGCTTGATAAAGAAATCCTAGCAATAGAAGCTGAAAGGTATTGACCACTCGCCCTGCAAGAGGTTGTGTGTAACCTGCATTGATTCCAGCAAAGGCTAGGACTAACATGCCAATGCCAAGAGCCGATATCTCGGCCAGGGGATTTTTCAATTCGGGTTTTTGCAGGCTAGTGTTCAAAAAAGAGAAATTTTCAGAAAGAGGTTTGCTCAAATCTTGCCAAATTTTCAAGTCGAAGGACAAACGATCGCTCAAGATAAACAATGAAAGTCCCAGAGCGAAAAAGGTTGCAACACCTAAAAATCGCATATTTTTGGATGAAATATTCAAGGGCTGCTCGATTAAGCTCAGGTAGAACCAATAGCTTTGCGATTGATTTGCAAAGCTTGCAATTGACTGTTCAAATGGTCTTTATCCAACTGATTTTCAATTACCACTGTAATTAGATTTTCAGCGCAATGAGCCGGATTTTTATTTTGTTTGAACAAATTTATATCTTCTTGAATGGGCAATTCGATTTGTTGGCGGCTTTGCATTTGAATTACACGCTTATTATTCATCCATGTTTCGCGCACTCGGCTTAAATTCATATCGGCAATCAACCAGGCCACATCTGAATCTTGATAAATTTGCTCGGCTAAATTTGTGAGACTGTCATTTTCAAGCACTTGCCAGAGCGGTCTGTAATTGGAAATAGATTGTGCTGGTTTGCTATTGTTTTGATTCAGTTTCAATTTGTCTTGAAGACGACTGCTGAAACTTGAAAGCATGTGTTTTGCATCGAGAGATTTCTGGTCTTGTTTTATCATTTTTGCAAGTCTGCTCATCATTTCTTCGGCATTGGAGCTTGATTGCAATTTTTCCAAATCTTCGGACTTCAAATCTTTGCGCTCTTTTTTGATTTTTTCGAGCAAATTTTTGGCTTTGATTTTGCCTGGTGACTTCCACTCGTTATTCCAGTTATAGGAAGGCAGACGTTTACTCACTTTCTTATTTTCGATAGACTTGCAAATAGAGTTTGCGAAATGCGATACATCCAGACTATTAAATTTGCTTGTGTCTGTTTGATTGAAAACTTTTCTGTTGGTTCGGTCGGTCGAATCGAATTTGGCTATTCCAGCAAGTGCAATGATGAGACCAAGCTCTAGACCCGAAATATAGCGGGATGGTGCGTTAGTATTATCAAAGCGACGTCCTGGGAATAATTCTTTTTTCTTGCGTTTGCCAAAAGAGAATTCGACAGGTGTGATTCCCGACAATTGACCTCTAATATCAGTGCGCAAATCGGAAGGCATGCTGGAGATATTGGCAGAAAGCGGTCTGAAATCTCTAACGGTAAAATCACCTCGAACCAGAGCGCCATTGCCTGTGGTGCCATGTGTGGCTGGATTGAAATTGGCTTTGATAATACTGTGCGCATCCAGATTGATCCTTGGACCGTTCATAAGTGGCTGGGCATCTGAATTTACCAAACCTGAATTGTTTTGCAGTCCCGCTAAAACTGACTTGATGATACTGGATACATAAGTCGAGCGAATCAAAGAAGTGGCTTCTGGTGCGACCAATGTTTGCGGTAATGTACGCGCTATGACTTCATGAGCGCGAATGTTGAATGTGATTGGGACCACTGGTCTATGTGCTAAGTCGGCGGTTCTTGTTTCAATATTGTTCATTTCGACAAAACGCGAGAATCCAAGAAATGTATTGTTTATTGGATTTGAGATATGTCGAGTAGAATCGGTGGCGAGAGGAGCGATTGTAGTGCTCGCGTTTGCAAATGCTAATTCAAGGCGGGCTGATACTGGTCTTTCGCTTTGAGCGCTTTTTATAGATAAAGAATTATCTTCATGCCTTTCTATAATTGCATTCGACGCAACCTCTATCTTTTGAGGAGGGTTGGTTTTGTCTACAATCTGTAAGTCTGGCTGATTGTGCACGTTTTGAACAACATCTTGCATGCGACTGAGCAATCTAGGTGCTGTTCTTTCACTTTCTTGCACTTGGCTTTGAACTTGGATTGGTTTTTCAATTCGTGGATCAGTTTTTATGTCCTGATGTTCGACTCGTGCCTGAAGCAGAGGCTGTTTGTAAACGGTAGGCTCCAGAGAGCGACTCTCGATCAAATCGACCGTGGGAAGAACAGAGCGCTGTGTATTGTTCAGGGTTAATTGTTTAGAGACGAGGTCCGATGCTAGAGCTGGACTTTCGATACGAGGCGAGACATCCTTTATTGTTTTAGAAATCTCAGAAGCACTTTCAAATGACTGTTGAGACGTCGATTTAAGTGGAATTGAGCTTCCTTCGCCGTGAATATAAGATGGTGCTTTTAAATCAGTTGCCGGTTTTGCCGTTGATGTAGTAACCGTATAGTCTGGGGCCGGTTTTAAATCGACTTCTTTCTGCTGAGTCTTCGCTTTGGCAAGTCCTTCAGGAGGAGAGGATTCGTTTTTCGGCTGGAATGAAGTTGCAACTTTAGGCGTGCCTTCTTTATCCTTAAAAGCCGAAGACACAACCAGTTCGTTACCGGTGACCACACTAAAGTCTTTCCTGGCAGTAGTAGTGTGTAATTGAGGAGCTTCTGTGTTCCAGATTTTTGGATCCACAGACTTGGGTTTTGGGTCTTCCCCACCGTCTTCTACCAATTCAATCGGATTGCTCATCAGGTGCTTGTCTTAAGTGCAATAGTAAGAGGTTTCTAATACTAGCACTCGCCCCGCCCCTTGGCAAGTCTTTTTTAGACCACAGACTTGGCCAGTTCCTTTTCTTGGGTTTTTGCATATGGGAAAATAATGTCAGCCCGTTCGATATCTTCCAGATCTTTGAATTCGCCAGCAATTACTTTGTCAGCAAGTTTCGAGCAAGCTTTGAAATAAGCATCCGATGGTCTGGTACCGGTCAGTTTGCGGGTCAAATCCTGGCAAAGTATATCTGCTGCATCGACCATGATGGGGTTTACCGCTCTGCTTTCGTGAGCCCAAAGAGCGGTCACGAGAATAGTGATAATGTCCTGTACTCGCTGAGACATGTCTGCGATTCGACATTGTCGGTCGGGCAATTTGAGCTGGTGAGTGACCATGTTGCCTGACAGCTCGAGCGGGCTTTGATGCAATTCTGCCAGGGCAAAATTGACATGTTCGTTCAAGCGAGGGTCCATTCCATCTATATTGCGACTGTCTTTGCCCGAACATAGCTGACCCAAATACCAGAAACTGTATTTCATCAATTCGTTGCGCAGTGCAAAAGCATGGGCTGGATTTTCAGGGTGAAAACTTTTGATTTTGTGTTTTTGCAAAGCCAGACCAATAGGCTCGAAATATTGCGTACCGTGGTGTTTTGCCAGCGATTTGAAAAATGCCATTCCAAGCATTTCGCCTTCGCCTTCATAAATACTTGGAGCGAGAAAATCATGCACGTTGTCGCCAAAAATATGTCCTTGAACGAAGGAGCGACCTCCATGCGTTTTCATGAATAATTCGATAGCACATTCTTTTTCGGCTTCAGAACCAAATATTTTGGCAATGATGCACTCGAGTTCGCCGCGATATCCTTGATCAAGAAGCCACGATCCCCAGGCGACAAGTGCGTCTGAGCCTGCAATCAAACCCATTGCACGTGCTATGCGTCTTTTGACCAGTTCTCTCGATTCAATCGCTTTTCCGTATGTTTCTCTAAAATGCGCCCATGGAAGAATATTGGCCAGCATCAAACGCATGACACCAGAAGCAGTGGCGCACAGTGCCAGCCGACCCATGTTCAAGCCGTGATATGCAACGGTGAGACCATTACCCTGTACCGGTGTTAGCAGGTTCTCTTTGGGAACTCTGAAGTTCTTGAATTTCAATCCATTGTTGTAGGTGTGATTGAGTGCGTGCAATTTATATGGCACTACCTGGAAATTTTCGTTTTCTTTTTCAGGAAGCTCAGCAATGATTGCTGATGGAACGTCGTTTATCAAACAAACGATGCCTACTGTGCGTCCGGGAATGGCGTTTGTAATGAAGAGCTTTTCTCCATTGATAACATAATCGTTGCCATCAAGTTTTGCTTCTGTTTTGAGATTAGTCAGATCAGAGCCAGCATTTGGCTCGGTCAGGGCAAATCCAGATAAACATTCGCCTGATGCAAGTCTTGGCAAAAACTTTTTCTTCTGCTCTTCGGTTCCAAAGGTGCGAACTGGATCGACTGCGCCAATGCAACCATGCACAGAAGCCAAACCACCTATGGTTGGCTCGACTGTTGCTACTTTAGTCAGAAAAGTCATGAATTCACGAGTGGTGACCCCCTGGCCTCCATACTCTTTGTCGATGAGCATTCCCCAGTAACCTGTTTTTTTGAGCTCGTCCATCAATTCGCCTGCTATTTTTCCGTTGGCGTCGTATTGTTTTTTCTGAGCTCTATAACTTCTGATTACTTCAAGCGACTTGGTCATCGCTTGGTTATTAAGCGGGCTCATTGCCGGTGGCGAGAATAATTCAATTGGCACTTTGTTCTGCCAGACAGCCTGGTGCACAGGACTATTAGTCGTTTTGTACTGTGGTGCAAAGAGCGCTTCCACTTCGTCGTCGACTTTATCGACTGCGCCAGTACGCTTTGCTTCTTCTTCGCTTTTGCCGCTCAAACGCAATGCTGTTTCGGCAAAGGTCATGTCTTTTTGGTTTGGATCTTGTGTGGTCATATTCTTTTCCTAACTTTGATCAATCATTTCCAGTGACAGTACAAGTTCGTTTCGCTCTTCCGGATCAGGCTTTACTCCGGCTTTCAGTTTTTCGCCCGCCAAAATTTGCAAGAGTTTTTTGCCGGCAAGTTCATACCTCCAGCCTTCCATCAGGCGAGGTCTTTTAGCGCCGGGCTTTTCGATATTTCCTTCCTGGTAACAGCGTATGAAATGCTGCACCTCGTCTCTATTTGCGATGTATTCTACTGGTAAGTTTATACTAACTGCCATTTGCTTCAAGAGCACATACAAAAAATCGCCGACCAGAAGTTGTTTTTTAGATGGTGGACGTGCTTCTGGCCACGTAGGCCATTGTGAGCTTGGCAGGGCAAGACCTTTCTGGCAGGCGCTCAAGAGTGGCGCTTCATAACGTTTTAACTGGTCCTCTCTGATGCCACGCAAATTTTTGAGCATCTTAGGATCTGATGCTCTTCGCGTGGCTATTTCAAGTAAAGCCTGGTCCGATAAAATCGAGCGCAACGGTTTGTTCATTCGCTGAGCTTCAGAATCGCGCCAGGATAATAGTTCTTGCAATATGGCAAGCTCTTTTCTATCCAGTCTGTTTGCGCCTTTTACTCGACAAATATCGAGGTTGCGCTTGTATCCAGTATTAGAAGCTTTCTTTGCAGACGTTTCAAATTCTTCGCTTGCCCACTCCAATCTGCCCATCAATTCGAGTTTTTGAAGCAGTTTGTCGCAAAGCGACTGCAGGTGTTCTACATCTGCTACCGCATAGCGAATCTGCTCCTGACTTAATGGACGCTGGCTCCAGTTGCTGAAACACTCAGCTTTTGTGAGTTGAACACCAAGCATTTCCATCACCAGTTTTTTTAAACCAATTGAAAATCCAAGACCTGCAAAGGCAGCCGCAATCTGTGTATCAAAAATATTTTTGGGCGTGCCGCTGCTCAAGCGCGCGATGATTTCTAAGTCTTGCTCGGCACAGTGGAATAAGCACTTAATCTCGGGATCGCATATGGTCTGCCAAATTAGATCTAATTGGTTTTGCTCGAACGAATAAGGGTCAACAAGAAAGATTTCCCCTGCCACGCAGCATTGAATCAAGCAAAGCTCTGGAAAATAAGTTTTTTCTGGGATGAATTCGAGGTCGAAGCCAGCTAGCTTGTGTTTCTTGATTTTCTCAATCAGGCTTAAAAGCCCCTCCTGACTCTCAATGAAATGATGAGTAGGAGTAGAATCAGTTAGCATCGGATTTGGAGAATTTTGCCGTTTCATTTAATATCGTTTTTCGGCACCAATTAAGGCTTCCTTTTCTGCCGATGATTACCGGATGCCTGTGAAAAACCTCAGGTAGGGGAAAAGAGAGGGTATCCTCATTCATTGTGCCCACTTCTAAGCCTGCTGCAATTGCGATTGCAGAGGGCGCTGCGGTATCCCACACTTTTAATTTACCAGCCAGGTGCACAAAAAGGTCTGCTCTGTTTTCGAGTATACGAGCCACTTTCAGTCCAATACTGCCGAACTGGACGAAATTGACATATTCCAGATCCTCCACCCACGGGTGTTTTTTGCGGTCTCTGTGACCCATCATCAAACGAGTTTTGGCAAAACTGCCGCTTTCTTTGAAGATATTTGTGTCTTTATTCGCTTTCAGTCCGGTTTTTTCATTGGTGTCAGTTTTTATTTTCCAGGCTCCCATCTGGGGTCCGCCAAAATAGAGATTGTTATGCTCGGGCTCAAAAACACAACCAAAAACTGGTTTGAGATTTTGAAGCAAACCAATCATTACCGAATACTGACCGTCTTGCAGAATATAATTCTGCGTTCCATCAATCGGGTCTATTACCCAGACCAAATCCTTATCGCTTCTGATATCGGGGTCTTCTTCCGAGACTATTCCCGTGTCTGGAAAATCTGCTTTGAGCGTTCTTACAATCAAGTCGGACAATGCCAGATCGGCACTGGTCACAAGGTCTTTGGGACCAGTTTTTTCTTCGATGGATATATCTTTGCGCATATCCATGGCAAGTTGACCTGCCTTACAAGCCAAATCTAAAACCGACTGGATCTGCTCTTCGCCAAGAATATTGGTCATTCGCGATATAGGTGACAGCTGTACTGTTCTTGAAGTTGATTGTCGAACATATCGGCAACATAAGCTATATGCCAGACAAGATTATCCAGCTCTTCTTGAACCAGACCGCGTGTAGGCCTTTGGGCCACAATCAAAACCAGATTTTCATGCGTAGCCAGTGCGCAGTTGCTCATAGAACTGTTGAGATCTAGCAGATGTCTGTAAAAAGATTCCAGTTTTTTTGAATCTTCCGGAATATAAACAAGCGGAGAAGTTATCCGCAAGACGGCATCCTGCGAGCTTTCTTGCACAAAAATATATATTTTGGCGCTACCTTCGGTTAGCCAGTAGCCAAAATCGTCGGCATCGGCGATTTTGTGCTTGTCAGGATTCAGACCTCTATGGCTGAAATATTGCCTGATCATTTGAATGGCTTCAGGAGCGCTGCCGTGGCTAATTTTTTCAGCTCCAAACAGTACCATTCGTTAATTCTCCAGATCTGGATTTATTTAAGTATACACCTGTATAAAAGTAGAATTTGTCAGGTTGTGACAGTTTTACTTGCTTGACAAGTTTAAGCATTGCATAGTGCTTTAGGCTGGTTTAGAATTTAAAGACTGAAGCTGTATTCCCGAGTAGCGCAGCGGTAGCGCAGGTGACTGTTAATCACTTGGTCGTAGGTTCGAATCCCACCTCGGGAGCCATTTTACTAGTCGATGAAAAATATCCTCAGTAAAGTATTGCTTGCGTTGTCGGCAATATTGATATTTGCCGAGGTTTTGCTTTATCTGGGGCGATTTTATGTGGCTCTTTCAAGCGATCTTCCAATAGATTACGAAGGTCCCACCTATTTTGGCGTAAGACAGCTTGCAAGCAACTGCAATATTTATGATGCGAATACTTTGAAAGCAGCTCCATTCATGGTTACCATCTATATGCCTTTGTATTATGGGCTCTGCGCCATCCTTCAAAGTTTTCTCGACATCGGTTCGGGACTAAAAGTCTGTCGATTAATAAGTATTTTGTCTTTAGTCTGGGCTTCGTATTCTGCTTTTCGAATTTTTAAAATATCTCAGATTGGGCAAATACGCTCGATTCTTGGCGTTTTTGTTTTCTTGAATTTTTTTGCATTGTGGATCTGGTCCAATTATTGTCGAGTAGATATGCTGGCCACTGCCCTTTCTCTTTTTGCCCTGGAGCGATTTATCGCTTTGCAAACCACGGATGAAAAGGCACAGTCCATCAAAAGTCTCATTGTTCCAATTCTATTTTGCGCAGCCGCTCTTTACACTAAACAATCGTCTTTTGTGGTGGCATTTTCTATTTTCGTTTATTTGCTCTGGCGCAAAAGATGGAAAGAATCTATTTTTTTTGCTGTGGCTCTGGCCGCCGTTTGTGCTCTTCTTTTCGTCTTATTGCAGGCAATCACTGGTGGTGGCTTCTTGGCCCATATGAAGTTTGCTTCCAGAATGCCTTATGACTGGACCATGATGATGGACCATTTGGGTTGGATTGGCCTCGATTGGTTGAAGATTTTGATTGTAGCTGCTTCTAGTCTTGTATTGCTAATCTTCGGAAAAAGAAACACAGAGCAAAAAAGTTATTTTGCATTGTCATTGCCTTTTCTTTTTTCGACAGCGATATTCACTTTGTACACTCTTGGAACCGAGTATCCAAACACTAATCATGCCATTTTGTTCTATTTCACCCTGGTCTGGATTTTTATGCAGGTTTCGCATGAATACAGACAAAGACAGGACCAGAAACAAGAATGTGTTTATTCTATTAGTCTTGTGCTATCGAGCCTTCTTGGCTGTGTCTTGATGTTTTCACTCCTGCCTTCGATGCTTTTGTGGCCCGGTGAATTGAATGCTTCTAAAAAGCAGCTGGATGTACTTACTAAATTCAAACCGCAAAGCCTTATTTTTACCGAAGACCCTTATTTGAGTCTGGTATCAAATACAAAACCACTTTTTGTCGATGTCTCGACCTTTGTCCAGGTCTGGCACAAAGAACGAAAAGAAGCCTGGCAAAATGACCTTATAGACCTTGTTAATCAGAAAAAGCTGGAAGCGGTGATTATCAACTGCCACGATGACCAGAAGGAAAAGCCGAGTTATTACTGGAGCGCAGATCTGGTCGATTCGATACACCAAAAATATCGCCTGAATTCCTCATTGACCGGAAACAGGCAAGCTCAAAATGTTTATTTACAGGCTAACTAAAGGGACGAAGAGTTATTTTTCTTCGGTTTTGCCGGCTTTCATGTCCGACACCTTTTTCATTTTCTTAGCCAATTTGATAATGATCACAGGCAAAATAATCACACCAGCAAGGGCGATCATCATTCCTACTGTGCCTGAATCCATCTCCATAACTTTCCCCTTCCTTTAGTGTGGCTGCATACCGATATCAATTTATGGACTGCCCTAATTAATATACTCCCTAGCGCATCCTCGACCAAGTCTTGCAATTTTCTTTACAACCCCTTTTGGAGGTGGAAATCGCCCATAGGACGGGAAATTTAGATAAATGGGTAGTAATCTTAAAGGTGTGACATTTTTTAGTAAGCGACACTTGACTATATGGACCATTCGACCCGAAAACTAAATAACTTGAGGGGGCGAATAATGGCTCTAGGTCTTATTCTTGCCACTATTTTCACTCCGCCAGCATTTGGCGAATCAGGTGCGTTGAGCATATACGGCGAACCTTTGTCAGAGGCATATAAAAAGGACTTCTTCAGCTTTTTCAGATTTTCGATGATTGGAATGTCTGTGACCAAAGATGGTTATACATCGGTTTCATACAAGCCTCCTAGAGGCAGTATGCTACGCCAGTGTGTCGATTTGAATCTTACTCTGACCAGTGAAGGACGAATCAAGCGAATGGTGCTCAAATTGCGTCGTCGTTGCATTGAAGACTCAAGACAGGGAATGTTTGCACGCGACGTGGCGAAGAGCTTCATTCAAGCTGGAATTCCGGAGCGAGATTCAGATAGCGTGAGCGAACTCATAAACGAAATTTTCTTCAGACAAAAGCTCACTCAAATAGACGTAAAACCTAAAGAGGATAGTGCCATCGATTCCAAACTGCCTTCCATCACTGTTTTAAAGCTTGGAGGCGGCGATTTGTCAGATGGTGACATAGTGATTTTTGGTGAGAATTTGAAAGTGCCCGAACTCAGTAAAGAGCCTTCGCCTTTGTATAAAGTATTTGCCGGCGAGAGTAAACTGGCAAACCAGGACATTGGTGACCTGGTGCTTGAAATGGAAAACAAACAGGGCGAAGAAGACCTGAGCATCTCGGTCATGGGCAAGCAAGATAAAGAAAAAATGCAGAAAAGCGATTTCGACTTTGACCAGCTGCCCGGCACCGCAGTGCCTTTGCTCAAATAATTATTCTATATTTAAATCAGAAGAGCCAGAACCATCTTTGGAACCCGATTTACCGTCTTCTGAATCCAGTATGTTCTTGATGTCGCCCATCGAATGTTCTGATTCCTTTTTCAAATCTATGCCACTATCTTTAGAGTCGGAGGCATCGAACGAATTCGAGTCGGCGATATCTTGTTGCCAGATTGTAGGCGAGATTTCTTCCACTTTGTGAATGAGCCATTTCTTGCCATTTTCTTTGATCACTACAAAACGCAGATATCTGGGACCTTTTCTGATCCAGAAATTGGTGTTGCACAAAACAGATGCAGTCATTTTTTTAGGATCGAAGCTTTCGATCTTCAAAGCAGATTTAGGGGCCGAATTGACATCACCAATAGCCTGAAATTGCAGAGTCTCCTTAGACCAGGTTTCGGTCAGCTTTTGGTAGTTATTTGCAGCGAAGTCTTCGGTGTAGAAGTTCATCATAGCGTCACCGCTTATGGTGTCATCGTCTTTGGCCAGAATTCCAAACATACTGCGGATGAGACCTACAATTTGACGCAAATCTTCACTCGATTTTTGGTCGAGCATCGATCCTTCGTCTATAACGTTGTCGCTACCTGCGTGTTTGTATGAAAGTTTCCAGTAATCGCCAATGGAAGCGCCTTCTGCATAGGCAGAACGGTCGTCCATATTATAATTTCCAGTGCTCAGTTTGAGCGCGTGGGCAGTTTCGCCACCAGAGCCGGAGCCCGGCTTCACCCATAAAATCACTTCGCCTGTTTTCGAATTCGTTTCAGACGCCGGGGCGTAGTAATAAATCAGTCCTTCGTCCTTATTCTGGAATGAAAGGAGTGAGCCGACATTGGAATTGGATAAAAAGAAACCTGCAGCTGTTGCGACGCCAGCCAGGAGCAGAGCACCTATGGCGATAATGACGAAAGATGGTTTTGAGCCCGGAACAAGTTCTTTCAGTTTATTGAGTTTGGAATGTGGATCGCTTGCATGTGCATCTTCGCGAGCGGGCTCCAGGCGCGAAGTCTCGACTGCTTTGGTCTTAACGCCAGCGGTTTTTCCCTGTTGGGCACTTTTTTGAGCATCAGCCGGTTTGTTTACGGCTTTGTTTTTAACTGAAGTAGAGCGAAGACCGGTAGTAGGACCAAATAATTTTTCTTGTTCTAAAAGTTTGGATACCCCTTCAAGAGCGTCGCGCAACTCTTGCATTTTTTGAAAACGAGCTTCGGGTTTTTTAGATAGAGCTTTCATTACCACTCGCTCTAAAGACTCGTTGATATCTAAATCGGGACGAATTTCTTTGAGTGGCGGAGGTGGTGTGGTCAGATGCATTTCCATGGTTTCGACCACAGAGCGTCCCATGATTGGAGGCTGTCCGGTGAGTGCTTCATACATCATGGCGCCCATCGAGTAAATGTCCGAGCGAGCATCGAGAGTCGACCCGGTGCACTGCTCTGGGCTCATATAGATAGGACTGCCGAAAATTTCTCCAGTCGCGGTAAGGTGCTGCGCCTGCTTACCCGACGAAGGCATTAGTTTTGCTATACCGAAGTCCACTACTTTGACGAAGTCGTCTTTGCCTTCGAAATTAATGAGCATAATATTGCTCGATTTCAAGTCGCGGTGGATAACGCCTTTCTGGTGCGCGTGCTCGAGAGCTTCTGCTGCTTGCATGAAAATGGGAATGGTCCGCTTCATTTCGACGTGGTCATCACGTTTGATGATGTCTGAAAGGCTTTCGCCTTCCAGGAAGTCCATTACTAGGAACGGCTGTTCTTCGTCTACTACCCCATAGTCGTAAATGGTGATTACATTGGGGTGAGAGAGACATGATGCTGCTTGAGCTTCAACCTGGAATCGTTTGATACTGGTCTGGTCGCTTACTAGTTGCGGCAACAAGACCTTGATTGCCACGAGGCGGTCCATTAACTCGTGGACACCTTTATAAACGATACTCATGCCGCCACGGCCGATTTCTTCCACTACTTTGTAGCGTTCGTTCAAAATCTGTCCGAGCAGTTTGTCTTTTTTGATTTTGACCAGAATGACTTTGTCGTTTTGGCAAACAATGAAATTATCAGGATATGTCGCCTGACACGCCGGGCATTTTTTGGTCAGCTCGACGCCTTGCTCTCCTTGGTTGGACATTTCGGTGTTTGAGGTCACTTTTATTTGCTCTATCAGGTCTGAGGTTCGGGCTCTATTTTAGGACTACTCGGTAATTCGTTTTGACTCTTGCTTTCGTCGTCGATTTTAGGATAAACAGACAGATAAACGATGAAAACAAAGATTAAATAGGCGACCAGGTGGGCGATTCCAATTGTTAACGAAGGGGTGTTTTCCAGACAAGCTTGTTTTGGATTTTTAGGGTCGTAAAATACTTTTACCTCGTTTGCCACTTTGTACTTCTCTGAAAACTGGCCAGATTCATATCCGGGTATTCCGATTGGTGGTTGAAACGAGATGCGATCCGAGGTGAATTCAGTGTCATCAACTTTGTAATGGTACTGTACTTTAGGCGTCCAGGCAGGATCTCGACCGATTGTATAAAATTGCGAGTCAAAACTGTCTATTGTGCCTTTGGTCTGGGGCCAGTTAAGGGCATTAATCCCGTGGATGTAGGGAGGAAGGTCGACTAAAGCGAAAACTAACAGAGCTCCAAGCAAGAGACTGATTAAAAAAGGTTTTTCGAATTTTCTGGAAAATTGAGACATTCAGGCTCGCTTAGATCTCCAGATAAGTTCTGACCTGCCACAACTCGGGAAAACATTTTTTTGTCCAGGTGGATTTGAGATATGCCACACCTTCACTACCGCCAGTTCCCTGTTTGAACCCGATGATACGCTCGACCACAGTGGCATGGTGTTTGCGCCAGAGAAGAATGCCCTCGTCAAAGTCGAGCAAAAGCTCGGCGAGGTCATAAATCTGAGGATATTTAGCAGCCTGGTCATAGAGTTTCTTTATTTCTTGTACCCTCTGCTCCAATTTAATCTTCTTAGTTTCTTCACTATCATTTTCATTATCCATATCTGGCTTGAAACCGGCCCAGGTCATAACTTTGAAAAACAACTGGTGCAGAGAATCTGAATCAAAACGTTTTTGCAAATCGACCACTGCCGCATGTTCGTGACTGAAATACTTGAGCATGTTAGCGTCTTTCATTCCGCCCAGGAACTCGATTTCACGAAACTGACTCGATTGAAAACCACTGGCTGGATTCAAATGATTTCTGAATCCTAAAAATTCTTTTGGTGCCATAGTTTCAAGAATATGAATTTGATTGACCAGGTGTCTTTGAATGGCCACCACACGCTTGAGATAGAAATTGGCTTGCCAGATTTTAGAGTCTTCGAGATTTTTGTCTTGCAAAATTTTCACTATCGAATCGAGTTCGTGCAAAATCAGTTTGAACCAGAGTTCGTATGTCTGGTGAATAATGATGAATAGAGGCTCGTCGTGGTGAGCCGGATCTGATAGGCAAAGTTGAAGTTCTTTCAACTCTTGCACTTTCAAATAGCTGTTGTACGAAACGCCTTTTCCCTCACCGTATCCAGACATTGTCTATTTTTTCCCCTTTTGTTTTTCGTTTGAATTTTGCTTTTTGTTTTGCTTTGAATCTTGATTGTTTTTGTCTTCTTTTTTCTTGCCTTTGAAAAGCCCCAGTCCAAGCCCAAATCCACCACCCTCGGATTCTTTCTCCAGTTTTGCTGGAATCATGCCACCATAAAGCGGCAGTAATGCATTCTGGTCCAGACTGTCTCCCTCACTGGCTCTTGCATACTCTTTGGGTTTGCCTTTGTCATAGTAGTAGGCAAGTGTAGACTCGATAAGATTTTTGCGAGCTTTGTCGACAAAGGCTTTATACTCGATTTGATGAGACTCCATCTCGATTTTGTCCTGGTCTATTTTGAATACTTTGAAGCTGCAGGGATAACTGGCAAGAGCAGCATTTGAAACGTAGTAGATGTTTCCTTCTTTCTGCACTTTATTCATGCCGATATGTCCGCTCAAACAAAGTCGTACATAAGGCGATGCACCAAGTACTTCGCGTCCAGAAGCAGCATTGGCAAGGATATACGAAGTCCAGGGCGTGTTGCCAGTGTCGTATGGAGGCGGAGGTAAAAGGGGATGGTGGCTGAATACAATCGTAAATTTGCTCGAATTTTTTTCCAGGTCCTTTTTGAGCCAGTTTATCTGTTTGGTTGACAATAGACCTTCTTTGCTTTCAGTACGTGACGTATCAAGTCCAATCAAGTGAACATTAGATGCGAAGTCGCTCGACCAGAAAGAAGTATTGCCTTCAATACCTTTTCCTTTCCAGTCGGGACCAAATACAGCCATCTTGTCTACAACGCCAGTGACGTCTTTATCTCCAAGAACGAAATGCCAGGGACAGTTGAGACCTTGAACCACGTCAAGAAATAAATTCCAGTTGGCTTCGTTTTTGCCAAGACCTTCTACCTGGTCGCCGCCAAATACGACAAAGTCGACCTGCAGAGCGTTTATTTTCTTGATTACCGACTGCAAAATCAGCTGACTTTCGTGAAATAGTTCATGCGTATCTTGTAATTCGGTTGTCAAATGAATGTCTGTTACGTAGGCGAACGAAAATGGCTTTACAGGCGCAAGTGATGCCATTGCCTCCTTTTGCGATGAAAATCCCAGAAGGCTTAGTGAAATAAGGGATAGTAAGAATTCGCGACGTTTAATGGTGGTTTCCTTTCAAGCGCGCAGTAGAAAATACTCATCATGTCATTAGACAGTTATTTGTATACTGTGACCTGACTAAAGTTTGGCACAATTTTGAAGTTTAAGTGAGGTTTTTGCAAATGACGAGTGGCGTCAAAGACGAAGCTAGCAGCACAAAGGAAACTTTATCCTTGAATATTCGGCAGATAAAAGAAATCTTGCCTCATCGCTATCCGTTCCTTTTACTCGACCGTGTCACTTCCGTAGAACCTGGCGTGCGTGGTGCCGGCTACAAAAATATGACCGCTAATGAGCAGTTTTTCGAAGGACATTTTCCTTTCGGACCTATAATGCCTGGAGTATTGATGGTCGAGGCTTTGGCCCAACTGGCTTGTATCACCCTTTTGACCAAAGAAGAATATAAGCACAACTTAGGTGTATTTACCGGCATTGATGGTTTTAAATTCCGCTCCATGGTCGAGCCCGGCGACCGTCTCGATATGGAAGTAGAACTTTTGAAAATTAAAGGACCGCTTGGACGTTGTCGCGGTGTAGCCAAAGTTGGTGACAAACTGGCTTGCGAAGGCGAATTTTCTTTCTCGATGATCGACAAAGAAAAATTCATGGGCACTTCAAAATAGTTTTTCGAGCAGGTAAAAAATGTCAATTCATGCAACAGCAATAATAGCCGATGGGGCCAAAATCGCAGACAGTGCCGAAATCGGACCTTATGCGGTAATTGGAAAAGGTGTCACTATTGGTGAGCGAACTTTGGTCGGTCCGCACTGTGTCATTGATGGTGACACTACAATTGGTGCCGACTGCAAAATCTACGCTTCGGTGGCTATTGGTTTGGATCCTCAAGATCTTGGTTACAAAGGCGAATTCACCGGGGTGAAAATAGGCGATAGAACTACTCTTCGAGAATTCGTCACCATTCATCGCGCCACCAAAGAGGGTTATACTACTCTGGGGAATGATTGTTTCTTGATGAATTATTCGCATATCGCTCATAATTGCAAAGTCGGAAATGGCGTAATTATGGCTAACAATGCTACTCTTGGAGGCTATGTGGAAGTCGGCGACAATGTCGTTTTTGGCGGAACAGTAGCTGTGCACCAGAATGTCAAAATCGGAAGACTCGTAATGATGGGCGGAATTACAGGCACTCGTAAAGACATGCCGCCTTTCGCCATGATGGACGGAAGACCTGCTAAAGTTTGTGGTATCAACCTGGTGGGTATGAAACGTAACAAATTCGGTCCTGAAATTCGCAAAGCCGTTAAGGATGCTTACAAAATGATTTATCGCGATGGCATGAATCAAAAAGTGGCTCTGGAGCGCGTAGAGGCTGAACTCGGGCATTATGCCGAAGTGCAAGAAATAGTGAATTTCTATCGTACGAGTAAAAGAGGTGTATGTATCGCCATGACATCGTATGATGAAATCAGAGATGAGGCCGTGAGTGAGGAAAAACCTCTGGCTGAAGCTGGTGTAGGTGACTTCTAGGAAACCGTAATTCGTGTCGGTAGAAAATCCCAACGTGGATCTTCCTGAAACTAAGGAGGGTGCCGAAGAAACAGGAGTTTCCGGTTACGCATCTGTTTTGCGCAACCCTCAATTCATGTGTCTCTGGATTGCTCAAATTTTTTCACAATTCGCAGACCGAGCTGTTTTCGTTCTGTTCGTGGCGGTATTGACCACACTGCAGCATTCGACTATTGCAGGAAAATTTGTGGGAGCGGCTCAGATGACGAGCTTGCTTTATGTCGCTTTTACTATTCCGGCCATTATTTTGAGTCCAATCGCTGGAGTTTACGTTGATAGATTCTCGAACAAGCTGGTGCTTGTTCTATCCAGTCTTTTTCGAGCAGCTTCAGTATGTCTCATTGCTACGCCGCTTGTAAAACAAGCTCCCAGCATCGCTTTATCCCTTGCATTTTTGATTTCAATCGGCTCGCAATTTTTTGCCCCGGCTGAAACCGCATCTATACCCAGATTGGTCAAAAAAGAAGATTTGCTTGCAGCAAATTCTCTTTTCTTTACCACTATGATGATTGCGCTTGGTTTTGGCTTTGCAATAGGTGATCCTATAATCGAATCAACCGGTCTTGGCAAGGCACCGTATGCGGTGGCGGCTGGATTCTTCATCTCAGCTCTTTTTCTGCTCGGCATTAAAGATAGCAAGCCTCAAAAGCAAGAGCACGAACCCTGGTGGGAAGAGTTACGCTTTGGTATTGCCTATATCGTGAGCAGCCGCTATGTATTTCGTGCCATCGTCAAAATCACCATCTTATTCAGCACAATCATTACGCTCAACATTATTGCCGTAGCTCTGGCGGAGCAGGTGCTAGATTTACAGCCGCATCAGTTCGGATACATAGTTGCAGGTGCGGGACTTGGAATGGGAATCGGCAATTTCCTGGTCGGTATTTTCGGGGCTAAAATGCACGCGACTGTACTTGCCTATAGAGGCTTTTGCTGTCTGGGCTTTTTTATGAGCGTGCTTGGCAGCCTGGGCTTTATTAAAGACCACGCCGGGTCGCTTGGATTACATACCTTTACTTATCAGGGTTGGTTTTTGCTTATACCCTTAATCATCAGTGTCCTTATCGGCGCTTCCTGCGCAATGGTCGCGGTTCCGACCTATTCGGCCTTGCAGGCTGCCGTGCCTGAGCAGTTGAGAGGAAAAGTGTTCGGTGCCCAAAATACAGCCATGTCGGCAGCTTCGACCATTCCGGTCGTTCTTGCCGGAGTTGCTGCTGACAACCTGCCTGGAGGCGTGTCGACCACATTGTTCCTGATTGGTCTGCCGACCCTAGCGCTGGGCTTCTACTACCTTCAAGAAGAGCTGAAACTTTTGAAAAGCGAGGAGTCTGGCGAATATTTGGAGAAGAAAAATTAAGCTCAGTTGTTAAAGTGTCTCTAGCTTGAAACCACCATATAAAGGATATGATATGACGGTAGTAGAAGCTTGACATTGTCAGTGCCAAGAAGACGGGAAGAACATGAGAAACCGGATCATCCTATTATCAATAACGGTTGGGATCTGGATATTTCTAAAAGCCATCGACAATTTTGTCACCGGGCCGGAATGTCTGTTTTTGCTTGGCATGGCTCTGGTCGGAATGACGGTTCATTCCTCCTGGCTTTATCTGGCCCAAAGTCGCTGGCACGATAAAGCGCGCATTTTTCTCAAAAAGAAGATTCCGGTTGCCATGAGGGTGACTGGTTCGCAAAACCTCAAAAAGCTAGGTCAATATAAACGTGTGCTTGGAATACGCAAGAAAGCACCGGTCGAAAATCTTACTTTCAGTGACTGGCACCCTACAGTCGATATTTTTGTTTCGGCTAAAAACGAGTCGCGTTCAATCGAAAACACTGTTCGCAACCTTTTCAAAATAGACTATGACAAATACCTTCTGTGGATAATCGACGACTGCTCAACAGATTCGATGCCCCAGATTTTGGAGAATCTCAAGTCTGAATTCCCTGATTTGAGAGTGATAAACCGCGCGCCTTCGTCCTATCCGGGAAAATCTGCAGCGCTGAACGAGGCTTTGGCCAAGTCAGAAGGCGAAGTAATTGTCGTTTTCGACGCTGATGCATCGGTCAAGCCAGACTTTTTGAATGCCGCCCTTCCTTTTCTTATGGGTGAGCGCGTTGGTGCGGTTCAAGTCCAGAAGAGAATATATGAATCTCAAAAAGGGCTCCTGGTAGATTGTCAGGCGTCTGAATATGCTCTTGATTCATACTTTCAGGTCGGTCGCGACATTATTGGTGGTGCAGTCGAGTTGCGCGGAAACGGTCAACTGATAAAACGCGAAGCACTTATAGATGTTGGCGGCTGGAATAACAAGACACTAACAGATGACCTCGATTTGAGTATGCGTCTTCTCGTTTCTAATTGGGACGTCAAATTCTGTCCCGATGTCTGGGTTTTCGAAGAAGGTGTCACCACACTCAAAGCTTTGTTGCGTCAAAGACGACGCTGGGCAGAGGGAAGTATTCGTCGTTATCTCGACTATATTTTCCCGCTAAATTCGCCTTCGCGCTTGTCGATAATGGAGCGCATCGACACTCTGGTATTTACTGTCTATTTCGTTGTGCCAGCACTGGTGGTGCTCGATTCTATTTACGAAATTATTCATCTGGCCACTGGAGTTCCTACATACGGGCGCTTTCTCGCCCTCTTGTCATTCCTTGTTTTGTGGGTCACGCAAATCGATATATTTATCGCGTTACGCATGTACAGAAAAACTCCTGTCTTGACAGCTCTCTGGAAAAGCTGGGTAGTCGACATCTACATATATGGTCACTGGGTGCCAGTTATCATCTTGTCGTTCTGCCAGATTCTTTTCGCTAAAAATCATTCAACTTGGCATCGTACTGAGCACGCTGGAAGTCACTGCGATACCACTACATAATTTTAAAGTGGCTGATAACGGCTCGCAGACGCTTCTTGGCTTCTTTTGGGCATGAGATAAGTGGTGGCATTTATGGTGCCTTTTATTTCGTTTCTACCATTAACATATGTGCCGCCAGAATATACTGGACATCCCGGTTGATAAGAGATCACAAACCAACATAATTTTTACAAGGAAAGCAGAGTTCGTAAAACCCAAAGAGAAGCGGCTTTTCGAGCCACTTACAACCCAGGGGAAAGGGCAATGACAAAATTGTGAGATTATTTTGTGGACCAGAACAAGAAAATAGGTACAATTGGTTTGGTCTCGGGCCAGGTGGTCCAGGACAGTTGGTCAACTAGCATTTAGTAGATGGAGTAATGCATGCTTAAGAAGATAGCGTCCTCTTTCCTCGTCGCCACCGCTCTGGTAGGCTCGATGGCTGCTCCTTCGTTTGCCGATGACGATACTTTCAGGAACATCGTATTCTTCCCTGTCAGAGTTGTTGGTATGGGAGTGGGAACCGTAGCTGGCGTTCCATTAGGAATCGTCAAAGACGGAACAAAAGGTTCAATCATGGCAACCAAATGGGTAGCCGACAAACTTGGTGATGAAAACGGAATGTATCACCAAATGGTTGGTGGCGTACTTGGTGGTCCGTTCGGATTAGTTGGTGGTGGTGCTTATGGCGTATTTGATGGCGGCTGGCACGGCATGAAGACTGGTTACGAGCAACCATTCAGCAAAGATGCTTTCACATTCAAAGACGAGTAATTTGAAGTAGAAGCACTAAGAAAAATGGGTTCGATATTGAGGGTAGTGCCTGCCTTCATGCTAAATAAAGAGGCACTACCCCCAAGACCTTACGGAGTAATTATGAAAAACAAACTATTCTCGCTAATGGCAGCTGGCTTAATCGCCATCGGCGTTTCGGGTCCTGCTAACGCTGGCGACGGTCCGCTTGGATCAGTCACCTCCTGGCTCGGATCAGTTACCGCTTTTATCGTTGATGTACCAGAAGGTATCCTTTACCACTCGCTTTATAACTGCCCCCTGAAAACCACCCAGTATCTCGCCGAATCTTTCGGTGACGAAAATGGCGCTGGTCAAAACGTTGTGGGTGCGGTTCTTGGCGTACCAACAGGTATCCTCTGGGGCATTCCTTATGGTGCCATCGCTGGTGCCAAACATGGTATCGGTACTGGATGGGAAAAACCATTCAGCACAGAGTCCTATATTGTTGTCGAACAGTAGATAAGGGTTTTGACGATACGAAATCTAGTAGTATCATCTAAATCTACAAGTTGGCTCAAAAGCCAAGCCTGATATTTGGAAAGTGGGGAAAACATGAAATCAAAAAATCTAGGCAGCTTAGTTCTATCGCTCGCGTTCGCAGCCGGCATCGCCGCTCCTGCATTCGCCCTCGATTACGAAGCTAAACCTATTATGTGGTGTTTGCAAGCACCCTTCAGAACAGTCGGCGCCGTATCTGGAGCCCTCGTTTCTGGTGGTGTCAGTGGTCCAATCGATGATGGTTACCACTGGTTCCTGAAAGGTACCGAGCACGTCGCTGGTAAATTCGGTGACGAAAAAGGTACTGGTCAAATTGCAGCTGCAGTTCCTATAGGCGGTTCTACCGGACTGGTCCTCGGAAGCGGTCATGGCGTCTATCGTGGATTTTTCCACGGCTGGAAAAAAGGTTGGGAAAAACCATTCAGCCGCTGGTCCTACATCACAATGGAAGAGCAATAAAGCGAATTTGTTAACACGACATTTTTCATAGAAGATGGTGAAGAAAATGCAAAAGAAAGGTCTCAAACTAGTAGCTGCAGCGGCAATGCTCGCTTCATCGCTAGTCAGCGCTGTTCCTGGTTTCGCTTATCCAGAGCGTCCAGAGTCAGCACGTGTTCAATACGAAATGTGGTACTTCCCGTGCCGCGTAGTCAGCATGCTTGTCACCACAGCGTGGGATGCACCGACTGGTGTATTCACCGATGGTGTCAAAGGTGCAATTGGTGGAACCAAAATGGTTGCTCGTAACCTCGGCAAAGAGGACGGAGCATACGAAAGAGTTGCCGGCGCTCTCGTCGGTGGACCTGTCGGACTCGTAGCTGGTGGACTTTATGGTTCATTGCACGGAACCGCTTACGGTATTCATCACGGTTTCATCGGATATCCTAGCCCCCACAGCGGAAGCCACAGCATGATCTTCCAGGGCAAAGGGTTCGTTGTACCTTACGACGATAACTACTAAGACCAGATAGTCCCCACTTTCGGGTCTTGAATAACGGCTCTATCTGAGCGAGGTTGAGTAAACATCAATCTCGCTCAGGCATTTCTATAAAATAGGTTTTTGAGCCGGTTTAAACGGGTAATTAGGGGTATGGAGTTAGCGGTAAGCTCTACTTGAGCTATTTTTGAACTGGTCCGATGGAGATTCAAAAAGAACGGCGAGGTGGTCCTAAACGTATTGGCGAGCTACTTGTAGCCGCTGGTATCATTCGTCAGGAAGTTCTGATGGAAGCCTTGCAAATCGCAAAAAAATCGAGCACGCCTGTAGGTCGCGTGCTGATGACCATTGGAGAATTGTCCGAGCGCAATCTGCAAGTCGCTATCGAAGTTCAATCGATGATTCGCGACCAGCTTATTTCGCCTGAATTTGGCATTCGTGCTCTCAACCAGTGCGCACGAACACAGGTGCCTCTGGAGGAGACTTTCAGACGCCTTGGTTGGACACCACCAGCCGAGCGTACTTCAAATACCACAAACGAGCTTGGACGCTTGCTGATTGACGCAGGCATTATCACTGAGATGGTACTCGAACAAGGTCTTCGTCAAAGTGTTGAAAACGATTTACCGCTTGGTCGATGTCTCGTTCTGTCGCGTGTTATCACTGCAAATTTTTTGGCCTCTGCGCTTACTGCCCAGGTCTTGTTTCGAGACGGCAAAATCAGTTACGACCAGGCTATTAATGGTCTGCGCGCTTCTGCTAAGAAAGCGCAGCCAATCGAAGACAGTCTGCAAGAATCCGGTGCTTATGCTTCAGAGAAAGGCAAAGTAAAAGTGGGTGATTTGCTCGCTCAAGCAGGTATTGTGAGTGAAGCTGACAAAGCAACCGCTGTCGAGCGCGGATTGTCTGAGGGAATGCCGGTTGGCGAAGTTTTCGTGCAGTCGGGAATGATATCACCCTCGGTGCTTGATGAAAGTTTGAAATTGCAAGAAATGGTTAATAACGGTCAGATGAGTTCGCTGCAAGCGGCAGCTATTTTGAATCAGGCCAATGCAAGAAACGTGCCTATGGAAGCGGTGATTCAAGAGAAGTCCAATTCCAAAGACGAAGTTGCCAAAGTCAATAAAGTCATATATCTCGTGCGCAAAGCAGAATTGCTCAATCGCGACGAGTGGAAGAAGATGGAAATCCTTGCTTCTCAAATGAATGTCACCTATGGCGAAGTGATTTATTCGCGCGATTTGCTGCCACGCAAATTGCTCGATGCTGTTTTTCAAGGACAGAAGCTCATCGAAGACGACTTGATTACAGAAGGTCATCTAGTCAAAGTTCTGCGAGCCGTCCGTGATACCAAAGTGGAATTTTCAGTCGCACTAAAAACTGTGTCGCCCGATGCAGACGATCATTCGCACGATTCGCGCGGCAAACAGCAGGAAGAAAAAGGTTCTGGAATTTTTGGAATATTCAGAAAGAAATAAGTCAGTATTTCTTTCACTTTTTCAACATGTTCGAAATAACATTATTTTGCTCATGTTCAGGAAATTTCAAAAGCCACTTTTTTGCAATTTCTATAGATCTTTCATCCGTTGGATCACCTTTGAGCAACGCCACCAAGACTTCGTCTTGAGAAAAGTGCATGTATTTTTCAACGTGGTTCTGCGCGATGCTTTTAAGTCTTTCGCAAGAGTGTTCAGGCAGTAGCTTGATAAGTAAATAGTGAGCTGGATGCTCAAAGCAAGTTTCTTTTGCCAGTTTAATAGTTTCAGCACTCGAATCCAAATTGAGTAAAGCATCAACAAATACTGGTGGTCGTTCATCGGGAGAAAGAGACTGCAAATGATTTTTAGTGTAGTCGATTATTGCCACTGGAGGTGTTGTTTGCAGTTTTTTGTGCAGTCTTAAAATTGCATTGAGCGCAAACCACAAAGATTCATTAGATTCGTGATTCAGACTCCAGTTGATGGCAAAATCCAGGCTCTCGTCTGTCTTTGTGTAACTAAGAAGACTTGAAATTACATTTCCAACATCTTCATTATCCTGGTTCTCCTCAACCCACCGTTTGACGAAACTAATTAAACTGTCTTTTAATTCAGGTGCAAAATTTGGAATACTACGAAAAAGTTCGGCAAGAGTTTTGGGCATATGTTCGTTTTTTATGCCTGTTTTCTTACACCAGTTCAATATTTTTTCAAGCACTTTGAAAGACTGTGATGAGTGAGCTAATGTGACAGGATAGAAATCTTTATTCGTTTCGTTCAGTTCAAAATATCGCAAGATCAGAGTTTCGATCATTTCGGAATTTTCTTTTTTCAAACTGAATACAAGAGCCCAGAAAAATTGATTGGGATTTTTCTCGAGCAACTTACTAATTTGAATTTTGAATTGGTCGCAATGCTCTGTCATACAAGCGCATTGAATCAGGCGATACAAATTAAGGACCGGACAATCGAGTTCTAGATAATGTCGGGTCAAACGAAAAGTTTCTTCTTTGGGAAAAGCTAAAAGCCATCTACCTAAAAGTTCTGGAGCGTCGGTGTGTTCGGGAAATTGATTGAGCCACAAGCGAGCATAATTTTCTAGCTCCTCGCTTGGATCGATTTTGAGCATTTCTGAAATCATGTTCCCATGCCATTTATTCAGTTTCTCTTTTTCCAGTCTGGCGAGACCCGCCATGTAAAAGTCTTGATTTTCACTTTCGCTACGATACGGCTTTCAGCCTTTTTCTTTTGGTCTGCAATAAATAGAATCGTCATCGTAATATTCGTTGTTCAGAATTTGATAGGCCAGTGCAAGACAAGTTTTGCAGACTGGAAAACTTAGCTCTTCGCTCTTCATCAGAAAGACCGCATCATCAGTCTGGCATAAATTGCATATCGACTTTGATTCTAATTCTTCTTTTAGCAATTCACGAAAGCACTGGTGGCAAAAATTCACAGATTTGCCTGCTATTACTTTGTCTGCGTCGCTTCTGCTCTGACATAAAGTGCATTTCAGTAATGTCGGCACACACAGTCCTCGATTTCTTATTTCACTCTAGCACGCAAGCTTTATTTGCGGCTTTTTGCTGCTTTTACTTGAGTTGCTTTGAGCATGCGTTTTGCAATTTTGCCAGAACCTGTTTTAGGCAATTCTTTGACGAATTCGACCAGGCGCGGCATTTTATAACCGGCAAGTTTGCTGCGCACAAGTTCTGTGATTTCTTCTTGGCTTATGCTGTGTCCAGGTTTGGTTACAATCACTGCTTTAACAATTTCGCCCCAGTACGTATCTGGTACTCCAATCACAGCACACTCCAGCACGCCTGGATGCTCGTAAATGACATATTCAACTTCGGTCGAATAGACATTTTCGCCGCCAGTGATAATCATGTCTTTCTTGCGATCGACTACATTTATGAAACCGTGCTGGTCTATAACAGCTAAATCGCCGGTGAAAATCCAGCCATTTCTGATTGTGCTTGCTGTTGTTTCTGGATTTTTCCAGTAACCACGAGTTATGTTAGGTCCGCTTGCGATGACCTCTCCCACTTCTTTGCCATTGGGTGTGACTTCGCTCAAATCTTCACGTACAACTTTCACTATGGCGCCCATAAAGGGACGACCTGTACTTGATTTTAATGCCAGCAGTTTTTCTTGCGGCCAGTTTTTTTGACTTTCAAGCGGTATCGAGACTGTTAAAAATGGGCTTGTTTCAGTCATTCCATAGAACTGGACATAATCGCATCCAAACTGATCCATTGTTTGACGCACCAATTCTGGTGCTACTGGCGATCCTGCTGTCATGATTGTGCGCAAGTTGGGATAGTGATAATTTCTCAATTCTGGCGCTTTCAAAAGTGAAGCGAGCATGGTTGGAACAAGGGCTGTAATTGTTATGTTCTCTTTTGCCAGAGTCTCAAGCACTTGTTTGTCTTTAAAATAGGGCAGAAAAACATGCCTTCCGCCGACCATCGTAATTGCAAACACGGCCCAGGCGTCAACCAGATGGAACATTGGTGCAACGTGTAGCCATGTATCGGCATCGGTCAGCTTGAGCTCGGCTACGGCTCCCATGGCATTGTGAGTGACATTTCCGTGAGTGAGCATAACGCCTTTGGCTTCACCGGTGGTACCACTTGTGTAATAAAGCTGAGCCAGGTCATGCGGCGCCATAAAAGGAGATTCGACTGCCTGACCCAGGTGTTGAACCAGAAACTGTTCGTATTTAGAACTTGGAAGCAGAGCCATTGTAGGTGCAGTTGGTCTGCCAAGCCATATTGTATATTGAGGTTTGAATCCAAGATCTACTAGTTCAGTGACAGTGCTTGCAAAATCGGGATGGGCAACTAGAATGCTCGTATTCGAGTGTCTGGTGATGTCGAGAATTTCTTTGGCGCTCAGTCTGAAATTGAGTGGATTCAAGATCGCGCCAAGCATAGAGCAGGCGTAATAAAGCACGAGATATTCGTGACAATTAGGTGCCAGGCAGGCTACAACATCTCCTCGGGTTATGCCTTTGTCGCACAAGCCGGCAGCAAGAGCTTGGACCAGTTCGTACAAATCTTTGTAGGTAATCACTTTCTTGCCGTCCACAATGGCTATGTGGTCGGCGTAGAGCTTTGCTGCTCGTTCCAAACTGAGGTTGAGGTTCATAACATCCTTAAGAAGGCCTTACGGCCGGCGGAAACTCTAAATAATACTGCTATCCTATGACGAATTAGATAAGTAGCCTCATAAGCACACTCTAATGAAGCGCCTCTGGCACGCTTTAGATGTCAAAAGCTATTAGGATTTTCTACGACTATTTGGAGTTATTTAAAAGATGAGTCAAGTGATGGACAAGACTTACAACGGAATAAAAGTTCCTCAAGGTGAAAAGATCACCTTCAAAGATGGCAAACCTGTTACCCCTAACAAGCCGATTATCCCCTTCATCGAAGGCGACGGCACCGGACGCGACATTTGGAAAGCTTCCAAAGTTGTTTTCGACGCAGCAGTCAAAAAAGCCTACAAAGGCGAGCGCGAAGTAGCCTGGTTCGAAGTTTTGGCTGGAGAAAAGGCAAACGATCAAACCAAAGAATGGCTTCCTAAAGATACTCTCGATGCTCTCAAAGAGTTCGGTGTCGGTATCAAGGGACCTTTAACCACCCCAGTCGGCGGCGGCATCAGAAGCTTGAACGTTTCTTTGAGACAAATTTTCGACCTCTATTGCTGCGTGCGTCCAGTACGTTGGTTCACTGGCGTTCCTTCGCCTGTAACCAGCCCTGAAAAACTGGATGTAGTTATTTTCCGTGAAAACACCGAAGACGTATATTCGGGTATCGAATACGAATCTGGTTCACCTGAAGCCAAAAAAATCATCGATGCTGTTAAGAGTATCGACGCTAAAAAAGAAATCCGTCCAGACTCTGGAATCGGTATCAAACCTATTTCCAAGACTGGTTCGCAACGTCTTGTACGTCGCGCAATCGAGTACGCCATCGAGCACAACAAGCCTTCAGTCACTATCGTGCACAAAGGCAACATCATGAAGTACACCGAAGGCGCTTTCAGAGACTGGGGATACCAGTTGGCTGAAGCCGAATTCGCTGATAAAACTATCACCGAAGAAAAGCTCTGGGCTGAATTCGACGGCAAAGTACCTGCTGGCAAAATCGTAATCAAAGATAGAATTGCTGACTCGATGTTCCAACAAGTATTGCTCAGACCAGATGAGTACTCAGTTCTTGCAACCACCAACTTGAACGGCGACTATCTTTCAGATGCGTGCGCAGCTCAAGTCGGCGGATTGGGAATTGCTCCTGGAGCCAATATCGGCGACAATTGCGCAATTTTCGAAGCTACCCATGGAACAGCACCTAAATACGCTGACAAAGACGTTATCAACCCAGGTTCGGTAATTCTTTCCGGCGCTTTGATGTTCGAATTCCTTGGCTGGACCGAAGCTGCGGACCTCATCTACAGTGCTCTGGCTAAAACAATCCAACAAAAGAAAGTCACTTATGACATGGAGCGTTTGATGAGCGGAGCTACCAAAGTAAAAACAAGCGAATTTGCAAAATACATTACTGAAAACATGTAATTTGCTCATAGCAATCAGATAGTTCGAGGCTTAAAGTCGGGAGTGCCAGTGCGCTCCCGGTTTTTTTTGGAAATTTTGGTGTCTGCGTGGTTTCCCCATTTCCCACGTCCTTGCGATTATGTACATTTGGGGCATGAGTACCGAAATTCCCCCCGATTCTAATCAAGTTGAAGTCTCTGTCCAACCGCAAGGCGATAAAGATAATCGTCCCCTGACAGTTGCCAGTCTCGACAATACTATTCAACCAGCACAAGATTTAAGTCAGCCTGTTGGTGAAATGCTTCTGGCTGATGCCAGAGATCCTCGCGACCATCGCGGTCCACATCACAGAGGTCCAAGACCAGATCATCATGGACCACGACCAGATCATCAAGGACCACGACCAGAACCTCAAAATCGTCATCCGCGCGTGCCTCAGACCGACATGCGTTTTAGACGTTCTATAGATCCTAATCAGTCGAATCAGAATCTTATCTATCAACAACGCCTGGCTGAGCAACAAAGACGCCAGCAGCAACAGCAATGGCAACAGCAACAGTGGCAACAACAGCAGTGGCGTCAGCAACAATGGCAGCAACAGCAATGGCAGCAATCACAATTTCAGAACTTTGGGCAGTTCAACAACGGATTCATGCCTGCGTCATACCGTCCTGGTCCTGGATATCAGCACTTCAATAATTTTAGAGGCCATCACGATGGATATCGCCATCGCAGACAAGGTCCTGATGTAATGGACATCGTAGGCACACTTGGTGGAATTTTTGCAGGGCTTGCTATTGACAGTATTGACAGACAACAAAGACGCGAATCTCGTCCGGCCCCGGTTGAAGTGAGTCCTGGTGATAACATCCCCGCAAACAAACCAAAGGATACTAAAGTTGCTGCGGAGAACGAGCGCAGTGAGCCATTCACAGCCAAATCTAGATCCGGTAAGGAAAATTGGTCAGAAGAACATGGAGCATTGGTCGAGCGTGCAAGAAATAATCGTGGTCAAACAGTAATTTATGGCGATGGCAACGTAAAAGCTTTAGGTGACAATCCTCAATTCAAAACTCTCGGCTGGCAAGAATTTGGAATCAGCCATGACAGGTCCGAGAACCTCTTATGGCGCCTGAGAAACGGTGAAGCTAATTTCAATAAAGATAATCCTCCCAAGAATGCGGTCATGATGATCGGAACGAACAATATTGGCAGAGCGACTACCGATGATATCGTGCGCGGTATCATGGAAAATCATAAAGAACTGCGCGCTAAGCTGCCCAACGCACAAATTACTGTTGTTGGAGTATTGCCAAAAGGCGATGATGCATCTAACAACCAACAGATTCAAGAAATCAATCGCAAAGTTGCCGAGCAATTGAAAGACAAACCAAACACAGTGTTCGTCGATGCCAGAAGCGCTCTAATGAAGGATAACCAGTACATTCCAGAATTGTGGAAGCCTGCGCACATCAATTTGACCACTCAAGGCCAAAACAAATTGCTCGAAGTAATCAATGCAAAATTGAAAAAATAAATCGAATACTTTTTTGATTTATTCGCCGTAAGTAAGACGAGTGATACCACGTTTGGATGCTTCGATCATGGCTTGCTGAGCACAATTCATAAGACCTTGAATTGTTTTGGAGTCTTTTGGCACTGAAGCAGTGCCAAAATGAAGGACCGGTCTGTACTGTGATAATTCTGGCGAAAATTTGGTAAGGTTGGTAACGATCTTATCTACAAGCACTGCTGCGGCATGACTATCTGAATTAGGCATAATAATCGCGTAACCTTTGTCACCGAAGTGTCCCAGGATGTCTACGTCTGACTTGATTCTTCCAATAGCACCAATAGTCATATTAACTGCTTTCATAGTTTGAGCCGCGTTTTCATTTTGAGGTGGTGGCTTGATCGAAAATACTACCAACGAAAATATGGAACCGAAGTGAAAAGCGCGTTGAAATTCTTTTTCTAGAAAGTAAAGAAACGCTTCCTGACTCATTATGCGCGATTGAGGATTGAGCAGTGCGCTGTGTACGGCTTGAGCTTTATTTTGTTCGAACTTGACTTCGCTATTTTGAATTCCGACATGCAATGCCGAAAGTTTCTGATGACTTTGTGTGCTCGAACTCATGAATGCTTCCACAGCAGGCGAATGACCACCTGATGGGAACATCGCACTAAATGTGCCAGTACCAGATGCGGTGCCTCCAAAAGGTGAGATAGGAGGATTGGGACCAGAAGAAAATCCCTGATTGTTTCGAGGAATGTCGGCCGTTTTATCCATGGTCGTATTCATGGATGAAGTGTCCATCATGTGAGGTGGGATACCAAATCGCATGTTGTCTTGAGTTTGGCTTTGCATGGCTTTATTCATGTTTTGTGGAACAGTCATGTTGCCTGTGATCACTTGATTGTTACTAGGCGGTGCGAATTGAGGGGGAGTGAAAGTTTTTCCGTTTGGAGACTGGATAAGTCCTAGTTTGATCATATTGCAAACTACCGAAATCCACTGAGTATCCGAAAGTGCTAGCGATCCTGCAATATCCCGCAGAGCCTTGCTACCATCGATACACTGATAAAAACGCTTTTGCAAATCAAGTCCAAGCGGAGGACCTTCAAGTATTATGCGCTCGAATTCTTTTTCACTCAAATTTGAATTTGCGCGTTTCAGAACAGACTGCTCTGAGATTTCGTAGTCTTGCAAGAATCCGATGCTTTCTATGAGTTCAGCTCCTCTGTACAAGATTTGTTGAACTGGCATATTGATCGAATTTACTTCTGCCCGAGAAGAAGGTGTAAAACTGACTTTTCCATCTTGCCAGGTGAACATGTGTAGAAGAGCTTCCAGCCCTTGTTGTAGGTCGGTGGTGGCATGTATGGGAACGCCTTGACTGAAGAAAACAGCACCCATGCCAAACATGGATTCGATGGCAAGTTTGCCAGTGGCTGCTTCTTGCGATGCGGTTTGCAGATGCGATGAAAGAGGTCTGTATGCAAGGCTTCCGCTCAAAAGTTTGACTAAAGGCGGACGTCCAGATTGTCCATCTTCGGTTGGTTTGGGCTGGGTCATGCCGGGTGCTATATAACCGGTAGACATGGGTTTCAAATGATCAGAAAGAGCTTGTCCAAAAAGTTTTCCTGTCGTGTCATTGGGGTCGTTTGATACTCCAAGAGTCTGATTCATTTGTTTGAAAACTACGGCAAAATCGTTTGTTCTGTAATACCAGAGCATTGACTCTGTACCGTTGGGACCGCCATGCATCCACCATTCGGGCTCCATTCCAGGCTTGTCTGGACAATGGATGGTAATCGAGTATGGCTGTTTGGATTGTTCTTCAGTCCAGGTGAAACAGTTTTTCACTCCGGGCGATTTTTGAGCTTTGGTAAGGATAGTTTGGATTTCTTCCGCGTCAGGGCGCGCGTTTATACGGATATGATGTTTAGGAATATTGTGTTGCGAACTAAACATTCTCTTCTACTGTTGCCGTTTTATAGATTGCTGCAGAATTTTCTGCGCAACCCGCCACTATTATTAGCCCATGCACCAAACGCCTTAAATACCCTGTTCAGGGCTTTTCTTCTACTCTCTATTTACACCGTTTAGAGAATATAAAACGCTATTACATATAAGTAATTAAGATCTCAAAGGTGTTCGTATTTTAAATAATTTCAATTGTCGAACTGTTAACAATTCGTAAATAGCACTCTAAGACTATTCGACAATACGACAATAGGTTAATTAGACTTGTGATATTGCGCGATCTTGATCAAATTTTGTCGACAATACTAATTATCGAAAACTGAAATTCCGAATTGCTTATTTTAGATTTTGCTCCCTGACTATTAATCTCCACAATCCAATTTTTTTCATCCTGCTTGAAACAATTTTTTTAATCAGTTCTTCCTCATTCAGCTTAGATAGCTAGTTTCATTTCATGCGAGATTGTTCCTGTTAACCGTTAAGTTAAGAGATGAGCCCATAGCAACTCGGATTTGTCAGCAGTAAATAAGTGCGGTTGCTCAGAAGCCCGTGAAGGGCTCCTAAATTCTATTCGAAGGGAATTACCCTCCTGCTGGAGCGCATGTCGTCTACGCTCGAATTGGGGCAGTGGTCCGATAATGTATATTATGTTTCATCGCCAGGAGCGAAAAGCCGCAACAGTTCAGGTTCTAGCCATCCCCTGCTTACGAGGCATTCACCTTTGGGTAAATCACTCACCTTCTCGTCGATTTGAGCAATAAATGCCATGTCCTCAGTGATCAATTCGAGGGCTACGAGTTGTCTGTAAAAAGGATCCCTGGTGTAATCGTCCAGGTCATAGAGATTCTGACCCATTAAAAGACCTTCGAGCTGGCTGTGCGAAATGAAGTTCTTATCCTCCAGGATTTCGCCAAGCGGCTCGCCGGTTTCTCTTTGAACATCTACAGCTTCACTAAGTTGATCCATTGAAATCATATGAGTCATGACACAAAGCTGTCCCAATCTAGGTTTTATAATCCGGAAGGTTTCATTTTGACTATCGCAATTTTGCTCAAAGCTCGATCGATTCTGGTATGCGTCTTCAATTTTTGAAAGAGCTTGCAATGTGATGGTCGAAAATTTGAGACTGGAAGCGCTCTCAAGTTTTTGCTTGAGTTTTTCAAATCTGGTTTGTATTTGATCGCTCGATGCTGAATCGGACAGACCAAGGAGAGCAGTTAGGTTGTTCATAGATTTTTAGATTGATCAGATTGAAGAATATCATACGTTTTTCGCAATGTTGAAAATTGGAATAGTCGATAATTCGACAATACGACAAGATGACTTGACTAATTATCGATAATAGGAAAGGTAGAATTGAGAAATTGACAAATGTTCTTACCTTCTTAAATTGAAATGATTCATTTAAGAAAGGGAAGTTAACACTGACAATATCGCAAGCGCACTAATTCAGTACAATAATACCTGAGCTGCCCTTGTGTCGGAACTGGTATACGAGCCGCACTTAAAATGCGGTGCCCGTAAGGGATTGAGAGTTCGATTCTCTCCGAGGGCATTTTTTGTTCAAGTAGAAACCTTCAGCTTTTATTGTAGTACTAAGGGTGATACCACAAATGAAAGTCGCAATCGTAACAGGCGCCAGTCGAGGTATAGGAGCTTGCGTGGCTCAGGGATTGGCTCAAGATGGCTTTTCGTTGGCGCTGACTGCCCGTTCGAAGGGAGATCTCGAGAAAGTCGCTCAGTCTATAAGGTCCGCCAATTACAAAGGTGTCCAGGTTCTCACTTTTCCTTGCGATGTCAGTGACAGCAAGGCTGTAAGCGAAATGGTGGCTTCAACAGTAAGTAAGCTTGGAAGAATCGACCTTTTGGTCAATAATGCTGGAATGGGTAAAACTGGGACTCTTGCTATAAGTACAGAAGAGTTCGATGAAGTTTTGTCTGTCAATTTGAAGGGGCCGTTCGCGTTGCTTAAGGCAGTGGTGCCTACAATGAAGGCTCAGGGTGACGGGACTATAATTAACGTGGCCTCCAGAGCTGGCAAAATTGGATTTGCTGGCTGGGGCGCTTATGCAGCTTCTAAATTTGGAATGGTAGGTCTTGGCGAATCTTTGTATCGTGAGCTTTCTCCGATGGGTATTCGAGTTACGACACTTTGTCCAAGCTGGGTAGATACCGATATGGCCAAAGGTTCGACCTTCCCGAAAAATCAGATGCTTGCTCCAGAAGATATATTGAAATCTATTCGATACATCATGTCGCTCTCACCAGCAGCATCGGTGAAAGAGCTAATGATTGAATGTCGCGCTCACCTGGCTTAGCGCACCGGTAGAATTCGTTTGACCTCGTCTAATTTAGCCAGTTTGGCTAAGTCGTTTAGATCTATTTCTCCAGTAACAAAGATTTCGCTGCCTTTCGTTTGTACTTTGGAAATATTCCAGAGTCCAGTTTTTCTCAACAGATCGAGCACATCAGGAGTAGATAGATTGAGCACCACCTTGATTGGTACTCGCTCTATTCTCGATGCGGGTCTGATGGCAAGCAGCCTGGTATCTACTTTTTGCAATGCAGTTCCATCTGACTGGAACTGAGCGAACGGATTGTACTCTTTGACATTCTTATCGTCTTTGGCACTTGAGCGTTCTTCCGATGCCTTACCCTCACGATAATCTCTTATTCTTGGCTTTTCGTCTAAAATTTGCATTTCGCCTGGAGCGTGATAATAATTCTGTTTCTTCAACAGCCCACCTCTCACATATGAATCAGTTCGAGAGCTGCCGCCGGCACCCTGATAATAGTTGTCTCCCGCTGTGCGCACGCTTCTGCCCATAGAAGTTGATGGTAAAGTTCCATAACTTGAATAAGATTTGGGATTCATCGCTCTACCTTGATATCTTTGAAATACCAGTTGTCTTTTGCCACCGCTGGCGGAGGCAACTCTGCGCATCGCTTCGTTTCCAAAGACTGCTTCATGGCTTACACCATCAGGCATTTCGACCGGTACTGCGATTAATTTGGATTTGCCACCTTCGGTAACATATTTTTCCTCTACGGCTACAAACGATGTGAATTGAGTCATTATGTGATAATCGAGTGCGGTTGCAGTTATCTCATTTTTCAATTCTGGATTCATATTGCCAGTCTGAGCTCCGCTGAAATCTTCTGACATGAGCCTGTCGACTTTCGCTCTGGCCCATATTGAAGCGATGCCACTATTTGCCAGATTGGATTCTGGAAAAGTTACCTTAATAGATCTCGAATAAGGCGCTCCCTGGCTATAACCAGATAGGGTGACGGTTCCAGTACCCGGTTTTGTATACCTTCCTTTGAAATACAAAGGCTTTTGAGCCCAGACGTCAGAAACGTTTTTGGGAAAAACTTCTTTTGCGTCGAGCCCATCGAATTTGACACTTACATCAGTGAGAACTGGTGATGCAATTCGCTTGTAGAACTTTTCACCAACCTCACCTGCTTTTGCATTAAGTAAGACGTATTCTGGCTCGCCGCCACCTTCTCTGGCGATGTTGTCTATTAAAAAGCGGTTGACACTGTTTCCGGTGCCAAAAGGAAACCATCTGGAAGTGCCTCTATGTTTTTTGACCAGGTCTATAATTTGCATATCGTTTCCGACAAAACCGTCGGTCATGAAAGTGACTATTCTCAAACGATTGCTGTCGGGCGGTATAGAACAGACCTTTTCTACCGCAGGAGCCATCCATGTGCCTCCACGAGCTTGCAAACCCTGGATGAAAGCCTTTGCTTTTTCTTTCATCTGAGTGCTTGATACTTCTGGTTTATCGAACAGGATACTATTTTGGTTATTGAATGTAATAATCTGGAAAGTGTCTTTGGGGTTCATATGATCGATTATATGGAGAAGGGCTTCTTTTGCCTTATCCAGAGGAGGTCCACTTTGTGAACCGGAACAATCGATTAGAAAAATCATTTCTTTTGGCGCCACTGTATCTGATGTCACAGATTTTGGCGGCAATAGCATAAGAGTAAAGAAACCCGAGCCTGAATGCTCTTTTGCATTTCTATGAGTGATATATCCGCTCGTTATACTGTCTTGAGAAACATTCCAGCTCAAAACAAAGTCTTTATTTGGAATTGTATTTTTGCTTTTAAGCGAAACCAGGGCGTGGCTTGAATCTTTAGAGCTGATATCTACTTCGTGCAGTAAAGATTTCAAATTGCTGAATGGCACTCCAGAATCTAGATTTACTGAAATTGAAATATCGTGTCCAGCTCTTGTGTCTTTGCGCGCAAGCAGCGGAGTGATTTTTGAAGCATCAGGTACCTGATTAGTGTCGTTCGCCCAACCTGTTCCAGTTTTTCCAACCACATTGTCGCCTGGGATGAAACGAGGTCCTACAACGGTCGGAAATGCAAAACTGTATTTCCCGTTTTCGAAAAGAAGTAAATCCTTGTATTTAATAGTTATTTCGACTTCTTTGCCTGGTTCTATATTAGCTACAGATTGAGTAAAAATATTTGGTCGCTCTTGATCTAAAAGAGATGCGACATGACCACGCTCTTTAGCCTGCTCGTAAATCTCACGTGCTTCTTCTTTCTTTTTGATTGTGCCATGAATGATTCTAGAACCGACTTTCATTGTCATTTCATCTACAGCGCCGGTATCAGAAAGCGGAAAAGTATAGACTGCTTCAATTTTTTCTTTATATGGATTGGCGAAAAGCTGTTTGACGGTCACATCTGCCATATAACCAGAGATGCTGGCCTGCACGCTTGTGTGCTGTAGCGGGCATTCTCCAAGCTGTTTGTGCGACATGCTTGCACTGGCGAATAAAACGCCAGAGCCTTGACCTACAAAGGATATTTTGGTCGTTTCGTCAGATTTATCCTCAGACGCATCACTTTTAGATAAACCTGCTGCTGCAGCAAGCGTCTCTTCTTCTTGCGCTTTTGCCTCGGGTAGAAATGTCGTTGATAACTGGAGTGTAATCAACAATCCGGTCAGGGCTATTAAGAATTTCCTGCTTGATGATGCCGGTAACGAGAACATATCCCTACCCCCAAATTATGCAGATTTTTCCAGGATAAACCGACAAACCGATTTTGGACATAGGGTTTTACCCAGACTATTTATTTGTGCTTTGACAGCGCCGCTGATTTCGCTCCCGATATAGTTTAATCTCGTTTCAGTGCTTTGTTTACCAGGTCCAAATCTTTTTGAGTCGACGCCGCTTCAGTTGAATTTGGACCGAATGATTTTTTGCGAGCGTAAAGTACATACTCATATGCATGTTTCGAGTCTTCGTAATTGCCCAACCTGAAAGCGACTTGAGCGACCCAGTCGAGGCTGTTTATATATCGAGGGTCGTTTGTACCAAATGAAGAAGCTATTTTGTGCGCCTTCTCGAAATATGCTTGAGCCTGAGAGAAGTTTTTAGCCCTGAAAAGTTTGATTCCTGCAGCCATGTTTTGCTGGTAATTGGCATCTGTATTTGTGTTTTGTACTGCCGGCTGCTGAGCGAGTCTTTGTTGCCAGTACTGATAGCGCCACCAATCTTGCGAGCGCTGTGCCGCAGTTTGCTTGGGCATCGTGGCCGTCACTTTGGGAGCGTTAGGCAGTTTGGTACTGCTGGGTTTGACTGTTGGCGGCTTTGTCGGATCTCCAGGAATTAGATCTGGAGTTGATATTGCAGGCACCGTAGGCTGTGGTGCTGGCGCAGTCTGCTGGGTAAAATTATTATTTGCTGGTCTTGACGGTTTTGGTCGCGTGGTATCGACCGTGGTATCGCTAATAGAATTGATATCGACGGGACGATAACTGGGCTGAAATATGAAATAGGCAAGTCCCATCACTATCAATATGCCTACTGTGGCAATGGCATTGACTTTAGCATGGTTTTCGGCTTTTTTAGTTTCGGGGTCATCCAGAGGCGGAATAGTGGAGCTTGAAGTAGAAGTGACATTTTGACCGGTAATCTGGTCGGAGTTTTGAATTACTCTTTGTCCGCCACTCAATACAGTTTTTTCTAATTGATTGGCTGCTGCGATATTCTGCACTGGCAAGACACTTGTAGAAGTGCTTGTTCCCATGGGAATTTGTGAAATGGCTTTATATGTTTCAGGCGAAACTTCCATTAAAACATTGGATAAGGCCTCGCCAAATTCGCGCATTGTCTGATAGCGTTTCTCAGGATCTTTTTCGATCGCTTTGGCGACTGCCTCTTCAAGACCCAGTGGCAATGTGCATTTACACGCTACACTGAGCGGTGCTGCATTGTCGTTCACCTGCTTGAACATGCACTCCATAGGGTCCATTCCTTTGAAAGGACTCTCACCAGATATGGTTGCATAAATTACACAGCCCAAAGAGTAAATGTCAGAGCGTGCATCTAAAGGCTTAGCCCGGCATTGCTCCGGACTCATATAAAGCGGACTGCCGAAAACATCACCAGTTGCCGTGAGATTCAAGGCTTCATCTGGGTCGTCTGCCATCACTTTGGCGATGCCAAAATCAATCACTTTTACGATTTCTTGACCGTCATCACCTGTTACGAGCATGATGTTAGAAGGCTTGATATCGCGGTGAATGATGTTGCGCTCGTGAGCGTGTGCCAGTGCCGAGCAGACCATGACAAAGATTTTCAGGGCTCGAACCAGATCTACAGGCTCGCCTGATTTTCGGATAGATTCGAGATTAGTTCCTTCAAGATAGTCCATGATCAGATAAGGTTGCCCTTCGTCTGAAATGAAGAAATCGAAAACGTTCAAAATATTTGGATGATTCATCGAGCTCACTGCTTGAGCTTCTTGCTGGAATCGTTTCAGAGCGGTTCCCGATGCCATCATGAACGGCTGCAAAGTTTTCACGGCCACATTTCTGTTCATAAATTTGTGACGAGCTTTATAGACACTACCCATGCCACCATCTGCCAGGGGTTCTATTATTTCGTATCTATCGCCAAGCATCACTCCAGGCGCAAGACCGCTCGACAAAGTAGTAAGTTTGGTGCCGTCGGTCGGGCAGACTTCGATTTCAGAATCGAATTCTTCTCCGCACACCACACATGCTTTTTTGCGCGATGAACTATTTAAATTTTGTGATTGGGAAGTGTCCCCTGAATTTGGAGCCATATTGAGCTGGCTTCTTACTCCTCTAATTCCTGCGCTTTAAGTTTACCCGAGCCGATGGCTGCGATGAGCGCTGCGTGATCTTTTTCTACTTGATCTGAATAAACGGTTGCAAAGTTGGCGATGGCGGTGTCGAATTCGTCCGTATCGCCCAAATAGCTGGCAATCACAGTGCTGTCACCCGAGCGAGCGTGAGCTCTTGCAAGGGCGGCCCCCAGAACCTTAGACATTTCTTCCAAATGATTGTCCTCCCAGGTTTCGGGTGTGAGTTTAACTTTAGTATCTCGCAACTGTCTGACATAGAAGTGCTTGCCGTTTTCAAGCACCATCCAGCCCAGAAAAATATCGCTCGCCGATTGAATAATGCGCTGACCGGCAACGACTCTTTGGCCGTGTGTGTCATAAGTGCTTTTTCCGACATACTTTTCAAGTACTGAGGCGCGTGCTTCTTTAATCTGGAAAAAGAGTGGTTCATCGTCTGGAGCAAGAGCCAGTGCTACTGCACAAGTCGTGCCTACCGAGCCTATTCCCACCACTTTGATTGCCACATCCTCTATGCGATAACGGTCAAAGAGGCGCTGCTTGTCTTCTTGCAACGAATTTCTGTAGAGCTTGAGCCCTTCCATAATCGTTTTGGAAAATTTGCCTTTATCGTCAGGATGATAAATGAGAGGCGGATTGTCTTTGATATGGAATTTGCCATCGCGTTCTTCGGTCAGTTTTGGAAAATAGTGATACTGAATAGACTTTTTCTTGGCTTTCTTGAGCTCGTCTTTCAAGCTTTTGCCAAGAGTACTGCTTTGCGACGTCTGAATAATGTGTTCCCACTCGACTTTTGCATACCAGATGTCGAGCACTGCCATTTTGGAATACTCCTGCATGCGCTGTCGGTATGACGCGACGCAAGCTTTAACAGCATCCATCCCCGCTTTGACTCGAAGACCATTATCGCGGGCAATAAGCATCAAGCTAACCGCCAGGCGCTTAACGTCCCATTCCCAGGGACCTGGCAATGTTTCGTCGAAGTCGTTGATATCGAAAACGACATTGCGCTCGGGGGTAGCGAAAGCGCCAAAGTTCAAGGCGTGTGCGTCACCGCACACTTGTACGAAAGTTTTGATATTAGGAGTGTGCGATAAGTCGAACGCCATGATATCGGCGCCACCTCGAAAGAAAGTAAAAGGTGTTTTCATCATGCGACCATAGCGAATCGGCACGAGCTCTTCGATTCGTCCGTCTTCGGCTTGTTGCAAGACGTCGATAATATTGGGACGATCGGGGTGAATACTCCAATCAGCATGTTTTTGAAAGGGGACAGCTTCACGCAGAACCTGACCACGAGCCCTACGCTTGTCTCTTGGGCTTATAGTGTTGTCGTGAAGTGTAGCAACAGCTTCAGCTGGTTGTTTTTTTTCGTCCTTCGCCATTTAAAAATCCCCTGAATTAGACCAAGCGTATCTCATCCATACCCATAAAGTCATAAGCTTTACTCTCTCTTCTAAGTAAAGTTTTTTGGTAAACTTTTGCGACTGATGAAAACCACTATGACTCCAAAAAACAGACCTGCCTTATCAATTATCTCCATTTGCAGCACAAGCCTTCTGGTTTCGTGTCTCATGCCTGTATTTGCCCAGGTTGAAGCCGACTTGAAAAAAGGTGATGATTGGCAAGCGATGCAAAAAGCGTATCGCCAGTCGGTCATTGAAGCAAAAACGCCGGGCGATCGGGCTCAGATTCTCAAAGAGTTTGCAATGCAGCTAATAATACGCAAGCAATACGAGGAAGCCGAGCCGCTTTTGACTCAATGTCTTTCGATTCAACGACAGAAAAACGAGACAGATTTGAGCACGCTTCAAACCCTTTCTAATCTGGCTCTGGTCAAGCACAAGCTGAAAAAAGAAGAGGAAGCCGAGTCGCTCTACAAAGAATGCGTGGAGAAAAAACGCAAAGTCTGTCCAGATACGAGTTCACTTGCCCTTACTTTGACCAATCTGGCTAATTTGTACAGTGAAGCCAGGCGTCCAACTGACGCCGAACCACTTTACCTTGAAGCCTACGAAATCGATAAGAAATTGGGCGGCGAAAATCATATTGAAAGCGGTCAGGATTTATTCAATCTTGGCGGCATGTATTACAAGTGCAACGAACCCAAGAAAGCACTTGAATTTTTTGAAAGAGCAGAAAAAATCTTCGAGGCTTGCGGGACTGGTGCTCACGAAGAACTAGTGCGAGCATTGCATTATTCGGCTTTGTGCCATTCGGCTTTAGAAGACCATCAAAGTGCAATTCGATATAACGAAAAGGCTCTTTCTTTGCAAGAATCGCTCAAGGGGGAGACTCATTTCGATACGGTCATTCATTTGCTCAATCTTGCCCATGCAAAATCAAAAATCGGCAAGACGAGCGAGGCTTTGAGCCTTTATCAAAAGGCGCTCGCTCGCGCGAATGGCTCCAATCCTCGAGACGAGCTGAAAATATGCGAATGCAACGCTGAGCTTGCTAACTTTTATCGACTGCAGAAACAATTTGTCAAAGCGGAAGAAAATTACAAAAAGGCGCTCGAGCACTATCAAAAGCTATCGAAGCATGAAAAACGAGGCTTGTACTCACTGCCGCATTCTTACTCGCTCATGCTCGAATCACTTGGGCGAAAAGAAGAGAGTCATCATATCGCCCACGAATACTTGCACGTGTTCAAACCGCATCACAAGTCGCATTCACCAAAGGGAGACCAGCCCTGATGCAGTTAGAAGCCGAAGTCAAAGACAATATCTACGCCGACTTACCCAGAGTGCAGGACCCGGTCTACGTCCATCCGGCAACCAGCTATTTGAAAGCAGAAGCCAAAACCGGTAGACGATTCGTTGACCTGAACGCGGCTTGCAAAAGTTATTCTGGACCCTGGATGTTTGGCTCACAAAACGTACAAGTTCTGGTTGGTAGGCTGCGCGCGCAGTGGATTCAGTGGTGTCCGGTGCCTGCAGGTATCGGAGATGGAATACTGCTCAAGGGCAATGTGATTTATCAAAATCCAGACGGCAGCCACAAAATGTCAGGCGATCTTTATGAGGGAATGATAGTCTCCGAGCCAGGTGGAAGATTTTTTGAAGGAAAGACGCAACATACGTTTTATGGGCGAAATTTTCCGGGCGGGGCACTAAAAGTAGTGGCGAACATTCGCATTTTGCTTTCGCAGCATTTGGCATATAATCCACTTATGGTCCATCCCAACGCTCAACAGGCGCGCTCCAAACAGATGGCGGCGAGAAAGTCGCAATTTCCATCGCAGCAACCACTTTCTTATGGTGGTTACGCCAGGTATCAAAGTAATTCAGACTATGGCTATTAGCAAATACAATTATTTTGTGCAAAAGCTCGATCAAAAATTGACTGAGCAAGATTACAAAGTCTGGCGTCAGGTGCATGTTTCACCAGAGCGCGAGCTTGCATTATTTGCTACAAAAATTCGCTGGAGTCTGGTTCGTGTACCTGTCCATCTTTGTGTAGATTATGTCAGTGAGCCTAAAAAGGAAGATTTCGTCAGGCTGTTCGAGGATGGCATCGCTTATTCTAAACGTGCATTTTCTTCTGGTCCATTACAATGGTTCAGCTCGTTTGCCATGGTGCCTGTAATCGCTTGCGACATGGCTTTTGATGAGTCTGTAGAGTATGTCGAGAAAGGTCATTTGCTCTGGAAGCATCATCTGAAAAACTGGAGTCATGGCTTCCATTATTATCCAGTGCTCGTTAATCTTTCGGCAAATGAAGTGCACTACTGGACCGGCTACACTTATACTGGAAGTGCCGTTTGGCCTTATTCTCGCCAGGTCATAAAAGAAGCCATAATTCCTGCTTGCGGGATTCGTCTATAATGAGATTACAGACTATGGCGATTCTATGCTCAATCCAGATAATAATCCCAATTCCAATTCAAACATAAACAGAAAGCTCGTATTGCGATATAAAACAGCTTTGCTTTCTTCTTTTGAAAGCGAGCCCAGTGCAATGCAAATCAGAGAAAAAGTCAATTCTTTTTCTCTTGCAGAAGAAGAGTCTTTGACCATGTTCGAGCGCGGGGCTTTGTTGCAAGATCTTCTTGATGAAGTGTTTGGCTTCGGTCCTTTAGGGGCGATTTTGCGCGATCCTTCTTTGCGCGAAATTTTTGTGTCCAATTACGATAAAGTTTTGATTCGAACAGCCAGGCAAGAAAAAATGGGTCCTAGCGAAGTAGTATTCGAGAGTCTCGAACATTACCTTAAAATTGTCGAGCGTATATTGACCAAGAACAACCTTCGCTTGTCGCCTGAAAATCCAATAGAAACCATTACTTTCGACAATGGAATGTTAATTGTTTTCACTTCGATCGAAGGTCAAACTGCGCCAACATTGCGTGTTCGCGTCAATGTCTGATTAGGGCATGAATTTGATTTCTTCTTGTTTGTAAGCTGTTTTCTTTTTCTTGATTGTTAAACCGAAATGATTCAAAGTTTCTTTTGAATTTTTGTCGTGCCATCTCTTCAAGAACCCTTTCTGGTCTATGTATGTATAATTCCCCAGGGTCGATGGGTCCATGAAGTAAATTTTGTTCTTGTCATAACCGATGGCAACTACATAGTGGCCATCGTTCCAGTCGGTTTTATAATCTATTTTTTTTGTGGCCCAGGCTTGAATCAAGCATAAAACTGGTGTTTTTCTGTCTAGTTGTTTTTTTAGATCTTTCAAAGTCATGTCTTTGAATACATTGACTGAATAACCTTTTTCCTTTGCAAGCGCGACAATTTCGTTGTAGTCGGTTCCTTCTTGATCGTTTGTTTTGAGAATTTTGGCAAGTTCGCTTTCATTCAGATCTTCGCCATAATAGCCAAGCATCGATTGCATGGCAGCGGCTCCACAGGTGTAATCTGTTGCCTGTCTTGTAAGCGGAATTTTAATCAGGTTTTCGTTCGCCAGGGCTGATTCGCCGCAAGTGAGCGCTAGGGCTGCAAATAGAAGGATTTTTCGCATATGCGAATTTTACCATTCCGCCAGATGTTACTATTGGTTTTTTGCTTTATCAATTGGAGGTCAATGTGTTTAAACGTCTATTGCTGGTGGCAGCCCTAATTTTATCCACGTCATACGCTTTTGCCAAAGATAAAGAATGTCTTCCAATGAACGAAAAGGCACCTGATTTTTCACTTAAGAATCAAGATGGAAAAATTGTCAAATTGTCTGACTACAAAGGCAAAAAGAATGTTGTTGTTTATTTTTACCCGAAAGATAACACACCGATATGTACAAAAGAATCGTGTTCTTTTCGTGATGCTTATGAAGAATTTCAAAAAATGGGAGCCGAAGTTATTGGTGTTAGTGGCGATTCGGTTGAATCGCATAAAGAATTCATCGCCGACCACAAACTTCCTTTCATTCTTTTGAGCGACGAAAAAGGCGAATTGCGCAAGGCCTGGGGCGTACCTAAGACCGCAATGATGATGCCAGGTCGAGTCACTTTTGTAATCGATAAAGAAGGCGTATGCAGACACGTTTTCAGCTCTCAACTGGATTCGAAAAAACATGTTGACGAAGCAAAAGCGGTGCTTGAAAAATTACAATGACCCAAACCGACAACGTTGGCCACGAAAACGATTTAATCGCAGCAAAACTCGCGCACCGCATGTGGTGAATCTGGTTTGGCTATTTAACCGATGCTAGCTCTTTGATTTTTACTTTGTTTTCAAGAACGCCAATTTCAGGTACTTCTAGAGTCACAACATCGCCGTCTTTAAGCCATGGCAATTTTGCTGGTTCCAATTCTTTTCCAGTGTTTGGATCCATCTTTGCTGAGTGCTCCGCAATGCAGCCATTGCCTACGGTGCCAGAGCCAAGTAGATAACCAGGCTCAACGGCGATATTTTGACCAGCAAGCCATGAAATCAATCTTGGGAAGCTCCAGGCTGCTTTTTGATTACTGTTGGGATTGGTGTGATACAGAGTTTGATAATTAGAGCGGCTGCGCTCTTCACCGTTTATTTTTAGAATCATATCGAATTTGAAAAGACCGTTTTCGTCCATTTCAAGCTCATTGGCTTTGATCAATTTTGGTCCGATGCTGTTGCCGATGATGAATTTGCTGTTAGAAGGACCCAGACCTTGCATGTCTTTCATTTGCACATCGCGTGCTGACCAGTCGTTGAGGATTGTCACATAGCAGTTTTCTTTAATGAATTTGAGAGCTTCTGCTTCAGTTTTTGGCATCCCTTTTGCCGTTACATAAAGAGCAATTTCAAACTCGTAGTCGGGAGCTTTGATCCATGATGGTATTGGAATCTCATCGCCAGGTCCAAATAATTTGTCGGACTGAATGTCAGTCATGTAATAAGAAGCGTGTTCGTACCAGCCAGGCCAGATTTGAATTCCGCGCTTATCGCGGATTTGCTTGACATGTGTTTCGAAACCCAAAAAATCTATAATGGTGCGAGGTTCGGGAACGTCGACCCCAAGTAGGTTCACTATGTTTTTACTGGGTTTGTAAAGCATGCAAAAATCTCCCGGCGACATGGGTGTGATAGAGGTGGATAGTTTATCATAATTGCGAAGTACTAATAGAGGACACAGACAATGGAGCATTCACCAGGATTCGTCAAATTGGTTGAAGGAATTTTGGATCAAGTGAGCGAAGTAAGCGCTCAAGATGTGCATGCATCGCTGAAAAATCCGGACTTTGTGCTTATTGATGTGCGAGAAGACAATGAGTGGCTGAAAGATCATTTGCCCGGTGCAAAACATATGGGACGCGGAATTATCGAGCGTGATATCGAAAAAGAAATTCCAGACAAGGATCAAAAAATAGTTCTTTACTGTGGTGGTGGTTACCGCTCGGCACTATCGGCGGTGAATCTGCAAAAAATGGGTTACACCAGAGTTTTATCCATGGCAGGCGGAATACGAGGTTGGCGAGAGCTCAATTACGAAGTTTCAACCGAGTCATACCAGTCATAGTAGATTGGTTGCTTAACTCGCTTTTCGTTCTTTCTTTTCTTTCTCAATTCTGTTTACGCTTTGATCTATTTCGTCTTCGATTTCATCGACTTCTCGACACTCTTTTTTGACATCGTCGAAAAGTTTTTTAAGTTTGTCCATTTCTTCAATCGATAAATCTTCCAGGCTGATGTAACTATTTTTGGCTGGACGGTGCGATCTAATGAGCTCATCCAACTTCAAGTGAATTGCCTCTGTATCTCGGTTCTGAGTATTTTGAATTAAAAAGACCATTAAAAAGGTGATAATTGTGGTTCCGGTATTTATAACAAGTTGCCAGGTATCGCTAAAACCAAACAAAGGCCCGCAAATTGCCCATACTATTACTACGAATAGAGCGATCATGAACGCGGTAGGTTGACCTACTGCTTTCGCCACTTTATTTGAAAATCCTGTAAACCATCCCATTATTCAATCCTCTATACGTGCCACCCGCTGACTTTTGCATAGCATTCGCCTTGGTTAGATGTGCTAGGTCAATAACGGAAGGGAAAACAGGGGATTTATCGATGCTATTCAAAAAATGCTTCAGCGCACTCTTATCAATCGGGCTTGCCGCGGCGATGGCAGGTTGTTCAAATGTAGATAACAAAGTTTCAGAAAATAAAGCAGATATCGACAGACAAAAAGATATTCAAAAAACAATGGTCGAAAACCATGCCGATTCGCTTAAGGACAATATCGACGCCAATGCAAAAGCAAGACTGAATGAAGTTGATTTGCAAGAGAAAAATCTAGATATGCAAAAAGAAGCGCTTGATGATAAAAAGGATGAAATCAAAAAAGTTGCTGACTTGCAGAAAGATAATGTAGACAAACAGCTGGAGTATGCCAAGAAAACTGTGGACAGAAACGCCGCTGCGGCTAAAGATTCGCAAGATCAGGCTGGCAGAGAGTTGAAAACTAATCAGTAATGATTTAAACCGGCTATTCTCGGTTTGTTTTTTGAACTAGCATCACCACGACGTAGTCATGCTAAAGTCTAAGTCCGGGATTGCCCATCGGACTAAATCCAAATGGGGTAATGATAATAATGCTTATTCAAACTTTATGGAGTTAGTGGACGAATAGTGATGCCAAGTACTGTAACTAAAACCCCCGAAATCATTAAAAAGAACGAACAAGAAATGCTTGAAGATTGGGTCAAGCAGCAGAAAAAAGTGCTTCAAAACAGAATCGACCACTTGAGTGAGTCGACTCTGAAACAGCAGTGCAAAGAGTTTTTAAATCAGTTTCAGACTGCAGTGCAGTCTGGAGAAATGAAAGACATTGACCAATCCAAAGCGTGGGATGGTGTCAGAAGATTTTTGGCTGAATTGTCCCGCAGCAGGGCACTTGCAAGTTTCAGCCCCAGCGAAACTGCACTTTTTGTATTTTCTTTGAAGCAGCCTCTTTTCACTTTGATGCAAAGAGAGTTCAAAGGTGAAGAACTGGCAAACGAAATTTGGACTATTTCAGAGCTTTTGGATAAATTGGGTTTGTTCACGACCGAAGTGTATCAGCAGAGTCGCGAAGACGTTATTCGCAGACAACAGCAAGAGTTGCTCGAATTATCTACACCTGTCATGCGAATGTGGGAAGGCGTTATTGCAGTTCCCATTATTGGTACTTTGGACAGTGCTCGCACCCAGGCGATAATGGAGAATTTATTGCAAGAAATCGTTGACACCAACGCTAAGTTGGCCATTCTCGATATTTCGGGCGTTCCCACTGTCGACACCCAAACCGCTCAACATTTAATTAAAACAGTTTCCGCCGCCAAACTGATGGGCACGCAGTGCATCATTAGTGGTATCAGACCACAAATTGCTCAAACTGTTGTACACCTTGGTATCGAGCTCGATAACGTCATAACCAAGGCTACGATGTATGATGCCCTGGCTTTTGCCTTGGCCCGTAGAGGCTGGCATGTCCAGCGGGTTAACGGCGCTTCCAGTTCTGTTGAGAAACTGGCGAGACAAACATCTAATATGAGTGGGAATCTGCCCTAATGGAAAGAATACCGATTTTGAAAGTCGGCCAGTATTTACTGATTACGATTCAGGTCGACTTGCATGACAAAATGATTTTGGCTTTGCAAGACGAACTGACGAACATGATAGTAAAAACTGGTGCAAGAGGAATTCTTATCGATATTTCTGCTTTAGAAATCGTCGATTCTTTCATAGGACGAGTTCTGGCTCAAGTTGCATCTTGCGCCAAGTTGCTTGATGCCGAAACCGTTGTTACCGGAATGAGGCCGGCAGTTGCAATCACAATGGTCGAACTGGGAATTTCAATGAAAGGCGTGCATACTGCTCTTAACGCAGAAGATGGAATGGAGCTTTTAAACGATATCTTACATCGGGACGAATATGCGCATGATTTCAGTGCTATCAACTGAGTCACGAGATATCAACTCGGAAGAGGATCTGATGCTTATTAAAGCCTCCGTCAAGAGAATCTCGGCCTTGCTTGGCTTTAGTTTGGTAAATCAAACCAAAATCATTACCGCTGCAGCTGAGCTTTCTAGAAATGCTTTGATTTATGCAGATCAAGGCAAATTCAAAATTAGTGTTTTGGATGACACGAGGCGAAAAGGCTTACAAATGATATTTTCCGATTCTGGACCAGGAATTGAAAATATTGAACAAGCGATGAAAGATGGATATACTTCCGGGCATGGAATGGGTCTTGGCCTTGGTGGATCCAAGCGTCTGATGGATGAATTCGATATAAAAAGCGCAATCGGCGTTGGTACTACAATTAGCGTCACTAAGTGGGTATGAGCGGTTCTCATCGCATATTCTCTATTGAAAATAGCAGTCAAGCTTACCCCGTGCGTGAAGTCGCAACCGAGTTAGGCAAAGAACTTGGTTTTGACGAAACTAAAATTGGTGCTGCAAGCATCGTAATAAACGAACTTGCACATAATCTGGTCAATCATGCAAATGGCGGCTCTATCCTGATTGCGCCCTTGAAGTCCGCTCAGGCACAGTGTCTGGATCAAGATATCGGGATTGAAATTATTGCCATGGACAGGGCGCAGGGAATGGCTGACATTGAAAATTCCATGAAAGATGGAGTGTCCACTTCAGAGAGAAAATCAATGGGCTCAGGGCTTGGAGCCGTAAAACGTTTGTCCGATAAGGTCGATTCTTTTTCTTTTCCAGGGCAGGGAACAGCTATAGTAAGCCAATTTTTTAGTCCCGGTGCAAAAAGAAGTCTCAATTGCGACATTGGAGCCGTATCCGTTCCATTGCCAAGTGAAACCGTATGCGGCGACGGATGGGCAGTACTCGAGCGCGGCAATAAGTTATATATTTTGGTTGTCGATGGTCTTGGACATGGAGTAGATGCTGGTGCTGCAACCGATATTGCTCTTTCTGTTTTTAAAAAAAGCAAGTCTTTGAGCGCTGTTGATCTGGTCGACGATATGCACCTGGCGCTTAGAAAGTCTCGGGGAGCGGCACTTTCGGTCGCAATCATAGACACTGCAGAAGGACAATTGACCTTTTGTGGCATTGGAAACGTGACAGGTTTTATCGACCAGGTAAATGCCAAAAAGAACCGGCTAATGCCAGCTCCTGGTACTGCTGGGTACGAAAAACGAAAACTTAAGGAAACTAGTTTTCCCTGGTTGAAGGATTCTGTGCTAATAATCCATACCGACGGTCTCAGCTCCAAGTTAGATTTGCTTGCAAATTTGAGACACAAGTCTCCGTCCACAATAGCTGCTATATTGTTGCGAGATTACTGGCGTGGCAGAGACGATGGTACGGTGCTCGTGATTAAAGCGGAAAAGCAAAATTGAACGCAAAAAAACCACTGTTGACTATTCGCCTCGAAGGCGAGCAAGACGTAATCATCGTTCGACGACGCACAAAACAGATTGGACAATTGCTTGGCATGAGCGAATCTGACCAGACTAAAATGGCAACGGCAGTATCTGAAGTCAGTCGAAACGCGCTGCAATTTGCAAAAAAAGGAACAGTCGTTTTTTTTGTGGACGATGCCACCAAGCCTTTTTTTGGAGTAAGCATCGAAGATAAAGGTCCGGGAATACAAGACATAACCAAATTTCTTGAAGGCAAAGTAAATCATTGTCGAGGCTTATTTGGCGCCAGACGCATGGTCGACCGATTCGACGTGGACACAAGCGAAAATGGCACTATGATTTATTTGCGCAAAGTTTTGCGTTCACGGGCTCGTTCTTTTACTACTTCCGAAATTTCAGAAATCAGTACATCGCTTGGTAAACTGGCTCAACAAACTCCTTTTGACGAAGTTTATTCACAAAACCAGGAGTTGCTCCGCATTCTTGAAGAATTGCAGCACAAACAAGAACTCTTAGACGAATCTTTGCGCAGAGAACAAGATCTCAGTGTATCGCTCGAAAATCAAGTTCAGGCCAGGACTAACGAATTGCTTTATGCTCGTGATGATGCCCTCCAGGCTAATAATCTAAAATCTCAATTCGTAGCTAATATCTCACACGAGTTGCGTACTCCTCTTTCGAGTGTAGTTGGACTTGCCGAGTTGCTTGCTACTTCTCTAGATTTGTCGCCAGACGACAAAGAGCTTGCAGATAATTTGCTTGACTCTTCCAAGAAATTGCTCGAGATGATGAACAATCTGCTCGACTTCACCAGAATCGACGTAGGCAAGATGACGATTGATAAGACTCAATTCTCACCTCGTGAGCTTCTAGCAAATGTGATGACGCAATTTCAGGATCAAGCACAGCGCAAATCAATAATGCTTTTTCTCGAGTCTGCCTTTGACGTGCCCGAATACTGTTATGGTGACGAAAAGAAAATCACTCACATTTTGATGAGCTTGACCAAAAACGCGCTCAAATTCACTAATGCAGGCAGCATCAAACTTTCAGTTTCAGTGGAAAGCACAAAAGATGATTCGATTAAGCTCAAAATGTCTGTCACCGACACTGGTATCGGCATAGCAAAGCAGAATCAAGCCTCTTTATTCCAACCCTTTGCCCATGTCGATGGGGTGACGAATAAACAATTCGGTGGGACGGGACTTGGTCTGTCCCTCACCAAAAGTTATGTCACCCTCCTTGGTGGCGAGATAAATGTATTGAGCGAACCAAATCGTGGTTCGACATTCTGGTTCACCGTACCCCTTCAATGTGAGCGAAACTCCGCATGTCCGACCAAATAATATTGCTAATAGAGGATGATCAAACTTTGCGTTTCCTGGCTAAGCGTCAGTTCGAACGTCTTGGTGTCAAGTGTGATACCGCTGCAAATGGTCTTGAAGGAGTGGAAATGTCTAGAAAAGGCTACTCTATGATTATTATGGACATTTCAATGCCCGAGATGAACGGAATAGAGGCGACCTACCAGATAAGAGATTACGAAAAGAGTGAAGGTCGCACGCGTACTCCCATCATTGGACTGAGCGCATTTTCAACTAACGAAGATTGTGTAGCTGCTGGCATGGACGATTTCATGCAAAAGCCGATGATGCTCGAGCAAGCCAAAGAAATGCTCGACAAATATCTCAAAAAATAGACCAGCTGCCAATAATATTTTGGCGTGAGTCCGATAGGGTAGTCAAGTATTGCTGCATTTTTAGGCACCGCTGATAATATCAAGGCGATATCAGCCTAGCTACCAGGAAGAGCAAAACATGAACACCAATCCTGAAAAGAAATACGTAGATCCAGTAGATCTGGAAGGTCTCGAGGACTTACTCGACGCTGCACATGTCAAAGTGATGACTCGCACTCAAGAAACTGATTTGAGTGAGGACAGTGCTGTTACTTATTTCGAAAACAGATCTGTATTGGAATTACTTGCAAGAGTGCAAGAAGTGCATTCGCTTCTCACCGAAACCAATAATCGTTTGCTTAGCGCTTATGAGCGCATGCGTCAGATGGAACGTCTTGTAGACCATCAAGAAAAACGTCTTGAGCTTTTGCCTGCTCTTGAAAAACAAGCAGTACGTGCAACCGAGTTGCAAGTTTTGCTCGATGAAGCGCTGGTTGAACTCGAGCGTTTGAGACAGCCCTGGTGGCAGCAAATTTCTAGCCGACGCAAGCCGCGCTAGTCGACGACTCAGGTTTTTCTGTGGGCAAGCCAGACTTGACCCACGCACCGGTACCACCGGTGATATTAATCACATTATTTACGCCGTTTCTTCTCAATATAGTGGTTGCAATACTAGACCGGTAACCACCAGCGCAGATAACGGCGTAATTTTGTTTTTTGTCCAGTTTAGCCACTAACTTGTCCAGTTCGCTAAGAGGCATGTTAGGCGCGCCTGGAACGTGACCACCATTCCACTCGCCGACTCTTCTTACGTCGATTACTTTGAGGTCTTCTTTCTTCTCTAGCTTTTCGAATAAATCTGATACCGAAATCTGTTCGATTTTTGCCACTTCCATTCCTGCTTTGACCCAGGCATACATGCCATCTTCCAGATAACCAGTGGCGGTATCATGTCCGGCTCGGCTCAAGCGAACAAAGGCTTCTTGCACAGCTTCTTTATCGTCTGCCACAATTATCATCGGAGTTTCGATGGGTATCACTTGTCCTGCCCATGATGCAAACTGACCACCAAGACCAATATTTATTGCTCCTGGAATATGTCCTTCGCCAAAGATTGATGCGGGTCTAACGTCGAGTACCACATAGCCTTCGTTAATCGCTTTTTTGGTTTCAGCTGCCGACATCGCAGTAGGCGAATTCAAATCTTCCAGGTGCAGTGCGCCTTCTTTGTTCTTCTTTACTGCGTGTTTGAAATAAGCCGGAATTTCAGGCAAGTCGGTGCACATCATCGAAATGAATTCGTTTTTGGGCATGGCTTTCAGTGCGTAATTGAACTGTTTCTGGATGCCGATTGTAGATGAGCGCTCCGATGACATTGATTTGCCGCAGAGTGAACCTGCGCCGTGTGCAGGGTAGACTTCTGTCTCATCTTGTAGTTTGAGTAATTTATTGTGCAAAGAATCAAAAAGCATCGATGCCATTTCTTCGCTAGACATGCCATGTCCCGACACTAAATCAGGTCGTCCGACATCGCCAATGAAGAGGGTGTCGCCAGTAAGTAATTTAGGTGCGGACTCTTTGTCGTTTGTGTCCTGGACCAGATAGCAAACACTTTCTACCGTGTGACCAGGAGTGGCAATTACTTTGATTGTCACACTTTTGCCCAGGTGCAAAATGTCATTGTCTTTCACACTTTTGTGGTCGAAGGCTGCATCAGCCATCTCGCTCATTACAATCTCAGCGCCAGTGCGCTTGGCCAACTCGCAGTGACCGCTCACGAAATCGGCATGCAAATGGGTTTCCAGTATGTATTTTATTTTCAAGCCCTGAGCTTGCGCTTCTTCGATATATTGGTCCACGTCGCGCTGCGGGTCGACTATGCAGGCCTCGCCCTCCGCGCCAATCAGGTACGATGCGTGTGCCAGACAACCTAGAAAAAATTGTTTGAAATACATTGTGCGTTCCCTTTGCGTTCCCTTTATATCTTGGAGCAAGAGTGCTTTCGCCATCCCGCTATACAACTGGTTATATCACTGTTTGCAATATTCTTGATTTCTTCTTCTTAAGGTCTTGCGTGTGATATATTCAAGCATTCATAAAAACGGGACCCTTTTACTTCTATTAGACGAGGTTTTCAATATGCAGCGCTTCGCGAATTCTGGGAAAAAAATACTCTTCTCTTCTCTTGCGGTGACGCTTAGCATTCTTGCTGCTAGAGCCGATGCGGGCGAGGCAAGCAATGCTTCAAATGCAATTAGACTTCCTCGCAATGTAATGCCCACGTCGTACAAACTTTACTTTGAGCCAGATCTGGAGAACAAACAGTTTTCCGGCGAGGAAACGATCTTTGTCGACGTTCAATCTCCAGTCAAAGAAGTGGTTCTGAATGCCAACGACCTGGAAGTAAGTGAAGGTGAGCTTGCTCAGATCAAAAAAGGCAAAGGTCATGGCGTCTGGAATGAAGCGAGTATCGAGCAAGACAAAGAAAAACAACAAGTGCGCTTTAAATTCAAAAAAACGATAGCGCCTGGTTCTTACGAATTTCATGTCAAATTCGCCGGAAAGCTCAACGATAAAATGGCAGGTTTTTATTACTCTTCGTCGACTGATGCAAACGGAAACAAAATGGCGCTTGCTACCACGCAAATGGAGCCAACAGACGCAAGAAGAGTTTTTCCCTGCTTCGACGAGCCAGATTTCAAAGCATCCTTCAATATAACCCTTGCAACGCCGCCGGATCTGGTGGCAATCTCGAACGCTCCTTTGAAGTTGAAACGCAAAGATCAACGTACTCAAAAGATGCAATACACTTTTGAAGAAACGCCAGTGATGTCCACTTATCTTGTGGCTTTAATTGTCGGACCATTCGAGTGCACCGACGCTCAAGTCGTTAACAACGTGGAAATTCAAACCTGGGCCGTTAAAGGCAAGAAAGACCAGGCTCTTTACGGAAGAGATACTGCAGTCAAACTGCTTCCATTCTTTGAAGATTATTTCGGCACTCCATATCCGCTCAAGAAACTCGATCTCATCGCCATCCCCGATTTTAGCTCGGGAGCGATGGAGAACCTGGGCGCTATTACTTTCAGAGAATCGCGTCTTTTGCTCGACCCAAAAACTGCGTCAGTTACCACCAAGCAGGGTGTAGCCATGGTCGTCGCGCACGAAATGGCACACATGTGGTTTGGCGATCTGGTCACGATGAAATGGTGGGATGACCTCTGGTTGAACGAAGCTTTTGCATCCTGGATGGAGCCAAAAGCGCTTGATTTCTTGCAGCCGGACTGGAAACCATGGGATTCTTTCGTGAGCGATAAAGGCACCGCTATGGAAACAGATGCCCTTTATGCTTCGCGTCCAATTTATGCCAAAGTAAATAATCCAGAGGATGCCGAACAAATGTTCGATGAGATTACTTACGAAAAAGGCGCCTCGGTGCTGCGTATGCTCGAGCGTTACGTAGGTGAGGATGTTTACAAAAAAGGAATTCAGAATTACATCGCCAAATTCAAGTTCAAGAATGCAACCACCGATGATTTGTGGAATTCTATCCAGGAAGTGTCTGGAAGTCCTGTATCTAAGATAATGAAAGAATGGGTTTATAGCGCAGGTTACCCACTGGTAGAAGTCGAATTCAAAGGCGCTGAAGACGTTAAATTGAGTCAGAAGCCATTCAGACTGCTCGATGCTGTAAAAGCTCAGACCAAATCGACAAGTGGAAATGCTGCAAAAGGGCATGTCTGGCAAATTCCAGTATCTTATCGTCAGCTTGCACAAGATCAATCTGCACGAGACAAGAAGCTTTCCACCCACATAATGGATACTGTTCAAGAAGATCTGGCCATGGCAAGCGCCAAGTCACCATTCGTGGTGAACGTTCATTCGGACGGTTATTACAGAGTCAGCTATCCCAAAGAAGTTCTAAAATCACTTACTGCTCTGGCACAAAAGGAATTAAGCGTCCCAGAGCGTTATTCGCTCTTGTCTGATTCATTTGCTCTTGTGGAAGCAGGTAAATTACCTTGTGCAGATTATCTCGAGCTTACAGCGGGTTACAGAGATGAAACCGATCCGACAGTAATGGGTCTTTTAATAAATCATTTGGCTCGAATAAATCTATTCATTAAAGAGAGCGATCGAGCCAATTTTGCTGCTCTGGTTAGAGATCGTTTGAGTGTTTGTGCTCAAAGATTGGGTTGGGAAAAGAAAGACGGTGAATCGGATCTCACTCAGATACTGCGGGGTGACGTTCTTGATGCGCTTGGCACAATCGGAGAATCCAAGGAAGTGATAAGCAAAGCTCGTCAAATGTTCGAGCCTTATTGCAATAATCCAGATTCAATCAATCCAGACCTCAATGACACTATTGCTGGAGTCGTTGCATATAACGGAACCAAAGAAGATTACGACACTCTTTTCAAAATGTATAAAGAGGCAAAAACACCCGAAGCCAAATTGCGTAACCTTATGTCGCTAGCTGTATTCAGACAGCCTGAGCTAATAAAGCGAACTCTGGATCTGGCTTTGACCGATGACGTAAAAACACAAGATGCACCTCATCTGGTCCAAAAATCGTTGCATTCAGTAGCAGGCAGACAGATAGCCTGGCAGTATATTAAAGATAACTGGACCAAAATGAATGAGCGATATCCATCCAAGCTCTTTATCAGAGTGGTGCGTGGAGCCAATTCTATCGTTGATCCCACAATGGTCGAAGATATGACTCAATTCCTTTCTACTCACCCCGTACATTCGGGAGATAGAGTAATTGCCAAAGTGATAGAGCGCGGCAAAATCAACGCTGCACTCAATAGCTCTATGACTGGCGATTTGAGTTCGTGGCTCAGTAAAAACTCGCCTGTCTCACCCATGTAGCTGGTCTTGCGAAGAGACCTGTTTTTAAAACACCTGACTGCATAGCGCTACGTGCTACGCACTGCGCACGTTCTAGAATTTTTTCGTCTGTCGTCCAGGCCCTGTACTTCAGACGAAAATTATTAAAGACCACATCAACCATGGTGAGTTTTTTACCGCTTGAAATTGATTGGATCCCGTGACACGTGAAGGATTCAATTTACTGGGCTTATGGGATGGTGTGTCAGGGCACGTTATAGACGATGGCGGGACTTTTAGCCCAGGCAAGACCTTGATTCTTGTCCAGATTCTGGCAATAATCCATGAAGCCAGCCAGCTTGGTGCAATAAAATTTCGGGTCGACATCATAGACTGCATGATTTGTATTTTTACAGGTCAAAAAGAATTTGGTGCCGCTTGCGTGTTTGTATAGATACTGCGCGTGGTGCAGCGGTGTGCAGACATCCTTTTCTGCTCCGACAATTAAGAGTGGCGAATGGACACCTTTTACGAAAGGTTCGTTTGTAAGGGTGGGGTTTGGAAAAAGACTTTCTGGATAAATGTCCAGCACCGGAAATTTTTCGCGAGCAATTTTTGAAAGCGAGATGAAGGGACTTTCAAGCACCACTCCAGCCGATTTTACTTTGCTTGCAAGATCGCTAGTGATGGCGGCTCCTAGAGACTCACCATAGAGAATAATGTCTTTGCTTTTGAATTTTGTGTGGGTCAAAATATAGTCATAAGCAGCGCGGGCATCTTCATTGACTTGGGCGATATGGGCATCGCCAACGCTTTTTCCATAGCCTCTAAAGTCATATGCCAGGACAGAAGCTTTGCTATCTACCAGGAATTTGATTTTGTATGCAGTGTATGCAATGTTACCGCCCTGTCCATGAGTATATAGAATGATTTGCTTCGCACCTGGAACCTCATAAAGTCTGGCAGTCAGTTTTACTTTTTTATCGAGAGAATTAAACATCACTTCTTTTGCTTTAATGCCCGAGATGCTTAAACCCTGGTCAGGGTCAGGATAATGGTGCATTGGTAGAAATAAAATTCTGTCATATAAGGCCGGGTTTAACGCCGGACAAAAGCAGATCAAAATGCTTACGATGCTAGTTAAAATGCAGCTTGAAACCCCTGTGACGAAGCCACAGAAAAACACCTTTTTATTCATAGACATTGCCTCACGCCCTTTTTCGACTATACACCCGGACAATTTGACCTGGTGACTCTCGTATCAGTTAATGAAGTGTTTTCGTTTTTTTTGAAACGAACAAAAAACCTTGTTCAAGAAAATAAATCGAAGGAAAGCAATGACCTTCGTCGATTTTTTCGATAGCGACATTGCATCCTCTGGCTTTGAGATTCGCTTCGAGATCCTTATTGCATGCGGCTGGAACCGTGACGTCTTTTTTCATGGTAATGATAAAGACGTTGGTCGGTTTTTTCACCGATTTGAATATCTGACTCACGCTTCGATCTTTTAGAAAAGTAGGACTGCCTGATTTTGAAAGTTCGTCTTGCAAAAGATTTTTCACGTCTTTATCTACAGAGCTTTTTGAAAGTAATTGCAAATCGTCCGGAACTCCCGAGACCACGATTCCATTAATAAGACTTTGGACTTCGGGGCTTGCTTTTGTGTAGTAAGCAAGGGCTGTGTATCCGCCAAATGAAGACCCGCAAAGGCTTATGCTGTCTACATTTGGAAAGTCGTGCTTGTAGTCGAGGATTGTATTGTCGATATCCTCGAAATCGCCCTGGAGCACAAGCGAAGGATTATAGTCGAGAGATAAAAAGCCAGCTCCCGGATATGAGGTTTTAACCGCATCGACAATTGCTGCACCTTTTATAGGTTGAACATAAGGTTCGTGAGTTGCTCCACCAAGGGCATGAAAATAAATGACCAGATGATGCGCGGTTTTTTTTGGGGCAAATCCGAGCGGTTTTCCAGAAGCCACCGCGGCAGGGGCTGGAAGCACCAGGTAAACCGTGATTATGAGTAAAAATAGTAATCGCACCAAGATATTCTTCACAGTTCAAAGAGATTAGATCTTGACTGTAAAGGTTCCGTGATGGCCATGAGTCTAAAGATTAACTTTTGATAAGAAAAGCTTTAATTGCCTGGTTGCAGTTATTACAATTTGAGTTGTTGTCAAGTGATGAGATTTCAGCTCATGCATCCTTACTGGATCAAAAAGATTGAAGAGCAAAGGCGAGACAGAAACACTCTGTTCTGGGTGGTATTTTTCATTGCTGTTGTTTTTCCAATTTGTCTGGTTGGCAAACTCGATTCATGTTTGCTCTTTTCCATTTGTTGTTTCATTGCAGCAATGACTCGAATGTACTACTACTACAAAGAATTCCAGAAAGAAGAACAGCAACGCATGCTCGAACAGTTTCAGGATCCTTTGCTGGCTGAAAAAGAAGAAGAAGTAAAACAGGAAGAGGCCGCCTGAATTCTTCTGAGGTTTTTATTCGTCTGTTGAGCTTTCGCCTGATTCGTCTGATTCCTCAGCGTTTTCAGCTACGCAAACCGCTGCAATTCCATCTGAGAAGGATTGAGCTTCGATATATCTAGGTTTGATAATCGTACGACCTTTTTTGTCGATAAAACCAATCATATTGCCGATTTTGACCAGTGCTCTACCTTCTGAAAATTTCTCGGCTCTGGTGTATTTTGGATCGATGACCATCTCTTTTTCTTTGTTCATGAATCCCCATTTGCCGGCAGTCTCGACCAGTGCAAGACCTTCCGAATATGCTGAGGCAAGGTCTGTTCCGGGTCTTTCCTGGAAAAAGTCGTTGCGGTCGATCCATCCGAATTTACCGTTCCAGTGAACTTCTGATGCACCTTCGGTAAAAATAGTTGCTGAGTCGTATTTATGTTGAATCGCCAGTCTGCCTATAGTATCGACAAAGCCCCATTTGTTTCCTTTGTCGTCCGTCAAGGCAAGCACCGGAGCAAGACCTTCTGAAAAGTTTTTGACGTCAATAAATTTGGGCTCGACTATAAAACCGCCTCTACGATCGATAAATCCCCACTTAGAGCCTTCTTTGACTGCTGCAAAACCTTCGGAGAAATTGCGGGCATCGTCGAATTTTGGCTCGATGAAAGGCTTGGTTTCGCGGTCCATATAGCCCCATTTTCCGGCATTGTTTCTGAATGGAACGATGCCATCTACATACGAGCCGACATTGAAAAACTTGGGTTCTATTACTTCGTTGCCTGTGCTATCGATAAATCCCCACATTCCGTCGCGCTTAACCGCTGCCAGTCCGTCAGAAAAAGATTTTGCGTTCTGATATTTAGGCTCGACTATCACGTGACCTTTCCAGTCGATAAATCCCCACTTCTTGCCGAATTCAGCTTTTTCTTCTTCTTCTGTAGTGGCATCTGGAGTGGTATTATTATTGGTGGCACTGCCACCACAGCCTACTAGAGAAAAGACAAGCAATGAGCAAATCAGTGATAAAACACTATAGCGTTGGATTTTCAAAAATGACCCCTTTTTACAGCTTTTCTATTTCTGATTTTACCTGCTCAAGCTTCTCAGTGTTGCCTGTTTTCCCTAAGTATTTGGCGTAAGTAGATAACACTTGAAGTTTTACGGCTCTCGACAAACGCGGACCAACATTATCGGACGTAGCGATGGTGGCGGCTTTTTCAATCAAGCTTCCAGCTTGTTCTGTGTTTTTGGCTTTCAAATAAGTACTTGCAAGCATCCCCATGATTTCGCATGTCTGGGGACTTTCAGAACCGTAAAAACTCTGGCTCAAGGTTAAGGCTTCTTCGAAAGCGTTCAGAGCTTCTTTCACTCTTTGTTGTTCTTCTAAATAGAAATTGCCCAGCATCTTCTCGTCTTCAATCACCGCCATGGTTTTGCCAGTTGATTTGTCTACGCTGACGAGCATTTTGTACAGATCTTCTAGCTGGCTCGTGCGTCCAGTCTGTCTGTAGTTTTTCGAAATTTGATCAACCAGATATAAAATCTGTGCTTGTTCTCGAGCATTGGAACGAAAACCCGCAGCCAGAGCACGTTTGTAATAGACTTCGGCAACGTCGGATTTGTATTTGGCTCTAGACATGAACAAATTACCAAGACCAGTATAAACGTCTTGGAGCATGAGTGCGTTTAAATGAGGGTCTTTAGCCAATAACTCATAAGCCTGGTTATATTTTTGCTCGGCTTCAGTAACCTTTTCAAGCCCGAGAAGCGAATCTCCCATCAAAGTGTAAAAGGCTGCTTTATCGTCATTGGCGATGTTTTTGTTTTGATCGACTACTGCTACGGCAGGATTTAAAACTGTGCGAGCTTCAAAATATTTCTTCTCGCTTACATATACTTTGGCAATCTGGCAACGTGCAAGAACCGCCTGGATACTCGAAGATCTATATGCATTTCGAGCCAGGGTCAAACAACGCTGAGCATTTTTTTCTGCTGCAGCAAACTTGCCTTCACGACGCTCCACTTCAGAAAGTGCTGTAAGAACCGGTATCAATCCAGCACTCTCTTTTCCTGCCACTTCCTCGTGGGCATTGGCAGCTTCGGTCAAAGCAGTTTCAAGTTCTGAATATCTTTCATCTACATTGTTTCTGAATTTGAGCAGCGCGAGGTTATCGTTGAGTGTTACAACAACCAGGTTTTGCTCTCCTAAAATTTTGATGGCGGCGGCTTTTGTATCTTTCAAAAGTTTTTCGGCTTTGTCCCACATCTCTTTGTCCATGTAAGAGACTGCGACGTCATTAAGCTCATAGCAAACATCTTCTATTTCATCTGGGTTTTCAACCTTTTCGTCTGAGTTGGAGAAAACTCTCAGCTTGCCTTTTAGTTTCTTTTCTGCGTTTAAAGTGTCTTTTTTGATTGAACCAGCCAAACTCAAAATGCGTTTGTTATTGCGCTCGGCATCAGGAAGCATATTGGTTATGCGCTCTAAATCAACCAGGTTAGTCAATGCTGGAACGAGAAATTCTGGTTTTTCTTTTTCAGCTACATCTAGAGCCTTCATGGCGGCTTGCTCGGCGCCACCATAATTTAAATTGTCCAGCGCTTTTCTATAATCGCTCGAATATTGGATATAACGATGCTCTGCTGGTTCAATCAAACGTCTGATGTTGTCCTGGAATACGACTACACCCGAGACGATAATAACTGCAGTGACACCAGCCACGATGTGAGGTGGAATTCCTTTTCCTTTTTCGGCACGACGTTTAATAAGCTCGTTTGTGACCAGGGTTAGACCTTTTTTGACCGAATTGGATTCGGGCGGATCGTTTACTTTGTCCAGGTCTTCGATTACTTGATCCATTGCCTGGTAACGATTGCCAGGCTTTTTAGCCATGCATTTGAGGATGATCATCTCAAGCGGGCTGTCTGGCTCCAGTCCATCGCGCAACTCGGCAATCGATTTTGGTCGAACAGCCGTTTGCATGTGGAATGTTTCGTAGACGTTGCCACCAAGCAAGGGCGGTTGCCCGGTCATCGCTTCATACATCAAACAGCCGAAACTATAAATATCCGAGCGGTTGTCTATAGTTTTCGCCATACATTGCTCGGGGCTCATGTAGAGCGGACTTCCAACAATTTCACCAGTTTGTGTGAGAGCCATTTTGGCGATATCTTCTTCGCCTTCAGGCATGAGCTTGGCGATACCAAAATCCAGAACTTTGACGAAGTCTTGTTCTTCCTCTTTGTGCATGATGCAGATGTTGGATGGCTTCAGGTCGCGGTGGACGATTTTGGTCTTGTGAGCGTGATCCAGAGCACTTGCAATTTGTTTGAAAATTTTCAAAGCGCGCTGTATATCAAGCTGTCCAACCTGATCGAGCACTTCAGATAAGTTTTGTCCCTCCAGGTATTCCATGACCAGACAGTGTCTTCCTGCATCGTCTGTGAAAAATTCGAAGATTTTGATGATGTTCTTGTGACGCAGGTTTCGATAAGTCTTAGCTTCTTGCCAGAAGCGCTGAACCCTCACCTGATCGCGCAATACTTCGCTGTGCAAGACTTTGATAGCCACCGCGCGTTCTGTTCTCAAGTCGATTGCGCGATAAACCGTTGCCATACCACCTCTGCCAAGAAGCGATTCAATCTGAAAGCGCTGATTGAGCACTTCGCCAATCGAGACTTCGTCGTTCGCCTGAACGGGCATAGGAGGGAGGTTTTGCTGGTTTTGAGGATGCTGCATGTATAAAATGGTTCCCGGCCGTTGAACACCTATATGGAAGTATTTATATACTTCCCTCCTTAAGACCAAGTTATTACAACTAAAAAAAATTCCTGGCTTTATTTTGCGTTTAACGACCGATAAAGTTCGTTTGGGGGCTTAAGAATGTTCTATCGCAAACCGGCTTTTCGTTGTTCGGCTTCCCATTTTCGAAGTTTTTGCACGCCAAGTTCAAACCCCTGGGCTGTGGCGAAAAAATCGTGTTTGCCATCAGCACGCTCAGGGTCGCGCACATAATATATGTAATTGGTTTTGGCAGGCTCGACTGCTGCAAGTAATGATTCAAGTCCGGGATTGGCCACAGGGCCTGGAGGTAGACCTTTGTATAACCTTGTGTTGTATGGAGATTTCAATGCCAGGTCGCTTTTATAGACTTTGCCATCGCCTTTCCATTTACCAGCTAGTTTGGATGCGTAAACGACGGTCGAATCCATGCTCAAATTCATATTCTTGGCTATGCGGTTATAAATGACAGAAGAAACCATTGGTCTTTCTTCTTTCAATTTCGATTCGGTTTCGACCACAGACGCCATGGTCACAGTCTGGTGAGGTGTGAGTTTGGCTAATCTGGCTTTGAATGCGATTTCCTTTGCGTAAACCGATTTGAACTTTGCCACCATCTGCGCTACTAGGTCTTTAGCGCTAGTGTCTTCTTGCAAATAATATGTACTTGGAAATAGATATCCTTCAAGGTTTTTAGCGCTCGGATCCAGATCTTTTATAAGCGAAACGTTTGCAAGCAAAGCCATCGCACTTGCTTGATTGGTCAATTTCAAACTAGGAGCCTTGACCATGGCGTCAGCAATATCGAAACGATTCCAACCTTCAATTATGGTGATGCTTTTATGCTCGGTTCCGCCCGTCTCCAGTTCTTTCAAAACTTCCATGGCCGAAATAGGCGATTTGAAACGGTAATCACCTGCTTTAATCAATTCTGTGCGCGAGCTCAGCTTGAGGTATATTTTGACTGCCAGAGCGTTGTCAATGATGCCGTCTTCTTGCAGCGTGCGCACAATTTTGTCGATATTGGCGCCACGCGGAATAGAAACTACAGTATTCGATTTTGTGTGGTCGTGTCTGCCATCCAAAGACATATACAACCAGACCAGAATGGCGCTCACGCCCACCAGCGCAATCATTAGTAGGATGAAAAGTGAGCTTAGTAATCGCATTCTCTAAGGGAACTTGCTATTTCTTGTGCCGTCTAGAAGACTAATTGTATTAGAATCGAAGCTAGTTATGAATCTATTTCAAAGAGCAGTCACAAGTCTTTTATCAGTTCTTATAGCATCACCCGTGCTTGCTCAATATCATCAGGAATTCAAAGTGCGAATTCCTTCCACTCAAGGCAATATGGGTGTGATTGAAGGCAATGTCAGTCATGCCACCAATCTAGGAACTATAACCAATACTGCCAATTTACGTCAGCGCACTGGTGCTAGAACAGTAGGGGCTGATGCTTACAGGGCTTGGATCGAACAATCGCATCCGCAACTACAGGCGATTATTGCAAGAAGCGCACAACCACAAGTTCTAGTCGTCAAAGGACACTGGGACAATTCAGGTAAGATACTTAAAAAATTCAATATTCCGTTTGAAAAAATCGGCATGGAGCAGGTGTCAGGGTATAACTTGTCTTCTGTCAAAGTAGTGATTATCGATTGTCAGGGCAAGATGGATCTGGCTGGAAAACAGAAGTTGCGCGATTTCGTTATGCGCGGTGGCTCTTTGATGTCTACCGACTGGGCACTGGATAATTGCATCCAGGGTGCTTTTCCCAATTTCATTGCCTGGAACAAAGGAGTGAACAAACAAGCCACTTATGACGCTCAGGTAGTAACTCCCGATCCAGTTCTCTTTAATAAAACTGTCAGTCATGCTCCCTGGAAACTAGATTTAGAAAGTCATCTTGTAGGAATCAAGAATACTCAATCAGTGACAATACTTGCTTCAAGCGACGAACTCAAAGCTCACGATCCCGATAGGCTTGGCGCACTGGCGGTTTATTTCAAATTCGGCAGAGGAAGCGTTCTGCACATGGTTGGGCATTTTGAAAATAACAGTCCCATTCCGCTGCCTGACATGTTGCCGGATCCAGCGCCAATTATAGGTATCAGCTTACGTCAGGCACTTGCTGCCAATTTTGTCGCTTCGGCACTAGAGAGTCGTTAAGATTCAGGTTTGTTTTGAAGAAAAAATAGCGGAACGCCGCACATAATAATGGCTGTGCCGCACAAAGACTCTATTTTGTAATCCATGAAAGTGCTCAGAGCCAGGAAGAGCGCTACGCTTGCCACTATTAATGGTATCAAAGGAAAAAGAGGAGTGTAGAATTTGTCTGATTCTTTTTCTTTGCTTTGATGGCGTAATTTGATGATTGAAGCTGCCACCATGGCAAAAAAGATCCAGACTGAAAAACCGGTGAAATATAATAAACGCTCGAAGCTTAGAGCAAACACGAGCAAACACGACCAGAGTCCATTGAATAAAATGCCTCGCACTGGTGTTTGACGTTTTTCGTCCAGTTTGCCAAGACTGGCAAATAAGGGATTATCGAGCGACATTGCCGATGCAATTCTGCTGCCCGTAAGCAGAAGAGCATTTACTGTGCCGAGTGCGTAGACCATTATAAATATGCCAAGTATTTTGGCCGAGGCTTCACCTGCCTGACCACAAATTACAGACAAAAGGTCCGTGCCGACCAGTTTTGCGTGGCGTATTTGATCAACTGGCAAAAACCATAAATACAAAAAATTCATCAACACATAAATAACTGTCACCGCGATACACGAAAGAAATAAGGCAAAAGGTAGTGATGACGCAGGTTCTTTGGTTTCACCAGCCAAAAACAAATTGTCTCTCCAGCCACCATAAGCCCACATTATGGGCACAAGGGCCACACCCAGATTGAAGAGGTTGAAAGTAGACAGTGTTTCTTTGCTCAAGAAATGGACAAAATCTATATTATTAGCTGGCTGCTTCATGGCGAAAAGACCGCAAAGAATGACAAAACTGATTGCCAAAATTTTAAGAGTAGTAAGTGCGTTTTGCAGCCTGCTTCCGGTCTTGAGACCCAGTAAATTGCAAGCGCTGAGTGTCATTATCACCCCTACTGCAAGAGCTTTGACTTCCCATTCTCCTGCTTTGTAGGGCAAGAATTTGATGGCGAATTCACCAAACATCAAAGCTATAGCAGCTACAGAGCCTGTTCTCGTGATTAATAATTCAGACCAGGCAAACAAAAATGCGGTCAGCTTGCCATAGCATTCGCGCAAGAAAATATAATCGCCACCAGTATGAGGAAATCTGGTGGCAAGTTCGGCATAGCATAGCGATCCGATGAAAGAGTAGATACCGCCTAGAGTCCAGGCGATTAAAATCCAGACCGGAGAGGAAATGTGCGGGACCACTTCGGATGGAACCCGAAATATTCCCGCACCAATTACGATACCGATGCTTATTGCAACAGAATCCCAGCGACCAAGTACCCTGTTCAAGGTTGCTTAGTTTCCGGCTTTGCTGTTTCCTTCCTTGGCAATTTGAGCTGATTGAAGCAATTTTTTCGCTTCTTCTTCTCTGTTTTGCGATTTGAGGAAATTGCTGTATTCGACAATCGCCATCGGATCTTTAGCTTTCAAACTTAAGGAACGTTTGTATTCCATTTCTGCTTCTTTGGTTTTACCTTGAGAAGCTAGCACCGCGGCATATCTGTAAACCGGTCTTGGATATTGAGGAGCAAGTTTCATGGCTGTTTTTTGCTCTTTTATGGCTTGAGCCATGTCGCCTTTGCGCTCGTATACCCAGCCAAGACCGCAGTGGGTCAGGGCATTGGCTCCATTTATTTTGAGAGCATTTTTGTATGCGTCGATTGCTTTGTCGTCTTCTTTGGCATCAGCATAAACGTTGCCCAGGTTCATCAAAATCAGGTCATTTCTGCCATTGTCGAGTTTGGCCGCGACATTGCCTTCTTCAATTGCTTTTTTGAAATCGCCTTTTGAGTCGTAGAGAACTCCAAGATTCATGTGTGGCATTGGGTCTTTGTCTTTGAGTGCGCCAGCTTTAGTATAGGCTCTTATTGCGTCATCGATTTTATTGAGTTTGGCATACACCAGACCCAAGTCCATCCAGGCTCTGAAGCTTGTATCTTTGAGTGCTACAGCTTGTTCGAACTCTTTTGCAGCTTCGTTCATCTTGTTCTGGTTAGCGTAAATTTGTCCCAGAATGACGTGAGGGATATGTGCTTTAGCGTCGAGTTTGACAGCTTGTTTGCACTCCAGAATAGCTGTGTCGTACTCGTCCATCGAGGCAAGCACTGCGCCCAGTCTGTAGTGAGCTTTGGCGTTGTCTGGCTCGGTTCTGATTACTTCTCTGAATTGAGCAGCAACCTGTTTCTGATTTTTATTGCTCAAGCGAGCGTACATCGACTCGGCTTTTTTCATCGCGTCTGAATCTTCGGCTGCCATAGCCGAAAGAGGAAGAGCGGCGGCACAAAGAGCTATTAGAAGTGAAGTGCCGATTTTGTTTTTGTTGAAAGTCAATTTTCTATCCTCGTTTTGATTTCTATTCGATTAATAAGCCGCAGCACCGGCTTTAGAACCGGTCAGAATGGCTATTCCAGAAGACGTCCCGATGCGGTCTGCACCTGCGTCAATAAGTTCTTTTGCTTTTTTGTAGTCTCTGACACCGGCACTGGCTTTGATACCAAGTTTGTTTTTGCCGATAGTAGATTTCATCAAAGCAACGTCTTCGACAGTGGCTCCTTTGCCGTCTTTTACAAAGCCGGTTGAAGTCTTGACCATGAACGCACCAGCTTTGACACACGCTTCGGTGGCTGCGATCTTTTCTTCTCTTGTGAGCAAATCGCATTCGATGATTACTTTCACCGGTACGTCGCCTGCGGCTTTGACACATTCGGCAATTTCTTGCTCGACATATTCGAGGTCTTTGTTTTTCAATGCGCCTATGTTTATGACCAGGTCGATTTCGTCTGCACCATCATTGATGGCACGGTTCAATTCGAGCACTTTCAGTTCGGTCAAATTGGCTCCAAGAGGGAACCCAACCACGCAAGCAACTTGAACATTGCTGCCTTTGAGTTGGAATTTGGCTTCCTGGACATAATATGGATTGACGCACACAGCAAAGAATTTGTGCTCTTTTGCTTCATCGCAAAGCTTGGTTATTTCAGCCTTGCTTGCATGTGGATTAAGCTGGGTGTGGTCTATGTATTTGGCTAACTCGGTGCTCACTGTTATTCTCCGACGAATTTAAAAAGTCCCTGCTGTGCAAGGAAGTCGGATTATTTTACACTAAAAGTCACACAGACTGACTATATGGAGCGCTTGTGAGCCTCGATTTAGATTCAGAACGGTTAATGCTTTCATGATATTCTTGCAAGCTCTTGACTGGCAGTTCGCCAGCTTGCAAAACGCCAATGGCTGAACACACGGCTCTTGCACCCGAAAGCGTCGTAACTACAGGAATTCTGTAATTGATGGCTGAGCGTCGAATTATCTGGTCGTCGCCCCGCGCACTTCTACCTGAAGGGATATTTATCACTAATTGAACGTTGCCATTCTTAATCTGGTCGACCAGATTCGGGCGCCCCTCTGAAATCTTGTTGGTATTTTGAACTGGAATTCCAGCTGAGGTTATAACTTGAGCCGTTCCTCTTGTAGCAATCAGTTTGAATCCAAGGGTGTAGAGAGTCTGGGCAATCGAGACTATTTCTTGCTTGTGCTTGTCTGTCACTGAAATAAATGCCGTTCCATCTACGGGCAGAGCTTGACCGCATGCCAGTTGTGCTTTGGCAAAGGCCAGGTCGAAGCGAGAAGCTATGCCCATCACTTCGCCCGTAGAGCGCATTTCTGGTCCCAGAGAAATTTCGGCACCGGGAAATCTGTCGAAGGGAATAACAACTGATTTAACCGCTACGTGCGGCGGAATATGTCTTGGCGAAATTCCCAATTGCGAAAGATTTTTGCCTGCCATCACACCTGCAGCCAGTTTCGCCCAGGCAACACCTGTAGCTTTACTTACGAAAGGAATAGTCCGGCTGGCTCTGGGATTGACTTCGAGCACATAAAGTTCGCCTTCTTTTAGTGCGAACTGAATATTGATAAGACCTTTTACCTCGAGTTCCGAAGCCAGTTTCATTGTTGCTTCGCGAATCTGCTCGATGATTTTAAGGGGAATAGTCTGGGTGGGCAGCACGCAAGTGCTATCGCCAGAGTGGATTCCTGCCTGCTCTACGTGTTCCATGATGCCAGCGATGATAGTGGCTCTGCCATCTGAAATTGCATCCACATCGATTTCTACAGCATCTTCTAAAAACTCGTCCAGAAGGATAGACTGACCCGAACCAGTGGCAAATCCTCTGGCAAGCCATCTATCGAGGTCCGCTTCGTTATATATGATTTCCATTGCCTGTCCGCCAAGCACATAACTTGGTCTTACAAGCACCGGGTATCCGACTTTTTCAGCAGCTGCTTTTGCTTCGTCATGGCTTTGTGCGATGGCTCCAGCTGGCTGTTTGAGCTTCAGTTTATTGATCATTTTGCCGAATCTGGCGCGGTCTTCGGCTCTATCAATCGAGTCGCAAGAAGTGCCAAGAATCTTGAGCCCACGTGCTTCAAGCCCTTTAGCCAGTTTGAGGGGTGTCTGACCACCAAGCTGGACAATGACGCCGACTGGTTTTTCCACATCAGCGATGTTCATCACATCTTCTAAGGTTAGAGGTTCGAAATAAAGCCGGTCCGACACGTCATAGTCGGTTGAAACCGTTTCGGGATTGGAATTGACCATGATGGGCTCGAAACCAAGCTCCCGCAAAGAAAGACTTGCATGCACGCAACAATAATCGAATTCAATTCCCTGTCCGATTCGGTTGGGACCACCACCAAGAATCATTACTTTGGGCTTACCCGATCCTGTTTGAGGAACTTCTGACTCTGATTCGTAAGTTGAATACATATAAGGAGTGTAGGAAGCGAATTCGGCAGCACAAGTGTCAACCATTTTATAAACTGGCTTAATTTGATTCTTCTCGCGCACTTTTAATATGTCTTCTTCGTTGACACCAAGCGCTTGCGCAATCTGTCGGTCGGAAAAACCGCGTGTTTTCAAAAAGTGCAAGTCTTCAATACTCAAGTCTTCAAGACCTTTTCCATTGTCTTTCAAATCTTTTAGACCTTGACGCATTTCATAAAGTTCGTGCAAATTCTGAACGAACCATGGGTCTATCGCGCTCAAATTGGCAATTTCGTCAATCGAAATTCCAGCATCGAAGGCTCCAAAAATATCAGTGATTCGGTGAGGACTTGGCTTCGCCAGTCGGCTGCGCCATTGCCAGAAATCGGCTTGCGAACGTTTTTCTACACCGCTGAAGCCATCAAGACCCAGTTCAAGACCACGCAAAGCCTTTTGGACCGATTCTTGAAAGGTGCGACCAATAGCCATCACTTCTCCGACCGAGCGCATCTGAGTAGTTAAGACTGGCTCTGCGCCTCTGAATTTGTCAAAGTTAAAGCGGGGGATTTTAGTCACCACATAATCGAGAACTGGCTCGAAAGATGCTTTGGTATTGCGGGTGATGTCGTTTTTGATTTCGTCAAGAGTGAATCCCACAGCCAGTTTCGCCGCAATCTTCGCAATTGGATATCCCGTCGCTTTGCTTGCAAGAGCTGACGAACGCGAAACTCGAGGATTCATCTCGATAACGACTACGCGTCCGGTTTTGGGATGGATACCAAACTGAATATTAGAGCCGCCAGTGTCTACACCGATCGCACGAATGATTTTTTGCGAGGCGTCTCTCAAATACTGATACTCTCTGTCAGTGAGAGTTTGAATAGGTGCGACAGTAATCGAGTCTCCTGTATGCACGCCCATGGGGTCGAAGTTTTCAATACCGCATATGATGACCACGTTGTCTTTGCAATCGCGCATCACTTCGAGTTCAAGCTCTTTCCAGCCAAGTACGCTTTCTTCCAGAAGCACCTCGCCTACCGGGCTTGCATTGATACCGTGCAATGCTGTTTCGTCCAGTTCTTCCTGGTTATAAGCTATGCCACCGCCTATGCCACCAAGAGTGAAAGCGGGACGTACGATGATAGGAAATCCGATTTCGCTTGCAATTCGCCGTGCATCCTGGATGTTTCTCGCGATTCCAGAATTTGGAACTCCAAGTCCGATTTCGAGCATGCATTTCTTGAATAAATCGCGGTCTTCAGCCAGTTTTATCGCTTTGAGCTGGGCACCAATAAGTTTGACGCCCATTTTGTCGAGATAGCCAGACTCGGCAAGCTCGACAGCTACGTTCAGTGCTGTTTGTCCGCCCATCGTCGGCAATAAGGCGCAAGGTCTTTCTTGCTCAATCACTTTGGCTGTGACAGATGCGGTCACTGGCTCCACATAGGTTCTGTGGGCAAGTTCCGGGTCGGTCATGATGGTTGCAGGATTGCTATTGATCAGGACAACTTCATAGCCTTCTTCTTTGAGGGCTCTGCAAGCCTGGGTGCCTGAATAGTCAAATTCGCAAGCCTGTCCTATGGTAATTGGACCAGCTCCTATCACCAGTATTTTCTTTATATCTGCGCGTCTGGGCATTTTTTATATTTTTGGTCGGATATGCGTCGCATTAAATTACCTGATAAACATGAGAATTCTTGGTTTCAGGTTTTAAAGAGGCGCGTTGGTTGGGTAAATGAAATGGTAGCAAATGCAACGCGCTTGAACCAGTTTCGCTTAAAAGCTGTAATTTTCTTCGTAATTCTCCTGGGTTATCAGTTAATAGTTGGTAGGTACAATTATGCGTCCCTATATAAAAAGACAGTTACGCAATATCTTTTTATTTACCGCATCGCTCATTTTGCCTGTGCTTGCATGTCAAAGTGCAAAGGCTGATGTGGTGTTCGAGACCGACCCTGTGATTGAAGGGGCTCCCAAAGCACATTATTACCGCTGGCAGGATGACAGTCAGAAGCCCAAAGGGGTTGCCATTGCGGTCCATGGTCTGATTATGCATGGACGTGTTTATGACCGTCTGGCGCACGAACTCACTGATATGGGCTATGTGGTCTTTGCTCCTGATATGCGTGGCTATGGCCAGTACAATCAGGAAGAAGCCAATCCCCAAGAGCATAGAGTTCTATACGATCGCAGCTACTCAGATATATGTCAGCTTACAAAAGCCGTTCGTAAGCAATACCCCGATATTCCGCTCTTTTTGATTGGCGAGAGCCTTGGAGCCGGAATGGCAATCAGAGTGGCAAGTGAACACGGCAAATTGATTGACGGAATCGTACTTTCAAGCCCTGCTATCAAAGCTAGATTGCACTTAAACAGACGGGTAGTGAAAGACCTGAGCCTTTTTCTGGTCCATCCAAAGCGCGAAGTCGACCTCAGTCCTTACATAAAAGAATTTTCTTCTGAAAGTGCTGAAATCGCCAATGGCGCCTTAAAAGATCCTTTGGTTCGCAAGTCGTTGCCTCCGTGCGATATTTTCCGCACCGCCTTTTTGATTCGTCGCAACAAGAATTTCGCTCGCAATATTCCAGCCGATATGCCAGTTTTGATTATTCAGGGCGATCAGGACAGAATGCTTCGTTGCAACGGTGTGGTCACACTCATATCGCGCTTGAAATCGACTGATCAAACAGTTCGCTGGTTTTCAGGCATTGGTCACATCTTGATTGAAACAGACCATATTTTGCCTGAAACACTTGTGACTCTTAGAACATGGCTTCAAGAAAAGACCCATGCTCAAAAAGCAGATCAGACAGCTATGCTGCCTAAAAATAAGCTCAAACGCCTTGGACACTCTTAGGGTCTAAATAAGTTCTGGCGTAACCAATATAGTTTTGCCAGTTACGCTTTATTCTTTCTTTGTCGTCATCATTAAGGGTGCGCACGACTTTGCCTGGCGTTCCCATGACAAGACTTTGCGGCGGAATTACTGTGCCTGGAGCGACAACTGATCCCGCAGCCACCATTGAGCCAGACCTGATTATGGCACCATCAAGAATAATCGCTCCCATCGCAATCAAACAATCAGACTCGACGGTGCAACCATGGAGAATGGCACCGTGACCGATGGTAACCCGATCTTCGATTTTTACTTTGAATTGATTGGTGACATGCAAAACGCAGGAGTCCTGAATGTTAGTTTGGGAGCCAATCTCGATAGTGTTGATGTCTGCTCGAACTATAGTGTTGAACCAGACACTAGATTCAGTGCCGATGGTGGCTCGTCCAATGATTGTGGCTGTTGGAGCGATATATACAGATGAGTCGATTTGCGGTGAGAAAGATAGGTATGTGTAAAGCATGATTTGAAGGCAAAAAGCTTTGATGACGATTTATTCTGAATTGTATCTTTTCTATATTGAACCGCAAAAACACTATCAATTCCAGGTCTTTGGAACGCGCAAAAAACACTGGCGCAAGCAAAGTCGATGCCAAGATGTTAGAATTAATCCTCAGGACTAAGGAGTATTTTTATGCCAGTTTATGATCAACCAATGCGCAAACTTCTCGGCAGCCTGTCGCAAACAATCACATGGCTCGACGAGAAAGGTTCGGTTGATGTTTCTTCTGTACCCGAAGGTCATGTTGATGCAATCAAGCAACTGGAGCGCATCGGCATCGTTCATAAACGCAACAACAGATGCTATGAGTTGCAAAGAATTCGTTTGAAAAAATTGATGGGCAATCTGGGCATGGAAATGACAGAACTCGCTACAGCTCCTGAGCAACCATGCGTGGTGCCGGCAGCTCCAATTCCTCCGAGCTTGAACTAGTTAATTTGAACTAGTAATAAAATTCGCTTTTGACGACAAATGACAGACACGCCCGAACATGAACTAGACCTGCGTTCGGCTCGTTTTCTGGAATGGGATCGCTTGCTCAAATACCTTTGTGACCAGGCTAGATCTGCATGGGCCAAAGAATTGATTTTGCAAAACGAACTCGATCATACAGACGATCTGGATCTTGCAAACGCTTTGCTTGACGAAACAAAAGAAGCATTGAGCGTAATCGAATCCAATTCATCATTGATGCAAGACGTTATTCCCGACATGCGCACCATCTTGCCGGTGCTTGCCTCAGGTGGAAGTCTGCAACCGCTCGAGTTGTATCAGGTTCTAAAGTTGCTTTCGCTTGCCAAAAATACCAAACAATCCATTTCGCTTTTGTCGCAAGAATCTTTTCCGCAGTTGAACAGACACGCTCCAAATCTGCATGCCCAGGAAGATTTGCAAAGAAGAATCGCGCAGTGTATAGATGAGGGTGGAAATATTTCTGACGATGCCAGTCCAAGGTTGAGTCAGATTCGCAGTTCGATTAGAAAATTGCATTCCAGAATTAAAGACGAATTGCAAAAATTGATTCATTCGAGCAAGGTTGCAAAAGTTCTTCAAGAGCCGATTTACACCATTCGCTCTGGACGCTATGTGTTACCAGTAAATGCTAACGAGCGAAATACTGGCACCGTAAATGGTATCGTGCACGACAGTTCGCAATCTGGACTCACTGTATACATCGAACCTGTTTCGGTTATCGAACCTACAAACCAGATCAGGCTGAATGAGTCTGAAGAAGAGCGTGAAATCACGCGAATTTTGAATGAGCTTTGTGATCTGTGTCGTCAAAATATGGAAAAGTTAGATACCAATTATGGTGCTTTGACTAAAATCGATATCGTCATGGCACGTGCCAGACTTGCCATCAAATGCGGTGGCAAGCGACCGGAATTGAAAGCGGTTCAAAGTAAAACCACCAATATTGAATTTCTCAATAGTCGCCATCCGCTGCTGGTTTTGCACGAGCGTTCTTTGGTGATTGCAAATGATCTGGTTATGAAAGATGGTGACCGTACCCTAATTATTACTGGTCCCAATACCGGTGGCAAAACGGTGTTACTCAAACAGGTGGGTCTTTCTTGTTTGATGGTTAAGTGTGGACTTTTGCCCTGTCTGGATTCACACAGCGTAGTGCCTCTATTCGAGCACGTCTGGGCTGATATTGGTGACGAACAATCTCTCGAGCAGAGTTTGTCTACATTTTCTTCGCACATGAAAAACATCGTCGGCATCGTCAATCACGCAAAGCGCGCAACACTAGTTCTGCTCGATGAAATTGGTGTTGGAACAGACCCTCAAGAAGGTGCAGCACTTGCACAGGCAATTTTGGAGCGACTGAACGACTCACAAGCAATTACGGTGTCAACTACCCACTATGGTGAATTGAAGGCTCTTGGTTACACCAAAAATGGTTTCCTAAACGGCAGTCTGGCCTTCGACGACGCTGGAATTATTCCCACTTACAAACTGCAAATTGGCATACCAGGCTCTTCTAAGGGGACTATTATTGCAAAACGATTGGGACTTGCAAGCGATGTCGTAAACAGAGCAGATGAAATTTTGCTTGCCGCTAAAGATGAGGCGTCTGACCTCATGAGCGAACTCGAAAACAAATTGAAAGAAGCAATCGAGCACGAACAGTGGCTCAAAGCGAACAAATTGAAACTGGTCGAAAAACAAAATCGCCTGAAAGAAGAAAAAGATGAATTGAATAAAGAACGATCTTCAATGCTTCAACAGGTTACTTCAGACTTTCTATATGAAGTGAAAAGTGCCCAAGATAAAGTGAAAGAACTCATAAAAGACTTGCAAAAGCAACCAAGTCTGGCTAAAGCTCAAAAAGTCAAAGATGAAATCGCCCGTCTCAAAAGCGAGCGTAATTGGGTCGAGCCAAAAGAAAATAAAAAACAAAATCAAAATCAGGACGAGTCACAGTCTGTGTCTGCTGTTTTTGCTCCCGGTCAATATGTCGAGCTCAAGTCTATTGCCCAGTTTGGCACAATCGAGTCGGTCGAGCACGACCATGCTTTCGTGACGGTGGGACGGGCTAGAACCAGGGTTAATCTGGAAGATCTCAGTATTGCAGCGATTCCAAGCAAACGCCAGATTAAAAAAAGCAATGCCAGATTGCTTGACCCAAAAAAATCGCGCAAAGAGCGCAAAATGTCCGAGCCAAAACACGACCAGGACGAAGTCGCAGGCTTTGTGCGCACCAGTTTGAATACGCTCGATTTGCGTGGCTTGCGCGCAGATGACGCCCAGATAGAACTCGAAGCCTTTATAGACAAAGCATCTTTGCAGAATATAAGTCCCATTATGGTTATTCACGGTCATGGAACAGGTGCACTTAAATCTCTTGTTCGAAGTCATTTGAGTTCGAGTTCTGCAATTGGAGCCCAGAGACCAGGCGATTCGCATGAAGGTGGCGATGGCGTCACTATTGCAAGCATCGTCTAATAATTAATTTTTGCTCGCAGACTAAACGGCTACGTAGTTTCCGGCTTTTCAGCCAGGGGAATGATCCTTCAAGATAGACATTATCTTCCAGGATGAAGAAGGTCGCAAAACGTGGCAGAGGAACCTGAAAAACCAGTCGAAGCAAAGGGAGACAATACGCCTCCTGAGCAGACTGTTGCGCAGACTCCCACGACCGAGCGCAACGAGATTAATCTTGCATCGAACACACTTGCCGATGTGCGCTCCTCTCTCGATATCTTGCCAGACGACATGTTCAAAGGGGCAAGACCGGAACAGCGTACCCAGCAAGGCGAGCGTCTGCCTCAAGCCGATTCGCCCGAAGCCATTATTCGTCAATTGCCCTATATCGCTCAAAACCGCGAAAAGCTCGATACGCTGGTCAAAGGCATGTTTCAGGCCTTTTCGCCCGAAGGCAATAGTCCGGGCAATATGGACCAGGCAAAAAATTCCATGTCCGAAATTTTGCGTCTGCTCCCGCCTGAAAAACGAGCCATGTTTGGTAAATGGGCCAAATGTCTCGATGAGGCAAGCAGACAAGAACAAAATCCTGAAACGGCAAGGCAGCTAAAAGAGCTTGCCGAAAATCTCAAAGTGCTAGAAAAAGCCCCCGGCTTTATGCGGGGCAATCTGGCTTTAGCTATGTATCAGTGGGCTGGCCAGGGCTCAAACCCTGAAGAAATTCGCTCGCGCTTGACCGAAGCGCAAAAAGCGATGCAAGACACAGTACAGAATTATCCAGGTCTTGCAGATGACCCCAACTTCAAAAACCGAGCTCAAGCAATCGAGCAGCAATATGGTGCAAAACTCAAAACCGCGGCTCCTTCAACCGATGGCTCTGAAGTGCATGGCGGCATCATGGAGCGAGTGCAAAAAATTACTCAGGATATAAGAGAAGGACGACTTCCACTTTTATACAATCCCGATGCTCCCCAAGTCACAAATCCTGAAATCACGAATCCATCTGTTGTAGACAAGCCGACAGATCCAAAAACAGTGGATAATACTGGGGCTCAAGCAATCGATAAGGGCGACCAAGCTTATATTAAGTATAGACAGGCTCTAGAAGCCGAGCTTGCCAAAGGCACTCCGCTTGAAGTCGCTGCTAAAGCCGCATTGACTCCCGAAGTGATGAAAGCTTTCGAAGATAGTATTGCCCAGGCTGATGCATCTGCCAAACCAAACGGAATGGCCAATGCCAGATTCTTGCAGATGCTTACAGCTCAAAGAACTCTCGAACAACGAACACCAGTTGAAATAGATGGTCAAAGAATTTCGTGGGCTCAAGCTGATCAAGGTCTCAAACAAAGTTTCAATCAGTATGTTGGATCGCTTCAAGTCGATGACACTCAAAAGGGGCAGGTATTTAAATTTCTGAATGCTCTGGATTCTGCCAAATCCAGTGAAGAATATAGTAAACATCTGCAAAATTTTCAGCAGTTTTTAAATAGTAATCAGACTCTCAAACCATTACTACAAGATAGTAATTTGCAAAAATTATTGACCATGCAGCAGAGTCTCAAGACTCCAATGTATCCGTATTTGCAGCAACTGGCTATAGCTGAGCGAATGGTTCAAGCCGATGACAGTCGTGCCTATAATCGCACTTTATATGCTTCGGCATTGACTGACGCAGGACAAGGCGATCAAGCTAAGAAGCATTTGACCGATGCTTATGCAAGAGTAATCAACACCAATATGCGCACTGAGATTGCGCTTCAGGCAACAAAGTTGGGTGTGCGTCCTGAAGCACTTATTGACGCAGCGATTACAAGGCATGAGAATCAACCAGCCAAAGATAGCGATCGCGAGCCAGTTCCACCAATAAGTGAATTGTTGGTCGATATGCAGTCGCAATTTGATGCGACTGTGCAAAATCTGGCTAAATCCAATAATGGCGATATGCAAAAGGCAGCTCAAGAAGCTATTAAAACCTTTGGTCCTTTGTATGAGCGCATGGCAAATGTAGCTTCGGCAAATCGTGCTCGAATAGAACAGATGGAACAGCCTTTGATGGCTGATATCAAAAATCAGTTTGCTCAGATTTTGCAGGGGACTGGGCCTCAAGGCCAGGAAATTCTAAATCTGCAACAAAAGGTCTTTGGAGCAGTTAAAGAGCCAGCCGATATAAATTTGTTGGCAGCCATGCTTTCGGGCGACGACGCGACCAAAGCAGGTGCAAAAGCAGAGTTACAGCGAACTTATGGTGATGCGTGGGTTCGAGATTTTGAACAGTGGCGCACTATGTCTGGTGACAAAGCAAATTTATTATTTGCGCAAGAAACCAGAAAAACTTTATACAACGTCGCTCGCAACGACAGTCAAATGGAACAATTTGGCAGTCGCAAGCTCTATGCCCAAAATCTTTTAGCCGCTGGAGATGTTGCCGGAGCAAAAGCCCAGTTTACTAAAGGTTTGAGCGAAGCTTCAGCCCAGGTGCAGGGACAGGCAGCACTTTCTCGCGATGTCCAGGCTTTTGCGCGTCAGCTTGGCGTTGACATGAGTCCATATGCAGCGAAAATCCCAAGCGCGCCTAATGCTGACCAGGTGATACCAGGGCAAGATCGAGAGATACAGCGATTGCAAGGCATTCCAGGAAAAGCCGCGCTCGATCCTCGTTTCAGTCAAGTTAGCGATAACGATTTACAGAAAAAATTAGCTTCGCTTGTTTCCAAATCGCCTGGCGTGATAGATGCTGACCTGGTTAAGCAGAATATCGCTGATATCAAGCCAGTCTATGAAGAATTTATTCGTCGAGCAGAAAGTGTACCTCATCCAGATAACCCGTCTGTCCTCGTGACCCCCACGGTCGATCAGATTTTCGAGGGAATTAAGAACAAGTTCGACATCATCAAAAGTGGAGTCGATCCAGCTTCGCAAAGACCACTTACCGAAATGCAGCGCGTTCAGCTTTACAGAGACGTGTTGGGTTCTATGGAAGGTGTTCAGAATTCAATTGCGATGCGTCAGCAATATGCCACCATCTTATCGGTTGCTGGTCAAATGCAAGATGCTGAGCGCATTTTGAAAGATTCTAAAGAGATGTCGGACAAAATAAACCGAACTCTTACAAATGAAATTTTGACCAGCGCGCAAAAGGACATCAACGACCCAACCATAATTTCAAATGCACCGCTTCCAGACACCGGACAAAATAGAGGCGATGTTCTTCGTGCTTCTTTAACTCGTCTGCAAGGAGATCAGCCTGCAAACGCCTTTGTGAATATGCACATTATGACCAGGGTGGCATTGGGTCGTTTCTATATGGGTCCTGCAAATACTGGAAATGATCCGGTAGGCGGAGCCATGATTCAGTATGGCAATAAAGCCGGAATCAGACCTGATCTTGCTTTTGCTAATTTAAAAGAAGCGAAAGATCTTGTTTTCCAGGATCGCAATGTCGATATTCTGGATAAAAACAAATTTCTCGATGACGTCAACCTGAGTTCTGCTCTTGCGTTGGCGCAACAGATTTTGCCGTCTGAAATTTCATCCAAGTTAGGAATGAATGAGTCGAACGCAAGTCTGATGGTTAACGTTCTTTCAGCCGCTGCTGGCATTATGTGGATGAGATACACCAAAGGCAGATTGAATGAAATCCCAGGTTTGAATCCGTACACAAGGCTTGCCGGAGCAATAGCGGTACCAACTCTGGTGCGCAATATAGGGATGACGGCTGTAGGCGAAAAAGAAAGTCTGTTTACCTCTACGCGAAACGCAATTGGCTCTACTGTCGCCTTGAGCATTGGCTACAAGATGATGGTGAGAGGCGAATCGAGTAATTTCAGAATGTTTGAAGGAATTCAACTTCCTTCTAAAGTGACAAGTTTGCCAGGTAAATTTACACCATATCTGGAGCGGACTGGCATACCCAAGTGGACCCAAAATATTACTGGCAGATTTAGTAATTTCGGGCGTCCAATGGATAATTTTGGACCGCTTGAATCGGCCACTTTCGTCGAGCGAATGAATCATTCTGTGGGAACTTTTGCCCAGCTCATTAGAAATCAAGCTGGCGAAAAAGGAGCTAAATTCTGGCAGCCATTTGAAAAACTGGCTGATGCTGCCGGTGCTGGTACAAAATTTACTGACTTAATTGCAGGTGTTCCAGTTAGAATGCCAATGCAGCTTGAGGCTAGTATGTTTGCTAAATTGAAGGAAGCAATACCTCAAATAAATATTGGAACCATTAGAACTAGTGTTAATGAGTACATCGCCACCATAAGGGCAAATCCGGTACTTGCAAAGCAATTAGAATCGCATTTGACTGAACTTGAAAAACTTGTTGCCAATGCCCAAAGCAGAGGTTATCAAATTGCTGGAGTTGAAGTTTCCAAAACAGGAGTTCGCACTGTACTTCCCGGCAAAATGGCTGTTGAAGACGCATTCATGCAGTCTGGGGTTACATATGAAACTCTAAGTACGGTTATGGGCAGAACAGCCATCGATCAGATTAATGCAGGACCACTTGCCCAGCGTTTTGGAGCAATTCAAACACCTTTTGGTGGATTGAAGTTGCGTACAGTCGGAGATCTTCAAACTTTTACAGCTAAAGCATATGAAGACTTAAGCAGGATTCAATCTGCCATTGCCTCTGTTGAATCCAAGAAAGCGCTTGGGATGTTCGATAATTTAAATATCGAGCAAGCACTTAAAAAAGCAGCAGTGCCCGAAGCAGAAATTGCTCGCTTAAAAGTCACGGCAGATTTCTTTGGTGTTTCAACTCGCGGTCAGTTGAAAGGACTGCTCAATAAATTCTCTAATCAAGCCGACTCTGCAAGTGTATTATTCCCTCAAGTTTTCAAACCAGGGGTTCAAGCAGGAGACGATCTGGTCTCTGCAGCTCTTGCAAATCCAAGACTTTTTGACGGCCCGATGCAATCGGTCTTGTTCGCTCAAATACCTAAGGCAGAGCTTTCTTACTTGCAAAATGCTTTTTACAGACAGCAGGCTGCTACTAATCTTCAGGTCTTCGAAAGAGCTAATTACTTGAATAGCGGGCAGACAATAATTGCTCAGTCTGAATTGCGTACTTTGTACCAGAACGCATTTTCCGGATTGAATAAAATGCTTCCGCAACTGCCTAAAATTACTACAGCTGCAGCAGATGATAGTCTGGAAAAAGTCTTTGGGACAGTCGCCAATTCTGGTATCACTAAAGAAATGATAGAGCAGGCTCGCTCTATTGGTATCACAAATTATGGACAGCTTAAGGCTTTCGTTGAAAAATTCGGCAAAGAGCCAGGCGGATTTACCTTGGAAAATACATTTTCTAAGCTATATCCCAATATGGAAGCCAATCTGGCAGCTGATATCAGTTTGTCCGAGCTTTTGCGCAAGAATCCAAAAGCACTTTCTGGCGAAGGCTATTCGATGATTACCGCATCGGTTTCAAATGCCGAACGTCAATTGCTTGGCACATCGAGCGTGCTTAGTGACACAGTAAGCATCAATAACAAACTATTCGCCGATAGGCTGGCCACAGCAGATATCAGAACTATAGAACAATTCAGAGCAAGAATTGGAGAGTCTCTCAAGAAGCAACTCGAGCCATTTAAAAAAACAGCTGATTTTTCCACGTTATCTGCAGAACAAAAGAGTCTGCTCGATTCACTTGGTCTTAAAAACGCTTCAGAAGTCCGTACATTTCTTTCTGGACCACAGATGGCGGATGAGGCGTTAGAAAAGCTATTTCCGCGTATTGCAAACATGAGGGGAGCAGGCGGTCAGGTCTTGAGTGAACGGCTCTACAATTCTACGTTGTTGCAAGATCTTGCCACCAAAACCCCCGATATGTTTAGTGGTAATGGTTTGCGTTTGCTTGGTGATAATGTCGATCTGGGCTTATCATTTACACTTGCTGGACAACGTGCACAGGCGATGCTCAATATGCCTGGAAGCCGCTTGCAAAATGCACGGAATGGTGTAAGTAACTATGCCAGAGGATGGCAGGATAGCATTGTCGATTGGACCAGATTCACCAAACTGGATCCGACCACAGCCACTATGGCACAAATTTCCAGATCTCAAATTGCTCATTCATATTACTCTGGATTGGCTGTGCTTGGGACTTACAGAACTCTTGTAACCGCGCCAAACAATATGGAAGCCGGAGACAGTTTATCCCAGGCTTTGATAAATGCACATTTCCCAAGTGACGGTGGCATATTTACCAACATCTTGAGTTCCACTCCTGGTGCGGCTTTGTTTATGCCTTTGCTTGTCAGAGGTGGCTATGTTCCAAATCAGATTTCCGCGTTGCAACGTTTTAAAGATTACGGGTTGAGTGGCATTATCAAATCTCCCATGCCAGTTTTGGCCAATCCTGTAGTCGATTTGACCAGACAAGGTTTGAGTCGAGTAGCAAGCAGTACTTCTTTGTGGGGAACTCCAATAGCGGCAGCTGTTGCCTTTGGACCAACTGCACTGCCCGCTATGTATGATTCAATGATGGCTCAAAATCGATTCATTGAAACAATGCCGTATTTGAACCCCAGCGAAATTAGAAATATATATGTGCGCACCAGGGACAATGGCTATCAGAATTTACCTATAAATGGCGAATATATTTCAATTGATGACTATCGTCAGCGCAACGGCATTCCAAAGCCAGAGCCACAGACAGTGGCGCCACTTGAACGCCCCGCTCCAGTTTTAAATGACATTTATAAGTTAGACACCACTCAGGTGGTTCCAAGAGCTGCTCTGGATGCAAGCGAACAGCAAAGATTACAAGCGCAAGGCGATCCCACATTATTGAATCAGGATTGGGCACCACATTTGGAGTCAATGCGCAAATTAGAAAATGATATTCTAATTGTGCAAAAAGCGTCGCAATTAGCAAGACTCAATGAAGCCGCCGTCACCTTGGAGGCATTGAGCACCGGACAGCCTGTCCAAGGCGGAGCACAGCAGCTGGCACGGGTAGCTGAAGTCTTACAATCAATTGCTTCGGCTCCGGAAGTTGCACAAGATCCAGCTAATCAAGCTTTGATAGCTTCTATGGGACAGGTTTATCAAGCATTGGTCAGTGCTTCGACTTCGGGCGATCTGTCTAGTTTCGCTCAAGCACAAGATTCACTAAAGACCGTTAGTGGAACATTCAAGCAATATAAGCTGACAGATGCCCAAGTTAGCGATATGCAAGCCACTGCAACCAACGCATTAAATGAAGCACGCGCTATTGCAGCTCAATATCAACAACCTGGCTCGGCCCAGGCCAATTTCATATTGAGCGAGTTAGGCAAAATTGATCAAAACATCAAATCGCTCAGCCAATCTATTTTTGGACAGGCAGTATCCTATCCAGAAATAACACCACAAATGGTGATGGCAAAAGCTGACAATCCCCAGATCAATCAATTGCGAGCAGAGCTTGCTAAGTTCGAATCGTTGCAAAATTTGAGAACTGCTTCTGCAAGGCTTGCTACCCAAGCCGCAGTAACTACCACTAACAACGTCACTGTAGCATCGCTCAATCCAGCTGGTTTGAATCTTGGACCAAATGCTAGCCTTCAAGATACAAATGCTCTGGCTGCCTATCAGAGTTTCATTGCTGCTACCAATAACCGCGATCTTAATGCAAGCCCTGAAGTTGTAACTCAACTCGCTCAGACTGTTACTCCAGAAGTTCAAAGAGTAATTGGTAACGATGCAAGTGCCAATGAGCTTTTGCGCTTATTGCAAGATGCAACAGGTAAAGGCGATACTGATGCTGCATATGCCTCATTGAAAGCCGCAGCGCGTGTTGCAGACACGATTGATATAGGCTCGCTTGCAAGTAAACTGGCAAATAATCCAAGTCCAGATGCTCAAGCCGCTCTGCAAATGCAGGCGCAATTAGCCGGGATAGCCAAATTGAAGTATGCTCAGATGGCGTATAGGAGACAGGACTATACCGAGGCCCAAGCTTACTTAATCAAGGCGCGCGCACAGTATGGTGACCAGCTCGAATCCATGCTTCAGCCAAATACCTATCTAGATCAAGGGCTGGACCGCGAAGGCTTTTTGACCGGTGCCATGACCCAGATGAAGAAGGATGGTAAATACGATCCAGCTCTGATGAACAATACATTGAGCAGTTTCTTTGGTGCTCTGGAGAAAGGTAATTTTGGTGCTAAAGCAGAAGATGGTACTCCTGGTGCTCAGACCATACTTGCTCAAGTCAAAGACGCCTACAACTCTAAGAAACAGGCGGTAGAAAGTGCCCTTGCACCGCTCAACCAACAAGAGAATTTGCTCAAAGCTAAATTGCAGGCCCTTGGTGTTCCTTACGAAAATCGAGAAGCATTTTTGGCTGGTGAAACTAACAAAACAAGCGAAAAATATTTGCAGGTCGAATCAATCAACAGAGAACTCAAAATGATTGAAGCTTCACGCAATGTTCGCAATCAAGAATTGAGTTTCGACTACAACCGCATGCGTCTTGCAGAAGGGTTATATGATGCTGCTCAAGGTAATTATGCCAGCGCAAACGCGATCCTCAAAGAAGTCAAACAAAATTCTCCTCAGCTTGCCGCAAATAAAGAACTGGATCTCGACGGAAAAATAAGCATGACCGAGCCAGGTACGTGGGGTTGGGTCAAACGCAACTGGCAGGCAGTGACAATGTTTACCGCTGGTCTTGCTGCCACTGTAGCTGGTGCTGTAGCTTTTTCGACTATCGTAGGGTCTGTACCGGGTGCCGGCGCCATGACGATTGGAGTCGGCTTAATGGGGGCTGCTCTTGCAGGTGCAGGAACAGCAGCCATAATAAACGGGGGTGTGACGCTTGCGGTCACGCGGGATGCAAACCAGGCTCTGAATGCTACTTACGCTGGTGCCAAAGAAGGAGCTATAGCAGGTCTCATAGCACCTATAGGAATTTTAGGAAAGCTAAAACCACTTCCAGCTATGGTCAATCCAAGCGTGCCTTCCTTTGTGGCAGGCACATATAACTTCCTGAGACCAGCGGCATATTCGATAGGTGCTGGTGGCATGTTTGCTGCTAATGACACACTGGACCACTGGAATGAAAAGTCCTGGAGCACAAGGGCCACTGAGTTTGGTACGCGTACTTTGTTATACGCAAGTATGTTCCAGTTCTTTGGCAACAAAGCAAACCCGTTAGCTGAAGCATCCGTGTCTCGATTGCCATTCAATGTCAATCTCGCCAATGCAACAAGATATGCTCCTAGAAGTTATCTAACTGGTATAGAGTTGACGCGAGCAACAGGTGATATTTTCCAAAAGTCAGTTGATGTAATAAATGATCCATATAAAGCTGTAACGGGTTCTGACCTCACGAATCAACGATTTATCATGGGCGAAGGACAGAGTTTCATTCTGCCGTTTTTATCAAGAACCTGGAATAATAACGGCCTTGGACTGAATCCAAACAACAACAGAGATTTGAACTGGATCAAGAACAATCATCTCAGGGTTATGAGAACAGTGGATTCGTTCTATGTACTCAAACAACAACAATTCAATGCTCAAAACTTTGTGCCGTCGATAAGTTACGGTCCTTTTTTGAAGCGCTAATAAGAGTATTATGTGTGGCATACTTTTAAAATGCCGCAGATTTCAGTGATAATTCCTGCTTACAACGAAGTGAGGCGCCTGCCCCACACGCTAGCCTTGGTTTATAACTACTTGAAATCGCATTTCAATTCGTTCGAGTTGATAGTTGTAGATGATGGCAGTTATGACCATACGGCTGATTTTGTCGATGATTTTGCCGAGCAAAGTCCTGAAGTCAGATTGATTTCTTACGTACCAAACAAAGGCAAAGGACATGCTGTAAGAGTTGGAATGCTTGCAGCATCGGGCGATCTGATATTGTTCGATGATGCCGATGGTTCCTCGCCCATCGAAGAACTGGATAAATTACTCGATAGTATCAAAGACGGTGCTGATATCGCTATTGGTTCAAGAGCCAAGCCAGACGAGCGACGAACAGTAAATGCGCTTGCTTATCGCAAATATCTTGGCAATACTTTCAACGCCATCGTCCAGGGGCTTTTGTTGCCTGGTTTTTATGACACACAGTGCGGTTTCAAACTCTTCAAGAAAGAAATGGCTCATGATATTTTTTCGGTCACAAGGCTCGACAGATTCGCTTTCGACGTAGAAGTGCTTTACATAGCTCGCCTGCGTGATTACAAAATTTCTGAGATACCGATAAATTGGACCAACGTAGAGGGATCCAAAGTGAATGTTTTCACTGATTCTCCTCAAATGTTGGTAGAAGTCTTTGGTGTGGCCCTTGCTGCCTGGACTGGTCGCTACACCAAGCTTATCAATAAGAAATAGGGGACTTTTTAGGCTTTACAGCCGTCCTCTTTAGGTCTAGTCTATAGTCATGAGCTACCAGAAACTAATTCGTCCATTGCTCTTTAAAATGGATCCTGAACAAGCACATGTTTTGGTTCATTCCTTACTGAAGAACTTTGGGAAAATTTTTGCTAAAACATCAAGCGGACTTATGTATGACCAAGCCGACTTGAGCTGTGATTTGTTTGGCAGACCGCTTGCAAATCCAATTGGATTGGCTGCAGGATTCGATAAAAACGGCGAACTAACAGAAGTATTAGGCGCGCTCGGTTTTGGATTTGCTGAAATTGGCTCGGTTTGTGCCAGAGCAACAAATGGAAATCCCAAGCCTCGATTATTCAGGCTGCCCGAAGACAATGCTGCAATTAATCGTCTGGGTCTTAATGGACAAGGCGCCGATGTTGTTTGCGAGCGTCTTTTTGAAGCCAAATTCAGTTTGCCTATTGGACTCAATATAGCCAAAACGAATGATCCTGCCATCACTGGTGAAGCGGCTGTTGCAGATATGATTTATACCTTTAATAAAATTAGAGGACTGCCAATTACGTATGTGACAGTAAACGCAAGCTGTCCCAATACCAAAGAAGGCATTGTCACAGAAAGTGATCAGATGCGCCTTCTCATGCAAGAGTTGCAAAAATTCAACTCTACTAAAATTCCAATTCTGGTCAAACTATCTCCAGACAGTACGCAAGAATTCATCGAATCGATTGTAGATGCAGCTGCTACTTATAAAATCGCCGGATTCGTTTGTGGTAACACAACCACTGCAAGAGATGATCTCAAAACGAGTTCAGTGCGCATCAAAGAAATCGGGATGGGCGGCTTGAGCGGAGCTCCGCTCAAAGAAAAAGCGATTAAACTGTGCCGCAGTGTTAACGCTAGAAAAAAAGACTGGCAAATTATAATCGGATGTGGTGGCATATCATCTGGACAGGATGCTTTCGATTTCATGACTGCGGGTGCTTCGCTTCTTGAAATTTATACTGGTCTTATTTACAAAGGCCCTACTCTTCCTAGAGATATTTGCCAGGAGTTGTCTTTGATTCTCAAGCAAAAAACACTCGATAAATCAAACGACAAAGCTAACGACAAAATAAGGAGCAAACAAGTTGCTTATACGCAAGATTGACGATATGCATGTTCATCTGAGGCAAGGTGAAATGCTCGAATCTGTCCTGCCGTATACAGCCATGCAGTGCGAACGCGCGCTTGTGATGCCTAATTTGATGCCACCGATACTGAATGCAAACGATGTAATCAATTATCGGATGCAAATAATGGAAGTCTTGTCTAATACCAAAGGCAAATTTTTTGCTCCGCTTATGACTTTTAAAATTGTTCCAACCACGTCTGCTGCCGAAATTGATGGTCTCAAGCAGGCTGGGGCAATTGCAGGAAAACTTTATCCCGATGGAGTCACTACTAATTCGCAAGGCGGTGTTTCTGACTTCAAAGCACTTTTTCCTGTCTACAAAGCCATGGAAGAATGCGGTATGGTCCTTTGTTTGCACGGTGAAATGCCAAATGCTTTTTCACTTGATCGTGAGACTGAATTTCTTTCGGTTTTAAAAGACGTGGCTTTGAACTTTCCAAAACTTCGCATTGTGCTCGAACATGCCACTACCAAAGACGCTATCGATTGCGTAAAAACTCTGCCAGCCAATGTGGCATGTACTTTGACTGTTCATCATATGTATTTGACCTTAGATGATGTCATCGGCGGTGCATTGAACCCACATGCTTTTTGCAAACCAGTAGCGAAGCGACCCAAAGACCGGCTTGCCATCATAGATGCAGCCTTGTCTGGCAATCCAAAATTTTTCCTTGGATCAGATAGCGCTCCTCACGCCATTTCGGCTAAAGAGAACGCTTGTGGCGCAGCTGGTGTCTATACTGCACCAGTCCTGGTTCCAGCCTTATGTCAGATTTTCGAAGATTATGGCACCATAACCAAACTCGAGCCATTCACCTCTCAATTTGCGGCCGAATTTTATAACCTTCCACTCAATCAGCACTCGATTGAAATCGTCAAAGAGCCGTGGAAAGTGCCTGAAGTCTGCGGCACCATCAAGCCTTTCTTAGCAGGACAAACACTGAACTGGAAAGTGGTTTAAGCAGTTCAAGCACTAGTGCAACATTCCTGGAAAATGTTGACCATTTCTTTGTGAATCAGTCCATTTGTAGCAAGAATATGTCCTGAATTCATGTCGAGTGGACCGTTCTCTAGATTTGTCACTCGACCGCCGGCTTCGCGAACGATAAGACTTCCTGCTGCAACATCCCAGGGTGCCAGTTTCTTTTCCCAGAATCCATCAAGACGTCCGCATGCAACAAAGCATAAGTCGAGCGCAGCAGATCCATCACGACGCACCCCATGAGAGGCGTTGGTAATAGTAGTGAATTCGGTCATATTGTGAAAACGAGAATTTTTGGTATCGGGTGGAAAGCCGGTCGCAAGCAGAGACGAACCTAATTTGGAATTGCAAGAAACAGAAATTACTCTGTCATTTAGCCTTGCACCAAGCCCTTTTTCAGCCCAGAATAATTCTTGTGATACAGCATTGTGCACGACGCCTAGAGTTATTTCACCGTCTTCTTCAAGCGCGATAGACACACTGAAAAAGGGGTAAGCGTGTGCATAATTAGTGGTTCCATCAAGCGGGTCTATGAGCCAGCGTCTGCCATTGTCAGATACTGCGCTTGCCCCGGTTTCTTCTGCCAGATAGTTGTCGTTGGGAAATTCGGCTTTTAAAATATCGAGAATCATCGCCTCTGCCGCCTTGTCCACTTCAGTTACCAGGTTGAAGGCGCTCTTGTAATCGATACAGGTCAAATTACCCAGCTTTTCTTTATGCAAGGCTCCTGCGGCGTGCGCGGCTTTGAGGGCTATTAATCGTTCTGTTCGCAAAATGGTTTCCTCGGTTATGAACTGTAACTAATTCTTGCGATTCTGTACTTATTTATAGCTTGGACCACAACTTTTCTTGACGACCCAAAGAAGCTTATATATCCTGATTTAGTGCCCTTTTGATCCTAAAGTCGTGTCCAGAATTATTTTTACTTGCGATTCTTTCATGTTACATCCTCAGCAAGCCTGCGGCACTGGGATTATCATTATTGTGCAGTAATGTAGCTGGCTCATTTAGTATCGATACTTAAGCCAGCGCAGAAGCGTTGGCGTTTTTGTTTTTAGGAAAATGCAATGACAGGCGAAAAAGATAAAAAGAAAAGTTATAACCTCAATCTGCCTCAGACCGATTTCTCGATGAAGGCTAACAGCGCCGTTCGTGAAATCGAGTTTCAAAAATACTGGCAGGATAACGAGATTTATCAAAAGTCGGTCGAAAAGCGAAAAGACGCTCCAAAATTCGTTTTGCACGATGGCCCGCCTTATCTCAGTTCGGATAAGATACACATCGGCACCGCTTTGAACAAAATTCTCAAAGACATAGTAACTCGCTATAAGTCTGCTCGTGGTTTCTACAGTCCTTACGTGCCAGGCTATGACTCGCACGGTCTGCCTATCGAAAATGCTGTTTGCAAAAATGTCAAAGGCGGTCGTCGCTCTATGACCCAAGTAGAGCTCAGAGCCAAGTGTCGTGAATTTGCACTGCATAATCTGCCAGGTCAGGAAGGTAATTTCAAACGTCTTGGCGTCTGGGGCGAGTGGGAGAATCCTTACGTAACACTCGATCCCAAATTCGAGGCTGCGCAAATTCGCGTATTCTCTAAAATGGCTCAGAAGGGCTATTTATATAAAGGACTGAAATCAGTCCAGTGGTGTCCTACTTGTGAAACGGCTCTGGCTGAGGCAGAAGTAGAATATTGTGAGCATAAGTCACATTCTATTTTCGTTAAATTCGAACTCGACAAAAAAGCTTCTGAAGGCAAAGGCAAATTGCCAGACTTCGTTTCTCCAGATAAAACAGTTCATTTCGTTATCTGGACCACCACTCCCTGGACCTTGCCTGGAAACCTGGCTGTGTGTCTACATCCTGAATTTACATACGAATTTTTGGATACCAAAGAGCATGGAGTGCTCGTTGTGGTAGACAAGTTGCGCCAGGCATTTCAAGAAAAAACAGGCATCGAAGGCAAAGTGCTTGGAACTTGCAAAGGTTCCGATTTAGAGATGCTCGAATGTAAGCATCCATTTTTGGATAGACTGTCAAGAGTTATATGTGGCACTCACGTCACTGACGACACTGGTTCTGGCTGCGTACACACAGCTCCTGGACACGGTCCTGAAGACTTTGAAATAGGACAAAAATACAACTTAGGCATAGTTTCTCCTATCGATGGTCGCGGTGTTCTTACCGAAGAGGCTGGAGTGGTGGCAAGCGGCCTTCGATACGACGAAGCCAATGCAAAAATAGTCGAGCATTTGAAAGAAATCGGTGTTTTGTTAAATCATGAAACCTACTCGCACAGTTATCCGCACTGCTGGCGCTGTAAAAAACCGTTGATCTTTAGAGCCACCGAACAATGGTTTGCTTCTGTAGATGGCTTCAGACAACAAGCTCTTGCTGCGATCGATCAAGTAACCTGGGTTCCTGCAACTGGAAGAAATAGAATTTATTCCATGGTGGAAAACAGAGCAGATTGGTGTATCTCAAGACAGAGAGTCTGGGGTGTTCCCATTCCAGTTTTCTATTGCAAAGGCTGTCGCGAACCTTTGATGAGCGGTGAATCGATGGAAAAGGTTGCCACCGCATATGAAACTATCGAACACGATGGCAGGCTTGCAGGTTCGGATGCATGGTGGTTGCTAACACCAGAAGAAATGCTTGGTGACACAGCCAAATGTTCTAAATGCGATGGCAAAGAGTTTGAAAAAGAAACAGATATCATGGATGTCTGGTTTGATTCTGGGGTTACACATTCTGCAGTGGTAGACAGTCGTTCTTATCTCAAAGGCACCCCGGTCGAATTGTATCTAGAAGGTTCTGACCAGCACCGCGGCTGGTTCCAATCATCACTTTTGACCAGTGTGGCTTTGCATGGACGTGCTCCCTATAAAACAGTCGTCACCCACGGATTCGTAGTGGATGAAAGCGGTCGCAAAATGTCCAAATCGCTTGGAAATATAGTCGAGCCGCAACAAGTAATCAAAGAATATGGCGCTGACGTTTTGCGTCTCTGGGTGGCTTCGGTTAATTACACAGACGATATACGCTGTGGCAAAAACTTGCTTGCTCAGTTAGCCGATGTTTATAAAAAGCTGCGCAACACAGCACGTTATATGCTCGGAAATCTTTATGATTTCGACCCAGTAAAAGACACTGTCCCTTATGAGGAACTGCAAGACATAGACAAATATATCTTGCACCGCTTGCAAGAAGTGCTCAAAGAAATCATCAAAGATTTCGATAACTTCCAGTATTTCAAGTATTATCAATTGCTGCAAAACTTTTGCAACGTCGAATTATCCAATTTCTATTTCGATATCGCTAAAGACACTCTTTACACGACTGCTCCAAAGTCAAAGGCTCGTCGCTCGGTGCAGACCGTTCTTGCAAAATTATTGAGCGTTCTCGTTCGTGTGCTTGCTCCAGTCAATCCTCATATGGCGGAAGACATCTGGCAGCACGTACCTGAAGCATTGAAAGCTCATTCTTCTTTCAAAGAAGAAAGTGTGCTGCTTGCCGATTATCCCGAAGTGGATGAAAGCTTGCTGAACCCCAATCTTGATCAGTTCTGGAGTCAGCTGATAATCACCAGAGACACTGTGAATAAAGCCCTCGAGCAAGCGCGAGCGGCAAGAAAAATCGGTAGCTCGCTTGAGGCTCAGGTTCTTATAAAAGTGGAAGACACTACTCTTAGCGATAAAATAATATCGCTTGGTGAAAATCTGCCTGGATTTTTCATCACCTCGCAGGCGCAAGTCGAAAACGGAAAAGGCACTACCAAAGTGGAATCACTCGAGCCTTTAAGCGAAGTAAAAGAAAACGGAATGAATATTTTCGTGCTCAAAGCCGATGGTGAAAAGTGCGGCAGATGCTGGAAATACACGACCACCACCGGTCATGACAAAAATTTCGCCGAACTTTGCAAGCCTTGTGCCGAAGTAGAATCAGCAAAATAAGAGAGGAAAAATAGTGGCGTTTGCTAATAGTAAAAAAGTTTTCGTCCCTTTTACCCTTTCGCTCATTCTATCTTCATCTACCAGTCTTGCGCTTGAAGCAAAGCCTACTTTGCCGCATCATTCCAAGAATACGATTGTAAGGCAGGCGCACGAGCACGCCCATCATAAAGAAGCAATCAAAACAGCTTCTGTCACAGGTGACCTCACGCCTGATACCCAATTGCTCACTCGTGCCTGGAATATAGACAGCAAATTGCTTGATTACAAACAAGCAATGCAAACTGCCGATAGAAATTCTGCTGATGGCAAACTAAATATAATTCTTGGTAAGCAAGAAATGAACGAACAAATTCTGTCGTTTCATTTTGACATGCGTCGTGCAATCAATCATGTAGATAGACAAAAAGCTGGTGCTGAAGCTATTAAAGCTACCCTTGCCGAGCATCAAGATAAAGCTATTAAATATAACTCGTATGGCGACCTCATCGCAGGTGGTGTCACTGGAATTTTGTCTGGATCACTTGCACTGGGTGAGGTAGACTTCAGAGCGCCAGCCACACTAGACGTGGTAGAAGGTGCAGGTCAGGCTGCTCTTGCTCTATTGGCGTTGAAAAACATGCGCAAAGAGCACAGAATCGAAACTGGACTGCCTAATTTATTGGGTCATATTATTTATAACGATAACTCCGATGGTTTTTATCCAGAAAGTGTCTGGACCTTTTTGAATACAGTATCAACCACAAACAAATCTGGTCTGACCAGGCGTCAGGCGCTGGTCGAGCGCTGGGAAACAAATGGATACTGTCTAGTGCATGGTGGTCACCGGATGAGTAAAAAAGAACGCCAGGAACAATTGAGCGGTAAGCGTGACGGCAAGATTAAATTTGACATTGGCCTTATCGACGATAGGGTGGCCATGATCGAAGACTTAAAGGCCGAAATAACCAGTATGGACAATACTCTGGCTGAACTGTTCGAGTTCGTGCGCAATCCTAAGTAGCTTCGAATTTCCAATTTAATCTATGTTTGCGGCTTTAATTATAGCTTGACATCCAGCTAGCTTATAGGATGGGTGTATTCCAGGAGGATGAACGTCAAAGTATGTCTAACTTCCAGTGGGCAGCTGGAATCTCTAGAATTCCCCCCCCCAGCTAAATAAGCTTAGAGTTCTAAATGCCGCGCATGTTATAGAACAGCACTCCGGCGCATGACCAGAGTACAGCAAATAAAAAGCCTGTGTAGCGGCTGTTCTTATCTTGGTCCATAAGCGAAGTGATAATGAAGAGAGCAACCATGGCAAAAGTAGCATGAGTGGCGTATTGTCCGCTCAACGAACTGACCATATAACCAAATGGAAGAGAAAAAAGAATTAGAAAAGCAAGGGGATTGCTCATGCCTCGTTCAGGTGAGCGGGGCTTAGAACTGACGTCTGTGGTTTTGACTTCTTCAACCACCGTGTCGTTAGCTGTCTTTTCGTCTAATTTTGTTGCTTCTTCGCTCATTGCTTTAGCTTATCACAATCCTTTTCAGTTTCCCCGGCTATGCTTGCCGAGTCTGGGGCGGGCAATTTTTCGTCTTTGTGTGCTCGCTTTGTCACTTTTGCAAGTTGTATGCCGATAGTGGCAAGCAAAATGCCAACACAAGTCTGCCAGTTGAGCGGCTCGTGCAAGATTACCGCTGCAGCGACCACCATGGCAGGACGCTGTAACATGTTTAAAAGAGAAATTCGAGTTGAACCTACCAGATTCAAGGCGTATAGAAAAGCCACGTTAGCCGCAGCTGCTGCCAGCCCAATCCATAGTCCAATTCCGAAACTTGCTTGTTTGGGCATGCCAACAAATGGAGCAATCAAGAATAAAGTAATGAATCCATTAATCAAAAATGTATAGGTCGATACCAATGCTGGTGTGAATTCGGCCGTGGTGGTTTCCATCAGAACGCGATAACAGGTCGAGCTGATTACTGCACCAAAAATCATAACCAGACCCATGGTACTGAATGTAATATCATTGAAATTCAATCCCATTATTACGCCAGCAAAACAAAGAAAAAATCCAAGCCAGAAAGTGGGTGCAAGTACATCTCGTCCTATGCGCTCGTTCATCAAAGCTACTAGGGCTGGAGTGGTTGTGATAATAGTAATCATCAGTACAGCGCTTATAGACTGAAGCGCAAACAAGGTCAAAGTGTTCGTGCAAAGCAAAAGCAGAGCCACAGCCATAATTTTTTGAACGTTTTTCCAGCCTATCCAACGCAATTTGCCGAAAGACCAGGTCATTGGCACTATCAAAATGGCGCCTGTGATGTTTTTTACGACTAGGAGTTCGCTTGGTGTAATATTGCCAGCATAGCCCAGTTTAACCACGATAGGTTCAATTGACGCGGCAAGAATTGCCAGCGTAATCCACAGTAAAGCTTTTTGATTTTTGCTTGTCATCGTCTAATTCTAGAGGGTTTGACCCGATTCTTGCTTCTTGACTTGCGACATGTGAAAAACTTCGATATAATATATCTCGATATCGAAATATCGGAAAACGAGATAAAATGAAAAAAGCTAAGCAAAATCCAAATACAAGCGGCATCCACGCCTGGCTGTTATTGTGGAAAACAGCGCGCGCAGTAGAAACCTATGCGCACCGTCGTATTCAATTGCTGGAACTCGGGGTGTCGGATTTTGGAGTGCTTGAAGCTTTGTTGCACAAAGGCGATTTGCCCATAAATGCATTAGGAAGCAAAGTTTTGCTCACGAGCAGCTCGATGACTGCCGCAGTGGACAGGCTCGAATCTCAGGGGCTGGTAGAGCGCAAAAATGACCCCAATGATAGGCGCGCCAGACTGGTTTCACTTACCCCTAAAGGACAAAAACTAATTGAGCGTGCCTTTAAAACGCATGCAAAAGATATGGAGCAAATCATGTCGCCTTTAAGCGAGCAAGAGCGAAATACTTTGATAACGCTTTTGCATAAACTGGGGCATCATGCGGAGACAATAATATGAATAACAAAAAAATCAAATCTATCAATCGCGCAGGCTCGTCACACTGGGTTGGCGATGGCTTTCCAGTGCGAAATTTCTTCCCTTCAAGTGGAGTGGACAAAGATATAAATCCCTTTTTGATGCTCGACTATGCAGGTCCTGCCCAGTTCAAGCCAAGCGCGCGTCCAAAGGGAGTGGGCGAACATCCTCACCGAGGATTCGAGACAGTCACAATTGCATACCAAGGTAGTGTCGAACACAAAGACTCGGCTGGCAATCAAGGCATTATTCATCCAGGCGACGTGCAGTGGATGACTGCTGGATCTGGTGTGGTGCATGAAGAAATGCACGAGCGCGAATTTTCCAAAAATGGTGGCGAATTCGAAATGATTCAACTCTGGGTCAATTTGCCCGCTGTGCATAAAATGACCAGTCCTCGATATCAAACTCTTTTGAGTCGAGACATTGCCTGTGTAAAATTAGACCAGCAAGGAAGTATTGCTCGAGTAATTGCAGGGACTCTGCAAGACGCTACCGGTCCTGCAAATACTTTTACGCCCGTGTCTTTGATCGATTTGAAATTGACCGGTGATAGCAATGTTATTCTTCCTGTAACAAGAGGTTTCAGCTCTGCTCTTTTATTTATGGAAGGAGAGGTTGAGATTGATGGTGCCACCATAGCCGATGAACCGAGACTCGTGCTCATGGATACCGCTGGTGATACTATCGAAATAAAATCCTCGCGCCAGTCAAGATTGCTTTTTATGGCAGGTGAACCCATAAACGAGCCAGTCGCAAGTTACGGACCGTTCGTAATGAACACCAAAGCTGAGATTTTTCAAGCTATCTCGGATTTTCAATCTGGAAAAATGGGCAGAGTTCACACCCCCTGATAAAATAGATGAATGATAAAAAGAGTTCTTTTTCGAAATCTGGTTTTTATCAGTTCTTTTCTTGCTTTGAGCGCGTGCAGTTTCGACATGCGCTCTGCAAGCGAGAAATATCCGTCTATTTCCAAAAACAGACCCCTTAATTCTCCTTGCGGCAAGACAGATTCTGCATCTGTCAAAAGAGAAGCTCAACAGATAAAATCTCGCGATTATCACGCTGACGATTGGGCCATGATTCTTTCTTACAGTCTTGGACTGGAAATAGATTCACCAGATTTCGAGCGAGATATGAAGGAAATGCAAGACATTGTGGCTGGACCCGGAAATTCGAGTTACAGGCATACCAATTGTCAAATCCAGAAAAATATGTCTCCTGTATATACTTAGTTGCACCAGAGCGTCATGAATAAGAAAAAGGCGATACTGCCCCAACTGACCGACCCCGTCCAGAATATATACGGCTACAATCCAATCGCTATAGTCGAGTATCTTTCGGGGAAACTTACAAAAGAGAAATTTTTACAAGTCGGCTATCCCAATCAGGATTTCTGGCTTGGAGCCGAAGCCTATTTAGCTTGCAAGAAAGATCTCGCAAAAATACATTTGCAAAAATATCAAAAAGAGCGCAAGCCGACTGAACATGGATTCGAGCCGGCTTGTAGCGCTATATTGCTTGAAAGACTATCTGACTAGTCTTCTTCGTACTCGTCTTCGTCGCCGTATTCATCATCGTCGCTATCTTGAGCTTGAACAGCTTCGATACGCAAAATCATGCGATCATAAATTTCAAGAGCATGATCAGGAGTTGCTTTATCACCGAAAATGGCTTTGGCGGCAGACCATGCTATGTCAAGCGTGTCTACGACAAATCCGGATGCTTCGCGAACTTCGCTGAATTGCGGGAAGGATTCGGCACGAAAAGACTTTTCGAGACTTTCTAATTTTTCATCAAAAACTGTAGGCATCTTTGCATCCTCGTGTGGGGGGATACAATTATCTCACTCTTGCGTTTTCTTTTTCTTGCGGATTTCTAAAAGTCTGGCCCTGACATCGTCTTCATCGGGCGAAACTTTCAAAAGCTCTTTGCTTGTGGACTCGATTAAATTATCGTCGTGCTTATTGATGGCAATCTGCAAGAGGGCGTGATACAGCCTGGTCTTTTGTCTGCCATCTACAGATAACTCAAGAGCTCTGCGCAAAACTTCGATTGCCTTGTCAGCATTTTTATTTGCAACAAGTGCATCAGCATATTTTTCTATGTACTGACGTTCGTTTTCGGGAGACGATTTGACCAGTTTAGAAGCAACTTCTTGCGCTTCACTCCAAAAGCCGCTTCTCTGGCAGGCTTCATAATATTTAGGATAGAACTCTATTTGTTTTGGGGATATTAAAGCAGCGGCACGATAATGTCTTCTAGCGCCCTCCCAGTTGTGGCGCTTAATTGCATCGTTGGCTAGTTCGAGCTGTTCTTCCAGGTTGGAAGTTTCGACCCAATTTGAAACATCTTTTTGACTCTCGTCCATGGCCTTTTTATGCAACTCGTCTTTGCTTAGCTCTGCGTGTGGGGCTCCAGCAGAACCGTATTCTTTAATAAGCGACTTCATATGTTCTTTGAAATCATAAGTAGTATCAAGTGGAAAATAAAGCTTTGCAAGCAAGTGGCTGTTAGTGCTTTTGTTATAAGGTGCCAATTTCAAGGTGGACATCACACCTTCGTTTTGCTCGTTAGAAAGAACGTGTTTATCTTTGCTGTTATATTCGCCAGACTCTACCGTGATATCACCCATGATACCGCCTGCATCGGGGACTTTCATTTTTTCTTTGCTGTAATATCCAACTAAGTTTTTTATTTTGGATTCGAAATGGAGCTTATTAGGTTCGCGAGTTATTTTTGCGTGGGGATAGGTTTTCTTGACGAAATCTTCAATCTTGGAAAAAATTGCTTGCTCTTCTTGCGCCAGAGAAGGTTTTGAGCTCATTAAAAGTAGTGACAGGATTGCCAAACTAAATTTGAGCTTGTTAGAGCGTGAGTGCATCGAAATTTTTTCCTCTGCTAAATAAATTTGGGAACTCTTAAGCACAAAATTAAATCACGGGATGCCTCTTCATGTCAGCTATGCCTTTGAGAATCAGGCGTTATCACAACTACTTTATTTCGCTTTGTTTGAGCTTGTTTTTCGGCGCCTTTGCGCTTATCCCGGTTCAAGCCTTCAAGGCAAAAGAATCTGGACCGCCAATTATCAAGGTGCCAGTATTTTTTGCCAGTGACAGGCTGAAGATAACTTCAAACAAAGATGAATCGGGCAGTAAGTTGGGTCCGCTCAAACTTGGTTTTGCAGAGGCGCTTTTACCAGTGAGCAGAACATACTTGCAAGATAATAATCTTCTTCCTTCCTTGACGCATTTGGGTTGCAGCCTGGATCAGAATCTTCGTACATTTGAGCCTTACATTGAAATCAGAGGCTACGTGGCGGAGCCCGAAGCGAAAGATTTTTTGCAAAATGTCGAAGTGACAAGAGACTTCTGGTCACGACTGGCTAAGGCAAGCGAAGAAAGCAAAACTGTTTATGTTTATATTCACGGTTTTGCATCGAGTGGCGAAAATTCACTTTATAGCGCTGGAATTATGTCAGCCTCGGTCGAGGCGCCAGTAGTCAGTTTCACCTGGCCGTCCAAAGGCACTGCAGGGCTCAAAATTCCAAAGCTCTGGGGGCGCAAACGCTTGCGAGCTTTATATCTGTCCGACCGAGAAATGATTGACGACAAGCAAGTAATGAGCGATTTGACAACCTTTTTGAAAGATTTGAAGAGCAAATTGCCAGTCGACACGAAAATAATACTTGTGGCGCATAGTCTGGGAAACCGGCTTATGGCGCGCTATCTTGTCACAGACGCTAATGAACATTTTGAGCGGGTATATTTTATTGCTCCAGATGTCGACAACGACTTGTTCGTGCAAGTGGCTGGCAGCTTGAAGAAAAAGGCCAAATATGTGGCCGTTTTTCATAATCCAAAAGATCGTGTTTTGAAAATTTCTGCTGCTAACGATTTGCTCAGTCTCAAAAATACAGACAAACTTGGAGTTGGCGGCGCCGATTTGACTGGAATCGAATTTATCGATTACGGAAGTATTGCAGAGCCCCGAAGCATCGAGTTCTTGCGCGTATTACATTATTTGCCTTTCGAACATTTTGGTCGCATTACTCGAAATGGCATATCTATGCTTTCAGACGATGGAGAAGCATGCTTCATCGTACACCGTTCTGTCATTGAAAAACGTAAGAAGGCAAAAGTGCAAAAATGAAAAAAGCAAAAAAAATGATGTTCCTTTTTATTAGCGTTCTTGTCTCTGGGTTTGTGCATCTAAAATCGGTTTCAGCTGATTCAGTAATTTCGCCCGATGCGAAGATCGATGAATTGGTGAACAAATCGAACTTCATAGCCCTGGCACTGTATGAAGGTTATGACAAAGACAAAGGTGATGCATATCCACCTCATGCAAATTTTAAACTGGTACAAATACTCGCCGGTAAGCCTTGTTGCAAAACCAAATTGCCTGTGCGTTTCGTGCAGAGTGAAAATGTGAATGAAAGCAAGCCTCAAGATTATGCACTTTGTGCTAACAAAATGCCCGAGCTGGGTTCGCGCTGGATCATATTCCTTGAACAATTCCAGCCGCACGATGGTGCTTTCGATACTTACAAAGGCTCATGGGGTAGGTTGGCTTACAGTCACGACACTCTTTTGAAAGTGCGCGAAAAAATAAAAGCACGTTTCAAGGACAAAGCGATTATTTCTTATGCTCGTAATTTCGAACATACGCATTAGTACCTTCCGGCGCGATATTAGTGCCTTTTTTATGCTGTTGAAGACCCTGATGTATACCTTCTTTCAAACTTTGAAAAGATTCAATTTTAGAAGCTGTGTCTTTTTCCATTTGTTCGGTTTGTGCTTTCGCCCTGTCCATAACGCTTGTAGCACGCTCTTTTGATTGTTCGCGTATCTGTTGAGTCATTTGATTTCGCCAGTAACCGTTTCGTCGCAACCTCGGCAACGATTTTATATCTTGCTCGGCCTGAGCTTTGATGCGCTCTGCTTCTTTTTGTGCATCTTCCATCGTTTTTTTTGAAATTGCTTTATTCGATTCGATGCTTTCTTCGACTTTTCTATCTATTTGACTGGTGAGACGATCATGCGCCAGGTCTCGTCTATTCTGCCTGACTGTCTGGTAACCTCGTTGCTCGAATTTTTTGAACTGTTCAATTCCTTCTTTTGCTTTGATACCGCATGAAGATTTGGGATCGAGTTTGAAACAAAGCTCGTATTCTTGCAAAGCGCCTTTATTATTGTGCATTTCGCACAGTGTTTGAGCCAAAAAATAATGAGCTATCTGATTCTTTGGCTCCCTTTTAAGAGCTTCTTCAAGCTGTGCTCGAGCAAGATCGAAATGACCCTTATAATACTCGCTCATTGCGGCTTTTAAATAATCAGGTTCTGCTCCTTTGGCCGGGGATAAAAATAATTGAGTCTGGGCGAAAGAGGAAAGACAAATCGATATCAGTAATAAGTTTTGAATTCTAGGCATTTCATTGACCCGTTATTAACTGAATGAACTGGTCGTCTTCTCTTATATTCTTGAGTTTTTCGCGCCGCTTGTTTATCTCTCTTTGCAGGTCGTCTGCTTCTGCCTGGCTAGAAGCATTTTGCAATTGAGTTTGTAATTCTTGCAACTTTCTTTTGATTAGCACAACGCGCCTTGAATTGGTCGCTTTCAGCTGCACCATGTCATCGTAGTGGTCTCGGTTTTCTTCCTCTTGCTCTAGTGGATCGTTTTTGGGCTTAGGAGTAGAACTCTTATATTGCTCAGCCCATTTTTGCTCTTGCGTCGTTGGATCGTCCCACCAGTTTTTTTCTATTCCCACCACGTCTGAATTGCTTCTAGATTGCATGTAAAAATAATATGCAACCGATGCAATCAAAAGAACTGTGCAGACGGCTAGTGCAGCCCATTTATTTTTCACGTTCTTGAACCCGATGCAGAATACGACCTTTTGATATTTTTTATACCAAAAAATTCTGGATAGAGAAAGAGGACGCCCATTTTAAGCGTCCTCCAAAAGCGTATCGAATCATTTTTAATCAGTCTGTTTTGCAGCTTTTATCTGCATGTCCTGTACCTTCATATCGATCTGGATTTCTTGCTCTCTTGGAAAAAATCCGGCCATTATCGCAAGGACACCTATAATCAGATTTCGAATCGCGTCGCTTGTAGTCAACTCGATTTGTCCAGGCAAGAGCTTCAGCACGTCGTCTGCTCGAATCTCGAGTCCACCAGCTGTTGCTACCCCTGGTCCGGCAAAGAATGTGGCAAGACCGATAAGCCCAAACAGTATGCCTAAAGCTTTACAAGTGTCTCGCGCCTGAAATTCAGTACCCTGAACTCCAAAATACAAGGTCAAACTACCTGCTGCCAGCAGTAAAAGACTGTGAGATAAATTGAGCGCCATGCCCATGAATGAAGGCTCGAATAAGCCTATTAGTCCTGTTGCTAATAGCACTACGGCTAAAAGACACGTTATTGATTTCATCATAATGCTTGTTTACCCCCGTTCCCCGTTTAACATCTGCAGGGGGGACGGACTTTTCGCTAATTGGTTCCCGTCAAAGTACGCGGGTATGGGACTCGATATAATCCTTGGCTCTAAGCCAGGCAGAGCGAATTTCGTCAATTGCCTCTTTGTACAAGCTCCAGTCGTGCTTTTCGTCTTTGGTTTGGCGTATTCGCTCCTCGGTCAATCGGCTCAATTCGGCAATCTCAGAGGCATATAAGCTTGCTGTCATACCTTTCAATTCATGCAAATCCATTTTAAGAGCAGTCAAATCTTCCAACTCAAGGTCATTATCGAGTTTTTGCAAAAGGCGTCTTGAGTCGGACAAAAATTCAAGCATCAATTCCACAGCCACTTTGGCTCCAAAAGTCTTTTTGAGCGTATCGATTTCTATCGGACGTTTTTTAATGGCGATGTCGCCTGTAATTTCCTGATTGGAGTTACCTGTTCGCGTTACCCTGGGCATCCAGCGCTCAAGCACTTCTGCCAATTTTTTCTGATTGACTGGTTTGCTAATATAATCGTCCATACCTGCAGTCAGGCATTCCAGGCGATCGCTTGCCAGTGCATGTGCGGTCATGGCCACAATTGGAGAGCGCTTGCCTGTAAGGGTTTCCATTTTGCGAATTTCTTTTGTAGCCTGAATGCCGTCCATTTCGGGCATTTGACAGTCCATTAAAATCAGTGCGTACTGGGTTCTTGTAACCGCTTCCAGCGCCTCTATGCCATTGCCCACCGCGTGGGCAGGTATGCCAAGCTCTCGTAATTGCAATAATGCTACTTTTTGATTGGCAGCGTTATCTTCTACTACAAGTACAAGAGAACTCGATTCCTGCTTAGCATCGGGTTCGTCTGGTTGTTCGACTTTCTTTTGCGTATCTGTTTTTTGTCTGAGCAGATTCACCAGTCCCTCGACAAATTTCGATTTTTTTACTGGAGCAGAAAAGAAGTGGGCAAGTTCCTCTTGCATAATTTGTTGTACAAATTCTTTCTCATTAGAGCTTGAAATTACTGCTAATTTAGCTTTTTGCAATTGTGGATAACTGGATAAATTCTTGAATTTGAGTAAGGATTCTTCGTTTCCTTGATTCATCAAAAATAAAATAATGTCGAATGGGTCTTTTGCCGCTTCAGTTTTCATCATGACGAGCGCTTTGTCCATATCACTTGCAACACTTGCTCTTACGCCCATGATAGAAGCGTAAGAATGAAGCACGTTTTGTATTTCTTCAAGACCGTCGACCAATAGAATGCGATTGGCGTTAAATTCGTTGATAGGGCAGGAAAGCGATTGTCCGGGCTCTTTGAGCACCGCTTCCATTTTGATTTTGAAGCCAAATGTCGAACCTTTGCCATAAACAGATTCGAATTCGATATTGCCGCCCATCAGTTTGACCAGTTTGTCCGAGATGGCAAGTCCAAGACCGGTGCCACCATATTTGCGCGTTACAGAATTATCTGCCTGGGTGAATGGCTGGAATAGCCTTTCGCGAGCAATTTCACTGAGCCCAATTCCTGTATCTTTAACCAGGAAAGTCACTTCTACCAGATTGGATTCTGAATCCTCGGATTGACTTCCCATCGCCTTTACGACGATTTCTCCCTGCTGGGTGAATTTGATACTGTTACTCAAGAAATTGAGCAAAATTTGTCTAATACGTCCAGGGTCTCCTTTGACAATTCTTGAAATTGTAGGATCGATGAAACTGGACAAAGTGAGATTCTTGCTGCGTGCACGTTCGTTTACGATTTCGCAAGTGTTCTCTATCAGTTCGATGATGTCGAATTCGATCAATTCTAAATCGAGTTTTCCTGCCTCGATTTTTGAATAGTCCAGGATGTCGTTTACCAGGTCTAAAAGCAAATCAGCTGAGTTGTTGATAATTGAACTGAACTCGCGTTGCTCGTCATTAAGGGGTGTGCGCATGAGCAGATCGCTCAGTCCGATAACCGCATTTAATGGCGTGCGAATTTCATGGCTCATATTGGCAAGAAAATCAGACTTGAAACTCGAGGCCTGAATTGCTTCGTCGCGCGAAAAAGAAAGTTCTTTCGATAATTCTTGCAACTTTTCGTTGGTAAGTGCAAGTTCCTGAGTACGCTCATGCACTTTGATTTCGATTTGCTCATTTGTCTTAGCCAGACTAGCTTGGCGTGAAGCACTTTCTTCAATAGACTTTAGATGGTCCTTGATTGAAAAGGTCAAAATTGCATCTTCAAAAACAATCCAGCCTGTGTGCTCGAGCCAGCGCCAAGGCTCTACCATTATTTCTCCATAAACCGATTGCGGCCAGAACACTCCTCTTATCCAGTGATCCAGCGCCACCACTAGTGATGCAGTAATTAAAACGCGCCAGTCGAGATAGAAGGCAAGAAGTGCAAGCGAACAAAAAATATGAAAATGTGTCTCAATGCGTCCTCCGCTCAAATGAATCAAAAGCGCCGACATGCACATCTGGGCAATGCCTATTATGTGTCTGGTTATTACCAATCCTGGTTTAGCAATGGCCAGATAGACGGGAAAAATGGTAATGATGCCGCCTAGAAAAATTGCAGCCAGCAAATGAACGTGGAAAGTGCTCGAGCTTCCATCCCAGGTCAGTGGTGCCCATACCAGAGCCAGAAAAATGCTTGCAAGCCACTGACAGATCATGAGACCGGCAAAGAGTCTTCCTGTGCGTTTATAAAAGCGCAATCGTTGCTCTTCGAGTAACTGACGGGTAAGGACTTCTTCGCTTTGCAGAGGCGATAAGCCTGAATTAGTTGCGTTCATTTAGTAAATTGCATCCAAAAACTAGTGATTTTTTCAAATTAGAATCATTTGCTGTTTCGCTCCGCTTTCGGGCTAATGCAAGAGTTAAGTGATTAAAGCCTTTGTTGTCACCCGCTACCCCTCGCGCAGCAGTTATTCCTCCGCTAAAAATCAATCTTCCCTTTGAATCGAACAAAAACGTTTGGCCAGAAGTTTTAGCATCAAAACGTAGGGCTTCTGCACCATCGATGTCTTCAATAACTTCGACGGAAGGCTTTTGGGTCCATTCCTCAAATTGCCAGTTTTCCGTCCAGCCATCAGGTTTTACGCTTGGTTTAAAATGAACGAGTTTGATCTGTAGATCGTTTCTTTGCGAAAGAGGTCCTAACTGGTCTAAGCTAGCTTTGGTGCATGGACATTGAGGATGCACGAACATGACTAGAGTATCTTTGTCCGAACTCAATTTTAGTTTAGTGTCTTTGGGAAATTTGTTTGAAGGAGCTGAGGGCTTACCGGGAGTAGTCTCATAATTCATGAGGAAATAAAGCCCTAACCCTATTGAGAATGCCCAGAGTAGACAAGCTATTGCAATAGAAATTTTCGATTTTTTGCTCACAGATCTAACCTCTATTAAGGCCATATCTTATACCGTTATATCACCCCCATTCGTCTGCGAAAGTGCGTAACAGCCAAATAGGTTAAATTGCACATTATTATTTACGCCAGAAGCTCTTCTTGTCCGCAAAAACCCTGATAGCGTGATGTTATTATGAGCGCATGAAAGACAAGATACACAGAGTTCAGGAAAGTCTCAAGGACCGCTACAAACTTTTAGCTGTCCTTGGCGAGGGCGGGATGAGCGTGGTGTATAAGGCTCAGGACTTAAAGCTCGATTCGCTCGTGGCAATAAAGGTTTTGCATCACGATCCCGAAGGTTTAGGGGCGGCAAGGCTTCAACGTGAAGCTCAAACAGCAGCACGCCTGACGAGTATAAATGTGGGTCGTGTGTTTAACTTTGGTCAAATTTATGATGAGCATAAAGACGGCGATGCCACCGGTGTGTCATGAATGCAAAGGAGAATTCTATGTAGAAAAGAGATGAAAACCTAAGCAATGCTGTATTGGAGATGGAGGATGACCCTCCGAAATCACTTTTCAGGAAGAGGTTTCAAACTACCGTGAGTTGCTACAGTAAAGAGCTGTGGTGGCGAGCATCACGGAAAAGGCGAATCAATTCGTCAAGTAAGGACCAAAGAGGCGAACGAAATTGAACTGTCGACGAAGTGTCGAAAGCCGAAACTGGCATCTAAACCGGGAGACGGTGGTGTCCCGGGATAAGTCTGGAGAAAACCTGGTTATCGACCAGACGGTGCCCGGCATAGAGACAGCGCGAAGTTGGTCCAGGCTCTAATACGGAACATGAGAACCTGTCGCTTTGGTATCTTTGCGAGCAAGCGCAGAAGTATGCAGGCAGCCGCAAACGGCGGGAGAAGCTCAAGTGCTAACACCACAAGAGCGAGAGTACCGAAACGAAGCACAGGGGCGGACCAACTCGTAGTAGCGAAGAAGTCGGGTAATGCCGATAGAGCAAAGGAGTTGGATTATACAGCAACATCCATAGGCCAACCAAAAATGGGAGGAGCTCATGAATAAAGCAAAGCCATATGAAATTTCCATGGAAATAATCAGAGAGGCTTACGGTCTGGTGAGAGCAAATGGTGGAGCACCAGGAGTCGATGGACAAACGCTTGAAGATTTTGAAAGAGACTCGGATAACAATCTCTACAAAATCTGGAATCGAATGTCATCAGGCTCTTATTTTCCACCGCCCGTTAAAACAGTGATGATTCCCAAAGCTGGAGGAAAACTAAGACAACTTGGGATTCCAACAGTGGCGGACAGAATTGCACAGATGACTGTGAAATTGTATCTGGAACCAAATGTGGAGCCAAAACTTCACCCAGACTCATATGGATACAGGTCTGGTAAATCTGCCCATCAAGCCATAGAAGCAGCTAAAAAGAGATGTTGGAAAAGAAATTGGGTAATCGACTTGGATATCCAACAATTCTTTGACACACTCGATCACGAGCTGGTTATGAAGGCTGTAAGAAAATTCACTGAAACAGATTGGGTGCTTCTTTATATTGAGCGGTGGTTAAAAGCACCGACTCAAGATGAAGACGGCAAAAGGTTGAGAAGGGAAATTGGCAGTCCGCAAGGGTCTGTCATAAGCCCATTACTCGCTAACATTTTCATGCATTTCGCTTTCGATATTTGGATTGAAAGGAATTTTCCAACAGTTCAATTTGAAAGATATGCCGATGATGTAGTCGTTCACTGTGTTTCAATTAAGCAAGCCCAATTCATAAAAGACGCAATAGACGAAAGGCTTAAGGCGTGTCGGTTAGCACTTCATCCCGAGAAGACTAAAATTGTCTACTGTAAAGATGACTGGCGAGCCGGTTCTCACGAATACGAGCAGTTCGACTTCCTTGGATATACGTTCACTGCAAGAAGAGCAATCAACAAGCAAGGAAAAATATTCCGAGGATTCATGCCTGCAATCAGCAAGAAAGCAGCAAAAGAAATCCGCGCCACAATTAGAAGTTGGAAACTACAAAAAGAGACAGACAAAAGCCTTGACGAACTTGCAGAATGGATTAATCCCATTCTGCGTGGCTGGTTCAACTACTACGGACGATTCTACGCGTCACAGTTGAATCTGGTAATTGAGCCAATCAACGAGTATCTCGTGAGATGGGCAAGGTGGAAATTCAAGAGGTGCAAACGCAGCTTCAGGCGAGCACGAAGAATCATGAGGCACACTGCGGAAACGCAACCTCATCTCTTCGAGCACTGGAAACACGGCTTGCTGCCTTCGGCTGTGTAATGGGAGCCGTATGAATCGAGAGGTTCAAGTACGGTTCTGAGAGAGGCTGGGGGTGAGACTCCCCCGGTCTACTCACCCATATATGGTCATGGAATTGCTCGATGGCAAAGGGCTGGACAAACTCATTAAAGAGCGCGGAAGTCTCGAATATAAAGTCGCCATATCCATTTTTAAGCAAATATGTAATGGACTTTCTGCTGCTCATTTGCAAAATATTATTCACCGCGATTTAAAGCCTTCCAATATAGTTTTGCTCGAAGCCAAAAAAGGCTGGCTTGTAAAAATACTAGATTTTGGCATCGCTCAAATCGAAACTGACCAGAAGCTTACACGAACAGGAGCCGTTCTTGGAAGTCCAAGTTATATGTCTCCAGAGCAAATTGATGGTCTTGCTGTCGATGCCCGTTGTGATATTTACAGTTTTGGTTGTTTGATGTTCGAGACACTTACTGGTCGCGTTCCGTTCGAAGGTAAGACCAGTCTTGAAACGTTAGCAATGCACAAAAATGCGTTGCCGGAAGAACTGGCTTTGTCGACTGCAAAAATTCCGCCACTACTGGTAGAGCTTATTTTGCAATGTCTTGAAAAGGAGCCGGACAAGAGACCAGAGAATATGGCTCAAATTCAGCTTTTGCTAGACCAGATAACAAACGAGGAAATTGATCATGTAGGTAATGATGCCAAAATTGATGCAAACGATTCTGATCGGAACACGCAGCAGGTCAAACCCTCGAAGTCAGTAGCTATGTGGTATTTTGTTGTCCCGGTTATTTTTTTTGCAGTCTTAGTCTGCATATATTTTGCCTTGCAGATTTCAAACACTTCAAAAGAAACAGCCCTAAACAAAAGTCTTCCTCCTGCTGAAATTTCGTTCGAACAAAATAAGCTTCCCGCCCGTTTGGGTACTAATAGAAGCAAATTCAAGGCGACTGGTGACCCTCTTGTTGGGTTGCAAGTGACTGGTGGCGAAGATATAGAAGACCAAGACCTGCAAGCTCTTACTTTCGAAAAGGTAGAAACGCTAAAAATCCACAGCAGAGAGCTTACAGGCGAGGGTCTTAAATATTTGAAAAACCTGAATATTAAAACCCTGGAATTGAAAAATACGAATATAGCTCCAGAAAATTTGAAATATTTATCTGGTCTGCCTGTTTTGACTGACCTTATTTTGCATTCACCATATCTAAATGATGCAGCTCTGGAAGAGATTTCACGCATTAAAAGTCTTGTCAATTTAACTTTTGATGCAGGTACTTTTACAAGAACAGGATTTTCCAGTCTTTTGAAATTACCGAATTTGTCATCCATTACCTTAATCAATTTGGGCGTAACAGATAAAGACCTGGAGCCACTTTCACAGATAAAGTCGCTAACTGTGGTCCGAATTATCGATTGTGTAAACATTGGAGCTGACATAGGTGTCATCATTGCTAGATTACCAAAACTGGACACTGTGTTTATCAACAGACCTTTATCAAAAGCCAGTTATGCAGCTTTCGCTCGCACTAAAATGCGTGCATTTAATTTGAAGAATCGACTAATTACACAAGAAGAGTTCCAAAATATTTGCAGGGTCAAAACCCTCTGGCGGATTGGTTTTATACATGCCAGAGTGAGCGACGATAACTATGATGAATTGCTCAAATTGCCAAAACTTAGACGCATGGAAATCAGTCGAACTGACCACATATCTGATTCTTTAATCTCGACTCTGGCACGATCGCATGTGCAGTCGCTTGATATATCGTTTTCAGGTTTGCGCCAAGACCAGCTTGAAAAGCTCATAGCGGATAAATTTCTGGACGAAATTTATTGCTCCGAAATGAAACAAATAGGTGACAAGCAGCTTGAAGAATTCCGCAAACGCTTTGAGGCTAGACATCACAAGCCGCTTCGATTGATAAAAAATGCTATGTAACTCTACATAGAAACAACATTCAAAATTTGGTTATTGGTTATGAAAAAGAAAGAATCATTAGCCCTTGCGGCTGCGTGCTTATTTGCACTATTAGTGAATCATCCAGCTTACGCTGACGCAGATTCGAATGAACCTGCAGAAAAGAAATCCTGGAAAAATCGATTTGGTAATGCGCTTAGAGTGGACCGGAAAATCAACAAAGTGTTCAAGGGAATTGCCTCGTTTTATGGAGGCAAATTTCACGGACGTAAAACTGCTTCCGGAGACACCTTCGACCAGAACGAAATGACTTGCGCCCATCGCACTCTTCCCTTTGGAACCAAGCTGGAAGTGACAAATCCGAGCAATGGTCAGACTGTAGATGTTATTGTTAACGATAGAGGACCATACAAGAAAAATCGGGTTCTCGATTTGTCAAAAGCAGCAGCGCAGAAGCTTGGAATAACTGGTCTAGCCAAGGTCTTTTTTAGACCGAAAAGCCAGGTGGCTAGAGCCGATTCTACTGCGGTACACTAATTAAATCGCGTCATGCTAAGCAAATAACAGCCCTTTGTATCGTTGGAGTCTGTTATGAAACGAGCCTATTTGATTCTGCTTAGCGCGGCGCTTACTATATTGACATTCTCTTCTAATTTCTATTCGCCAATATTTTCTAAAGAAGTAAAAGGCACGGCGAATGAAATGACTACCTCGCTCAAAGACCCTGCCCAGATCGAGCAGAAAAAAGAAGAGCAAGAGAAAGCAGACAATAAAATGATTGAAGGCGTTAATCAGATACCTGGAGTTGAAGTAGACAAAGATGCATTCAAAGAAAAGAAAGGCTTTACGATTGGTGATTTGAATCCTTTCAAATGGGTTTTCAAGCCTGTCACTGATATGCAAGAAAAAGTGGTGCATCTAGAAAAGCAAATAATGCGATTGGAAGCACCAATTGCTGGTTTGCACAAACCAATGGTAGATGTAAGCGGAAATATGGTCGAGGTTCAAGACCAGATGCAAGTCGTTAGCGGCAATATGTCGTCAGTTGAAAAACGACTGGCACACATCGAAGATCAACTGGACAAAATGTATCCTCCTATCGTCGATTTGAAAAAGCCGATTCAGGACTTGGCCGAGCCAATTACAGGTCTTCGCGAGCAATTGAATTTAATTCTTTTCGCTATCATTGCAGTCGGTTTTCTAATTTGTATTGGTACTCCTGTAGCGGCATTGTTTGCGTACAGATACAGATACCAGATAATGAAAAAGCTTGGCGGCCACGAAAATGCCAAAAAAATGGAAGAAGACACAAGCAAAAATCCAGAACATGTGCGCAGAAGACGAAATCGTCCTCTAACTCAGAGCTAGCGGCTTTGTAGTATCATTTCCGGATGGCTGATTTTAATAGGCTCCGGGATAAAGACTTAGGTGAGCGTTACCAGATTAATGGAGTCCTCGGAGAGGGCGGTCTTGGTGTGGTCTATCGCGCCTTTGACACCATTTTGAAAATTGATGTAGCCATTAAAACTTTGCAGTCAGAAAGCGACGGTCAGGGTCTGGTTAGATTGCAAAGAGAAGCAATGGCAGCGGGCAAGCTCAAGAATGAAAATATCGCCCGCGTCTTTGATTTTGGTCAGACTGCCCTAAGCTCGCCTTATATGGTTATGGAACTGGTGCAGGGAATCAGCTTAGCTGAATTTATTAAGAGCCAAGAACACAGTAGAGTTGATTTTGCCACTGCGTTGCCTATTTTCGAGCAAATTTGCCTTGGGCTCGAGCATGCACACAAGAACGGCATCATTCATCGCGACCTCAAGCCTTCAAATGTAATGCTCATAGAGCGAGAACATTTCAAAAATAAGAGCCAAAAATATCTGGTCAAACTGCTTGATTTTGGAGTGGCGAAAATTCAGTCAGACCAGAAACTTACAACTGTTGGTGCACTTCTGGGCAGTCCTTTATACATGAGTCCTGAGCAAGCCCAGGGTGATGAAGTGACAGATCAATCGGATATCTACAGTCTTGGATGTTTGATGTTTGAAACTTTGTGCGGCACAACGCCTTTTAAGGGTGAGTCGACTCTTGAAACTTTGTCGATGCACAAAAATACTGCTCCACCTTTAGTATCGGAAATGATACCAAAGGAGACCTTGCCTGGAGGGCTTGGCGAGCTAATAGATAAATGTTTGCGAAAGAAAGCGGTCGACCGCCCGCCCGATGTCGAATCGATTCGAAAACAATTGGAAGACATTATGGGTCGAAATACAGTGATCAATGATCGCCAGCTTGAACTGCCCGTTAAGAACAGACCAAGTCCAATCAAGCTTCCCGAATGGTCGCACAAAAGTCTTTTCAAATTTGTGGTGGCTGCTTCTGTTATAGGCGTTTTAGCGTTGATCTTAATGTATCAACATTTTCAGAATACCAGTCTTTCTAAAAACGTAAAACTGGATGAAACCATTTCAAAAAAAGACGCAGAGACGATCAGTCCGGATCTTTCCAATCTTGTTGGTAAAAGTAATAGTTTCGAATACATTACTTCTCATCGCGAAACGACTGTCGAAACTAAAGAAGACACTACGGACGAAGATTTTCTAGAAATCAAAAACTCTTATTTCGTTGCGCTAAAAGTGAAAGAGAGCAATGTTACAGGTAGTGGCTTCAAATACATAAACAAAATTCCCATTCACAAGATTGAGTTACGAAGCGATTCTATAGACCCAAAATATTTTAGCGAATTACTTGCTATCAAAACACTTATCAGTTTGCGCATCGATAAGAGCAAAGCCGACGCAAACATTTTGAGAGAAATCAGCAAATTCGAAAAGCTCGAACAACTCACCCTCGACTCGAAATTGTTGCAAGACAAAGATTTTGCTATTCTTGCTTCGCTTAGAAAACTGAAAAAATTGAAAATCAGCGGAAAGAATTTAACCGACAATTTGATTGATTATTTGACTAACTATGCAAAATTGGAAACTCTAGATATAGAAAACTGCAAACTCATGACCGATAACCTGGGCTTGAAAATTGCCAGAATCAAAACGCTCAAATCGCTTAATTTGCCGTGCAGACAAAATCCCAGAAGTCTTGAGGCTCTGAAAACACTTAAATTAAAAGACCTGGACGTAAGTGGTCTATCGTTCGACCCACAAGAGTTCGACGCTCTGTGCTCAATGAAGTCACTAAAAACACTGCATATGGCAAATTTAAATCTTGAAGGGGCCAATTATTCCAAATTGAAACGACTCTCAAACCTTCAAGAACTTGATCTTAGTTCCGAAAAGGTTTGTAATCCAGCGTTGTTTGCTGCTCTTGCAAGCCTCAATGTCAAACGAATCGATTTGAGTAAATCAGACATTACTCCCAGAGAGCTAAATGTTCTGATTGATAATGGACAACTCGATGCCATCAATCTGGATTCGTGCAAAAAGATCAATAAAAAAATTAGAAAAGAATTTCAGCGAGTTTATGAGAAGCGTTGGAATCGTTGGGTCGAAATGGATTTTAACCAAACTGAAGAAAGTGAACTTGACCAGTATAATATCAACCCAAGCGTCTTCGATGTTCCTCGCTGAGCGAAACTGCATTTAGGTTACAATGTTGTTCTTAATATCGACTGCTCCGACGTTTTTCTGACGCCAGATAGCTCGGACGTTATTTACCAGTCGATTGTTTTCTATGACACTATCAGTGATGCCACCATTAGATGAATCCCCACCTCCAATGGATATGCCAGCGAGTTGATTTCTTATCAAGTCATTGTTTCTAACAGTGATACCTTCTGCGTTCAAACCTCTGCGTTCAGATGCAATTTCTATTCCATAGTCAGAGTTTTGCACTCTGTTATTCTCGATGGTTATGCGCATGCCACCATCGACATAAATGCCTGCTGCGGCCTTTTTGAAATTGTAACCAGGATTAGTGGCTGAACTTACGTTCGATACTTCATTTCGTGCAATCAAGCCGTCTCTGGCACGGTCATTGCCAGCCGATACTCCTTCACCGCCAATAATATCTATACCGATATTGTTCGAATTATAGATTTTGTTATCTGTAATTTTAAATTGGGCTACGTTTCCGTTGATTACGACAGCTTCGCTTCTGCCTAGTTTCAGATCGTGCACTTTGTTGCCGGCGATTTCTATGTTTTGAATCGGACTCTTGTTGCGTCCGTAAACTGAGATAGCATGCGCATTTGAGTTGTTCTCGACATGATGAATATCGTTATTCAAAATGCGAATATTACTGCTTACCCCTTCAACTTGAATAGCCGTTGGAGTGGATTTGCCCCGGATATTTTTGATTTCAAAACCGGCTATGGTAATGTTCTTTCTGCCGTCAATTCGAATTGCGCCCTCTGATGCATCTACCGAGGCAAAATCCATTACAGCTCCAGGCTCGCCTCTTAGATCTATATTGTCACGGGTGAATTTGATTTTTTCATTGTAGACACCAGCCTGCACCTTGATTATGGCGCCTTCTGGTGCGCGTTCGATAGCGCGCTGTATACTTTCACCCTGACGAACAGTCACGATCGGACGGTTGCGGTCTTCAGGCCTTTCAACTTGCGGGCCTTCAGGCTTGATGGGTCCGTCGCTGAATTCTATACCGTCTGCTTCGTGGTCGTTTTGGGGTTGATGGTCCTGATACAGATTATCGTAACGAGGGCCGTACGGGTTGGTCATTTCCAGGTTGAAAGGCGCGGCGGTGGATTTTAGTGGCGAATACTCGAAAGGATTGAAAGCTGCATCAGCGCGGGCCAGTCTGACGCTGGCAAAAGGGTCGTGATCCGATGTGCTCTGAATGCCAGGCAGATCGGAAAAACTATTCAAAGCTAGTTGCTGAGCCTCACTCGACTCATGTTCATTATGCAAGCTGACTTTTACTCCACCATTCGCCAATATAATTTTGTATATAAAGAAGCCTACGGACAATGGTGATTCCCCCACAGTCAAAGGATGCGCTACTAGAAAATTAGTTCAAAGGGGAAGTTTTAGTGTCTGGCGCCTTGCACGATAAATACGAAATCGCCCACGCTTTGCGCGAAACGGGGTTATTGTTGAATGTTTTAGGTGACAACCCCTACAAGGCTAAAGCCTACTTACAAGGGGCTAAAGCAATCGAAGGAGTAAGCGAAGATATAGGCAAGCTCATCCGCGAAGACCGATTAACTGAACTTTCTGGCATTGGCGAGTCACTGAATTGCCGCAAGGAACAGCTGAATTGTCGCAAATTCGGGGCCTTACCCTTGCCCGCATAAAAACCTTAACCGATATCGGAATAGATTCTAAAGCCAAGCTCTCAAAAGCTTGTAAAGCTGGCACTGTCGCCAAATTGAAGGGCTTTGGCATCAAAGTGCAGCGCTCGATTTTGGACAAACTTGAAAATGCCGGTCAAGAAAGACACCAGATGCTTTTGGTTGATGCCTTAGACATAGCAAACGAACTTGTCAGTGATTTGAAATCTAGTCTCAAAACCCAAAAAGTAGAACTGGTAGGACAGTTGCGACGTTTTTGGTAGGCAGTGGATAAAATTGAAATTGCAGTAGAGGCAACGTCTTCGAAAATTCAGAAAGCTCTCATGCATTATCACGGTCTTGGCGTTCTGCAGGAATCAAGCGATAAGAAGTGTCTTGTTGCGCGGCACATCGAAGGCATAAATATTGAAATTTATCCAGTTCTAAATTTAGCACTTGCTATGGTGGCATTTTCGGGGTCGCAAGAACATTTTTCTAAATTGCAAGAATATGCAAGCAAGAATAACTTCAAGCTTTTAGATTGTTCTTTCAAAAAAAATCGCAAGGAAATCGAAATAGCAAATGAAGAAGACGTTTTCAAATATCTTGGCTTGAATTTCATTCCACCAGAATTGCGAGAAGGGCAAGACGAGATAGAAGAAGCCATTAAAAACGATTTCAAAGATCTTGTCACCATTGCTCAATTTCAAAATTCTAAAAGGCACCGAATGCGATATCCTTGCCGATGGCAGATTGGACTATCCCGATAACATTTTAGAAAAATTCGATGTCATCATCGCAAGTATTCATACTCGCTACAGACAAAATGAAGAAGCAATGACCAAGCGCTTATTGCGCGGATTGAAAAATCCCCATTTCAAAATCTGGGGACATCCACTTGGTCGTTTGGTTCTGAAACGCGACCCGGTTCCATGCGATGTGGAAAGAATATTGGAAGCAATCGCCGATGCTCGTGTAGCCATTGAAATAAATGGCGATCCGTACAGACTCGACCTCGCTCCACAATGGGCTAAAATTGCACGCAAACTAGGGCTCAAATTCATAATTTCAACTGACGCGCATTCGACTTCTAATTACCAGAATTTGAAATTCGGCATACATATGGCAAGAAGGGCTGGAATTTGCAAAGACGAGGTTTTAAATACAATGTAAGTGCAAAAATTCAAGAAAATCGTAAAACCAGCTTAACACCTGTTAGAGCCATTTTTCCAGGAGTTCTTTTAGTGGGTCAAGCATTATTGGTTTGAAAATGTAATCATCCATTCCCGCGCTCAAGCATCGGTCTTTGTCAGAAACGGCAGTCATGGCAATAACCGTAAGGTGTGCTCCCGTCTCCTTTTCGAGCTCTCGAAGCGCTTTGGTAGCAGTTACTCCGTCCATGACAGGCATCATAACGTCCATCAGTACCAGGTCGAATTTACTTTCTTTCAATTTTTCAAGCGCATTTTTGCCATCGCTTGCTGTCTTACCTTGGTAGCCTAATTTTTTCAATTGTTGAATAGCAAGATAACGCAGATCATCATCGTCTTCGACTACAAGTATAAGTTTGTCACTCATTGCTTGAACTGGCCTTTACTGGTACTGAAAACCAGAATGTCGAGCCTTTTCCTTCGTTGCTTTCAAGACCGATCTGGCCCTGCATCAAAGTGACATAGTGTCGACAAATAGAAAGTCCCAGTCCTGTTCCGCCAAATTTTCTAGTGTAAGATGGATCAGCCTGTACAAATGGTTCGAACATCATAGTTTTGTGTTCTTCTCTGATACCGATACCGGTATCGGTTACAGAGAAGCAGATGCTGTCAGTTCCTTCTACTTCATTGCGATCCACTTTAATTCTGATTCTGCCGTGACTGGTGAACTTCACTGCATTGTGTAGCAGGTTATTTAAAACCTGGCGCACTTTAGTTTCGTCGGCAACAATGTTTTTGGGCACGTTTTTGGTAATTATCGTTTCAAGCGATAAACTTTTAGCTTGAACCAGTGGCGATACCAGACCGATAACTTCATCTACAAGAAATCTGGGAGAAAATGAAATATTTTCCGTTTTGACTTTGCCTGATTCGAGCTTGGAAAAATCAAGCAATCCGTTTAAAACATCGAGCAATTTGCGCGAAGAATTAAAAATGCGCTGTGCCATTTCGGGCACTTCGTCGCGGTCGGGATCGTGCATCAAAAGCTCGGCAAGACCAATCAATCCACTCATAGGTGTACGAATTTCATGCGAAATTGTTGCCACGAATTCTGTCTTCAATCTGTTAGCACGCTGGGCTTCGTCGCGGGCAGTTTCTGCATCTAATAGCGCTTTTCTAAGCCCAAGCTCTGCTTCTCGCCGCTCGGTCAGATCGCGCGTTACTTTAACAAACCCAGTCAAATTACGAGCATTATCGAAGATTGCAGTAATTGAAACGCTCGCCCAGAACTGAGTTCCATCTTTTCGAAGACGCCATCCCTCTTCTTCGTACTGTCCTTTGGCTGTGGCTTGTTCGAGTTCCCACTCTGGATGACCGCTTTCTACTGATTCTTTTGTATAGAAAGTAGAAAAGTTTTTACCGATAATTTCTTTGGAATTATAGCCTTTGATGCGTTTTGCACCTTCATTCCAAGTAAGAATATTTCCTTCAGGACTGATTAAGAATATGGCGTAATCTTTTACTGCTGCAACGAGCAAATTGAAAGTCTCATCAGCTTTAGCGAGCGCATCTTGCTTCTGTTCGATCACTTTTCGCTCGGTCAAATCACGAGTAACCTTGATAAAACCGGTATGATTTTTTTCATAGTCAAATATAGGTGTAATCGTGACATTGGCCCAGAAAGTGCTGCCGTCTTTTTTGACCCTCCAGCCCTCTTCTTCGTATCGACCTTCTTTTACTGCTTGTTTCAGCTCGAACTGAGGGTGATTTCTATCCTTGTCTAGCTGGGTATAAAAGGTCGAAAAATGTTTGCCTATTATTTCGCTTGCTTTGTAGCCTTTCGCGCTTTGAGCGCCCTCATTCCAGGTAAGAATATTTCCTTCTGGACTGAGTAAAAATATGGCGTAATCTTTTACGGCAGAAACTAAATGATTGAAAGACTCTTCAGCTTTTGCCAGTTCGATTTTATTTCTTTGTGCTAGTTTTCTTTCTGTCATGTCCTGGATTAAAACTGAAAATCCAAGCGTGTTATCTGCTTCATCTGCCAGATGATCCATTTTAAGACTGGCAATAAATTTGCTTTCGTCTTTTCGGGTCAACTCTCGCTCAAAAATTGTCGAAGTTTCCCTTACAACGTCTTTCAAGTCGTTTAATGCAACTTCGAGACTTTCTTTATTTTTTTCAAAAAGAATAGAAAAATGCTTTCCAAAAACTTCTTCTTCGTTATAACCCAACAGATTCTGACTTCCTCTGCTCCAGGTCGTAATCATGCCTTTCTCATCCAGAGCAAAGACTGCCCGTTCGTGAAGAGAATTCACGAGATGCCTGAGGAATAATTCCTGCCTCTTGTTTTCGGAGTTAGCAAAGAGTGACATAAAAGAGCAGTATTACATAACGTACTAAATAAGACAATGAAAGGATTTTGAAACCTCGAGCAATTAAGGTAAAAGTGGCGAGTAATAACGAGGTTTTGCATGCAACTTGTATCTTACCGAGGACCCACTGAGCAAGGAGGCGTTTCAAATGCGCTCACTCAGATTGATCAGTTGCAAAATCAGTCGAGTAACTGGTTCTATATTGTCGACGATCAATTGTGGATTAAGCGAAATGAGACTAAAAAAGCAGTCTACAGATTCGATAAACTGATTCAGCAAAATCATTATCGCTATTGCAACAATTTTCTCTGGCCCATTTTTCATGATATGCCAGAGCTTGCGAAGTATTCGCTAGTCGAGCGACTGCACTATAAGGTCTTCAACTCTTCATTGGCTCTCAATTTAAAACGCCCGGAGCATGTGGCGAATGAGGCTTATTTCGTAAATGATTACCAGCTGGCTTTAGTGCCAAAATTTTTGAGTGTCAGTCAAAATAAGTACATCTTTTGGCATATTCCATGGCCTAAGAATGTTTTGCCTCAGCATGAAGAAGCTTTGTGCGAAATCGCCGAAGCGCTTTTGCAAGCCGATGTAATCGGTTTTCACTTGGATGAATACAAGGAAAATTTTGAGCGTTTTATTAATGCTCATTTTTCGGGACAGCGCTTTAATACTAGTTTGATCGTATCGCCTTTGGGAATCGACAGCCGTTTCTGGCAGGATAACGCAGCTGAAATAGTTGAAGTTCTACCAGAATTAAACGGTTTGCCCTATATTCTCAGCGTGGATCGAGTGGACTACACCAAAGGAGTGCGGGAGCGATTACTCGCTATTGATCATTTTTTCAAATGTAATCCAGACTGGATTTCTAAGATTGTATTTGTGCAACAATGTCAGCGTTCTCGAGATGGTTTGATTGAATTCGATAAGTATTGGAACGAATGTCGAAGTCTTTATCAATCAATCAATGCCATTTATGCCAAAGACGGCTGGCGACCGATTTTCTGGACAGAAAGCCCCAATAGTCCCAAAGAGCTTGCAAGTGTATATGCCAATGCTGAAATAATGCTTGTTAATCCGATAAGAGACGGATTAAATTTAACCGCAAAAGAGTTCATAGCTAGTCAACAGTTGCACCCAGGTGTGCTAGCTCTATCTAAAGGGGCCGGCGTCTTTAGCGAATTGGGAAATTACTGTCTTTCTGTAAAACCCGCGCAAGTGAATAGTTTTGCTTACAACATTCTATACGGACTGCAAATGAGTGAGCAGGAAAAGCGGAAAAGGCACCGACTCTTGAAAAATTGTGTAGTGGCAAATTCACTATCTTCGTGGTGGAAAAAGTTTTTAGATATCGAAAACAAGGTGACCAGTGGTAAAAATCTCGACAAAATAGAGAGGATTTGTGGCTAATGAATTTTTTAGTGCGGTCTGACAGCGAAAAAAATCAGAAGGAAATAGACGCTGCATTGCATGAGCTGGCTTGCAATCTGTATTTCGTGAAGAGCGATAATAGAATGTTTTCATTGTTGGAACAGCGATTCATGGATGCTGTAATCATTAAAATTGACGATACGGATGGTTCTGAATCTGCTCGGATGAAACAGATTATTGATACTTCTAACTATTCGGTCCCAGTAATATGTGTATCAAACAATTCTTCTGATTTTCACATGGAACGCTTTAGGCAAAAGATAGAAAAAATTTTTTCAGGAACTAAAGATGGCTCACATACTCCTGGCTGAAGACGACAAATATCTGTGCGACGGGCTTTCACGCTCGCTGCGTTTTAGCGGTCACAAAATTGATGTGGCAAAAACCGGTCCGGAAGCGGAAGATGCTGTTGGTGCGTTTGACTATGATCTATTGATTCTCGATATCGGATTGCCTTTCAAGTCCGGTTTTGAAATTCTATCCTGGCTTCGGTCTGCAGGGAAAACGCTTCCTGTTTTGATTTTGACTGCCCGAGACACCCTTAATGACCGCATTCATGGACTCGATTTAGGTGCCAATGATTATCTTTGCAAACCATTTGATATGGGAGAACTGGAAGCTCGTATTCGTGCTTTATTACGCAAAGAAAAATGGGACAATCAAACCAAAATTTCTTCAGGTAATTTGAGCCTCGATGTTTCGTCCAATCAATTCTATGTAGATGAAGAAGTGCTTGAATTGACGCTGCGCGAGTTTAAAGTGCTAGAATTTTTGATGCAAAAAAAGGGCAAACTTGTAATGCGCGAAAAGTTGCTCGACTATCTTTTCGATCTTGAACTGGATATTACCGGAAACGCACTGGATATCGTTATTCATCGATTACGAAAGAAAATGGAAAAGTCTACTTGCTCGATAAAAACTGTAAAGGGATTGGGTTTTATAATCGAAAATAAATGAAACGTTCAATTAGACGACAACTGCTACTCTGGCTGCTCATCCCGCTTTTGAGCTTATCGGCATTCAGTAGCATAGGAGCGTTTTATATTGGTGAGAATCTCGCTCGAAGCATTTATGACCGCGAATTAGTAAATTCAGCCGACTCGGTTTTAGCTAGAATCAAAATAAAAGATGCACACATTTCAGTGGATATGCCGGTTGCTGCCTTGTCGATTTTGCGCCATAACAATCGCGATGAGTTTTATTTTCAAATTTTGAGCGAATCAGGTCAATTCATTGCAGGGCACGATTTTCTGCCCCTGCCCAAGATAGAGCAATTGACTATCACTCCCCAGTTCCGATTTTTTAAATTGAAAGAGAGACAGCTTCGAGCGGTTGCATTTTTCGTTCCCATATCCGAGGCGAATGCAAGCGTCGAGAACGTTATCATTCAGGTCGCTGAGACTCGTAATACCAGGAAAGAATTGACCAATCAAATAGCAGTCACCGTACTTTTAAGTCAATTTATTTTGATTGCATGTGCACTTATAGCTGTCTGGGTGGGTGTAAGGCGCGGCTTGTCTCCACTTACAAGAGTTGAATCGGCCGTGAATTTAAGGTCTCCTGGAGATCTGAGCCCACTTGAAGTGGATGAACCAAGCGAAATTAAATCACTTGTAGATGCCCTTAATAACCTGCTTCACCAGTTGAGTGAAGATGTGGAGCTACAAAAACGTTTTATTGCCAATGCAGCTCATCAATTGCGCACGCCTATCGCTGGGCTTGGAACGTACAGTGCGCTGGCGAGAAAATTGGCAAAGGACGAAGAGCTAAAAGAGGTACTAAGTGAACTCGATTTGGGAATAGCGCGCATGGGCAAAGTAGTTGGCCGATTGCTAATGCTCGCACGTTCAGAGCCTGGCGCTTCATCAACAAGGCAGATGAGCGTGGTCGATTTGAACAGTGTCGTTTCAGAAGTAACTGCTGCAAGTGTGCCAGAAGCGATAAAACAAAAAGTTGATTTGGAATTTCACTCTACTAGCGAGCCAGCCTTGATTTACGGCGACCCTGGAGGCATTGAAGAACTCGCTTCCAACTTGATTGAAAATAGCATTTTGTATACTCAAAATGGAGGAACGATCAAAATCGAAGTAGCCATTCGCAATGGTACTACGATTCTGACTGTCGAAGACGATGGTCCAGGAATTCCAAAGGAAGAACGGGAGCGAATATTCGAGCGCTTCTACAGATTACCAGGCACGGAAAAGCCAGGTACCGGTCTTGGACTTGCCATAGTTAAAGAAATTGTCTCCTCTCATAAGGCAAAGATTGATGTGTCGCCCGCCGCAGGTGGTAACGGCTCAGCTTTTAAGGTTAGCTTCGACACTTATAAATCTAAGAACTGATTTTTTCGATAGTATCGATTTCTTCTTGCGTCAGCTCGAGTTCTTTGGATTTAAGATCTTCTAGCATGTGTTTCTCGCTCGTCGTGCCAGTTAGCGGTAGCATCCCGATAGACATAGAAAATTTGAAAACTATTTGTGCTGGAGTTGCATTCTGACGCTGTGCAATTTGCAAGACGAATGGATGGCTAAGCACCTGGGGATTAGCTGTTAAGAGTGAGAATCCTTGATAAGTGGCTCCAATTTCTTTGCAAATTTGACGTACTTCATAGTCCCAGCCATTGATTGCATAACATCGATTCTGAACCATTTTAGGCTTTACTTTCGCTGCAAGAGACAATTCGCGAAGCTGATCGGCAGATACGTTGCTACAACCGACCATTTTGGTTTTGCCTGCCTCAAATTGCTCTTCGATACCTTCCCAGACCTGCCAGTCTTCTTTGCCTAAGCCGTGGCGGTAATGCGGTCCATGCAATACATAAGAGTCGAGATAATCTGTATGCAAATGCTCGAGCGAGCTATCAATCGATTGTCTAACTTGTGTCTTCAAGTCTGCTTTGGGATCGTAAGGCAAACGGTGGTCCTGTCCATCTTTAGAAGTGTATTTAGTCTGAATGAAGAAAGATTCGCGTTTGGCACCAGATTTAAAAGCGTCGTTCAAAGCCTCTCCAACCAACACTTCATCGTAATGCTTCTTTTGATTAGCGGTATCAATAGCGGTGAATCCAGATTTAATAGCAAGTTTTACCAGACGAGCGGTTTCGTCTTTTTTCCAGGCGGTGCCGTACATCATTGATGGTATCGTCGATTCTGCGCTCATTTTTACACCTCTTTGAAGAGTCAATAATCATACTCCTCATGCGCCTTTACTATCGCTTGATATCACCCGATGAAAAGAGGTCCTGGGTAAGGTATACTTTTTTCGATTCCCGAATCGGTCAAATAATGCACACTCGCGCATCTGGTGAGTTAATTAAACAATTTGGTGAGCTTCGATTCAAAATCGAAGAAAGCGTTGATCAAATACTTAAGCGATCATGGGAAGTAGAAGGCGATCCCAAAGTCGCAAATGACGTCATTTATCTCGATTATGTGCGACTTATTAGCTACATATCGCTGCGCAAAAGTCTCACCAACAAACAGTGGGCATTTTTATTCGATATCTATGACGCCATCGATATTGAAAATGGTAAGTGTGGTCTTCAGCTACAAGAACATATCGAGTACTTTAGCGAGACTGCGCAAACACTTGCCTCATCGGACGAATTTAAAAATCCGCTTCCACACAAAGTCATAGACGCTCTTAAATCGTATGACTTGAAAAATCGCTTGAATCAGTCGCTCAAATGGCGCAATTTCTTGTGCAAAATAGTGAGTGAAGTTTTGACCGTGCTAGAAAAGCCAGGTCCTGAAGACCTCGATATGGTCCGTCAATTCGAGACCGAAATGGAAGAAGTCTTGAACTGGACTAAGCCAGGAAAACAATATTTGCATGCTGATGGCAAAAGCTTCGTGCTCGAAACAAAAAACTTATTCGCAACACTAATGCCACCACTCTTTCAGATTAGTGACAGACTTGGTGATGTCTCAACTTTCAAAGAGCCGTGTCTTTTCTTACGAAACAAATTAGCTGGATTTTGTGTTGGTCTTACCTATATAGACAAAATTATCCATCCGCAAGAAGTCAACCTCATTTGCGATATGGCACCTGTCTTTGGGCTTTACGGTTTTATGGCGAGCGAAGGCTATATCAAAGAACTTTTGAAGTCTAAACAGTACCCATCGCCAAATCCCGATGAATTCGATGATTTGATACTGGCATTGCAAAATTACGATAAAACTTGCGGATCAGAGTTAGCATCTACTTTTAGAACCACTGTATTTCGAATGGCTAATTTAATGTTCAAAGCCGATTCTAGTATAAGTCCCGAAGAAGAAGCCTGGCTCAAAGAATTTCAGGCTCATCTATATCCCGACGCAGGTGGGCTTAAAGATCCTTCGACACTGCCTGATACTATGCTCAATACCAAAAAATCTGACAGTGCTATGGCTGCAGCTTTGTCTCCGGCAGCTGAAACAGATACTGGTGAACCGAAAACATATAAACGTACTGGTAATACCGGTGTTTTTATCATTCCAAAAACGTTAGACAATGCGATTGGGCAACTAGAAGGTCTCATCGGTCTTGATGATGTCAAAAAAGACGTCAAACAATTGGTCAATTTTATCAAAGTGCAAATCATGCGCGAGGAGAAAGGGCTTTCTGCCTCGCCTATCACCCGTCACCTGGTTTTTTCTGGAAACCCTGGAACTGGTAAAACGACAGTAGCGCGCATCATCGCAGACATTTATCGCGAACTTGGTGTACTTACTAAAGGACACCTGGTGGAAGTTGACCGCTCGGTGCTGGTCGGTGGCTATCTCGGTCAGACTGCCATTCAGGTAAGCGAACAAATCGAGCGGGCACTTGGCGGTGTCTTATTTATAGACGAAGCTTATGCCCTGGCTCCAGAAGGTGCCGTTGACCAGTATGGACAGGAAGCTGTAGACACACTGGTAAAACGTATGGAAGACCACCGCGAAGATTTGGTGGTGATTGTGGCTGGTTATCCAGATAAAATGGACAACTTCATTTCATCTAACCCTGGTCTCAAGTCGCGCTTCAATAAATACTTTAATTTCAGCGATTACACTCCAGAGCAATTGCTCGAAATTCTAGATTCATTTTGTGCCAAAGCGACTTTCGTTTTGACCGATGATGCGCGCGATGTGGCGAAGAAAATCATGGAACAGATTTATTCTAAGCGCGACAAAAGCTTTGGAAATGCTCGCGACGTGCGCAATGTCTTTGAGACCGCGATAAACTTGCAAGCAAATCGCATAGTTGACCTGCCACAGGTAGACGAAAAGATTTTGACTGAGATTGTAGCAAGCGATTTAGAGCCGATTTACAAGCCGGCATAAAGGAAAAGCAAATGTTTGTCAAAATAAACCATTTTTCGAGATTGGCTTTAATCGTTTTCTTATTAAATGCCATGAACTCAGTTTCGCTTAGTTGTTTAGCCCTTGAATCTGAGAAAAAGGGACAGTTCAATTCTAAATATATTGGCGATTTGTGTAGAAATAGAGAGTATCTGAATGCTTACCAATTGTGCTGGGAACAAGTCTTCGAGCGCAAGAATGGTGTTGTTGATGCCAGTACCATTAATGCCTTAAATCAGCTTTCATTTATTGCTAACCTTACAGAAAGTGTAAAACTAGCTATTGAGTATTCCAAAGTTTCGCGCGAAATTTTAGAAACTGAAGCAAAAGATAAAATAGATAAGCAAGATTTGTTGCTGAAAAAAGGTACAGCGTATTGTAATCACGCCAACTCTCTTTGGCTTATTTCCAAATATGATGAGGCTCTGAGCTATTTCAATCAAAGTATTCAAATCCTCGATGAAGCTTTGAAGTCCAGTTCGGATAAAGAGGCTGTGATTTTGCAAAAGTCCGAAGCTTTGCGCTACAAAGGCAAATTGCTTACTCTACTTTTTGACTATGACGCTGGTAAAACTTGCTTTGTTAATGCACTGGATTTATCTAAAAGTGCATTAAAAGCCAATCCGGGTTCTGTAGATTACAAGCAAATGTGGATCAAAATATTGATCGGACTTGGTGAATTGGAAACCGAAAACGGAGATTTCGAGGAAGCTGGCAAGTATTTCAGTCAAGCCCTCGAATTGATAGAGGAAAAAGCGTTTTATCAAGAAAAAGTGGCTAAATATTTGAAAGTATATGTGCTTCAAAAGCAGCGCTACATTTATCTATTTTCCAAAAAAAGAGCTGAAGTTAATGAACTTCTCGCTCAATCGGTAAAGGTTGCGGAGCAACTTCTCAAAATGGATTCAAAGAATCCAGAAGCTCAAATGACTTTCGCAAATGCCAAATTGTTGAGTCTTGCCTCAGGACAGAAGTCAATTTCTCGTGAAGAGCGAAATGAACTTTTGAAGTATCTGGAGTGCTGTATTACTGATTACCCAGAAAGCTGTGCACCATTTAAATTTATCTTTGATGTCTACCGGCTCACAGCTACATCGACTCGACACGATATTAAATTCATAGAAAAATTCACCATTAGCTCAATTCCTGCCTCGAAGGTAGAACAAGAAAAGCATTATGAAACCTTGCCGAAAGGAAGCCCATTTCCTTCTCCAGATGTGATCAATTCCTGGAGAATATCTCAACTGCCACGAACTGACCGTGATTACATGTTTGACTGTGCTGAAACTGCGCTTAAAAATGCTCGCAGACTAAATCCGGACAATTTGATGTTACTACTGGATGAATACTACTTATTAAGAAGTCGCGTCATTCCTTTCGAGATGACACAAGAAAATTACAACAAGCTGCTGGTCAAAATAGATGAGATTTTGGCGAAAGATAATCGATTACTCAAGGCTCACGTCGCCAAAATGAACCTGCTCAACGAATCGTTTGTATTTGTCGAAGACCAAAAGAAACTAACTGCCGAGAGAGAAAAAGAGTTAGCGTATTTGAATAAAACTGCACCAAAACGTGTCAAAGTTGAAAAATTAGATTCACCCGCTACTAAATAACTGGATTCTTACTGCTTTTAGTGAGAGAAATACCTAGTGTTCGTCAGAATAATTAGTGGTTCTCCCGTTCATCGATCGGTGTGTTTTAAATAAAATCGGATTATGAAAAAGGATAATCCACTTGATTCGCTCATGCTCTCGTTTCCCTGCCCAGTGCTCTGGGAGACCATGGAAGGAGGCGAGCGTGAGCGCTTGTGCAAACAATGCGACAAAAAGGTCTACAACATTTCGGACATGTCCAAAAAAGAAGCTGAAGCGATTTTATTGTCCAGCCATAGTGGCGACAGAAAGTGCGTCAAGTTTTTTCTGCGTCAGGACGGCACCATCACTACCGATGAGTGCCCAAAATTTTTGCGTCCCGTGAGGGCTCAATACAGAAAAGTGGTCTATGCAGTTTCTGCCTTTTACGCATTTATCATTTCTATTTTTGCAAGTCAGGCATATTTTAAAACCAATGATATTGCCGAGATCAAGGTTATCCCAAGTGTTCCGGTTGACCCACGTTACGGTCAATCAGGCGAAGTTGGTGGTGGGTTAGGTGGAGATGTACTGGTATCGACTTACTATTCCGTATTGGACGAGGGAATTCGTCTGACTAATGATGCTGCGTTGAAGGTTTCTTTGAACGAAGCCTACTTTAAAAGGACGTTTGAATTGGATCTTCTAGAGCAATTAAGATGTGCTTACTTAAACAACGGCAACCTTGAGATGGCCAGCAACTGTGAAGACTTGCTTTATGAGATCAAAAGTCAGCAGCGAGTTACAGTGAACTCTCGTATGGAAAAGGAGTAAATTATCTCGTTGATTCACTACTGTTCTGTAGGTGATTGCCGCAGCGCCAAAACGAGTCTCACAGCCTGTTTGCCTTGTTTTGCTTGACATTTGAATTCGGCATTGCCTGAAAAATGCCGTGCTACACAAGAAGCATACAAACCGCACTCTGAGTTGGCTGAGCGAAAGAATGCGTGTTTTCCTCTTTTTTGTACTAGGAGTACTAATAAAAATGAAACAAGCAGTAATGTGCATTGCTACAGACGAAGTTCAAGCTCGTAATATCGTTGATGCTCTTAGAATGAGCGGTTTCACAGATTCAGATATGTCCGTCTTGATGGCCGACAAAACAGGCGTCAGAGACAGTGGTTACGAAAAACACAGCAAAGCTCCTGAAGGCACCGCTACTGGTGCTGCAGCTGGAGCCATTGCCGGTGGTGCTCTGGGTTGGATGGCTGGTATCGGCGCTCTCGCCATTCCAGGCGCTGGTCCTTTTATTGCAGCTGGTCCTATCATGGCAGCATTAGCTGGTTCTGCTATAGGTGGATCCGCTGGTGGTGTCACAGGCGGACTAATCGGTTTGGGTATGCCCGAATTCGAAGCCAAACAATATGAAGGCAAACTGAACGCTGGAAACATTTTGATTTCTGTTCACACAGAAGATGGCGAACAAGCTAAACGTGCCGAACAAGTCATGAAAGGCAACGGCGCAAAAGATATTGCTCGCAGCGGCGAAGAGTCCGTGAAGGGCAAACAATAATTGCTAACACTGTCCGAGGTGTAAGCATAGAGATCTCATGCAGATGAGACCCCGGAAAGAAGCATCGAAAGGTGCTTCTTTCTATTTGCATTTAAGAAGCCAAGAGATCATGACGGGCTCAATTCTAGTAAGATCCTGCCAGTACCATGCGCATTTGAGGTAATCATGTCACTTTCGAGAATACAAGAGGCGGTCGCCAACAAAAAAATGATCTGCCCTAAGTGCAAAAAGCCAGTACAAAAATTCGAAAAATACGCTGAGACTATCGATGCTGTTCGCGATGGATTCAATGTGCAGGAAATCGACTCGCACTCATCGCGCGTCACACTTATTTGCAATAACGATGGCTGCGATTGGAAAGAGCGCACCGAGTACTGGGATAACTACATCGACGAATAGGTTTATTTAAGAGTGAACTACGATCAAGCTGTAGATTTAATCGAAAATAGTTCTTTTCAATGTAAGCAGTTTTTGCTAGATAGTCTTTTGCCTACAATAAGCATTGCTACTAAACAATGCGATATTCAAGACATGCCTCTGGGTTCTTCAAGGATGGGAGGCGTCGTAGCAGACGTTCCCGAGTCGTTTGAGTGGCCTGTCTGGAAAAACAGTGAAAGCAACGAATTGCATCATCTTGATTTTATAGCGCAAATCAATCTTAACGATATAGCTAAATTCGAAGCGAACAAGCATTTGCCTCCAAAAGGTATGCTCTATTTTTTCTATGTAATTGAAGATGGTCCCTGGGGATTCGATCCAAAAGATAAAGGTTCTAGTCGCATATTCTATTATCCTGGTCCAGTTGATTCACTTCAAAGACGCATTCCTCCAATTACTATGGAAGAAACTTTTGCGTGCAGTTTAACATTCAGCGAAGCCTGGACCGTAAAAAATAGTTTGTATGGTGTTGAAACTGATGATGAAGACACTGAAGATATTATGAATTTGATTCATCAGATTTCAGAAGATGCTCTAGAGCACCAAATGTTTGGAAATCCCATTGTTATTCAAAATGAAATGGAAGAAGAATGTCAGCTTGTGACTAATGGAATTTATTGTGGTGATGGAACTGGATATGGTTCCGAGAAAGCAAAAGAACTGCAACCTGGAATCAAAGACTGGAAATTGCTTTTGCAAATCGATTCTGACGAAAATCCTGGCTGGATGTGGGGAGACGTAGGAAGAATTTATTTTTGGATAAGAGAAGCTGATTTAGAAGCGCTCGAATTTGATAAAGCATGGATGATTTTTCAATGTTATTAAATTAGCTTTTTGATCATCGGAAAAAGATCTGTCCATATATCATGTTTTGGGTTGTGACCAGTAGCGTCAGAGCGCAGTACAAAGCCTTTATCGACTAATTGAAATCCAGGAATCATGTTATAAGTCGCGTTGTTGATGAAGTTGTTTGTGCCAACCAGTATCAGTCGATTTGGTTTATTTTCTAGATGAAAATGCTTAGCCCAGAGTTGAGCGTCTTTGAGCGATGGTGCCTGCATAGAAAAGTTATAAAAAAGAACTTGCACTACCACGATTCTTGGATCATGGGGCGACAATCCTTGCTGACTAATAAGCTCATCTACCGATTGCATGCCAATTTGCGGCACGACTCCACCCAATCCGCCAATTCCGTTCTTGCCCGCCCCCGCAAACGCCTGACACCCGGGACAGGACATTCCGACAGGTTCTATAAGAAGAACTTTGCCTTTGAGATTTGAAAGAGTAACTTTCTTGCCGTCGTAATTTGACAGAGTCAAATTGGGATAGTAATAACCCTCGCGGGGAGGCCAGAACACGGGAAAGCCTTTTGCTGCGGGGGCTTTTGCATTTGTGGCGGTCTTAGGAGTGGCATCAGCTGAATCAACGGTGAACGCGATACTAAGCAGCATCAAGAATGAAACGATGGATAATTTCGCCGATTTTATCGAGAACAAATTGGTCCCCTCATTTCGAATTCGAGTTCTTTTGAAACCTCTAAAGCTTTTTCTGCCCCGCAAAATCGCTGAACTAACCATAGTCCCAAATCGAGGCTTGCGGTTATGCCGCCGGCAGTGACAATGTCTCCATCGTCAACCACGCGCGCATGGGTGGCAATGGCTTTCATGCTGCTCAAAATATCGAAAAACTTTTGATTAGTAGTTGCAGGTCGGTTGTCCAGTAAGCCCGCACGTCCAAGAATGAGTGAGCCAGTACAAACAGACGCGATAACAGTATCTTTCATTTTGTTGAATTTGCAAACCAGTTCTAAAATGTCACCGCGATTGGCTTCTACTGAAGCTCCCGCCACTGTGCTTAGCCATTGCCCGCCAGGAACTATCAAAACATCTGGAGGCTCTTCGAGATTTATCGTTCCCGCAGGAATTATCCTGACACCAGATGCGGTGGTAACAAAATCTTGATCGCGAATAGATTTCAATTGAACTTGAAACGATGCGATGCGTAAGGCTTCTAGCACGCCAAAAACGTCCATGTCGTCAAAGCCGTCGAACACTACGATTTCAATTGTTTTTGTCATAATTAGACTCGCCAAGTGTACGTCATTTTATCTGGGTTTTTTATGTTTTCTCAGTTCCTCTTCAAGAAGGGTATTTTGGGGATGTGCAGCGCAAGCATCTTCTAATAAGTATTCTGCCAACTCGTCCTGGCCATTTTCGAACATCGCTCGAACCAGTCTTAATCGCAAGTTAATTAGCTCAGCTGAATTTTGATCGGACAATAGTTTTTCAGCCAGCAAAGATTGATATTTATCAACTTCCTTTTGTTTTGCCACGCTCCACTTATAGTTGATTGTTAACCCAGAGCGCTTTTGCTCGGTTGAAATCTTTTTTCTATTGTCATGGACATTATAGTCAAAAGTAAATTGTATAGAAACTTTTTTCGATAATTCGGGAAATGGAGATGCGTTTTTAATAGCTTCAATTGCTGGCACGCTTTGTGTGTCGACTGTAGGTTTTTCAACCTTGATCTTGCTCACTTTGCCATTGGGAGAGACATCAAAGCTCAGAACTACCCTGTAGCTTTTTTCAGCAGTTACAGGGCGCCAGAACTTTTTAATCCTCTTCTGGATTATCGTCATATATTCGCTATAGTTATCTGATTCAAATTTTTGATTTAATTCCTTTTTTAACGAAATCATTTTTCTGTAAGCAAAATCGTCACTGAGCTTGAGTTCGCTCATTTTTCGATACACTTTCAGTGCATCTTCTTTTTGGCCTTTCTGGTAAAGCAGTAGTGCTTTTCTTGTCATTGCTATGCGCAAATTTTGCGCTATTAGAGGATAGTCCAAATTGTTGGCGAAAGCTTTGTTCAGGATGTTGATTGCTTGCTCCAAATCATCGCGGTTCAAACAATCTACCGCTTTATTGTTCATTGTCCAGGGATCGCTTAGAACTGGTTCCTCTGCTGGTTTTGGAGGCGTTAATCTTGATGCAATCAAAAATTCCACCACTGCTGCTTCCAGATCATTTCTCGCCAAAGCTTTACTACCCAAATCTAATCGGGTGAAAATTGATTTTGGATTCAGGTTCATCATTCTAAGGATACCGTCGGCATTATGTTGAGTTGTGATATTTTCCATATCGAGGAATAGTGCTTTTTCAAAGAGTTGCAACGCAATTTCAGGTCTCTTTTGCATAGACAGACCATAATTATTTAATGCAATTGAATAATTCGAGCGGTGAAGTTCGTTTGAAGTATTAAGCCTTAAACACGCCTTGAATACTTCAAAAGCTTCAGCGTACCTATTTTGATTAAGTAGTGTCACTCCTTCGTTGTTCAAGCGAATACTTCTTTCTTCGACTGTTTTGCCTGGATCGGTATTATCGTCAGCATCAGCTAGACTATTCGAATCAGTTGCATCATCGTCATTTTCCGAACATGTAAGATCAGTTTCTGCCGCCGTTTGGGGAGTGACGGTTACGTCGTCATATTGCTCGCTGTGAATTATTTTCAATTCGAAATTCTTACACTTATCGTTTCGATATAGGCTCCAGTCAGCCACAATATGATCAAGCAATGTATTTTTGATCTTTTCGTCAGGCCTGCCATATGAACCTGGCGGATTTGTCCGAAGTATTTTGCCATTCTGATAGACCTCAAGATTGCATAGAAAATGAAATGGTCGTTCAAAGTGGTTAGTTCTTAGTCTTTTTTCGATAATAGATTTGAGTTCTAAAGCACATTGTTTGTAATAATTCTCTTCTGATCCTGGATTTTCTGGATAAAGGCATTGGCATTGTAATAAGCATGCTTCGTTAAACTCAGCTGAAAATTCTCTTGGAGCATTACGTGCAATTGCAAGATTAGCTAGAACAATTCGGTCTTCAATAGAATTGGGATTCAACTTGAGTTTTTTAATACATTTATTTCCTTGATTGAATGCAGTCTGAGAGAAGGGCGCATAAAACTGAGCGATTTCTGCGTAGCGAAGCGCTTTTTGAAAGTCACCTTTTTGCCACTGTTTTTCGCTCCAATTTATGTAAATGCAAGACATGTTTCCTCTTGCCAGAAAATAATTCGGATCCTGCTCCAAAACCTTTGTGAGAAGATTGTGTGCTTCTTTGAGAAAGCCACGATTCAAGAGATTAACAGCTTGATTGTTCAAATCAATAATCTCTTTTTTCTGTTCGCTCGATCTGGCGTAAGGACAATTTTGAAACAGGAAAAAAAAGCAAAGAAGATTTGCGCAGAAAATTTTTGCCTTTAGTTTCAACCCAAATTTGCTCATTAAAGTCACAGGAGAATCCTAGCTAACTAAGATTCTCTCCTATCTGTGACTATGAGACTAGCGGGTAAAGCCTAGGCAGCCAAAATGTCGGGGGTGTGATTTTGGTTGTCGGTTGCTTTGCGCACGCAAGACATAGCTATGGATAATTTGGCCCTTTGCATAACGTAGGGATTTTCGTCTTCTGCAAGAATTGCAAGAATTTCGCAAGGTAGATTGAAATTTTCAGCCATGGCGTAGCGAACATCTGGGTTGTGGTCGCTAGCCAATGCCGATTGCAACATGAGCGGCAAATTGTGGTTATAGGTTAGAGCGACTCTGACTTCGATGCTTTCGTCGTTCGATAACTCAAAGAGCGTTCCAAGAGGGGTGTTTGAGTTTTCGGCCACACGCGAGCGGATGCAGACGTCTTGTGAGTGCGAGAGTTTGCGAAGTTCTCCCGGGGCGGTCTTGTAGTTTCCAGCCCGCAAATATTTTTGTTGGCGTTCGTTCAACAAGTTCATGGCGTTTTCTCCTTTTATAATCCGGTTAGTAGACCGGTCGGTCAGTAAGTAGTGTGCAGGTAGGGCGAGCAAAGACTATTTGCTTTGTGTTTTTCTTTTCAAAATGGAAATCTTTAGGCTTTAATCAGATCATCAATCATGATGTTGATGAAAATATCGAGCGGCTCAATCTTCTTCAAAGTCTTAGCCATCATTACGGCTCCAGACAATGCGCTCATGAATAAGTCGGCTAACTCGGCGGCTGAATGATTGGTTTTGATTTCGCCTGCCTTTTGTCCTTCTTCGATACATTTGGCGAATAAGTCGAGACGTTTGGCTAGAACAATCGAAAGCTCTTTACGCAAGACTTCGCTCTGGTCCGACATTTCCTGGCTCAGATTGCCGATGAGACAACCTTTTCGACAGGCTTGGTCGTTTAGTTTGTTGCGAGCTTCGTTGGCATATGTCCGCAAACGTTTGAGTGGACTCAATTCTTTATTGCCTATTGTGCCATTGAGCTGGGTTGTATAGCAGTCGTCGAAGTGACGAATGATCTCGACTGCATAGTTTTCTTTGCTATCGAAATAATGATAGAAGGAGCCTTTGGGAACATTGAGCGCGCTCAAAATCTCTTGAATCCCGGTGTTGGAATAACCTTTCTCAAGCATTATGTCCATGCCGACTTCGAGCAGTGCGACTCGTGTGTCTTGTTTGGTAGCTGTTTTGCTGCCCATAGTTTCTGTTGTGAGCTCCATTTTCTTATCTTCCTAATTATAGACTGGATTAGAGATTTCGTTTTGTCAATTACTTTAGTTCGGACGTTGCTACCAGAGTGCCTGTTTTCAAGGAATCTTGAGGATTAACTACGATAGATTCCCCTGCTTTCAAGCCTTTTGTGATTTCAATTTCGTTTCCCAGGTCATCTCCCAGGTTTACAGACTGATGGTGTATGCGTTTTGAGCGGTCAACCAATAAAACGTGAGGACCTTCAGAACCTGATAAAACTGCACTTGTCGGCACTAATATCGGTCTTTCGCCACGTGACACAGCAAACTGGACATCTGAATACATTCCAGGAGCAAGCGCACGATCATTATTTGCGATATGTATTTCGGTGCGCAAAGTTCTAGTAGCGGGATCGAGTGCTACAGAGGTTCTTGCTACTTTGCCTTGAAATACACGTGAAGGAAATTCCTTAACAGACACGTTTACGGGCACTCCTTGCTTAATTCCGTTTATAGCGAACTGTGGAACGTCGACAAAAACTTTGACAACATCCACTCGTGCAATGCGATAAAGAGGCTGTCTTGAAGAATCACTGCCCGAAGTTACAAGTCCGCCTTGCTCGATATTACGCTCGGTAATTATGCCTTGAAAGGGGCTCAAAACCTTTTGGAAAGATTGCTCTTCGTGTGATCGGCTCTCGCGTGCACGTGCTGCTTCGATGTTTGCAACGCTTACTCTGACATTAGCCATTTGTGCATTTAAATTGGCTTCTGCTGCAGTTATTTGCGATATTGTTGCACTGATACGCTCTTCGGCTGCGAGTCTTGTTGCAGTAGCAGTTTTGAATCTGGTTTCTTTTTCGTCAACATCAAGCGAAGAAACAGCACCTTCGTCGCCGAGGCGTTTGTAGCGCGAATAGGTCGTTTTTGCGAACATTTCGTTTGCCTGAGCTTCTGAAAGAGATGCTTTCATTTGCGCTAACTGTGCTTTCATTTGTTGCAAATCGGCGCTAGCTTTGGCTTGCTGTGCTTCGTTCTGAGCTTTAAGTGCCTGGCTTGTAAGCACTTCGGCTTTAGCTTCGCGATTGCTCTCGTCGATTTCTGGTGTTTCGATTTCGGCAATAAGCTGATTGGCACTTACTTCATCGCCAATGTCTACCAGGCGCGAGCGCACGTAACCATTTGATCTTGCATAAATTGGCGTTTCTAAAATTGCTTCTATGTTACCTGGCAAGCTGAATTGCCTTTGCTCAGGACTTAGCTGAGACTTGCTCACAGTCACGCTTGGCAGATTTTGAGCGAGAGTCTTTTCTTTAGTGTCGAGTTCTTGAGCTTGCATTATGCGTGGTATCACTCCAAGGGGCAGGAGAACACTCATTGTGATTCCTGAAACGCTTAGAAGTTTTGTTAGTTTTAAAGGCGAATTCATTGCTTGGACCCCGCTTCGATATTCCCAGAATAGACTGGTCGGTCTAATTTGTCAACCCCCCTCCTGTGGACTATTTTGAATATGGCCGGCACAAAAAAGAGAGTATAGAGAGTTGCCATTGAAAGACCGCCTATTACGGCTCTTCCAAGTGGAGCATTTTGTTCTCCGCCCTCACCAAGTCCAAGAGACATGGGAATCATGCCTACCACCATAGCAAGGGCGGTCATCAAAACCGGTCTGAATCTTGTGCTTGCAGCGTCGAGCGCTGCCTGGTGAGAGTCTTTGCCTTCTTGCATGCGCTCTTTGGCAAAAACAACCATCAATATACTGTTTGCCGTGGCCACTCCCACGCTCATAATTGCTCCCATCAGTGAGGGTACGCTAAATGTAGTCGAGGTCAAGAACAAGATCCAGATAATTCCAGCGACGGCTCCGGGAAGCGCACATATAATGATTAGCGGGTCGGTCCAGCTTTGAAAGTTTATGACCATCAGTAAGTAAACGAAGACTACTGCTGCCACAAAGCCGATACCCAGTTTCAAAAAGGCACTGTCCATCGATTCGACTACGCCACGTAATATTATTTGATTGCCTGGTTTCATTTTCGATTTGTATTTTTCAAGCACAGCCTGCACGTCTTGCGAAACGCCGCCAAGGTCGCGCGATTGCACACTTGCATAAATGTCGAAGACGGGCTGGATATTGAAATGGTTTATGACACCATATCCGGTTGTGCGTTTAATGCTTGCGACGTTGCCGAGCAATTCTGGTTTTCCATCTGGTGTTTTGGTGCTGAGCGGAGTCTGCAAAATATTATTTATTGTGCTTACCAGATGTTGGGGAGTTTGCACTGCTAAAAAATATTGAATGCCACTCATGGGATCGACCCAATAATTTGGTGTCACAGCAGTATTGGAGCTGAGCGAAACCAGTACGTCGTTTGCCACATCGCGCTGCGAAAGACCGTATTGAGCTGCACGAGTTCTGTCCACGTCGAGTTTTAATTGTGGTGCATCTACTTCTTGATGCAAATGTACGTCTGCTATTCCGCGGATTTTCTGCATATCATCCATTATCTGGCGAGCAGTTTCTAGATTTTCTATTTTGTTGTATCCCGTTATGCGTACATCAATTGGTGCTGGCAGACCAAAACTCAATATTTGATTGACTATGTCTGAAGGCTGGAAATAAAAGGTGCAATCGGGAAAAGATTTGGGTAATTCTTCGCGCATTTTTTTCATATAGTGAAAAGTCGAATGCTTTTTGTGATGCTTTAGCGAAACAAGGATTTCTCCGTCAGCTGTTCCGATAGTGGCACTGTCACCAAAGGCGAGGTTGAAAGTTTCAGCCGGAACACCTATGTTGTCTATGATCAAAGCCACTTCATCTTCTGGAATTATTTCTTTGATTTTGTCTTCGACCCGAGCAAATATATTTTCTGTTTCTTCTATTCTGGTTCCGCTTGGGGCTTTGAGATGAAGACGAAATTGGCCGGCATCCACTGCCGGGAAAAAATCTCTTCCTACAAATGGCAGGATCAAAAATCCACTCAACAAAACAAACAACCCAAGTACAATTGTGCTTTTGTGCGAAATCAAGGCACGGTCTAAATTGTGCACATAGAGCAAGCGTAATTTTTCAAATCTGAATATAAACCAGTCGTGAATTTTGTGAAACAGATTTTTGCCTACTCTAGTCTGATTCAATTCGGCGGCAAGCATATATTTGACCATTACAGGAACTAGTGTTCGCGACAAGAAATAAGACGCACCCACAGCAAATACGACAGCCAGAGCGAATGGAACGAAAAGGTATCGAGCTGGTCCTTCAAGTAGTACCACTGGAATAAATACTATACAAATTGCCAGGGTCGCAACGAATGTAGGTACGGCAATTTGTTCGGCACCATTGAGAATGGCTGTCTCCAGGTCTTTGCCCATATGCAAATTGCGATGGATGTTTTCTATTTCGACAGTAGCATCGTCTACGAGTATTCCGATAGCAAGCGCAAGTCCGCCAAGAGTCATGATATTGAGCGACATGCCCATGGCACTCAATATTGTTATTGAGGTCAGAATAGATAACGGAATAGATACAAGCACAATCGTAGTACTTCGCCAGCTTCCAAGAAACAAAAGGATCATTGTCCCAGTCAAACATGAGGCTATCAGTCCTTCTTCTATAACGTTATTGACTGCTGCTTTGACGAAAATACTCTGGTCAAAAAGTTCTTTGATTTTCATTCCCGCAGGAGCTGCTGCCTGGAGAGTGGGCACCAGCTCCTTGATTTTATTGACGATGTCTATCGTCGATACATTACCGTTTTTGAGTATGGTGACGAGGACCGAACGGGCACCATCTGCATGCACCATATTTTGTTGGACGGCAAAACCATCGCGAACATGCGCCACATCGTGGACGAAAACCACTTTTCCATTGATTGTTTTAACAGGTATATCATTTATTGCCTCCACTACTTCAGGTGTGTTATTCATCAAAACTCGATAATCTGTGCTGCCAACTTTGGCTTTTCCAGATGGTGCAGCTAAATTCTGGGCATTGATAGCGTTGTTTACGTCCTGGGGCGAAAGCCCCTTGGATTGGAGCGCTACGGGGTCTATGTCAATCATTATCTGGCGCACTTTGCCACCAAATGGAGCAGGCAGGGTCGTGCCCTGCACTACTGCCAGGGCCTGTCTTATACGAAAGATGCCATAGTCGTAAAGTTGTGCTTCAGAAAGATTTTGACTGGACAATGAAAGTTGAATAATCGGTACGCTCGATGCGGTGTAACGCAAAATAATTGGTGGCTGGACTCCTTGAGGCATGCGACGCAAAATAGCTTGTGATACGGCTGTTGCTTGAGCCATTGCCGATTCGACATTGGCGCCGGGGTGGAAATAAAGTCTAATTACTCCGACTCCATCGAGAGTTTGCGACTCGATTGATCTGACATCTTTTACGTTTGCAGAAAGAGAATATTCACTATATATGGTGAGGCGGCGTTCGAATTCTTCGGCAGGCAGTCCGTTATAAGTCCAGATAATGCTAATGACCGGAATATTGATGTCGGGAAAAATGTCGACAGCGGTATTTTTAATAGAAGTGATTCCCATAAGCAAAATGAGAATCGCCATCACGGCAATCGTATACGGGCGTTTGAGCGCCAGTTTGACTATCCACATAAAAATTCCCCACAAACCAGCAAACTGGCAATTAGACGCAGAAAGTGAGCATGACCAAAAGCAAGCCTTGCTCTTTGTCTGCGCTTATTTCTTTGTTCTACTAGAATAGACCGGTCAGTCTAATCTGTCAACAAGGAAAAAATATAAAATTGGAAGACACTTATTTGAGGCTTTTATGACCTGGATTAAAACCGTTGGACCCCAAGACGATCCAAAAGTGGCCGAAGCGATGGAAGCATCGCGCCAGTTATATCCCATAGAGTATGCAACTCCTGTTGCTGAACTTGTTGAAAAAGAAGGTCAGGCTGCCGCTATAGTGAGTTCTCATAGTCTCATACCAGAAGCTTTGAATCATGCCTTTTCCACATTTGGCGCTCTGATGAGCCCCGATTTGCCCTTGAAGAGACGACAGCACGAAATGATCGCGGCAACTGTCTCTGCGCTCAATGATTGTTTTTACTGAGTGACTTCGCATGCGGAGTTCCTGCGCCGCGTGACTCTGGATGAGTCACTTGCAAATGCAATAAAGAAAGATTTTCGATCGGCTGACATTACCACGGAAGAAAAGGTAATGCTTGAGTATGTCGAGAAGTTAACTGTTAAACCTGCTCAAATCACAAACGAAGACATCATTTCATTGCGCAAAGTTGGATTCGACGACAAAGCTATATTACAAATAAATTTGATTGCATCCTGGTTTAACTATATAAACAGGGTTGCAGACGGACTTGGAGTTGGTCGCGACTGATTGCAGAAATATTTAGTTCACCTGCACTGTCGATTGCACAACTCCGGTGAGTGGAAAGGTGCTTACTCCTTTAACGGTTACAATTTCTGGAATAAGTCCGGGAATGGCAGCTGGTACTTTGACCTGCAGAGTGGTGCGGACCGTGACTGTGCCACTATATGTGCCACCAAAAGGGCCTGGTGGAGTGAAATTCATCACTTCTACGTTTTCCAGGATAGGTCCACTCAAATAGCCTTTGACCATGTTTCTGCCATTTGCGCATATTTGAGATGCCCGCAAAAAAAGTGGGCCCTCGGTCTGCTTGCCTTGTTTAGGAGGCAGGAGAAGCGACGCTGCACGAGCGGCGTCTCGCGAAAAGGTTTGATTGGTTTGATATCCGGCATAAACGATTATCAAATCAAAAATAAGAAAGAAAATCGGAATCAAAGCGATGAAGCAAATTATGATTTCAGCAGATACTGAGCCAATCTTTTTTCTGGTGTACATCATACTCCCAGTCCCTCAGGATGCTCGACTATGCCTGTTGCTTCATAGACAGTCGGAATACTAACCCACCAGAATAATGGTTTGATTTCACATTCACCTCGTACTTTGTACCGGTATACTTTGTTAGCCGGATCGATAGAACCACCTCTTGTATGAACAGTGAAATTAGTTTCGCCTGTAGGTGATTCTTCAACTACAAGAAGAAGCTTACCGTTTTGAATCCCACCAAATTGCCCGAGCGGGCCGCTCAAAGTAGTCAGATTTTCGTTTACTCTTTGTTGGGCTAGTGTATAGGTTCCGGTTGCTGCGGCTTCTCTTGCTGCATGCTGAGCTCCTAAAGCAAGTGCACCTACTCCGGCTCCGAAACTTAAGCATGAAAGCATAATTGCAAGTAATGGAATCGCAATCATGAGCGCCGGCCCGAATTCGGCAATTTGTTGTCCTTGTCTGTTGCGCTTCATGGCGAGCTTTTCCTCATCAATAAGAGCGATGTGATGAAGGTCAAAACAAAAACAAGTAAGGACCCTATAAATGCCCATGAAAACATTGGCTGGACGAAAATTCGAGCGAATTCGCCATAATGATAAGCCATTATTTTGCCGACCATTATAAATTGATAGTAGTTTTGAGGAATGTCTTCGTTGAAGATTGCGCGAGCTGAAAGCAAGGCGATAGTGCTAGTTAAAAGCGCGATTAAAAAGGATTTGCGAAGGGGTAAGGAAAGCTTTTCACTTAGTTTGAAAAATAAAAAACTCAGTATCGGAGCCAGTATGAAAAATGCTGTATCAAACAGCTGTCGCATGTTTTCAAAGCGACCGCGCGACATGTAAATTCTCTGACTGTAACATACGCATCCGGGATCGCTAGTTTGCCATATAAAAAGGATTGAGCCATAACTCAAGAGACAAAGCGATAGAAAAGCGCCAGCAGATAAACTCAGCGCGACTTTATTCAAGCTCTTTATTGGATTCTGTTTGAAATTGGATACGAAACCGTTCATTGTTTTTTTGTTTGTTCGTAAAGACCTTGCGTCTTCAAGCAGTCTTTGTAGCGCTGACTTTCTTTGCCATCTACAAATTCGATCATTTTCAATTTTTCTTTGCTTGCCATTGTTGCGACGCGAGAATCACCCTTCATAAAAGCACTTGCTTCAAGGCTCTGGAATTTGGATATGAGCGAATCAGCCAGACTCACAGCTTGAGGATTGGATTTTCCGCCCTGTAATGTGCGCAAACCAGCTTGTGCATAATTTTGAATTGCTTGTTCGGTAAATCCTCTTAACTCAAAGTCTTTGCCTAATTTCCAATATTTAGTCGCTGTTTTTGAGTCATATTTTTTTAAATCTTGAAGATTGGCGGGCTTGTCTTGAGCCAAAGCCCCAGCGGGGTTAATAGTTGAAAAAGCGAGAACGATTGCCAGTGCTTTGAGCGAAGATTGATTCATTGCCTGCGTTTTTCTCCTTGAATATCCAATATATCTATTGGAGCTTTGGGACAATTAATCTTATTTAGATAAGATTGTTGGATTTAGTCCTTCACAATATGAGGGGTTATAAAATATTATTAAGCATGGTTAAGGTTTGTGTCCAGTGAATATTCGCTTATCGACAAGACCTACCGCCAACATACACAGAGGTTAGCACTTATGAAGAGTAAGAGCGTGGCAGCTATCATGTCGCAGAGGTCTAAGCGTGGAAGTCTCGTGATTCCCATAGCAGTATTTCTGGGTGTCATCTTACTTGCAGGGCTAATCTTCATAATCTTTATGCAGATGACTTCGCATCAAAAGCAAGCGCAGACGGCTGTAGACGCGTCAGTGCTAGCAGTAGCTAAAGAAATCGGCAAAGTTACCATTGATGACCCGGGTCTTGGCAGAATAGGCGTGGTTGATGACTATTCTAATCTTGGTCTTGCCGGGCGCCCGGTTTACGGTATCAACACTGTGATGGCACGTTGCCGGCTTGATCTCATTATTGCTCGCAGACTGAACAACACAACAATGGAATTTCTGGTAAAAGACGATTCCAAACTACTTGGAAATGCGACAAGACGTCTGAACAATCTCCTGTGTTCGGCCAATGCCAATGGCATCATTAAATATGAAGACGCTAGCGGGGTCACAAGGACTGTCAATCTTGCGCAAGTTGCCGCAGACGCATACAACTCTAGTGGTTTGAGACCCGCAAGCGTAGAACCAGTTACCGCAGCAGATATCACTATCGAGGTAGGTCGTACAAATAGTGCTGGCGTTACAAATATTCCCGTTCCGAGTCCTTTGTCTCGTGCAGAAGTCAATCTCACCACTAACGCTGCAACAGTGAATCAAGGTATGGGACAGCAGACTTTTTATCGTTCCAATATTCCAGTTCCGGTCAGCGGAAGCGACACTAAATTTGTATTTTCGCAAGTAGGTGAAACCGTAGCTTTGATTGACAGGGCAAGTTTTACGCCTGCAAGTACTGAATCTATTACGACTGGCGCTCCGATAGTATTCCCTACCACCGTGCGCGTGACAGTCAAAGAGAAGGTGCGCGCTATTGCCGGCGGGGATGGGAAGAATGTTACTTCTAAGCCAACCGAAATCAAAAAAGAGATTGCTTGCGCGTGTGCTGGCAACAGAAGAATTACACCGACTGCAGGTATATTCCGACTCGAGTTTCCTCAAGGTGTTCCAGCTCAGGACAATGGTGTCAAATTCGATACCATATTGAGCTTGATGAATTCATCCATGCTTCCAGCTGATGCTGGTTCGAGCTCTTCGCCCGGTACGAGTGGATGGAAAGGAAACGGTCATTATTTTACTTCTAAAAAAGGACCATTTCCAGGCAGTGGCTCAATTGCTCGCTCGGATGTCGCAGGACGTAAAGCCGACAATCCCAGTGTGGCACTGGCCTTCTTCGTTTATGATTGGCTGCGAAACGAAAGTCTGCGACCCAACGTGGATGCAGTTTATAACGCGATGCACACAAAATTGCGTGGAAACGAACTGATTAAAGATCAGGTCATTTCCTATAATTTCGACCTGATGCAAAAAGCATATGCGGCTGAAAATACGAACCCGGCTTGTAATGTTTTTGGAGGAATTTTTGCTCTGGTGCCCAATAGTGACCAGGCCATGACCGCAGGAAACGATCCGCGTTCCTTGAACAATTTCAACGATGGCACTCGTAACATCTACTTGGACCAGGCCATGGTCTTTAGAATGCAAGCAACTGTTCCTCAGCAGCTAGCATGGGCGCCGCCTCATACGATGGCGCATGGCAAAGGTAAAGATGATAGACCAACAACAACCGATGGTAATCCAATTTCTGAATTGCTCGATTTCAGAGAAGACCTGATTAAAATGATGCAGCTTGGACGCGATACCGCTGTTGCTGGCGGTCAGGTGGCTAAAGAGCAAGCTGATATCATCGCCAAAATTGTTGCTGAAATTGACGCGATCGTAGACAAACAGAATGAAATTTCGGACCAGATGCAAGATGCTATTAACGCTGGCAATATGGCTGAATATCAATCGCTTCAGCAGACATGGAACGATTGGGAGAACAAGCGCAGAGCAAAAGTAGCAGAGATGCAAGAACCGACGAGAAAATATAATCGTGGATTGATTGCCTATTCGTCTGGTGTTCGCGCTATTAATCTTGGACTTGCGATAATCAATAATCTGCTTGCAGTCACCGCTTTAGGTGTCGACAAAATTGAACCGTTGTATTATCACATAGCTGGAAATAACGATTTCTTCCCTCCAGGTCGTGCTGCTACCGTTTCTGAGATAGTAGGCACTGGACCCGCTGCCACCGGACAAAACAAAAAGGCCGGAGGTGATGAAGATTGGCTAGGTTCGCCTTTCTTCGTCAAGAATTTGAGCGGCGTTGCGATGTCCAATTGTCCGGAAAGTGTTATACCGACCAGTCAATCTAGAAACTTCAAACTGACTACTCAGGGTGATGCTTCTAAAGGTGAAGGCGGCGGCGTGATTTTGCTCAGTATTGGAGATGAGGTTCCTGTGCCAATCAAACCAGTCACTGTGCAAAACATTGACGCTGTAGGTGGATTCAACAATTGGGCTCGTCTTATGGACCCTGCAAGTAAGAATAACTTCTCTCAGGTCACAGGTATAAGCTCACTGCTCGAGGACCAGTTGCAATATCAATCCTTGAACATCTATGCGGAGCCTGATCCAGTAGATAACAGATTAGTGATAGTCTGGTCTGTCATGGGTCAAAACAATGTTCGCAACCAGAGTGGTGCTGACGTAAGAAATCCAGATCAAGAAGGAAATATGCTTGACTGTTCTCTTGCTGATCATGATCTAGACAAAAGTCAACAAGCTTGTCGAAATGAAGCAGTGCGATTCCAGATTACGTCGCCGCTGCTTATAGTGCCACCATTTCCTCCAGTTGAAATACCACCAGCGCCTCCTGGTTTGCCCCCGGTACCGTCGCCTCGGGTTCCTCCAGTGCCTCCACCCCCACCACAATCGCACTAGAAAATGTCGTTCTACACATTTTTTAAGTATCGATTCGTTGTCTATTGTTTAGTTGTCGGATTCGCTGCCTATGCAGTGGTCTGGCTTCTAAACAATGCAACCAGACCAGCAGATGAAGGTGATTTCGGGGGACCGATCATTGGTCTGACACCAGAGCAGAACAGAAAATTCTTTTTGTCCAAAGCATTTTTTGAGAAGAAATTTACTCCTCAAGAAGGACTGGGACCTCTGTTTAACGAGAGAAGTTGCGCTGCTTGTCATGGAGATCCAGATGAAATTGGCGGCGAAGGGCGAGACCTTTCGAGTACCAGTATCATGAATTTCGCCCGTCGCGTGCCGACTTCCGAAGTTGCTAAAAAGCCACTCAAAGAAGTTATCGCTACTCTTGGAAAACGTGATGTCGATTTCTTCCTGACCCAAGGGGGACCATCATTGCAAAGACGTTCGGTCACCACCGAATTTCCGAAGCTTTATCCAAGCGATGTCCAGATCGATTTCGAACAAATTCCTATTGATGCAGAATTGCAATCAAATCGCCATGCTCAAATCATCTGGGGTGCGGGTTTAATTGATAATATCGCCGATGGTGACATCATCAATAATGCTTTGAATGAAGTGCAAGAGCATCCAGAACTGGCTGGTCGCCCAATCTCGGCTATAGATCGATTTAACGAACTACCACGCGCCGCACGCTTTGGATGGAAATGTCAACAAATAAGCTTGCTCAGCTTCAGTGCTCAAGCCATGAACATTGAAATGGGGATTACAAGTTATCTTCAACATACCGAAAACACTCCAACATATCTGGGACAATTGCCGTTCAAAGCACAGCGTGTTTTACCGCCTACACCTAACGATAACGGTAAGATATTGCTTGCTCTTACATATTTCCAGTCAACACTGGCACCACCTCCGCGCGGTCCAATCACCCCACAAGTGAAGCGAGGAGATGAAATTTTCCATCAATTGCGTTGCGACGTCTGTCACTTACCAGATGCAAAAACAGTGTCCAAAGTGAAACTGCCAGATCCAGAAAGTCCACTTCCGAAGATCAGATATATAGAGTGTGAAGCGTTGTCAAACAAGGTCTTTCATCCTTATTCTGATTTTCTCGTTCACCAAATGGGTCCTGATTTAGCTGATGGAATGCCTCAAGAAGGTGCGCGAGGTGGAGAGTGGAGGTCCGCTCCACTGTGGGGGCTTTCTCGCAGGCGATATTTTATGCATGATGGCAGAGCTAAAAATATAGACCAGGCAATTGACATGCACGGCGGACAGTCCGAATCAGTGCGTGATGAATGGCGTAAGCTCTCTAAAGAAGACCATGATGCCCTGCTTGCCTTTTTAAAATCGCTCTGATTTTTTGTTTTTTGCTAGGAATTAATCAGGGAATGAAAAGGTAAGTGCAATGAAAAAGAAGCAATTACCCAATCCAGAAATAATAAGGGAACTGGAATGGATAGCAAACTCATTTCTGATGAACGGGCAAATCGAAGCAGCAGAGCAGATTTTGGAAGAGGTCAAACATTTGCGTCGAAAGATTCGTGCAGCTAGAAGTCGCGATCGTCGCACAAGAAATCGCAATTTCGAAGTTACTAACGAATCTCAAGACAACAAAGACGAGTTTGCGCAAGAATAAAAAGCAAAGCCCGCTATATTTCTAGCGGGCTTTCGTTTATTGATTTTGAATAGGATTTATTTAGCGCCAGCAGCAGCTGCTTGTTGCATACATGCTTTGGCACCTTCTTGAATTTCTTTTTCGGTCAAATCTTTTACGTGAGTAGCGATACTCCATGGTTGACCAAATGGATCTTCCACTTTTGCGTAACGGTCGCCCCAGAAAGAATCCCATGGCTTCATGGTTTCTTTAGCCCCTGCAGAAATAGCTTTCTCGAAAGCTTGGTCACAATCCTGTACGTATAAATGAATGACAGCGTGAGCCTGACCGAGTGTTTGTGGGCTTGCGCCACCGCATCCAGATTCTGGAAATTCATCGCACAAGAACAGGTGCGAATTTCCAATTTTTATGTCTGCGTGCATAATGCGGCCATCAGGTGTATTCATGACGCTCACAACTTCGGCACCAAAAGCTTTTTTGTAAAATTCAATAGCTTTGGTGGCATTTTTGATGATGATGTGAGGTGTGATTGTGCTGAATCCTTGAGGAATTGCGTCTACCATTTCGTTCTCCTTTTTGAGTGTTGTCATTTAATAAATAAACTGTTGATATAATTTTTTAGATGTTCTACCGATTCGCATGCAACAAGCGGCGAATCCTGAGCTTTTGCCAGAATGAATGATCCTTGCAAAACAGATTGAGTGAATGCTGCGACGCTTTTTGCACTGAAGCTTGCATCGGGACAGTGAGCTTCTTTTGCCTCGCTTACAAGTTTGGTTATTTCGTCTATGTGCTCGTCCATGTGTTTGCGACAGGCAGCTCGTATTGATGGGCTCGTGTTATAGGTCTCCTGGACTAGAGTGCCTAAAAGACAGGTGTATTCATAGATTTCGCCTTGCAAAATGTTTTTGCGCAGATCTATGTAACCAAGCAATCTTTCGAGCGGATCTTGAAGCTTGTTGTATTCAGCACCAGTAAAGAGACCTTGAGCCATTTTGGCAAAATAGTCGGTGGCTTGAATGGCGAGGTCTTCTTTGCTTTTGAAATGATGGAAAAAACCTCCTTTGGTCACGCCGGCATAAGAACACAAGTCATCTACGGTGGTTGCAGTGTACCCTTTAGTACGAATGACATTGGTGGCTGCAGCCAACAAATTTTGTCTGGTTTTTTCGGCGGACTCAGATTTTGCTTTCATTGTTTATAGCGTACCGACTAGTTGGTATGCATGGTATCTAATCTGGGACTAAAAAGCAACCCTCCCATTTTATGGGGCTTTCGAGCTTTTGAGTTCTGGATAGCTCAGAGTTTAGACTGCTTTGGGGAATAAATAATCAGGGAATTTGGGACAAATGGATGCCACAAGCCAAAAAGAAAACAGCTCTTACAAGGCAAGTTGCCTTTAATATCGATTTCAATAAACTGACAAGACACGCTTTGATTGGCGGTGTCACAGGTAGTGGCAAGACCAATACTTGTTTTGCCTTAATCAATCAACTGAGCCAGAGTAAAATTCCTTTTCTTGTAATCGAACCAGTCAAGTCTGAATACAGACATTTCGTCTTGAACAATCCGGTCCTAAAAGATCGTGGGCGCATTTATACTCTGGGCAATCCAGGTGCTTCACCTTTGAAAATCAATCCTTTCGAAGTTCCTGAAGGGGTTAGAGTCCAGGCTCACATAGATGCGCTCGTATCCTTATTTGCTGCCGCTTTCGATATGTATACTCCTATGCCCGAAGTGTTGAAACAGGCACTGGTAGATCTATATAGATTGAAAGGCTGGGATTTGACTTTGAATGAAAATCTGCGCGAGTACGATTCAATCAAAGACGAACTTGGCGATATTTATCCTAATATGCAGGATTTGTACGAATCTATCGAATCTACTGCTCGCAAAATGACCTTTTCTGATAGCGTAGCCACCGATGTGCAGGGCGCGCTTGAATCTATTATCGGCAGTCTTGTGACCGGCACCAATTCGCTTATTTATCTTGCCGGAACAAGAATTCCACCGCATGTTCTTTTTAGCGAGCCAGTTATTATCGAATTGCAAGAAATCGCAGATGAGGCAGAGCGCGCCTTCTGTCTTGGTTCTATTGTTTTGAGTCTTTGTCATTTTGCTAAAAAACGCGGTAGTGCTCAGCAATTGAAACATCTTTTGCTTATTGACGACGCCCACAGACTGTTCGATTCTCAGGCCAAAATCAACACATTTTTCAAGAATATACTTTCTGAAATTGGCTCTTACGGCGAAGGTGTCGTATTCTCATCGCAGATACCGGCATCCTTGCATGGCGATATTTTGAGCAATACCGGTGTCAAAATAATTCATCGCCTTACTCGCAGTGAAGATTTAAACGCGGTTCTGGGAGCGGGCTTCTTAAGCGATATTCAAAAGAAAGAAATTACCAGTCTCGCTCTTGGAAAAGCCGTGATTCTTTCTGAAAGTATGTCTGATCTTGAGCGATGTCAGTTCGGTCATAATTTCTTGCGGCGCGAGACCAATGGTTCGAGTCTTGAAGATGCTGATGAACAGCTTCAAAACGCTATGAAAAAATTCAATCAAAGCAAACGTGACAGTGTTTATATCGACGATGAATACACTCTTCTTGTGGCGAATCATAAGAGTTTTCGCAACTTATACAATAGATTCATGCTCTCTTTCAGCAAAGATTACATGCAGCTGGTTCATTTTAGATCGCAAATTATTCGAGAAGTGCAGCGCATATTGGGCGGACGCTCTAATCTGGGCGATCTCTCCGAATTGACCTGGAGAGCCCTTGTAATAGCTACTCATCGCTATTTGCAGCGCAAGGGCGAAGATAATTTCTGGCCACACGAAGAAGTTCGCAAGCTCGAAAAACGCTGGCTCAAATTGCTCAAAATGGCTTTTAATCCAGGCAAGAAAACACCCAAACTTTCTTTGTACGAGATTCAAGCCTGGCGCAATTCATTTTTGAAAATGAGCGAGCGCGACCAGGGACCTTATCCTACGTGCGGTCCGTGTCAGGCAAAATGTGCTTACAGGTTCGAAGTAAACGAGCTTACAAGCGATTCGGGAGTGACTTTTGATTTTAATACCGCTATCAACTCAGAAGCGGCTGCACCGTCTGAAAATGCAGCCTACTTTTGTCGTGTGTTGAACGACCGGCTGGTAGGGCAAACAGATCTGGAGATATCTTATTGTCTTGCCGTGCACTTATTCATGGCGCAAAATCTTTCGGTAGATAGCCAGACTATACTGCTCAACAAAACTCGTCAAATTATGGAAGAGCAAGAGGAAAGCGGGACCTAGATGCCCGAATTAATCGCCGAGCGCTATGAAATTATTGCCACGATTGGCGCTGGCGGTGTCGGTACAGTTTATAAAGTATTCGACCCACTTTTGAAAAAATCATTTGCAATCAAAGTTTTGCAACGAAATTCAGATGGAGCCAAAGCCGCAAGACTCCAGCGCGAAGCAATGTCTGCCGGGAAACTAAATCATCCGCATATTTGCAGGATAGACAATTTTGGTCAGACTGAAGATGGCTCACCATATATGGTGATGGAATATCTTGAAGGCAGAGATCTTGGCGATATACTGAAAGATGAAGGGGCGCTAGAGCTTTCTCGCGCGCTTGAAATCGCTATTCAAGTATCCGGCGCGTTAGCCTATGCTCACCAGTATGGCGTTATTCATCGCGATTTGAAACCTGCAAATGTTTTGCTTCTAAAAGATTCAAGCCAAGTTTTTGTGAAACTATTAGATTTTGGTGTAGCCAAGGATGAGACTCAAAGTGGTGAGATAACGCAGAAAGGGGTAATTGTCGGAAGCCCGCTCTATATGAGTCCTGAGCAAATTAAAGGCGAAGAAACAGGAGCTGCAAGTGACATCTACAGTTTTGGTTGCATGCTTTTTGAAATTTTGACAGGTGAGCCACCATTCAAAACTAATTCTGTAGTCGAAACATTTTCAGAGCACAAAAATAAGGAAGCGCCAAGATTATCTTCTGTCGGCAATTTTCCTGAATCTTTGAGCGAGCTTCTCGCACAATGTTTGAATAAAGAGTCTGCGCAAAGACCTCTCAGTTTCACTGAAATCTTAAAACAGCTTGAAAAAATTCAAGATGAGGTATTGAATCCGGTTGCAGAAAAACAGAGTCCGGATGATTCAAGTTCTATTGAGCAAGAAAAATCGGCAGGCAAGAAAATACTATTAGCAGGTTCTATTAGTTTTGTTCTAGTTATGGTTCTACTATCTGCCACATTCATAAATAGAGATATTCAAACTAGAAAAGTGTTGCCTGAAAGCAGAGTGAGCGAGAAAACAGGGTTGAATCTAGCTGCAGATGAATTCTTCGATGAGAAAAGCAATCGAAGCAATCTATTTGTACCTGACTCAAAGTTTGGCAATTTGGCAAAGCGCGCCGTTCCGTCTGTTACAGACGCTGATATCAAATTACTAAAAGGCCAGAAGTTTTACAAACTCAGTTTTGATGGCTCGCAAGTGAATGGCAGCGGACTGAAGTATATCGTTGATTCGGGACTCAGACAGCTACGAATGCAGCAGGTCGAGCTAACTGATGAAAATATGAAATACATAGCTCAAATGAAAGACCTCTCTAATTTGAGCCTTTACTCCGATTTTCTGACTGACAAAGGACTTGCATATATTTCTGATGCTAGAAAATTCAATGCTCTTGAACTGCATTCAGACCAAATTACCAATCAAGGTATCGCCAGTATCAAACATTTAGACAGATGTACTCATCTGAGTTTTAGAGGAAAAAGTCTGACCATCGATTGCATAAAGGCAATTGGAAAAAGCAGGAATCTGCAAACGCTGGAACTTGGTAAGTTCAGAGTTCAGGGTGACCTCGGTTCGCTATTGATGGGGTTTCCTAAGCTGCAGCGCATGGATTTTGCCGACATAAAATGGATTGATCCAGAGTCTATACGATCGTTAGCCAAGAAAAAAATCGTGCAGGTCAATATCATGCGCTCAGTGCTTGGAAGCGAGCAATTGAGAGCTTTGAGCGAACTCAAAGAATTGAATACAATTTCATTGTTCAAGTGCGAAGTCGAATTAGAAGGTTTGAAGAATCTAGAGCGATCAAAATCGCTCATAGTGTTTCATCTAACTGAGAATCAGAATATTAGCGGCAAAGGTGTTGTTTATCTCTCTAAGATAAAACAGCTTAATGTCTTGAACTTGAGCAAAACAAATATCACTGGTGACGACCTTGCTCAAATTACCACTATGCCGTTTCTTAATCTGATTGATGTAAAAGACTGTCTGGCGTTGCCAAAAGAAGCAATTGAAAAATTCAAAATCGATTATAAGGCGCGCTGGGGAAGAGACTGTACTGTGAACACTTAGTCTGAGTCTTAATCTTGGTCATCGACTTCATTTTGTAGTGGCACCACAAACAATTTTATGGGCTATGTCTTTATACGCAGCCTAAAACGTATTATTAGCAGGTGTTTTGTATGAGAAACCAGGTAACCACCATTATTTTGTTTGTTTCAGCTCTGGTCATTGTCGGAGCCATTTACATAAACAACAGTCATCAAGACAATCAATTTGCAGGACAGAAAATGAATATGGGTCGCACTGGCGATATCGTAGCTCCTGATGCAAAAGGTTCGTCTAATCCTCGCCTTGGAAGTAATGAAACAAATCGAGAAGTAATCGAATAAATTTTTCAAGCCTAAAGTATTGAAAAACCGAATCGGTGCCTGTTTACAAGGGTCGGTATTTGCGCGGACAAAATCAGACGTTCGCTCCTGACAGAGTTTAAATCTTTTTGAGCCTACTATTTCAGTATTGCCAAAATAATTGTTGTGCTCCAAAAAGGAGATTGAATTCGTGCCAGATTCTATAAATTCGGTTTTGTTTAGACAAAGTTCGCCTAGAGTAGCTATCTTGCTTGCTGATGGTTATTCAACTAAAGATTTAGATATCATCCTTGATTTACTTATAGAAAACGGTGCAAAGCCAATTATTGTATCTTCGAACGCCGGACTCATAAAAAGCGAAGAAGGAGAGGTTTTGCGAGCAGATCGAACTATCTCTCTTGTTCGTCCTCAAGATTTCGATGCAATTTTCATTCCAGCCGGAGATGGCGCTGCGCTTAAACTGGCGAATGACTCGCTAGCAATAGATTTTATCGGTGATGCATTTATGCACCACCGCGTTGTTGGCGCATCCGGTTCTGGAGCCAGCGTCGTTTGCAAATCTCAAATAGGAAGAATGCCAGTCTTCGACGACATGCACAAGGACAAAACCATTTGTGGCAACGGACTTGCAATCTCAGCCAATGGCACTGCTTATGATGTCGCAATGGATTTTATCTATGCAATTGCAGACAGAATCGGAATTTATCAAGCCGAATATACTGCCTAGATTTTGATTGGATTGGATTTAGACCAGGCTTGGCTCTTGCGCTAACCAGCCTTGTTTGAGGGCATAACGTACAATTTCCGAGCGACTTGTAAAACCAAGCTTGGTCATTGATCTGGCTTTATAAGTTTCAACCGTGCGCACACTCAACGATAGAGTATTTGCAATTTCTTTGTTGCTGAAACCTTGAGCCACCATCTCGAGCACTTTGCGCTCGCGTGCACTCAGTTTGACAGATGGTTCGCTGCCTGTATCAAGGTCGCTGCGCATTTGCACCAGAAGCTGACCTGTGATGGCTGGGTCAATATAGACCGAATCTTGAATGGCGAATAGGGCCTTAATCAATTCTTGCGATGCTGAGCGTTTGAGAATATAACCCGCTGCACCTGCTTTGACGAATTGATGGACGAAAGAAGGATCTTCATGCGCAGTAAGAAATACAACTTTAGTTTCAGGCGTAGATTTTTTGATTTGTTCAAAAGCACCAAACCCGTTGCAGCCTGGCATTGAAATATCCATGACAACAACATCGGGTCGCAGTTGCTCTACCATTTGAACGGTGGTGTTACCATCGGCAGCTTCGCCAATAACTTCCAAATTTTCGGTGTTTTGAATGAGAGCTTTTAATCCGTCTCTCAAAACTTCGTGGTCATCAGCTAAAAATACTTTGATCATTTTTTCAATCTCTTTTCTCAAAGGGTACGCGAACGAATATCGCAGTGCCGTGGCCATGACTGGACTCTATTTGGAAGTTACCTCCCGCCAGATTGGCCCTCTCTTTCATACCGGATAAACCCATGCTTTGTCCAGAGCTTTCCCGGTCGTTTTCATTATGAAATCCCTCCCCATTGTCTTCTACTACCAAGTGAATCTCATTTTTGTGTTGTTGAAGAATGACATTAACTTTGCTGGCATTAGCGTGTTTGGCAATATTGGTGAATGACTCCTGAACTATTCTAAATAGCGCAGTTTCTACTGTCGATGACGCCCGGACAGATTCAACTCCAGTAGCCAAAAACTCGACATGTATGCCAGTTCTATTAGCCCAAATCTCCGTGTAGTGCTTGAGTGCGGGCACTAACCCATGCTTGTCGAGAGAGGGTGGGCGCAATTCCCAGGCAACATTATGTATTTCTTTACCAAGCTCTGTAAGCATTGCCTGGAGATTTTCGAGTTTTTTTCCTATAGAAATAGTTTGGTCATAATTGTTTATGATGGCGCCAAGGGCCAGTCCAACAGCTGCTAAATGCTGCCCGGTGCCGTCATGCAACTCCTGGGCGATACGCGCGCGCTCTTTTTCTTGAATGTCTACAAGCCTTGTCAAATAAGCCCGCATGTCCTTTTCGTTCTGAATTTCGGCTGTGATGTCGCGAAAAAAAGCGGAACAGTTAGAAATTTTTCCTTTCCTATCCTTGACCGACGTGACTTTCATTTTGACGTGTTTGTTTATGAAATCTTTGGTCACAACCGGAAAATCGAGTTCTAACTCGTTTCTTTTGCGCTTGTTGAAGAAGTCGAACAGCTCGTTTTTAACCTCAACTTGAACCAGGGTCAAAAGCGATTTACCTATCATCTCGTCTTGATTGAATCCGAACAAAAATTCGGCACCTTCATTCCAGCCCGAAATCACTCCATTTGCAGTCGTTTCCACAACGGCATCGCTTGATAGCTCAACCAGCGCCTTTAACTGCGAATGTTTTTCTTCGGCTGTGATGCGAATGCTGATATCTTGAATGCGCCAGTGAAGCTCGTTTGTGTCAGTATCAGAAAGACCTGGACAGTTAAGGGTGACAAAAGCATGGAGACGCGCTTCCTTCCCCGTTTGAAATTGTACTTCGAAACGCTGCGTTCCTTCGCCCTTGATACAAGCATCTATACTTTCCTTGATGATAAGCCGATCTTCAAGAGCTATAAATGAAATCAACGACTCCCCAACTAAATGATCGCGAGGAGCATCAAGCATAGATGCTGCGGCTTCGTTGCACCTGGTAATGTCGCCTGTGGCATTGGTCAAAATATAGCCATCTGGCGCTGAATCAAACAGCTCCTGGTAGCGCTTTTGTTCGTGCAAAAGCTGGCGATGAATCAAATCTATTTCAGCTGGTAGCGATTCTTTTCTTGTGTCCATATGGCGCTCTTGGATGCAAATACTATTCTCGCTCATCAAGCCAAATTTGAAAAACAATGCTGATCAAATAAATGTAGTGATTTTACGGACTTTGGCGCTGAATCGCTTACTCCCTGGCGCTTTGGCGTGATGGATTTTAGTCAAAATATTTTATGAATTCAAGGCTTCTCGTGCTATGCAATCTTATATAGGCTTCCATACGGAGTTGGTCAGTGATGAGTAATAAAGAAAAAGAAAGCAGCGAAGACGAAAGAGTCGAAACTGCAAAAGAGATAATTGCAAATTATAGTCCCGCCGGTAATACCAGCGATAACCCGAGCAACGACGAGTCTTTGTCCAAGACGGACGAATACGGCAAGCGTAAAAGACACGTGGACAGCAACGGCAAGAAAGTCAATCCATCAAGTTAGATTGGCTTGTTAGATTGGCGACTTAGGAGGTTGTTTTATGGAAGAAAATAAAGATAAATCAGTCGATTTAGAAGACGAAAAGAACGACAAAAGCGAAGAACATACAGAGAACGCCGAAAAGCAAGACAAGCCAGAAGAGCCTAAACTCAATCTGGTAGAAGCTATCAAAGAAATTTTCACCGGCGAAAAACCTGGCATTGCTATCTGGCTGCTCAAACAGGACCATCGCAAAGTCGAAGAGTTATTTAAAGACTTCGAGTCGAGCCGGACCACCAATCAAAAATATCAACTGATTCAACAAATCATCAAAGAACTAGACGTCCACACACGCGTAGAAGAAAAGCTTCTTTATCCAATTCTTGCAAAAGAAGACAAGGAAAAGAATGGCGAAGCCAACGAAGAGCACCATGTAGTGAAGCTGGTTCTTGAAGAACTGGCTCAAGCAAACGGCTCGGAGCCAAATCTCAAGTCTAAAGTGAAAGTGCTCTCTGAAATAGTTAAGCACCACGTCAAAGAAGAAGAAAATGGAATCTTTCAGATTATCGAGAGAAGTGGCGCAGATATGGACGAGCTTGGACAGAAAATCGCCAAAGAAAAAACTCGTTTGATGAACGAAGATTCAAATTCTAAAGCGAAGAAGCCACTGCCTAAATCGGCTAAAAAAGCCAAAGTCGTAGCTAAGAAGGCGCCCGCCAAAAAAGCAGCAGCTAAAAAAGCATCGGCTAAAAAAGCACCAGCTAAAAAGGCACCGGCTAAAAAAGCACCTTCCAAAAAGGCAGTGCAAGCCAAAAAGCCTCAAGCCAAAAAAGCCTCGGCAAGTAAGACTTCAAAACGCGCCAAGTCTGGCTCACGCTTGAAAAAGGCCAGTTAAGGACAAATTCAACAAATTTGGAACACAAGAGCAGCAATTTATTTTGCTGCTCTTTTCTTCTATAGTGTTTGAATGAGCGATGATGATTCATCCAAATCGAACAAGCCAAAGCTTCAGCCAGAAGTAGATCGCGGCGGGTCAGGACGCCCTCCGCGCAAAACTGCTATTGGTTATTTTTCCGAAGGCGAAGACGACGATAGCCACAAGAAAAGCCCCAATTTGAAATACGGACAGAGAATGGTTGTAAGAACCCTGGCTCCAGTTATTGATGGATACAGAGTGAAAATTAGAAATACCGATGTTGAAGCAGTACTCAAAACAAATAAGGTCTTTCAGATAAACATCTTGCTCGTTGTAATATTCAAAGAATTCACCAATTCAGGCACACCGATATTTATTTTAAGTAGATACGATCAAGTAAATTATGTCGACGGCAAACCTATTTTGCGCAGATTTCATAGCGAGAACATTGATAAATCTCGCTTTTCGTACAAACGAAGATCCGACAGTTTGCCTATGAGCTTTGGCACAGGATACGCTCAAATAGATTTTGAAGAAACGAATGTTCGTCGATTCATAAGTCAAATTAGCGAGCCGAATTTCAACGGATGCGTGAAGTTTTCTTCAAAGCAACTGTTGGCGCGAGGTTATCTGATTATGATGGGTGGAAGATGTACAGGAGCTGAATACAGATCGGCCAGCGACAATTTCGACCGCGGTACAGAGGGAAGTATCGCAAATATTCTAGAAAATCTTGTTGTCGAAGATGCTGTTGTACAAGTTTTTCACTTGCAACGCGAAATCTTGCTCGCTATGAGTGCTCCATTTTTTGGAGAATTTGATTCCTGGCATCTCGACAAGAAAGACGATGGGTACGTAAAAACCATACTCGATTGGTTTAAATTTGGCACTTCCAGAACCGGACTTGTCTATTTCCAATCAGAGATTGGAGCAGCCTGGGCAGGCTTTTTTCAAGGACGATTCATTGGCTTTTTTGATATTGAAAAACAGACTTTCAGAAGCAAAACGGAGTTTTTAGACCGTTATATCGAGCTTTCAAGAGAACTGGACATGCAGACCTATGTGTTGCCAGACCTAATGACCATAAGCAACTCAGAGCCAGGATTTAAACTTGCTGAATTCTGATTCGCGCGTAGCGAAATTTAATCAGCTTTATACCTAAATGTGGGCGCTTTTCTCACCATAATCGACAGTCTCTTTTTGATGCTGATTTCATAAAAAGGAAAGTCGATCCCTTTTTCTCATTTCATCGTTAGATAAAGGGCGCAATTTTCCTTTTTGCAGAATAGCTCTGAAAAAGGCACCTTCTATTTTTTGTGGGATTTTAGCTAGAATTTGATCATCCCAGAAGATGTCTGTATCGTTGCCTGTGCCAAAAGTATCAAAGAGCATTTCTTTTTCATTGATTGAACGCAAGCTTAGCTTTCAAATAGAAATCTAGCTTCCGCCCATTCCCGATTCTGGCGAACCAGCTTTATCTTCTTTGTCGTCTGAGAAATTTTCTTCATAGCCCTGGTCTTCTGAGTCTCCAAGGTTTTGAGTACCGCGATCGTTAGTTTGTTTTGCACCTTCGTGCACCGATTCGCTCTTGTATTTGTCTTTGGTTTGATCGTCTACGCCGGCTTTACGTCCGCCTCCAGATGACGCCAATTTATCTTTTTCGTCCATATTAAGCATCCTTTTTCTATCTTTGGTAAATATTGTCGCCAGAGTGGACGCATACTAATGCTTTTGGTTCCTGGGTAAAATGATATTCAAGGAAAAAGGACCAACCGTGACCTCTGAGAAATTCATCCGCGAAGCCGAATTCGCCTTAGCCCGTAATCTGTCGGGGATGGCGGGAAAATCGTATGTGGAAGCCTTAAAACTTGCACGTTCCGAAGGCGATATTTCAATGCAGGGCGAGGCTTTACGCGGGTTGGCTCTCGTAAATAACAGCAAGCGCGATTATCAAAAGGTCGCTAAATGTGCTTCTGAGGCGGTAGCGTGTGATGAGGAGTACTGGGGTCCGCAATCGACTCAGCTTAGTCTTTCGGCTTATCTTGCAGGTCTTGGATGCAGTTACATTGGCGAATACGCACGCGCATTTCCTTATCTGGAGCAGGCGCTGGAAATAAGACAACTTTATTATCCAGACAATCATCCTGAAGTGGTCCAGGTTTATACAGCCATGCTTGGCATAAGAGTTTTCGAACTTAATCGCGCTGAGGTGGTTAGATTGAATCAGATTGTAATGCCTGCGTACAAAGAACTCGATCCGGACAGAAACTGGCTTGGATTTACTGATTTGCGAGCCAGACTGGATATCGCCTGGGAGCAAGGGCAGTTAGAAGTCGTAGACAAGGTGCTGTCTATGCTTATCGACATTTTTGAGCGCGAATTTGTAACTTCTAGTCAGGAACATAACTCACTTGTTCAGCTTTATAAAGCACGTTTGAGTCAGACCAACAGATCGATGGAATCCTGGCGATTCGCTCAAGCTCATCAATCGGACAGCCCTTTATTGAAAAAAACGCAAATAGGCTCACCAGCTGCACAAGAAGTAAGTATAGGCGATCAGATCAAAAACAAAATGCAAGGCGCTAGAGTAAGAGATGAATTGCCAAAGTTTCTTGATTTGCTGATCATGTACTTGCAGGCTGGAACGCCATGGTTACACGCTATAAACGAGATTGTGATGCACAATGCGGGCGCATGTCCGCTTTTGTGCAAAGAATTGTCTGTGGCATTAGAGGCGGTGCGCGAGCACAATACGCCTTTGTATAAATCTCTTAGCGAGATTGGCACGCGCCTTCAGATTAACGAGTTGAACGAACTTGCAGCCACGCTTCATGCTGCCACCAGAACCGGTGGCAGTATAGGATTCGCCTTGATGAATCAGGCTCAAGCGCTCCGTGACAGCATCAAATCGCGTGATGCTGCAATATCCAATGCAATTAAACCGTTTCGTTGGTTTTAATTTCTAAAGAATCAGGACTTATAGAGCCTTACTGAGTCTTTTTCTCTGGATTTTCTTTGGCAGTTTCTTTTTCTGCTGGAACTGGCAATGGTTGTTCCTGTTTCAGTTTGAGCGCCAGCACAACCAACTTTTTGGCAAATCCTTTGGCTTCTTCGGTCTTACCTTGTTTGTCTTTTATTATAGTCATACACAAATATGAGGCTACTAGATTATTAGCCAGTTGAGGCTGGTAGTGCTTTTCCAGCTGAGCAACTGCATCGCCGAGATAAGTCTCTGCTTTGTCGTATTTGTTATTCAGGTAATAAGCAAGGCCAAAATCGCCTTTGACTGCTGCCAGGAAATTGTCGTTTTCAGGAAGAATTTCTTTGGCGCCATCTGCAACTGACTTCAACAGTTTTTCAGCTTTTTCTTCGTCACCTTTGAATAAGAAAGCTTCAGACAGTCCACCATAATTTTTCAAATTCATTGCGTCTTTATTTTTCAAAACATCTTCGATGGTTGGAAGCTTTTTGGCAAATTCATCTGGATCTGGAATCATGGTACGAACGGCTTCTTTACCGGCTTCTGCCATTTTTGGAAAAGATTCAGCCATGGTGCGTACGCGCTCTAGGCAGGCTTCGGAGCTTGGAGCAATAATTGGAGCTGAAGTTGTTTTTTCGTCGCTTGCAGGCTTATCTTCAGCCAAAGCCGAATCGAACCCGGAACTAATAGTCAAACTGCTCATAACCAATAAGCTGGCAGCCAGCGCAAGCGAAACTCTTTTCATCCAGATTTATCTCCAAAACTGTGAGCTTACAGTTTAGCAGTAAATTGCAAAAAGGCTTAGTAGACGTTATCGGCGCTTCTTTGAGCTGTGCGTCTGATTTGAGCAGCCGTCGCCGCAGCTTCTTGACGAATATCTTGTTCGCGCTGCCAGGGAATCGACATCACCATTTCGCCGTTTGGTGTAAGCGCTCTCCAGTTGGAGTTTTCCTTCTCGGCTTTGATCTGGCGTTCGGCCGCTGCTTCAATTCCTTTGGCTCGAGCTTCAGCTTCAGCCAGGATACGATGTTTATGATCATTCAGCTCTGCCTGGTGATCTATGGAGGGACTGGCCTGGTTGTGTTCTCTGCTTACTGAAGCTATGTTCGAATTTATACGCAAGTTTTCCATGCGGACGATGGCTTGTCCTGCGCTTCTTTGAATATTTCTATTTGTTGTAAGATCGCGAGCCAGTTCGTAATGATATGTGGCAGTGTTGAAACGGCCAAGCGCCATTTGTGCATTGGCTAGATAGTAGTGCGCACGCCAGTTGCGTGGGGACTTTATTGTTGCTTTCTCGAGCAGTTTTGAAGCCATGAGATAGTCTTTGGCTTTATAAAAACTGATTCCGTTGCTCAAATCGTTAGCTAGTGCCGGGCTGGCACTTATGAAAGCACTCAGGCAAAGGCTTAGAAATATCGATTGATTGAGTCTCATAGCTGTTAGTCTCCTACAAGACTCATAGCACAAGACCTTTAGATTTCGACCGTCTCTGTCTTTTCTGTTTTTTCGCCGCTCACCTTTTGAATGGCTTTTACACGTGCGTTGAGTAATTCGTCAGAATGTTCTTTGGCCCATTGCTCAAGCTGCTCTAAAACAGGCGTGAGTGATTCACCAAGAGGAGTAAGCGAATACTCCACCCGCGGTGGCACTTCGGCATAGATTTTGCGAGATACCAGTCCATCTTCTTCGAGTTGTCTGAGCTGACTGGTAAGCACTTTTTGGGTTACGCCTTGCAAGGCGCGCATCAATTCGTTGAAGCGCATTGTGCCGCCTTTGAGCTTATATATAATGACGACTTTCCACTTGTCCGAAATCATGGCGATTGTGGACAAAATGGGACATTCTAATTGATTGCGGCATGACATATTGGGATTCCTCTCTATTTCATTAGTATCAATATGGATACTATCGATGTAAGTGGATACTGCATAACGTTTGGGATACTACAGCACAATGCGGTGTCTACTTGCGAATTGATACTGCTCAATTTTATACTGTGAGCATGAAACTTGCAAACAACAAGGAGACCAACGATGACGACTCAAACCTTATCCAAAGAATCCGCTCTAGCTGTCGAGCACTTCGAGCGCAAACTGGCTTTTGAAATTGGACCCATAGGTCTCAAGTATGCACTTGAAGCCAAAGAACCTATTACAGTAGTCGACCTGCGCACGCCCGAAATTTATGCTAAAGGTCATATTCCGGGTTCAATCAATATTTCGATAGAAGATTTAGAACGCGATCAAAGTCAGTTGAGTAAAGATAAAACCACAGTGGTGCTCTGCTACAACATCACCTGCCACCTCGCTACAAAAGCAGCTTTGTTGCTCGCAAAAAAAGGATTTCCTGTCAAAGAACTCATTGGTGGTTTCAACGACTATCAAGCAGCTAATCTTCCTGTCGAAGGCAAGAAAGAAGCTGGTTCTTGCGGAACATCGGCTTGCAGCTAAGCTAGCGCTTGATTAGTTTCATTCGCTGACCCGACTGATGAAAAGAGAGAGTAGAAATGCTCTCTCTTTCATTTTGCTAAAATAGCGCGTGATTCAAGTCGGCTTTCAACTTTTGCAGAGGCTTTATGAGCGAAAGACAGATTTATCTAACTTTGCACGATCACCAGGGTGTAGCTTTATATATCAATTACAGTTATATTGCCGCGGTCAAAGCCAACGTCGTAACTGGTTACGCCAATGGAGCTTGCGTGTTTGTTCAGGGTACGAGGCAAGAACCTTTTCTTGTAAAAGAAACAGCCGAAGATATAATGACGGTTTTAACCAATCATCTCGACTGCGTAAAAATGATGATGCCCGGCGCGCACTAAATTTGCTTCTTGATCATTTCGGCCAGCTCTAGATGGTCATTATAGGTCTGGTCGAAATTATATTTTGCCTTCAAAGTGTAGACTGTATGCAGGTCTTGCCCTAAGATTCGCACCGATCTAATTTCAATTACTTCACTCCAGGCAATGATAAGCTCTCTGTTAGAAGCATTGAATGTGATACCATTGGCGCTTGTGACGATATAACATTTTGCGTCGCTTTTATGTTGAAATTTTTTTTCTTCGATTTCTCTGGACTTATTTGCATACAGCCAATTTTTGCGAGCTTCTTTTAATTTTGGTGGATCTGCTTGAATCCAAGCTTCGCGCCAGACAAAATAGCAAATATAGGTAATTCCAAGACTTATAAAAATTAGATTTGCTGCACCAATGACACTAAAAGGGAAGATTAACCCTAGACCAGCAATAAAAATGCAGAGCCAACCAAAAATGTCGATGTTCAGATTGTTATTCATTTCAACCGCTCTTTTGCCAGTATTTTTTTCCATTTACCTGGCATTGATAAACCCTGAAAAGCAAGTTGAAAATTTAGTTTTGCAATCGAAGCTAGACGAAGCGCTTGCTTGCCTTGAAAAATCAAAGAAAAATGTTTTTTTGCGAAACGATCCACGAATATTTTTGGCTGCAGCAAGCGTTTTACGTCAGAAAAAAGAGTACAAACCGGCTTTAAATGAGCTTTCAAAGGCTCTCGATATTACTCAGCGCTTTCCACTTCTATGGACTTTTAAAGGATTTGCTTGTGAGCATAAACTTTTAGCTGATATTTACTATCAAGAAGCCCTTTGCTATCTCGAATTGAATGATCACGAAACAGCACTTGGAGCGCTCGATGATGCTCTTAAAATCGAAATAGACTCTGACGCTCTTTATCAAAGGGCGCTCGTGCTCGAATATCTAGGTAATCTTCAGGGTGCCGAGAGCGATTTGAAAATGGCTATAGAAAAATCGATTGAACCTGCAAAAAAAGAACTGGCTTTGCATAATCGAGCAGACTATTTCATAAGACAAAAACAAAAAGACCTGGCTATAATCGACTATAAAGCAGGTCTTGCGCAGTTTGAATGCGCACAAGCATATTGCGAACTTGGAAGACTAGCACTTCAAGACAGTTTGTACGACCAGGCAATCGAATATTTTTCAAAATCAATAAATAAAGAAGAGACTGTAAATGCTCTGAGGCTAAGAGCTTTAACTCACACAAAAATAGAAGAATGGAAAGAAGCTGAAACAGATTTGGATAAAGCTCTTAAGCTCGAGCCTGAAAATGCCTTGGCTAAAGAAGAACGCCAGAACGTCCACAAAATGCTCGAATTACAAAAGGCGAAATAGTTTTGGTTCTAGTTCAGTCTTAGTTTATGTTGTTGACAGTGTTTTGAGCTTGATCTTTGACGTTTTGAATTTGACTCTCGGCTTCGCCATTGATTTGATGCAGTCGATCAAGTGTAATATCTGGCCTCATCACTCCATCTGAGCCACGCCAGATTGCTTGCGAATTAGCACGCTCCGAATTAATTGTCGCTTCTGCTTTTGCTTTGATTGCTTTAGCTTGATTGTCTGCTTGATGCATAACTTGTTGTTTGTGTCGCTCGATACGCGATTCTCTGTCTAGTTGCGATGACTGAGCGACCTGACGCATATTAGTCATGGCCACGCGCGATTTTAGACCGGTGGACTCGGCTTTGTAAGCAGCCATTTGACAGAGGTGCACTTCGTGCGGATTTCGTGTCATCGAAGCTGCAAGCTCGTAATGATAAACAGCCGAGCTATATCTTCCAAGCGCCAGTAGACAATTGCCTTGATAATAGTGTGCTTTCCAGTCTCTTGGATTTTCGACGCTGGCTTTTTCGAATAATTTGTTTGCGTGGATATAGTCTTTTTTCTTGTAATATTCCATCGCTTCGCAGACGCCGGCCGCAATTGCTGCCGGTATAAGGGCAAGTGCTGTAACGCCTACGGAAAAACAGAGATTCCTAAGTCTTATGCTCATTATCTCAACCTCGCCATTCTTGACTACCAGAATAAGGCCGGCAGCCTGGAAAAAAAAATGAAAATTCTAATATCTGGCGCGTTTTTAAAGCATCAGCTTGTTCGAATCTGGATTCAAAAATTTGCGAAGAGCCGCTTTAATAGGGGCAAAAGCAGTATCACCCATCAGGATTTCGTCCTGCACGATGCCTTCCTTTATTTCGTCAAATCTTGTTCGTAGTGCACCACTTGTGGTTTTATCGAAATTGGTTATTCTGATTCCTGTGCCTTTTACGATAAAAGACATCGAAAACGAGCCGGGTTCTACCTTTTCTGTTTCTGTTATTGCCAGTATTCCGGCAGATCTCAGTGCTTGTTCGAAAGCAAAATGTACCTGATACGACATTTCGTCATCGCCGCCAAAGAGCATCAGCGCCAGGTCTCGCACGCTTTTTCGCCGGTCCAGAACTGTTTCCAGCGCTTTTTGCAGGACAATGCGATCGCGTTCTTGATGCGAAAACGTAGTTGAAAATTTATTCACCAGCTCAAGCAGTCGATTGAGTGCTACGCCAGTCAGTCCAACCTTGGAAAAACTGACATGTTGAGTGGCCCAGGGCATTGCCTGGAAATCGTCAGCCCTTCTTTTACTAGAAACACCGAAATTCCTCTCTGGGTGAGGGACATTCGAATTGGGCTGAATATTAGCCATGGACATTTCTCCCGTTTGCCTGTGATTTCATCGTAGCCTCAAGGGCGCCAAATGACGATGGTGGAAACACGTATGAACGGATTAAACCGGCGTTAGATTATAATGCTTGGACCAATGGAGTTAAAGATGAATTCAATAAAGACACAAGCCGTTGCCCGCTTATTTTTGCTCTTCAATAATGCCGAACCTGTAGATACAGTTAAGCTAGAGCAAGATTTGAGTAGTCTGCATCAAAATAACAGCATCCGCTCTGTTCGGGTTTCGACCAATGACCAGGGCACTACTACTATAGATATCGGCGGACAGATAGTTGAAATGAGCGAGCCTGAGGACTTAAGCGAGGCTCTGATTGCTGATCTCTGTAAAGTCTCTTTGTACAGCGATGAAATGAAAAGTCTTGATGCCAGTTTCGATAATGCAAGACAAATCAATTATAAAACTGGTGGTGCACCGCCTATTCTACAAATGATGCTTTTGACTTTTACCGCCTATGCACTGAAGGCACAGGGTGCCACAGCCATGCTCAATCCAATTGGGCGAACCTCGATGCCTATGTCTTGTGTGAATGAGCTAGCGGAGGGCATTTTCACCAAACTCGATTGGTTCGACATTTATACTGGCATCAGAAAGTCCAGCCTGAACAGCAAATTATTTTTGACCACGAGTGGAAGCGAATTCTACGGTTACAGCGATTTTGGAGTTTATGCCAGATCTGATGCAGAAGAAAAAGAAGCACTTTCTACCATGGAAAATGTTTTCGATTATCTTGGTCAAAATGAAATTGGCATCAAACCAGATGACACCATGCAGATGGACGAGAAAACAATCAAGTTTCGCAAAGCAAGCAAAGACGAGCTCGATGCTGCTTCTGTCAAGGAATTGATTGTAATAGAAGATTTGACCGAAGCTAATTCTTTGTTGGAGATTGCATCTGGCTTAATGAAAGAGCGTGATTACGAGCATGCAATCGAATTGCTCAATCAATGTCTCAATCATGATCCAGGCTTCAAAGACGCTTTATATGCGCGAGCAACGCTAGCATTGACCATGGAGAATGGCGAACTGGCGCTTAAAGATTTTACTGAACTTGCCCGAATGGACGCCTCTGATCACAAAGCGCTCGTAGGTAAAGCAAATGCATATTCGATGATGGGGCAATTCGATTCGGCCCAGATCGAAGCAAAAGCTGCTATCAAACTTGCACCTAAATACAGTGGCGCCAAAATTGCATCGGGACTTGCTTACATAGGTAGTCACGATTATGAAAACGCTCTTGAGACGCTGAGCGAGGCAATTAAGCTAGACGACCAAAATGCTCAGGTCTATTATTTGCGAAGCAAAGCTTATGTTGGTTTGAATCAAATGGACAAAGCGAAGAAAGACGAAGAGCTTGCATCAGTTCTTGGATTTAATGGTTAACGAACAACATAATTCAAATCTAGAAGTTTTAGACAATCCAATCTGGAATGCACTTAGTACCAGGCATCACAGTCTGGCTTCGTGCGACGATTTGAATCTTGTCAGACTGTATCCGCGCGATATGTTACCCATGGCCGGACTGAAAAACTTCAAGCCAGAAGCAATTTCAAGTTTTTGCTCGATGCTTGAATCTAAAAGACGAATCGGTCTTTGCGTGCCAGTGGCGCCAGTTCTTCCGCCTGAGTTGAAAGTGGTCATGCAATTCGATACTGCTCAGATGATTCGACAAATGCCACCGGTTGAATTTTCGTCTATTTGTGTTGAGCCAATAATCGAACTTGAAAACAAAGACATAGAGCAGATGCAGACTCTGGCCGATCTAACCCGGCCAGGCCCTTTTACCAGTCGAACCATTCAGTTTGGAAAATTTTATGGTATCAAGAATGGTGATAGGTTGGTAGCCATGACCGGGCAACGAATGAGTATGCAAACGACTTTGCCGAATGAAAATTGTATACTTACCGAAGTGAGCGGAGTCTGTACTCATCCTGATTTTCAGGGTAGAGGCTATGCAAAGGCGCTCGTACATCAAGCTAGTCTGGGCATAGAATCTCGTGGCGAAATTCCATTTTTGCATGTGCTTGCAAGCAATACTTCGGCTATTAAAAGTTACACCGCATGTGGTTTCACTCAAAGACGCATCATGCAATATTTGATTGTCGAGAAAATCTGATTTTTCAAGCCCTATTCCACTTGCAACTATGATAAAAATTAAGGTTATATCTGAGTTTTAGGCGTTTTCCTTAAACTCTTACGACGGATATAGATATCAAGAAAGAACCTCTGTTAAAAATATGAGCAGACGGCATCGCTAGTAGTTCTTTGTGCTAAAAAGCAGCAAATTGACCGTGGAATTACTTACAACTTCAACCGCTTACTAAGTCAAACTCGATTCTGACCAAACTAAACCAAATCAGACTAAATCAAACCAGATCAATTCAGCACAAGTGAGGCAAACAATGACAACGGCAGCAAAATCTCGCAAGGGTGCCGAAACCGGCAGGTCTAAAAGCGCAGATTCAGTCGATGCTCAGCAGCTTTTAAAAGCGTTGAGAGTTATGCGAAAAGGTGATTTCTCGCACAGGCTACCGCTAGATCAGACGGGGGTCAATGGTGAGCTTGCCCGTGCATTCAACGACGTAATCGAGCTGAACGAACGCCTCACAAACGAGTTGGCTCGAATAAGTCAGTCTGTAGGTAAAGAAGGTAAGATTGGACAACGCGCCACGATGGGCGATGCTTCAGGGTCGTGGTCGAAAGCGATTACATCGGTTAACGACCTCGTAAGCGATTTGGTCCGACCAACAGCTGAGGTAGGGCGAGTTATCGGTGCTGTAGCCCGCGGGGACCTCTCCCAACGAATGGCTCTGGAAGTTGAAGGCTCACCGCTAAAAGGTGAGTTTTTGCGTCTTGCCAAAACAATCAACACGATGGTCGACCAGCTTGGCTCTTTCGCCTCAGAGGTTACACGCGTTGCAAGAGAAGTAGGAACCGAAGGTAAGCTTGGCGGTCAAGCTCTTGTAAAAGGTGTGTCTGGCACCTGGAAGGATTTGACCGACTCAGTGAACTATATGGCAGGCAACCTCACAGCGCAGGTGCGTAACATTGCTGAAGTTACCACTGCTGTAGCAAAAGGGGATTTGTCTAAAAAAATCACTGTAGATGTTAAAGGTGAAATTCTCGAACTTAAAAACACCATCAACACGATGGTGGACCAGCTTGGTTCGTTCGCCTCAGAGGTAACGCGTGTAGCAAGAGAAGTAGGAACTGAAGGAAAACTCGGTGGTCAGGCGCTTGTAAAAGGTGTTTCTGGTACCTGGAAAGATTTGACCGACAACGTGAACTCGATGGCATCTAACCTTACAAACCAGGTGCGAAACATCGCCGACGTTACGACAGCTGTTGCAAACGGAGACTTATCAAAGAAAATCACAGTAGATGTAAAAGGCGAAATTCTTGAACTTAAAAACACAATCAATACAATGGTCGACCAGCTTGGCTCATTTGCCTCGGAGGTAACACGTGTTGCAAGAGAGGTAGGAACCGAAGGAAAACTGGGTGGACAAGCGCGAGTCAAAGGTGTTGCCGGTACCTGGAAAGATTTGACCGACTCTGTAAATTACATGGCAGGTAACCTGACAGCTCAGGTGCGAAACATCGCAAACGTCACGACTGCTGTAGCTAATGGCGACCTTTCAAGAAAAATTACAGTAGATGTTAAAGGCGAAATTCTAGAACTTAAAAACACGATTAACACGATGGTTGACCAGCTTTCATCTTTTGCGTCCGAGGTGACGCGTGTTGCAAGAGAGGTAGGGACCGAAGGAAAACTGGGCGGACAGGCGCAAGTTAAGGGAGTTTCTGGTACCTGGAAAGACTTGACCGATTCTGTTAATTACATGGCAGGCAATCTGACAGCTCAAGTGCGAAACATCGCGGACGTGACCACGGCTGTTGCAAACGGCGACCTTGGTAAGAAAATCACGGTAGACGTAAAAGGCGAAATTCTCGAACTTAAAAACACAATCAACACGATGGTTGACCAGCTCTCATCCTTTGCAGACGAGGTAACGCGTGTTGCAAGAGAGGTAGGAACCGAAGGAAAACTAGGTGGACAGGCGCAGGTTAAAGGTGTGTCCGGTACCTGGAAAGATTTGACCGATTCAGTTAACTACATGGCAGGTAACCTTACAGCCCAGGTGCGAAACATCGCTGAAGTTACAACGGCTGTAGCAAAAGGCGACTTGTCCAAGAAAATTACTGTAGACGTTAAGGGTGAAATTCTAGAGCTGAAGAATACAGTTAATACCATGGTGGACCAGCTGTCGTCATTCGCTGCAGAGGTTACACGTGTAGCTCGTGAGGTAGGAACAGAAGGACGACTGGGTGGACAAGCCGAGGTGTCGGGTGTTTCTGGTACCTGGAAAGATTTGACCGATAACGTAAACTCTATGGCTTCCAACCTTACAAACCAGGTGCGAAATATCGCCGAGGTTACGACCGCTGTAGCTAAAGGTGACCTGTCCAAGAAAATCACTGTAGACGTTAAAGGCGAAATCTCTGAGCTGAAGAACACAATCAACACGATGGTGGATCAGTTATCGTCATTTGCAGCAGAGGTTACGCGTGTTGCAAGAGAGGTAGGAACAGAAGGGCGCCTTGGTGGGCAAGCCGACGTACGTGGCGTTGCAGGTACCTGGAAAGACTTGACCGACTCTGTAAACTACATGGCGTCTAACTTAACGTCTCAGGTGCGAAACATCGCAGACGTTACGACGGCTGTTGCAAACGGGGATCTTTCTAAGAAAATCACAGTAGACGTAAAGGGTGAAATTCTGGAGCTCAAGAACACGATTAATACGATGGTTGACCAGCTTTCGTCATTTGCATCAGAGGTAACGCGTGTTGCAAGAGAGGTAGGGACTGAAGGAAAACTGGGTGGACAGGCGCAAGTTAAAGGTGTTTCTGGAACCTGGAAAGATTTGACTGACAACGTAAACTCGATGGCATCTAACCTCACAGCCCAGGTGCGAAACATCGCCGAGGTTACGACCGCTGTTGCAAACGGTGATTTATCTAAGCACATTACAGTTGATGTGCGTGGAGAAATTCTGGAGTTGAAAGAAACTATCAATACGATGGTGGACCAGTTGTCGTCGTTTGCAGCCGAAGTTACACGTGTAGCTCGTGAGGTGGGAACCGAAGGTAAGCTTGGTGGACAAGCGATTGTGCGGGGTGTGTCAGGTACTTGGAAAGACTTGACGGATAACGTAAACTCGATGGCATCAAACCTTACAGACCAGGTGCGAAACATCGCAGACGTGACGACCGCTGTAGCGAAAGGTGATCTTTCTAAGAAAATCACTGTAGACGTCAAAGGCGAAATCTCAGAGCTCAAGAACACGATTAATACGATGGTGGATCAGCTTTCGTCATTTGCATCTGAGGTAACACGTGTAGCTCGCGAAGTTGGAACCGAAGGAAAACTGGGTGGACAGGCTGAAGTAAAAGGTGTGTCGGGAACCTGGGAAGATTTGACCAATAACGTTAACTACATGGCGGGCAACCTGACAGAACAGGTACGTGGAATAGCTGCGGTTGTAACCGCGGTTGCAAACGGCGACTTGAAGCGAAAACTGGTTCTTGCTGCTAAGGGTGAAATCGCGGCTCTTGCCGATACCATCAACGAGATGATCGACACGCTTGCGACATTCGCTGATCAAGTAACCACTGTAGCTCGCGAAGTAGGGGTCGAAGGAAAACTTGGAGGACAGGCGAAAGTACCTGGCGCTGCCGGTACCTGGAAAGATTTGACCGACAACGTTAACCAGCTTGCTGCCAACTTGACCACACAGGTACGTGCTATCGCCGAGGTAGCAACGGCTGTTACTAAGGGTGACTTGACCCGGTCTATCGCGGTAGAAGCGCAAGGAGAGGTTGCATCGCTCAAAGATAACATCAACGAGATGATTCGAAACCTCAAAGATACGACACTCAAAAACACCGAGCAAGACTGGCTCAAGACAAACCTTGCCCGATTCACACGTATGTTGCAAGGTCAGCGTGATTTGCTCACGGTGGCGCAATTGGTGCTATCAGAACTGGCTCCACTGGTTAATGCTCAGCACGGTGTCTTTTATAACGGAGAAATAAACGAAGACGGTGTGATTCAATTCACACTGCTTGGCAGTTACGCTTACGAAGAACGCAAGCATTTGTCCACCAAGTTCAGGCTGCGTGAAGGATTAGTCGGACAGTGCGCGCTCGAGAAAAAACGTATCTGGGTAACCAACGTTCCATCCGACTATATTAAGGTATCGTCTGGACTGGGTGAAGGAACACCGCTAAACATCATCGTTCTGCCTGTATTGTTCGAGACTGAGGTCAAGGCGGTAATCGAACTTGCATCGTTCCATACATTCAGCGAAACGCACCTGGCGTTCTTAGACCAGCTCATGGAGTCTATCGGTATCGTTATAAACACTATCGAAGCGAACATGAGAACAGAGAACTTGCTCAAACAGTCTCAGAAACTGGCTATGGAACTTCAGAGCCAGCAGGAAGAATTGACTGCTACAAACAAGCAGCTCGAAATGCAAGCCAAGACTCTGCAAGAATCGGAAAAACTCTTGCAAGAACAACAAGAGCACTTGCAGAAAACAAACGACGCTCTGGAAGAAAAGGCAAGACAACTTGCTTTGCAAAACAAAGAGGTCGAGAAAAAGAACAAAGAAATCGAACAAGCAAGATTCAACCTGGAAGAGAAAGCCTTGCAGCTTGAACTTACATCCAAGTACAAATCAGAATTCTTGGCTAACATGTCGCACGAATTGCGTACACCGCTCAACTCGCTTTTAATTCTATCCAAGTCGCTTGCATCCAACCCGCATAAAAACCTCGACCACAAAGAAGTCGAATATGCCACCATGGTGCACGCAGCTGGTGTGGATCTCTTGAACTTGATCAATGATATCCTCGATTTGTCCAAGATCGAATCTGGAAAGATGACGCTCGAACTTTCGGATGCCACTTTCCTCGACATCCACGACGACATCGAGCGCAGCTTCCGTCAGGTGGCAGAATCGAAAGGACTCGAATTCAAGATTCTTCAATCGGAAGAACTGCCAAACGTCATGCACACAGATTTGAAGCGTTTGGAACAGGTCTTGAAAAATCTGTTGTCTAACGCGTTCAAGTTTACTGAGCATGGCTCGATTACGTTAGATATAAGCGTAGCCACCGAAGGCTGGACTATGGATCATAAGATTCTGAGTCATGCCGATAAAGTGTTGTCCTTTACTGTAACCGATACCGGTATCGGTATACCGCAAGAAAGCCAGAAGATAATCTTCGAAGCATTCCAGCAAGCAGACGGAACGACATCTAGGCGCTACGGCGGGACCGGACTTGGACTTGCTATCAGCCGAGAATTGGCTGAAGCTCTTGGTGGCGAAATCAAATTAATTAGCGCCCCAGAGAAAGGAAGTACGTTCATCTTGTATCTGCCTGAGCGCTACAACAAAGCTCAAGCAAATACGTTCTCGGATCGTTATCGCAGTCACATGGACGACATGGTTCAGCACAGCTTCAAGCCTTCGACAAGCGAGTTTTCGCTCACTGCTGGGCATTCGGAGCAGGGGCATTTGGGAGGAAATTCGAATCAAGAATCGTCGATGCTCATCGAGCCTCGTATCAAAGACGATAGAGAAAATGTCAAACCTGGTGATAGAGTCATCCTCATCATCGAAGACGACATTCATTTTGCTAGCGTCATGCTCGACGTCGCTCGCGATCGCGAGTTGAAAGGTTTGATTGCGACTCGTGGTGAAGTTGGTCTGGCAATGGCTAAGCGCTTCCTGCCCGATTTGATCTCGCTCGATTTGAACCTTCCAGATATTGATGGTTGGAGCGTTCTTGATAGACTCAAGCACGACAACAAAACCAAACATATTCCAGTCCAGGTGGTATCAATCGAATCGCAAAGATGGCGTGGTTTAAGACAGGGTGCTATCGAGTATCTGGAAAAACCAGTATCGAAAGAGCAAATCACTACATCTATAGTTGATATCAAAGAATTCATCGATAGACCAATGAAACAACTGCTCATTGTCGAGACCGACCTCGAGCAAGGCAAAAACATGGTCGAATTCATCGGAAACGGTGATGTTCAAACCACGCTGGTCGAAAACGGCGAAGCAGCACTTGAAGCGCTTCGCAACTCCAAATTTGACTGTGCCGTGCTAGACCTGAACATAGGCGATATGAAAGGTACCGAACTCATTCAAAAAATGAAGCTGGATGCCTCGATGAGAGACATACCGATAATCGTTTATTCTAATCAAAAGCCAGACGCTGACGAAGAGAAGAAACTATCGGAATATGCTCGCGATTCGGTTATCGTCACAGACGTTCGCTCACCCGAGCGACTGGTAGCGGAAACTACACTCTTCTTGCACCGCTCTGCAGAAAGACTGCCCCAGCCGACTAAAGAGCTGCTTGAAAAAGCAAATGAGTTCGACCCATTGCTTGCGGGCAGAAAGGTGCTTGTAATAGACGACGATGTGCGTAATATCTTCGCCCTTGCAAGTATCCTCGAAGCTCAGCATATGGAAGTTCTCCACGCCGAAAATGGTAAGGTTGGAATCGAGAAGCTCAAGAATACCGAAGACATTGAAGTTATCTTGATGGATATCATGATGCCCGAAATGGATGGTTACGAGGCGATGCAACACATAAGGCAGATGGAAAAATTTGCCAATATGCCTATAATTGCACTCACGGCCAAAGCTATGAAAGGCGACCGCGATAAATGTCTGGAAGCGGGAGCGTCTGAATATATCGCCAAGCCAATTGACTCGGACCAACTGGTATCACTGCTTAGAGTTTGGCTCTATAAGCAATAACCTAGAGCGAAAGACCAACTGATGGAAAACAAGATCAACATTCTTATGGTAGATGACCAGCCGGAAAACCTGGCTGCTGTAGAAGTTGCGCTTGAAGAGTTGGGGCAAAATCTTATTCGTGCCAACTCAGGCGATGAATGTCTGCGCTGGCTGCTCGATAACGACGCAGCCGTGATTTTGCTAGACGTTCATATGCCTGATTTGGACGGGTTTGAGACGGCCAAGCTCATCCGCTCGCGCCCGCGTTCAAAGCACACGCCAATTATATTTTTGACAGCAAAAGCAAAAGATGAAATCGATACTTTTCAGGGCTATTCTCTTGGTGCGGTCGATTATATTTTCAAGCCATTCAACTCGGAAATTTTAAAATCCAAAGTAAGTGTTTTTGCCGATTTGTTCAGACAGTCACAGCAATTAAAAGAACAATCGGAACTGCTTGCTTTTCAGTCGAGCGAGTTGATTCAATCAAACAGGCTCAAAAGCGAATTCCTGGCCAATATGAGTCACGAGATTCGCACCCCGATGAGTGCAATCATCGGTATGTCCGAGCTTTTGTTGCGCTCGCCACTAGACAAAGAACAAAGCGAGTATGCAAGCATTATTTTAGAATCGTCGCAAGCGCTGCTTACAATCATTAACGATATTTTGGACCTGTCCAAAATCGAAGCTGGCAAGCTCAATCTTGAAATTGTCGAGTTCGAATTGCTCAATTTGGTCGAAGGCGCAGCCAGTCTATTTGCTAAAGACGCGCAGAAGAAGGGCATTTCGCTCATGACTTATGTTTCGTCCGACCTACCGCGTTATTTCTTTGGCGATACTTTACGCTTGCGCCAAATTTTAATTAATTTGCTTGGCAATGCTCTTAAATTCACTCCTCATGGCGAAATCGAAATCTGGGTAGAGGCAATTTCTGGCACCAAAGAAGACGATTCGCTCAGATTGCGCTTCATGGTAAAAGATACCGGTATTGGTATCAAACCAGACATGATCGGACGTCTCTTCCAGCCCTTTACTCAAGTGGAAGGTGGGCTCGATAGGCAGTTTGGCGGAACAGGTCTTGGACTTTCAATTTCCAAGCGTCTGGTCGAACTTATGGGCGGTAATATTCAAGTAGAAAGCAAATATGGAATGGGCTCGACCTTTTCTTTCGACCTGCCTATTTCAGTTGCCACCACCAAAGAAAAGGAACTCGGTTGTTTCGACGTCGAAGGCAAAGGACGAATTCTAGTTGTAGACGATCTTGATTCTTCATGCCGTATTTTGAAATCTTATCTTACTTACTGCGACGTACATTGCGACACTGCAAATGATGCAAAAGAAGCGCTGAAATTGCTCAAAGACAAGGCTCAGACTAATGAGCGATATGACCTTGTCGTAATAGATTTCGTTTTGTCAGATTCAGATGGGTTGACACTTGCAAAACGAATTAAAGACGACGATGTTCTGCGTGACACCAAGCTTATATTGCTCACTGCGCACGATAAAAGAGGTCTTGGTGAATTAGCTGTGCAGGGTGGTTTTTCAGCCTATTTGACCAAGCCAGTAAAACGAAATAACCTGCTTGAATGCATATCTGGCGTTTTGCGCGGTGAATCACGAATAGACGTTAATAAGAAATTCGAGCCCGAACCTATCGAAGAATTTGATGTGTTGCCTTCGTACAAGCCCATGGCTGAGGCGATGGATGGCGAGAGCAAGGGGCTTGTTCTTGTTGCCGAAGATAATCTGGTCAATCAGAAAGTAACTGTGCTTCAATTGAAAGAACTTGGCTACGACGCATTTGTTGTAGGCACTGGCAAAGCTGCTGTAGAAGAGGCTTTGCTTGGCGATTACATTGTTGTATTGATGGACTGTCAGATGCCCAAAATGGACGGCTTTGAAGCCGTATCCAAAATCAGACAGGCAGAGGCGCTTAGTGGCAAACGTATTCCCATTATTGGTCTTACCGCACAAGCCATGGCAGGCGACCGCGAGCGCTGCTTGGAAGTTGGAATGGACGATTATTTGAGCAAACCACTTACAATTGACAAACTCAGAGAAAAAATGGATTTCTGGTCTGTAACCGAAGCAGACGAAGAACTAGAAACATCGCAAAATGGCTCAGGTGACAACTCTTTCGACGGGCGCATGACTCGTCAGGAAATGCGTTTTCCCGGAGACCGTCAGGATATAACCACACCGCCTGTGGGGTCACCAATAACGGGTCCTGATTTCGACAGAGCAGTTTTGCGCGAATCACTAACTGAAGCTGACGCTCAAGATGTTCTTGCTACTTATATAGAATCTTCTGAAGGTCTTGTAGAAGCGCTTCGCATAGCAGTTTCCAACAGAGAAAAAGATCGCGTCATAAAAGTGGCCCATGAATTAAAAGGCGCAAGCGGCTCCGTGGGTGCCATTTTGTTGCAAAGATTGTGCGCGGCAATTGAAAAGAGTGCTATTCAAGACCAGTGGGCGCCAGTCTACAAGCTATTTACCGAAGTAGAGTCTGGTTTCGACCGCGCCAAAAAGGCAATGCTGCAATCGCAGACAGTCTGATTTATGTTTTTACAGGAGCGCTGTAACGCTCTTCGATAGCCTTTTGAATGCGCTTTCTACTTTCTTTGGGGTCGAGACCCTTTGCGTCTTCGACTTCGCGAGCAATTTCTGCAAGCGTATCGTCTTTGACATATGTGCCAAACCATTTGGAATATTCGTTTCGGCGCAAATGATACGTCCAAGTATCATCGTCGACACCTTCAGCCATCTGCGAGAAAATGACCAGATTTTGCGCTTTTAAATTCAATTTGCCGTCAGGTCCTTTGAAGTAGAAGCTGCGGTCATCACCCAGATCGCCTTCTGCATATTTGCGAATATGTCTATGGTGCTCCTCTGTAGGCGGAATGATTTTGCAGGCAATCGGAGCTTCGTCCTCGTTTCTGTACCAGATTAATGAATTGGCGAGGTCTTTATCATAGTTGCGAACCTTAGGCATTTTGTCGCCTGTTGCTTTGCACACATTCTCGAACGTTTTGTGCGGGTCTTCGCCAATAACAATTACCACATCCATCTCGCGTATTACAGATGGTGCCACTTGATCCGGATGCACCGTAACCAGTACCAGACCATGCAGCAACGCTTTGCCGAGTTCTGAATTGCGCTCCCACTCTGTCGGCATCAGGTGATGAACTTCGTCTATAACAGTCCAGTGCGGTCTGCCATAAGTCGATCGCAGCTTTCGAATAGCAGGCAAGACCTGCGAGCAGTATGTAGGTCTGTCAGCAAGCGGAACGCCAAGTAAATTGACAACAACGTTATTTGCTGGACTCTCAAGTGCATGCATAAATTCGTCTATCGGAGTAGCTCGCTCTGGATTTCCCAGTACGAGCGCATTGCTTTGCTGCTCGTAATCGCCTTCTGGATCGATCAAGCTATATTGATATTTGGATTCGACAAAGCGCTCCAATAGCGATTTGACAGTAGTCGATTTCCCAGAGCCCGATGGACCGCACACCAGAACCGATGTGGAATAGGGCACTATTTCTACGTCTTTGCCGTCTGGGGTCTGGCCAATTATTAAATTGTGGCGCTTGAGCTTAGGTTCTAACTGGATTAAATCCGACTCTACAAGCATGTCTATAATTTCGCAGACACCTGCGCCGTGATCTTTCTTGGTTACATAATCGGCACGTTCTTTCAGAGTATCGATGGCGTTTTCAGTAGCAATCGCACATTCAGAAGCAGCAAGAAAAGCGTGATCATTCTCCGCATCGCCGCATGATACCACGCTATGTGGAGACAACTTCAAATCATCAAGTGCTGCCATTAGCCCAGAGGCCTTATTAATACCCGAAGGTAAAACCATGACTGCGCCTTTGTTAAAGATGATATTAAGGGCTAGACCCATGTTCTTGATAGTATCGAGCACAGTCGTTTCGTGCGGCTCCCAAGTGGCAACAATGCAGCGCCCCTGCGACAGATTATCCACCCCGGCTTTCAATAGGCACTCGTAAAACTCCGGGGGAGGTACCTCACCAAGTATTTTCTCTTCTTTGGTCTCGGGCGTGTACATTAAACCGCCGTTTTCCGCCACGATGCGGTCGAAAAGCTCATGCTCGGGGAAAACTTCTTTCAAATCGTCCAATATGCGCCCGGTTACGAGCAAAAGTTTGCGTCCAGACGCTTTTACTTTTTTGAGTGCCTCGACGTACTCTGGAGCAACTTTGCCGTTATGAGCCAATGTACCGTCATAATCGAGTGCCAGGGCGTGATATCGCATGCTTTTACCTCATAATTTAAATGCGCTACCTTTGGATATAGCGCAGACCCGGACAGTCGAAACTTACGTTTGACGTAACATGCTCAGCATATTACGATGCTTGTATGATCAAGAGCATTCGAGACACCAATTTCGGATATGTTTTAAATTAGATGGAGAAGAATTCATAGATGTCGAAATCACGGACTACCACTAACATGAAAGAGGGCGATAAACTTCCTCCAATTCATCCAGGCGAAATTCTTTTATCCGAATTTATGGAGCCATTAACGCTTAGCGCGACAAAACTTGCACTGCACATGGGAATTCCTTTGACCCGCGTCACGTCCATACTTAAAGGTGAACGTGGTATCACAGCCGATACTGCATTTAGATTGAGTAGAGTCTTCAATATTTCAGTAGAATTTTGGCTTAATCTTCAGTCAGCTTATGAAATTGGTATGATGGAATATTCAGGGCGGAAAGATGAAATTTTCAAGGAAGCGCGTGAATTGGTTCGTGGATAGCGTTAAGTGAAATTCTCAAGCTTGAAATTCTTTGTCAGTTTAGTTGTGATTTCTCTTTCACCTCATGAGTGCTGCTTAGCGCAAGAAAAAACTGAGCAGACTAGCGTTTACGATGCTTCCACTCAGACCGCAGAAAAGCCCGAGATAAAAACATTGAGCCTGGAGCAGTTCAGTGCTTATGCTGCAGATATTTGCAAAAAATATCAGCTTGAAGGACTGATTGAAGTTAAAGGTCCGCAAGAAGTAGTCGAGCTGAAGAAGAAGTTGACTGAAGCAAGAAAAAAGCTGTTTACTCGATTGTGCGATCCGGAGGTTCGTAAAGATGAGACGTTGAAATCCGAACTGCAATCGCAGATGAAATCGTTGACCGAAGATATTCGAACTTTCCCGAAACTTGAGGGCGTCGAGCCGGGCGAAAGGACAGGTTTGGCTGATCCAATCAAAGATGTAAGAGACCAGATAAATCAAAAACACGGAAAGTATTACGTCACGCCAATGCCGAAGAAATGAGAACAAACTTTTTAGTGCCAATATTGGTTCTATTTTGCGCTCCGCAATCGACGATTGCTATGGTGGCTTCTGATGCGGAAGTAAAAACTCTGTCGGCGGCTGAGTTCAGTAGATACGCAATCAAATTGTATAGAAAGATCAATCTTATAGGTCCGACAAAGATCACGTCTTTGGCTGATAGAGAGGGTCTTCTTTCCAGTTTATACAGATTGAAAACAGACAAACTAATTCAACTTGAAGATAAAAAACTTGAAAAAGATGCAATAGCTATCGCGAAAATTCAGTCTGAAATCGATTTGTTGGACAGTGAACTAAAGAAATTTCCATACCTCCATTATAAAAAGGTAGATGGTTACGTCGAACCGAGTCTCCAGGGTTTGGTTCTAAATTCTGCTGAAACTGTCCGTCCAGTTCTAAAGCCATCGAACACGAAATATAGAGTTGTACCTTCATTTAAGGATGAATGTCCATTGCTTTATGCCGGTAGAGAAGCATATAGACCCTTTCATTATGGTGTAAGTTTTAGTTCTCAAATAAAAATCAACACTATAAGTCGCGAAAAGGTTGGTCCGTTGATTTACGATTCGCTAGACGTTGTACGCGAACAAATCCGAATAAAGCACGGCAAATACTATGTAGGGAATTATGAGCATTGATATAAACGTCTATCTATCCGGTTTGCCGAAAGATTGGATTGCGCGGGTCACAAAGCGCTTACTCGAATTCGGCTTGGAATGTGAGGTTCATCCAGATTATAAATCCGACTATGAAACTCATATGGGACATCTGCCCATAAAAATGAAACTAGTGAATGTAGGACCAGCCGAAGCGCGTGAAAAGGAATTCTTGACTGGCTTTGAATGTGCATTTTCAGACTTCGATTATGCCGAAGAATTGAAAGAAGTTAGGTATCCAGCAAAACCTAATTTCGTTCAAAAGCTTTTATTCAAGCAAGCTCAAGCGCCAGGTCGCGAATTCATTAAGGACGAAATCACCGATGATTTGCTTCAAAGCTATTCGAAGATATTTGCTATAAATTATCATCATGCAAACGAGGAATTGATTTCGCATGCATTTGCAGCGGTACTGACCGAATTAGTTTCCGGTTTGTTTAACGATCCACAAGCTGATCAATACTTACCAGCGAAAGCTGCTATCGATGCTATTCCGGGTCTAATAGATGAACTTCCCGTGGACGAGATGGTGCCGTTCGAAGGCTGGGAAGAGTGAAAACGCTATGCGTCCTAATGGCTCTTGCAATAAGCCTCTCCATGCCACGATTTGTTTTGGCAGAAGAATCTTCATGCCATGATTATCCCGGGCACCGTGAAGTTTTAAATGAAGGGCAAAGTCAAGTGCATGGCGGTTCTCATCGTAGTGCGGCTATGATTCGCGGTTTTGCTGAGTTTGGAAGAAGAGAGGTTTATCCTGATAAAGTTGAGGACAGAATAGAGATTATTCTTAAACGTATTAAGACCAATAATTTCGAGTGGAGTCGTGAATTTACCGAAAAATACGCAGAGGACTATTTTACTCACAAGAAGTATGGTGAATGTCAGCAATTGTTAGAAAGTGTGTTGGAATCTCTTTCGCCCGAAGAGCAAGAGAAGTATTTTGATATTATTGCGATCTGCCATTTACTTAAGGATCAAAATCGCGATCCAAAAAGCAAATCAAATTATTTAGAAAAGCTTATCGCACTAGCGGATAAGCAAAGCGTTTTGACTGATAAGACAAAGGACAATCTTGTTAAAGTCTGCGCCTACGTAAATAAAGCTGATAAAGCAATTAAAACTTCTCATGAGAAAATAGACCCTGAAATTACCTTGCGAATGGGATTATTGAATTTAGTGCTCGATAGAAAAGATGAAGCCGTCGAATATAACAATAAAGTGGTGGCAAATTTTCGAAGAGATATTATTTTTGCACCCAAACAATTGAGGACCCAAGCTAGCGAGCTTGGACTTGAAAATCTTTTGCTAAAAGAGCCGGGTCGTTACCTGTCTGAAGAATACAAGTCAGCATTTGAAAAAGGCAGAGAGCTTATACTGAGTGGAGCTGTGACTCTATCACGCGAGGCTGGAACATCTGAGGATCTTATTGCAATCGCAATTAGATGGATCAAAAGCATGGCGAGCGTGCCTTTAGCTGCAAATAAACAGGCACTTCTAATCAGTGTGCTGCCAGAAGGTTTTCGCACCGAATTTGCTAACAAGGATTGCATTATTAGGTGCACTGATTTTGCAAAGGTGTTTGACGCTCTCAAAAAGCGTGGCTGGACCTCTGAAGCAATAGCCTTTAAGAGAGGATTTTTCGCCGAAGGATTTATCGACCAGTCTTTTGGAGGTGTCGAACAGATTACAAGATACTATTTTGAAAAAGGCGATACCAAATCTGCTTTAAGTGTTTACGAGGAAGCTTCGGAGCCAATCGCCAAACTCAACAATAAAAACACCCAGGAGTTATTAATCGCATACTCTAGAATAACGCCTTTGTATCAAGATCTTGCAAAATATAAGGTCAGCGATTCTGAAGCGGAAGCTGCAAGCATAAAGAAGCTATATGTAGCGGTCAAGAATAATTATGATGTGCACAAATGTCTTGAGTTAGCCGATTCGCTAACCAAAACTGGCTGGAAATTAGTTGAGCAGGGCGATGCTAAAGCTGCGATAAAACTGTATAAATCGGCTCTGGATATCAGAGAGAAAAATCTTCCTCCAGACAATAGGATTTTAGGAAGTACTTATCTAGACGCAGGGCGCGCCGCCGCACTTTGTGATGATGCTCAATTTGCAGAGCAATGTTTTAAAAAAACACTCAAAATCTTCTCTAAAAATCCCATTCCAGACGATGATGATTACAAGATTGCAGTTGAAAGTTACGGAAGTCTATTGAATAAAAACAAAAGATATGACGAAGCGCAAAAAGTCTACGCCAAATTGAAGGAAATCAGATGAAAGCGCTAATAGTTTTGGCGATTTCGCTTACGGTGTTTGGGATTTCGCTTTTGACCTTTGTCCCCGGATTTTCTATGAGCGGAACTTGGGTCTACTTGTCTAATGCAAACTTGATTGTAAACGTTATTCTTTCTATCACTTTGTTTGTCAGCTTCATTGTTTTCGATTGGAAAAAGGTTGATGGTGCAGGTTCAATTAGATCGACAATTGCTAAGGGGAACGGTGCTTGTGCATTCGTAGCTCTCATGCTAATTACAATAATTATTCCAGTAGTTACTATTTTGTTTGAGAGCCTGACTCATTACTGTGCTTCCTCATTTATTGATTTGGTGCCAACTCCATTTCATTTTATTGTGCTTATTCTTGGACCTGTGTTGAACTTATTCTGTGCGGGACTTCTTTTTCAGAAAGTAGATATAGAGCCAAAAACAGTAAATTTTCTAAATGGAATGGCGCTTGGAATATCTATTCTTTTCGCGATTGCTAGTCTTCCAATGTACTTTCTTATGCCTATAGCACTTCTTTCTGGAATGGCTTGGATGGCTTACTCAGCGCTTTTTGCATTCATTGGCACGCTCAGACTATTCAGTTTGCTTACCGTTTTCTATCCGATTTTAAAAGGGCATGGAAAGCTTCGCATAGCTGGCTTGCTTACAGGATTGGCTTTGGTGGTGCTTGCGCAAGTGCCAATTTGGCTGACTAATGCTTTTGCCTGTGCGGCCACTAAGAATCCCGAAAATAAATCAGCCGTTCAAATGATAAAGCTCTTTGGAGACAGACAATATCTGTTGCGTAAGTGTTATATCTCAGGCAACTTGAATTCAATGAACGAGATTGCGCTTCCACCAATAGATAGAGATGGCGCGCGAGTGATATTCAAGAAAGTGACCGGCAAAGAGTACAACTCTGTGCCCAAGCCGGCTGCAGTAGAGCAATTTGAATCGCGACTGCAAGACTGATTTTGCGAACGAGTGAATTTAAATCGGTTTGGTCAAAATATGCCACTGAGTTCATATTTTTCATCGATTTTTATGCCACTGAATGCATATTTTGAAAGATTATCTCTGGCAGGTGCCACTGAATGCATATTTTGAAAGATTATCTCTGGCAGGTGCCATTGAATGCATATTTTGGAAACTCATTGGCAAGCCGGCCCATGTTTCAACCTCGAATCATGAGAATCATCCTTAAGAATGAATAACTATATAACCAATTGGTGATATAGTTAAATAGTTAGATTCCAATCCACGGTTCTAAGGATTTTAAAGGACACGCCATGACGCAAGCAGCACAAACAATATATAAGTACCTTTCGCCTGAGCAAGTGGCTCAAGCCAAAGAACAGTCAACTCTTCTGGATGTCAGAAGCCCTATCGAGTTCGAATCAGAGCATATCGAAGGTGCTTTGAATATTCCTCTGCAAGAATTAGAAGGGCGGCTCGAAGACATTCCCAGAGGCAAAGATTTAGTCATGATTTGTCGTTCTGGCAAGCGTGCTGAGCGTGGGGCTTATGCGCTCATGTGCAAAGGAATGGAACCGAAGGTGATGACTGGCGGCGTATTAGCCTGGCAGAAAGCCGGACTTAAATTGGTCGAAGGCAAGAAAATGCTTCCAATCGAGCGCCAGATACAGTTAATAGTTGGAGTCGGGGTATTGACTGGGGTTCTGCTTGGGGCGTTCGTCAATCCCTGGTTTTTGATCCTGCCTGGATTTTTTGGTGCAGGACTAACATTTGCGGGACTGTCGGGTACATGCGCGCTTGGTCTTTTATTGATCAAGGCACCATGGAATCAACTGCCTGGCGAATGTTCAAGCTCCGATTCTTCGAACAAGCCAAAAGGCGGCTGTTGTCCATAGCGCCGCTTTCTGGCAATCGAATCAAACTAAACGAGGTTAAGGCACAATGAATGCTGAGTATAATGTCGCGTCCGAATTCAAAAAAATTGTCATCATAGGTGGTGTCGCCGGGGGAATGAGTGCGGCAGCGCGCGCACGAAGACTTTCCGAAAATTCGAGAATCATCGTATTTGAGCGCGGCGAGCACGTATCGTATGCTAACTGCGGACTGCCTTATTTTATTGGTGATGAAATTGAGTCGCGCAACAAGCTTTTAGTTGCGACACCAACCGACCTAGAACAAAAGTTGAATATCGAAGTAAGGGTATTTAGCGAAGTTGTAGACATCGATACTGCAAGCACGACAGTCACTGTCAAAGATTTGAAACATGGCGTAGTTTATGGCGAAACTTATGACGAGCTGATTCTGGCTGTCGGCGCTGCTGCGATCAAACCCAAAATAGAGGGAATAGACTTGCCGGGTTTGTTCGCTGTTCGAAGCGTCGAAGATGCCGAGTCAATCAAGAAATGGATTGACGAATATAAACCGTCTAAAGCTGTTGTGGCTGGAGGTGGCTTTATTGGACTTGAAATGGCTGAGCAACTGGTACGAAGAGGACTAGAAGTTACTCTCATAGATGGCAAAGATCAAGTGCTTGCACCTGTCGATCCAGAGATGGCTGCGCTTGTGCATGCAGAATTAAAAGAAAATGGTATCAAGTTGGTGCTAGGAGCTTCTATTGAGGGATTTCTGAAGCCAGACAGTGTCAAAAGTTCTTTTGCTCCGAAGTCATGTTTTGTTAAGGCTGCAAATCATGAGCCTATCGCGGCTGACCTCGTTATTCTTGGACTTGGTGTCAGGCCCGAAACTACTCTTGCTAAGAAAGCCGGATTAGCTATTGGCGAGCGTGGAGGAATAAAGGTCGATGACAAGCTTCAAACAAGTGTTAAACATGTTTGGGCAGTAGGCGATGCAATTGAAGTTTTGAATCCCATAAATAAAAAAATGTCATTGATTGCGCTGGGAGGACCGGCAAACAGGCAGGGTCGTCTTGTGGCGGACAATATTTTTGGAGCTGACAAATCATACAAAGGTACGCTGGGGACTGCTATTTTGAGAGTATTCAACCTTACTGCAGCCTCTGTAGGTTTGAATGAAAGCGCACTCAAGGACGCACAAATTCCATACGATATGGTTTACGTTCATCCAAATGATCATGCAAGTTATTTCCCTGGAGCTGAGCGGCTCGACATGAAAGTGTTGTTCCATTCTAATACAGGACACTTGCTTGGAGCTCAAATAGTTGGTGCACAAGGAGTGGATAAAAGAATAGATGTGATTGCCACTGCTATGAAGGCAGGTTTAACTATCGACGAACTAGCTGACCTTGAGCTTGCTTACGCGCCGCCATATGGTTCTGCCAAGGATCCAATAAATCTTTTGGCAATGTCGGGATCTAATGTCCATGCTGGATTGAATAAGCAGATCCACTGGTATGAAATGGATGAAATCAGTAAAGATCAAAGAACATGTGTGATCGACGTTCGAACTAAAAAAGAGCGTGATAGAGGTTATATTGAAGGCAGTATGCACATTCCAATATCTGAATTGCGCGGACGGATTGCCGAAATATCGAAAGAAAAGGATGTTGTCGTCTACTGTCAGAGCGGGCAGCGTTCTTATCTAGCTTTCAGAGTGTTGAAACAATTAGGATATAAAGTCAGGAGCCTTTCCGGCGGTTATCTCACCTGGTTTTCAGCTAATGAGATTAAGAAGCCGCATGGTTCGGTTTTTAGCCTGGCACCAGAAGCGGTGACAAAATGAGACCCCTCATTTCAGCATTTTTGCTTCTGCTTCTATTTTTGCATTCGGGCTATGCCATGGCAGAAGGAGCGGAAAACCAAAGCATTGGCTTGAAATGCAAAGAAGATCCATCCTGTGTAGTAATTGGTGGAACACATATCTTGGAATGGAGAAGTGCGTCTCCATCAAACATTATAGTGGTGTGTATTCATGGGCTTGGAATGTGCGCCAGAGCTTACAAGCCGTTGGCAAAAGATTTGGCTGATGCTGGAATTGATGGATATGGAATAAATGTAAGAGGTTTTGGGCCTGACCGCACCATGCCAGAGAGAGAAAAATTGGATTGTGTTCAAACTCTCGAAGATGTTAAAAGTCTACTTAGATCGGTAAGAAACAAAGAGCCAAAGCGAAAAATAGTAGTGATCGGAGAATCAATGGGAGGCGCTCTAGCTATGAGGCTTGCAGTTGAAAGTCCTGAGCTAGTCGATGCGGTAGTTTGTTCTGCTCCTGCCTGGAAAATTGTCAGGTTAAAGCGCACAATTGCTAAAGGAGTTGTCGAATTGTTTTTGCTTCCAAGCGAGAAGCCAGGCATGGCAAGCAAAGGAATAGTTTCTCAAGCCACAAGAGATGACGATTTGACTGAACATTTGCTTCAGGATTCGTCCCACAAAATAAAGCTTGGATTCGGCGAAGCAAGAGCTTTTCTAAAATTTATATCCAAAACTGATCGTTTTGCAAAACGGCTGAATAAGCCAATTCTTGTCATACAAGGTCTAAATGATAGATTGGTTCCGCCTATGTCGGTTGCAAAATTGTATCGCGAAATTCCAAGTGATCATAAGGTTTTTCTGATTGATGCAAAAAGCGAGCACCTGATTTTGGAAGAGGGGGGTTATAGTCAGGAGCTGTTAGAATACGTTTTGACTTGGCTCAAAAAAATTGAAAAAGAAAACTTGCCAGTCTCTGAAATTGGTTCTATCGGCGACAAAGATTTGACCAGTAAGAAGTTGATGAAATTGCAGAAATTGAAATTGAACGCTCAAGGGTAGAACGGTGGCAGATGTGAATAAAAAGTCTAAGATACAAAGTTCAAAACCTAAAACGCTTTCGCGAGAAGCGCTAGAAATTGTGGCTGCGCGTTTTAAAGTGATGGGCGATGCTTCGCGGCTAGAGATACTTCAGTGTCTGATGGAGCGCGAACATTCAGTTCAAGAACTATGTGAGCGGACATCGATGGGGCAGGCAAATATTAGTAAGCATCTAGCTCTTCTTACCGAGCAAGGAATTTTGAATCGACGAAAGCAAGGACTCTTTGTGATTTATTCCATTGCCGACACAACTGTATATCAGCTTTGCGATATTGTATGTGGTGCGCTGTCGAATCGATTTTCAACAGCGCAAGACCATTTTAAAGAAACTTCCGTTTAGGTCGAAATCTGCTTAAACAGTAGGCGTTTTGGAATATTCCATGCGATGCTTGTCTAAGGTGGACTGAAGTTTTTCTTCATCCAAGTTTGGCAGCGATGTCTTAATGATTTTGCCGCCAGTACCTTCCAGTTGAGGAAGTACTTTGTCCATGGTTACTTTTCTGACTAGGATGAACAGAGCCGAAGAGTTATTCTTCAGTGTAGCAGCCAATTCTTTCATGAAATCGTCATTGATTCCAAGGTCGGTGGTAGCGCCTGAGAGGGCACCGGCAGCGCCACCAATTGCCATTCCAAAAAGTGGATTTAGCAAAAGTACTCCCACCAGACCGCCAAGCAAGCTTCCTTGCAGCGCACCAAATGCGGTGAGGTTGATAGCTTGATGAAGTTTCACTTTGCCGTCATTGTCTTTGGTAGCAACAACAGCGTCTTCCATGTCTATCAAATACTCATTTTGCATTTTGACGAGTTTCATTCTCATCTCTTCTGCAGTGTGAATGTCATCGTAAGCAATAACTATTAAGTCGCTCATGCTAGCCTCCAGTAATTCAGGTCGATATATGCTAGCATCTAACGAATGAAATAGACTCTTGGCTACGTAACTGGTAATTGCGGAACCTTTTCCAAAATCAGAACGTCGATACGACTTAATGTTCCAAGGGGTGTTAAATGCAAGTTTCAGTCAATAGTATCTCGATGGTCACAGGCGCCGCATTGATACTGATTTTGCTCTCTCAAATAAATTTCACGTCTTATTCTCAATTTCCATCCGAACTAGTGCCTTTTGCGCAATTTGGGGTTGATCTCAGTATTTGGGTAATTTTCTCGGTGGTACTGGTATCTTTCATCGAGCATCAGATTCACAGTCAGTTAATGCACCGACGAAATTGGCTCAGTAAGCGCAAGAAGTCGTTTCAGCGCATATACGAGTCACATGCACTAGATCATCACCAGCATTATTCCAAAGAGTTTTGTGACGAACCTGTCCCGCCAGGCGAGGATAAGGAAATTCGTCTGAATGTTCACAAAGCTCCGATCAAGATGTTTCCAATCGCTCTTATCATTGCGATATTCTCAATTCCATGCGCAATTACATTTCTTGTTGTTGCGACCATTCATCATTGGATTTGGAACAAAATTCATTTAGAAATGCATAAGCCTGAAGATAGGGCATATAAACACTGGCCTGTTTATAAATTTCTAGCCAGACATCACTATCTTCATCATCAATATCAAAATAAGAATTTCAATGTCGTGTTTCCATTTGCTGACTATATTCTTGGAACAAATGCGCATGCCACCGAGATTGATACTGCAAAGATGAAAGCATTAGGTTATTAAAATACAAATCATAAAGGTCTTCTTTCGAAGACCTTCATGACTCATCTTGGCTCATCCCGTTTAAACTTTAATTTTATGCAGCAGCAAATGCACATTTACTCTTGCCAGAAGTGGCACAGGGACCTGCTTGAATTTCTTCATGCAGTGCGCTGATTGCAAAATGAACGTGACGTTCAAGCTCGCTTTTGTGTTCGAGCATCTCGCGACCGATGTCGAAAAGATCAAAGTCAGATTCGAGCAACATCGGAAAGAGTTTTTTCTCTTCTTCTTCGTGATGATGCTCCATAATTTCGCCCAACACTTTTACTTTAGCGCGAGTGGTCTCGTGGTCACATTTGCAATTCATCAATTCATCTACCAAAACTTTGATAGCGTGATGCTCTTCGTATGCTTCAAGAGCATCTTCTTTATTCAATTCTTTCAAAAGAGGAAAAACATGGTCTTCCTCAATAAGTGTGTGTACCGCCAGAGTCTTGATGATTTTGTCGACCATTTCTTCCTGGTCGTGACGGGTGTGGCTGTCGAGACAACGCTCGAACATGCCTTCGAGTCTGCGGTGGTCCGCGATTAATATGTTGACTAGACTTACTTTAACCATGATGAATAAACTCCGTTTTGGTTCATGCCTGACTTATAGCATTCATTTTTGAGGTGATTCCTCAAAAATGTATTCCAAAAGCGACAAAATTGACCAATTTAGATTAAATTCAGTACTCCTTGGGCGACATTTACCCGTTTAATGTAGCCTGGAGGCGACATCGAGCCGTGCGTACCTTTCTTATATACGTTCTAATTGCAAGACTTTTTCTTCAAAGCTACCAGGAGCAGACTTCTTGACTCTTTGAAGTTCGGCGCATCCTTGAAATTTCGGCTTTGAGCGTCAAAGTCTGCAAGAATACTTTCTGTATTATCCTTGTCAATTCTAATTCGAGCCAATCCAGTAATCGCATCCAGTTTGATTTCTTGAGAATAATTAGTTCGCAATACCTTTTGATAATCAGCTTTCGCTTTAGCTCTGTCATTTAACCAATGATAGGTGAGCCCTCTTTCGAAATAAATGCATCGATCAGTATAAGTAAAAAATCCTGGCAGATAGACCTCAAAAGAATGTGGATTTAATGAATAACCGATAGAATCACCTTTTATTTCCAGGCATTGATCGAATTTTTTAATTGCTTCCTTGTATTTACCTTTCCAGAAAAGAGCTTTTCCGATTTCGCCAGGGTATGCAGCTTCTTTTCTATCCAATTTTTCAGCTTTTGAAAAATCAGCTAATGCTTCGTCATATCGACATTGTTCTAAAAATTCGCGACCTCTGTAAAAATAAGCACAAGGATTTTTAGGTGAATTTTTTATTGCAGAGTTGAAATCTGCAATTGCACCGTTGTTGTCCTTGAGTTTACTCTTAGTTACCCCTCTTGCTATAAGAGCATTGGCATAGCCAGGCATAATACGGACAATTTCATTAAGCTCTAAGAGTGCAGATTGATTATCATTTTCCAGATCATGAATTCGAGATTTTTTGATATGCGCAAGCACTAAATTAGGATTCAATTCAATCGCTTTTCTCAAGTTTGGCAATTGATCTTCTGACCAGAATATCGAAGTATCAGCAAGTAGTTGAATTGCCTCTATTTTCATTTCGCCAAGACCCCTGGCTCGAGCAAGTTTCACAAACTCTTTCAGCGGCGCTTCGTGTTTAGGTCGGGCGTGAAAATCCGCAATTTTCAATTTGCTGCCAATCTTGTCGAGCTTAATTTCAAAAAGTGTTTGATGTGCCGGAAGCCGTGATTCCGGTGCATTCAGAACTACGCGAAGCATGGTACCAGTCTTGCTTTGGTCGGTATCGAAGATTTCAGCGCGTACAGCATAAATCCGGGTGCAATTTTCTGCCAGACCAATTGTGCCAAAATAATTCTTGAATTGCTTTTGAGCAGATTCAGTCATCACATCTTCCATATAAGTCGGCTCAATTTTGCACTCCGAAACGAATGGACATTCAAGAGAAGCATGAACCCACTTCCTTGCTAAAGTCAGGTATTCACTTTCTTTAGAAGAAAATTGAACTAGTGGTTTTTGGCAAATTAAGCTTTCTGCCGGTGCTTCGACAAGATCATCGGCTTGTCTAAATGTGAGCCCGATTGGAAATCCAAGCATAAGTCCAGCCAAAATCGAGATAGATATGACACGCGGAAAACGCTCCAATTCAATGGGGAAATTAAGCATATAGTAATGACTCGCAAAAGATTAGTCTTAACTAGATTGTTGCCGAAAGAAGCCGCTTAAGCAAATTAAGTCTGTAAATCTCTAAGCCTCGAAACTATCACTGGTTCAGCGAACAGTAAATTTGAGCTACTTTTCTAACTATCTCAAAATGAAACGCCCACCCAGCAAGCGTTTCCGGTTTTAAGAAATCGCTTCATTCTAGGCGACACAAAAGGCATTTGCAATTTGATATCAAACACAACCTAATTTTCTGGTGCAGCCTCAGGCTTGATTTCAGGCTTCAACTCAGGCTTCATCTCGGGCACTGGCTCATTCTTGCGCTCTTCTTCAACTTCCTTGCGCACATCGACTTTGGTTGGCTTAGCGTCCTTCTTGATGCGACCAGGACGGCCAACCAACATGTGTATAAGTGGAAAGCGCTTATCTAGAATAGTAGTGAGCTGTTTGGTTGCGGTATTGATATTCTCGACCGCCTCTTGTGCATTAGTCAAAGTCTCTTTCATATTCGAGTTCAAGACTGGCTTATTCAAAAGAGTATCAGCCTTGTCCAGCGTGGTTCTTGTCTTGCTCAAGATTTCTTTCACATCATCGCGCAGCTCTTTATTGTCGGTTATCTTTTCGACTTTGCTCACTGTGACATACATGGTATCAGTAGATTTTTCGAGCTTATTCAAAGTATTGCGCAGCTCTTCTTTGATATCTTTGTCGTGCACCATAGTATCGATTTTTGTAATTAACTGCTTGGCAGAAGTAATCGTGTTTTGCGCCTGAATAACAGTGTCTTTTAAATCACGACTTATTTTTGGATTATCCATCATGCGTCCAAGCTTAGCCGTGAGCCTGTTCAATTCTTTGGTCAGGGGCAATAATTCGTGTTCGATAGGCAGTGCGTGTTTTATTACAGGCATTGTTTCATCGGCTAAAAGAGCTAGCTGATCAGCGGCTCTAATAACACGTTTTCTGTCTTCTCTATAGTTTTGCACCATTTGTTCTGGATCTAAATGGCTCAGGCCAATAGTGATTTTCTGCAGCGCAAGCTCTGGTCGTGCTGGCATCTCGCCAACCACGCGAGTATCCTCGGTCAAGACAGGAAGGCTTTCGTCGTTATGGTCTGGAATTATAATTTCGACGTATTTGGAACCCACGATGCCATCTGCGAGAATTTGAAATTTGGCATCGGTTCTCACTTTTAGCTTAGGCGAAGAGATGCGTAACTGCACGAGCACCTGATTATTCGCTTCCCATTCTACCTTATCGACACGACCGACTCTGGTACCGTCAATGATGACAGCGGCGTTTTGAGTCAAGTTAGCAACTTCTGGAAAAGAAACATTAATAACTTGCTGTTTATTCCACGGCTCTAGATTTCGCCACCAGCAAAAGCTCCAGGTCAAAATGATAATAGCAACCGAAACGAACATACCAATAACCGCATTTTCGAGCAGTTTTTGCTCTGAGCGATCGTATCGCTCGTTTCTTTCTGGTCTGTTAATTTCGTTTGTCTCAGCCAAGGAGATTCTGTCCTTTATAAAATGCAGCGATTGTAACCATTAAATTAGCTAGATAACCGTAAAGGAAAGTCATTGTAATTGCTTCTGGTGAAGGCTGGCTGTTGGTGCGGTATGCATTCAATCCGGCTGTAATGCCCATGAAGAATCCGATAGTAGGATTGACTGCAATGAGCTTGATGAAATAGATCGAAATGTCTTTGAATTTTATGACGTCGCGCGCCGAATCAAGAAAATCAGCCATGCTGTTGACACCAAAAAATGGTGATACCAGAGTTGCGGTGGCGAAGCCTATGAGCAGCCCGTAAGCGCCCATGCATGTAGCCATGAGCATTGTAGTTCCGTAGCGCGGCAAAATGTAATTTTGAGCGAATTCCTTATCGCTTTTGAAGTCTGCGCGAAAGTATTTTGTTTCTTCTGAAATCAATGCCGACACTCTGACGCACCAGGCAAGACTTACTGTCAGTGGTCCCATTTCGCGCATTAGTCCAAGCGAAATAAGTGCACCAGACAGTTTTTCTGCGCCAAATGCTTTTAATTCGGTGACGCTTTCAAGCGTGAGCGCACCTCCAATAGACATGGCTGCAAGTCCTACCAGAGCAAAAGAATAAACTCCCATCCACAAAGCGTATTTGCGAAAAACTCGACCGGCGTGTCTGGCTGAATGCCACGAACTCGGGCTAAAAGAGATGATGAAAAGTTTCACCGCCATTCCGAAATTGGAAAGCGGAGAAAATCCATGCGCAGAAAGTAACGAACCGCGATTCAAAATTGCGCTCCCAGATCCCTTGGAGGAAATAGCATATATAGATGTTCCCCGGGGCTAAATTGTCTCTTGCGATGGTCCTATAAATCGACTACTTCGCTTGTTTGGCCGCCGTTGGCTGGACTGCAGCCAGACCTTGCGAAAACTTATCGGCCCACTTAAATTGAGGCTGGATTACCCATTTGCCGGTTTTGTCGATAAATCCCCATTTGCCGTTTTTACTGACAGCGGCGACACCTTCTGAAAAATCCTGGGCGTCGTTAAATGTCTGGGCAAAAGCGATTTTGCCGGTTTTATCGATGAATTGCCAGCTGTTTTCTTTGCCTACTCGGGCAAGACCTTCTGAGAAGTCTTGTACTTCCTCGAATTTGGGCGAAAGCACTATTTTTCCTTTTTTGTCTATGAAAACGTATTTGTTGCTTCCTTTTTTCATTACCCGCGCCATACCGTCATGGAATATTCCGGCATCGCTGAGTTCGGGCTTGATTACGACTTCGCCTTTAGTGTTGATGTAACCCCATCGCTCGCCTTGCATAAAACATGCAAGTCCTTCCGAAAAGCCGCCGGCAGATTGATACTGCGGCTTAATGAGCATCGTGCCGTTGGGGTCGATGAATCCATATTTTTCTTTATCGCGGATCATCGCGATGCCATTGTCGAAATTGAAAGCGCGTTGATATTTCTTGGGTAGTGCTTGCTTGCCTTCTTTATCCAGATAGAGCCAGTCGTTGCCCTGCATTACTGCGGTTTTTCCTTCATGAAAATCTTCGGCGATGCGCGCTTTAGGATCCATCACTGTTTTGCCTGATTTATCAATGAAATATGCGTGCTCGCCTTTTTTGACGGCGGCTTTGTCCTCGCTGAAAAGGCTTGCCTGGTCCCATTCTGCTTTGATTACCAGTTTGCCGTTTTTATCTATATAGCCATATTTTGGTTGGTTTTCGGCGCTCGCGTCAGGGGCAATACTTAGTAAAAGAAGCATGGGAAGTAGCGTTTTGTTAAAAAATGCACGCATATAATGTCCTTGTCAAAGGAAAGGGAATCACGAGTTGTAAATGATAACACGCTGGTACCATCACGATTTAGGGGCTTGTCAAGCCGATGTCATCGATAATTTTGCCTATGCTACAAAACCCTTGTGAGCAAAACACAAAAACGGAGTAAATCTCCAACATCGGGACAAAGATGGTATCGACAATAATAATGCTCTGCTAACGGAACAATCCACGTCGTAAGCAAAGCGATATTGCCACCATCGATTGATAGAAAACCCCTTATTTTTCTATCAAAACCCGATGAAACGATCGGGACGGTACCAGTTACTGTCCCGATCTTTTATTTCCTTATATAATGCTGTGCATGAGTCTACCCTTATTGAACAAATTAATGGCCATCCTACTCATTTTCCTGTTTGCAAGCGGGCAAAATGCAGCATTTGCCGCTCCTAAAAAGAAAGCGGTGGGATTTCCTAAAAGGCTTATGGCACTGCAGATGCCCACAGCCGAAGTACTGATGAAATCTTTTCATTTCACTAATAATGAATCGTATGCCTTATTGACCAAAATCAAAAGGCAAGCAGCAACAAGGCTTGCAGTTGTCGGCTTCAATGCCAATGTATCCCTGGACAAAGCGGTAGATGAAGGTCTACCTATACTCTCCATATATCCAAGCAAGGTCAGGGGAATTAACATGCTCAGCAAGGGCTACGCGCTTGAAGCGGCAGTCACGCAGTATGGGCGCAAAGAGGAGGGTGGTCCGCTCGTCGCTACATATTTTCAGCGTATCGGGTCATCGCCTCCAGTCTGCTTTACAGGCGATTTTGAGTCATACTCCCTAATGTTGGTTGATGTGTATGTACAAATTCACATGTCGGCTAAAGAATTCACCAGCAAGAAAGCCGCAGTCAAGGGCAAAAAATAGAAGTGAGACTGGTACTGCTTTTGGTATTGTTTTTGTTGTGTGCCGAAGCGCGGGCACAAAACGTTTATTTTGCAACGGACAGAACTTTTACTACCAGCAAAGATGGTTGCATCAAATTTCATAAGCAAAACACGACAGATCTTAGTCAGCTTCAATATGGGATCTTGAACAGTAAAGAAGTTTCCAAACAAACTAAATGCACTCATAAAATGATTGATGGCTGGCTTGAATTCAAAGAACAATTCAGAGCCGAGATAAGTAAATATCCAGAAGAACATTTCATTTTGTTCGTGCATGGATGCTGTGTCGATTTCAAAGAATCTTCCAAGCAGGCAATGCTCCTTGCCGAGACTGCAGGCAAGCCAGTCTTGGTTTACGATTGGGGAACGCCCAAAGGCAATTATTTCGGCTCTATGCTAGCCTGCCCGCGCGCGCAAGAGCGCTTCAACAGTTTTATTTTCGATATCTTTCAGGAGTATCCCAAAGCGCGCATCTCTGTAGTTGGGCTCAGCATGGGCAATGTGCTCATATATAATTTCTGTTTGCAAAATAAAGTGTCTGACCTTCCTCGTCACTTCAACGAAATCGAAATGGCTCGTGCCGACATCGACACTATCGTTTTTCGCACCAATATGCACCGCGTGGTGCCGCATTGCGACAAGCTTGATCTCTTCGTAGCCAAAAACGATTTTCTTATCAACATCTCAGGCTTTATGCGAGGATTGATCTATCCTTATCCACCTGTATTTATGCTTGGATACACGCCAGGCAACAGCAATTTTGGAAACTCGATTCAAATATTTGATGTCAGCCGACTCAAAATGGGACACTTATTGCCAGGCGAAGCCATTTCAGACGTGCTCAAAGGTCCTGAAGCTTACAAGCTTTCAGACAAATACAATTTCAGCGAAACTCGAAACGGCGTGCAAGTCATCACCATCCAGAAAAAGAAGAAGTAACCTACTATGTTTAAGACCAGTTATTCAAGTGGTGGTGGCCTTGAGATAGCTTATTTTCAACTGGTTGATATAAAGCCAGGCGGCTCGAAAAAACAAAGAGAAATCAAGTTATCTAATGGAGGAATTATCGTAATGGATTTCTCAGAAGAAGATAAATTGCTCGCAATCGAAGTTATATTTGCAGACCTAGCCTTGCCCGAGGCTGTCTTACAAGAACTGCAAAAATCTAAAAAATAAAAATGTAACCTATGTGTCCGGGCCGGACCATTTTATTCCGTGTTCCGTGATCTTGAACACAGATCAAAATCCAATCAAGCGGTAAAAAAGCTAACTAGGGTTGACGTGGTCTTTAATGATTTTCGTCTGAAGTACAGGGCCTGGACGACAGACGAAAATTTAGAAAGACATCAAGACTGGTTGTTAGTTTTTGGTCTCATGTTCAGTATTTGATATCTAGCTTGGAGCAGTTCCTTGCATGACTCTTTCGATACGACCGCTGAGCGACTCGCTCTTTACTCCGATTTTTGATAGATTTTCAAAACGGGGGCGACAGGCTTGTAAAAGCGTTCAAAAGGCGTAAAGCGAATATTTTCTTTGTCGCCCAAGACGAGATATCCGCCGGGCGCCAGGCTCTCGAAGAGAAGCGCGTGCACTTTGTCTTGCAACGCTTTGTTGAAATAGATCATGACATTGCGGCACAAAATAAGATTGAATTCGTTGAAAGAGCTGTCTGTTACAAGATTGTGCTGCGAGATTACGAGATTTTCTTTGAGTACATCGTGGAATTTAGCCCAGCCGTAGCCAGATGTGTAATAGTCTGAGAAGTCACATGTGCCACCTGCCAGGTGATAATTGCTTGTGTAATCTTGCATGACAGACAGGCGAAACATTCCTTTTCTGGCGGCTTCGACAGCGCTTTCGTTCAAATCTGTGGCGTAGGTGCGAGTGTGTTTTGCGAGTCCTTCTTCGCGGGTCATGATTGATAGCGAGTAGGGCTCTTCGCCTGACGAACATCCAGCACTCCAGATTCGAATTGGATTATTTTCGAGTTTTGGCAGGACTCGTGTTCGGAGGCATTTATACACTTCGGGATCGCGAAATAAAGACGTCGTAGGAACAGATAGAGTGAGAATGAATTTTCTCATCGCTTCGTCGCTTTTAAAGATTCGACGTGACATTTCTTCCAATGTTTTGATGCGTTCTATATCCATAGCGTCTTGAATGCGACGCTTTATGGACGAGGTTGCATAGTCGCGATAATCGAAACCCGTTTGCTGATATACGTGTTGAAGCAACTCAAATATTTGTTCGTCGGTGAATTGCATGGACATATATTGCCCCAGACTATGCTTTGTAAAGCCAGACTCTGAGTAGCGATAATAACTGTCCACGGTCCACCGGCTTCGTTATATAATCGGATGCGCCTGCTTCAAGACATTTCTGGCGATCGCCTTTCATCGCTTTGGCCGTTACAGCAATAATTGGAAGTTTCTTGAATTTCTCGTTGGATCTTAATTTGCGAGTGGCTTCATAGCCATCCATCTCAGGCATCATGATATCCATTAGCACAAGATCGATTTTGGGAGAGCTTTCAACCTTCTCGATAGCTTGCAGACCATTTTCTGCTGTAAGAACATTGATGCTGTATTTTTGCAGGACGCTCTTCAATGCCGTGATATTGCGGGGATCGTCATCCACAATAAGCATTGTGGTGTCGGCAAAAGGATTTTCGTCTTGTCTGAAAGTCTTGAGCAATTTGCGTTTGGTTTCGGGTAATGTACGCTCGACGCGGTGCAAGAAAAGTCCAGCTTCATTCAAAAGACGTTCGGGAGAATGAACGTCTTTAATCACGCCTGACTTATTCAATTCTTTCATTTCATCTTTTTGATCTTGAGATAGCTCGGAGCTGCTGTAGATAATCATAGGCAAATAGACGTCGTGAGCGATTTTCTGCAACTCTTTGACCAGAGTAAGACCGTCGTCACCCTTAAGATTCAAGTCAATGATTGCACAATCGAATTTTGTTTTGCGAACAGCTTCCATCGCAGCATCAGCATTGTCGACTACTACTATATTCAAGTTTTCGCTTTCAAGAGTCTCTGACAGACTCTTCCTAAGCGGCTCGTCTGGCTCTACAAACAATATAGTTTGGGTGGTGCGGTCGATTACTGCTCTGATTTTGACCATTGCATCCGAGAGCGTTTCAAGCGTCACCGGTTTTTCTAAAAATCCGGCAGCGCCAAGCGAAAGGCTTCGGTGTTCTTGGTTGTCTATCGAGATTACATGGACCGGAATATGTCTTGTATCAGACGAATTCTTGAGCTGGTCAAGCACTACCCAGCCGTCGGTATCGGGCAGGCGCAAATCGAGAGTTATGCCATCGGGCAAGATTTTACGTGCAAGCTCGAGTCCGTCCATGCCATTCAAAGTGACGACGCCCTTGAAACCTTGTTTGCGAGCCACGCTCAAAAGCATGTTTGCAAAAGACCTGTCGTCTTCGATGATTAGCAATACTTTGTCGCCTGCTGAAATATGGAAGCGGTCGTCTTCCATGTCAGTTTCCATCATCGAGTCAAGTTTATTCTCGTACTTGGAGGCTTCTACTTTGGATGTGCGAAGCAATGGCTTGGTCGAAAAGTTCATTGGCGCCTGACCACGCTCGTTGTAGTTTACAGGCAGGATGACTGTGAACGTACTTCCCTGTCCCAAAGCGCTCGACAGTTGTATGGTACCGCCCATAGTTTCTGCCAGTTTGCGACAGATGGCAAGTCCAAGCCCGGTGCCACCATATCTGGTCTTGGTAGTGCTTTCAGCTTGCTGAAAGGCTTCAAAAACCATCTGGTGCTTGCTTGGGTCTATCCCAATGCCCGTGTCTTGCACCTCGAAAGAAATAAGCGATCCGTTTTGGTCGAATTTCTTGATTGTAAGATTGACGCTGCCAGTTTCGGTAAATTTAAATGCGTTTGCAAGCAAATTGTTCAAGAGTTGAAGTATTCGTTTCTGGTCTGTGTTGATTACAGACGGTGTATCCTGGGACACTTCTATATTGAAATCGAGCTTTTTGCGATTTGCGTCTTTTTCGAAGTTGCGCCTGACCGAGTTCACGAGCATATCCATCGGAATCTCGGTCAGGTCGAGTGTGATGGTGCCGGATTCGATTTTGGACAGGTCTAAAATATCGTCGATTAAAGTCAATAAGGCTTTGCCGGCAAGACGGATATTCTTGGCGTATTCAAGCTCGTCTTCATCTAAATGCTCATTTTCGTTATCCATAAGAAGCTCGGAAAAAATGAGTAAGCTATTGAGTGGTGTGCGCAAATCGTGCGACATATTAGCCAGGAACTCAGATTTATATTTCGACGCCATTTCAAGTTCGTTTGCACGAACCTCGAGGGCTGTCTGCAATTGTTCGAGCTCGCGATTTTTCTCGTTTATGGCTTGATATTGCTGGTCCAGAATTTCCGCTTTTTGTTCGAGTTCTTCATTAGCCTGGCGAAGTTCTTCTTGCTGAGATTCTAGTTCTTCCTGCTGTGACTGCAATTCTTCATTGAGTGTTTGAGCTTCTTTCAATAAGTTATCGGTAAAGACCTGACCTTTTATAAAGTGGAAAATGACACCAAGCTGTGGGTTCAATTCTTCGAGCAATTCAAGTTGTACCGGCGTGAAGCGACTGAGTTTCGCAAGCTCAATTACCCCTTTCAGCTTGCCTTCGAATACCGCTGGAAATACTACTATTTCAGCCGGTTTAGTGCTTGTGGTAGCAGTTTTGATTTTAATCGAAGAAGAAAGAACCTCCGGCAAAACATGCATGTTCAGGTCAACACCGCACTGTCCTAAAATTCCTTCGCCAAATTCTATGGTAGTTTTTATGCCATCTTCTGTACTGCAGGCATAAGTTCCAATCAGTTCTAATTGAGTTGGAATTTCTTGTAAGTCGTACGTGTCGGTCGTACCAAGCCCGCAGCCATAAGCCACTCCCCATTGTGCCCCTGTGGCTTTACACAGATGTTCGAGCACAAGAATTCCGGCTTCTTGTGGATCGCGAATTCCTTGCAGAGCAAGGCTGATTTCGTTCAGTTTGGTTTTCATCCAGTTTTTATCTGATTGGATGCGATGTGCTTCGGTCAACTGATTTGCCATCGAGTTGAATGATTGAGCAACTTTGGACAATTCGTCCTGACCCGAGAATTCAATTGTATGTTCGAGCTCTCCTCTGCCAATCTTGTCCGCGCCGTTCATCAGATTATTGACGCCACGCGAAATACTTTTTATGACAATGGTCACACCGCTTGCCGCCAAAATGAGTGCCGTAATGATTACCGCGACCATTACCTGTTCTGATTCGTGTACGAGTTTGTTTATCTCATCGTTGCGCTTTTGCAGAAGATTCAATTCTTCTTGTTTCATAGCTTGCAGCGTGTCAGCAATTTTTTTCGCGATTTCCATCTGCTCATAAGAAAGCAGAACACGAGCGTCTTTGCCTTTGGATTTTCGCTCGTCTATTGTCTTTTGCAATCCACTGATGCGGTCGTTAATTAGTGGTTTGAGTTCGTTAAGTCTGGCTTGTTGATTGGGATTGTCTTTGGTCAGCTCTTGCAATTGATCGAGGTCACGCAAGAGCGCTGTTTGAAACGGCATCCAGCCTCTGATGAGCTTGTCGTCAGACATGATTACATAGGCGCGCACATTGCTTTCGTTTTTGGAAATTTGTCCAAATATGGTATCTAATTTGGCGAGTACAATATAAGTGTGTTCGACCCACCACTTTGTTTTGGCGACTCTTTCCTGATTTTGAAAACCAATAAAAAGCACAATGGCGAAACTAACCACGAGGGTTGTAAAAGCCATCAAAATTCTGGTCCCGATTTTCATTTAGAGCCCCTGAAAAAAACTGTATAAAAAATGCCTACCCAAGTTTTCAGATGGGTAAAAGCGACCCTATTTATATTAAACGCCATCTCCTCACTTGGTGAACTAAATGCTAAGCTCAAAGAGTTAGTAGCTTACGGAACAAGAGTCATGGCAGAAAAACGCTTACTTTTTGTAGAAGATAATTCTAATCAACAAGCGCTGTATAAGGCACTGTCGAAGCGATTCGGCTTTAAAGCCCAGCTTGTGAGTAATTGTCGCGAGGCAATGAAAGCCTGCCAAGAGAACGAAATGTATGACCTTATTTTGATGGATATGAGCCTGGAAGAAATCGACGGATGTCAGTGTACTAGCATGATTCGGGATTTGAGCGCGGAGGGCAAAAATGTCCCCATCGTTGCAGTGACCGGTCACGTGACGAACGACTATAGAGTGCGTTGCCTAGAGTCTGGAATGAATGATTTCCTTCCAAAGCCATTTGGCATAGACGACTTTGGTGCAATTTTAGAAAAGTGGACAAAAAACCAGCCAGAGTGATCTGGCTGGTCTTCTTGTGAACTGCGGGTTCTCGGGAAAAACTGGTGCACGCCTTAACGTGAAATCTTGTGCATGCCGCCGGGGGCGCCATGACCACGGCGGGCTCCAAGACCGCCATGTCGCATGCCGTGACCACGCTTCATACTTTTGTATCTGATTGACTGTTTTTGTTCTGGTGTGAGCTGATCCATCATATCCATTTTGAAAGCAAGACGGGCATTGGATAACTCATTGCTTAATTTGTTTATCTTGTCCTGGGTCGCCTGAACGGCGCCACGGTCAAGTTTTTCTTGGGTCATAAGATCTTTTAGATGACGTTTCTGTTTCATCAGTTCGGCGAAATTAGGTCCGCTTTCGTCGGCTAATTTATTTTTGAGGTTGTAGATCTTTTCGAGTTGCTCATCTGTGAATTTAAATTTGCCGCCACCAGAAGTAGATCCTGTGAGTGGATACGCGGACAAATCTATTGCTTCATCAGGCAGAAAAGCAAGACCACCCATTTCGACTCCTCCTTCAATTGGTGGAGCGGGAATCATTTCTGCATTTTCCTCGCCGCCCAAGTCAGGACCAGAGGCGAAATCTGGAGCGCCTTGGGCTCCTTGAGCGAATGATGGAAGGCTTAAAGCTGTAAGGCATGCAACAGTGGCTAATAGACTTGGAAGTTTCATCAAATATTTCCTCACAAAAATTGGTCGGTTCAAAAGTGCTCTACTTTCTAAAACGACATCTCTGAGCAAAAAGTTCAAAGTTTTTTGCGATTTAATCTTTAATGATTTCTGACTGGCTAGAAATGACCAGGTGCTTATTAGTGCTTGCCAAAAAGTCGATTGCGTCAAGCGATGCGTCGTCCTGCAAGTTTTTGCATCCACTTATATTGATTTCTTTCAGGGTGCCAATCCGGCAGAGTGCTCGCAATCCTTTTATGGTAATTGATGTGTGCCCGACTGACAGAATCTGTAATTTGTTCAATTTAGAGGCAAGATAGGCTGCGCTTAGGTCGTCCAGATTGAGCATATCCATATATAACTCATCTAGATTTTTGAGTTCGCCAAGCAACAAAATTGTGTCGCCCTGAATACCTGCATTCGTGCCGATTTTGAGTTTGCGTAAATGAGGCAGTTTCGCCAGAATCTTTATAACATCGCCATCAACACCATCATTTTTTTGAATATTCAAAACTTGCAGGTTTTTTAGTTTGCTTGCAGCGAGTATTCCTTTTTTGTCGATGTTATTGCAGGCAAGACCCAGCGTGACGAGATTTGGCAAGTTGTTAAGCTGACTGAAGTCTGAATTTTTTACAGTTTCATCCCAGGCGATTTGAAGGGCTTTCAAGGTCTTCAACTGACAAATTTGAGAAAATTGAGCAGGGCTTATGTCGCACTTCCTCAGATGCAAACTTTCAAGACGCTCGAATCTTTTCAAACGAGTGAAGTCGAAGTCTTTTAAATCGACAGCGTCCCAGCCTATTTCACGCACGTTGGGATGCAATTTGTCTACATCTATCAGTTTGTTTCTTTGAGAACCAGTTACTTTTGCTGCAAACTTCTTTGAAAGAGACATGCTTTCTTTGTTCTCTTTTTCCTCTCGATTGAGCCATTTGACTGATTGAGCAAAATTAGATTCGTCTTTCTCGGTCTTTTTGAGAGACGAAACATAATAGACGCTGGAGCCCAGTGCCACCACCAATGCTACTGCATAGAATATTTTGAGCGACGTCCCTTTTCTGCTTGACTGAGAAGATTCAGTCTTGGATTGAGCCTTTATGCGTGCTATTTCAGTGGCTTGATCAAGAATTTCGTCCAGCGCCTTTTGCATTGCAATAACAAACTGGTATCTATCGTTTTTATTTTTTGCAAGTGCCTTATTTAAGCAATTTTGAAGTCCAGTTTGAATCTCGTTTTCTAATGTCACTTTGCTCAGAGACGGAACGGGTGCACTTTTGTGCATATTCATAGTTTCAAATGCGGTATTGCCAGAATATGGAACTTTACCTGTAAGAGATTCAAATAGTGTGCAACCAAGCGAATAAATATCAGAGCGCTGGTCTGTTTCTTTGCCGTCTATTTGCTCAGGACTCATGTAAGGCGGGCTGCCTGCAGCAGCATGACTCGATTCGGCTTCTTCTTTGTGGCTCAATACAGCTAGACCAAAATCAATGATTTTAGGTGTATAACCACTGTCTTGTGAAACCAAAATGATATTGCTTGGCTTTATATCGCGGTGTAAAACGCCTTTGTTGTGGGCGTGGTTCAATGCTTCGCAAAGGTCATGAAAAATGGCAAGAGTCATCATCAACGGCAGCGGTCCGAGATTTTCAATCTGTTTGGACAGCGGAACACCATTAATGTATTCGAGCACCATATATGGAATGCCATTGGATGTGGTGCCAAAATCCAGAATTTCCATAATGCATTTATGTTTGAGGTTACTCAGGGCCTTGGCTTCCGCCTGAAACTGGACTAATTGTTTTTCGCTCAGACTTTGGGCCGAGAGGGTTTTCAAGGCAACCATGCGGTCGAGCGTTTTATCGCGTGCCTTATAAACAATGCTCGTGCCACCACGACCTAGTTCGGTTATTATTTCGTAGCGTGCTTCTAATGATTTTAAATCGTCATTACTCATTAGAGTTCAGTTAAACTCATTTGTATTCGTCGTAGGACTTTCTTATAAAGCGCGACACATCCACTATTTTTACATTCTGGTACTTTTTGCTCAATATTGCTAGTGAGTCTTCCGATTCTTCATTCAAGATCTGATCACAAGCATTGACGTTGATCCACTGCAAAGAGGGAGCTTTGAGTAAAGCCTCAAGTCCACTAAGAGTAATTAAATTATGAGTAAAATTCAGTTTTTCAATACCTTTTAGATTTTTACCGATGATTTCGGCAGTGTCGTCGTCTAGCAAGAGCCCGTCCAGTCCGAGATATTTTACTTTGCTAAAATTTCCGATCGCTTGCTTAGTCTCCAAGTCTATTTTGGGATTGCCGCCAATCTCTAGATGGACAAGGTTGGGTAATTTTTGCAGATTGCTCATAATCTCTTTGTTTAAGCCAGCTTCCATTCGAATATTCAGCTCTTCAAGTGATTTCATGGAAGAAATAACACGCAAGGCATCTGTGCTCAGATAGCATCCTTCTAAGTTTAAGCACTTCAATTTTTTTAGCTTCGCAAGAGGGGCGAAGTCGGCTTGAGCTATTTTTTCATTGGCTGGTAAGTAGAGCTCTTCTAAAGTAACAAGGTGCGAAATTTGTTCTATATTTTCAGGCTTGACTCCAGTAGCACTTAGAGTGAGCTTCTTTAACTTTTTCAGACGTTTTAGTGTGCTGAAATTGCCATCAAGAACAGCTCCGTTTCGGTAAGTTACATTAGTTTCGCTAATCGGAATTGCGTCAAGACTCTTTTGGGTTACATCGACAGAATCGTCGTGTCTATGTAAGTCGTCATGAATAGTGGTGACAGACTCTTTGGTCCGCTCGTCTTGAAACTTTTGGGCTTCGATCTGAACAGAATCTTCTTTCTTCACTTTTTTGGAATATTCGCTTGAAACTAAAAAATAAGCCAGTATCAATAAAACAGTGCTTGAAAGAGCCGAAACAATCCATACTACAGGAAGCTTCTTCTTTGGCTTGGTCAGACGGTCTTCCAGTTTATCGACTTGTTTTTTCAGTCGAGCAGATTCGAGTGCTTGTGTTTTCAATTCGTCTAAAACTTTTTGAAAAGCAATCATGAACTGATATCTGTCGTTTTTCTTTTTAGCAATTGCTTTGTGTACGCAGTTCTGGAGCGGATAATTGATGTTTGGATCGTCGCACACTTTTCCAAGCACAGGCAGAGGAGCTGTTTTGTGCATGTTCATAGTTTCTAAGGCACTTGCACCGTCATATGGAATCTTTCCGGTCAATGCTTCAAAGAGTGTGCATCCTAGCGAATATATGTCTGAGCGTTGGTCGAGGTCTTTTCCTTCTATTTGCTCGGGGCTCATATATGGTGGACTGCCGGCAGCCTCGATTACTACTTCTGTAGAAACCTGAGTATCTCCTAGAACAGCTAGCCCAAAGTCGATGATTTTTGGCGTGTATCCCTCTTTGCCGGCCGATACAAGTATGATATTGCTAGGCTTTACGTCTCGGTGCAAAACACCTTTGTTATGGGCGTGACTTAATGCTTCGCACAAATCGCAAAAAATGGTAAGACACAAGATTAATGGCATAGGTCCTACGTTTTCGATATATTTTGAAAGTGGAATGCCTTCGATATATTCGAGCACCATATATGGTTTACCGGTTCTGGTAATACCAAAATCGAGAATTTCCATAATGCTTTTGTGCTTGAGGTTGCTTAGAGCACGTGCTTCTGCCTGGAATTGAACGAGTTGCTTTTCGGTCAAGCTTTTGACTGACAGTGTTTTGATTGCGACAAGTCGGTCGAGCGTTTTGTCTCTAGCTTTAAAGACTACGCTCATGCCGCCCTGTCCCAGTTCGGTCACGAATTCGTATCTGTCTTTTAGAGCCTCAAGATCGGCGTTCAGTTCTATCATTCAGGCACCTGGTTCGAAAATGGCTGATTAATGATTTTGACCTTATTCTGGGTCTTATTGAAAGTCTCGATGGCATCCATGTTAACGTCAGTGGAGAGTTCTTTGCAGCCATCGCAAAACAAAATTTTCAATTTTGGTGCGCGTGCTGCTAGTCTGATTGATTTGAGGGTGATATCGGTGAAAGTGACCGAAAATTTCTTCAAATTCGGTAACTGTTCGAGTAAATAAGCGAAATCCTCATCATTTAAGTTGGTGCGGTCGACATAAAGGCTTTCTAGATTTTTCAATTTACCCAAGGCTCGCATTACATTTTTATCTTTGATTGAATTGCTGACAAACAATTTTTTCAATTTTGGCATCTTTGACAAGTGCTCTATAACCTCTAGAGTAAAAGGAAGATTGTGTTCTAAATTCAGTTCTTCCAGTTGTTTCAGCTGGCATATTTCAATTACAGACCCTGGTGGTAAATCGCAAGCTTCAACGCTGAGAGAAACTAGGTGCTTGAGTGGCTTCAAATCATTGAAATTGGATTTGCTCAAATTAGAGTTGATGCGCAGGTTCAATCTTTCCAGATTTTTCAGGGTGGCAACCTGTTTTAACTGCCCAGCTTGTAAATTACAATTGCCTACATTCAAATTGCGCAATTTTGGATAAGCGCTCAATAAAGCCAAATTAGATTTGGACAGGTCGGTGACAGACAGGTCGATGTCTATTTCGTTTTTAGAAAGTTTATTTAAATCGGGGGCTAAAGCGCGGTTGGTGGTGGTGTTGCGAATCGAAATCAATTCGGCATTGCCAGCAATATCTTTGGCTAAGTTCGTGGTTGTATTACGACCGGTGTTCGTGGCTAAATAAGTGTCGATGTTTTTTTCTCGATTCTGCACTTTCTCTAGAGCTTGCACGGTCTTTTTCGATTCGTCTTTGTTAGATGTATCGTGTTCTTGAAAATGCGCATGGCGAGTTTCATATACGTAGACGATTATCAAAAGGATCGTACTGAGTATCACCGAACTAATGCCAAGGTATTTAAAATACGATTTTGGTTCTTGTTCGATTTTCAGAACTGGCTGAGCAGCAGTAGCATCTCTTAGTGCCTTTTCAGTCTCCTGATGTTTTTTCTCTTTGGTAGTGTCTTTTATTCGAATCTGCAATTCTTCCAGTTCTTTTTGCAGAGCTGGAACACTCTGTATACGCAAATCGCGCTCTTTTGCAAGTAGTCGACTTAGAATGCTTTGCAAACTGGCTTGCAGTATTTCATTTTCAATCAATGGTGGCAGCGCTGGAACAGGAGCTGAAACATGCATGTTCATTGTTTCAAATGCAGACGCTCCTTGATATGGGACTACTCCAATCAAAGCTTCAAAAAGCGTGCAACCAAGCGAATATATGTCTGAGCGTTTGTCCAGTTCTTGGTTGGCAATTTGCTCTGGGCTCATATAAGGTGGGCTCCCGGCAAAGTTTTCACCAGCACTAACTGGCGCATCGCCTGCATCGAGCATAGCAAGCCCAAAATCGATTATTTTGGGATGATAACTATTGCCTTGATTGACCAGAATAATGTTAGACGGCTTGATGTCGCGGTGCAAAATATTTTTGCTGTGGGCATGAGCAAGTCCTTCGCACAAATCGATAAAAACAGGCAAGGCGATTTCGACGGGCAAAGGACCCAGTGTTTCGATGTGTTTTGCAAGTGAAACGCCTTCGATATATTCAAGCACCATATATGGTTTGCCCGACTTGGTCATGCCAAAATCGAGAATTTCCATGATGCTTGCGTGCTTTAAGTTGCTTAAAGCACGTGCTTCTTGTTGGAAATTGACATATTGCTGTTCGGAAAGGCTTTTGACAGTCAAAGTCTTTATTGCCACCAGACGATCCAGGGACTTGTCTCTTGCTTTATAGACAAGGCTTGTGCCGCCTTGACCAAGCAAGGTCAAAATCTCATAGCGATCTGTCAGGGAAAGAGCGCTATCGTCCTGGGTCATCTAATTTAGCGAGGTCAAATAGTGACAAATGGTTCTGACACCAAAAGCAGTGCCGCCCTTGTTCACTTCGCCCTTAGGCTTGTCAGACCATCCAGCTCCTGCGATGTCCAGGTGAGCCCATGCCACTTTGTCGTTGACAAATTCTTTGAGGAACATCGCCGCGCACGAACTTCCAGCTTCGCCTCTGGAACCTGCATTTTTCAAATCGGCTATATCGCTCTTCAAGAAGTCTTTGTAATCGTCATACATAGGTAATTGCCAGAGCTTTTCACCAGCTGATTCAGAAGCTTTGAGCAGCTTATCAATAATTTCCTGGTTATTTCCCATGACACCACCTGCGACTCTACCTAAAGCTTGCACTATGGCACCAGTCAGTGTAGCAACGTCAATGATTTCGTCGACTTTGGCATCACAAGCAAAACAAAGTGCGTCAGCCAGAATCAGTCTGCCTTCAGCGTCTGTGTTATTAACTTCGATTGTTTTGCCGTTCATGGCCGCAATTACATCGCCTGGATGCAAGGCTTTGCCTGATGGCATATTTTCGCAGGCGGCAACAATTCCAAGCACGTTGACGTTCGGCTTAAGCGTTCCCATTACTTGCATACAAGCAATTACAGCCGCAGCGCCAGACATGTCATATTTCATATGCTCCATGCTGAGCGATGGCTTGAGCGAAAGTCCGCCGGAGTCGAAAGTGATTCCTTTGCCCACGAGCGCCACTGTTTTCTTGGCAGTAGAGCCAGCGGAATATTTGAGCACAATAAATTTTGGCGGTTCGTCCGCTCCACGCGCGACGCCTAGAAAAGAGCCCATGCCCATTTTTTCAAGCTCAGGCACATCCATTACTCTGCATGTGAGAGCATTTTCTTTGGCGATGCGTTTTGCTTCGGTCGACAAACGCGATGGTGTCATATAAACAGGAGGCTCGGCAATGAGTTGTCTTGCAAAATTAGTGGCCTCACCAATTGCGGATGCTCTTTGACAAGCCAGGTTAAAATCCTTGATTGATACTACTTGTCCAAGAATAGATAGTTTCAGTTCCGGTTTGACTTTTGGGGTCTGATTCTTTTTGCCTGCGGTTTTGTATTTGTCGAAATCGAATCCACCAAGAATCAAGCCCTCAACCATTGCAGCTAGCTCTTCTTCGTCCTTCTGAAAAACAGGAGCTTTGCCTGCTTTTCCTTTGGGCTTGGCTGGGGCTGTCTGGTTGCCTGGCAAACTGATTGCAAGACTCGATAAATTGTGACCATTGCCCAGTTTGAGTCTTCGACTAACAGATGCAAATGCGCGGCGAATCGAGGTGGTGTCTTCTTTGTCGCCAAGGCCTACAAAGAGTATGCGCGAACATGGAACCTGGTCAAATGTAGGTGCCATAACGATTTCAGAAAGGCTTCCTTTGAAACCTTCAAGCTGTAGATATTTATCCAATTCGGATGCAAGACTTGCTGGAAATTTTTTGTCGGTTTCTTTTAAAACCTGGCTTGGCTTATGATTTTTTGGTAGAGGCACTACCAGAACATCGGCTTTTACTAGACTTAATGTGGATTTATCTTGAACGAACTTCATCAGGTCACCTTACGCTTATAAATACGAAGGTCTATTTTATCCTAAAGAAGCTGTCTCTTTCTCCAAATTGTCCAATTTATCTTTATCCAGCTCTTGTTGCATGGCGCGTTGCAAGGCGGCGTTTTGCGCTCTCAGTTTTAATCTGGCTGCAAATGCTTCTTCCTTAGAAAGTGATTCGCCAATTTCGCCAAGGCTCGACCTGATATCGTCGAGACTATTCAAGAGGCGCTGATACACTCTATCTAAATGAGTAAGCTCGCTACTGGAGCTGAATGTGCTTGCAAGCAATGGCTCGATTTCTTTAGCCATTGAATCTACGTGTCTTGTAGCACCTTTCAAAGTGGTAGAAAAATCCGATGATGAATCAACTGCTTCTCTTATAGTCTGCTGCATCTGCGAAATATTTATGGTCAAGGCTCGCCTGGTTGTCATAAGGCTATTCTTCAAACCTTTCAACCGCTCTGAGATCACCACTACTTCATTTTCGTTCGAGACTTTTATTTCTTTGACTGAAGTTATTAAATCAAGCATCGAAAGCTCGTTGTCTAAAGCTTCGAGTTGATACACAAGTTCCTTGGTCTCGGGAAATATCTGCCAGGCCTGGCTTACCGACTTAGATACATGTTCTGCTTTGTCGATAAAACTTTGCATGTCACGATTGAGGTCGCTTGAATGGTGACTTACAGTTTCTGCACAAACCCTTGCACCACGCGAAAAATCCATCACCTGGCGCATGATGGTGCCGGTTTGATCGGCAAGCGAAATAGACTCGGATAAGTCGCGCTCGCCTTTATTGAGTGAGTCGGTTCCAAGCCGCAACTCGAGAATTTCTTCTTCAGCATAAGAATTCAATTCTTGTAGTGATTTTGATAAGACTTCATTTTCTTTTTCGCTTGCACTGAGCTTTTTGCTTACTTCTGTAAGAGCTTGTTTAGTGGTATCAAGTTCTGACGATTTTGCTTTGAGCAATCCAGCCAGATTTGAAATAGATCTGCCAAGCACACCAAATTCGTTGTTTGATGAAACCTCTAAGCGTGATTCGAAGCGCTCTCTGGCTACGTTGCTCGATGCACGTAAAAGTCTGTCCAGAGACTGGCGACATTCTTTGAAAATGAAATAACAAGGAATACAGATTATCAAAGCAAGTAATAATGAGCCAAGTGTGATGGTCATCAATGCAAGTTTCAAGCTGTCTTCGCACTGTGTTTCAAGAGTAGCGTATTGTCTTTTTTCGAAGTCTATCAACTGCGCAGCAAGATTCATCACCTGATCCATATACTGATAGCCGACCCGCTCTTGAATGAGTTTGAAAGCTTCAGCCTGACCTTTGTTTTCGTATGCTTCGGTCGTCGCTTCAAGTGAGGCGATACGCTTGAACATGGCTTCTTCGAATTTTTCGAAAATGATCATTTCTTCGTGGTCGTTTTTAATCTGGTCACGAAGGGCTCTTAAAATTTCTTTGGTGATGTCAATCTGAGCGCGAAAACGATCCAGGTAAGAATCTTTGTCTGTGATTAAATATTCACGCTGATTGGCTACAGCATAAGTGAGATGGTAACAAGCCGATTGCACCTTCTCCATGGTAGACATGCTATCCACTACTCGAAATCCGCGATCACTAAAATCCATCACCGACAAGTAAGCAGTTCCTGCCACAAGTGCGATGGATACTACAATGATTGTCGCGAATAACTGCAGTTGCTGACTTATTCTCATTGTTTTTCCTTCAAAGTCGACTTCTCTCGTTCGCCATAGTCAATTTGCTGCAGTCCAAGAAATCCCAGGTTGGTGCGCTTCTTGCCCCATAGCATGCCTGAATAGTGCAAGCCAAAACCGATTAAGACTATGAGCAAGAAAGGCATAGATGGCGTACGGATTGTAAAAGGCAGTTGTGGATCTAAAAATACCAGAGCGAAAAATACGATAAAGGCACCAACGAAAGCAAGCATACGTGCGAAACTTTCGGACTCTTCGAAAATTTCCACCCGTTTGATTCCGGTAATTTGCTGACTGATTTCGATTCTGTTTTCGTAACGCTCGACTAACATCTGCACCACGAACTCATCTTTGGGGTTGAGCAAAATAGGACGCACTCGAATGATGTTTTTGTTTATATCTTGTATAAGATTGCTTCCAGGACCATTTGAGTCCTCTTTCAAGCGGTGGTCCAAATCTGCAGGCCATGTTTCAATCACTGAAGCTTCGAGAATTTTTGCTTCGGGATTCACTTCGATTCTTATGGGCGCCTGATAATCTTGGGACGCTATAGGCACATTGCCTTGATTAATGATTGCCAGATGCAACAAATATGTCCCTTCGGCAAGGGTGTCGTTGTACTGAACGGTCAGTTTTTTGCGCGCTGGACCCTGCAGACTGATTAAGGGCTCTGACTTCAAAAGGCGCATAGTAAGTTTTTTGTGCGGTCTATTGAGATACCACAAATATGAAGCTAGCCCACTTGCAAACAAAGTGGCTGTAGGTGCTAGGAGGCGAACGTCTATGTCCATACATAGAAGAATTACCTCAAATCACCAATTTTCAAGCGTCTATTAAATATTAGTCTTAATCTACCGTGTATTTGTGTGAGTCTATGACTCTTGTGACGATGGTATCAATAACGGTAGTGTCTACTTCACGTCTGCAATACGCCAGATAGGCTTCCATCCAGCGTCTCAACTCTAAAAGCACGGCAGAAGCCGATGCGCCTGACTGTTTAACCAGGCTCAGATTAACGCTAACCCGGCCTTCATGGTCGATGTGGAAGCGCTTGGTTGCAATCGAGTCGCCATGTACATAATGCAAACTCGACTCGAGCAAGTCTTTGTTTTTTTCTGGTCCAAAAATAGGTGCCAATTCTTGGGTGATTTTCTGGAATATCGTAAGCGGCCTGAACAGACTCGATTTTTGCACGATGACCAGAGACTTAGTGTAGAGCACTTCTACAGATCGCAAAATCATGTAGGCAGGCCAGTGATCAAACAGACGAATTACTTCATCTAGCGTGGTTAGCCCGTCTATGTGTTTGACCAGATTGAATATTTGTGTTTTGTCGTCTTTTGTGATTGGAGTATCATCGCTGAATTTGAGCGATTCGTTTTCAAGCTTATGCCAGAGTGCATCGAAGTTCCAGACCCGCTCCAGCACACAATTCTTTCCGCCTGGCATTTTATTTAGGATCTGTTTTGATTGATCTTGATACAAGGCAGAGTCGAGCAAAAGTTTATTGAGCGAATGCTTGAGCTTTGATCCTTCTGCAAAATCTTCCGCCGAGGCTTTATCTTTGAAAACGAAAATACCCTCGGTCCATTCCACCAGAAACTCAGTCACCGCGTGGTATCCAACCAGTCTGTTCAATTTTGCATTGGTCGGCTGTCCTTGAGCAAAAGCAATTGAAAATACTTTGTGGCGGTTTTCTACAGTCAACACACCGGTTCTATTAGCGGTGGCAAGAGATTGTAAAACACCTGCACCATCTATGGCACCAAGACTACCTATCATCGAATCTCTTACCGACTCGATACTTATGGATCTTGTGTCCTGTCCGATGTCGGCATTCTTTTCTGTTCCGTAACCACCGTACAAGAATTGATCATCGAGCAAAATATCGAGCGCTCTTGTGTTGAGATACCCGGCTCTTACAGCCAGGAGTCCCAGATAAGTTCGTTGTGTTCTTCCCCAACCTTCTTCTTCTTGCTGTTCTAGCAAACCCTGTAATTGCGATTCGTTCACATAGCCAGATGCCACCAAATATCTTCCTAAACGGAAGCGTTTTTTGTTGTGATAGCAATTGGACAAAAATTGTATTCTTGGAAAAATTGGGAAAATAAATTTTTGCGCTTCCAGTTCCTGAATGGTGCGAAGTACCTCGTCTTGAGGAATCTGACTTTGTTTATCCAGACCACGCATTATCGATTCGATACTCGAATAATCGTCGATTAATTGCAAAACCCAGTTTTGTGGTGCGGGAAGAGAAAAGTCATCTTTGATACCACGTCCGGCTTCGGTCAAAACCGGAGTGGAGTTATAGAGAATATGGCTTGCAAGCGTGCTTCCGCCTTCGCGCAGACGTCTTCTGTCGATACCGGCCACAGTGGCACAAACGTAGTCGGCAAGCAATGGATGTCTTGCAAAAATACCAAAAGGGCTGTCATACACATTGAGGGTTAAACCACCACTGGTATCGTCTTTGGTGAGGGTGATAGCGCCATCTGCCTTGACGAATATGAGTACGCCTTGCGATTTTAAAATGCGCTGGGCGTAGAAGGCGAATTTGTACAGAGTCTCCATAGGAATTGAAAATCCGACCTGAGTCATGTTGATTATCAATCCGTCGGCAAATTTTCCTGTTTCTACAAGCCTGTCGAGCTTCTGAAACAGGTCTTCTTTGTAGACATAAGTGAGATAAGCCTGGTTAGATGCAACGGCGCCATTGCCAACGACACTTTCGTATTCGTTGTCTTTGTCCACTTGGTCGGTGGTTTTATTCTGGCTGGACTGGGTCAAGCTTCTAACCTATCTAATATATATTTAGATCTATCTTCAAAAAGTTTATCAAGAATCGGGGTTTGTCGTGGGAGCAATTTCAGGCAAAGGCGCAGGTCCACCCACTGGCACGCCATTTAGATTGCGAGCCACAGGATCGCTTGGTGCAACAAAGACCCCGCGCACCTTGGTTTCTTTCTTTACTCTTCCTATATCGATAATTAGATCTTGAGATTCAAATGTAACCAGACGATATCTTGCCATCACGTTAGATCCAGGAATAACAGTCATGGCAACGAGCTTGTACGGCTTTGCTGGCGTTTTGCCAAGAAGACCGGCGTATTTGGTGATATTAATCAGTCCCGGGTCCGAAACCCAGGCTTTGGCCACGTCAGTGCGACCCTCTATGATTGTTTTTACGAAAAATTGGGCGATTGGCAAAGGTCCTTCGGTTTGTGGTTTGTCCGCAAGGGTAAAAGCATTGCCCTCGAATTTTAAAACCACCTGATATGAAGACGAGCTTGGTATGCTTGTTACAGGGGTTTTGCTAGACTCGCCGTTTGCTCCTTGTGCTGGATCGCTTTGTCCCATGCCGATTACGAGATTATTGCCCGAAAAGAATGCGCGTGAAGAACCACTTTGTAAAAGCGAAGCGGGTACGTGGGCGAAAGGCTCGTTTGTTTGAGCGAGAACGCTTCCAGCAAGTTTGTAGGCTTTGAGCCAGATCTGACCGTCCTGGCGTTTATAGCCTGTTATACAAAGAAATTTCGGACCTTCAACAACGGTAGTGTGTTTGCGATTGCGCGGTCCGACCACAGTAGTAGTGGTGGTGGAATGAACTATACGCGCGTCATTTATATTTATATCTGATGGATATTCGAGTGTATCTACTGGAACTTGAGTAGAAACTACACCCGCAGCATTCATGACATAAAATTTTTGAGCAAAAATGAATTTGTTGTCTTTGTTGCCTGGAAATGTCCAGAGTTTTACACCATGAGCATCTAGAGCGTAGGCACGTAAATCAGTCAATACCGGATTCGATTGATAAATCTGTTTGGGTGAAAGTCGCAATGTGCGAGGATCTTGTAAGAAAGACTTGAAAACTGTCAAGAAACTAGACCAGTTCGCCTCGTTTGGGTCGGCTTTATATGCCCTTCCCTTTTCGGCAAGTCCACTCATCGCAAATGGTTGGACAGCTACAGGTGCTTGAGGGGCAGCAGCGCTTGGCTTTGGTTGTGCCTGAGGTGCTACGGCAAAAGCTTCTTTTGAGCTCATGAGCGTAAACAGGCTCAAAGCTAGTAAATGACTTCTCTTGATAGTGATCATAGTAAAAACGGCCCTACGTATTTCATACTCTGAAGTGGGAATTCTCCCATGTTTGCGTTGACTTTGCATGTCTCGTGGCACTAGATTAACCCTATAAATCCGTAATTTTCGAGCCCCCAAGAAAATGCTAAACCGCCCCGTACAATCTCTGCAAGCCGCTGCACCAGACGCCTCAATCGGCGCAGCTTCTGGCAGCCCGGAATTCGGCGGAGCTATATCGACTGCTAGTGTCGAGTCCAACCTCAACGCAGGTGCTGCTAAGGCCGACGTAATGGGTGCTCACCAATATTTTCAGGGCGCAACTGGCGCTGAATCTAGCCTGCTTGGCAAAATGGAAATCACTGGTCTTGCACCAGCTGGAGATTCCTCCATCACAGCAGCATTAATTGCCAAGGTTAATGAAGCCATCTCTCCTGTAATTGGCATGATTATGAAATTGCCTGGAGCCTTAGGCTTCGTTCACTCCTTTTTTGAAGTGCTTGGTAGTTTCTTGCTTGGTAATTTCAATCTCTTCGACATGCTCAACCCAATGATGCTTGGGCAACAAGCAGCTGCAAGTTTTTCAAAAATCGGTGAAACTCTAGGTACGAGTCTTGGCTCCAGTCTTTCCTTATTGCCAGGACATGCACCCATATTCGAATCATTAGGTTCTTCAATGGGGTCTTCGGTTGGCTCTGGATTCAATTTCCACAGCACTGGCGACTTTCTTTCTATGAAGTTGAATACTTCGATATCTGGTGCGCCCTTAAATCAAATGCGCTTGCATGAAACTTTTGGTCAAAAATTGAATGGCATTGGTTCTATGAACAAACCAGTGTTCGAACAATCTTCAAATCTTGGTCATGGCACATTGTCCGGACCTACGCTTACTGGTCACAGCATGGCTGAGCAAATGGCAGGACATTCAAGACTTTTTTCAGATAGTTTGCTCCAGTCTGGTAAAGCACTTACTGCTAATACCAATAGTCTTAATTCAGTAAGTTCGATCAATTCTTCCAACTCGCTTGGTGCATCTGCAAATAGCGGACTGACAGCAGAAGTGCCAAGAATCGATACCACTGCCAACTCGCAAATATCGTTCCAGGATGCCGGTTATAAGATGTCTTCGCAATCGCTTGATTCTTCTGCTCAGACCGCTTCAATGTCTAATGGTTCTGAAATTGGACCTTCTGGTCGAGTTCAAGACGCACTTGGTGGAAACAAAATTGCATCTGGATTCAATCAATCGCCATTTGCAAATAGTAATAGCGGAGCTGCTCAAGCCGCTGGAACAAATTCGAACGCCTTGACCGGACTCAAAGCCAAACAATTGAGTTTCGAGACTCTTGCCAAACCAGCTTCCAACTCAGCTACATCAATTAAGCCACAACTGGCTGAAACGCCAAAACACATTGATGTGCCAAAACATATTGACGCACCAAAACATATTGACGCTGCTCCAAAACATGTTGATGTTCCCAAAGCTCATCATGCACCAAAAGTACACGCCAGAGTTGAAGCGCCAAAACCGCATGTAGCCGAAGCTCCAAAAGTTAGCGAAGTTGCTCAAGAAACTGGTGAAGTGCAGTCTTACACTATTCAGAAAGGCGATAACCTCTGGAATCTTGCCAAAAATCATCTTGGTGATGGAAATCGCTGGAATGAGATTTATGCACTGAATAAAGATTTGATTGGTTCTAACCCCAACTTAATTCACACTGGCTCGCAACTGAATTTGCCAGGCGCGCATGGCTCTGAAATTGCTAACACTGCTTCAAGCACGAGTTATACAGTCCAGCCCGGTGATAATTTGTGGAATGTCTCCAAGAAATTTCTTGGTGAAGGCAAAAACTGGGGCGAAATTTATAACATGAACAAAGACGTGATTGGATCTAACCCTGGACTAATTAGACCTGGTCAACAGTTGCAAATTGGCTCTGGAAGCGAAACACTTGCAGGCTCGCCCGATTCGAACATGATGGCACCATCGCAATCTTTGGATGGTCAGGCTGCACAAGCTCAAGCTGCTGGTGGTGAAACTGGTCTTCAAAGCGGGGCGGGTGCTGATTCGCAAATGCCTTCGCAAGATGTTCAGATGCATCCAGCTAATCAACGTGAAGCTATGACACCAGAAGTAGAAAGCATGGCACCAGCTGCTGAAAATAACCCAATAAGCTCTAGCTCGGTTCCTGGATCTCTAGGCTCGGCATCGCAAGCCGCCACTCTGGCTAACACCCAGGCATACAACAATGCCGGTGCCGTGCACGCTGCCAGTCTGAGCAAAGATTTGAAATCACTTTTTGGTTCCTAGTTTAAAATCCAGACAAACTTTTGCCACGCATTGCTCGATGTCTATAAGCTCCACTATTTGACCTGATTCTGTTTGAACAGGAAAAACTTTTGCTCTTTCTTGTATAAAATCGTATCCGCTCAGGTTTTTCACTGCCGGAAAAATCCAGAGCAATTTGTTTTGTTTGACACAACGCTCGAGAATTTTGCCAACTGCTTTGCCGTGTATAGATTGCTCATCGAGCGAACCTTCGCCTGTAAGCACTATATCTGCATTTTTGATTTTGTTTTCTAAGTCGAAGATTTCCATGATCCATTCAAAACCAGAAATTACTTTTGCTCCAAAGACACAAGTCATAAGATAGGGCACGCCTCCGGCTGCTCCAGCGCCTTTGAAATGTGCAAGGTCTCCATTCATTACTAAAGCAAGATTTTGCAGCCCTTTGTCCAGTTCGACTACTTGTTCTTTTGTTGCTCCCTTTTGCGGAGCGAAAATGTAAGCGGCTCCTTCTGGTCCATACAATGGATTTTCAACATCGCAAGCAATTGTGAATTGGCAGTCGAACAGTCCTTTATCTATCGAAGACAGGTCAATCCTGTCGATCTGAAGCAGAGATGCACCGCAGGGCTTTAGCTCGTTATTGTTTTGATCGAATAGTCTTGCACCAAGAGCACAAAGTATTCCTGTGCCACCATCTGTAGAGGCGCTTCCACCCACGGTCAAAATGAAATTTTTAAAGCCTTTGGCATATGCATCTTTAATTAAAACGCCAGTGCCCAGGGTGTTTGCATTCATGGCATCAAGCCCAGTCAAATGTCCTATTCCACTAGCTTGGGCCAGTTCTATCACACAGGTATCGCCTGTAGAAAACCAGGATGCTTCTATACTTTGCAAAAGCGGACCTGGCACGCTGTGTGTGTGTAATTTTCCATTTATTACAGACGAAATTATAGATAGTGTCCCGTCGCCACCGTCCGCCACGGGCATCAAAAGACATTTTGCATCGGGCACTGCTTGTAGTATTCCGCGCTGCATCGAGTCTGCCACTTCTTTGGCGCTGAAAGATCCTTTAAAGGCATTAGGTAGTAGAAGGAACTTTTGTATATACACTTGCTTAAATTTTGAATTTGGCTGGTTTCGGGCTTTTCAGTCGACTCTAAATGAGTTTACGCCTTATTTTGCAAGGGCAAATAAATTATAGATGAGCTTTTGGGTAATACTCCGTTTTCTGGGGGTTTTTCGTCATGCCGCAAAAAGAAGAAGCAACACGCTCTTTATACAGTCGACATAATACTGGCAACCGGAATAGCGGATTGCGCTTGCCGCAAGAGCTTTTGCGCGAAGGGATGAATTTGCATCCTTACAAGAATAATCAAGCCTGGCCAGGACGTACTTATATATTGATTGGCAATTCCTTTAATCTCGATAAAAATCTCGTTGACACTACATCCGATACCAAGCGCTCTGCCACTATTGCAATGGTTTTAGAAAAAGGACGCAATAACAGAAAATGCGTCAGTGTCGAAGATGCCTTTTCGGTCGAAGGTTTCATCGAATGTTTGAGCCGCTTCGAATTCGACTGGCTCAAAAAACAACCGCCTTCTACATTAATTGGACCAGCTTTCGACCAAAATGGCAAGTTGATCCCGCTGTCATTTGCAGTGTGGCGCAGAGAGGCTTCCTTCTGACACTGTGCAATTAAACAGTGTATTTTTCACCCCTCGACTTACATTTGACTTAAGGGCGAATGCGGACCGAGGGGTGATTTTTTATGGCACCAATTACATGGCAGCAAGTAGGCGAACTCGAGCGTCAGTCATCTAAATTGCGCAAAATCTTGATTGTGCTGATAGCAGGACCGAGCATCCTCAATTTGTTTTTTGGCATCAATTTGTCTTTGTGGTTTATAAGTGCCTGCCTAGCTCTTGCTGCTCGTATCTTCAGACAACTTGAATCGGTATCTAAAGACCTCAAACATTTGTCTCAGGGACTGGAAGCGGAAGACCAGGTCTATAACTGGCTCGAACTTCTTCCTCCAGACTGGAATGTCGAGCGTCGCATCGAAGTAGACAATGCAGATATAGACATACTTGTGACTACACCTCAGCAAGTGACTATTGCAATCGAGGTCAAATCACACAAAGGAATTATCAGGCTCGAAGACAATAAATTAATTCGAGAAGGGATGTATAAGCTCGAATCTGATTTTATTTCAGTTTTGAAAAAACGTGCCTCTGCACTAGCGCTCAAGCGCGGATTACCATCGATTGCTTGTGTGATTGTTTTCACCAATGCAAGATTGAAAGTACCGCATGCTGGTATAGATGGTGTGTTCGTGCGCGACTTGATAGAACTAATTCCTTTTATGCACAAAATAGACACCCAGACCAGAAAATTTAATGCTCTTAGAAGAATCAAAAACAATCTTGATTTTTCATGTGCTGTAAAAGAGGAGGAAGAAAGCTATGAGCCGCCTAAAGCGAATTCAGAAAATGTATCGCTTGAGCAATTGATTGAATCACTTGGTTTTTTAGTAAGTGATGCTTACAGTGCAAAGCCGCATAAATGTTATAAATGTCGTGAGTTTATAGTTGTTTTTACCTGGAGCGATCACCAGATGTGGTCTGGGATGATGCCTCCAAAACCGATACCACGTTCTTTAAAATATCGATATTCAGCGAGTTTGCAAAAAAAATACTGGGTCAACACCTGTCAAAAGTGTGGTGCCACTCAGGGAGACAGTTTCGTGCATTCATCTAGCAAGTATGGACAAAATGAAATCTGGACACCGATTAGTGATGCGACGCCAAGTTATACGCGGTGAGCTTAGACTTAGCTAGATTTGGAACTAGACTTCGATTTTCTCTACTCTCTTCTGGTGTCTTCCACCTTCAAATTCGGTTGCAAGCCATGCTTTGACTATACCGGGAATAGTCTTTGCATCTGTGGTGCGCTCACCAAGACACAAGACATTGGCGTTGTTGTGCTGTTTTGAAAGTTTTGCCATTTCTTCGTTGAATACAAGTGCGGCACGCACTCCTTTTACTTTGTTTGCTGCTATGCAAACGCCTATTCCACTTCCACAAGCCAGTATTCCTAACTGGTCCTGGTTATTTGCAACTGCATTTCCTACTGCATGAGCATAATCTGGATAATCGCAAGATTCGGTCGAATTGGTTCCCATGTCTTCATAAGGAATAGACATCTGGTCAAGTACAGATTTGATCATCTCTTTTGTCTTGAAACCGGCGTGGTCACTGCCCAGAGCAATTTTTTGGGGATTTGCCATTGCTAGATAATTCCTTTGTTTTTGGCCATCAATATAATTTGATTTCTGTTTGCCGCGGCCAACTTGGCAATCAATGATTTGATCATACTGGCAATGACACTGTCGGTAGTACCGTAAAAGTGAGCAATCTCTTCATCCGATTTGCCTTGAACTAGTGCTTTCAACACAAGCATCTCTTTTTCGGTCAATCCGAACTGCTTTTCTTCCACAGCTTCCACAACATCAAGACTCTCGGGCTCCTTATCTGGAAGGGTCATATTTGAAATTTTGACCACGAATCCAGCGACTTTGGGATCGAGCCACGAACGACCAGCATGAACGCTTGCTATTGCCTTGACCAGGTCTTGGACTGGAATGTTTTTTACGCAGTAAGCATCTGCACCCGCAGCAAGGGCTGCCAGGGTTTGCTCGGCATCATCGAAAGACGTGAGCATAACGATTTTACAGGGCAACTCTAAGTCTTTTAGATGACGGGTGGCTTCAAGCCCATTCATTTCCGGCAAGCCGATGTCCATGATAACTACATCAGGGTGCATAGAAATGGTGTTTTCTACAGCTTCTCTTCCTGTAGTGGCTTCACCTACAATTTCTATTTGTTGAAATTTCATTAGCGAAGCTTTGAGACTGAAGCGCATTACTTCCTGGTCTTCAACCACCAGTATTTTTATTTTGGCTTGAATTGGTTGCTGTTGGCTCATAGTAGATCTGTGCAAGTGAATGATTTGAATGAACAAAAATAGAATAACACGAGCCTTTTGTAGGCTACTTTACAAATTAAGTAACGTCTCCTGCAACAAAAGTGGTACTTCCGTGACCCGAAATAGAGTTGCATGTTATTCTTGACAAGCGGGCGGCAATTTAAAAGTAGTAGAGAGGGATTTTAGTGTCTTCAGCTGTACCTAGCCGAAAATCGCCCCTGAATTCATCACAGGGTGCTAGTGAAAGCCAGGCCGATTATGCCAGTTATTTGGGTTCGGCCGAGTCTATTCAAAAACGTATAGATGAATTGAGCCAGGAATTGAAAGAACTGCAGCAAGAGCATGCACGTTTGCAAAAATTCCATGGTGAAGGTTCGCTCAAATCTGATCCTGTTGATCTGAAAGTATTGCCATTTCAAAAAGAGATTTTGATGCTGACAAAAGCAATGCCGCATATGGTCTGGCTTGCAGATTCTGAAGGCAAATGCTTTCAGGCTAACGAACGTTATTATGAATTCACTGGAATTACAGAGCAAGAAGATGATGGATGGTCATGGATGCGTGTCATGCATCCCGAAGACTTGCCTCGTGTCACGGAAATGGGAGCGCATGCGGCTGATACACGCAAGCCACTGGTCACAGAGTTTCGTTATTTGAGCAAGGATGGCGAATATCAGTGGCATTATTTGTACTGTATTCCATATGTCGACCCGGACACTCTGACTACAAAATGGTTTGGTACCACCACTAATATTCATGAGCGAAAACAGGCTATAGAAGTGCTTAAACAAAGCGAAGAACACTTCAAAATATTATCTGATGCGATACCTCAAATTGTTTTTGCAGCAGGTCCAGATGGCAAAGTTAATTTCTGGAATTCGCGCTGGTTCGAATATAGTGGATTTACTGAAGAGCAGGCACAGAGCGATGCCTGGCAGCTTTTGATTCATCCAAATGATCGCGAAAAATATATTGACGAATGGAATAGTGCACTTCAAAGTGGTGACTCATTGGAGTGTGTGTTCAGAATGAAAAGAGCGGTAGGCGTGAAACAGTCGGATAAAAGCAGTTATCGCAAGCATCTTGCACGTGTGGTTGCACTACGCGATTCGTCAGGTGAAATCACAAAATGGTTTGGTACCTGGACTGAGATTGAGCATCCGTAATCGTAAACGATTGTTAAGCATATTGGTTTTATTTCCCTTTTCGGGCTTTGTGCGGCTGATTCACCTCAAATAAAAGCCTTGCACTTCTTTTCATAAGGGCACATCAAGATTCGCCGGCGAAATTTAGTGTCAGGGGCGATGGATTCGTATTTCCTGCCGAATCTTAGTCACCTTTAAACACCTTTTCTCTGATTATATGGTGTTGGGAGGAGGGCTTAGATTTGCGCGACGACAAAAACGACAACTTAGTTCTTTTGCTTTGCGAAGAAGTTCGCGAGCGAAGACAAAAACTGAATTTATCCCAGAGTGAGGTTTCAAGACGCTCTGGTTTGCACCGGTCTTATATAGGTGACTTAGAAAGAGGGGCAAGAAATCTTTCGGTCAAAAATTTAGCTCGAGTAGCTTTGGCACTGAATATCTCGCCATCAAGTTTGGTGAAACGTGCGGAAAAGCGCATGCTGAACGGTAATCAACCTGTTTCAGAAGAAACTGTATAAGTTTCTCGACTCTATTTGCTGACGCATAAGCATCGATTAGCCAGAGCCAAAACTCTGGCAACTTTGCTTGGGCGTTGATGATGTCTTTACAATTTGATGATACAGTTATAGGGTCAGGTCGAGGTCTCTACTTTGCGCATATTATTCAGGCATCTGAAATCAAAGCTGTTTAGTGCGGTGTTTGGTCTTGGCGCTTTAGGACTTTGTGGTCAAGCCGTTTTTGCTCAAGAAGTGAGTGTTTTAAACAAAAGTCTTGCTTCGGATCTCATAAGCAAACTAGGACACAATAATCCCACCTGGGAAAAATATTACCGAAATGGTATTTCTGCCCTGGATGCACGTCGCTATGACCAGGCGGAAGAAATGTTGAATGGCGCGCTCAAAGCTTCTCAAGCACCTATGTCTGTGAAGAAGGAATTTGTATTGAGCCGGATTGCGCTTGGAAAACTTTATGTCAAAAAGCGTTTGTACAACAAAGCCGCACAAATTCTGGGCAGCACCAAAGCAGAAGAAACCTTTGGCAAACACAGTCTAGAACTTGCTGAACTCGAATACAATCTGGCTTTGTGCGATCTTGCATTGAACAGGGTACAAAAAGCAAAACTGCATTCCGATGCTGCGCTTGAAGTTTTTCGTTTCAACGAAGCCTATAAAGATTCGACTTTGCATGGTATGACCATGGACCTTGTAGCCTTGGTTCACGAGCGACTCGGATGGGCAGAAGATGCTCGCGAGCATTATTTAAAAGCTCATCAATTGCTTGAAAAAAGTCCTGGTCACAAACAATTGGATCTGGCAGATTCATTGCGCAATCACGCCCTTTTTTATCATAAGCTTGGTGATCGCAAACAAGCTGTCGACCTCTATGAAAAATCGGTTACCATCAAAGAAGCTGCTCTTGTGCCAAACAAACCGGCTCAAGTAGCAGGCGAGATCTTACTCAATTGGGAGCCAGGCTCAACTCGCTCTCAAGAAATTATAGATACCGAATTTCCGTTTCGCTATCAAGAAATTGGTGGCATAAGAGTGGCTGCCACCGTAATCGACTTATGGGAATTGCTTGGTGTTTTGATTACAATCACTAATACTGGTAGCGATCAAGCTCAGTTCGAACTTGGCAAAGTGCAGTTGTTCGATATGAGCAAAGGTGTTTTTTCATCTATAGAAGTGCCACCAATCGATCCAAATAGAATCGATCGAATCAGACGCGAGCGGGTGATGTGGGATTTGACTCATACTCGTCCCTGGCTTGCCAACGTACAAAAAACGCGCACTGTAAGAGGGCTCGTGCCACCCTCTGGTCATGATCTTTTCATGGGACCAAATGTTTTTGGCGTATGGGGCGAGTGGAAGGCAGTATCGCATACGGTGCCTGTACGAGTTGGCATACTTCCTTCGCGTGAGGGTCTTATCGCTCAAGCAGATCAAGCCGAACAAGTGAAAACAGAATTGCCCGGTCTTTTGTCCGGAGGCTACGCCAAATATCATGGTCTTGTGCCAATCGTGCTCGAGCCATTCGAGTCGCGCACAGGCGATTTATTCTACTTAAATCCACGCGACAAAGACATTATGCTAAGAGTGCCAGTAGGCAACGCAGTTTTTGAGTTTCCATTTCATACAAGAAAATTGAGAATCCCTTAAGTCTGCCAACCAAGTTCTTTGAGGGCATCTTCCAGACTGACACGACTGCGTTGACAAAAATGCAGTGCGATTACAGCCTGGTCCGGCTTGAATTTATTTGCGTCAACCATTTTGGCCAGTTTCACCGACGCTTCAACTGTAAACTCGTCCAATTTGCCAGAAGTCTTCAAAATTTTGAGCACATTGCTGTTGTGTTTCTGAGCTACTTTTCGGGCAGATTCGATATCGAAGTCGCTTAGAAGTCCTGCTACTTTTAAAAGTATGAGTGCATCTTCGCTTTCTTTGTCTGAAAAATCCAGTTCTTTGCCAGGTTTTTTCTCGCTGTCTTTTGCTTGCTTGTCGTCTTTGTCTTTTCCAACGCCAAAGACTTCTTTATATAGAACGTCGAAAGCTTCTTCCTGAGTGATATTTCCGCCCCGCACTTTTTGCTGTAACTGAAGAACAGATCTGAGCACAGGTCCTCTTAAAATTGCAGCTTCAACAAGAATTTGTCCAAGGGGTGGAGCGTTGCCTTGCACTGCATATGTTTGTATGTCGCGACTGGCAGTAAGAGCAGGGTCTACTTCGCCGCCTCTTATGTGAGCACGCCGAACTGCTTCAGCAGCTTTTTGAGTGGGCAATTTTCCAGAGCGAACAAGATCTTGCAATTGCAGAGCAGCATCAACTGTCGGCTGAGGCACAAGTCCTGCTTCCACCAGGAATTGGCCAAGTTTGAGCCCAAGCTCCACTTTTGCAGTGGGAGGTTGAGGTTCGAAAGCGGGTAACTGACCTGCTGTCTCATACTGGCCTGGAATCGGATATTGACCAGATCCCATCCCCACAGTTCCTGCTGGATAAGGTTGGGGAGGAGATTGGGGAGGAATTGGCGGCATGGGTCCTAGACCAGGATAAGGATAATAACCTGGTGGATAGCCAGGATAATAGGGATAAGGTGGTGGCACATAACCTGGTGGATAGCCCTGGTAATAAGGGTATGGTGGCGGATATGGTGGCGCGCCATAGGGGGCACCTGGTTGCGGCGGTGGCGCCTGTGGTGCTTGGTCTGGCTTGTCTTTGCTTGAGTCCTTATCTTTGTCTTCTTTTTCCTTTTCGCGAGCTGCTCTTTCTTTGGCTAATAGCTCCTCGCGTCTGCGCTCTTTTTCTTCTTCGGCAGCACGTTTCGATTCGGCACGTTTGTAAGTTTCGAGTTCTTCTTCTTTTAAAAGACCTTCTTCATAAAAGCTTGCAGGTTGTTTTGGCGTAATTATTTGGGCATTTGCGTCCTGAACACTTGAGCGTTCTTCCGCTTGTCTTATTTTTTCTGGATCTGGTTTTGCAGTTTCTTTGGTGCCAAGAGGCAAAGCTTCTTCTGGAATAGAAAGTGTCAAAACGTCATACAAAAGGTCTACATCTTCAAATGGCGAGCTCCAAACAACGCGTGATGTCGTCCCTTCGCCTTCATAAAGCGTCCACATTGGCTGTCCGCCAGAAATTTCGGCTCGCACCGTGAGTGAATAATTTACGCCTGTTCTTTTGTTGACCCAGGGAAGCTCGACTGTACAGCCTTTGGCTTTAGAGCCTTCGTTGAATAAAGTGCGAATATCGCCGAGTTTGGGAGCCTGAAAGAGGCTCGACAGGCGAATATGTTTTTTAGGCTTATACATTGCAATTACTCATGTAAGTCTAACGGCAAAAAATAATTTACCAAGATTACTTTACCCAGGATCTAAATTAAATCCGCCTGACCCCGTTTGTTTTGCAAAAAGTGCCAGGTGCCTAGATATTCGGCTTCTAAAAGTTTTTTCTTGTCTTTGGAAGAAAGTGGCCATATGACAATGCGCCTGAGCATGTGAAATGCGATATTGAAAAAACACAAAATGCGCAACAAACCGCTTGTGTAAGCACTGAAGAAATAGAGTCTGTTGCGAGCATAGTAATAATTGCGCCAGGCAGCAAGACTGCCTTTGGTCGAGGCTCCATCTATATGTTCAATCGAAGCTTTAGGCACGAGTAAGCAGCTCCAACCTGCCCTGGTCATGCGGGCACAAAGTTCGACATCCTCGAAATAGAGAAAATAATCGTCGTTGAATTTGCCTACATCCTTTATAGTCGCGGTTCTCAATAAGAGATTTGAGCCTGACAACCACTGGCAACTGACATTTGCGTCTTGATCGCAAGGAGTTTTGAGACTCGTTTTGCCTTTGACATAATTTATCCGACCCTTGCCGGTTTTTCCTTTGTCCGAATCGAGACAGGCTCCAGCTGCACCAGCTTTAGTATCATTCAAAAGGGCTGAAACGAGCAAAGACAGAGTATCGGATGGAACAATAGTGTCATTGTTCAAAAGCCAGATATAGTCTGCGTTTTTTTTGATGCAGTAATCCATTCCTTTATTACAACCGCCTGAAAAGCCATAATTTCTATCGAGAACGAGCGTTTCGATGTTTTCAAATTCGGGTTTGAGACCGGCACCCTCGGCGTTTTCAGACCCGTTATCGACGAGCAAGATTTTGTAATTTGAGTAATCGAGATTTTTGAGCGACGAAAGACAGTTTCTCGTATGCAAAAGCCCGCGCCAGTGCAAAATAAGGATATAAACCAGCGGGTTTTGAGATTTTATTTCTTGGTCTTGGCTCATTTATTCAGTCGGGTCTGTTTTGTTTTATTCTGGGCACAAATATATTTACCAGATAAAGAATAAAGGTTTTGAATGCTCAAAGGAAAAAAACTTGCTGTAATAGGGGTGGGAAAACTTGGTGAAGCCCTTATAACCGGCTTATTGAAAGAAGGCAACCTTGCAAGCAAGGATATTTGTGGTTCAGTTTGTCATGAAGCCTCTCTTGAGCGTGTAAAAAACAAGCTTAGCATCGAGGTTGGGCTCGACAACAAAAAAATCGCAAGCGAAGCAGACATCATTTTGCTTGCGGTAAAACCACAAAATATGGACTCTGTCCTTGCTCAAATAAAAGATGTCGTCAATGAGAGCAAGCTTGTAATTACAGTCGCAGCCTCGGTCTCGACTGCATTCGTTGAGCAAAGACTCAATCAATCGGTGGCGGTTGTGCGGGCCATGCCAAATACGCCTTGTGTTATGAATGCTGGAATGACGGGTGTCGCGCCTGGTACTCATACAAGTGCAGAACAAATGGCGCTTGCCAAGGAAGTTTTCGATTGCGTGGGCAAAACAGTTTTAATTGACGAATCGCTGATGGATGGGCTCACTGCCTTGTCCGCAAGTGGTCCAGCCTATTTGTATGTAGTGATAGAATCGCTTGCAGAAGCTGGTGTGAAGCTTGGAATCCCACGTGAAACATCGACACTGCTTGCGGCCCAAACTATGTATGGTGCTGCAAGAATGGTGCTTGAATCAAAGGCGCATCCTGCTTTGCTCAAAGACATGGTGACTACTCCCGCTGGTTGTACCATTGATGGTTTGATGGAGCTTGAAGAAGGAAAACTTCGAGTGACACTAATCAAAGCAGTAGTCAAAGCCGCTCAAAGAGCCAGAGAACTAATTAGCTGATTTTATTTGCTCTTGCCTAAACTTCGATTTTGCAATTGTTGAGACTGGCTTTGAGCTTGTCTATTCCTGCATCTGTGACATTGCAATCTTTGAGCGAAAGTTTTTGCAATTTGCTCAATTCAGCCAGACTCGCAAGCGCTTCGTCATCAACATGAGTATTGTCGAGCCAGATTTTGCGCAGACTTTTCATCGAACTCAAGTGTTCGAGTGCTTTATTAGTGACATTGGTATCTGATAAGTCTATTTCTTTCAAGCGTGTGAAACGTTTTACATTGGCTAAATCTTCGTCTCTTACTTTAGTCTGACTCAAATCCATCGAATCGAGAACTTGAGGCGGAATGCGCTTGAGGAGCGCGAAATCTACGTCTTGTTCTTTGGCTACTTCAAGTTGAATCGATTTTCCCTTAGGAACCTTAATAGTGCCTTTAGCGTCTGCAAGCCATTCCCATGAATCTGGATCCGATTCTGATTCAACTAGAAATTCGCCGATTGCAAGGTGAGCTGGCAGTTCGAGAATGTCGAAATCTGTGGCTGCCACATCTTTGAATGCGGCTGGATGAATGATTACATCTTTCATATCGGCAGGCGATTTGGCCTCTTTCGCCACAGGCGGTACGACTGTCACTTGATTGAGTGCATCTGCAGCTTGTTTGAACTGATTGAACTGATTGACCAGGCTTGAGGCACTGTCTTTGCGTTCTTTCTTGTCTTGAAAAGCCATCTGGATGCCACCTGACAAGATCATAACAATCGATGCTTGCAAGAACAGTCGAGCAAAATCTATTTCCAAGCCATTTTCGGGATTCTTAGGAATAGGGGGCGCGTAAATAGGAGCCATAGTAAGAGGCAATCCTTTGGGACCTGCTTCTTTCCAGGGCGGACACACACCCATAGCCGCTATCACTAAGACAGTCGACAAAAAAATAAAGCGCTGTTTGCTTCCCAATTCTTTTACCTCTTTTGAGCCACTGACCCAATAAAAAGATAACTAATAATGTTATAGAATGAGTCTTTCATGAAGTTTGTTTTTAGGATGTGAAAATGACCTTAAGTCAAAAGAAAGAATCCAGCCCAAAGTCGGCCAAATCGGATGTAGATCTTAAATATCTCGCGGGCTTCGGCAATCATCATCATTCTGAGGCTTTGCCTGGAGCTCTGCCCATAGGGCAGAATTCACCGCAAAAGGCGCCTTACGACTTATACGCCGAGCAGTTGAACGGGGCTTCTTTTCTTGCGGCACGTCATGAAAATTTGCGCTCGTGGCTTTATAGAATCAGACCATCTGTTGTGCACGGGCAATATGAGCCGTATTCGCTCGAAAACTTCTTGAGCAGACCTTTCGACAGAACTAATCTTTCCCCGGCGCAACTTCGCTGGGATCCGCTGCCAGAGTCGAAAGACTCTCTCACCTTTTTGCAAGGCATCGTCACTGTCGCAGGCAATGGCGCAGACGCCAGTGTGCGTGGATCGGCTATTCATCTTTATAGTTTCAGCCAGTCGATGGACAAACAATATTTCACCAATTCAGATGGCGAGATGCTTATAGTTCCTCAGACAGGCTCTTTGCATATTCGTACCGAATTTGGTGCTTTAACTCTAGGTCCCTGGGAATTAGCTGTTATTCCGCGCGGAATCAAATTCGCCGTAGATCTGGAAAATAGTGCAAGTAGTGATATCGCCCGTGGTTATATTCTTGAGAATTATGGACCGCCGCTCAGACTGCCATATTTAGGACCTATTGGTTCTAACGGTCTTGCTAATCCGCGTGATTTTCTCGCTCCAGTAGCCGCTTACAAAGACGAGGTCGGCGATTTTGAGCTGATTACCAAATTCGAAGGTAAATTCTTCAAGTCGAACACGAAGCACAATCCATGCGACGTTGTTGCATGGCACGGTAATTATTATCCTTACAAATATGACACCAGATATTTTTGCGCCATAAATTCAGTTAGTTTTGACCATCCAGATCCATCGATTTTCACCGTGCTCACATCGCCATCTGAATTGCCCGGTGTATCGAACATAGATTTCGTTATTTTTCCACCACGATGGATGGTTGCCGAAAATTCTTTCCGCCCTCCCTATTATCATCGCAACATCATGAGCGAGTATATGGGTCTGGTCGAAGGCGTCTATGATGCCAAAGAAGGTGGAAAAGGCGGTTTCGTCCCAGGCGGCGGCAGTCTGCACAATTGTATGACTGCTCATGGGCCAGATTCTGAGACTTTCGAAAAAGCGAGTGAAACCAGTCTCACTCCGGTAAAATTGGAGAATACCCTGGCTTTCATGTTTGAGAGTTCGCTTGTATATGTGCCAACCCCAGCTGCGCTCGACGCTGCCTTTTTGCAGGGAAATTATCAGAATTGCTGGGCAAATTTGAAATCTCATTTCAACAAAATAAAAAAGTAACTAATTTGCTGTTTTAACCGGGCATAAAACGTTCAGGTATCCGCTAGAAAAATCCACCAGAAGAGCAAATGTATAAGCCACAACCTAAACAGCAAAAACCAGAAGAATCCTCTAGACAGAAGTTACCGGCTGAAGAAGGCTGCCCATCGATGGCAAAAGCCCGCTTTATGCTCGACGAGGCGACCAATCGCCGAGGCTGCTTAATTGAATTGCCATGGAGTGCAGGAAGTGCTGAATTCACGGTGACCTGCCAGTGGGACAAAACGGTGCAGGAACCTGTCTGGACTCTCTATCAGCACGAAGATGACATTTCGAAAGTGGTCTGGACTCAGGGATTTGCTCCTTCCGACCTTGAATTTATGTACGATATTCTGGTCATGTCCGCACCAAAAGGTACGTCACAAGCCAAAATCCCCGATCTATTGAAACCTCAAGAGTCGAGTCTTCCCAATCCAGGCGATTTGCCGCCAGGTCCAGGATCTGTTGGCTCGTCATCATCATCATCATCATCATCATCTTCTTCTTCTTCTTCTTCTTCGCAAAATACTTCGCAAGGAATGAGCAATCAGAACATAAGTGGCAATAAAGCTCCATTGCCACAGCCAAATATAGGCTCCCCGCCAGGTCTTGGCGGCGGCGGCGGTAATTTAGGTATGCCTCCAGGTCTTGCTCCCGGTCTTGGCACTGGTTTGGGTGGAGGTTTGTCGCCAGGTCTTGGTGGTGGACCTGCTTCGATGCCACAACAAGCTCCAGCTCAAATGCCTCCGCAAATTCCCGGACAATTTCCTCCTCAAGGTTATCCTCAACCAGGTTACCCACAGCCACCGATGCAAGGATACCCGGCTGGTTATCCTGCACCTGGAATGCCATATCCTCCTCAGGGATTTCCTCCGCCAGGTTATGGCGCACCGATGCCTGGACAACCGTATATGCCACCACAAGGCTATCCAATGAATCCGATGCCAGGACAGATGCCGCCAAATCCATACGGCGGAAATACAAATATGCCGATGGGTGGTCCGTCTTCATCTGCCATGCCGATGACAGATCCGTCTAGCATGGACGCAAAGCCTATTGTTCCGATGGACTATCAACTGCTCGATAAGCGTCCTAATCTATTGATAGGTGTTCTGCTCAAAGATGCGGGACTCATAACCGAACCCGCTCTTGATGCTGCGCTCAAGATTCAAGAGCTTATTCGAGAAGGAAAAGTTTCACCTCAAAAGGCACCTTTGATTTTACAAAAACACCACAGCAAAGGCGCCAAAATCGAACAGTTCTTGTCTATCGACGATGTGGTGGTGAGTAAGAAAGCTCCAGAACCGGCAGCACAAGCGCCAAAAACAGCCCAGGGCGGTCCTACTGCAAACAAAGGAGCAGCACCAGCACCAGCTGGCAATAAGGCGGGCGCGCCTGCTTCTTTGCAAGCTGCAGGACAAGCACCTGCAGGAGCTGCAAAAGGAGCTGAAGGGCCAGGGGGCGCAAAACGCAACTTGAAGCCAGCATTCGATCTGTTGCAGAAAGCAGGTATCCTAACTGAGTCTGATGTCAAAGATGCATTAGACGTCCGCCAGAAAATTGGTGGCGATCTGGTATCAATTTTAGAATCGGCGGGCAAGTTGAACAAAAAAACAGTTGATGCTGCTTTTGTTTGTTTGCCATTGATTCGAGAAGGACTGATGAAAACCGAACAATGCATAATCGCGCTCAATTATTGTAGTCGAATGCGTGTCGGTTTTGATGAAGCACTCGATGAAATGGGTTGGCAAAATCCGCGCAAACTACGCACAGATTTGCCTCTGTATTAAGCGTAACAACACTATTGATGGTCAAGAAAATCATAGTCGTCGATCCGGAAATTGGGTTTCGAAAACTCATTTCTAGCTCGCTTGAAGGTCGTGGCCACAATGTCATTCAACTCAATAATACGCTCGAGTGCGAACGTGATTTTTTAGAAAATCCGGACGTCAAAACAGATTTGCTTATCATGGGACTGCCTTTACCTGGTGGATCTGGCGAAGTCTTTAGATGGATTGAAAGCTTGAGGCACAAAGGAAACAATGTGCCGATTATTTATGTGGCCGAAAATAAAGATGAACTGGAAGAAGCGAGAACACGACTTGCCCAATTAGACATTTCGATGTTTTCTGCAAAACCAGTAATTCCATTTATTTTTGGTGCTCAAATAGAATGTCAATTTTCAGAAGATGCAAATGGAGGGGCTACCAGTGCCGATTTGCAAAAACAAAAATTGAAAGATTTCGAAGCCATGTTTCTTGCTCTGGTAAGTAAATATGCTCGCGTTTTGCCAGAAAAACTTTCAGATATCAAAAAAACACTCGATAAAGCCAAAGAAAACCTGAGCGATACAGCGGCTCTCGATGATATAAAATCGCAGTCTCACAAAATCAAAGGTACAGGCGGTTCGCTTGGCTTTGCAAAAGTAGCCGAACATATGGCTTTTATCGAGCTGCGCGCACAAGAAATAGTTTTGCTTGAAATGGAAGCACGCCAAAAAGCGATAGGCGAAATTGAAGAGCGGCTCAAAGTCGCACTCGAAGAAGGCAAGACAGAAACTGAAGAAGTGCTTGCGGCTTTGCATAGCTTGAATCAAGAAGTTGGAATCGATGCACGTCCACAGGCAATGGCGCGCATAATGATCATCGACGCAGACAAAGACTTTTTGAAAATCGTCGAAGCTCTTGGTCAAGAAAGTCTGGTCGAAATTATTTCTGCTTCCAATCAAAAAGAAGCGCTTGCTAATGCAGCTGTTTATCCGCTCGATGCTGCTTTGATTTCACTATCGTCTTCGATGAGTGAAAGTGGTTTTGAAATTGCAAAACAACTCAGAAGCTTGCCCGAATACGACAATCTTCCTCTTGCATTCGTGTCAGACGAAGGTCTTGTAAAAGACAGAGTAGAAGCCGCGCACGCAGGTGCGTCGTTGTATCTAGATAAGCCATTCAAGTCAGATTCGCTTGAAAAAGCGGTTCAGCACCTGGTGGCAATCAGACAGGGCGGACGAGCGCGTGTATTAATTACAGATGACGACGAATTTTTTGCCAACACAATCGGCGTGGTGCTTCGAAACGAAGGTATCATCGTAAAAACGCTCAATGACCCAAGCAAGATTCTAGAGACGATGCAAGAGTTTCCGCCAGATTTATTGTTGCTCGATGTGATGATGCCTGGAATCACTGGTTTTGAAGTCTGCCGTATGCTAAGACAAACGCCGCGCTGGGGCGATTTGCCTATAATTTTTCTTACTGGTCAAACCGGAGTAGAAGCGCGTCTTGAAGCTTTCAGATCGGGCGGCGACGATTATCTTCCAAAACCCGTCGTAAACGAAGAATTGCTCACAAGGGTCAAAGTGCGTCTCGATAGATCGCGCATGCTCAAAGAGCGCTCGGACAAAGACACAATTACAGGATTGCTTTTAAGACGGGCGTTTTCAGAACAATTGAATGCCATTCTTGCTGAGTCAGAGCGTATAAATCAGCCTTTTTCTTTGTGTCTGCTCGATGTAGATCACTTCAAAAAAGTGAATGACACCTACGGACACCTGGCTGGTGATAAGGTTCTTGCTGGCTTTGGTCAACTTTTACTCAGACGTTTTCGCGTTGACGATTTGCGTGGACGCTGGGGCGGAGAAGAATTTGTTCTGGCATTCAGACGCGAGCGCAAAGAAGTCATTCATAAAGCAATCGAGCGTGTGCTTGAAGAATTCAGAGAAATCGAATTCACGGGTGATGAAGGACAGATTTTCCACTGCAGCTTCTCTGGCGGGCTCGTCACTTTTCCAGAAGATGGCTCGACCATTTTCGAGCTGTTGCAAAAAGCAGACCAGCGCCTCTACGTCGCTAAAAAGGCTGGACGCAATCGCATTATCTTTCAATCGAACGACAATGACCTGGAAGAAGACCTGGAGAAATTGTCGGCTCATTAGGTCTTTTTAAGAAATTGGTCTGTCGGCGTTACCTTAAGTAGGATGACTTGCAGGATCTTGACATTAGATTTTAAATGTCAGGGTAATGGCTCGCCGAAAGAAACTGAAACTGCCCAAATTTCTGAACCTGCCCACCTCGGCACTGTCGTTGGGCGCTTTCATGTTGGTCAATTACTGGTGCCAGGCTAATGCTTTTATTCCAAGCGTTAAACCCACCCAGCTGCCTGTAAAACATAACTGGCAGTGGTGGCGCAGCAACGAATATACGTCTCAAACCAATAACCCAGACGTCGTTTTGATGGGTTCGTCTTTGATCATGATTCCAATCACTCTGGTCGAAGCAGATCATTCGAACAAACAAATAGACTCGGTCAAGCATTACAGAAGCATTTGTCTTGAAGACGGCTTGCAAAATACTGCAAGCAAGCCACGCAAAACAAGCGTCACTGTATTCAATTTCGCATTGCCAGGCTCGATGGTCTCGGATCAATACATGGTGGCAAGTTCGCTTTTCAAAGACAAGCAAAAACCTAAACTACTCGTTCTTGGTCTTACTCTTCGCGACTTTATAGATTCAGGCGTAGAGTGCGCTGCATCTACACCGACATATCAGTTCTTCAAGCATTACTTCGAAGACCAGGCTCAGGACGATTTATCTAAAGTTGCATTGCAAACAGGAAAAATGTGGCAGGGCGTGACCGAAAAAGCTCAAGACTGGATGGATAGAAATCTCTATTTGTCTGGCAAAAGGCTTTCTGCCCAATATTTGAATAACGCCTTCTGGCAAAAAGAAATCAGTAGTGTCACTGGTGGCGATGAAAAGCTCGACGACAATATGGTCGTTGCTCCATCGAAAGACATGATGGATAGCTTGTTTGGCGATGCGGTAGAGCCAGGACAATTCCTTTTCACTCCTTATGCGACTGCTCCATATCAGGACAATACACGCGAATACAAGCGTCGTTTCAAAGATTACGATCCAACCAAACTGGCTATACAAGAGAAATTCTTGACTAAATTGCTTGCTCATTGCAAAGAACAAAATATCGAAGTGATGATAGTCAATATGCCTCTTACTCCGCAGAACATGGCTTTGATGCCCGATGGTGCTTACGAAAAATATCTTTCAACATCGTCTAGTCTTGTGCGCCAATACGGCGGTCGTTTTGTTGACTTGAACAATGGTGGATTTGGAATCGAGAATTTCAAAGACACTGCCCATATGAATAGTGCTGGCGGTAAAAAACTCGTCGAGTCAATCGCAGCATCTATACGCTCGGACCGTGCCTTGTCTGCGATGATCGTGCCAGATAACAAACTTGCTGGAACCGCAAACACTGTAAAATAATCGAAATTTTTTTTGCGTTTTGGTACCTCCTTTTCTCTCCGAAATTTTCGGAAAGAAATACTGCTGTATTTCTTTCATCGCAGGTGTTCGACCAGGAATCTGAAAGAAAAACTGCTGTATTTCTTTCATCTAAATGAGATCGAGAGAATTTGAAAGAAAAACTGACGTATTTCTTTCATCATCGGGACTTAAAGAAGGGTTTGAAAGAAATACTGCTGTACTTCTTTCACCGTAGGAAGGTCGAAAAAGAGAGTATCGAAAAACAAAAAAGAAAAATCGTCCTTTTTTTTGAACTACCAATCGTCATCGTCCGTTTCTTGCTTCTTCGCGGGAGCTGCAACCGGCTTCTTTGCGCCGGGCTTTTGTTTGAGATGTTGCAGATACAAAGCTGTCTGGTTGCGAATTTCTTTGTATTGATCGCCTGCGCGATCGTAAGCCTCAAGTGCTTTTTGATAATCCTTTGCTTTGAGATAAATAGCACCAAGAGCTGCCCAATTTGCCTTATTGTCGGGATCGAGGTCGCAAGCCTTTCTCAGGTGCGAGATTGCTAGTGCAAACTGTCCAGAAGATGCTTCGAATTTACCAAGCTCTGAATTGAGCTTTGGATCATTGGGTTTCATGGCAAGCAGATTTTTATACTCTGCCATAGCTTCTGGTTTGCGCTTTTGATCGATATAAATATTGAGCAAATAAGTGTGCACGCGCTCTTTTCGCTCAGTCAGAGTGGATTTATCCACCGAAAAAGAAGCTGGATTTTGTGCCAGTGCGGCAGGCGGTATCATGCTCAAAAGCAATCCGAATAATACTAGTCTCTTCAATTTGCTTGTCCTTTGTGTGTTTCGATAATCTGCAAAACTTTGTCCAGATTTTCGTCAGTGAGTTGAAGCCTTCCAAACGAGCCTTTGTAAGTTTCGTACATACCATCTACAGGCACTGCGTTGTCTATGAATAGAATCCATTTGCTGCCAGGCTCTGGCATTGTATCTGCAGCAAATTTAAAGCCGTCGGGACGGGCAGTATTAGTTTTATTGTGAAATTCGTAGCGTACAAAAATTGTTTTATTGAGCGCGCCGCCTTTCAAAAATCTATCGACTTTGTAGATTGCTTTTGGAGGCGCGAAATAAGTTATGTTCTTGCCTTCGTATCCAACGAAATCCGCCACCACAATTTTTTCAGAGCGAAGAAACGCATTGGCCAGGCTCAAACTGTGTTCGCTTGAATCAAAGTGAGAACCTTGAACATCCGTTGGCACATATTTCACAGGTTCGTGTTTGACCGGTGCAACGTATTTTATTCTTGGACCGGCTTGCGGAACATGAGTAATAGTGCTTTTTTGCAAGAGTTTGTCATAGCGTTCATCGATAAATGAAGGCTCTGCAATCTTATTAAGCGCCAGTTTTAGTTGAGGCTCGGCTTCGGTGTAACGATTGAGATGATAATTGCATTCGCCACGCTCGAGAGAAAGCTTATCTTTGTATGTGGGATTGATGCTGCAAAGTTCTTCTAGAGCAAGCGCTACTTGATCCCACTGATTCAATTTCATGCTCGATTTATAGAGTCCAACATAGAAATCTTCTTGTTTTGGATTCTCGCCAATCAAGGCTCGATAATCGGCCTGTGCTTCCCCCCATTGAGCCTTGCGCATATGCTCGGCTGCCGACGACGCTTTTCGTGTCGTCATCACCGAGCCATATACTCCAACGTCGTCCGATTCTGCTGCCCGCACAGCATTAGGACATGTAAGTGAAACCGCCAAAGTGCACGCCAGTACAAAAGGCAATGCACAGACCGAAACTCGAGCTATTTTCATAGCGCTTGCTCCCCCTCAAAAATTTTCAACGCCAGCCAGGAGCGCCTAATATTTATCGCAAAAAAATAGACGCCCGTTATTCTATGTTTCTCCGGGGCGTCTATTTTGTCAAGAGGGTCAGTTCTGACACAAGATCAATTTACCAGTCGTCGTCATCCTCAGCCTTGCCAGCTCCAGCTTTTTTCTGGGCTGCCACTTTGGCGTCGTAGTCTTTCTTGTTCTTGGCATAAGCATCTTGCTTCTTTTGATACTCAATATATTTGAAAGCCTCTTCATAAGGCTTTTGATAATCCTGACCACCTAAAGAAACCGCGCGCTTATAAGCATCCAACGCTTCGTTGTAACGCTTGGCTTTGATATAGACCTGACCAAGCTGTCCCCAGAATTGAGCATTACCCGGATCAAGATCAACAGCCTTCTTCATGTGAGTGATGGCTGGTGCCATTTGTCCCGATGAAGCTTCGAATTTTCCAAGTTCGTTATTGAGCTTTGGATCATTTGGCTTCATCGCAAGCAATGTCTTGTACTGAGCCATCGCTTCTGGTTTTCTTTTCTGCGCAATATAGATATTAAGCAAATACGTGTGGATGGACTCTTTGCGGTTTAGTATCTCAGCTTGTTCAACTGGTTCGGCGGACACTGGTTGCAGCGCCACCACCTGCGGTATTGCTAAGGCTGCACCTAGCAATAGAAAATTCGATAGCTTCATCGTGATTGTCCTTTGTGTTTTTCAAGAATAGCCAGCACCTCGTCCAGGGTTTCGTCCGTATAGGGCTGACGTCCATAAGATCCGTGGAATGTCTCGAACATATGATCTACAGGTACAGCATTCTCAACGAATATGATCCATTTTGAACCCGGCTTGGGCATTAAATCTTCAGAGAATTTCCAACCCTCGGGACGTTTCTGGTTTTCTAATCCCTCGTTGAATTCGTATCTAATTGGAATGTTTCGGTTGAGGGGAGGACCTTTGTAGAACTTCTCGATGTAGAACTTAGCCAGTGGAGGCTGGTAATAAGTGATATCAGGTCGCTTTTCGTATCCCTTATATTCAGCTATAAACACGGCTTCCGACTTCAGATAAGCGTTCTCCAAATTGAGACCGGCTCTAGATGTATTTTCGTGAAACTCAGCTGCATTTGTTTCTTTATATTTTTCAGCTTTGATTTTTTCTTTGTCTTTACCGATGATGATTTTTCCAGCTATTTTCTGGTGCTCGATAATCGACTTGGTCATGAGGAATTTAAATTTTTCCTCGATGAATGAAGGCTCGGCTACTTTTGCCAAAGCTGCTTTCAGCAACGGTTCGGCTTCTGTATATCTATTTAAATAATAGAAAGTTTCACCGCGTTCGAGAATAAGCTTTTCTTTGTAAGTCGGATTCAAATTACACAGCTCTTCTAGAGCTAGTGCACATTGATCCCACTGTTTCATCTTATAACTGGCTTTGAACAGACCGACATAAAAGTCTTCCTGTTTTGGCATCATGCCGATGAGCTGCCTGAAGTCGCTTTGAGCTTCGCCATATTCGCCTTTTTTCATGTGCTCAGCTGCCGAACTAGCTTTTCTGGTTGCAAGCACCGAGCCGTAATAACCGACATCGTCCGATTCGGCTGATCTCACCGAAGCGGGTTGTACAAGTGCATTCAACGCCAGAGCAAGCGTTACAGCCAGAATTTTCCGAGTGTTTACGCGCGCCATTTTCATAACAATTGCTATCTCCTGAGTAATGCGCCAAAATGCGCCATTTCGAGAAACGTTTCAATTTCCATCTTCCACATTATCAAAAAAGCTATTCATTCGCTTAATTTATAAGGACCTTGAGAATGCAATTGAAAGGTAATTGAAAGAACCTTATAACTTTTCAGCGGCTTTCAAGCGCGATTCGGCATCAGGAATTTTGAGAGCGCGATTGCTTACTTTCAGACATTTGAGATACTCGGTGCATATCTCCTTGTAGCTGTCTTTGAACTTGTCTGGGGCTTTCCGGGCATTTATCTCCATCAGATCGGCGGCTGTTTTATAGACGAAAACAGCTTCTTCAAAGCGTTTTTGTTTGACCATGATGCGTCCAAGGTCTGAAAGAGTCAGCGCCACTAGTGGTGATTCGCGTCCATAGGCTCGAATAAAAAGCTTTTGGGAGCGATTCATGAGAGGAATTGCTTCGGCATATAGCTCTTTTTCTTCATAGACAGCGCCTAAATCGTGGGTTATTTGGGCTTTTCGAGCTTCTTGATGCGGATAGGGGTCTATCTGTTGCAAAGCCGCGATATAGCATTTTTCGGCCTTGTCCAAATCGTGCACTTTGAGCGCCTCAAGCCCCTCTTTGCGATTGGTATCCACGTCACGCGAGAGATAATTTATTTCTGGTTCTTTGGGTTTTACAGGCTCCACCGGCTGTTCTTGTCTTGGACTTTTTGCAAGCTGGGTAGTGGACTCAGCTGGTTTTTTGCAAGAAGTAAGGGTGGCACACAAGCTGGCTATTAAAATGAGCGCAGCCGTTTTTTCTTTGTTGGCCATGAAACCCCCTCCCATTTTCATGTCGTATTCATATCTTTTACAGCCATTTAATTTAAATGGCTCCAGCAACGATGGGATTTTGAAATAATTCTTATGCAAGTTGGCAGTAAGATTTGCAATTCAATCTGGTCTTGGCTACGTGCATTTGCCATACTCTATGCACAATGACAAGCAGTAAAAAATCCATATCCAAAAGACTTTTGCCTCTGGTCTGGGCTATGACCCTTTCTTTGAGCAATTCTTCGCTTGCGTTGGCTAACTGGCACAATTGGTGCGGTAGCGAGGGCGGAAGCAATAATTTTGTCCAGTACGATGGTCCAGTAAGCGAGGGATGCTATCCGCGCGAAGGTTGCTATCCTCGCGAAGGCTGCAGCCCGCCGCCATGTGGCGGTCCAGGGCCAGGTCCAGGACCTGGACCTTCACCCACGCCAAACGTTCCACCAGTGGTTGTTCCCACTCCTCCACCATTCGTTCCGCCTCCGGTGATTACACCGCCCACGTCGAACATTTTTCCAGCTCATAATCCATTTATTGCTCCAACTGATGTAAGCAATCCTTACATGATGCACACGTTGAACAATTTGCCGTTCAATCAGTTGCCAAACGACCATGCCTTAAGGGGAATCGAGCAGCTTGCCTTCACTCAGTTTCCGAAAGAATCTAAAAAGCAGAAGGACGAACATCCTATATATGTGTTTCCTCAGCCAGATGAAAAAACTGCTCAGTATGAGCGTGTAAGCCCTGCTTTCATCGAATTCAACGGCGGCGAAATTCTAGTATCAGTGCACAAGCCGGCAACCATGGGACTTGTGAAAACTCCGTTAGGCATGATTGCGATCTCGCCCAATAGCGAAGTGATTTTGAGCATGCTCAATGGCGTGCTTCGTATCATCAATCTCGATGGCGTGGGGCGCAATGTCAAAATTAAACTGGCAGAAGGTCCTTTTGCAGATGACACTAAGGTAGTAAGTCTCAAGCCTGGGTTCGAGCTTGTTGTCGGATCCGAAAAATTGACCCGCAAAGACATTCGTCCAAGAGACGGTCTTGCCAGGCGTCACTTCCAGCTCATGGCTAAAGGTCACCTTGCTATTTCGGAACTATCAGTGGCTAGCATTCTTGAATCCAGCTCACTTCTTGCTGACTTGAAGCAGTCTATAACTGGTTCGCAAGAAAGACGTATCATCGGAGATATGTCTAAAATGGCTTCGGTGCTCAATTATATGAATGGAACTCAGGGCTTTACCGTAACTGGCAACGACAATTATGGTGCCAAAATGGCTACAACCGAAACGAATCCAAACAATGAATAACCAATTAAATGCCTCCTAAATGTGGCATCATATTGGTAAATCAATCATGACTAATCAAGTACCAGAACAAAAAATCAGACGCTACACAAAAATAGCCCTTCTTGGCGCGGCTACGGTCTTTTTGTCGCTATCTATACTTGATCCTAAATTTCCGGTATTAGCAGGACCCTATACTCCTCCAGTAACTCCGCCTCCAGTGGTTCAAGAAGTTCAGACAGTCACTCCTCCGCCACCAGTGCTCAATATAATCAACCCCAATATTCCTTTTCCAAATAACACTCCTTTTGTTAATCCAACCGACGTAAGCAACCCAAACACGGTCACAGGCGGAAGTCTCAACCAGATTTTGAATCAGGTAGATGGAGGCAATCTAGCTCTTGCAGGAATTCAGCAAGTACCTGACTCAGACTTCCCTGACTTCAATACTCTCAAGGGCGACCCTTCCGGCATCATGATTTCGGGCGGTGAGTTTCAAAAAGAAAACGATTTCGTCTACAATTTCACTAAAGGCGAAATTCTGGTATCAGTCAGAAAACCTTCCGAGACCTGCATTATCCACATGCCTTACGGAAGTATCGCGATTACATCAAATGGCGATGTACTGGTCAAATTCAACGATGGTGTGTTGCGCGTATTCAATTTAGACGCCAAAGGCGCCGATCTCAAAATTCAATTGGACAAAGGACCTTTTGCTGGTCCTGCCGATCCCACTGTTCTTGTTGCAGCCGGATTCGAACTCGTTGCCTGCGATCATAAGCTTACAAGAATGGAAATGCGTCCACGCGATGGTATAAAACGTCGTCATTTCAAAGTTCTGGACAATGGACACATGGCAATAAGCGAATATTCGCTCGAAAGTGTGCTTGATGCAAGTGACGTTATTGCCGACTTGAAACAGAACGCAAATGGTGTCAAAGAAAGACGAATTCTTGGTGACATGTCCAAGATGGCGGCTGTTTTGAATTATAAAAATGGCACTCAAGGTTTCAGTCTCCAAGACTGAGATTCTATAACGCAAGTGGTCTATTTAGTCTGCATCATTCTGGCTCTGCTTGTAGGCTTTGTATATTATCCAGCTCTTGATGCTTATTTCACAGCCGATGATTTTTGGCATCTGCCTTTTTTGTATCAGGCAATAAGTCTTGGTCGCACCGAATTATTGTGGCAAAACTTCTCCGGTCCCTGGATTGGCAAAACCACTTTCTATCTCTTTTACAGACCCATCACAGAGCTCACACTGGCACTCGATTATGCCCTTTATGGCAAGAACGCCTTTGGTTATCATCTGACCAGTATTCTTTTTCACTACGCCAATTGCGTACTCGTTTACCTGGTTTCGCTCAAATATTTGATGCTCAATGACAAAGACAATTTCGATCTGAGACGAAATCAGTTAGTGTCATTTATAGTATCAGCCATTTTCGCTGTGCATCCAGCGCAAGGCGAGGCAGTCTCCTGGGTGCTAGCCAGAGCGGACCTGGTGGGAAGTTTTTTCTCGCTTCTTGCTATTTATTTTTCGATGCACTATGTGCAAACATCAAAAAGATTTTTCTATATTCTGATGCTTGTTTTCATCTCCCTGGCACTGGGCTCCAAAGAGCTTTGCGCTGGCTTGCCGCTTGCCATAGCTGTGATTATATTTGCTATTCGACGCGACCTAAAGAAGACTCTCAAAGATGTTTTCTTGCCTTTTGTGTTATTGGCAATATATTTTGCAAATCGAACTTTGGCTTTAGGCTTTACCCTAGGTGGCTATGTAGGCACCCACGGTTATCGATTGAATGAATCAATTTTCGAGCGACTCATTGGTCTTCAAGTCTGGTGGAAACTGGCTCACCCCATAAACACTCAGTTTATCGGCGATTTCGCCTTTTACGACAATTGTTTGAGACAGGCGTATGTAATTCTTGCAATATTGATAGTGCTCAATGTTTTGATGAGCGAGTCGATTTATAAACGCTTTCTTTTGTCATTGAACTGCATCATTTTGATCATGGTTTTCATACTGATCAATTATCAGGTCTGGAATGTCTATGAAAGTCTTGCGGGAAGCCGAATATTCTATCTGCTAATTTTTCCGCTTGCTCTTGCTGTTTCCAATATTGTTGTTCCGGCGAGCCTGAAAGAAAATCGAGCAAAAACAAGTTCGCTTCTTTTCTACAGCGTTTTGCCTGTTGCAGTTCTTTTGATTGGAACTTATTCGATACTCTGCAATATGGCTAATCAAGCTTGGCAAAGTGCTGGATATAAAATCAAAAATATTCAAAGCAAACTTGCAAGCCAACTTGAAAGTATGCCCTCATCTAAAAGGCTTGCAGTAATAAATTTGCCGCCCATAATCGATGGAACGGTTGCAATTTATGTGTCCGATTTCCTGTCTGGACTCACTTTGCCACCTTTAACCGAAAAGAATTACTGGCAAAGACTGATTTGTTTGGATACAGATCTAAAAACAGTAAATATTCAAAATCTCAAAGATCTTGCAAATAATACCGATATCGAGCTTGGACTCTGGAATCAAAAAGATGGCGATCTGGATTTGTCGCTTGGACCAAGACTGAGACAGGCTGAACTAGACAAGCTCAAGTATAGCGATGCTTTGAATATAGGCGAAACAGGAAGATTCAAATGCTTGGACTGGCGCATCTATAAGAACAAAGATTTCTACAACAATAAATACCTGGGTGACGAGATAGCCAGTTATAAAATAAGTCTGCCTGCAAATGCTCAGTTGGGTCGTGATTTGATTTTGAATCTGAAAGGTGATTTTGAACATTCAAATGATTCCAATGATTCGAATCAATCAAAACTGCTCTGTTTATCCTTTGATGACTCGAATGCACATACAAATGCTGACCATCCTCCAGTGATTTTCAAGCTGCCTAACTTGGCAAAATCTTTAAATGTGGTCATACCTTTATCGCAAGAAAAGTCGTGGTTGGCTGTTCTTCCTCAAAAAGACATGAGAATAGACCTACCGGTCTGTTATAAAATATCTGATGCTCGTCTGGTCAATTGTGATTCGCTCAAGCCAAAACTGGCTTTGTCTCACGATGTTGAACAAGCACCCAACGGATATTTCACTCCTTCTGATTCGATCAAAAATTTGACATTCAATTATTCATGCACGCACATCAAGGGTGCATGCGGCGCTCTTGTAGAAATAAGCAAGCCAAATTGCGTGTTCGCTGTCTATACAGGAACGACTCGCGATACAAAGCCCAGTGAGCATGCCCTTAAATCGATAAAGCTAATCGAGAATCAGGGAAGTTTTTCGATTCCCGTAAGTGAATTTCCGCAGCCGGCCTATTATCAGGTGCGCCTGGCTCCTGTGAATGCAGACGGAAGAATAATTTCAGCCTTTGGCGATCCAGTGTCGATGAGCCTCTTTAATCCCAATAAAAATTAAAATTTTGGCTCGAACATAAAAAGATCGGCTAAATGGCTCTCTGATTGTGCTCATAAGTGGTACTTTAGAACTACGACATCACACAAAGGTCGACGAAATACACGATGAATAAAACCTCGAACAAAGCTACTAAAAAAACAAGCGCTGTAAAAGCGAAGACTAAAGCCAAATCCGAGACAAAAACCGCAAAAGAATTTTCACTGGCTACCTGCCCAGTGGGCGGTTCGGGATGGTGTTCGTTTCCTTTCTCGCCTAAACAGCTGACCAAGCGCAAACCGGCGAAGGCAGAAGCGGCCAAAGTTCTCGCTACTTCAAAAGCTTGAGATCGATATTAATTGACTGAATTTTGGCGCATTAATTAAATGCGCAGGTTTGCTCTAACACGCTCTGTTACGAAGATGTAGCTGAATGAGCCATTTTACTGTAATCGGGGTAGTAAAGTGGATAGTTTTAGCGTTTAATTGTGATACGCTTGCGCAAGCATAGTAGCCCATTCTTGGAGTTTTGTGACCATGGAAGTAGCCCGCCGTCTTAAAGCGATTCCTCCCTACGTTTTTGCCGAAATCGGCAAAAAAGCAGCAGCCCTGACCAAGCAGGGTCATGACGTGATCAATTTAGGCATCGGTGCACCTGATCAACCAACTCCGCGCCACATCGTCGATGCTATGCACGAGGCAATCGAAAAGCCTATTAACCATCAATACCCACCTTTTGGTGGTACACCTGAATTCAAAAAAGCAGCAGCTGAATGGTGCCAGAATCGATTCAACATCAAAATCGACCCAGAATCTGAAGTTACAACTCTAATCGGTGGAAAAGAAGGCATTCACCACCTGATTATGGCTTACATCGACCAGGGCGATATCAATATCATCCCTGACCCGGCTTATCCGGTTTATCAAACATCAACTATTCTGGCTGGCGGCGAGCCATTCTATATGCCGCTCACACCCGAGAATAACTTTATTCCAGATCTTGATGCAATACCAGCTACGGTGGCGCAGAAAGCGAACTTGATGTTCCTCAATTATCCAAACAACCCAACGGCTGCCACTGCTACCCTCGAATTCTTCGAAAAAGCAGTAGCCTTCGCCAAGAAAAACGACATACTTCTTTGTCACGATCTCGCGTATTCAGAAATGACTTTCGACGGCTACAAAGCCCCGTCAATCATGCAAGTCAAAGGCGCCAAAGACATCTGTATCGAGCTTCATACCTTATCCAAAACCTATAACATGACTGGCTGGAGAATCGGTTTTGCTATAGGTAACAGTGAAGCAGTGAAAAACCTGGCAAAAATCAAATCGAATATCGATACCGATATTTTCAGAGCCGTACAACAAGCCGGTATTGCTGCGTTTGAAGGCAATCGCGACCATATCGATTTTTGCAACAACCTCTATATCGAGCGTCGTGACCTTGCTTGCGAAAAGCTCAAAGAACTCGGCTGGACCCCAACTCCTCCCAAAGCCACTTTCTACATGTGGTTGCCTGTACCTCCTGGTTTGAGCTCAGAAGAATTCTGCGGCAAAATGCTCAACGAAGCTCATATCGTTGTTCCGCCAGGTAACGCCTATGGACCATCTGGCGAAGGCTATTTTCGCCTTTCGCTCTGCCTTCCCAAAGAACGCCTCGCTGAAGCATTCGAGCGTATGAAGTCCCACAAATTCACATTCGAGATGGGCAAAGCTCAGGTTTGCTAAGTCATCTTAGTTTATAAGACTGTTGATTTTTGCCCGGCTCAAGGGAATAAAGTGGCATAGTTTCAGGGATTTTTAAATGGTAACTGGCGGTAGTGCTAATGACCCAAATCTAGGCAATATTCTGCCGGCTTCGCCTTCCATGCACATGGTGCACAACATGCTTTCGCATGTGCTCGATAACCCCAAAGAAAAGGTCCACATTTCTTTTCGGGCAAGAATCAATTCGCCCATTTATAAGCTCGAAGTCGAGTTCGACCCTGTAAGCCACGACCCTATCTGGCAAATGTTTCAGGCTGGTGAAAATTCTGCCAATTCGCTCTGGAAGTACCACAGCACTGACACCTTGCTTGTATACAACAAGTTGCTCACATCAATTGGTGAAGAAGTCCAGCGTGTCCATTTGAATGCAGCGCTTGACCAAGCACAGCAAACACAATCGAAAACTGATATTCCAGTAGTGGCAAATCCAGAAGGCGAGAGCGGTCTGGTTTTCTATTACGCGCCTACAAGCAAGGAAGAGCTGGATAAAACCACGCCATTGCCAGCATTCTCGAATCAAACTGCTCTGGCAGAGCGAAGCACGGTACTAAATGGTGACCTTGCTTTTATTCAAATAACGACTCTATTGCAATCGTTGCAACTAGCCAAAATGACAGGTCGTTTGCAAATAGACAGCAAAGAAGGAGCAGCAGAAGTTTTCTTCTTGGAAGGAAAACCGGTTCATTGTTCGGTGCCAAACGCAAGCGGAAACGAAGGCGTCTATGATCTTATGTCATGGCAAGAAGGCAAATTCTTTTTCCAGCCACAAGTCGTAACTAAAAAGCGAACACTGACAGAAGCGCTCGATAACCTGGTTATTCAAGGCGTGCAGTTGCTCGACAAAATGAATTATCTGAAAAACACTGGATACAGAGAAGACAGTATTCTCGTGCGCACCGAAGACGGACAACTAACAGCAGCGGACCTGGAAGATTTGTTGAGCGTAGGTGACCCTGATTGTGTAGCAGCGCAGCGCAAAATCTACACTTCTGTAGACGGAGCTACCGAATCGAACAAGCTTTTCAAATCTCTGGGGTTGTCGCGCAGCCAGTGGGTCCCAGCAGTCAACTATATGATTCGAGCCAAGCTTGTAACCATTGGTGGTGGCAAGTCGCAAGGTGAACTGAATAAATTGTCACTCAAGCCAAAAGCAGTTGACAACGCGGCTATTCAGTCGGTGATGATGACACTTCGTCGTCCCGACACTGGCATGTTCAACTATGCTGCTTTTCTATATTTTCTCGAGCAAGAATATTTCAGAGGACATCGTGCGGGCACTCCGCTTTCGGTAATAATTTTCGATATGCGCGTAAAATCTGGCGTCAAAGAAGTTATTCGCGAGCCTATGCCTGCTCAAGCTCTGAACGAAGCTGTATTTCGCATTTCAAATACCAAGCGTCAGAGCGATTTGCTTGCTCACTACGAAGGTTTCGACTACGCGCTCATTTGTCCAAACACAAAGGGCGAAGGTGCTAAAGTTCTGTGCAGACGTATTTTAAAAGCGCTGGCAAAAAGCCCGCTCACATCGACTATTTCTATCAAGAATCTCGATATCCGCTTTGGTATCGCCTGTATTCCAGAAGACTTTTTAGAACTTGGATTATTGCTTTCGGCAGCTGAAGCCGCGCGCAACAAAGCGGCAGAAAGCGAAAACGATCAAGAAACAGTTTTGTATCGCGAAATCTGGTAATGCCTAAGCGCTCCTGGCTTTCTTTCGTCTCCAAACAAAAGAAGCAGGGCGTCAAGCTTGACGATTTACTTTACGCTCTTGCAATTGTGTACTTGCAAAAACGAGGCTTCGACTGGACGGGCGAAGACCTGCATCAGTTTTGTCTTGGACTTTCTGGCAATAATTTTTCGTATGGGCTTATGAAACCTGAACCGATATCGGTTCGCGTTTTGAATGATGACAATTCATTCGAACTAAAAAAAATCGGTCACACATATGAATGCTGGCGCCATCTTGACCGTCCTCAATTTCAAGCCCGCATCCAGACCGCAAATAAGCAGATTGACGCCGATTTATTAATTGGCTTCACCCAGATTTATACTCCAGACTGGGTGGTCCGCTATCTGGTCGACAAGTCTGTGCTTGCAAGAGACAAAACAGTAATTGACCCTGCATGCGGTACCGGCAATTTCGTGCTTAGTGCTTTCGATAGACTTATTGATCTGGGTGCATCAGTAAAAGATATTTTGAATTCTCAACTTTGTGCCACAGACATTGACCAGACGGCATTATCAATTTGTACACTTAGTCTTTGTGTGAGATTGATTGAACTTGGAGCTGATATCGTTCAAAATCAAGGTCAAAATCTAAATCTAGATAAGTTAGAGCTAAAAGGCTTCAGACTGATTTCGCTCGATCAAACAAACGAGCTTGGCTCGCTTTATAAAGACTTTTCACCAGAACATCCTTTGTCTAGAACATATCAGGCTGTTTTGACTAATCCGCCTTATATCGGACGACGCCTGATTAGCAAAAAACTCAAAAGCGCATTGAAAACAAATTTTCCAAATGCATACCAGGACCTGAGCGCTGCATTTTTGTCGAGATGCCTGGAACTCACTTGCATAAATGGACGAATGGGAATGATTACACAGGCTTCGTTACTCGATTTGCCTGCATTCGATTCTCTTCGACGCGAAATAATAGACCAGTACAATCTAGTCAGCATAGTCGATGCCGGAACCAACGTCTTTCCGCTAGTTTCAGGTGATAAAGTAAACAGCGCCATCTTAGTAATCGAGAAAACGACCGAAGTAACAGATAGTCGGTCTTTTGAATTTTGCAAACTGCCCAAAGTCTCAGTCGAAATAGATAAAGCGGGGCGTTTGGAAAACGGTTTGTTTACTAGACTAGATCAAAAGAGTTTGAAAGTGGCTTACAGGCTGAGCGAACCAGTACCGTCTGAAATCTTGCAGTTATTGTCTCTTCCGACCCTCGACTCTTTTGCAAGCATTAAACAAGGTCTTGCCACTACAGATAATGCTAGGTTCGTAAAACGAATTTGCGATGTTCCCAAAGACGAAATCGGAATCAGATGGTTTCCTTACGTAAAAGGTGCTGGCGCAACAAGGTGGTATGCGCCCGTCACTCATGTGGTCGATTGGCAAAACAACGGAGAACGAATCAAAGACACGGTACGCCAGAAATATCCGTATTTAAATGGCAAAGCCAACTGGGTAGTGAAAAACGAAGCTTATTATTTCAAGCCTGGAATTTGTTTTTCTTTCGTTTCGTCTAAAGGCGTTTCGTTTAGGAAACTATTTGCCGGTGCAATTTTCGATGTAGGCGCATCAGCTATTTTCCTTGAAGATGTCTCGGTAGACCCTGATTTTTTGTTAGCCTATCTCAACTCATCGTTGTGTGTTGCTCTACTTCAATATATCAATCCGACGATCAATAACCAGGTAGGTGATGTTCGCAGACTGCCGATTATACCGATTGAACATAAGGATAGGGTCGCCTTAGCTGCAAATGCAAACGAACTAATTAAATTATCTCAGATAAAACTCGAATGCTTGCCAGAAAATCGCGAACGAATTCTTCAATCTATCGAAATACTCGAAAAAGATAATGATTCTATAGTGCTAGGAGCGGCAAAAGATAATTTCAACTGGACTCTAGATGAATTGAATCGCGTCAAAACCTGGTGTCAATTTCGGGAAGTCATTTCCAGTCAAGCTTCGAAAATTTAAAATTGACTTGCACGCCCAGACGGGCTAGATATTTGATTAGAAGGTCGACACTGAAAAGTTTTGATTGTGAATGCATTATTTCAGCAATTCGTGGTTGTCCTACCTTTAGGTGCTGAGCTGCTTCGCTTTGACTCCAGCCATTCTTTTTAATGATGTCTTGAAGGACTATAAGCAAATCGCATCTAGCGGTTAAATTTGCTGATTCGGCATCGCTAAATCCTAGATCCTTGAAGACATTGCCACAACTCTCTTCATAACCGGCTAATCTGGTTTTAGATTGAGTATTTGTGCTTATTCTAGATTTAGTTTTATTTTTCAACTTTGAAATACTTGATTTTTTCATATTCTTTTTTAGCTCGCAAAATTTCAGATCTAGGCGTTTTTCGAGTCTTTTTTTGAAAAGCAGATAGAACGTAGATGGCATCAGGAAACTTGGAGACGTAAATCACTCGATATTCTCCGGCTGCGTGAATTCTTATCTCGACCACCCCTGGTCCTATAGTTCCCATCGGCTTCCAGTCATTAGGCATCATGTTCTTCTGGACTCGCAGCAATTGCTTGCCTGCGATTCGTTTTTCAGCTTCAGGAAATTCTCGGATAGTTTGCTTTGAATTGCCAAGCCGGTTTATGGGTTTTATCCTGTTGGGATTATCCGCTATTACGTATATTTTTGTCAAGCCAATATCCCCAGGAAGTACAAATTCCTTTTTGATATTACGCTTGATAGGAACCAAAAATTCTCTTCCCCCTTGCGCCTTTCTATCGCATTTTGATGAATTCTTGGGGACCTTGCAAGTTTCTTACAAACCTGTGTTACTGTGAATCTATGAGACCGGTTAAAAGAGCTCTGACTATTCTTTTGGCGACGACTGTGATCGGCGTTACGTTACCTCAAGTGGCAAATTCGCGAATTCACCGTTTCTACACTGCTAACGACTCTTTTTCACATACTGAGCAGTTAAGTAACTGGCCTCTGCCAAAATATACACCCGAAAACCTGTATGCTGGCGAGTATTTGCAACTTGCTGAAAAATACTTAGCGAATTGGAACCACAAAGAGGCTGCAAAATGTCTTGCTAAAGTCAGGAAATTGGCACCGGACACATTACTTGAAAGAGAGGCTTCTAAACTAGAAAAATACCAGCTCTTTTCTGAAAAACAGTTCGCTTTGTGGTGTAAGGTTGAAAAATTATTGGTCAATCAAAACCAAGGTGAAAACACCGCCTATATGAAGGCACTCAAAGAGTTTGTAAAAGAGTATCCAAATTGTCAATTTGCCATGGAAACATTGCATGACCTGCTTACCGCTGGTGCAGAAAAAGAATTATGCTACAAAAAACTATCTGCTATGGACCCGGATGCTTATCCTGAGCATGGTGTGCCTGAGCACATAATCCGTAATTTTTCAGAATATACTTCTGCACTTCAGTATATGTTCAATAGAATCTTCTATTTTGGACGAACAATTGTTAGTCAACAAAATGCCAATGCCAAAGGATTTCTAGATCGTTCAGGCAATTTTCATTTAAACAATGAGACTAATGTTTTCGATTATGAAAACTATGCGGAGGCTTTCTCAAATCAACAGCCCAAACAGTTCTTTAATTTTATGCAGAAAGCACGCGACGCTGCAAGATGCACGAATGTTTTGCGATTTTCAGAAGGGCTTGCTCCTGCAGAAATTAACAAGTACTGGGGTTTTATGGATCCCAAATGCAAAATTGTGATTGAGCCTGTATACACATCTGCATTATGGTTCAATGAAGGACTTGCGCCTGTACTAATAGAAACCAAATGGGGCTTTATCAATAAAGAAAATAAGCTGGTTATTCAACCGCAGTTTGACGAAGCTCTCTGTTTTCACAATGGACTTGCTGCGGTTTCAATTAATCACAAAACAGGTTATATAAATAAATCGGGCAAGTTTGTTATCCTGCCTAAATATGACGGAGGAGAGTCATTCTCTGACGGATTGGCTCGGGTTGTAAATTTGGAGACTCCTATTCATCGTCTGCATGAGTATTACATTGATACTAAAGGCAATAAAGTCTTTGATTTGAACAGTTTGAAATCAAAGTTCGATACAAATGGTGAATATTTTGAAAATCAGTTTGATTACAGTTTTCAATCAAATACAAATTTTTTGGCAGGAGCTTTAAGTGGTTACAATACAGTTTCGGTGGGTTCTTCGTCGAGTAACCCTGGCGAAGAAACACACCAGTTTTCTGATCAAAGACTTTTAGTTCATCTAAAAGGCAGATGTGGTTATGTTGATACCACGGGCAAACTGGTTATTAGAGCTAATTATTTCAAGGCGAGATCATTCAGCGAGGGTTTAGCAGCCGTTTCCTTGGATCCTGAAACTAGGGATACATTAAGAGGTTGCAGTCAGCTTTTTGGATTTATAGATAAAAATGGAAAAATGGTGATTTCACCTAAATATTCTGAAGTTGGAGATTTTCATGAAGGTCTTGCATACGTTAAAATTACAGAAGACATTGGTGGCTTTATTGATACCACTGGTAAGTTAGTGCTTCAATTCAAAGGACGATCGACAAAGTTTAAAAACGGCTTGGCACCTGTCGAAAAGTCTGAAGACCTGTATTAGATTTTAGTACCACCACTTAGTGCCCGGCGGGATGACCCATTTTAGCTAATTCAGCATATAAAGCTTTTGCTTTCTGAGGATTTTTCTCGATGCCTTTGCCTGTTGCATAACGATCTGCAAGTTTGGCTTTGGCTGCAGACGATCCATTTTTGTCTGCTTTCAAATATAGTTCAATCGCCTTTTTAGAGTCTGCTTTTGTGCCTCTTCCATCGGCATATAATCCAGCCAAATCATTCATGGCACGAGAATTTCCATGCGCTGCCGATTGAGTAAACCAGTAAAAAGCTTTTTCGTCACTTTGTGTCACAGTGACACCATTTAAATAAAAACCAGCAATTGCGCATTCGCCACGTGCGCACCCATGTATATTGGCCAGTTTTAAAAACGCTTTTGCCTTAGCTGGATTTTTTGCAGTACCTATGCCGCTTTCATACATATGTGAAAGTAGCAAAAGTGCATCGCCATTTTTTTCTTTGGCTGCGTCTTCGAAATATTTCAAGGCTTTGGCATAGTCTTTATTGATACCAAATCCATAAAGCGAAGCGATGCCCATGGAAAACTGCGCTTTGGCGTTTCCTAGCTTTGCAGCTTTTTGCATCAGTGCAATTCCATTTACTGGCGATGAAGTAGGATCTAAACCTTCGCTTTGAAGGGCCGCTAAAGGATACATTGCATCAATGCTTCCGGCAGCCACAGCCTTTTTGTATAACTCGATAGCCTTCTTATAATTTCGCTGTGCACCTTGAGCGTGTTCTATATTGTCCGCTTGCACGAATAATTCTTTGGCAGAATCGGCTGCGGATGCCGGAAGATGATCTGTTGAAAGAAGAATTGAAGTCAATGTCAAAAACAAAAAAGAAAGAGAAACACCACGCATCGCGAATAGCCTCTCTTTCTTTAAGTTCATGTGTTATCTAACTACGCTTTGGCTGGTGTCTTCAGGCACTCGCCAACGAGCTTAGCTACTTCTTTTGGTGTCATGGCCACTTTGATGCCATTTTTCTCAAAAGATTTCATTTTGGATTCAGCAGTGCCTTTGCCACCAGAAATGATAGCGCCAGCATGACCCATACGTTTTCCAGGAGGTGCGGTGACACCTGCGATGAAACCGATTACAGGTTTTTTGACGTTCTTCTTGATGAATTCAGCAGCTTCTTCTTCTGCGGTTCCACCGATTTCACCAATCATCACGATAACTTCGGTTTTTGGATCGTCGTTGAACATTTGCAGTGGTTCTTGATAGCCAGTGCCTTTTACTGGGTCGCCACCAATTCCTACGCATGTCGACTGACCGATACCAGCTTCGGTAAGGGCAAGTGCGATTTCGTAGGTCAGGGTTCCAGAACGGCTTACCATGCCGGTTGCGCCTGGTTTGAAGATTGAGCCAGGAAGAATTCCTACAAGCGATTCACCAGGGGTGATAACGCCTGGGCAGTTTGGTCCAACCATTTTGACGCCGTTAGCTTTGACGTGTGCCACCAGTTTGGCGGTATCTTGGGGAGGAATGCCTTCGGTAATCAAAACAATCAAATCGATTCCAGCATCGACTGCTTCAAATCCAGCATCGAGCGAGCCGTAAGGTGGAACGAAAATGACAGAGCAGGTAGCGCCTGTTTTTTCGACAGCTTCTTTGACCGAGTCATAGACTGGCAAACCGTGAACGGTGGTGCCGCCTTTGCCTGGTGTTACGCCAGCAACGATTTTGGTTCCGTATTCAATCATACGTTTGGTGTGCGAGGAGCCCATTTTGCCGGTGGCGCCCTGTACAACTACTTTTGTGTTTTTGTCTAAAAGAATCACTTTTGTTTTCTCCTGAATGAAAAGTACTAGCGGGCAGCTACTGGCTGTTTGGTTTTTGCTGCTTCAACAGCCGCTTTTACCGCGTCTTCGATGTCTGGGTAGAGTTTGAGACCAGATTCAGCAAGCATTTTTTCTGCTTTGTCCTGGTTGTTTCCTCTCAGACGTACAATCATTTTTCTATTGGGGTGGCGTTTCATGAATTCGACAAGGGCTCCTGCCACTTCGTCGCATGCAGTGATGCCGCCTAAGATATTTAATAGGATGACGTCGCAGTTCGGGTTGTCATGCACAATCTCGATTGCAGTCAATGTTTTTTCCTGGTCGGAGCCACCGCCAGCATCAAGGAAGTTGCCTGGGTTGCCGCCGAATTTTTTGACCATATCCATTGTTGCCATGGTCAAGCCTGCGCCATTACAAATGATTCCGATATTGCCATCGAGCTCTACAAGGTTAAGTCCTTCCTTTTTAGAGCGACGTTCTCTTACAGGTAGATCAACCAGGTGTTTGTCTTGCCAACCGTCAAATTTCTTTTGACGACCCATAGCGTCATCGTTGATAGTGATTTTGCCGTCGCCTGCAATTACATCGTCGCCTTCGGTTACAAAGAGCGGGTTGATTTCAGCAAGGTCTAAGTCATATTTTTCGAACAACAAGTAAAGCTTAGCTGCGATGTCTGCCACTTTAGCAAATACTGCACCTTTGAGTCCGAGCAAGTGAGCAAGGGCTCGTCCTTGATAAGGATGGAAGGGGTAGGTTATAGGCACAGTCTGAACATTGGGGTTAGACTCGATTTCCATACCGCCATCAGCTGCAGCGATGAAGATTGGGCAGCCACGTTCACGGTCGATGGTTACAGCCAAATAGATTTCTTTTTTGAAATTGACTATCGGTTCAACTAACAGACTTTCCGTTTTTGAATCTTTGATTGTCATTGCAAGCAATTTCTTGGCAACTTCTTTGCCTTCTTCCAGAGTTTTCACTTTCTGAATGCCGCCAGCTTTGCCTCTTCCGCCTGACATCACCTGACACTTCAATATGACTGGCCAACCTAAATGGACTTTAGATAGGTCTTCAGGTTTAGTGATTCTGGCTGAGGGAGGGACCGCAATTCCGCCTTCTGCAAACAATTGCTTGGCTTCGTATTCGTATAGATTCAAGACTGTTTCCTCTCGACATGTGAGTGGGGCGCGCTTTTATGAAGCTGCCACTAAATGTAGATCAAAATAAAGAAAGTCCTGTATTTATTCGTTAAACATAAATATTTGGAACATACACTGGGAGTATACTTAGGCCTCTGGAAGTGTCCGGATGTGAAGGATTAGCGATGCGCATCGGAATATTGACTGGCGGCGGCGACTGTCCCGGCTTAAATGCCGTGATTCGTGCCGTGGTTCGCCACAGTGTTAAATCGTTCGGGTCTGAAGTACTCGGATTTCTTGAAGGCTGGCGCGGTCCGGTCGACAACATGATTATGCCGCTCACTTTGCGCAATACCGAAACTATCATCAACCGCGGCGGCACGATAATTCGCACATCGCGAAGTAATCCGTTTGCCACAGAAGACGGACCCAAAAAAATCTTAGACAACCTCAAGAAGAATAATATCGACGCGCTTATTGCCGTTGGTGGAGAAGAAACTTGTGGTGTTGCAAAAAGACTGTATCAAGAACACAATGTGCCTGTTGTCTGCATTCCCAAAACAATCGATAACGATTTAAACGCTACCGATTACACCTTTGGATTCGATACTGCCGTAAACGTAGTTGCCGAAGCAATCGATAGATTGCACACAACTGCCGAGTCGCACAATCGTGTGCTTGTTTGCGAAGTAATGGGCAGACACACTGGCTGGATTGCCTGCCACGGCGGAATTGCTGGCGGTGCTGACTTTATTCTGGTGCCAGAAAAACCGATTAAAATTGACGAAGTGATTGAAGCTATCAAAAAATCGCACTCGCGCGGTCGCGACTATTCGATTGTAGTAGTGGCTGAGGGAGCACGTTTTGGTGACGAGCCCAAAGAAGAGACCGAAAGGAGAAACGGTGTTGGTGGCATTGGTGAAAAACTGGCTCATGTCATAGCCGAGCGCACAGGTTACGAAACACGTGCAACCACTCTTGGTCACATTCAACGCGGCGGCTCGCCTACTGCATTCGACCGTGTGCTTGCCACCAGATTTGGTGTGCATGCAACAGAGATGGCGCACGAGAAAAAATTCGGTCGTATGGTGTCGCTTCAAGGAAATAAGATTTCTGACGTGCCACTTGCAGATGCAGTGGATACTCTAAAAACACTCGACTTGAGCTTGTACAAAGTCGCCGAAGTATTTTTTGGTTAAATGCACGACGAAGCAATAATGCGAAGATGCCTGGAGCTGGCTCGTCTGGCAGAAGGCAGAACCTCGCCCAATCCAATTGTTGGCTGTGTCGTAGTGGACAAAGACAACAATTTTATAGCTGAGGGATTTCACAGAAAACATGGCGAAGTACACGCCGAGGTAGAAGCGCTGGACAAAGCAGGCGAGAAAGCCCGGGGCGGAACGCTATTTGTGAATCTCGAGCCTTGCAGTCATTTCGGCAAACAACCTCCTTGCGCAGACAAAATTATTGCTTCTGGAATAGCCAAAGTGGTGGCAGCAATAGGAGATCCTAATCCCAAAGTGGCAGGAAAAGGATTCAAAAAATTAGAAGATGCCGGTATCAAAGTTGTACGCGATGTACTTTCGCTTGAAGCAAAGCTCTTCAACAAGCCATTCTTGAAAGCAAAAACTCAAGGTCTTCCCTGGGTGGTTTTGAAAATTGCTGCTACTTTAGATGGTCACATTGCAGACAGAGACGGCAAGTCGAAGTGGATTACAGGCGATCAGGCACGTTTACTTGTAATGAATCTGCGCAACAAAGCTGATGCAGTGATAATTGGCGCTGGGACTGCTCGTGCTGACAATCCTAAATTGAGCGTGCGAGGTTTACCAGCTAATGATTCGCGAGATCCTGTGCGTGTGGTGATAGATCCAAAATTGTCTATTCAGAAAGAAGCGAATTTATTCGATAAAGAAACGGGCGGGCGCACGATTGTTTATTGCAGCAATGATGCCACTTGCAATCACACTCTGGGCGATCATGTCAAAATCAAAAAGACACCCGGCAAAAGCAAAAACGCCATTGACCCAGAGCTCGATCTAGCCTGGATTTTAAAAGATCTGGTTGAAGAAGAAGGTATCAACAATGTGCTTTGCGAAGGCGGTGGAATTCTTGCAGGCAATTTGTTGCAAGAAAATCTGGTCGATGACATTTATTGGTTCGTAGCACCAAAAATTCTTGGCGACTCAAAAGCAAAATTAGCGGTTGAAGGACAGAATGCAATTCCGCTTGGCAAGGCGAAAGCATTTGAATTGAATGCCTCGCAAATTATCGGAATGGACTTATTGCTGTTATTGCACAATCCTGAGTCTATGGCTAAATTACTGGGCTGAATCTGATTAAATAAAAGATTCCAAGTGGCGAATGCAAGATATACTTCTGCCATGAGTATTAACCAAAGATCATTAAGTTACAGCCTCGAAGTTCGCGAAGATGGTTTTCACGATCTCATTTTTGGCTCTGACAATGTACAAAGCCATTTCATTCCACCCGATACATATGTCGATAAGCTCTCCTGGCTCGAGAGCAGTTACCGCACTTATCTAGCTTCTGTGCGCGAACTGGAAAGCCTGAAAACGCCAAGCGTTGCTTCTTAGTAAGCATTAACAGAGCAACAATTGTCTCTTTATATCTTGTAGACTGTTGGTCTATGAGTAAAAGCGTATACGTCGAGACTTTTGGCTGTCAGATGAATAAGTCTGACTCCGAGCACATGCTTGGATTGCTTGACGAAATTGGTTATGTGCAAACAGATTCGGTCAAAAAAGCAGACCTGATGATTCTGAACACATGCGCCATTCGCGAAAATGCCGAAGACAAACTTTATAGCTATCTTGGCGTCTGGCGCCGATATAAAGATGCTCGTCCTGGTGCAATGATTGCAGTTGGCGGGTGCGTCGCTCAAGATTCGGGCGAAAATTTCGTCAAGCGTGTTCCTTATGTAGATCTAGTTTTTGGAACGCACAATTTGCACCGTCTGCCCGAACTTGTTATGCAAGCTTCCAAAAGCGATGTGCCAGTAGTCGAAGTTTATCAAGAACTTCCAGACGATTTGCCAGAGCTTCCGGTCATCAGACAAAACCCGCACAGTGCCTTTGTTTCTATTATTTATGGCTGCGACTACAATTGTACTTATTGCATAGTTCCATATGTAAGAGGTCGTGAAAAAAGTCGCGAGCCGCAAGTCTTGCTCAATGAAATTCAAGAACTTTCAGACGCCGATTACAAAGAAGTGATTTTGCTTGGACAAAACGTCACTGCATACGGTCATGATCTAAATCCAGTAACACATCTTGGCGAATTGATAGAGCTTGTAGACGCTAAAACAGACATCAAGCGCATTCGCTTCCTGACCGGACATCCCCGCGATCTCAAGGTCGAAATTATCGATTCAATTAAAAGAACTCCTACAGCTTGCGAATATTTTCATATTCCCATTCAAGCAGGCGACAATCGCACACTAAGACGCATGGCGCGCGGCTATCAAGTCGATTTTTATAAGCGTGTGGTCGAGCAGATACGCGATCGCATTCCAAACGCAGCAATCACAACAGACCTGATTGTCGGTTTTCCAGGCGAAACAGAAGAAGAGTTCCTCAATACTATAAGACTGGTCGAAGAACTGGCTTTTGATGCTTGCAATACAGCTGCTTACTCGCCTCGTCCTCACACACCATCTGCAAATTGGCCAGATCAAGTCAGTGAGCACGAAAAAAATGAGCGATTGCGTATGCTCAACACTGTTGTTTCGGAAGTGAGCCTTCGTTGCAATAAGCGTTATCTGGGCAGAACTTACGATGTGCTCGTAGAAGGCAGAAGCGAGCGTAATCCAGAGCGAATGACTGGTCGCACGAGAACCAATAAACTGGTCAATTTCGAAGGTGACGAATCACTTACCGGTCAGTTGGTCGATGTCGAAATCACTGCAGCAAATCCCTGGGCGCTTCGTGGAAGACTTCTAAATCAGCAAGACAAGCAAGATCTTAAGGGTGTGCATGAATGTGCGCTGTCACACAACTAAAAATGGAAATCGGCACCGATATAGATAAAGCCGCAAAGCTTGCGCTTAATGGCATGCTAGTTGCGATTCCAACCGAAACAGTTTATGGTCTTGCAGCGGATATAACCAACGAAAATGCACTAAAAGCACTTTACGCTGCTAAAGGAAGACCGGCTGACCATCCAGTTATCGTACACATTGGCGACAAGTCTCAATTGTTCGAACTTGCCGAAAACATTGACGAAGACACACACAAATTAATGGACGCATTCTGGCCTGGTCCACTTACTTTAGTGTTCAAGAAAAAAGATTCGGTATCCGATATGGTGACTGGTGGACAGGACACTGTCGCTATCAGAATGCCTCAACATCCGCTTGCACTGGCATTTTTAAAAGCGGTAAATCGTGGTATTGCAGCTCCATCGGCAAATAAATTCGGCAAAGTAAGTCCGACCAAAGCCGAACACGTAGCAAATGATCTTTCTAGAGAAGTCGCTTACATTCTAGATGGTGGCACATGCGATGTCGGAGTGGAATCGACTATTCTTGATCTGTCATCTTCGACCAAGCAGATATTAAGACCAGGCAAAATAACTGCATCTATGCTAGAAGAAGTACTTGGATACAAAGTCGAGCTCAAAGAAAAATCGCAGGTTCGAGTTCCTGGAAGTTTGTCCAGTCATTATGCGCCGGCAAAACCAATCTCGATTCTGTCGAGCAATAATCTTGAAAATGGTATCGCTCAAATTGTAAGCGGCAAACGAGGCGTGTCTGTACTTTCATTCACAAAACCAGACGCAGGCGAATGTCACTGGCTTGAAGCAAGCAGCGATCCAGCGTTGTATACAAAAGATTTTTATTCCAATTTGCGTAAATTGGACAATTTCGATTGCGACACTATCGTGATTGAAGCATTGCCTGAAGGGCAAGAATGGACGGCGGTCAAAGACCGTCTCAAAAGGGCGGCACAGTCATAATCTTATTTTCCATGGGAGGAAAAATGAAACTCAGCGTATTCACTTCTTTATCGCTCGTACTTTCTTTTGCACTTGCAGGTCAGGCATTTGCCGCCGACACCAAAACAGAAACAAAAACAGAAGTTAAATCTGAAGCCAAAGTAGTATCGAAAGAGAAATTGGACAAAGAAAGACTTGAAATGCTCAAAGAACTCGCGCATAAACACAAGTTTCACGATAAAACAGAATCAACAGGCGACCTTGAAATCAAATTGCAGAAGCACTTGAATAAACTCATAAAAGAGAAATACGAAGAAATCAAAGCTCTCGAGCACGACCTCAAACAGATCGATAATAAAGCTGTTGCACCAAAAGGCGCCCCGACACCTACACATCTGAGAGACAATGTAAATCATGTCAAAGAACAAATCGAGCGCAAACACGGCGAAAAATACACTCGTTAATCTCAAAGTCTTAATTAGCTGTCTGGTCCTCATAGCCGCATCGATTCTTGCTTTCAACCAGGCAGCTATTGCAAAGGCTTATCATGCCACGCTCAAAGAGATGATCGACCGCTGTGATGCAATTGCCCTGGGCGATGTCGGTCCGGTCAAACAAATAAAAGAAAAAGGTCAACCGTTCGAATATTCGCAAGAGTCGAGCGTCAATTTGATACAGACAATAAAAGGCAGTTTGCCCAAGACATTCACATTGCGTGGAGGCGAGAATTTTATTTGTGCGCAAGTGCATTTTACTGAAGGCAAAAATCTGCTTTTCTTGAAAAAAGAAAACGACTATTTCAAAGGTGCCAACTGGGATAGTTCGTGCCTTCAGGTCAGTAACGACAAAGTGCGCTGGTTCAATAATATGGAAGAGCGTCATGCATCTGTGAAGGTTAGTCTCGATGCTGCAATCAAAGATATCAAAGACATTATTTCAGGCAAAATGGTCAGTATGAAATTGCCTGATTATTTGAATTATCTCCTCAATGCAAGCCAGTTTGCCGATCATATAAGAGGTGAAGCTCCCCAGGACAAGCCCGAATGGGTTGCTTATACAAAAGCCAGAGCCAACAGTTCTACCATCAAAAAAGAACTTGCCTATCTTGTAGAAAAAGGCACTCCAGCAGGCAAACTTTACGGTGCTTGCGCCCTTATGGCAAGCGACAAAAAGGCCGGTCTTGAATATTTGAACCAGCTTAAGACCAACGATAGCGAAGTTTTATACATAAGTGGTTGCCGCGGAACTAACGAAAGTGTTGGACGAATAGCAAAAAGTCTGGTTGAATCTGGCAAGTTTTTGAATTTTTCTCTGGAAAAATAAAAATTGTTGAGCGGCGTCTGGTCTGGACCCTTATAAGTAGTGTCCTGTTCACTGTTATCTGTGGACTGTTGAACTTTTTATTGGATTAATTCCAACCGAACATTTGAACTTTTTGTGTGGCGGTGACGTCCTAGATATTGGGAGGGCGAATTATGCCTAATATCAAATTTACTATCGCTATAGCTCTTGGCGGGCTTTTGCTGGCCTCATTCAATCAAATGGGGAGGGCGCAGGATGCTTCATTTGCCACTAAGGACTTTGTCATGACTGACAAAGCGCGCAATAAAAATCTGCCCGTAAAAGTTACTTTTCCTACGTCTAATTCTAGTCAGAAGTACCCGGTGATAATCTTTTCGCACGGCGCCCTTGGTAGTAAAGACAATTATCAACCTTTGATCAAATACTGGACTGCACATGGTTATGTCTGCATCCAGCCGACTCATTCAGACTCGCTTACGCTTAAAAGTCCTGACGAGCGTCGCAAAATTCTCTTTGGCTTTATGCAAAAGAAGTCGCTGGATAGTCTCGATATTTTTCAGGACTGGCAAAATCGTCCTGCCGACATTTCTTTCATCTTGGACGAGCTTTCATCCATGCAAAAATATATTCCTGAGTTGAAAGACAAAATCGACACTCAAAGAATCGGCATGGCAGGGCATAGCTTTGGTGCTCACACATCTCAATTACTTGCTGGCACCAAAATTGGTGGAACAGACAAATTCTCTGACCCAAGACCAAAAGCTTTTCTTTTGATGTCGCCTCAAGGACGTGAGCAGGGATTCAGTGCTGATGGCAATCTCAAAGACAATTCGTGGTCTGGATTCAAAAGACCGATGCTGCTTGTTACCGGTACCAATGATACCGGTCGCAATGGCAAAGATTATACCTGGCGAGTAGAGCCATATAAATACAGTCCTTCAGGCAAGAAACACCTGTTAGTGCTTGCTGGTGCAGACCACGGACTTGGTGGCATTTCAGGCTCGGGATTTTCGATGCGCACTAAAAAACAAAATTCAAAACAGGTTGAAGAAGTGCAAAAGGAGACCGAAGCTTTTTTCGATTATTATCTAAAAGGCGACGAGACAGCCGGAAAATATTTAGTTTCTCACGAAACGAAATGAGTTTCCTTTAGCTGTTTCAGTAAAGCTGTCTTTGGAAGATTGACGCTCCAGACAAGTCCAAGTCGTTTCATCGCTCTTATGATCATCCACGAAACGTCTAATTCCCAGGGCTTGAGTCCGGTCTGTGCTGAACCTGGGTCAGTGTGATGATTGTTATGCCATCCCTCACCCATTGCAAGAATGCCTACCCACCAGACATTGACGCTGTCGTCTTTGGACTGGAAATTCTTATAACCTAATTTTGGAATATGGCAAATAACGTTGAGCATGAGTGGAATTTGCAATACCGCAAAACCAGCAAGTGTACTTGCAAGCGCGGCTTGCCATCCAAAGAAAACTAAAATCAAAATACGAAAAGTAAATCCAATGGCAAAATTCAATGCGTGAGCGCGATTCCAATTACCGTTCTGTTCGAGGAATTTGTAAATAGGATCGCTTACCATGTCTTTTGCTTGTGTAGCTGGATTTATGTGGTCTGGATAGTTATCGTGCATAAGCCAGCCCACGTGTGCGTTTTTCAATCCATAACGCGGTGAATGTGGATCGAGTTCGGTATCTACATGTCTGTGGTGCGCACGATGAACCGTCGCCCACCAGATGGGTGAGCCCTCGAAGGCTAAATATCCGAGCATCACCCAGAAATATTCGACAAATTTTGGTGCCGAAAATGATCGGTGTGATAGCAGGCGGTGATAACCGATGGTTACTCCAAGTGCGTGCAACACGTAACTTGCGATGAATACTGTCAAAAATGTAGCCATTGAACTTTTCCTCTCGAATTTCAAAAAATGCGCGCCAAAACAGTAGCGGAATTCATGCAAATTCCGTCTGTTTTAAAATTTCAAATCGCCTTGTTTAATTTCTCCTGTGGCGAATTAGCGATATAGAGCCGATTCCGGCCTTCCTCTGCGTAAGTCTTGACTCTTGTCAGACTGCTCGACATATTTGTCTGTCCAGTTGTCTGTCATTAATAAATCTAGAAATTGCTCCAGCGTTTCAGGCACTTCTGCTACTTGCAGAATGCGGCGACCATCATTGTCTGGTCCTGGATACTGGTTGAAAAACAGTCTGTCTACATCCATTCCCTTGCGATTGTAATAGGCAAGCAGCGCTAATCCCACTTCTTTTGAAACTGTAGCTTTGTCTTTTACTTGCCAGTCGCGCAATATTGTTCTTCCGATACCTATTGTGTAATAAGCGCGTTCCTTTTCGTATTTGGGTTCGTCGATGAAATACGCCCAGGTGGTTTCGTCGACATTGTCTATATAAGGTTCGCATCTTATTTGGAAGAGGCGACCAGAAGTCGATGCCAGAGAAGTAGGTCCAAACCCTGAGTTCATCAAATGGATTTCAAGTACTCTCAAAATGTGGGCATTGAAACTAATCGCCTTCTTGTCAGCCTGTAATTGAAGCCTTTTGCGATATTCGTCGGGGATGCGAATGCTGATATTTGTTGTCTTTTCGGCCATTTGTAGTTCTTTCAGGATTGATTGTAGCGCTTTAACGACCCTTTGTAGTTACGCAACTACATATCGTATACAGACAACTGTAACACAACCTTCTCCAATTTGGACCATAGAATTTTCAAAAGCACACAAAATAAAAGGAGGGCATATACGCCCTCCTTGCTAAGTCTATGATTTAGCTATTTTCTACCAACGGCGACCCGAGCGCTCGGCTGGCGGTTGCGATGGGTTCACCGCAATCTGTCTGCCTTCAAGATCGGTACCATTGAGGATTTTTACAGCTTCTTCAGCAGCAGCTTGAGTATCCATTTCAACGAAGGCGAACCCACGTTTTCTTCCAGTTTCGCGATCAACCGGAATGGCTACCGATGTAACTGCGCCTGCTCTTTCGAACAGTTCCTGCAATCTTTGTTCGGAAACGCTGAAAGGCAGGTTGCCCACGAAGAGCTTCTTTTTATCTATGTTCATTATTTATCTTGTTGGTACTTACACGGCAACTAACAGATTCGGCCGCGTTGCTCCAGTACCTGGGAGCCAATTGATTATTCAATGTTGATATCTAAATTACAAGCCTGATTAATTTATGTCTGGTCAGTTATTGTGATGTTTTTTGCGTGCTTTTTTGTACTTGGTCTTTTTGCGGCCTTGCTTAGACTGCTCATTCATGTTCTGGTACATCTCATAGCCGTAATAGCCAACACCTGCCACAAGTGCAAGTATGATCAGGAGCCGCAAAAATCCCATCGGAGTCATTGCTGCTTTTCTGTACTTGAAGGTTGGTTTTTCGCCTTTTTCTATGCGATCTTTTTCTGCACGTTCTTCGCGAATGATGTCTATCACGTCGCTCGATGTTACAGATTCTGTGTGTTTCAATTGCCAGGCACCAGAATCGAGCTGAGGCAATTCAGAAATAGGAATTAGATTTTCTTTGTTTTCAATCAGGTCTTTGATGACATTCAAATTGGTGGCGGTAGACAAAGCAAGACCGCGCTCGTTTGCCATTTCTTGAAATTCACCAATTGTCTCGGGCAATTGAGGATACAAGAAGCAAACCAGATTCAAGCTCAAACGCATCGACTCGTCTTTTGTGGGATGGTCGTCTGCAACTTTGCTTATATATTCGAATTCGCCATCTGCAATGGATAATAGCGCTTTGAGCGCATCATAACCGCGAGTCTTTTCGCCGTCTATGGCGGCACCAAGAACCACGTTGGCATCTCTTATATACAGGGCGCCTTGAAGTTTTGGCTTTTCTGATCTGAAGCGCAAAATAGATTTGCCTTTCACACCAAGTTCGAGCACTCGCTCAAGCACGTTGCTTACACGCAAATCGAAAGATAATCTGCCTGTAAATGCCACCACTTTGGTATTAGCGGCTTTTTTCTCGCTAAGTTTGTCCATCACACCAGATTCGCGGATTTTAGCAAAATCTGGATCTTCGTCGATCCAATCCTTTTCAGAATTGGTTTGAAGCAGTGGCTCTTCGCCTCTGCTCAAAAGTCGCAAGTCGCTTCTCAAGTCGAAAAGATTTTGATAACGTTCGTTAGGGTCCTTTGAAAGACACTTCATCACCATCTGCTCTAAGTAAATGGGGCAGCGATTTTTGCTCAATTTGCTCACACTGGGGACGGTGGCGTTTTTATGTTGTTCTAAAATGGTCTCAGGGTCTTCCCCTACAAATGGAGGTCGTCTTGTGAGCACTTCGAACATGATTGCGCCAAGCGAATAAATATCAGATCGAACGTCGTTTACATTTTGGGTGACACGCTCTGGAGCACAATAAAATACACTGTCGGCAAAATCATTTGCGTCTGCCTGAAAATTTTTGGACGAACTCAATATATTGAACATGCCAGAATTAGCCAGTTTGCACCAGACATGTTCTGATTCGAGTCCATTTGCAAGCACGTTCGCCGGGCGCAAATCACCATGCACGATACCATTTGCGTGCAAATAAGATAGCGCGCTGCAAAGCTGTGTGATTACTTCGATGAAATTTCGCATCGATGGTGGTTTGTTCGCGGTGAATCTTGTAATCGGCTGACCATCGAAAAACTCCATGATGATAAATGGACAATCAGGAGTGAGAGTGTCGACACTATATAAGGTGACAACGCTAGAGTGTTGCAATTCGAGCAGCGCCTGGACTTCGGATTTGAATTTTTCTACTTCATCGGCGTTTTGAAAAACATCGGGTTTCATGATTCGGATAGCAAAAACTCTGCCGTTTAAGTCTTGTACCTTATATACAGCCGAGTTATGACGTTGCTCGAATTCATCAAGCACCTGATAGCGTAATTTGAGTTGTTCTACGGCTTTGTCGAAACTCATTGGGTAAGACCGTTTTGCTTAAACGCGTTACTCATTATGTTGTCGATCGAATAACAGGCAATTGTCAATATGATGCACCCGATAATTGAAAGAAGCAGCATGAGTTTACCAATTCTCATCAAATAATTTTTGGCTACTGACTTCTTGAGGTCAGGTTTAAATGGATCTTGATTCAATTTGAGACCTTGTGGTTGCGGTGTCTTTACTCTTGATGAAGTGACCTAAAGCTTGCATGGCTAAATTCGAAGGGTCATAAGTTGCCACCACCAACGGCCAATCTGGAAGTAATTCCAGGTCGAAAGGTGTGTCGCATATGACTGCAAACTTTATCTCGGCTGTTTTAGCTACAGCTTTTGCAAGTTCGACCTGACCTGCATTTAATTGCGCTCTAAAAGTCATTAAGACCACGTTTTTACCCTGGCACTCTTTTGCCAGTTTATCTATTTCTGCTTGATCTGGATTGAGACTGTAATTGATTTTTGAATAACCGCTGCACCCGAGTTTGTTCAATTCAGAAACCACATCGAGAGGATAACGATCATGCAAAGGCGTGAGCACGAGCCAGTCGATTTTAGATTCGCAGTTTGAAATTTCTACCGAAGACGCAAAATCGGCTTTGAGTACATTCAATGCGGCACTCGATATTTCAAGCACGTTTTGCATATTTTCAGTGACATTTTTTTCTAGTTCGAGATATTGTTCTCTATTTTTATAAGGATGTGCAGTGTCTGGACGTCTGTTGAAAAGTCTATTGCGACGCTCGATTGCAGAATACAATTTTTCAACCGGTAGTCTACCAGACGAAAAGGCTTCTACCAGAGCCGAGTGTGCTTCCAGTTGATCCTGCAGGGAGCCATTCACTAGCACGATATCGGCTCCAGCACCAATAGCCATCACACACGCTTCACCCAGTCCAAACATGGATGTGATGCCTTTCATCGTCATGTCGTCGGTCATTATAAGACCATCGTATTCCAGATTCTCTCTTAGTAATTTTTGATTTATGGCGTATGAAAGCGAGGCAGGAAGAGCTTTGTCTTCGATACACTTGACCCAGATATGACCGGTGAGCACAACCGGCAAATTGGAAAGGCATTGCACGAATGGTGCAAGGTCGCGTTCTTGCCATAAAGTTAGCTCATCATCGACAACTGCAAGTGCATGGTGCGAGTCTTCCTTTGTGGCGCCATGACCGGGAAAATGTTTCCCTACTGGTATCACACCGCAAGATCTTATGGTGCGCGCTGCAATTGCTGCATACTCAGCTATCATGGACGAATCGTCCGAATAAGCACGGGTGCAGACTATTGGACATTTTTTTTGGGTTGCAACATCGAGTACTGGAGACAAGAGACAATTAATGCCCAACAAATATGATTGAGTGGCATTGATTGTATTAATGCGCTCGATTGCGTCTTTTATTTTGCTTTGCGCTCTAGCCTGAGCCATGGGTGAAGGAAGCGGAGTCATAACGTCGTCGAAACGCTGGACGGCACCGCCTTCCTGGTCGACTGAAATAATTGGGATATGATGCGAACTAGAAGCTATATCTGAGACGAGAATTGCCAGTTGTTCGAGGTCAGAAACATTTTCTTTGAAAAGAGTGACACCGCCTATAGTTCCGCGTTGCAACAGACGCTCGAAGTCTTTCGGCAAATCAGAACCCGGCAAGCGACCTACAATCAGTTTGCCGGCTTCTTGCTCTAAATCAGAAATCTTCATACGTCTACAAGACTAATTCTTGACGCCAAGGAGCCTGAATACATCTATGGTGGCAGTTTTACCTTTGACGTTGTACTGACCAAGTTGAATGAACTGACAACGATCGGCGGTCAAATTGTAAGTAGCACCATCGACGATGATATCGCCTGGAGTGTCATCGCCAATTAATTTTTCCAGACGAAAAACAAGGTTTGCAGTATCGCCAAGCACGCTCGGGTTGCTCGAAGCATGACCAAGCGAGCCGGCAGCAACAGGACCTGTGGCAAGAGCGATATCCAGATATAAAGGATGGTCTTGAAACGGCCACATTGCTTCGTTTTGTCCGATGGCAGTGACATGTTCTTTTAATTTGATCGCAGTCAGACACGCTTGAAAGGCTGGAACTTTCGAACCACCCGCAGTGCCGTCAGCAGCCCAGTAAGCCATGATTGCATCACCCGCGATTTTTTCGAGCACGCCATAGTTCTTGTTTATCTCTTTGTTCAAAGATTCAAAAACGTTTTGCGCTACTTTCATGACCATTTCAGGCTCGGAGCGATATTTTTCCATCAAAGTAGTAAAGCCTTTGATGTCTCCTACAAGAATAGTCGCGTTCATGAATTTGATACTTAATTGAGTCCGGTCCTGAGTCTCTTCTTCCTCGTCGCCATTGGACAGGTCAATTTCGGTACAGGGCGGAAAAACTTTAAGCGCATACTGGGCAATTTTGATTTCGTCACCATTGCGAAGCGCATACTCTCTACCAGGGGTGAGCCTGGTCCCGTTAATACTTGTGCCATTAGTACTGCCTGAGTCGACTACGGTCCAGCCGTCGTCTTTACAGCGAATTTCTGCATGCTGACCCGACACTTCAGGATAAGGCAAGATGAGCTTTTTGATATTGCCAGGCGATGGCTTGCGACCAATCTGTAGAGTCTCGCCGCTCGACAGTTCGACAGAATAGGCTTCTGGCGAGTCTGGATTGACCTTTAGTGACCCTATCATTCAGTTAAAACCCGGTGATTAAAAACCCAGATAAGCGGGAGCTGTCTGCAAAAACAAGTTTATGCACAGGTATTATATCGCCAGAAACCAGCGCCTTTAAACCTATAAAGTTTCAAAGCTGTAATTAAGGTCTAATTAAGCGCTGGTAGCTTTAGCCAGAGACTTTTTTAGATCTTCTACCTTATCCAGTTTTTCCCATGGCAATTCAAGGTCGGTGCGACCGAAATGTCCGTAGGCAGCAACGTTCTGGTAGAACTTGCCTTTATTTTTGGCTGGCATGTCTCGAAGCTCGAAAGTTTCAAGAATCGCAGCAGGGCGCAAGTCGAACTTTTCATTTACCAGTTTCATGATCTCAGCATCAGGCAATTTGCCTGTGCCAAAAGTGGTTACATGAACTGATACTGGTTTGGCAACACCAATTGCATAAGCGATTTGAACTTCGCAGCGGTCTGCCAGCTTGGCGCCAACGATGTTTTTAGCCACGTAGCGTGCAGCATAAGCGGCCGAGCGGTCTACTTTGGTCGGGTCTTTGCCCGAGAAAGCCCCACCGCCGTGTCTGGCATAACCACCATAGGTGTCAACGATGATTTTGCGTCCGGTCAAACCGGCATCGCCTTGTGGTCCGCCGATTACAAAACGTCCCGAAGGGTTGAAATAATATTTGGTTTTGTCGTCTGGCTTGACGTTCAGATCCTGGAAGACTGGCATCACGACATAGGCTTTGAGATCGTGTGCGATTTTTTCTTGAATTTGTTCGTTGTCGGTCAGTCCGCCAATGACTGGGTCGTGCTGGGTCGAAATCAAAATAGAATCGATTCTGACCGGGTTATTCTTTTCATCGTACTCGACTGAAACCTGAGTCTTTCCGTCTGGGCGCAAATATTTGAGAGTGCCATTCTTTCTTACTTCAGAAAGACGTCTTGCCATTCTGTGCGCAAGTGAAATAGGCATGGGCATTAGTTCTGGGGTTTCATTACAAGCAAAGCCGAACATCATTCCCTGATCGCCAGCGCCAATTGCGTCTTTGTCCTGTTCTTTGGTTTTGAACACGCCGCCTGCGATGTCTGCAGATTGTTGGTTGATAGCAGTGATTACGGCGCAAGAATTAGCGTCGAAGCCACCAGATGTCTCTCCGATATATCCAATTTCTTCAACCACTTTGCGAGCGATTTGTTGGTAATCGACTTTGGCTTTAGTGGTAATTTCACCGATCATGACGACCAGCCCCGTGGATACTGCGCATTCGCAAGCGACGCGTGCAGCTGGGTCTTGACTAAGTATATTGTCCAGAACTGCGTCAGAAATTTGATCGCAAACCTTGTCTGGATGCCCTTCGGTAACTGATTCGGAAGTAAATAGATATCGGCTCGACACGATAGAATCCTCTTATAAAACTCGCCATACTCTAGCATTTTTAATCGGGAACTTCGCGAAGATCTGTTCATCATCTTTAAGTGTGAGAGTGATAACATTACTTAAGGACTGAGGCAGGCGATTTAATGGCGACAATTTATTCTCAAAAGAGCGACAGGGACTTGGTTATAGCCTGTCAGCGCCGCGAACAAGCGGCCTTTGAAGAATTAGTAAAACGCCACCAAAAGACAGTTTTTGCCCTCTTATACCAACTCGCCCCAGACTGGACTGACACGTCAGATCTGGCTCAGGAAGTCTTTATACGGGTTTGGCGTTCAATTAATAACTTACGTAACCCGGGCGCATTCAGGTCCTGGCTTACTCAAATCGTGACTAACCTTTTTTATGATGAGCTGCGCAAACGTCCGCGCAAGTTGCCCACTGTAAACATGGATGACAATCTGGGCGACGACGAAAGTGACGGTGGCACTAAAGATGTGCCTGACGACAGCACTTTGCCAGATGAAAAAGTGCTCAATCAAGAATTATCTGATGTAATTCGTCAAGCAATGTTGAGACTCCCGGAACAGTTTCGAACCTCGATCGTCTTGAGAGAAGTGGAGGGATTAAGCTACGAAGAAATTGCAGTAATAACAAAAACCGAAATGGGTACTGTCAAATCGAGAATTGCCAGAGCCCGTCTGAAACTGCAAGAAATGCTTAAGCCTTATCTCGACCGCGAAACAAAAGAAGACGCATCGACCGATACCAGTGAGGTTTCCGGATAATGGCTGAAGTTTGCACTAAATATCAAGAAGATTTATCCGCATTGATGGACCAGGAGCTCAAGGGCACTGAAAAGTCTTTACTGGAAGAACATCTAATAGATTGCAAAGAATGCTTGTCAAGATTCGAGTCTCTCAAATCTTTGAGCAAATTCCTGGAAGATGAAATCGAAACGCCGGATGCTCCAGACGAATTCTGGGCTAATTTGAGCGAGAAAATTCCATCTGTTTGCCAGGTCATAGACGAAGACTTGTCTGCTTATATAGATGCCGAGTTACCGCCTCATGCTCAAGAAGGAGTGAAGAAGCACCTTTCTGAGTGTTCTAGCTGTCTTGAAAAATTTAAATTGTTGAACTCGACTAATCAATTATTGAGTAAGGGTCTCGAGTTGCCTCAAGATCTCGAAATCAATATATGGGATTCAGTTAAATCAAGAATGTCTGTCGATTGCGAGATCATCGAAGCGGAATTGTCTGCGTTCATCGATCAAGAAGTAGACAGCACGCGCCATCTTGCTATCACTAATCACTTGATGGAATGCCGTCCATGTCAGTCTAAATTCGAGCGTATGGCTCAAATCGGCGGATTCTTGCGCGATAACTATCAGCCAAAATTCGAAGCCGATTTTGACCTCTGGCCAGGAATCAAAAGCAAAATGCAAGTGGTTCCTTTCACACCACGAACCCAGGGCACGACTCCTTCGCGTCTGCATTTGAGCAGTCGTTCAAAGATTATCGCAACAGCTGCAGCCGTTTTCATGGCTTTTATGGGGACCGGTGCATACTGGCTTTCAATGCCCGATGACGATACAGTTACACCACTTACTGCAGAAGGATACTTGATTGAATCTTCCTTTGACGATCCAGGTGGCGCCCCGGAAGAGGTCATCTATGAACAATAAAAAGATGGGAGCGCTAACTTTAGCATTCTGTCTTGGTATCTTAAATATTCAGTTGACAAGTACTCCCGCTTACGCAGCCGATCCCCAGCAACCTTGTGGACACTGCCGAATCGACTACACCAGACTAGACCTTACAGCAGATCAAAACAATAAAATTCAAGGACTGGACAGAGAATTCCAGGAAAAGTATCAGCAGATTAAACCAGCCATCGTCGAGAATCAACAGAAAGTGAAGAAGCTCATGGCCTCTCCTCAATCTGATGCTACTGAAATTATGATGGTCCAGCAAAAAATCGATGACTTACAAGGCGAGTTGCGCAGATTTGCCGCTCAAATTTTGATCAAGAAAAAAGATTGTCTCAATTCCACTCAAAAAGAAAGACTTGAGCAAATGATCAAAGAAGAACTGATTAAACGCGGTCAAGACAAAGGCGGAGTACAAGCCAATCCTGTTCCGCAAAGATGGCAAAAACTCATTCGTGGGGTAGAAGGGATTTTCAATCCTGACAGCAAATGAGGCGTTTTCGTGGAAATAAAAAACGCGTTCTAGCTTATATCGGGCTTGAATCCAGTGCGCCCGACCGAGTAGCTTATTTGCAGCAAGCCGTGCAAATGCTCAAATTTATCAATCTAATCGAACTTCTAGACTGCTCAAGCTTTTATGAAACCGAGCCTGAATCAGATTCTAAAGCTGGTGCAAACAAAGATAAAATCTGGCCAGTAACAGCAGTCACTGCAATTGAAACTGCTTTGTCGGGAGATGAATTGCTTGAAGTGATTCGCGATATCGAATCGCGTCTAAATAATGTAGACAAAGAAAATGGACGCAATACCAAAGGTGCAAGCGAAAATATTTCACTTGAATTATTGCTCTTCGGAAACGAGACACTGAGCACTTCTTACCTCACTATTCCGCATCCGTCGCTTGCCACTCGCGCTTCGATAATCGTGCCCATGCTTGAACTGGCACCAGAGACGGTTCATCCCCAATTGAACAAGTCGCTTGCACAAATTCATGCCGACCTGCCATCGCTTGAGCAAGTTCTATTATATGGAACGCGTAAATCGGAGTTGCAAGATGACTGAACTTCTTCGAACTGGAGTGGATATCTGTTCTATCGCTCGGGTCCGTGAAGTTTATCAGAAGTTTGGCGAAAAATTTTTACGTCGAATATTGACCGAAAAGGAAGCTGCTTACGTCAAAAGTAGTAATCACCATCTCATCACGAGACTGGCAGCGCGTTTTGCAGCCAAAGAAGCAATGCTAAAAGTGCTAGGTACAGGCCTTGTGGGAGTAGGATGGCACGAAGTCGAAGTGTCTCGAGCACCATCTGGAGAGCCTTCTATTGTTTTGCACGGTCGAGCGAAAGTGCGCGCAGAACGGCTTGGATTGAGCAAAATATCTATTAGTTTGAGTCACGAAAAGGAGTATGCAGTGGCTTTTATTGTGGCAATGTAATACTCTGCGGATAAATTTGAGATTGTGGGAATATCTTTTTCAATGAGCGATAACGACACTACCGAAAAGAAAGAATTACAAGCTGAAACTGAAGTGAAAGCTGAGCCTAAGCTTGTGGGCGATAAAGCTTACCAGCACCAGGGCGCCACGGTAGAATTGACTCCTGCAAGCGATTTTTCCATTATCAAAGCCGATACATCTGGCACTGTGGTGCTTGGCTTGTTAGCTGTAATCGGCGCAGTTATTTATTTCAGCTATCAGTCTTTTCAGTCTGACTACATGCTTTTATTTTGCGGACTGTTTGTTTTTCTAGGTGTTTATCCAAGCATCAATTTGAAAGTGAAAAATGCAAACAGCAAAATCATTCTAGAAGTGAGCATTGCTTTTGCGCTATGCATGTGCGTCTTTCTAGTGCTCAAGTCGATGCAGATTCCGCAAGAAGAACACAACAAGATTTTGATTATTTTCGTCACCCTGCTTGGGATGCGATACATTTTTTTCCCAGCTTACAATGTTGGCGTTGCTGAAGACCAGAAAGCTTCTAACTAGAGCGGCGGTTCTTCTTCGTTAAGAGGACGTCCGATTGCTAGTGCCACCATCAGGCATTGATCTACACGCTCCATCAATTCTTGAGGGAATTGTCCGATTTTGCTTACAAGCAATGTTTTGGGAATGGTGGCTATAACTGTGCAATCGATAACACTATCAAGTCTCAATCCACCGAGTTTGCCTTCTTCGCTGTCCATCTTAATAACTACTTGAGTAGGCTCGCGCGATGCTCTTGTGGTGTTACTGGTTAAGGGTACGAGCAAAACATCGTCAAGACGCAGATTGTTCGAGTTATTTGAAATAAGCACGGCCGGACGACGCTTGGTTTGGGTCGTTCCCTCATCTGTGGTATAGGGAAACGAAACCAAGACAACATCGCCTTTTCTGTAGCTCTGTGCAGGTTTCGAGGTCATCGAAAGTTGAAACCGCTTGTCTTTTTTGGTGGTAAGTGCGAACAGCCTTAATTGTACCAGTTTGACAAGATCAAAGCACAGGCTCTTCGCCTAAAAAACGGCCATGCCAAAATGGGCGCCAAAGGCACCCTCGTAAAAATCTATCGGTTGTAGAGCCAATATCGATTCACGGGCTAGATGTCGGCGTAAGCCTCTTCCATAGCCAGATCAGCTTTGATGCTGGAGCAGGACATTTGGACCGCTTCCTCTCTGCTGGCTAATTGCCAACTTCTCCACACCTGGCGGGCGGCGTTCCATAGACCTTCTCTAAACGAGATAGGTTCGGGTTGCTTATCTTCTGTACGATAAGGATCAGGCATATTTGCTTGGACCTCATATTTGACGGCAAGTCACAGTTTTACCACTATAGTATGTGCCCTAAATTTTCAGTTTGAAGACACACCTACAAGAGATTCATACCCATTCGAGAGAAAGATTATCCGCCCCTAATATTAAACGTTTCTAATATTCGGGAACCCGGTTATTTATTCTCGAAACGGTCGGGGAAATTCTCTTTCAAGAAATCAATCGTTCTTTGAGTACCGCCACCAGGCACGATAATTTCTTTGACACCTTTGCCAAGCAAAATCTGGCGGTCTTCTTCAGGAATTACCCCACCACCGAAAACCAGAATATCCTCGGCTTTTGCTTCCTTTAAAAGTTCAACTACACGAGGCAACAATGTAAGGTGTGCACCAGACAAAATGCTTACGCCGATTGCATCTACGTCTTCTTGTATGGCTGTCTCGACAATTTCTTCAGGCGAGCGGTGCAAGCCCGTGTAGACCACTTCGACTCCTGCATCGCGCAGGGCTCGGGCGATTACTTTAGCGCCGCGGTCGTGTCCGTCTAAGCCTGGTTTGCCGATGAGAACTCTTACTTTTTTGCGTGTCACTGTAGCTACCATTTCTATGCCGTTTTATGTCTTATGAATTGCCGAAAGCCAAAGTATAAAGCCTTAGCCAGCATTTTTTAAGACTTTTGGCTTTTAGCAAGAATAATTTGAGCTAATTGATTGAAATTGTTGAGGTCGTATTTGTTCAAAAAGTATCGGCAGTTTTTGGAAAATAGAATGGTGAACTTGATGAACGAGGGCTGACTGAATTCTCTTACCTCTTGCCATGGTATGCGAACCCGCCAGGCAAGCAGATGCAAGGTGATTGCTTCTTTGTCTGTGTCTACTTTATTCGCTTCTAGAATCATAGGCGCAGCCATGAAAACGTCTATCAAAGCAAGAAACATGAAAAAGAAAATTTCACGGGCGGGGTGCAAAAGTCGGTGATCTTGATATCGATCGACAAAGCTTCCAACCATAGCAACGTTGAGCACGACTACAACCAGAACCCAAAAAATTCGCAAAATATGCTTCCACAATGCTCGCTTAAAGCTATGATTTGCATCGATATCGAAGCCTTCGGGCAAGGTGCTTAAATCCTTGCGTACTTTGGCTCCTTTTACGGGTGCTTGGGTCTCTTTGGTTTCGACGACCGCTTCGATTTTTTTCTTTTTGCGCTGGGCCATAGTGCTTTCGAGCTCGAAATGAGGTTACTCCAGTTTAAGTATAAAAACGGTCCTACCATATAGGATATAGGCAAATGGCAAAGATCAAACTATCAGACTATCTATTCAAGCGAATCCAAGAATTGGGTGTCGATAAAACCTTCGGCATTCCAGGCGATTTTGTTCTGCCTCTTTATGCGGCACAACAACGAATCGGCATGGAAACGGTTGTGCTCACCCACGAGCCTTCCATTGGATTTGCAGCAGACGCTTACGGCAGATTGCGTGGACTTGGTGTTGCGCTAACCACTTATGGTGCTGGCGGCTTGAATATGATCAACCCCGTTGGTCTTGCATATGCCGAAGAGTCTCCACTGCTTGTCATAAGCGGGGCTCCAGAAACCAAATTCAGATCGAACAAGCCACAGTTCCACCACTGTGTCAAAGATTTCCAGACTCAATTGCGTGTGTTTGAAGCCGTTACAGAATCGCAGGCTGTTCTCGATAATCCTATATTGGCTCAAGCCGAAATAGATCGCGTACTTGAAACGACAGTGAAAAAATCACGTCCTGGATATATCGAAATTCCGCGCGACATGGTCAATGCCGAAATCGAAATACAAGATCGCGTTCCTGACACCATCGAAAATCAAGCACCAACAGAAGCAACATATGCTGCTGTTTCAGATATTTTGTCCAAGCTATCTCACTCAAAACAGCCAGTGCTAATGGCTGGTGCGCAGCTTCGTCGTTTCCATTTGATGGACAAAGTAATTTCATTTTGCGAAGCTCTCAATATTCCGGTAGTCACATCAATTCTGGGTAAAGCCTCTTTTCCAGAGACTCACCGCAATTTTATCGGCAATTATTTTGGACAGTTCGGCAATCCCAAAGTAAAAGAATTCGTCGAAGCATCCGATTGTATCTTGTGTCTGGGAGCTGTTCTCACCGAGATGGAAACAGCTGGATACACAGCCAAATTGCCTGTGGAAAACTTGATTCAAGTAACTTATCAGGAAGTGAGCGTCGGTCACCATTCTTATAATGGGCTCGACATCAAATTCGTAGTGGAAGAATTGGTCAAACAAGCGACTAAATCCAAATCTATTAAGTTCCAGATTCCAAATATCGAACCTGAAGAATTACCCGATCAAAAACCAGAAGACGCGCTCAAAGTAAGCCATATCATCAAATCGCTCAATTCTGTTTTGACACCAGATTTTGGTGTAGTGAGCGACGTAGGTGATTGTTTGTACTCAGGACTCAGTCTCAAAACAGATATTTTCATAGCTCCAGGCTATTACTCGAGCATGGGCTTTGGCACACCAGCAGGTATCGGCGCTCAAATAGCCAATCCCAAACGACGCTCAATCATTCTTGTTGGAGATGGCGCCTTTCAGATGACAGGCATGGAAATAAGCACCGCCATCAAACATGGTATCAACCCAATTGTGGTGCTATTCAATAATTCCAGTTATGCCATGCTCAAGTTCATTGATCAGCAGCGCGATTATTACGACCTTGCTCGCTGGGACTATGTAAAACTGACCGAAGCCATAGGCGGCAAAGCGGTGCGTGCTAAAACGGGTGCTGAATTCACTGATGCCCTGTCGCAAGCGCTTAAATCAGACAAGTTGTTTTTGATTGACGCTATTCTCGATAAAGAAGACATTTCGCCAACTCTAAAACGTCTCACCGACCATTTTGGCAAAAAAGTGCGAGCCGCTTTAGCCCAGGCAAATTAGTCATGAATGCTAGAGCAGCTACTGCTACAGCATTGAGATTGACTGTTGCTTTATCGCTTGCGTTGTCTTTTTCGTTCGTTGCAAACACATCTTCGATAGCAAAAGATGCTGGCTGGATCGAAACCGATCAAACCAAATTCAATGCCGAACAAAAACAAAAGCACGATGCAATCAAGCATCAAGAGTTGCAGCGTCAATTACACTATCAAGAACAAGTAAGACAACAACAAAATCTGCAACAACCTGCAGTTTACAGACCAAACTATTCCCCATATTTTGGTCAGTACGCCCAACCTCAAGTCCAACCTCAAGTCCAACCTCAAGTCCAACCTCAAGTTCAGCCGCCTGTGCAGCACATGCAGTTCAACGAAGAAATTCAAGCAAATTCAAAAGCAAAGCGCGGCAATTTTGCTAGCAAAGCACTCTCTGCACCAAAATCGGTGGCAGGCGCTATAGCTGGTGTCACTATCGGTGTGCCGGTTCACGTTTCAAAAAGCATCAATCAACATTCAAAAGCGATGAAGCAAAGCATGAATGATGGTCTCGATGTAGACGAAAAAGAAATCGATCTGGTCGGACGCGGAATGTCAGCTATGTGCGCATATCCATTTGGATTTGCATCAGGTTTGATTCATGGCACGATCAAAGGTGTTAGTCATGGAATCGGTGTTGGAAGCAAAAAACCATTCAGTAAAGAATCGTTCAGCATAGGTGAGACTAAATAGACTGTGCCTGCGAGCTGTTCGCTCCTTGGTGTCGAGTTATTATCCAGGGTGTTACAGCTGCAACCAGGTAATAAGTTCCCAAAAACAGACAAACGAAAAGCATCATCCCTGATGGCATGAATTTCTTGGTCTTTTTAAGTCTCATTGCAAAGACTGCCACTAGAATGTCTGATACCACAAATGCGATAAGTTCGGCAGTGGTTGGTGCAAGAAATGAAACGCCAAGACACACAAGCAATATAGCAGCACTTGCTACGCCTGCAATCAAAGATGGTTTGCTTTGAGCTTTAACAAAGCCCATGATACCGCCAGCTGCAAGCAAGATTGCATGCAAGACCAAAATTACTTGTACCACTGAAACTGCGCACAATGTATTAGCAATAAAATTCAAATCCATCACTTTTCTATCCTTAGTTTTACGAGCATACCCGGCTTCAACACCATAACAATAACAAGAATGGGTAAAAGCACCATCAATGCCCCACCTGCATAAAGCATAGTGCTTGGACTATACGGTATCGATGACAGTAACGCAAAGGCTATAATGATGCTTAATGGCAAAAGAACCACCCAGAAATTGGGTGTGCATATAAGACGTACTTCGCCGCCCTCGTCTATGGCGAAATTGACCTGATTGGATTTGACAAAACTGAATGTGACTTCGGCAAAATGACTGCCAGGTTTGACTAGATATTCTCGCTCAAAGCCTGTTACTTCCCCGACTCTTTGTCCGTCGATTTTGATCTGAAAAGAAACCGCCCCTCTTTTATGGAGCAACTTGTGACAGATTAGAACTCTGGCTTCCATATTCATGCAGTTAAGTATAAGCCTTCGAGACTTGAAGGTCTTTTTTGCTTTGGGGCCAACCGTAAGTATTCAGGGATGAAATACTTACGCTTGACAACCCCGGGCAATAAGACACCACTAGCGGTGACTAGAAATTTGCCATTTTAAGTAGTAAAGGGAGCCCCCGCCATGAGGCGGGTGACTCCCTTAAGGAGGTTGTACCAGAGGATTCCCTGAGGTTACGACGATTACTGGTTGTTAGAACCGTAAGGGTTGTAGCTAGGGGTCTGGGAAATTTGGGTTTCGGGTTGTGTATATGGGTTTTGCACTACTTGCATTTGTGGTGCAGGTGCTGGTGCGTAAACCGGTTGCACAGGAGCTTGCTCAGCGACTGGCTCGAAGCTTTGGATAGCTTCAGGAGCTTGTGCGCCTTGCTGATTCTGCCATGCATTCATGTTGAAGTTTTTGAATGTTTCTTCAATCAATCCGGATTTTTCTCTCAGCAAGTATTCGATATAGTCACCACGGCTCATTCTGGATGAAGCTACTTGCTCATCGAGAAGTCTGTGTGCCATTGGGGTGACGCAAACGGCAGTGGTGGTACCACGGTTCTTGCCGAAGAAGAACGACTTGGCGCCGCCTTTGGGTCCAGTTTGCTTCAATACTACTGGTAATCTCAATGGGGGCATACCGGCGCGTTCACGAATAAGCATTTCGACATAGTCGCCGTTGGAGACGCCTGCAGCGGATGCTTGCTCTTTGAGCAGTTGTCTGCCCAGAGCGGTCAGGTTAAAAGAAACCGAACCGGATTCCTTGCCTGGGAAGCGCGATCTTCTTGGCGAGGAAGTTTTGACTTGGGTGTTATTTTGGACCGTTGTGTTCATTAGCTAATCGGCGAAAAAAACCAGAATACATATTTACTGATCTCGATTCGCCATCCCTCCTTTTCTATAAAAACACGAATCCTACTGGTATCGTTCATTTTTGAACTAGTGACGCGGCATTGCCAACGCACTTTATACAATTCATTGACTCTTGCTTTTGACACACGTCATCAATGAGGTAAGAAAAGTTGCCTTGTTTCGATCCTTAACGGCGTCACATTTTACTGATGAACCGTTTTTTTCTGGATGGGACAAGACCGCTTTCCAAGACCTTGATTATAGAACACACGGGATCGATTTTGATGGAAGTCATGTATTACTATCTTCTCATCCAACCAGCTTCGACAGCTCTCAGCAACACAACTCTTAAAGTGGTGGCAAGGTCGTAAACGAGCCAATGACAAGGGAATTAAAGATATATGCGATGAACGTCCCGAAGATAGCTCCGACCAAAACTTCAAATGGAGTATGTCCTAGAAATTCTTTAACCTTTTCTCCGCTCAAATGTGGGTGCTCTGAAAAGAGCTCAGTCATCATTTCGTTGAGTACTTTAGCCTGCAGCCCAACGTGTCTTCTGACCCCTGCAGCGTCGTACATAACAATCATGGCAAGACACAAGGCAATCGCAAACGGAACAGTGTTGAAGCCGACAATAAGCCCAACTGAAATCGCCATACCCATAGTGCAGCAAGAGTGACTCGATGGCATGCCACCAGTTTTTGCGAATATGCGCAAATCAAACTGCCCGGTGCGAATGAATTTGGTCACTATCTTCACTGACTGAGCAAGCAGGCTGCACAATAAAGTAACTACGATCACTTGCCAACCCCTGCCGTTGCCGTCAACAGTGCTTGCTGGCTGAACAACGTTTGATGCGTCGGCAAAAGACAAAAGTGAAATTAGTGAATCAAAACTCATATTTAGTGGCTTCTAGTAATGGCAAATCTTAGTAATTCAAAAAGAACAGGCAAGGGGGCAAAATTCAAATTATGGTCAGTGAGCAGCGCTTCGCCTTGTTCTTGCAGCTGAGACAATTTCTTTCTTGCACCATCTTCACCGAAAATGCTCACCCAGGTAACTTTATCACTGGCGACATCTTTTCCAGGCGTTTTGCCTATAACTTCAGCACTTCCATTTATATCTAGCAAGTCGTCTGCAATTTGAAACGCCAGACCAAGCACGAGACCAAATTCGCGAAGGGCGTCGAGTTGCTCTTTTGTCGCCACCGATACACCGTCTTTCATGGCGAATCTTGCCCCAGACCACAAACTGAATGCAATCAATGCACCAGTTTTTTCATCATGAATTCTCTTGACATCTTCGTCTTTGAGTAAATCGAAAACCTGACCGCCAACCATTCCTGGAGCGCCTGCCGCAATAGACAATTCTTTTATGACTTCAAGCACGGCATCTTTTGAAACCGATTCGGGCGTTCCTTCTATTATGTTTTCAACTGCTCGCAAAATGAGCGCATCGCCAGCAAGAAGTGCCATTGCTTCGCCAAAAACCACATGATTAGTGGCTTTACCCCGGCGCATATCGTCGTTGTCCAGACAGGGTAAATCGTCATGAATCAAACTCATGGCGTGAATCATTTCAATTGAACAGGCAAGTGCTTTTACCTGCTCGAACACAGTTTTATTGAATTGATTGAAATTGTTTAAATCGTAATCTTGAGATTCGCTATGGGCGCCGTTCTTTATATATAGAACAGTTTCACATGCTGCCAGGCACAAAAGTGCGCGCATTCGCTTACCTGGAGACATGAGCGAATACCGCATACTCTCGGACAAAATCATAGGGACGCGCTTATCGTTTTCCCATTTTGAAAGAACCGATTCCAGTTCGGACTCGATGGCGTCGCGTCTTGGTTTGGTATAAGCCTGCATGTCTAAAGAATGAGTTTTAGTCATCATTTTTTGAAAAATCCAGAAAACGATTTATAAAGCTTGAGACCCTGCATGCCCCAGTTTAGAATGCTTGCGTCTTTCTTCAAAAGCATTTGCGCCACTGGCATCAAAGATTTCACTATGGTGGCAAATCCTTGCGCATCTTCTTGATTGACTGCAGTTGCGCCTTTTATCTTGTGTTTGATTTCCTGCAATTCTTGCCTGTAATACGGAAACATCACTCGAGCCATATCGCGCCCGAGCTCTGCGTTTTCCTCCATTTGCATGAGCAGATGCTTGAGTCTGAAATAATACATTCCAAGCCCAATCAATAATAAAGTAAGCGCGATGCAGATATAAAGAGCAATGATTTTTATAGTATCCATCCACACTTCGCCGTTTGCAGCCTGTGGTGCCTGAAGCTCCACATAAACGCGATAAGCGATTGGTGCTGCAAGCAGAAGCAAAAACACAATCAAGCAATTGAGCGCAAGCTTCGCTTTTTGAATGAGCTTGTCGCGATTAATGGCTTGAAATGCGTCAGTCAAAGGACCGAACACTTCGGGGTGTTCGCTCACCAAAAATAATTCTTGCTTCGATTCTCTGGGTTCCATTTTGTTTATTTGATCAAATCGCGTCCGATGAGCATGCGCTGAATCTGATTGGTGCCTTCATATATCTGTCCTGCTTTGGCGTCGCGGAAGATGCGCTCCAGCAGCAGCTCTGGCTTGAGTCCCGCCATACCAAGAATAGACATCGCCTCTGTCGATACTTTCATCGCCGCATCAGTAGCAGTGATTTTAGCCATCGCAGCAAGTGTGACATCCGCAGCACCTCTGTCGACAGTGGCGGCAGCCTGATAGGTAAGCACCCGAGCTGCTTCTACCTGAATTGCAAGCTCGCCAATCTGAGCTGCGACTTGGGCAAATTCAGTCGAATTGACCAGTTGCTCTGGTGTCATATCTTTGCTTTGATCTTTGAGTCCTTTCAAAAGGGCATCAAGAGCGCCTTGCGCCCAGCCTGTTGCTTGAGCGGCGATAGTGACGCGACCTTTTGCCAGGCTGGACAAAGCGACTTTGCGCCCCTGCCCTGGCTGACCAAGAACGTTATGTGCTGGCACGCGACAATCTGTAAAAACAAGCTCGCAAGTAGAATATCCGCGCATTCCTAGCATGTCGAACTTCTGTCCGATTTCAAAGCCAGGAAAACCGCGCTCGACTATAAAAGCAGTGATAGTCTGGTCTTTCTTGCCATCTTTCAGATCTGGAAACGGCACATGCGGCTCGCCCGAGATTTTTGCCATGACGATGAAAATATCGGCAGAGGCACCACTTGTGATAAATGTTTTGGTGCCGTTGATCACGTATTCGTTTGTAGCAGAATCGAAGTGTGCTTGAGTCTGAAGTGCTGCAGTGTCTGAGCCGGCATTGGGCTCGGTTAGACCAAAGGCTGCCAAGTGCTTGCCGCTTGAGCAATGGGTCAAATATTTTTCTTTTTGTTCTTGCGTACCAAAACGATAAATAGGCTCCTGGCACAAAATGTGCACGCCCACAGACGACATGACCGGCACGCAGCGTCTGGCGAATTCTTCGTTGACCAGGCAGAAACTCGTATAGTCGCCGCCCTTGCCACCAAAGTCTTTTATGAAAGGCAGAGCACCAAATCCGACTTGACATGCCTTTTCGAACAGGTCGCGACGAAACTCATTTTTCTTGTCGCTCGCCATGGTCTCTTCGATACTGATGTTGTCAGCAAATTGTCTGGCCAGTTTGAGCCAGCCTAATTGTTCTTGACTGTATAGACCAGAGGAAGTAATGTCAGTGCCAGATTGCACCCCGGACTTCACTTTTGAATGCGCCTCAACCATCATAAAAAACCCTGCAACGACAAAAGCCAAATTTAGACCCTAAATAATATCAGTGAATACCTCATCTGAGACTCTTCCTTTAGTAAAACCTTCTGTTTTGAAACGCGGGGACAAAATTGGCATAGTTGCCCCTGCCTCGCCAAGCTTTGAAGAAGGCAAGCTCGAATTCGCCATGAAGCGATTTTCGGAGCTGGGTCTTATTCCGGTACTTGGTGATCACTTATTCGATTCACTTGGCGATCTTGCTGGCTCTGACAAAGACCGTGCCTCGGACTTGAACAAATTTTTTCAAGACAAACAAATCAAAGCGATATTAGCCATTCGCGGTGGCAATGGCAGCGCACGTCTTTTGCCTCTTTTAGATTGGGATGCAATTGCAGCCAATCCCAAAATAATCATGGGCTATAGCGACATAACGGCTCTCTTGCTCGCTATTCATCAAAAAACCGGTCTCGTCACTTTTCACGGGCCTACAGCCAGCTCATTTTTTGAAAGCCCGTACACTTACGAATATTTTCTAAAAGCAGTAATGCAACAAGATCCAATTGGTGAAATCGCCGACCCCAAGCCCAAAGAATGGGCACCAGACTATCCACCCACACGCATGATTTTAGCGGGCGGCCAGGCTGTAGGACAAATCACTGGTGGCTGTCTCACTCTCATAAAACAATTGATGGGCACCAGATACGAAATCGAAACTGAAAACAAAATTTTATTCATCGAAGACGTAAGTGAAGAACCGCACAGCATCGATAGAATGATCACCCAATTAGACCTTGCCGGAAAATTCGACCACATCAAAGGACTTATCATCGGCGAGTGTGTCGGCTGTAAACCAGGTGCAAATAAGCGCGAGCGAATGTCGCTTTCTGTAAGCATCGAGCGCATATTCAAAGAACGCTTTACTGATTTTCACGCACCTGTTGTCTATGGAATGCGTCTTGGACATTCAAGCGAAAAAATGACTTTGCCTCTTGGACTCAAAGCCCGACTCGTGGCAAACAAAAACAAACAGTCATCAAATGTGGTGCTTTCTATCGAGGAGGCTGCGGTTTCGCCATGACCACCAAACCCGAAGCACTCAAAAAAGGTTCACGTATAGCCCTCATAAGTCCGGCTTCTCGTCCCGAAAGCGTCCAGGCTGTTGCGCGTGCTGAAGCGGTAGTCGAGAAAATGGGCTTCAAACCAGTAATTGCAAAACATGCTCTTACTATTAATGGCTATCTTGCCGGCACCGATCAAGAGCGCGCCCAGGACATTATGGATGCATTTCTGGACGATTCTATCGCTGGCATCTTTTGTCTTGAAGGTGGATTTGGTAGTATCAAAACGCTTGCGCATCTCGATTTTAGTCGCATCAAAAAACACCCTAAAGTTTTTATGGGCTCGCACGAAAATACCTGTCTATTGACCGCTCTTCAATACCAGGGTGGAATGGTCGTATTTCACGGACCAAATATTTGTTCTGTAGACAAAGTCGAATGTATAAGCGAAATCAAACAGACTCTGGCGTCCACAAATATCTTGCCATCTATCACCCCGAGTCTTTCTACATTTCCTGCTGGTTTTCACCACACTCCATTTGCTGGCACCGCTCAGGGCATCGTGATTGGTGGCAATATGAATGCCCTTGCATCTTTGATGGGAACCAAATACAGTGCCCACTTTACGAACAAAATAGTCTTCTTTTGCGAGCGTAGCGAGCGCAACGACATAATCGAGCGGTGTTTCACTAATTTGCACCTGGCTGGTTATCTAAAGCGAATCGCCGGGATTGCTTTTGGCGAATTCCCCGATTGCGGACCCAAAGACTCAGCATCGATGAAGTCGTATCAAGATATTTTGAGCGAGCGAGTAATCGAGCATAAAGTGCCGACTACTTTTAATATGCCAATTGGCGATTCGTCTTTTTCTCGTGTCATGCCAATTGGAATCAAAGCAAAGCTAGATGCTACTAACGGCAAAATAGAATTTGCCGAGCCAGCATTAGTTTAGCTTGCATTGATTTAGCTCGCATTGAATTAGCTCGCATTGAATTAGCTCGCATTTGTCTAGTCACAGGTGCGTTTTTATTTTCGTCTGAGCCCCGGGGCCTGGACGTCAGACATATTTTTCAAAAAGACCTTGCGTACAGTAGTGAGATTTAAGTAGCATCTGCGTCTAAAATATCTGCTTCAAGACGACTGCGCTCAGCCGACTTGATACTTGTCACTGCAATTGGTATCGCTTGCAAAATATCGGACGCGAGCAATCCGGCATCGCCCAATTGTTCGCTCAGTAAATCGCCTGCGCGTCCATGGATATAAACACCAAGAATTGCAGCTTGCATAGGATCGACTCTCTGGGCGAGTAATCCGCCGATGATACCGGCTAAAACGTCTCCGGCTCCAGCAGTTGCCATTCCAGGATTGCCGGTTGGATTTATGAATACTTCTTCGTTCCAGTTGGCGATAACAGTCATTGCGCCTTTGAGTACAATAACGGCGTTGAATTTTTTGGCGGCGTCGATTGCCGCTTTGATTCTGTCTTTTTGAATATCTTCAGTCGTGCAATTAAGCAAGCGCGATAACTCTTTTGGATGCGGAGTCAAAACAAATTCGCCAGTGTCGGGCAAACTAAACGAATCGGCACCACCCTTGGTTGCAAGGGCATTCAGTGCATCGGCATCGACAACGCAAGGACAGCTGATTTCAGATAACAACTGACATACTGCGTCCACAGTCTCTGGCTCGGTCGAAAGTCCAGGTCCAACAATTGCTGCTTGAACAATGTCGAGCTGTTTTTTCATTTTTTTGACAGCTTCTTTGTTGAGACTTCCACTTTCTGTCTCGGGCATCGGTTTGCAAATAAGCTCTGGAATCGAAACTTGTTGCGACACCGATTTTGGTGCAGCAAGATAAACCAATCCAGCTCCAGTGCGCATGGCGCTGAGTGCTGCAAGAGTGGCTGCTCCTTGCATACCTTCGCTACCTGCCACACACAACACATGACCAAAAGATCCTTTGTGCGAATTTGCAGGACGGATGGGAAGCATTTCGCGCACAAGCTCGATAGTTGAAAGATTGATATCAGGCAAATTGTCTGGAATCTCTGGCAGACCGATATCGACTATCGAGATATTACCTTTGTAATTAGTCCCTGGATAACACATGAGACCTGGTTTGAGATAACCAAAAGTGACAGTTTCGTCCGCTCTAATGGCGGCACCATTTATTTGACCGGTGTCTGAATTAATCCCAGACGGCATGTCTATTGAAATTACACGTTTGCCCGATCTGTTCACAGCTTCGATTACGCGGCGGTGAACGCCTTCGACATCGCGCGCAAGCCCGGTACCAAATATGGCATCAATTACAAGTGTAGTGTCGAAAAAGATCTGGTCGATTACAGGATCAGACAAAATGGCACCAGTGTCGCTGTCTTGCAAACGATGTTCAGAAACCATGCTTGCAGGGTCTAAAACTCTTATGGGTACATTCATTTTGACCAGAATGTCTTTATTGACCTGAGCTTCTTTGCTGGTCATCTTTATTTCGACTATTTGATCAGACTCGGCAAGCGCCTGACCGCCTTTTGATGACGACTTGATAGAAAGCTGTTCGCCCTCAGTTTTTCGGTCAATTAAACAAACAGATACTGGCACACCCCAGAGTGTGAGATAACGTGCCACCACGAGACCATCGCCACCGTTGTTGCCGGTGCCGCACAAAATCAAAACGTTGCCAGGGCTCTCCTGCCACATCTTGAGCGCGCGCATCGCAGCTCCACGCCCGGCTATTTCCATCAAAACCTGACCCCAGGGCGAGTCGAACGCCTGAATCCATTCTTCTTCTAAAGAGCGGATTTGTTTGGTTGTAGGAATACGCATACCAGTGACCGCGAGGCCTCCAAGACAATTTATATAGATTGATTTATATAAATGAACGACAAAGTACTAATTTTCTCACGTACTTAACAGTTGGCAACAGTTGATTATGTCGATTTAAACGCGGATACAACGAGCAAAATGCTCGGGCGCCTTCTCTTCCAGCGGGGGAAACGAAGTCAGACAATCGTCGATTACAAGCGGACAGCGGTCGGCAAAACGACATGCATCCGGCAGGTTAATCAGATTGGGCGGCTGCCCTTCGATGGGTTTTAATTTATCCGGCTTATCTGTCTTATCCGTCTTATGCGCCTTACTGTTCTTCGATTTTGGAATACAGTCGATAAGTCCGCGAGTATACGGATGCTTTGGATCTTTGAACAAGAGCGAAACTGGCGCGGATTCAACGATAGACCCTGCGTACATCACTGCCACATGGTCGCACATTTCTGCAACTACACCCAGATCGTGCGTGATCATCATGATTGCCGTGCCTTCTTCACGCTGAATTGCCCGCAATAAATCCAGTATCTGGGCTTGCACAGTGACATCGAGTGCAGTAGTAGGCTCGTCTGCAATCAGAAGCTGCGGCTTGCAAGAAAGCGCCATGGCAATCATCACACGCTGGCGCATACCGCCCGAGAACTGGTGAGGATAATCGTCTATACGCTTGTAAGACTGCGGGATTTTTACCTGATCGAGCACCTCGATTGCACGTTTGCGCGCTTCGCGTTTGTCTACTTTCTGGTGCAAAACAATCGTCTCGACAATTTGCGAGCCTACGGTATAAACCGGATTGAGCGACATCATTGGGTCTTGAGGAATATAAGCTATTTTCTTTCCCCTGATTTTTTGCAAATCACGCTCAGAAAGTTTGGTCAGGTCCACGCCATCAAAAATAATTTCGCCCCGGGCAATACGTCCAGGTGGTGGCACAAGTCCCAGAACAGACAAAGACGTAATAGACTTTCCGCATCCAGACTCACCAACGACTCCCAGCACCTGTCCGCGGTCTATGGACAAATTGACACCGTTTACAGCTTGTACCGCGCCTTCTTCTGTATAAAAAACCGTATTTAGATTTCTGATTTCGAGCAATGGAGTCATAGCTAGTAAATCTGAAAGACGAATTTCAAAATCACTTGCACTACTGCAATAATGGCAAGCACCAAAATTATGGTGTTACGCTCTAGCTTATGAAGCAGTTGCATACCGATTAATTGCAGATAGACACTATAGGCGGTGGCAGCAAGAAATGTAATTACACCAAGCGGTCCCAGCTGAATTCCTGCGATAAGCAAGACAGCCTGACTGTATGCCACCACCACGAAATTCTTGCCAAATGGCTTTGGGCTTCCAAACTGCATGAAAAGCCACCAGGTGAAGAAGGCAGTTAGGTAAGTCGAGATTGCGTAAGTAAATAAATGCGTCAGTGTGAAGAACAAATTGAGATTGGTGATGCCCGAAAGCAAACTTGCAATCACAATTACGCCAAGCAAAAAGAATCTGGCATCTTCTGGGCTTCCATGCTCGACCATGGGCGGAAAGAAAGTCTTTGGCTTGAGCATTACTTCTTGGGCCTGGTGGATGATAAATTTGACCGCACCCTGATTTTCAGGGGTGTTGATTTTACCTACCTGATCCATCATGCGCTCAGTAACACTGCGCTTTGCTTGATCTTTCTCGTCTGCCACTAATTAACTTCGATGCCTTTCGATTTTAGAACTTCCAGGATTTTAGGCATCGCTTCTTCTGCAGCTTTCTCGCCATTTTCGATACCGCGAGCGGCGTCTTTAGCGTCGGTCGAGAGCAAGCCAATTCCGTCGGTATCCGGGTGGATAACGACATCTGCTTTCTCAGCCAATCTTTGATCCATGTTGTGCAATTGCAGAGTGACCATGCGCTTCGATACAGATCCCATTTTGCGGAAGTAATCCAGGTCTACTGGTGGGTAGCGCTCGTCGATGTTTACTGCAATGACGATATCGGCACCCAATTTGCGAGCCTGATCAACAGGCAAATTTTCAGCAGCTGCACCATCGCAATAAATGTTCTTGCCTATTTGCACCGGTTTGCGCAACCCTGGCACAGCCGAGCTTGCTTGCATGGCGTAGGACACGTTGCCGTTTGTAAGCGCATGAACTTTGCCATAAATAAGATCGACCACCACAGCAGCCAGTCTGATTTTGCAATCTTCGATGTTTTTGTTGTCGTCTGGCAGATGGTGGTCTAAGAATTTGCGGAATTTGTTTCCGTAATACAAACCATCATAAGGGTGGCGACCAAATACTCGGGGAAGCACCATCACGGGGGACGCGACAACGCGCACACCTAACGGAACAGTCATGAAGTGTTTCATGAGCGATGTGTCGCGGAACATCTTTTCGATTTCTTCTATTGGTACACCAGCACAATAGAATCCACCGATGATAGAACCGATACTGGTACCAACCACCATGTCGAAGTGAATATTGTGCTTTTTCAACACTTTGAGCACGCCAATGTGTGCAGAGCCACGTCCGCCGCCACCACCAAGAACAAGTGCCACCGTGGGCTTTTTATCATCGTGTTGCAAGTCGATTTCGACCGTGTTTCCATCTTTGTCTTCTGAAAATCCAGGCATTTTTCGGCCTTCTTCCAGCACGTCGAATCCAGCTTGCTCGTCGTTCTCTTCTTCTTTTTTGAGTGCGGGGTCAGCGTCCTTCTCTGATTGCGAAGGAACTTTGTCTTTGGCCGTTTTGTTTACTTCGTCAGCTTCGTCTAAAAGTTTTTTGCGTCGTTCTTTGCGTGGAACAGATGTTTTGTCTACTGTCTCTGTAGCACCCGAGCCTGAGTCGCCGTTGCCTGCTTCCTTGTCTTTGTTTTTAGCAGCAACTTTGGTCTTGGCATTATCTGTGGTGGCGGAATGACCTGGCAGCACTGTGCTGCTCAGAAGTACAAGCAGAAGGAAAAGAAAAATGGGATACCAATATTCCCGCGCTTTTGAAATCATCTAAATTTGAGTCCTCACGCTAATTACGCACCATAAGCATATTGAGGAACAAACCACCTTGCATTAGCAAACTTATAGTAGATAAAAGATTCATTGGCGCACTTGCCAACATTAGAGAACTTATGCATAATGAATTTGTCCTTACTAGAGCGGAGTCCATCGTGGTTCTATCTTTTCTCCAAACTGCCACCAGAGGGCAGCGGACACCGGACACTACTGACAACGAATTCGAACCCAAAACATCTCTTGACTCGCAAGAGATTAGCAGGATATCACCAGGATCGCTTGCCAAGGGTTATCAACAACTTTTAAAAAATGGCTCACTTGCAGGTCGTCGCTCATCGCGCGATTTTCGTCGCGAAGCACCACCAAAGTCGCCAAACAGATTGCGTCAGGTTTCACGCCTTCGTCGCAAAGAAAAGCTTCTTGTCTGGCGCGATATCTGGAACGATATGGTGCGCACAGTAAGCACATTGCTTGCTCAATACACCCTTGTAAAAATCGACCAGGGTGAAGATCCCGCAGCATGTGCTGTTCGTCGATTCAAAAAACAAGACGAGAAGAACGCCGCCAAGCGCTTCAAGAAATCAGCTTAAATTCCCAACTTGGAAATTATTTTTTAGTAGAAAATCTAACGCTCTTTTGTGGATGCTTTCTGTTTTGGCCTGCCGTCCAGTCCCCGGGGCCTGGGCCACAGGCCAAGTTGAAAAAGGACATACACTTTATTGTGAGATTTTTGATTTGTTCTCAAACAATCCTTCAATGCTCATGATCGCAGCATTTGATAAGACTGCGATTACGCCAGTGGGTTGCCACCAGAATCAAGTTGCCCACCACGAGTAGTGGCATCTCATAACCATGTCCCAATATGTGCTCTACAAAGAAAGCACCAAAAACAACGAGCGTTAATCCAACGATCATCGCAATTAGTATGCCTGGCTTCTTATGCTTTAAATACGCTGGAAATATTGCTACCAGTGCAAATATAAGAATGCAAATAGCAAGCACCCAGTGCGCTTCTTCGCTGTCTAGAAAAGACAATCCCAAAAATGGAAGCATCGCAAGCAGAAAAGGCATTGCCAGACAATGAATCAAACAAAGAACAGATGCAGCAATACCAATATTGTCTAGCGAAGGTATAAGTTTTTGCAGATCTTTATTCACGAACATTATTCACGATTATTTCTGGACGGTCTGACAAGACTGGCACATACCGAATATCTCGAGAATATGTCCTTTGACCTGAAAACCATATTTAGAACGTATGCCGCCTTCTAATTCTTCAATCAGACAGCTATCGAGATGCACGCTCGTCTTGCACGAATCACATACTAAATGATGGTGATGCTCGCCTGGTTTGACCATTTCATAGCGCCGTTCGCCATCGCCAAGGTCGACCGCCTGGACCAATCCCTGGCTCACAAGCGACTCGAGCGACCTGTAAACAGTGGTAAGACCAGGTGCTGCGGCGTCATCTCCCCGCATCTGTCCAAAAATATCCTGGGCGCTCGCCAACTGGTGCTGCTCTTTGAGCACCTCTAGCACCTTTTGACAGCCTTTAGTTAATTTAGCCATAACTCTAAGATAACAGCCTATCACAAATACCGTATAAAATGATTGCTCTTCCTGGCGGGCTCATTACCAAAGTAGTTAAAGATGTCATTTGGCGCATTAAGCACTGGCTCTCGCATTTTCTGGATAAGCTTTATCCTTTTGTTTGGCGAAATCATGGCGGTTCGGTGGCTTGGTATCGAAATTTTCGCCATACGCGCCTTTCCAAATTTAATAATCATGGCAGTACTTGTCGCAAGCTCAGCAGGGCTTGCAAGTGCCAGCCGCAAGGAATTCAGTTCAAAATCTGTGCCTTTAATAGTTGCTGCGGTCTTTGCTCTTGTACTGCCGGTTATTTTCGCCGTCAATCTCAATTTTCAAACTTTGAGCCTCAAGCTCGATCGCACCCCCGCCGACTTTTGCATGGCACTTGGGGTGATTTGTCTCGTCATTATTTGCTTGTATTTTCTGTTCACTCATCTGGGTCGAGCACTTGGTCGCGAATTCGATAAGTTGCCGCCGCTCAAAGCCTATTCGATTAATTTGCTAGGCAGCGTCGTTGGTGTTTTGTGCTTTGCATTGATTTCGTTCTTCTCGGTTCCACCTACTATCTGGGTCATCATCCTTGGTGGCGCGTGCGCATGGGCTTTCAGAAGCAGACAAGCAGGTTTTCTTACCATTTTACTTGCCACTTGCACTTATGTAATGACTCACACGAGCTACTGGTCGCCCTATAGCAAACTAGATGTCGTGCCTATCGCCACCGACCAGCAACAATTTTTCGGGACCGATAATTATGTGCTCAACTCGAATAACCATTACTTTCATTTCGCCACCAAAGTCTTAGATCCAGAAAAAGAAAAGAAACTGGCGGATCTAACAAACCCGACGCCCCAACAAAAAATACTCAAAGAATATTATCGCTGGCTCAAAATTCCATTCGAGACATGTCCGCGTCACGACTCGGTTCTGGTCTTAGGTGCCGGTTCTGGAAACGACGTTGCCTTTGCTTTGAAGTCTGGGGCAAAATCTGTGCACGCAGTTGAGATTGATCCAATTATTTGTACTTTTGGATCCAAACTGCACCCCAACAAGCCCTACTTAGACGAGCGTGTCCACTTGCATAACGAAGACGCCAGAAGCTTCTTGCGTTATTCAAAAGAAAAGTTTGACCTTATCGAATTTGCCTATCTCGATCCCGGCAGCACTTTGAATAGTGGATCGTTCTTGCGTGTAGACAATTATGTCTATACAAAAGAAGCAATGGAATCAGCTCTTCGCCACTTAAACGAAAACGGCGTGGTCTGTCTCACTTTTGCAACTGGTGCACAAAGTGGCGTGACCGCTCGTTTGTATAAAACAGTCGAAGCTGCCTGGGGACAAAAGCCAATTTGTTATGTAGACAAAGACTGGGACAGTGTCATGTTCTTGTTTGGTCCTGGCTCAAAAGACATAAACCTGCCAGATCAGTATCTAGGTCTGCGCAAATATCCAGCCACGCCAGAAGAATTACCCGACACCGCCCCCAGTACCGATAACTGGCCATTTCTCTATCTGCAAATTGAATCAGCCGCGCTCTTTATCTATATTGGCGTCTTATTCATGGCAGTCATTTTCCCAGGCATCTTGCTTGCCGCAGCCGGTCGTTCTAAAGGCGGCCCCATAAATGCGATGGAATGGGGCAATATGTTCTTTCTGGGTCAGGCATTTATGCTGGTAGAGACCAAAAGCATCACCGAGCTTTCCTTGCTCTTTGGTGCCACCTGGTTCGTTTCCAGTATCGTCATACTGGTTGTGCTGCTGCTAGCGTATATCGCTACTTTGATTGTTTCGCGCTTCCCTCAAAAGAACATGCATCTTTTATATGGTCTGCTTGTAGTGGCTGTCGTAGTTCAGTATGTTTTTAATATTCCGGCAGACACAGACATGAGTCCTGCAGCCGTTGCAGCAATCTCTGCCCTGATTAACTGCCTGCCTATTTTCTTTGGCAGTATGATCTTTTCTACTTGTTTCGCTCGCGCAAAAAGCCCTGCCAACTATTTGTCGGCTAATCTCTTAGGTGTTTCTATAGGCGGTCTGGTTGAAAATCTGTGCGTGGTCATGGGCTTGAAGAATCTGACACTTGTGGCTGGCGGCTTGTATTTCCTGTCTTATTTGTGTGCTCTGGGCATGGATAAATCCGTTGCTCCAGCGCCCGAATCGGGGGCTGAATCGGGCGCCGAATCTGAAGATAAGTCGAAAAACTAACTGCAAGTCGATAGGTCTTTTTAGCCTCGGGGCCAACCATAAGCAAAACATCCCTGAATACTTATGGTTGAAGCCAACACTAAAAGACACACCAAGCCACATGGTTAGATTTTTGGCGTTTCAGGACACGTGCCAGCTGTTGTATAATTCAGCCTTTGACATTTGCAAAGAGGCATTGCAGCTACATGCGTTTTGGTCCAATATCACTTGTACGTTCGGCTAGTATCGACAAGATGAAGGAGACGCAAGACTTTCTCGCTGAGCAAAACGCCAAGCTCTCTGTCGAGATGGGCAATGGCTCGACCCTGCATTCGTTTATGCATTATCCCTGGACCGCACAGACTGCAAAGCAAGCAATTCTCAGTCCAGACACGGACCAAAAAAGAATCAAAGAAGCCTGCACCAGAATTGCAGACGCGTATGCCTATTGCAAAAGCGAATCGCCTGACACCAATAAAAGTGTCGGCGAGTCTATGTGGAACGAAGTGCGCACACGCCACCAGGAATTCATTCAAGCGCTCGAAGCAAAAGACGTCGATACTTTGTGCAAGCTATTGCCAAGCTTTTTACAGTCTGAATTGGTCTGGGGATTAGGCAAGTATGACCTCAAATTAGTTGATGATATGCGCGCGGTGCAGGACAAAAGTCACGTGCAATTGCGTATAACAGATGCGCTCATGAGTTTGGCACAAAGCATCGGCGCTTTTCCTGTAGGCTCGGTCGAACAGCAAGGCACCAAAGCCACCATGAACGTGCTGGACACAGACATAAGCAAGCTTTATGCCGATGCCGAAAAGCGCTTAGGCTTCGAGGCTTCAGCACCAGAGGTAGCGGCAAATTATGGCTGCAAGATTAATGGCAAGTTTGTCACCATAGATAGTTTGTTGCATTGCTATTCTATTTATAGATTAAAGCAGCTTGGTGCCACCGCCCAAAGTGACATCAAAGAAATTGGTGGCGGATATGGATGCATGGCACATATCGCTCACAGAGCCGGTCTCAAGAAATATTCGATTATAGATTTGCCATGGGTCAATGCGCTGCAAGCATATTATTTGCTCATGAGTTTGGATGCAAACGATGTAGTTTTGCATGGCGAACCTAAAAAAGATTCGGGCGTACATATTTATCCTTACTGGCATTTCGAAAAATTAGAATCAAAAGCCACCGACTATTTCTTCAACATGGACTCGATGCCAGAAATGGCAGCCGAAGCCTGTCGCGGTTATCTGATTGGCATGAAAGATAAATTGAAAACGCCACATGGAATGTTTCTTTCGATAAATCAAGAAGCGCAAGCACCAAATGCGGCATCGCACCAGAATAGTGTTCCAGCCATCATCGATGAAATTGGCGGATGGAAAAGATTGTCGCGTCATTTATATTGGATGCGTCAGGGCTTCGTGGAAGAGACTTATGTTGCGATTTAGATTTGCGCTTGGAATATCACTTCTTGTCAGCTTTTCTGCTGCTCCTGTTATGGCATCTGACGTTTCTAGCATTGACCAAGAAGCTTCATCTTTTTTCATAAAAAATGAAATGACCAAGGCGCTAGACGTGTTAAACAAAGGAATAAAAGAACATCCCACCAGTTCCAAGTTATATCAATTTCGTGCAGAGCTTCACTTTCACAAATCCAACTACGTATTTGCTCTGCAAGACGCAGAAAAAGCACTGGCTAATGCCAAAGACGATTCTTCCAAGAGTAAGGCACTATTGAGCAAGGCTAAAGCGGAGCAGTATTTGGGAAAGCCAAAAGAGGCCGAAAGTGATTATCTCAGGTCCATAAAACTTGATCCAGAAGATCTTTTCGCTTATGCAGCCTATGGGCAATTTCTATCTTCTCAAACGCGAAATACTGAGGCAATCAAAGCGTTGCGAAAGAGTCTTGATTTAGCGAAAAATAAAGACGTCGTAGGATTTGAGAGATTCGAGCGCCTTCTTGAAAAACTAACAATTCTGGAAACAGAAAAAATTTACAACCAAGCCGATAAGCTGGCAGACGCTAAACGATACGAGGAAGCGATCGCAATTCTGACGAAAGGACTAGTCGAATATCCTGATGCTTTGAACTTTCAATTTTTACGCGGCTCTGCTTTTTATTTTCAAAAGAAATATCGCGAATCAATTGAAGACGAAAACAAAGTAATTGAACAGCTTAGATCAAATCCCTCAGTTGTAGCGGCCTATCTATATAAAGCACTTGCTGAAGCGGGTTTGAATGAAAACGAAAAAGCCGATAGCGATTTCAAAAAATGTCTGGAGATACAACCAGAACTTGACATAATTCATTTTCAGTACGGAAAGTTCTTGCTCAACAATGGCTACAAAGCTAAAGCCATTGAACATCTCGATAATGCTCTGAGAAAACCCTCCGGCAAAATGCCTGCAGAGCACCAAGCCGAGCTGAAGCAAATGCGCGAGAAATTAAAATAGCATGATTGCAAGTAGATACTTCTTCTTAATGTTTGCGCTAGTCGCAATTTTCAACATGCTGCCAACATTCGCCCAAGATTACAAAGCAGTTTGGAACAAAGCTTACAATCTAGTTCGTCAAAACGAAAACGATAAAGCAATAGACGTGCTGAACAAAGGCATTGCCGCAGATCCCGAGAGTGGCGAACTCTACTATTTGCGTGGCGCGCTGCGTGCGGATAAAGAGCAATACAAAGAGGCTCTGGAAGATCAGATCAAAGTGCTGGATCATTCGAACGATGAAAATTTTGCAGCTGCCGCTTTTTTGAGCAAAGCCAAATTAGAATTTTTACTTAAGCAAAATGACGCTGCCGATCGTGACTATCAAAAAATCGTAGAGTTCGAGCCGAATTTGCCGATAGTACACTTTGAGTATGCGACCTTTTTGTTTCGCACGTCAAAATCCGAGAAAGCGTTTTTGCATATAGAACAATGCAAAAAACTAGAGAAAAATGAAAAGCTGAAAAAGCGAAGTTTGGAAGTAGAACGACTTCTGAAAATTGCAAATTACGGACATTATGCAAAGCGCGCCTCAGAATTAATTCAAACAAATCAAATTGATAAAGCCATTTACGTTTTGACCGATGGTATCAAAATGACACCAAACGATGGCGAACTTTACGCTTTGCGTGGCTCTTTGCTTAAGAAGGCGGGTAAGCTGAAAGAGGCTGAAGCAGATTTTGAGAAGGCAAAGTCATTAACCAAAACTAGCGGCGACAAAGGCAAAAAGTAATGTCTGACAAAAACAAACCGCAAGATATCGACGAAAAGCCAGAAGAGGGTTCAAAGGACACCTCTAATCATGAGGCTTCGATTACTAAACCGATGGAGCAGAAAACTTGGCACCAGATTCAGGAAGCTCATTATATTCCCGAGGATGAATCGGCTACTCATTTAGCCCTTCGCCCCGACCAACTTAATGATTTAAAAGCGCAAGGATTAGCAGAAAAGTTTGAAATTGTTGGGTTTGAGGATATAGGCGCTGAAGCGGCGAAAGGTGCCAAGCTTTTTGGTCCGTTGGAAAATATAATTTAAGAAGGATCTGTTTCGAAAATTTTTCTAGAAAAATTGAAAATCGGATTACAGGAGATTCCTCTCAGCGAGCGCAAACTGCTAGAAGATGCCGGAGTGAAAATCAGAGTAAAAGAAAAAGTTGATGGACATCAAGGCTCAGGCTCACCCTCAGTTTATGAACCGTCACTGAACGAAGCGATTATAGGAATGAACGGACTAATTCAATCTAAGTCCGAGCGCGTTAAAGCTCATGAGGTTCAGGGGCAAATGTTAGTAGAGAATCGAGATATTTCTGGAAGTTTAAAGCATGAATTAGGACATGCTCTGTACTACGCTCTCAAAATTGATAATTGGTTAGATTTCAAAACAATTTCTGATACCGAGAAACAAAAACTGGATGCTGAGACAAAAAGTCATTTAACTCATATATTGGAAAGCGACCATGAACTCTTCGCGGAAACTTATGCACTTATTCGTGGACGAGAGACCACCCGGACAGCATGGTTAAAATATGGATTTCCTAACACTGTGGCTCTTGTAGAACAAATGCTTATCAAACAAGCGGAGCAACAAAATCAATGATCAAAATTTTCTTCAGCCTATTAGTTTTTTTTGTTATTTCGGCTCATGTTGTATCGGCGAAAGAAGTCGATTTCGCAAAAGAAGCGATCGAGCTTGTTCAGATTAACGACAAGAGAGGAGCGATTAAGCTTTTAGACAAGGGAATAGCAAAAGAACCCAGAAATATTGAACTTTACTCTATTCGAGGTCCTTTGCTAGGCAGCATTGGAAGAACAAAAGATGCGTTGCGTGACTACGATAAGATTATTCGTATCGCTGATCCAAAGTCTCAGAAGTTCTTTCTAGCCGGTGCCTATTACAACCGAGCGATAGTTGAGAGCAACGATAAAATCGTATTGAAAGCCGAGTCAGACTTCAAAGAAGCGATTAAAACAGACCCTCAAATTGGTATGGTATACATCGATTATGGCAAATTTCTGATTGATCAAAAAAGATTTTCAGATGCGATTCTAAATCTTGAAAAAGGAAAGGAAATAATCAATAACGCGGCGCCCAAGGAAGAGCTTAAGCGAATTGAAATGTTACTTTCAGAAGCTCGCAGAGAAGGCAAATAATAATGTCTGACAAAAACAAACCCGAAGAGTTAAAAGCGCTAGAGCCCATTCTCGATGAGACACCTCTACAAGAAGCGCCTATAGGTAGCACCACTGATCAGAGCGCCTGGAATAAAACCCAGGAAAGTCATCAACTGGCAGAGGGTGATTCGGCGACACATATTGGTTTGCCACCAGGTGAGGTGCAGAAGCTTAGGGCTCAAGGCAAGGCTGAGAAGTTCGAACTATTTGATTCAACAAAAGAAGCTAAGCTTGGTCCTCTGGAAAACTTAACAATCGAAGGGACTGTTTCAGATCAATTTCTAAAAGAGCTTCGAGCCGGGATCAAGCAAATCCCAGAGAACGAGCGACGTTTCCTAGAAAAAGCCGGAGTAAAAATCACAGCCAAAGACATCGTGAACGGACACGCTGGCTCTCCAGCTATTTACGATCCCGCAAGCAAAAATGTCGTCGTTGGCGTGGCGGGATTTTTAGAGGGCGGCGACTCGCCCGCGGAATCGAGTCAATTATCTTACAGACTGAGCGCAAGAAATCCCGATATTGCAGGTAGCCTCAAGCACGAAGTTGGACACGCTATCTTTGATTCGCTCAATTTAGAACAGATGCAAGAATTGAAGAATGTGATCGCGGAAGAACGTCTCAAAGTCAGAAACGATGACAAAAACGCGTTGTCGCATCTGCTCGAAGACGACGATGAAATCTTTGCAGAATCGTATGCATTCATTCGAGGCAGAGAGTCACTTCGCGTAAATGCGCTGATCATGAACTTTCCCAAGACTATTGCGCTGATTGATGACATATTGCGCAAGAATAAAGAGTTGAATTCGTGATGAAGATCTACGTCGCATTTTTTCTAATTTTAATTGGAACAGTTGTCTGCTGTGTACCTTCATTAGCTCAGAAAAAAGATCCTGATCCTGCAGGAAAGCATTTAGCAAAGGGTTCGGTATTATTTGAACAAGGAAAAGTTCAGGCATCTTTAGACGAATACGACAAAGCAATAAAAGCTTCTAGCAATCCAAAATATCAGTCATTTGCTTACGTCTGCAAAGGACTGATCAAATACTCTTCAAAGTCCCAAGATGATTACCTGCTCGATTTTAAAAAAGCGGTTATGCTGAATCCTGCCAACCCCATCGGAAACTATGAATACGGCAAACATTTGCTTGAAAACGGACAGCGCGAATTAGGAATTCGGCATTTAGAATTAGCGAAAGAGATGTATTTAAATGGCATGAAAAAAGTTAAGTCAGGTGACAAGGATGCGCTTTCTCAACAAGCAAATTCCGAAGTTATTCGCATTGAAACACTTTTGAATATGGCAAAAAGAAAATCTCCTGCTTACACAGAAGCCCGCATTCTTATAGAAAAGAGAGAATCAGCTAAAGCGATGGAAGTCTTAAATAAAGGCATTCTGGAAAATCCGAAAAACGGCGAGTTGTATCAACTGCGGGGCGAACTTTATTTCGAGAAGCATAATTACACAGAAGCTTTTGCCAACGCGCAGAATGCAGTCGAGCTAGCTAGTGACAATAATTCTAAAAGTGTTGCGCTTCTGGGAAAAGCAAAGGCTGAATCTTACCTCCAAAAGATTGATGATGCAGAGCGTGACTACAAAGAGGCAATCGAGTTAGATCCAAACAATCATATGTGTCAGTGCATTTATGGCGAGTTCTTGCTGACTCAGCATCGCACGCTAGAATCAATTCCATATTTGCAAAAGGCGAGTGACCTTGCGCACGCTAACAATCTGGATGGTGTCGACGATATAGACAAGCTTTTAGAGCTAGCGAAAAATGCAAAGGTTAACGCTATCTGCTATAAGGCAAAAGATCTGTCTAGACTCAATAAAGACGAAGAGGCAATGAAGATATTAGATCAGGGCATCATCGAAAATCCCGATGCCACCCAACTTTATTATTTGCGTGGTGCGATATTTGCTTTTCAAAGGAAATATCCAGAAGCGATAAAAGATCAGGACAAAGTCATTGAAATGTCCAAAGACAAGTTTCTAAAATCGGGTGCCTATCTCAACAAAGCACTGATAGCGGTATCACTCAAAAATGATATCGAAGCCGAAGAGTTTTTCAAGAAGGCGCTTGCGTTGGAGCCGAATATGGAAGAAGCCCATTTGAAGTATAGCGAATTCTTAGCGAGCAAGGGTAGAAACGAAGAATCTGCGGATCATTCGCATAAAGCGCTCCAGCTTGGCGTGAAGAGAAAGTTGTTTGAAGAGCATAAACGGAATGCTCAATCTCAATGGTCGGTGAAACAAAAATGACGAACGCAGAAGACATAGACTACATAATAGAAGCCAATGAGTTTGCCATCAAGAAAGATCATCATGGCGCCATAACAGTGCTGAGCAAAGGCATCGAGAAGCATCCTGAGAATGGCGAGCTCTATGCTATGCGCGGGGTGCATTATCACCTCATCTGCAAGTACGAAGAAGCTCTAAAAGATCATATCAAAGCTATCGAGTTGACCACGGACGAATTTTTACTTGCAGGCATGTATGCGAATAAAGCCATCACCTACAGTGCGCTGAATCAGACGGTAAGTGCGGATAGTGATTTTCAGAAGGCGATTAGCTATGAAACGCCATGGTACATCCCGCAGTTAGAATATGGAAAGTTTTTGCTCGCTCAAGGAAGGAAAGCAGAGGCGATTAAATATCTAGAGATTGCAAAAGACAACCTGGCGAAGACTGGTCCAGAAAACTTTTTCGAAGAAGCAGAAGCACTTTTTAAAGCAAATGTTCAAAAGTAATCTGATCTTACTATTTCTAAGTTTGTGCGGGTTCCTTCTACTCTTTATGACAGGGGCTTACAAAAATCCTTTGCTCATGGTCATAGGTCTTGGAATTTGCATTTGTCTTTTCGCTTGGGGCATTTGCTCTGATGAAAGCAAAGCGTCCTTCACAAACCTCGGGTTGATTCTAAAAAGGGACAATATTGAATTGGTAAAATTCGCGAGTTCGGCTTTAGAAAAGAACTGGCAAAATTTGATAGTGTTCACCTCCGGTGCTACCGCAGCTCTTCAAATGAACGAAATCGATAAAGCTGAAGCATTTGCAAACCAAGCTTTCAAAATAAAGCCAGACGACGCTCACACCGCTTTGGTTATGTTTTTGGTGAAGGCTGAGCGCAACTTGTTCGATGATGCAGAAATTTGGGCGCAGAAAGTTTTAATGAAAGATCCAAAATTGAAGTCTGTTGTTTATCTTCGAAAATACAATATGTATCATGCCAGCGACAATCTAGAGAAAGCCGTCGAGGCGCTCGAAACGCTTGAGAAGATGGATGACAAATTTGTTTCGCCGCACTGGCTGTGCATGTCTCGTGTTTCAATGTTAATAGCGACAAAAAAGCCAGAGGAAGCGCTTGCGTTAAGTAGAAAAAATCACGACGAGTGGTTCTTTAAGCTTTCGCCCGAGGAAAGTGCACTTTTGGATCAAAGTTTAGCAGAAGCGATGATAGCCAATCAAATGTGGCTTGCCGCAGCAGAGGCTCATACCCGCGCATATGAAAACAGCCCGAATTGTTTTTCGTCCTTAGTTCACAGAGCGGGTTGTTACATAATGATTGGAGAGCTGGACCAGGCACGCGCCGATTTGGACGAATTCGATCTTTCAAATAGGGATGAAAACTTAAAAAATCTATCTGCGATTTTTCGCGAACAATTGCCTGACTAACGATATCAGAGTTTAAAACACAACCTCAAAGTTCTTCAGCTCAGCGGTGGCGCTACCGGCGAAAGTGATGTTGGTGTGCGATTGAAAAGACGCCTGAACCTTGGTCCAGTCTTCGTCGGTTAGCATAATGATGTAGCCATCTTTGTATTGAGCATACTGATTCTGTGGCATGCCTGGCATAAACTCGACAAACGAACCAGACATTATAGAAGCATCGCTTCCAGTCGCCGCGATGGCACTAGGGCTTTGCACTCCCCACGCCAAGAATGCGTTGCCACGCGGATCTGGAGATAGATTCAACCGCACCATTGAATCTTTTGGCATATCTTTTAGTAATTGAGTTAAACGGTCCTGAGCATTTTTAGGCACGGACAAACTGAGCTTGGCACCGTCCGCGATGACACCAGCACCATAGAGCGAAGCGGTGGGAGCTTTGCTTACAGGCTCCATTTGCATTACTTCGATTTCGCCCTTGGTGTAGGCACTCGCCCTCGTTCTGTCGCACCATGTAGGGAACGGATAAAATCTTGCTTGGCGCGAAAGTGCTGCACCAACTCGACCAGCACCACCGATGTCGCACGCGTCCAATTCTTCTGAAGTGACAGGCACCACCGCCAATGCGCCCTTGGGTGCTGGGACGCCTTCAAATACTTCGGAAGGCAAAGTGATGACACCAGTAAATTGCGTGGCTAAAAAAGAAACGCCTTGAGCACCAAAACGATTACTTCGTCCAACAGTTAAGGGCTCGCCTCGTTTAGCCAGTTCGAGCGCCGACCCGAAAAAATCAAGCGGGTCACGAGAGAAATCGGCTTCGGATTCTTTGTCTTGACGAACAACGGTCAAAATCAGCTCGGGCTGTTCGAATTTGGCAAGACCACTTGTGACATAGCTCCAGGCAGGCAACTTGGCGGCACCAGGCAGCGTGTGCGAATAAATGGACACAGACAAAGCTTGCGGCACCACCACTTCGTGCACGGGGAATTTGACGGGCACAGTCGCGGCCGGCTCGGCGTTGCAGGGCATCGAGGAGATTGCGCAAACAGTAAAGGCGGCGAGCAGTTTCAGGCTTAGTTTGCGGCTAATATTCACGGCTTATCTTCCGCCATAAGGGTCGTAGGGCGGCTCATCAATCGCGGGCTTGGTGTATTGACTGAATGTGCCCATGCGCTCTGAGACATACAGCATGGCGGTGTAGACGTCGTCGTAGTTGGTGCCTGTGAGGTGCGGCAGGGCTTCGAAGTAGAGGTCATAGGCGAGCTGAAACTGGCGCTGTGCCTCGTAACACTTGCCCAGGAAAGTGATGATGTGCGCTTCTTCGGAGCGAGGGGCGTTATTGTTGCGCCAGGTATTCAGGGCGTTCTTGCACATGAGTTCTGCCTGGGCGTAGTCGCCTCTTTGCATGAAGGTCTGTGCCTTTGCCAGCATGTCGCTGGTTTGGCGGCGTAAAGTGCTGAATCTGTCGCGTCCGTGCATGCCTGTATTATAGGTGTACTGTGCTTTGTTAAGCACTGTTCTGGTCTTGGAAACTATTACATGATAAACTGCTTACTGTTACGGGCAGCTAGCTCAATGGTGGAGCACTTCGTTTACACCGAAGGGGTTGGGGGTTCGAGTCCCTCGCTGCCCAAGATTTTTATAATTGTAGATATTACGCCTGGTTGAAAATCCAGCTAAAATCCCGGAATCCACATTATCGTTTCTGTTTGAAATGTTTCGTTCTTCCCAGGAAGTCAAATGAACATAGATAGAATAGTAATTCGAAATTTCCGAAACTTTGAGTTTGTAGATTTTTCTCTAATGCCTGGCGTTAGCTGTATTATCGGAGACAACAATTCTGGTAAATCCAACCTTTTACATGCCATAAGACTTGTTTGTGATGTTAATTTGTCAAATCAGGCTAGGCAGCTTTCGGAACATGACTTTCATTCAGGTGCTGATATATCAGCCGGTACTCAAATACTAGTTTCTATCGAGTTTACTGACTTTTTAGACGGTGATAAAAAGCAAGCTTTGCTTGGATCTTTTGAAACAGAGGAAGGTCGTGCGCGTCTTTGTTTCAGATTTCGTCCTCGAAGAAAAGTTATCGAACAAATTGAAAATTTTGAACGCTTAATTGGAAGTTTGACAATTGATGATTACAACATTGAACTAACCGCTGGTGGAGATGGAGATTCCGCATTAGTTGATTGGAACGAGCCTTTAGGAAGTAAATTTTCGCTGTTAGATTTGCAAGGATATCACGTAACTTATTTACACGCTCTTCGGGATGTTGTTTCAGACCTTCGGAAACAACACGTTTCACCGTTAAAAAAATTGCTTTCTACAATTGAAACCTCTGAAGAAGAGCGACAAGTTTTAGTCAATTTGCTAAAGGAAGCTAATTCGAAAATTTCATCTGATTTTCAACTTAAAACACTTGGAACAATTATTGAAAATGCATTTCGGAAAGGAGCCGGAGAGACTTATCCTACGAAATTCAAGGTTGGAGTTTCGGATCCATCTTGGGCTAGCATTGAAAGGTCTTTGTCTATTTTGCTATCCAATCAATCACTTGAAGATTTTGAGCCTTTCAGAAATGGGCTCGGCTTAAACAATGTTTTGTATATTTGTATGCTAACTGAATACTTTCATAGAAAAATGACATCAGAAAATGTTGCCGGTCAGCTTTTGCTTATTGAGGAGCCTGAAGCTCACATTCATCCTCAACTTCAAAGAGTTCTTCACTCAGCACTCAAGATTCCCGAAGTTCAAACATTTATTACTACTCACAGCACTCATGTTACGTCAAACTCAAGGCTTGAATCCTACGTAATTTTAAACTCAAAGGACGGCAAAACACAGATTACCGGCGCATCTGAATTAGCCCTTAATTTATCAGAAAAAGAAATCGCGGATTTAGAACGATATCTTGATGCAACACGTTCAACAATATTGTTTGCTAAAAAAGTATTGCTAGTTGAGGGACCCGCTGAGTTGTATGTCATTCCCGAGCTAATAAACCAAGTTCTCAATTTCGATCTTGATAGATTGGGAATTTCCGTGATATCGATTCATGGAAAACATTTTCAAAGTTATGCGAAACTTTTTAGTAAAGAGGGCCTTAAAAAAAAGTGCGCCATCCTGACAGATGGAGACTTAAATTTACAAGATACAGACGACGAATCAATTACCGATCCAGCTATCGAAGAGAACTTGTTAGAACTAGAAAATGAGTATGTACGAGTTTTTCAAAGTAGTTCTACCTTTGAAAAAGAACTTACCATGCATGGATTTTTAGATCCTTTACGCAAAACGGCAAACGAATTCAATGCAACCAGAACTTCTAAACTTTTATCTGAGTGTATTCAGAAAAAAAATAATGGTGAAAATACGTCATCAGAAATCAAAGAACTTCGAGAGAAAATTCTTCGATTAGCTATAAAAGTTGGCAAAGGAAGATTTGCTCAAGTTCTAAGTAGAAATTTGAAAACAGCTAAAGTAATTCCTCAATATATTAGCGATGCAATAAGTTGGTTGATAAATGATGACAGTGAATGCGATCGTGATGATGACGATGATGTCCCATTTTAAAGCGTTGAATTCATGAAATTATCCAATGAACAAAGGGAGGCTGTTACCTGGGACGGTAACATCAAACTAACTGCCTGCCCAGGAAGCGGAAAAACAACTGCTCTTGTGGCCAAGGTCTTGGAGACATCAGAAAATCTTGCAGGAAGTTTTAAACGAATAGCTTGTATCACCTACACTAACGCTGCCGTAAATGAAATCAAAACTCGCCTTCATAAATTAGGACCTAGTTTGACTCATAACCAAATTGACGTAACAACTATTCACACTTTTTGCATCAATAACATATTGAGACCATTCCATTGGAGAATTCCTCATCTCAATCAAGGATTTAGTGTGGCTGCACCTGATTCAGAACCCTTTATACAGGCTGCCGACCAAGTAAACACTAAACTCAACTTGCGCCTTAAAAGTAGAGAGCCTTTTGAATTGCTAAATCGAGCGGCAGATGGAAGCCCTATCTCGCGCGACATACCTAAATCAGCAGCACTTGCATTTTGGGAATTATTAAGCAAGCAAAATCTTGTAGATTTTCCAAACATTGTTTTTGAATCATGGAAACTACTTGAACAATTTCCAAATATCGGCAAAACACTTTCCGCCAAATACTTTTTGATTCTGGTAGATGAATTTCAAGATACAAGTGAGGTGCAAGTTGAAATACTAAAAAATATACACCAGCATGGAAAAACAAAATTTTTCCTAGTCGGAGATTCAAATCAGTCAATTTTCAGTTTTGCAGGCTCCAAGCCTGAATTATTCGATTCCTTTTCTAAATTCATTAACGCAAGGGAAGACATCGGTTTATTCGAAAATTTTCGGTCTAGTGAAATCCTTGTTAAACATGCAGAATTACTTTTACCTACCGTTCCGGGAATGATAGCGGCAGGCGCAAATAAAAATTTTGGAGTTAAACCAGTCCATATTGAAGTAAATAATTTCATTTCAGGAGTTACAGAATACTATCTGCCAGCTCTAGAAGAATACGAAATTCCACTTTCTAAAGCAGCGATTTTAGCGCCATGGTGGTTGCCATTATTTGAGCTAGCTCAATCACTTCGAGGATTCGATATTCCTGTCGTTGGTCCGGGCGCTAGACCCTATGGGCCAAGAAATACTTTTGGACTTCTTTGCGAAGATATATGCGGATACATCGTGGATCGAAAACCGTCTCGTTTATCGCATGTCTCTAGTTCGCTTGAATCGCTTTTAATGGATCTGGAAAAAGTGCCTCCAACATTTAGTAAATTCAAAAAAGATTTGGCAGTAGTAAAGTTAATGGATTCCGCAACACGAATTAGATTAACTCACGAAGCTGCAATTGATTGGATGAGAGAAGCAGCCAGAGAATTTGCAGAAATTTTAGTAAATCAGGAACTGATGACAGAAAGCAATCAAAAATTTTTGACTGACTCAGTTAACCAAATGCAAGCGGTTATGGAAAAAAGAAAAATAGACCTTAACCATTTTACAGTTGAACAGCTTGGAATTTTTGCTAGTCCGGACAAGAATATGAAATTGCTCAATTTACACAGCTGTAAGGGACGAGAGTTTGAAGCCGTAGCAATTGTCGAAGTTCACGATGACAAAATTCCGTACGGAGGTTCGCAAATTCAAAGTGAAATAGAAGAGTCTAGACGACTTTTTTACGTAGGAGCAACTAGAGCAAAAAAACTTTTGATGTGTTTTGGAAAAAAAGGAAAAACGCCATCGAGATTTTTGAATGACTATTTGTATGGCATTTAAAACAAAGTTATTTGTAAAGCATTTTTCTAGCTACTTCCCGCCGGAGCATGTAAAACTCACCTGTATAGAAATTGCGAATTAAATTGACGTATCAGCATGAACAACTACTTTAGCGAACTCTGGACCGTACGGCGTTTCCCAATAGTGCAAATGATACTCATGATCAATGTCCCTACGCCAGGCTTTATTCGCCCCTTTTCTGCATTGCGGGTCATTCGGTCCCGCACCGTCTCTCAAATGATGAGTCGCATGCAAATTCATTTTCAATATAGTCTCGACGCACGCTCTAATAGTAGTTTTTAAAACTGTTTTGTTAGAGCATAATCCAAGATCTTCTATAGATGCTTCAAAAGCATCGCCAAAACGCCATTCCCTTTGACTTTCTATATTTGCTTCTCGCATAATTTGCGTCACTGCAACATTCAGAGCAAGCGAGCATTGTCCAGCTCTCCATAATTCTAATGAGTCAAGTCCATCAAATATAGATATTAACTTTTGAGTGAGCCTAACTTGACCAGCTAACGTGCGAGAATAAACATTTGAGTGTGTTGTCTGCTGTGCAATTTCGGCTGAAATACTTACGACGCAATTCTCGTTTTTAATACCTTTGGTTGCAACATAAATTTCAGCTGAATCATTCTGCAATTTTTCTCTTAAAAGACATGAAAAAATCATCAATTTGTTGAGGTGATTTGCAAATATAGCATCTCTATTCGGCAGGGAATTATCTGGTTTACATTCAAATTTGTCAAAATCTAGATCTTCTATTTCGAGAAAGTCTTCCAGATAAGGCACTCTATTCAAAAGCCAATTAATTAACCGGTAAATATCTTCTGGCTGCAATTCTGGATGGTGCGTTTTTACCGTTTTGGCAACTGGATCCCAAGGCGGATAACCCGAAACATCAGAGAGAATTTGCATCGACTCCGAAGAGAGGAAAACGGTAATCCATGTGGAATCCTGTAATTCCTTCCAATCAAGTAGGGCTTGGATATACTCATTCACAAAGTCATGCCCGCAAATAACTGGACAATTAAGAATGAAGGTATCGAAAACTACTTTAGACATTTTTCTTTGCTGAATCTTTTTTGCGTTTTTCCATAGCAGCTTTCAGTATTGAGGCAGACGTTTCTTCACTCTCGTCGAAAAATCCTTTAGGCCAGTTATCAATCACGCCATATTTGTTAATTTTGATTGGTGAGTATCGTGAATGGCCACCTTGTTTTTCTACAAAGTAAATGATCACGTTTTCAGCAACTTCTTTTCCCTCTGATAAAACAGCGCGATATCTCAATCGGTTTATAATGTATTCACTGTGTGTTTCAACAATGCATTGCTTACCCAACAAGTTTAAAGATACAAAAAAATCAGCTAACCTCGTTTGGACGCGAGGATTCAAGTGAAGTTCAGGCTGCTCGAAAATTAAGGTTGAACCCGGTTCGGCCAACAGTGATAGAACTAATATTGGTAATACCTGACTCACTCCAACACCTACATGCGTTAGGTCATGCAATGATTCTGTTTCAGGGGTCATGACTCTCAATTCATGTCCAAGTTTTCCCCTGTCGACAGTCTCTACATCATCGACGACGCCTAGGTATTTAAGCCAATCCAACACTGCAACCAGGAGGGAAACCGTACCTTTTTTTGTTGCCGTTGCGCCAGTGCGGAAATGTTTACTAGCAACAAATTCAACGCGGGTATTTTTGTTCAGATCTAAAACTGCAGCAGTGTGTTCACCTCTAAAGCCCACGTCTTTCGGATCGATAGCACCAGCCAATGGATAAACTGATTTAGGTTCATCTCTCAAAGGACCTAAGTACCTTAGCTTTCGAGAAAAAAATTGTTGAACTTGATTACAAATTTCGTCTCCCGGCTCCATCAGTGGCACAAAAGAAATATTGTAATCCGAAGACATTTTTTCCCGAACAGTCTTTTCAATTTCGTCTGTTTTTTCAGCAATACTTTGCTTCAAAATTCTTCTGACTTGCGGATGAAGTCCATTTATTTTTTCAATGTAAGCTGAAAGAAATGCAATTAGAGTATCCGTTTTCAATGCATGTAGTAGCTCTGCAAACTTTTCCATTCTTCGCTGATTTTCACTCTCTCCTTTCACCATTTCAAATGAGGGCAATAAAATCTTTCGAAGATCATCAGAAAAATCATTTAGGTGTTCGTATGTCTCAATACTCGAAAGAGCGAAATATCTAAATTCTTCTGGCGCAAGTAATATGCGTAAAAGAAACTGGCATCGCTCATCAACTTCGTCATAAACAAAACTCAACTTTGTGGGCAAAAAATGATTTAACCATACTCCAACATATTTTCCTTTTACGTTAGGAAATCTTCTTGCAGAGCCAGCCGGCGTTTTAACCAGCTCGTAATCCAGTGACGCTCTCTCAGCATCTGACAAACTTCTATCTGACAAATTCAAACTTACGATTCTAGAATCATTAGTTTTTTCGCTTCGTTTAAAGCTTATTTCGAAATCTTCCACAGAACTACCTTCAGCCCTAGTGGCACGCACAAGAGAATCTTCTATTTTTGGCTGAAGCTGAAATTTTTCTCTTTCTTGAGAATTTCCTCTTGTGGAAAAACTGTAAGCGCATTCCATTGAACTAAATTCATGCATATGTCGATGAAAACGAATAGAACCGGACCCTGCAAAAAAGGAATAGTCAGATTCTCTGTTTGAAGGCCTGAGGCTAAACCCAATCCTAACTAAACTATCTTCATGACCATTCGATACAATATCGTTAAATGCACCCAATCGCACAATGTGTCCATTTAAAACAACATGCTTGCTTGAAACAGAACTTTGAAGTGTTTGTGCGGTTAGGAGCATACTTTGTATTACTGTGCTCTTGCCCGAACTGTTTGCGCCGGCAAAAATTGTCAAAGGCGCCATATCTAATGTCGTCCTGGAATAAGCCGATTTAAAGTGTTCTACGAACCATGAGGTAAGCACTTATATTTCCACCAAATTTTGAGTTGTCGGTCTTATTATATAGAGATCTTAGAGCATTGTTGTTTTTTAAAAGCTATTTCGAGAAAGTATCGAATACATTGTGCAGTTTAAATCGTCAAGTGGTTTTCAAGTTCACAACTCAGTTGCCCATTGACCTTCCCGTACCAACGCCCTCACCCACTGCACCCAGACGGTGAATTTGATTCAGCAGAGAAACAGTCAGGGCGAAGGCATCAGACGCAGCAGTTCAATGAGCAAAATCATCAAGAGTCCGATCGACAGCACTCATCCAAATACCTCAAACCAATATCGGACACCGATCACTCAAGTGCCTCACGATGTTCCCCCTCAACACTTCGTCGCTTTCCGCCTTCTCGAAAACTGCTCGAACAGCGCCTTCGATGTCATCCAAGAAATCTTCAGCGACAAAAAGCGCAGCATCTTCGACGATGGGTGGACCAATTTGTTCGAACGGATCTAAATGCTTCAGCCCCAATTCATCAGCGTCTTTGCGCGACAACATCCAGATTGATCGGTCGGTGGCACCATTTGCATCTCCGAATTCCCCGCAACAAAAGAAAGATTATGCACGAGCCCGCATCTCAAAATGCAATACATCCAAGCAATCGACGACGAACTGCTCGTATTCTTTTCTGCCTGATTTCCCTTTGCCGGTGCCTCTTGTGAGTCTCGTAAGCACCTCGACGAGAATACACGCTCCCGTGAAGCCAAAAGGCGTTCCGGAGATAGCTCTGAGTTCATCAACTCTATCGATGAAATACTGCTTCCAATAAGCTAAGTCTATTGAATCTGAATGAGACGTTCTGCTTCCTGTTCGTTAACAGTTAGTTCTCTTTCAACGCATCCATCATTTCGTTCCAACCGGATTTACTTCGGTAATAAATCTGAATCAAGGGGCGCCCCATACTGTCGCCACCTACGTAGCGGCTCTCTTTAAGTTGCCAACCGTCAGGCATGCCGCGAAATCCTTGCGACCAGGTAATGTTTCCGGCTCCGTTAATGTTCATGGGCGCAAAGCCGCCGGTCTTGTCCAAACCCCGATAGGTGCCGTTCCGAATTTCGAGCGTACCTAAGTGGATCAGCTGTCCACTTGAGATTTTCATGCAGTTATATTCGCCGTTTGGTGGAGCCCCTTTAGCAGCTCGAGTACCAGACGTGGATGCAGGAGGCGAACTTGTTTGCACCGAAGTTGTGCGCGGCGCACTGGATGTGGTGGCGCTGGGATTATGTTTGGTTGCACTTGCAGTCGATCCTGCAGGACCTCCTACTCTTAAATTCCCCGAAACAGGAACTCCGCCTCCGCCATTGCCGCTGCCGCTATGAGTAGTACGACTTGCCCCAGCGGACGCTGAGCCAGTAGCACCTGGTCCGATGACGGAGGAACCTGATGCGGCAGCTCGAATCCACTTTGGTGGATCTTGGGAGATCAAGTACTCTGTGCCGTCATCCGCGAGCACCTTGAGCCTGCCGTCCGGCGTGATAGCTTTCACTGTGGCTCGATACCAATACCCCGTGGAAGGATCGTTCATCATCGAAGGTTGGACCTCGATAACATCACCCACGCCGTAAGCCAGCACAGACAATGCATTTAGCGAGAAAGAAATGGAAATAAGCGCACTCAGAAGCACTGTTCGATTGTTCATGGTAACCTCAAGTTCAACGGTGTTAGTATACCTTGTTTATAAATTTCAGAAGGCTAACCGACAACAGAATTCTATTGTGGCATATTAGGAATTTCGTCTGGCGGATCTTCATTTCGTCAATCGTCCACTTGGCTTGGATCAATATTTGGTTTGCACGTCGCTACGACGACTTGAAGCAGCTCTACGATGGTTCTATCGCACGCTAAGAAAACAAGGCTGACCTTATAAAATCGGACATCTATCACTAACATGCTTTGCGATATTGTCTCTCAAGACTTCATCGTTTTTTGCCTTCGCAAAAATATCCCGAATCGCATTCTCGATGTCTTCTAAAAAATCTTCGGCGACAAACAATGCAGCGTCTTCCACCACAGGCGGACCAACTTGCTGAAATGAATCTAGATGCTTCAGCCCCAATTCATCAGCTTCTTTGCGCGACAACATCCAGATGGATCTGTCCGTGGCACCATTTGCTATTTCCGAATTACCCGCCACAAAAGACAGATTATGCACAAGCCCACATCTCAAAATGCAATACATCTGAGTGGGCAAATACTTATCCATCTCGTCCTTGCCAGGCGGCGTTACGCGCTTGGCGTATTTAAAATCCGAATACTTCTTAGGCAGCCAGTTAGAAACAAATTGTTCGTAGTCAACTCTGCCTGATTTGCCTTTTCCTGTGCCGATGGTGAATCTCGAAAGCACTTCGATGAGTATGCAAGTTCCCGCAAAGCCAAAAGGTGTTCCGGAGATGGCTTGCAGCTCATAGACCCTATCGAGAAAATATTGTTTCCAGTAATCTAAGTCCAATGAATCTGAATTAGACATTCTGCGCCTTGCTAGTCGCCTTAGTATTTCGCATCAACAAGGCAACTTGTTTTGCATATGGTGAGTTACTGTCCATTTTCAAAATCTTTCGGAACGGTTATGAGATATTTGGAGTTAAATGTGCCTCCGGGTACTAACATTCTTTTGCCGCTTCCCAAATCTATTCTATTTGTTTCTATAGACTTAAACCATGCATGATTGTGGCGCTCGGCGAACCAGAGAAGAAGGCGTTTCACTTTTACGCTGCGACAGTCCTTCAGCAATACATTTAGATATTGAGGTCTCAAATTGGATAGTCCTTCCATTAGCATATCTGCTTGGTGAAATGTTTCCTTGTGCGGCAATTCATCCAAAAGCTCTAATATTGCTCTTTCCGGTGTTGATAGTATCAATGACCAGTGAGATTTTGGCAATTTATGTTCTGTGAAATGAGCTTGTCGCAAATCTTTGTTCCTACTTTTAGAAGTATTTTTGAAATTGAAAAGTCCGTTAGAATGAAAAAAGAGCGATTGTTTTAGTGGCAATTTGTATATCCAAGTCGGCGGTGGCTCATTTCCGTAAAGATGCACTCCCCGAGAGCCATTCATCGCCAGGTAATGTACATGCCCATGTAAATCTAATGCGGTACGACCGCCTATGGTTACAGCTAGCTCAAGCAAACTCTGCAACGAAGCCACGACAAGTTCCCAATCGTCTTGCTCCAAAAGAACACTTTCTCTTCGGTAAACTCCTCGGACCGGAGACGTCAGCCAACCACCATGTACGTATTTAGCTATAAGTTGGCGAGAGTATCCCTGTTTTTGAAGCCAGCTTGAGTCAACTAGCAAACCTTCAGGTAAGATTTGCGACAAGTGGTTTAACTTTAGCTGTCTTTGTATACTCATCGTTGACATTATAGCATATTCACAAACCGAATAGTTTGTCATTGCTGATATTTGTACACCTACACTATACAATTACTACTGTACCCAAACTCATTGAAGTTTCAGTAACCGATGCCGGTTGACTGAACTCTCAACTGGGGTTAACCCCCTTCCGCTCTCTCGTCCCACCTGAAAGAATACTAGAATGGCGCCCGAAGAAAATCTTCTAGACAACCTGGTCCTTGCCTATCCCTGTCCTATCAAATGGGAAGCGATGGAGGGCGACGAACGCGCTCGCATTTGCAATCAGTGTTCGCAGCATGTTTACAACATTTCGGACATGACCACCAGCGAGGCGGAGAAATTTCTTTCCGAAACTATCGAGACAGACGACGCTTGCCTGCTTTTCTACGTGCGTGAAGACGGAACTATCAAGACAGACAATTGTCCAAGAATACTTCGTCCTATCAGAAATTTCGCAACTTGCGTTCACAGGGCAACAGTCCTCGCTCTATCTGTAGTTGCTACTGCAGCTCTTTCGGCTTGCAATAACACTTGGGCGCAATCGGTCCTTGATAAAGGCATCTTCGTTATCAAAGAAGATCTACAAATGGATGTTGATGGAAGACCGGCACCAAGTCAAACTCGCGACCTAATCAAAGAAGTTCAGCTGGAAGCTAGTTTTTATGCATCCAAAGATTTGAGCAATCAATTGAATGAGGAAGTAAAACAGCGCGGGATTAATTTATCTACGCTTGAAAAACTTAGCGACTACTACGCAAAAAATGAGTTACCCAGTCAGCAGCTCATTGTGGATTTGCTTCAAGAATTAGTCAAACGCAAAACTCCGGGAGCGCATGCGCCTTTCGATTCGGAAAAATTCGAGCGTTTGCGACAAGTTGCTTTGGATAAAATGTTAGATGATGCCGAAAAATTGCTCGCAGAGAAAAAATGGACTCAAGCCATTATGAGCATTTCTAACTTCGAACATATTGCTGGGCTGAATATCGATGGCAACAACACGTCTGCTGTACTTCCAAAAGATGTACGAGCCTGGACAATCTGCTCTAAAAGCAGTATCTATATGAGTCCTCAAACATTAGACCGCGCCATAAAAGTCTACAAGAAACTGGATGAATTTATCTGTAGCGCAAATATGACCTTGCTCGATCTTGAAACAGCAAAGCAGCTTTCATCGGCAAAATTCGAAGACCAGGACGCAATTATTAAAGCGTCTCAGAAGAAATATGTCATTCTCAGACAAATCAATCTCAGTCTTGCTTACCCATATGTGGTGGCAGAATTAGAAAATTTAGTTCCTGAAAAGAAATTTCTATCCAACTCTTACATCGCAACTTATCGAGTGATCGAAGATCCATCTAAAACTATTTTCGGCGAAGAATTCCAAATACCATTGCATTTTAATCCAATATTTTCACCCAAGCTCCCTTCTATAGGCAGCAAACATTTCCTTATCATTGACCGCAATACGGCAGATAAAACATACAGCTTGCGCGGTCCCGTATCCACTCCCATTGATTACGAACCCTGGATTGTGGAAAAATACAAATTCGAAAACAAGAAGGCAATGACTGTTCATAAGCTTTAAAAGAGACTCCAAAAACATGCGCTTTTCACCATCACAGCTCTTTATTCCAATAGTCGTCCTGGTTGCAAGCTCTTGCGTTTCAGTGCAGGCGGCAGAGGTCATTAAGTCCTATAACGTCGATGCGCGCCTGATGAAAGACAGAACCTTAGATGTTAACGAAACCATTTCGATAGATTATGGAAAAACCCCAAGGCACGGCATCGAGCGCATTTACGGGCAGCACAGAAACATTTCCATAACAGATGTAAGTGACCCTAAAGGCAAGTCTTTGACCTATGTCATCTCAAACGGCGCCGACCGGGTTCATCTCAAAATCGGCTCGCCTAACAAAACTGTCTCGGGACTCAACGAATACAAAATCCATTACCAACTGCGCGATGCTGTCACCAGAGCTGGCACTCTGGATTGGTCACCTACAGGACATAGATGGCAACAGCCCATTCAGAAATTTTCGATGATTTTCGCGTCAGACTTAGGTCGCATCCAAAAACTTCCGGCTTCTTGTATCATCAACGGCAACACTCGACCAGAAGTTAAGTTAGAACATTCTGGCGTAAAAATTACTGCTGCTAATTTAAAACCTGGCAGCGGAATTGATTTGTCATTTGAAGATTTGAATGGCTTGGTGTCATATGTTCCTCAGTTTCTGAAATACGGTACTGCCACCAATTTGATACCAGTTGCCATCTTTTTTGTGATGGTAGTGATTGTGATCGCTCTCATTAACAATCAGAATTTCGCTGCGCGCTTCAATTGTGGTTGCAGGTGCGGCGATAAATGTAGATGTTCTTGTCCATGCAGTTCTGTAAGCTGCACTTGCGTAGAAGCTAATCGCGACAGATTAGCTCAAGCAAGGATTAATCCGGGATTTCCGATATATTCCCGCAGCAACTACACTCCAGATTACGATTATTCCTACTACGAAAGCTCGTCTTCGTCCGATTACTCAAGTGGAGATTCATCTGGAGGAGATTCCTCGGGCGGAGGAAATAACGATGACGGCGGAGGCGGCTCCTGGTAGTATTTCCATAATGCAAGAAAAGCCGCATCATCCTCACCTCATCCTCCCCGCCGGCACACAGGTGGTGACTCTCATTGAGCAAAGAAACAACCAGGGCGAAGGACTCAGACGCAAAGGCTCTGTAGGAAAGATAATCAAAAGCCCCACAGACAGCACTCACGCATACCAAGTCCAATTCCCCGACGGTACGCAAGATTCCTTCTACAGGCAGGAAATCGCCATCCGCAAGCAGGTCCAGAGCCTCAATTTCGACAGACCCGCCGATCCGAACGACTACGATCTGCATCCTTACATCATCTACAAGTGCATCGTAGGCTCGCGCGCATTCGGGCTCGACAACCAGGATTCAGACACAGACATGCGCGGCATCTACCTTCCGCCTGCTACCATGCACTGGTCTTTGTACGGCTTGCCCGAGCAAATCGAGCATGACGAGACGCAAGAATGTTATTGGGAGCTGCAAAAGTTTCTTATTCTGGCGCTCAAGGCTAATCCTAACATTACCGAGTGTTTGTACACGCCACTCGTTGAATACGCAGACGACACCGCAAAGGAACTGCTTAGCGAGCGCCATCGTTTCTTGTCGAAACTTGTCTACCAGACCTATAACGGTTATGCCATGTCACAGTTCAAGAAGCTCGAACAAGACCTGCGCACCACCGGTGGTCTCAAATGGAAACATGTTATGCATCTGATTCGACTCCTCGCATCTGGTATCACTATTTTGCAGGAAGGTCACGTGCCAGTCGAAGTAGGCAAACACCGCGATAAGCTTCTTGCAATTCGCAACGGCGATATGTCGTGGGACGAAGTAAACGAATGGAGACTCAGTCTGCACAAGCAGTTCGACGAGGCTCACGAAGCAAGCAAACTTCCCGAGCGTCCAGACTACGAGTGGGCGAATGACTTTTTGATCAGGTGTCGCAAGAAGATGGTGGAAGAGACTTCGCGGTGAAACGTTACCTTATAGGGTAAAAGAAAATTATGAGCGACGAACACAACAAGAAGAAAACGTTTAGCGAAGGCGAAGGCGAACAGATAGTGGCTAAACTCATAAAGTCTTGGATACTAGCCGTTATGCCAGTCTTTTTATTCTGCGCGACGCGACTTTCTGCATGCTTCAATTTATCATTCATCGGCTTCAAGCGCAGAGTCTTCACCTTCAAAAGATCGTTGTCTAAAGTAGCTTCATCTTCGAAGGATTTTATTCTCATTAGCATTTCTAAAAGGCAGGTATAAAAGTACTTATCTTCCAACTTCTTTTTTTGATAATTTTCCTTGAGCTCTAAGGATAGGCAAGAATCAACGAATCCAGCTCAGATTTACGTTCTTGTTGCTCAGACATTTAAAGTCTTCCTTAATTCAATTTTTATCATTCAAAAGAGCAATTCTCTTTCACAATTCCTAGCCCTTCATGATTAGCCGTAAAACCAATTTTACCGTTTTCCAGCTGCAAAACACTAGTTAACTCAGACTCTTTATTCCAACCAGAAACAAGCTTTACAGCCTTGCCGTCTTTATACCTAAAAACGCCCTGGCTGAATGTGCCTAAAAGAATAGAATCGTCATCGCACATAGTCATCGTCGCAAAGTAACTACAACCAAAAGGCCAGTTTATATTTTTTCGACATTTGGTAATTCCAGTGCCTGTTGGCGCAATAAAATTGACTCCGCATTGCCCAACAGGCTTATCAATTTCTAGCCTTAAAAGTCCCGCAAACAAACCATCCGTCAAAAACCATAGATTTCCCGAACTATCGAAATCAAAATTCGTTACAGCGTCGTCGGTAATCTTTTCGAGTGTCTCGATATTGATATCAAAAATTCCAAGCGTTCCACCGTGAAAGCTGCCTTTATTAATAGCCATGTATATTTCGTTGTCGCCGATCAAAAGTTTGTCAGTATAGTATCGATCTCTGTCGTTGGGAGAGGATTTATCCAACCAATTTTTTCCATCCCAAAAGTAAAACTTGTCCCCGAACTGAAATGCAGCTTTATCACCTCGGGCCGCAAGATTTATGCATGCAGCGTCACGAGCTCTGAAGTTTATAGGCAAGGGAATTGTCTTCCAATTGTCACCATCTTCTATAAACAGAATGTTTCCTGTTTTCTTCCACGAAACTACCATTAGCCGTTTATCTTGAGATAGTTCAAGATGCACGACTGAATCAAACTTTTCAGGCAATGGCAGCTCCGTAATTTTGAGCTTTCTGGCATCGACTCGGTAAATTTTACCGCCATAAATCAAACAATCCTGATTCCTCCAGCGACAGAGTTTGCCCTGCATATAAGCTTTAGGATTTGGCAGATTAATGTAATCTACTAAAAAAATGTTTCTATGAGAATCCAAATTTAGAGGATAATCCTCTGCACAATTCGATAGAATTACAAAGAGAAATATGAGCAATGTAAGTGCTTTGACGATGAGATTACCATTAGTGAGGAAAGCACCCAAATACTTTTGCATTACTACATCCACTCAGGAGCATCCGCACCAAATGGCTGGAGCAAAGTCAGATCCTTTCTGGGCATCTTGTCGAACGAAACAGGCGGGACTAATTCTGTCACTTTACCAAATGCGGTATCAAAGCTGTGCAGATTAGTCGGATACTCATCTTTTTCTGGCATGCCACCATAGACAGTTTCTGGAAAACATCCCAGCTCTTGCACCCACATCGCGGTTCGCGCCAATGAAACTTTCACATGATACGAGCCACCATTTTTTGCTCGCATCAGAAGCGCTGCCATCGCACCAGCTGATGCCAAATAGCCTGTAAGAAAATCGTTTAGATAAAATACTGGCGACAATCGCGGCTGCCCAGCACCACCCTCGGTGACAGCAACACCAGTACCCACTTGCACATTGTGATCAAATCCCGGACGTTGTGCCCAGGGACCCGAGTGACCGTAAGCATTTATCGATACGCAAACAAGTCCGTTGTGTTTCTCTGCAAGACCTGGGACCTGCAAACCAAATCGTTCGACCACAGATGGGCGGTACGAATTCACAAAAACATCCGATTCTGAAATTAGCTTGTGCATCTGCGCCAGGTCCGCGCTTTCGGTCAATTGCAAATACGCATTGCGTTTACCGATGTTGACCAGTAAGTTTTGCGCAATTGTGTCTCGGTGATACGGAGAGCTGATGTGCAACACATCAGCACCATACTGCGCAAGACTGCGTGCGCTTCTGGGTCCGGCAAGAACGTGAGTAAAATCAATAACTCGTATTTTATCTAGCGAGAATTTTCCATTGCCCTGCAATCCAGTCGGCTCGCAGTCTGCGACCTTTTCAATTTCGATTAATGGTGCCGACGCAAGCGCAACACCTTGGGGATGACTGAACCATTCTTCTTTGCTTAGCGCAATGCACGCTGGCAGACCGAGATTGGACAATTTTTCTTGCAAGTCCAACGCATCGAATTTAGCTACTTCTCTCGCGATAGAGTCGCGGTTATTGCCGCAATCGAAAAAGTTGAGATAGCCGCGCTCCAACTTTACGTAGGGCGGACCCGACTCAATCATGATGAATCGACCATCTTTGCATTTATAGATTCCATTGGTAGGCACGAATTCCGCACCAACAGACATGCTGTAATTCGACTGCCAGAGAAAATGCGTCGAGTGCAACGCGTGAATCGCGTCGTAGAGGCTTACTTCCATCGACGAACGCTCTTTGGTTCGATGCTCCCAAATAGAAGCTGCAGCTATGCCCTCGCAAAGCAAAGCGTAAGCAGTTGCCTCCGCCAGGCGATGTGGCGATTTAAGCAAGGGATCCGCGCCAAGCATGACCGCGTCGCCTGCAAACTGGTCCAGCCCAAGAATCTTCAAAATGTCCATCAAATCCGGCAAGCTCGCGCCTTGAAGGGAGCGCTTGCTTAATGTTTCAGCTTTGTTGGGCATTTTGCACCTGTGGTTGATGGGGACCGGTAAATATCTAATACCACGCCCGCTACTTCCCTTTATGCCATCCGAGCTATAATGTTTGTCGAAATCGATAGGCAAAGGAAAATCTATGCGCTCAAAACTTATCACCGCTTTGCTCTCTTGCTTAATTCTTTTAACCTTGCCAGTGCACGCTGCAGACAAAGAATTTGACTCTTTCTGGCTCGAGTTTAAGCAAGCTCTGCAAAAAAATGACCAGCAGAAAATCGTATCTCTGACAAAAACACCATTTTATTATCAGGATAAGAATCTCGACAAAAAGCAGTTATTGCCTGAAATCAATAAGATTTTCACTCCTAAAGTTCGCAAGTGTCTTATCAAGCAAAAAATTGTTGGTGACAGCAAGGAAGGCTATAGCGGATTCTGTGGAGAGATAATTTACATTTTTAGCAAAGTCAACGGTCGTTATCTCTTTACCGATCTCGGTGTCAACGACTAAAAGTGAATCAAGAATTACACGAGCGATTCGCAAATACTTAATTAACTGTTTGTCGCAGTCTTATCGCCATTCCCCTTCACAGGTCGATATTTACTGACAGACTTCTAGCAGCGGATCACCTATTGAACCCGAAGGCGGTTTAATACCAAGCAATGCGGCGATTGTGGGCGCGATATCTTGGGGACCGATGCGGCGAAAATATTGCCCTGGCTTAATGCCAGCCCCTGTAAAAATAACAGGCACATAGCTGTCGTAGGACCAAACTGAGCCGTGTTCGCCAGGCTCACTAGTCTTGACTGCACCAAACATAACAAATGGATCAGTAACCACATGGACATGTCCAGAGCGTTTTGGATGAAATGTATTTCGAATCTTCTGATAGTAACCAAAATTCGCTGGCAGCTTGCCGCTTAAAATGTCTGAGCGCGTGACAGCAAATGTGATACCAGGGTAAGACATCGCAAGAGAGGCAGTCGCAGCTTCGACTTGAGATTGCGTCAATTTTTTATTTTCGATTTCTTCGAGATTCAAGTAGGCATAGGGATAAACGAAGGATTCGACTAAGTCGGTCTCGATTGAAAATTTCTTTTTGAGACCAGAATTCAAAAATAGCTTAAAGGGCTTCGTTTCGATACGCTTCGAATCGATTCCCAATTCTTTCAACTGTTCAGCTATCTCTCCGACACCGTGATCGGCACCAAGAACAATCAATGTTTTTTCGAGCCCGATATTTTCTTTAACGAACTGAAAGAGATTTTCGAGATTACGATCTACTCGCAGCAGGTTGTCTTCAGCTTCCAAGCTCCCTACGCCCCAGTTGTGCCCGACATAGTCGGTAGACGAAAAGCTAATCGATAGATAGTCTGTCTCATCTTGCTGACCAAGCTTCAGCTCTTTTATGGCATATTTGGAAAAGTCGAGAACCAACTCATCGTTAACCGGAGTACGACCAAGAGCTTGCAAGAATTCTTTTTCGTTTTTCGCTTCGAACGATTTAGGCATCGTTTTGCCTAGATGCAGAAAATATCCTTCATACTCGCGGTTGTCCTGGTCTTTGCGCTTGTAATTTTGCCTGGGTTCCAAAAGATCCCACGACTTGCCTTTGTAGGTGCTAGCGAGCTTTTTGTTATTCCAATTCTTTACCCATTCAGGTAAATCTTGGTTGTAAAAGGTACTGTTAGTGAATTGACCTTGCGAGAGCCAATAGGCTTTGCCAAGTTTGCCACCAGGTATAATGGCGCCTCGATCTTTGCCCGAAATAGCGATAACTTTTGATTGTCCCTCACTTGCAAGCGAAATTTCATCACCAATGGTAGTAGATAAAAGATTTGTTGGTGCACGTCCTTTTTCAGTCGTGGTAGTTCCCGATGTGCTCAGCAAGCCTTCGCCAAGCATCGGATAGTTGCTATCTTCAACCGAGTAAACCACTTTTTTCTTTTCATAGTCCCACCATTCACTATTTGCGATACCATGCTGCATTGGATAGCCACCAGTCACAAGTGTTGCATGACCTGGAGCGGTCTCTGTGTCTGCATGATCGAAAAATGCGTTTCTATAATAAGCACCATTGTCCATCAAATAGCGAAAGCCGCCTTTGCCAAATCGTTTCTTGAAACGCAGTGGAAGGTCGCCACGCAACTGGTCAATCGTGACTTGCAAGACTAGTTTTATTTGCGATTCGGCTGCAAATGCAGATTCATTAAAAAACACCAGGAGGCAAATCGAGATGGCAATGAGGCTTCGGCTAAATATTTTCATCTAATCACTTCTAAGCTACGGATACCAATTATCTATGCTGGACAGCTTAGATGAAACCGTTTTCTAGCCTAAGAATTCAACTGTCAACCTCGTTGTCTTCTCAAATCTTTATTGATTTGAGCGATTGAAGACTGCACAAGGCTTGCCAAGGGACTGTTTTTACCATGTTATTCCTCAGTCGGTGTTAGAGGAAGCCCATCTTCGATTTCGACTACTGTCTACACCAGGAGAAACAAAATTTTTCCAAAAATCACATCCGGAAGAAACTATTTGAAAATCTGATGCACCAAGTGGGCGCGGCAAACTGTTAATTGAAACATAATTGTCGGGTCACCGATGGCGTTCAATCATTTATTCCAGAGGAAACAGAAATCTTCAACACCCGCTCAGCATTTCTAAAACAAACCTTCTCCCTAACGGCTTCGGGTATTGGCGCATTTTCTATAAAATTGACGGCAGCCGCGGTGTCTTCATAAGGATAATCCACAGAAAACATAACGTTTTCTTCGCCCAATTCAGAAAGGGAACATAAAAGCGGACCGTTCGAGCATGCACCAGATGTAGTGATTACAAAATGATCGCGAATGATTTCTGATGGCTTGCGCTTTGTTTTGTCGCCGAATGGACCGATATCAATGCGACTATCTATGCGCCACAACATAAATGGCAATGCCTCTCCCATGTGACCCAAAATGATTCTCAAACTCGGAAAATGATCGAATATGCCACCAAATACAAGCCGAAGCGCATGAGCAGCCGTTTCACAGGTCCAACTATAAGTAGCGCCATGCAACTCTGGGCGCCCACTGTATACATGAGGCTGGTCGTAACTATCTGCCGGGTGCAAGTATACTGGCACATCAAGTTCTGCCACCGTATGCCAGAATGGCCAGTACTGTTTGTCGTCTAAATAGACACCATTTGTGTGTCCATTAACCAGTGCACCAACAAATTCGTATTCGTTGATGCAACGCTTCAATTCTCTTGCTGCTTCTTGCGGATCTTGAAGAGCGAGACAGGCAAAACCCCGATACCGGTCGGGGCAAAGACTAATCTGCTTTGCAAGGAAATCGTTGCTTTGTCGAGCCAGAGTCAAAGCAAGTTTAGCGTCGGTTTCCCGCTGGACTCCCGGAGCTGTCTGTGACAGTACAGCAATCTTTATCTCTGCGTTATCCATTGCAATCAGGCGCTTTTCGTTAAATTCAGGAAGCAGTGACTCGATTTCAAGATACGCCGATTCATTGAAGAGTCCGCGGACAGATTCGAGGTAATGTTCAAACCCTGGTCCGGAAAAGTGTTCTTCTAAAGCGATTTTTTTCAAACTATTTCACCACGATAAGCGATTTTGGGAGTTATCAACTTTGTTCTGGACGGGAGCGGAGCGAAAGTGTACACACCACCTGCGATGTCAAAAACACCCCTGCGTTCTGTGTCGTTTTTCCGCCAAAGCTTGGGTGCCATTTCTATACTGTACTGCAAACTGATTCATGCTGCTATTAAGTTTGAAACTTGATAAAATTGACTCAGAAATACAGCAGGCAGCTCCAATCATGCCAGAAAAAAATAATGATATCAATGCAAGAAAGCTACAAAAGAAATTCGCGTTCACCATTGGATACATTTTAATGGTTCTCCTCGCCCTTTGTTTCATATTTATGGGTCCACTTTATCGCCCGTATGAAAGTAAGAGTTTTACTAAACTTGTCAATCAGCTCAACCAGCTTTCAGCAGATGCCGAAAAGGCAAGCGGCTCCTGACCAGAACCCTTTTCGAGGCATTTTCCAAGCCAGGGGGAATAACTAAGTTATGTCGCGCAAAGAGCAACAGTTCAATAGATTGAAATGGAAGCTAAACAACACCCCGAAAAGCTTGCAGATCGATACGATGTAATCGATATTATTGGCTCGGGCGGTATCGGCACAGTTTACAGAGCAATTGACCCACTGCTCAATAAAGAAGTCGCAGTCAAGGTGCTCAAACACAATTCAGACGGGACCACGGCGGCGCGGCTACAGCGGGAAGCAATTGCCGCGGGAAAACTAAACCATCCGCACATTTGTCGCATCGACAATTTCGGTCAAACTCAAGATGGCTCACCGTATATGGTGATGGAATACTTAGATGGGAGCGACCTTGCTTCGAAAATAAAAAACGATGGCGCACTCGACTTATTAGCCGCGCTGGAAGTTGCAATTCAAGTATGCGGAGCACTTTCTTACGCTCATAAAAATGGCATCGTCCATCGCGACTTAAAGCCCGCAAATGTACTTTTACTCAACTCAAAAAATGATGGTATCTTTACCAAGCTGCTCGACTTTGGCGTAGCAAGCTTGGAATCGAAAAAAGGTGACCTCACCGAGGCTGGTGCCATCGTTGGCAGTCCACTCTACATGAGCCCAGAGCAAGTTCGAGGAGAAGACGCAAAGCCAGTTAGTGACATTTATAGTTTTGGCTGCATGCTTTTTGAAATGCTTACAGGATCTCCACCTTTAAAAGGCGATTCGGTCATTGAGACACTTGCCCTACATAAAAATGCTGAGGCACCACTATTATCTGATTATGGAGAGTTTCCACCGCTATTAGTATCATTAGTAAAAGAATGTCTTTCAAAAGAATCAACTGACAGACCTCAAAACGCAGGCGAGATTCTTAGCAGACTTGAAGCAATCCAGCAGGAGATTTTAAATCCTAAAGAAGAATCCAAATCCTCTAGTGAAGCGGAAGCCGCTCTTGCGGCGCAAAGAAAAAAAGTGATGACGATCGCATCTATCTTTGTTGGAACCATATTTGTAGCGGGATTAGGATTCATAATTAAAGACATCTATTCTCGCAAGTTTATTCCCGAAACTAAGGCGCACAACAAATGCGTTTTTGAAGATGTTCCCGATGTTTATTTTGGTGATACCAAAGATCCAAATAGCCTTTTCACTCCCGAAGGAGACCAATCGCATGGAGTAAGGCTGCGAGCAATTCCAGATGTTACCGACGACGATATGAAAGTACTGAAAGGAAAACGCTTCTCCAGACTCTGCATGGACGGAACACCAATAAATGGTAGCGGGCTACAGTATATCGTAGACTCAGGCGTTGAAAGCCTCTCCCTTGAAATTACTAGAATAAACGACAAAAACACTCATTATCTTTCCAAAATGAAAAGATTGAGAGCCATCTCGATAACCTCTGACGAGCTTACAGACGAGGGCATCAAGCCAATCTCCAACGCGCGACAATTTACCTTGTTTGAGATTGGTTCAAAAAACATAACTGACGCTGGAATAGCGCAATTTAGAAACCTGGATAATATAACATTCTTGCATCTGCAAGGTAGTAAACTAACCGTTAACTGCCTTATGAACTTAGGCAAACTTCCAAAGTTGAAAACTTTAATACTAGACAAAATAGCTATTCATGGCGATTTAGCTAGTCGGCTTGCGAAATTTCCTAATCTTTTCACACTATCGATAACATCGCCTTCAGTACTTGAACCAGAATCGATAAGGTCAGTTTCTAAAACCAATATTCATTCGATTCACATTTTTAACACAAGACTAAACGAGGCTCAATTCAAGGCTATCACCGATAACCCTAACTTAAAAGCTTTGACTTTTTTTAATACCGAATTTGATGGCGAGTACTTCAGTAATCTCGCACAGATGAAGAGCTTGTATAACCTGAATTTGCATAGCATGAAGAAAATCAGTAATCAATCGATCAACGAGATCTGCAAAATCAAGAATCTCACTCATATTGAATTTGCTAGAAGCGACGTAAATCAGGAAAACTTGATGGCTTTATTGCATCATCCTTCCTTGCAATATCTAAATTTTCACGATTGTATTTTGGTGAACAACGATATGACTGACGCCTTTAGAAAAGAATATAAGTCTCGATGGGGACACGATGTGCAGGTTAATTTTTAGATTACTCAGAAGAATCCCAATTAAATACTCAATTTGTCCAAATGCTGATCAATATTCTTTCTCGAATTGCCACTTATCGGTAAGTCGCTTTTAGATTTCGCCCACACTTCAAGGAATTTTTCTTTGGTATCGCGCATCTCATTAACGACAAGGTTTTCAGGCAAGAGCATCTTCGCCGCCAAGTTTCGAAAATGCGCCTCACCAATTTTGTGCATACTCTTCTCACCCGCAACGCTGAGAGCCATTTGGTAATCTGGCAAATACGAAATAGTCGAAATCATGTCGTAGGCAGGAGACAGAGTAGCTTTCTGCGGCTGCCTGTAAATCACAGACCAGTTTTTGAGATGCATGTCGGCATTGCCTATCAAAAGAGCAAAGGTCAAACGCCGGACGAACTCTAGAAGCTGCTCATTGCCACCTTCTTTGAATACAACATTCGCGATGCCACCATAACTTACTTTGCTGTATTTGTCTCGCGGATAAATTTTGAAAATCTGGGCAAAGTCTTCGATATGAATTCGCTTACTTTTATCGCGGTCGAATCTCTTCACCACAAGGCTTTGTCCAAAGTTTTCTGAAATGTCTTTAGGAATTCGTTTTATCGAAGACGTCTTTCTCAGCTCGACCTCGGCAGTTTCAATTCCAACCATCCGTGCGAGTTGCATCATCGAATACTCATTTTCTGGAACATTTTTGTATCGAAGCGATGGAAGTTTGACAATATAATCTCCTCCTACGCCATGGGCAGGGATTGTAAGCTTGCCGGCAGATTCTAAAGCCGAGAATTTCAGCTGAATGCCTGCAAGAGAAAATCGCAACGACTCGTCCCATTCGAATTCTTCTCTAGCTTCAACGCGAAATGTAGAAGCGCTTTTATCCTGAATTTTACCTGCCGCCTCAAGCTTCAAGGCGCCTGGCAGGTCGTCTTTCAAAGCGTTCAATAAAGCAAATTCGCGTTGAGGTCTGACCCTAGCCTTAGCCGCCAGATATTCTCTCAAATGCCCCTCAGGAAGCAGATTAGAAAAAAATGGTGGCAACTGAGTGCGCGAGTGCAGTTCGGAATAGTCTATGCCACCATGTTTAGCTTTAAGGGAAAGAGAAAGCACCGGATGCCCTTTTCCCCAGTCATAACCTCGATCTATTTCAAAAGTGTGATAATCGCCATCAACGCATATGAGCCGCCCTGCAAGAACGTCACTTACAAAAACGTTCAATATTTTTGGGCGAAGTTTATTCATCTTCGAATTCGTCTGATTCGTCTTCTGATTCATCTAGCTCGTCAGATTCATCAGGTTCATACATATACGCTGGCGTCTGTCGAACGATACTATGTTCTTCGCCTACAAGAATCTGATTGACTTGGTACAGATTGGCTTTAGGCACAAGCATTACTTCAAGTCCCAAGACCCTAGCCATCTCAACTAATTTGCTTGTGCGCAGGTCTGTGGTTCCGCTCTCTATCTTGGCTATATAGCTTTGCGGAAGATTCAAAAGCGCGGCAAGGTCAGCCTGCGTCAGCGACTGTCGTTTGCGATACTGAGCAAGATTACTAACTAAAGATTTTAGAGAATGATTGTTTGACATAATCCCAATTATACCGTATTAGATATAAATACATCCAATTTATATCCAATTCAATATAAAGTAGCTCGTTTAATTAAACCGGCAAAATCCTCCTTTCGGCTGACCCCAGATCGATACTTTTGACCGTTGTTCGGGAGAAATCAAACTGATTTAGTAGTTCAATAAGCTACTAAACTCGGTGGGACGATATGCAGCAGAAGAAAACAGGTTCTCGAAATGGCGATTTAAGCAAGCCCGAGGCGGCGGAAAAGGAAGATCCCGCCCAGATGGTCGAAATATCCACCCTCGAGCAAGCGGTGGCACATAGCCTGGCAGACCACCAGACTTACCAGGAAGCCACACCGCCTGCGATCAAGAAGGTTTCGATCAAAGAAACCGACACGCCATTGAGCCACGATGACCTGGCGAGGGTCAATACCAATCGTGGACTGACCGAACTCTTGCGCTCCCGCCGAGTAAAGCTTGGCGATGTACTTGGGACTCTCAAATATGAAGAAGAGCTAGTCGCCTTGCAAATTGAGTTGGTCAAACTGCAAAGGTGGGTCCAGGAGAAGGGCAAGCGTATTGCCATTATTTTTGAAGGTCGCGACGCAGCTGGCAAAGGTGGTACCATTCGTCGATTTACCGAGCATCTTAATCCACGCCATATTCGAGTGGTGGCACTTCCAAAACCAAGCGAAGAAGAAAAAGGTCAGTGGTATTTTCAGCGCTACAGCAAACAATTGCCCAACGCTGGCGAAATAGTTTTCTTCGATCGCAGCTGGTACAACCGCGCTGTCGTCGAACCAGTCAACAAATTCTGCTCAGAGAAAGAATATGATCGTTTCTTGCAGCAGGTTCCCGAGTACGAGCACATGCTCTACGAAGATGGTATCATCATCGTCAAATTCTGGTTTTCCATCTCCAAAGAAGAGCAGCTCAAGCGCTTTGCGTCGCGTCGCATCAATCCGCTCAAACAGTGGAAGTTGAGTCCTATCGACGAGAAGGCACAAGACTTGTGGAACGACTATACACACTTCAAAGAGCTCATGTTCAGCAAAACGCACACGTCGTTCAGCCCCTGGATTATCGTTAAATCAAATAACAAGAAACTAGCCAGGTTAGAGAGTATCCGCTACTTGCTCAATCTTATTGAGTATTCTGGTAAAGATGAAGCCAAAGTCAGAATCTTTCCAGATCCAGAAGTGGTGACACGTTTCCATCGAAACGTCACACGACTGGACTAGGCTAGACTAGGCACCACCAGATTAACTAGACCGATCGATCGCGCGTCGAGAATTTCACAATTCGGGACCGCAAACGCCCAAAGTTCGTTAGCGCGATGAATCAGCTACTCTGCGATATTGAAATTCCAACACTTTGGGTTTCTTTGCTTTGGTCACTTCAACACAAGCTTTCATCTGGTTTTCTTCGATCCAGGTATAAGTGATTTTCACTCTATCATTTTCTTTTTGATTATCGAAAACCGCATGGGTCAGGTCGTACTCGACAAGATTCATATCACCCGTTTCTTTTGATTCTTCCCAAGGCTTGCCGTCTTTGTCTGTGTGTTTAATGCGAAGCACCAATCCCTTTTCAGTTTCGGAAATGGTCAACGACTCTTTGGTCAATTCCCTTTTTGCTTCCAAAGTTTCTTCAATGAAAACCGATTCACCAGTTAGTGTTTTATCATCGGCTCTTTTCCACTGCTCTTTCACATACTCGTGTGGACCTAAGTCTGCCTTCCAATTGCCTCTAATAAACCAAAGGTCGCTAATAGTGGCTGTTTGCGCAAAGCATGGTGCAGCGCTCAGCGCAATCAAGAATCCACTGGTAAGTATTTTGATTTTCATGACATGTGTCGACATATGGCTACCACTCCTTTGCCCAGTCAGGCGTTGACACCAGCTCAAACTCGTAATTACTTAAATCAAGCAATTCTTTAGCTTGTTCAATAGGTGGCAAATATGGTGCCTTTTTTAAATGAACCAATCGAAAGATTTTTCCATTCCGAGAAAATAGTAGGTCACCATTCTTGTCAAAATCTGCCCATTTAACATTACTCAATTTGCAGAACACGTTTCCCAATTTGTCACAAACAAGGTAACTATGATTGTCCGCGCTATATCGATTCTCGAATTCCAGGTATAGAAAAAGATCGTGATCATTTGCATAAGAGTGAGACCTGTAAAACGTTTTAGATAGTGGAGTAACTGAACTCGGGTCTTTGACTACTTCGCACCACCCGTTATTCAAAAGTCGGTTAGCCACAAATTTATACTCTTGCATGTTTTCTTCTAGATTCAAGCATTTTACTTTGAGCTTATTTTTACCTTTTCCATATTCAAGATCTTCGTTGTGGAGGAAATGATTCACAAGCAGCTCAGAATCGTTTAGAAAAAGACCTCCTCCCGGCTGATTAAATCTGACCCAAAGCGCCAAAGCTGTGAAATACGGAGGGCGGCTTATTGCCGTCCACGCCTGAGGACCCTCTCCACGACTGTATTTTGAAGCAGGATAAACAATGTATCTACCCGAGGGAGACAAATCGCAGAACTTTTCATAGACCCTTGCCTTAATCCATTGCCCCGGCTCGAATTTATCTGTATCGGTGTGCCATAAAATTAGTTGAGCTTGTTTGGAAGGACCACGACGAATAATTACTCCCACCGGTGTTTTACGGGCGAGTAGGACGTATGCTCGCGGAAGATTTGAGGAGTCAGACATTGCACAATTATAGAATAACTTTACTGCCCAATCGGCAACTCTTATGCTATCATCGAAGAGTCGAATGTTTATGCAGGAGGACCCAGCCATGAAATTCAAGATGATCAAGTCCTACCGGTACTGCTTTTAGCTCGACCAAGGATTTTATTTCAATCTATACTCCGAATGTTCTCCCGATTCTACCGGGAAGTGTAGTCGTCGGCATCTAAATTCATGGATGCCGACTAATTGATTCGCCTTAAATATCAATCTTCGGAGAATAAATAAATGAAGAGACTGTCTAAGAAGCAGTTTGATCATGCCCTGCGTAAAGGCCATGGTCGAGCTTTAATGCACATAAAAGAATACGGAATTGGAGAATACTTACCGCTTCTGGAGAAAGCATGTCTTGAAAGCTACGTTTACGACCCACAAATCGAAGGCGGGCGTTGTTGGTGGCTGACTAAATTAGTCTACGCCACGGGTAATAAACTCCACTTCTGGAAATTGTTCGAGGAGAATTTTTCGAACTATTCTAGCCTCAGCGATCTTTATCAGTATGGCAACATGGCAACCAATTTTATAACCGATGGTGCCACCAGTTTAAAGAAATCTATGTATGAAAATTTCGAGCCATCTTTCATCAAATTTCAAGACGCAGTGCCCATTGGAAGTAATCTAATATCGTTTGATGGATTTGAAGCCCTAGAGTTTACAGCACGAATAGTAGCGAAACATTCTTCTTTCAAGCGCAATGACGATGCTTGGTTTTATAAAAATGCTTGCGAAGAACTCGGAAAAAGACGAGTCGACGCATTTCTGGAAAAAATTCCAGAATGCAAGATCTGGCATGAATACGTTAAGAACAAGTATATCTCATACTTTAAATCGAGATTGGTGACCGAAAGACCAGAACCTGATCTAGTGTCGATTTCGAATTGGATAGAACAAATTGATACTCGCCGTCCCAACATTGTGAAATACGCAAGAAACGCATCTAAAGCTGAGTTGAAATTGCTATTCGCAAAACTGAGAAAGTACACAGATGAAACCTCAGTTTGGCGCTGTCTGAAAATATTCAACTATGCCGACTTACCTGTAGTCGATGATTTCATTCTCGACTTGGTGTCTTCAAAAAAGCAATCTTTTAAAATTCGAAATTCAGCTTTTGATGCGTTAGCAAGAAAAAAATCAAACAAGATTCGAACCTTTGCCATCAACCTCATTAATTCGGATCGATCTTCGATATGCTACGGCGCTATCAGCCTGTTCAATAAAAATTACAGAAAACAAGATTCGGAATTTCTTTTGACAAAGCTATTTGTTCCTGAAAATGAATCGGACCTAGACACCATTGGACTCGATTTGATTGCTCTTTTTGACAAAGTTGAAGACGTCAATTTAACAGATTGCGCCATCTGGGTCTATGAAAACACTCCTTGCACTTTTTGTCGCTCCTCCGTAGTTCGCAAATTGATTGAATGGAAAAATATACCTACAGAAATCATCGAGGAAGGTCTCTATGATAGTTTCGATGAGACCAGAGACATATGCAAAAAATTGAGGAGGAGAAAATTATAGTTTGCTGGTAATATTGTCGGATTATTTGCTTGCGAAGGACAACCATGGGACTGGACGGCGTAGAACTCGTACTAGCATTAGAAGAAGAATTCGACATCGAAATTACCGATGACGAAGCGCCAACCATTTTCACGGTGGGGCAGCTCTATGAGTTAATTAAGAAAAAAGTAGAGGGAGCGCACCCTGGAATTTGTTTGTCTCATCATATGTTCAATAAGATTCGGCGCGCGCTCATGGACAATTACAGATTGAAACGCAGCCAAATCAAACCAAGTGTCAAACTTCTTGATCTGGTACCAGAAAAGGATCTGAAAGAAGGTTGGCCGTATTTGCCCGCGTTCTCTGGTTTGAAAATTCCAGAATACAAACTCAAATTGTTCTTTACTGGCTGGTCTCGTGATACCACTATAGGCGATTTAGTTCGATTATTGGTCGCTGTAAATGGCGATGATTACAAAGTGCTCTACAAATCAGATGATGATATTTGGATTCGCACTGTAAAAGTTTTTGGAAGGCAACTCAACATTCCGCCTGAAGAAATAAGACTGAATGCCAGCATCGCAAAAGATTTAGGCGTGGACTGATGCCAAAAACAAGTGTACGAGATTGGTTTTCCACACACATGGGTTTTACGGACAAAACTAGGTTGTTCGATCAGCTGACAGCTGAGGAGCGCGAGTCGTATCTGGCTAAGTTAGCGACTCGAATTCCCGAAGAAATAATTCTGGTCTCGAGTTTTGACGACGAGAACTTTATGTTGCTCACAAAAGAACGAATATATTGGATCTACGATGGCAAAAGAGACGAAGCTTCAATTTCTAGGATCCTTGAATTTGGTCGTGAAGGCGGTCTATCAGAGCGCGATAATGACATTAGACTTTCCAGTCCAATCGTTTATTTAAAACTCCTTGGTGCCGAGTACAAAACCTTTAAAATCGAGCCAGGTCACACCATCGATACTATCCAGGTCGGATTAGATAAGTTAATGAAGGAAAGCCAGAGGGGTATCATTGGCGGTTTAATCAGATCTACTTTGCTTAGCAGCATCGCTCTGGTAGCCATAATTTTAGGTTTGATCTATTTCGGATTTTGGCATTGGCAATACGTCCAATTCCCTCAAGTGGTGAATCAGCTAAATCAGTTGTCTGAGCTAGGCAAAAAAGCTCGATAAAACTTCGTATCAACTGCCACCACTGGAAACTGTTCTGGCAAATCACTCTTCGCGACTTCTACGAATCCATTCTTCTCATAAAATCTATGCGCGGCTCTGAGAATGTCGACGGTGCCTAAATAAATTTCGCGAATCGAATGTTGCGCGCACCAATCAAAAACAGTATTCAGCAAAGCAGATGCAACGCCAAGTTCCTTTCCGCGATAATCTGCATGAACAAACATCTTTTTGAGCGCCACCTGATTATTCGCAATATCAACGATACCGACTGATCCAACGACCTTGCCATCAGCAAATGCTACCCAAAAGTTTCCGACACCATGTTGAAAGGTTCCTTTGATATTAACCAGGTCGGGCTGTCCTTCTAGCGTTACTGGAACACCGAATTCAATTTGTTGAATTGGCAACACGAGCTGTTCTACGCCCTTTTGATGCTCAGGACGAAACGCATCTATTTTGTATCGTGCAAAGACCTGCATCGACTGATACGGCAAATCTTTGTCGATAAGAATCTCAAATCCTGCTTGCTTGAATTCATGCGCAACTTGATCAGCGCTCATCAAAAACTGTTCTGGTGGCTCAATTGGTGAGCCAGCCTTTCCTTCCAACACTGCGATTTTGCCACCAGGTCGCAACCACTGTTTGACCTTGGAAAGATATTCGATTCTATCGTCGATGTGATGGTAAGTATTCACAATCAAAATTGCATCGACAGGCTCGGGAAGCGTTAATGCATCTGGGTCAATTAAGCAAGGTACTATATTTTTCAGTCCAGCTTGCTCGGCTCTATCGGTTAAATATTTGAGCATCTCTGGCTCTGAGTCGACAGCATAGACAATTCCTGAGCCGACTCTTTTGGCCGCGCGCACTGTGAAATATCCAGTTCCTGCTCCAAAATCAGCGAGCTTGCTGCCGTCTTTTAGATCTAGTGCGTCGAAAACAGTCTCGGGCATTTGCCAATTGTCGCGGTCGGGAGCGTCAAAGCGGTCGACATAGTCCTGGACTTTCTTGAAATCCCAGGGCTCGCGCTTGTGGTCATGCTTATGCTCGTGACCGTGCTTATGCTCGCGATAGTGCTCATGATTGTCGGTATGTGGCATAAATCAGGTTTCCAAGAAGATAAGATAGCTGGCACCATATTATCCCAGAACCGGTACAAACCATGGTCTTAATACCGACAAAAAACCGGAAACCTTTGATACTCCTCACTGCCGTGCTTATTAGCTCTTTTGTCTTACCTGTCAGTGCAGCTGACCGAAAGCCGGTGATGAAGACGATTTACATTCCATCGGACAGTCCATACTTCGACCATTTCGATATTGAAAATCGCATTAAAACCAGGCCCCGCTCCGACGACTACATAGTCAGAGGTTGCAGATTCGAGAAAAAGAATAAATTTCCGGAAGCTTTGATGGATTACACGACGGCGATCAAACTGAATCCCAAAGGTCCTGAAGCTTACCTTTTCAGATCGCGGTTATATAAAAAGATGAAAGCGACAGCCAAAGCCGATGCCGATCTTGCGATGGTCAATAAGCTCGACCCCAAGTTTATCGAATTAGATAGAAAAGCCAGAACTCATTTTAATGATCCGTTGGCAGAGCTTAAGGCAGATGCGATTGAGCGGTTTCCTTTCATCGGTCCAGGACGTCAGGGTAAAATCGAACTGCAAAAGGGTAATTACGATGGTGCCATAAAGCTTTTTACCGCGAGCATCCAACTATACTCTTCTCAGCGAAAAGAGATCGGGGAATCTGAGCAAGCAAAATATATTGAGGCCAATTTATATTGCAATAGAGCGTATGCCAATATCAAGAAAAACGAGTTCTCAAGCGCGCTTGCAGATCTTGATAAATGTCTGGAGATATATCCGAATTATCCTGAAGCACGAAAAAACAGGGCGAAAATCTATAGCATTCAAGGCAAGAAAGAACTGGCTCAAAAAGAAATGGAACTTGCCAAACAATCTACCGAAGAATTGCGCAAGCAGGTGATGACTCGTACTGCAGAACAAAACTTCAGATTCGATTCGAGCCGCAAGACCTCAACAACGACAAAGGCAAAATGAAAAAAATAATTCTGTATCTAGCACTTATAACCATAACTTTAAGTAGCTCAATTCCTACCGTGATGGCAGAAGGAGAAAAAGTGACAAAAGCAAAAGTAACTGGTATTGGTGGCGTCTTCTTCAAAGCCAAGGGCGATCCTAAAGCGCTTGCAGATTGGTACGAAAAGAACCTCGGCATGAAACTCGAACCCTGGGGTGGTGCAATTCTTCGCTGGAAAGAAGACACAGCAGAAGATGGCGGTGGTACCGCCTGGCACGTGCACGATGCAAAGACGGATCATTTTGAGCCAAGCAAGTCTAATTTTATGATCAATTACCGTATCGACAATATGGATGGGTTGATTGCTCAACTCAAGGCGAATGGCACCAAAATTGAAAAAGGTCCTGAATCACACGAGAATGGAAAATTTTTATGGGTCATAGACCCCGATGGCAACAAAGTCGAGTTGTGGGAGCCAAAAATCTGGGACGAAAAGAATAAAGGAAATTAGCGACTACAACTAAAGACCTTCTTGAAAAGCCGCTAAAAGCCTGGATTTCTGCTATTATCCAGTCATGAAAATTCTCAAGTCCGGAAATACAATTCCCGTCCTTGAGGCTGGCTTGATTGGGATAATAGCTGGGCTCTCTGCCGAGATGCTTTCATTTGGTGTTAGTTGGCTTGGCTCACTTCGTATGACCATTTCAAATGTAGCGCCACCTTATTTGATTTTGCCTGCACTTGGATTATTTGGTGGATTCGTAGCAGGCTTAATGGTTGAAATATTGGCTCCTGAGGCTTCTGGAAGTGGGATCCCTCAGGTACGCGCAAGACTAGATCGAATAATTATTGCTCTAGATTTTAGAGTAGCATTAGTAAAATTAATTGGTGGCACAATTGCACTTGGCACTGGATTTTTCTTGGGAAGAGAAGGTCCCACAGTACAGCTAGGAGCCTCTCTTGCCGCACCACTCACGGCACGTATGTCACGTGCGCGTGAATATAAAAGACAATTGATAGCTGCTGGTGCTGCAGCAGGCTTGACTGCAGCCTTTAACGCGCCTTTAGCTGGTGTAGTGTTTGTGCTCGAAGAGCTTTTAAGAGAAGTTCGTTATTCGACCATTCTTTTGTCAGTAGTATCATGCTCGATGGCATGTTTAGTTCTAAACTTGTTCAATAGTCCCCATCTCCGCCATGATATTGAGCCGATTGCATCTCAAATTCACTTTGCGCCTCAAGATATTCCATTTTATATTTTGCTTGGTATTCTATGCGGCTTGCTAGGGGCATTTTTCAACGTCTGTATTTTGAAAACGTTGAAGATAAACAGAGACCTTAAAAAAGTGCCGACCTCATTTAAGGTGGCAATTGCCGGACTTCTGTCAGGACTATTAATATCTTTATTGCCTGCGGCTTTCCACAATTATGCCGGAATGCGCATATTGCTTTCATCTGGTGCTACTGACTGGACGACAGCTTTATTGGCTTTTCCTATTTTCTTCATTCTAACGGTAGTCGCCTATGGCTCGGGTGCTCCTGGAGGTTTATTTGCTCCTTCGCTTACTTTAGGCTCTGCAATAGGATTTCTTGTTGGCTATCTCGAACACTTATGCGGTGGCGGACTTTTGATGAACAGTTTCGCCTTAGTAGGAATGGGCGCTTTCGTGGCTGGTGTCACACGCACTCCGCTTACTGCAATTGTAATTACTTTCGAGATGACAGCTAATTTCACTCTTTTAACACCACTCATGATAACCTCGGTCATAAGCTCGACTGTAGGCGATTTGGTTTTCAGAGACGGATTATACGAACATCTTATGCGTTGGAATGGGATACATTTACACGGCGATCGAGATGAGAAATTGCGCGAACTAACGGTCAAAGATATTATGCGTAAAAATAATGACTTTGTTCGAAGCAATGCATTTATCAAGGATTTATTGCCAACTCTCAGCGCCAATGGTCAGAAAGATTATCCCGTATTCGACGAGAAAATCTTCGTTGGCATACTTCGCCAGACAGATCTGGCCTCACTAAAAAACAAAGAATCGATTACTGAGCTAAAAGTATCGGATATCATGCTGAAACAACCTCTGGTAGTCAGCCCGTTTGATACGCTAGAAGAATTGATGTTCTTATTCAGTCGATATAAATATAGCTGGCTACCAGTTGTGCATGGCGATAAGTTTAAAGGAATCATTTTGCAGTCTGACGTGGTTCAAGCACTATTTTCAAGAGGATAAGATCAGTCCATGACTGTCTGGATTGAATTTTTCGTTTGCGCGGCAATTATTCTTTTTTGCGGCAGTCGTTTGAGCATTTATGGCGATGTCATTGCAGATAAAACCGGGCTTGGCAAAAGCTGGGTCGGGCTAGTTCTTCTTGCCACTGTCACTTCCTTACCAGAGCTTATTACGAGCATTAGCGCGGTCACCCTGAATGACCTGCCCGATATGGCAGTAAGCGGAACTATAGGTAGCTGCATGTTCAACATGATGATGATTGCAGTACTCGATCTTTATTCACGCAATCGTCCAGTATCGCATATGGTGCATGATGGGCACATGTTATCCTGCGGATTTGGCATTGTTTTGCTCGGTTTTGCTGCAATAGATATTGGCTTTGGAAAATATTTTCCTCTAGTTAGCTTCACCACGGTAGATCCAATTAGCTTTATCTTTTTAATTGTGTACCTGCTGGCTATGCGCCTTATTTACGATTACGAAAAAGTTCGAATCCAAGAAGTAACAGGAGAGTTAGGCGAAGCGAGCGAAAATACACCGTCAACCTTACGAAAGTCGATAATCTTTTTTGTCATCAATTCAATCATAATTGTTTTTGCGGCTTGTTTCTTACCTGAATTGGCTGAACAAATCGCAAAACAAACTGGTTGGGGCGAAAGCTTCGTAGGCTCGTCTTTTATCGCCATAACCACCTCCTTGCCAGAAATTACTGTTTCCATGACTGCAGCTCGTCTTGGCTCATACGATATGGCAGTTGCTAATCTGCTTGGAAGCAATCTTTTCAACGTAGCAATTCTAGCAATAGCAGATTTTTGCTATCTAAAAGCGCCGCTTTTGAGGTCCGTTCCGGCTGTCAATTCATCTACAGCTATTTGCGCCATGTTAGCCCTAGCAATTGTAGTAATTGGACTTACTTACAGATCCGAGAAAAAGTTTCTCTTCCTTGCAGGAGATGCCATAGCCATTTGCATAGTATATGTTATCGCAAATGCTATACTACTCCTTTCGAACTAGCCAAACGCCCTGAGGGCAAGCATAAGTGGAAACAGAGAATCTAAATATCTACCTGCTTTTCACGATGCTCATTTTGTCATCGTTCGTAGCGATAGTCACAAAGTGGATTAAGCTGCCTTACTCAATCGCACTTGTAATAGTCGGATTGATAATAGGCATTTTTCATTGTCTGCCTGTTGTGATCATGACTCCCGAGCTGATCCTTCTAATATTTCTTCCCGCCCTACTATTTGAAGCCTCCTGGAATTTGCAGCTAGAGTGGCTTAAAACCAGCCTCAAACCAGTGACACTGCTTGCTACTCTTGGAGTAATGGTATCAACAGCCGTTGTGGGTATGGTTCTGCACGCACTTACAGGAATCGATCTAAAAGTAGGACTTCTGTTTGGTGCCATGATTTCTGCTACCGACCCGATATCGGTCTTGTCGCTCTTTAAAAGACTAAAAGTTAATCGTCGCTTGCACACTATTTTAGAGGGCGAAAGCCTGTTGAACGATGGAACAGCCGTAGCTCTATTTCGCGTGTTGCTCGCATCAATATTGATAGGCGGAGATCTGTCCTTTGATAAAATCGCAGTAGACTTCATTTTCATCACATTTGGTGGCATGGTCTTAGGCGCCGCAGTAGGGTTTATTGCCTCTAAATTAACCGAATATTTCGATGACCACCTGCTCGAAACTACCCTTACTGTCCTTGTTGCTTACGGATCGTATATTTTAGCCGAGCAATTTAAAGTCTCATCTGTAATATCGGTTCTGGTGGCAGGATTCATAATGGGTAATTTTGGCAGCAGAAATAGCATGTCTGCCACAACTCGCCTAGCGGTTGATGCATTCTGGGAATATGCTGCATTTATAGCTGAATCACTTGTATTTCTACTCATTGGAATGCAGATAAAGTTCTCGCTTCTAGTTAAATACTCTCCCTACATTCTGGCCGGAATTGTTGCTATCTTAATTGCACGAGCTGTAGTCGTTTATACACTGAGCGCGCTGTCTCAAAACAAGCAATATCCAATCCCCACAAAGTGGCAAAATCTTCTTTTCTGGGGAGGACTGAGAGGCTCATTGTGTATGGCTATGGCTTTAAGCTTGCCGGCTAATTTTCCCCAGCGCGAGTTGCTTGTAGTCACCACATTTGGAGTGGCACTCTTTACGCTTCTTGTACCAGGATTGACAATGGAGCCCCTTATACGTTTCATGAGAGTTTCAGGGGAGCGAATTCCAAAATCAATTCAACTGCAAAAAGAAATCGAGCAATTGGAAAATCAAAAGAAGAAACTGCAGCAATCGTTCAAAACTGGACAATTGACCAGGAAAGAATCAAAAGAAAAAATAGCTATTATCGATTTAAAAAAGCAAGAAAAGGAAGAAATGCTTTCAGTTCTTGAGCAAAGCAATGGAAACGAAGATCATATCGAGAACCTCGAAATCGAATTAGCTTTAGTAAAAGCTCAAAAAGAATGTCTGAATCAACTCAAGAAGAAAGATTCTTCCAAGCCAGAAATACTTGAACAAAAGCGTCAAAGAATTGACGATTATTACATCCAAATAAAAGCAGAGCATCAAGCAAGAGAGCGAGAAATTGAAAATGATGAACAACAAAATAAATAGTAGATTAGTATTATCCGTTCTGCTTACATTAGGTATAACGATGAGCATTTCAAGCGCGTTCGCACATGCAGATGCTTTTTCCAATCTATCCTATAAGCAAGCTAAAGAACAGGCACAGAAAGAAGGAAAGATTCTAATCGTGGATTTTATGGCAACATGGTGCCCGCCCTGCAAGAAGATGGAGAAGGACACCTGGGTCGACTCGAAAGTCAATGAATGGATCAAACAAAATGCAATTGCAATTCAGGTCGATGTAGACAAGGACGCTGCAACTACATCTGAGCTAAACATCGATTCGATGCCGACTATAGTGTTATTTAGACCTGATGGTGGTGGCAAAGAATTCACGCGTGAATCTGGTTATCAAAGTCCCGATGAATTATTGCAATGGTTGAATGGTGCCAAAAGCGGAAAGAGTGCCGAGCAAGTAAATAAAGAATCCAGGCAAACGAGCGATGGAAGCGTTTTTGAGCGCGTCTCCAAAGCACACAAGCTAATGGTAGAAAAGAAATATACCGAAGCGCACGAGGAATATCTATGGCTCTGGAAAAATGTAAGCAATGACGCGCCAGTCGTGGGTGAGCTGCGTCAGAAAATGATTCCATTTGAAGTTAGGCAGTTATTGCTCAAATTTCCAGAAGCGAAGGGTGAATGGATTGCTTTAAGGGATAAAGCCGAGAAGGATAATAACCGCGCAGAATGGCTCAGTTTGAACGTTATGCTCGATGATAATAAAAGCACTCTTGCCTGGTTTGACAAAGCCAAGAAGGATGCAGCTCAAAGTCAGAAAATCATCGAACTTGGATCTTACCTTGAAACTCCGCTTTTCGCCGCCCAACGCTTTGCCGACGCAGCCGATTATCTATATCCTAAGCCTATAGAATTAATTCGAGAATATCACAAGAAGGCCGCAGAGTTGAAGAACCCTCGTCCAGATACTCAATTTGCCAAAGATTTTGATCCGTTCCCGCCTATGGTTTTTACAGTATATTGTGCATACACTGGTGCTGGACGCGATGCGGAAGCTAAGAAGATTTATGATGAATGTATCCGCCTCGACGATACGCCAACCATGCGCGAATCGCTGGATAAGATACGAAACGCCATGGAAAAAGTCAGAACTGCTAAGACTGGCTCCGCAGCGAAGTGAACAGATGGACATAGGATACAGAAAGTACGTTCCTCAGATGAACAAGATGCTTGATGATCTAAATAAAGAATCCACGAGTGCGTCTGGCAATGATAAAAACAAGTCAGAGTGATGTTCGACGTAGATCCAATACTACTAATCATTTCCTGCGCAATCGTAAAATGCCTGGTAATTGGATTGGCATTAAAAATTTCGATGCCAAAGCCAATACTTCCTTTTATTGCTATTTTTGGCTTTCTTACGGCATTTTATACCTTGATACCAAATAAATTTACAGAAATGCCGGAGGAATTACGCAAAACATCGATTCGTTTTTATTTTTTATTGCCAGTTTCAACCCTGCTCGTTTCAATTTGGGTGTTTAAGAAAACAGAAAGAAGCATGAAAACAAAAGTTTTTATCGTGGGATTAATCGATGCCTTGGTCACACTAGTCTACGTTCTATACATCGCCCAGGGAGTATTAAGTCCATGAAAAAAGGGATGCAAATCGACAGAAAGCAAATTCGATCTATGTTCATCTTCGCAGCAGCAGCTTTGGTTTGTGTGAACATGCTCTATTACTTTATACAGGCTAGTAACGAAAAACCTAAAACGCTTTCTAACAAACTTTATCCTGGTGGCAGACAAAAGCCGTGAACGAGGACGAACAGCTTTTATCTCCGGAAGAACGGCGCAAGTGGCATAAACAGCTGCTTACTTCTGCGATTATTGCCATCGCTATCATTTCAATAGCGATAATGGGGTTAGCTTATTTGGCTAAGTTAGCAGAACGTAGTTACATTCAGACATTTCAAAGTGTAGTAACGCAATTAAATGAATTATCCGGGAAATCGTCTGATCGATCGGCAGCTAACCGAGAAGTAAAACATAAATAGTAGTCTCGATTTCCTCCTTCCGGCTGATGGAAATGCGCCCGCACACGGGTAAAGTATGGTCGCTTACTCCAGAGGGGTTAAGGAAATGAAGATTTCGACTATTGTTTGGGTTGCCCTGGTGCTTGTAATAGCAGTATGCATCACCGTTTTACTGCCATCTAAAGCATTCGATCCGCAAGTTGAAGCCGAACTGAAATATTCAAGGGATTCTCTGGTCAAGCAAAGAGGCGATTTGGAGACCGATATCGAGCGTAAAGCTAAGCAAATTGCTCAATTAGAAATGGAAATCCAAAGAACTAGAGCCAACCTGAAAGACACAGAGCATGCCCTTGGGCTCATCGATAACACATTGAAAAAGAAGTAACGCCCTCGTCCAAAAGGATGAGTCATCACCAAGAGGTAAATCCATGACACTGACACTTTCTAAAGACAATTCCTTTTTGACTGAAAAGCAAAAGGCGCCAGCGTTTTCGTTTTTCTTCAGAGTTCATTCGGGCTCGGAAAAACAATTGCACGACGCAGGTCACATGCGCAGCAAGTGTCATGAAGTAATTAAAAACGCTTCGCTTCAGTCTTCGCTCACCGAAGATTTGATCAAAAAAGTGGACCAAGAAATCGAGAAACTAGATCTTCATAGTGGTGCTAAATCATTCGGCATCTTTGTTTCTCCTGAGCATGCCACAACCACCCTGTATTACACATACTTGCCAGAAAGACAATACAAAGGCGAATACTTCTCTGCTCTTGAAAGTCTTTATGCCGAGCAACAGTCTAAACCCTATGCGCTTTTCGTTTTCGAGCCAAGAGCCGTACAAGTATTTAAAGGACAAGGCGACCATTTAGAAGCGATGGAAGCATCGCCTGAGCTAGAGCAAGTCTGCAAAGTCTACAAACACAAAGATTCTACCCATGCAGACAAAGACGGAAAATCGCATAAAGGCGAACATGACGTCAAATGGACCAAAGAACTCTTAGATGCAATCTCGGCTCTTTGCGCTAAAGCAAAATCACCGGCAGTGCTAGTTGGAAACTCGCTTATTGCAGCTACAGAAGAAGACTTCAAAAAGTCTTCGCTTCAATGCGCAGCCGTGGTCGAAGAAGTGGTTCACGCATCTGGTGGCAGTTTCCAAACAGAATATGGTGCCAAAATAGCTGAGTTGATTCAAGCAAACAATACCAAAGAATGGCTTTCCAAATGCAATGAGGCTGCAAGCGCTCACAAGCTGGTTACTGGTAACGACGAAATGATCGCATGTGTAGTTGAAGGACGCGCAGCCAAACTCTTGCTCGAAACTCCAGCTTGGGACAGCACTGGTCTCTTGGAATTTTCTGCCTTGCACGAAATTGCAAGAGAAATGCTGGCTAAACATGGAAGCGTAGAGTTCGTAACAAAGAATACGCTTGAGAAATGGGGCGGACAGGCGATGCTTTTGCGATACTAAAGGCAAAACCTTTTGGATCAGATGCTTCTTGCATTCAACTGAAGCATGAGGGCCGAAACTTTATCAAATGAGTGATCTTCCTCAAAAATTTCAGATTGCAAAATAGCATCGCAATGCATCGATACTAGTTCGTTTCGGACTGAATCACTCATTCGAATAGTTTGAACGGTTTTACCCGCATCTTTCAGCTGTTTTATTAAATCGTTCAGATAATAGGCACAGCTTTGATCGATAAATGCCGCCTTTTCGAAGTCGAAAATGACTTGGTCAGCTTGACTAAAATTTTCATGAGCATCATTGAGCGTATTTACCTCAGCGAAAATGACAGGACCGTGAAACGAATAAACATACACGCCATTGTCCACGTGACCATGTTGTGAAAGTCTCGCTTCGGACAATTTCTTGATATGAAGAAAACATGCCAACAAGGTACCGACCACTACAGCAGAAATCAAATCGAAAAATACTGTCATCACGAGCACTACAATCATCACTAAAACATCTGAGCGTGGTGCCCGCCTTAAATGCCTGATCATTCGCCAGTCTACAATACCTATTCCTAGAATGATTAAGATTGCAGCTAATGCAGAAAGTGGAATCTGAGCAGCGTACGGTCCTAATGTCGTAATGACTAAGATCACAAGGCAAGAATAAATGATCGCACTAAAAGCGGTGCGACCTCCGGCGTCTATGTTGGCAAGTGTACGTGTAGTGGAACCGGCACCAGCAAGCCCTCCCAGAAGTCCTGTTAGAATATTTCCCAGACCTTGTCCGATCAATTCCTGATTACTGTTATGTTTTGTATTGAGCATTTTTTCAGCTATCAAAGAGGTCAGCAGTGAGTCTATAGAGCCTAAAACTGCAATCGTAATCGCACCACTCAATACAATAGACATTTCATTTATCGCGATTGGTGGCAAAGTTAAAACCGGTAATTGAGACGGTATTTCCCCTATTCTTGGAACATCCAGCTTCAGCAACGAACAGGCTAAGGTCGCTGCGATGAGTGCCACAAGCGATGCTGGTATTTTTTTTGATAAAAACTTTAAACCATAAATCAATATGACAGTACAAAGACTAATTAGCAGAGCAGCTGAATTATATGAATTAGGAATGCCAGCGAAACTATGCAAACTGCTCAGAATTTGTTTACTGCCAGGAATCCCAAAAAATGGATTTATATGAATAATGATTATGATTAGTGCTATCCCTGTCATAAAGCCAGATATGACAGGATATGGCACTAACTTGATCCAATCACCCCATCTCAACCGACCAAAAACAATTTGAAGAGCACCTGCCATTATGGTTGCAGCAAAAACTAGATAGAGTTTGTCTGGATGGGCAGCTAGTAATGAAGCAATTACTACAGCAATTGGTCCTGTCGGTCCAGATTGCTGTCCACGCGTACCGCCAAATACTCCTGCCAAAAGACCACATGACATAGCTCCATAAAGACCAGCTGCAGCTCCTAAGCCTGAGGCAACACCAAACGCCATTGCGACAGGAAGCGCCACAACAGTGGTCATTATTCCTCCCAGGACATCTGAAACGACGTTTGATCTCAGTTCCTTAAAGCGGGTTAGTACATATTTCAACATATCGTCATTCTACCATATCACCATATATCAATATGTAAAATTCGTTTTGCTGAATCTATAGGTTCACTGCTTGTTCATATTCCTAAAGGATTATTGAGTCATACCGACCCAGTCATTTTCAAAAAAATACCTATGAAACGAACTTTTATAAGAAGGACCACAATTCCTGCAAGCGTGCAAACGCTGTACGACTGGCACATGCGTGAAGGCGCCTTCGCGCGCTTGACGCCGCCCTGGGAACATGTGCGAATGAAGTGCAAAGACCCGACCATAGAAAATGGATCTAGAGTCAGTCTTGAAATTGACGCGGGACCGACAAAAGTCAACTGGCTAGCAGAACATCGCGATGTGCAACCGGGCAAAGAATTTACCGATGTACAAGTACGTGGACCCTTCAAGTTCTGGAAACACAAACACATTTTTGAAAAGACCAATGACGGGTGTCTTTTGACTGACAGCATTCAGTATGAATTGCCGTTCGATGTTGCCACTATATTCAGTGATACTTTTATTAAGGACAAGCTGGAGCGAATGTTCCAATATAGACACGAGATGACCAAAAACGACATCGACGTATTTTGCAAACACAGCAACGTGAAGCCCATGAAAATTCTGGTCACAGGCTCATCTGGTCTTGTGGGAACAAATCTCGTGCCATTCTTGCAAACTCAAGGACATGACGTTTATACCCTGACTCGACCAGAATCTAGCAAACATAGCAATCTCACCTGGAATCCAGAGAAAGAACAGATCAATTCAAGCGATCTGGAGGGATTTGATGCGGTGATTCACCTGGCTGGTGAAAACATTGCTGATGCCATGTGGACAAACGACAAGAAGCGCAGATTAGTTGAGAGTCGAATCAATTCGACGCGTCTGCTCGTTGACGCCTTGCTCAAGCTGGAAAAGCCCCCTTCCGTATTTGTCTGTGCATCTGCAATCGGGTTTTATGGTAACAGAGACAACGAGATTCTCACCGAAGATAGCGATATCGGAAAAGGTTTTCTAGCTGACCTTTGCGCCAAATGGGAATTCGAAGCTGCGCGAGTGACACAAAAGAATATTCGACCAGTTATGCTTAGAATCGGAGTGGTGCTCACTCCAAGTGGTGGCATGCTGCAAAAAATTCTGCCTCCATTCCAGTTTGGCGGTGGCGGACCTATTGGCTCGGGAAATCAGTATATGAGCTGGATTTCAATCGACGACCTGGTTTCTGCAATTTATCATTGCCTCTGCACCAAAGAAATCAGTGGAGCCGTCAACGCTACATCTCCTGAGTCTTGCACGAATAGCGAGTTCACTAAATCGCTAGGCAATGTATTGCGTAGACCAACTATTTTTCCAGTGCCAGAAATTGCTCTCAAATTAGCCTTTGGTGAAATGGCGGAAGAGACAATGCTTGCAAGTTGCCGGGTCGAGCCAGTGAAACTAAAAGACAGTGGTTACAAGTTTCTGTATCCAAAACTCGAAGAAGCATTGAAACACGTTCTTGGCAAATAGGTTCACGCTAGGGTTTAATTATTTAACGGCAGGTTCGGGCTTTTTATGAAAGACCTGATCTTCTAATACCTGGAATATCAGTGGTTTGATTTTGAGTTCGCTACTGAAAGGCAGGCTGTAAGCGGCCAGAAGCCAAATATTCAAGCCCAAACTTATAGCAATTAGCGCGGTTAAAAGTGTATGCCAACCGCCCATTTTAGAAGTGAAGAAATAGGTAAATGTAATGGTGATGATTGAGCCGAAGAAAATCGCTGTCCAGAGTATGGGTGAAATTTCAGTCTGACAAACGACACTGCGAGCACGTCTTGTTTCGCCCAATATTTTAGCCGCGTCTAGCATTGAAGCTTGCAGATTGGATTCTTGCTCTGTCTGCGGTTTGAGTTTCACGCAAGCGGACCACAAGTTTCCATACACTTTCCAGCAGTGCGGCGCCATTTCCATTTTACCCATGAGTGGCCATTCGGTGTTTATTACACAATGATTGTAGTCGGAACAGAGATCGCGAATCTGCAATTGATCTGCGCTTGGAAGACCTTCTGAAAGTCTATAAATATTGGCGAGTGAATTCGCCTCGGCCGAAACCTGCACGTTGATTTCGTGATAAGTCTCGATGGCATTGGCTACAAGCAAACCAAGCAATAGAGAGAACAGTGTACCTACTACGCCTAGCATGGCTTCGATCATTCCCTGACTCAACTCGAGTTTGTCAGCTGTAACGACTTTGTGAGTGAGAACCTGCCCAACGATGGCGAGTACCACAAGTAAGGTAATGATAAGAATAGCAAGAGTCATTTTAGGTCCGCCGAAGGGAAGAAGTCCGTTATTTTACGGTATTGTCAACTACATGGGACCGGGTTCGAATAGTGCGGCTAGTCTTGACCTATACATTTTTTGCAAACACACTTTGCGTCTGAGTTGATGCATGAATCGAGCTTACGGCGCATAGATTCTAATTTGAGAAATTCTGACGAGCGAGCAGAGCGGATCATAAATCCCAGCTCCTGAACAACGTTTGCAGAAACGCCGACCAACTCATCCAAAGAGACCTCCTGAGACTTGAGCGGCATGAACAGAGGTGCCTGCGCTATGGGCGCAAAAGAAGTTGCGATCATTTCGTCCTCCACTAGGATTTACTCCTGTCTGGTCTGGTCTGGGTTGCCTCGACCCTTTCATCATGAGGCATCCAGTGCCGAATTAAATCCTCCTCAAGGGTTTCAGTCGGGGTGATTATTGATCCAGCCTAAAGTGTGATTCTGTTCGCAATGGCAGACAGGCGCCCAAACAAACACTTAATTAAGTGTTTGCGCCTACCTGGGAGACTCAAGCGTTGGTTGGTAACATCGCAAAATATGCAGAACACGCAAAAGACAAAGACACCGCAGGCTGAAGTAGTCGCGCCTATCAAATCGAATTATCGAGTAAGGCGTGAGTTAACCTATTTGTATCTGTTGGCCACGCTTTCTATTTATCTTGCTATGGCACCGGTTGTTAGTAGCAATTTTTATAATACTAACTTGCTCTTCTTACCGGTAAAAGAAAACAAATTCAATAACCGATGGCACGATCGAGATGCTCAAGAAGTCTTTTTCAAAAACAAAGATGGAAAGAGTTTGCAGGGCATTTATTTACCCAGCGAAAAGAATGACCGAGTAGTGCTAATTCACCATGGTCAATATGGCAACGCGGCCTTTCATCTGGCCAATTTCAAATTTCTATTGCAGCCACAGGATGGATTGTTCATATACGATTATGCAGGTTTTGGCAAAAGTGAAGGAAGCCCAACAATTCGAGGAATGGCTGATGACGCACGTTCGGCTTATGATTGTTTAGTTCAAAAATTGAAGATCGATCCAAAACGAATTGTCCATTTTGGAATTTCACTAGGGTCCGGTCCTGCTGCTTTAGTCGCATCAGAAAAAACTTGCGGAGGCTTAATTCTATTTTCACCGTATACAACACTAAAAGAAACGTCCCGGAATATTTTTCCGATCCTGAATATTTATCCGGACTTTTTACTTACAGACTATGATTTCGATTCAGCAGCATGTGTCAAAAAAATGAAGGCGCCACTATTCATGGTTCATGGTGATTGCGATTTCGTAATCCCGGTATCGCACGCAGATAAGATTTTTGAAGCCGCTCACCAACCCAAAACGTTTTATAGACTGGAAGGACAGGGTCATGGGATCTACCTGTCCAACGAACTTTTAACTGATTTGCACAGGTTTGTGCGCAATTTAAGATGACTAGAATTGCCATCCGATTGCGCCACCAGCAGCGATATTCTGACCACTGGTAATGCTTACAGGAACGCCTATAGCCATCACAGCTTGCAGCTTCCCGCCGCGAGAGCGGTGCGCCATAGAAAATGCAGCTGCTGCTTGACCACCATAATATCCACCGCCAATATTGACTGTCGATTTGCCTGGGTCAGGAATGCGAATAGTTGTGAGCATTGCCACAGCTGCTGCAACACCTTGATTGGCTCCGCGCTGAACATTGTTAATGTCCCGCTGAAGATTTCTCCCGACAGCGTTTGTGTAATTGATAGATTGAGTGACGCGCTGATCGGTGTATGCGTTTGCTTGATTGAAGCGATTATCTGTATAGTTGTTCGCATCAGTCAGTATTTGCTGATTGTTGTTGAATATATTGGTGACTGTGCCTGTAAGCTGACTTACGTTTACAGCATCTGTGGGGGCGACACCTGCGGCAACATTGGTAATGCGGCGCTCACCTCCAGCTGTCCCAACAGATACGGTATTTGCAGCAGCGACCGAGCCAGGTCCAATTGCGGCTCCATTAGCACCAGCGCTTGATCCAGCCCCAATTGCAACACCATCACCGGTGGCATTGGCATTATTTCCTATAGCTGTTCCAAGCGCACCACTTGTAGCACCATTACCCAAAGCGGTTCCGTTCGCGGCCGCAGTGGCACCATTACCAAAGGCGGCGCCGTTTGCTGCGGCACTAGATCCATTACCAAGAGCAGTGGCATTCAGTGCAGCCAGGGCGTTACTTCCTCCTGCAAATGAATTGTCACCGGTCGCTTGAGAACCAGAACCTATTGCCACGCTACTCAGACCCGACGCCGTATTATTAGTACCAACTGCAGTACTACCCGTGCCCGACGCGGTGTTTTGTGCTCCAAGTGCCGAACTGTTTACTCCAGATGCACTGTTTCCTGAACCGAATGCTGCGGCTCTGTCGTTCGACACAGAGTTTCCAGAACCTACTGCAGTGACGTTAGCTGAAACACCAGCAGCGTTTCCATTGCCCATTGCGGTGGCATTTAAACCGCCTGCGGCGTTTCCGTTACCAACCGCCGTTGCTCCAAGACCTCCCGCCGCGTTTCCATTACCCAGTGAAGTTGCACCGATGCCACCAGCAGCGTTCCCATTACCTACCGCTGTTGCACCGACACCACCAGCAAGTGTTCCGGTACCAATGGCGGTGGCACCCAATCCGCCCGCCAGTCCAAATCCTGGAGGACCCTGAAGGCTCGTTCCCCCAGTTCCGTCACCTAAAAGCGTCTCAGCTAATGCAGGCGGCATTGCATTCAACAATGTCAGACTCAATGCCATTGCTGCTAGTACGCCATACTTCTTACGCATTCGAGATGCCTCCGGTGATTGATACAATTGACGGTATATATGCCAGTTTATACAGAATTACATGAAACACTTAATTAACTGTTGGCTTTAGACTAGCGGGTATGACTCTGAGTCGATACGATCACGGCATGCAAAACGAAACAGCGAGCGGCACTGAGATCCTCTGGAAAGCAAAATCACGCACATTCTATTTTCGCCTGGCGGCATTTGGTGCAGCTTGCTTTATCATCATCCTTTATCTGACTTATTCGCCAGTGATTAATCGCGATTTCTATAACGTCAAAGTACTGTTCAAACCAGTGAAAACAAATGAATTCAATTCAAACTGGTTCGGCCGCAAAGCTGAAGAAGTGTTTTTCAAAAACAAAACTGAAAAGCTGTTGCATGGGATATATCTTCCAAAAGAAAATAGCGACCACGTCATTCTGGTGCACCACGGGCAGTATGGAAATAACAATTATCACCTGGGCATGTGCGGTTTCTTACTGCAAGATAACGACGCTTTGTTTATCTACGATTATGCCGGTTTTGGAAAAAGCGAAGGTACGCCCACTATTGCAGGAATGGCAGATGATGCACGTTCTGCTTATAAGTGTCTTGTGAATACGCTTAAAGTTGCTCCAGCCAAAATAATTCACTATGGCAGTTCGCTAGGTTCTGGGCCGGCGACTCTTGTCGCTTCCGAGAGTCCTTGTGCTGGGTTGATTCTTTTTTCGCCGTATACGTCGCTCAAAGCGTCAGCGAAAAAGATTTTCCCTTTCATGAATATATATCCTGACTTCTTGCTGACCGACTATGATTTTGACAATCCTGCCAGAGTGAAGCTGTTTCACAAGCCTATTCTTATCGTACACGGTACCGATGACACTACAATTGAGGTCGGTCACGGCGAACAAATTTATCGAGCAGCCAATGAGCCCAAACAATTCGAGAAAATCCCCAAACAAGGGCACAGTTTTGTAATTGACGACCAGTTGAAAACCAAAATTCTTAAGTTTATCGATTCGGTTTAACACTTGATTATGGGTACGGAGTGATCGAAATGATTGTTATAAGCCCTTTTAGATCTGTCTTTTTTTTCTTTGGATAATAGCTCCAGAAAATACGCCAAGCACCCGACGTATTATTTTGAGCGTATGCCTCGAAAACTTCGCATCCTTCCGGACCTTTCAAAGACGAGAATTTATGCGTATTAAGACTTGGGTGCTGAGGATTTTCTTCTAGATAACGCAACGACTTAATCACTGCCTTATATTGAACTTTTAACGATTTACTCGTTTCGTGTTTGTCTAGTTGGCTATTTGCTTCATCGGTAAAAAGCAGCTCATAGGACATTTACTCAGTCCTTTAACTTGCGCTTTCGCAATTTACCGGCTTCAGCCTGAGCAACTCCTCTTTTAATCGACTCTATGCGGGCAGGATTTTCAAAAACCCAGGCTTCATCCGCTGGAACCGATTTAACTGGATCCAAAAGTATTTGCCCTCGCTCGTTTTGTAAAACACGATAACGAACGCCAGGAGGAGTCTTGATAGCCGCTCCCAGGCTTACTCGATGTTTTCCGTCTGGCTCTGACTCTTTGCCCGTGTAAACCCATTCCATATTGCCACCTCTGTCGATACACTGATTATACCACAAGTGTGGGAATTTCCCACTTTGATTAATGTGGGAAAAGTAAATGCGTAAGAAAAGAGTGTCCTTGTAGATTATCGGATATAGGTTAAAATACTTCTGACATATCCCCGGCGGCGGAGCCTTAGTATGAATAACAATCCAGAAGAACAAAAGTTGGAAGAACAGAAAGCAGAAGATCATTCTGGCGATACTGCAACAACTTATGTTGTGGTAATTCTTATTGTTTTGGGCGCCATATTTATGTTCAATAAGTTCAATGAAAAGAAGGAAGTTTCGACAACTACTACCGTAGTCGAAACTGAATCGAAACCTGCAGCCGAAACAAAGACTGTAGAAACCAAAACGACTTCGTTGTCTCCAGCACCTACTCCTCCAGAAAATTCGGGCACTGTAAACAATAGTCCCGTGAATACCGGCACAGTCAACAACAATTCAGTAAATAGCGGAACTGTCAACAACTCGTCAACGATAGTGCCTGTAAACAACTCTAGCAATAACACACCAGTCAATAACGCCCCAACAACCACTACTCCTGTGGATACCAAGCCCGCTCCCGCTTTGAATGGTCAGTGATATAAAATCACAAATAATCGAGCGCTACAAAACTGCTCGAGAATATTCCGACAAGGGCAGCTTTGAGGTCAAATATTCAATTGCCAATCAGGAAGTGAAAGCCGTTGGTAAATTTGCTACCGGCTATAAGCGTGCCACCAACATTCTGAAAATGAAATGGTCAAAAAAGACCAAATTGCTTTCTGATGTAAAAGTATTGAATGACAATATTGCAGGCAATGACATTTTTGAATTGAAGCTTGGCGATGGTGCTAACCTCTTACACAAAGGCACTGAACCCAAAAGGCTCATAACCACGGGCAAGAGCACTGAAATGGATTTGACTGTATCGGCCGAAGGTTTATTAATTGCAAAAATAATTCCTCCCTTGCTCAATCAAGATCTATTTGTCGAGTCAAAAATCAATTTCGACTATGGTACCGAATTTGATGTCGCAGAAGAAGACGAGTTTTTTGTTCTTAATAGCAAGAATTCTCCAGTTAAAGTCCGCGTGGTAGCAAACAGAGATTTAGCTATTAAGGAAGTTACTCTACAGATTGGCGACTGGACCAGTTTCTTCAAAGGTGGTCCTCTGGCTTTTGCCAGGAAGCATTTTGAGCCAATGGTACATTTGTTAGAGAAAAAAATTCCTTCATCGCTTATTGGTGTTTATAAATACGATCAAGCAACTATCCTTGACTAATGAAAAATGCTATTCGACCCACGACCATAATTAAGTCGGTCAAACTAAACAGACATCTTGGTTGCGATGTGGTGCTTGCAAGTGAAACCTTCCAGCACACAGGCAGTTTTAAATTTCGAGCAGGATACAATTTAGCAAAGCATGTCGAACAAGATACTATCCTGACCGAGTCTTCTGGCAATTTTGGTCAAGCGCTTGCTTATGCCTGTCAACTTCTGGGAAAGAAATGCATTGTCGTTATGCCAAGCACCTCTGCACAAGTAAAAGTTGATGCTGTAAGAAATTTTGGTGGCATCGCCGAGCTCACTGATGTTAAAGTCAAAAGTCGCCGCGCACGTCTGGAAGAACTGATCAAAGAGTATCCCGATGCTTATGTAGCAAGCGCGTACAACGACAGACACGTGATTGAAGGCAATGCTTCGCTTGGTCGTGAAATCTGCGGACTCGCTCAAGAAATAAATTTCGTGCTGGCACCAGTGGGCGGTGGAGGACTGACTTCGGGGATAATCGAAGGCATAAAACAATGCGGCAAACGCATCAAAGTGGTTGGAGCCGAGCCTAAAATGGCAAACGACGCATCGCGCTCACTGCAAGCAGGTCACATCGTGGCAAACGAACAAGAACCACAAACAATTGCAGATGGTGCCCGCGTTTTGTCTATCGGCAACTTGAACTGGGCAATTCTACAAAACGGAATCGAGCGTATCATAGAAGTGCCCGAAGAAAACATCAAAACAGGACTGAAACTGTTATTTGATCTGGCAAATCTAAAATGCGAACCAACAGGCGCCTTGAGTATCGGAGCGCTCCTTTGTGAGCCAAATTTTTTTCATGGCAAAACTGTCTGCTGTGTCATAAGTGGTGGCAATGTCGACCCATCTATTTATAAAGAATTGATTTCTTGAAAAAGCATGTACCAAAAATCATTCTACTGATAACGCTGGTTTTACTCATTACCGCGTATATTGGTCTAAGCATTGTCGCAGCTAACATCGACAAGAAAATGAATGCTATTAGCAATGGTGACATACGAATCACTGATCGCGCGCGCAAATTACACGAAAGTCTTTTAATCGTAGATTTGCATTGTGACTCGCTTTTGTGGGATCGCGATTTGCTCGAGCGAAATAGTCGCGGACACGTAGACGTTCCCAGATTGAAAGACGGCAACGTAGCACTGCAAGCTTTTACCATAGTCTCGTCAGTTCCCAAACGTTCTGGTGCGCTTGAAGGTATAGATCAGATCACCCTGCTCTCTCTTGTTGAGCATTGGACACCTGATGCTTGGTTTAGTTTAAAAGAGAGAGTCCTATATCAAGCTAAAAAGCTAGACGAAGTAGCGGCGCGTTCAAAAGGCGAATTCGTTATTATTAAAAACACTGAAGAGCTAGACGAATATCTTCAAAGACGCGCTAGGAATCGAACACTAACAGCAGGATTTCTGGGTGTCGAAGGTGCTCATGCTCTTGAAGGCGACATCAATAATATAGATGTCTTTTTTGATCATGGCATTCGGATGATGTCACCATCGCATTTTTTCGACAACGACATTGGCGGTTCATCTCATGGAGAAAAACGAGGAGGCTTGAGCGACCTTGGCAAAGAAATGATTCGCAGAATGCAGGCGAAGTCGATGCTAGTAGATCTAGCACACGCCTCCAGCAAGACAATAAAAGACGCTCTAGCGATTTCGACCAAGCCTGTTGTTGTTTCTCATACAGGGGTAAAAGGCACTCATAAGTCAGACCGAAATTTGTCAGATGCGGAAATCATTGATATAGCCAAAACAGGTGGCGTCATTGGCATCGGGTACTGGCAAGAAGCCATTGGTGGCAGAAATCCAGCTGACATAGCTCGGGCTATTCGATATACCTCAAATTTAGTTGGAGTAGATCACGTAGCCCTAGGCTCCGACTTCGATGGAGCATGTGCTGCGCCATTCGATGTTGCTCATTTGGTCGCGGTAACGCAAGCATTAATCAATCAGGGTTTTTCGGATCAAGAAATACGACTCATTATGGGCGAAAATACCCTGAGAGTTCTTCGGTTGAGTTTGCCTAGCGGTCCAGACATTTTCAACAATTCTAAAAGTGTTGATTTAGCAAACTGAGGGTTCTAAACACTTGTAAGCTTGGGATATGAAAAATTTACCCAACCTAATCACAAGTGTTCGACTCTTCGCGGCTCTGGCGATAATAGTTTTGTCTTTGACAAATACGCTCTCATCGCCGACCTGGTTTTTGCCTTTGTTTATAGCCGCCGCGGTCTCAGACATGCTAGATGGCTTTATCGCCCGCAAATTCGACTTGTGTACCGATTTTGGCGCAACACTAGACAGCATATCCGACATGACTTTATACGCCGCGGTTTTTGTTTGTTTTGCTAACTTCACTCCCCAAGCGATGGCCGCTTGCTCGGGCGTGTTTGCAACAGGCCTCATAATCCAGATTTTGCACTGGGTGTATTCGGTCCGAAAACACGGATGCTTTCCTGCATACCACTCGACGTTGTCGCGGGTTGTCGCTTATGCAATGTTCTTCGCCTGTATCTATTTCTGGACCACAAAATCTGCACTGGTGCTTGCGGCGATGCTTTCATTCTGGATCTTGTGCTCGATTGAAGGAATGCTCATAACGCACGTTTTGACCGGACCCCGCTCAAATGTTTCAAGCATTCCCAAAGCCCTTCGACTAAATAGCTGACTAAATCTCACTATGCATCCTACCCTTTTTGTTTTTTCGTCTGACGTCCAGGCCCTGTACTTAAGACGAAAACTGTAATCTATGTGTCCGGGCCGGACTATTTCAATCTATGTTCCGTGATCCGGCTCACAGATCAAAGTTCAGGAGCGGGAAGAAACAGGCGTTTTCAAGACTGTTTCGCCGCGAGACATAACAGTAAAGAATTCCTGGCTATTGGAGATTTGAAGAGCAACAGATGCATAATGCAATTCAGAATTTTGCAATCTGTGATTCAATACGGCGGCAATTTTACTAAAGTCAATCGGCTCTTTGGCGCTTTTAAGCAAGCGTTGAATAGAATTAGAAATATCGTGAGGATTCAGCGCATAATCGGCAACCTGACGTACGATGCCATTGAACATAGACAATGCTTTTTGCTCGTCAAAGTTTAGCACCACATTTTTAACGAAATTTTCGAAAGCATCGCGAGCATTAGGAAGGCTCGCTTCAACGCGGGTTTCTGAATTAGAGTCTGGTTTTGATTCAGCGCGGACCGGCTTGAACACGGACGTGTCGAAGATATCGCTCAACTTTGGAAATCCGTTCAACACACAGATTTCCTCATTTTGAGCTGGAGTAATATTATCGAGAATTCGAAATGGACTGGAAACTTTCAGAGCTCCATCGTTGCTGGAAAGACCTGCACAGTCTGTTAGATAATCGCTTGGTGCTGAATATGCGGCGGAACTCATTGCTCGGACCTCGCAAATGGGGTGTCGATAAAGAAAGTATGCCGAAACGTTAAGCCCGTGCCTATGGCGGAGTGCGCAAAGGTAGAGATAGTTTGCGCAAGACTTTTGCGTAAATCCGCAGCTTATGAGAAAATCCCCAAATCATGGACATCCAGTTCAAAAACATCGAAACAAACGGGGTTACCTTGCACACAGCTCTGGCAGGTCCCGAAAAGGGCGAGCCGGTAATTCTTTTACACGGTTTTCCCGACCATTGGATGGCGTGGCGCAAACAGATTGGTCCTCTGGCAGAGGCCGGCTACAGAGTTATCGTGCCTGATCAGCGTGGATACAATTTGAGCTCGAAACCTTCGGGAGCGCGTAATTATCAGTATCCAATTCTCATTGAAGATATTGTTGGCCTGGCTAAAGCGCTTGGATATGATCGCTTTAACTTAATTGGTCATGATTGGGGTGCCGCTGTAGCATGGGGAACAGCCCTCAAGAGTCCACTTAACGTCAAGAAACTAATAATTATAAATGCTCCCATACCTGTAGTTTTTCGCGAATTCATGAAGAAGAATGTGCGTCAGATGCGTCGTAGCTGGTACATGGGCTTTTTCCAGATTCCTGTTTTACCAGAGTTATCTATTAAGAGGCAGTTTAAAAAGCTCGTTGATAAAGTAATTCCAGGATTGAATGACGAAGAGAAGAAAGAATATCTCAAAGCGCTTAATCAGCCGCGCGCCCTGACATGTATGCTCAACTGGTATAGAGCCATCAAGTTTTACGAGCCAAAGCCTCATGAAAAGCTCAATGTAGTCGTGCCGACATTGATATTATGGGGCAAAAAAGACCGCTATCTCAGGCCAGAATTGGCTGAACTCAGTCGAGACAGATGCGATATGGGCAAACTTGTCTTATTCGATAAAGCTGGCCACTGGGTAATGGTGGAAGAAGCCGATCGTGTTAACGAGCTTATTTTAAGTCAGCTTTCTTCTTGAACTATCTTTGGTTCTCTGTTCACCGGGAAGACAGCCATAAGCAGCAAATACATTAATGCAGAGGCGCCAAAGCCGACGAACCAGGCGTAGTCGTAGAGTGGTTTAAACGTTGGTATCACAAGTCCACCTAAGGCGAGTGCGCAACCAAATAGAGTGGCAAACACCGCCCGCCAGTTCCAACCAAGAAAATAGGTATATTCGCCCTTTTCCAAGTACAAATCGACCAGCTTGAGCTTGGTTCTTCTGATTATCCAGTAGTCGGCGATTAAGACACCGCCAATGGCACCAAGACCGCCCGAATAACCAAGAAGCCAGGAGAAAATATAGCCCGAAGGATCGGCAAGCAATTTCCAGGGTTGCATCAAGATGCCCGCAACTCCTGTGATTAAACCACCAGTGCTGAACGAGATCCATTTGGGAAAAGCATTAGCGAAGTCATTAGCTGGTGAAACAACATTGGCTGCAATATTCACTGAAAGAGTCGCGATTACCACAGTAAATGTCGCAACAGCAACGACCCATGCTTGATCGAATTGTCCGATTAATTTTATGGGGTCCCAAAGTTCGCTCATCTTCATCTTAGGAAAAACCACTACAGCAGCAGATGTTATTACTACACTCATAGCCGCAAATGCCACCATGGTCGTAGGCAGTGCCACCACCTGTCCTACCATCTGCTCGCGCTGACTGCGTCCAAAACGGGTAAAGTCTGGCATATTCAAAGAAAGCGTGGCCCAGAATCCAATCATCGCACTGAGCGATGGGATGAAGACTTTCATGAATTCGCCACCATTTTTGAATTTGTCTGGCTGGTGAAAAAGATAGCCTACACCGTGCGCCTTCCAAACTACCCAGACAAGCAAAAATGCTGTCATCACAAGTACGAATGGTGCTGCCCAGTTTTCTACTTTGGCGAGCAAATCCATTCCCCTGTAGACGATAAAAATATTCATCGCCCAGAAAATAAAAAAGGAGATCCATTCAGTGCTCGTATATCCTTGATACGATCCGGGAATTAGCGTGTGCCAGTGCGGAATGAGCGAACTGAAAAATGTATCCATGGCTTGTCCGCCAATCCACGACTGGATGCCAAACCAACCGCATGCCACTACGGCGCGCATGATTGCTGGCAGGTTTGATCCCAAAGTGCCATAAGCGGCTCTGGCGAATACAGGAAAGGGAATACCGTATTTGGTGCCGGGTTGTGAATTCAATAAAATTGGCACTAGAACTATGGTATTACCGATCAAGATTGTCAATAGCGCTTGCCACCAGTTCATGCCTGATGCAATCAATCCCGAAGAAAGCATGTAAGTCGGAATACAGTGCGCCATCGAGATCCACAAAGCGGCGTAATTGTAAGTAGTCCAGTATCTTTGAGCGATAGGAACAGGAGCAAGGTCATAATTGCTTATGCGACTGCCAGAAATAATAGTCGGATCCGTAAGTTCGACGCGACCGTCGGGGCGCATGATTGCAGCTCTTCCAAATGTTGAATCGCTCAAGTTTGGTTCCTCTAGCTCACCGGCACTACCTGTAGCGGCTCTATCCTACACAAATTTGTGACAATTGAGCATCTCTTGAGATCGCTCATTCAGGAGATTCTTTGCTGCAACCTGGTAAAATTGGCAGCCATTAAATGTATGGAGGATTTTAGGCATGAATCGAAGAGGCAACATCACCAAGTTGATTTTGGCATTTTCATTGTCTTTGACGGCACTTGGATGTGGCTTATCTGCAAAGGCGCAACGAGTAGATTGGACTAAAGTCCCACAATATGTAGATGTCAACTCGCGCATAACCGAAATGGATACTCAAATTGTCAGGTACTCAGCTGAAGGACGCCTTAGTCGCGAAAACCTTGCTGACCTCAAAACCAGACTTGAGCAAATTCGCCAGGAATTCAACAATGCATCGGCAAACGGTGGCAAACTATCTGTTTGGCAGCGAACCCGTCTGGTACTTCAACTAGACCAGTTGAACCAGGACATTCAAAACCGCACCACAAGCCGTATTGCTGCATCTACCGACATCCCTGGACGTCGAATCAAAATTGAAAACGACATTACCGAAGCTCTTTATTCCGGACGCATCACCAATAGCGAAGCTGCTGCATTCAGAAGTCGTCTGGAAAATACCAAAGAAAAAGAACGCACGCTTCGTGCTGACGGTGAATTCTCTTTGCAAGACCAATTGGCAATGTCTTACGAGCTTGATCAAATCAGATCGATGCTTGAAAAGAGCCTTCGCACTCGTCAAATTTCTGATCCTAAAATCGACAAAATGCAGGCGGACCTCGATGCTCGCGTAACTTCGCTTCTTGCTTCAGGCAAAATCACAAACGAAGTTGCTTTGCAGATAAAAGCAGACGCCAATCGCATTTCCAACAAAGAACGTCGTTATCGTGAAAACGATGGCGAATTAACTACAGAGGAAATCATTGACCTGGCGTCCAGCCTGGAGCAGCTCGATAGAAAATTAGATGTCTATTCGCCTCTGGCATCGTCGCCCGAAGAAAAACTGATTGATGATAAAGAAGATGAAATCAAAAAGCTCATCGCTCAAAACAGGCTTGCCAACAAACTTTCGATTCAACAAGCTCAGGGTTTCACCAGAGAATACAACTCGATTGAATCGCTCGAAGCTGTTTACAAAAGCAATGGTGTTTTATCTAATGTCGAAGTTACTGCGCTCAACCAAGACTTAGACGATTTGCGCGATCGCATCAATAAAGCGATTACAGTGGCAACACCACCAGCTGCTTTTAGCCAAAGAAAAACTGCTCTCAGAAAACGAATAATGGAAGCGATTACGGCAAGAAAATTGAGACCTGGTGTTCATTCAGAAGACCTGCTCGACGAGCTTTCCCGCATTGATGCCAAAGAACAATTCTATTTGTCCGATGGCAATTTCGACGAAACCGAAGTGCTAATAATCGGTCGCGATCTCGATTCGCTAACACGCACACTTGAAGGTGCACTTCAAGCTCTTCCAAGCCTCGGCGAGCGCAAAGCACAGCTCGAGCTCAAATTGAACGCCGCCCTAGCGGCAAAGCGTTTGACTCTTGGCCAGGTGGACGATTTCAAACGTCAAATCGCTCGTTTGTCCGGAATGGAAGCTGCTTACAGAGCAGACGAAATCTTGACCGACGAAGAAATGCTTTCGGTTTCAGACGAGTATGAAAAACTCGAGAACAAACTGGCAAGAACACTGCCTGCGCTTCCCAACATAAATAAAATGCAAGCAGATCTTTCAAAGAAACTGGAAGAAGCAAGAGGCGCAAACAAAATATCCGAAGCCGATGCAGCCAATATGAAAGTCGAACTGGAGCGTATAGACTCGGTAGAGCGAGTCTTCCGCAATTCAGACAACACTTTGAGCGACTGGGAAGTGGTATCACTCAAAGGCGACCTGGATAAACTGAGTGTCGACATCGACAACGCTATCAAAGCGTCGGAACAACCTACTGTTGTAGTAAACGTTTCCAATCTACCAAGCGATTCTCGCAATCATTGGGCGCAGCAATACATCGGTATGTTGATTGACAAAGGCACCATCGGTGGTTTCCCTGACGGTACTTTCAAGCCAGACGATGGTATTTCTCGTGCACAATTTGCTGCAATCATCGTTAAAGCTCTAGGCTTACCACAAGCTGGTCGCAATGCCGAATTCAAAGATCTCTCAGACAAACACTGGGCTTACAAAGCAATAAGCTCTGCAGTCGAAGGTGGTCTTGTTGGTGGCTTCCCCGATGGCAGCTTCCGTCCCGAAGACAAAATCACCCGTACTCAAGCGCTCGTTATTCTGGCTAAGGCATTGCCTGGTGGCAATGCTGCTCCAAAAGCTCTCGACCGCTATAAAGACGGAAGCGAGGTTCCGGCATGGGCAGTTCCTGCTGTTGCAAAAGCAGCTCAAGCAGGCATTCTCGTTAACTATCCCGACTCTTACGTGATTAGAGCTAACGACAATGCAACAAGAGCCGAAGTTGCCGCTTTGACCTATCAGACCATGGCTAATCTCGGACAGAAATTGCCATCGATTTCGACTGGTCTTGATGCTGCGATCAAATAAGAGAACGAGTAGACTTTAAGTCGACTTGACTTGACTTAACTTTAATCGAAGAAGAAAACGAAGAGTAGAGGCAAAGCTTCTACTCTTCAATTTTTACCTGATCTGTCATCCAGAAATATGATTTGACCAGTTCGTAAAAGGCTTTCACAGAAGGTTTGAAATTCTCTTCGTCGCGTGAAGTCAATACAATCGTAATCACTTTTTTCGGTTCTTCAATATAAGCGACCGCTTCAAAAGTATTGAACTTATCTCCAGACAAGAATTTGATATTGGCTTTGGCACCTTGAGTACAAGTAACAGATTCTTTATCCACAATTTTGTAATTCGGCGCATCCTGACCCATATGCTTCAAATCGGCATCGATTACATCCTGGAGTGTTTTATCCGTTTTATCGTTAATACGCGAATACATCACAGCCTTCGATTCAGCCCAGCTTCCACCCTCTGGATAAAAAACAGCGTGGATACCTTGGTTGACTCCCGACTGATTATCGAGCACCCAACCTTGTGGTGCCGACAAACCATAAGCGTGATCTTTGCCGTAAATGATACCGCCTTTGAATCGCGAGTCGTTCTCAGCATCTTGGTTTTTGGCTTCCTCAAGCAGTTCTTGAGGACTTTTTACATCTTTTGCACTGACGCTTGTTGAACAAGACAAAAATAGAGCTAACGCTACGAGTGCCAGATTCGACTTGGTGATTTTCATTATCATGAATACCTGACTGGAAAATTCGTGTTTTTAGGAGAACTTAGCGAATGTATTTATTTCAGCTCAGGATGCTCTTTTAAAAATGTACTTTCATCCATTGTGACAGGCAGAATGAGCGTTCTGGTCGAATCTTTGGGACTGGGTTTGAATTCAAGCTTAATAATTTGGGTCTTGCGTGCGGCAATAAGACGTGAGCTGTCAGATGGCAATGCTGGTTTTGCATCTTTAGTCCAGACTTCGTTGACGATCCAATCTTTGTCGGACAATTCTTTCAAATAAAAATCGCGGATTTTTTCGGCATTATCAGAACTGACAAATGAAACAAACGACTCTCCAATATCGGCAGCACCTTTTGCACCGGGATAAATTACAAGATTGGTGTTTTGAATGAAACCACCCTGTCCAACTTGAGTTTGAAGCACAATCCCTTCTTTACCGGTAGGAGTATCGCCAGCAGAAGGTCGCAGACTGGAGCATGCAGTCAAACAGCACGACACTAAAATAGTGCACGATAATATTTTTATTGAGCCTTTCACGACTATCATCTCCGATTTGACAGGTGTAAAATTCTAGAGCATTCGGGGGCAAAAGAAAATGGAACAGAACAACAATCTCGAACCTGACAAATTGCAGAATCAAAATTCTGGTCAAGTACGAGTTTTGAGTAACGCCGGGTATCCAGTAACTCCCTTCAAATATATTTTGATGTCCGCTCTGACACTTAACTTTTATTCCTTCTATTGGGCGTATAAGAATTTTACCGTCCTTGATCCTACACCGGTGAAACGACCTAGAGTACTGGCTTTTTGCTCAGCCATTTTTTTCAATATCACTTTTTATTGGCTTTTGAAATACATTGAAGAAGCCGCGGCACGCCAAGGAAAAGAAATAAAGCTGAACAAAGGTTTTCTCGCCGCTACGTATTTTTCAATTCACTTCATGGAAATATGTGTTGCTCGCGCCAAAATGGGAAACTTTACTACTGAAATAGTAAATATTATTGGATTGGCGTTGGACATAGCAATTATGATGGTTCCGGTTAGCGCAATATTGAGACTCTCTGAGTCTACCGAACCACCAACTCCGGCCGATTCACAGTTCAGCAATACTAATTACGTATTCATGGTAATCGGTGGTATCATCACCGTGCTAGGAATAATCGGCGCCTTCATACCAGATTAGGTTCAAGCTTTAGTTATGTCATACATCACTGCCACCGAGGGCAGTGCTTGTATCGAAAATCCCACAACGAACAAAATTGCACCAATGAAACCAAATGTTTTTGGTGGCAAATTATCCGCATACCATTCGATGATAGGACTCAAAGTAGTCACTATCAAGGTGGTGCAAGCAAATGTCAGTCCCATTCTAATAGCAAACTGAAAGACCATGCTTTGCCCTGTAAAAGCGGCGCCTATAAAGGCGGTGGTCATCGCAACTCCACCCAAGACACAGGCTATAAATAATTGTTGTTTCTTCAGTTGGGGCTTTTTCTCACTCTGATAAACCACAGCTGGAGAGATTCCCATGCGAGGCAGAATAAGCGACATCACTATTACGATTGCCGCCATGAGCCAGGCCATTTTTGGAAATCCGTTAATCCAGACTCCAGTTCCTATCCCAAGTGCTCTAATAAGTCCAAGCTTGAGCAAAAACAAGAATGAGTCTTTATTTGAGCGCGATGCATTTTCCAGATGCAAACCAAATGCACAACCAATTCCGATACCAGCTGGTAGTGCAAACTTTGGTCCAAGTGAAATGCAAAAAATCAATACTGCAAGCACACTATAGTTGACCAGTCTGAAAAACGTATTGAGAGGTCCTTTTTCTCCACCAAGCAAATCGTAGGCAAGATAAATGCCGCCGACGACATCGCATGCCATGCCTAAAAGGGTCAATTGTGCCGAGAAATGAGGTTCCATCGCGACTATTCTAACAGTTCTTGTAAAGCTACTTAACCACGTATAAAATAGATGTCCATTTATCCAGGTGTCCCAGGCGGGAAACTCCAATTGCTGCTGACAATTTCGACTACTCATAATCCAGCAACCGATCTGGGATTTTTGTTATACAAGAATCCAAGCGCGGTGCATACTTTTGACATGTCGTTTGGCAAACTTTATGTTTTCTATCCTGAAGCGACAGAAGAAAAATGCACTGTGGCTATTCTGCTCGATGTAGACCCTGTCGGCTTGATTCGCAATCGCAAGACCCAGAGTTTCGACGGTCCTCAACTGGATCAATATGTCAACGACCGCCCTTACGTCTCATCGTCCTTTATGAGTGTGGCTTTAAACACTGCCTTTCGGACCGCCTTTTCGGGCAAAAGCAAAGAGCGTCAGGAACTTGCTGACAAAGCCATAGATTTCGAGGTTTCTATTCCCTGCATTGCGTGCAGAGGCGGCGAAAAAATCCTTCGCGATTTATTCGAACCGCTTGGATATGAAGTTACTACCGAAAATATAGAGCTAGATCCCAATTTTGCCAACTGGGGACGAAGCAGATATTATTCTTTGAATCTAAAATCAAAATGCAAACTGAGTCAGTTGCTTGCCCATTTGTACGTGCTCATTCCAGTGCTCGACGACAACAAGCATTACTGGGTCGGCGAAGACGAAATAGAAAAACTTTTGCGAGTTGGCAAAGACTGGCTTTCTAAGCACCCGCACAAAGATCTGATCACCAAGCGCTATTTACGACATCGCAAGCGTCTTGCAAACATTGCAAGTGAAGCTCTGGCCAAACTAAATGAAGAAGAAGCTCAAGACCCAGATGTGGTCGAGGAAAAGCATCTTGCAGAAGAAGCCGTGCTCGAAGAAAAAATAAGCTTGAACCAGGCACGCATAAATAAAGTTGTCGATGTTTTAAAAGAATTGCATGTAACTAATGTGATCGATCTTGGATGTGGCGAAGGCAAACTGCTCAAAGTATTCTGGGAGCTCAAAGAGCTGCGTAAGATAGTGGGCATGGACGTTTCGCACCGCAGCCTCGACAATGCCGAAGAGCGCCTGCATCTAGAATATGCTCCAGAAGCAAAGAAAGACCGAATCAAACTCATTCATGGATCTTTGACCTATAAAGACAATCGATTGAGTGGGTTCGATGCAGCAACATGCATAGAAGTCGTCGAGCATCTGGATGCCTCGCGACTGACTGCTTTCGAGCGTGTAATATTCGAATATGCAAAACCCAAGCATGTAATTTTAACCACGCCAAACGTAGAATACAACGTCAAATTCGAAGGGATGCCAGCTGGAAAATTGCGCCACAAAGATCATCGCTTCGAATGGACCAGAAACGAATTCCAGGAATGGTGTCATCAAGTAGCAAATCGAAATGGCTATTCAGTTAGATTCGAACCCATAGGCGAAGTAGATGAAACAGTAGGTCCGCCAACTCAAATGGGGATTTTTTCGAAATGAAAATAAATCTTCCCGAATTGTGTCTGGTGGTGCTAGTTGGAACCTCTGGTTCTGGCAAATCTACTTTTGGCAAAAAACACTTTTTTTCCACTCAAGTAATCTCGTCAGATTATTGCAGGGGTCTTGTGAGCGATGACGAAAATAGCCTGGAGGCTACGTCAGACGCTTTTGAAGTGCTGCATTTCATCGCGGGAAAAAGATTACAGGCTGGAAAGTTGACTGTAATTGATGCCACCAACGTGCAAGCGCACGCAAGAAAATCACTTATTGAATTAGCTCGCAAACATCATGTGCTTGCCGCTTGTATCGTGCTTGACCTGCCAGCTTCTATAAGCCAGGAGCGTAACAAACACCGAGAAGACAGAAACTTTGGTCCTCACGTCATTCGCAATCAACAATCTCAATTGCGACAGTCTTTACGTTTTCTCAAAGACGAGGGCTTTCGCTACGTTTATGTTTTAAAAACACAAGAAGACGTAGACGCTGTCGAAATCGGGTATCAACCCCTCTGGAACAATCGCAAGTTCGACCATGGTCCTTTCGATATCATTGGCGATGTTCATGGTTGTTTCGACGAATTACAAGAGCTTTTAGAAAAGCTCGGATATTCTATAAAGACTAAACAAAACACCGCAGACAGTACTACCCATAAAAAATACGAAGTAGTACCGCCAGATGGCAGGCGTGCACTTTTTCTTGGCGATTTAGTAGACCGAGGTCCTAAAAGTCCCGATGTTTTGAAGCTGGTCATGAGCATGGTCGAGTCGGGCGCAGCGCTTTGCGTGCCTGGAAATCACGACATCAAACTGATGCGCAAACTGAGGGGTCGTGATGTAAAAATTACTCATGGTCTAAAAGAAACACTCGAGCAGCTGGAGCACGAATCGGAAGAATTCAAACGTTCTATAGACGTTTTCATGGACAAACTCATTGGGCACTACGTTTTGGACGATGGAAAACTTGTGGTGGCACACGCCGGCATGAAAGAAGAATTTCAAGGTCGCAGCTCGGGGCGAATAAGAGATTTTGCTCTTTATGGTGAAACCACTGGAGAAACAGATGAATACGGACTTCCAGTAAGATACAACTGGGCAGGTGAATATCGCGGCAAAGCAATGGTGGTCTACGGACACACACCAGTACCCGAAGCCGAGTGGACTAATAAAACTATTTGCATAGATACAGGTTGTGTTTTTGGTGGCAAACTGACCGCCCTCAAGTATCCTGAAAAAGAACTGTTCAGCGTTCCTGCAAAAAAAGTCTATTATGAGCCTGCAAAACCATTTTTGCCTGTTGCTGGCGAAACAGATTCGAGCGCACCAGAGCAAGTAAGCGAAAAACGTTCGTCCTACGACTTGCTCGATATAAACGACGTTTCTGGCAAACGTATTATTAACACCGAGCTGCTCAAAAAAATCACAATCAAAGAAGAGTATTCAGCTGCAGCACTTGAAGTGATGAGTCGCTTTGCAGTAGATCCAAGATGGATAGTCTATCTGCCTCCTACCATGTCGCCAACAGAGACAACAAGAGAACCAAATTTACTCGAACATCCTTTAGAAGCATTCGAGTATTACAAAAAGAACGGTATCCAGACTGTAATGTGTCAGGAAAAGCACATGGGGTCGCGCGCAGTCGTAATTGTCTGCCAGAATGAAAACGCTGCCAAAACGGCTTTTGGTATCGAAAACGAAGGTCAGGGCATTTGTTATACACGCACGGGTAGACGTTTTTTCAATGACCTCGAACTGGAAAGAAAATTTATTGCCCACATAGCAGCGCGTCTCGAGCACGCTGATTTCTGGAAAGAATTCGATACTGATTTTGTAGTGCTCGACTGCGAACTGATGCCATGGTCTGCCAAAGCACAAGAGCTATTGCGCGACCAGTATGCCGCTGTTGGAGCCAGTGCTGATGCAGCTCTTAATATGGTACTGCCTGTAGTTTCGATGGGAGCGAAACGTCACCCCGAACTTTTAGAACTCGAAGAAAAATTTGCTATGCGCAAAGTATGTTCTGACAAATTCAGACAGGCATATGCAAAATATTGCTGGAACGTAGAGAGCATGGACGATTTGAGACTCGCTCCATTTCATATACTTGCGACTTCTAAAAACGTACACACAGATAAATCGCACCAGTGGCATATGGATGCCATTTCGAAATTCGTCAAAGACGACAAAATTTTGATGGCAACTAATTACAAAAATGTAGATTTAACAGATGAAACAAGTGTGCGCGATGCTATCGACTGGTGGTTCAAACTCACCGAATCTGGTGGCGAGGGTATGGTGGTCAAACCAGAGAATTTTGTTGCTCGCGCCGCCAATAGCTTGCTTCAACCCGCAGTCAAGTGCAGAGGCAAAGAATATCTGCGCATCATTTATGGTCCGGAATACACACTTGATGAAAATTTGAAGCGCTTGAAAGCAAGAGGTGTCGGCGCCAAACGATCACTAGCATTGCGCGAATTCGCACTGGGGGTCGAGGCACTTAATCTATTCGTAAAAAAAGAACCGCTTTATCGCGTGCACGAGTGCGTATTTGGTGTACTTGCGCTCGAAAGCGAACCAGTTGACCCGCGGCTCTAGCACTTTATAATATCTATTCTATGACTGACACTCCAAAGAAACCAAAGAAAAAACGCAAGACCAAGGACATTGCAAGCGAGGGCATGATGACGCGCTCACAGCTCGAAACGACAATCGAGCTTGCTGCGTTGAACCCACAAGAAGCGTTGAATCCGGCGTTTCCCATTCGCGAGTCTTATATTCAAGGACTGCAAGCAGTTACAGACCTTGCCGAAGACCCCGAAGAAGCAGAAGAGTTTCAAGCCCAGTTTTCCATCAACTATATCGAGCGAAAAGCACGCGAAATCAAAATAGCATCGTTCAAAGAGCCCAAAAGTCGAGCCTCCACTGGAGAGCAAATCGCCGAGTATGCCAAGAAATTGGGCGAAAAGTGGGGCGAAGGCTGGTGGCTCAATCAACATACAGGCTTCATCGACAGAGTGTATCGCGACCTCGACATCATATTGCCGTGGGAGCGCGGCTCGGTACCGGATATACACGAAATGCGCATGATGTTAGCCACCGCTAAGGGCTGGGAAGTGGCGTTTTACGACGTTATGCCCCTTGAACTTTACAAACTTCAGCCGGGCGACCTTGCCTTTTGGGACAAACTAACCCAGGAAAAACTGCCTGACGCCACGGTTAAATTCAATCCTTTCCTGCAAGCTGGCATTGTTTGCGACCACTTCGACTTCGAGTCTATGTGCCAGAATGAGGGTGCCGGCACCCCGACCATTATTTTTAGAATCAAAAACGATTAATGTATGTCAAACTAGCTATTGCTAATATCCTCTTTTCAACATTGAGATAATCCTCTTGACGACTCAAGTAGCCGACATCATTCTTGGAATTACAGGTTTTGCCATCATCGTGATGGTTTTTTCCGACGTGTTTCAGTCCATTATCGTGCCGCACTACAGACCAAGTGCCGGGCGTTTTTCAGCCTTTCTGGTCTCACGTCTCATGTGGAAACCGTTCTGCAAAATAATCGAAACCCTTCCCTGTAAAGGCAGTGACTCGACATATCTCACTTTGTTTGCGCCCGCAGCCATGATGACTTTGCTCATTTCCTGGCTTGCACTGATGATTACCGGATTTTCGATTTTGCTCTGGGCGGAACGTGCTCAAATTCGTCCCCATTTAAAAGATTTGCAAGAAGCAATTTATTTTGCTGCCACGTCAGTTTTGACTATCGGTTATGGTGACGTAATCGCAGAATCTGTTCTTGCGCGTGTCACTATTGTGGCAGCAACAAGCTCTGGAATTATTCTTCTTGCCATTACGGTCTCTTTCTTGTTTGCTATGCAATCTCACTTTCATCTGCGCGAAATAAACTCGCAAATCATTTCGTCTCGCTTCGACAACGCTTTAAGCGGTGTTGTCGTTTACAAACACCTGATGAACACCGGATCTATGGTGAGCAATCTTGAGCTTTGCGAGCGCTGGATCGTCGAAGTTTATCAAAGTCATTCGGCATATCCCTTACTGCTTTATTTTCGCTCGCGTGGTTCGTGCCCGCCCTGGCTCATTAATTTTGCCACCGTACTTGATGCTGTCAGTATCGCCCTTACAATGAATGTGACCCAGAATCACATGCTTTTCAATTCCATTTATAACAATGGTTGTAGAGCTGTAGAAGTATTTGTCAGTTATCTAGGTCTAAAAGTAGACGATGAGTCCGTAGACGCATATGTCACTAGTACTCAGGCATTTGAACCAATCTTCAGGTCCTTAGGGTGTTCGGACCCGGTTAGCGCCGCGATGGATTTTGGCATGCGCCGCCGAGCTTATTATGGAAACTTGCAAGCACTGGCAGAGTTTTTCATGCTAGATCTTCAACCACTCACTTATACTGGCGAAGAAATCGTGCCGCAACGACCAAGCGCTAGAAGTGGTACACAGGAGTTTGTACGTGTCAGAAGATAAAAAAGAAAAAGACGAAAAGAAAGTCGAGAAAAAGCCACCTGTAATGAAAATGGCTCGCACATCGAGTGCTGACAATGCTAATGATCAGGCTTCTATTTATGACACCACTCAAATAAAAACTCTGGCGTTTACTCAAAATAACCCGGTAGCACAAGCGGTGGCAGATATGCTTGGCAAGACCGAAGATCCGGATATCAGAAATACTATCAAGAAGGCAGCAACGGACGTGATGAAGCCAGAACTTGGCTCTCCTGAAGAATTGAGCAAAAAACTCGAAGCTGACAAAAAAGAAAAGCCCAAAGAAGAAGATTCAAAGTCAGAATAGAAAGCCCGGTATTTTTACCAGGCTTTCGTCGCACTATCAGTTAATCGCCTTTTGCCTAGCGACCGGAGCGAGACATCGATACAACGGGAGGCGAAGTATCTTTTGGCGCCAGTCCACCGATTTCGATGTCCATTGCCAGTCCTCCACTGTAGTAACTTTTTCTGGGCTGAGCGCTTAATTCGCCACCATTCAATTTGGCAAAAGTACCATCCTGTATAGAGTCTGAATTGTCGAACGCAATCAATTGAGTAGCCAGTTTGCCTTTGCCCAGTAATTTTGCAATCTGCTCGTTACCATTAAACTCTGGCAATTCGCACCACGCGACATTTTTTCCTGGCAGGGGCTGACCTGCATGATTGCCGCCATAAGTGGTTCCAAGATATCGAACATTGTTTCTGAAAATAATTACCGGATTGATACCATTTGCAATATTGGTATCGGCAATCACTTGTTCTTGCAAGTGTGCTGTGGTGCCGACAGGAAATGGATCGCTATTTAAGACCCGTCTAGAAATAGTACCGTTGGACGCAAACTCGTACGTGTAAATTTCGTCTTTTTGCCCAAATCCAAGTCCGTTGAAAGATTCGTTCACCATATTCAATACCGAGGCGAGCTTTGGTCTCATATTGCCATTGCGCAACCAATAATAGAAGTGCTCGCCGAACTGCCTGGAAGTATTTGGTCCCGCGCCGCTTTTGGTCACGTACATACGCGCAGTGGAGTCGAGCGGATAATCGCCATAAAACGATTTGTAAGTAGTAACTTTATTATCTGAAAATGTGTTGTCAGAAAGTAAATCTTTCCAAGAAGAAAGTGGTGCCACGTGTTCGCCACTGAATCTCAAGGTCAAAACGCCTTTTGGACCTGCATCTTTTCTAGAATATGGCTGACAGCACGAAGTGTATGCGACCTCTGGATGAATCTTCAAATCAGACTGTATCGAATCGGTACGATTGACGACAATTGCAAGTCTTACAATCGAATTGATGTGATTAGAGTCAGCTTCTTTGAATTTGGTGGCAGTCACCACCTTCGATGCTGTACCAAGTCCAGCAAAATGAAAATCTTTGCCATTACATGGAATATTAATGAATGGCTTATATTCATCGCCTCGCTTCAAACTATCAGGCACCTGCGCTAACTGCGATGGCTCTGGAATCTTTACAGCCGACGATCCGTCAGCATCATTCAACCATCCAGACGAAAGCGAAACCGATTGCAGTTTTACATTAGCTGGAAGATTTGCCGCAAGATAAGCATCAACCTCCTTTCTAATATTGATCATGTCGCCTTCAGCATCAAAATAACTGGTATCACCATCAAGTGAGTTTGCAATTGCTTTGTTCAATTCGCTTATGGTAGCAAAAGCATATTGTCGATCTGTTTCTGCCAGCTCCTCCATCGCTTTATTATTCAACTCTTTTGCAACAATCATATTTTGTCTAATAGTGCCTAAAAGCGTGTTGATACTTATGACAGGAAGGGGCTCCCCATCAACGGCTATGGTTCCCGCACCAGTTGGGGGGCAGTTGCTTAAAGACACATAGCCGAAGTGAGGATCGTTTATTACAATTCTCGAAATACCATTCGCCGCCAGAAGACAAGCACCATCCGTGGCGTTAGCCGCTTTGTCGCGCTCGACGAAGAACAGTCCAAACTGACTAACGAGAATGAATGCTGGTACAAAGACCAGACACACCACGACAGTGGTCATTACTAGCACGTTGCCTTTGGTATTTCGAGAATTCTTTTTCATTACTACCTTCCTGCGATTTTGTTTTCCAGAGCAGTAATCTGTTCTTGCAAAGCGGCCATCTCTGCATACAAAGCGGTGTAGGCTGCCGCCAGGTCTGCTTTAGCTTGCGATATCTTCGCTTCTTGAGCGGCGATTGTCGCAGCACTGGCACGATTGTTCCTCATATCGAGAAGTCGATTTTGCATATCGAGAATTCTGTTGTTCTGGTCTCTCAACCTGTTTTCCTTATCTCTCAGTCTGTTCATTTGATCTCTGAGTCTATTCAACTGATTGCCAAGCTGAGGATTATATGGTGGCGGAGTTGGAGTTGGAGTCGGAGTCGGAGTCGGAGTCGGCGTTGGAGTCGGCGTTGGAGTCGGCGTCGGCGTCGGGGTCGGGGTCGGCGTTGGAGTTGGTGTCGGAGTTGGAGTTGGTGTTGGCGTCGGGGTCGGCGTCGGCGTTGGAGTCGGGGTCGGCGTCGGAGTTGGAGTTGGCACCGGCGGCGGTGGTTCAGGAGTTGGATTAGGAGGTGTTACCTGACCATGTCTCAAGTTTGCAATAAGAGTTTGCATTTGGGGTGTGTCCTGACCATTTTTTGGCTGAACGCCAAACATGTAACTTTCCCACCAAGGACCTGCTGACCAGTAAGTGTAACCAGCCCACACGTCGCTGTTGTCGTGCATGTACTGAAGCATCGCGCTCAGACTAGCTCTTGCTCCGGAATCTGCAGTAACACCGATTTCAGAAAGAAATGCTTTTTTGTGATTTTGTTTGCACCAATTAGTGAAACCGCTTAAAGTCGCTACTGCATTCGCCGGACTTAAATAGTCTGTATGCGAGCCTGATCCATCGTAGTCGAGATATTGGTGCACATCGTACGAAAAATTATTTCCAGGATCGGTGATATTAATCATCACCTGTGCATTTCCGTTATTCAACCAGTCTTTGGGGTGCATCCAGTAAGTCGAAGGTACGAGTATGTGACCAGTGGCACCAGTGGCTCGAATCGCATTGATAGAGGCTTGCGCTGTAGCAAGCCAGGTCTGTGCTGTCATGCCACCATTAACAGGTTCGTTCATCAATCCGTACATGACTTTTGGATTACTCTTATAACGGTTAGCCATCAGGCTCCAGAAGTTTGCCAATGTGGAATTTGCAAGTCCATTCGGCACGCCGACTGTCTGACCGTAATAGGCACCATAGTTGTGAGCATCGAGAATTACATACAAACCTTTAGCGGTGGCACGATTAACAACTGCATCCATGCGAGCTACTTCAGCAGCGTTAAGCGCACCATTCACCTGGTTTTGCATACGTTCCCATCTAAATGGAACACGGATGATATTCATGCCTTTCGATGCAAAATAATCTATATCTTGATCACGAGGATAAATGTATTGAATCATAAACTGTCCAGGCAGGGTATGCTCACCCCACTCGGCACCGGAGATATTCACTCCTTCGTAATCCATGGCGGCACAAGCAGGGCCTATGCCTAGTAAGAGCGAGAAGGCCAGCCCGGAGAGGACATGGGCCACACGAAATTTGGACAATAAGGTATTTGACGCCATAACACAAACCTCCCTGGACATATAGTCACGAGTGCTGTGTTGAACGCGCATTTGAGCTTGCGAACCGACCATCACAGTTCACATGTTCAAATATAATTATTCAGATTTTTAACGCAGAAGTGTTTTGCCTACCCTCATCATAGGCGGCTTGATGTGTTTGGCAAATCACCTAAGTGAGGGAAATTGCCTACACTATGGTCATTTGCTCGAATGCATGAGGCTTTTGAGGCGCGACGCCCCTAACCCAAAGTGCATATCTTTTGAGGGATGCCATCACCCTAATACATCGCTGGGGTTAGCCATTATGTGGTCGATTTAGCCAGGTTAGTTAAACCAAAGGTACTAGGCGGCTTCCCGGCAAAGCTCCAGAAAGCGGCGACTGTGGCGGTCTACGGCCTCGTGGTTTTTATAAAACAATTCGATGGCGATGAGATCTTGCAATAATTCTAGAGATTCTTCAAAAGATGCGGATTTGAGTTCTCGTTCAATTCCTGGAACCGCGTGAATTGAGTAACGCGAAAAACTCAAACTTGTTGAAACGGCAAAAATTGCTAATGCTGCAAGCAAAGACAAAAAAGGAGTGGTATGAACTTTAAATGAATGGAACGACGCATTTGGATGAATAAATTGGGTATGCTCAATTATCTTCGCGTCTCTTCTTAGCTCGTCAAGTTTTTTCAAGGTATCTTGATCGTTGACAGACTTGGCTAACTTCTCAATAGAAATGTCTAAATACTCTGGAGAAATGCTTAGGGTTTTCATAGTACGCTTCAAAACAGTCTTAGCTTTTTCAGATTCACCGATGAGTACATAATTCAGAGCAATCTCTAAAAGAGCATCGGTTTTGATAAGCCCGAAATAATTTTTATTGGTAGTAAAGTAAGGTTTTTCACAAACAGAAAGAGCCTTATAAGCCTCTTCAATCGCTTTTGAAAACTCACTTTTGCATCGATAAAATTTTGAAAGTTGTAGATAACGGAAAGCCATATCGGCGCTCTGGGGTCCGTAAACAGTTTTGATTATTTGGTCAAATTTGGGATCTGGATCCGTTTTTCCAGTTTCACGTGAAGAGAAGCACCATTTCTCCACGTAAAAGGATCCTTTTCTAATATCGAATGAATTTAACCGTTCGGCTAATTCACACAATCCTACAGAATCGCAAACATGACTGCATATAACGAAAACACTGTCCAGGGTGCGCAGATTTCCACAAGCAACTGGAATAAAAGCAATATTTGCAAAGACTAATAAGCAAATTATTTCTCCTTTTAATTTCGGAAAACGCAGATAATAATTCGCCGAATCTGATGGTTCAATACGAAAGGTATAACACATTGAAAGTAATATCAAAACCCAAAAGAATAATCCAAAAGCAATCACTACTGAAATAAAAAATTCAGTTCGGGCAAAAAGCTTAGAGCCGAGCCAAAAGCGCATATCCAAACATTGACTAATCAATAATATTTCGCTTTTCAAAATGACGAGTGTTGTAAGTAGCATAGCGCTAATCAAAAGCGTCTTCAGATCGAAAACCCCATTCAAAAATTTCTTGAATAGTTCGTGTACCTTTGCCACTATCCGTGTTTCCGCCCCTGAGCGTGCTTACTTTTGGGACGAGACATGCGTTTCACTTTATGCGTGCGCTCTTCCACCAGAGCCATAAGACGTTTGCTGTGAATCTCTGCCATCACCATATTTTTTCTATAACGCTCGATTGCAATAAGTTTGTGCAATTGCTCGCACAAGATAGCTTTGTCTTTCGAATCAGAGATAGTGGCAGAACATTTCGCCACGGTTTGCGTAATCAATTCATTCTTCAGCTTATTCACAAGCAAAAGAATAGGCACCGCGATTACCACAAGGAAAGGTAACACCAACTGCACCATTTTTAGTGCATTCGTTTCCATGGCATCAAGTCCAGACACCTGTCCGGTTTTTATAATCGAAATTACTTGCAGCCAGAGACTCACTTGAACAATCGAAAGCGTGACCGGAAGAAATACTCCAAGCTTTGGATTAGACTCCAGAAGCATTTTCCAGCAATCTACAGCCGAACCCTTTTTGAAAACGTTCAAAATTCCAAGCGCACCGGCAAAATAGGCTAAGGCGAGAGCAATTCCTCCCGGGTCAAGTTTTGAGCCCGACTCAACAAGCAAGATGTCCGCGCCTATCACTATGAGCAGGGCGGCAAATAAATATCTATTGATAGTAAAAACCAATTCTTAAATCTCCAGAGCTGGTGGCTACTCTAGTAATAGGCGTTTTTGCAGCATTGCGCATCCGTAGAAATACCATGCCATATATATTGAAGGCAAAAAGGACTGATTTAATCTTAACGCTTGACAGGCGCAAAACCTAACAAGCGTGCGAGACTACGGCTTTTTTAGTAGAATGCGAGGGTACAGCAGGGGAGTGAAGAGGCGTGCGTTCAGCCATTAAAACCAAAGACAACCTGGACCTTTCCAAATACGAGATTTTTGATATCGAAATTAACGCGACTCCAGCAGTCGTTTGGAGTCTTCTTACTACTTACGAAGAAGTTCCGAAAGTTTTCGGTTTCATCACCAAAGTTAAACGCGTCAGACAGACTGGTCCTATATTGCTGCTCGAACAAGAAGTTCAGCCACTGCCGCCAGTGCCTGCAATAAAATACGCAGTCGAAGTCATCGAAGATAAAGAAGTGAAACTTTCTTGGGATGGAAGAACGCCTTACATCAAAGTGAACAAAGGCTTTTTCAAATTGCAACCGCTAGATGGTGGCAAACGAACCCATGTTACATTTGCATGCTGGGCAGAAGCTGCATTATTGGTGCCAGTTTTTGTTGTGAGAATGCAACAAAAAATTATTATGCCTAAAGTGTTGCAAATACTGAAAGACCACGCAGAGAAAAAATGAAGTCAAAAATTCTGACAGTGATTCTCGCTATCGGGTCGGGATTTTTACTGACTGTTATTCAATCAATTGCAGTATTAGCTGCTGACAAAGCTCAATGCTTAATTACTTTGAGCATGGCAAAACGCTTTGAAGATAAACAAATAGGCGAAGGCGAAGCCAGTAAAACTTATAAAGCTTACGAAGAGGCTTTTAACAACTCGGATTCGATTAAAAAAGAAGATTATCTCTGGCTGCTTCAAAATGGCACACCGGCCGGAAAAGTTTATGCCGCAATGCTTTTGCGCGGCTCGGGCAAAGCGAACGATGCAGACAGTTTTGGAAAATTGAGCAATGACCAGAGCGAAATAGAAGTTCAATCGGGTTGTGAAGTTTTTAAAGACACTGTGAGTAAAATAGCCAAAAGCTTCATCAAATCTGGTGATTACCTTGGTATCAAATATTTGAACAAAGACAAAAAAATAAGCAAAAGGGGCGCCGAATCTAATCGGAGCCCGCTTTGAAATTGCCCGCAGTCAAAAACTATTTAACTTTGATTTCTGCAGAATAGCTGGATTTAACCGGTTTGACCTTGGTTTTGGTTTTAACGGTAGTGGTTTTGGAGACTGCTGGAGCAGGCTCAGTGGTTTCGACTTTAGTCTTTTCAACGGTCGAGGTGGTGACAGGTGCCGATTCAGTTTCGGTATAGGTGGTCTTTTTGACCGATGTTTCCGGTTCTGATTCGACTGTTGTTGTCGAGATAGAATCTGCCATAGCGTGACCAGCGAAAAGCACTGTTGCCACGATAGCAGCTGCAAAAGCTGTTGTTTTCATTGAAATATTTCCTCCAGTTGGTATTGGATGCCTTCATTCATGACGTAGCGCAAACGATATAGATCGATTTCCAAGAATTAGGCTAAATACCTTTAAGAAACGGAGGGGTCGAAATGAATATTCGAAATATCATTATTGGTTGTGGTCTACTGGTCATGGTTGCCATGGCGTTTTACCCGCCCTGGACGTACAAAGACGGCAACGGTTCTAACGAGGCAATGGGTTACAACTTTTTATGGACGCCGCCAGTGCGCTCAAATGACGCTCGGGCTGACATCTTTGGGCTTAAGGTAAATATCGACGGACCCGATACAAAGGCGAACACTATAGATATGTCGAAACTTTTGTATCAGGAGATGATTGCGCTTGCGATAGTTGCTGGTCTTGTGTTTTTGGTAAGATTGACTCCGCAAAGACGTTAATGCGGAGGCGCAGTGAATGCGCGAATTGAAAGTAATAAACTATCGCCAGGGCGCTTTGCGCTTTAGCATTCCTGTAGAGTGGAACGAAGAGTATGGACGCGATTCTGGTGGGACTTTTTTCGAACAGGCTCCAGACTCAGGCACCTTGCGTCTTTCTGTAGTTGTATTAAATACAAAAGGCAAGACAGACGCAGATGCGCTCGAACGTTTTTTGAAAACACGACCTGAAGCTAGAGCCAAAGGTGCGCAGATTACCAAAGAATCTGGCGGAAATGTCGTCTTGCAATTTATTCAGCGCACAAACGAAGGTGGCGATGACATGAGCATCGTCTGGTGGTTCGTGGCAAGCGGTGCTTTTGAAGATTACATACAGATTGCCATGTTCAGCTATTCTTTGCTCAATCTCAATTTAAACAAAGAGCAAAACAAAGAAGATATTTTGCTTCTAGATCAAGAATTACGCAAAACCGAATTCGTCAAAATGCCCCAGATTTCAGGCAGCCACTCTTGATGCTCTGGCTTCATCAGGCATGAGCGCAAACATGCGATTGTATCTTGATCCCAGTTGATATCTGGCATTTTTTGTTTGAAAAATTGAGCCGGCAAATTTGCGACTGCCAGATGCAGACCAGCATTTGCTGCTCGTGCGAAAATTTCTTTTGCCTTTTCTGAAGACAACGACGCAGACTGAGCCTTCACGGCAAAAACGACAATGTCTAATTCGGGCTCGAAAGGAACCGTGAATCTATCGTCGTGCATTAGCTTCTGGCACAAGTCTAAAGCTGTCTTGCGGCAGGTCGAGATGTTTTTAGCGAACAAAGAATTAGTCTCCATAGGTAACAATTTTTGAGTCGCCCATAACGCCACTGCTGACGCACCAGGTCTTGAACATTCAAGGCTTATTTCGCCAAGGTGCAATTCGTTCGAGCTGAAATAAGTATAGGGAGAATCATGTTTGTAAAATCTGCCAACAGATGGATCTTTGAATAATACGCACCCGCATCCGTAAGGTTGAAGCCCGTGCTTATGCGGATCTATGACGATAGAATCTGCCTCGCCCAGTGCATCAAAAACACGACGCGCATGATCAGACAGGTTTTCTGCTAGTTTGAAATAGCCACCATATGCGGCATCTATATGAATGCGGAACTTATATTTTTTCTGCAGTTCAAGAATTTCAGTCAAAGGATCAATAGAGCCAGTTGCGGTAGTGCCTGTGGTGACCACTACAGTGCCAATGTCATTCGATTGGAGCATGGATTCCAGTTCTGCAACGTCCATGCGAGCCCGAGCATCAACTGGAACGCTTTTGAATGGAATTTTCAAGACTTCGCTTATACGACTATGCGTATAATGAGCTTGACTCGATGCCACTATCGTTTTGCCCGGATGCAATCTATCCGCTACCCAGAGCGCCTCCAGATTCGCCATAGTGCCACCACTGGTCAAATGACCCAGGTGTTCTCTAAAACCAAGCATTAAGGCAAGATTTGCCACTGCTTCTTTTTCCATCAAAGAACTTGCTCTGCCACCATCAAGGGCGTGATTATTCGGGTTGAACCAGAGTGCAAGCGTATAGGCAAGGCGTGCAACCACGTGTGGAGGCTTGATCATTTGCCCCGCATACAACGGGTGCGGATAAGGAAAATTGTCTTTTAGTCTTGTAGCTACTTCATTCAAGACTGTTTGCAATTGCATCGTCTGCTCATGGTCGAGGGATGAATCGTAAGACGGCAAATTGGCGTTGGTGAAAGATTCTTCCATGATTGCCACTGCCTGATTCAAAAGTTCAAGACTCTGATGCTCGAGCACACGGCTTTTCTCTTTAGTAGTCATTTTAGTATTCATCCTTTGCATCGAGTATCGATTATGCAGCTATTTCCTGCAATCTATCGGCTTCCAGCCCGTCCCAGAATATTTTAACCGCATCGAGTATAGCCGAAGCGCCTTGCATGAAAGATTTCTGGCAAAAGCCTTCGCGCTCGAAAAGCATCGACAATTCGTCATCTGTGTGCGCCGCGTGCTGGTCTTCGATTTGGTCGTGCCACACCCAGAATCCAAGAGGAAGATCGGGGTGAGTGGCATTTTTTATTGTCTTAAGTCCGTCAATCAATTCTTTCCAGAAACCGGCTGCTGCCCAGTGTTCGATTGCGTGCGATGCGCCGGCTGCAACAGACCAATCTTCAGAACCGTACCAGGTCATGAGCGCCTGGCAAAAATCCATTGTCGCTTTGGTCGCGTGCGATGGCTTGCCAATTTGATCGAACGACAATCCAAGATGTTTGGCAAAATCTGCCAGCCACTCGAAGTGTCCTGCATCGAACTTGAATTTGCCACCATTTACAGAGCCATCTTTGTTGAAAACTACGCCAAGCTCGTTCATAAGTATTTCTTTGCTTGCTCTGTAAGACTGGAGGTCCATCGCGTTTATACACTTGCGCAACTGAGCTTCTATAAATAGATGGCTGAAAACAGAAAACTGTACAGTGAAATGCTTCAGTTCCTGGTCAGATGCGCATCCCTGGCTGAACCAGGAAGTAAAATCGTTGTGTTTGACTATCGGGTGATTTTCAATCAAGAGATCGACTTTGTCTGTAAACTCAGTCAGATCATCTTTCTTAGTTAGTGTCATCGTACTCATTTCGCTTCTCCTTATATTATTTAGACGCACAAAAAAACCATCTTGGTCGGCAAGATGGCTTTCAAAAGATATTCTCTATCTATTTAACTAAACGCCAGCTATCCGACCTCCCTGGAGGTGTAGTAATACTGATAGCGGTAGGCGTTCTGGTGTTTCATAGTCCGTCTAATTTAACAAAGCCAGTTAAGACATTCAAGCGATTGTTAACGAATAATGAAGAAGCTTAATCTTTATCGCAACACTCGTGCTTCGTAGACTTTCAGATTGCAATAAACAGTCTCTAGATATGGCACCGGGACTTTCTTTTCTTCTGCTTTACGCACGAGATCGCCAATAATTTGATCTGCTTCGATTTGATTGCCATTTTCCATGTCTCGGCACATCGAAGCTTTGAGCGTAGATGCCTTATCGCGCAAACGCTCACCAAAAGCCGCGCTTGGTTTAAAACCGTGCGCATTTGCTGTAGCCAGGCATTCTTTGTATATAAGGTCTGCGATTTTCTCACCGTAGGGCGCACTTGCAATTTCGCCAATTGAAGCGCCAAACAAAGTAGTGAGTGCTGCAAGCGACGATATCATCACCCATTTTTCCCACATGTCTGCAATGATTTCATCTGATTTTTTAGAATGACAATTGGTTGGTTTAAATAATTCGTCGATAGCATTGATTCTATCTGTAGCAGGTCCGGACAGCTCACCATATTTGATACCATGCTTATCGTTCAAGTGCAGAATTGTTCCATCACTATCTAGAGTCGATGATATGATGCACAATCCACCGATAACTTTTTCAGCACCGAATTTGTCTTTCATTTTTTGTAAATGGCTCATGCCATTGAGCAGTGGCAAAACAGTACTATCAGGACCGACTGCGCCTGAAACTGATTCCATTGCTCCATCGAGATCCCAGGCTTTGCAAGTAAGAATCACGAGGTCGTAGTACTTCTCTGGCGCTTCTATCACCTGGATATTTTTGCTTTCAAAATCTCCGCTTTCGCCTTTTATTTTGAGTCCATTCTTGCGCATTAGTTCGGCACGCTTTGGACGCACGAGGAATGTGACATCCCGCCCCGCTTCAACCAGGCGACCACCATAATAGCCACCAACTGCACCCGCTCCAAGTACTAATGTTTTCATACTAAGTTACCTGTTCGATACATCTACACTTCTAATAACCTGGTCGCGCTTGATTTTTCTAAGCGCCTTATTTCCTGCAGCAAAACGCTTATCTAAAAGCGCATGCATAGGGTATTCATCACTACTAAAATCTCTCAGCTCAATATCTTTATCTTGAATTTGTTCTTGCGGCTTCAAATCACGCAAGGCTACAACCGCTCTTACTGGTTCACTTGCATCCAGTTTGAAATCGAATCTTACAAGAGTCTGGTTTTTCAACGTGCTGTATCTTATTTGATGACCAACTACACTGCGAATATCGCGAATTGCGTCGGTGGTATCATATCCAGTGTCTGCTGGTTCTAATTTCAAATCTTCAAGTTTGATCACTGCCCCTTCTTCTATCTCTCTTGTTGTTTTAACTACATTAGACGATTTCGCCATGGGAATTTTGCTAGAAATATCGTGCGAGCAAATCCCCAAGAAGGGGTGAGGTTTCATATTGTCGAACTTTTTCAATTCCAGAGATTCGAGTTCTTCGGTTTTAATGCCAATGTCTTCGCATGTAAGATGTCTGTCAGCTTCAAGACTGTAGTGTGCGATTTTTCCGACTACAAAATCTTTGCATAAAATAGCATTGGCATTGAGTGAATCGGGATCCACCATTATTTCGAAAAGATCTTCTTCTTTAAAAGTAGCCCCTTCTGCAATCGGTTTTTCAGTTACAACAACCTGTCCGATTTTGTGTATTCCTTTTTGGCGCCATGCCTCGGTTGATTGATAACTATCTATCACAAAAGCAGCTATCCACGTGAGGATTGCCGCAAGCACGAGTGCAGGCAAGACAAGCATTAAGACTGACAGCAGATTGCTTTTTTTATCCATGTGAAGGCTTTTCATAGTATCATTCTTCTTCTGCCAGTAGAACGGAGGTTGTCAGGCATGGTGATGCAGATTAATATTGGTTTGAGCGAAGCTGCGCGCAAACAGATTTCGGAAGGATTAAACAAGCTTCTTGCCGACAGCTACACTTTGTACCTAAAAACCCACAACTTCCACTGGAACGTCACAGGTCCAATGTTTCAGACTTTGCACCTTCTTTTTGAAACGCAATATTCAGAGCTTGCGCTGGCTGTCGATTTAATTGCAGAGCGTGTAAGAGCCCTAGGTCATTATGCCGAAGCTAGTTATACTCAGTTTTCCAAGGCCACTGGCATCAAAGAGGAACTCGGTCATCCAAATGCTGAAGAAATGATTCGCCAGCTTATCGAAGGACAAGAACAGGTCGTGCGCACCGCACGCGAATTGCTTTCCAAATGCGAAGAAGCTCATGACGCGCCTACAGCAGATTTGCTCACTCAACGCATGGAAGTGCATGAGAAAAACGCCTGGATGCTTCGCTCCTTATTGGAAAAATAAAATGGGACAACTAAAATCATTTGTTTTAGTTTCTTTGCTCCTGGCATTGAATATAATCTCGGTTGCAACGCCAACCTTCGCAATGAAGCGAGCAGCAAACATGCCTATGGTCATATCCGGACTCGATGGCAGATTTTATGCTCGTTGTGTTCCAGCTAAAGAAGATGGTAGTGCTGGTAGTACCAAGATTTATCGAGTCGAATCTACTAAAGACATTTTGCTCGATTCCTACGATTTTTATCCTCAACATGGAATATGGCTTGGCTGGTCACCCAAAGCAGGAAAAGTAGCTTTGATGGCTCGTCTGGTGGAACAAAATGTGGATCCAAACAAACAAGTCGAACTGACTTTTTATCTTGGTGGCAAAAAGCTAAACAGTTATACCAGTGCACAACTGTGGAAAATGGGCGCTCAGAAAAAGCTCGACATGATTGGAGGCAATTGTGCCGAAATCTCAGTGCGTGGTTGTGAGCAAGTGCCCGGCACCAACGATTATGATTTCGTCGTTCGCACTGGTTTGAAAACGGTTTTGCGTTTCGACATTTTGACAGGTAAGGCAAAAGGCTGCGCTTTGCCAGACACAGGCGTGCATGAAAACATCAAGTTCTAGACAGATTTTGATACCGCTTGCATGCTTATTGCTTGCTTCGTGTTCTGGGGCCAAATCTACTGGTAACTCTGACAATAAACAAATTGTTTCTAAGCCATTGTCACAATCGCTCGTACTTGCTGATGGTATCACCGTCACAAAGGAAGAACTGGACGGGCGAAATAAATATCTAGGGAATCTCAAAGAATTAGCACCTGATGCAACTCCTGCAGCGATTGCAGCAACAGAAAAAATATTGGAACTGGGCTCGCCTGCCGAAAAATTTAAAAACGATGGCACCATGCAAGCAATCATGAGTAACCTTGATGGACTGAAAACTGATACCGACTGGATTTCGCTCATAAGAATCAACAAAGCAATAAGCGACAAAGAATACGCTCTGGGCGAATCAAAAAACAAATGGATTTGTCGATTGACCAGAAGCACCATGTGGCTTTGCTCGGTGCGCGGGTCTTTAATGCATAAAGATAGTGGAGCAAAAATCTTAGCCGAAGCGAAGTCAGCGCTTGCGCCCTTGGATGCGACGGAAGAGCGCGATTTTACCGGCATGGAAAACTACCAGCGCGGTCTCAAATAAAGCAGGCGCTGTTTATTTCAGTACTTTTGGCACTTTGACCAGATATTCTATGTAAGATGACTGGCTGTGCTTATTGCTCACAATTGTCATTTTAAAACAGCAAGTAGACTGATACGCTTTTGGTGGCGCTTTGAATGGTTTGCAAGCATTCAGCAATTCTTTGAGATCGTCTTTGTCATCAGAGCCCATCGATTCAATGAGCATGTGCGACTTGATCAAATTGCCCTTCTTGTCTAAGCGAATGAAAATTTTGCCTTTGACGTCGGGCTTGTGTTTGTCCATGACAGAGCGAACATGTGCAGTCAGTTCGTCCAGGTAGTCTCTTGCAAAGGCACCAGGCGAGCAAAGCAAACAAAGCGCCAAGGACAAAAATATTTTTTTGCAGTTCATTTTTTGAAATACCAGGTTTAAATTACCAGTTGATTTTTTGAGGCTCAGAACCGAAAAACGGTCCGTTCACGCAATAAGCATCGTCTTTCCAGTCGAACTGCATCCAACCATATGGTTTTTGAGCCATCGCTTCTGGCAGAACGGGGACGGACTTTGCATTTTCCATTAGCGATTTAATGAAATCAGCTTGAGTTTTGTCGCCTTTGGTATCGGCTGTAATTTCGACGATTGCGCCATTTGACACTTTAAAAATTGTTTGAACACTGCCTTTGCCCTTAGCCGTCCAGTTTTTGGTGAAAACACTGCGCAATTTGTCGCCGTAGTCGCCTTCAGGGTTAGCCTGGCTCTGGCTTTGTGGCTCGGCATCTTCTTTGTCGGGGTCGCGACCAAAGCTAACCTTCATTTCGCCATTATCGTAAGTTTTTACTTGCCAGTGATCTTTATATACTTTCCACTGCCCACCTTCGCTTACAAGAGCCACTGAGCCTTTCATCGAAAAGCGCGGGTCGGTTGCGTGTTTTTTATACTCGGTCGGAATTTCATCGGGACTCAAGTCAAAATAGACTTTGCCATTTTTGTCCTGTTTGCTCAAAATTTTGACAGTGCGTGGTTCTTGCTTGCACATTCCCAGAGCCAGCTCTTCCACCATTTTTTTCATTTCGGGTGGTGCATTTTTGTAGTCTTCTTCATCTTTGGCTGTGATGTTAGGATAAAAGGGTTTCAAGTCTTCAAGCGACTTTGCAGTATGCAATGTCTGGAAGTAACGCTTCAAAAATGCGTCAGGCGCCTCGGTCGGCTCTTGCGCCAGACCCGGTTTTATAAGAGTCATTGTAAGAGCCAGGGATAATCCCAGAGCCTTTGTCGATCTTAAAAACATGGGTCAAACCTCCAAAAGAGTACTGTTTCGCCTGATTATACAGGTAGTCGGACTAATTTTAGGCGGACCCTGGTCAATAGATTAGAAGCAAATAAATCTAACCCATTTTCAAATTTTCTCGCAAGACAACTTGATACCAGATCTGGTGATGCCAAAGCGTCTGATACCAAAAATATTTTCGACGGCGAGTCATTGAAGACGCGCTAGTAATAAGGAAAGAGGAGAGATGCAATCTTGGAAGTTTTTACGACTGTTTTCAATAGCAAATGTTCCCGAATTGCCAAAAATTTTTATTTAGTATCGCGATTATAAGCAATTGATTAAAATACTTACTATTGCCAAGCGGCGAGAAAAATTCCATGTTATGAAATAGGTTATGCCACTTAGTTCAGTCGGCGATTAACAAACTAGAAAGAGGTCCCCGTTATGTCATCTAACCGAACACTGCGCTCTGCAGTGGTTACACTGTCTGCAATTTTTTCGATTATGTTAAATCCGGGGCAAGCACAAGCAGAAGTTCAAAAAGAAGTCCTCAAGCTCAATGGCATCAAAACAACGGTTCCAGGCTTGAAATGGCAGGATCCATCAGTAATGCCAAAAGCTATTGTGTTAGGGCTTCATGGAGGCGTGCAGCACGCAGGCAATTTTGAAGAATTAGCCGAAAAACTAGCTCCTGAAGGCATTGTATTCTATGCCGTAGACTTTCGCGGACACGGCGTCTGGCTCAAAGAAAGCGACAAACGACCTGCAGTTAATTACGATGCAACCGCACGCGACCTGGTCCCAATAGTGACCGAATTGCGAGCTAAAAATCCGCTCCTGCCCATATTCTGCGTAGGAGAGAGCCTTGGGGCAGCAATGGCAATCAAAATATCTGCCAGAAACCCAAAATTGTTTGACGGACTTGTTTTGGCAAGCGCAGGCGCCGGTCCAGCCACTAAATATCACGTTGGTGCTACCTTCAAATCGATTGGCTCGGGAATCAAGACCCTTGGTCGAACGGTTGATATACTGCCGCACATAGGCGATATGTCTGACGATGATCGCAGCAACAAACAGACTTTGGCAGACCCGCTCGTTCGCAGCAAACAAAGTGTCAAAGACCTTCTTGTATCGGTCAATTTCTTGCGCACTTCGCACAATCTGGCTCCAAAACTGGACAAAGATCTGCCTGTTCTAGTGCTTCAGGGCGAAGACGACCACATTATCCAACCCGAATCGACAAGAAGTTTGTTCAAGAAATTAGGCTCCAAGAAGAAGTCTATTGCAACGTTTCCGAAATTCGGACACTTGCTTGTGACCAACTCTTATCTCAAGCCAGAAGTTATCAAAACTATGTCAGACTGGTTTACAGAACAAGAAAAGTTGAGTGCACCAGTTGCCACTACTGCCAAACACCCCGACGGAACATAGTGTGCGACTCTAAGTAAAATCACCGACAAGCGCTTTGCTATAATGACTGGCATGAAATCCAAGCTTCTCCTTTCGGTATTGCTAAGCGCTGGTCTTTCCAGCCAGACATTAGTACTTCCAGCCTTTTCCAAAGATATCGACCTTGCTAAAGCAAGCCGCTCCGAAAAATGGTTATGGGCGCACGCTGCAATTGCACAAGGTAGCAAGATAAGCGATGCAGACCGCGCCAAAGCCTTCAAAATCATCGAAGATGAAGAAGCAAACTTAGACAGATCACCGACTGCGCAATCTGCAATTTCATATTTGCTTATAGTCGATTTTTATAACAAAGCCGGCGAAGCCAAGCTCCTCAAAGCTAAAGAAGCCAAAGCAGTAGCCAAAATCGAATCCGCTTCGGCTGGCCCCGGCATGTCCGAGGCTCAATTATTACGTTTGGCTCAAGGTCTTGAGGGGCTGGCGAAAAATCATTTGCAAAATGGAATTGCCGAAAGCAAAACAGAGATGGATAGAGCTGAGGCTTTTTACCTAACCGCTTTGAATTTGCGTGATCGTCTGCAGCCTAAAGACCCCCAACGTGGACTTGGATACAGACAAGTGATCAAATTCTATCTAGACAATCACGAAGCAAAAAAGGCTAACGATTTTACTATCAGATTGTCTCAGCTAGGCGGCTCCACCGTCGAAGTCCTTGGAAGCGGACCCAATAAAAATCCCGACAAAGACCCTAAAGTTAAGCCGCCCTGCCCTGCTTGCGGATTGGGCTAAATTGATGCCCAAGCTAAAAGTGGGATTGCAAGCCATGCCCACTGAAGATTTCAGGCAGGCTGCAACGCCTTTGATTTTAGATGAATTGGTCGATGTGCTCGAATGGAGCTTCGATGCTAACTGGGATAAAGCGGATCACCAGTATCCCGAGTGGTTCGAATCTTTGATTCAAGTTTATAGCGACGAAAACAGCTTGCTTGGACACGGGATCAGACTGTCTGCACTCTCCGCCAAAACGAGTCCAAGACAATTGAAATGGCTTGCGCGATTAGAGCATGAGTGCACAGAGCGAAATTACTTGCACATCTCGGAACATTTTGGATTTTTCGAAGCTGCAGGTCTTATCGATGGCGCACCACTGCCGGTGCCTTATACAAAAGAAGCTGTTGCGATTGGACGCAATATGCTTTCAAAAATAATTGAGGCATCCAGTAAAGATGTTGGTCTGGAGAATCTGGCTCTGGCGTTTAATAAAGACGAAGCGCAAAATCAAGGTAAATTTCTAGAAGATCTACTTGACAATTCAAAATGCTTTCTCTTGCTTGATTTGCACAATTTGTACTGTCAGATTTTCAATTTTAATCTAAATCCAAAAGATCATTTATCCAGTTATCCATTGCATAAAGTGCGCCAGATTCACCTTTCTGGCGGATCTTTCTCGAAGTCATGGTCTGGAAAAAGGGATGCTATACGAAGGGATACTCACGACGGACCGGTTCCGGCTGAAGTTTTCGGTCTGTTGGAGATGGCGGTAACAATGTGTCCCAATCTAGAGTTTGTAATTCTAGAACGCCTTGGTAATACCATGGATGGTGAGGACGATTTTAATCAATTTAGAGCTGACTTTGAAAAAATGCATCGCATAGTAAGGGGAGATAGATCATGATTGGAATAGACGAACCCGATTTGGTGTTATTTCAGCAAGAACTCACACACGCACTTAGCTCAGAGGCATCGCCCGAGCAAATAATTGAAACTCTGGAAAAAAATCCAGAGCTCAAATCGTTCCGCAACTACATTTCCACATTCGACGTGGACATGGTTCATGTAGCAAACGAACTAGTGCACAAATGGGGCAAGCACTAACTAGAGCTTTATAACCACTTTTCCGAAGTGTGCCTGCGATTCCATATATTGAAACGCTTTGATGGCATCTTCGAATTTGAACACTTTATCTACGACTGGTTTCATTTTGTGTTGAGCGATAGCGCGATTCATGTCTTCGAACATCTCGCGTGAGCCTACATAAATGCCCTGAAGACGAATCGTTTTCATAAGCACGTTAATGGGATTGAAATCGCCCTGATTATTGGCTAAAACACCAATGACGCTTATGGCTCCGCCAACTCTTGTGGCATTGACCGATTTAGGCAAAGTCCCTGCACCGCCTAGCTCGACTACATGATCGACACCGCGCTTGCCCGTAAGTGCAAGCACTTTCTTGTCCCAATCTGGGTGGTCTTTGTAGTTGATGCAATCTTCTTTATCGACGCCAAATTCTTTTTGCAATCTGGCAAGTTTCTCGTTGCTGCTCGAAGTCACGATGACTCGCGCACCCATCATTTTGGCAAACTGCACAGCAAAAATTGAAACGCCACCAGTACCAAGCGTTAGAACTGTATCACCCGCTTTAATCTTGCCTGTGTGAATCATGCCATTCCATGCTGTAACAGCGGCACAGGGCAGGGTCGCGCCTTCTTCATATGAAAGATGCTCAGGCAAGTGAACGAGACCATCTTGCTCGAAAATAACTGACTCTTGCAACACACCATCGATAGCGCCACCAAGGGCGGTATTTCCTATTTGGGCATTGATTTCGCCACCAATCCAGCCTTGCATGAATATGCCAGCAACACGATCTCCAATTTTGAAATTAGAAACTTCAGCGCCGATTTCGATAACTTCACCCGCACCATCAGAACATGGAATCAACGGTGTTCCACCAGGGGTAGTGGCACCATCGTGCAATTTGGCATAAAGTCCCTTTACAACAAGCAAATCTCTAAAATTAAGCGAGACCGCTTTGATGGCAACTCTGACCTGATGACGACCAAGCGCTCCAGATTCTCTCTGGGTGGTGTTGAGCCGGTCTATACGTGGCTCTTTGCCCAGTTCGACAACCTTAATCTTGCTACCTGACTTCACAGATGTAGTCATGCCAATAACCTCGCGGTGTGCGTAAAAAACGAATAGGCGCATAAGTATAGCGCATGTCATAATCGAAATAGTACGGCTTTTGAATTAAGGTGCCAGGCATATTGTTTCTTATAAAGTTAGTAATCGCTGCTTTTGCAGGCTTAATCTTTATGGGCTTGATAGCGACTGTTGCTCAAGGTCATAACTTTGAGCCAATAGTCTTAATCTTCATTTTAATTATTGGAGGCACAATTGCATTCTTTTTCACAAAGCTTTTTCAGGCTTCAAATAAAAAAACTTTGCTAATCGCATTTTGCTTCGTAATCAGTCTATTCATTTTGATCGCTGGTCATTTTCTTTCCGGATTAATCAGCTTCCTGGTCACCAGGTTTTACGGATATCTAGGAGGAAATGAAAATGAATATTCCTATGCATCGTCTTTAGGCACTATCTTTTGGCTCAGCGCACTTTTAATCAATGCTTTCGAGATTTCCAAGCCACCAGGTCAGAAACTTAGCAAGCTATGGAAAGTCTACTCAATCGTTGGTCTTATCTTGATAGTTTCAATAATCTCCTTCACGTTTCTGAGAAATAGCCATTTGATACCAGAACGAAAAAATCTTTCCCAAACGAATGTTTGATGATTTGAAAGACGTCGATGATCGCGAAAGAGAAATTTTCGATTTACCAAAGAATTTTTCTCAAGAGTCTGTGCGTGTAATTCGTCTGGCTTTTATCGAAACTTCTCAACATTCCCATCCAAGTGTAGAATTGGTTCATATCCTGCTTGGTCTTGCAAGAGAATCATCGAGTCCCACTATCGAACATTTGCTCCATACCGAAACTGTTAACTTGCTATCTTTGAGAGCTGCTCTTAAAGGATTAAAACCCAGAGGACCAGGTTACAGTCTGCATATTATTTTGGACAGACCGACCCAAGCGTTGATAGAAAAACTAGGAAAATATGAGGATGAACTGGTGGAACCGATTGATATATTGAAAGAGCTCATCAATTGGCAAGACGAACTGGTTATGCAACTGTTGAATAAAGTTGGATTTGTAGAGAGTTGATCTTATGCTAGCCGCCAAACTAATTCTTGGATTAATACTGTTTGCTGTTGCCTCGCTTGGTGTAAGCGAATTCGCGTCAAATTTAAATGCCACGGGATGCTCTGGAATGCTATTAACCTTATTCATTTTTTCCACAAGCATTTACAAACTTATGAGGACGGATAAAATCAAGACCGTCTATCTTTGTATAGCCATAGCAGTGGCGTACGTTGTTTTAAATTGTCATTTTCACGCCGGCATTCTTTCCAGTTTTTATTCCAGATTTTACCGCGCCGTATATGGCGAACAAAACTATTCCGTACTTGGAAGTGTGCTCTTTTTCTTCTGGCTTGGCTTTTTATTCCTTACGACAACCGAGCTTTTCAGGAAGACTGAACAAAAACTATCTATTTTCTGGAAAATTTATGCTGTATTGGCTCTGGTGAACGTGATATCAGTGGTCGGGTTCGCAATTAATACAATGTCCGGACCAATCCATTAAAACAGCTTCTCCATCGCCTCAGAAAAGCGCTTGAAGAGTCCTTTCGATTTGCCTATCAGAGATTTCGCTGGTTTGGTTACAGTTTCATCAACAGCGTGTCCCACATCTTCCACGGTATCATCGATTGCTCTAAAGAACTCGTACGATCCTGGCATGCCTTCGTTCAGTGCAACCTGTGGATCTGCGAATGCCACCACTTTTTTTGGATGGCGCAGATAATATTTGCGCATATAATTAGACCAGATAGCAGCTGGCACCACACCACCGGTAGCCGCTCTTGCATGCACCGGATCGTTTGCATCGTTTCCAGTCCAGATAGCTGTTACAACTTCGGGTGTCATGCCAACGAACCATAAATCTTTTTGTTCGTCAGATGTTCCAGTTTTACCTGCCACCTCTACACCAGGTAAATAAGCACGCTTGCCTGTACCTTCTTTTACGACGTCTATCATGGCATCGATAATCTGTAAGCATGGCTCTTGCGGCAGGGCTTGCTTGCTTACCGATTTGAATTCGCGCATAACATGATCGTCATGGTCGACTATTTTTCGTACGAATATAGGGGCGATGAAATATCCGCCCCGAGCTATCGTGGCATAAGCCGTCGCCATTTCCATTGGTGTGACAGCGGCAGTTCCAAGAGCGAGCGAAGGAGACGGCTCCATTTGAGCAGTGATACCAGCTTTCATAGCAGTCTGTACCACATTTTGCGGACCTGCATCAACACAAGCTTTGACTGCACAGATATTGCGCGAAAACTTAAGTGCGTCGCGCACATTGAGCGGACCCATGTATTCGTTGTCATAATTCTTTGGTGTGTATGCGCCACCATTTCGGCTATCGGCAATAGTCAGCGGCTCGTCTACGATAACTGAATCGGGGTTGAGCGAACCTGTTATAAGGCCGGTCAAATAAACAAATGGTTTGAAAGAAGATCCCGTCGTGTGTGGATTAATAGCTCGGTTCCACTGATTTTGCTCAAAGTTTGCTGCACCAACTAATGCAAAAACAGATCCGTCTTTTATGTTCATTGATACGAGCGCGCCTTGATTCACACCTTTTGGTGCTTTGCGCACACCAGCCCAGAGAGCTGCTTCAGCTTCGCTCTGAGCTTGCTGGTCCAGATAAGTATATATTTTGATTGGTCTTTTCCAGATTTCGTTTTCACCGATTTCTTTTTTGACTATATCTACAACATGCAAGACATAGAATGGAAACTTGAGTTTGCGCGGACCAGCTTTAAAATCGAGCTTGGTATTTTGAATCGAGGCAAGTTCTTCTTGTTTGATGTAGCCGCATTCTGCCATATCGCGCAGAACTTCTTTTTGACGCTTGATTGCTTTGTCTAAATTATTAGGATTACCATACGAAGATGGTGCCTTGATTAAGCCAGCCAGGAATGCGGCTTCAGGAATAGTAAGCTTGAGTGTCGGCTTATTGAAATATGTGCGTGATGCTCGCTCGATTCCATAGGCACCACGTCCAAAATAAACTTCGTTCAAATAAGTCTCGAGAATTTTGTCTTTGGAATATCCGCCTTCGACATCTAGAGCCATAAAAATTTCTAGAATTTTGCGACGCATCGACCTGTCTTGAAAGCCAAAATATTTTGTTTTCATCAATTGCTGCGTTAGCGTGCTTCCGCCCTGCTGCAATTCGCCTTCTTTTATATTGGTAAAGATTGCACGACCAACTCCAAAAGGATCAACGCCAAAATGGTGGTAGAAATTGCGATCTTCCACAGCTATTAGAGCGTTTCGAACATTTGGAGACATCGAAGACAAAGGTATCGGTTCGCGCTCGCCTTCTTGCTGGACGACTGTGACGAGCTTGTCATTGCGGTCGAATATTGAAATACCTTCTGCCTGGGTGGCAAGACTTGGCAGACGGACAAAAGACAAATGCAAAAGGCCTTTTAAAATCAAAAGACAAACGAAGCTGGCAAAGACTAAAAGGGTACAAAATCCGACTTTGCCCGCTCTGGTTTTCCAGGCTTTTTCAAGCCAGGGCTTTGCTTTCTCGTCAAAGAACTCTCTGATTTTCAAACTTCACTTCCTTATATAAGGATATCCATATTTTGAAAACTCTATATGAGCCAGGTAAAGTAGCCGTAAAACTACATATACTGTTAAGTAATGTTAAGTAAAATTATAAAACCCCGGCGATAACAGGGATTTTACATGCTAAGTAGACGCCAGGCGATGTAGCCAATCGAATACAACCAAATGAAAGGGTTAGGAAACACCAGGAGCACGTTATGTCGATTTACTTAGGACTGTTTGAGTTTGAAGGACCATTCGTAGAGCATGCCGAATTGAAAGACGAATCTGGCGTGTACGCGATTTTACATTTCGTCGATAACGAATATAAGTTATTGAGATGCGGAGAAAGAGACTCTCTGCAAAAATGGGCTAGCAGAGTGAAGCTTGACGAAATCAAACAGCGCTTACCTGGCAAAATGCTTCTTACTGTGTATTACACAAATTTTCCAAAAGAAGCTCGCAAATCTATTGCCAAGGCTATTACTGAAGAATTCAGACAGCAAGCAAGAGTTTCATATCTAATCAAGCCAACACTTCAAGCCGCTTAGAAGCTTAGGGCGCAACGTTTATTGTAATCTATCTCGTTTTGCCTGTTCTTTAGCTTTTTGTTTTGCGCGCTTTTCAGCAAGATGGGCTTCGTGAGCCTGTTTTTCTTTGAGCGATTTGGCGTAAGCTTTTTCTTGCGCTTTCTTTTCCAAATAATATTCGTAATTGCTTGGATAGATTTTGAATTCGCCGTCTTCGATTTCTATTATTTTGTTTGCAATCTGGCTAATAAAATATCTATCGTGTGATACCACGACAACTGCACCTTCGAAGCTGCGAAGAGCCTCTTCAAGAGTCTCTTTTGCCGGGATATCGAGATGGTTTGTGGGTTCGTCCAGTACCAAAAAGTTCGCCGTGCCAGTGAGCATTTTGGCCAGAGCCAAGCGTGCTTTTTCTCCGCCAGACAATTCGCGCACATATTTAAAGACGCTGTCCTGGCCAAATAAGAAGCGACCCAACAAACCTCTGATTTCAGAATCTTTCCAATTGTGCACTTCATCAGCTATGGTGGCAAGAAGTGTTTTATTTAAATCAAGTGCTTCTGCCTGATTTTGCTCGAAATAAGCAGGAAAAATGTTGTGGTCACCCAATTTAACGATGCCTTCATCGGGCTTTTCTTTACCCATCAAAAATCTGAGCAGTGTCGATTTGCCCGCACCATTTGGACCGATTAAGGCGATTTTGTCACCGCGCTCAATCTCAAGATTGGCGCCCATGAACAATATATTGTCGCCGTAAGCATGAGTGAGTTCTTTTACTTCCGCTACTGTTTTTCCTGATCTTGGACAGGGAGGAAATTTGAAGCGCAAAACTTTCGCCGCTTCATCAGGCTCTTCGATCAACTCTATTTTATCGAGCTGTTTCTCGCGCGATTTTGCCTGAGTTGATCTGGTGGCACTGGCTCTGAATCTGTCGATAAATACTTGCTGTTTAGCAAGTTCTTCTTGTTGGCGTTCATAAGCCGATTGTTGCGCCAGTTTTGTTTCTTCTTTTGTAGTTACATAATAGGAGTAATTGCCCGAATACGTGGTCGAGACGCCGAATTCTATCTCGACTATTTTGGTGCAGATTTTATCTAAAAATTGTCTGTCGTGCGAAACAATGACCATCGGCACGTCTTGCTTGGTCAGATATTCTTCGAGCCATTCGATCGTTTCTATATCGATATGGTTTGTAGGCTCGTCCAGCAGGAGCAAATCCGGCTGGCGCAGCATCACTTTGCCAAATCCGATTCTTACCTGCCAGCCACCGCTGAAGGTCGAAACCAGGCGGTCTGCATCTTGCGAGCTGAAACCGATTTCAGGCAAAATCTTATCCACTTTACGCTCTAAGGCGTAACCGTCTATATGCTCGAATTCTTGCTGCAATTGGGTCAAACGTCTGATTGCCTTATCTAGTTCGTCACCCTGAGCATTCTCGAGCTGGTGTTGAACTTCATGCAACTTCATCTGGATTTTGTATGCTTCGTCAAAAGCACGCAAAAGCTCGTCGCGAACAGTGTTTTCTTGGATAAAATCGAATTCTTGACTGAGATAAGCAATGCGAGCACCCTTTGGCATAAAGACCTGACCAGTGGATGGCTCGATTTCACCTGTAATTATTTTGAACTGTGTAGTTTTGCCACAGCCGTTAGCGCCAACAAGACCAATGCGCTCTTTGTTTTTGACTTCCCAACTGATGTCTTTAAGGGCTTCGCCGTTGGGATAAATTTTACTAATGCGATCAAGTCGCAACATCGCGTGGGTTTCCTATCTGCAGAATATAAAATCTTACCATGGGAATACTGATCAACTGCCAGTCTATAACCAAGAGTTACGCCAGCCGCCCTCTTTTTCGCGAGCTATCCTTTGCAATCGAGGATGGTGAGCAACTTGGCTTGATTGGACCAAACGGAGCAGGAAAGTCAACGCTTCTTAAAATTCTTGCTGGACTGACAGAACCAGACGCTGGATCATTAGCAACACGTAAAAATTTGCGCGTTGCATATCTTGCCCAGCACAAGATTTATGAGCCCGGTCCAACTATTCTAGAACTGGTTACAAAAGAAGCACAAAGCCAGGCATTCGAAGACCACGAGCGAGCGGCGGCAATAGATTCGACCCTTGCCTTAATAGGATTTCCAGATAAAAATGCCCAGGCGACGAAATTATCCGGCGGGTGGCAAAAACGTCTGGCACTTGCTTGCGAACTGGTCAAAAAACCAGATTTGCTTTTGCTCGATGAACCTACTAACCATCTTGATCTCGAAGGTGTTTTGTGGCTCGAAGCATTTCTCAAAAAGATTGCGTCGCAAAAACAACGCACGATGTCTTTTGTCTTAATCAGCCACGACAGGGCATTTCTTGAAGGTGTTTGCTCATCTGTAATGGAATTGAATCCAAGATTCCCCCAGGGCTTCATTAAGTCTAAAGGCAATTACACAGCATATCTTCTAGCCAAACAAGAAATGGAAGCACAGCAAGCGCATCTTGAAGCTGCCCTTGCAAGCCAGATGAGACGCGAGATGGAATGGCTTTCTCGCGGTGCTCGCGCTCGCCAGACCAAATCGAAACATCGCATAGAAGGCGCTGGCAAGCTCATGGAAGAACTTGCCGAAGTCAAACAAAGAAACGCCATGGCAAGCAAAATGGGCGTCGAATTTGAAGCCACCAACCGAAAGACCAAAGAATTGCTCAGCGCCAAAGATGTAAGCAAATCTTTTGGTGACAGAGTTTTATTCAAAGACCTCGATCTGGTTCTGCGACAAAGGGTGCGAGTGGGGCTCGTGGGCAGAAACGGATCTGGCAAGACTACTTTGCTCAAGATTCTTTTAGGACAGGAAAATGCCACCACTGGCACGCTTAAGAGAGCAGACGGACTGAAAATGGTCTGGTTCGATCAAAACAGGAACCAGGTGGACCAAAGCCAGACACTGAAACAAGCTCTCTGTCAACAAGGCGAAGACTCGGTCGTTTATCAAGGCCGTTCAATCCACGTTGCCACCTGGGCTAAGCGCTTTTTGTTCGATACACAACAGCTTGCCATGCCAGTGAGTTATTTATCTGGTGGAGAGCAAGCTCGAATTCTAATTGCCAATTTGATGCTGCAACCAGCCGATATTTTGATCCTAGACGAACCGACAAACGACCTGGATATACCATCGCTCGAGGTTCTGCAGGAGAGCCTGGAGGAATTTGCGGGTGCCATTGTGCTTGTTACCCACGATCGTATGATGCTGGATACGGTATCAAATTGTATACTTGCCCTTGATGGCGCTGGCGGTGCCGATTTCTTCGCCGATTTCGATCAGTGCAGACATATTTTCGAAAAATCAGACAAATCATCAGACTCAAAAGAAACAGACCAACCTAAACCCAAAGGCAAACCTCAACGCTCGTCTAACAGTCTTTCCGGCTCGCAGAAGAAAGACCTGGCTTTGTTACCTGACAAAATCGAAGCAGCAGAAGCACGTCTTGAAGCAATCGGCAAAGAAATGCAAGATCCAAAAGTGACAAGCAACTTCGTTCGCTTACAAGAGCTTGCAAACGAAGAAGAACAACAAAAAAAATTACTCGAGTCGCTTTTCGAGCGCTGGCAAGAACTCGAATCTATTCAACAGGGTTGATTTTTTATTACAAGGACTGCCTTACAAGCCCTGTATAACTAGTCTTCTTTGACTATTTCGGCAACGCCAAGACTTTCGTTGATTGTGCGCGCCAGTTCTTCTGGAGCATCGGTCCCCAGATAGATACGCTTGCCACTTTTCATCGTTATTTCAACGGCATCAAGACCATATACGTTATAAAGCCAGCCGTTGCCGATCCAGTGAATTCCCCAGCCGTGCAGTGGCTTCAAACGAAATTGGCTGGCACACACGATGTCGTCAAGCGCGTAGCGTTTTTTGAATAAACCTTCACCAAACCAGAATTGCAGGTCGTTTTCGTCGATTGCAATAGTCATGCTTTTCATCGAAGCGGTTATTCCGCCCAAAAGCCCCATCATTGCAATTTTTGCGACGATGCCAGGAGGAGTCAAACCGATGAAGAAACTGGCGACTCCAGCCGATACAACCCATTTGTCGGGCAATTTTTGAATGTGATAGTACGCCATGGGTCACTCCTTCGCTCGGGTTTCAAATTATAATACCTATCATGTTCAGCGGTTCGCCACCAGTCCACTTAATGTGGTCAAGCATGTACAACCCGGAGAAGCAAAAGCTCAAACGGCGGGTTGACTGGCGCCGTCTGGGCGAATTGTTTCGTCCCTACATCTGGCAAGAAACTCAACTTACAATATGTATCGTGGCAACATCCATCCTTGGGCTTTTGCCGCCGCTTTTGACTCTGTCCATCATAGACAAAGCCATTCCAAAAAACGATTTCAATCTTTTACTCATCGACGTTGGTCTCATGCTCGGCTCCGCTCTGGTTTCGGGACTCATTGGCGTTTATCAGGGTTATTTGAGTTCTTTCGTGGGCGAAAGTATCATTCGCGACTTGCATACAAGACTTGTGACTCATTTGCATCACATGCCGCTTTCATTTTTTGCCGCCACCAAGACTGGTGAAATCATGAACCGCGTTTCGAACGACGTGGAAGCAGTCGATTCTGTGGTCACCATGACAATGGTGGCAATTTTGACCAATGTATTCATTATAATCACAACTCTCTTTGCCATTTTTGCCCTTGATGCAAGACTGGCTGCACTGTCCCTGGTATTGATACCGCTCATGGTTCTGCCACTATGGCCGGTGGGACGTCGCATGTACGAAGCTCGCAAGCGCACCAGGGCCAAACGCGATGAAATGCACGCCTCCACCCAGGAAACACTTTCTGTATCTGGCATCGTCCTTGTCAAGTCATTTGTAAAAGAAGAACTAGAGCGCTCCAGATTTTTCAAGCTTGCCGACGACCTGATGAAACTAGAAGTAAATGTTGCCATGGTCGGTCGCTGGTTCTTGATGGCAATTACGTTCATGATCACTGCTGGTCCTGCTGCAATCTGGCTCATCGGAGGCTTTCTTGCCATCAAGCACGGTGTCACAGTCGGGGTACTAGTGAGTTTTGTAGCCTTACTTGGAAGACTCTATACACCCGTGTCTTCCCTTGCCGGTGTTCAGGTCCAGGTCGTCAGTGCCCTTGCCGTTTTCGAGCGCATTTTCGATTATTTAGACATGAGCGAAGAGAGAGACTCACCAAATGCCATAGTGCTTAAACAAACAGATGGCGCAGTAAAATTCGACGACGTTACATTCATTTATCCTGACACTAATCGCGGTGTGCGTAATTTGACTTTCGAAATCCATCCAGGACAAATGGTTGCAATAGTAGGTCCATCCGGTGCAGGAAAATCGACTGTAGCTCAGTTATTGCCTCGACTGTTCGATCCTGATTCTGGCGTCATACTTATTGACCAACACGATATCAAATCGGTCACAAGAGCGTCCGTGCGCAGTCATATAGGCATAGTCATGCAAGAAACTTATTTGTTTCATGACACGATACTGGCAAATTTGAAATACGCAAAAGAAGACGCGAGCGAAGATGAAGTGATTCAGGCATGCAAGGCTGCCAATATACACGACTTCATAACGTCGCTACCTGAAGGTTATAAGACTATCGTCGGCGAGCGCGGACACAAATTGAGCGGTGGCGAAAGGCAACGACTGGCTATCGCGCGAGTGCTGTTAAAAGACCCCAAAATCCTTATTCTCGATGAAGCTACAAGCTCGCTCGACACTGAAAATGAAGCGGCTATTCAATCTGCTCTTGAACCCTTGATGCAAGGAAGAAGCACGCTTGTGGTGGCACACAGACTTTCGACTATTATGAGCGCCGACTGTATTTACGTAGTAGAAGATGGCTCAATAGTTGAGCAAGGAAATCATCAGAAATTACTTGCTGCAGGTGGCGCTTATGCCAGACTTTATCGAGCAAATATGTCATAATCGAGCAAATTTAAATTTGATTGAAGGGGTTATGGATCAAGAATTAGATGTGGGAGAACTTGAGACCTGGGCGGTCCAAGATCTCAAATTTCTAAAAATTGAAGGCACCGCTGCAACCGAGCGAAATGTTCTTGTCGACCAGCTCTTTGGTTTGCAAAAGAATAATTGCAGTATCGCTTATTTGAGTATTTCGCAAAATAGCCAGAAAGATTTTTACATTGGTCTTTCGCTTCCGACCAAACAGTGTCCTCCAGCCCTTGTCGAATCTGGCATTGTCCCTCGCTCTTCATTCATCGATGCCGAATCATTGAGTTCGCAGATGGATGCTCTTTTGAATCAAGTGGGGCTAATTAGCGGCATTCCTAAAAACGGAACGACTACCGAATCGTCTCTGGCGAGTGCCACCAATTATGGTTCGCTCATTCTTGCTACTCCAATAAGCAAAGAAAACTTGTGGTCCGAAGAATTCAACGTAGCAGAACAAATTCGCGTAGCTAAAAACGGATTGGATCCAGAAAAACAACCAACCATTCAAGAATTTGTAGAGCGTGAACAAGAATATTTCGACTATGTCCTCAACACCTATGCAAGTGGCGCATGGCTTGTATGTCCTTACTTTTTTAGCAGCGATGTAGATGGCTTTGAAAACCTCATGAAAAACATCCAGCAAAACCTGGAGCCCTCTTTGAAAGCGGCTCCGCTAAAAACTTATACTTCGAGTGAATTGCGTCCATTCGTCGAAAATTTCGCCTGGCTCAAAAATAAGAAATCAGGCGAATTCATCAATCAATTGCTGACCTTCGAATATTTGACACCATTGAGCTCTGCGTCACTTGCGCATATCATCTCAGCTCTCAAATGAAGTCTTAAGCTAAAAAAGCTAAACCGCTACGCTGCGATTATCGCTCTTCCAGGAACGAAATTGTCGTTATTATCCAGATTTAGAATATCGCTTAACCACGCGGGCATTAGGGCAGAAGATTCGTGTATCTCTCGTCTGTCTAACCCATAAAGACCCTGATAAGCCTTTCTCTGTGCTTCAAATCCCCATAGTGCAAATCTATTCCGAAAACCGTTATACCAAAGGGCTCTCATAACAAGTCCCGCTCTAGAGTCTCCCAACTGAATCTTGCGTCTTGTCGTCTTTTTAAAATAGATTCTCTTGCCGTCAAACATGAAAGAACTCGAAGGTCCGCTTATTTCGTAAGTGGATTCAAGCTCGTCGCACTCTTTGATCCATTTTTGTCCTGGCTTAATAAGTCCAAGTCTTACAGCTATTTCTTTGGCTTTCTTAAATGGATGAGTCTGCAATTTTCTTCCAAACGAATTTGCTTTTATTTCGGCAATCTCTCTTTGAGTATAATACGGTCTTTTGCCACCAAATGATTTGGCTCTGACGAAAACACCTCTTGTGATTCTGTGTATTTCGCCTTCCTGTATCATTCTAAAGATACAGTTGTCTATTGCACTTCTATTGCCGTAATTTAGCAGCTCTCTTGTCGTAAATGGTTGGTCAATTTCGAGCGTGCGCAAATGTCGTCGGATTTTTTTTGTTACTCCAAGGCGGTAAGTATGTTTTTCCATGAAGTTATCTCCTAAGAAAATAGTTGGGTTTTTCTTAGATATCAACTTTAGACTAAAACAACAAATCGCGATCAAAAAAAGCGGCTCCCCTTGCCAGTTTCATCGATTTTTCGCATATCTAATAACTAAAAGAACAGAGCAAGTGTCAAGGGCCAAATTCAAGTTTAATGCTTTTGATTTGCAGAAGAAGAAGACGCAGCGGCAGCTTCATTCAACGTATTGACGATGTCGGCATAACCTACCCACGATTTAGTTAGATTATCCATACCAGATTTGTACTGAGCACCACCCTGATGCATGCCATTTTCCATATTATTCAAAGCACCATTCATCTGCCCGCTTCTATCCAACTTGCGAAGGGTCGCTTGAGCCGTGGCTTCACCTTGAGCAGCCGCTTTTTCAAGCCATGCAATTGCTTCGCCTGAATCTTTACCTGCCGTTTCTAATAATAGATGCCCCAGACGAGATTGAGCTTCAGGAAGTCCTTGCTGGGCTGCTTGCTTATAATAGTCCATTGCTTTTGAAACATCGCGCTCCACTACGATGCCTTTTTCGTGAAAGATACCCATGATCGTAAGTGCTTTTGGATGCTTCGATTTTGCCAATTTATGCAAGTGTTTATGCGCCAGAGCAAATTCTTTTTTGGAAATATGATTGCAGGCAGATTCGAAAGAATCTTTTAGATGATCAGATGAATGCGAACAAGCACAAAGACTCGATAGCAAAAAGAATATTGTGATTAAAGCACGGACTAAAATCTAATCAGTCCTCGTTTAGCAAACAGATATAAAAGACCGCCTGAAACAGCGAACATAGCAATAAGACAGATGTAATAACCATGAGGGTTGTGAACTTCGGGGATATTAAAATTCATTCCGTAGATGCCGGCTATCAAAGTAGGTGGCAGAAATAAGGTTGCCACAATAGTGAGAACTTCTGTAGTTTCATTGGTACGCAAACCAAGTCCAGAAACATAAACATCCATCAAGTTGTAAGACATCGATCTATAAGTTTCAAATGTGCGAACAAGCGCTCCTACTTCATCCATACGATATGAATATTCTTGTTTACCAGATTCAGTCAGAACTTTGTTCTTAGACTTATGAATAGAATTTATGACCGTTTCGACCGGCCACAAAACATTCAGAAAAATCCAGATCATTTGCTGTGATCTGTTGATGAGGTTCAGTTCTTCTTTTCCCGGGTTTCGAATTATTTTATTCTGGATAGTTTCGAGTTTGGTACCACCAAGTTTGAGTACGTCGACATAACTCAAAAGAACATCTTCCATCAATTCGCCAGACAAAACGTCAGCTGTCATATTTGTGTGCATCTCTCCTTGAGAAATGAGATTGTGACTGGCGAGAGAAAAAGCGCTATCGTGACTGAATTGTCTGGTGAATAAAACTTTGTCGCCCAGAAAAAAATTGACCGTTTCAAGTGCATCAATTTTTTCAGTAACAGAAGGTCTTTGCACCGACCACATCATGCTATTTGGAAAGTCTTCGAAAAATGCACGCTTGTGGGGAAAACGCAAAATTTTCAATTGCTCGTCCGAGAGATCGAGAAATTCTTTGAGACATTTCCAGAACTCGTCTCCTATACTTCCAGAGACGTGAAGCCATAGCAAGGTTTTATCTTTCAGCTCTGCATTGAGCTGGTCAAAATCGATAAAATGTGATTCCATCAAACCGTCATGGTCTGCATAATAATATTGGATTCGCCGCTCGACATTATCGGGAAGACACGGCACCATCTCGAAAGTTTCAGTGCAGAAAATCTGTCTGCCATAAGTAAAATCCTGAACTTTCATTCGGCTACCTCTAAAGAATTAGTTTAGTAAGAGTATAATTTTAAGTCATGCACAAATCAGATAAAAAGATATTTTCGCTATTATGCGCCGCTTATACCGCTTATTTCGCTAATTTTTCAAATTGCGCAACGCCTGTATATGCTCTTGGTGAAAGCGAATTTACAGCTGGCGTCCAGTATTACAAAGGCAAAAGTTTTCGTTCTGCTGCTAAAGAATTCGAAAACTCGATTTCTCATGGCAACATCAAAGCTCCGGTATTTCTTTATGCAGCTTATGCGTATCAAGCCTATGGAGATCGCGACGAAGCTCTTCGTAAATATCATCAGATCGTAAGACTCTTCAAAGATTCGCAAGCAGCCACACTTGCTAAGCAAGCTCTTGCCCGTTTAGATCAAAACAATTCGTGGGTGGACAGAAAACCGCAACTGCTCGAAGATCTAATTGCCAAACAAAAAGCGCAAAACGAAACCCAGGCGGCAAGCAGCTCTACTAAAACGACTTCGAGCAAAAGCAAAACAGCGGCAAAAACTGATAACACTCTAGACGATACAAACGAAGACGAGTCACCTCAAAAAGCGTCTAAACTGAGCGCAAGTACACCGTCAGTCGCTCGCGTTTTTTACAAATCTGACCATGACGAAATAATGGTTGATGTTCGAATAAACGGTAGAACCATTCCGATGGTTTTTGACACCGGCGCGCCAGGTATTTGTTTGGATAAAGAGATGGCACAGGGTCTTGGAATTTCAATTCCGCAAAGGAAAGCGGATGGTCAGTCAGGCGGCTCTTCCAATACGACTGTGATTGATTTCTGGAACATAGATGCCACAGTCCAGGTCGGACCGATCTCAAAAGAAAACACTCGAGTTAAAATCTACGAAAAAATTCATACACGCCCACTTTTAGGCCAGGGCTTTTTCAAAGATTTCGACTACACCATCGATCACAGCGCCAAGTGTATAGAGTTTCGCAAAAAAGGAATGTCGAACAGTGGCGGTAAAGGTTATTCAGTCCCATTCACATTCAAAAAAGAAGGAAGAAGAATTATCGTAGAAGTGGAAGTAAACGGCAAAAAAGGTCCTGTGATGCTCGATACAGGCAACACCGCAAGCGGCATCTCTTTCCACAGCAAAGAGCAAATGAAAAAATTTGGTATCAATGACCTGCCTTACGATGCCAAACTGGCCACGACCACTGGAGTTTCAGGAAGTGGAAGTTGTTACCGATTCAATCTTCCGCGCATCAAACTGGGACCAATAGAAAAGACCGACCTCAAAGCAGACCTTGCCAACGAAGTCGATGACGACGAGGATTTGCCCTTGCTTGGACAAGATATGCTTTCGGGTTGGCAGTTCACAATCGATATGGAAAGAAAAGTGATTCACTTTCTACGGCGCTGAGACTGATATTTTTGCAACAAACCTGGGAATCTTGATTTTGGGAGTATCTGGGCTAAAAACTTGGTCATGTCAAAATCTAAATTCATAAAAACGGGTCCGTCGTTACCGATTCGCTTGGCAAAAATGGGCACCCTGCCTTCTAGCGAAGATTTGAAATACATGCTTGCCACCGCTTCAAAGGATGGCAAACAAGTAGAGCTGCCTTTCATGAACCCAGAAACAGACTGTAATTTCATGATCAAGGTCCTTCCACCAAATTCGCCAGTGTCAAGTCCTCGCTGGACTTTTGGTCGCCTGGAAAACGGTGTTTTCAGGCAGGTCTGGAGCAAAGAATCGAATGAAGTAATCATGATTCAAGGCAAAATAAAGGTCGATGGCGCAAGCAAAGGCGAATACGAATCTGTCGACATTTATGAGCACAACACGATTAAGTCGCATCAGGGCGCTCTGGCGCCGGCATTTGGCTGGAAGCGCAAAGATAAAGACTTTCCTTTTGATGACCAGCCCCTGGAACCCGAACTTGCACCCTATGACCCAGAGCCACCTGCATTTGGGCAGATAGGCAGTTTTGGCACCACGACCACTTCTCAGGAATTCGACCTTCCCCATACTCCCATTTCGCATGTTTCGCATCAAGTGTCACAAACTGGAGAATTTCAGCCTTTTCTGCTCCCACCAGCACCTCTGCCTTTTGCAAAATTCGACCAGGTTCCAAGTCAATTGCCAAAACCAGTTGATTTCGACCTCGACCTGGAAGATGCATTTAGCATTCTTGGCGATCCCGAAACGGGGCTATTGTGCTATCCGGCATTCAGTTTCTTTTTAATGCGCGAATTTGAGCATAGCTTGCAGGGTTCGCAGGATTTATCTCTAGTGGTTTTTGAAATTCTCGATAAACAAACTGGTGCCCCTACCGAATTATCCATTCAAGACGGTGCAGCAGTAACGGAGGTATTCAACTCGATTAGAGCGTCGCTCGATTTTTGTGCTCGAAGCGAAGAAAGCGAATTCGCCATAGTTCTGCCTTATTACCATTCTCAGGACGCCATTTCTTTTGCTGCCTCACTCTATGCCGGACTTTCTGAAAATGCAATTCTGGTCAATGGCGAAAACGGCGATCAGGAGCGGACCTTCATTATTGGCGTGGCAGGACGAACCAGTGCCATGAAAGATGCAGGAACATTGTTTGCATGTGCTCGAAAGGCAAAAGAAGACACGCGCAACGCAAACTGTCCTTACCAACTGTTTCAATAAAACGAGTAATTAAGGATAAAAATTTCTACCGCGCTGCGGGATATTTATCTTGTTTACCCTCGAAGGGTCGAGAAAAGAATCAAGCGAAATAGGCTGGTTTTGCGAGGAACTGGAGCCATGCAAGAAATATTGAGATTTAGAGCGTGGACGCAGTGAATGTCTTCCCAGCTTGAGATCGATGTCTTTTCGCATTTTGTCTATCGAAGCATCCGAAATCAAACTCACTTTGTTATGCTTCCTGAGTGGTTCGAGTTGATCCAGCATTTTAAGTGCTTTCTCGTAATAGTGACCTTCATAGTACTGCTTGGCGCGCGTCCAGATTAAATTGACTGCTTCGCTGCTGTCTATGCCGGCATTGACTTGAGTCGACTCGATTTCGAGGTCTATTTTGTCGTCTATAGCAGTCGGTGCTTCCCATGTAGTCTGGCTTTTGGTGTGCTGAGCGTTGGGAGAATCGACGAGCGAAGAAACTTTTCCCCGATTTCTATACCTGTAATTGTTGAAATAGGAGGAACTGGGGGTTCGGCTCGATGAACTTGGCGGAACATAAAAATTGGGATGATGAGGAAAATGCATTCCACCGGGATAGTTGGAGCCAATTTGAAAAGGAATGCCATTTGGCAAGTAGATTGTGCCGCTACCAGTTTGACCAGCGCCTGGATAATTTTGGGCATTGGCAGAGTTTGAAGTAATAAATGAACTGCCCAGACTAATTCCAAAAGCAATAACCAGGCTTAAAAGCCTGGGCGCTTTAGCTATTTTGTTTTGCGCTTTCATTTTGATTTCGACTTTGCTCAATTTGCGATATATTCATCTTATCCCACATCGGCGGACCCCTCAATTAAAAAGCCTTCCAAACTGCCAAAAATAAAAATAGGCTTGCTTGCAAGTGTGTTCTTACTTTGCTCACTCTCCGCCTTTGCGAAACCTTTGAAAATGCCCATCACACTTGAGGCGCTTACGCCCCAACTGGATACTTCCACTCCAGCTCCCGAAAAAATGCTCCATGGCACCGTGCAGGATACATATAATCCAGAAGTCTTGCAGATCCCAAAGAGTGGTTTTGGCAAAGCCTACGACATCGGTCGTCAGTTATTTAGCGATGGTGATTATGTAAGAGCCTTCAATGCTTTCAAGCTTTCATATTTGCGCGCCAGTAAATACGGCGTGAACGACCCCCGCTCGAAAATGGCTAAAGAAGCGGTTGATATGACAAAGTCGCATATCGGTCTGGCGTCTAGGCTCGGATACAAAGTAGCGGGCAAAGATTCGAATCTTTTGACCGGCAAAGTAGAAAAGGTCTTTCCCCCGTCTCTTGCCTGGCTTTCTGGTATCAAGCAAAACGATAATATTTTAAAAGCCAAAGTCACAGGAACTGATGTTACTTTGACATTGCAACGAGGCACCAAAACATTTCAAATCAAGCTAAAAATACCAGCACCCGTAGACGGAACACTTATAGCTGACACCAATAGCGCCACTAATCGCAGTGGCGGCGGTGATGGATTTGGAGCACCGATAAAACACCCCGAACTTCTAGGTCCTGCAATCAAGTTGCTTGGCAATTATGACTGTTATCTGGTTGTGGACGTGTCTGGCAGTATGGCAAGCGATATTGGTGCTGCAAGCGGTTCGCCTGCAATGAGCAAATGGAACTGGTGCCAAAATCAAAGCAATTCTTTTTATAACGACGTAGCGAAATTTATGCCCCAGGGCGTAACTGTCGTGCCTTTCAACGACAGATTTTCGGTGGCACCAAATCTCAAAGGAAGTCAAATTTCTTCTATATTTTCGCAACTAGGCCCAGAAGGTGGCACAGATATTGCTGGTCCTCTGGATTACATCTTGTCGCAGTATCTGGACAAAAAAGCAAAACAACAAAAAACTCGTCCAATTGCTATTGCGGTGATGACTGATGGTGAGTGCGGATTGCAAGAAATTGCTGATACCATCATTGATGCCACTCACAAAATGACTCATCCAAAAGAAATAATCATTACATTTCTGTCAATAGGTGATACCACTATCGGATCTCCAGTTTTGCGAGCTCTTGATGACGACCTGGTTGCCGCTGGTGCCAAATACGATATCGTTGACACGAGGTCTTTTGAAGAGCTTTCACGATACGGGCTCACTAAAGCTCTGGCAGCAGCTTTAATCGAAGAGAAAGTGGAGAAATAAAGTTATCAAAGAACTGCTTATAAGACACAGGTTTAATGCCCAAAACGCAAAACTGGTTTTGTATTTGCTTATTATTTAGCTTCGACGAGTTTAAGTTCGGGAATAATATTAATAGAGCTATGAGGTAAAAAGCTGTGTTGAATAAAAAACCGAGATTGTCTAAAGAAGATAATTTCCAAAACGTTTGGTTCTCACAATCTGGCAAAAAGCCTACCACTGCCGACCTGGACAAAATCGACGAATACTCCGATTTATCTACGATCGAGCAGGCGAGCAAAGCTCCCGCACAGCCTCAAGTGTCACCAAGGGCTGCGACCACGACCCAGGGCATGAGAAAGCTCAACCCCTTGCAGCAGAATTTCGACCAGATTCGCGCTTTTGCTTACGCTGCTTTCGATAAGATTGATGCTAACGACAATGGTTTTATCGAAACGGAAGAGCTTTATGCAGCATTAAACGATCCCAGCCTCGACATGCGCGAAAAGTCCTATGTCACATTTCTTTTGACCAATCAAAAAGAAATTGCCGACTCAGTAAATGAAGGCATTGACCCTACTCAAAACGGTATTTCGCGTCTCGATATCGAGCTTTATTTCAAGCTTGCCATCTCTCGTCTGGCTCAATAAAGCAAGACATAGTGTTATCATGTCGTCTTTCACCAGCTGGAGGACCGTCATGACTTCCATTTACGATTTTCACGCCAAAACACTCGATGGCAAAGACCTCGACTTGAGCACCTACAAAGGCGACGTCTTAGTGATTGTAAACACTGCAAGTAAATGCGGTTTTACCAATCAGTACGAAGGTTTGCAAGATTTACACCAGAAATTCCACACAAAAGGACTTAGAGTACTGGGATTTCCCTGCAATCAGTTTGGCTCGCAAGAACCCGGCTCAGAGTCTGAAATTGGCGCATTTTGTCAAAAGAATTATGGTGTCGAATTTCAGATGTTTGAAAAAATCGACGTTAATGGAGCCCAGGCGCATCCGCTTTATAAATATTTGACCAGCGAAGCTAAAGGACTTGCAGGGACAGAGGCAATCAAATGGAATTTCACCAAATTTCTGGTGGACAAGAACGGCAAAGTGCTCAAACGCTATGCTCCAGACGTAAAACCGCAAGACATGGTAGAAGATATCGAAGCACAGCTTTCAGTGGAAGCAAAGGCCTAGCTTGAACCAATAAAATCGCTTACATCAAGCCATTTTTCATACGTCTTTGAATTTCATCCACAACGTCTTTGGATTCTTTGAGTCCAAGCCCAGTATTTGCTCGGTGAATTTTAATGGCCTCAATCAAACGTTTTTTGCGTACAAGCTCAATTACTTCTTTGTCGACATCGTCAAAATTATAACTGGCGCCTGCATTTGAGCCTTTACCGACTGGTTGAGGCAGTGCTTTTGGAGCGCTCGAAAATTCATACGAAGAAAGGGGCTCCTGACACTCGACAAAACGTATGAGTTGTTTGGCATCCTTTTCCAGTTGCGAATTATAGCTTTGCATAGTGGGACACAAAGGCACAACCTTGTTTTCGAGCACAAGAACGACACGTCCATAAGACTTGTCTGCAATAGTCGCACGCTCTATTCTCACCGACTTGATCTGTTCAAATGAAACCGGCTCTAAAGTTTTCATGGAAAGTCCACCTGAGCTTACTGTCACAGTTTTTTGGCGCGAATCGAAGACGGCTTCGCTTCGTTTAGTAATCAATGCTGTAATCAGACCGAAAATAAAAATGCCAATGCCACAAAGCGACTTTGGCTCGATGTCGTGGAGAGACAAAAAAACCACGCCACAAGCTATTGTCAGACCCAAAAAGACATAGGCTAAAAAAGGAAAATTGGTTCTGGCTACAAGCGTATAACCGTTCAGTCTCTCGATTTTCATATTTGATCTGCACCCGTTTTCTCGTGTGTTTAAGCGCAGAATAGAAGCAGAATAGAAGCAGAATAGAACAGATTAGATTAATTGAGAATCGACCTCTAAATCTAGGGTTTTCCTCCTGCTCAAAACCATTATCTGGTCTCAAAATAATAAAGGAGAGATTGGGCACAAATATAAAGACAGGCGACACTGACTTTATCGAGGACTATTTCATGAAAAAATTGCCAGTGTTGTTCATATCACTTGTGAGTCTTATGGGCTTGGCGCTGCCTGCAAGCGCTCAGAACGCCAATGCCAAAGGCGGGTTTTATAACTACAAACCAGGTGAATTGCAAAAACCTGAATGGCGTCAGTACAAAGGCGAAATTCACATCATAAAAGACGTTCCAGTTGTAAAAGACTTTACCAAACCAGACGCGCCTGCACCAATTTATCAAATTCAAATTCCAAATCATCAAACACCGCAAGGTGGAGGACTTGGCATAAATGGTAGCAATAGTGGTGGCAATGCACCACAAGTTATAAATCTAACCCCGACCAGAGACAACAGACTACTTGCGCCTGCAGGAATGGAATCGAATATGAATTCGCTGCGCTCGCCTTCGCAGAATCTGGCTCCGGGAGTGACTACAGGCGTTCATTCCAACATGAGACCACCCCAAACAAAACCGAGCTCTCTTACGCCCAAAAGCGGTAAACATGAGCTTTTGAACAAAACGCTCAGTCCCAAGGTGCAAAGCCCTCCCTCCACTTATAAAGAATATGAAAAACTGAATGCAAGTGGTGCTGGCTCTAATTCGAGTTCTACCAAATTAACTGGCGAATTGAAAAATGCTAAGCGCGGGTCGCTGCTCAAAAATTCTAATTGACCAAACAAATGAAACCACAACACAGCTCCCTCAAATAAATCACTGCTCCAGTGAAAACCCCGACAACAGCTCGCCGGGACATCACATCTAAAATCCTGCGCTATGGATTAAACAGGGAATTTTTACTGTTTAAGGGATACTATTATGCAAGAAAGTAATTACAGCCAGAATGGCGATTTGAACCTTCCTATGCCTATCGAAGATAGAAAAGAATATGAAGGTAATATGGAAAAAAAACTAGCAGATTTAGGCAGCAAAATCGATGAAATGGCTTGCAAAGCCGAAGATTTCAAAGAAAAAGCAGCTGAAAAATTCGAAGAGTTGAAGAAAAAACGCGAAGATGCTTCGTGTAAATTCAGCGAATTGAAATCGCAAAGTCAGGAAGCCTGGAAAGAATTCAAAGCACATTTGGATTCTGCCATGGAAGATTTGAGCCATGCTGTAGGCGAAATGAAATCGGGTTGCAGCGAAGCTAAAAGCAAGTTTGAAAAACAAAACTAAAGCTTATTCACAAATATCAAGCACCGAAACTTCCGGTTTACACATAAACCGGATTTTCGGTGCGCTTCCGCCTACCATTCCGATTCCGCGATTAACGTTCATGTCCATTTTGCCGTCTTTATAGTATCCAGATTCGAATCTTTTTCCTGTCAGTGACCGGGTGATAATTGCACCATAAAAAGGCAGTCTTACCTGTCCGCCGTGTGTATGTCCACATAAGAACAGGTCGACATCGGCTTTGGCTAGCTGGTCTGCGATGCTTGGGTAATGAAACAAAAAGATGTTGTATGTTTCTTTTGGCAGCACCGAAATCAAGTGCGGAATATTGGCTTCGGAATCTATTGGCACACCACTTATAGTGGCATCGACTCCATTTATTTTGATACTCTGGGTAGTGCTCTCCAATTCTTGCACATTGCTTCCAGATCGCGTAAACAAATTCACATCAGGATAACAGCGTGAATCGTGATTGCCTTTTACTACATAAACTGGAGCAACTTTGCTCAGTTCGGATAGAACCGATCTGAATCGTTTAAGCGCTTTAAAAGTATTTATAGCATCGCCTGTGAAGACAATTATGTCTGGTTTCAATTGTGGTATCAAAGACGGCAGTCTGGTTTCGGGCCCAGCTATTTCGTCACAATGCGTATCGGAAATATGTACGATACGAAAATGCTTTCCATGAGCCAGTTTTGCATTATGGATGACAGTGTTTGTCACTTCTAATTCATAAGGCTCGAAAAAAAATCCCCAGTACAAACAACCAAGACCAATTAGTGAAGTGAAAATGATCGACCAACCTACAAAGCTTATTTTCGACCTTTTGAATCCACCACGGAAGCTGATGACAAGCGCACTTACAAAGGTGAAAGTTATAAATGCAACAAGAAGTACGAGCACTACAAACTCGCTAACCAAGAGGTTGCATATGATCAAAGGGTCTCTCACCGCTAATTTAATCTTTTAACTAAGTAACTACACTATAAATTGCGCTATAACTTGCCGTTAGGCACGGTCAGGAACAAAGACCAGACCACCGGTGTCTAACACAACAGCGGTTAACCCAATTTTAGCGCCAGGGCGTAGGCGTCCAAGTTAATAAAAGAGGAATATAAGATGAAAACCAAAAAATCGTGGAGTTTTTTGATTCCTGGCATAGTCGTTGCCATGACAACTCCCAGCCCCGCGTTCGCCATTGACTTCGACTCTTTGGTTCGCGCATTCACCGGCGGAAATACTGGAGCGACTAGTTCTTACAGCCAGAATTTCATCCGCACCAACCTAAATGCCAAGAGAACACAGCTTGAAACTGATATCACTTCCGGTATTGCATCTGGTCAGCTCACTACAGACGAAGCAAATGATCTCAGAAATGATTTGAACAAGATTTCAATAGATGATTCGAGCTTTTCATCTGACGCTAATTTGACCAGATACGAAACCCAGAATTTAATCGATCAGTACGAAGCTGTATCGCGTAAATTGAATACTTATCTAACAAATGTAGCTACAAATTCTTCAGTAATCGGTGGTTCCACTGCAGATACCAGTCAATGGTTCAGACGTTATGGTCATGGAAAAAATTCTGCCAACCAAGCAGAGCGTCGCGCTCGAATCGACACTTTGCAAGCTGAAGTTGGTTCGCTCATTTCGACTGGCGTTTATAGCGGCAAATTGAATCAGGTCGAATCGACCAATTTCAGAAACGAATTGAATTCAATCAGTACTCAAGAATCTACAGCACTCCGCGACAATCGTTTGTCTTCAGACGAAACAGACCAACTGGCAAACAGATTAGTCTCGCTCAAAACAGCAGTCACAGATGCAACCAACCGTCCAAGCTGGGGCGGCGGCTGGAATGGTCGAAGAGGTAGAGGCAGAGGAAACGCTCATGCTCAGATTAACACCCAACAAACATTGCTTGCCCAACGCATCAATGCTGGTATCTCATCTGGTCAATTGACCAGATCAGAAGCCGACCGTTTGCTTGCTGACGAAGCCAAAATCAACAGCTTGAATGCTCAGCTTTCAGCTTCGGGTGGACGCTTGTCATGGGATGAGCAAAGACGTATCTTGAACGAGCTCGACCAGCTCTCGAGAAAAATCAACAAAGAGTTGTACGACAGACAAGTTAGATAGTCTGTAGAAACTCAGATAGAAACTAAAGAGGACTGACCAGTTGGTCAGTCCTCTTCTTTTGATTATGGCTGAACTAATTGATTTAATCTTTGCTTGTTGCAAGCGCAGATATGGTCTCATTCGCTTTGGTCGAAACGAAAATATTTTCGTCTTCAGCCAGGTCTTTCAATATCTTCAAAGACAATTTGCGGTTTTCAGAAAGTCCAAGTCGAACATCGTCGCTTGGATCTTTAGCCAACTTAGCCAGTATGTCTTCGGGAACATTTTCGTTCTCGCTAAGACCAAGCCTTACATCTGGATGCGCATCACCAGCTAATTTGAGCATAGTACTTGGTGGGCAATTTGGATTTTCGGCCAATCTACGGCGAACACGCGGATTTTCATCCTCAGCCAGTCTTGTAAGAACCGACGCAGTGGTGTGCGGATTTCCAGCCAGAACCACGCGTACGTGAACGTCCGCGTCGGCTTGCGAGGTTTGTGTTTTACCTTCTTTCAATTCATAAATAGATTTGACGATTGAAGTCAGATTCTGTGCCGACACTGGTTTTGCGATGTAATAGTTCATTTTGAGCTTGAGTGCTTCCATAACATCTTCATCGCGTTTTGAAACTGTAAGTAAAATCACTGGAATAGTGCTTATTTCACTATCAGCTTGAATTTCTTGCAAAACTTCATGCCCGTTTTTCTTTGGCATGTTCAAGTCGAGCAAAATAATGTCTGGTCTTTTGTTGGCACCAGTCTTAGATTTGCCCAAATAATCCATTGCTTCTTCGCCGTCATTGGTCACGGCAAGCTCGTACTCGAGCCCAGAGCGCTTGAGCGCCTCTTGAGTCAAACGGATATCTGATGGCGTGTCTTCAACCAGCAAAATATTGATTAAATCGGTCATTTCTTCACCTACTTACATCCCGAACTAGCTTTTAGTAATTATCTCAAACTTGACATCAATTTTAGAAATTAGTGCCCATTTATCTCGGTGTCTTTTACAGCCGGTAATGTAAAAAGAAAGATTGAGCCCTCTCCTGGATTCGATTCGACTGAAATAGTGCCACCATGAGAAGTCACTATCCGTTTGCAAATAGCAAGACCCATTCCAGTTCCAGAATATTGAGTTTTTCCGTGCAAACGCGCGAACATATCAAAAATTCGATCCGAATATTTAGAATCAAATCCGATACCATTGTCTCTTACCGAAAACAACCACATATCTCCACTTCTGTCGCTTGTGATAACGATATGCGGATTTCTTTCTTCACTTCTGTATTTAAGTGCATTACTGATTAAGTTTTGAAATAACTGCACTGCCTGTGAATATTCGACAGCCACTTCTGGAAGTTCGTCAATTTCCAAAGAAGCACCACTTTCTTGAATAGACATGCGCACGTTGGCAAGGACATCCTGGACGACGAGATTACAGTTAGTCGCCTGATTATTGGATTCTTCACTTGAAATATTCGAATGAGTCAAAACGGCTTGAATAAGCGTTTGCATCCTTTGAGTGCCGTCCAGAATATAATCGACGAATTCTTGTGAATCTTTATCCAGCTTGTCGCGAGCATTCTCATTCAACAAGTTGGCAAATCCTTGCACCGCACGCAGTGGCTCTTGCAAGTCGTGAGATGCTATTTTGGCGAATTGTCTCAATTCTTCGTTACTTTGTTCCAGCTGATCCGTGCGCTCTGACACCAGTCGCTCGAGAGTTTCACTTATTCTTTTTCGCTCGGTAATATCGCGCACGAATGCACAGTACATGTAATTGTCGTCTTCACGAATTTTGAATATGCCAATTTCGATTGGAAACTGGTGTCCGTCTTTATGCACTCCAATTAGTTCGTGGGTCGCGCGCTCCAGATTCTTAATTTGTTCTTCGAATTGTCGCTCGATAATCATCGAAAAATGTCGTCTAAAATGCTTTGGAACTATGGTTGAAAGCCCTTTGCCTAGAACATCTTTTTTCTTAAAACCAAATGTCGTTTCCGCCTGATTGTTCCAATCAGTGATACGCCATTTGGTATCAAGTGAAATAAAAGCATCATACGAATTTTCCAGAATGATGCGCAGACGCTTTTCACTGCGACGCAATGCTTTTCCAAGCGCGTGTTTTTCGCAAGCACTCTGTAAGCGCTTATAGATGGCGTCGTAACTAGCGACACCTTTTATGAGATAACCTTGCGCCCCATTGTCGAGTGCCGCAAGAGCCTGATCCTGTTCGCTTATACTGGTTAAAATAATAATTGGTTGATCACCCACAAGTGCTCTCACCGAAAAATAGGTAGCCAATCCTTGCGAATCTGACAAATGCATGTCGAGTAAAATCGCGTCAAATTCTTTGACTTGCAAGATTTCGGTTGCCATAGAAAGATTGGCAATCGGGTCCACCTCGAGTCCACGCTCGACCATATTGGTACAAAGCAAATCTAGAAAGGTTGGACTGTCTTCTACGATTAAAACGCGCATTTATGTGCTCTTAGTAAGCTCGAATCGATCTTATCACAAGCACAAATTAGACGAATAGACAGAGCCCATTTAGCCGCCATGAAAATCGTCTGGCGTATAAAGGCTTTCAAGCTGTTTGTCATTTTTGGTATAGATGGCAGGCAGTAAGGCACCATCGATATTTCCGCAAGACGGACAAATCTTTTTCTTGTCATCGCCTTCATTCATTTGAAATCTGCATTTGCACTTGGTGCATTCGTAGATTTTAAAGTCGGCCAGAGTCACTTTTCTTTTATTAACCGAAGCCATAAACCCCTCCTCATTAAGCCTTACCTTTTTGGAATCAAGGCTATAGGAGCCTTTTAGCATTAACACTCTTCTGTCATGCTAAAAATCTCTGGGCCAGCGCCCTGGTGGGGCTAGGACTTAGTGCTGCATCCAAAAATTGACGTTGTGCTATCCAAAAAATGGAAGAAAACTTAAACGGGGAGAACGTTATGACTATCTTACATTTTTTACTTTACTGTTTAGTTGCAGCCATTTGTGCCAAGATAGCCGACTACTTCGCTCCTGGTAGCATGCCCGGTGGATTGCTTACCGCAGTCATTTTCGGGATTATCGGAGCCTGGTTGGGTGGCATGATGATGGGCTCACTTGGACCCGATTTGGCAGGCGTTTCGCTTCTGCCAGCTATCTTAGGATCCGCCCTTTTGATATTCTGTCTGTCATTGTTCGGCAGATTGACTACAAAAGCGGCTCCTTAGATTTTTTCAAATCAGGCAAGAATAAAAGGACCGATCTTCTGATCGGTCCTTTTGCTTTGGTCTTCGATTCAGTTTCGACTATCTGGTCGAAATCACAGGTCCCACTGGAGTATGAGGGTGTGAATTTTCAGGGTTTGAATTGTTAGGGAGATCGTGACCTGGTGTTAACTGATCGACTTTGTTCAGAATCTTATTTCTGTATCGCCATGCAATTACGCCACCAATTGGAATACCAATTGCGACGAATAAACCAACACCAACAATTGCACAAAGAATCAATGTCGATGTTATATGAACGACTTGTTTCAATTCGCTCAAATCCTTCTTCAGTTTATCGAGCTGATTACCGACCCCAGCAACTGGCTTTTCAAGTCTGCTAACAGGTTCGTTCAATTGATTAATAGGACCATACATACGATCGAGCTGTTTTTCCATATGGTGTAAACGTGTTTCTACACGATCCATTTTGCTAGTTACACGATCCATTTTGCTTCCGACTTTGTCCATATTTTTGTCGAGCAATCCCATGTTGTCGTGCACATTGACCATATCTTTGCGCAGTCCGACCATTGGTTTTTGCAAACCAGCAATTGGACCTTCCAGTCGGATAATTTGTTTTTGCAATTCTGCCGCTTTTTCCTGCCTGTCGGTGACTGGCTTGAATAGCCAGCCAACATGCACACCATTTATCTGATTGAGACCTTTGATCATTTCTTTATCTGTTTCACTAACCTCCTTACCAAATGCGCTCGACGTCAAGGTAAGTGAAATCAGAATCAAGACTAACAAAGTAATATTGGTACGTCTCATCAATTGAGTCTCCAACCAGTTTCCATATAAAGTCGTAGCACCGTGTTTTTTGTGCGGTGCCACAAAAAAACAGGCATGGAAAATGGCTGATTTTTCCCATGCCTGCTTGTTTTCGTACGTAACTTCAGTTAACTAGCTTAACCAAGTGTTACTGCACTTCTTTAGTTTCGGTTGTGGTGGTGACAGTGGAGCCACCATCATTCGAAACGGTTTTTCTTGTGTAGATGGCGATTCGACGCGAAGGTCCATCGCTATATACCATTGGACGAAAGACGACCAGATTGGCGTCTACACCCGAAATAGCAACTTTGGTCTTAGCAGCGAGACTATCCAATTTTGCTCCGACTTCGGTAGCTTCGTCGAAAGAGAGGAAGTTGTCCGAAGCGATTTTAGCTGAAAGGTCTGCGCGCAGACTGGCAACTTCAGCTTTGAGCGAATCGTAAGAGTCTTTGCTTACGTGATTGAGTGCAAGCTCGGAGTTGAGCATCTCGTCGATTGCAGCCATTCTGTTGTACAAAGAAGCGCTATAAACTGTATTTGTGTCCTGTTTGACGACAATTACAGAGCTTGGAACTTCTTTACGTATAACCACTTTTCCAGCAGAATCTAGACCTGACACGACACCAACGACTTTGCCACTTGTGTCAATAATGTCGCCTGCGGCGTTGACTGTGACGTAGGTCGTGTCTCCAGCCAATCGGACCAGGTCGCTTGAAAGTGTGAACGGTACAGAGACGATTTCATCAGCTTGCGCTGCGAGCGAAAGGCTTCCAGCAACGGCAGAAGCCATCACTAATGAGATTCCCAGGACTTTCTTAACAGATTTCATCATTTTATCCTTATTAGTAGTGCTCTCTGGTGCGTCAGCACCCGTTTACTAGTTCGATAGCAAAGGCGTTATCAAGCAGTGACGAGCATGAGATTAATGATGAAATTTTGTGATGGGTTAACTTAACCAGTGTATTGGAAAAGCATCAATATACGACCACCGTGAGGTCCACTGTTAATCGGTGTCAGGCTCGAAAAGGTGTAATTGAATCTGGCGTGCTCAATGATAGTGAGCGACACATCATCCACTGGCACGACTGCTTGAACGACAAAAGTCGGCTGTTTGAAAAACTTGCCTTCTTTGAGGTCAACTACATCGATCAACTTGCCCATTCTTGATTTCCTCACGACAAATAGAGTGAAGCAAAATCATAATAAAAAGGTGCCAAAAAGGGAATATTAAAGGCGTGTGTTAACCAGGCTGGGCGTTTTGCTATGAAACAGCACATTTTAATCAAGAAAGCCTTGTGCTTCGCTTTGATTTTGTGCGCTCTCTACTCTTCAAGCATTCTTGTTTTTGCTGCGCCCAGAACAGACATGGCAAAACTCGAAGGCGTACAAACACCACAAATCGATAATTCAAATCCACCAGAAGAAAAATCAGATGAAATACCCGTGGCACCAGAAATAAATAACTCGCAAGAACGAGTATTTTTTCCGCCACCACAGTTGAACGATAGTTATGTGCCACCACAGTCTGGTCAACAATTACCACAACAACACAACCTGCTTCAAGGCGGAGTAGAGTCGAGCACCACATTGATGCCACCGCCTGTTTATAGAAATCCGCCACCAAACAATATGATGCCACCACCAAATTACATGAACGGACAGGTGATGTCTTTTCAAAATCAGATGCAACGCATGCAAGGGCAGCTAGCCCCGCTCGTACAACAGCCTATGCAACAAAGACAACCGTTGCAAGGCTATCAGCAGTTCGGGCAATCTTTGAATCCACAAAATCAAAATATGCTGCAAGGCAATGCCAATCAATTCAATTTGAGAGTCGAGCGTCCTAACTGGATCCCGCCAAATGCCTACACCAATGACACCATGCTTGCACCATATCACAACTCCAATTTATTCTTTTGGGATAAGCGTGGAATGCCAAACAGACCACAAATGGTACAACTAGCAAATTCTGTCACTAAATACTGGCATGGTTTTGTGCCTAATCCCTGTTTCGTGCTTGTAGAGCCTCTTCCTGCAGCTCCAGGCAATTACGTTTTTACAAGTCAAGACAGACGCGCGCCCCGCGGGTGGTTGCAAAATACCAATCAAACCAGTGTGTCTGGATTTCCGCTCTATAGATACTGGCTCGATAATCCGTTTTAAGATAGAATCGCTTTTTTAAGGAGTTTTAATTGTCCCTTTATCAGCTGCTTAAAGACATCGAAAATTATCCTTTCGTGGATAAGTCGGGTAAAAAAGGCAATGTCAAATTATTGCCGCCTGTTCCAGACAAAGAAATAAACGAATTCAGAAATTCTCTTCCTTGTTATCTAGACGAAGACATGACTGCGGTTCTGCGAAAGACACGCGGACTTTCTTTTGTTCAGCAAGGCAAAAATTCTAAAATGGACGCAGGACCAATAAGCTCTGATATCGATTTCACGGGCAAATCAATAAACGGTCAGGTGTTAGAAGACATCATGCCAACGGGCATAGGCATTGCCTCTGACAAGTCTGGAAATTCGTGGGTAGTAGATCTTCATGGTGGCTCAGCCTTTTTTGGACCCATTTTTTATGTCAGTCATGACCCACCTGTTTTCATTTATCAAAATTCAAGCCTAGAACAATTTATCAATCAGGTGCTTAGCGCGCTCAACTCGCCCTGGAAAAGCGATATTACCAAAGTTGTGGATGAATCAAGTGACCTTATATGGGGCCAGAATCCAGGCGTTATGGACCAGCCAGATTGTTTGTATTCGACCGACCAGGATATCAAAGCTTTTGCTCAAGAATTAGAAGAAGACTATCGCATAATCGATATGCGCAGACCTAAAGTTGGAGATGGATTTTCCTGGGGAATTTCTGGACCAGAAACAATGCTTCGAAGATATGGATATCAAACTATGTTTGCTTATCAATATATCGCCAGAGACAACCGTCCATGGTGGCAAAAGCTTTTTGGTCGGAAATGAGATAATCTGCAAACGGCAAAACAGGCTCTGGTTGCTCGTCTTTGTGATTACGCAATGCAAGTACTAACCAAAGCACATCACGCCATGCACCATTTTTGAAGCCGACCTTTTCATATACTGCAACCTGCTTGAATCCCATTGCTTTGTGAATCCCTTCACTTGAAGGATTAGGCAAAGTGATTCCCGCATATAAATTGTAATAGCCAAGATTCGCCATGGTATCAAACAAGCACGAATAGAGCGCACGACCAATGCCGCGCCCTTTGAAAGACTGATCCAGATAAATCGAAACGTTGCTTGACCAATCATATGCGGCTCTTGCATTATGCGGACTGGCGTAAGCATAGCCAACTATTTTGTCGCCATCTTTATATAAGAGAAAAGGAAATTTAGAATTCAAAGCTTCTATGCGCGCTTCCATTTCGACTACATCCGGTGCACTCGACTCAAACGATATATAACAGTCGGGAGCGCAATAAGGAGCATATATGTCTGCAATCGCTTTTGCGCATGATTTGTTTGCCACTTCAATTGTCATAGGAACATATTCTACTGCATCGGGTCTTTTATGCTAGGAAATTGAACAGGAGGAGACAATTTACTATGGAATTTCTGTTCTATCCTATTGCAAAAAACGGCGAAGACCAGATTTTGGTTATCAACATTCTGGCGTTACTGATTGGAGGCACGCTCTGGTGGTGGCTTGCAGTCGTTGCGGCTCGCTTTATAGTGAAAAAATTTGCAATTAAGATGCAGATTTTTAACAGCTCGTCGCGCACTATTATTCGCCGGGTGTTCATTTTAATAACAGGACTGGTCGGAACTTCATTCCTGATGGAAGCTGCAAATATAGATGTCCATTATATTTTTAGCTATGTAGATAATTTGTTCAACACCACAATTTTCCACCTGGGCAAAACATCGATTACCCTTTGGACATTCTTTTATATTCTTGTCCTCGGCACAGTACTTATAATTGTAGCAAACAGAGTGCACCGTCTCTTGCTGGCACTGACACTGAAAAATTCGCATCTGGACGCTGGTGCAAGTAACGCTGTTGCCACCATTTCAAAGTATGCCATTATGACATTTGGATCCGTCATCATTTTGCAAAGTGCAGGCGTTGACCTCACTGCTCTAACTGTATTTGCCGGTGCGATTGGTCTTGGTCTGTCATTTGGACTGCAGAATATAACTTCGAATCTTATAAGTGGATTGATTGTACTGATTGAACGTCCTGTCAAAGTCAAAGACAAAATTGTAGTAGGAAATTATTCTGGTATCGTCCAGAAAATTGCCTTGCGCGCCACCACTATTTTGACCAGCGACAATATCGAAATTATTGTGCCAAACTCTGACTTCATCAGTAAAAACGTCGTTAACTTGAGCCTTTCGACAAAGCGCATTCCGCTCAAAATTCCATTTATTTTTAGTCCAGATATAGATGCACAAATAGTCAGAGGAGTTTTGCTAGATGCTGCAAACGAGCATGAAGGCGTGCTCAAAGACCCGGCTCCAGTAGTCCTGTTTGAAAGCATCGAGCGTGAACAAGTGACAATTTATTTGAAAGTATCCACTGCAAGCTATGCAGATAAAACTGCGTCTTTAAAATCCGAATTGAACTTTTCTGTGTTTCAGAAGTTGCAAAACAGTGTCTTTTATCCTGAAAGAAAACCAGAAATGGTTGTAAAGCCCGTGCATCCAAATAAAACAAATGCTGTGATGAATCTCGAGAAGTAGTATCATTTGGTCTTCCAAGAGGAGATCAGATGGTGACAAAGCCAATTTTGTTAGCTTCGATAATTGCACTTTTATCGCAATGCGCGACTTTTGCGCAAAACGAGTCGAGCCCATCTTATAAAGGAACAGTGCAAAACAGTCTGTCTAAAGCGGCTGACGACTGTCAATCGGCGCTGAACATGGGCGATTATGATAGAGCTAAACAACTTGCTACAAACGCTCTTAATTCTCTTGGCAAAGGACAAACTCAAGACGAACTGGCTTTGAGGGTGGTTCTAGGCGAAACTTATTTAAATCAGGGCAATTTCCAGGACGCGGCAAAAGAACTGGAAAAAGCAATGAAACTAGCTAATAAAGCAAGTTCTAGCAACCAAGCTTATGCACGAGTGTTAGACGATTTGTCCTGGGTTTATCAAACTCAAAACAAGCAAGACCTGGCACTGCAAACATTGGACCAGGCACTTGCGGCACAAAGAAAAATTTCGGACTCGTCTTCTGATTTGGCCGACATTCTTGAACATGCCGGTTGGGTGGCAGAACAGCAAGGTCAATATGCAAAAGCTTCGCCCTATTTTGAAGAAGCTCTAACTATCAGACAAAAAATCGACCCCAGTTCGGTAGCGCTTGCAAACGATTTAGAACATGTCTGGTCGAATTCTTTCAGATTAGGTCAAACAAAGCCTGACTTGTACGCGCAAGCACTTTCAATCAAAGAAAATACAAATGATATTTTCAAGGCTTTTGCACCACATGATGTTTCAAATACAGTTGTATTTTCATTCAGACAAGGCGCACCAAACTGCGCGCTTGGCTCTTCTGGCGGACTTATACAACAAAGCATCACAGCTAACCAGATAACGATAGATGCTGCTATTGCAAAAGACCAGAGTAATTTCTCAAAGAGTGAGCGTGCATACGTAAGAATAAACAATCAATCTAATCAGCCTGTGCAAATACTGATGCAGCGCCCGTCTTTCATTGTGCTCAAACCAAAAATTCAATTCATCAATCAAATCGAGAGCTCCGAGCTTGCAAGCAAAATAGAAAAGAAGGGCGAGAGCAAAGCAAAATGGATCAGATTCTGGGGTTCACAAGCAACACAGACTATGACCACTAATGTGATGCAGTCTGGCAATATGATGAATTCATACGGATATTTCCCGCCCACATTTGGTTATGGATATCCTTACATGCCCTATCCAGGCTATATTCCGTCGAACAGAAACATGAACAATATGACCACGATGGTAACGTCTGTGCCCGACTATGAAGCACGAGCACGCGCCATGGAAAAAGCTAATGCAGTCACTGCACAATCACAGGCTACAGCCTCTGACATTCGCGAAAACGCGCTAGGTCCAATTACTGTGCAGCCAGGACGGACGATAGAGGGCAGTTTGTATTTCCAGCCGACCGACTTCAAAGAAGCTCTGCTTCGCATCCCAGCTGGCAATGCCCTTTTTGAGTTTCGCTTTATTCGTTAGCAAGTTTCCACAAAGCTTCAAGTAAGCTTTTCTGCTCTTTTTGATCAAGCACCGACAAAAAATCAGTCTGTTCTTTGTTTGCGATTGTTTTGGCTCGACTGAGTGTTTTTCGCCCTTTTGGCGTCAGGCTCAAATTGTATTTGCGCTTGTCTTTGGCGTTTCTCAAACGCTGTATTAGCTCGCGCTCTTCAAGCGCGTTCATGAGCTCGACTACGCGTGACGGGTCTAAATCGAGACGTACTCCGATTTGTTGCTGATACTCTACTAAATTGAGCTCGAGCAATCTCAAAACGCCATAATCCATCACGCTTAGATTAAGCGGTGCCAGTGCTTGATCAAGACGTTCACGCCACGTCAAGGAAGGTCGGTGTAAAAGAAAGCCGATGTTTTCTTTGAGACGTTCACGCGTCAGGCGTGGAATATCGTGGTCTTTGTCAATCATTGCATATATAAAGGATTGAATTTAAAATTTCGCAGAATTTGGACTTTTCGGTAGGTTTATGAGATATCTCTAATCTATAAAGCGCTTTTTATCGAGAACATTTTAACACCCCCTGCGTCTTACAAACCATGGAAACGAAAATTACCTGGAGGTAAGAAAAAAATGAATTTCACCCGTCCGATAGCACTAGCAACAATGGCATTGTGTGCGCTGCCAGCGTTCGCCAAAGATGCAGCACCAATAGAATCGAGTACTGCACCCTCGACTCAAGTAAGACCACATTTTGCAAAATTCAAGCTGAGCGACGATCAGAAAAGCAAATTAGCAAGTTTGAAAAATCAGTACATCCTCGATACTGCAACTAAAAAGGCTGAACTGAAAGTAGCAAAAAATCAGCTTCGCGAAGAGATGGGCAAAACCTCGATAGACAAATCAGCCGCAATGGGACTACAGACCAAAATCAGCTCCCTCAAAGGCGAACTTGCCTCCGCACGTTTGAACATGATGATCGCAGCAGCAGATGTATTCACACCAGAACAAAGAGAAGCTTTCAAAAAGATGCGTCATGCAAGACACGGACATGGCAAAAGTTTTGGCGGCAAAATGGGATCCCGCGCTTGCGGATAAGGAGATAAGACAATGAAACTCAGACTAATATCACTCGCCACATTATCAATGCTTGTAGTAGGCATGATTTCAGTGGCACCAGCTGAAGCTCGATGGCGCAATAACAATAATTCGTGTGGTAACAATAGCTATAACCAGAATTACAACAATGGATTTTTCAATCGCGGCAATCGCAGACACTTCAAAAAACACTGGCGACATCACAATAATAATCGCGGCTGGTTCAATAACAACGGCAACCGCTTCGGTTTAAATACAAACGCACGTTACTGGTAGTACCAGTGACTAAGAGCACCAAATTACACTTGAAATACGAATCTACGGGAGAAGCCTGGAGCTTCTCCCAGGGAGGAACAAAATGAAATTCAAACTACCGACTATAGCTGCTTCTTTGATGTTGATAGCGTCGGCAGTGGCATTTGCTCCCAAGGCGGAAGCGAAATGGACGGACTACCTGTACAATTCCGGCATTCTGCCAGGGTACAACAACAACTACACAAGCGCCTATTACCCTTATGGTAACAGCTACAGTGGTTATAACAGCGATGTCCAGAACCGCATCAACGATTTGAATAATCAAGCACAAAGCATTCAAACTCAACTTGCATATGGTGGCATAAGCCCAAGACAATATGCAAAACTTCAAACTAAGTTGGCTAAGATTCAGGCTGAACAGATGGCTTTGCAAAACAACTATTCTGTCAACCCTGGCTATAACCAAAACTATAATTCCTATTACAACCCTTATGGTTACGGTTATGGATCTGGTTTCCTCAACTCAGGCAATCTGAACTCCGGTGTAGTAAACGCACTCAGAGGCATGCTAGGGATTTAGCAAACAAACAATTAAATAGATTTGGTTCCGACCACCCCGCAGGTACAAGGCAAGTGAAATTACTCACTTGTCTTGTTCTTTTTTACGATTATTTTTTGATATCCTTTAATAATGAAAAAGAAAATCAAACTAATCGCCATCACTTTGTTGTCAACCTTGATTGCAAGTTGCCAGGCTAAAGTTAATGCCCTTCCCCTTGAAAAATTGAAATTGCCACCAGGCTTCAAAGTCGAAGTCTACACAGACCAGGTGTGGGGAGCGCGCTCAATGACTTTGAGCGACAAAGGCACTTTATTTGTCGGAACAATCGTTCCAAATGTAGTTTACGCACTGCCCGACAAAAATCATGATGGTAAACCAGATTCGGTCATAACCTTAATCAAAAATCTTAATCACCCAAATGGTGTTGCATTCAAAGACGGTTCGCTATACGTGGCTGAAATCGGACGATTGCTTCGTTACGACAATATCGAAGCCAATCTCAATAAAGCACCAAAGCCGGTGGTATTGAACAAGAATTTTCCCAAAGACGAATGGCACGGATATAGATACATCGCGTTTGGTCCAGACGGCATGCTTTACGTGCCAATTGGCGCGCCATGCAATACTTGTCTCAAACCAGAAGACCCGCGTTATGCGACTTTGACCAGGTTAAAACCAGATGGCACCAAGCAGGAAGTTTTTGCACGAGGTATTAGAAACACAGTAGGCTTCGACTGGCATCCAAAAACTCATGAACTCTGGTTTACAGACAATGGTCGTGACCATTTAGGCGATAACCTTCCACCAGACGAACTTAATTACGCACCAAAAGCAGGAATGGATTTTGGCTTTCCTTATCGTTATGGCAAGAATGTGCCAGACCCCGAGTACGGCAGCAAAGCCCCTTCAAAAGCTGTTTTTACTCCCTGCGCCATGCCACTGGGACCACATGTGGCTTCGCTTGGAATGAAATTTTATACAGGCAATATGTTTCCTTCAGAGTACAAAAACAAGGTATTCATTTGCGAACATGGATCATGGAATCGCAGCAAAAAAATCGGCTATCGCATTTCCACTGTGACACTCGATGGAAATAAGGCTGTCAGTTACGAACCCTTTATGAGCGGATTTTTGCAAAAAGAAGAAAACTGGGGACGTCCAGTCGATGTAATTCAATTGAAAGACGGATCGATACTTGTGTCAGACGATTTTGCCGGCGCCATTTATCGCATCACTTACAAGAAGTAAATAGTACTGCCGTTGGTAGGATGACCAAATTCGTTTGCAGCAGATCCGCCACGTTGAAAAATTTCCCAGAAACGATCAAAACCGCCCGAGCTACCAGGCGCAAAGGCAAGATCGCCTTCGGATATGGCGAAACTTCCAGTTGCCACAGTAGCAGTGCGGATATAACGACCAATTCTTATTTTTATCCTGTCTCCAGGACTCATGCCTGCAATTTGAGGATCGCTTCCACGAATAGTGGTTTTTATATTTCCAAAAGAGTCTATATAGCCAATCAGATGTGATGGCGGATTTGGTATCACTTCTTTTGGATCAAGCTTATGCACAAGATCTTTTTTGTCGCCAGCCAAAATAGTTCCAAATACAGACGGGAAAAAATCTCTGGAACGAAATTGACTGCCACCGTCTTCCGCCGTGGTGCTCCACAATTCTTCAATATCGTTTTTGACAAATGACATCGAAAAACCACTATTAACTGCGACCAATTGCACGCCATTTTTAAGGCGACCGTAAAGCAAACCTTCCCCTTCGTTATTTTCGCGGGCTTTGAGATTGTCTTTGCGAGGAGCTGTGTTTGCAAATACGAACAGATTTTTTGGTCTTAAAGGAAGTTCAGCCACACACAATTGATTGACTATAAAGCCTGTAGCGATAGTATCGAAAGGCGGCACGGTCGTGCAGTGTAGGTGCCAACCGTCAGGCAACGCTCCCATAAAGGCGGCCGTGACCTCGGCCCATGCCATATCGTTTGGTCCATAATCGCAGATTAATTGAATTAGATTGCCCATGCACTAAGATTAACATAAATATTAACTATGGTATCCTGTAGAAATGAATATAAGAACCAGGTTCTTATCACTTATCTTGAGCGCCTATTTTCTGGCGCCGAATTCCATTTTGGGCGCAATTGCACAAGAAGGCGAAGAAAATAAAGACGCCCCCATTCAAAACGCTACTGCAGTTGTACCAGAAAACAAAACGAAGGAAAATGCCAAAATTTATTTGTGGAAAGCCACTAGAGGCAATACCACAATTTATCTGCTTGGAACAATGCATTTCGGTATGAAAAGCCTTTACCCATTGCCCGAGGAAATGGAAGATGCATTTAGTAAGAGCAAACACCTGATTGTCGAAGCTCGCATCGACGAAGTAGACCAAAACAAGTTGAATCAGGGCTTGAAGTCTCTTCTTCTTTTCTCGCCCCCAGACAAATTGTCGAATCATCTGAGCGCACCAACTAAAACAGCTCTACAAGATTATTTAAAATGGGCAGGCGAATCCGATAACCTTTACGAGAGCTGGAAACCCTGGTTTCTGGCAAGTTATGTCAATGCTTCCATCATGAAAAGAGAAGGTCTCAAATCTGAGCTTGGCATTGACCGACATTTTTTGAAAAAAGCCAAAGAACAAAATAAAACTGTTTCGCAGCTCGAGTCTGTAGAGTCTCAGCTCAAATTGCTTGGCGGTTTTCCGATGGATGTGCAGGATAAGATGCTGCGCATTTCGCTTTTGCAGCTGAGGAACAATGCCGCCTCTACCAAATTAATTGAAGAATGTTGGCGCGATGGCGATGCCGATTCTATTGCCGCCATCACTTGCAAAGAAGCAGAAGACGATCCTGATTTAAAAGCTGCACAGCGCAAGATTTATGAAGATCGCAATCAATCGATGACTTCTAAATTACTACTCCTGCTCACAGTACCAGGACCACATTTCGTAGCCATTGGTGCGGCTCATTTGGCTGGACCCGAGTCTGTACTCGAACATCTAAAAGAACAAGGCTTTTCTATCGAACAATTGCGTTCTCAAACCAAACTGGCCAATTCTAGTTCTAATCTTAATCACGCAAGCGCGCACGCCTTGGATCTCAATGCCGACAAATTCAAAATGTCATCTGCGTCTAAAATGTCCAAACTGAGTTTTCCAGAAGGCAGATTTTCAGTAATGTTGCCTGGCACGCCAGAAGTAAAAGTTAAAAATGAAAATGGCATGCGATTAGTCGATTATGAATATTCAGAAGCACACGGCACATTCAATATTTCTTACGCCATAATGCCAAAGCCGTTGCCTCTTACTGCTCAAAGGCAAGTTTTAACCGGGCTTTCAGCTAGCATCGCTAAATCTCTCAAAGGTACCGAAGTTTCGCGCCATGCTTTTAACTTCCAGGGCACTTATCCAGGCATTCAAGTAGAAATAGCCAAGATACAGAATAAACCAGAACTGATGGCTCGATTTCGCTATTTTGTAGTAGGTCGCTATCTTTACATAGTTGGCTCCATTGGGCGCAAAGAATGGCTTTCATCGCCCGTAGTGACTGAATTCATCAACTCAGTTGCGGTTCGGGGCGAACAATCGCACAGCGAAGTTGCCTCGCAAGAAGCGAAAAAACGTCACGAAGAGTTCCAGGCTAATTTCGAAGCTCGCAGGCGTAAATTCGACCAGGATTTCAGAGACAGACAATCGCGCAACAGAAAAGAAATGGAGGGCGCAAGAGCTGCCCACGAGCGCATGTTCGGGCGGCGCTAAATTGTTCTTTCTTTTCCTCCTAAATTAGGTCCCGGGTGATGTTTAATCATTGTTGTAATTGAGCTTGTCTTGGACAAGGGATCAGGATCATGAAAAAAGCATGGACTAAATTCAGAAAAGTAAAAACTTTTCTTTTGAGCGCGATGTTTTTAACCTGCCTATCCACATTTGCAAAAGACTCTGAATCAGCCAAATCAATAGCAAACGACCAGCATTTCAGAATTGATTACAGTTATTTTTGCGGTTTGCCAAACAGATACACTCGCAAAACATACTTTTTACGCACCGAAGATTTGAGCCCGCAAGACAATCAAAAAGTTCGATCGCTTGTAAATGACTCGAATATTTTGAATGTGAACGAAAAAGATTTGTCTATCACGGATGGTGGTCCCTGCCGCACCATTTCTTTGTGTACCGGAGCAATTACAAAAAAAGTGTCCTGGTCTTACGACCTGGCACCGGCTAACTTGCGCAAACTAGCCGATTTTCTCGATGCGAAAGCCACGGTAGAAAAGAAACCTTAATTAGCGAACGAAGCACCTGGACGAATAGTTTTTATTTCAATATCCCGCCAAACGTCGCCTTTGACATAAGGCTCATTTTTGAGATGCTCATCGAGATCTTTTCTCGTGGGAAAATCGCAGATCAAAATAGAGCCGATCATTTTTTCACTATCGTCTAATATGGCAGCAGCATACGAAAGCGTTCCTGCAGCTTTCATCTGATCGCACATTGCAATATGCGCCTCGCGAGCTTTCATGCGTCTTTCCAGCGCCTCGCCATCATGACCATCACGACCAACCAGCATGAACTTCATTTTCTAATCCTCACTTTTTAACAAATTCGCTTATGTCATCCAGCACTTGATCATCTACATAACCAGGTTTGAAAAAATATTCTTCAGGTATTGCAGTGCCTTCACCTGAAATAAACAGATGGTTCAAGTCGGGATAAAGTTTGAGCACGTTTTTTTCGCTAGATCCAATCTTTTCTTTCCACACATTGAAGTCACCATCAACGGTTACCTGATAGTCTCTGCCCCCCTGCAAAATCATAATTGGCTGCGAAATCTTCTCCGCCAGTGTGGCAGGGTCATAATTCTTCAAGTCGATCCAATACGATGCTGGTATTCCAAAAGGAAGAGCAGACGTATCGGTATCGGGAGTGAGTTTGTCGCTCTTAACCAGTGCGACCTGTTGTTTTAAACGCTCCATTTTCGATTCATGATTAGGATCCTTCTCTTTCTTGAGCGAAGAAATATAAGTAATCTGGTCTAGGAGAAGATCTTCGATCGGCCGCGTATTGCCAGCAAGAACGATGAATCCTTGAACGTCTGAAAGACGCTGTGCTATTCGTGGTATCAAATAGCCACCAAGACTATGACCCAAAACAAAAATCCTTTTCTTATCCGCTCCCGGAAGTGTCATTGCTTGTCTTGCTGCGTTCACCGCATCATCAACAGTCTCTTCCTGGACGGTGATATTTTTCAGATTCATCTTTTTGGGATACTGAAGTGTACGTTTGTCGTAGCGCAGACAACCAATGCCTCTTGCTGCAAGTCCCATTGCGATATCGCGAAAAGGTTTGTTAGGTCCAATTACTTCATCTTTATCCTGGGGTCCAGATCCGTGCACGAGCACTACCACCGGAAACTGACTTTGCCCCTTAGGCACCGTATACAGTGCATCGAGAGCGAACTCGCCCGACTTTACTTCAAGGGCTGTTTCGCCTACAAGACCGTCTGTATTCAGGTTGAAAGCGCAATTAATAATTTCGTTCTTGTAATCGAGGAGTAAATTCAAATTTACCAGGGCGCGCTCGAACTGTATCGGCAAAGTTACCGTGTGAAGATTTCCGATAATTCGTCCATCAGGATCGTTGCAGCTTTTGTACGCACCATATTTTTGCTCGAGATAATTCCATTTTTCCTGCAATACTTTCGCGTTGATTCTTCCAGTAAGACCTTTGGAGAATCCCTTGACTGCCTGGTCAAATTTGCCAGAACTCATTTGATGCACAACCTCTTTGCATCTCAGGTTAGAATCAACGTTATTTGTTGGAGCCGCGCTCAACTGTGATGCACCATTGAAAAAGAGCACACATACAGCAACTGAGCTGGCAAAGCAAAAGGAGATTAGACTTTGTCTTTTAGCAAACACTATTTATTCCTCAGACTTAATTTTATACACTTTAAGCAGGTAATGACCCAGGGGTTCACTTGAAATTTTTTTGTCCTAAGATTTTGCTTTTAAGTCTGTGCGTAACTATGCTCGATACTTGCAGGTTACCCCTATTTGCGCATTTTGAGCACGAACATGAAAAGAAAGCATCGACCAGGAAAAAAGTCGAAGCAAAAAATAAAGCGATTGACCCATTCAAATGGTTAGAACTTGCACTCGAGCCGGCGAATGCAGCCACGACCAATGTTCAAATTTACGAGCAGGGCATTTATCGCATTATCCGTTCGAATGGCATCCCTAATCACACTACAGGGGCTTTTCCCAACCCTGGCAATCCCAATACAATGTCTGAACAATCGTATCTGTTTCGTGCACCTTTAAGACCAAAAGAATCTGGCTCGTCTATTGAAGGCGGCATGTATCCTTTTGGTGTGGCTATTAATGGAATTCCTTTCGACCCCGGTGCAAATGAGTTCTGGAATAACAATCGCTCCTCTGGATGGCAATACGAAGCGATGCATCTTGGACCACGCCTGGGAATAGACGCCAATAACGCGCACGTACAGCCCAATGGCGCCTATCATTATCATGGTCTACCTGTGGGACTGATAGACAAACTGAGCAAATTTTCCAAACCTGTTTTGCTTGGATGGGCTGCTGACGGATTTCCCATTTATGGACCTTACTCTTACAGCGAACCTTTCAACTCGAAGTCGAATTTGAAAGAATTGAAAGCTAGTTATCGCCTAAAAAACGGTTCGCGAAAAACTGGTCCGGGCGGCACTTACGATGGCTCTTTCGTTCAGGATTACCAGTATGTCGCAAATGTTTCAGATCTCGATGAGTGCAATGGCAGACGGGGAGTAACACCAGAGTTTCCAAAAGGCACTTACTACTATGTGATCACTCGTGACTATCCTTATATTCCAAGAAGATTCAAAGCATTTCCCGATGAAAGCTTCAAGCGTCGTGGTAGCACATTTGGTGCACAAAGATTTCCTGGGCAGCAAGGACAGCAAGGACAGCAAGGACAGCAAGGACCACAAAGACCCACTACAGGATTGAGATCTTCACAAGATCAAAGACCAGACCAGGGTTATCCACCTCCAAACGGAGGATATCCAAGTGGCGGTCCCCAGCACGGTGGTCCGCCGTTCAATCAGGGTCGGCCTTTTGGTGGACCACCACCACCCCATGGAGGTCCGCCTCCCTTTGGAGGTCCGCATAATTTTTCTAGACCACAAAACTTCGACGGACCGCCTTCAGGCAATCCACCTCAGTAATTTTATTACTCGCGCATCTGTTCTAAAGTAGACCAGGGGTCTTGTTTGCCTTTAGGCACGGTTTTTGGAGCCACTGCTTTTGGTGCAGGCGCCACACGTGTTGACTCCACTCGACGCGGTCTGGCTGGTTGGCGATACGGTTTTGGAACTGGTGCTGGTGACAACGTTTTAGGCTTGCTTGAATCAGAGTTAGAAACAGAATCGGTTTTAGTTTCGGTTTTAGGTTCGGTTGTAGTTTCAGTATCTGAAACTTTAGTTTCGGTTTGATTCTTTGTGGGGAGTTCAGTTGTTTTTTGTCTGGCAGAAATCTGTTGAAAAATCAAAAAGCCAATCAGGGCAAGTACGACAACACCAATAATTATATAATTAGTCTCTTGTCCAGGAGCACCCGCCTGCCTGCTCAAACTGGTAATTGGCGGTGGAGCATCAGAAAGTTGATTCGTTGGCGATACTATAGGTGGTGGCGGCACAGGAGTTGCTTGCATCTGGGGAGCTTTGATGGCGTCAAGCTCTGATATTGAAACGTTTCGATTTTCACCCGAATCGTTCTTTTCGGGATCTTGAAGCGAAGGCACGAAATTATCCGCTGCGGCTCGAGACCATTTGGCAGTTTCTTTTGGCAACTCGGGCATTGTAGCAGCGGCTTGGGCGTCAGCTTGTGCTTGACCTTGAGCAAGATAATTCATATCAGATACACTGAGGTCTGCGGCATTATGAAAATATTCGCTTTGCTGTCCCGAACTTGGCGTTCTGGTGCTCGCTTGCTTAGCCATGTGCACCAAATATTCGCGAGACTCACGACCGATGTCTGGAGTGCAAGCCTCGATAATTCCTTGTTGCAAGGCGAGAGCAGTTTGATATCTGCGCTCCGGGTCTTTCTCCATGGCTTTGAATACCATGTCTTGCACTTTTGATGGTATTGCCAGCTTGTGATTAACATCGACGAATGGAGGTGGATTAGAGCCTACATGCTTTTGAATCAATTCAAATACCGAGATAGCCTCAAAAAATGGATCTTTGCCAGTAAGCATCTCGTACATGACAGCGCCAAAAGAATAAATATCAGAGCGCGCATCGCCAGTTTTTCCCATACACTGCTCGGGGCTGATGTATGGAGGACTGCCCCACAATTCGCCAGAATTTGTAAGCTTGCGACCATCATCTCCAAGTTTTGCCAGACCAAAATCTACAACTTTGACGAAGTCCATTTCTTCATCCATCAAAACGATATTGCCTGGCTTTACATCACGATGAACGATGCCCTTTTTGTGCGCATGATCAAGCGCGCTGCACACTTGCACACAAATACGTGCGAACCGTTCGAGATCGAGCGGTCCTTCATCAACAATCAGATTATCGAGACTTTTGCCGCGAAGATAATCCATTACTACATAGGGCTGATCGTCTTCACCAATTACGCAATCGTATACGGTTACGACGTTTGGATGACTCAAAGCGCAAAGGCTTCTAATCTCACGCAAAAAGCGTTCTCTATAAACCGGCTTGGTATCGACCTGCAACTTGATTGTCTTTACAGCAACGTGTCTGTCGATAGTCAATTGAACCGCTTTGTATACGACACTCATCCCGCCCGTGCCAAGAATTCCTTCGATGTAATAGCGATCATCCAATGTGGTACCAATCATTGGATCGCGGCTCTTTGAGCCACTTGAACTATTACTTGTATTTTTATCTGGTGCTGGGCTGTCTTGCATTTTCTTTTGATGAAACTAGAATGGTGGTCCACCATTGGGAGGTCCGCCGTTTGGAGGTCCTCCAGGTGGTCCGCCACCACCCATAGGACCACCGCCTTGTCCTTGAGGTCCGCCTCCCTGTCCTTGCGGACCACCTTCGGGAGACATCAGGTCGATACCAGTGGTTTGATAAACTAGAGTCTGAAATTCACGAATAGTTCTGTAAGCTTCGGCCTGTTTGCCTTGAGTGAAAAGCGCATTTATATTGGTTCTCAACGTACGCGCAGTCTGCCCCTTGCTTCGGTCTTTCATTTCAACCTGACGAACGAGCTGGTCCGAACTTCTGTTGAATGCAGCTTTTATCTGATTTGCTTGAGCAGGTATGTAATTGTTATCTGGCGCTTGTGCCGGTTCTTGCCCCGGCAAAGTATTTTGCGCAGGCAACCCGCCTTTTTGTACAATTTGGCCAAAAGACTTGCCACCTGAAGCTGAGACAATTCCCTTACCGCGCGCAACTCTTCTAGCTTCTTGCAAAATATTTTCTTGCTGAGCAAGCGTGCGCTCGAGATTTGAAATCTTGTCGCTCAAATCTTCGGGTTTTCCTGATGACACCTGGGTTTCGACTTCTTTGAAGGCCAACTGAAACGGACGCACTCCGGTGCCCATTTTTCTTAAATGGTCTATTCGTTTCCAGATTAACAATCTACGCTCGAACTGAGGTCCCTGGACCACATCGGGAATTTGCTCGCCTGCTACAGGAATAAGGTTGATCGAGGCAAGAAACTTATCTGGTTCGATTTTGCCTGATCCAAAATCTTTTATTTGTTGGGCCGATATTTGAATGTAGCGACCTTCTCGGTCTTGCTGCGAGAAAATCACCTTAATATCGGTCACTTGCCCTGGCGCCCCCTCAAGCAAGGTCTTTCCCAGGAAAATAGCGTCTATTTTGAGCTCTTTATCCGAAGCACTGGCATTTTTGTCCGCTACTACCGTGACCAGTGGACCTTCCCCAAGGATGTTTATGTTACTGACCCGTGCTCGGGCGTTAGCTCGCAAAAGAGTGGTCAGCTGAGAGCTTGAAAGCTTTGCCCATACGGGGTTTTGCCAACAGAAGCCAAGTACGAAGCTCAAAGCCAGCAAACCAGATTTTGGCAGTATTGAAGACATAAGCTCCGATTTAATCTCCATAAAAAGAAGGCTTAAAGCTTTAATGCCATCGTTATATAGATTTGAAACTGGTTTTAGTTACCGGTCAGATTTAGACCATTGAAAAAATAGACAAAATCAAGTTTTCAACCGAACTCTTTTCAACTGCACTGGCAAGTTGTACTTTGTGCCCAAACAAACTGGTCGAAACTTTTCCTCGACTGACCCCATCTGTGGTGACATCAATTTTTACAGTTTTATATTTGAAAAGCGACGGTTCGATAATTGCAGCAGCAGTACTCGTGTCCCAAAAATAATATTGAAAACCTTTGCCGCTCACCAGTTGCCATAGTCGCGAAGCCAGTTTCGAAGCTTTCGATTTTACTGATTGTTCTTCAAGACGTCTGAGAAAATCTTCGGTGACAGGCAGTTGATTGGTTAAATCAAGTGAGTGTAATTTGATTGGAATTTTGCTGTTTAAAATAGCTTTGAACGCATAAGGATCGGCATAAGTGTTCCATTCGGCGCTACCATCAGTTTCATCGAGTTCTACGTTGCCTTCTACTTTTAGCGCACCACCCATGATGTATATCTCTTTCACTTTTTCTTCAAGTGTTGGGTTTTGACGAAACACTTTTGCAAGATTGGTCAATGGTGCGGTTGCAATGATAGTCACTGGAACTCTAGATGCTTTCAAACAGTCACTGAATACGATATCGCTTCGTCTTGGTCTTTCAGTTTGATATCGTCTTTTCAGAGCAATATCTTCGAATAAAGGCAAATCGTTAATGACAACACTGTCGTCTCGCCAGTTGATGGGAAAAGGGTTGGGAACTTCTTCACTGCTTACAGCTATTTCGGGACCTTCCAGATTGAGATAGGTCGCCATTTTAAGCGTCGTTTCGTAAGCCAGGTCGGCATAACAGCCAGCATTAGTCACGCCCACGGCTTGCAGTTCCACCTCCGGCGACAGCCAGAGGAGCAAGGTGCTTAATAAATCATCTACATGACCGCCCTGGTCAAGCAAGATGGGTCTTCGCATCTAAGAGCAGTTTCCAGATTAGGAAATAACAAGCTTACACTACTGACAACCTAAGGAAAATCAACAATCAATCCTGCAAGCGGCATTTGTTTCTCGTGTTTACCTTTAAGCTCGCCAACTATAACCTGGGTTTTGTTCTGCTCGTCGGCTTTGAAAAACTCTTCTTCCGATTTGTATTTTCCCTGAACATTAAACTGGTCAATTACAAATGGAACGCCATTTGCAAATAAAGGCGATGCGTTGTCGCAAACATGAAAGTGCAGATGCGGTCCCGACGAATTTCCAGCGTTGCCCACAAGTCCTATTTCTTGGCCACGAGTGAGCGTATCGCCAATTTTTACTTTGATACTGCCTTTTTTCATATGGGCGTAAAAAGCGTATTTATTCTCGCCAATCTTGACTATTGCATAGTTTCCGCCAGCATCGGCAATTTTAATTCGGCCGGGCTTATCGGGAATCTGATCTTCGAACTGGTCGACTACATCCACAACTTCGCCATCGGCAACCGAAATGATTTTTTGCTCGTAGCAAGGGTAGCTTTTACATTGACGTCTGTCACCGTTCGATGTTTTATTATTTTCGTCAAGCTTGATCCAATCGTTTGCGAAACGCTGAGAAAGGCACAATTTGTTGTTCAAACTCAAAAGAGCACGACGATGTCCGGTATCAGTTCCGATACCACCAACTGCAACCCATCCTTTGCCTGTGAGCGGCGGTCCAATAACGAGTTCGTTCTGAGCGACTTTGACCTTTTCTGTATCTATCACAACTTCAGAATTCAAAATCGGGGCATCAGGCTTGTCTGCCCCTTCAATAACGTATGTCAGTCGATGCGAAATTTCGGCAGGAATAGAGCTTGAATCGAGCGCAAATGTTATCCAGCAAAATCCGGTATCACCTGGTTTAAAATCCAAAGTGCTTTTTCGTGCGACCGTCACATTCTGAAGCAAGTCGTTGCCAGAATAGGTCTTAATCACTTGCTTTTCGGCGTTAAGGACTTCGAGTGTCTTAAGCTTCGCTTCGAATCCGCCACCATTAGTGAGGCGCAGCTCATAGGCTAAATAGTTCTTTCCATCCGCGGCGGTCACTGCAATTGGTGGTTGCATATTTGATACCATTAATGGCGTGTAATTGATATCAATTTTGTTGGCCAATACAGGCGTGCTGTTAAGCAAAACTGTAAAAAGAGCAATCCATGCTATTTGTCTCTTCATCACTTTGATTCTCGTTGGAGTATACTTTTACCCATATGAACGGACCTAATAATAGCAGCAAGAAGCCTCGAGTCGTCATAATCGGCGCCGGTTTTGGCGGTCTGTCAGCAGCAAAAGATTTACGCGATGCTCCGGTTCAGATTACCGTGGTGGATCGCACTAACCATCATCTTTTCCAACCTTTGCTTTATCAAGTAGCGATGGCAGGTCTGGCTCCAGGCGAAATTGCCTGCCCCATTCGCTCCATTCTGCGTGATCAAACCAATACAGAAGTGGTTCTAGCCGAAGTGCAATCTTGCAATCTGGATGAAAAGGTATTGCAAACATCTATTGGCTCAATCAATTTCGACTACCTGGTCATCGCAGCAGGCGCCCAGACCAATTTTTATGGCCACGCCGACTGGGCACAATATGCCGTTGGTCTCAAAGACATCGACGACGCGCTGGAAATTCGCAGGCGGACTTTGCTTGCCTTTGAAGAAGCCGAACATGCAAGCAATCCGGAGCGTCAAAAACAACTACTGACATTCGTGGTCATCGGCGCTGGACCCACCGGCGTAGAATTAGCCGGTTCGCTAGCCGAAATTGCTCGTTTTGCCCTGGCCAAAGACTTCAGACGCATCAATCCAAAATCTGCGCGTGTCATCCTGCTTGAAGGATTGCCTAAAGTGCTTCCGCCTTTCGTGGACGAATTGTCGGCTAAAGCCAGAGACGAACTGATTTCAATGGGAGTAGAAGTGCGCGTAGGCGTAAAAGTACAGGGCATCGACGGCGAAGGCGTTCATCTGGAAGGCGGAGAATTCATCGCAAGCGAAACTGTTTTGTGGTGCGCAGGCGTAGCACCCGTGCCTTTAGTTAATAAAATAAGTCCCAAACCAAATCAGGACCGTGCCGGACGATTGATGGTGCAAGCGGATCTGAGTCTTGAAGATCACAAAAACATTTTTGCAATTGGCGATATCGCCAATTTCACCGGACCCGATGGAAAGCCTTTGCCTGGTCTTGCACCAGTGGCCATGCAGCAAGGAAAAGCAGTAGCCGATTACATAAGAAATGATTTGTCAAATAATCCGCGCCGCAAATTCGTTTACACAGACCGGGGCACTCTGGCTACAATCGGTCGATCTGCGGCAGTGGCCGACTTCGGCAAAATGAAATTGACCGGTTTTGTGGCGTGGCTAGCCTGGCTATTTATACATATAATGTTGCTTATAGGTTTTAGAAACAGACTGGTAGTTTTAACCAACTGGATGTGGTCTTTTCTTACCTATGAACGGGGTTCCAGGTTGATTACAGGGCACAGGATGCTTGCAGGAGCACCCGAGTGTCCGGATGACACAACGGGTAAAAATTGATGAAAAAAAATCTGGCGCTTTCAAGCATTCTATCGATGCTTGGCGCACTTTCAATAGCTACGCCACAGTCTATGGCGTACAAATTAGATGTTGTATCTAATGAAAATATCCTGCATCAAGAAACTGTTTTAGACAAATTAGAAAAATACGAGTCGCAAGCACTGGCAAAACTTGCAACCGCCCTAAAAGAGATCAAGCTTGACCCCGATAGCATCATTACACTTGCCTTGAGCCTGGATGGCTCTATTCACGGATTCACTTACAGAGATCCTGGTGCAACAATCAAGGCAGATTCGCCCGAGCGCAAGGCATTGAAAGATGTTCGCACGCTCAACTTTGGAAAAGTGCCGTCCTTAGAGTCGGGATACATAAAACTAACACTGCCTTTTAAAGAACTGGTCGAAGGCAATTACAAGCGCAAACTATATGTGGTGCAAACTCCAGAAGGTCAATCAATAGGTGGAGTGGGTGGTATCAATATTGGAAACGTAATTGGAAACGTCCCGGCAAGAGCAGAAGATATTTCCCATATCCAAAAAAGAATGGCTCGTCAGAGAGAACCTGAACCTGTTGCGTATTCGTCCAAAGATCGAAAATTCGATAGCGACATAGCAAGCATATACAGCGCGATTCGAGCACGTCCATCTGCTTTTAGACCTTTTGACCGTGACCGAGACGACAAAACAGATATCAAAGAAATCGAAGAACTTAGCAAAACGTATATGAAGCAAGAAAATTTTCTTGCAGCCGCTCAATCATATTTAAACGAAGCAAAATATTTCTTACGCATTTCAGATCTAGAGCAGGGAAAAGCACGATTTGAAAAAGTTAAAAACTTGCTTTCCAGGCTGCAATTACCAGAAAAAGAAAGTTTAATCAAAAGCACTACGCAAACTTCATCCCAGCTGGCGCGAGGTAACGAAAACTTTTCTTGTCGCGAATATCTTTTGCTTGAAACATATAACATGGCAAAAAGCACAAAAGGTATTTCACTCAATCTAGAATTGGATACCATTCAAGCACTAGCCGATTTCTATTTGAGCGCAGGGCAGAAAAACGATGCTTTGAATTATTACAAGCAAATGCTTACCCAAGCGCTTAAATCTAAAGAAAACGCAGGTCGCACAGCCCAGATTTACACAAAGCTTGCATCAGCACAAAAGTCTATGAAAGACACTGTCGCTTGCGATAAAACACTGACAGAAGCAAATCGCTATCTGGAAAAATCGCAAGGAAAAAACAGTGTCACACTGATACCAGTTTTGCTTATGATGATACAAAATACATCTGATTCAAAAATTCAAGAATCCAAATTAGATCGCATAGAATCGATAGTCGACAACTACAAGTCTTTGCCAACTGACGATTCAAGAAGCTCGCGCGATCAAGATGCGCGCAGGGCTGCCGATACTTTGATGAATGAAAGTCACACTACACGATACAGACGATATAACGACCCTGCATCAAGTTCGCAGTTGATTCTAGCAGCAGATTGTGCCCGTCTTGGCTACAAACTCAAATTGAAAGCCGAACCAAGGTTCGACTATTTCGCCTTTACTCAACTGGTACGCACCATGCAATCAGCAGGTCAATTTGAGCAAACAGCCAATCTATACAAAGAAACAATTGCCATGCTCGAGTCTTCTCAAGATCGAAGCACCTCGCATCATGCAGATTCGCTACGCCGAAGCTATTTGAACGTACTTGAACAGGCAAAGAAAACAACTGAAGCTGACAAACTAAAAGCAGAACTGAAAGATAAAGACGAAGCTCAATTAGCCGACCATATAAAACGACTGGAAGAGCGCTTGAATTCGCGCACGAATTTATCTGCGTCCGAGCTAGTTCAAAATGAAGTAAATCTTTTTGGTGCTTATGCCAAACAAAAAAATGCTATCAAAACAAATGAGGTCCTAACCAAAATACTTGCTGATTTAAAATCGATCGATGAACTCGATAGAAACACGCGAAGTGCCGGATTCACTATGATAGGACCAGTGCGCACACAGAGCGAATTTTTTCAACAAAATCCAAAAATGGAAGAAACTCTGATAAAAGTTATTCTTCTGTTGGATGAAAAAACAAAAAATGGCCTAGATTCAATGGCAATGAATACACTTACATTGCGCACTATGGGCAGTGACAAAAACGAACTGGCAAACAAAATTGCCAAAGCTATAGAAGAGTCTAGACAAGGCAGAAGCAATTCAACCAGAAGAAATGCGACCGGAGCGAATAATTCAGCTTCGCTAGATGCTCAAATTGAAACTGCTAGAGCCAATCGCGACAAAGCAGAAATAGCAAGGCTACAACGCGAAAAACTAAACAATATGATTGCTTCGAAAGAACCTAATTTCAGGCTCGTGCAAGAAGCACTCAATCTGAGTCGAGCTTATATCGAGGCTGATCAGCAGCAAGAGGCAGAACGTGCATTCAAGCAAGCGCTTACTTATTTCGACAATGCAAAACCAGTAGATGTTTCTCGCGCTTCAATGCAACTGGCTTCGGCAGCTTCGTATCAGATTATGAAAAAGCGATTCGATTTAGCCGAATTGGGACTTCGAAAATATGCTGATCTGATGGCACAAAAGCATGAATCGGAAGACCGTTTCTCTTATAACCTTTCTTCTTTTGATTCACTCATCCGCGCTTTTATCCAAAATAACGAATTTGACAAAGCGATAAGTTTTCAGCGTGATGTGCTGAGCAAACTCGAAGCAAACGCAAAACCAGACAAAAAAATTATTTGTCAGGAACGGCTTGCACTCTCTTTAACGTTGCTTAGAGTAGCTAATCGTGACTCGAGTCGCAAAGATGTTTTGATGAAAGAATCAGAAACTGAATTTAACAAAGCTCTGAGCGAAATGAAAAGCTATTTTGGACCCCAATCCAACCAGGTGCAAAGTGCTATCAAAGGTCGTTTGCGCGAGCTAAAATCTGATGATTTGCAGGCGATTGAAAGTCTGAAGAAATTGCAGGAACAATAGTTGAAAGCTCACGCAGAGCTTTTAAACGAACGTTATCGGATTTTTGTGAACTAGGTTTTGAAATTCGTTAAGCTTAAATTTAAATTTTCAGTTCTTTCATTCACAAGAGAATAAATCAGGTCGCAACTATCGTTCCACAAATGCGTTTCATGCATATTTGCCTTTAGGGCAGGAAGTTGCTTTGTTATTTGCTTAGTTAGTTCAACTGCTATTCGCTTAAAATCTCCTGGCTTTATTTCTATCAATTTTGAAAATCTTTCCCAATTCCTGGCTCCTATCGAATCTAATTCCGACTCTCCACCTATTGCCATCGCCAGATTTCTAGTTAACTTTGGATATATTGCGGTTGATAGAATATCGTATGCAGGTGCCAGCTCGACGTAATTTTCGTCCAAATGCAAAAGTGCAAAATTCTTTGCATGAGAATCTGCGTTCCCAACGACGTAGTTAAAAATTACTCGCTTGAGAAGTTCTATTTTTTCTCTGGCAGGGAAGCTCGTTCTTTCGACTAAATCGAAGCAATCTTTTAGCGAAGGTCCGCCATCTGTTTGATATTTTTTTGTAGATACCACACCTAATGCTTGGCAAAAATCTTCCTGATGAAGTCGCTCTATTTGTCCGTTTGAATGTATTATTCTGTCAAAGCGTTCGACCAGAAGATACTTAACGTCATGCACGGACCGAATTTGGACTGCAGGAGTATTGAGCCCAACAGCGCGCGCTAGGCTAATGCAAAAGTATTCGTTCTCCACCGAGTCTGGAGTGCTTTCATGATCTATTTCAGGTTTAAGTATATGAGTTGTCGGAACATTTAAACCTGGCATGCATAGCTTATTGTCTATCAAGCAAAGAGCACCCTTGCTTTGCGCCCCAGCAAGAGAAATTCGTAATTCTTCCCCTATAAACAGAGGCTTTCGAGGAAGTTCAGTTATCATGCGATATAGAGTCTCGTCAGCAATTTCCTCTCCCGTGAGTGAGAAGATTGTGCTCAAATCTGAAGATTCAGTATCTGGGGTAATTATCACAGCACCAGCACAGTCATTGCCTATCTTCTCGAGCAAACTAAAGCTGCTATTTGAATTCGCTCCTACAGCATTTGCAATCACTTTTCTCGTGTTGGTCCCCTCGGGCAAAAGTCCACCGAAATAAGCTTCGCAATTTTTGTTTTTATAGGATTCTTCTCTCACTGGCATACTGAGTGATAAACGCCGCTTAGCACTTTCTGCATATTTGAATGACATAGCTCCAGTTAAAGACAAGAAGCCTGTTAGCTTCCCGGAGAGATAGACATTGAGGGATTTCTTCATTTGTTCGCGCCAAGACTTGTGTCTCCGGGTAGCTTGGCGCCAATCTGGATGCCTAGCATTAGGGCAATGTGTAGTGCTTTTTGTAACTCGCAGGTAGGTTTGCCTTTTTCCAAATCAACAATGAATTTTTCACTACATCCACTTGCAGCCGCCAAATCCTTTTGACGCAGTTTTTGACTGCGGCGAGTTTGACGGATAATTTCACCAAAATCACTAGAATTAGTTATTTTCATTGACTTTCACCAGCTTACCGTACGGTTAATCTAGCACAGAAATACTGATTAATCCAGATAAATTTTACCGTTCGGTTAGTTTTGCCTCAAAAAAGGATTATTATTAACGATTCTTACCGTACGGTAAAGCCTATAAACCGACAATAGTAAAACCATAAGAGCAAAAAACTATAAATTTAATACGGGTTTGTTGAACTGCTTCCCTCACCAGTTATCCAAAATTTGACAGCTGTAAAATATTTCAAGCAATCGCCAGCGATTCCAAAACAATAACACCGCTCATGGTGGCACCCAAAAGATAAGCGCAGCGAAAAACAGCCTACCCAAAAGTGCAAGTAAAAGTAAAAGCCATCACTATAGCCGTCATCATTGCAACCAAGACAGGATTACAAGCAATAGAGCTGTCAGCTTGTTCACGTTTCGAGATTCAAAATAAAGTATGGAGCCGACAATGGGGATCGAACCCACGACCTGCGGTTTACGAAACCGCTGCTCTACCAGCTGAGCTACGTCGGCATTTGGATGCTTCCCTACATTATATATAGTCCCAACCAGAAGGGAAAAGGTAGCCAGAAAGGTCGTTACTTATGCTTAGACTGAGCGCTACCGGCAAAAGATATAAAATGCATATATTGCCCATATATTCACTATTTCGGGGCAGTCAAAAAACAAGTTTTTAACCCAAAAAGGGAGGAAGTCATGAATATAAAGTACAGCCTCCGGGCATATAATATATAACGATTATCATAGCTTCTTGGACGTTTCAGCCATAGCTGGACGGATATAGACGGGTCGAAAGCGTCGGACACCAGGACTTGAGTCGAACAAAAATCCGTATCCCAGGTGATCTACTGGAGGCAACTCCTAAGAGCCAAAGATACGAGAGGAAAATGCTTACTTACTGGCGAGTCTCGACTTGCCGCAAGCAAGCATAATCAAAACGCATAGCAGCAGGCGACACCAAAGATGGTATCAAGGCATCGCCGGCTACGCCACTGGAAAGAATTGCTTGGCAAGGCTTTCCAGGCTTTGCGCTTTTTATTTTGCAAATTCATTCCATTTTCCATCCTTATATGTGGTGCTTTTATGATACCGCTAGCGCCTGACATGCCCCAGCCCAAAGCTAGTGAGCATGAGGGTTTTAGACGACCGTCATTTTCAGGGTCAAAAATCCGGAAGCGAAAGCACCATAACTAGTTCAAGATTTTTGAGACTATGCAATTAGAGTTAACCCGGCTAATAATGCGATTCAACATCGACGAAAAAAAATTTCGAAAAAATATTTTTGGGATACTTCCCAGCGCTATAACAGCTTGCTATAGTTATAAATGTAGACGGTGAGCACTTCGAAACGGAACTGCTTTGAGCCGAGGGGCAAAACGGAAACGACAGGTTGACGTCAACCGGAAACGACAGTAAGTAGCCCGCCTAGCGTGAAGGACTAGCTGAAGCGCTTCGAAATACTGAGCCTGTGCAACAGGCAGCTAGACAGTAGTAAAAACACCGCCGCGAATTTATTCGGGTGGTGTTTTTGTTTGCGGACTTTTTGCATCAGCCTAACTCTTACCAATCTTGCAAAACCCCATAAATGATACAGTTATTGGGTTATTAGTCTGCTTTCCAATTGGTGATTTAAGATGCAAAACGCTCCAGTCTCTTTGAAAATCGAAAAATTAGCTCACTGCAAAGGAATGCCTCAATACGCAAGCGGGGGAGCTGCTGGACTCGACTTATGTCTTGCAAGTGAAACTCCAGTCACAGTCAAAGCGGGCGACAGAGCCAAATTACCTACAGGCATCAAAGTCGAAATTCCTCAAGGTTTTGAAGGTCAAGTCAGACCGCGCTCAGGACTAGCCGCAAACTACGGTATTTCGCTCACGAATTGCATCGGCACAGTAGATTGCGACTATAGAGGCGAAGTAATGGCGTTGATTATCAATCATGGACATGAAGATTACACTTTTCAGCCCGGCGATAGAATCGCTCAGCTTGTTATTACGCCAGTAATAACAGTCAGCATCCAGGAAGTCGATAACGTCGGCGAAACTGCACGTGGCGAAGGCGGATTTGGTTCGACCGGTAAGAATCTGCTTTCGGTCTAAAAATATGACCCAGCAAAGAAGAATAATCATTGCCGGAATAAACGGCCGTTTAGCAAAAGCCAGTGCTCAAGCTATCATTGCCTCGGGCGATTGCGAGCTAGTCGGTGGCTTTGGACGCAAAAATGCAGAATATGTGGGCGAAGAGATTCCAGGCACTCTCATCCCTATTGCGCCAGATTTCGAATCAATCGATGCCGAAGCTGATATATTGCTGGAATTATCATCGCACTATAGTGCCATGAATCATGCCAAAGCCGCCATAGAGCGTGGAATGCGCTTTGTGATTGGCACATCTGGTCTCAGTTCCAAAGACATTTCCGATTTGAGTGCACTGGTAAAGAAAAATAATGCAGGCTCTATGATAGTGCCTAACTTCTCTATCGGAGCGGTTCTTATGATGGAGTTTGCCAAATCGGCTGCTAAACATTTTCAAAATGTCGAAATTGTCGAAACGCATCAACCGCATAAATTGGACGCGCCTTCAGGCACAGCCTCACACACTTTGCGCAAAATCGCCGAAAACAAAAAGGAATACAATCCCAAAGTTGTTGACGAAAAAGAGCTTATGCCAGGCGCTCGAGGTGCCCGCCACGAGTCGGGAGTGCGAGTGCATTCGCTCAGATTGCCCGGCTTAATATCGCGCCAGGAGGTTATATTCGGGTCCAGGGGCGAGCTTTTGACCATAAATCATGACAGCTTTAATACCGATTGCTTCATCAAAGGCATACTATTGAGCCTGAGAACAGTACAATCTTTAGATGGATTAGTGGTGGGTCTTGAGACCTTGCTATAAGAATCGCGGAGACGCATATGAAAAAAGAACTGAAAGTGGCTATTTTGGGGGCGACAGGGCGCGTCGGTCAGGAATTGATCTCTGTTCTCGAACAACGCAACTTCCCTGTATCCGAGCTTATCGCTCTTGCAAGCGCACGCTCGGCAAATACTTTTGTCGAATGGAAAGGCAAAAAGGTTGAGGTAAAAGAGCCTACAGACGAGATTTTCAAGAATTGCGATCTCGTTTTGGCTTCGGCTGGCGGTTCTGTAAGTAAAGAGTGGGGACCAAGAGCAGTCAAACAAGGTTGTGTCTTTATCGATAATTCGAGCACTTTTCGCATGGACAAAGATGTTCCGCTCATCGTCCCTGAAGTCAACGCCAAAGAGCTGGAAAAACACAACGGCTTGATTGCCAATCCAAACTGTTCGACCATTCAGCTCGTGGTAGTTTTAAAAGAACTGCACGAGTTAGCAGGGCTCAAGCGAGTGGTTGTCTCCACCTATCAAAGTGTTAGTGGAGCCGGCAAAGAAGCTATAGACGAGTTGCATGCCCAAACCAAAGAAGTTCTTTTGGGCAACGAAGCCAAACCAGAAGTTTTCAAAAGACCAATCGCCTTTAACCTCATTCCGCAAATCGACGTCTTTTCTGAAGACGGCTACACTTTTGAAGAAATCAAAGTGATAAACGAATCGCGCAAAATTCTTGGTCTGCCTGAGCTTGCAATCACCTGTACTGCAGTGCGTGTACCGGTAGTAATTGGACATAGCGAATCGGTCACGGTGGATTTGGAGAAACAGGTAAGTCTTGATCAAATCAAAGAAAAACTGAAAACAAACGAATCGATCGAATTGTGGGACGACTGGTCCAAAGCTCATTTCCCCACACCTGTAGACTGCGCTGGCAAAGACCCTGTTTATGTCGGTCGCATCAGAAAAGATACTTCTTCGCCAAATGGAATCAATATGTGGGTAGTGGCAGACAACCTGCGAATTGGCGCGGCACTAAATGCGGTGCGAATCGCCGAGTATCTTTTAGCGCATGACTTGATGGAAACCAAAAAAGTTTTAGCTTAGGAGCAAATTTAAAAATGATTGGAGCCGATGCACCTTTATTTGGAAGATTGCTAACCGCGATGGTGACACCGTTTGATGATTCAAACGAGATTGATTACAAATCGACCGAGCGTCTTATCGAGTATTTAATCGAGACAAATACAGACACCATAGTAGTGTCCGGAACAACAGGTGAAAGTCCGACTTTGTCTACAGAAGAAAAAATCGACCTTTTGAAATTCACCAAAGACAAAGCCGGAAAGAAAGCCAAAGTCATTTTTGGTGCAGGAACAAACGATACCGATAAGTCGATAAAGTTAGCCAAAAAAGCCGAAAAAGCTGGCGCAGATGGGCTGCTCATAGTTGCTCCATACTATAACAAACCAAGCCAGGAAGGAATTCTTGCTCACATTAAAGCAATCAACGACAAAACAGATTTGCCCATTATCGTCTATAACATTCCTGGTCGCACCGGTATCAATATCCAGCCAAAAACAATGGTCAGAATAATTGATTCCTGCAAGAACGTCCATGCCATCAAAGACTCCACTGGTGACGTTGATCAAATGGCGACACTTGCGCGTTTGTGTTCTGACCCGTTCAGACTTTATTCAGGCGACGACAATCTTACTCTTCCTTTCATGAGCGTGGGAGCATGTGGTGTCATAAGCGTGGCAAGTCATGTTATCGGCAAAGAAATAGCCACCATGATGAAACTGTTTAGCGAAGGCGAAATACGCGAGGCTCGCGCGATGCACTATAAGTATTTGCCTCTGTTCAAGGGACTTTTCATTGCTCCTAATCCAACTTGCGTCAAATATGTTTTAGCGCTCATGGGATTGTGCAAAGAAAATCTGAGACTGCCCCTGGTACCACTTGATGCAGAGCAAAAATTGCAAATGAGAAATTTGCTTGCCGAATGCGAAGTTCATGCAGCAAGCGATAAAGGAAATCTTTGTGGCACTAGATAAAATTGTCAAAGTAATCCCGCTTGGTGGTCTTGGCGAAATAGGCAAGAACACCATGGCTATTAGCTGCGGCAATGACATTATTCTGGTAGATGCAGGACTTGCTTTTCCATCAGACGATTTAATTGGAGTCGAGCTTGTTCTTCCCGATATTTCATATTTAGTCGAAAATCAAGAAAAGATTCGCGGTCTTGCTATCACTCACGGACATGAAGACCATATTGGTGGCGTCCCCTTTATATTGAACGAAGTTTCAATCCCAGCGATTTACGGACCGGCTCTGGCTCTCGGATTGCTCGAGTCCAAGCTGTCTGAAATGGGACTGGAAGATCGCACCCAGCTTAAAAAGGTAAAGCCTCGTCAGCGTGTGAGAATGGGATGTTTTGAAGTCGAATTCATTAGATGCACACATTCGATTGCAGACAGTTTTTCTCTGATCATAAGAACACCAATCGGAAATCTGGTTCACACAGGCGATTTCAAATTCGATTTGACTCCTGTCGATGGCGAATTGTTCGATTTTGCTAGTCTTGCAAGGGCCTCAGATGAAGGCATTCTTCTTTTGATGTCGGACAGTACCAATACCGAGCGCCCGGGTTATACACCTTCCGAGCGGACGGTATGGGGCAAACTCAATGAAGTATTCGCTCGTGCTCAGCAACGAATTATTGTCACTACTTTTGCAAGCAATGTGCACAGAGTCAGACAAGTATTGCTTGCAGCCATGCACTATGGAAGAAAAGTCTCGATTCTGGGTCGCTCGATGCACAAATTCGCAGAACTCAGCCGCGAACTTGGTTATATGAAATTCCCGGACAATCTCTTAATTCCAATCGAACAGATTAGAGACTATCCAGACAATCAGGTCGTTATTTTAACTACAGGCAGCCAAGGCGAACCTCTTTCTGCTTTGACCAGAATTGCAAATAACGAGCACAAATTTATCAGTATCGTCCCTGGTGACACTGTCATTATTTCTGCTACACCCATCCCAGGCAACGAGCGCTCTATTGCAAATACAATAAATAAACTCTTTTTGCGCGGTGCCGACGTAGTTTATGGAAAAGGCTCTGGCATTCACGTGTCAGGACATGCTTGCCAGGAAGAGCAGAAATTGATGCTCAATTTGTGTACGCCTAAATATTTCATGCCCATTCACGGCGAGTACAGGATGCTCGTAAAGCATTGCGAACTTGCAGAAGAGACTGGCGTACCAAAAGAAAATACCTTTGTTTTGAAAAATGGCGAAGTACTCGAATTGACCAAAAATTCTTGCACCAAGAACGGTATCGTCAAATCTGGTGTCATTTTGATCGATTCTAATAGAGAATGGCGCATCGACTATGAAACAGTTGACGATCGCAAGCACCTGTCTCAAGAAGGACTTGTCATGGTTGTTACCACCATGGGCAGTGACGGCAAAATACTTGCAGGTCCAGACATTTCTATTCGAGGCATCATTTTGCCCCAGGGCGTGCCGGCAGAAGAGTTCGTCTTACTCATAACCAAAGAAGTGGAAACGCTTTTAACCGGTAAAAAACACAAATGGAAAGACGAAGAACATATTTCGCTTCATATTCAGGATGGACTGGAAGTCTTTTTGCAAAAACGAATGAATGCAGGCCCGCTGGTCCAGGTCAAAGTAAATCTAGTTGCTGTCAAAGATGAAAATGAAAGCGCCGCCGAACACCTGACATCCGGGATAAGCGAGAAAAGCTCTAGAACTCAGTCAAAGAAGAAGGGTTAAATCGCCCCAGAAAGAAAAATCCCTCCGGTGAAGGAGGGATATTACCTGTTTTGTGTGGATTAGATGCAGGTAAGGAGGAGACAGAATGAGCGCCGGGCAGACAAGCTCGTTCGCCTCTGTTAGTAACCATGATAACAATGCTGACAACCCGGGTCAGTTAAAAAATTGGTGGGTCGAATCCGCGGATGCCCATACTGGAATTTTATTAAAAACTGTTAATTGTAATTACAAGCAGGTGGCATATTTACAAGCGCCTATAACCCAGAAGCCCGAGAAATAAATTCCCGGGCTTCTTTGTCGTCAGTTGATAAACCTGTTTTGAGTTTTAATTAGGTTTGTTGCTTGAAGGATAAAGAAAATCGAGTGCGCCTAAATCGTAACTTCCATCAGCTGCGGTTTGAGGCTCCATTTTCACATCCGAAGTCAATTTGATATTGCTTGGACAGAAAATGTAAACTTGCTCGCTTAATTTGTGGAAGTCACCATCAAGAGCGGCGGAGGCACCAGCTACGAAATCAACCAGACGACTGGCGTCTATTTTTTTCATATTCTCGAGTGAGATTGTGGTGGCAGCTCTGCAACGCAAACACTCTACGATGTCGATTGCTTCTTCAAATGTTACTGGTGAAAAAATGGAAATTTGAGATCCGGCTTTCACATTGGGATTTGGTGCGCGCATAGCACCCAGAGCCATAGATTTTCTATCGTTCAACGCGGGAAACAAATCCACAACCGCTTGCTTTGCCGGTGTGCGTGCCAGCGAGGCTGACATCAATGGCATTTCGCCGGTTTGAGTATTGAAATTGTCGTTCGTCATATTTTAGATCCTACCCGTGAATACCTTGATGGAACACAGACACTGCATCACGTCTAATTCTATAGTTTTTGTCACAATTCGCAAGTGTCCTAACTGATGTCTATGGTATTACTTTTAGCACCATATGATTATTAAGCGTCTGTCGAGACGCAGTAAACGGTGCCTTCAAGATGCGCTTATTCTCTTGATTTCCAGTTAAAACTTTGCAATTTCGTTTTCGCACGACTTTATCGGTCACCAATTATGGTTCTACTTATAAAGATCTATTGGAAAGAATATATCGACAAATCTCCATATCTTCGTTATGAGTCACCTTTATATTGAATCTCGAACCTGGAACCACTTTTACTCTGTGTCCAGCTTGCTCCAGACACGCTGCATCATCTGTTACTTCTTTACCCTTTAAGACCAGCGACTGGTGGGCATCTAAGAGCCAATCAAGTCTGCCGCCCTGAGGTGTCTGGGCAAGATATAACTCGTCTCTATTAAGTGTTTCTTTTATATATAAAGAATCTCGATCCACTCGCTTCACCGTATCTGGCACCACACTGGCCATGGTGGCAGCACCAGAGGCGATTACTTCTCTGACCATCGAATCGATATCGTTTGTAGTTATAAGCGGTCGGGCTGCATCATGAATCAATACGTGAGTGGGGCAGGGGGTATGACTTAGTGCTCGCTTGAGACCAAGATAAACCGACTGTTGACGGGTGGTGCCACCGCATATGACATCTATAGTTTTATCGCATTGCAAAGCATCGATTTGATTTTGCATCGACTCCAGAATATATTCATTGCCTATCAAAACAATAGAATTGATATATGCGCTAGATATAAATTCACCTAAGCTCCACATATACAGTGGTCGGTCCAATAACATGCGACACTGTTTTGGATTTTCTTTGCTTATATCTAAACCGAACCGACTGCCTTCTCCTGCGGCGGCAATTATTGCCACGACTGGATTATTGCTCATCAAGAGTTGGCGACTGACTCATCTACTGATGGAACCATAACAGATTCAGATTCAGAATTAGTTTCAGGCTCAGCCAGTTTTTCTTGCATCATATTTGGTTCTGGACCCGGGCTTGCATCGAACACTTGTTCTTGCATCGGTTCAGTCACTGCTACAATTTGTTCTAAAGGAGCCTCATTACCTGATTCAGTACCAGGCTCAGCGACTTGCTCTGGGGCATTTGCCGCTTTAGCTTCCTTGGCAAGCATAGTGCGAAGCGATTTACCGTCTTTAGTCAATCTGAAATAGTCTTGAAACTCTTTAGTGGTTGTGAGCGTCGGAGAGCGTCCTTCGTCATGCTTGTTTATAAGCTGACGTTCGAGCAGTTCCTTAATATGATCGTAAGCACCGGCACCTCTGATCTTAATGATTTCAGATTGCATCACAGGTTGTTTGATTGCAATGGCTGAAAGTGTACGAACAAGAGCCGTGGGCAATTCGAGTGGTGCAAACTCATTGATTATTGTGCTGTACTCGTCTCTGACTTGAAGGATATATCCATTGTCGTCGGCAATTTCGAGTCCACCTTTGCGCTCTTCATAATCGTTGATTAAGTCGAGAATGGCTTGTCTCGTAACGTCCACATCTATATTGATGATTTGTGAAATGGCTTGAGCGCGCAAAGGTTTGTCGGTCAAATAAAGGACCGCTTCTATTTTTCCTTTTATAGCTTCGATTTCTGTAGCTGACATAGATTAATCTCGTTATTTACCTTGGGTTATGAAGACAGGACCATAAAAACTTTCTTGCTCAAGTTGTATTTTACCTGCATTCGACAAAAAAAGCGAAGCTAGAAAAGCGTCTACCCATGTACTTTTTCGATCGAGCATGCCTACCAGAGCAAATAATTCTATTCTTTCGTTCGCCTGGAAAATCTTGACCAATAGCTGTTCTACATTCTCAATAGTAGATTCAATATCTTCGTCGTGAGCCAAATTCAATATATCATCGACATCTTGAATCAATGTGTGACCACTGAGATCGATGCGCGATTTGCGGCTCTTCTCCGAGCGAGTCTTCTCGATTTTTTCTGCTTCTTGCAGGGCTTTGATAAGCTCATCGAGAGTAATCTTTCGACGTACTACTTTGGTGCGAGTGGGTTTGCGTACAATCGCTTTTTCAAGATCTGTTAGCGAAATCTGGCGTGGTTGCTTGGCACCATCGAATTCCATGGCACCTTCATCAAAGTCCATGAAATCGTCTTCGACTTTCTCTTCTTCGATTACTTCGACCAGAAGCGATTCGGCTTTGAGTCGAAGCAAAACAGAAGCGTGGAAAATAATTTTGCCTGACTGGCGCAAACTTTCTTTAGGAGTAGCAGCAATTGCTTTCAAGAATTTGTCGGTCACGTCGATGATATCAACTGACTTTGCGTCGATTTCACCGTTTTTTGCCATGCGAACGAGAATTTCGATACCATCAGATGGACCGATGTTGGCTTCTTGTTCGAGCGCCACCGGATCCAGTGTAAGAGGATCGATTAAGAGTTGCTGGACGACTTCTTCCATATATTAGGCTCCACGAGCTTGAGGCTCTTCGTCGTGCTCGGGATTCTCTTGGGGAATCTGAATTTCGCTTATACCAACGACACGCGAATAACCGTCGTTACGGAGCGAAACGCCCACGGCATGGTCTGCTTGCTCAATCATAGGACGACGCAGACTTACTACTACAAACTGTGCTTGTTTAGATTGGCGCTTGACCATACGCGCCAATCTATCGGCGTTTGCACCATCGAGCATCATATCGACCTCGTCAAAGGCATAGAAAGGAGCTGGTGCATAGCGCTGGAACGCAAATACAAAAGACAAAGCTGTAAGCGACTTTTCTCCACCAGAAAGGGCTTCGATACGCTGCATTTTCTTGTCGCGTGGTTGCGCTCTGATGATAAGACCGCCTTCAAACGGACTATCAGGATTTTCTAGTTCGAGTTTGCCGGAGCCATGACTCAACTCTGCGAAGATTTCTTGGAAGTTAGCATTAACTGCGTGGAAAGCTTCAAGGAAAGTAGATTTTTTCAGTTCGTCATAACCAGAGATACGTTGATTGATTTCTTCTTTTTCAATTTCAAGTGTTTCTAAGTTTTGATCGAGTTCTGTTTTTCTGGTTTCAGTCTGGTTATATTCATCTAGAGCTTTCATATTGACCGGCTCCAGATGGCGCATCTTGCGCTCCAGTTTTTCTACTTCTTTCTTGAGCTCATCAACAGTCTGCTGATTTGGCGGCTGGTAGTCGGGATTTTCAGCTTTGATGATAGCAAGTTCGGCTTTTATTTCATCCAGGTCGCGCTCTAAATCGAATAATGCGAGCTTTTCGTTCTTGCGCTCTTCGTTTACACGTTTTGCTTCCTGATCGTATTTTGCCTTTTGAACTTCTTGCTCGGTGACGTTTGCATGAATCTCGTCTTTTTTGCCACGTAAAGATTCGAGCTCGACCGAAATTTCATTTACTTTCTTTTCGACTTCGGCAATAGCAAGTTTAATCGAATCGACAGACTCTATTAAGACTGGACGCTGATTAGTAAGCTCTTCCATCTCGGCTCTAGAGTTTGTGACCTGCTCTTTTAAATTGTCGCGCGTAGAAGTTTCAACCACTTCTTCTGTTTCGATTTTGTCGACCAGGCGCTGAATTTCTTTGCACTCTTTCTCTGTTGCATCGACTGATTCTCTGGCTTCTTCAGATTCTAGAATCAATTGTTCGAGCTTGGAGTTGGCACCTTTGTCTTTGACATTCTCCAGAGCACGCGCCAGTTCTTCGATTTTCTTCTCGAAAACTTCAACTTCCGAATTGATAGTGTCCATCTCTTGATCGATAACATCAATTTCGTCGCCTTTCTCACGAAGACGCGGTTTGATTTGATCTATATTTTGATCGAGTTCGACAGTTTGTTTTTTGTTGTCTTCAATTGCTGCTTGCTTCTGCATCGCATCAGCTTTCGCTTTGACCAGTTTTTCTTTTTCTTCGTTCAAAGCGAGAGTAAGCTCTTTGACTGCTTCTTTGAGAGACTTGATTTGTTCTTGAACGCTTGCTTGAGTTTGCTTCAACACGCTCAAATCGGTCTCGCCGCGCTTGGAGAAATGCAAACGCGATTTGCTTTCCTGACCACCTGTGATACTGCCCGATTTTTCGAGCAATTCACCACCCTGAGTGACCATGCGAGCCTGGTTGAGCATTCGACGCGCACTATCGAGGTCATGCATGACGATTGTCTGACCGCAAGCATACTGAAATGCTTTGGCAAACCGTGGCTCGAAGTCGATCATGTTATAAGCGAAATCGACTACGCCCTGACGTTCTGGAAGCAAGCCTGGTGGATTAGAAGCAATCTTATTGAGCGGAACGAAAGTGGCTCTGCCCGACTGCGAAGACTTGAGGAACTCGATACATTCTTTGGCGACCTGGTCGTCTTCGACCACTACGTGGCTCAAACGAGGTCCGATACAAGTTTCAAGCGCAACAGTATAATCGCCTTCGCACGATCCAAGCTCGCCGATGGTGCCATAAACGCCTTTGATACCAGCTGCCATTACTGCTTCTACAGCATGCCCATAACCGCTTGTGCCAGTTACTTCTTTTGCTGTTTCAAGCTCGATAACGCGACGTTTGACTTGTTCGAGACTGTTTTGTTTAGACTCGATTTCTTCTTGAGTAGACTCGAGTTCGCCCTCTAATTGCTCGATATCGCGACTGATACCAAGCACGAGAGCATAAGCGTCCTGGTATTGTCTGTCGATTCGCTCACCAAGAGCTTTGCTGCCAGCAGATTTGGCGATCAGTTCGGTTGCTCTTGTACGAATGCCTTCGAGTTCTTTTTCGAGTCCTTGTTTATTTGCTTTCAGTTCGGTCGCGCGAACCTGTTTCTGGTGCTTGTCTTCACGAAGCTTTTGCAAGTCGTCGTGCAAATTAGAAACTTTGTCCGAAGATTTGTCTTTTTCTTTGCGCAAAGATTCGATTTGATCTAGAAAAACTTTCATCGCTGCTTGCTGTTCGTCAAGCACCACACGCACTGTTTTTTGATCTTCTAAATGCTGAGCTTTTTGTTTAGCCAGTTTGCGAAGGTGTTTCTCGATAGTTTCGATTTGACCTTCGACTGCTTTTACAGTCTTTTCTTTCTCGCCAAAAACACCATCGAGATTAGACAATTTGTTTTCTTCACGAGTGAGTTCGCCTCGTTTGTTTTCGAGGTCCTGTCTGAGCAAGAGCTGTTCATTACCGCCTTTATCGCGAATCTCTTCGTCGATTCGGCCCATTTCGCTTCTCAGTGTGAGCAATCCCACTTCGGTTTCGTAGAGCTTGGAGGCAAGGAAAGTTTCACGCTCGTCCAGTTTGATAAGGATGTCGCGTTTTTCGGTTACCGCAAGATCAAGCTCGTTTGCCCGAACGAATATAAGGTCACGCTCGATAGCTTCTTTCTTCGTTTTAAGATCAAGATATTTCAAAGCTTGATCGCGGTCTGTGCGCAACTGCTCTAGACGCGCAACTATTTCTACAAGAACGATGCGCTGATGGTCGATTTTTTCCGAAACCGAGCCAAGCTCAGATTTAGCCTGGTCGATTCTGCGGTCGAATTCTGCCACGCCTGCAAGCTCGTCGATGATACGACGACGGTCTGAAGCGCTCATCGTGACGATACCAGTCACGTCGCCCTGCATGATCACGTTGAATCCGGTAGGGCTTACGTTATATCTGACTAACTGATCGTGTACATCTGATAGCGTAGACACCTTGCCGTTCAGTACATATGTACTTGTATAGCCATTGGGCTTAACTTTGATCCGACGAATAACTTCGATTTCTTCGCCTTCTGGGCTAATGAAATTTACTCGCACTTTGGCTTCGTTCTTGCCGCTCAGATTATTGAGCAAGTCGGGCAAGCGCTCTGCTCGCATGGAGCGGGTAGATGATAGACCAAGGGCGAAAAGTAAACTGTCGATGATATTCGACTTGCCCGAGCCATTTGGTCCGGATATAGTAGTGAACCCGTCGAGGAGTGGAACTACTGTAGGTCGACCAAACGACTTGAAGTTATCTAATTCGATTTCTTTTATTCGCACGCCGTGTTAAATGCTTTTGGTTACCGCAGACCTGATTTTCCCTTGTCGAATTAGACTATACACTTTATCTGGTGTCAAGCATGTGGTGGCAGATTTGGTGAAAAGGCATCAAAAGTGGTGCATTTATATATCCAAAGTTGAGTGTTATCGGTAGGGTCATAAACTTTTGGAAAACTTCTCTATCAGCTCTTTAGCGTGAGGAGTGTCACTATCTTTAGGCGCGATTTTAACAAAAGCACGCAGCTGAGCAAGCCCGTTTCGCACATCTCCAGATTCGATCATGAGCAGACCTAAATTATAATGAACGGCTACCAGAGCCGGATCCAGCTTGAGTGTCTTTTGATAAGCCTCAATTGCTTCTTTCTTTTTTTGAGCATTCATAGAAAGTATCCAGCCAAGATTATATTGACACTTAGGGTCTTTATCGTTCGTTTTGGCCCATTTGTAGGCCAATTCCTCGGCACGCTCGGTCTTATTTTCTCTGATCAAAATTTTGAGCCAAGAATTCATCGCTTCGAGTTTGACATGAGGGGAACAAGCCCGCTCTAAATCCATCGTGCGCTCGAACTGAAGAGCTGCTGCTTTATCGTCACGATTAGCCAAAAGAAATCGTCCTAATATAAGATGCGGACGCGGGTCGTCAGGGGCAGCTACAGTGCCTTTTCGAGCTTCTTTGATGGCATTATCCAGGTCACCTAATTTTTCAAAACAAACCGCAAGTTTCAAAATATTGTCTATGTCGTTTGCAGATAACTGCTGGATGCGCCTGCAGACGTCTTTTGCTTCTTTGTATTGCTTGCAGGCAAAATAACAGTCTGCCACTAATATTAGTGACTGCCAGTCGCCAGGATTATTTTCTTTCAATATTGCAGCTTCTGAAAGCGCTGATTCAATCGAGGCCTTGTCACCTTTTTCTAATGTTGCTCGCACTTGTGCAATTTTGGCCGGGAAATATTTAGGGTCGAGAGTAAGGGCATATTTTGCATCTTTCAAAGCCATATCGGGCTGACCTATAGCCAGATGCAATAAAGCCCTATTTGTTATAGCTTGCAAATATTTAGCATCTTTTTGAATGGCAAGATCGATTGATTTAACACCTTGAGCATATTCGCCTTTGAGGGCAAGCAAGGCACCAACATTATTTTGATATTTGGCGCATGTCGAATCGAGCTTGGCTGCCACCTGAAATTCTTTCAGAGCATCATTCACTCTGCCGTCAGAGAGCATGTCACAGCCCAGAAGATTATGATAGTTAGCCTCGTTATAATCTTTCTGCAAAGGCTTAGCCCCAGGCTGAGGCAGAATAAGTCCAGACTCGTCAGTGGCTATGAGTTCGTCTTTAGTAACGAGCAAATCGGCTTGCTTCTTGAAGGCTTGCTCGAATTGAGACTTATCGTCTGTTTTTTCTTTTTCAGGTGCAGAATCTTCTGCTTTTTTGATTTTTGGTCTGAACTGGATCCAGCCTAATGAAAGCGAATAAGGCAATTTTTGATCAGCCATGATCATATATATATGAGTGCGATCACCTTCACGCGAAAGGTTATATCTGTGGTCGCGCATCAGGCGCGCTTTCACTGCCTGACATGCATCCGAGGCTTCTTCCTGGGTCAATCCATAAGCCTGAAATGAGCTCGCCAGAAGAATAACCAGAGACAAAGCGCTTACACATATCGTCTTATTAATTGGCATAGACTAATATATTACCAATGAATTCGCCTCTTAACTTTGAGATTGAAGCCGAGTGCCCCTGGTCGGGCGCTCGTGCGGGAAAATTGACCACTTTGCACGGTGTGGTCGAAACACCAGTTTTCATGCCAGTTGGAACTCTTGCTGCCATGAAATCTATGACTTTCGACCAGGTGGATGAATGTGGTGCACAAATTGTTTTATCCAATTCATATCATTTGTATTTGCGTCCGGGTCATAATTTTGTCAAAGAAGCCGGTGGCTTGCACAAATTCATGTCCTGGAACAAGCCTATTCTGACTGATTCGGGCGGCTTTCAAGTTTTCAGTTTGGACCAGTTCAGAAAAATCACCGAAGATGGTGTCCATTTTAAAGATCACAAAAATGGAAGCAAGCATTTCATCGGTCCTGCAAAATCGATGGAAATTCAAAATGCCATAGGTGCAGACATAATTATGGCTTTTGATGAATGCGTGGCAAACCCAGCTACGTACGACATGGCAAAAGCAGCCATGGAGCGCACTCACAGATGGCTTTCAATCTGTGTTGATACACACGCTCGAAAAGAAGAGCAGTCATTATTTGGTATCATTCAAGGAAGCATATATAAAGATCTGCGCGACCAGTCCGTAGAAACTGTCACTTCTTTCGACCTGCCTGGTTATGCAATTGGTGGCGTAGCAGTTGGCGAAGAGCGCCCAATCATCGAAGACATAGTGGCACACACCGCACCACAAATGCCGCGCGAAAAACCACGTTATCTAATGGGTATCGGTACACCCTGGGACATAGCATTTGCCATTCGCTCTGGAATAGACATGTTCGATTGCGTCTCGCCAACAAGACTTGCAAGACACGGTGCTGCTTTTACAGGTGAGGGTCGCATCTCACTAAAAAATGCGCCGCACAAGAGAGAAGATTTTGCGCTCGATTCTAAATGCACTTGTTTAGTTTGCAAAAAATATACGCGTTCTTATCTGCATCATCTGGTGCGAAACAGCGAGATGTCTGGCTGCATTTTGCTTTCCATACACAATGTCCAGTACTTAATAGACCAGGCGCAAATACTGCGCCGTGCCATTATCGAAGGCAATTTCAAAGAAAAATACGAAGATTTCGTCAGTCGCTTTTATTCTTTGCGCTGAGCGTCGCTAACTTCGACTTCGGCATCGACTGTGTCTGAATCTTTCAAGTCGAGCAAAATAGGACCGTCTTTTTTCTGAGTGATGAGCTTGCTCGAATCACCAGCCTTAAGAGCGAGCAATTCCATCTCGATATCGCTTGCACCTTCAAACGAAGCAAAAGCACTATCCAGATTGTCACGTCCAAGTTCGGCAAGTGCTTGAGCTTTGGCTTCATTTTCCTGGACTTTGAGCTCCATACGCTCCATTATCGAGGAGGCACCCTGCGAATTGGTCTTGGACAAAATCTCGTTAGCTTTAGAAGTTGCTTGAGCAGCTTTGTCACGAGCAATGAGAACTTGTTTCTTAGTATATGTTTTAGATGCTTCAGCTTCGAGTTCGGCAAGACGACGTCTGAGTCCTGCTGTAATTTCTTTTTGAGCTTGAAGCTGGGTCTCTAAATCTTTGACTGCACTTGCATATTGCTGTTTGCGCTGCAAAGCCTGACGAGCAAGGTCGTCATTGCCTTGTTGCACAGCCATGCCAGCTCTTGTTTGCCAGACGTCGACTTGCTCGACGTTCTTTTTAAGCTGTTGCTCCAGTTGTTTCTCGGTTGCTATTGCCTGAGCTACCGCCTGGCGGACCTGAATGAGATTAGACTGCAAGTCCTGATAAGCTTGCTCCAGCATCATCTGAGGGTCTTCGACCTTACCCAGAAGGCTGTTGATCATGGCTTTGAATACAGTCACCATGCGCTGAAACATGTTGTTGGAATCTCCCTCTTAGTGCTACAAAGATCCTGGTTAGATCCTGCTTAAATAGTAGTGTATCAAAACCGATTCGGCTTTTTGTTCGCATCCTATTTATAAGGAATACCCAGAAGAGATGTAAATAGAACATCTGTACATTTATCCTCAAAATACTAAATAAAGCCTTAATTCATGCAAAACGAAAAAAGTTCGCAAAATAATCCAGATCCTATTCCTTATCCAGACCAGATCGAAGCACCGCTCAATCCGGTAGAACCTGCAGCAGATAGTATTTCAGACCAGCCGGGCGGTCCACCGGCCTGGGTAATTGCGTCGCAGTGGGGCGTCAATTTAACAGTACTGACTTGTCTCTTTGGATACGCCGGATTTTGGCTCGGACAGCAAATGCACAACAATGCCCTGTCCTTTTTCTTGACCTTACTTGGCATCATTCTTGGCTTTATTGCAGGGATATATCGCATGATAAAAGGCAGTGAAGCTTTGAAAAGAAAGCAAAAGTCGGATAAACAGACGAAATAGCCTCTGCTATTATTTATGGCGTCGCACCCTGCCTCTTTATTTGTAACGGGTACAAAATTCGCCATGCTAGGAAAACACCTGCTTTTATCACAGTTTTCAGACGCTTCAACCTCACCGTTTGTTGCCAATACCCACGTTGATACTCTGGCTCTGAGCTGGACATGTATGGCTGGAATCCTTGCTGCAGCAGCGATTGTACGCCCGACCCTAACAGCAGACGGACCTGGCGGTCCTTTGCAAGCGATTGCAGAAGGTCTTTATAAATTCGTTCAAGACCTAGCCAAGGGGCAAATTGGTCATGACTACAAGAAATTCTTACCGCTTATTGCAGGAATTTTTATTTTTGTATTAACAGCGAATTTAATCGGAATTCTCCCCTGGCAAGCTGCTGAGCATGTTCCAGGATGGTTCCATATGGCAAACGGACATCCTTTCGAGGCCGCTTCTCCAACTACTGACTTCAACGTAACCTTTGGCCTGGCCATACTTTCATTGATTGTGTACCTGGGTGCCGGACTGATAAAAAATGGCGGACACTATCTCAAAGAATTACTCACTAACCCCGTAGAATGGCTTGACCTCATCATCCGCCCCTCTACGCTCGCTCTTCGTTTGATGCTTGTCATCACTGCTGACGAAATTACCCGTATGGTCTTTTTGCTCATGCTGCCCTGGATTGCGCCGATTTTCGTAATGGGATTCGAGATCTTTATTGCTGTGATTCAAGCCTTTGTATTTTCCCTTTTGACAGGTATTTACATTGGCATGGCAGTAGCCGATCACCACTAAGCCGCCTGTTATAATTTGAGTCGATAACTTGACTTAGCGCATTGAAGCTAAGTTCGAGCTCATCTTGCACATCTAAAGAATTTTGCTTTAGTACTCAACAGGAGAAAAGTTGTGGACCACCAATTAATCGCTCAAGCTGGCACCGTCGCTGGCAGCGTAGATCCCGATACACTTATCAAAGCTTGCTCCAGAATTGGTGCCGGTATCGCCGCAGTCGGCGTATTCGGACCTGGAATTGGTATCGGCGTAGCCGCATCCAAAGCACTCGAAGGTATGGCCAGACAGCCTGAAATGGAAACCAGTTTGCGTAACAACGGCATCATCTTTGCCGCTTTGATGGAAGCTCTTGGTCTCTTCGCATTCGTTGTAGCCATTCTTCTCTACATGTTCCCATTAGGCTTGGGTGGTTAATTAGCTAATGTTTGAGCTAAACGCTACCTGTGCGTTATTTGTCGTAAGCTTCCTTTTATTCATGCTTGCGCTAAACGAGCTTTTCTTGAAGCCTGTTGGCGAAGTAATCGAAAAGAGACAATCGAGAATCAGCAATGATCTCGCCTCCGCCCGTGAATTGCGCGACGAAGCAAGTGTCGAACTTGCCAAGTACGAAAAGCAATTAAGCACTGTGCGCGAAGAGGCTAGAACCATCATTGCTGATCTTGTGGCTAAAAGTCAGAGCGAACGTGCTTTGAAAATGGCCGAGATTGAAAAAGAAGGACGCACCAAACTCGACACCGCACACAAGGAGCTTGCCGGTGAGAGAACCAAATTGATTGCAGCACTGGTTGATGAAGAAAAAGCACTCGTTCAAGGCATCGTCTCAAAACTACTAGGTAAGTCGGTTTCGATCGACCTGGATTCTGAGCTTGTCAAAAAAGCGCTTGTGCAAGGAGGCAAATAAACATGTTTTTCTTTGCTGAAATGCACGAATTCAATCCAGTTGAATTGTTCACCAATTTCAAAACTAATTTGGTCAACTGGCTGATTTTGATGGGTTTGATTATTTGGGCCTGGAACAAAGCTGTTCCGGGCATTCTAGATAAAAGAGCCAAAAACATCGATGAAGCCTTGAATCAGGCAAGAGCGAGCCGCGAGGAATCTGAAAAATTCTTGAGCGATCAAAGAGCAAAATTGGCTAATGCAGAATCCGAAGCAGCCAAAATTCTTGCTGACGCAAAAGACATCGCCGCTCAAATGAAAGCGGATCTCGAGTTGCAGACACAAAAAGACATGCAATCGCTGGTGAACAAATTCGATGCAAGCATAAACTCCGAAAGACAAGTGCTCGTAAACGAAATTCGCTCACAAGCTGTTCATGCCGCAGTTGCTCTGTCCAGACAATATCTGGCGCAGAACATGTCCACTCAAGACAAAGAACAAATGGTCAACCAGTTTTTAGAACAGCTCGATACTCTGGATGTGAATCCGGCGGGCGAGCAAAAAACTAAATCGGTCTCCCAAGTACACTAGAGGACGAAATGAAAGGCGAACAGGCTGAAATTGCAGCGAAATACGCAGAAGCTACACTCAAACTAATTGAGGATAGCGAAAAAGATCAAGCTGCCACCATGAAAAAAGCCGAAGCCGTTTATGGCGATCTCAAAGCGATTGATGAAACACTACATACCAATCACGATTTCAAACTTGTTTTGAATCACCCGGCCTTAGGTCCAGCGGAAAAGAAAAAACTGCTTGCAGGAATTTTCGAAGGCAAAGTAGATGCCACCACATTCTATTTATTGCAACTTCTGACAGACCGACGCCGACTCGACATTCTCGCTCACGTGAGTGAACAGTTCAAAAAACTGCTCATGGCCAGGCTCAATATTCTTGAAGCAACTCTTGTCAGCTCGACCAAACTGAGCGACAAAGAAGTGCAAAACATCAAAGCAAGAATCTCAGAGCACATGGGCTCCAAACTGGATCTCAAAGTAGAAGTGGATGAATCGCTTCTTGCCGGAATGGTGCTTCGCGTGGGAGACCAGGTGATTGACGGAAGTTTGAAAGGCAAACTACAAAAAATCGAACAAAGCTTGTTATCTGTTTAAAACCAGAAAAAACCAGAGGAAAGAAAAATGGCTATCCGCCCAGACGAAATCACATCAGTATTAAAGACACAACTGGAGCAATACAAATCAAAGCTCGCAGTCACTAATGTGGGACGAGTCCTGCAAGTAGGCGACGGTATTGCCCGCGTCTACGGCATGGAGAAAGCCATGTCTATGGAATTGGTCGAATTTGCCGATGAAGAAAAAACAAACGGCATGGTTTTGAACTTAGAAGAAGACAACGTTGGTGTTGTAGTTCTTGGTGAAGGCAGAAAGATTTTCGAAGGCATGGAAGTTAAGACCACTGGTCGTATCGCTTCCGTTCCTGTTGGCGAAGCTCTTCTTGGTCGCGTAATCAACCCGCTTGGTCAGCCTCTCGATGGTAAAGGACCAATCAACGCTACCGAATTCAAACCGATGGAAATCATCGCCCCTGGTATCGTCAAACGCAAATCGGTGCACGAACCATTGATGACCGGCTTGACCGCTATCGACGCCATGATCCCGATTGGTCGTGGTCAGCGCGAACTTATCATCGGCGACCGTCAGACTGGTAAAACAGCCATCGCCATCGATACCATCATCAACCAAAAGAACCAGCCCAATCGTCCAGTCTGCATTTATGTAGCTATCGGTCAAAAACAATCCAACGTCGGTCGTATCCAGGCTATCCTGGAAGAGCACGGCGCAATGGAATACACAGTAATCATCAGTGCTCCTGCAACATCGGCTCCAGCACTTCAATTCCTGGCACCATATGCAGGTTGCGCCATCGGCGAATACTTCATGTGGAAAGGCGAGCACGCAGTCGTTATCTTCGACGACTTGTCCAAACACGCTCAAGCTTATCGTGCAATGTCACTCTTGCTTCGTCGTCCGCCAGGTCGTGAAGCTTATCCAGGTGACGTATTCTACTTGCACTCACGCTTGCTCGAGCGCTCTGCCAAATTGTCAGACAAACTGGGCGCAGGATCTATGACCGCTCTTCCAATCATCGAAACCCAAGCTGGTGACGTATCTGCATACATCCCCACAAACGTTATCTCGATTACAGACGGACAAATCTTCCTTGAGTCAGACTTGTTCTACGCCGGTATCCGTCCAGCTATCAACGCTGGTGTTTCGGTATCACGTGTGGGTGGTGCTGCTCAAACAGGCGCGATGAAATCAGTCGCTGGTAAATTGAGACTAGACCTTGCTCAGTTCCGCGAACTCGAAGCTTTTGCACAATTTGCATCTGACCTCGATAAAGCTACTCAAGACCAGATTCGTCGTGGTCAAAAACTGATGCAAGTTTTGAAACAAGCTCAGTTCCGTCCTCTTTCACTTGGTGAGCAAGTATCGGTTATCTACGCTGCAAACGCAGGTTTGCTCGACGATATCGACAACGAAAAAATCATCAAGTTCAAAGAAGAATGGTTCAAATATTTGAACTCACAAGGAAAAGACGTCCTTGCCAAATTGATGTCCGGCGCCAAACTCAACGCCGAAGTCGAAGGCGAGTTGACTTCGGAAATCAAAAAGTTCAAAGAAAACTTCTTCAAAGCCTAAGCTCTAAATCACAGGAATTAAATCATGGCAAACCTGAAAGCAATTAGGCAGCGCATCAAGAGCGTGCAGAACACTAAGAAGATTACTTCAGCCATGCGTTTGGTGGCAGCAGCCAAAGTGCGTCGTGCTCAGATGAGAAACTCGAACGCACGCCCCTTCACCTCGAAAGTAGTGGAGATGCTCCAACAAATCGTGCACGAAGTAAGCCCGATAGATCTGCAAGACCTGCCGCTTTTGAAAAAACGCCCAATTAAAAAAGTCGCTCTAATCATCATCTCTTCAGATCGTGGTCTATGCGGTGGCTATAACGGAAACATCATCAAGCAAGCAATTTTGCGAATCCAACAACTTCAATCAGAAGGCAAAGAAGTTGCTGTCATTCCGGTTGGACTCAAAGCTGCAGCCGCCTTTAAACGAGTAAAGATCGAAAAAATCAAGAACTATACTCAGCTTCCTGCTATTCCCACTGTGGAAGAAGCAAAAATGATTGCTGAAAATGTTTGCGACCTTTACACCAAGAAGCAGATTGATGCCGTTGAAATCGTAGGCACCGACTTCGTCAACATGATTCGTCAGGAAGTAAAAATCAAAAACTACCTGCCAATTACTTTGCCTGAAGGTAAAGACCATTTTCCAAAGAGTGCCGAAACTTTATACGAGCCCGATTTGATTGAATTGATGGAAGAAGAGCTTTTGCCAAAGTATGTGGAAAACGTACTTTATCAGGCGCTGCTTGAGGCAGCCGCATCCGAGCTTGCTGCTCGAATGAATGCGATGTCAAATGCAACCACAAACGCAAAAGAGCTGATTGGCAGCCTGACGCTTATTTACAACAAAGCACGTCAGGGTAATATCACTCAAGAATTGCTCGAAATCGTTGCTGGAGCTGAAGCTCTCAAAGGATAAAAACTGAATCGAGCTTATTTAAGCTTGTCAACTGTAAGACGCCGGTTATAATTTCGTTATGACCGGCGCCTTAGTAAACAAACCAAGCAATCAAGAAAGCCAGGACATGGCTCAAAATAAGGCTGGGGCTTCGCTTGTGCCGTCATTCAAAGTTACATCCAAAGACCAGAAATCTATTAGCGACATGGAAATGGCAGCAGCCATCGCTAGCGTTGTTGCTTATATGGACCAAGAAAAAGTTTTGGCCGACAAGAACAAAAATATCGATTGCATAGACGATGCATATCTTTCCAATTGGGGTCGCTCAAACCTCGCTTCCACTCGCAGAAAATTAGGAGCTTTCGACCCTTACGTTTTCAAAAGCAAGAATTTGTGGCGCAGCTTGATACTACTTTTAGTGCTCAACTCGCTCAATTTGATATCTGCTACCAGTGCCATAGCGCAAGAGTCTGAAGAAGATACAGACATAGTGGCTTCTGCTCAATTGCAAAACCAACAAATTATTTCGTCCATCCCAAAACCAAATGGCAAAACAATCAGAATCAGTCTGCAGCAGGGACTTTATTCTGCTGTGCTTGGGTCGCTTGATGGAATGGATGTATATGATGCAGCCTCTGGCGAGCTTTGCGCAAGGCTCAATGCCCAGAGTCAGTGGAGCGTAAGCTATTCTAGCTCGACTATGAGCCTCAATCCATCACGCTTTGCCGATATAAACAAAATCGCTCAGGGTCCAGAACTGACCACCACCCAGGTAATTGCGCTCGCGCCGCCAAGATTGCCCAGATTCAGTGGCATAACTCAAACCAAATCTATTTATACTCAAATTCCATGGACTAAATCCAAAGGCGCTTCTTTATTCAGCCGCAAATTCGACAGCGCCCTTGAAGACCAGGGACTTTTCTTCGTTCCAGCAAAAGACAACAATTCCATTTTCACTTTTAATAACCGTCCTTATAGAGGAAGTCTGTTACTAAGAATTCAGGGCGGCAAATTTCAGGCTATTAATGTAGTTAATCTAGAAGACTATCTTTTATCGGTTCTGCCCTCGGAGATGCCAAGCGCATGGCCATTGGAAGCGCTCAAAGCGCAATCGATAGCAGCACGCTCATATGCCATCGCCAATTTGAACAAACATGCAAAAGATGGTTATGACCTAGGTTCTGGAACTGAAGACCAGGTTTATCGAGGCGTTTTGCAAGAAAAAGAACGTACCAACAAAGCTGTGCAAGAAACGACAGGGCTTGTGATGACCCACAACAACAAAGTGGTGCCAGCCTTCTATCACAGCTCCAGTGCCGGTTTTACCGAGTCGCACCCCACTAACACAAAGCTTGGCTATCTCAAATCGACCCACGATTATGACCAGTCGTCGCCTCACTCTGCCTGGCGGGCGACCTTTTCACCTTCGCAACTGGCATCGGCTATTGGACCAACTGTAGGACGTGTGCTTGGAGTGGTCGCAATCGAGCGTACAGAATCTCAACGAGTAAAAACGCTTATGCTCATGGGTGATATGACTAATGCTTTGGTATCGGGAGACAGCGTTCGTAAAGCATTGAAACTGCCCAGCACAAATTTTAATGTGATATGCGATAGTCAGTCTGGCAACTATGTTTTTTCGGGTCAGGGATTCGGTCATGGCATGGGAATGTCCCAGTGGGGCGCCCGCTCGCTCGCCGAGCATGGTTGGGGCGCGGGCGAAATTTTGCACCATTTCTACAAAGATGTGCGTGTTCAGAACTCATTAGAATCCGACCAAATCGAAAATTCGGTTCTATAATATCTTTTGTATGGAATTCCTCACTCAGGTTCTGTCTGTCCTATTGATGCTGGCTATTTTAAGTAGCCTCATCATCGTGCACGAATGCGGTCACTTCCTGGTGGCTCGCCTCTTCGGCTTTCAAACTCCTGTGTTTGGATTTGGTCTTCCATTTGGACCCTATATAACTGTAGGGAAAGCCTTTGAAACAGAGTTTCGCATTCATGCCTGCTTATTAGGCGGTTATGTCGCTATTCCCGAACTTGGCGACGAGTCGCGCCAGGACATGGAAGCTTATGGAGTCGCTGCCCTTCCTGCATCTGGCATGGTCGAAGGCGAAGAACTGAGCAAAGAAGCAAGTGGCGAACACAACGAAACTCCTCATATAGTCACTACAGACGCCGAAATTCCCATTGAAGCACCACATGCTTCTAGCAAAGACAATCCTTATGGTGTCGAGCTAAAGCCTTTTCGCAAATTTCCAATTTGGCAAAGAGCGCTCGTAGCCTTTGCTGGCGTTGGCTTTAACATAATTTTCGCTTATCTGATTATGGTCACAATGCTTCTCACAATCGGAGAACCTGTGCCAGAAACTTATGCTGCTGGAACTTTCAAATCGAATCCGATTGCTTTGAATGCTGGAATTTTGAAAGGTGACAAAATTGTCAGTCTCGATAAACAACCAGTCAAGACTTCAGAAGAAATCATATCTTATTTCACTTCGCACAAAAGCACTCCAGTAGTAATTCAGATAGAACGAAATGGAAAGCCAATGGACATTTCGATGACTCCCAATGCCGACGGCAAAGTGGGAATGGCGCTCGATATGAAAAACGCTGGCTACAAGCGTGTGGATCGTCCAATCCTTGAAGTTCTCATTTTGTCGTATCAGAAAGTGAGCGACCTCACTCGTATGATGCTCGATGCCCTGGGCAAATTGCCTGTAGGCATCATGAATCAAATATTGCATCTGGGCAAACCGCCAGCGGCTGGTGAGCCTGGAATCCAGGATGTGCACGGTATTCTTGCTGTTATCTATATTGGAAAAGATATTGCTCAGCAAGACTGGAGCCAGCTTTTCACTTTCACAATTTTGATAAGCATGGACCTTGCCATACTTAACTTGTTACCCTGGCCAGCACTTGACGGAGGTCACCTCGCTTTTATGGCTTACGAGGCTATTTTCAGAAAGCCTGTAGGCGAAAAGGCGCATGGTGAAATCGTTCGTTGGGGCTTTATGAGCTTGCTAGTTTTGATGGCGGTCATTATGGTCAACGACGTTACAGCTCTAGTCCAGGGTAAGCTTGACATCAAGAAAAAAGACAAGGATACTCAACAACAAGAAGTGAAGAAAAATCCTGCCACACAGGAGCAGAAATAACATGCCATCGTACGATTACCGCTGCCAGAGCTGCCGCGAAACATTTGAAATCGAGCGCTCGATGAATGACGACACAAAGCCGGCTTGTGCCCATTGTGGCAGTGGTGAAGTAAGTCGCATTTTTACAGTGAATGTTGCTACTGGCAATAGAAGCGGTCAGGGCAAAGGAAAAGGCAAAGTACAACAAGCTCCTAAGCCAAGCGGCGGACATTGCTGCGGCGGCGGCTGTCACTAAGTCTTGGTGTCGTCTTCAAATTCAAAAGAACAAGCACAGCAACTGGCTAAGTTGCGTGCTGAAGTCGAGCGCATTACCCAAGAATATATAGACACACTAATAGACTCAGAAGATGCGCGTGCGCACCACGCCGACTTTCTCATGACTATACTCGACAGCATTGGCGATGGACTTGTAGTTTACGACTGCAATGAAAATGTCATATTAGCCAATCAGGCTGCTGCAAAAATGGCTGGCATGACACTTTTTGGCAAAGACAAAACTTCAATTCGCGAATCGATCAAAATATATAGAACCAAAAATGGTCCACCTCTTCCTCACGAAGAAGAGCCATACTTTCACGCCTTGAACGAAAAAGAATCTTGCGAGAAAGAAGCTTATCTGGAAGGAAATTCATTGCGACCAGATGGTATGTGGCTTCGTGCACATGCAGCACCAGTACTGGACAAATCTCAAAACTTGCTTGGAGTGGTTTCTACCTTTTGCGACATTTCAGAGCGCAAGAGATTGCAAAACGAGCGTGATGCCTTAGCCTCGATGATAGCTCACGATATCAAAAATCATCTGGCTGGCGAAGAAATGATTTTGAATTATCTAAAAAACAACAGCGACGAGCTCAACGAAAAGGCGCGCGATGCCATCGATAAGATGAGCGCGAGCAACAGACATCATCTGGAACTTGCAGGTTCGTTGCTAGAAATTTTTAGAACAGACTTCATGTTGAACACTAATAATTCGGTCGAACTCGACTTCAAGAAAATTTTTGAAGTGGTGCTGTTTTTGAATTCCCTTTTTGCAGCAACTAATCAAGTTGAAATCAAAACTGAAATCGAACCTGATCTTCCATCCGTGAAAGGTGTTCCTGCAGCCATTAGACACACGCTGCACAACGTTTTGCAAAACGCTATCAAAATGAGCAAAAAAGGGTCTTCTGTCACACTTGCAGTAAAAAAATCAGACAACAAAATAAAAGTAACTGTAAGCGATTCAGGCGTAGGAATGAGCAAAGAACAGGTTTCAAAATTATTCGATCCTTTGACGGTCGCAAAAAAAATTCCAACCGATGTGCGTTCTTCCGGTGTTGGACTTTATTTCAGCAAACTTTTACTCGATGCGCACAATGCCACCATTTCTTGTCAGAGCAAAGAAGGCGCAGGCACTACGGTTACAATCGAATTTCCAGGCAAATAAAAACCTATAGCCATCCCAATTGCTTGAGATCGTGTATAGGCTCGTCAAAAGAACAAGAGCCGACAGAATGTATGAACTGTCGCCTTGCTTCGATTATTTGATTGACGCTCAAGCATCTGTCTTTATAACAAGCTTTTTCATTGTCGAACTTAAAAGCTGAAGCATTTTGCTCATTCAAGACTGGCTCGATATCTTTATCGCCATAATAAGCGAGTGATGCTGCCATCAAAACATTTATAAAACCATGCATCACCGCCCGTGGTGCATCGTGTTCGTAAGTAAGTGCTTGCTGTGCTCTTATTGGATGATGCAATCCGGCTGTAGCTTTAAAAGGCAATTTCAATTCTGCACACTTCAAAATAAAGGAAGCCACATCATCCACACCTGGAATCGCTTCTGGTTTAACGCCGCCCATGCGGATTTTGGCAAAACTGTTATGTTCTTTGACCTGTACTAATTTTTCCAGTTGATTTAATGGTATTTCGCAATAAGTGGGCTTCGCACCACTCACTACTTCGCTTGCTTCAATCGTAGCAGCCCTTTTATTGTCGGCGTTTGTAAGCACAGACATACAACCATCGAATTCTTCCGGCACACTATCGAGGTCTTTGCCGCCAATGACGAACCAGCGAAGCATCCAGGCATATTCACTATTTTTATAGCTGACAAAATTGGCAAGCGCAGTCTCTAGATGGACGCTGGCGGGCGGATAAAGCCCTGCATAGTCTATAAAACCGTCTAAAAGTGCTTTTAGCGCGGGTGAAACTGTCTTATTCATAACTCCTGAAAGCCCTTCGAAAAAGTTGCCTTTTGTTTTATCCAAAAATTATAGTAACACGAGCAATGTGGCGGGAACACCACAGGGTTTGAAAATTTCGCACTTGACCTGATAGTCTTCATCCTGACACTTTTAATTGTCCAATTTTCGACATGATAGAAGATAATAGAAATAAAGACTATTATTTCTATCGCAATGAAGTCAATCGATCAGAGCGTAAACTCGTTTTCCATGCGAAAAACTCGCGACCGGATAAAAACGGTCGTCACAGTCGGAATGCTGTGTCTTTTTTGTTTGATGCTGATTGCTGGCATCTCCAGTTATAACCACGCAAACAAGCTCTATGATGCTCGCCAGTGGGTTTTGCACACTTATGAGGTGATGCAACAATTAGACTCGCTCATTGCTGCGCCCAACGATGCCGAGAGTGCCGCGTACGGGCATTTACTTACACATGATAAAACTTACCTGTTCAATTTCAAGGGAACGGCAAAACAAGCTCATGACGCTTTTAACAGAGCTCTTTATCTGTCGCGCGACAATCCGATTCAACACGAGCGCCTAAACAAACTAAAGCCTGTGCTCGATTCTAAATTCGACAGTTTGGATCGAATGATCAAGTTAAAAACCAAGCCAGATTCAGCTACGCTCGATGAATTGAAAAAGAGCAACGACCTAATATACATGGAGCAATTGCGCCATATCGTTAGCGAAATGAAACTAGAGGAAGAAAAGTTATTAGCTGAGCGCCTTGCCACTTTAAAACTAGCAGTAAACGAAATGAACCAAAGGCTGCTCTGGTATGGTGGTATCGCTCTTAGTGGCTTCGTCCTGATTGGGTACGTAGTTAATTATTTAATGCGTCGTCAGGACAAAGAAGAAAAATTCCAAAATATTTTGTATTCGGTCAATCATTCGCTAGCAAGCATTGGCACACCAGACACAGTGTTAACCAAAGCCTTGCAAGAAGTGGCAAACAAACTCGATTTTCAGATCGCGCAAATATGGATTCCCGACAAAGACAGAGGCGATCTCGTTTTTAAGCGCAGCTGGAAGCAATCAGAACAATTTGCCGATTTTGAAAATGCATCAAAAGAACTCCGTTTCGAATCGGGTAAGGGACTGCCTGGCAGAGTCTGGCAAAGTCGCCTGGCTACACTCGTTCTAGACGTAACAGAAGACAATAATTTTCCCCGTGCGCCCCATGCAAGAAAATGCAACTTGCATGGCGGGGTAGCATTTCCGCTAAGTTTGACCGGTGAAATGCTTGGAGTAATGGAATTTTTTACCACCAGAAAAGTCGCTAACCTTGAACCAGATGTGGTCCACACACTAAATGTAGTAGCACTGCAAATCAGTCAGTATCTGGAAAGATTGAAATTCGAACAAGCATTGCACACAAGCGAGCGAAAATTCAAAGCCATATTCGATGAAACTTTTGAATTCATTGGTCTATTGTCGCCCACGGGCATAATACTCGAAGCAAATAAAACAGCGCTCGATTTTATAAAGGCAGACAAATCCAGTGTAATTGGAAAATATTTTTGGGACACGCCCTGGTGGTCGCATTCCAAAGAACTTCAAGAAAAAGTCGAACAAAGTGTGCACGAAGCTGCTAATGGCAAATTCATCCGTTTTGAATCTACACATCCAGACCCCGATGGAGTCCTGCTTCATGTAGACTTTTCGCTCAAGCCTATTGTAGATGACGACGGCAACATCGTATTGCTTATTCCAGAAGGCAGAGATATTTCCGATAAGAAAGAAGCAGAAAAGCGAGTAAGCGAATTTTATTCCACTGTTTCACACGAATTGCGCACACCGCTTACAAGTATTCGAGGGGCGTTTGGCTTGCTCGAAGGAGGCAAAGCAGGCGACCTCTCACCAAAAGCCTTACGCCTGGTTTCAATGGGCAAACTAGAATCAGAACGTCTGGTGCGCCTTATTAACGATATTCTGGATATAAGAAAAATCGAAGCAGGCAAACTCGAACTGAAACTGGAAAAACTCAGCGCCGCGCAAATAATTGAAAACACCACGAACACACTCAACTCCTTTGCTCAAGATGCAAGTATCAAGCTTACAAGCGATGTTCAGGAAGACGGAACTCTGTTTGCCGACAAAGACAGAATTACCCAGGTGCTTACAAACCTGGTATCGAATGCAGTGAAATTTTCGCCTCCCGAAAGCGAAGTCATAATCAAAGCTCGCAAAAACGGTGCCTTTTATAGAATCGAAGTACAAGATCACGGACCTGGTATCAAAGACAGTGACCTCAAAAAGCTGTTTCAAATGTTCCAACAGTTAGATCAAAGCGATCATAGAGAAAAAGGCGGAACTGGACTTGGGCTTGCTATAAGCAAATCAATAGTAGAACAGCATGACGGACATATTGGTGTAAATTCAAAAGTGGGCGAAGGTTCTACTTTCTGGTTCGAAATACCGCTAAGCAAACAAAATGAAGTTAAACCCGATCACGAATGTGTAGAATCGAGTAACGGAAACAAAGTCTTGCTCGTAGAAGACGACGACAGTGTTGCGATGATAATTACCGAAACACTGAACACGCATCATTTGAATGTTCATCGCGTTTCCACTATAGCTGAAGCTGAAGAATCTCTTGCAAGAAGCAAATTTTCTGTAATTGTTTTGGATATTCAATTGCCTGATGGTAACGGCAATTCATTACTTGAAAATATGGATAAAACATCTACTACACCGATAGTTGTGGTATCAGCTTCAGAGCGCAAACATTACGGCAACCCGCTTCTCATAGACTGGCTTGCCAAGCCTTTTGAAGAAAGCAAGTTATTGAGCGCTATTGATCTGGCAATCCGAGGACGAAAGCAGGGTCCAGCGCGGGTGCTCATTGCCGAAGACGATGAGTCAACCAGAGAAATCATCAAACAATACGTACTGTCGCTTGGCTCAAACATCCAGGTTTTCGAAGCCCTAGACGGTCTGAAAGCAATCGAGCTTGCAAGAGCCGAAGAGCCTGATTTAATTATCCTGGATCTTGGTCTGCCTCATACAGATGGCTTCGAAGTAGTGACTGTTCTGCGCCATGAGAAGGCCAGCAAGACTCCATTGATTGTTTACACGGCTACTGACTTATCCAGTGAGGAGAAGAAGAAACTTTCATTGGGATTGACGACCCATTTCACCAAGTCCAAAACCAGCGAAGAGACTTTCCTTAGTTGTCTGGTTTCGACCCTCAATGGATTAATCAAAAAATCCTGAAAACCAAAGCCCGCTACATTTTCAAACAATCGCGCCTGCTTGACAATAGATGGGAATAATATTAATATCGAATGCTCATCTGTTTTTATCTTTACTACATGCATTCATTCAGTAGGTTCCAGTGACTACAGGACAAGATACAGGTGGAGAAGCTGCTGCAAGCGACAAAGCTGTAGCTACACAAAACGATCAGGCTGTCGCGCCGGTTGTAGAAACCTATACACCACTAACCGTCGCGACCTTAAAACCCGAAGCTGTTCCAGTTCGAGCAGACGCATCGACTTTAAACCTGGACTCATCTATTTATAGAAGAGAATCTGCCGATAAAAGAGGCATCACAACCGACACAAACCGTATACCCAGCGAAGACCCGAAAGCGGGCTCTGTAATGGAGCGACTGTTAAAAGGAGACAAGAGCACTCCTACAGTCGATTCAGATTACCTGGATCCTAAAAAACAACTGGAGGTTTTTAAAAGAAGCCAACCAGGAATGACAGACGAGCAGGCGCTCAAATATCAGCAGGACATTCTTAAAAGACTATCGGAGAAAGGCGATAAATTAAACGGCACTCCCGAAGAACAATTGGCTCGTATGACCCAGGCATTGGATGCGATTTTAGATCCAACCAAAGCTGGAGCAGGGAATCAAGCTTTAGATAGAATGAGTGACGCCGATCGAAAAAATCTGGTCAAAGACTTTTTAATGAGAATGTCGAACCCGGAAGCGTTTGTGAATCAAGGTGCTCACAATACTTGCGCCTTGAGTTCAATGCAAAAATTGGTTATGCAGGGTAACGACCCAGCTAAATTAGCTGAACAGTTGGCTGGTGTGGTAAATAACGGTTTCACTTATGTAACCAATCCAGAAACAGGACAGTCTCAAAAGGTAGAAGTTCACAGCGCAAGCCTAAGACCAGATCATGAATCAAGAAGACCACCCACTGATACTGCGGGCAACCAAACAAGAGGGATGGCTGGTCAGGCAATCGATGCCCTTTTTGGACAGATGGCTGCAGACAATCAGGGCAGAATCGATGGAAAGAAATATGTTTATTTAGCGGCTAATGCTGGAGACTTCACTGGCGGTTCAAGAAGCCAAACTGGCGAAGGTCTATTTGAAGCTAATAACCAAGGTGCACTTACAAGGTTTGTTGATGACAGTCCCCAAATGACCCTCGTTGCCAAAGCACAACTTGCTCGGGGACTAGATCTTCCTCCCGGAGTAAATTTCATTCACTCAAGCATGATAAATGAAATTCCTCCTTCGATGAGAGATCAATTTACTATTTTCGATAACGCGGCTGATTTGAAAGCCAAATTTGCCGATTACACAAGTCGAACGGGAATGAAAACAGCCGAAATCCGGGTGAATGCGCCGTATCTGCCTGGAGAACGCATGGCTGGACATGGGTTGCATTCAGTCAATATCGGCATGGATGGCAATGAAATAAAAGTCGACAACCACTGGGGCGATGGCAAAGATTTGACCTTGTCAGACCCACAGTTGGAAATTGCGACAGACTCCAACAGATGGGGTCCGATGCCTCCAAGCGTATACAGACCTGGCGAACCTCGCACTCCTCAAAATATCATTGATGGCCCAACCAGACTGAGTACCCTGCCGACTGCAAACGAAAGTCCAGATCATTATCGTCAGCGCATGGAACAGTTGAGAGCAGAACAAGAAGCAAAAGTTAAAGAGCTCGGTAAAGAGAAAGACAAACCCGAGACTACTTTAGACAGACGAAAAGAATTGGACATCGAGCTTGCTAATACAGAATTGATTAAGAGTGCTTTTGACCGAGCTTTCAAACAGTACCAGCTTGCTCTTCAAGCCTGGCAAGGCGATAAGAATGTAGATGCACCTACTCTTTCGTCTTTTCTGAATTCGGAAATGGCAAGAGTGAAACTTAGGTGAAATCGAAAACAGCAATTGGCGCAATCCAGAATGTCACTTTGCCTGAAGGTTTTTCTTTGTGCGAAGACACTGTCGGAAAAGTTGCAAGAAGTCATCTGCGCAGATACGAGTCACCAAAATACAAAAGTGTGGAGATTGCTTTCTTTTATCGAGGCAACGAATTATCTTCAACCGATACAGATACTTTGAGACAATATTTGAGCCAACCAAACCAAATATTGATCGAAATAGAAGAGACCGAAAAACCAACTCCAAAAGATGTTGAGATCATGCAAGAGTTTTATTACATAATTGGTACACCTGGTAACAATCAAATATCAAATCCAGAAAAAGGAATTCGCGGTCCCCGTTTTCATCTTGCCAGCCTTGAAACTTTGATGGTCTCAGGCAAACGTTGTCTTGCTGTTAATGGGTGGTATCACGGACCTAAAGAAGAAGTGCACAATTATTTTTATGGTGTGTATTTCGACAGCAAAAGATCTCAAAAACTATGCAGACTCGAAGAAGTTTACCTGCACGCACCTACATCAGCTTTATTCGACTATTACTTACCAGACTTTCAAGAAACACTTAAAACAATAGTCTGGAAATAAACACTATTGCTTTGGCTGAGTCTTGGTCACTTCAGGTAGCCCAAGCACAATGGTGCCACCTTTGACTTCTTGCATCGCATGCAGTGCACGCAATTGAAGCAAGGTCGGATTCTCTTCCATTACTTTGGCAGCGTTTGCAAGATTGCGCAAGGCAGCACTTTCGCCCCGCGCTTTTTCAAGCGCAGCTTCGCCTTCTTTGCGTGCTTTGAGAACTTGTGTATAAGCTAGTTTGAGCTCGTTTGGAAGCATGATGTCGCGAATATTCAGTTCCATCAATTCAGAACCAAGCTCTTTGCATAACGGAATGCTTTTCTCAAGTATTTGAGGAGACATCTTGTCGCGCTCGGTGAGCAATTGCTCTAAGGTCATCGATCCTGCAACCTCGCGCGCTGCGACTTGAATACGAGCATAACTGGTCCAAAACCAATCTGTGTCTGAATGAAACGCCATATGAGGATCAGTAATTTTAATTCTACCGGTGATACTGATTTTGATACCAACATTGTCGGCGCAAAGAATTTCTTGTCCTGGAATTTGAATGGCGCGCGGGCGAATATCGACTCTGGTCAAAGTGTGTCTATTGGGATTAATCCAGTGCGCACCAGGTTCGAGAGTTTTTTCGTACTTGCCATTTTTATATAGAAGCCCTCTGTGGTCTTCCAGAATAATTTCTTTGCGAAAAAAGGATCTAAAAATGAAGCTGACCCATTTGTAGAACAAATAGACTAAGACAATCAAAACGACTAAATTTATAAGGTCTTTCATTATTTTCTTTTTTAAAGAGGTCTCCCAAGGAGATACATGGACAGGACGGAAGTCTTAACTTGCAAAGTCTTGGACATGCTCGCTTTAAACGAATCTCCTCAGGACAACCAATTTTGGGTACGTGATTAACAGTCACTTGCACGAGGCTTAAACGCGGAACTTAAACAGAGATTCTGCCAAGCCACTGCATCTCGGGCTTTGAAATTATCGCATAGTTTTAAAATACGGGCACAAAGAAGCGACCGGACAATCCTGACAACGCGGTTTTTTAGCGTAGCAAAGACGTCTGCCATGCCATATTAGCGTAATAGAATACTTGGACCAGTCTTTGTTTGGAAACAGCTTCTGCAAGTCGCGCTCTATTTTAAGCGGGTCTGTGTTTTGCGAGAAACCAAGCCTTCCCGACAATCGTTGCACATGTGTATCAACCGACCAGCCTGGCACACCAAACGCGACACCAAGCACCACATTTGCCGTCTTGACCCCAACACCTGGAAGTTTGACCAGTTCTTCTTGTGTGGTTGGAACCTCGCCACCATAATTTGCCATCAATGCCTGGGCGCACGCTTGTATGTTTTGAGCCTTGGCATTGTAATAACCAGTGGGTTTGATTATCACTTTGACGTCATCAAGGTCAGCTTTGGCAAGTGCTTTGGCGGTGGGATACTTAGCAAAGAGCTTTGGTGTAACTTTGTTTACCTGCACATCGGTCGTTTGAGCGGACATAATGACCGAAGTCAGTAATTGAAATGGCGTTTTATATTCAAGCTCACAATCAGCATCAGGATATTCTTTGCACAACAAATCCATTATTTTGGCTGCCACCGCTTTGGTGACAGGTTTCATTTTGGGCTCGCCTTTCACTCTATTATTCGCTCCATGAGAGCCACTCCCCGATTTGCCGACCTGCAAATCCAGGTATCGAATTGTGGGAATTTGGCATTCAAACTTGCAAGTGCAACTTCAGTTTTGATGAAATCATCGAACATGCCATAAACAGTAGGACCACTGCCAGTCAAATGTGCAGCCATTGCTTCATTGTCTTTCATATCGTCACATACTTGTTTGAGCACTGGATGCATTTTAAAAACGACAGACTCGAAATCATTTCCAAGTAGCGGTGCTAACTTTTTAATTTTTCCGTGCGAGAGAGCTTCGCAAGCCAATTCAGTATCAGGGCTTTTTATATTTTTATCTGCTTGTTGGTCGAATGCATTGAAAACATAAGGAGTAGAAAGCGAAATGCAAGAGGGTTTTGCCACAAGAAAAAACATACCTGTCTCGTGCGGGACCAAGGTTAGTACTTCTCCTTTGTTTTGTCCTCGCATGCTTGCACCATGCAAACAAAAGGGAACATCGGCACCAATCGTTAGCGCAAGTGCCGAAAGCTCGCTTTGAGAAAGTCTGTTTTGAAAATAAGTATTCAATAGAAGTAAAGCACCAGCAGCGTCTGCGCTGCCACCTGCAAGTCCAGCAGCCATCGGAATATTTTTTTCGATGGCGATATTGACGCCAATACTGTCGTTTATTTTCTCTAAAAAGAGCTTGATTGCTTTGACAATAAGATTTTCCTGGCTAAAAGGAAAAGCTTGCGGTACTTTACTCTTCGCTTGATCGAAAACAATATTATTGTCTTCTTTGTTGAAAGTAAAAAACAAACAGTCTTCCAGATTTATAGATTGATAAAGAGTATCGACCTGGTGATAACCATCAGGCAAAGTTCCAAGAATCGAAAATGTCAGATTCAGTTTTGCATAACAAGACGCTGCTAAAGTGTTGGATGATACTGCCGAACTCATTTTTTAAAAGCGCCTTTGGCTTTTGCCACCGCATCGGTAAGGGCTGCGAATTTGCTCAAAGGCAAATCCTCGGCTCTGGCACCAATACTGATACCGCACGAACGCAATAAGTCATCGAGTGTTATATCTATTTGCGACTCGATTGAATGCAGAGTGTTTTTGAGCATTTTTCTGCGGCTTCCAAACCCAAGCTGTATGAGGTGCCTGAGCAATTTCAAATCAGTGCACTCAATTGGTGGTACAGGTAATGGATCAAGGCTGACTATAGCGGAGCGTACTTTTGGTGCTGGCAAAAAAGAATCTTGAGGTAATTTCTTTTCAAGTTTTGCATGGGTAAAGTAATTGCTCAAAAGAGTCAGACGCGAATAATCTTTTTCACCAGGATGTGCCACCAGTCGCAAGGCGACTTCGTACTGGATAGTCATGGCTACTCTGGTAATTTTATGGCTCCAGCTGTGAGGCTCGCCCACTTCGCCAAATAGATGAGTAAAAATTGGAGTAGTTATGTGATAGGGAATATTTCCCACTACTTTGAATTTTTCTGGACCATATTCGTTCAAATCGTAGTCGAGAAAATTTTTGTGCACCACGTTCAGTTTTTTACCAAAAGTGTTTTTGAGTCTGGTTACAAGATTATCGTCCAGCTCAACGGCCGTTACTTGCGCTCCTGACTCTATTAAAAGTTCAGTCAGAAAACCAATGCCAGGTCCGATTTCCAAAACCGGCTCGCCGCGCTTAAGATCAAGCGCCTGCACGATTGTGGCAAGAGCTTCGGGATCGATAAGAAAGTTCTGTCCCAGACTTTTCTTGGCGATACTATTTTTCGCCAATAAGGTTAGAGTTTCACGATCCTGCATTTTCTAAATTTTTAGGGTTTGATACATCCACTTCGGTAGTGCGTTTATGCCCTCTACCATTACTTTCTTTCACATCTTCTACCGGCACTGGTTTTGGATGCAAGGTCAATCGAAGCGAAATAATCCTGTGTCTATCGGCTTCTTCGATGCGCAAAGTATATTCGTCAGTCTTGACTTCGTGTCCGACTACAGGCTCATGACCCAGAGCACCAAAGACATAACCTCCAAGAGTGTTGAACTCTTCGTCCTGAATATTCGTTTCTAAACGATCATTCAAATCTTCAAGCGAAATACGAGCATCAATCAATATAGTGCCGTCTTCTTGCGGTTTGATGAACTCTTGCTCGATGTCGTGTTCATCAGCTATTTCACCAACAAGTTCTTCAAGCAAATCTTCCAGAGTGACCATACCCTGAGTACCACCATGCTCATCTACCACTATGGCCATGTGAGTCTTAGTTTTTTTGAATTCGGCGAGCAAATCAGCAAGACCTTTGTTCTCGGGCACAATCAAGACTTTACGAGTCAGTTCTCTTATAGGCGAAGATTGTTTTCCATCGGCAAAGGCTCTGATACCATCTCTGATGTGCACCATGCCAAAAATATTGTCTACGTTTTCGTCATAAATCGGAATACGCGAGTGTCCGTGTTTGAGTGCAAGCTCGATTAGCTCACGCACTGTTTTGTCCGCGCTAAGCATCTTCATGTCACGACGTGGTGTCATGATTTCGGTGGCAACAGTGTCGGAGAGTTCAAAAACGCTGTGGAGCATCTCTTCTTCGCCCTCTTCAATTACCCCTTCTTCAAGACTTGCAGACACGAGCATTTTGAGCTCGGCTTCAGAGTGCACCATGTGGTGGTGAGCGGGTTCCGGCACTTTCAATATTTTCAAAATAAAATACATGAAAGCGTTCATAACAAGCAGTATCGGTCGGGTGATTATGCACCAGAAATGCATTGGATAAATGGTATACATCACCACTGTTTCAGCTCTATTAAAAGTCAATGTTTTAGGTAGCAATTCACCAAACACGGTTTGAATAAAAGCTGTGATGGTGAAAACCAGACCATAAGAAAAGACCTGAGCAAATATGACCATGTTGTGCTTCCAGCCAGAAGCAATTCCCATAGCCTGCGCCCATTCAGACAGATCTTCGGCAAAGGTCGTTTCGCCCACAGCACCAATGATGAGCATAGCGAAAGTAATACCAAGCTGAGTGCCCGAAATAAAAGTATCGGGGTCGTCTAAATAAGATTGCACTGTTTTAGCAGTGGTCGAACCCTGTTCGGCCAACTGGTCAATACGAGTGCGACGCACGCGAGCTAGAGCCATTTCCGCCGCCACGAAAAAGGCGTTTGCTGCCACCAGAATGCCTAGAAGAATAAAAATGATGAGAAATTTGACGAGATACGAATCGTTATCCACGACAGGACCTCACTGGTCTTGCAGCAGACAAGTCATTCGAAAATCTCAGTACTCGCCCCTGAGGGGGTTCATCGCTTTGCTCGCTAAGATTTTCGTCCATATCCTTACTGAGTTAGTGCTTTGCGATAGCTATTTTTGAAGAACAAACTTCAAGAAGTTTATCCCTAGAAACTATCAATATCCCGATCCTAACATAAGCTTTGAACTTTGTAATGTGAATCAAGCTCTGTAAACGGCAACAAACATGGGATAATGACATCGCCCTGTGCCTGTTTATGCCCATTTGGAGCGCAATAATAAGCAAGTGACCAAAAAACATATTTATGCACTAATCCTGCCAGCAATGCTCGTATTGTCCGTATATTCGCCGACCAAAGGACATTGCGCAGACAATAACAAAAAGCAATTGGCTGTTTTATCAGAACCAGCAAGCCCAGCCCAAAACGCAAGCGGCGTGCATCCCCATCCAGTGATTCATGTTAAAAACCAGCTAAACGCCATGTCGCAACATGTTTCGGATACTACTACCGATTCGATTAACCAGTATTTATCTTCTTTATCGCCAGCCGTTAAAGCCGCGGGAGGATATTTCCACAACGCCATCAAACAATATGGCGATTGGATTATGCATTTCGGTAAGCAAAACACCAGTTTCGCGCCAGAAGTAAGAGTTACGCCAGCGGCTGCACGGTTTTAACCTCGTCCACTTCGTTATCTTCAAGCCCCTGACCCAACTGCGCATACAAGAGCGCGGTCACGATTTGAGCAGCAAAAAAGACCGAAGGAACAAAGAAAACTCCAAGCACTGTAAGGGTGGGCAAAATAATTGCAAGCTTTAAAAGTCCAACGCTTAAAAGCCAGACAAAAAGAAAATCGCTCGGTCTGGTTTTGATGATTTTAAAAGCTTCAAAATAAGCGAAACCTGCACGCATAGTTTCTTTTCGGGCAAAATTCAATTTCAGGATAGAACTGAAAAAGTGCATGACACAAGCAAGCAGAATCAGTGCAACTGTGGCTGCGCACACCCACAAAACTTGCTCGCTGTGAGTAGTCTGGGCAGAGTCGAAAGCCTCTTTAGCGCTAGGGACTTCTTTTGCCAGCTTGTAGTAATAACTCATGATGCCAGACATAACTGTAAAGTAGAACATTATGGCGACCATAACGAAGCCGTAAGCAATTGCAAGCCAGCTCATGCCCGAAATAAACAAATCGAGCCAATCGTTCCAGTCTGGCAATTTGGCTTCGGGATCTTTCATTTTGCTTCGCATTACACGCAAAATATAGCCTGTGTTCAGCGCCCAGCAACAAAAACTTGCTGGCAGCATCATCAAACCACCACAAAGAACAACTAGAGACAAAGCGTTGAAAATACCGCCTACTCCAACTTTGAAAGTCCAGTCGGGGTCTTTGACCAGTTGTCGTATAGCTTGATTTGGGTCCAGAATAGACACTAAGAAGCTCCCATTCCAAGAACAGTGTCAAAAATATGGTGATTCTGCCACTGCTTCACGAAAGAGTGGTCGGTCATATTGAATTTGACCGGACTTACAGAAACCTTTTTCTGTGAAACTGCCACCACGTCCGATGTATCTTTTTCGTTGTGGTCTATGGCGTGACCCATGAGCCAGTAATAATCCTGTCCATAGGGATCGCGACGATGTTCGAAACTATCGTTATAAAAACGATTGCCAAGCTCGGTTACCGCAATACCGCGCAGTTCACTCAATGGAACGTTTGGAAAATTGACGTTTATAAGTGTGTTCAAGTCTAGCGGGACGTCGAGTTTAGCGACTCTTTTGACGATTTCTTTCATGACAGAACAAGCCGCTTCGAGATTTTGCCCTGCTCCATCGCGGTCCTGGCTCACAGCAATAGATGTGACACCAAGAAAAACTCCTTCCATGGCAGCGGCAACAGTACCTGAATAAAGTACTTCTGTCCCCAGGTTATAGCCTCTGTTGATTCCAGATATAACCAGGTCTGGCTTGTGATCTAAAAGAACACTCACTGCAAGCTTCACACCGTCCGACGGTGTTCCGTTGGTGGACCAGGCTTTCACCACGCCGCCATCAATCTTGACTTCTTGCACGCGTAAAGGTTTGTACAAAGTAAGAGAATGTCCAGCAGCGCTTCGCTCTCGGTCTGGGGCAACCACATAAACTTCGTGGTCGGTTGCCAAAGACTGGGCCAGTGCTTGGATTCCCGGTGAATGGATGCCGTCGTCGTTGGCTACTAAAATTCGCAAAAAAACCTACCTTGGATGCCGTGCAGGATAAAGTGTAACTGTTTTTCGAATTGTACACGTGCTATAAAAATTTGAACAATAACAAAAGGGTAACTGGAGACCTGTGCCTCTAATTTATGATTGATTCTGTTTTTGAAAGAGCCGGTGAGTCGCTATTAAATATCATTCAATGTTCAATGGCTGAATGTTTGAATCTGCAACACAGTTATGTCTGCACCGAGCACATATTGCTTGCCCTCACAGACGACAAAGACAGTCTAGCTGCCAAAATTCTAGCCTCTCTCAATATTCTGGAAGAGCCGACCCGCGCCGAAATAGAGCGCAAATTCAAAGGCGAAACCGAATCTGAACTGCTTTATTCAGACCGCATGGACTTGATTGAAAGCGGTTTCGACAAACAACAGGACGGCTCGCTTGGCTTTTCGGATCTGGCTGTTCAAGCGCTTGTACGCGCATTCGACTATTCTTTATTCTTTGGTCAACCAGACATCGAGCCAGTTCATCTGTTGCTCGGCTTGATAGATCTGCCCGATTCTAGTTCCACCAAAATCCTGGAAGACCTCGGTTGCAACTTATTTTTCTTGCGCAGACAAACTTTGAATCATAAGGCCAAAGAGTTGTCGACCGTGCATGATTTGCCTGGCTTCAAGGACACCACAATTGGCGGAATTCGCGAATTAATCGATAGATTCTATGGCGCAGTTTGCACACTTAATTCTCTTTCTACCAGAAGTCAAATTCAAACCAATCTTCCTGTTAGACAAGCAATCGTGCACAAAGTCTGCGTCGCTTACTTTGCCGAGTTTCTCTACACTCAAGTAACTTTCAGACGTTACCTAATCGAAGAGACCATCCAGCTTTTGAGCGAACGCACAGGTCCGCTCGATCAAGAAATAATCGGCTCTATCATCACGACATCCGCACAAAATGTCAGAAGCGACGCGCGCGCCGCTTTTGAATACATGATAAGCAACGAATACAGATTGTTCGAGCAAATGATGGACGAAGCCGAATATGACGAAATTGGCAATATCATTGAAGATTTGTGGTGGATACAGGGTGAAGAAATCGCTTTGTACGACCTGTTTGCCGAAGCAATGGACGATAGACGTCGCGAGCAGATGTTCGAAATGCAAAAGCGTCGAATGGAAATTGCATCCAAGTTAACTAGCTTGAAAAACAGACTCTTGAGCACTGTTCGTTCGTGCTTTGAAAAGCGCTCAATAGCTCGCTAATTTAACGAAAGGTTCGAACTAACCTTCCCAGATCAAAACAAACGGGCACTTCAAACAAAATGCCTTGGGAAAGAATATCTCTTTGTCGTTTAGATCAAAACCTGTTCTCAGGCTGCATTGAGCGATATTGCCGCAGTCTGGACATTCAAGCTCATTTGCACCATTGAAAATGGCAGTGACCATGTCTTCTATCACTTCCTTGCGCCTTCCTGCGTTTTGAGGAAGATTGGGTTTGTGTTCGACTTCTTGCAAAATCTTCGGCTCGACACCAAGAGCTTTGGCAAGCACTTGCCTGTCTGTAGCAGACAACCACGTCTCCAGTCCCGATTCAAGATCGTCAATGCGCTGAGTAGTAAAACGCACAGCCTGACTCAAATCTTCTCTTGAGATATCTCTATACTCACGTATTTGTTGCAATCGTCCTGCCAACGTGGGGGCAAGTGACAGGCTTTTGGGAATCGGTCCAAAAATATTTCTCATAGAAAAGTAGTATAGCGTATGGCGTATACTTGAAACCTATGCTGGACCTGAACAAAGTTATTAAGCAAATACAGGGTCTTGAGAATCGATCGCAAGACGACGGCTCAGGCGCGGATCTTTTGTCGCTTGCTTTAAGCAAATTCGAAGAAGCAGCAAGCGATTCTGAAAAATTCGAACAAAAACTAGAAGCAAGCGAAGGCACCACATGGTGGCCGCTAGCAAAAGCAATCGAGCCCTTCGGCACCGTATCTGGTATCAGTACCAAAGCACCGACCACTGCACTCGTCGTCGGAGTAGACGGTTCGCAAATAATGCCTAGTCACCACGAAATCTATTCGTGTTTTCTTTTGAACATAGGCATTTCCGCTATTACCTATGGGCTCAAAAAAGCGCCATCTCTTTTGAGCAAACCTTTTTTGTATCACCGACCAGAAGATTTGTATCCGCTTGTAGATCGGCGGCGAATGCACATTGACGAGTTATATGTATCGCTCGAACGTTACCTGCTCGAATTCGAAGAATTGGCACAGACTGCAATCTCGCTCAAAGAAGACGGAATTGCGACTCTTGCACTTTTCGATGGTGCCCTGATTCCGTGGTCGCTTGAAAAAATGCCACCAACTTACATTGACCAGTTCATCGAGCGTGCCACCAATATTTATGCTCTCTTGCGTCAAAACGAAGTGCCTGTAGTTGGATACATAAGTCACAGTCGCAGTTCCGAAGTCGTAAATATGCTTCGCGTGCATAATTGTCCTTACGAGCAAAGTCACTGCCGCAATTTTTGCTCCGAGCTGAACGAAGAAGACTTTCCCTGTTCGACCATCTGGCCGCTTACAGACAGGCACTTATTCAAAAATTCATTGCCTTCAAATTCGCGCGGGCCAATTTTTCAATCGAGAGCCAAAATGAGTCAGCTTTTCGAAGATCAAAATCGAATTTGCTTTACTTACCTGAATGTAGCAAGCGAAGTGGTACGTCTTGAATTTCCGCGCTGGATGGTAAGCAATAAATCTCTTATAGAACAAGCTTTCGTTCTAACCTTGAATCAGACCTCTAAAGGTATGGGTTATCCAATAGTTTTAACCGAAGCTCATCACCTTGCTGTAATTAAGAATCAAGAGCGCAAACAGTTTTTTGACTTAGTAGGCAAACAGCTACTCAGTCTTGGTGTTAAACGTATAGCCCAGAGTCCCAAAGAGCAGAAAAAACAGACCAGTTTTGTTTAATTTAGCAATTTAGGCATTTTAAGAATTTTCGTAGAATCCCCATTACCTCATGACAACCACCAGGCAATAATGAGGACATCCCCCAACCCACGTTTCTAGGAAAAGACTCCAATGCTTACCAAATTTTCCAATTTGTTCCAGAATCAAAAGCAAAACAAGCAGTGCGCCGCCAATACAAAGGAAATGGCCGCCATTCTGGAAGATAACCTGGAAGCTCTTCAAGAGAACAAGTCCAAGCTGCAAGAAGCCAAATTTGCCAAAGGGACGATAATTGACCGCACCCGCCAGAAACGTGCCACCCAGGAATGGCTCAAAGGCAACGCCAGAGAGAGCAAACAGCCTCTGGATCAGGAAGAAATCAGAATACGCCTGAGCAATTCTGGCAACTACGAGATTCATGACCCCATGCCCGATATGGACGAAGCTTTCCTTGCGTTCAGCAAAGACGCCGACCCCTTTTTCGATAACGACAGAAGTCTCGAAATGCGCATGTCTGGCGACGCTTGTTCGAACTCATTCTCCTCCTGGATTTATGGCAACCAGTTAGAAGGTCACTACGAAATCGATAGAGACGGTGTACTCGACCATTACCTCAATGAAAACGGACTTTCGAGCAAAACTTTCAACTTTGAAGTAGTTGCAGAAGCCGAAGAAACTGCAGAAGCTTCGCCCGTGGATCTTTCTGTAGCTTCTTGTAACAAACGCTATCTGAACGATTTGATCGACACTCTGGAGCAGCGTGTGAACGAAAATCAAAACCGTACCGCCTACTGGACCGATTCTGCCTACTAAATAGTGCTAAAATTCTGGCTGTTCATAGACCCGCAGTTCGGGTAGGGAGCCAGCAAATCAATGTCTATTAGCGATATAGTCGAGAAAGTCAAATCGGGCAAAAGATTGTCCAGCGAAGACGCTATCCGTCTTTATAAACACGACGACCTGGCAGAAATTGGCGCTCTGGCAAACAGCGTTCGCGAGCAAAGAGCAGGCGCTGGCAAAGAAAAGTATGTTTACTACATCCACAACATGCATTTGAACCCGACCAATTTTTGTGTCGAGACATGCAGATTTTGCTCTTATGCCAACCCCGAGAACAACAGCTATACATGGACCGTAGACCAGGTGCTCGACAACGCCAGATATGGTGTCAGCCTTGGTATCAGCGAAATTCACATGGTCGGCGGTCTGAATCCAGCCTGCGACCTCAATTTCTACGAAGAAGTAATTCGCGCATTCAGAAAAGAATTCCCCCACGTGCATGTCAAAGCGATGACTGCAGTAGAAATTGAATATCTAGCGAATCTTGAAGGCATCTCCTACGAAGATTGTCTCAAGCGCTTGATTGATGCTGGACTTGGCTCGATGCCTGGTGGTGGTGCAGAAATATTCGATGAAAGCGTGCGCGAAAATATGCACGTCAAAAAGACACCAGCTGCAACATGGCTTGAAATTCATGGCACCGCTCACAAACTCGGTTTAAAATCCACCGCCACCATGCTCACTGGCATAGGTGAAAAAATCGAACACAAAGTCGACCACATTCAACAATTACGTGACCAGCAAGATAAGACTGGTGGCTTCATGTGCTTCATTCCGCTCAAGTGCTATTACGAAGGCACCACAATCAAGCCAGGCGAAATCCACGAGCCAGACTATAACGACTTGCTTCGAGACATCGCTATCTCGCGTTTGTTCCTGGACAATTTCCCCCATATCAAAGCTTACTGGATTCAGTTGGGCGAGGAGCTTGCTCAAACCGCCCTTTCCTTTGGCGCAGACGATATGGATGGAACTATCCTGGAAGAGAAAATCACCCACGCAGCCGGTGCCAAAACTCCTTTGCAATTAGCTAAAGAAAAAATGGAAAGTCACATTTTGCGCTCTGGTTTCGTACCAGTAGAGCGTGACACCGTATACAACATCAAGCGTGTAGTTGAAGAAACTCCTGCAGAAACTAAAAGTCTCAATGAGCGCATCAAAGCTTTACAGCTCACAACAGCGCGCGTTTAACTGATTTTGAAATCGCTCACTAAACTACTAAACTTTTTTCTCGTTATTACAATTTTTGTAATTTCGGGACCAGGCTGTATCGCCCAGTCAGCAGACAAAACCCAAGCATTTGAAGTGCTACCAAAGGAGCGCATCAAATCGCTTCCCAAGAAAGTTGAAATATATCAGTTTGACGACAAAGCACTGGATGGCAGGCAACCACTGCTTTTGGTGCACGGATTACTTGGAGAATATCACCCCACATTTAGGTGGAAAGAACTTGCAGAGTATTTATCCCAAAATTCAGATTTTCAAAAACGCTACAAGATTTATTTAACAAGATTCAACACCAAACTTTCACTCAAAGAACTGACTACTCAATTTAGAACTGCTATTCGCGAATTCGCACCACCACAGGGCGTAACTATTCTGTCTATAAGCATGTCGGGCGCAGTTCTACACAGTGCACTAAAAGACCCTTCGGTACTCAAATGTGTTACCCGAGTCATGACCCTTGGTGCCTTCTTTAGAGGCTCGCCATTATTTTGTGCTGACTGGATGAAGCAAACAATCAAAAAACGCTATCTTTCTCCACTGAGCATGCTCGACCATTACCTTGGTTATCAAATTTATTTTGCTCGCCACAAAAATCTTTTGCGCGACTACGCCTGGGACAACTCAGATGGTCAAATGCCAGCAAAACAACTGCGTAAGCAATCGAAAGTAAAGCAGGAAACAATCAGCAACGAAGACCAGCGAGCCATTGATCATAAATTCTATGTTTATGCTGGATATCTGCACAATCAATATGTGCCTAAGGATCACGGTACTATCCGCACACTGGTGACTGCACCATATTCTTTTTTCAGAACCACGCTGCCGATGCACTTAGATCGCGAACATCCTGCCCTTAGATTTTTGAACGATCTCATCTCAAAATCGATCCCAAAAATTGGTCCCAGCGACGATATCATTTATCCACTAAACGATGGTATCAGCCCAATTGCAAGCAGCCTCTTACTAACAGAAGAATTTGCTGCTCGACCTGACATAAACAAAATGAACGATTTAGAACTTATTAAATCCAACACAAATGCTGCCAAAGCACGTTTATTCGACAATATTGACCATCTCACTTTTATCGAGCGCCACAGACCAACAGGTTCTTCGCAAAAAATCATCGACAAACTTTCAACTGAAGAACCGCGCGCGATGTTCGAATGGATCACAAAAGATTTGATGGAATAATTCAAATTTGCTCGAACTTACTTCTTAAAAACGAAACGACTGCCATCAAAAGCATAAGTCAAATATTTGCCGGTCGCAGCACCAGTTTCGTCGGGAGTTGGCTTGATTAGAGGAACCTTCAAAGTCTTCTTGTCTGAAGACAAAACAAATTCGGTAGCATCTGTGTATTCACCAAATCCAAAGTTGATTGATTTGAGAGTTTTCTTGCTTGTTTGAAAGAATGGATACTCCATTAATTTTCCGTTTGCCACCACATATGCAGTAATAGTCCTGCCATGAATCATTCCCGAACCGATGAAGAGATCGCGAACCAGATAAACTGTCTTGCCGTCTTTGGTTTTGATTGTATCCAACCCTTCAAAACAGGAACCTGGATCTTCTTCTGTTTCTTTGTCGTTTGGATTTAAAACTTTTAGCTTGAACGAACTATCTCCTGCATCATAACTAATTAGAGAATAAAAGAAATGCATGGTGCCACCAGTCAAAGTGTCCCACGAATAACATCTCACTTTCTTATCGTCCGAAACAAAGGCTGTAAGCCCATTTACGCAAGCTTCCTTTAGAGGCGCTTTCATCATTTGAGCATTGGTCGAATTCTTCTTGATGTAATTCAATAACTGAGCATTTGCATCCTGAAGCTTGTCATAATCATCCGCTTGATTTTGACTTAGTGCAGAAATCTTCTGAAGCATCGAGGTGATTTTCTTATCGACTTGGATAGTGTCGAAAGCGAAGACAGGGGCAGCTAATAAAATCGCAATAACAGGCAAGAACGCTCTACCTAAACTATTTATGTTCTTTATCATGTACGCTCATTAAATTCCCAATTGCCCAATTCTATCGCCACGTTTCAGGATAATAGTGATTGGCTGTCCGCCGCCTTTTCCAGTTAGTATTTTATTTGCTTGATCGACACTCTGGACCGAAACACCTTCCACCGCCATAATGCTATCTTGCGGTAGTATGCCTGCTTTTTGTGCACGGGATCCGTTCATAATCGAAACCACCTCTAAGCCTGCACCAGGAAAGGGTGCCTTGGCTTCGATGCCGATGCCGAAAAGAATTCCAGAGCCTGGAGATTGAGGTTTCTTACTATTTGAGAAAGACGGTTGCTGTCCCGGTCCTTTATACGGCTGACCCATATGTGGTGGCTTAACAAAACCGTTTTTATCAAGTGGTGGCTTGTTTTGATTTTGCATGGGTGCTTGACCGGGTTTATTCTGCTGCACCAATCCCGGTACTATTTGATTACTATAATTCTGCGGATTTAAAGGGCTTTGATTAATTGAATTTGGATTCTGATTAAACTGATTCTGCTGTGGTGGCATCTGTGCCATCTGTTGTGGCGGCATTTGCTGGAACTGATTCATAGGTTGAAATTGTTGCTGCTGCTGAGGCGGCATTTGCTGAAACTGTTGCTGCATCTGCTGATTTTGCGGATTTTGCTGAAAATTCTGCTGTTGTTGCATCCCAGGATTTTGTTGCATCTGACCAGGTCCACCCTGCCAACCGCTCAAAATCGGTTTCTGTGCTGGTGGTGGCGCAGGCTGTCTTTGCTGCGGCAAATTATCGTTGATATTGCCATTTGCTTTATTCATCGCCAATACACGCTGATACGCATTTTGATATTTCGGATCGTCTGGTTTAAGCTTCAGCGCTTGCTTGTAATATTCAGATGCTTGAAATGGATTTTTGACGAGCAAATAAAGCGTGCCAATATTGTATTTGTAAGCAGCAACCTTTGGATTCTTTGCTTCTAGTCTCTTGAATAAATCAAGCGCACTCAAATATTCTTTGTTCTTAAAAGCGTCGTTAGCATCGTCCAATAGATCTTGCGAATCCTTATCGAGTTCGGGCTCGGCACTTGCAATCTTTTTCGTGATCAAAGCTGATGCTTGCTTGTATTCTTTCTTCTTAGGATCGAGTTCTTGCGCCTTAGAATAGTATGCAATCGCTTTTTTCAAATCACCACGCGATTCGCTCACTACGCCCATGCTGAAATAGGCTTCGGCATTATTTGCATCGAGTCTTATTACTTGTTCGAATTTTTCTATGGCTTCTTGCAGATTCTTGTTTCGCCAGAGACTCACGCCTTCAGCCAGAAGATTTCTGATTTCTGTGTCACGCGCGGTCAGTGCGTTATCTTGATTATCGCTGTCATCTTCCTGGCGAACAGAAGGAAGCATAGTATTGGATTCAGTACCAGCACTTTGAGGCTGAGCTGCGTTTTCCAATTGCATGTCTGGCTCTTGCGAACTACCTATCGCTTGCAATACCTGAGTCAACCGCTCGTCGATATCACCCGAGCCGGCGGACCCTAACACTCGCTTTTCAAGGCGTTCTACGCGATCTTTGAGGGGCTGGTTTTCATAAGTCTGAAAGAAGAAATCCTTTTCGGCTTTGTTCAATTTGCTCATGGACGCCTGATCGGTTGCAATTGCTGGCATCGCAATAACCAAACACGATGCTGCGATTTTCAAATACCTGAGATATCTTTGCAAAGTCATTCTTCCTGTAATTCGCTTATGCTTGACCCCATAGTTTTAATGCTAACATCCCAAACAGGCAAGTGCTTGTCTGAATGCATTATTTCAAGCGTAAAAACTGCGAGAAAGCCGGTATTATTTTAGAGCGTTCAGGGGCTTTTTTATGACTGACAATTTTCTAGAATCTCTCGGCGACTCTCCAGGCGATGTTTACGACGAAGAAGAAACGGCTTATTGGGTCGCTTTCGATAAATTGTCGGGCACCGGTCTTGGAATTGCCCGTTTGAAGATGCTTTACGAGCGTTTTGGCAGTTTAAAAGAAGTGTGGCGCTTGCCTGCCTCTGACCTGCCCGAAATCAGAGGACTGTCTAAAGAGCAGCTCAAAGCTTTTGAAGATCAGCGCAGAATAATAAATCCCGAAGTTTTCATGGCGGAATTATTTCAAAAGGGTATTACTGCTCTGCCTTATTGTCATCCGCTTTATCCATACCTTTTGCGCGACATTGCAGATGCGCCTCTGGTCCTATATATGAAGGGCAAATTGACCCCACGCGATTTTGCTCATTGTGTCGCCATTGTAGGCACTAGAAAGCCTACTTCCTATGGACAAAAGTATGCCAAAGAAATTTCAAAAAATCTGTCTCTTCAGGGCGCAACTATAGTTAGTGGCATGGCGCTTGGAGTCGATTCGTATGCGCACTGGGGTGCAATCGAAAATAATGCCAAAACAATCGCAGTGCTTGGATGTGGAATAGATATTTGCTATCCCAGCTCAAACAAAAATTTGTATAAAAAACTTGCAGAAGAAGGCTCAGGAGCGGTCATATCCGAGTTTTATCCTGGGACAACACCAGAAAAATGGATGTTTCCAGCAAGAAACCGCATCGTAAGTGGACTCAGCCAGGCAACCATCGTAATTGAGGCAGGTCTTAGTTCGGGAGCTTTAATTACTTGCGAATTGGCCTTTGAGCAAAACAGACACACTTTCGCTCTGCCTGGGCGCTTAGACAACGACATGAGCCGAGGCTGTCACAAGCTGATTGCCAATACGAAAGCGCGCATTCTGACTGATTGGAAAGACATTTTGAATGATTTGAGCTGGATCTCGAAGTCGAGTCCCGTTGCCAATGAGATTGCGACCATTATCGAACTTTTCGGTCGCGAAAAGGACGTCTATGAACTTCTCTCCAGAGAACCAATCCACTTTGATGTTCTTGCTCAACAAACAGGAATGGGCGGAGGCGAATTATCAGCCACATTAACCATGCTCGAAATTGCTGGGCTTGTCAACCGACATCCGGGCGACTGGTTTTCGAAGGTGGACTGATTCAAAAATTAATATTTGCTAAGAATGTCAAGACCGCCCATTTAATCTAGTTGTGCAGGTCTTATGGGCATCCTTTCAATACAGCAGACCCGCCGATAAAAGTATTGTTTGTTTATTTAGATATTCATGGGTAAAAAGTATGAAGTTACTGGAATTTTGAATTCCAGGGCGCTTGAGGTGGTTTTTTAAAAACTCGCATGAAACTTTGCCTTAGATGCAATCAGTACTTCGAAGACCAGGAAGAGTTGTGCCCCAACGATAAGGCTAAACTCGAACCTGTCGGCAAAGACCCTTTGATTGGCGCCCTCATTAACAACCGTTATGTTGTCGAATCGGTCATAGGCAAAGGCTCAAGCGGTATCGTGTATAAAGCCACCCGCCTTATGATGGGCGGCGACATCGCAGTCAAAGTTATTCACAGTTATCTTGGTGCAGACGGTAATTCGCTCGAGCGCTTGTTGCGCGAATTGAAAGCAGCAGAAAAACTCAGACATCCGCACATCATCACGGTATGGGAATCGGGCATCACTGATGACGGTCAACCATATCTAGTCATGGATTATCTCGAAGGGATTACTCTTTCTGCTTTGCTTAAGCAAAAGGGTGCACTTACAATCAAGCGCGTTTTGAGCATAACCAAGCAAGTTATAGATGCACTTGTTCACGCTCACGATCAAGGTCTTATTCACCGCGACATGAAGCCTGAAAACGTTGTGCTCGAAGAAAATGAGAGTCAGGGCGACTATGTCAAAGTGCTCGACTTTGGTATTGCTGAAACCCCTGCCGAGACTGCAGCGTCTAAAGCACGTCCTGGCAAAACTAAAACCGTTGCAGGTTCGCCAGCATATATGAGCCCTGAACAATGTCAGGGTTTCGAGTTGGACTTTCGCTCCGATTTGTACTCAGTAGCTGTTATCTGTTTTGAGATGCTCACGGGTCGTCGACCATTTGTTGCACCCGACTTGATGAAATTGATGTATAAAACGGTCACTGAACCGGCACCTTTGATGGGCGAAATTCGCAAAGATATTGTTTTTCCCGAAGCACTCGAGACTGTCATCGCCAAAGCTCTGAGTAAAAATCCAGAAGAAAGACAGGCTTCGCTAAGAGAATTCTGGAGTGAGCTTGAAGCTGCAGGGAAAAACACAAGCTTTGTCACAAGCGAACATTCGAAGAAAAACTATATTGAAGAACTATCACTTTCTGAACATGATTTCTTGCCGTCAGAACGTCTGACTGGCGAGTCACCACCCGTTAGCACTGGAAATTTCGCAAAAGGACCCGAAGATGATCTGGCGGTCTTTCTGGCACAGTTAGAAGGAGAGCAAGCAGTGGATTCCAACAAAGAATCTAAACCCGAATCCAAACCGGCGGCACCACCGCAGGCCAAACCCAGTGCACCACCAGCATCCAGTACAGCACCAAAACCTGGTCCTATGCAAGGTCAAACTCAAGGCCCCGCTCCTGTGCCAAGACCTCAAGGCGCTCCTCCCGCTGGCGGTCAGCCAAAACCACCAGGTGCTTCTGGTGCTCCAAATGCCTCCGGTGCGCAAGGCGCTCCAAGACCAAGCACGGGAAACATGCAAAAACCTGGCGGTCCTGGACCAAATCCAAATGCTCCTCGCCCCACTCAACCTGGCACCGCTCCTGGTGCTCCTGGTGCTCCTGGTGCTCCTGGTCAGAAGCCTCCCACGGGAAACATGCAAAAACCTGGCGGTCCTGGACCGAATCCAAATGCTCCTCGCCCCACTCAACCTGGCACCGCTCCTGGTGCGCCTGGTGCGCCTGGTGCTCCTGGTCAGAAGCCTCCCACGGGAAACATGCAAAGACCGGGTCAACCTGGACAATCTGGTCAAGCGACCTCAGGTCCAAGACCAGCTGGCGCTCCGCCGCAAGGTCAAGGACCAACTGCGAGCCAGGGTAAATTAGCCGGATTAGTCCGCAAAGAAGGTAGTACTGCTCCTGGTACTGCTCCTGGTACTGCTCCTGGTACTGCTCCTAACACCGCACCATCGCAACCAAAACCACCTGCCGGACCTATTTCCGGACCTGGTGGCGGAACCACTCCTGGTGCTAAAACAGCTTCTCAAAACATGCAAAGACCTTCAGGAACTACCGGTGCACCTGGTTCTTCTGGTGCACCGGGGCAACCAGGTGGTCCACCAAGACCACAAGGATCTAGTCCTAATCCTGGATCTGGTGCCCCCGGCGCTCCAAGACCAAGCACGGGCAACATACAAAAACCTGGCGGTCCCGCTCCGGGACAAAGACCTGCCGGTGCCCCGGGTGCTCCAACGCCTGGATCTCAGTCTTCGACCGGAGGTCAAAAACCAAACCCTGCATTTGGTCCCGGTGGTGCGACCACGCGCCCACCCCAGGCTGGTGGAAGTCCGCAGCAAAAACCAGGTGGTCCTACAAGCGGTTCAGCTGGTCTACAAGCAAAGCCTTCTTCACCGACTGGTTCTTCTACATCAACATCATCTGCTCCATCTGCACCATCAACTTCATCTGCACCAAAGACACCGGCATTTCCATCTTCAAGTCCTGCCACTCCAGGCAAAGAACTCGATGGAATAGTCGGCAAAGAAGAAAGCTTGCAAGAAAAGAAAGCAAGATTTTCCAATTTGAACTGGGACGATGAACTGGATGCGCTCAAAGACGACCATAACAAACCCTCGGCTCCAGTCCAATCTGGTGCGTGGGACAAAAATGCTCCAGTTCCGATTATTCATGAAGAAGACGAAGATGAATATGCAAACGTACCTTTGACTGCGCTTGGTGGTGGCTCACCGGCACCAGCACCAGCAGAGACGCCCTTGCAGCCAGCAGCACAAGCGAACAATCAACCAATTGAGCAAACTCCGCCACTTTCACAATCGCAACAAATGCAAGGAATGCCTGGTTATCCACCTGGCATGCAGCCTGGAATGCAACAAATGCCCCAGGGGCAAATGCCGTATTATCCAGGATACCAATATCCCCAAATGCCTGGATATCCGCCAATGTACCCGCAGGGTTATCCCCAGATGCCATATGATCCCAATATGCAATGGCAAGGACAAATGCCACCATATGGAGTGCAGTCGGGAACCGGATACAGTCAAGTTCCATATCCTGGTATGCCCGATCCTCAAGCGATGGCACAGGCTCAGGCGCAAGCGATTGCACAGGCGCAAGCGCAAGGTCAGGTTCCGCAATTCCCAGTGCAGACTCCTCCTCAAGACCATGTTACTCAAGACGCTAGCACTGCTGGCGGTACCAGTTCACCAGTTAATCCTCTAGAAGTGGATGACGATCCCTTTACTCAACACATCACAGAATTCGATTCTGATACTAAGCCGGCTGACAGCACCAGTTTGCCGATGTCTCCTCTAGACAAAGATGAAGATCCGTTTGCTTCAGTAGCGAAATCAACTTCTGCCGAAACTGATTTGAAAGCACAAGAACAAGCCGAGCAAAATATAGGTGCCTTGCTCGAAGCCAAATTGAAGGAAGACGACCCGTTCAAAAACGTGTCCGCTCCAGCACAAGAAGAACGCAGTGCTGAAGATATTTTGGATTCACTCCTCGACGCACGTCTGAAAGAAGAAAATCCTCCTGCAAAAGCTCCTGAACCTATAGAACAGGTAGAACGGGTAGAACCTGTACCGACAACAAGACCACTCAAATTAGACGATGATGACAGCGACTTGAGCGAGCTTGGTGCTCTTTTAAAATCAAAATTAACTGGTTCTTCCGAAGAAGAGAAAAAACCAGAACCGCCTAAGAGCTCATCAGCCCTTGGACAGCTTCTTGGCGCTTTGCAAGATGACGAAGAAGAGGAAGTACCTGCTCCAAAAGAAGAAACTGGCAAGAGCAGTCTTGGCAGTGCTTTGAATGCGGCAGTAGATGACATGTTTACCGAATCGGCGATGAAAGCGAATCCCGATGTACAACAAGTTGGACTTGGTGACTTCAAAGGACTCAAAAATCTCAACGCTTCGACTGAGGCTAACACAGAAATTGCAGACGCAGTAGATAAATGGCTAGACAACGTAGAGTCTGGCGCTGCTAAAAAAGAAGGCGGATTCGGCGCGGTAGCCGCCAGATTGTCCGACATGATGCAAGACGATGAAGACCTGAAACCACAAGCTCCTCCTGTGCAGGAAGAGCCAAAAGCATTCGATGGAATGGGTCGCGGTGAAAAGAAACCAAGTCATACATCAGATGCGCTTTCAAGACTTCTTGCTGCAGCAAGTATGGCGAATGATACTCCTGCAACTAAATCGTCTGACTCGATGAATGCAGTACCAAGTGGTGGCGGTTCGAATCCTTCTAGCTCGGCAAGCTCGATCCCATCGACACCTTTTGCTCCTGAACCTTATCAGAACGAGGCTTCCAGTCAGTCGCAAGACAAATTCGGACAGGATGCAATCAATGCCAAGATTGCTGAAATGAACAGACGACTCGAGCAACAGTCGCAAAGCATGAGCAGTGTCAATCTGGATAATGTTCAGCAGCATGGTGGCGAACCACAGGCGGTGCAAGACAGCCGCAACGTGGTCAACAGAATAATGGAAGAAGCTTATGCCAAGCAACAAGCCATGCAGCAGGCACCAGTTTCTCAAAATGCACCTTATCCTGAAACCTCTGGAAATCCAACCGGATTTTCACGCGAAGAGTTGGAGCAAATCAACAACAACAAGCTTGCTTATATGGCACAAGCTGAAGCAGCGCGCAACAAAGGTAATTTGCGTAACCGTCAGAGTTCGTTTTCGGTAAATCCTTCTTACATAGTAAGCGGAATTCTGGTGCTGGTTATTTGCGGAGTCGGTTATTTTGGCTTCACTCAAAACTGGTTTTCAGGAATGTTTGGCAACTCTGGCAGTCAATCAAAAGAATTGACAGTAGCTGAGCGCGATGCCAAAGTTTCGCAAGAAGTCGATGAACTGGTTAAATCGGGACAGTTGAAAAAAGCTATAACCACGCTCCAAGACTATAACGACAAATACGAAGGGCTCACAGCCGAGCTTGAATCAAAGCTCGACAAAGCTTATATCGCCCTGGCAAAGAATCAAGCATCAAACGGCGATAACAGTCAGGCAGCCGAGATATTGAAAAACGTTCCATCTTCATCAAAACATTTTGCAGAAGCGCAAAAGCTTATGAAGAAATTCAAAGGTGGAAGGGGCGGCAGAAGGAAGTCGAGAAAATAACGAGAAATTCGATATGAAGCTTTGCCTAGAGTGCAATATCCACTTCCTTGAAGATTTTGACTCTTGTCCTAACGACGGAGGGCAGCTCGTTCACGTCGAAAACGACCCTCTCTTAGGCAAACTGGTCGGTGAAAAATATCGCATTTTGAATCAGGTCGGCAAAGGATCGATGGCAATAGTATACAAAGCCATTCAAGAATCGACCGGCAGAAAAATGGCTGTCAAAATGCTTCACCAGCACCTTGGCTCTAAATTAGAATCGGTCAAACGATTTCACCGCGAAGCAAAAGCCGTATCTTCACTGAATCACAAGAACATTATTCGTCTATATGATTTTGGACTGATGCCTGATGGGCAGCCTTATATCGTAACTGAATTTCTTGCTGGCACTTCGCTTGCAGAGCTTTTGCGTTTAAGAGGAATTCTTACAGTCAAAGAAGCGCTGCCATTCATGGAACAAGTTTGCGCGGGCGTTGGAGAAGCGCATCGCTGCCGGGTTATTCACAGAGACTTGAAGCCCGACAATATAGTCATGCAATCAATCGATTTGAGTGCACCAGTGGACGATCCCGATTTAATTAAACCAAATTCCGTGCGCGTAGTGGATTTTGGCGTATCGAAGATGTGGTCTGAAGCTGGCAGCTCATCGGCGTCTTTAACTATGGAAGGCAAAGTGTGCGGAAGTCCTGCTTACATGAGTCCCGAACAGTGCAAGGGTCTTGAAACTGATTATCGCTCTGACATTTATTCGCTTGGAATAGTTTTTTTCGAAGTATTGACTGGTCAGCGTCCATTTTTTGCCAACGATTTGATGGCATTGATGCTTATGCACGTAAATAAAGAGCCGCCCTCCATAGGCGAAGTCATGCCTGAAATCACTTTTCCCCCAGCCTTATCTGGTGTCATTGGCAAAGCTTTGAGCAAAAATCCTGACGACCGCCAGCGCAGCGCCGATGAATTGTGGCGCGAAATCGAGGCTGCTTGCAAAGGCAAGAAAGTGGTTATCGAGCCTCCAAAAGAAGAGACTCTCGAATGGAAAACTTTTACTGGCGCAGGAAATGTAATTACTGCAGCTCCAATGAGCCAACAAAGACAATCTGAAAGCACAGCTGGGATGGTAATGGCCGACTGGACCAAAACCACTATGCAATTCGATGCGCTTGGCAGTAAGAAAAAGAAATTCACTTTTACTATGAACCAGGTAAAAAACGTCTTTTATTTATGCCTGGTTGTTTTTACTGTGCAATTCTTGCTCAATATTTATAGCAGTCACAACGATACGAAAGTAGCAAAAAATTTGCTAGCCAAGCACAATTACGAAGGTTGCATTCAGGTGCTCGAGACAATCGAAAAGAAAGGCAGCCTGACAAAAGACGCTCAAAACGATCTCGATACTGCTTATTTGAAACAATCAGGCGTGCTTGCTAAAAAACACGATTATGAAAAGGCGATTGATTTACTTGAAAAAATATCGCCCACATATAAATTGAACAAACAAGTCCAGCGCGACAAGCGCCGCTACGAAGCTCTCAATAGATAAGACTGTTAATAAAAAGACAGCCAGAATGCCCGAGGTCCTGTTGGGTAGATTGGCTGTCTCTAGTATTATTCACGCGGGTCTAGCACGTGATTTTTGCGAGCTTGTTTGGTACAGGAATAACTAGCATGTCGTTTGCCGAGCGATGCCAATTTTTAATCTTCTAGAATTTCAATCAATTCTAAAGCAAGAATATTCCAGCTCATGAATTGCGGGGCCCACAAGGGATATCCATGCAACGCATCATAGTTCTCATAAAGGGTACCGGTCTTCTCGATGCCGTCCATCATAGTGTGAGTGACCCGGCGTGCGATGTCGCGAGCAGCGTCCATATAGCCTTCGCGTCGCAAACAACGAACGACCATGGCGTTTGGTATGACCCACATCGGTCCCTGCCAGTTCGAGACGATATAACGACCATAAAGACCTCGCTTGGCTTGATTGCACAAACGCTCGGACAATGCCACCGAAGATATTCCGCAGGGACTCAAGAAATGATTTTCGTCAGTAATATTTTGCTCGATTACTTGTTTGATTCGCTCTTTGGAACACGCACCCATAATAGCTGGCACGAGCGACGTCCAGCTCCTGAGTGTGACATGTTTATTTGTTTTGGTATCGAAATTGCAGTGTAGACCAACTTCTTCTACCCATAGATATTTATCGATGGCAGAAGCGAGTTCAGCTGCCATAGTTTCATATTTTTGAGCAGATGCATTGTCACCTGTTGCGGTGTACAGTTCTTGCATTGCTTTGTACTCGCCATAAATGTAACCACAAATATCGGTGGCAATAAGATGAGCATCTGGATAGTCGCCGACATTTTCGTTCGTGTCCTTGCTTGCTTCAAGTGGATAGAGCAAAGTGTAATTGTTGTCCACACCAGACTCTAGCACGTTGCGCCAGTGGAATAGCCCGTGCATCGAACTTCTATGCGTTTTAAAATAGTTCAAATATTTATCTAAGGACGAAAGTAATTTCTTGTCTATTTCAAGCTCTGGCAATCTGCGTTTTTGAAAAGCAAGCGACTGGGCAAGAAAGGGCTTGCAATGGTCGCCCGCGTCCCAGATGCGCTCTGGAGCTACGGTGCGAGGCGTGTGACCATCGGGTTCCATGATAGAAAGAAAGTTTCGCACCACTGCCATGCCAATATTGTCTTTGGTATCAAGCTCGAGTCTGTGCGCTGCCTGACTGAAAAAACAGGCGTCCCAATCGTACATTTGCAAATAATGCCCAACAGTGGAGCGCTCGGAAACCTCGGCCGAATCATCGGCACCAGGTAAGACGTCGAAGCTTGGTGTCACGAACGGATGAGCAAGCATCCCAGCTGCTTTGTGCACACATTGAGGAGCTTTTTTGAGAATGAATTGTTTTAGTTCTGATTCTTTAGACATTTATTTAATTGCCATGTTGAGGAGTCCAATCAAATCCGAGCACGACTTCATTTGTATACTCGATTCGGTCATTTTTGCCTCACCGATTCTAACACTTATTCCGCCGCGATTATTAATCCAGGAAAAAGCTGGTTCGTCCGAGATTGAATCACCAAAATACAATAAGCTCCAATCGTCCTGATCAAAGCCCACTTTGCTTTCGATGATGTCGAGAGCCGAGCCTTTATTCCAATTTCTGGCAGGCATTATTTCAAAACTGGTAGCCAGATTAATGAAAGTCAGCTCTGGATAAAGCTTGGCAAAAGTGGTGACAGCTTGAATGATTTCACGTCTCTCACTCACTTCTGCTCTGTGATAATGGACGCAAAGTGACAAACCATGGTCTTCGATTATGACAGAGCCAAGTGGTGGCAATCTTTTGAATAATTCCAGTTTTAATTTGCGCAATGTTTTTTTCAGTCGCACAGCATCAGGATGCAAAAATTCGCTGTGATCTGGAAAACTGATCTCCAGTCCATAATTGCCTGCAAGAATTAGTCTGTCTGCGCTTCCGTGCATATCGCGCCCCAATTGAGCAATACTTCGAGCGCTGATTATGGCTACTGTGACATTTGGCAGTAACGACAATTTTTCCAGCTGCATTTTGACGCATTCGTCCAGAAAAGCCTCATCGGGGTGATCAGCATAAGGAACGAGAGTTCCGTCGCGATCGAAGCCGATAAAAACTCGCTTCTCAGTTAGTAAATTGGTAAAGGCGTTTAGTTCCACTGCCTACCACCAGCCTTTGGTACACTTCTAAATAATGCTTTGCCATGCGCTCTTTGCTGAAATTTTCCTTTGCTCTATTGATACATGCTTCAGAACTAATTTTTTCTATTTCGCCATATCGCTCGATCAATTCTTGTTTGGTATCACCAACGATGCCGACTACTCCATCTGTTATAATTTCACGTACAGATCCACGGTCAAAAGCCATAAGTGGTGTTCCCACAGCCAGTGCTTCAGCCATCACAAGACCAAAAGGCTCGTCAAAGTCAATCGGGTATACAACCGCTTTAGCGCCTGCATAAAGTCTGGCTTTTTGCTCCACTGTAACTTCGCCGATATAATCGACCAGAGGATGTTTCAATCGCTCTTTAACATGTTCCTCATAATAAGTAATGTCTGCTGCATCGACTTTTCCTGCTACCTTAATTGGCAAGCCAAGTTCGATTGCAATATCGATTGCACAAGCAGTGCCTTTTGCTTGTGAAATACGACCTATGAAAAGCAAATAGTCGCGACTGATTTTTTCGTTTTCTGGCAAAACAAACTGATCAAAATCGATACCGTTATACACTACATCCACATAATTTATTTTATCTGGAAAATTCAGTCTCTTGTATGCCTGACTGATAGCCACGAAAGGCATGTGTCCAAATTGGAAATAAAGCTCCTGGCAGTAAGGAACGACGTTATTATGATTTGTAGTTATAACTGGTGTCTTGAATTCACTCAAAAATGGCAATGCGAGATAACCCATATGATTGTGGATGATATCGAATTGATCTTGCATTTTTTTCAAAGTCAAAATACTACGAATATCATAGGTGTTCCAGCGATGTCTGAAATTGTCCTGACTGGAGCGCAGGCACTCTGGAATAATGCTTACCAGCTTAGCGCTGGTAACTGAATCGCCAGAAGCGAACAAAGTAACATCGTGCCCTTCTTTTACAAGTTCTTCGGTCAACAAATCGACAACGAGTTCGGTGCCACCATAACCTTTTGGAGGAACGCTTTCTACAAGTGGTGCTAACTGGGCAATACGCATTTCTTTTAACTCTCGACTACTACTTTGACCTGACCATCTTTTTTGAGCACACGACAAAAACTCATTTGACCGCTGATGCTTAAATCGACTTTTGCTTGCCCAATACTCAGCCCTTTTATGGTGACGTTTTCAAGCCATTCTGGCAAACATGGCTCAATGATGCTCAGTTTTTTGTTTATAGCATCAGCTTGCAGGTTCAAGCATAAATGCAAAAGTGAAAACATACTTCCAGCAGCCCATGCTTGAGGCGAACACGAGACAGGATAACTAATCGGCGCGCTGCCATTTTTGCGTTTAAATCCGCAATACAGTTCTGGCAATCTGAAGTCCGCCTGACTTTGTGCCACTGCAAACATTTCTTTAGTCAGTGTCACCACTGCATCTACTCTGCCAATTTTGCGCAGACCCTCTGCGATTAATGCATTGTCGTGCGGCCAAATGGAGCCATTGTGGTAACTAATGGGGTTATATCTCATACTCGAAGATGCAAGAGTCCTGATACCCCAACCAGTGTGCATGTCTGGTTGCATCAGCCTGTCAGCCACAGCATGAGCTTTTTTGTCGTCAAGAATGCCCGAAGCAAGACAGTGTCCAGGGTTTGAAGATATCGCTCCGATCTGCTTTCCGTGGCGATCCAGAGCAAGGGCAAGATAATTGTCTTTTGCCATCCAGAAATCTTTTTGAAAAGCTGTTTTTAGCTCGCGTGCGCGTTCTCTTTGTTCGCGAGCCATCTGTTTGTGTCCAATATATTCTGCGATTTTTGCAACTTCCATGCGTGCTGCATATGTATACGACTGCACTTCGCACAAGGCAATAGGTGGCTCACCAAGTCTTCCGTCTGTATACATGACCGAATCGCCCGAGTCCTTCCATCCTTGATTCTCGAGTCCCTGATTATGAGTGCGCATATAAGTGATATATCCTGTGGCTGCACTCATGTGATCGAGCCATTGTATAGCCTGTCTCACTGCTGGCCACAGGTTTCTTGCAAAGAACAAATCGCCTGACCAATCGATGTATCTACAGAATAAAATGAGCCAGAGCTGAGTAGCATCAGCTGTTCCATAATATGGCGTATGAGGAATAGCTTTAGCACGTGCAAGCTCGCCCAGACGCAATTCGTGCATGATTCTGCCTGGAGACTCTTCGGTGAAATTGTCAGTCGTCTGACCTTGATACGCCGCCATTACTTCGATACATTCGCGGGCAAGATTTGGCGCAAATGGTAGCATCTGCAGTGCTGTAATGGCCGAGTCCCGACCAAACAAAGCGCAATACCAGGGAATTCCTGCGGCAAGTCCATAACCTTTCGGCGTTGCCTGACGCAAAATATAAATGTCGCTCCAACCGCGGCTCAATGAAAGGTCGAACAAGTCGTTATCAGTTTCTATCTGAACCGAGCCTTGTTTCCAATTTGAAAATTGCTGGTCTGAGAGTTCTTTTGCACTTTGATAATCGACTTCTTCGCTTTGTTTGGGACAAATATGCGAATCTACGATAGTGCTTACGCACGTTTCAAAAAAAACAGTTTGCTTGGGTGCAATTTGCACGTCAAAACTGACGTGTCCATCTTCTACACTGAGCGGGCGTAGACCATGAAACTCAACGTGAGTTTCCATCAAAACGCCATCGATGCCTTGGTAAGCAAGAAACACACTCTGCCCATCTGGTGATGACACGGGCACCATACGCTCACCTCGCTTATCGCGATTCAAACCACGTACTTCGAACATATCGGCAAAATCGGCTTTAAAATTAAGATTGAAACGAAAACGCACTTCGTGATTTTCGTAATTTTCAAATGTGACTCGCTCCCAGAGCATATCTCCAAGAACAATCTCGCGCTGAATGCTCAGTTTTTGCTGTTCCAGATTTGCAGTCTGAGGATTAGTATAAAGAAACGCTCCGCCATATCCATCTTCGGTTCGACTGGACAGAAGTGACAGCGGGACGTCATCTATGTTCAATTCCCAGTGACTCAAAAATCTGGTGTCATTTCGGTAATAGCCATAACCAAGGGTATTACAATCTGGAATGGCAGCCGACTCATCCATCACTAGAAAATGACTGCCATGCTTTAAAACCAGACGATCGTGCGCAGCATCAGTCAAGACAAACTGCGTTCCCTGACACATCGGACGGGTGTCGACTACATATTTTTTGGATTCGAAATTAAACACCAGAACTTATCCTTAACTAGCCGGTGAGCTCGAAATCGTGCCACCATTTTTCAAGTGAGTTTGTTTTCAATCGCTGTTTCATCAATTTTATTCTGTTGTCACGCATGCGCAAAGGCATTTTGAGACTATAATTTAACGCTTCGCAGGCATCTTTGCATGAGTTGGGATTGACATTAACAGCCTGATCGCCAAGCTCGTTATAAACACCAGCTCCTGACGATAACATTAACAATCCTGGTGAAGAGTTCCTATCATCTAGACTTGCGACATACTCTTTGGCAGTCAGATTCAAACCGTCTCGCACTGGATTGACGAGCATTACTTGTGCACGTTTATACAAGCCAGACAATTCTTGTTGACTAATAGGGCTTGTGTGCCAGTAGAGCGGCTTCCAATTTGAGCTTGCATAGCGCTTTTCTATTTCTGCGGCATAGTCTCTGCAATTAGCCCAGTAATCGTCGAAAGCTTTTAGCCCTGGTCTTGTTTGCTGACAAATTTGAACGAATGCCAATTTGCCCAAAAATTCTGGTTTGGCACTGAATAAATAATCAATCATCTCGAGGCGTTGCATAATACCTTTGGTATAGTCGGCACGATCTACCGACAAAATAATTGGAGTGTCAGGCAATTCGATTGAAAGATTCTGTTTAGCATCTGCTGCCTTCCAGAATTTTAGATCCAACCCCAGAGGCCGAACTAAAAGTCGAGTAATCTTCTTTGTTTTTCTGTTTTTGATAACCAGTTCGTCGGCATTGACTTTATATTCAGGGAAGAAATCACGCACGAACTGAATAAAGTTTTGGGCGTATTCTGTAGTGTGAAAACCAATTTTGGCACAAGCGAGCATGCCTTGAGCAAGTTCGGCAATAGATTCGCTATAGTGATGCGGCACTTTCTTGGGCCAAGGAATATGCCAGAAAATACTCATCTGACTGCTGCTCAAAAGTGCAGGCAAAAGTGCAAATTGATAGTCGTGAATGAAAATATTTCCACTGCCGATGCCTGAATCGAGCTGCACCCGAGCAATCTGACGGTTGAATTCTCGATAATAATTGCGATCCGTGTCTTTATAGATGGCAAACTGAGGAAGGTCATGCATTAAGGGCCAGATGAACTCGTTACAGTAACGATAGTGACCCTGAATCAAGTCGTTTTCCAAATTATAAACAATGTGAACGCGTGAGTCGCCGTTGAGATAGGCAAGGTCGTTGTTTTGCAAGAACCACCAGCGGCTTTTGCTATCTGCAAAATTGTCCACTGCTGCCTTGAGCGCGCTTGAAACACCGCCGCCGGCGCCTTCACCACGGTATGACACTATGTCCATAGCTTTTGTTTGCTCCCCGCATCGGAATGGTTAAGCCTATTCTTCTAATAGCATGGTCAAATTTTTCAGGTGCTGACCGAAAAAACCCTGTCAAAATCCGATACTTGGCAATCTTCGAAGGTAACAAATACCGTAAAATTTAAGTGCGGCAATTGAGAATCCAATCCTCTTTTTCAAGGAGCAAAAATGACATTTTCCCGCAAAATTTTTCCGATTCTTCTATCGCTATTAATGACCTCTCCTTGCATCGCGCAGCCTCAAGGTTTACCTCCCACTTTCGTCAAGCAACAAACTGCTAGTATCGTCGACTTGAGCGGTCTCTGGGCATCTCCTTATGGTGATGTCACGCTCAAAGTTGAAGGAAAGGACCCTGATGGAAACCTGGTTGTGTCAGGCTATTGGAAAAACGGACAAAATCCAGGAAATATAACCTGGGGTCGATTCACTCCCACCGCTGGTAGTGGCATCTTGAAATTTGAATATTTCCTACCTAATCGCCCCATGTACGGATATGCCGAATTTTCGCTCCAGGCAAATGGCACCGATTTGTTTGGAAAATATTTCGAGGGTACGGCCAAAGGCGAGTGGAATCTTAAGCGCAAACCCGGATTCAAAAAATCTTTTCTTACAAATATTGCGACTCTCACTCAAAATCTCGGCACTCGAGGCAACAAAGTATTCGATGCCACAGGTAAGTGGGTATCTAATTTCGGCGAAATAGATCTAAGAGGAGTTTCGCTTACATCTACTGGTGTAATGCTCAAAGGCACGTGGAAAAATTTGGAAGGAAAAGAAGGCATAATCTCTACCGGCATGTTCATGCGTGACCCCAGTGGCGGTAACTTGCGCCTGGATTATTACGCCCCCTGGAATAAAACTCAGGGAAGAGGTGAATTTAAGCCCGATCCATATTTAGGTGGCAAGATGCTTTTGGGCATATATAAAGAAGGAAACAACACAGGACCATGGATTTTGTGCAGACCGCCCGATTACAACAAGAAGTAGTTCTATGCAAGCATTCACACTTTTTTGTCTGGTAACCAGCCTGTGCTATTTCATCATGCTTGGCGCTGAATACAACAAAATCGTAAAAGGTCAGAATTGGCCGAAAGTGACTGCTACTGTAGATAACGCCATTAACAGCCTGCCTATAACCAAATTCGAATCGAATCGAATCAACACGATTGCCACCATTGTGAGCTGGTCGTATATCAAATATTCGTACAAACTGGGCGAACACTGTTATTACAACACCGAAGAAATGGGTCCGCACCTGACAGTCTTCGACTATATCATTGGTCCAATGGCCATGCGTTTTCCCAAAGACAAAAAAATCGAGGTCAAATACAATCCGGCAAATCCAAAAGAATCTACTATCGGTTTTGAAATATTCAAACCGTTAGAGACACTTGGTGGCTCGGCCCTGCTGTTTCTTACAGCCGGTCTGCTTTATTACTATTTCAGGGTAGCAGGTCTTATTCCAGACGTTGGCTCGAACGAAGTCGATATCCGTATTCCGGATCGCAGGCGCTAAAGATTTGAATTTTTTGAATAACTGACTATCTTACTTCGGCAGAATTGGTGGCGACACTTTTCACATGCCCAATCGATTTGCTAGTCTGCTCTACGATTGCTTTGACAAAACCAAGGAAAAGCGGATGTGGACGGTCAGGACGCGATTTCAGCTCGGGGTGGAACTGGCAGGCGATGAAATAAGGGTGATCACGCAACTCCATCATCTCAACCAGTTTTTCATCAGGCGAAAGACCTGAAAATTCCATGCCTTTTTCGTTTAACGCCTTACGGAACTGGTTATTCACTTCGTAACGATGGCGATGACGTTCAGAAATCTCTTCGCTCTTATAAACATCAAATGCTTTGCTCTTGGGCTGAACTTTGCATGGATATTTGCCAAGACGCATGGTTCCGCCTTTGAGCACAACATTGTGCTGGTCTGGCATCAAATCTATAACCGGATAAGGAGTGGAAGAATCGAATTCGGTCGAATGTGCATTCTTCATATTAGCCACGTTTCGAGCAAATTCGATTACAGCAATTTGCATACCAAGACAAAGACCTAAAAATGGAATTTTCTTCTCCCGAGCATATTTAGCAGCTTCTACTTTGCCTTCGATTCCGCGATCGCCAAATCCACCTGGAACCAGGATACCATCGACGTCTTTGAGATACTCGGCTGCGCCATTCTTCTCGATATCTTCAGACAATACCCATTTAATTTCGATTGCGGTATCGTGGATAGTGCCGGCGTGTTTGAGCGCCTCGACTACCGAGATGTACGCATCTGAAAGCATTACGTATTTGCCTACGATACCGATTCTTATCGTGCGCGAAGGATTTTTTATTTTCTCGACCATATCTCGCCATTCATCCAGATTAGGTTCTGAATTGGTCATTCTCAATCGTTCTAGAACTCTGTCAGCAAGACCTTCTTTTTCTAAAATAAGCGGGATTTCGTAGAGGTGTTTTACATCTTTGCACTGAATGACTGCTTTGGAATCTACGTCTGTAAACAAAGCAAGCTTGTCTTTGATAGACGGAGAAAGCGACTTTTCGGTGCGACAGGCAAGAATGTCTGGCTGGATACCCCGGCTTCGGAGCAACTCTACGCTGTGCTGTGTAGGTTTGGTCTTGAGCTCGTTTGTCGTTCTCAAATTAGGAATGATGGTGGCATGGATATAACAAACATTTTCACGTCCGGTGTCTTTTTTCATTTGCCGAATCGCTTCAAGGAAAATAAGACTTTCGATGTCGCCCACCGTTCCACCAATTTCTACGATGGCCACCTGTGCGTTAGCTGAAAGAGCAGCTTTGCGAATAAAATTCTTGATTTCGTTTGTGACGTGAGGAATCATCTGGACCGTTCCACCCAGATAATCGCCGCGACGTTCTTTCTCCAGCACAGTCTTATAAATGGAACCGGAGGTGACGTTATTCATCCGGCTCAAATCCATACTGATAAAACGCTCGTAATGCCCAAGGTCGAGGTCTGTTTCAGCGCCGTCTTCGGTGACGAAAACCTCACCGTGTTGATAGGGGCTCATAGTTCCCGGGTCCACGTTTAAATATGGATCCAGTTTGATGATTGTGGTTCTTATGCCGCGTGCTCGAAGCAATCTACCAAGCGAGGCGGCGATAATGCCTTTGCCCAATGAGGAGACTACCCCACCAGTTACGAAAACATACCTGGTGTCCATTGCTCCTCCTTATTCGATTCTAAAATCGCGATCCTTAAGCTTAATTCTACGCTAAAGCTGGCTTATTCTGAAATCTTCGGTACTTTAAAAAATGGCCCTTCTTTGTCGGGGCTGCCTCTTAACATGGCCTCCTGACCTGGTGAATGGACCACCTGGTCGAGGCGCAGCACATTTACCAATTCTTTTGGAAGCGGATTGGCCAGAGGCGATATACCTTTTGTATCTACCTCTTGCAGTTGTGAGAAGAAATCGATAATGTCGCTCAACTGGCGCGCGTACAGCTCTTTTTCGGCTTCGCTCAGGTCGAGGCGGGCTAATTTTGCTACGTGTTCTACTTCTTTTATGGAAATCATCACTTTTATAGATTGGTAAGGTGTCAAATCTGGTATTCTCCCATATAAGGTGAACTCGGTGTAAGTAATGCTCCTTGAAATTAGTCTTCTTGTTGTAGCTCTTTTAATCATATTAGTATCCGCCGAGCTCTTTACAAACGGTATTGAATGGCTTGGTCAAAGACTTCAACTGAGCGAAGGTGTTGTCGGAAGTATTCTTGCTGCCGTTGGCACAGCTCTTCCAGAGACGCTCATTCCCATAGTAGCGGTTGTCTTTTTTAATCAAAGACACGGAAATGAAGTTAGTATCGGTGCCATTGCCGGTGCCCCTTTCATGTTAAGCACGCTAACTTTTGGCTTGTGCGGCACAGCAGTGCTTTATTTTTCGCAAAAGGGAAGACGCAGTCAGGAGCTTACTATCAACCATACCGTTTTGACCCGCGACCTGCGCTTTTTTATCCTCGCTTTCACGATAGGCATGCTCTGTAACTGGGCATCAGATTTTTCCAAATACTACCTGCCTTACATCATGGCTGTTGTACTATTGGGCATTTATTGTCTTTATCTGTATAAAACGCTCAGTCATGAAGGCGAAATAGGTCAGGAGCCAGAAAAGCTTTATTTCGACCGTCTGCTCAAACAGGGCTCGAACAGATTGCGTTTTATCCTGCCTCAAATCGTATTTGGTATCGGAGGCATCGTTGGTGGTGCGTATCTATTCGTCGAAAATTTGCAAGACGTTGCTGAAGCAATCGGCTTTCCCCCGCTTGTACTGTCTCTCATAATCTGTCCTATAGCTACCGAGTTACCCGAAAAAATCAATTCTGTTTTATGGATCAAAAGCGGAAAAGACACGCTTGCCATGGGCAATATCACAGGAGCACTCGTTTTTCAAAGTTGTATTCCAGTAGCTTTTGGTGTAGCGTTCACTACCTGGGACCTAGATTTAGGAACGCTGTTAACCTGCTCGACTGCCGTTTTCAGCGCAAGTGTCATCTTGTTCTTGATGACCCAAAAAGCACTTAAATTCTGGCATTTGATGAGCTGCGCGATTCTTTATATTATTGCAGTATCAATTTTGCTCATTTTAGACGTTGCCAAAAATCTGGGTAACGCCCTCACCTAAGCAATTATTTTATGAAGACTCTTTGGGCTCTTCGCAATCGGCTGCTATAGCGGGAGTGCCAGGGTAAGGACCTTCGATCTCCATTTCTACAGGCGCGGGGAAATAGAAATCGAGTATCTCTTTTATAGCCGCTGCTACTGGAATTGCAATCAACATACCAAGGGCACCGGCTGTGACTTCGCCTACCAGTACGGCAAAAATAATTGCCAGTGGATGCAGTTCGACCACATGTCCTATGAAACGAGGGACCACCAGATAGTCTTCTACAAGACGTGCAACCCAGTAGCATAAAAAGATTGGGAGCGCCACTTGAGTGCCATGCTGAGCCACTCCAATCACCACAGCAGTAGATATAGCCATCAATGGGCCAAGAACCGGGATAATCTCAAGCACACCAGATGCGATGGCAATAACCAGTGCGTATTTCAAATGGAAAATAAAGTGCAAGAAAATGTAAGCAACAGACGACATGAGCACTATCAAGAAGAGCTGCCCACGTATGTATTTAGCCAGCATCAAATTCATCGAGCCAAACAAGCGAACGATGGTGGCACGTTGTTCGTCTTGAAAGAAGCGCAAGAAGAATTTGCCAACACGATCAGAATCGACCATAAAATAAATAGACGACACTATGCAAACAAGCAATGAAAGCAAGCTTTTGGATAAAATCTCGCCCATATGCATGAGCTCGGTTGGCGCGCCGAACCATCCTTCGAGATCTTCTACAATGGCTGTGGTGCGCGATTCGACGTCGATATCCCACTTATAACTGGACTTTAACTGGTCAAGCAAATTAGCTACCAGTTCGTGACGTTGGGTAATGAGGTTTGTCGCCTGGTCAATAATTTGATGACCAAACCAATTAGACAAGCCAACACACAAAAGTAAAAATGCCACATAAATACAGGCAATGGCTATTTTGTGCGGAATTTTGAATGTGATATTGATCCATGTCACAAAAGGCAAAAGCAGATAAGCGATAATTCCACCGACCACGAATGGCGGAAAGACTTCTCGAATCTGATTGATGAACCAGAGAAAAACGATAAACGCAAGTAGCTTGAACATCATTATCTAAAGCCTATTTAGCTGCGACTGGTTCTTTTTTATCGCATTTTTCTTCTAAAGAATCGAAATCATGGACTTCGGCTCTGACCAGTTTTTTGAGCATCCAGGCTGGTCTGAATCGCTCAGCAGCAGGTGTGTTTCCACCCAGTTCACTTTGATATTTTTCAAGTTGCAATAAACAAGTTTCAAGACCACGCTCTTTAGCAAGGCTCAAAATCCCGCGCTTTAGACCAAGACCAAAAGCAACAGCCGTGTCGACGTCCTTGGCTGCGACCACGTCTTCTTGCAACGCGTACATTACTTCGTTGAACATAGGCATCATGATGCGATCGACTTCGAATTTATCTGCTTTAGAAACAGGCGCGTCCTTCACTTGAGCGTTTGCTTTTTTGAGCAATTCAGCAAGCTTTGGATTCACTTCTTTTGCAGCATTTTTGTCGCGGTCGCGGTCTTTTGAATGTACATAAAATCCAGCGCCAGTCTTTTGCCCAAGAACCTTTTCTTCCATCATCACAAGCAAAAGCTCGGCGGGCTTGAAACGAGGACCATACTCACTATAGAGAAAATCGACTACATGAGCGCAGATGTCTACACCAGTAAGATCGAAAAGAGTGAGCGGTCCCATTGGAAGACCAAACTCGAGTGCTTTTTGATCGATTTCTTCAGGCGAGAATTTTCCTTCCTGCAAAACATAAAGTGCTTCATTCATGTACGGAAAAAGTATTCTGTTTACTAGAAACCCGGGACATTCTTTTACTTTGACTGGTGCTTTGCCAAGCTTGGTGGCACACAAATCCATGATGTCCTGAACTACATTTTTATCTGTTTTTACGCCAGGTATAACTTCGACCAGTTTCATCGCTTGAGCCGGGTTGAAGAAGTGAATACCAAGCACACGCTCAGGACGAGTCGTCACTGAAGCTATTTGCGAAATTGAAAGGGCTGAGGTGTTGCTTGCAAGTATGGTATTTGGTCCGCAGTGTTTATCAAGCGTTCTGAAAATATCCAGTTTGATATCAATGACTTCGGACGCTGCTTCAATGACCAGGTCAACATCCTTGTCAATATCTTCGTACCGGGTCGTGCCTTTGATATTGGCGAAAAGCTCGTCTGCCTTTTCGCGGGTCAAAACTTCTTTGGCAACCCTCGAGTCATACATCTTCTTTATGTTTGCAAGACCGCGACTGACAAAATCTTCGTTAATGTCTTTTAGGAATACACGAATACCGGCCTGGCTGAGAACCTGTGCAATCCCGCCTCCCATGGCTCCTGCACCTATCACTGCCGCGCTTTTCACCTGATTAGACATGTCAAATTCCTCATGAAAAAACCCAGGAAAGTATTATGCTAGCACTTTCTTTACGTTCACCGATTTTCAAGAGTATTGGCAAGTTTTCAGGCGGGTATTTTGCATGTCATTAATGGCTGATTTGTTTCGACGTGTGCCATCACAAGCTGACGGATTAGATTTATCTGATACCCCGAAACACTTAGGCTGGATAATGCTTGCAGCCCTTGGTATCGGTGCCACCATCGGTGCTGGCATCTTCGCCATGCCAGGGATTATCGCAGGAAAAGCAGGTCCGGCGGGAATTCTTTCCTTCGTCATCACCGGTATCATTATTTTGTTCGTTGCCATCTGCTACGAAAAGTTCTCGCGTTTGATGCCAAACGGGACCTCGGCATACAGTTACACCTATCACTCAATGGGTGAGATCATCGCCTGGATCGTTTCTTTTGGTCTTTTTATGGAATACAGTTTTGGTGCATCTGCTGTTGCTATCGCCTGGAGCGTATACCTGCAGACCGCCTGCAAGTTTAAGGTCGATCCTTTCTGGGCTGGACCAAGAATGGTCGAAGGACACTACGAATTCGGCGTAAATGTCATTGCAATTGGTGTCATCATCGTTATCACGGCCATCCTCATTTATGGAGGTGTGAGCAAATCAGCCAAACTCAATTTGATGCTAGTTATTTTGAAAATTGCTTTGCTTGTGATGTTCCTGGCAGTCGGTATCCCTCACGTCAATCCAGCTAACTGGCAGCCTTTCATGCCCATGGGCATCCAGGGCGTACTTCAAGGTGCAGCGGTTGCGGTCTTTCCATTCGTCGGTTTCGACGCACTTTATACTTTCGCCCGTGAATCCAAGTCGCAAAAAGACACCAAACTTGGAACATTTTTGTGTATAGCGCTCGTTTCGCTTCTCTACGTTACAGTGATGGCAGTTGCCACTGGACTTGCACCATGCTTTATAGATGGACATAAAAACGATCTCTTCGTAGGCTCTGAAGCGGCAGCTCCACTGGCTAAATTGCTTGCATCAGTCGGCGAAGACTGGACTGCTACTTTCATTGCTGGTGGTGCGGTGCTTGGGATTTTCAACGTCTTGCTCGTCTTGTGTATGGGCGGACCTAGAATTTTCCGAAACATGGCTGAAGACGGTCTTCTTCCACCTATTTTCACCAAAGTGAAAAATGGTAGTCCCACATATGGAATTTTGCTCAACGGTGTTTTAGTTGCAGGATTTGCAGGTTTCATGGAATTCGGCGAAATTGCTCACATGATGGTGCTTGGAACTCTAGTTGCATTCACTTTCGTTTGCATCGGAGCCATGCGACTCAAAGCCGTTAGTCCGTTAGTTGCCATCCCTGGTTTGATAGGCTGTGTGGTTCTGGCTTGCAACCTGGAGCCCACCGTACTCAAAGCTTACGCAATCACCTGTCCACTTGGGCTTCTGATTTATTTCGCTTACGGTTATAAGCACAGCAAACTAAATCAGAAAATGACTCCGATTGCTCTGGCTCCAGAGCCTGAGAAACTAGAACAAGTCTAAAAGAAAGACAAAGTGGGAATCGTGAGCAGAAAAACTCTGCAATTGAGTGGCGCTCTCTTGCGCCCCTGGTCATACAACGACGTTAACGCTCTTGTAAAAGCTGCAAATGACAAAGACGTCTCAGCCACGCTTAGAGATAGTTTTCCTTATCCATATAAAAAGGAACACGCTATCGACTGGATTACCTTTGCGCTCGAAGTCATTCCCACCTGCCATTTTGCCATCGAAGTTGACAAAGTGGCATGCGGTGGAATCGGGCTTACACTGCAGCGTGACGTTTTTCGCTATTCGGCTGAAATTGGGTACTGGCTTTCAAAAGACCAGTGGAACAAAGGAATAATGTCACAAGCGGTGGTGGCTGTGTCAGATTATGCATTACACGAACTTGGCATGACACGAGTGTTTGCTGGCACTTTCGACAATAACAAAGCTTCAGGACGTATACTTGAAAAAGCTGGATTCAAGCTTGAAGGTCGGCTACAGAAAGCAATTTTCAAATATGATCGCTTCTATGATCAGCTCATGTATGGAAAAGTTGCCCAGCGGTAAAATTTTGGCTACCAGAGCCGGTTTGCTTAGACAAGTTTTAACACCCTTTATATATCTTATACAAGGGCGGTAGGGAAAAATCCCGAATCGCTAACGGCCAGTGCATTTTACAAGCATTAACAGACCTCATGCATTTCTGGTCGGTTTTTAACATCTGTGCGGCTTTTGGGTTGTTATGATGTAATCCGGCAGCAATCGATGGATTTGTATGCAAACACTAGCCAAATCAAAATCAGAGCCTTCTTTCCTTGACGCAATCACTGGACCTGGTGAAGTCAAAAAGCTCAAACCTGCTCAGTTAGTCGAGCTAGCACGCGAGATTCGCCAGGAAATAATTTTCAACCTCAACAAAACAGGCGGACATCTGGCATCTAACCTTGGTGTGGTCGAAATTACACTTGCTCTCCACCATGTATTCGAAACGCCTAAAGATTGCATTCTATGGGATGTCGGACACCAGGCATATATTCACAAAATGCTCACCGGTCGTCGCAACAAGTTTTCGACCTTGAGACAATATCAGGGGCTTTCTGGATTCATCAGTCCTCAAGAAAGCGAACACGATGCTTTCGTTGCAGGTCACAGTTCCACTTCTGTTTCACTTGCAGTCGGCATGGCTATCGCCAAAGACCATTTGAAAGAACAAAGAAAAATCATCGCACTCATTGGCGATGGTGGACTGACAGGCGGAATGGCGCTTGAAGCGCTCAATCATCTGGGTCATATCCAGAAAAACGTGCTCATTATTCTGAACGATAACGACATGTCGATAAGCGAGAATGTAGGCGGTTATTCGCAGTACATGAAGCGAATCAAAGAGACTTATTTCTACAAAGACATCAAGAAAAAAATCGACTGGATCGAAGACAAATTAGACATGGTGCCGCTTGATCCCAAGCTCATGAATTTAATTACTTCAGTTAAACAAGTAGCCAAAGACAAGCTCGAAAATCCCGGAATCGTTTTTGAAAAACTGGGAATTAACTATTCGGGTCCAATCGACGGTCACGACGTTGAGGCTGTTATTAACGCCTTGAACAAAGTCAAAGACCTCGAAGCTCCGCATATTTTGCACTTAATTACCCGCAAGGGCAAAGGCTTCACGCCTGCTGAAGAAGACTCTATTAAATATCACGGTGTCAAAGCTCACAGCTTAGAGCCCACGCTCAAAGAAAAAATCGAAGCCAAAGACCCTGATTCCAACATCAATAAAGGTCTTACTTATTCGCATGTATTCACTGATGCTCTGATTGAATGCGCCGAACTCGAACCAAATATGGTTGCAATCACTCCAGCCACGGCCGAAGGCAGTGGATTGGTCAAATTCGGCAAAGCCTATCCTGAGAGATTCTTCGACGTAGCTATATGCGAACAACACGCTGTGACAATGGCAGCTGGTATGGCTAAAATGGGATTGAAACCTGTAGTTTCAATTTATTCGACATTTTTGCAACGCGCTCTGGATCAGGTTATTCACGATGTGGCTATCATGAATCTGCCCGTTATATTCGGCATCGACCGAGGTGGTCTGGTTGAAGATGGCGAGACTCACCAGGGACAATTCGACCTGGCTTTCTTGCGCAGTATCCCCAACTTCACGGTGCTTGCGCCAAAAGACGCTATTGAACTGAGACAAATGGTTTATTCAGCTCTGCGCAATCTGAATGGTCCTGTCGCTATTCGTTTTCCAAGAGAAAAAGCAGAAGACGGCTATCTTGAAAATGGTATCGCCTGTGATTTCAAAGAAATCGATTACAAATCATGGCAAGTGCTCAAACAAGGTAAAAGCAACAAAGTAATCCTTGCTTGTGGAGCCATGATTGCCCCAGCACTTCAGGCAGCAAACGAACTAGATGCGAAAATCAATGACGGTGTCACTGTCATAAACGCACGTTCAATCAAGCCACTCGATACAAAAATGCTCCAGGCACTGGCAAACGAATACAAAGATAATCTGCACCTGCTAACAATTGAAGAAGGCACGAGTTCGGGCGGCTTTGGAAGCGCGGTGCTCGAGTGGGCTAGCGAATGCGAAAATCGTGTGCGTGTATCCGTGATGGGTCTGCCAGACAGATTCATTCAGCACGGCGATCGCAATTTGCTTTTGCAAGAAGTAGGGCTGACCAGAAAAGCGATAGTAGAAAAATTATCCTAGGATAAAATCGGTTCGTTTAGACATAGCAAGTGAAATCAGCTGTCCAACGTCGATTTCGCCATCAAGCTCGTTGTCCGGCAGCGCTTCCACCCCGAATGACAAAGCCAATCTTTTGCTTTGCAGTTCGGGCAAAAGCGGTCTTTGAGCGACTTTGTCCTTGATTTGAGTAAGCAAGGCTCTTGCACCTGTAAGCTCTGTTTCAGGCATTATCAGTGCAAAGTCGAAAGACTGAAAATGACAAAATTTGTCCGACTTTCGAATATTGGAATTAACCAGACTTATGAATTCTTTCAGTGCAAGCTCGGGCAAAGTGGAAAATTGCGAAGCCTGATCAAGCACTCCGACGCGCAAAATAGTGAGAGTCAAAGGGCGATTATGAGTTTGAAAACGTGTCAGTTCTTCCTGAATGAGATAGAGAAATGCACCAAAAGAATTGATGCCAGACTCCTGGCGAATTATAGCTTTGGTTACACCAGAGACGAGAAAAGAATCGATCTCGAATCTTGCCACACTCGACGTTTTCTTGATTTTGCGCTCGCTCACGGCAATGAGAGTGGTTTTAATCAAATTGAATAATATAGGCAAATACTGACTGCGCACCATATTCAGTGCAACTATAAGCTCGCCCAGATTTTTTGTCCCGTCAGCCATCTCCCAGAAACGTCTTTGCAAATCGGTCTCTACAGGTACCGCCTCTATAAGGCATTCGCCATAAAGTTTGTCATCGACCTGGTTTGCTTTGAGAAATGTCTCTTTATTTATTTTCTTCTGCTCCAAATATTTTTCATAGTCGAGCAGTGTGGCCGCAAGCATCAAGAGCGATTCGACCCGACTGTTTATGCTGCGCTCGTCGCTTGCTTCATTTTGATAAAAATAGAAAGAACCTTCGCTCCATCCCATCACCTGGTAGAAGCCCTCAAGAGGCGATTCCTGTCCTAATTGACAGTGATATAGATTTCCTTCGCTAAACCAGAGACTTGCTTCCTGCCTGGGATTTTTGACATAAAGCCGCCCGGACAAAGCGCTGGTCGTGATTGATTGAAAAATATTCGATATCGGCAGGTTGGCTAAATCGCCTTCTAAAATGCCTTTCTTCACTTGCTCTTGCGCCATAGCTTTTTGCGACTGGGTGCGTCTTGGCGCTGTGCGAGCCTCTTCTTTGGTGCTCGCATAAGCATTTCCCACAGTGCCGGCACTCTTATTGTCCTGGGGCACCGCGTTCAATAACATGTTGTAGATGAGCGATGTATCCGGCGTTTCGTAGGTCCACTCCACATTTCCATAGGGACCAAAAAAGGTCCATACCGGAAGCTGATCGCCTCTTCTTTTTCCGGTGGCTACAGTGAGCAAAAAGTCTTTGCCAGCAAAAGACCAGGGCAATTCGACCGTCTGTCCAAGACAAGTCATAGCCTGATCGATCAGGTACTGCACGTCACCCAGACTCGGTACCTTTTGCATCTTGGGCAGTCTTTTGACACCCATGCCTTTGGAGAATGAAGATTGCACAGCCGAGTCCCCCATAAGAACAAGACTAATGAGACCAGGTTTCCTTATCTGATCTGTTCCTTTTACAAGGATCAATCAAGCTGTTGAAAACTGCCAATTTAGATTAAAACTTATACTTCGCGTCTGCCTGCAAGCGATCGACTCAAAGTGATGTCGTCTGCGTATTCGAGGTCTGCGCCAACCGGCAGCCCAAAAGCGATTCTGGTTATAGAGACTGGAAGCGATTTCAAAATTCCCTGGACATATAAAACAGTCGCATCGCCTTCTATCGTGGGGTTTATAGCCAGAATAACTTCTTTGACCCCAAGCTTTTGAACACGCAAAAGCAAGTCACGAATAGTGAGGTCGTCTGGACCTTTTCCTTCCAGAGGCGATATCAAACCGGTTAAAACGTGATAGAGACCTCTATACTCGCGTGTGCGCTCGAGTGCAATTACGTCTTTGGCATCGGCTACAACGCAAATAGTAGACCTGTCGCGTCTGTCATTGGTGCAGATTTCGCAAGGGTCTGATGCAGACAGGTGATAACACTGACTGCAATTACGCACTTTCTCTTTGCAGTCGACAAGCGCGAAAGCAAACTCGCCAACATCTTGCGTGCTCATTTTAAGCACATGAAATGCCATGCGTTGAGCCGATTTGGGACCGATGCCCGGAAGTTTCTGAAAATGTTCGATTAAACGGGCAAGCGGCGGAGTGAATTGCATTAAGCCTTAAAACCCGAGTCCAGGCGGTAAACCAAGACCACCTGGTCCACCCAAAGAGCGTCCCATTTTGTCTTGTGCAAGGTTATGACATTTTTTGATTGCTTCGTTCACAGCCATCAAAACCAGGTCTTCCAGAGTACCTGGATCTTCTGGATCGATTGCTTCGGGCTTGATTTTCACTTTGGTGAATTCCATGGCACCATTGCAAACAACGGTAACCGCACCGCCTCCAGCACTTCCTTCAACTTGTGTAGTCTGCAGTTCTTGTTGAATTTTCAACACTTCTTGCTGCATTTTCTGCATGTTTTGAAACAACTGACCCATATCCGGTTGGTTCATATTTTTTATTTCGCTCTCTGTCTAAGTTTTACTGCTACACAGAAATTATCGCACTCCCAAAAGCCTATTGCTTGCCAGTTTCTAAAATATTTATCAGGCTCGTATTAGGAGTATAGATATAGAAGGCAACCTTATAGCTATTGAGTATAATTGGCACAACAAGGAGAAAGACAATGGTCGAAGTAAGTCCAGAGAACAAAAACGACAATTGCAGCGAGAGCGAGCAATCGAGCTGTAACAAAAAATCTTCTGAGATGGCACGCAATTTGCTCAGACGTTTGGTCACATGGATTTCGTTTGGTCCGGGAGTACTTGGATTCTTGTGGTTAATTGGAAAAATAGTAAGACGCTAACTTTCAGCGACCCGCTCAAGGCTCTGGCAAACCGCAGTCCGGCGTATTTTGACAAATATGCTGGCTTAGAAGATGAGTTTGGTTTTTCAATTGAAACTTTTGCGCGCTGGGAGCCATTTTTCCGCTTTCTGTACGAAGATTATTTCAAAGTAGAAGTGCGCGGAATCGAGAATATTCCCTCTGACGGCGCCACAATTCTAGTAGGTAATCACTCGGGACTACTTCCGCTTGATGGTTGCATGCTCACTATGGCAATGTGCAATTCGCACGAAAGCCCAAGACGTGTTCGATATTTAGTTACTGACTGGTTCTACAATATTCCGGGACTGCGCGAGTGGGTAACAGAAACAGGTCAGGTACGCGCCACGCTTGAAAATGCCGAAAAATTGATTGCAAACAAAGAAATTGTCGGTGTTTACCCCGAAGGCATTCGAGGTGTAGGAAAACCGTATAAATACAAGTATCGTGTCCTTGATTTCCACCCTGGCTTCGTCAAATTAGCGATAGAAACGCAAACACCGCTCGTGCCAATTGCCACCGTTGGCGGTGACGAGATATTTCCCAATCTCGTAAATATCAAAGAACTAGCTCTTTTGTTACGCATGCCATTTTATCCGCTCACACCGGGATTTCCCTGGCTGCCATTTCCGCTCATGTTTTTCCCATTGCCCGTAAAATGGCTGATTAACGTGCACAAGCCCATTCATCTTGGCTATCCGCCCGAAAAAGCGAAAGATAAAAAATTAGTGCTTAGCATCGCAAGAGAAATACAATATGAGGTGCAGAAGGACTTGAACAAATTGGTCTCTGAAAGAAAATCGGTTTTCACCGGTTGGCAGAGCGAAGTCTAGAGGAAAAGAATATGCCATCTACAAACAAGCCAGATTTTGAATCAAAGAATCAAGAATTCATCGACAAAGCTGAAAGCTCCGATCAATATTATGGATTCGACATCAAGGCGCTGACTCGTTTCAAGCCATTTCTCGAATTTCTTTATGCCGACTGGTTCAAGGTCAAATTCACCGGCGCCGAAAAATTACCCAAAGACGGTCCAGCCCTCATCGTAGGCAACCAGGGTAGCGTCTTGCCATGGCAGACATTAATGCTTAGTTACGGTCTTCTTGCTCACTCTGACTTGCACAAACGAATCCACATCATGTACGACCTGGATTCGATTCAAGATGAGCGCTTGCATTCATTCTTGCGTGAGATTGGCTTTGTGCCATGGTCTTCCAGCGCAATGAAAAGACTTTTTTCAAAAGGCGAAATCGTCGCTGTCTTTCCAGAAGGTATAAATGGGCTATCCAAGCCGTATTCGCAACGCTATCGCTTGCAAGGTTTCGACTGGACACGCTTCTTGCCCGCAGTTGAAGAGAATGTTCCTATATTTCCACTTTCCACACTTGGATGTGATGAAGCGGCTCCGAATTTGTTCAATCTGCCTAAACTAGCCTCGTTCTTGAATCTGCCATATTTTCCAGTTACCCCATTTTTCCCCTGGCTGCCAATGCCACTGAATTTGGTCACCATACCTGGCTCCTGGCAAATGAACATTCACAATCAAGCCAAGTATGACAGCCAGGGACAAAGCCGCGACGTTATCGAAAACACCTGTAAACAACTGAGCCTCTCATTTGAAGGCGAGATTCAGGCTGAACTTAATAGAATGCTTAGAGGCAGAAACAAAAACCGCATTTAAGTGCTAGACAAGCTGGATTTTTGGTAACCTTTTAGATGGTCACTAACGGTTGTCATGTTCAATAATCAAAGACGTCAAACTACCCAAGTGGGACGGTTTGAGCGATTACCAAATTTGAACGATATAGCTTTCCTGCAAGATCAGTCACGCGGGAAGGTCGGACGCACTTGTGAACTTGCTTGGCAGTCGCCCAAGAGTCCACTCATTTACAGACTATTGTGTTCTTGCCGTCAGAATTCATTCGAGCCATCTTGGGAACTCTTGACTGGTGAGGGACGAAACGAAGTAGAAGTCTGGACTTATCAGACTACCGATGTCGCCTTGATTTTGAACCTGGTTCTTTCCGAATCAACCGATAGCATTTCTGATGCCATAGACCACGCTGCATTACTTGGTGAGTCTTCTGACCGCAATACTGGTATGTCGAGCTCTTACAGCACGTCACTTTTAGGTCTACAGTCATTACAAAGTACCGGTCACAAACTTCCATCTTTCCAGACACTGTCGGGACAAAAAGCGCCCACGATGGAAGGAAAATTGGAAGACATGCCGATTCCCACACTGCTTCAATCTATGAATATGGGCGGCATGACAGGAAAAGTAGTTATCACTGACGAAATGAATCAATCTGAATTATTTTTCGATGGTGGCGATTTAGTCCATGCCACTTGCTTGAATTTCAAAGGCGACCTGGCTATTACAGAGCTTGTAACCTGGGAAACCGGAAAATTCTTTTTCTTCAAAGACGAAAAATCAGACCAGCGCACAGTCAAAAAACGTTTAGACGGAATATTGATGGAAGCTGTGACACTGCTCGATCAAAGCAGGTATTTGTTCAACAGCGGACTGAAAATGGATTTGTATCTCGCCAAAAAACATCCTAATTTGAGCGAAGCCGAATTCGAAGCAAAAATCAAAGCAGCTGCACCACACGACCTTGCACCTCAAAAAGATTTTTACGTCAAATTAGACGGCAACCAGACTTTATTCGATATCCTGCGTGAAAAGCCAATGCCCAAGCGCGACTGGGTGCCAGTGATGTTCAACTTGATGCAGTGCGACTTAATAGAGCTGCGCGAAACGCCATTAAGACCAGACAAAACAAAACTGCTTCAAGCTACTGTTCTCGACCGTGTAGCGATAGACAACATATTCAGATCGCTTAAACGAGCTGATACCAACGTCATTTCATATCCAGCTTTCCAGTTCTTTTTAGAAATGGAATTCAACCGCTATCAATTATTCGGCACACCGTTTTGTGTGGTGATATTCGATATGTGGATGGTAGGAATAGGCAAGCAAGAACCGCTTCCAGTGCAGGCTCTTGCTGAGGCGTCAAAACGAATCAATAATCTCAAGCGCTCTATAGACATAATGGCGCATTTTGAAACTTTCAACTACGGATTGCTTTTGCCTAACACAGAAACCGCATCAGCAGCCATTTTGTGCCACCGTATTCTAGAAGTGCTCAACGGCTCGCCTTTAATGATGGGAATGGATCAAAGAAAAGCTGCACTTTCATTTGGCATTGCAGGCGTGCCAGAAGATTGTCGCGACATAAGCCTTTTGCTTTCAGCAGCTAAAGTTGCCAAAAACGTCGCCCAGCAAAGCGAATTTCCAATCGTGATGTTCAAAGACTTACAAGCGCCAGGCTAACAGTCTTTTCCAGTCAATTACTATTCGATCTCGAAATGGATTTTCACTTTTCGATTTGACTCGACAGGCTTGCCGTTAAGCATGGCAGGCTTGAAAATCCATCTTTGAAGTGTGCGTAATGCAATGCAGTCGACTTCGTGATTGCCAGAAGAAGCTACTATTTTCACTTTAGTCTTGCCGCTATCTAAAATAGTGAAACGTGCAATGCAAGAACATTTCATTCCTTCTTCATAAAGTTCGGAAGGGATAACAGGTTGAGGTGCGCTTAAAGCTTCCGCTTCGACGAATTCAGTGGACTCTTGAATACCAGTCTTAATCAGCTCAGCGTTAACTTGTGTCACAGACACTAAAAAAAGAGCAACAGCCAAAAAGATACGTACCAGCACCAGACTTTCCCCGAAAAAAGAAACTCGACCGACCTTCGATGTTCAAATTCTAACCCAAGCAACTTGAAAATGAAAGTCGTTTTTATCTAAAATGGAAATGATTTCCATTTTTAATTTCGGCATCCCTAGAAAAGTAGTACCTCTTACCATGATTTCTCTTTCCCTCGCATTTAACAAACCTATATATAGGTTCGCTTTAGCACTGACAGTCTGTTTGAGCAGTGCCGCAAAAGCGCAAGCCGCAGACGATCTGAGCCCCTTAAAGCTCGATGCCGCACCTCGCAAAACAATAATTGCGCAACAAGATGAACGGACTACTCAGATTCCAGATCAAATTGCTTCACCACAATCAGTCAAGTTTGCCAATTTGACTGGGCAGGTCAAAGATCTAACCGGCGAAGTTATTGGTGGAGCTTTTGTGGTCATCCATCAAATAGGTACAGAGCACAAGCGTTTTGAAACTGAATCCGATGAGACCGGACTATATAAGTTCAACAATTTACCGCCAGGAAAATGGCAAATCACTGTTTCTGCAAAAGAAATGATGTCACATACAACTAATGTCGATCTTGTTGCTGGACAAACTTCTACTACAGATATGAAGCTCGAATATCTGGAGCCTACCGACATAATCAGAATCACAGGCAAACGCACCTTGATTCATCCCGAACAAATCGGCAGCACTACCAACATAGACAAAACTATCATCACTCAGTACAAGTCTGGCAATAACTTACGCCAACTGATTGAAAGTACGCCTGGGATGATGACCGATACGCTTGGCAATATCGTCACACGCGGAGAGCACAACGCTGTCAACTACGAGCTCGATGGAGTAATACTTCCAGAAGCCGCAGGGGTTTTGCAGCAATCACAGTTCCTCACTCCTCGCTCTCTCAAATCAATGCAAGTAGATATTGGTGGCTATCAAGCACAAGATGGTGGCGGACCGCTTGGTGCAGTCGTGCGGATGAAGTCACTACCCGTTGCGGCAGCACCTTCTATAAATGTAGGTGGACAAATCGGCAGTCCGATGGCAGGAAACATCTACTACAGCGGCTCCACTGCATTAAGCCAAGATCCAGATAGCCCCCTTTACAAATTGCGAGTTGAATCATCTGGTCAGTTTCTAGGAACTACACTGGGCTTGGCACCACCCACAATGGGAATCGCTCACAACGGCAGGATGAATATAAACACACTGACCAAAGTAGAGTGGCTACCGACCGACTATGACACACTCAAATTGACGGTAGGAATCAACCAGAGTTTTATCAATGTACCTACTTCAAAATCGAGCTATAAAGCCGGCGTTCGCATGAATCAGACAGACATGCAGAACTTCGCCATTTTGAGTTGGAATCACAGATATAAAAAATTCTTCGATGAGTCCAATTTGCAATTGATCAATTCTTTCTACTATGAAACTTTCAGAAGCAGAAATGTGTTCGACCCAACACCTGTCTTAAACGGTGAACAGCCACTCTTAGCATTGGCTCCAAATGCCTATAGATTCAATTATGTGTTTGGCGCTCAAGGTGATATTTCAAAAACCATTTTAAATACTCACCATTTAAAAGCTGGATTTTTGAGCGAAGTACGTCCTGTTCGAACCAATTTCCAAAGCACATACTATAACGTAGACCCCACAAATGGATTTGCTTATGGCGCTCCTATGAGTCCTTTTACAGGAACCCCCATCATAAACGTGACTCAAGAAGAAGGTGCTGAAACGACTACTACCACAATCAGTCCGTTCTTCAGCAAACAAATGGGAATGTACAAAGGTTTTCGCTGGCTACAAAGCGCATACATTCAAGATTCGTGGCGTCCAACCACTGGATGGCTGAAAAGATTGACAGCCGATGCTGGTGTTCGATTTGACCTATACCATGGTGTTTTTGGAAGCACCGGTCAATTAGCTCAAACGCTTGCCACCATACCCGATGCCCCGGCATTTTCACTTCGTCCCTTTGGCACACAGCGAATAACCAATGCCCAAGCAAGTGGACGATTTGGTCTTGCTTATGTGCTTACTCCAACTACTGTGATGCGAGGCTCTTTCTCACAAATTTTTCAACCACCACCAGTTGACCTGTTTGTAACTCCACCTAGTATCGACGAAATTGAAAACGGTATTTTTGCCGGAACTCCAAGACCCCTTCAAGCAACAAGAGGTTATCTAGTCGACTCGAGCGTCGAGCAACAAATTGGTCCGCGATTTGCATTGCGCGCAAATTTATTCTACAAAAACCTCAAAAACTCTGGTGATTCAGGCGTAGTCGGGAACACTCCTTTGTATAATCGTCTTCAAATAAGCGGACAAGAAGTATCAGGTGTAGAAACACGCATGGACTTGAAGCCCAAACGCGACGGTACAGGCTTCTATGGATTCTTCTCTGGTACAGTCGCACTTGCCAATATTAATCGGGGTAGAACCATAACTGGTGGCATATACGATTACGAAGCACTGCCAAAGCACCCGGACCACGACAAACGCTTTCAGATGAGCACTGCCATTGGTTACAGACACAAAAGTGGATGGTGGGTTTTGCCCGAAGTACAAGTTGCAACGGGATTTCAAGATCTGCGCGATGTAGCACTCGTTGGCCCGCACCCACGCTTGACGCCAACACTTGCAATACTTGGTCTCAACGCAGGTTATACAATACCGCAAGCGATCCGAGACAAGTTCAAATATCTGCCCAATTCGTGCGATATGCGTGTAGAAAACCTACTCAATAACAGACTACCAGTAAATTTAGGAAGCCCATTTTCGGGAACGAGATATTTGAACCCATTTAGAGTATTGTTTGGCTGTTATTGGGAAATCGGCAAACCCAAGCTAGGCTCTTGATTTAAGCCAGTAAACCAATCGATTCTTGACGCCGTGGAGTGTGTAGTATATACTACACAGTATGAGTCAATTCGGCGACTATATTCGCAATCGCAGAGAAGAACTGCAAAAGGCTAAGCCTTCTATTTTTTCACTGCGCAAAGTGGCTCAGGAAGCAAATATCGAGCCCTCATATCTAAGTAAAATCGAGCGCGGACTGCAACCGCCACCCGGTCAAGCCACTATCGAAGCACTTGCACTCGTACTGGAAGAAGACAAAGACGTTTTGCTTGCTCTTGCAGGCAAAGTGTCTGACGATTTGAGCAAAATCATTCAAAAAAGACCAAAATTGTTTGCGGGTTTGATTCGCGAACTAAAAGACATGCCCGACAAAGCGGTATTACGGCTGGTGCGCGAAGTGAGAGATGGCGAATGGTAAATACAACCGACGATCTGATATTCAATTTTAAGGACGTACATGAAGACGCACGTTTGACCATTTCTTTCAAAAGAACACTGCGTTTACCTGACAACGTCAGACTTCCTTATATTCCACCTACTTCAGGACATTTTCAACTGGCATGTTTCGATGATTATGAGGATGCGATTCCAACAACATCGAAAACACATGGTGGCATCATGCTTGCAATGTATCAATCAGATGCCATGTATATAAACTTTTCCGGATATCGAGACAAAAAGAGAGCCAGTCCTTATCCGTTTGCAATCAAAATCTTACAAGGAGATATAAACGGAATTACAGGAGAACAAAATGAAAGCGGACTTAATTCCACCCCACAAGATTTTTTATCTTATCCAAACCAATCCTGGTTAAACGGGCTCTTCACAAGCGAAGGCGAGTTTCGGCAATTTGTCGCTAAGCGATTGCCAGATAAAAACCAGACGTTACAAATCCTGGTCTATGCAATGAAAACCTCAATCTATGAGCAGCTTTATCCGAGGGCAGAGCGCAATATTGCTGACTATTATTTTGATCGGTGGGGAGCAAACTCCGCAGAACCCATGGGAATTGCACCGGGAGGCAAAATAAACCAACAAATTTTTCAAAGCGAAAGCGAATCAGAAAAGTGGGATACATCAAATGTCAGAATGTGTTTTGTTCATATTGCAAATCCTTTGGTCTGGAAAGAGATAACAAAAAAGGCACCCTTGCATGAACCTTTCACAAGGGAGAGATACCAACAGGCTGGGCTTGAATGGCACGATTACTATAACGACGATCTACAAGGGTAGGAGAATTTTTATGATTGAGATAAATGGTAACGATCTTGTTTTTTCCTTTCAAAGCGTACATCATTGCGCCAGGCTCAATATTTCCTTTCAGCGCACACTGCGCATTCCAGATGACGATCGCACTTATCCTCTGCCGCCTGGTCTTGGATCCTTTCCGCTTGTGCATGTGGACGATTTTGAAGAAAACGTTCCAGAATCATGGATGAAACATGGTGGCATCATTTTGCCCATGTATCAATCAGAAGCTATGTGGATTCATTTCAACGGACATTTTGAGCTAGGAAGACCTAGCGCTTATCCTTTTGCGATAAAAATCTGTACCGGAAAAATCAATGCCGTAACTGGAGAAGAGTACAAAAGCGGTCTTAAGAAGAATCCACAAGACTATGTTGTTTCGCCAAAACAACCGTGGCTCGACGGCTACTGCATCAAGAAAGGCGAAATAAGACAATTCGTTGCCATGCCGCTTGGAGAAGGTTACACAGCAGAAGAACAAATTACTGGCGAAGCCGAACATGGTGGTTTGCAAATCACAGTGTATCCAATGAAAGGCAGTCGTTATGACGCCTTATTTCCTAAAAGCGAAATGAATATGATGAGCGATCGCAGCTTGAGCACTGGGTCCTGGGGCGCAATGCCGGCGATGTGCATGGCGCCACCATCCGGAGGAGGATACGAGACAGCTCAGGTAGAAGAGATGGGACTTGCGCCTGGTGGCAAAATGAAACAAGAAATCTATAACGATGATTTTAAAATTGACGACTGGGATCTCGAAAATGGCAGTCGTTGTTTTGTGCACATCACAAATTCGACTACCTGGGCGGAAATAACCGGAAACTTGCCACCGCACCTGCCGCCGTCTGCTAAAGATTATACTTATGCAGGATTGCCGTGGTTCGATTATTATGATGCAGACTCTAAAGCTATAAAAGGGTCAGCTAAATTATCCAAGTTAGAAAGTGTGCAAAAAATGAGTGCCGCAAAAGGCGAGCCAATTTCTAACGATTCTTTTTCAACTCAAGAGCTTGTAATACCGCTCAAGAAAAATCCAAAACAGGTTAGAGAGGGCGATTTTTAAGTGCAGTCAAAAAAAGGAAGTTTTGTCAAATTCTTTCTTGTATTAACCATCCTGCTAGCGAGTGCCTCGGCATACTATTTTCTTTTCAGCACTGCGCCTAGATTCGAAGGTAAAGTCAATGCCTCATTTTCTCCGAACTTTCGTTGCAAAGCTTTGTACAAACTAAATGACGAAGCCCTTGCACTTACAAATATCTATTATCGAATAAACCCAGACACACTCTCGTGCAAAACGTTCGATGCTGTCACAGACAGCATTCAGACTTTGTGCACGACTCCCGATGGAAAGCACATATTCGCTCTGGCGCTGGAATCTGAAATACCTTATTTTTTTGATATTGTCGAGGGAAAACAGAAGCTCATCGCCCTTCCAGACTCAGCCAAATACAATACCGAAATACTGTATTCAGTTCTGGTTTGCGACAATGAACGCGTAGTATTAATCAATCCAAAATGGATGTACACATGGAAAATAAAAGAAATTCACGACAAACCTGCGTTCGAATTCGAAAATCACAATGCGACAGGCTGTGAATATTCATGTTTTGCCATGCAAGACAACAAACTCTATGTAGGCGAAGACCGCGAACATTATGGTGGCAAACTCATTTGCATCAATCTGGATGATGGCAAGTTCGCAACATTAATAGATAAGTCTGTAGTCGATTTATTATTCGATAAAGACGGCACTTTGTGGACTATAAACAAACTGCCAAACGGTGACCCGGGCAAAATTTGCACTGTTGATCCAAGCAATAATCAGTTAAAAGTGATCACTTCGATTACACGACCAGATCCAGATAAAAATGAAGCAAAAGTCGCGCTCAACTGGGATTATCCAGTTACTCAATTTCAAAAATTGTTTTTGAACGAGCAAAATCAAGTGATGGTAGCAACTGATACCCAAGGTTTTTTCAAATTCGATAAAAACAAAACAAAATGGACTCGCAAAGGTCCCGACCGCATTTTTGGACTGGAAGCGTTTGAAAAGATTCTGCCTCTCAATAACAACAAAGTGCTCGTGGCAGGTCATATCAATAACGAGTGCACTTTTATGATCTTTGATTTCGAAAAAAATTCATATAAACTGCTTGCAGGCGATCCCAACCAGGTCAAAGAAAGATAATGGCGCTTCCGGCAGTAAAAATAGCGCTTGCCTCGACTGCTCTTCATTGCGCAATAGCTCTAGGTCCACTTCTTATTTATGGAATTTATAAAAAATCGAAAGCAATTATTCTTGCTTGCCTTACTGTTTTTGCGCTCGATTTGATGCAAGCAGGAATTCTTTTTTCTCCTATTCCATATCCAAGCGCTCTTGCAAATCTGCACTATAACTGGATTCAAAAAGGGCTCGTTTATATTCTTTGTGCATTCATAATCTGGCGATCAAAAAAAGCGAACGAATGTGGGTTGACCATCCCAAATAAACCATCAGGCTTTGGACTAGCTTTGCTTGTTGGCGCATTATTTGCAGGGATAGATTTATTATTCAATCAGATGGATCCAATGCAAATCGATCGCGAGACTGTATTTTTCCAGCTGACCATGCCAGGCTTGGAAGAAGAAATTTTATATCGTGGCTTGATGCTTTATTTTCTGGATAAAGCGCTTGGCAACAGATGGAAATTTCTGGGTGTTCAGTTTGGCTGGGGAGCCTTTATTACTTCAGCACTTTTTGCACTTGGTCATTTGATGATTTTTGATCAAAGTTTTCAAATACAAATTGACCCAAGCCCTTTAGCCTGGGTCAATCAATTCTTTTTCGCCCTGGTCATGTGCTGGCTGCGATATTACACAAATAGTGCATGGACCGCGGTGCTAGCACATAACCTGGACAACGGGCTAATGGCCCTTAAGCTGTACGCAACTCGGTGAGTTCTTTCATCAAACGCAACATTGTGTTTTGCGCACGATGAGCAACATAAGGATTTTCGTCCTCTGCAAGCACACGAAGTGTTGCAAGCGGGACTGTATAGCTTTCAGCCAGACGCATGCGAACATCGGGGCTCGGGTCTCTCACGAGTTTCCAGATAGTTTTAAGTGAAGCGTTGATGTTTTCAGCCACAGCTGCTCTCACCTGTGGATTTTCATGATTCGCCAGTCTCGAAAGAGTAGTCGAATGAGAACGCGGATGTTCGGCAATACGCTCAAGCAGTGATGGCGGAGCTTCGCGGCTCAAATGATCGAGCACGGGAGGCGGGGTATTTGGATTGATAGCAAGTAACCAGCGAATTCTTGCAGCTTCAAGCGCAATGTGCGCCTTGGCCAAGTCGCGTTTTTCTTGTTTAGCAAAGGCTGCTTCCTTTTCCATTTCGGGAATTTCTTCCCCTTCTTTATTGCACAGTAACACTTTAAGCGCCTCCCTTATTTGTTGCTCAGGTCTGTCCCACTTAAATGAATAGGCGAATGAAAGGTCGAATTGCTCGAACTCATTATTTGAAGCATTTTTGCCTTCAGCTTCTTCGCTATAGGCACGTTCTAAAGTCATCTGGGTGCCCTATCAATATTTTTGGAACTGGCCCTTGCGCCCCCACTTTTAAATGTCCACAAAGGCCTAATCTGAAACGTATAAACTATTATCCCAAGGAGCTTGACAGCCCATGTCTAAGGATTCCTATATATCAGTATAGGCAAACCCATAATATGGCTGTAATCCTGATACTGTCCCGTTTTTCATGCACGAACCATCCCTTGGGTGGGTGACTAGTACTAGAAGTGATACCACTATCAAGTGATAAAAGCAGTCTGGAAGAGATTTTGTATATGATTACCCGAACAGAAATATAGTGTGTCGCCAATGCCACAAACACGGTTGCACCCTAAGATAATGGTATCAGTTGAATCGCTAAGTAAGAGTTCAGACTATTGGGAGAGAGGGTAGGTCGTAAGCAGGCATTAGGCAAACAGAGCTAGTCTTGCAATACCAATCAAGTCCTGCAAGACAATCTCAAATGACGATATCTACCTTCCCCCTAATAGATAAAACCTAGCTTCAGAGCTGATTTTGCCATGATCAAAAAAGGAATTCGGACCAATCACCGAATTCCTTTTTATTTGGCGTGATAAAATGTCACCGATGATTTGGCGCTCTATAAATTTGTCCATAGCAGTGACATTGCTTTTCTCTAACTGGCAAGCTTGTGCTCAACCAATGGCAAAATCCAAACAGCCTGAGCTAAATGTCAGTCCGCTTAAAGGCAAAGCACCTTTAACAGTGGTGTTGAGCGGACCTCAAGAACTGGTCTCAAGAATGCAACGCGGCAGAAACGGTGGGTTTGATACAAGCTACTCTTTCACCTGGGGTACAGGTCAGGGAAACCTTGATCCAAGAATTCCACAAGCGCTTTCGCACACCTATTACAAACCAGGTACTTACTATATTGGCGCAACTTTACTAAAGCCCGGACCCAGCGACGAAATGATGGGCTCCTATGTAGGAAGCGCAATTGTTGTAGTGGAAGGTTTTGGATCTAGCACCAAACAAAAGCCACAATACTCAGATCCTTTTTATAGATGTCTGCAGATGTCCCCCAAATATGTGAGACTGAAAAAAAATGATAAAGCTGGTTCAAAAACAGCTACGCTCTTACTCACACAAAAAGTGCCACCCAATTTCGAATATTACATCGACTGGGGCGATGGCTGTGTAGAACAACAAGAAGCCCCACCCAGAAACAAAAATTCGGCTCACAAATACAGTCAATCAACAAAGACGATTTCACATACATATAAAGTAAAAGGCAGATATCGCGTTCGCTTAAAAACCAATAACGACGAACCTAGCCGAAAAGCTAGAGATATTACTTATTACGAGTGCTTCGATATATCGATCTAATACATAGTGGTGAAAACCGCATGCAAAGTAGCATCAAGCGTACTTCCCCCATTGTGAGTTGGGTACGCAAAATCTAAACTGCAAGTATGAAGCACAGATTGATGGATGCACTTGACTGGACTGAATCTCGATGAAAACGAAAGTATTACTGGCTAGCCTTTTTGTAGTAGCGATAATCGCTGCACCAAAAGCGATGGCTCAAGAATTCGGTGATTATCAAAACGATTATTCGCACGATGCAGCTGACGAAATGGCAATGCGCAGCGCTCAATATGCTAGCCAGTTTTGCTCGGCTAATGTCAATCCTCAGTTGATGATGCAACAACCTATATATGAACAGGCACAGATGCAACAAGCTCCACCCGCTCAAGCTTTTGAAATGGGTGCCACTGCCAGTAATTACAATCAAAATATGCCTATGCAAAGCATGCAACAAAACCAGAATCAACCAGGCGTAAGCGATTGGCAGACCCAGGTTCCGCAAGAAAGCTTGCAAGGGCAGTCCACCCAATGTGCACCTGGAAGTCCTGAGCAGCAAGCAATGTTCGATGCGACACTTGAAGCTGCAAATCGCGAGGCTTATCACAATGGCGGAAACAATAATGGAAGTAAAAAGTTTAGGGGAGCCATGAGCTCTGTAGGTAGCGCCGTCGGATCGGTAATGAAAGGGGGCATGGGGGTCGCGGTGCCGACGGGTACTGCGATAGGCACCTATTTCTTAATGAAGGCAGCATTTGGACCGCTTGCCAATCCGTATATGATGACGCTACCTATGACTCAGGCATTAATGATGCGAGCAATAATGCACTAGACCGAAAAAAACTGGCGTGGCAAATTGAATCCCTTGGACAGTTGATGTTCGAGGGATTTTTATATTTTGATTTGGATAATCTGAACGGGGGTTGACAGATTACAAGTTTAGACTTAGTCTAATTACAGAGGATGAATCAGATGCACGAAATTAATGCCGAAGAATTACTGCTGAAAAAGGGTGTCAAGCCAACGCCCCAGAGAGTAGTTATTACAGAGTATCTGCTTTCGACACACTCTCATCCCACCGCTGATGAAATCCTCGATGAGGTAAAAAATGCTCTTCCTGTCTCTCTTTCCAGAGCGACTGTCTACAACACTTTAAAAACACTGGTCGAAGCCGGCGTAATTCAAGAAGTCGTAACAGAACCGGGCAGAAGCAGGTACGACGCCAATGTCTCGGACCACCACCACTTCGTAGACACTAAAACAGGTGCTGTATTCGATATCCCGGCTGAAGTCATCACTCCAGTAAAAGCTACCCTCGATGAACGTTACAAAATCGACGGTTATAAAGTGGTGTTCTTTGGAACCCGCCAGGACTGAGTATTTTTTTGCCACTCAATTAGACTTATTCTACAATTAGATTAAATACAAGGAGACGCGCAATGAGCAATCACGACCAAAACAACAAGTTGAAAGACACAAAAACCAAAGAAAATTTGATGGCTGCCTTTGCCGGCGAGTCCATGGCTAATCGTAAATATCTGTACTTTGCCAAAATAGCTCGCAAACTTGGAAATGAAGAAATTGCGGCATTGTTTGAAGAAACCGCGCATCAAGAAACCGGACACGCTTTTTCGCATTTAGAACTGGTTTATCCTTCTGGCGAGTTGACTATCGAAAAGTTGCTCGAGCTAGCTATCGAGGGCGAACTTTATGAAACCAACCAGATGTATCCAGAGTTTCAAAAGGTCGCGCTTGAAGAAGGCAATCACGAGGCTTTGGCCGAATTCAAAGAACAGGGTGCCGAATCTAAGCAGCATGCAGATATCTTTATGCAGGCAGCTAAAAGATTCAAGGCACTTGGTATGGTCGAGAAGTTCCACGCCAACAGATATCAGCATGCTCTGGATAAAGTGCAAACCAATAAAAGTGCGCAAAAATCCGCCTAATGAAGAATGAGAAGCGGTAGAAACTAAGGATACAATTATATTTCTGGTCGCTACCGCTTCTTTTGAGTCTGCTTTATAAATACGTGAGCGCAAAATATTCTACATTTGCATTTTCAATATTGATGGCATTGGGTTTTCAACTGAACTTTGATGCAAATTTTGTTTTTGCTCAAGAATCAATTACGGGTGCTCTACTTGAAGCTGGCGATAAGGCTCTTAGCGTCGGACAATATAAAGAAGCAGAAAAAAAATTCCGACTTGCATTAAAAGAAGCCGAAACGGCAGTGGATCCAGCTACTAATGCCAAACTCGAGCCGATTCTGCGCAAATTGGCAAGCGCGCTCATCGGGCAAGGCCGGTTACGCGATGCAATTGAAATTCAAGAAAAGCTTTGTACCCTGGACAGAGAATCAAAGAATACAGCTCAGCTTCTGGACGACCTATCAAGTCTTGCTGCTAGTTTGAAAAACACAGACAATTTTGATTCTGCTCTTTCTAAATACAATGAAGCACTGAGTTTGATAGATGGCAAAAATCTAGCCAAAACATTCAATAAAGAAGAAGCACGAATCACGCTCAATTTAGATATTGCAGGAGTCTATCTTGAAAAAGTAGATTTAGATAAAGCAATAGCCTTTGCTAAAACTGCACTATCTCAAGCTGAAAAGACAGATGCTAGTTTAAAAAACAAACTCCAAATAGAATGTCTCGATGCGCTTGGACATATCTATATACGTCAAGCTAGTTTCGATCAGGCGCAGAGTTGTTTATCAAAAGCGCTATCGCTTTGCGATTCCGCCACCAGAGCGCGCGACAGAGCACACATAGTTCTTGGACTGGCACGCAGTAAATTCGCCCTAGGCGAAATCGAGAGTGCAGAAAAATACTGCACCCAGGTACTGGAGCTTGATGACACCAGCATCCAGACTGAAGCAATGTATCTTTTAGTAGATATCAAATCGCAACAAGGCAAAATGCAGGATGCCATAAAAATTCTTGAAAAATGTCAGTCGATGCAAGAAAAAGTTTATGGCAAAGACAGCCCGATATTTGCTATATGCTTGCGCAAGCTGGCTCAGGCTCTAATTGAGACCAATGCCTACGACCGCGCTGAATTACTATTGAACAAAGCAATTTCAATCGACAAAAAAGATCCGGACAACGTTAACACGGCTTTCGATTTAAATTCTCTGGGCATGCTTTATTTGCGTCAAGGCAAATACGATAAAGCGGAAATACCTTATAAAGCTGCACTGGAACTTGTTCAGCACAAACTAGGACCAGACCATCCAGATGTTGCAGCATGCCTTAATAATCTAGCCTGGCTTGCATCTAATCAAAACAAATTAGATGAAGCACAGACTTTGATTGAGCGAGGTCTTCAAATAAGACTGAAATCTCTTGGAGAAAATCATCCGGCTTATGCGCGAAACCTGGCTAATTTAGCCAGAATATTAATAGACAAAAAAGAATATACAGCTGCATTCGAGAATCTTGAAAAAGCACTCGAGATTCAAAAAAATGTACTTGGTGACGAGCACGAAGACACAATCAATTCTCAAAGCGAACTGGCGGAGGTTTTATTCCTTTCCAAAGACTATGTCAGGGCGGAAGAAAACTTTCGGGCGTTACTAGAACTAGACAAAAAACTCGAGGGTGAGAAAAGCGCAAAAGTAGCCTGGGACATGGAAAACCTCGGAAAGTCTTTAGCCAGTCAAAATAAAACCGAAGAGGCAAAATCATTCATCACAAATGCAAAAGCCATTAAATCTTCTCTGCCTGGTTTCATTGAAAACTCAGGAAATCCCGAAGAAAGCCGCGGCATCTTCAAAGAAAATGTTGCAACCAAAAGTATCGCCGCACGTCCTGTAGCAGACAAATGGGCTCTGGTTGTCGGAGTGAGCAATTTCAAAGACAGTTCTATCAATTTGCAGTACGCAGCCAAAGACGCTACCGACTTTTACAACTATTTGATTCACGAAGCGCACTTCTCGCCCGATCATGTCAAATTGCTCCTGGACAAAAACGCCACCAGAGAAAATATAGTCTCGAATCTTGGTGAAAAATGGCTTGCCAAAGTAGCTGGCAAAGACGATTTAGTAGTGATTTATTTGTCGAGTCATGGCACATCATCGCGCAAAGAAATTGGAGATACCAATTTTATCGTCGCTTATGAAACCAATCTAGAAAACGTCATCTTCACTGGTATTTCGATGCAATCTTTCACCACAGGCATAAGCGACTTGATTAAATCAGACAGAGTGGTTGTCGTGATGGACGTCTGCCATGGCGGTGCTGTCAGACAAAATGCAGACCTCGACAATATTGCCACTACATCTGATGCACCAAGAAGAATTGCAATGTCGTCGCAAGGCGTAACAAGTGGTGTGAAAGGACTGATTAGAAGTCCCGAACTTTCAGGCAAGTCAATGGGAAATATAGTTGGCAAAGGTCAAATTGTTCTTGCTTCAAGCGAAGCAGACCAAGTGTCGTGGGAATCGCTCACTTATCCAAATGGTGTTTTCACTCGCAGACTGATTGAAGGTCTGCGTCAGAAAGGCGAAAAAACAACAGTGCTTGAAGCCTTTTCATTTATGCGCCAGAAAGTAGAGCAAGAAGTTCTCAAAGACAGATCTGAAATTCAAACTCCCATTGCAGTGACAAAATCATGGCAAGGGGCAGATGTGCCACTTGCTATCAAATGCACCAGCCCTAGAAAAGCGTTTTGATTTGCTAAAATCTAAAGCACATCCTAAACATGAGGTTCGTCTTTTGAAATTCGCCCATAAAAAGATTTCTTTATTGATTGCAGTGTCACTTATTATTGGCTCAGGGGCAAGCCTCGATGCTAAATCGAAAAAGGACAAAGACGAAAGTCGCTCACAAAGCGTAGTCCGCGAGCTTTCAGGCGAACCAGTCAAATTGCTCGACTCGATGCCACCATTCATGGTGTGGCGTGCTGAAAAACCAAAAGGTAATATTATCTGCTTGCACGAGCTTGGCATGTATAACGGAGTATTTGAAGACCTGGGCAAAAGCCTCAGCAAAGAAGGTTATACGGTTTATTCCATGGACCTTAGAGGTTTTGGAGGCTGGAGCGATCCTAAATATGGCAAAGACGGCCAGATGGATTTGAAAAACACTTTGAGCGACATAAAAGCAGCGGCAGAAGAACTGAAAAAACGCGAACCACAAACCAAAGTATTCTTGCTTGGCGAAGCAATGGGCGGAGCCTTAGTACTCGAGGCAGCTGCCAAATTCAAAGATTTGATTGCGGGCATCATTTCATCTGCACCAGGCGGTGAGCATTTTGGCACACTAAATAACTACACCACGGTGGCAAGCAGATTCATTGCCGGAAATAAGAGATTCAACAAAGGCGAAAAGCTTGTGGAGCTTGCAACTCCTAAAAAAGAATTGCAAGAAGCGCTCAAACAAGACCCAAAAATAAGACTGAATTTGGAGCCAAGAGAGCTCATGGCCTGCCAATTTTATATGTACAAAACAAAGAAATTTGCCCGCCAAATCGCAAGCACTCCAGTCTTGATTGTACAAGGCGAAAAAGACGGAGAATCGCGTCCTGAAGGAGCAAGAAAAATCTATGACAAACTTGCTACCAAGGACAAACAATACTTGAATCTGCCAAATGGCGACCACTATGTCTTCGAAGATACCAAAGTCGACAACGACGCTATGAAAGCAACTATCGCCTGGCTAGACAAACGGGCTAACGCAAGCCCTCTCTAGTTATTTTTCGGGTTCTTTTGACTCTTCTTGGTCAGGCGGATCTGTAGTATTGAGCTTCTCTTCCTCTATTTGCTCGGCTTCTGTCGGGGCATAAGGCTCTTGATAGGCTGGTTTGTTCAATGGCTGCAATCTGGCAGAAGTTTCGAATTCGGCAAAAGCTTCTTCGGCACTGCCCATGCGATAAAGGATTTCGGAGAGAACTTCGTGAATCTCGGAAACAGATTCACGTTTCTTAGCAGCTTCTTCTAAATGCTCTTTAGCTTCTTTCAATCTATTTACACAGATTAGAAGCTTGCCCAGTCTGATTCTAAGCGGAATATCGGTAGGGTTCTTCGCCACCTTTTTGCGCATGTCAGTAATAGCAGATTCAATCAAACCGCCATTCTTGTCGATATCCGCTTTGATATCTGGCGAGTAATCCATTTTGTCTTGTTCGAGATTACAACCTTTGAGAAACTTGTCATAACCTTTTCTTTGATCGCCGCTTACTGCCATTGCAATACCAATGCGCTTGATGATGCGAGGATCATCCTGTTTGATTTTGAGACAGTCTTCATAAAGCTTGATGGCAAGCTTTGTTTGCTCTTCAGCCAGATAAACATCAGCCAGCTCGAGCTTAGGCTCGACCCAGTTGGGATCGGTTTCTTCTGTCAGTTTTAGCAAGTCTTCGTATTGCTGAATCGACTCTTTGACAAGTCCACGCTTGAATAACTGACGAGCATAGTTGAGACGAACCCACTTATTTTGAGGTGCAAGTGCTTGAGTGCGCTCGAGCAACGCAAAACCCTTCCACGAGTCACGAACGTTTCCAGTGTTCGTAAGCACGTTTCCGGCAGCCATCAAGAGTCTTACGTTCTGACGATTGTCTTTGTTGTCTGCAATACTCCAGGCGTCGCCTGAAGCTTTAGTAGTTTTTCCAGCTTCCCAACTTTTGAGTGGCTCCATGCCTGATACTTCTTTGAGCAGTTTGTCTGTGTTCAAAGTCGGATCTTCTTTTACCTCTATTTTGGGTTCTTCTTTAACCGTTGACTGCATAGCGGGAGACTTCGATTTCACCGGCATGGAAATCGGCTTCATCACGGTATAGGCAAACAGTCCGCCAGCAACAAGAGCTGCAAGCAGTTGAGGACAAAGCAATTCTTTGACCACGTTTACTTTGTTGCCATCGTCCATGCTCACTTGCGCCTTGGATTCGGGACTTTTGAATTCAGGGTTTGGTACTTGACCTTCTGTCACTGAAGAAACTCCTCTTTGTCCAGAAAATATATCAGTTATTAACCATTCATTTCCCTTTAGGCAAGAATTCCAGACACTTGAGTTCTAAGATTGAGCCACTCTATAAAAAAGTTATCAAGCGACGCTTTCTGGCTGACGTGTCTTTGCAGGCGTGTTCGCAGAGATTGAGACAGTTTTAGCAAATCGCTCAAATACTGACTTAAATAAGGGTCGCCCACTGCACTGGATCCGATAATTGAAAGCTCTAGCGTAATGAGCTGATTCAAAGGGTCGATGTCTTCGTCCTGGTCGTCATCGGGCTTGGTCATGGCGTTATAAAGCAAATTCGAAACTTCTAGTGCCTCCTGACGCGCAGTCTCGAAGGAGTGAGGGTGACGCTTTTTAGCCCATTGAAAAAATGGCATTTTGGACCATTTCTGGTACGACTCGCTTTGATAAGGCAAATTTCCCTGGTTTGAAAGCACCATGGACGCCTGTTTCTGGACCAGTGGGATTTCCTGGCTTCGACTTGTAATGGTTGGCAAAACAAGCTCTTTGCTTCGCGCAGCCAGAAGGAAAATGCAGCGATTTTTAGGCTCTTCAATTGTTTTAAGCAAACTGTTTGCCGCTGGTCGGTGAAAAATATCCTGAGCAGCATTAGCAATCCAGATTACTCTGAAAAAAGGAGATGTTTTGGACAATTCGAATGCCAGTTCTCGCGCCTTTTCTACCGGAATTTTGGAATTTGGTTTTGTGGGGTCGAGCGACAGCAACTGCAAATACGCCTGAGGATGGCGCTCCTGACTGATTAAACGGCAATTCTGGCAATAACTGACAGTGTCAGGACCATGACTAATCAAACAAAAGGTTCCATTCTGACTTTTGGTATCACTTTCGGTATTAAGACAATTGAGAACACAAGCAATTTCCAGAGCCAGTTCTACTTTGTCTTCGTGGTTGGAACCAGTGAGCAGATAAGCATTTGCAAGACGTCCGGTATCTATTGCGCGCGAAATCAAAGACACAGCAAGTGGCTGTTTTTGACTTATGTTCGCTGAAAAATGTGACTTCACTGGCGATACCACATAGAGCTTCGACCCGAACCGGTCATCAAGGATACTAAGGAAAGAATAGCCTTTTTCTAAGTAAAGTTAACTTAGATATTCTTCTAAATAAGACCCTTTCAATTGACAGCACTTGGCTTGACGCCTACACTAGCTTGGTTTTGAGCAAACATAGGATTTAGAACCTTGGCAAACGTAGTTGTTGTGGGCGCACAATTCGGCGATGAAGGAAAGGCTAAAGTAACCGACCTTCTGGCTATGAACGCAGACGTCGTAGTCAGATATCAAGGCGGAGCAAACGCTGGACACACCGTAGTCGTCGGAAACGAGACATACAAATTCCATTTGATTCCCTCTGGAATCGTCTACAAAGGCAAGCAGTGCATTTTAGGACCCGGAATGGTCATAGACCCCAAAGCGTTCTTGACCGAAATGCAAGCTCTGATTGACCGTGGTCTTGATGATTCCAACCTCAAGATGTCCACAGCTGCCCATGTCACCATGCCTTATCACTTGATGATTGACGCCGCTGAAGAAGAAAGCCGTGGCGACAAGAAAATCGGTACGACCAAGCGTGGAATCGGACCTACATACGCAGACAAATGCGCCAGAACCGGTATTCGTGTAGAAGATTTGCTCAATCCTTCAGTTTTGAAAGAAAAATTGGAATGGATGGTTCCGCGCAAAAACGTTCTATTCGAACGCATGTACAACCTCCCCCAACTGGATGTTAATCAGATATTGGAAGAATATCTAGAATACGGCAAGAAGATCAAAAAATATGTTTGCGACACATCAGCTCTCATTTTCGAAGCCGTAGGCGATCGTAAAAACATCTTGTTCGAAGGTGCACAAGGCACTCTACTCGACCTGGACCACGGCACATACCCTTACGTCACAAGCTCTAGCCCATCTGCTGGCGGCGCTTGTGTTGGAGCAGGAATTGGTCCCACCATCGTCGACCGAGTAATCGGCGTATCCAAAGCATATATGACTCGTGTTGGCGAAGGTTATTTCCCAACCGAATTGTTTGGCGAAGAAGGCGAGCGTATTCGCGAAATCGGCGCCGAAGTCGGCGTCACGACCGGTCGTCCACGTCGTTGTGGCTGGTTCGACGCGGTACTTGGACGTTATGCAGTACGCATCAATGGACTCGACTGTCTGGCAATCACCAAAATGGATGTACTCGATGGCTTTGATGAAATCAAAGTTTGCATCGAATACAAAAACAAAGAGACTGGCAAAGTCTACAAAGATCTACCCAGCATCGGTGCCATGTTTGCCCAGATGGAGCCTGTCTACAAAACACTCAAAGGTTGGAAACAATCTACGGTCAATTGCCGCAAGTTCAGCGAATTGCCCGATGCCGCCCAGAAATATCTGGAATTCATCGAGCAAGAACTGGACGTTCCGGTCGCTATCGTGAGCGTCGGTCCAAAACGCGACAATACAATCATTATCGAAGATCCGATTCACGGACCCAAAAGAGTGCTCAGTAAAGCTGTTCCTGCTTAGGCGAACCGACTTGAAACCACAACATCAATTGAGCCCAGAAGCTCTGAAGCGCGCGCTTCAGCTTGGCTGAAAAGTCGTTTTGTTTAACTTCCAAACGACTGAGTCCAGCCTGAGCAGACATATTGAGTGGATCCAGATTCAAAATTCTTGCATAAACGCTTTGAGCTTGCGCATAGTCGTGGAGTGAGTGTTCTAGTACATATGCAAGCTTTTTCAGTCCTTCTACTGAATCAGGTTCGAGTGAAAGATAGTGTTCTATGACCAAACAAGCTTCTTTTGGCTTATTGGTCAACTCATAAATTTCAGCCAGTTCTAAAAGCCAATGCCGCTCGGTTGGTCGCAGCTTGATAGCCTTTTTCAAGTAGTCGCAAGCAAGAATCAAATTGTCGTTGCTTTTATTGACCAGGTAAGCAAGGTGCAATACTTCCGGGTCGTTTTGTCGCAATATAAGCAAATCTTTCATACGATTATTCGCTTCTTGATAATAAGTATTTGCCATTAAAGCCAGTATCAGTATTTCCTGCCCTTTTATATTGGAAGGAGCGAGCACGACTGCTTGTCGAGCCATGCTTAGAGCAGCGTCAGAACTGAAATTTTCTAGATGCAAACGAGCCAGTTCAATCAAAATAGAAGGGTCGTTTTGATTGAGCTTACGAGCCTTTTCAAACTCAATCAGAGCAAGCATTTTCTGTCCCATTTTTAAGTAGAGACCAGCAGAAAGCAAAAGCAAAGTCGAATTGGACGAGTCAGAGGAGTCAAATGAGTCAGACTCTTTCTTTGCAAGTAATACATCCAGTTCCTTGCGAGCTTTATTGAACTGTGCAGTGCGCTCAAGAGCCAGAATGTTTTCCACCTGAGCCTTTTCATCCATGCAATAAACAGCACTGACAGTGCTAAGCGAGCTTATTTGCAAAACAAAGATTAGTAAGATGGAAATTGGTTTCAAAATAGTTTTAAATCTGGATTATAGATCTTAGAAGATTAGCTTATCATAAGAGGATGGCGGATCCTTTTAACTTGAAAGACGAAAAGCAAGACAAGTCGACCCTTTATGTTGCTCTATCGACACTTGCCCTGGGCGTGCTTGTCGTTTTCTATATGCAAGTTTTGAATAAAGTCAGCCAGACCCAATTAAAAGAAGACCCGCTCGATAGGACGGCGAAACTGGTATCTCGACAGTTATCCAGCATCAAAATCAAGAGTGAAACTTTTGGTGAATTGTCGATGTCAGATCTGGATGAAATAAAAGCAGCAATCAAAAACGCCTATCTGTTCGCCAAATCAGAGAATCAAAGCTCGGCAATAGAAAAAATGATTCTGCTTGATCTGGACGAATTAGAAGATCTAGAGAATAAGCTGGCAGAAAAACTGCAACAAGAAATAAGCGAAAATGGTGGCATAACAAATTTCGCAAGCGAACAGTACAAGTCGCGACTTCCTGCTTCGAGTCGTTTGTTCACTCTCAAAATATCTTTTGGATCTCAAAAAGAAAAGGACCCTGGCGTTTCCCATATAAAAGTAGCCAAAAGTGATGAGCAAAAGCCTTTTAGTCAGTCTGGTTTTTACAAAACTAATTTTCCCGTAGAACTAAATGAAAGTGGCGAACGCCGTTTTTTCTTTCACAAACATTATGACAAAACCGAAATTTTCGAGCCGAAAGAATTCGTTTATGTCACACCAGATGTAATACCGTCGACCATATTTATCGAAGCCACTATAGAACAAAGCGATAATACCACTGCCACCAGGAGAATAATCAAGCAAACCTGCGCCACTATTGGTTTTGCTGAACAGAAAAAACCGCGCCTTTGTTACTCTTTTCGATTCCCCCAAGGTCTTTGTAAGCAAGCAAAGTTAATAGACTTTTTAAAACACGACACCTGGTCGCAGAAAGGCGAATGGTATCAAGCAGCCAACGGACCGGTCCCTGGCAGAGGGCAACTGGGTCCGGCAACGAATACAGCTCTTTTAAATCAAACTCCAGACCAGGCTCTTATGGTCTCGCTTTATCACTGGATGAGACAAAATCATTCAAGAGAAAATATCGACCCAGCTCATTTAAAACAACTCTTGAGCATTGAAATAAACGATGGACAAACATTCTTGAAATCGAATGTGAACAGTTGCCTTTTGACCGACGCACTTTTACCGGCTAAAAAAGACGCTATCAAACAAGACTGGCAGAAAGGACTCTATGACCTCTTTGAATACCAGGAAAATTTAAGAGAACTTCCAGGCGATGCCTTTCCAATCGTTATAGATGTGAGTGGAAACGCAAATATCCCTGGCAGAAATATATATGATCAAAAACTGATTGGCGACTATCTCGATGCCCTGTACAGAACCAATCTGGCCGCCCTCGAAACGCTTGAAGTCTCGCGGCTTGTGATGGGCAATAGTAATGCGCGCTTGAATAATTTAAAAATGGAAGTGCTTGCAAAAGAACAAGAACTCAAAGCGTTGAGCCTGAATAAAAATCAGGACCAGAACGTGCTTTCTCGAATTGAGATTATCCAGTCCATCTTGAAACAAGATAAAAAGAGCATGGAAGAATTGCAAAATCAATTCAAAGCTGCTCGCCTTGCAGGAAGAAACGCGCAGATTGCAATTCTTCGTACTTTCGACCTGGCAAGCCACAACTTGAATACATGCAGGGCCGGGTTACACAGAATCGACACACAATCTGGTGAACAAGGCGTTTTTCTGCTTAATCGCAAAGAAGTTTTTAAGAGCTGCCAGTATCCACTATCAGATCAAAAACTGATTGAAAGCACCAAGAACGTCAAAATAAAAGATAGTGACGGTGGTCGATTTTTAGACCGAAATTTCAGTGTAATCTCCTCCTGGCAAACTCTCAATACAAACGACAAGATAGACGAGAAGCCACTTGATATGGTGTTAGCCGAAGAAGAGAATATAAATTGTCCAAAACCACTGAGTCTTCTTTTGACCAGCGACAACATCTATAAGAGTTATCAAAGTCCCTACGTATTTGCCGGACTTCCAGTCAGCGAAGACCAGCTTTTTTACTATGCGCCTCTAAGTTACTCCAGGCAAAAGAATGTTTACTGGCAAACAAGCGTTCGTGATCTCGTTTGTAAGGCTAAACCCGGTCAACCACTTGAAGCTAGAAGTCAGGCGCAATTCGTCAAAGCAGATTTTTCTCCTGTCTTAAACCCGCGCCAGGGTTCGAATTCTTTGACGACAGGTGTATTGGCAGGCGAATTCCAGTTGCGAAGACCAATCGTCAAAGACTTGAAAGACCAAAGTGGCGTAGTTTTAAGGGACTCTTCCTGGAAGAAAGAGTCCCCTATAATTCCGCCAATTCCGCTAGATATGCTCTAAAAGGATTTAGAACTATTCAGCGTTGTTTTGGGATTTTCTGGATTTAGAGCGCTTTGGTTTGTCTTCGCCTTCTTCGTGGGTAATATTCAAAGAAGTTTCGACCGCTTCAAGACGCTCGAGCAATTCTTCATACTCTTCGCGTGTGACTAGACCAACGTCTTTTGCCACTTTTTTAACTGAACCGCTCATTTTGCCGGATACCTTTTGCTCGATGACTTCGGTCTTTTTGCCGGCTTCATCTTGCAGGTTTTTCAGAAAAGACTGAGCATTTTCGGCTTTGACTTTGCCTTGCTCTTCCAATTCTTCAACGAGGTCCTGTCCAATCTTGACTACATCTTGCATTGCGTTGTTGAGGGCGCCTTTGATACGGTCAAGACTAGAAGTGGCTCCTACGCTGGTCAATACTGCTTTTTTGATAAGCGCTGTTGCTTCGCTCATGATAGTTACACTCCAATTTAATCTCTAATTTACGCTGGCGGCGGGCTCTTTGCCCAGCCACTCATAAAAACGGTTGACCGCTTTTACACAACGGAACTCGAGGATATCAAGGATATATCGATATTTCAGCATTTCCAAAGTAATTTGAAGCTGATTTAAGGAAGAAAATAACATCGTTAAATCAGTTAAAATGCTTGTTTCAACGCATTCCAACCTGGTGCCCTGGAGGGACTCTCTTGACAATCGCGAGACTCTTTTTCTTACTAGTCTTTTGTCTTGTACAGACATCGACACTGCCACTTTTAGCCCAAGCAGACCAATCGGCAAAACCAAAACTGGTCTTATTAATAGTGGCAGATCAGTTCTCATACAACTACTTGTCGCGCTACGGCGACAAGATGAATTCGTCGGGACTTCGTTATTTGTTAGAAAACGGAGCCCAATTCACCAACTGTTTAAACCGCAGTGCATCGACAAACGCTGCAAGCGGTTACTCAATCATTTCAACCGGTGCTTATCCCTGGACCACAGGCATTGTTTCGGGCAAATGGTATGACCGCGCTAAAAAAGATTATCGCTCGGCTATTCAAGACTCTTCCAATCGCATGGTTGGTGCAAACGGAGTGGCAGGCGGTACCAAAGCCCTGAACGGCACCACTATTGGAGACCAGATGAAACTGTCGAGCAACGGCAGAAGCAAAGTAATCGGTCTTTGCGGCGACGAACAAGCCGCACTGCTTTTGGCTGGACCACTTGCGACAAGCTCGCTCTGGTTCGACAAACGCTCGGGTAATATGGTGACCTCGTCACACTACGGCTCTTCGATTCCAGCATGGATAAGCGCTTTCAACGATCAACATTTTGCCGAGCGTTATATCGGCAAACCCTGGCAACGCTTGATGCCTGAAACCGAATATGGTGCTTCCACTCGCGACGATTACCCGCGCGAAGCAATCATGCCAAACGATGGACGCAAATTCCCTCACATAATTGCTGGCGGCTCCAAAGAAGGCGATGGTTATTATGACAATTTCGCCATGACACCTTTTGCCAATCAAATGATTTGCGATCTTGCAAAAGACGCTCTAGACAAAGAACAGCTAGGCAATCACTCAGATGCAGACTTGCTCGTACTGGGTCTTTCTGCAGGCGAGCGTCTTACTCAACTCTTTGGTCCTTACTCGCAAGAATGTCAGGATTTGGTTTTGAGAATGGATCAAAGCCTTTCATCATTGTTTCAAGCAATCGACGACAGAGTCGGTCTGAAAAATACTTTGATTATTTTCACCGCAAGTCACGGTTCGCCTGCCATTCCCGAATTCCTGGACGAGCGTGGAATGGAAGCTGGTCGGCTAGATCCTAAAGTGGTGGCAAATCAAATAAAAGCCAAATTAGATCAAAGATTAGGTGAAGACAACTGGGTCGAATCATTCGATCCGCCAAATCTTTATTTGAATCTCGATGCTATCGACAAAGCCAAATTGCGCCAGCCAGACGTAGAGCAAATCGCTTCTCGTGCTGCACGCTCGATTCAAGGCATTGGCGAAATCTTCACAGCCTGGCAACTGTATTCAAACCAACTGCCAAGCACTCCAGTATCAGACAAAATACGTCGCAGCTATTATTTTGGAAGAAGCGGCGAGTTGTTCGTTTTGACCAAACCTGGACATGTCTTTTGCAATGACACCACAGGCACTGGATTTGGTTCGCACTACAGTTATGACTCGCAAGTGCCGCTCCTCATCTGTGGACCAGGTGTGCGAGGCGGAAAATATGCATCGCACGCATCGCTTGCTGACATAGCGCCGACTGTAGCTTCGATTCTAGCAATAGAAATGCCCTCGTCCTGCGAAGGCAATCCGCTCGAGCAAGCCATAACTCAAATCTATGGCCCTCCACGTCCACGTATAAGTCAAGGACAATAAAATGGCAGATATGGAAACACTGGTTTTAGTCGACGGAAGCTCACTTGCTTTTCGTTCTTTCTACGCGCTTTTCACCTCTGGATTGAGGACTAAAACCGGTGTGCCAACCTGGGCTATACTTGGATTTTTTAATTCCTTTTTCGACCTCATCGAACGCCAGCATCCAGACAAAATCGCTGTGTGTTTCGATACTTCTACTCCGACATTCAGACACACTCAATTCGATGGCTATAAAGCAAACCGGCTCGACATGCCTGCCGAGCTTGCTATTCAGTGGCCACTGATAAAGAAAGGGATAGAGGTTCTTGGAGTTCCCGTGCTCGAACTGCCCGGATTCGAGGCAGACGACATTATTGGCACTCTAGCAAAGCGTTATTGCGATGCTGGTAAACGTGTTGTAGTTCTAACCGGCGACCAGGATATTTTCCAGCTTGTAGACACCACATGCGGTTCGGTCGAAGTTTTGATGCCAGGAAAAACCGGACTCAAACTTTATCAAAGAGCCGAAGTGCACGAAAAGCTCGGAGTATGGCCTGAACAAATCATCGACTACAAAGGTCTTTGCGGTGACACATCAGACTGTATTCCAGGAATCAGAGGTATCGGTCCTAAAACAGCGCAAAAACTTTTGACCGATTTTGGAACAATAGACGGTATCTATGACAACATCGATAAAATCACAGCAAAAGCTCTGAACGAAAAGCTAAGAACAGGCAAAGATGTAGCTTATATGAGCCGCAACCTAGCTACCATCGATTTGAATGTTCCCCTTGATCTCAAAGGCGGCGAGCTGATTATGCACGAGCCTGATATCAATCAAGCTGGAAGATATTTCAAGAGTCTTGCTTTCAAAAGTCTCGTGCAACGCATTCCCCGAGCACTAGTAAAACTTGCATCCATTCCAGTCGAAGAAAATGGTGCGCTCGAACTTAAATATATCGAGGCACTCAATAAAATAGAAGTGCCACCAATCACGCCTCAAGAAGTAGGCATGATCAAAGACGAAGAAGGCGATGGTCCGCCTCATACGACCAAAATTGAAAAAGACAGACAACTAACGCTCGAACCACCATCTAGTGGAGGAGCTGTAGCAGTGGCTGAAGCTGTAGAAGTGGTGACCGAAGTTCTTTTGATCAAAGAGCTTCCTAATGCACCAAGACTTGAACAAATTTCAAATCCAAGAATCATTTCAAAACCACAAGACTTACAAGAGCTGGTCAAAAAACTAGCAGCCCTAAAAGAATTCAGCCTCAATCTTGAGACTACTAGCGCTGAAAGCTTGAACACGAGTATAGTCGGAATTTCTTTAGCCTGGCTTGAAAACGAAGGTCCTAAGCGCGACACTGTCGACACGGCATACATACCACTTGGTCACCAGACAATTTCTGCCATCGGACAAATGGACCACGATGAGGCTCTGGCAATTTTAAAACCTTTGCTCGAATCTAAAGAAGTAGGTAAAGTCGCATACAATGCCAAGTTCGAGCAGAATGTTTTTTCGTTATACGATATCGAATTCGCTCCTGTTTCATTCGACCCTATGCTTGCAAGTTACATCATAAATCCAGACAACAAGCATGGATTGAAAGAACAAGCAGACCGCGTTTTCAATCACCAGATGGTGCCTCAACTGGATATTCTGGGCAAAGGCAAATCGCAAGTAACCGTTGATCAAGTTCCAATCGAAAGACTTGCATCCTATGCTTGCGATGATGCAAGAGTGAGTCTAGAACTGGCTCGCTACTATTCGCTCATCATGGATGAAGAGCAAAACTATCTTTTGCATGAAATGGAAATACCGCTTTCGGCAGTATTATCGCGAGTAGAACAAAACGGCGTTGCTCTGGATCTTGAATATCTGAGCGCTTTTTCAAAAGAACTTTCAAGCGAACTCACAAGGCTTGAAGGCGAAATTTATGCTCTTGCAGACGGTGCTTTCAATATTGGAAGTCCACAGCAACTGCAAAAAATACTTTTCGAAAAGCTTGGTCTCAAATCATCAGTCAAAACAAAGACTGGCTTCTCGACTGATGCTTCAGTACTCGAAGGCTTAATCAACGAGCATCCAATTATTTCAAAAATACTCGAATACAGACACATGTCGAAATTGAAATCGACTTATGTAGATTCTTTTCCAAAACAGGTTTTAGAGCGCGACCACAGATTGCATGGTGAATTCAACCAAACGGTTGCATCGACAGGACGATTGTCCAGCTCGAATCCCAACTTGCAGAATATTCCTATTCGCACCGAACTGGGAAGAAGAATCAGACGTTCTTTTGTTGCCGGCGACAAAAATTCCTCGCTCATATCAGCCGACTATTCGCAAATCGAATTGCGCATGCTAGGTCACATGAGCTCAGATGAAATCTTGATTGATGCTTTTGAAAAAGATCAAGACATCCACTCAAGAACTGCGATGGAAATTTTCGACGCTGCCGAAATCGACGTAACATCGGACATGCGTGGCACCGGCAAAACTTTGAATTTTGCTCTCGTTTATCAGCAAGGTGCTTTTGCTACTGCGCAAAGCCTAGGCATATCGAACAAAGAAGCCCAGGCATTCATTGATAAATATTTCAGTCGTTATCCACGAGTGAAAGACTTTCTTTCTAAGACTATCGAAGAAGCCCGTCGCAATGGCTTCGTAACTACTCTCTGGGGTCGCAAACGTTATTTCCAACGTTTGAACGATCCTAATAATATGTTGCGTCGCCAAGACGAGCGTGCTGCATGCAATGCTCCAATTCAAGGCAGCGCAGCTGACCTGATTAAACTTGCAATGATCGAACTGGATCGAAGATTGCGCGAGTCAAGCTTGAAAGCAAAACTTATTTTGCAAGTCCATGACGAACTCGTACTCGAAGTTCCCGATGCCGAGATAGACGAAGTCAAAAAACTCGTAGTCGATTGCATGCAAATGAATCAACCACTCAAAGTGCCACTAAAAGTAGACATTCATTCAGGCAAAAACTGGATGGAAGCCAAATAAAACCTGTACGAACCAGAGAATTGCTTATCTATATAAGCGGAATACCAAATGGCACTTTGGTTGCAGATTGCAGATTGCAGTTTGTAGAATCCGGTCCAAAGCCTTATCTGGTCGCAAGCTTCCCTTCGGCATGCAGCAAGTTGTGAAAGTGCACTGATTTCTTTTCAAAGTATCCGTTAATCTAACTTCTGAACGCTTATGTCTAAAATTTTTAATACCTGCAAAAAGGAAACTTGCGCCCCTTTCCTAACTTAATCGTGAGATTAAGGGGTCAAATTTCCTTTTTTCAAAAACAACTATAAAAAGACAGTAGCTAAAGTTGCTTAGAAATTAGTACCTTTTTGGGATGCTTCCTCAGACTTTCAGACACTTTGGAATTTAAGCTTCGCCACCTGTGATTTTGAAGCAAGTTCCCTTGAAGACTAGCGTTACGCTCTTGCCTACAGCCAAATATTTTGCAATACCAGGATATTCTTTGAGCAAATCGAAATAGCGCTTGCTTGCAAATTCCACTTTTTCAGTTTTGCCTTTGAAAACTGCGAGGGCATCGTCGACCCATGAGCCATTTTTCAGTCGAAAAGTCTTATCGTCGACAATTTTTGTCTCCGATATAGAGGATCCATCCCCTTCCACATATGTGTCAGTCTTTAGTTTAGACTGAACCTTTTTGAAAAGTACAGCCTTTTCTCCTGTCTCTTCTTTATCGGCCATCATAGAAAGGAGTTGTCTGGCTCCAGCGTCTTTGCGGCGCTCATCGCTTGCCATATACATATTGTCCGAGGCTTGCGATGCTGTTGCACGCCCCATCGAAGTAGATGGCAAAGAAGGAGCTGCTGCTTGAGCAAACGCTATTCGAGAGCTTTTAGCACTTCCTGCCGCGCCTGCACCAGTTGGAGAGCCAACAAAACTGCGTCTAGCAAAGCCTCCTCGTGCAGACGCTTCCATAGGCATGGGCACTGGTTGTGGACGATTATTGACCATAGCGGTACCAGTGGGTTCAGTCACAAGATAAGACGAATAAGCAGTGACGATACCGTGCTTGCGAGACAATGCCATTATTTCATCGACAATTTCTTGGGTGTTGCCATTTTCTTTTGCAACTTCAGTCAGATGACCAACTCTGCGCATCGCCCAGAGTCGCGGCAAATAATTTGCTTGCAATTCTTTTTCAGGAAAAGAAAGAGGGAACTGGAAATTTTTCACTGCACCATTCACGGTGCCAGCAATTTTTATTTTTGCTTCGCCCGAGCCTTTGTATTTGCCCACTAGCATTACTTGGGTGTTAGCGAACATGTCTTTGACAGAACGCGGATACACGTCTTTGACTGTAATACCTTCGTATGAAATTTTGACATCAGACATGATGGGGTTTCGAATCTTGTCATAAAGACCAGAAAGTGCGGTTTCAAGATTCTCACCCGGCTCGACGAATTGCGCTGTTCCGTGATGATTGCTTGCAATTTTATCCAGCAATTGAGTGTTTATGTCGTAACCGATTCCCAGATTGAAAACTCGCATATCGGGCTTGCTTGCAAGCAACAAAGCAATTTCTTTATGACCGGTTTTACCGACTGTAGGCTCGCCATCAGTCATCATAATCATGTAAGAAGGTCTTTTACTTGCAGACTGGAACATGGACGAGCCAAGCGAAACCGCATCTGCCAGATTAGTGCCACCATGTGCTTCTAAATCGTCGATGTAAGAAATTGCCTTAGCTTTATTTTCTTTGGTGGCTTCAAGCAATCTGTCTTCGAACGCATCTGCATCTGTGTTGAACTGTACTATATTGAATCTGTCGCCGGCATTGAGAGAATTGACGATATATTTGAGCGACTTTTTGCTTTGCTCAAGCCATTCTCCAGCCATCGAGCCAGATGTATCAGCAACTACGACAATGTCTTTTGCCACTGCTGCTTTGTTTGCAATTGGTGGCGAAATAGCGAGCAAGAAATAACCATCTTCGCCATCTTTTTTGTGCGATTGCAAATTGGTGGCAAGTTCGCTTGCAGACAAAACATAACTTAAAAGAAAATCTTTTTCGTCAGTTCCATTCTTTTCGTTGAATGTTACCGTCGCTTGATGCTCGTTCTTGCGAGTCATCGATATATGATGAGTGGGCGACCAGATTGTGCGAATGCCTTGTTTACCTTTTATAGAAACATTCAAATTGGTCTCGGACACAGCATCTTTATTGGTGGCGCGAAGCGGATACTTATACGAGACGATGCCACCATTCGATTTTAAAAGTTGAGTATATTCAAGTTCGACTGTTTTCGAGCCGTGCGCAGGTATAGGATAGATGCGCGCTCTGACTGTCTTGTAGTCGGCGTATTCTAGCAAGCCAGGGTCGATCATTTTACGTACGATAGCTTCGTACTGAGCAGTGGCCTCTGCTTTTTCCAGAATTTTTCCTTCTACTGGCTTGCCATCTATGTGCAATGAAAAAGAGCTAAAAGTGGCATCGTCAGGCAGTGGAAATAAATAGGTGCCAGACAATACTTTGTCAGTATCATTTTTAAATGTCTGTTTGATATAGGTTTTGGCAACCTGATCGAATATATCTACTTTTATATCCTGAGCATCAAGATAAACCCCAGTTTGCACCGAGCCCTGAAGCAATGGGCGAGTCTGGGGGTCTCTTGGATTTGTCGGCAATATTGGTATACGCACGTTTGGCAAAGAGTGAAAAGCAGAGTCTACATATAGAAATCCAGTTGCTTCTGCCATAGGTGCCTGAAGGGTCAAAATTCCAAGCGAAAGGGCTAATCCAAAGATTTTACGCATACTGCCTCCCAGCACTGTGCATCATTTTTGCAATTTCCTACCTTTCCAGCTTAAAAGACGAGCTGTTTTTTGTATGCGTGGGCAACCTGGCTTTAGATTCAGTATTTTCCCTAGTATTATTAGTTGTTTCCCCCTGGGGATTTGCCATCCCCCTAAAGCTAGACTAATCTTGGAGCAGGAGGTCTGCTCAAAAAATGGGTATCTTGAGGTCTTTGTCTGCCTGGGTTCGACCCGCATCGATTCTGGCAAAAAACGGTTCTGGACAAAATCCCGGGACCGGACTTGGAATTAGCTCAGGTTCTGGTCAGATGGAAGGTATCCTCTTTCAAAGATTGTTCTGGGGAACCATGGCAGGCTGTTTATCTACCCTACTTTTAGCCGAATCGCCCGTACTCGACACGATAGAGCACAGCTTGCTCGAATGGCGTTATAAAGTCGCTTACACCATAAACTCGAGAATTTTTGGACGCCCCAAATCGCAAGACATCGTCATCGTTTCTTACGATGACGACGACCAGTTCGACCTGGAGCAAGAATCGAGCGAAGGCGGACCTAATCCAATACAAGAAGTTCTGACCAGACTAATACCTGTGATAGAGCAGTCGGATCCGCTTCTAGTTGTTGTCGATTTAGATCTTGCAGGTAAAGCAGACCCGCGCCTTGTCAAGGTTTTCAGACAATATCGATCGAATATAGTGCTAGCTTTGTTAGGCAATCTGGAAGACCCCTCGGATTTTCCCTCGATGGACCTGCGTCAGGCATCAAGCGCCTGTGCTTACGATTTTCTGGTCCAGGAGACGAATGGTCTGGTTTGTCAGTTACCTATATATAACCAGGATACAGACGCGGTTTCTGACCTTGATAAATCTTCCGCTTTTGATTTTAAAAGCTTAGAATATGAAAGCGACATCGCTTTGTACGAACCTCTACCCAAAGTGGTTGCCGGGCTTTTAACAAGTAAAGCTGGTGTAGGTCCGACCCTTGGTCAAATTCCTAAGTATAAAGCAGACAATTTGCCCGTTTATATAAATTTTCGCGGCACCAAATATGATACCTATCAAACGAGGGACATTCTAAACAATAACAGTAAAGCGATTCCCACCGGTGCCTTTCAGGACAAAGTGGTGATAATCGGAACCAAATACACTCAAAAACAAGACAACACACCCAAAGTTCGCACCCCCCTGGCTCGAAACGTAATGCACGCTCAAATACAAGCCGACGCAATAAATACTATTCACAAGAACCAGATAATCTACAGTTTTTCCAAAAACTGGTATCACCACTTGCTCGTTTTCATGGGTGGTTTGCTTGGCGCTCTGGCAGCCGTTCTTCCGCTAGGAAAAAGAAGTTATGCCTTTCTTGCCATTGGTGTTTCAGGACTCATTTTTTCGCAAGTCCTCTTTCAGTTATTGCAAATCAATTTCGTAGTTACGCCGCTCCTTGCGGTCCTTTGTTTTGCTTACGTGTTTGGAACTGTTATTTTCCTCGACACAGACTTACGTGTTCGCAACAGAGAACTTGCGCAAGCTCGCGAAACGATGCAATTTAGAGCAGAACAAGAGCGCAGACGCATTGCAAACGATCTGCACGACGAAACACTTCCTGCGCTGTCTTCAGCCGCACGCATTGCAGACGACTTGTCTAAACAAATGCCAGACAATAATTTGCCCATTGAATTGCGCTCCAAACTAGATAACACTCTGGTTGAAATGCGTCGCGTCATAAACGACTTGCACCCGTCCGTGCTCGAAACCATGGGCTTCAGACCAGCATTGGAAAATCTTCTTCACGTGCTCGAGCGCGACACCAATATCAGTGCCAACTTTGTCGATGCTGGTGACAACAGCGAAAACGAGCTGAGCGAAAATACCAAACTACAGTTGTACAGAATAGTTCAAGAAGGCTTGAACAACGTAGGCAAACATTCAAGGGCCAGCCAGGTCGAAGTCGAAATCAAACCCGAAGACGAATTTCTAGTGATAAGAGTCGTGGACAACGGCATTGGCATGGACAAAAAACGTGTAAGCGCAGACTCGCATGGATTGTTGAATATCAGGCAGCGTGCCGAATTCATCGGAGCCGAAGTAGACTGGTCCGAACCAAATCCAACTAAATTTGAACAAGGCACCCAATTAACACTCAAAATTCCCATTCTAAAAGGTTGAGGACAAAATAAATGACAGTTCTATTAGTAGATGACGAACAAAGAGACCGCAAATGGTTGAAAGACTTGCTTTGCGACGAGCTGTCTGCTCATGGTCCTTTTCATGAAGGTACGAACGGTCAGGAAGCGGTGGAGCTTGCAAGCAAATTGCGTCCTCAACTGGTCTTTCTGGACATCAAAATGCCTATCCTTTCCGGGATTAAAGCAGCTGAGCAAATTTTGAAAGAACATCCAGAAATCGGCGTTATAATTCTTTCCAACTTCTCAGACGAAGTATATGTCAGACAGTTGTGGAAAATTGTTCCAGCCGATGGTGCATTTGGCTACGTGCTCAAAAACGCATCGAACGAGCAAGTACTCGAAGCAGCCCGAGCTGTACTCTCTGGGGATTGCTGGATTCATCCTGGTATTGCTCGGGTTATACAACGTACTCAAAACCGAGCTCAGAGCTTAACTGCCGCAGAATACGAAGCGCTTATTTGTATCGCGCTTGGAATGACAGACTCGGCTATCGCGCGTCAACTTTATTTAACCGAAAAAGCAGTACAATCAAGATTGAAGTCGCTTTATTCCAAACTCAGCATTCCAGGCAGAAGCGAGTCGAGAGAAGCAGAATTCAATCAAAGATGCAGAGCCGTGTATTTGTCCCTGCAGAGAGGACTTATAAATCAATCTGAGCTTGAAGAGTGGGAAAGCAAACTAATGGGATCGCAGGCCAGGACGAACTGACGAATGTTCAAAAGAGTATCCGAGCATTTATTTTTGAAAGTATTGATAGTGGTACCACTATTGGTATTTTCGTTCGGTTCCAAGAATTACTGGATTACAGATGCCCATGCTCAAGATAAATCAACTAAAAAATCGATGCAACTAAAAAAGACCGTGTCTATTCCTAAAGTAGACGTATCTTCTGAATCTGGAGTGAAACTTCTGATTGGAATTTTGCAGAGAATCGGCAATGTACCGGCTCTTGCCATGCAACAACAATCGATGAATAGCTATGCTCCGCCACCACCTGTAGAAAGCGTGCCCAATCAAATCTTCGGACAGAATTTGACCGATCCCGCCCTTGCCATTCGTCCGCAAGTACGCCGACAAAGCGCTGCCAATCAGAATTACATTAGTCAGGTATCAATGGGCAAAGCGAAAAAAGCGGACAATCTGATTGCCAGCTCTACTCGCATGTATCAGCTCAGCAAAACCATTGACGAACTGGACAGAGCAGCAAATTCTTACGAACCTCAGTCCAGTCAAGCTTCAAACGCAGCACCTGCCAGAGGAATAGTCATTTCGAATGCACCTCGTATAACCGAATATGGTGCAGGCTCCAGTGCGTCAGGTTCATCCGGTTCATCTATTCAAACGAAAAACGAAACTGCGATGCGCACGATTGTAGGAGCTATTAAAGAAGCAAATCAAGAACAATTGAGTCGCATGACCGATGCTGAAGAATCATATGCTCCAGGTGGTCAAAAAAATGCCAAACGTCAGGTAATTAAACTCGAACAGCCAGCTTATTACAAACATATTCGCGAATACGACGAGAAAAAAAGTTCCAAAGATCAAAAGCAAATAGTTGCCTATAATCCACCAAGCATGGTTTTCGGCATAGCCGGACTTCAACTTGGCGCCTCTAATAACGATGTTGGAAGTTATCTCAAGTCGCAATTTGGCACTGACAAAAGCAAATTTAAAAGTTTCAAATACAAAGAATGGCTTGTCTGGTCACTGCAAGAACCAACAGCCAAAGGCGAGCGGACCACTCTTCAAATATTTTCCAGAGCAAACCAGGTGGAAGCGCTACGCATTTTCGACGACAAATATATCCCAGACGCGGTTAACGTCCGTCTGGCAGACACTATGGCAGTGATGAAAAATCGCTTTGGCGAGCCTGCTTTCGTTTTAGAAGAACCTCAGGTCAAAGACAGCTCTAAGACAAACGAAAGAAAAATGATTAAAAATTACGTATACCCAGTGAGCCAGGTCAGCTTCCAGCTTGTCAGAGGGGAGAGTGGTGGCTCACCAGTCGTAACGAGCGTACTTCTATTTAAGTTTTTATAGATATTCTTCAAACGAAGATAAGAGAAGCACAAACAGGTAGAATATAGGTCATGTCGGTGACCAAGTACCAGCCGCTATATCTCAAATACCGACCGCAAACTCTGCAAGAGCTTGTCGGTCAGAGTTCGGTTGTCAAAACTCTCACCAATGCCCTTGAGAATTCTCGCATCACACACGCCTATCTTTTTACAGGTCCAAGAGGAACGGGCAAGACGTCGAGCGCCAGAATTCTTGCCAAGAGTCTAAATTGCGATAATGGTCCAACCATTACCCCGTGCTTGACCTGCCCCTCTTGTATAGAGATTGCAGCGTCTTCCTCACCTTCTGTATTTGAAATCGACGCCGCCTCTAATAACAGCGTAGATGATGCTCGCAGTTTGATTGAGCGCGCGCCGCTTGCAGCTCAGGGCGGAAAATACAAAATTTATATAGTGGACGAATGCCACATGCTCACCAAAGAGGCATTCAATGCTCTGCTCAAAACTATCGAAGAGCCGCCACCGCAAGTGGTGTTCATTCTTGCCACCACCGAAGAGTACAAAGTACCGCCTACGATTTTGAGCCGCTGTCAGCGTCTCATGTTCAGACTGGCGAATCAGCCCGAACTCGAAAAACATTTGCGCAAAGTGGCCGAGGCTGAAAACATCAATATAACTGATGATGCAATCCAGCTTGTATGCCGCCGCTCGGGTGGTGGACTTCGCGATGCACTTGGATTGTTCGATCAGGCAAGCCTTTTAGCTCACGAAGGAAAACCAATTACATCGCAAGACTTACTGGTTTTGCTAGGCGCTCTGCAAGAAGACCTGCTTTTATCTTTAGGATCGGGCATTGTACAGGGTGATGGATACGCGGTCACTCAGGCAGTTAACGAGTTGCTTGGACAAGGCAGAGAACCTTCCTTAATAGCACTTGAACTGGCTAAACACTTTTTGAATCTGGTCAAAGGTTCCTATTTGAGCGTGAAAGATTCAGCCGAACTGGGCAAATATGTGAGCGGCTCACAGTCTTACCTTGACGGCATTTTGACTGAAGTGAAAAATGGCGTGCAGTCACCTGAATTGGTACAAATAGTCGAACAACTCGAGCGCCTGGAGCAATCGGTCAAACGTTCTTCTTTGCCAGTGATGACGCTTGAAATAGGTCTTTTGTCTATCTGCCACAGGCACGACATACAAGACGTCAACGAACTTGCACAAAAAATCGAAGCTCTAGAAAGCCGCATAGAGGGCGGAGATTTTCCTGCACCTGCACCACACGCGGTGAGTCGTCCAAGACCTCAATTATCGCCACAAGCACCATCATCGCCACCACCAGCGATGCAGGCTCACACGCAAGCACAAGCTCAATCATTGGTTCCAACACAGTCAGTGGTCACGATGGAGAGAGTCGAAACCAAAGAAGGCGAGATCACTATCACTATCGAGCCCGATCTGAACGAATTACCCATTGCATCAGTTCAATCTGCACACGAACCTGCAGCACAAGAACCAGAAACTGCACCAGCTTCTGCTCCTGATCCTAATCCAGTATCGCCATCTGTATCGCATACCTCATATGGCGACCTCGATGTTTTGTGGGATAGAGTGCTCGATGCATTGCAAAAACGAAATATTCCCGCTTACAGCGTGGTCAATATGCATGCCTTTCCAATTAATCAAGAGAACGATGTTCTCTACCTTGGCGTTGGAAAGGAATTTTTCCAGAAAACAATCGAGTCGAAATCGCACCACATTTCTCAAGCTTACAAAGACATCACTGGTGATACCATCACAGTCAAGGTAAAAGTGGTGGACGAAACTCAAAGAAGTGTCGCTCCAAAAACACAAGCTCCAAAACCTGCACCTCAGGCTCCGGCGCCACGAACAGAAGAATCTCGTAGCGCCTCTGAATCTAATTCTGAATTAGACTCGGAGGATGATAGGGCTCTGCCCACATCAAGCGAAGTCGAGACAAATTCTGAACCCAATACCGGAAACAAAGCTCCAAGCGAAATCAGTTTGATGGTTCTAGAAACCGACGGAACCGCGTCACAAAACGCCAAAGAAGCCTATAAGCTTTTCGAAGGACCGGGCTCGAGGTTTATTAGCTAACTACATCGAACCTGCCCAGATAATCAGTTATTTGGTCCTGATCGATTTTCTCTACCACTACCGATTCAACTTTTGCGCTGGGGGGACCTTTTTGACACCAGGCAATCAGTTCTTGCACCTTTTCATCCGGTCCATAAACTAGAGCTTCCACCGAGCCGTCCATATTGTTTTTAACCCAGCCAAAAAGTTCTAGCGACCGCGCCTCCTTACAAGTGGACTGTCGATAGAACACGCCCTGGACACGCCCTGTGATTTTTAACCTCACGCAAGTCAAGATGCCTTACAACCTCGTGTTTTTAATGCAATAAGTTTTCGCCATTTTGAGCAATATTTTCTTATATAGTGGAAGAAAAAAGATATTAGAAAAGCTATACTGCTCTATCGACTCCTGCAGAAGTTATGGAATTATCGATGTCGGAACAAAAAAAGGCGCCAAAAATTGAAGATTCTGTGATTCTCTCGGCAATCGAGAAGGTCAAAGAAAAAGGTTTCGATATCAACCCCTACACGGTCTCAGACGAGGCTAAAGTTTTTCCGTCGGACATCTTTCGTGCTCCTGGACTGATGAAAATTATTCTGGATGCCAGAGACGAGTCATCTAAGTGGCATTTTCAACCCTCATCAAGCGAAGCCGACATTAAATTCAATACGCTTGAAATCAACCTCGATAAATTGCGTGAAGAAAACGAGCGTCTCAACGCCCAGGTAAACGAACTGGAAGAGAAGCTTACTTCTCCAACGAGTTCGTCAACAGAAGTTGACGTCGTAGTGGAAGCAAGTGAAAGTGCAACCGACAACAAACCGAAGGCGAAAAATAAGCCCGACAAAAACAAAATTGACGAAAAAGATTCTGATGTAGACTTTTCGTTGGAAGAAGATTTTAACGAACAATTCAAAGATTTGCTCCAGATGGAAAGCGAATCCGAAGTTCAAGAACTTGAAAAACAGTTAGCCGAAGCAAGAGATGAGCTTGGCACTGCAAAAGCTGAGATTGCTCGTGTCGAAGACGATAACAAAGACTTGAGCCACAGCGTGCTGGGTCTTGAACGAGTTAACGAAGCTCTCAATATCAGATTGCGCGAACTCGAAGGCGAAAATCGTGATTTGAAAGCTGCTTTTGAGCAAAGTGAAGCAGAAAAACAAACAGAGGCGCAAAACTCATCAACGGGCGAAGGCAATGACGAAGAACTGCAAAATTTGCGCAATTCGCAGCAAGAACTAACCGACAGACTAAATCACTTCGAAGATGAAAACGCGAGGCTGATTGGACGGATTCAAGATTTAGAAAACGAAGCCGAACAAAAGGAAATGCAACAAGCCAGCCAGGCTTTAGCGAATCCGGAGCTTGAAGCATATGTGCAAGAATTAGAGCAACGAATCACAGACTACGAAACAAAGCAAGTAGAGATGCAGGAAGAGATGGACACGCTTGTCACTCAATTGCAAAATTCCTGGCACACCGGTTATCAAAAAGGACTCACTGACGGCAAAGCTCAAGCAGCTGAAGAATCGGCTACGGAGCAAGTGCACATCGAGCCTGCATCGATAAATTATGATGCAACAGCTCCAATTCAAGCACAAACTTTTCAAGCTCCTGACCTGTCAATGCTGCAAGGCTCTGGGAATTCATCAAGCGAATACGATGCCCTCAAAGACATGAAGTGGAAAGACGTAGAGACTGTTTATCAAATGGGCGGTCAGGGTCAGGGTCAAGGTCAAGGTCAAGGTCAAGCACCTGCACCTGCTAATGCCTACTATGAAAACTCTGAGAATCTAGAACAACATCAAGCCCAGGGTTACGAACAACAGAGTTACGACCAGCAAGGCTACGACCAACAAGGCTACGAACAGCAAGGCTACGACCAGGGCTATGCACCTGACCAGCAAGACCAGTACGCTCAGCCACAACAAGAAACTCCATACGATTTTGGCGCACCTTATCAAAACTATGATGAGCAAGAAAACGTGCAAGACCTGCAATACGATAATTCGTATCAAGAGGGACAATATGCACAAGAGCAGCATGGCGAATACCAAGACGCTCAGCCTCAATTCGAATACGCTCAGGAGCCGCATTTCGAGCAGCAATCAGAGTACCAATCCGCTGGAGAACCTGAAGCAGAAATCGACTTCGACCAGATGGATATTTTCGAAGATATAGAAGAACTCGAACGTCTTGGAAAAATCGAGTTGCCAGACGACATCATTCCAATCGACCATGGCTTAAAAGCAGCCCCAAGCGAAGCTGAGTTACGCAATCTGGTCCAGCACAAAATTCAATCCCAGCAAGAACACAGCACAGGTGAAGTGCCGCGTCTGGTCGGCAAAGCTGCAACAGCGGAGGCTGGTCAGGCTCAAGGAGAACCTGCAGGTGCAAAAGGCATCAACAAATTCGTAGGACAAAGAGGCGCACATGCCACTACCGAAGCGGCTCAGAGCGCCACTAATTTGCCCGTGGTACGAAGCTTCCCGCCGGAAGTGCGCAAAGCATGTCAAATTCTTGGTTTAGCTCCAGAAACTTTGACTAAACAAACAATTCTCGATGCCTGGAAAAAAGCTATAACAGCTCCAGGTGTTCACCCTGACCAGGGTGGAGACACAGAAATTGCCACAGCGATAAATCTAGCCAAACCGACGTTGCTCAAATTTTTAGATGATTCGGCTCCCAAGCTGGGCAAGAAATTTGGCGCCCAGGCTTCTGGTTCGACATCGAGATTTGCCGGCAAGAAAAAGCCCGAAGATCAAAAATCGGATGAGCAAGAATAATCAAAGTGATTGAGGAGTAGCCGTGGTTAAGGGCGTGGTCGCGATAGTAGGCCGTCCAAATGTAGGAAAATCAACCTTCTTCAACAGATGCGTGGGGTCACGCAGCGCAATTGTAGATGACCAGCCTGGTGTCACACGCGACCGTCTGTACCGCGAAGCAGAATGGTCCGGAAGCAAATTCTTAATTGTTGACACTGGCGGTATTTTGCCAGGCACTGCAGCTGACATAAATAGCTCGGCTCAAATAAATGAAGAAGTGAATAAACAGGTCAGACTAGCTATTGAAGAATCTGACGTAATTATTTTCATGGTTGACGGAAAGCAAGGTCCCATAGGCGTCGACGAAGATATTGCTCATATTCTACGCCAGTCTAAAAAGCCAGTCTTGCTTGCAGTCAATAAAATAGACTCGCCCAAAGAAGAAATGAATGTACCTGAATTTTATTCTCTGGGTCTTGGAGATCCGCACAGTTTGTCTGCTCAGGTAGGCTCTGGTGGTGTGGGAGATTTACTCGATCTTGTAATCGAGAATTTGCCTAAAGGCAAAAAAGGTCGCGCGTCGGAAGAAGAAGATTTAGGCGAAGAAGAAGACCTGGACAAGAAACCCTTCTCACTAGCTCTCGTCGGCAAGCCTAATGTGGGCAAATCGTCTATTTTGAATATTTTGTGTGGTGAAGATCGCACAATCGTCTCTGACGAGCCTGGCACCACCCGCGATGCGATTCATACCATTATCAAACATAATGGTAGAGAAATTACTCTTATCGATACTGCTGGCATAAGACGACGCACCAAAGTCGAATATGGCGTGGAAGCATTTTCGGTGGTTCGATCTTTCAAAGCCATCTCCGATGCCGATGTGGTGGTGCAGATTATCGACTCGTCAGAACCAATATCTGACCAGGACCAGAAAATAGCTTCTAAAATTGCAGAAGCAGGTCGTGGTGTAGTTATCGTGATGAATAAATGGGATACGTTCGAAAATAAATCGTCATCAAAAATGAACGAATTGAAGAAAGACGTAGAACAAGACTTGCGCGCAATTAACTATGCTCCAGTGCTTTTCACCAGTGCAACCGAGAAAGTTCGAGTGGGTAAAATCATCGAAGCTGCAGGTCTTGCATTCGCTCAAAATCACAGGCGGGTTACAACCAGCCTCTTGAATCAGTCTATTACCGAATGCGTGGCTCTTGTGCCACCTCCTGCTGGAAAACGCGGCAAAAGGTTGAAAATATATTACGCCACACAAGTGGCTGTTGGTCCGCCTACTTTCGCTTTGTTCGTCAATGATACCAAGCTTATGACCGACAATTACCGGACATACCTGGAGCGCAAACTACGAGAAAATTTCGGATTCGAAGGCACACCAATCAGGATTTTGACCAGACCTAAGAAGAAACAATAATGTCGATAGTTATTGCTATTTCAAGCCTCGTACTCGCTTATTTGCTCGGCTCCATTCCGACCGGATTCTGGGTTGCAAAAATAGCCAAAGGTATAGACATCAGAAAAGAAGGCTCGGGCTCTACCGGTGCCACCAACGTGTTGCGATGCGTAGGCAAAAAAGAAGCTGCTTTCGTGATGTTTTTCGACATCTTCAAAGGTTATCTTGCTGTTGCAATCTCAATCTATTTAGAGTCCGCCTATTCTGCCGAATTGTTTGGAGTGCGTGGTTTATTGCCAGTGTTTGCAGCGGTCATAAGTCTAGTCGGTCACAGTAAATCTATATTTTTAAATTTTCAAGGCGGCAAAAGTGTTGCCACCGGACTTGGTACCTATTTCGCTTTGAACTGGCTTGTGGCGGTATGTGCGTTTTCTTTGTGGGTCACGCTAATCTTCGTAACCAGATACGTATCGCTTGCTTCTATTATCGGCACGTTTTCATGCCTGGTATTCATGATTTTATTTGGCTCGCCGCTTCCTTACATAATCTACGCTGTAATAGCCTTCACATACATTACTGCTCGTCACAAAGAAAATGTCAAACGATTAATGAATGGCACCGAACCTAAATTCGGAAAAAAAGCCACTGATAAAAAGGAAGACTCGCCAAAAGGGGACGCAAATGAATAAGCGAACGCTTCTAATATTAGGATATCTTTTCCTGGCTCTCCCTCAAGCAGCATGGTCTTCGGGCAAAGTGCAATTGCTTCCAGAAGAAGAAGCTAATATCAAGGTGTGGGAGAAAGCGCACAAGGCAGTAGTGAACCTGTCAATTTACACACCAAACGCGATAAACATGTATGAAGACCCAGGGATCGGCTCTGGTTGCGTGATAAGCAAAGATGGTTATGTCGTAACTTGCGACCATGTGGTTTCACAAGCAGCTAAAATTCGCGCCACCTTATATGATGGCACCGCATTCGAGGCTTCGATAATCGGTCGCGATCCTGGTACCGATCTGGCAGTGCTTAAATTGCTTGCGCCCAAAGGCAGGAGTTTTGATTTCGTCGAACTAAAAGATAAATCCTCAGAAATTCAGGTTGGACGAAGAGTTCTAGCCATTGGCAGTCCTTATGGCATTGACCAGACTTTGACTCAGGGCATTGTTTCAAGCACAAGCCGCACCATGCGAACGGCAGCCAATCGCCTTGTGAAAGGAGTCATCCAGACAGATGCTGCGATCAATAGAGGAAATTCGGGTGGTCCGCTGCTAGATATTCAGGGCAATTTGATCGGCATAAACGATTCGATTGTAAGCGCCACCCAGGGTTCGTCTGGTATCGGTCTTGCAATACCAAGCGCAGTGGCAAGCCGAGTGGTGCCCCAACTAATTGAATTCCATGTGGTGAAGCGTCCCGAGTTGGGCTTGATGGCTAAGCCAGACAGAGGCGGTTTGCGCGTTGTACAAGTAGACCCTAATGGACCATCGCACGAAGCAGGCTTGCAGGGTCCTAAAATAGTAAATTATCAGGATGGGGGAATGGTCTATCGCATCCTCGATGCTTCGCTTGCTGATCTCATTACTCATATTGACGATGTGAAAGTGCAAACTGAAGATGACTTATATTCATACATAGAGAAGAAACAACCTAATCAAGTAGTTAAACTGACAGTGGTAAGAGGAGGAAAGGTCCTCACGATTCCAGTAAAATTGGTGGTCACAAAGACCAGCTGAAGGGGAGCAGAAATTGGCACGAATTCTAGTTATCGATGACGACCACGCAATCGCCGAGCTTGTCAAGATAAACCTCGAGCTTTTAGGACATCATGTCGAGACTGCCAATGACGGCATCAAAGGTCTTGCCCTGGCTCAGCAGAATTTGCCCGAAATGATTGTGCTCGATGTCATGATGCCCGATCTGGACGGTTTTACCGTCTGTCAACGTCTGCGTCAGAACCCTCAGACCAATGGCATACCTATATTAATGTTGACAGCACTTGGCATGACCAAGGACAAAGTTACAGGATTCGATTCTGGCGCTGACGATTATCTGGTCAAGCCTTTCGAGATTCCAGAACTTCAAGTTCGTGTGCGCGCACTTTTGCGTAGAGCTGGTTCGGTTTTACATTCGGCTTCTCTTCCTGAAATTTTGCATGCAGGTGAGATAACTCTAATCCCCGAAAATTTGCAAGCTAAGGTTGGCGAGCGAATCGTCAAATTGACTCCAACAGAATTTGAAATTTTGCATTGTTTGATGCAACACCACGGTCAGACAGTGAGCACTGGAAAACTCCTAGAAGAGGTCTGGGGCTATGCTCCCGACGATGACGTCGACACTATTCGCGTACACATTCGCCATTTGCGCACCAGATTAGAAACTAGTGAGCGTAAATATATAAAGACCGTATATGGTGGCGGGTATCAACTAATCGCCGAAGGCTTCAATCGCTCTGGGAAATAGCATCACGAGCGCTTATTAGACCAGACTCATTTTGTTAGCTGACATTTTTTAAAGCATTTTAGATTAATACAAACCTCTTATTTGAGGCGTACTTGGAATCTATTATTGTATGATTCTTGCCGTCCCACTTGATATGGCGAAAATTTCAGGAGTTACCCAGTGTTATTCAACAGCCTGCAATATCTTGTCTTCCTGCCAGTAGTCTTCTTGCTTTACTGGATAGTTCCTCACAAAGCACGCGTTGCATTGCTTCTTATAGCCAGCTACGTGTTCTACATGTCGTGGAAGCCAATGTATGGTCTTCTCATAGCCGGTTTGACCATAGGCAACTTCTTCCTGGTAAAACTGATAAACAAACAGCCTGAGCGCAAAAAACTCTGGCTTGGTGTAATCGTCGCCGCTAACTTGATAATGTTAGGGATATTTAAGTACACCGTGTTTGCGTTTGACACCGTCAAAGACGGTCTCAGCTTGATGCACATCGACTGGAAAGAACCACATCTCAATATCATTCTTCCTTTAGGTATTTCATTCTTCGTTTTCGAATTCATTCACTATGCAGTCGAAGTCTATAAAGGTAGATCCGAAGTTAAGAGTCTTCCTCAATTCGCTTTGTTCGCTTCTTTCTTCCCTACCCAGATTGCAGGTCCAATCAAGAGATATCAGGACTTCATTCCCCAGCTCGACATAAAAGCCAAATTCAAATGGGAGTATGTCGATGAAGGTATGCAGCTCATCTTGATGGGTCTGGCCAAAAAGGTCTTGATTGCAGACAACCTTGCACTGGTTGTTCAAGCCGGATTTGCCCATCCTGAAAAATTCACTTCTGTAGATATGTGGATTTTAACTTATGCATTTGCATTTCAAATCTTCTTAGACTTTGCTGGCTATACCGATATTGCACGCGGTTCGGCATTGCTCTTCGGCTACAAAGTTCCAATAAACTTCAACTTGCCTTATCTGGCATCTAACGTTGCAGACTTCTGGAATCGTTGGCACATCTCGCTTTCGACCTGGTTGAGAGATTATCTCTTCATTCCATTGGGCGGATCGCGTTGCGAGCGCTCCAAAGTCTATCGCAACTTGTTTATCACCATGGCACTTGGTGGTCTCTGGCACGGTGCCGCTATGCACTTCCTTTTATGGGGTGTCTATCAAGGTCTCGTGCTCATACTGCACAGAGAATGGCAGCGCATTTCAGAAAAGCTTGGCGTAACCAAAGAAGTTCTCGAGAACAAGTTCTATCATGCAGCATCAGTCGTATTCACATTCCACGTAGTGTGTATTGGCTGGGTCTTCTTTAGAGCTGAAACATCGAAATCTGCTTTTGAAATTATTGGCAAATTGATGATGGTTCCGCAAGAATTGATGAATTTCAGTCTCTCACAGCTTGAAGTACTCAAGATACGAGATCCAATCATATTCCCTGCGTTAATCGTGCTCTTGCCTGTACTTATGATTTCGCACGTGGTCGTAAACTGGATGAACGACAAAAAGTTCTATCAAAAACCAGCTTGGCCCGTTCAAGTCGGTGTAATGGTGGCTCTTATGTGTCTTTTGACCATTTTCAGCCCCGACTCATCACCACGCTTCATCTACTTCCAGTTCTAACCAAGAGACAAGGAATAGCTTCGTGAGTCCAATCAGTCCAGATAACGAAAATCTGAGACAAGAAACTCAAATAAGGTCACCCAGAGTTCATCCTGAGGCCTATGAGATTCTACTTCCAATGCGCCCCAAGTCGCTTTTCTTGGTGGCGTTTGCAATGTTTGCCGTACTCAACGTTTCGATGATGTTCATCAATCCAATCAAATTCAATCGCGAATTTTATCCATATCGCGGTTGGCTCTGGTGGATGGTAAACGACATCAAACCTACCGATACGACTTATGACGTAGCTCTTCTTGGTTCGTCTGTAATGGTAGCTGCAGTCACCACTGCTGATGCCACGAGCTCAGGCAAGCCGCTCGACATTATTTTGCACCACAAGTCAGAATATATGGACAAACAACTTGCTGTAAATGGCGTGCCCAAACAACAGACCATGAATCTGAGCGGACCTGGACAAATGCCATCCGATGCTCTTTTGATCTTCATGGCGTTGAGTGATCATTTAAAGGAAGGCTCGACTGTTGTCTATGGCCTTGCACCACGCGACTTTTTCGACAGTTCTTTCCAGAGTGCATCTGATACAGAATCATATAAATATCTAAGACGCATGATTGAATTGCAACCAAGAGTCAATGCTCACTATCATCAGTATTTCTGGGACAAAGTGAATGCTCTTTTAGAGCGTGGAGTATATCTTTACGATCGTTCAGCCGAGATTCAGACCAAGTGGTTCCACAACATGGAAAACTTTCTGATCAAATTGTTTCCTGGCTACGAAGATAGCACTTTTACATACTGGGACAGAAAAGCTCTCTTGCCCGGATACAAAGGTGCTGAATTCCATCCAAGAGCCTCGATGTGCGCACCTGAGGACCTTACCAAGCCGCATGAATTCATCGACAATACTTTTGAATATTTCTTGCGCTACAGAAGACCAAATCCAGCAGTCTTCGACGCTCAATTGTATTTCTTGCGCAAACTATCTGAAGAATGCAACAAGAAAAAAGCCAAGCTGATTATAGTCAACATGCCTATTACAGAAGTGAATATGGCACTATTGCCAAGGCACCACTATCAAAACTATATGACTGCACTGAAAGATTTTTCCAAGTCGTATAACGTCAAATTCGTCGACCTGAACAATCCCAAAGTATTTCCCAAAACAGACTTCAGAGATGGAGTGCACATGAACGCACATGGTGGCATGAAATTCATCGAACTTATGGCACCTGAAATAGCGAGTACCAGAAAATGAGTCAATACAAAAAATGGTATGCCACTACGTTTCTCTGGGCGCTGCTTGGTTATGCTGCGGTCAATCTTCTTTTTCTAAATCTGGTGTTTCAACAAAAACCAGAGCTGACAGCTCAAATCATTACTCAAAGCCCCAGTGAAAAAAGACAAGAAGGCAACTGGATCTGGTGGGTCACGCGCAATTATCTGGTTAAGCACCCGGATGCCGAGATTGCTTTGATGGGCAGCTCGCAAATGGCATCAGCCAGTTTTGCTATAGAATCAGATTCGCAAAACGTTAATGTAGACTGCGTCACAGACAAAAACAGCCGCTTCCTTTCTCAACTGGTCAAAGAACGCACTGGTGTAGACACGCACACCTGCTTGTTCGCGCTTGGTGGTGCGATGATCTCAGACCAGTACATCATGGCTAAAACACTATTCACTCAAAAGCACAAGCCCAAGTTGATTGTTCTTGGAGTAAATCCTCGCGATTTCATAGACAATCTCATGCCCTCATGCGCATCAACCGAGACATTCCACTTCCTGTCTCCCTATACCGATCTCAGCAAGTTTGCAAACTATAACTTCAACAGCATTTTCACCCGAATGGACTGGACCATGAATGAAATGCTCCCGCTCAAAATAATGCGAAACGCGGTCGTACAAAGTATCAAATCATATAGCGATAATATTTTGAGTAAATCTGGTTTTAGCGTGAACGACGACCAGGATCTGGTTGCTAACGAAGACAAACCTGCTGGAGCAGATGAAGGCAATGGCGAAGCAAAAGGTGCTAATGCCACCATACTCGATGCTATTTATGGAAAATTGACCGAAGTCAAACCCGCCACGCAGATTATCCATCCTGGCATGACTTTCGATTTTATGGACAATATGCGCGAATACGGCAAGCGATATAAAAGCCCTGACGTGCCGATGTTTGCTGCCCAGAAAAAATATTTCGAAGAACTGCTTACATATTGCAACGAGCAAAACATCAAGGTAGTCGTAGTTGGCATGCCTAACATGTGGCCAAACCGAGAAATATTGCCAAAAGAATTCTGGACCACTTTCAAAGCCTATGTTGGTGAAACCTGCAATAAATATGGCGCTGTCTTTGTTGATCATTTAGACGACGACAAGCTTTTCGTCACTAACGACTATATAGACTGTGTACACATGAATCAACATGGCGGCAAAAAACTGCTCACTTCGGTGGCAGATACTATCGCCAAAAATCAAAAAGTGGCACAATCACTTGCGGCACCAAATGCGGTAGCTGAGCAAAAAAGTCAAAGCAACCTTTAATTTTTAGTTTCGAGATTTCTTCTTTTTGACTGATGTAGATTCTTCAGGTGTCTTTGAATCTGAAGCTTCTTTAGGAGCTTCCTTTGAATCTTCTAGAGGTGTTTTGACATCAGCACTCGATTTGGTGGCAGCAGCCTCATCGATTTGAAAACGTCCAAGAATCGGAGCATGAGATCCGCCCAAAGCGTTTGGCTTGACGGCATATTGCTGTACTTCCATATTTTGACTGACGAGGAAATGATCAACGGGAAATCTGTTTATAACAATGTCTGTAGGTCCAAAATGGAAGTTTGGATTGAAGCCATTACCTTTTCGACCATCGACATAATTTCCGCTTTTGAGCAGATTGGAAAATGCCGCACCATAAGGAGTAATATTGAACAGACCCGTAACAACTACAGGTCCCTGCAATTGCGAAACCTCTTTAGACACGGCTTCCAGATACTCGTTTCTCTTCTTGAACGAGGCACTATCAGTAGGAACAGGTGCGCTCAAGACAACGACATTACAATCGCCAAATTCGAACTTGACCTTTGAAAATACAACAGGCAGTTTGTCCGGTCCAAGTTTCTTGAGCTCCATATCGCTCATGGGATGATTGCAAAAGATACCAATACCGGTGCCTTTTGCATCTGGGAATTCTCCACCCCGATGATAAAAAGGAAGTTGTTCGTTCAAACGTCTGGATGAATCCTCGTCCAAATTTTCAACACAAAAAACATCCGGACCAATATCGCGTATCTGTTTTACGAGTTCTTCCCATGCTTTCTTGTTTTCCAGATTGGTTTGAAACACCTGAAAACTCAAGAAATCTTTTGGATCTGCCTTTTTCTGCATGGGCATGAGCATAGGCGCTAGCAAAGCGATATTCGCCGAAGCCAGAATAACAAGCAAAAGTGATACCAGACGCAGCGAACGCGTGAAAAGAAACGGAACGGCGCTGATTAAAAGAACAATTATGACTTGACAGCGAAGACTGGAGCACATCTCTGCCACAAATCCCATGTCGCCTTCGGCACTGGCTAAGGCAACGAATCCAAGCAAGCTCACGCCGATACCAACGAGTGCAAGCGGCACCATCATCAATGAAAGTTCCATTGCCGCTTTTGGCTCTTTTTTCTTGGCGCCTTTCTTGTCGTCGCCAGCCGCGTCCATCACATGAGTTTGAATGTCTTCTTGATTGCTCGGGCTATCAAAACTATCAGACACAATTCACCTCAGAAATCCCACAGATTTATACCCAACTTTTATTCAGATTTTAATGCGACCAGTAACCTTTTTGCAGCTCTTGCAGGAGAAAATCGAGATCATCCTTGACCCAGCCCTCTTTAACCACACGATTACCGCCTGGCGGCCAGACTGGTTCTTCACCGAATAAATCCTGGTCGAGATTCTCCAGGTAAATTTTTTGCATATGCTCTGCCTGGACTTTCTTTTTATCGGCATAAAGCCAGTTGAGGATAAGGATTCTTGTTATCATACTGTCAGAATTGGCATCGATTGCACGCGTCACATAGACTCGAGCACCATTTTTGTCGCCTTCCTTTGCAAGCCAACGAGCCATTTCAAGGCTCATTTTATAATTACTCGGCAAATAATCGCACGCCTTTGCAAGAGCACCAATAGCTTCTTTATGATTGCCTTGATGATAGAGCGCCTCGGCCCGCGCCTGCCAGAGCCTGCTTGCTGCAGCACCGGTATGAAACAGTGCACTTTTGACCGGAGAAAAAATCATCTTCCCCGCTGTTGTTTGAAGTGAATCAGCCCGAGCGAACTCACGTTTGGCTTCGCTCAATTCCTTCTTTCTGGCTTCTTTCTGACTCAAATAAAAGTGTTTATGCGTTTCCAGATAAAGACAGGTCGATATAGTAAAATCCAAAAAAATCAAGATAAAAACGCAGGCACCAATAAGCGGAACGTATTCTTCCAGTTTGAACAAAAGCCTGCCGAAAGTCTTGTCGTTCAATCCATTTTGTCTTGCGATAAGCTTTGCAAGACGTGGATTGAGCTTTAGATTTCGTTCTTGAATTATGGAGAAGAATTGACGTTGATTGGCTGGAGGAGCGGCGCTAATTGGAATCTTGAATAAAATTTGACCCTGTCTGGTTTTACCTTTTTGATGAATCAAAGCTGCAATCGAGTTGGAATAAAAAATCAGATTGCCCCAGAAAGAAAGCTCAATCAGGTCTATGCAAGAAAATGGCACCATTTGATTTCCAAGTAAAAATCCTTCCTCTTGGACATATTTGTCGGTTTGCTTAGCTTCATCACCCTTTATACAAACTGAAAGCCAGATTTTGTAAAGCGCAATTGGATGTTCGAAAAAGAGAGGGCAAAAGAAATGACAGCCCCAGGGACTTTCTTGAAAGGTCAAAAATAGGTGTGCCCAAAATAAAATTAGCGGTGCCAGGATAAAAGACAAAAAGAAGAGATCAAGCCCAAACCAGAAATCGTTGGCGAAAAGAAGAATGAATATAAGCCCATAAAAAAGGACAGCCACTTTGACCAGGCTGTAAAGCTTGTGCGAAAGGGATGTTCCAATCTGCTTGGGGTAAATCTTTTCTTCTTGGGCGCTCATTTAAGCTTTTTATCTCTGCTTTCATTCATACCTTATAGTAAGCAGTATTAAGCTTTGAAAGTGGGGAATATTTTTACTAGATCACTCCTCGCGTTTCTACTGGATTTTCGGCAACATGGCTTTAATAAAGAAAGAAATTGGCGAATTACTGGTCGATAACGGGCTCATTACTACAGACGAGCTCAAATTGGTCCAGCAAGAACGTCTCAAAACCGGCGAACCTATAAGTCTCATACTTTCGCGCCTGGGTCTTGCCAATGAAAAACATCTGAAAAACGCTCTGGAGCTGCAGTTTGGAGTGAGCTACGTTTCTTTATCCAAAACAAGTCCCGACCAGGGCTGCCTCAATATGCTGCCAGAAAAATTGATGCGTCAGCACCAAGTCGTGCCCGTAATCCAGACTGATAATAAATTGACTTTAGCGATGGTCAATCCAAGCAATCTGCTTGCGTTAGACGATGTTCGCTACAGGCTCAAAGGAATCTCGGTCCATCCGGCCGTCTGCACAGAAGACGATTTCCAGCATTTCATGGAAACCATTTACGCTGCAAATCGCAAACAGGAAGAAGAATTGCGTCAATCGGGCGACACTTCGATTCTCGACCAGGAAGTAGACTTAGGCTCGCTCGATATCGCGCAAGAGTTGAGCGAAGAGATTAACGACCTCGATCTGGCAAGACAAGCACAAGACGCCCCAGTTGTCCGCCTGGCGAGCCAGATTTTAGCCAAGGCTATTCAAAAGGCTTGTTCTGACGTACATATCGAACCGCAAGACAAGGCAATTTCGCTTCGTTATAGACTCGATGGCGTTTTGTATGCAGACAAGAGTTTACCTAAAATGGTGCATGCAGCCTTGATTTCCAGATTCAAGATAATGGCTGACCTCGACATTGCCGAACGTAGACTTCCACAAGATGGACGTATTCGAGTACGATTCAACGGCAAAGACGTAGATTTTCGGGTTTCGACCATTCCCACCAAGCACGGCGAAAAGCTCGTGATGCGTCAATTAGATAAGTCGGCGACCAATCTTGGTCTGGAGAAATTAGTCACAGAATCAGATTCGCTTGAAATGATTCGAGAAATGATTAAAAAACCATATGGCATTATATTTGTAACTGGTCCAACAGGCTCCGGCAAAACCACTACTTTGTATTCGGCTCTGGCTGAGCGCAACACCCCAGAGGTGAATATTTGTACAGCCGAAGACCCAATTGAATACGAGATGTCTGGTATCACTCAAGTGCAGGTTTTGCGAGAGAAAGGGCTTGATTTCGCCAAGATATTGCGTCACTTCTTGCGTCAAGACCCGGACATCATGCTTGTTGGAGAAACGCGCGACCGCGAAACAGCCAAGATAGCGGTAGAAGCAGCGCTCACCGGTCACCTGGTTTTCACTACCCTTCACACCAACGACGCACCTGGAGCCATCACTCGTTTATCCGAAATGGAAGTGGACCCATATCTGGTGGCATCGGCTACAATCGGCGTTATTGCTCAAAGGCTACTGCGTTCAATTTGCGAAGATTGCGCCCAGGATTATGTGCCTGAATTAGCCACTCTTCGCTATCTTGGTCTTCTGGACAAAGAACAAGAACATATTGCCGCGTCGAGTGTCGCGTACTACAAAATGCGCTTGAACGAAAACAACATGCCCGTCTTCAGACAAGCAAAAGGTTGCGAGAGCTGCAATGGCACAGGTTATAAAAATCGTATCGGAGTGTTCGAAGTGATGCGCCTCAACGACGATATTCGAGAACTCATTTGCAAAGGCTCACCAACCGCCATGATCCGCCTTGCAGCAAAACAGTCGGGTATGGTGCCATTGAAAGATTACAGTATTCGTCTGGTGGCACAAGGAAAAACAACAGTAGAAGAAGTCGTGCGGGTAACCCTGGCCGATAATTCTGGCGAGGACAAATTATGTACTAAGTGTCGAAACCCGATTTCGGATGACTTCGTCAAATGTCCTTTCTGCCAGCACGATTTGAAAAAAACTTGTGTACGTTGCGGCACCTTGCAAAAAGAGGACTGGTCCTCGTGCCCTAAATGTGGATTGACAGCAGCTGAAGCATCAGAAGAGATTTCTTGCTCGAACTGCCACGCCGAAGTAATAGGAAGCTGGACAGATTGCCCTTATTGTTTTGCACCAAAGAATGGCGGTGCAAGCCATTCTAACTACGATTCGATTACTGGCAAGAAAAAGAAGAAGTGAGTTAGATGCCACAAGACATAGAATTACCTGAAATAGTGCAGCTCGTACTCGATCGAGGAGCTTCAGATTTGCATTTGAAGCCAGGTCAACCTCCAATCATACGTGTCTCTGGCGCCTTAATTCGCACGCCTTTGCCTGAACTGCAAAAAGGCGACGTAGAAGAATTGGTTTTTCCATATTTAAGCGATGATCAAAAAAAGCATCTGGCTGAGACTTGCGAACTCGATTTCAGTTTTGGGATCGAAGGTCTTGGGCGTTTCAGAGCAAACATATATAAAGATAGAGGAGCGACAGCTGCAGCGTTTCGCGTTATCAACACCCAAATCCCCGCCATACTTGATCTCGGTCTGCCTGAAATATGCATTGAACTCACGAATAGACCTCGCGGTCTCGTGCTGGTTACTGGTCCTACAGGCTCTGGTAAATCGACTTCGCTTGCTTCGATGATCGATCATATAAATATGAATCAGTCACAACATATATTGACTGTTGAAGATCCGATAGAATTTTTGCACCGCGACAAAAAATCAGTGATATCACAACGCGAGCTTGGAACTGATACCAGATCATTTACCAATGCATTGAGAGCTGCATTACGTGAAGATCCAGACGTCATACTGGTCGGTGAAATGCGCGATCTCGAAACAATTCACCTGGCACTCACAGCATCCGAGACTGGACATCTGGTATTCAGTACGGTGCACACTAGTTCCGCTGCGCAAAGTCTAGACAGGATTATCGATGCCTTTCCATCTGACCAGCAAGCACAAATTAGAGTTATGCTCTCGACCAGTCTGCTTGCCATAGTTTCTCAGACACTGATACCACGTCAAGAAGAAACTCAAGGTGGAAGCCCTGTAACCAAGGGTAGAGTCATCGCCTGCGAAGTATTGATAAATACTCCGGCTGTAGCCAATCTCATAAGAGAAGCAAAAACAGAGCAGTTATATTCGGCTATGCAAATGGGTGCCAAGCAAGGGATGCAAACGCTCGAACAATCTCTTGCTCGCCTGGTCAAACAAGGCATCATTTCTGAAGAAGAAGCAATGGCTAAGACCAGCAGACAACAAGAACTGGCTCAATTAATCGGAAGTCACGCCACCGCGGGCGCTGGCATGCAACAACCAATCAATTCGTACTCCAACCAGGCATCACCCATGAATCCGCCAGTAGAGCGGGATAAAGAAAGAGAAAAGAAAAGTCTTTTCGGACGCTTATAACCTAAGACTAAAATACTGCCATGGAATTTGTATATAAAGTACGTGACAATCAAGGTCGAGTAAGCGAAGCTTATGCCCAGGCTGAATCTGCCAGCGTGCTCAAAATCAGACTGCAAGCACGCGGTGTCGACGTCATCGATATAAAAGAGCGTACTCGCCGTCAGGAATTGCGTCTTGATGCCCAGGAATCGCTTGACAAAGTGGCGGCACTCTTCGAGCAAATAACGCTTAAAGACATGGTCGTATTTTCTAGACAGTTTGCAGCACTTGTGGGCTCGGGCGTATCGATGCTGCGTACTCTTTATATAATTGTCGACCAGTGTCCCAATAAAAAATTGAAGCGAGCAATAGACGAAGTGCGGCGCCTGGTGGAATCAGGACTTTCGCTATCTGATGCCATGACAAGACAAGCTGGCATTTTCGATTCTCTCTACATTTCTATGGTTAGAGCCGGTGAAGCAGGCGGGATTCTGTCTGAAGTCTTGAAGCGTCTGGCTGATTTTTTAGAATATCGCCAGAAACTCAATCAAAAAGTACGAGCTGCGATGGTCTATCCATCAGTGGTTCTACTTGTAGCAGTGGGCGTTTTCTGGGCCATGCTCACATTCGTCTTGCCCATTTTCGAGGGACTATTCAAAAATATAGGCGGGGAATTACCAGCCTACACTCAGTTCTTAATTAGTCTTTCGGTCGCAGCGCGCTCAATATGGATGGTTTTATTTTTGATTATTTGCGCTGTGGCAGCGGTTTTCCTGCGAAATTATTACAAAACACCTACCGGTCGTTTGCAAATAGACGCTGTCAAACTTTCTATTCCTCTTATAGGCGAGCTTATTCAGAAAGTAAGCATTGCTCGTTTCAGTCGCACTTTTGGCACCCTTATCCAGGCTGGAGTGCCTATGTTGAACGCTCTTGAAGTAGTTAAGGATACGGCAGGCAATGCAGTAGTTTCTTCTGCCGTGCAAAAAATCCACGAAGAAGTGCGTCAGGGCGGGACAATTTCAAAGCCCATGACAAGAGACAAATTGTTTCCTCCAATGGTTACCCAGATGGTGGCTGTAGGAGAAGAAACAGGCAAGCTTGACGACATGCTTACCAAAATCGCCGATTTCTACGACATGGAAGTGGAAAATTCGGTCGAATCTCTGACATCGGTGCTCGAGCCTATAATGGTCGTGCTTATTGGTGGAGTCGTAGGTTCGGTGGTCGTAGGCATGTACCTGCCCATCTTCACCGTGATCAACCAACTCAGATAGTAGTTTTAAAGACTTGAACAGTTGTCAAGATATGTCACTTTTAGGCAGTTGCCGAGCGCCTATAATTTTGGCATTTTGGCGCATATCGACAAATCTGGTCCTTTTTTTCAATAAATCTGTTGGATATTCTCAATTAAGGCCATACAATATTCATTATTCCTAATTTATGACCTTTGCGGGCCCCATAACAGGACTCTTGTCGGTAGTCAAGCAACAAAGCGAGAAAATAAAAGTGAGCAAAAGCTTGCAAGCAAAAAAAACCAGTCAGGCAGCTTCGTCATACGTGCCGAGCAACAAAATTCCAGAACCAACTGTACTAGCCAAAGATGTGGCAATGACAAAACCAGAACCAGCAAAAGCTCAAGATCAAATACACCAGTGGCTGGCACGCTATGCAACAACGCGTGACCCAGTCCTGCGCGATTCTATAATTCAAGCAGCGCTTCCTCTGGTCAAAAGAATCGCCTATGGTCTAGCTAGACGTTCGACTGACCCTGTCGAGGATTTAATCCAAGTCGGATCAATCGGGTTGATCAAAGCTGTTGACCAGTTCAAAGTGGACGCTGGCGCCAAGTTTCAAACTTATGCCACACACTTAATTACTGGCGAAATCAGACACTATCTCAGAGACAAGACAGCCATGATTCGCGCTCCTCGCGAATTGCAAGAACTGTCATTCCGCATCAATAGACTCGTTCAAAATCTTACCGCTCGCCTTGGTCGCGAGCCCTCTGATTCTGAAATCGCATTCGAACTTCAAATACCTGTATCGAGAGTAAATGAAGCTTATGAAGTCGACCGCAGACGCACTTTGGTATCGCTCGATCAGGCTCTTTCAAACGATGCCGGCTCCGAGCAATCACTCATAGACACACTTGTAGATGGTCGTTACAACAACAATCAAATGGCTAAAGAAGACAGATTCATGCTGGCTGAAGCCATTAAACAGTTGCGTGACGGTTTGCGCGAAGTAGTCCAGCTCACATTCTATGAAGACTTGAGTCAAACAGAAGTAGCTAGACGACTTGGTATTTCGCAAATGCAAGTTTCGCGTCGTTTGCGTGCTGCAACTGCTGAACTTCATAAAATCATCACTCACAACAGAAAGATTTCCGGTCAGAAAGGCAGTTAATGTCGGCCAAACTGGTCATTGAGGCACGAGGCATCATCAAAGATCGCATCGGCGGTTTTATGCGCAAAAAAACGCGCGTATTGAACGAACTCGAACTCAAAGTACAGGAAGGTGAAGTCTACGGCTTACTTGGTCCTAATGGAGCAGGTAAAACGACTACGCTTAAAATCTTGCTTGGACTCTTGAAACCAGACCAGGGCGAAATTTCAATCCTGCAAAAAGAAGTGGGCAATCTGCAAGGACTGGCTCAAATTGGCTTTCTACCTGAGAATCCTTATTTCTATTCGCACCTGACTGGAAATGAATTTCTCGATTTCATCGCGCAACTCTTTAGTATCAAAGGTCCAGAACGGGCAAAACGCAAAGCCGAATTGCTTAAATTAGTAAAGCTAGAAGCTTTCGCCAACGAGCCCATGCACAAATATTCCAAGGGCATGTTGCAACGCCTTGGCATTGCGCAATCGCTCATAAATGACCCCGCTTTGATTTTCTGGGACGAGCCGATGTCGGGCTTAGACCCTATCGGTCGCAAAGACGTGCGCGAAATTCTGCGCGATTTGAAGAGCAAAGGAAAAACTGTTCTTTTGTGTTCGCACTTACTGCCTGACATAAACGACCTCTGCGACAGAGTCGGCGTCTTATTTGCTGGCAAATTAATTGCCGAAGAAGAGGTGAAAAACATCTCTAAAGAAGGAAGTTATCTTGGACTTGAAGAGTATTTCCTGACCAAAATCAGCGAGGCGCAAAGCCATGGATCAGATTGAAGTAGCAGGAGCCATCGCTTTGAACACTTTTCGCGAAACCGTGCGCGATAGAGTTTTGTATGCATTTTTCGTCTTCGCCTGCGTAGTCACTGTGGGTGGTATCTTACTTGGCTCGCTTTCAGTGGGACAGGATTTGCGCATCATAGAAGATCTCGGCATGGCGGTTATTGCCATCATAGGCGGTGTTATCACCGTCATTGCCGGAACCAATATGGTCTACAAAGAATTAGAGCACAGGACAATCTATGTAATTTTCACTAAACCTGTGACTAGCTGGCAATTTATCCTGGGCAAATACCTGGGACTTGCCATGTGTATCGTCATGATGACTATCATGATGGGCGCATTTCTAATCTGTCTTGTCTGGCTGGTAGATCCCATGCACCAGATTCAATTGCACTTGCCTCGAATTCTGCCGTCTATTTTGCTCGTGTTACTGGAAATGCTTTTCGTCCTGTCTCTAGCGACATTCTTTTCTACCTTCTGCAGCCCGGTGATGAGCGTCATTTTCACTTTGAGCCTCTGGTTTATCGGTCACCTTGGCACGTCACTGATAGAGCTTGCAAATATGTCCGAAAACACCTTTGCACGCCTGCTTCTGAAAACAATTTACTGGATTCTGCCTGACCTCTCTAATTTGACCAGAATAAGATCTTTGCTCATGTATGGGCATTATCCATCTAAAGAGATGATTTTGTTCCTGTCCTGTTATGTGCTTGCCTTTATCCTATTTTTGTTGTGCCTGGCAGCAATAATCAACGAACAAAGAGAGTTCCCCTAAAATGGAAAGCTTTATCGACGCAATAACTGATTTCCTGACATCTAGTCAGTATGCCAGCTTGCGCATGATACTTGCACCCATACTAGGCATTTGCATCGGCAGTTTTCTGAATGTGGTGGCGCTGCGCTCACTTGCTGAAAAATCCTGGATTCATCCGCCATCGCACTGTCCAAACTGTAAGCACAAGCTTGGTTTTTTGGACTTGATTCCAGTACTCAGTTTTATGATGCTCAAGGGCATATGCAGATACTGCAACCAGACAATTTCGCTCCAGTATCCACTTACCGAGATTTTCACGGGGCTCATTTTTTTCTTCGTCAGTCAAACTTTCGGCTGGACGCTAACCGGACTTGCGATGGCTTTCTTTTCATGCACACTGATTGCAGTCACTTTAACTGATTTAAAAGAGAAGCTCATACCGCACGAAATAACTTATCCTTCGATGTTGCTTGGTATTCTATACAGCTCCTTTTTGGGTACTGGCTTTTTTAACACCATGGCTGGTGTCGGAATCAGTTATGTTCTTTTCGATTTTATAGATTTCTACGGGCTCGTAAGTATCAGATGGTTTCAAGGCGCCAATAAAGAAGACGAAGATGAAACGAGCAAAGAAGACCAAAAAGAAGTAGAAGAAGAATGCGATCCAAGTATCGACCGCAACTTTGAAATAATCGAGCCGAATGCAAAAGGCGACAACAAGAAATTCTTTGGCGATGACGAAGACGACGTGGTTATGGGCGGCGGCGACGCCGTACTTGCTGCAGTGATAGCTGCCTGGCTTGGAATGGAAAAAATGCTACTTTCTGTAGCTCTTGCGTTTTTAGTAGGCTCAGTCATGGGTGCTTGCTATGTTTTCACTGACATGAAACGCCGGGGCACACTCAAGCTCGTGATAAAACCTGCCATATGGGGATTTGTTATAGGACTGGGTTTAATGTGTTTGCCCCTTGGAGCAGTAGCATTTTTGTCACATGACACATCCACCTGGCTCACCCCTAATCTGGCGCTATTAGCGCTTGCAGGGGGTGTTTGCGGTGGACTGGTGTCAGCCGTTTTTACAGGTTCGCGCTTCTCGGTCAAGTTTCCTTTTGGACCTTCACTTGCAACGGGTGCATTTTTAGTGATGCTTCTAGGCAATAATCTTAGTAAGATGGAATATAGTGGCGAATTCTTTAGATTTTAAGCGGAGATTTAAACTTGTTCGGTCTTGGGTTTAGCAAGAAAGATGGACCAAGGCTTGGCGTCGATATCAATAGCGATAGCGTCACATTGATCCAGCTTGAAAAAACTAGAGCTCATATCGAAGTGAGCCGTTTCGCCTCGTCTCCAACCCCGGCAAATACAGTGCGCGAAGGTCTTGTCACCGACCCTCAAACCATAGGCGCAGTTATCCTCGAACTCATTCAGGAAGCCGGTATTCCAATTTCTGGCTCTGCGCCAACACTCAATATGACTATCCCGGCCCAGGCAGCAGTCATTCGTTTGATTCCGGTTCCTACCGGCATGCCAGCAGAAGAATTAGCCGAAGTGGTGACTCAGGAAGCTGCCAACCACATACCATATAATATTCAAGATGCCAATTTAGACTGGTCGCTCATGCCCGCCACCGAGCGAACAGACCCCGATGGCGTACGCAGAGTCGATGTTATTCTTGCAGCCGTCCAGCGCTCTATTATCGAGTCCTGCTGGCTCACCACAGACAGTGCAGGAGCAAAACTTGGCAGAGTAGAGGTTTCTTCACTTGCAGCTATCCGCGGTCTTGCCTTAAGCGGTTATCTTGGCTCGACTGGTCACACTTCAATGCTCGTCAACATCAGACAAGATGCAACCGACATTAATATCATCAGAAGTTCGATGCCTTTATTTGGTCGCTCCATCCTGGTCGGGGTCGAAACATTGACCGAGGCGATTTCGCGCAGTCTCGATATAGATTTTGAACAAGCACTGGACTTATTGCCTCAATTACCTGTCTTTGGCATAGCTCCAAGAAATGAAATTCAAGGACACGCTGCTCAAGTTGCAAGAACAATATTTAGCGACATCACAGACGAACTGGAGCGCTCGCTTGAATATTTTCAGTCGCAAGGAAACGAAGTCAATCTAGACAAGATAATTATCACGGGTCAGGGCTGCATGGTGCCCCAGATAGATAATTACATCTCGAACCGGATAGGGCGCAAAGTGCTTCTGGGCAATTCGATGCGCGATATGGTTTTCGACAAGTCGGTAATCGTCGATCGGATGCAACCAATTTTGTCGGGCTTGATAGGTTCTGCGCTCGAGCCGACCTGGAGCCCCAATTACACAGTGGACCTCGATTTGAATCGCGAGGGTCGCCTACCGCTTTTGTTCGACGATCGCAAAACTCAGGTCATGCCCGAGACCGAACAAATCGGAAGCTATTTTAAACCATTGTTCACCGCAGGCAGTATCGCTTTCGTTTTGTGTCTTGGTGCACTCATTTATTTGATGAATTTCGAAAAACCGGCAATCCAGGCTGAATTAGATAAAGTAAACAAAGAAGTCACCGACGCTCAGACAAGTTTGAAGCAGATGACTAAAGTTAAAAATGACAATGCCATGCTTGCAGCGCGATATGAAGTATTCAATTTTCTAATTAACAAAACACGTCGTCTGTCGCGATACCTCGACACGGTGTCGCAAAATATTCCAGCCTCTGTACAATTGCACGAAGTCAGCTTCAACAAGTCCAATATGAATATTGCAGGTCTGGCTGACAACTATGGCGATGTATCCAAGTTTGCGGCGAATTTAGATTCATCAGCGGTTATACAAAGCGCTGAAATTAATTACGCCACAAGAAACGAGAAACAGCCAGATACTATCGATTTTTCACTTACTGTCAATGCCATTCAAGATGGCAGGACCACTATCTCGACCTCGACTACAAAAACGACTGAGGTGCAACGATGAGCAAGTGGACTAGACTTCTGATTGCAGCATCTCCATTGATTGGCGCCTTTTTGATTGCATCGCAAATTCAACCCTTGTATGCCGAAATAGAATTGCTCAAAACAGATGTGCAAAACAAAAAGCAAGATTATTCCAGACTCGAACACTCACTTATAGAAAAAGGACTGCTTGAGAAAAAGTCACGTACACTGCAAGAAGATCTGGCCAAAATGAAAAAAAATCTTCCAGCTACTGACCAGATTGACGTCGTTTTATTCGACATGGACAAAATGGCACACGAAACTGGAATCAATTTATTATCGATGGAACTTACCGACGAGAAGAAAAAAACAAGCGATAAAGACTCTATCAATGCCGTATTTGAAGAAATGGGCAAAAAACTTCCAGTTGCACAACTGCCAAATCTTCCTGGTGCCAAAGCAACCGCCAAAACTGCCGATGCTAAAACGGCAGATGCAATTACAGACATCGGGCTCAGACACACGAGCAAACGAGTCTATCTAACAGGCAATTATCCAGATCTTGTAGCATTCCTCAAAAAGATGGAGGATTACGAACGGGTTATTAATATAAGCGACCTCACACTTGCTACAAGCGCTGCTAATGCTCAAGACAAATCGGTCGCGATAGACAAAGTGAAAAAATTTGCCGGCGACAAGCCTGTGATGACATTCATAATGAACGTTTACTACATGCCAGGCGGTGCCCAATCATGAGTGGACGTCTGGCGATCATTATTTTAGTTGGTGCCATCACTATTTTTGGCACTTACTGGTACACCAAAGACCAGGAATCAAAGCAGATAGCCCTAGAACAAGAAATGATGCGTACAGTCCCTGTAAATGTCAAATCTAAAACAGTGACCCAAACCGTTACTCAATCACGCTCGGTTTATCCTGCAACTTCAAAATCAGCCTTGAACGATATGGCACATGCAGTGGCAGGACGTGTAGACCCTTTTGCCCCGACAGAAACAACAGTACAAAGAATTAAAACCACAATCGAGAAAGAGACAAAAATCTCTAAGGTGCCACCACCTCCAGATGGTGCATTGAATTTGGATAATCAACTCGATTTACCTCCCGAACCAAAAGTAAGCTGGACTGAAACAGTCAAAACAAGCGAATTACCCAATCCACCAGACAAGCCAATTCTGGCCAATAGAGTACGCTTGAACGCAATTGTCGACGACAAAATCGTGCTCGACTTAATCGACCCCGATTTAAGAAGCGCTCTTGGTATGCGCAAATTCATCACATTGAAAGAAGGCGACACTCTGACTGTAGATGGCGAGACCACTCATGTAGCCAAAGTCGATGGCGATCATTGCGTTCTCACTGAGGGAGCTAGTCGTCGCAGACTGGTCCTAGCCCCAATTCGGTAGAATTGTCGTCGCCACTTTCAAAATTGATTTATATCCTTTGCAAATATGTCTGTCGTCTGGACGGCAGACGAAAATAGAAATCGACCTATTTAGCCAACAATTTAGAATAATCGCTTGGCGTATTCACATTGAAATATGGTGGCAAATCTGGTGCCAGACGATCTTCGTATCTGCAATAAAACTTGTGCGCATTTTTATGATTAGAAATCAACTCTGTCAAACTGAGCTTGTCTGCAAACAACGATTCTTCGAGTTCTTTGACACAGTTTTTAGAATAGATACCAATGAGCGGCTCAAGGCGTTCTTCGTGCGCTAATACAGTTATGTCGAACCCATTCGATTCAAGCTCCATGCTGCGAATCAGATCTTGATTGAACAAAGGCATGTCGCACGCAGTGACGAATACTTTGTCGTGCTTAGCAGTCAAAAGACCAGATAAAATTCCGCACAGTGGTCCACGATTAGGAAGCATGTCGCGCACCACATCTGGTCCAAGGTCTAGATAAGAGTCGGGTTCGTTTGCAACGAGCAAGACTTCGTCGAAAAGATTTTCCATCTCCTCGACCAGATGCCCGATTATGGTGCTGCCTGCATATGGCAGAAAAGCTTTCGCTCTGCCCATGCGCTTAGACTGTCCGCCGCACAATATAAGCGCGGTCATCTCCAGTTTAGGCAACGTTTTTTTACTCTCCCTTGTAATTAGGTTTACGCTTCTCAGCAAATGCGGCCAGCCCTTCTAGTCTGTCTTTAGAGTTGAGTAGTTGTAGATAGTTTTTGGTCTCAAGCGCAAGACCGGCAGCAAGGTCGCGGTCATAGCCCATGTCTATAGCTTGTTTTGCATATTTGAGCGAAAGTGGTGCAAGCTTCGATATTTCAGCAGCCCACTCTCTTGCAGCTTGCATCAAAGCTTTGTTATATCCATTTTCAAGAGTTTTATCCGGATCTTGAACCAGACGATGAATAAGACCAAGGGTTCTTCCTTCTTCGGCTTTTATCGGCTTTGCAGTGAGAATGGCTTCTTTGGCTTTAGATTTGCCAATAAGACGTGGCAGTCTTTGAGTTCCGCCTGCACCAGGAATAATACCAAGGGTTACTTCGGTCAAGGCCAAACTTGCAGAATCGAGCATGATACGCAAATCGCAGGACAGGGCAAGCTCGGTGCCACCACCATAGCAAGGACCGTTTATAGCAGCAATTACAGGCTGTGGAAGAGCTTCAAGCGTGCACATAGTGCGCTGAATCAAAGACAGATAGTCGAGCGTCTGTCCTGGGGTCATTCCTTTGCGCTCTGCCAGATCGGCACCTGCACAAAATGTTTTAGCTCCAGATCCAATGACGATTACGACACGAACGTCTTTGTCATTTTCCAGTTTGGCGCAAGCATCGCAAATAGCTTCGAGCAATTTGGTGTTTAGACAGTTATGCACGTCAGGTCGATTGAGCTTAAGCCAGGCAATAGGCGGATCTTTTTCAATTTCCAAAAGCAATACATCGTTATCCACAAGCACCTCTGCTGTCATTTTGCTATTTTTTCCTTTTCGTTTTTCTTACACTCGGCTCCGATATATGCCTTAAGGAAGCGTCCGGGCAAATCCTTCTTCAAAACTTTCTGTGCGAATTTACCGGCTTCAACAAGCTTATCGAGATTAATGCCAGTATCTACATTCATGCCGTGCAGCATGTAGACCAGGTCTTCGGTAGCCAAATTGCCCGAAGCGCCAGGGGCATACGGACAGCCGCCCAAGCCGCCAAGACTCGAATCGAAAATTCTGATGCCAGATTCAAGACCGGTCAACACATTGGCCAGCGCACCGCCTCTAGTATCGTGAAAATGCAGCGCTAACTTTTCCAGTCCCACGTTTTTAGCAAGTAAACCAATTACCTGCGCAACGTGAACCGGAGTAGCAGCTCCTATAGTATCACCAAGCGAAATTTCATCCACTTTCATTTCTAAAAGACGGTCGCAGATGTTTATCACCGGCTCGGGACTGATTTTGCCTTCGTAAGGACATTCGAAAACTACAGACACATAGGCGCGTACTCTGTATCCATCAGCCTTTGCAACGTCTGCCACTTCTTTGAGCGCAATCAGAGCTTCGTCGATAGATTTGTTTATGTTTTTCTTGCTGTGCGATTCCGAAGCAGACATGAACAGGTTTACCTGTTTGATACTCGTTTCTTTGAAGCGTTCATATCCTTTCAAATTAGGCACTAGAGCAGACGTTGTGATATTGCTATCGAGCTTGTTGCAAACCAATTCAGCAAGTTCTGTAGCATCAGCCAATTGCGGAATCCATTTGGGACTTACAAACGAAGTGATTTCGATTTCGCCAAGTCCGGCTTCGGCAATTTTTTCAATCAATTGCGCTTTGTCTGTGGTCGCAACTTGCTCGGGTTCGTTCTGCAGTCCGTCGCGTGGTCCGACTTCTACTATTTTTACTTTTACAGGAAGACTTTCAAACATTATTCAAGGGTGATGATTACATCGCCTTCGTTGACGAAATCGCCAGGAGCGATTTTAATTTCTTTCACTACGCCTGACTCTTCAGACTGAACAGGCAATTGCATTTTCATTGATTCGAGCAATGCAACATCCATTCCATCGGAAACTGATTGTCCTGGCTTGACCAGAATTTCTATAACCACACCAGCCATCATCGATGCTATTTGTTTCATTTGCCGACTCCAAGTTTTACGCCTGATTTGCCCAGATGTTAGCAAACCAGATCTACTTTATATATGACCTTCGTTTTAACTTATTTCTCAGCCGCTAGCTGAACAATCCACGCAAAGCGTCATTGATTTTCTTGACATCTTCCTCGCCTTCAGAACCAGGCGCTGGCTTACTTTCTTCTTTTTTCTCTTCTTGCGCTTCAGACTCTAGTGGAGCAATCAATTCAGAGGGTGGCATAGCTGCCATAACTGGAACGATATCCTGGGTTTTAGCTGTTTCTTCAGCCATTTCGGAAGTCTCGAACTCATCATCGTCTAGGAACGGAGTTGGTCCAGATTGAGGCATAGGATCGAAAGCCGAAGCTGGAAGAGTAACAGGTTGAGAGTTTGTAGCAGCCGCAGGTTGTGCGTCGAGAGTCTCGGGTACAGGTGCTGCAATGGGCAAAGGCGCTGCCTCTGGCATCACTTCTGGAGTTGTTGAAAGTGCAGGCGCTGGAATTGGTGCGGGTTCTGGAATTGGTGCGGGCTCTGGAATTGGAGCGGGAGCAGAAACTGCTTCTGGAGCTGGTTCTGGCACTGTAATTACAGATGCAGATGCAGATGCAGGTGCAGGCTCGAGTACTGGCGCTGGCGCTGGAGCTGGGGCTGGAGCCGGGGCTGGTGCCGGAACCGATTCTGCAGCAGCTGGTGGAGCCACGGGAGTCGAAGGAGTCGAAGGAGTCGCCGGTGGATCGACTGGGATTTCATCGCCAAGATCTGCCCACGAGACCGATGGAGTCAGTGACCACAAATCAACATCTTTGTTTTCTGTTTTGGGATGACTGAACAAGAACAAAGAAGGATTCTCATCACTTGAAGACTCGGAGGGTGCAGTGCCTGCAGGTTCTGACCCGATTGCTTGCACAAGGGCAGAGGCAAGACTGTCTTCATAAGGAGGTTGAGCATTAGGTGCCGCTTGAGCTTGTGATGCAGGAGCGGTCTGGGCTTTGGGAGCCTCGGGGGCGGGTGCATTTTGAGCAGGTAAATTGGTTTGACTACTTCTAGCCGATTTCTCGTCCTGATCTCGATTGACTATGGCAGCCAATTTCGATTGACTGCTACGAGGTCTTTCTCGAGCCGGAGCTTGTGGTGCCGCAGCTTTAGGTTCTTCTTGCAAAGGAGTTTTTGCTGTTTGAGGCACAGATGGAGCCTGAGTAGCAGTTTTCCCTTTGACAGGTTTCAGTCCAGTCAAAAAGGAATCGCCTCTCTTTCCACCGCGTGCAGCAAGTTCGGCTCCCACTTTCAAAGCAATTGATGCCCATTCGGCAGAACCATATTCTGCTTTCATTCCAAGAATAACTTCTTTATCTTCGGTGATGCCGGCAAGAAGCTTGCGTGATTCTTCTACCCTTGCTTCCAGCACGGCTACTTGTCGTTCGACTTCATAAATTTCAGCTTTAGTTACTGCTTCTTTTTCGTCAAATTCGTCTAGAAGCTGCTTTACCTTTTCAGGGTCAATAAGCGACATTTGTTGCTCCGATTAGAGGCACGCCTTCGTTTCTTCAACCAGTTTTCCGAAAAGCCACATGGACAACTGCTCCAAAGTTTCAATCGGAGGTTCGGAGTCTTTCATGCGCCACATCATACCCTGGTCAGAAATTTTCACCTGTACTACACACAAGGGATTATAACTGTTCTCAAACTGACTGCCGCCAAGAACAACATTTACCGGCAACAAATAGCAATCGACTACATCTGAATGCCCTCTGACTACCAGGGCAAAATGGCGGGTTGTAAAACGGCAACGAAAATAGGTGGCGGTTTCCTCAACTTCGCGCATTCTATTGAAGCGCGTAACCTCTGTAACGTCACCAGATATGGTGCCCGAAATATACAAATCAGTTCCAGCAGCTACACGGTTGAATTCAGCTGTGTATTTCTGCAAAAGACCGTACATTTTATCGACAAGAACGGCAATACCCGTTCGGTAAGCCGTTTCGTGCGAGATATCCTGAAACTGAACGCCCTTTTGATCTGCAAGAGCCTGCATGGTGTCTTGCTTGAGCTGGTCCATCCATGAAGGAGGGACATCGCTTTGAGGCTGGGGTGGCATAACGAACTGCTGTTGAACTTGCGTGTCTTGTTGCCAGCGACCAGAATCGCCTCTGGACAGTGCAGCTTGCTGCTGTTCATAAGCAGTTTGCTGTCCATAACCGCCTCTGTCTACCTGACGCTGAGCGGAGGGAGCTGAGTTCGGCTGACGTTCCAGAAATTTCCGGTTCTTTGTATTGTCGTCTCTGTCGCCTTTTTTCTGCATCTCTAACCAGACTCCTTAGCTCAAATGTTTTCGCCAGACAGAATATCGGAACATAATATTTGAATATGCCCTATTTTTTTAGCCATGAATCTAGAGTTAATTTTAGCTCTCTTGCAGATATTTCACCATCTGCGTGTATTCGGACAAATCGGCAGAAGTTTTGCTCAAGTCTGAACCGTCGGCAAAAACATGCATTACCGGCTCCACGGCATCTGGAAGAATTAAAATCCAGTGGTCTGGACCTGTTTTGATTTTGACTCCGTCAACCAAATCGATTGGTTTTTCTTGATGCTTTTCTACCAGTAAACGCATGACCTGGCCCTTACGCTCCCAGGGACAGTGAACCGAGCCTACTTGATAGTAGAGCGGAGGCAGTTCTTTTACAGCTTCGCTCAAAGTCCTTCCTTGATAAGTCAAATGCTCAATTACCTGACCTACAGCAAACATAGCGTCATAACCGTTTTGAAACTCAGGGAAAATAAAGCATCCATTAGCGCTTCCGCCCAGAGCCACATTAGAGGATTTAGCCGTCCAGTGACCGATGTCTGCATCGGAGGCTTTGCAGCGAACGACCTGACATTTGTGCTTCTCGGCAATGCGCTCAATCACCGAGCTTGAATTGACCGGAACTACAATTGTCTGACCTGGCTTGTCGCGCAGAATAATGTCTGCAACGAGGGCTAAAAGCAATTCGCCTCGAATGATATGTCCGGTCTCGTCTACAAGCGTCATCTGCTCGCCATTACGACCAATCTGCACACCCATGTCAGCCGAAAGCGCACGCACTACATCTGCAAGCTGACGTCGCATCGCCATACGCTCGTCTTGACGAGGGGCATTTGCACGAATAGATGAGTTGAGCACCACGGTCTCGACACCAAGCTGCCCTAAAAGATCCGGCAGGATAACTCCGGTTTCAGACATTGCATAGTCGAGCACCACTTTTGGCGCTTGAGTAGCTATGCTGCCAGAGCGAGTCTTACGTGTGAATTTAGAGCCGGGCATGACACAAAATGGCACTGCGTCTTCTTCGAAAACCTGACCCTTAACTTTTTCAAGAAAGTCTTGCTTGTAATACTCACGCACCAAACTTGGATAAGCAATTCTTCCGATATCGCTTGGTTTGCAGCGAGGGAAGTCTTCTTTGAAGAAAGTTGCTTCGATTTTCTTCTCCATATTTTTGGGAATGCTGATGCCCTGATTATCGAAAAACTCAATCATTATTTTTTCGGGCTCGCGCTGCGAGATTCTTATGTGTATAAGACCAGCGGCACGCTGGGTTTTTACATAATAACGAGAGATTGGCAATGCTGAAGCTTCAAGGTTTTGCACTTCGATTCCGACAGATTGCAAACCTGCTGAAATCGCACGACTGATCATCTGACTGACTGGCCAGTAATCGCGGCTTACAAGAACTGGTCCACTTTTCACCACTGAACCATATGCAGCTGCAAGGTTGACAGCGAATTCGGGAGTGAGCTCGACGTTTGCCAGACCTCTTACGCCATTGGTACTAAAAATGGTGCGAGGTGCTTTGGTTCCCCACACAAGCGAAGTGACGACTCGTGAACCTGACTCGATTACTTTGTCTGGCCAGACTCTAACATCGGGACTGATTATGGACTCCTGTCCAACGGATGTGTTTTCGCCGATGATGCCGCCTTCGAGAATCTCGGCGCCATCATGGACAGTGGCATTATTACAAACTATACAAGCCCGTAACTGAGTCTTCTTGCCGATATAAACATTGGACCAGATGACCGGCTGCTTGATAGAACTCTGTTCTTGAATGACAACATTGTCGCCGATTGTAGAACCCGGACCAATTTCTACGTTTGGTCCGATGCGGCAGTCTTTACCTATCAATGCAGGACCGTGTACTTTGGCGGTCTGGTCGATTTGCGAACCAGCACCGATATAGATGTCGCCCGGGTCTTTTTGCGAATAGCTAATATTACATTTGACTATTCCGTCAAGAATGTCTTTGTGAGCCTGTCGATACATTTGCAAATTGCCGACATCGCACCAGTAGCCGTCCATCACATAACCGTACATGGGCTCGTTTCGAAGCAGCAACAGTGGAAAGAGGTCGTTTGAGAAATCCTGTTCCTGACCCATGATGATGTAGTTAAGAACATCGGGCTCTAAAATATAAGTGCCAGTATTGGCTGTGTCAGAAAAAACTTCTGATGCCGAGGGCTTTTCCAGAAAGCGCTTGATGCGCCCGTCTTTCTCGGTGATTACAAGTCCGTATTCGAGTGGATTTTCTACTCTTTTTAACACAAGAGTAGCTTTAGACTTGCGCTCTTTGTGGAATTTGAGCGCAGCAGTCAAATCCATGTCTGTGAGAGTATCACCTGAAATAACTAGAAAGGTCGAATCCAATCTGTCTTGAATGGCCTTGACGCAACCAGCTGTGCCAAGCGGTTTTCCTTCTTCTGTCGAATATCCGATTTTGCAATTGAAGTCAGAGCCATCGCCAAAATAATTTTTGATCGCATCAGGCAAATAGTGCAGCGTGAAGGTAATATCGTCAAAGCCGTGCTCGGTCATGAGTGCGACGACATGCTCCGCCATTGGCTTATTGCCGACTGGCACCATCGGCTTTGGAATATTGCAAGTCAGAGGTCTCAAGCGGGTTCCAGAACCACCAGCCATTATTACCCCTTTCATCGCGATCCTCCTTGTTTTTCTAAATTACTTCTTGGCCATAAGCAGCGCTTCTTGCTTAGAATCAGCAAAAACCTTTTCGTACGTTTCTCTAGTCTTTTTGGTTATCATTTTCCAGTTATAAACTTCTTCAACCGCTTTGGTGGCAGTATTAATCAGATGATGAGCAAGACCTGCGTCTCTTAAAACTTGCAGAATTCCCCAGGCAAGACTGTCTGAGTTTCCAGCATAAGTAGTGATACCGTTTTGTCCGTGCTCGACAAAATCACGCAAACCACCCACATCTGATACCACCACTGGTGTGCCAGCAGCCATACCTTCAAGCGCCACTATGCCAAAAGGCTCATAAAGACTTGGAATAGCAACAGCATCTGAAATCTGATAGAGCTTGAGCAAATCTGAATCTGCAACGTAACCCAAGAATCGAACATTTTGTTCGATGCCCGAATAAGCGGCTTGGGCCTTGAGTGTTTCCATGAAATAACCGGTGCCCACAATCAAGAATTGGGTTTCTGGATATTGATGAATTACCTTTGGCGCTGCATCAATCAAGACTTGCACGCCTTTTTCATTGACCAGACGACCTACATACAAAACGATTTTCTGACTTTCCGAAGCAAAGCTCTGGCGGAAAGCTCGTTTTTCATTTTCCGGAAAATCAATTCTGAAATTTTCAGGCGTGACGCCATTTGGAATCACGTCCATTTTATCCAGAGGCAAATTGAAAGAACCGCGCAACTCATCCACCATGTGGTGACTGTTCACAATCACTCTATAAGATTCAAAGGTCAAGCGCCATTCCATCTGATGGACGTATCTTTGCAAACCAGTATGAATGCCACCCATTCTTCCCTGTTCGGTAGCATGGATAGTGGTTACAAGAGGAGTGTCGAATGCGGTCTTTAAAACCCAGGCAGCGTCTGTAACCATCCAGTCATGAGCATGAATAACGTCGAATTTTTGTTCGTTAAATAATGGAATGGCATACTGAAGAAAGCCAAAATTAAGCTTGCTGACCCAGGTCAAGAAGTCAGGCGAATTGTCGGTTTGAGTCTTCACCCTGTGCACTTTGACTTTGCCATCTAGCTCGAATTCAGGCGTAGCCGGATGATCTGCCGTGATGACATGAACATCAAGACCAAGCTCTGCCAGTTCGTGCGATAAAGCCCAGACCACTCTCGCCAACCCGCCAATAATGCGCGGTGGGTATTCCCAGGCAAGCATGAGTACTCTTTTCACATTTTGGGACGCCAACTTAATCAAAGACCTCCATTTTATTTTTTTATTCCACGCTCATTCAACACTTAGAGGTCTTGCCATCAAAGACATTATTGTCTCTCTGGCTGTAACTTGCCCCTTCATTGTGGCTTGAACTTGCTCTGCTATGGGTAGCTCGATGCCCATATTTTTTGAAAGTTCACAAACGGCGTAGGTAGTTTCCACTCCTTCTGCCGTAGCTTTCACTATTTCGACTGCCTCGCTCACTGACTTTCCGGCTGCCAACTGCAATCCTATATTGTAGTTTCGCGAAAGCGGACTCTGACAAGTGGCAAAGAGGTCACCCATCCCAGACAATCCCCACAAAGTGGGTGATTTTGCACCCATTGCCTTGGAGAGTCTGACCATCTCGGCCAGTCCTCTAGTCAAAAGAGCAGATTTTGCGTTTACACCAAGATTTAATCCATCTGAAATACCAGCTGCAATCGCGATTATATTCTTGAGCGTTCCACCAAGCTCGACTCCGATTAAGTCGTCGCTTGAATATACGCGAAAAGTTGGACAACTAAGCGCCTTTTGCAATCCCTGAGCTACCAAAAGGTCATCGCAAGCAAGTACAGCTGCCGCTGGCTTACCCGAAGCAATTTCAAAAGCCAGGTTGGGACCAGATAAGGCGCAAACAGGTTGATTCAAATCACCAGACGCCTGGCGCAAGGCTTCAGACATTCGACAAAGACTTCCACGCTCAAGCCCCTTGGCGACACTTACAACCGGTGTTTTTAATTTGTTGCGACTCAAAATAGGTGCTATTTTCTGCATCATTTCGCGCATAGACTGCGAATTGCATGCCATCAATATGATTTCAGAATCTAAAAGAGCAGTTTCGAGGTCTGTGTGGACCTGTACGTTGGGGGCAAGCGAAAGCTCGCATGGCGTCTTCAATTTGCGCGATTGAATTATTTGCTCGCCTTTTGTTTTGTCATGAGACCAGAGTGAGATTCTAGTTTTGTGCTGTCCCAGAAGCCATGCCAGAGTTCCTCCCCAGGCACCTGCACCGATGACACAAATAGCTTTATCTTGCAAATTGCTCATTTACTGACTTGCATACTCTTACTTTCGCCGTACCCTACCACACAATTGCGTCCCTGCGCTTTTGCTTCAGCAAGAGAAGAGTACGCGGCGCTGACCCATTTTTCAAGGTTCATCGTGTTTGTGTCCAGCTTGGCTACGCCAGCTGAGCAGGTGGCGTAAAAGCCAGAATAAGAAAGGGTGGAGTGTTGCATCTGCGAAAAATCGTCTATCAGCCGACCAGCAAGCATCACTGCTTCTTTTTCGTCGATGCCTTCAGCCACGATACCATACTCGTCGCTTTGAATGCGGCCAATGATGTCCGATTGTCTGAGTCTCTTGCGCAACATAAGCGACATAGCTTGAATGACTTTGTCTCCACCTGGATATCCGTGACGCTCGTTTATCGCTTTTAGATTATCCAGATCGAGCACGATTATTACTGCCTGAGTGTTTTTGCGCTTTTGATTGGAATAGACTTGAGACATCTGCTCCATAAAAGAAGTGTAGTTCAATAAGGCCGTAAGCCCATCTCGATAGAGCAAGCTGCGCAAATAACGCGAACGCTCGAGTCTAGATGCAACACAATTCAATAGAAGTGCTGGTGCAACTGGCTTGATTAAATGGTCGTCGCCACCAGCTCTTGCACTTTCGATGCGCGCATCGAGCTGATTTTGAGTAGTGAGAAAAACTATAGGCAAAGTAGCATAACGCTCATCCTGCCTGACATAACGTGCGAGTTCGAAACCTGTCATACCAGACAACATCACGTCGAGCAAGACTAAATCTGGTTGAAACTGCGACATTGCCGCTTCGAACTGGCGGGGGTCAATGCATGTTTTGACCTGATAGCCTGCTGATTCTAAGAAAGCACGAATAAACGCAGCTTGATCTGGATCGTCTTCTACAGACAAAATTTTTGCTGGGGACATTTTCTTGCGATCGAGCAGATATCTTACACGTCTTGATGCTGACTTGTAGTCGAGCGGTTTTTCATAATATGAATCAGCGCCGCAATGCATCGCCTTCACTTTGTCTATGAAACCTGCTTGTTTGCTTGCAATGATTATGACAGGCTCATCGCCTCCTGGCATCGAGCGTACTTGCTCTACAAACTCATAGCCATTGCCATCGGGAACCGGCACTGCAAGGTTAATCACAGTAGGCATCTGTTTTAAAATTTCTTGCATCGCCTGATTGAGAGTTTTTACATTTTTGACTGCAAGTCCCCATTCTTCAAAGTTAGAAACGAGCATTTTAAAAGTACTTGCATCTTCATCTATGAATAATGCAATTTCTTTTTGCGCCACTTTTTCTTCTGCTTCTGCTTGTATTGGCGCGCCACCATCATTAGCATCGAGATTTTGAGTAACTCTCGTACTTTCTAATTCGCCCGAAGAAAAAAATACAGTAGACAGTTCACTTACTAATGAACGCAATTTTTCGATTGTAGAAATTTCGATGGTTGTGTCTGAAGCAAGCATTGTTTCGCAATATCGCTCAGCTTCGACTCCAAGAATAGACACTTGCTCGAAACCATACATGGTGCCCGAGCCTGCCATCCAGTGAAAATTGCGACTTAGTTTTCTGAGTAATTCTTTGTCTTGTGGATTCTTATGGATACCATCGAGCAATTCTAAAATTTCGGTCAAGCGATCGGTCGAGCGTTTGATGTATTTGGCTTTTAAATTGTCGAACGTATCTTGCCATGATTTCATCGAAAAAATTTGCCTCAGTTCGAGCCTTTCAAAATTTCTTGCACTTGCAGTGCAAGCGTGGTCGGATCAAAGGGCTTGGTCAAAACGCCTCGCGCTCCCATTCGGCGCAATTTTTCAATTTCGGAAGTCATTGCTTTGGCAGTAAGGAAGATTACCGGAATATCTCTGGTCGCGTCATTATCGTGGAGTGCCTCGAGTGTGGCAGGACCGTCCATGAAAGGCATCATCATATCGAGCAAAATGACGTCTGGCTTATTTGCCTCGGCAAGCGCAATGCCCTGCTTGCCGCTGTCGGCATCAATCACTTCAAAACCACCTAAGATGGAAAGACTCATCTTGGCTATTTCTCGTGTATCTTCTTCGTCGTCGATTATTAAGGCGCGCATTTAGTTAGTCCTTTTTGACTTTGGATTGCTCGAGTATTTCTCTTATTTGATCACCGATAGTCATCGGGTCAAAAGGTTTGGTCAAAACAGCTAAGGCACCGAGTTCTTTGAGCTCGGCAAATTCTTCGAACATGCCTTTGGTAGTAAGAAAAATCACTGGAATATCCTGGATACTCGGATTCTTGCGCATGTTCTTGAGAGTGTCTATACCGTTCATTTCAGGCATCATCAAATCGAGCAAAATGACATCTGGCTGTTCCTGCTCTGCGCGTCTGATGCCCATCGAGCCGCAATTGGCTTCGACCACTTCGGCACCACCAAGCAGCCCCAGGCAACTGGCCGTAATGGTTCTAAAATCTTCTTCGTCATCGATAATCAGTATCTTCATGAGCTGGCTCCAGAACCCGCTTCCGCCTCTTGTACATTGACAACGAGGGTGGAGTCGGTATGCATTGCCGGTATTTTAAACCAGAACGTACTTCCTTTTCCTTCTTCTGAATCTACCCCGATATGACCACCATGCTGCTCAACAATTCCCTTACAAATTGCAAGACCAAGGCCGGTTCCGCCTTTCTTTTTAGAGTCGGAAGCTTCCACTTGCTGGAATCTCTGGAAAAGTAATTTTTTGAATGCTTCAGGAACTCCTCTACCCTTATCCACGACTTTGACAGTGACAAAGCCGAATGTCTCTTCGGTAATGACTTCGACCGAAGCACCAGGAGGCGAGAACTTGATTGCGTTGGACAATAAATTGACCAGTACCTGAACAATTCTGTCTGCATCGGCATAAACAATTGCTTGCGATGGTTTGATATCAATCGAAATATTGTCTGCTTGAGCGAACGCCTGCACCGACTGTTCAGAACGATCTAGAATGTCTTGCAGTCCGGTATTGACAAAGACCATGTCGAGTTTGCCCGACTCCAGTTTTTCGATATCCAGAATGTCATTGATAAGACCAATGAGACGAAGTGTGTTGCGCTCGGCTATTGATACCACTTTTTGAGCCTGTTCTGGAAGCGCTCCAAGTGCGCCGACCGAAAGCAACGTGAGCGAACCGCGAATAGAAGTGAGTGGTGTACGCAATTCGTGACTGACAGTAGCAACGAATTCTTTTTTCAAGCGCTCGACTTCTTTGCGCTCAGATACATCAACCACGTTTACAATGAATCGGGCACCTTCGTGTGTATTCAATTCACTCAATAACACTTCGATTGGAAATTCTTCGCCGCGCTTGGTGAGACCTTCGTATTCTTTGATTTTGTTTGCAGCCTGGTCAGACAATGTCTGCCAGAAAGTGTCTGTGTCTTGAATTTTAGCTTCAGAATAAAATTTAGAATCAGCAAACAAACAAAGCACGTGTCTGCCTTCAAGCTCGGCTGTGGTAAAGCCAAAGATTTTTTCAGCCTGAGGGTTCATCGATTCTATGCGTCCTGAAGAATCGACGATAACAAGGCCTACAATCATATGATTCATGATTGAGCGTATGCGCGATTCACTGGCTTTAACTGCTTCTTCAGCCGTTTTTCGAATACTTATATCGTGGGCGACGCAAAACATCGCTTTCTCTTTTTCTGACCAGTAAGCAGACCAGCTCACTGTCGTTTCAGATCCATCTTTGCGACGCACTCTGTTTTCGAATTGCAAATCGCCTTCTTGAGCGCGAATGGCTCGAACAGCTTTGATTGTCTCGCCAATGTCTTGTGGTGCAATCAGTTCGATAAATCTTTTTCCTACTATTTCCATCTGGGTATAGCCCCAGTTTTCAAAACACGCAGGATTCACCGCGACGAATTTACCGTCTGTGTCTATGGAACAAATAACGTCTACGGCATTATCTATGACCGCTCGCTCTTTTCTGGTAGCTTCGGTCAACGCTTCTGCCATACTGTGAAAAACGCTGTCCAGATGCGAGATTTCATCATTACCACCAACAAGTGGATTTAATGGTTGCGATTGCGCCAGACGATAAGAGTTGTCTGTCAGCACATCGAGACGGTCTTTTACAGAACGAGCGAAAAACCACAAAAGCAAGAGAGCTATGACAATATTGGTGATGACACCACCGAAAATAAAAACGAGCAGAATGGTTCGAGACCGGCTTTGTTTCTCAGGACTTTCGCGCTCGATTTTGCGCTCTGTCTCTGTCAGTTGCTTCAATTCTTCTTGCAAATTGTCGGCGATATTGCGCATTTCTTTGTACATGTGCCTTGCACGAAAGTGCGCGATATCTACTCTATTGCTGTCGATAGCACTCTTGGTCTGATTGAGCATCTCGACGCCGTTCATGGTGATTTTTTTGATATTCTCGACCACGTCTTGCTGACGTGGATTTTCTCCCACGATTGAGCGCAACTCGTCTAAATCTTCGGGAATTTGTTTTACTACTTTATTAAAACGCTCATCGAACAAAGCGCTCTTGGTCACAGAATAACCAACCAGCGCCACACCTGCGTCATAGATAGATTTAGACAAAGTGTTCGACTGCGAAATAATCGCTTTTGATCTAACTTGCTGTTTGATTTCTTGCTCGGCACCTTGCACAAGACCAGTAAGCACACAAATAAAAATCAGCTCGAATACAAGCGGGACGAGAACCAGTATGGCGCCTTTATGAACGATTTTCAGGTTGAGGCGCTGAATCTGGTCAATAATAGAATTCATCGAATTCACTAAAGTCGCCGCTCTCCTTCGATTTTACTGAGACAGATCTTTGAGAAACTGTCGTGTGTCTTCATCCATAAAAACTTCGGTCTCGCTCTTGGCTGGCTTATAGCCTTGCGGTCGATTGAAAAATCCACCAGGCACGTTGAAAGGTCTGCTGTTAAAAGTATCGAGAGCCAGGTGAGGACGCCCGTCTCCACCAAGATAAGCTATGCGCACTGGAAAAAATTTTGTAGCTGGCAGTCCGTAGGTCTTAGAAAACATATCACTCAATGTGGGTGACATGGTTATGTCGTTTGCAAGCCAGCATGCAGCCTGCCGCACTGCAGCAAGGGTGCGTTTACCTTTTGCTTGAGCAGCTTGGGTATTATTGGTCATCACATATTTGGTGCAATTGAGACCGGCTATTTTTTCCACCTTGCCCTTTTGCCAGCCACCATTTTGTAACTGGGCAGCCTGTCCTTTGCCCATTTTGCTGAACTTGTTCTGCCAGTCACCAAGCGATGTTTCATAAAACATTTTGGTTTCATCGTTGAACAAAGAAACTTTCCAGTCAGGAGCCTGCGTAGTGAAACCGATTTTCTGTTTTGGAATATTCCATTTCATCCCCTTGTCGTCTATGTAGACATATAGGTCTCCCATAGAATCGTTGCGCTGGGTAAGCGCCCAGCCGGATTCAGCCTTTGCTGGCTCAGATGCGGAAATGACGAGAAATAAGCCTAGTAAAACAGCAAGAAACTTGAATTGAATTAAAAGACGCATGCTTACCCGCGCGAATCCTATATTAAGGATAAGGAAAAGACTCCTTTATCTGTTTACCCACCAACTACTTATTTAATATCGTGAAAGCAGGGCCGATAAACTAGAAAAATTGCTTCGAGCTCGCCTTTGTACGGGGGTCCAGGGCGTCACGAAGACCGTCTCCTAAAAAATTAAATGAAAGGACCGACATGAAGATAAAAATTCCCGGAAAGAATATTAAATGTGGAGTCGTGCGCAAAGACCTCCACCCATCGCTTGCAAGAGTACCCCAACTGCAAGCAGGCGGAGACAAACCAAGACCAATGAAGCTCAAAGTCGATTCGGACAAAATAGCCATCGGCACGGTAAAAGTGACAGCTACAATGACAGGACCCAGTGAATTTGGCAGCATGTGCTTGCAAATGATATCCAGGTGATTTTGTCCTAGTGCACGAGCAGCTTCAATGAACTCTTCTTGATGCAATTGCAAAAACTGGGCTCTTACAAGACGTGCAGTTCCTCGCCAGCTCACAAGCCCCAGTGCAAGCAAAATACCAAGCGTGCCTCGTCCAATCATTACTCCAATCAAAATCATCACGAGCAAATCGGGCAATGCGTAAGCCACATCCACTATCCGCATCAAGATAGCATCCACTTTCCCTCGGCAATAGCCTGCGATTGCACCATATACAGTGCCGATTAAAAAAGACATGACGGCAGTGAATATGCCAATACCAATAGACAATTGCGAACCAAAAAAAACACGCGACAACAAATCGCGTCCGAGCTCGTCGGTTCCCATGGGATGAGCGAACGTGGGCGATTGCAAAATATCGGAACTGGTCTGGTCGAAGGAATATGGACTCAAATTGATTCCCAGCGAATTTAAAATGGCTATTACCGAAATAATCAAGATAAAAACAAGAGACCCGCATGCCATTGGCATTCGGGAGAATTGTTTGAGAAATCTTTTTTGCGGTTCTTTCATTTATTCAAAACCTACTCATAAGATATTCGCGGGTCCAGAATCATGTACAAAACGTCCACTATTGTATTTGTAATCACGAGCACCACCGAAAAAATGAGAGTGATGCCCATTATGAGGTCGTAGTCTCTATTCATAACAGCGGTGACAAAAAATCGTCCCATTCCCGGGATGGCATAAATTATTTCGACCACAAAAGAGCCTGCAATCATCACTGCGCTGACCGGTCCAAGCAGTGTCACTACTGGAATGAGTGCGTTTCGAAGTACGTGTTTGATAATGGTGGCAGACTCAGAGAGTCCTTTGGAGCGGGCGATTCTAACCCAATCTTTCTGCAATATTTCAAGCACGCTTGCTCTTGTAAGTCGAGCAATATAAGCCATTGGCTTAAAAGCTATGGTCAAAGCAGGCAAAATAGCATGCAATGGAGATTCCCACAAAGCGGCTGGCAATGCTTTTCCCCAGATGGCAAAAACGAGAATTAGAAGAGCTCCTACCACGAATAACGGCAATGAAAGTCCCATGGTACTCACGAACATAGCAAGGTGATCGATATGGGTGCCGCGTCTCAATGCTGCAATTGTGCCTAATGGAACCCCGATTAGAACGGCAATTAAAAGTCCGGCACCACCTAACTGAATAGAGACTGGAAAAGCATCTTTGATTATGTCGACCACTGTTCGGTCTACATATTTGTATGAAACACCTAAGTCTGCGTGGCACAATCTGCCCAAATAAAGAAAATACTGCTCGAGTACAGGCTTATCGAGGTGATATTTGGCATTTAGATTAGCAAGTATTTGAGGAGGCAGGTTGCGTTCCTGATCGAACGGTCCGCCCGGAACGACTCGTATGACCATAAAAGTAAGAGTGGCAATGACTAGCAGAAGCGGAATCATGGCAAGCAATCTTTTTATGACTACACGTAAAAGCATCAATTAGAGCCCTCTAAATAAGCGGTTCTATAATTTTGAATATCGAGAGCGTTCACATCTATACCATGCACCCACGGCTTATACAAAACACACTGAGTCGCCATGTATAGCGGGATGAGCACTGCATTTTCCTTGCACAACAATTTATCTGCCTGACTGTAGAGCAAAGCCCTTTTTTCATTATCGAGCTCACCGCGAGCAGCTTCGACCAGTCGATCGTATTCTTTGTTTTTGAACCCGGTGTAATTGTTGCCGCTATCCGAAGTGAATACACTCATGAAATTGTCCGTATCAGGAAAATCAGCGCTCCATGATGCTCTAATCATGTGGGGCGGGTGCAGTTTTCGGGTGGTCAAATACACTTTGAATTCTTGATTTACGAGTTCAATTGAAATGCCCAGATTCTTTTTCAATTCGGCTTGAATCGCTTCAAGTCCAAGTTTAGTATCTTCTCTGCTGACATATAAAACTTCGGTACGCGGAAAGTTTTTTCCTCCAGGATAGCCAGCAAGAGCGAGGAGTTTACGACCTTCTTCTGGATTGAAAGCAATGCCAGAGTCTTGCTTGAATCCGGTTAGCACTGGCGGGATCCAGCTTTGCATGGGCGTTTCTTGTCTTCTAAGTATTTTTGGAAAAATATTTTTGTCTATAGACATAGCAAGCGCTTTGCGCACTCGCACATCGTTTAAAGGCGACTTCAATGTATTTAAGCCCAGATACTGAGCGCGAAGTAGTGCCTGAGTCTTAAAATTAGGATCTTTTTTGCATTGTGCGATATCGGATGTGGTGAAGCTTCGATTGTCTATGAAATCGAGCTGGTCGTTTTGATATAACGAAAAGGCGGTTGACTGCTCGGGAATCATGAACATTTTGATTTTGTCTATTTTGGGTCTGCCCCCAAAATATTTCTCGTTTGCCTGTAAATCTATTTTGTATTCGTGTTGCCACGAATCTAATTTGAATGCGCCGTTAGTGATTATATTTTGAGGCTCGGTCCACCGCCCGGGATAAGCTTCTACAATGTCTTTGCGCATTGGAAAAGTGGTCGGTCCCGCAGTTAGATATATAAAGTAAGCAGCTGGCTTATTGAGGCGGACTTCAAAAGTCAAATCATCAAGAGCTTTTGCGCCTAACTTGCTCAGATCTTTTATTTGGGCTTGATTTATTTCTCTGGCGTTGATCACGTCGTACAGGAAGTGGGCATATGCCGCTCCCGTTGCCGGATCTATCAAACGCTGCCAGGCATATTCAAAGTCTTTAGCTGTAAGTTTTTTGCCATCGGTCCAGTAAATGTCGTCGCGCAAATGAAAAACATAACGGGTGCCACCGTCGAGCACTTCCCATTTTTTTGCGCACGCCGCCTGACAAGTGAGCTTTGCGCCATCGACACCATTTGAATACTGTGTGAGCCCGCTCATTATGTTCTGAATAACTTCAAACGAAATCATGTCCACTGACAAATGCCAGTCTAGTGTTGGAGGCTCGGTTCCTAAGTTGACTCTCAGAATGCCTGGTTGCCATGGGCTTTGCCGTGCACAACCAGTGTTAAGCATGTTAAGAAGGACAAAGCAAATTAGCCAAAGAATTGCAAAAGGTCTGAATTTAGTGTGAAGCACGAAAGTCTTGATGATGGGACGATTTTCTACAATTTTGAGTTAAATCGGCGCCAAATGGTCTTAACAGTAATTCATCTGAATTCTATAAATGGTCTCAATTTGTGCAAAGGCGCGCCCTTTCGGTTGACAGAGCTTTAAAAGGTTAGATATACTGACTTTTGTCGCCTTCGGGAGGCGTTTTTTTTTGGTCTTTTTTTTGAAAAAGACGCGAAGCCACTAGGAGTTGGAAAAATGGCAAAGAAAGAGGACAGAATCATCATCACATTGGCTTGCGGCACATGCAAACGTCGCAACTACACCACGATGAAGAACAAAAGAAACGATGCCGACAGGCTCGAAATCAAAAAATTCTGCAAGTTCTGCCGTCAGCACATCGATCACAAAGAAACTAAGAAATAACTTGTTCGTCAAAATCAAAGAAGCGCCCTTAGTTTAATGGTAAAACGAACGTCTCCAAAATGTTTGTTGAGGGTTCGACTCCTTCAGGGCGCGAACTTATTTCCCAGGCAGAGTCAGTGAGCAAAAAAAAGAAAAAAACAAAAGAAGACGGCCTAAATCTGCCTGATACCATGAGTGGTGCCGCTTCAGACAACGCCGCTACAGAGGCAAAGGGAGAAAATTCCTTGAGTTCATCGAGTCCTCCAGCAACAATCGACAAAGGCACAGGCTCTGGTTCTGGTCCAGGTGGAGCTGGCAGCAGTGGTGGCGGAGCAGGCGGCAGTGGTGGCGGATCCAGCAAATCTGGCAAAGATCCAAGCAAAAACGGCAATAAGAAACAAGGCAATTTCGTAAGCGATTTCGCCAAATTTCTCAAAGAAGTTCGTACCGAAATAAAAAAAATCAGCTGGCCGGAGCGCGGACAGGTATTCAAAGAAACCTGGAGCGTAGTCGTGCTCGTGACGCTTATTACATTCTTAGTGCTCGGCTATGACTACGTACTTGGTCACTTCGTCTTTGGCCCTATTGAGCACTGGGCAAAAATTCACAACGGGTAATTCTAGGTAAATTCTCAATGAGCAGCGCAGCAGGAGTTAACAACCAGAAAATGGCTTTCATCAAATCAGATGGTCAACGAAAGTGGTATGCCGTTCAAACCGCTTCCGGACACGAAAACAAAGTGAAAGAGCACATCGAAAAACGCGTAATCACGATGAGCGCCCAGGACAAGATTTTCGGTGTTATTGTCCCCGAGAAAATAGTTAGCAAAGTCAAAGACGGTAAACGCGTCGAGAAGAAAGAGCGCGAATACCCAGGCTACGTGTTTGTAGAAATGATCCTCGATGACGATTCCTGGAGAGTGGTACGAGAAGCTCCAGGAGTCACCAAATATGTGGGCGCAGGCAAGAAACCGACACCAGTACAGGATGCCGAAATCCGCAAGATTCTGAGACGTCAAATAATCGCCTCCGGTATCAAGGGTAAGAAGGCGGCTCAAATAGACGTCAAGGTGGGCGATTACGTCAGAATCACTGGCGGTCCTTTCGCCGACTTTACAGGAGAAGTTACAGAAGTAAACTTGGAGAGAGAGCGCATAAAGGCGTCTGTGATTATCTTTGGACGCGCTACGCCAGTTGAACTCGAGTTCAATCAGGTTATAAAAGTCTAAATGTTCTGACAGGAAGAGCCTTCAGCACATAAAATTGTACATTCAACATATATAGTCCACAGCAGATTCAACACATTTACGGAGCAGAGGCTAAAAGCCATGAAAAAGGTTACTGGGAAAGTCAAATTACAAATCCAAGCGGGCAAAGCAAACCCAGCGCCCCCTATCGGTCCTGCTCTTGGTCAGCACGGCGTCAACATCATGCAATTCTGCAAAGAGTACAACGCCAAAACCCAGGACAAAGCTGGAACCATCATCCCAGTTGAAATCACTATTTTTGAAGATCGCAGTTTTGAATTCGTTCTCAAAACTCCTCCTTGCTCGGAGCTTTTGAAAAAAGCTGCCAATGTAGAGAAAGGCTCGGCTGCTCCTAACAAAAACAAAGTTGGAAGCGTTTCAAAAGCCAAAGTTACTGAGATTGCCAAAATCAAAATGCCTGACTTGAATGCTACAAGCCTCGAGTCAGCTGAAAAAATGGTTATTGGTACTGCCCGCAACATGGGCATCACCATCACCGATTAGTGCCCTGCTGAAAAACAGAAAACGAAATACAGAAAACGAAATAAGGATCGAGAACAATGGCTAAGCCAACTAAAAGAGAACAAAGACTGCAAGAGTTCTACAAAAACAACCAGGGCTCATTTGAAGCTGCCCAGGCAGTCAAACTTTTGAAGGAAGAAAAATCGGTCAAATTCGATCCAACCGTTGAAGTTTCGTTCCGTCTAGGTATCAACCCCAAAATCAACGACCAGCAAATCCGCTCCACTGTGAGCCTTCCTGGTGGTACCGGTAAAGATGTACGCGTAGCAGTAGTTGCTAAAGGCGAAAAACTTACAGAAGCCAAAGAAGCCGGCGCCGATGTTTATGGAGCCGAAGACCTGGTAGAAAAAATCGGCAACGGATTCTTCGAATTCGACAAACTGGTTGCTACTCCAGACACAATGGCATTGCTTTCCAAAATGGGTAAAGTGCTCGGACCTAAAGGTTTGATGCCAAACCCCAAAGACGGCACAGTTACAACCGACTTGGCTAAAACCATCAGCGAATTAAAAGCCGGTAAAGTCGCTTTTCGTTCAGAAAAGACCGGTGGTCTGGTTCAAATGGCTATCGGCAAACTGAGCTTCTCAGACGATCGTCTTTTGATGAACCTGGCTGCAGTTATCGATCAAATCGTCAAAATCAAGCCAGCTTCGGTCAAAGGCACCTATATCAAATCTGTATATATAAGTTCGACAATGGGTCCAAGCATCAAGCTCGACGTGAACGCGCTTAGCACCGTTGGCAAAACAACAGCAGCCTAATTAACTAGGAAGCAGTGTTAGGTACGACAAAAGTAAATGGGTAGGTTTGAGCCGACCTGAAAGTCAATGGCGCACCACCACTGTACACATAAGGCACCAGGAATGGACGGATATCGACTGTCGTACTCACGGTGACAGTACCACTTATAGTACCACCGTATGGATTGAGGGCGTTGCGATCGGCAATTAGCGTGGCTGGGTTGAATGTGGTTCCAGTCAAGGTGAAATTGGAAAGCATCGAGCTTCCTTGCTGGTTTGCACGCGCAACGATGGCCTGAGCTCTCTGGTTAGCCGACACCGGGTCACCGCTTGAAGCGGCTCTGGCAGCCTGTTTACAAGTCTGGTCGTTGACCTGGACCCCGATTACTATTACAGCCAAATCGAAGAATATAAGTATGATCGGAACCAGTACCAGAAGTCCGACGCACAGCTCGACTAGAGATTGTGCTTTTTTAGATCGACTATTTGCTATATGCCTGTGCAAATACATGCTCGCCCTCGCCCAAAGATAAGTTCCGACCCTCAAAGCCGAATATTCCACAGGTTCCCTTTGATCTAACTATACACCCTAGCTTTATGTTCTGGGCTTTCGTGGGATAATGACGTTGTAGTTGTAAGGATTGCCAAAAGGAAGTCCTAAGTTGAAATTCAAAGATTACTATCAGACGCTAGGAGTCGCCAGAACCGCAAGTCAGCAGGAAATAAAAACTTCCTATCGCAAACTTGCGCGCAAACATCACCCCGACGCAAATAAAGGCGACAAAGCCTCAGAAGAAAAATTCAAAGAAATTTCTGAAGCCTACGAAGTTTTAAAAGATCCAGAAAAACGCAAAAGATACGACATGCTTGGCTCTAACTGGAAAGCCGGAGCCGACTTCAAACCGGGTGGCTCGGGCGAAGGTAATTTTTCTGGATTCGACTTTGATTTCGGCAACTTCCAACGCGGCACCGGCGGAAGCGGCGGTGGTGGTGGATTCTCAGACTTTTTCGAAGCTTTGTTTGGACAAGCAGGCGGTCCTTTTGGAGGCGCTCAAGGAGCGGGTTCACGCTTCGGCACCAGACAATCGCGCCCTCATGCTCAAGGACCAGGACGTGCAAGTCTTCGTCCCCACGAGCAACAAGCAGATATCGAACTTTCAGTTGAAGAGCTTGCTCGCGGTGCTCAACGAACTTTGAAAGTGACGCCTCAAGGCGAAAAAGCAAAAACAATAGAAGTAAAAATTCCAAAAGGGGTAAGAGCCGGATCCAAAATTCGAGTAGCCGGACAAGGTGCAATGACTCCCACAGGTCGTGGCGATCTTATTTTGCGAATCAAAGTAAGACCGCACAAAGATTTCACCATAGATGGTGACAATCTGGTTTGCGAAGTAACCTTAAAACCAGGCGTTGCAGTTACCGGAGGTCAAGCTTCAGTGCCGACACTGGACGGTCCGGTCAAAATCAAAATTCCAGCATTGACTCAGTCGGGTCGTACTTTGAGACTGAAAGGAAGAGGCTTACCTGTTTTGAAACAGACCGCCACAGGCGATCTTCTGGTAAAAGTAAAAATTAGCGTACCGGAAAATCCATCCGACAAAGAAAAAGAACTCTATGCAAAACTAGCTGAAATAGAGCAACAGCAAGCATAATTAGCAACTATTGGGAGAGCTTTTCTTCTTCTTCTTGTTGTTTCAGCTTGGTGTAGTCTGGCCAAGTGCTCGTGTCTTCACCCGCTTCTTGTGCGGCTCTCTTTAGATATTCACCCGAAGTTTCGGTTTCGACTTCTTTTGGAGGAGACGATTCATAGTTCTGGTCGACGCTTAGTAAGCGCAACATCATCACCATTTTTTGTCCTTGAGGAACCGTTTTCTTTCCGAGTTTTCCGATGCAAAGCCTCGAAGGAATAATTACTTTACGTACGCCACCAACTTGCATATTTATCAGTCCGCCTTGAAGACCCGCCATCACTTGATGGTCTCCAAGCTTAAAAATAAGAGGCATTCCTCTGTCTACCGAACTGTCGAAAATAGTGCCATCTGGTCTGTAGGCAATATAGTGCACAATCACAGTAGCTCTAAGATGGGGAGGCAATCCATAACCACGCAAGATGTCGCGGTACAAAATGCCATTAGGCATCTTGAGCATCTTTTCCTGCTCTTGAGGATTTTCCTGTCCCTGCGACTTCCACTTGGGACCAAATTGCAATTCGAGCATTGGAGCCGGTCTTACGAAATATTTGCCAGTATCTGGATCGGTATCGTTAGTGGTGCGCTCTTGAGTGCTCTGGGTACCGTCGGGATTGACGATGGGCACTACTTCTTCAGTCTTGTCCTGATTCCAGCACGCAGTAAGTCCAAGAGTCATACTTGTGACAAGCGCTAACGAAGCCAGTTTTCTAACTTTATGTAAGACCCGATAATAATGCATGGTTAAGAACAAATGGGCAAAGGCATAAAGGATAAAGTCAAAGACTTACCTTTGATTATATTGAAATGTCCCCAAAATGCACTATTTTAATCTTCGCTTGACAAGCGGGTACCAAAAGTTCACAAATGAGACTTACACTTGGCATGTCGCCATCAAGCAGGGTCTTGGTTCTCCCTCCAGCCCGCCCTTTTCATTCCAAGACCCTTTTACTAAAAAACAATGGCCAATTTCGCGAAATTGCCGAACCTCCGCTAGCTACGGAATCGGCCATGAGGTCATAGGTTAATGCGTTTCACCGTAAGGTCAAGTCATATACTTTGCTATTTACTAGCAACGATATTGACTTGGCTTTCGTGTTTCGAATCTGCAGAAGCGCACAGATTCAAACGCAAACTAGCTGACACCAACATGTTCCACATGACCAAGCGTCATTCCAAATCTTGCGGTTCACAGCAGATGGAAGTGACTGGCGGTCCTAATCTTTCTGCTTTCAAAGACGTTGAAAAAGCAAACACTAACTTTCCAACTTATTTGATCTGCTCCAAGAAGCATGGAGAGCGCACTCCTAGAACTAGGATTTTTATAACTGCCTCTCCTATCAACTACAACATGCACTATAAGGATGGCAAGTCTAAGCCAAACAACAGCCAAGGCGGACCAAACAAGAAAAAGCACTGGCAAAAGAAAGCGGCAGATGCAGGCATGGACGGGGATATAGACCCTGGCAAACCGCGCCGACTTTATCCACCTGTCACTTTGCCAGTCCAGTTTAGTAGTCAGGCTTTTACCAATTTTTATAATCGTTTGAACCGAATCATCAACTCTCGCGGTGAAGCACGAGCTCAAGCTATGGTCGCGACAAACACGCCTCCAGCCCAGCTTGAAGCAGATCAAAGTTCAGCTCCTCAGGGCAACTTTCAAAAAGGCGGCAACCAACAACAAGCCCAGGCGCAAGGTGCGTCCGAAGCCTGCGCAGATGCTTTCGATCCTTGTTGGGATGCAATGCTCGAACTACATATGATGTATCTGATTAACGTGGCTAACGAAAATGCCGGACAAGCTTGTGGCGGACGCGAGCCAGTCAAAGTGCATGAGAACGCTGTGTGGATGGTGATGCAGATGTACAAAAGAGTATATCTCAACATCGCACTGCTTCTGCTTTTACCAGGTGCAGTCCTTACACAAGTAAAAGGTATGGTCAGCAGCGGTATCTTGCAATCACGAAACGATGAAGATGCACAAACACCATTTGTTGGAATTCTAAGAGGAATGGTGGCACTCTTTTTGATTCCGTGTACTCAACTCATAGTAAGTTATTCTGCAGATATCGGAAACTCGATGAATTACGAAGTGAAGCGGCATTTAGATGTAGGAATTCTTACATCCTGGGCTGAAGAGCAAATATTTCGAGCGCCTGAAGAAAACAGGGACGAAATCATTAAACATCCCAGTATGAAAAAAGTACTTGGAAAAATGTCAGAAGGTTCAGAGAAAGATTCAGGTGTCGAGGGACAATCCCTTGCCACCATTATGCTTCAGACCATGGCAAACTTGTCAGGTATGTCTGCTGCTTTTGGACTTGTGATGCTGAGCGCCTTTCAGATAACCATGATGTGTTATCTCTTTTTGCTTGGTCCTATAGCGGCAGCTTTTTATGCTTGGCCAGCAACTGTTGGCATGCTTTTCAATCGCGTTTTTGCAATCTGGGTCGACGCAGTAGTAAACGTTGGACTCTGGCGTTTCATGTGGTGTACGGTCCTGCTTGCAGCACAGACGAGAATAGAATGGCTTGGCGAAATGGGGCAATACGACCCGTATTGCGAATGGGAACTGATTATGTTCGTTTCCTTCATGACCATTTTGACTTATGTTCCGTTCAACCCATTCGATTTCAAACCAGGCGAAATGGTTGCGCAAATAATGCAAAAAGCAGAGCAAGCTGTAAACGAATCGGCTTCTGAAGCTGGCAAGAAGGGGGGCAAATAAATGCTTTCCTATAATTCAAAGAAATACTTAAACCTCGCACTGTTTACAATTTTCGCTTTGGCAAGTTTATTTGTTGCGACTGAACCTGCTTTTGCCATTCGCCGTCCTTATGGCGATGGGCTTACCAACGGCTTTGGTACTGAAAAACAAAATGCCAAATCGAGTACCAACAGAATGAAAGACCTTGGCGGCAGCATGCTAAGCGCATTGAAAGAGGTTGAAAAAGCCGGTTCTAGTTTCCCTCCATACATTATCGAATCAAGAACACAGGGCGAGCGCATTCCGCGTTGCCATGTGCGTTTTGAATGCACAGCCGACAAACAGAACCAGCAATACAAAGATGGTCAAAAGAAAAACATGCCTGGTCAAGGTGGGCATCAACAACAACCTTACAACCATTTCCGTACCAATGCCGCTCAAAGAGATAATTACAATTCTCCCGACGAAGGTCGTGATTTTATTCCTGGAATGATTGCAGCGATGCCGTCTGGAAGTGTCGTTCGAAACATCATGGAACGCTTCTTTGGCACAAACTATCAAATCAGCGGTTACAACGACGCTGGAAACAAAGTGAGACAGGATGCCGAGCGCCGCGAAGTAGATGCGGATCAAAAAACATCCCCCCACGCCAATTTCAAAAAAGGTGCTAACCAGTCACGCGGTCAAGCACAGGGCGCAGGCGAATCTTTTGCAGATGCATTCAACCCGGCATGGGAAGCGATGCTTCAACTTCATGGAAGCTATCTTATAAACGTTGCAAACGAAGGTGCAGGTCAGCCTTGCGGTGGAAAAGACCCAGTAAAAGTACACGAGAATGCAGTCTGGATGGCTATGCAGATGTACAAACGTGTTTATCTAGAAATCGCTCTATTGCTTCTATTGCCTGGTGCAGTTCTCACACAAGTGAAAGGACTAGTGAGTGGCGGCATTTTGCAATCGCAAAATGATGAAGATGCTGTCAGTCCTTTTTCTGGAATCCTAAAAGGAATGGTTGCAATCTTCTTGATACCATCCACACAGTTGATAGTTAGCTATTCATGCGACATTGGCAATTCAATGTCTTATGAGGTCAAGCGACACATCAACGAACAGTAGCTCTACGAATGGGCTGACGAACAAGTTTTCAGAGCACCCGAAGGCAACAAAAAAGACGTTATCAAAAACCCCAATCAGTTCCCGGTCTTAGGAAAACTATCTGAAGGTTCTGAAAAGGAATCTGGCGTCGAGTCTCAATCAGAAGCCACGGTGATGCTGCAAACACTGGTCAACCTCGCTGCTATGTCTGCTGCATTTGCACTTGTGATGCTTTGTGCTTTTCAAATCACCACTATGTGTTATTTGATGTTGCTTGGTCCAATTGCAGCAGCATTTTATGCATGGCCATCATCTGTAGGTACCCTATTCAACAGGGTATTCACCACATGGGTAGACGCGGTGGTAAACGTAGGTCTCTGGAGATTCTGGTGGACTACAGTCTTACTTGCTGCTCAAACGCGAATCGAATGGCTGCAAGAAATCGGTCAGTACAATCCTTATTATGAGTGGGAAATGATTATTTTCATCGCCTTTATAGTCATTCTCACTTACGTTCCGTTCAACCCGTTCGATTTCAAAGCGGGAGAAATGGTATCGCAAATCATGCAAAAAGCCGAAATGGCTGTTAGCGAAGCTACTCAAAAAGGAGGCAAATAATGAAACGCCTTCTTACATCTAAGTCCAAATTGTCTTTGCTTTTATCCAGCCTTCTTATGTGCACATTCATGAGCGCTCAGTATGCATTTGCCGACGACCAGGAAGAACAAAAGAAAAAGAAGAATGATCAGGGTCTGCCACTTCCTAATTTCGATTTTCTTTTTGGAAACAAGAAAAAACAGTCTAATCAAAGCGTTCAAGAACCGGAAATCAATCCAGCATTTCCAATTACTTCGCGCAAAAAGAATTTGAATGAACGCAATAACAACGAATTTATGGATCAGCAAAACGAATTCGAAAATCCCAGCTCTAGAAGAAATAACTCGAATGGCAACGAAGTATATCCTGGCTTATTCGATGGAATGGAATCTTCCAATTCCAAGAAGAACCAGGGTCGCGGTCAACACGCAGAAGTCTATTCGAGCAACGAGACACAAAAGCAAAACAAGAAGAAAAACAATCAAGCATCTAATCAAGAAATCTATCCTGGCGTCTATGACGAAAACGGCAAGAAAAGAAATAAAAACAATCAAGCCGGAAACCAGGAAGTCTATCCTGGCGTTTATGACGAAAACGGCAAGAAAAGAAATAAAAACAATCAAGCCGGAAACCAGGAAGTCTATCCTGGCGTTTACGACGAAAACGGCAAGAAAAGAAATAAAAACAATCAAGCCGGAAACCAGGAAATCTATCCTGGCGTTTATGACGAAGACGGCAAGAAGAAAAACAAAAACAACCAGACTGGCAATCTGCAATTGAATCCTGGCGTTTATGACGAGGACGGCAAGAAGAGAAAAGACAATCGTACTGTGGATATCTACTCTAGCGTCTACGATGAAAAAGACAAAAAGAATCGCAAAGCAGGCGGTCCAGTCGATGTCGCTCCTTATCTCTACGACGAAGATGGCAAGAAAAAGAAACGTGACAACAATGGTACTGTTCAGTTAAATCCATACAACTTCGAAGACAACGACAATAAGAAGCAAGACAGAACAGCCAATGGCGGTAAGATTGAAATTTATCCTGGCACCGGAGGCGGTGGTACAGGTGGCAATGGCAATGGAAACAGCGATGGGTGGAATGGACACTCACCCTGGGGCAGCCAGGGCGTTTTGAACACCACTGGACTTGGTGGAATCGGTGGAATCTTCAATCCTTCAAGAATTGGAGCACCTGATCGTTGGGGTCAGAATGGACGCGGTCCTGGAGGTTCAGGCAGCCGAACTCTCAAACGTTTTCCCCTTCCAACCAGACGACCAGTAATCACCATGCCTGGTGCTCCAGGCACTGGTAGTTTTGCCGAACTTGAAAAACCGATTATCGAAGATCCATTTAAAACCAGTATTTCGCCGAGTGCTTCTGGCAACCCGGGTCAGGTAGCCAACTTCGCCAAGCAATGCGCTTACAATGAGCGCGATATCAGCCCAGGTCAATCCATGTGGTCGACCACCAAAGCTCAAATGCCTGCATTTGGAGATAGATCTGGAACCATGGCATCTTGCTTCCACCAGAAAGCCGACGTAGGTTGTCAACCAAACTCTATTCCTGGCGTTAGAGGTGTTAGCGGCAGCGAAAACAAAGTGTCCGAACGTCTTGGTGATATCGCCGAAGCGCTTGGATTCAACCAGGTAGGCTCCGACAATGATGCGGCTAATACCGCTTTGATGAAAGCTGGACGAAACTCGATGGCAGGTTCGATGGAAAACCGTCCCCACCAGAAAATGCAAGAAGGTCAGGCTCAGGGTATGGGGCAAACCAATTTGATTGCTGATGCCGCCGCAGAACTTGGACACGACCAGGGTGCTCAAGCCATGACATACGTTGGAAGTTATCTCAATAATTTCACCAGTGCTGGTGGCAATAAGTGGAATCAAATTCGCGATCAAATCTTTGTGCCCATGGGCATTCTTCTACTTTTACCTGGTGCCATGTTCACTCAGGTAAGAGCAATCATGGCTCAGGGAAATCCTGTCCTTGGTCAAGCTCATCCATTTGAAGGTATTTTGAGATCCCTTGTTGCTTTGTTCTTCATTCCTGGAAGTTACCTGGTAATGAATTACGGTATAGACATTTCCAACTCGCTCACTTACACGATAGCTGAGCAATACACTCGATTGTTTGGTTCAGACATGTATAACGATGCAATGTGTCATGAAATTAAAGCGATGCCATTTAGATTGCCAGAAGAAAATCGCAACACGATAGACCTGGAAAACCACTCAATGGGACAAATTCTTGTAGCAAGAGATCGTGGTCCTTTCTCTCAGTTGGAAGCAAACTTGCTTGCAGTAAAAATCTGGGATCCCTGCGATGGCATTTATATTGTGCCAATTGACCGCTGCCAGGAAGTGGTCCCGGTTCCGGTCATGGCATGCCGAATGGCTTGTAATCTCACTAACGCCTCGTTGCTTACAAGCTGGAATATTTTATGTGCTTTCCAATGCGCCTACCTTTACTTCTTGTGGTGCATGGGTCCCGTTGTTGCAGGACTCTGGACATGGCCTATGAAACAGTTTCGCGACGCGTTTCCCAACTGGGTAGAAGGTGTTCTTGCTGTCTGTTTCTGGGCGCTATTCTGGAACGCGACAGTGCTCATCATCGCACTTGTACGAAGAGATTATGAAACCGGAACAATCATTATGATTGCGTTGAATACAATAGGAAATATCTCAGTCAAATTCGCCTTTGACTTTGCAGGATTGATTAAATCTGCTGGTGATGAAGCCATGCAGTTTGGTGACAAGTTAGCAGATAAAGCTGGCAATGCCGGTGGAAGATAGAGAAGCCCAAATAGGATAAAGTCATGAACGACATTATGCACAAAATAACCAGCAAAAGGAGTCGATTGAATTTCGCAAGCGGAATTCTTCTGACTTCCACCGCGTGCTTATGCTTACTATTCGGGTTATCGCAAGACACTAAGGCGCAAGGCCAGAGTGGCAGCGATATGGGCGACCGCGGTCGTCAAAGTCAGAGTACCGGTACACAAACACGTCATGCAGGACCTCTCACAGCAGGACCCAGAGGTCCAGGAAACCAAGGGGGGCCTTACACCAGAGATGACTATCATGACACAGGAAACGGACGACAGAACAATCAACGCAACGGTCAAACGAACAACAACGGTGGTGGCGGCGGTGGTGGCGGTGCAGCGTCAGCACGTCCTGGCATCAGTGGCACAGGTGTTGCTTGTGTAGCAGCTGAAGCCGCGGACAAACTCAGTGAATTTAACATCGACCCAAGTATGGCTCCAATTGCAGGTAATGGTAGAGCCAAGAGACAGGCTGGTCCAACAGGTCCAACCAATATGAAAGACCTGTATAAATTTGGAAAAAGTATCGCTCCAGTTGGGACTTTAGACTTCGCCAGACGTTTAATCAAAAATGCGGCGAAAGAAGAATCGACTGGTACAGCGGACCTCGTAAAGAGAATGGGACTTACAGGAGTTGTTCCAGCAGGTACTCCTGAAGCAGACATTCCTGCACAAGCTCTTGCTGCAGCAGATAAGAAATCGAAAGATGCTCGTCCTCTTCAACAACGTCAGGGAGCGCAGTCTCAAGGTGCAGGTCAATCTGCCGGTGCAGCAAACACTGCTGCTGAAATTGGACACGAACAAGCAGATAGTGCCATTACATATGTGGGAAGCTATTTGCGTAACTTCACAAGCGACGCTGGTAACAAATGGAACCAGGTCAGAGACAAAATTTTCGTTCCTATCGGTATTTTGCTCTTACTTCCTGGTGCGTTGATAACTCAGATGCGCGCAATCATGGCGACGAGCAATCCGGTACTGGGTAACGTTAATCCGCTAGACGGTATTTTCCGCTCAATGGTGGCTGTGTTCTTGCTGCCATGCACATATCTCGTCATGAATTATGGTATCGACCTTGCCAACTCGCTGACTCTAAGCATCGCCGATCAGTACGAGCAGATATTCCACTCAGACATGTACGAAGATGCTGTCTGTGCCGAAATCAAAGCAATGCCATTCAGACTACCAGAGGAAAACAGAAATACTATCGACATGCCCAAGTCTTCGATGGGTGAAATCCTTATAGCTAAAGCTCCCACACCTTTTGCTAAGCTCGAAGCCGCACTGGTAGCTGTCAAAATCTGGGATCCCTGTGTAGGAATATATATCGTCCCTCCAGACAGGGCAGACGAGGTAGTACCATCTGCAGTGCATGCTGCTCGCTTGATGTGTAATACCAGCAACTGCTCACTTGTGACTGCCTGGAATATTCTTTGTGCATTCCAGGTTGCATTCCTTTATTATTTGTGGTGCGTCGGACCGGTTGTAGCAGGTCTCTGGACCTGGCCAATGAAACAGCTCAGAGACGCATTACCCAACTGGATTGAAGGTGTTATCACCCTTTGTTTCTGGTCCTTGTTCTGGAATACAGTCGTATTCTTGATGGCCGCATTCCGCGGTGTAGACGAGACTGGAACGCTCATAATGCTCGCCTTGAATTCACTTGCTTGCCTTTCAGTCAAATATGCTTTCGACTTTGCTGGACTGGCTCGCGGTGTCGGTCAACAAGTTCAAAAACTTGGCGACAAATTCGCTAATACCATGCACCAGGAAGCCAAGAAAGCCGGCAAAGGCGGTGGCGGCGGTGGTGGCGGCGGCGGCAGCAAAGGCAAGAAAGGAGGTACTCCTTCTGCGCCTGCAGCTCCAGCAGCACCGGCAGCTCCTGCATCCCCAGATGCTCCATCCCCCACTACCGTCAACGCTAACGCCACTGGTGTAGACAGCGCTGGAGATTCGACTCAGAACGTCGATGTAGAATACACTGCACCTGGTGCGGTGCTTGGCTCCGCAACCACCTCTAGAGCTACCGAACGAAGCTTGTTCAACGAACGCGACTTCACCGGTGGCAAGTATGAAAGTCTGAGAAATAGTGGCGAGTCAGACACTGACTTCCGCACACGTTTACAGACCTCCGAAGGTCAAGATGCACTGCGTGGATTCTACAGAGAACGAGGCGAAACGGCTACAGCCAGGGCTCTCGATTCTGTGGAAGCTGGTTCGGCGGATGACATTAAGCTGAGAAAAATGCTTGCTGGAGGAGCAGGCGAAGTTGCGAACAATATGTCTGCCATCAATCGCAAGCTGCTGGAAGGCAAAGAACTCAGTGGTGCCGAGCGTGCTTACAAAGATTGGGCAGACAACATGCTCTCTCCAGAGCAACGCGATCGTCAGGCAAAAGCCATAGCAGCAGCCGCAGAAATGAGAAAGGCGATGGAAGATCCAGCACTTTCAGCTGCAGATAAGCAGAAACTGAACAGGGATTATCAAGCAGCCTTGAATGGTCTCAATACAGGCTTGAATAACGACTATAAGTCGGCTTCTTCTCAAAGAGGCAATCAATATTATGCTGTAGCTTCTAACTCTTCTGCAAGTGGTTTGCCACCTGCATCTAGAGAAGATCAACTGCGCAAAGTTGTGGGTTCAACTCCAAAACCTGCAGAAACGAGAGAAAGAATCGCTTACAGACAAGAATCGGCAGCTGAAGGCTTAACGCCTGCAGAAATCGATGCTCGTATAAAGGCGATGGAAGCCGCACGCAAAGCCAATCCCGAAGCGAAAACGTTCGTAGATCCAAAAACTGGAAGAAGTATGGACATTGTAGCCTTCCGCGATAGTCTGCCTCCAGACTCTGCTGATGCTACCGAAAGAGAACGTGAGCGCTTGATTGCCGCTGCAAGAGCAGCTGATCCAGCCGCGACTACATATATCGATCCAGTAACCAAGCAGCCTGTACTTATTCCTACCTTGAATAGGGATGCCGGTGCAGACGCTCGAGCGGCAGAAATAGCTAATCTGATCAGGTTAGCTAGGGAAGGACACAAAGACAGATATTACGATCCTTATGCCAAAGCTGAGATTCCAGTGCCACCACTGAGAAATCGCGATGTGGTAGAGCGTACTGTAATGGTTCAAAGCCCGCTGCAACAGCAACGTGTCTCAGCCGCTAAAGCTAAAGGCGATGAATACTACCGCGACTGGCTCGCCAGAGAACGCAGACGTCTTCAAGAGGAAGCAAGCGCGCTGGGTGATACCGGATACGAAGATCCAGATAATGGTCAATGGATATCTCTGAAACGCAATCGTAGTGGTAGCGAATTTGATACCACCATGATTACGGCAGCAGACATCGATCCAATGACTGGACAGCAAATAGTTCATCGTCCAGGTGATGTGGTTCAAGGCGTACAACCGATGCTACGCGGCGAAATACATAAATCCAGAAAAGTCGGTGATGACTTCGATATCATTGCCACTCCAGACGGCGAGGATATGGAAGAGCGCTTGCGTAAAGGCAAGGGCAAGCCAGACGATACAATGCTAGCTACCAACGACTTCAGTCAACCGACTCAGCTTGGAAGATCTAGTGTTGAAGGTGATCCTCAGATGATAGTTCCAGGTGAAGGTCCTCAAGCCCAATTGAGACCGGATCAACTGGACAGCGAAGGTCGCATGGCTGATGGTCAACCTGGACAACCACAGCAGATAGATCCACAAACTGGATTGCCTATAGATCCAAGAACCGGACTGCCGATTGATCCTAGAAATGGATTGCCATTCAATCCTCAAACAGGTCAATACTTTGACCCGAGGACTGGACAACCAATCAGTGCCAATGCGGCATATCAGATGGGTCTGCAAACAGGTGGTGGCATGTTGTTGAGCGATCAGCAAAGAGCCAGACAACAAGGTCAACAACCTGGACAGCCACAGGCTGGACAACCTCAACCTGGTCAACCTCAACCTGGTCAACCTCAACCTGGTCAGCCTGGATATCCACAGTCCGGACAACCTGGTCAGCCAGGACAATTCGGACAAGAAGCAGACGATAAGACCGTCTTCGTTCCCGACCACGGATTAACACCCGATATAAGCAACCTCAAAGGACCCGATAAGAAGAAACTTCGCGGCATTCTTGGAGATGCATTCGGTCGCATGAATGAAGAAGAGGAAGAAGAAAAAGACGACGAGGACGACGATAAGGACAAAGGTCCTAACCAGGGACCTGACCCCAATACCCCGCCGCCCTGGGCTCGATAATAACTAAGAAAGACCGCAATTTTGTCGAGAATCTCTCTACATTTTTGCGGTCTCTTTTTGTCCGTTTTTTTAAAAAAGTAAATTTGCGGTCTTTTTCTAACTACCAAGTTAGAAAAGGGACGCATTGCCTCATTGAAAATCGTACCCTGGAAAAATCGTTGCCTCAAATAAAATCAAAC
>JAHCIQ010000016.1 GCA_026129135.1 Cyanobacteria bacterium TGS_CYA1 | reverse complement strand
TGCCGCTTCGTTAAATCGTTCGCCAAGACTAACTCGCGATTCACCCTTTGAGTCGACGGCTTTTATTTGAATGGGAATGCCTTTAAAAGTTTGAACGAGCACTTGAACTTGCCCAGACTTTTCTGCGGATTGGCGCAGTTCGTCGCCGCCTTGAGGGACTATTTCAGAACCAAGTATTGCAGCGGATTTTTCTAGAATTGTTTTCCAATTTGCTCTGGGGTCTTTGTTGAGAGTGAGAAAATCGTGGCAGACAAATATGCTTTTCACGCCATCGATTTCTAAAAGTTTCTTGACGTAATCGGGGCAGGCATCTCTATCTTCAATAGTGTAAGTGGTTGCTGCACCTACGTTCTCGTCGAGATTCAGTTTCATGCTGTTGGGATTGGGAGTGGTTTCGACAGATTTTAGGTGCATGTTGGGTCCTGTCACATTCAGTCGAGGTCCGGTAGTGCTAAAATTATACAGTCATTTGAAAGCGTAGATTTGCGGGTGCCGGTAATGGACAAATCGAAATTCGCCAGCGATTACTTGCGATTGAGCACTAACGAAGTTATGGAAAGGTTGCCCGAGTTTTTTGCGGATTCTGCGATTTTAATTTCATCTGTAGACAGCAATAGTCGACCCGAACAAAAGATGTCCGATGTGTTTTACTCGGAGAGTAATATCAAATTCGACGTTTCAAGCGGGTATGAGTTAATACCCGAAGAATGCGTTTCGCAATTTTTGAGAGCATGGTTAGCTTCCTATGCTCTTTATCCCCGGGAGATATTTGACGAGTTTTTCATCGTTGATAAACTCAAAAAGCTCGAACCGATACTAAATTACAATCACAACGACCACTATTATTGGGAATTCTTCAATGAAGGTGAAAAAATATTTTGGGAAAGATTTGAGGAATTCGGTGCGAAGCGCTTCATCGGAGATGCCGGTGCAAAAATTCATTATGTTTGCGAGCCAGAGATGGAAGAGAAATTGATTGAACTTGAAAAACAATTTGATTCGGAACAGGAGTCTTCATGAAAGATAAGTGGCTGTCGATAAGCGTTGCGCTTTCCTTCCGGTTCTTAACGGTAGGCAGGTAATTAACGAGTTATGAAATTTCGTCAGGTACCACCAGAAGGATTAGATGGATGCGGAGTTGCTAGCCCGTGGGGTTATATTCTAAGCACCCCAGAAAAGCTTTCTCTGCGGTACAACATAACTTTCGAAAGCACCTATGATGATTTGGATTACTGCGAAGAGGCTATACTCGAAACTGATTCTGGGCAACTCTTCATGCTCAAACATTATGCACGCGCGCAGGGACCGAAGCATACTAATATATTTGGTAATGTACGCATCAAAAATCCTATTCAAGAGTGGAATGAAATTGTTGAAGTCCTTGAGCTCACCAAAGAGGAAGTTATTGCAGTTCATCCCGCAATATTGGAATCGCCAGAATGGGACTAAAACTGATAGATTTTTCATTACGCAATGCGCATAACGCATCTTGCATAATGCTGTAAAGAGCCTAGCGGACTGCATTACCGTTTTATCGAATAATGTGTCATATTGAAAAGCCGGTTAATGGCATTGAAGAGGTCAATGCTCACTTCGAACCTGACTCCAAAAATTCAACAGACCGCTTAAGCACCAGATCATCCAATTTCGGCACATCGGTTTTACTCTCTATAGACTGCAGCCACCAGTGCCTGCCCGTGTTCTTATCGTCCGCTTTTGGCAATTCAACCCTAATGTCGGGCGAGACACCAAGTCCCACGTCCACATTTTCGGTAGACGTCCATTTGCCTGTGGTGACAAACAAACCTCCCGAGTCGTTGAGACTATAAAGGCTCAATTGTTTTCCAAGCCCTCTCGTCTTGCGTCCAATTAATGTGGCAGCTCCATATTCGCGTAAGCCCTGGGCTAAAGCTTCTGCCGCGCCTGACGTGGTTGTGTCAATTAGAACGACGAGCTTGCCTTTGAATACCTGCTCGCCGCTCGTCTTACATTCTTTGATGCCGTCTTTCGTCTGTAATTTCGCAATCACTTTTCCAGGTCCGACAAAGATGCCTCCGATATCGGCGACGCTTTCTGGAGTGAGTTCGTTTAGAAGTCGAATGTCGAGAACGATACTGGAGCATTTATTCAGTTTTGCCACCGCCTCTTGTGTGTCGCGGGCAGGATTTTTGGCAAAGGACTTCAAGCAAACGTACCCGGTGTCGCCTGCAAGCACTTGTGCATTAAGTATTGCAGTAAGTGTGAGACCTTTTCTTTCAAGCGTGATTGTCTTGCCGTCTTTGGAGCCATCGGTGATGGTAATTTTGACTATGGAACCGGCAGGACCACGAAGGTCCTTCACCATATCTTCAAGGTGACGATACAGAGTGGGCGTGCCATCAATGGCGGTGATTTCATCGCCCACTCTAAAAGCACCACTGACGGCGGCAGGTCCGCCATCAACTACTTGCGTGACGGTTAATCTATTGTTATTGTTCATGCCGACACCAAGACCTATCCCGGCTTTCGATTGCGGCTCTCTGTGCGTTATTTCGTCATCGTAGTCCATTTTGTAGATTCGTCTGGTAGAGCGGTCGCCAAGGCTATTTATCATGGCGTCGATTGCATCGTGTGCGTCTACGCTCTTTTCTATTTTGCCGTCGTTTTTTGTTTTCCAACTGTTCCAGTCTTGATGGTTGAAAGTACGGTCATAATAATTTTGCTGAATGAATTCCCAAATCTGTAGATACAACTTTGGATAGTCAAAGTTATTGCGAGCAGAGGCAGCGCGCTTCCCCTCATCACTCAACGCATTTATAGTTTCTACCAGATTGCCCCTACCGGTGGTTTCAACTAAATGTTTCAGCATCAGCCGGATATTATGCTTTGGATAAGCAGGCATCATGTTCAAGGGACCTTTTGGAGTATAGGAGCGAAAATCATCCTTGCTTTCTTTGAGCAACCACTTCAAATAAAGCTCAAGACAAGTATTCATGTTGCTGCGGTCGTTCAGCCAGAGATACACCGCGGCAAGATTCAGATAGTCTCGGTCGAGCGGGTACTCAAGCTTCTGCGCAATGCGCTCATCGATGATTTCTTTGTACAACTTAGCGGCTGCCTGCAGTTTTTCTCTTTCGCCGGGTTGCAAATTGAATTTTCTATTTGCGATGTACTCTTCAGCTGGCACATAAGTGAGGAATGTGTCGCACGGCTGAAAATGGCTCGTATTCATCAGGTAGCCAAAAGCCAGGCCGGGAGTGGGTTGATCTCCATTAGAGTAGACGATGTCTGTTTCTTTTAGAAACTTGATGATGTGGTCATCTGCAATCACCTCTTTGGTTTCAATCGCCTCCTTTGAGCCAGGTTGAAATTTCTTCAAAAGGTGATTCAACAGCTCGATGCCGTCATCAGAACTCTTTGTGTATGACGAATACCCAGCCAGTCGATACAAGTAATTTACTGTTGTGGGTCCGAGTGCTTTGAGCTCGTTGTTGTCGATGTAATCGACGACTTCTTTTACTTCGGCTGGGTTCAGATCGATCTTATTTGATTCGCAATATTTGAGAAGTGAATAAGCCGCCACGGGGTTTGCCGTGAGTGATGCGGCGAGTATGGCTGCTAGAAGGAAGTTGGTGAAGCGTGGGGGCATGGGTGGGATTATCGATTATTATCCCATACTCACTTGCGAATATATTTGCAAGCGTTGAAACGAGAGACAGTCTGATCAGTTCATGGCTTTGCAAGTGGATGAATTGCAGATCGGCTTGCCCCCTCAACTTTTGGCTAACAGAGCCGATATTTGTCAGGCTGAAGCGGCGATTGAGGCGGCAAAGCTCGATTTGAAAAGTGCAAAATTGGTAAATTTATTGACCATTGATAAACCGAAATGCAGTCATCGCGCGAATATAAACAGCTGATGCGTATCAAACTCAGACTGTTTTTACTTATGAGCAGACCATACTAACAGCCTTCACTGATGTTCTTAATCAGGTGTCGAATATAAGAAATATGCAGCAGGCTTTTGATAAAAAACACAGAGAAGTCGTGTTGCTCGAGGAGTCTATCGGTACGGCAAACGCCTTGTTTAAGTACGCCAGGGCGACCTACGTAGAAGTGCTGCTCACCCAGGAAGAGAAACTGAATGCCGAAAAAGAACAAGTTGAAGTCAAAATGGAACTGGTCGGGTCTAAGATTAATCTGTATCGAGCGTTGGGTGGGGGATGGCGATAGAGGAGATTAGGGCATCACTGGCAGTGCGTGTAATTGCTTTTAAGCCTGTGTTTCGACGTCGGCGTTAAGGTCGCCTTCAAAAAAAATCGAGCTGACGTGCCCCAAATTGTTTGTTCAACGTCAAGCTGACAATTCCACAACTTTTACTTAGTTCAAAAATAAACTATCAGTGTCGCCTTTTAAAAAACGATATTTTTTCATAATTGAGTCAACTAATGCTTTTTTTTCTTCTTCTGTTCTTTCGTTGGCACAATTACCTTCATAGGAATTTCTCGACATCATTACGTTCGAGTCCTCCAGCTTTTTGAAGATTTTTGCGATCTCAGGACAATCAGTTTGAGGTGGATACGGTAGGTATTTCCTGATTTGTGACCGTTCTTCTTCTTTACCTGACTCCCAAAAATTTTTTAGTACGTTTAGTTCGCTCGAGAGTTCTAAACCCCAAAGAAAGGACTGATTCTCTTCAACACCAAATATTTTCCATAATTTTGCATGGAATTTATCACTGGACGAAAACGCTCGAACGAAAGGAAGGTAATAAATGTACTCGACATCAATGTGGGTCTTCGATTTTTCGTTTGTTGTGATTAACAGATTTGCAAGTCCAGCGAGAAAAAACATGTCAACCAAAAAGCAAAAGAAGGCATATGGTGCGAAACGTTGAAAGGTTGTCGGATTGGAATCGTACCGTCTAAAAATTTCAGATTGTGCCACCGGGGTGAGTTGTAATTTTAAACAGTACCACTGAATAAGCATTCGTTGGTTTTGAAAAGAACTATACTTTTTATTCACTAAATCATAAAGAGTTGTCAGAGTTGTAGGTTTGACTGGAAATTCTAATTCTTTGATTTGTTTTTCATATTTTTTCCAATCATAATCGCGTTTTTCTTTGCGATATTCTGCGGCAAAGATCTTCTCCTTGTCACTGAATATTCCAGCCTGCCAGTTGAAAATCATAGCCATTTCCACACTTTGATCTATAAGAGCGGCAGTGCCACCATCAGGAGTATCTTTAATAATCATTGCTGGAACGTTTGGAATATAACCGGAAGAAGACGTCACAGGATTTCCAAGCATATTGTGTATACACAATGTTCGGTAATCGGTATGCAAGACAGCAGAGTGAGTAACAATCTTATTTGCAATTTCCTGGACTAAATCGGTGTTTAATGAGTCTTCATTACTGGCATTTCTTTTTTTTGAGTAAAGATCTCCCATGATTTCCCAAAGGAGTATTGGCGGAATAACAACGGTAAAATGTCTCGACAGAGCCTCCATCTTAGAAGGATTTAGAGATTGAAGAGTTGATTTGTCTAGCAAAAGGGGTGGTCCGGTTACCATTTTGTCTTTTTACCGTTATTGCTGAAGTCGAAAGTAATTTTCTAGGGATGTGCACTTTATTGTGTTCTTCAATTTTGGCACCACCTCTAGTGTCTCCAAAGCATCAATGGTCGATAAAAGTCGACTTTGGATTGGGCCAATTTTCTTTCAGGTCATTGTAGACTTTACGCACCCACGAAGCATCCTGAGATGCCTCAAGTCCGCAATAACTATTGCCTACACCCCAGATTTCAAATCGAAATGCTAATGCATCAATGTTTTCAGAACCGACCTCATCAGAGATGTAAGCACTTCCATTTTTTGTAACTCTAAGCTGTCTGAGTTGCGAATCATCTTTTGATGCCAAAAGTTTGGCAACATCCTCTATAGTGAAAGCTTGAGTGAGATCTATTTTCATCTTTACTTCCTTTTTTACTAAGTGTTTTTGATAAATCCGTCAAAAAATTTTCCTTTTAGTCATATTCTGCTGTCTCTTGGTAGTTCGTTATTTGGGCAATGAGTTGCACATTTGAATTAGAGAGAATAGAAGAGCGATAGCGCCCAAAAACTTAAACCAAGTTGCTTCCAGCGCAGCTTCGACTGCAACGGCGACGTTGCATTGATGAACTGCCCACCAATGAGAATGTGTTTTCAATTTTTCCTCCTGCGTTAACTCTAAAATTTGCGAGATCACGTCTACTTTTGCACTGTTGGAATTATGCAATTCTTCGTATTTGTGATAAGTCACTGCCACAGCTTCTCTTCCGCCAGGCAGAAAATTTGGTGCTGATATTTGATTTTTATGCATTGTATTATCCAGTCTTGGGTAACAAGCGTATTTTTTCCCATAGACCTCTTTTAAATGATTTGCAAGGTCAAATTTTCTATTAAAGGGAATACTGACTGGATTACCGTCAAAGTCGTGCGCGAATCTTTCTTCTAGTACGCGGAAACTAAAATCTGGATTGTCCATATTCCAGTGAACCCAATAACAATCTTTCCTTGAAGAGGCAAACTCAAAAAAATCGGACAAGAAATCTTTTTCTAAGATTTCTAAATTGGCGACAATGTCTTCCTGCTTCTTGAATCTCATCTTTATGGCCGAAGTGTGGATAGAAAAAACATTTCGAGATGTACCAGCTAGATTTCGTACAGCAACTGATGTGATTCGGGAACGAGTACCCGGACTTTTATAGTAAAAAGACTCGCAGGAATAATGGATCACATATATTGAATCCCAGTCATTGCTTAAAATTTGACGCCGCAGGTCAATTTCCTTTTTTCTTTTTTCTCTTATTTTTAATGCACTGCTCAACTTATACGACCTCGCTAAAAAAACATTGCAAAAGCAATGCTGGTGCGCCGTAGCCCACTCATTTATGATTTCCCGTTTGATTTTGTCAGTTCTGCCAATTCTGACACATCCATTATTACCCCCGAATAACGGCTCTGCAAGCGGTTATATGCATCGGTTGGCTGCCAAGGATTGAAAATACCACTTTTAACTAGTATGCTCTCGCTTCGGCAGCAAGCGAGAGCATACTAGTTAAAAGCTAGTTTTGGTTTTGGTGTGATTAAAGATTACTCACTGAAGAGTTGACTAATTCGATTTGCTGTATCAGATTCGCATCTCAGTAAAATTTGAATTGTTATTTGAGGCTTGCAATCGAGGGATTAAATCTTTTCGTGGACCTTCTGAATTCTAATTCCGCGATATCGACAGAATTTTTTCTGAATCTTGATCGCTTCAACTATTCCGAGAACGGCAAATAACTGATCTTATGTGTAATGACACTTTTCATCACGCGCTGACATTGAGACAATCTTTTGCTCGAATGGGTTCCATGTTTTGGGAAGCAGGTCAATTTCATTACGTGCGTCCTCAGGCGTGAACACATCTATGATTAGTGGCGTTCGAAACCTTCTGCTGTCAAATGGTGCGTTAGACATGCGAAATTACTAGTCTAACTCCACGATTCTTTTCCAAACTGGTCCAAGTCCTTGCCCGCCTTTCTGAATTTTTTCGATTGCTGCATTGATTTCTAACTGGACTTCGCATTCAGGATCGTCTTTCGCAAGTTCTAATGCTGGTAACGCTTTTTCTGTTCCCAAATCATTCAAGAATCGTGCTGCACGCCAACGAACCAATTTGTTTTGATCTTTTAGAGACTCGATCATCGATGCTTGCGCAGATGAATCTCCAATATCCGATAGGGCATCACCAGCGGTGCGTCTTACTCCTACTGATGAATCGTGCAATAACGAATGACAAAGTGGTCTTACTGCTTCAACATTACCAGTAACTCCTAGTGTCGCCGCGCTGAGTCTACGAACTTGGGGATTTTCGTCACTTAAGCTCTGCACCAGCAACGATACTGTTTCGTCGTCTTCCTTAAGGCTTAGCTCTTGAACCCCGGCTAGTCGTCGATGCCAGTCTGGATCATTGAGCCAGTCTTCGAGTGTCTCTAGTTGAA
>JAHCIQ010000015.1 GCA_026129135.1 Cyanobacteria bacterium TGS_CYA1 | reverse complement strand
AATTTGCTTTCATCACGGCATCTGTATTGTTAGTAATATTCGTTGTTTTGCTTCACAATTTCCCTTAAACACAAACAGTGAAAGACTAAAAAAACAACGACGGACTTACGTGAAATCGCTTAGATAGCCGCTCAATGTGAGCCTTGGTCATTTCGCGTTTGCCCGATAAAACCAATGAAACGGTGGCTTGCCCACCAAAATCTCCAGCAAGGTCGTTCTGAGTTAGCCCATGTTCTTCCATAAGAAATTTCAATAACTCAATAGGCGTAGGCTTCTCAAAAGTATAGTGTTTACTTTCGAACTGCGTTATAAGAGCACCCAATACTTGCAAAAAATCTATTTCACCTTGAGACAAATTTTCTTCGCCCACAGAGAGAATTTTTTGAAAAAAGTTCAGAGCTTGCCGATTCTCCCTTTTCGTTCTAATTCTTCGAAGAGGAAACTGTCTCACGAGAGCTACAAAATCGTCAACAGGTGCTTGCATCGCCGTATTTTCTATCCTCGATTAGACCATTTCATGTAATCATCATGGTTCAAAATATCTAAAACACTCACATATCCAGCCGAAAAGGAAATTCGCGCTATCAACCTAAAATTGCCACCCAAATTAAAAATATACGCCTTATGCCGAAAATTATAATCGACGCGAGGAAAAGAATCGAATACATCCTGCCTTCTGCCCCAATTCGAATCTTTAACTATAGAAATCCATGAGTCTGAAATATTTCTCAGTCCGGAATTCTTGCGGGCAAAGTCTTGAAGTATTTCGATATTGACGATCTCCATTTACACATTCCCATTATATAGCAAATTGCAATATTGCATGATGCAATAATTTTTAAGTTCGCGACTTTGCCTTCTCAGTCCCGAGAAAAAATCTTAGCTCGAATTAGAGCTTTTTGCTCTTTATGAAACGCACAAACAGACAAGGTCTTGCCGACTCAGCAAAAGACCGTCAAGTGCTCAAAAATGGAAAAAACACAAAACTACTTACTTGCCGCAGCCTGCAAATCAATCACTCTAAACACCTGATCCTTTGCGATAGGCTGCACCACTTTCGAGCCCTCGATCAAGCTCTGCTCCAAAATAGCATTGACCGAACATTTGTTCTTTTCAAAATGTTTTTTAGCGATATCCGCAGCGCTCACAATGTCGCCAGGCTTCAAATCCCGCGTTGCGACAAAAGCATCCTCTTCGTATTCTCCAACAGTGACTAAATTATGAGGGTGCAAAAGCTGATCTTTCTCCATGCCATATTTAGCCATGTGATTAATTACGAGTCTAATGTCACCTATGCAATTTTTGGTGTCATGCTCGGCAGCTGGAAGTGTGTCGATATCGCTCGCTTTGATGCGCTCACCTTCTGGAACATCTCTGTTTACTCTAAAAACAAATTTCTGAGGCGCTCTTATTTTGGTATCACTCTTGTGCGCGCAGATGCCATGCGTTTTTGCGCCAATTTTTTTCAAGCGATCTAACTCGTTATTCAAAACATCTTCTCTACGCAAACCAACATCCTGCACCGTAAGAGGCGCGCAACCTTCCATCGCTCCCACAGTACGCTTACCAATAACATCATCTTTGCACATCACAACTTCAGCCCGGGCATCGTCTATGGATATTTCATTTTCATAAACATCTTGAGCAGTGATAACTTGTCCACTAGCAAGAGGTCTGTCTGTGTAGACTGCTTGCGAAACCTCCTCAAAGCCAGCCTCGCGCAATGCATTTTTCAACTTGCCGTCTTCTGCCAAAGACATTACGACCAGAATTACGCTTCCGACAATCAGTAAAAGCATTAAAGCTATGGCAATTAGTATTTTATTTCGCATCTATTCCCTGTATCCCAAAACCACCAAAACGCAAGGTCCACCGTAAATCACATCGATTCCCGCGTCTTGAGCCTTTTTCACAGCCAGGGCTGATTCAGCACCCGGTTGCATCCAGATGCTCGTGACGCCGTGCTTGATGGCGTCATCGACAAGGCGTTCGGTTCTAGGAGGCGGGGTGATAATTGAGATAGATTTGACCAGCTCAGGCAGCGAAGCCAGATTCGGGTAGGCTGTATATCCCATAACGTCCGGAACATTTGGATTGACGGGAAAAGCGCGGCGATTGTTTTGCACATAACACTTAAATACCTTGTAGCCGTATTTGTGAGTGTCCTGGCTCGCCCCAAGGACCGCAAATGCATCTGCCGCGAGGAATCGATTAATTCTGTCGTTCAAGGTTTCCATAAGCTATCCTTTTTTATTTGCATCTCATTATCGTGCTTTTGGCTCGCTTCTCACAGTGCTATCAACCAAACCGGCCAAAAATTTAGTCAAAGGAACAATATCAAGCGAAACGCTAGCCGACTCCAAAGCGTCTATGTATTTAGCCCGAAGTCCCACTGGCACTACAGTCCAAGGATAACCACCGGACGAAAGCATCAAATTCATTAAGAACCTTGCCATTCTTCCATTTCCGTCCATATACGGATGGATATAAACAAAAACAAAATGCCCAAGCACAGTTCGCACGGCAGGCTCATCCTCCCTTTGGAGTAATTCAAAAAAGATTGGCATGGCATCACGAACATTTTCAGCCTTTGGTGGCAAATATTTCGAACGACTGATGAAGACCTGGTCCTTTCTATAACCAGCTAAATCCGCTGGTTTCAACAATCCGATTTTCACACTTGGTGCAAAAAGTTCGCGATACCAATCTGAATGGTCATCGTCAGCAACAACACCTGCATTGGCACCGCCCAAGACTTTTGTCATACTCTCACGCACCGATTGATACGCCAACCAATATCCGCGCGCCGCAAGAGCATCACGAAGAGATTTATCTTCATTCCTCAAATCAGGGCTCCAACTGCCTTTTCTCACTCTTTCGATCAAATCTTGACTAACTTTATATCCTTCAATGGACAAAGAGTGATAAGCATCAGTAAGATAAATATCCTGAACCTGCTTTAGATAAGCAGTCTTAGTCAAAGCCTTTCCTGGAGAGACTTTGAAGTTTTTCAAAACAGGTGTGCGCATTTGCTCCCACATCAGCTTCAGCCTGTTGGTATAAGGCGAATGATTTCGTATATTCAAGACAATCTTAGGAGCTTTATCAAACGGGTCTTCCTCTCTACAATCGAAGCCTCCGGCTTTCATAGCTTTCAGAATTTCATCTGCAATTCGGTCTCGACCTATGTTGCGAAATGCTCCAGCCAACCTTCCAGCAACAACTGAATGACCACCCTCCAGAAGCCCGGCTAAAAGTTCGGAGGAGTCTAATAACGTAGACAGCGCGGCCTTAACATCTATCGAATTATGATGAAAATAGTTTGGTGAGCAAGTCATCAATGCATCAGGAAGGCTGAATACATTTAGATTATCTATTTTTACGTGCCCAAATTGCGGTAACGACGAGTTAACATCGAGAATGAACGAACTTTCAAGCAGAGCGGTAAGATTGTTTTTGCCTTTACTTGAGCGGACTACAAGCTGCTTCGGAACTGTCCGGTTGCCCACATGAAGACAAATAGATTGCTCTGGAGACAAACACCAATCGTCGCCGAAACGCTCCGCCAAATAGTCTGAACAAAACTTCCAGTACGCGGCGCACCAAGATGTGCTTTCGCCTTCTGGCTCTTCTGGTCGGAAAGGTATATACCAGCCCTTCATTACTTCTTTCAAGAATCCAGTGACGAGTAATCGCTCCCTGTGAGTTCTGGAAATGTCGGCACTTCGAATAGCGACCTTGCCACCGTCTTGAAGTTGTTTCAAAACCTCTAAAGATAGTGCCAGTTTTTCATTCGGGTTTGTCATGTTTAATATTCGCGCCGGACCATTCTTAGTTTATTGTGTCGCACAACAATTAGTTTATCATGTTGTACTATAATTAGTTTATTACGTTAACTGACTCGGCTCGGCAGGCATGCTAAAAATTCAACCTATTGTTAGTATATTGGTCTTGTCCTTGAGTTTGGGGCATCAAGCTTACTGCCAGGATAGACCGACAATGGTCAACGCGTCACCGTTGATACTGGCGCCGAACACAGACGAGGGCAAAGCCAAGCTCACTCAAGAACAGGAAATTGAAAGACACGAATTAATAATGGTCTCACAAGCTGCTCTAAGGAAATCTACAGAAACTCAGAGGATTCTGAAAAAACTGATTCCATCCGGAGATCCCGTCAAGACTCAAAAGCTTTTTGAAACACTCCTGTCCATGCCAATGTATTGCGGCAGCACTTCCGACGGAAGCTCAATTGACCCGAGCTTTGGACCTTATGGTTCGTATCCCAGACCTGTTATGCGCGACTATTACTTTTCCAATTTTTGCATTTTGCTCGATAATCCAACCTACGTCGAAAGCAAAAGAGAAAAAATCTCGATGATAGAACGACGTGATTTTTACAACACGTTTAGAGATATTTGCGACAAAGTAGTCGGTCTTTATCGCGATTATAAATTAATGCGCAAGAAACTCTTGAATGCTAACGAAGACTTTGAAGATCTAAAAAAGATGGTTGCTGATTCCAAAGAAGCAGATACAACAAAGCAAATTGAAATGCAATACATCCTGAAAAAACAGCAAAGAGAAATTGAAGAAATTGGAAAACAACTAGAAGAGTTCAGGAAACGACTTGTCGAATTTACGGATGAAGATGCTGTAAATACGCTGGATAAACCTGTTTACACATCGAATGAAACTGAACAAGATCGTGAACAGAAGCAACTTCAGAATTTATTTAAAGCCGCAATTCAAAACTCTCCCGACATCAATTTTGTTTTGGCAAGAATAAATCCTTCAGCCGACCTTTCAAAAACAGCGATAATATTGATGAAGCAACCAGGTTATCCTGGATTAGCACTTACTGACGCTCACCTGGAGCCCGACTATCCGCAAATTGCTAACCCAATCAAAGTACCTTCGTACATGCTGCCCGCACAAGGCACCAAATATAGTATTAAAACAAGCGATTCTAATTATTATCTACAAAATCCCTTTAACGTTTTCAATCAAATACTACAACCTGAAAGCGCCCGCGCGAAGAAAACGAACATTTCACAAGCTGAGCGAATCATGCTCTATAACATGATACGCAACACTAGTGACAAAATAATTGGATACTATCGTGACTACAAATTACTGCGCAAAAAACTTTCTCGAACACACTCAGAATCCGATTCTAAGGCTCTCCAGATAGCCCGACAACATCTCGTGGATATTTCAGGTAGTGAAGCTGTCGATCAACTGGATAAGGAACTTGATGTAGAACTTAAAAGTCAGTGAAAATTTGTGATGTATGAGTCTGACCTGACTAAGCCTTCTAAGCCAGAAGGGAACTAGTCAAAAGATAGCGAAAATTGAAAATTCTCGCGGTCATTTTACTTATTTTTTGTCTAGTCCTGAATTGCTGTTTGTTTTATCTTAGACATTATTCAGTCGGTAAGAAAACCTCTAACTTGACTCCTCCGCACTACTTAGCTTTAGCCAGCAGCGGAAGTTCACTAACAATGACGTCCCAGGGAACACTCAACAAATTTTCCTTTGTCTGCAAAATCAAACCTATATAAATTAGATCTTTAGTATCTGTATGCACGTTTTTATAGTCGCGATTCAGTGCTGTAGCCAATTTACGAATACTCAAAGGACCTGCTTCTCGCAAATACTGAAGTAATTCAAGACGCTTGGGAGATAGATATTTGAACAACGTAAGAGCATCAGCAAAATGCAAGCGATTAACTGGCTTGGTTGGCGAAATGCCCTTCTCCGCACGTTTCCATGCCTTTGTGAAATCACTAGACACTTGCTTAGCGCTTTTAACTCCCACTTTCAGGCTCTTATTCTGCTTAACCAAGTCGCTCACCTCTTATCGATTCGACATCTCTAATAAAATCAGCCTGCAATGTCTCAACGTCCTTAAAAACATATTTTTCCTCTTCACCGCCTATATGCCGATGATCACCCTTTCCTTTTTCATTGTCATATCTAACCAATGTCATTCCTGGCAGCCCGTAATGAAGCCTATATTTAAATCCATGTGGTCGCTCTTCGGTCATCTCAGGCAATTTCCACAATACCATCTCTAAAATGGCTCCATCTGAAAACACAACTTTGTCGCGAAAAAGAAGACAAGCCTTCATGGTCTATCATACCATATGGCTAAATTAGCCATCAATTACAATTAATGACGATGCTCGAAATCATATCTCTAATTTGTGGAAATGATGACAAAACTGTTGATCAAACAGGCAAGGGCTTGCCACTTCTTTCAAAAGAAGCATGAAAGAAGCTTTGGTTAATCTGTAATCCATGACGCTCGGCAGCCGACATTAAGCAGATTTAGGTCCTACCTCAAATACCATCTCAACCTTCACTTCACCTGTCACCTCAGGTAGTGGCAGCTCGTTTAGGCGAAGTTCAATACCTTTCATCATAATCTGATCAGCGGCAGGCTCCGCACTAAATGCCCATGCGGCTTTTGGACCAGGAGACAAAGTCATGATCAAAGTTATCTTCTGATCGTGCTCGGGTTCGCGGTCTGTGTAATAGCCCATCACCGTAGCTTCGACACCTTCAGTCAAGCGACGCAGGAAAATTGGTTCGATGTCTTCGGCAACTTTTTTGAGATCACCAACTAAATTTGCAGCAGTTACTTTGATATTTCCTTCTTCATTTTCTAGAGTCGGAAGAAGTTCCAATATCTTCAAACGCAATTCGGTGACAGCCTCAGCTGGTTCGTACCACTCGACGATACATTTACCATCGCCTGGAGTCATTGATACAGTGCCATCCTTGCCGGTTAACATGTAATTGCGAATTTGTTCCCATTTTTTAGTTTCGAGCGAAAGAAGAAAACCATCTTCTAATACTTGCAGACTGTTTGCTTCTTGTTCTGGTATCACAGCCATGAAGCATCCGCTCATCAAAGCTTGAGGACCGCCTTGAGCACCGGGTTTTGATATTGCAGTAGGACCTTGAGACATGTCTTGCTGCCAGGTCAAAATTGCGTCTGAGTCGTAGCAAATTTCGCTGGACATCGCAAATGGTGCTTCCATCGGTAATTGTTTCAAAGTTTCCTTGAGTAATTCTCTTTGATCTTTTCGGCACTCAAGCAAGATTTTGTCTGCGGTCAGTTTCAGTTTGAATCCACGCACATGAAAGAACGGAACTTTAGCGACTATGCTTTTGAGCATTTCGAGCTTCTGTTCTTCGTTTACGACTGGTTCGCGGTCGCGCACGATCCAGGGAGGCGAAGGAAAATGATTGTATTTAAAACCTTGCAGTGCCACCACACGCGACAAACCAAACTGCTTTGCCACATCGGTTTCTTCTTTGGTCAACAAATTGACTATGAGATAAAGATCTTCGTCGCCAAGTCCGGTTAGACCAAACGGATGTTGGAACGCAACTGCGGTAAATTGCGGTTCGATAAATCCACCCTCACCGATTTCCAACAAATCGCCTTCATTTGTAAGAATGCCATTGAGAGCGCGATTCCACATGGTGGCAATTAAATTCAGAACCATTGTTGGATAAGCATTATCGGCTTCGTCGTTTTTCTTTTCAAGAATAAAGACTACTTCTTTTTGACCGAGACTCTTTAGTCCATCAGAAATAAAAGTCCAGCAACCGAAAGATAATTCGCCTTGTTGTACTTCGTTCAGACTGATTGTAGCATAGAGTTGACCTGGTATCAGTTCGAATCTTATTGGTGGATTAGGCTGTTCTTGAGCGGCTTGATTCTGAACTTCCTGATTTGGTGAATCTTGATTTACTTGCGAAGTCAATTTACTGGTCCCTTTTGGTATTAATAAAAACGGGCGACAAGTCTGATTTTCATCGTAAACTTATCGCCCATTATGTTCGGTCTTAGCTCGTTTGGCTCACTGTTTAGTGAACAGCTGCCAAAGCGGTTTTGTTGCTGACGCCTTTGTTGGCATCGCCGTTGGCAGAGCGGATTCCGAGCGCATCTTGAGCAATGATTATGCGTTGGATTTCGCGTGTGCCTTCGTAGATGTTGAGTACTTTGGCATCGCGGAAATAACGCTCGACTGGATACTCGTCGGAGTAGCCGTAGCCACCAAAGATTTGCACTGCGTTGTGACCGGCGCGGTTGGCAGCTTCGCCACAGAAGAGCTTGGCGAGCGATGTTTCAAGGGTGTTACGCACGTCTTTGTTTTTCAAATGTGCGGCTCTTAAATACAAGAGACGTCCAGCTTCAGCGTCACAGACCATGTCAGCGATCATGGCTTGCACCTGTTGGTGCTTGCCGATAGGCTCGCCGAATGTTTTGCGTTGCATTGCGTATTCGGTGCAAGCATCGATACAGCCTTGTACCAGACCTACGGCTCCGGCTGCTACTGAGAAGCGACCGTTGTCGAGGGCTGACATGGCGATTTTGAATCCTTGACCGACTTCGCCCAGGATATTTTCTTTAGGTACGCGGACTTCATCCAAGAACAATTCGGATGTGTCGGAAGAACGAAGACCCAATTTGCCTTTGATGGCGCGGGCGGTGAAGCCTTTCGATTTGGTGTCTACGATGAAGCAGGTGATACCTTTGTGACCAAGCTTGGGATCGATGGTTGCGAATACCAGAGCGTGGGTAGCGATAGAACCGCATGAAATCCAGGTTTTTTGACCGCTAAGCAAGTAGTCGTCGCCATCTTTGATAGCTTTGGTTTGTTGGTTAGCAGCATCGGAGCCAGCTTCTGGCTCGGTCAGACCGTAGCAACCGATGAATTCGCCGGTGCAAAGTTTGGGGAGCAAGTGTTTTTTCTGCTCTTCGGTTCCCCAACGCAAGATGGTCAAAGCCACAAGCGAGGTTTGAACAGAGAAGAGGGTTCTGGTCGAGGAGCAAACGCGGTTGACTTCTTCAGTCATCAAGCCGTAAGCAACATAATCGAGACCAAGACCGCCGTATTTCTCGGGTACTGGGCAGCCGAGGAAACCTTCTTTGAAGATTTTCTTGGTGATTTCCCAGTCGAATTTGCATTCGCGGTCGTTCATTTGTGCTTTAGGAGCGATTTCGCGTTCTGCAAACTCTCTCATGTGTTTGCGGATTGCGATTTGCTCTGGTGTGAAATCGAAGTCCATGTTTTTTTTCTCCAGTTTACGTTTTTACTCTGAACAAAATTGTGGGATCAAAAGATTTTAGCCGCCGTAGTTGTCGATTTGCGCTCTTTGCAGAGTGCCGGAATAATCTACATATACGGATTTCCATTCGGTGAATTGCTCGATGCCGGTGATACCAGCTTCGCGGTGACCGTTGCCGGTCTGCTTGATGCCGCCGAAGGGAAGTTGGATTTCAGCGCCGATTGTGGGGGCGTTGATATACACGATTCCTGATTCGAACTCTTCGATGGCAGAAAAGGCGCGGTTGACGTCTCTTGTGTACATCGAAAGAGATAAACCATATTCGGTGCCGTTTGCCACTTCGATGGCTTCCTGGAAGCTGTCCACCGGAATGACTGCAACGACTGGTCCGAATATTTCTTCTTGAGCAATGCGCATTTTGGCGTTTGCTTCACCAAAGATTGTGGGCTGATGGAAACAGCCTTTAGCGAGGTCGCCTTCGGTCATGATTTCGCCGCCAAGCAAGAGTTTTGCTTTCTCTTCTTTGCCGATTTTGACATAACCGTTGATCATGTCTAATTGCTTTTTGCTTACGACTGGACCGACATCAACTGTGGTATCGAGACCGTCGCCAATTTTTAGAGCTTTGGCGCGGGCAAGGAAACCATCGATGAAGTTTTGATATTGCTTCTTATGAACGATAACGCGGCTCGTTGCTGTGCAACGCTGACCGCTTGTACCAAAACCGCCCCAGAGTGCGCCATCGATAGCAAGATCAACATCGCCATCGTCCATCAAGCAAATTGCGTTTTTGCCACCTAATTCGCAGCTGATTTTTTTCATCAATTCGCCGCAACGTCCTGCGACTTTGCGACCGGTTGCAGATGAGCCGGTAATAGAGATTGCTCTAACACGTGGGTCTTCGACAATCGGCATGCCCACTTCAGGACCGCCGCCTGTGACGAAGTTGACCACACCTTTGGGCAATCCAGCTTCTTGCAAAATCTGTACCCATTGCATTGCTACAAATGGAGTTTCAGGAGCTGGTTTGAAAACGATGGTATTGCCAGCAACTAAAGCAGGAAGCATTTTCCAGCTAGGAATTGCAACTGGAAAATTCCATGGTGTAATGACACCAACAACGCCCATTGGCTGACGAACAGACATAGCGAATTTGTTGCGCAGCTCGGATGGAACTGTTTGACCCCACATGCGGCGACCTTCGCCTGCTGCATACTTGGCCATATCAATCGCTTCCTGGACATCGCCTTTTGCTTCTTTGAAGACTTTGCCCATTTCGATAGTCATGTTGCGAGCGATTTCTTCTTTGCGTTGCTCGAGAATTTGAGCAGCTTTAAAGAGGATTTCAGCACGCTCTGGCGCTGGTGTTTTCTTCCATTCGGGGAACGCTTTCTCTGCTGCATCGACTGCTTTTTTAACGTCTGCTGCATTTGAGTCTGCGAATTGTCCGACCACAATTTCGTTATTGGCTGGGCTCAATGATTTGAATGTCTTGCCCGATTCGGACTTGACCCATTCGCCGCCAATGAAGTTGTGATGCACATCCTGGCTTGTTTTTGCTTTTTCCAATGTCTTAGTCATCTCTTATACCTTTTAGATAGGAGTTGGTCGATTAGGATAATGCCTTTTCCAGAATGGTCATGGCTTCTTCTTCTTCGGCAGGTGAAATATTGAGTGGCGGAATTAGTCTGACAACTTGACCTTGCTGACCGCAGGTCAAAACAATCATTTTGTTTTCCAGACATCTTTGAGCAACTTTTTCAGCCCAGTCTTTGCAAGGCTTGTTGTGCTCGTCTTTGAACTCTATGCCGATAAGCATGCCCAATCCTCGCACTTCGGCAATATGTTTTTTGCCTTCGGCGAATTTTTGCAAGCGTTTGAGCATTCGAGCACCTGTTTCGGCAGCGCGCTCTACGAGCTTTTCTTCCTGGATAACTTTGATGTTAGCAAGGGCAGCTGCGCAAGATACTGGGTTACCACCATAAGTGGTGCCGTGTCTTGCCGATGGCCATTTGCTTGTAAGTTCTTTGCGTGAGATAAAGGCTGCAAGCGGCATACCGGCTGCGATACCTTTAGCCATGGTCATGATGTCTGGCTCGACATTGTCGTGCTCTACGGCGAACATTTTGCCCGAGCGACCAAATCCTGTTTGGACTTCGTCTGCGATAAGCAAGATGCCATGCTCGTCGGCAAGCTTTTTCAAACGGCTCAAGAAGCCTTTGGGTGCTGCCACGTATCCGCCTTCGCCCAGTACTGGCTCGATGAGGAATGCTGCAACTTGTTTTGGATTGACGAACTGATGGAAAAGGGTTTCGATGTGCTCGAATGTTTCTTCCATTGCTTCTGCTTCTGTTTTGCCCATTTGATAGGTGTAAGGAAATGGAACAGTGTGGATGGATGGAGCGAGCGGTTCGCCCATGTCTCTGTAATAGAGCTTTGATGTTGTGAGCGAAGCGCACAAATAAGTGCGTCCGTGGAAACTTCCTTTGAAGTTGATGATTGCTGGTCTTTGTGTTACGTAGCGAGCCATTTTGATTGCGCCCTCGACAGCTTCGGCACCACTATTGGTGAGGAAAACAGAGTCGAGCGATTTTGGTGTGATTTCAACCAGCTTTTCAGCTAAGTCGATATAATTTGGGTGGTAGGCTGTAACCGAGACGTGGAGCAGTTTTTCTGCTTGTTTTTGAATAGCTTCGACAACTTTTGGATGGCAGTGACCTATATTGGTAACGGCGATACCACAGCCGAAATCAAGAAACTTTTCGCCTTCCATGTTGTAGAGATAAGTGCCTTGTCCGCGCTCTATGACGGTTGGAGAGTAGCGTGACAGAACCTGGTTGACGAATTTAGCGTCTTTTTCCAAATACTCTTTTGTTTTGTTCATTGTTTTTACTGCCATTTCAGTTACACCTGCTTTTTATTGTGGGCGCACCCGAGCTAAGCGGCATCTTGAGCTTAGCCTCCTGGTATAGACCGACTGGCGCGCAAAAGAGCCCTTTAAGGGGTACTGAAATGATACCAACGAAAACAATGTGAACTATATTTCTTCACTATTCTTGCCGGTTTTCAGAGCGCTTAGAAACCGGGCTGTCAAGCGGATATTGAAGACTCGAAAAACTTACTTCTTGCGTTTTGTTTTTGTCTTGCTCGAAACTTTTGCTAAAGTCTTCGCTTTAACTTTAGGCGCGGCTTTTGCTTTTGGAGCAGGCTTGCTTTGAGGCTTCTTCTTGGCAACAACCACGCTCTTTTCGAGTTTGCCATTCTTGCCATTTTTATGACCGTTTTGATTGAGCGAGCCTTGTCCATTCTTAGAGATTTTTTCTTTCGAATTGAAGGCAATGCTAAAAATTTGGTCCATATGAGCAGCTGCAATTAGATTGAGCTTATCTTTGACATAGTTTGGAATTTCTTCTAGATCTTTGGAATTACCGGCAGGGAAAATGACAGTTTTGATGCCCGCGCGAAGGGCTGCAAGCATTTTTTCTTTGAGCCCGCCAATGGGTAGAACGCGACCGCGCAATGTAATCTCGCCTGTCATCGCGATTCCAGCAGACACCGGTCGTTTTGAAATGGCAGAAATGAGAGCTATGCACAAAGCGGTACCGGCACTGGGTCCGTCTTTTGGAATAGCACCTTCGGGAATATGAATATGCACGTCCATTTTTTCCTGGAAACCAGGGTCGACGCCAAGGCTTGCTGCGTGCGATTTTATATAACTGAAAGCGGCATGGGCAGACTCTTTCATGATATCGCCCAGTTGTCCGGTCAATTGCAAATTGCCTTTGCCTGGCATTGTGTTAACTTCGACAATTAGGGTCTCGCCGCCGGTTTCGGTCCAGGCAAGACCGTTTACGATACCGATATCGGCAATTTCGCTGTCTTTTTCGCGAACGATTTTGGGTGGTCCAAGATATTTGGTCACCATATTTGGTGCGACCACAACAGATTTTTCTCTGCCTGCAACTATTTGGGTTGCTACTTTGCGGCAAATTGTAGCGAGTGCACGCTCGAGGTTTCGAACACCAGCCTCGCGTGTGTATTCTTGAATGATTTTTGCCACAGCGTCGCTTTGAATTTTTAATTGCTTCGTGGTCAGTCCATGCTTTTCTAAAGTCTTTGGAATAATGTGCAAATTAGTGATAGAGACCTTTTCTTCTTCGGTATAACCAGAGACTTGAATAATCTCAAGCCGGTCTAGAAGCGGTCTTGGCACATAATCGAGCGCGTTTGCTGTTCCAATGAATACAATCTCGCGCAAGCTGAAAGGCGCATCTAAATAGTGGTCGGCAAAGCTTTCGTTCTGGTCTGGGTCGAGCACTTCAAGCATTGCTGCAGTAGGATCGCCCATATAAGAGCGTGTCATTTTCTCGATTTCATCAAGCAGTATGACCGGGTTTTTAGTGCCGGATTGTTTGATTGCTTGAATAATACGTCCAGGCATCGCACCAATATAAGTGCGTCTGTGACCGCGAATCTCGGCTTCGTCACTGACACCACCAAGCGATATGCGTGCGAATTTGCGATTCATCGCTTTGGCAATTGATTTTGCAAGACTTGTTTTACCCACACCAGGCGGACCAACAAGACACAAGATTGTCCCTTGCGGTTGCTTTGATAATTTGCGCACGGCAAGATATTCAAGGATGCGCTCTTTCACTTTCTCAAGACCATAGTGGTCTTCGTTCAAGATTTTTTGAGCGAGATTCAAATCGATGATTTCTTTGGATCTTTTCGCCCAGGGCAGTGAAACGAGTGTATCTAAATAGGTACGAATAACCGCAGCTTCAGCCGATTGCGGCATCATTTTTTCAAGACGCTGCAACTCTTTGTTCGCTTTTTCAAGCGCTACGCCTTTGATTTTACATTTGAGAATTTTTTGTTTGTATTCGGCAATCTCGCCGCCCGCTTCACCATCCTGATTGAGCTCGTCCTGGATGATTTTCATTTTTTCGCGCAAGAAATATTCGCGCTGAGTTTTTTCGAGATTGAATCTCACTTTGTCGTGGATTTTCTGTTCTAACTCGGCAAGTTCTAATTCGCGAGACAAGAGCTGTCCGATGTATTCAAGACGCTCTGTGCTTTCTGAAATCTCTAGACAACGTTGACGCTCGGTAATATCAAGTCCCAGATAAGTGGCAATGATGTCGGCAAGGCGCCCGGGCTGTCCGATTCCTGAGACTGCTAATAAAGACTCGGGGTTGATTTTCTTGGTCGATTTTACATACTGCTCGAATTTTTCAACCGATAATCGAATAAGTGTTTTGGTGGCCAGATCATCGCGAAGTGTCTCAGGTCGCTCGTTTACCTGGACCGAGAATAATTGTTCTTCGTCGCGAAAATCGGCGATTTCTACTCGACACGAACCTTCGACCAGCACTTTAACCGTGCCATCAGGCAGTTTGAGCATTTGCATCACTTCTGCAAGCGTGCCCACTTTGTACAGGTCGTTATAGACAGGGTCTTCGCACTCCGCGTCTTTTTGCGCAACAAGCACCACAAGCCGGTCTTCGCGCATCAGGGCATGTTCGAGCGCTACTATGGAACGCGCCCGACTGACGAAGAGAGGCGTTACCATTTGAGGAAAAACGACTACATCCCTTAAGGGAATGAGTGGGAAAAATTCTCTAGATAGGCTCACTGCTCTTTGCTTTGACCCACTAAAAGTGAGTCTAAGACGCCTTCTCGCCTTTTATTTTCGGTTTCGGCATCTCTAAGAGCTCAGCTGTTGAGCGCTTGTCTACGAGATCTTTGGTTATCTTGCAAACTGTGATGTCGTCACGCGAGGGAACTTCATACATAATTTCTAGCATGATTTCCTCGACAATAGATCGCAAAGCACGTGCTCCGGTCTTACGTTTTAACGCTTCGCCTGCAATTGCTTCGATTGCATCTTCTTCGAAGTCGAGTTCGACATTGTCCAGATGCAACAATTGCTTATATTGTTTGAGCAAAGCATTTTTGGGCTCGACCAGAATGCGAACGAGCGCTTCTTGATCAAGTGCTTCGAGTACTGCAATTACAGGAATA
>JAHCIQ010000014.1 GCA_026129135.1 Cyanobacteria bacterium TGS_CYA1 | reverse complement strand
AACGTGGTCCTCAGATAAAGGGAGCAAATTTACTTTTTGCAGAATCGAGCGCAAAAAGACACCCTCAATTCAAAGTGAGATTTGTAGCCGTTTTTACTTTCGTGGCAAGACCGGACTTGACTAAAACTAGTCTTCTTTGCCTTGCTGCTGAGTCGCCATGCGGTACTCAGACAGATGACGCCATCCCTGGTGCAAGATAAGCTGATAAGCATAGATTTGCTCTAACCAGCGACGCTCGCCTTCAGGCAAATCGGGGCGCTCGAGACGACGCTTGAGCGAACCAGTGATTTGTCTTGTGTCTTCGATTGCTTTTCTGTAGCTTCTTACTTTGCGCATCAAGCCACCAACCATCGGTTGATTGCTTGGTCCTTGGTGAGTTGAAACAGCAGCAGGAGCATTGAAATTGGTCTGTTCAGAATCACGATCGTAATTGCGCTCGTTATTTCTGTCGCTTCTGTCGCCTCTGTCATTTCTGTCGTTGCGATCGTTTCTGTTGTTACGTTGCGGTCTTTCTCGCTCCTGATTAGGAGCTTGACGTTCGCGCTCGTTGCTTTCTTGATTCTGCTGTTGCTGGCTTGCCATCTTGTTTGTGACTTGCTGAGCAATAGGGTGTTGAATCACTGTTTTGTGACGGTCGCTGCCACCGCGTCTGCGCTCTTTGCGCTTGGTGCGATAACAATCGAGACAGTCTCTCAATTTGGGATTCATATGCTCGAATACTTTGCTGCAGGTCTGGCAAGTGAGTGAATGTTTTACTCTACCTTCTTTGTCGCCCATAGCATCTGAGCTATCAATGCTTTCGCCTTCTTCTGAATCTTGAGTAGAATTTTCACTCAATTCGCTCGACTCGCTTGAATCAGTAGATTCGGCGGCTTCGTTTGATTGATGTTTCTTCGACTCTATTCTACGAGCAGCATAAGAGGGTTTTGCTTTGGGTTCCTCTTCTTCGGACTCGCTTTCTGATTCTTCGTTTTCGTCTTCGTCATCAGATTTGGAGCGGCTCGATTTAGAGTCGACTCTTTTAGCTCTAGAAACAGTTTTCTTTTTATCAGCTTTATCTGAAGAATCTGAACCGGAGCCAGATTTTGCTCGCATTTCTTCAAGAGCTTCCATGACTTTGGGATTAGTCATCCCATCTTCTTTCAGTCTTCTGACTTCTTTCAACTCTTCCAGGGCTGAGTCTGGAAGGACTTTTATACCGTTTGAATCGGTAGTTGTTTGAATATCGAATTCGCTCAGATAACGTCTAATGGTGACACTGGTCACATTGAGATCTTTGGCTGCCTGGGCAATCTTAGTGCCCTGCACTTTGGATGATTGGCGCATAAATTTTCCTGTACATTTGACTATGGACCGCTATCAACAAAACATGAGCTAGCAACGCTCGACGTTCACTGTTTCAATGGCGTCCTGCCTTAATAGTTAACATATATATGATACGTTAGACTTACCCGCAAGATTAATATTTGGTTATTTTGCAATGCCGAACTTGGATTGCGCGTTCTGGTAAGCACTTTTGAGATGTTGACGACTGACGTGTGTATACAGTTGTGTCGTTGCCACGCTCGAGTGTCCTAACATTTCCTGGACACTGCGAAGGTCGGCTCCGTTTTCAATCAGGTGTGTGGCAAAACTATGTCTGAGGGTGTGCGGAGTGATGTTTTTGAAACCAGAAATGCCTGCACGTCTCGATAAGCGCTTTAGCGTCTGCCAGACAACTAAACGGCTCAGCTTTTTGCCCTGGTTATCGAGAAACAGATAATTAGTGTTTTGCTTTTCTGTTTCTTCAATCAATTTTTGAATTGCTGCAATCGCCTTTTCTCCAATAGGCACGATGCGCTCTTTGTTGCCCTTACCAAGACAACGTACATAACCTTGCTCCAGATTGATATCGGGTTTGCTCAAGCCACAAAGTTCGGACACACGCAAACCACCAGCATAGAGCAACTCGACAATAGCTCTTTCTCTTGCGGTGGTGCAAGCTTTTAAAAGCTGCTGGACTTCTTGCACAGTCAAAACTGTAGGCAACTTTTTGCCCAGCTTGGGACTCGTTATTGTTTGAAGAGGGTCTTTGTCTATCAGTTTTTCAACCTGCATCCAGGCGACAAGACCACGAAGCGACGCAAGCGCTCTTGCAATCGACGATGACTTTCTTCCTGCTGCATGCAGGAAACCAATATATTTGGTGACTGTTTGTTTAATCTCGAAATTTTTCAATTCAACTTCGTTTTTAGCGAACCAGTTTTGAAACGCTTGCAAATCAGACTTGTAAGCGCTTTTGCTGTGAACTGAAATCATGCGCTCATAGCTAATATGCTCGAAATATTTTTTGATGCAATCTTGCCAGTACAAAAGCGAATTGTATTTGGTGTTTTTCTCTTTTTTAGGCGGCGCGAAGTTCTGCGCCGAGACACTATTAATGGTGCCAAGCGAAACGTCGAGACTTTTGCTGCCTGCAAGCGATATCGATACAGAAGCAGAGCCGAAGCCAGCTTTAGAGGAGTCGATAGGCCCCTCCCTGACTTGTTCCTGGGAGGAGCACGATCCCCCTGTGACCGATACGGACACAGACGAGGTATATTCAGTTGTACTCATATCACATATGATACAGATTTAAGAATTTATTGCAATGACTCCGCCTGCGGTGCGGCGGTTTCCATACCAGGTATCGGGTGAGCAGTCGCTTGAGGCAGGTTGGGCAGCCATTTGAACGACTTCTCGATTGTTTTGGCAATTGTTTTCGGATTGTCAAGTGGGGCTGATATATTGAATTCGAACGTTCGCGGCTTGTCTGTAGCAATAGCACCAATAACTGGAAGAGTAGGTAAGTTTTGCAATTTTCCAAAAGTGGCGACTTTGAGCGCTTTTTGCAAAGTGAGATTGCGAGAGAGTTTTCCGACTTCACCACCAAGCATACTTTGCGTTACTCGCGGAATACGACCAGCAATTTCCATATTGATTTTATTCGTCTTCAAATCGGCTTTACCCAGTCCCCACAAGCGCATATCTGTGCCGCTGAACTTGATTTCGTTTATTTTCACTACCTGATTTGCGATATTGAATCTGGTGCTCAGTTCAGAATACTGACCACTGCGAACAGGCCACACCGACTGCAACAAGTTATTCAAGTTGAAACCGAAAATTCCTTGAGTGAGCAGATTGTATTGTGTCAATCTAGTCTCAAGGTCTCCAAAACGACTCACAAGCCCGTTCTGGAACACAATCTGTCCTTTGCCCGAAAGATTATTCATGGTCTCTTCGTAATTAGAGCCTTTAGTTTTCAACTCCAGCTGGGCTTTTACATCTCCGGTGATTTCGTTTTGCACACCAAATACTTTCTCGCTCACTACCTGAGCCGACACATCTTTTGCCGAAGACTTCAAATACATAGAATTGTCTGTGGTATCAACCCAGCCACTGAAATCGACTGTGCCTGAAGCAAGCTTTGCCTTGCCTTCCTTTATAGATAGTCGAAGCAAATTGGATTTGTTATTCTTCGCTTCCAGTGCAAAAAGCGAACTAAGGTCTGTAACAGGCAAATCTTTGACCGTAAGACTGTCTAAACTCATAGCAAAGACATTGGAGTTGTTTTTATTGCCCTTGAGCGAATCGCGCACATTTTGATTAGTCTCTATTTTGCCTGAAAGATTTTTGACATCGAATGCAGGCAAATTGAGATTTTTTATATTCATCTGACCATTAAAGAGCGGATGCTCTAAGGGACCTTTAGCACTCACCTCACCCTGGATTTCGCCAGAAGTATTTTTAGCAAGCGGCGGATTCAATATAGATATCAATGTCGCAATAGATGCTTTCTTTGGAATGCCAAAAGTTATGTCGATATCAGGAGATGTCGATTTGTCTTTGTCCTTGTCCAGAACCTCGGCTTTAATCGTCATCAAAGTGTCGCCCACGAGTATATTAGAAGTATCGACGAAGACTCGCTCAGGCTCTAAAGTCACTTTGCCTTCAAGCTTGATGTCTTTGCCCGGCGGTTGATGAATGACACCAAACGGACCGCTTACTTCGAGCTGGTTATCGTGGTCTGCCAGGAGCGAGACTTCAGCAGTATTTTTTTCTTTCGAACCTTTTATGATTGATTTGACCGAAATCACGCCTTCTGACTTGATGTCGACTTTTTGTTCTTTGAGAATCTGAGATAAACGCGGAACCAGTTGCAGTATCTCAGCAGGCACAAGTGTCATTTCTACTTGCGATTCCCAGAAAGGATTTTTGCTTCTATATTCTTTGACAAATCCATCCAGATTGAATCGACTTCCTTTCACCCGACCCTGCAAGTCATTGAAAAGCAAGTCGTCATCAGAAAATGCCATCACACCTGCAACTTCATACAGCGGCAGTTTTGAAACAGACGCACCAGCTTTATAACAACCGACGATGCCATCGATACTTTCTTTGCCAGTGCCTTTTCCGTCTTGCGAATAAAGCACTTCGCCAAAGATTTTGCCATAAGGTCCAACAATGCCATAAGTGCGCAGCAAGTCGTGGTAAGCCTTGCGCAATGGAGCCGGCATAGCGGTGGACATCAAATAATAATGAATATCGGCAAGTTCTATTTTGTCTGTTTTCGCTCGAACACGTTGCAAAATACAGGCAGTGGAAAGGTCTTTGATATAAAGGTCGACAGCAATAGTATTATTGTGCGAAATAATATCGATGTCGTCCAAAATCAAAGTATCATCGTTATAAACAATGCTTCCATCAACCGTTTCAAGGGGATTTGCAAGACCAGGCGGTTGATAGTACAAATCGTCTGGAATCGCGCTGAAATAAATCTTGGGATTGTCTGCCAGCCCACTTATGCGCAAGCGCACGTCTTTCACGCTTCCATATAACTGGCGCTCGGTGAAAATAGGCAGGTCGACTTTGAACATTGTGATCAAACTGCTCAGGTGTCGCAAATCAAACGATGTTGCGTGAAACGTAATATCGACCACAGGATTTTTAGCGAGGGTCATATTTCCATCGAGCTGGAAATCACCCTTACCCATTTTGCCTTTGAAGCCAACCAGTTTAATCAAGCCGCCGTTCTTATGAGCATCGAGATGAACGTCGCCTGTGACACTTGAGACTTCGAGCAATTTGTTTTGCAGCGATAAACCTGCTTTGCGCAGTGAAGAAGTTCCGACCACATGATAGTCGTTGCCGCTAAGATCGACAGTGAATTTGGAATCGACCGCGCCTTCAAGTTCGAACTTGGTTCCAGGAAGTTTGAGCATCTTTGTAAGTTGCGCAGCTGCCTGCTTGTTAGCCTGGAAATTGTCGCTTGCCTGACGCAAATCTATAGAATTGGCCTGGATATCGAAATGCCCCTTGCCATGGTCGAGATCAAAAATATTGCGATTGAGATCGATCCAACCTTTGGCCGTAACTTTGCCGTCACCGCCCCTGGTATTATGGACTTTGAGCTCGCCATATTCGAGCTTGGCTACATTGGCATTATCGATAGTCACTTTGCCCGACATTTTGGATTGCGGCATAAGTCCCAAGGACGAAAGAATCGGAAACTGTGACAGCAACTTTTGCACGAACTCTTTCATGACCAGATCTTCTGAAGATATCTCGGTTCTTGCAATTGCGTTTTGCGCTTTGCCATGAATCTTGATAGTCATTAAAGCCTGACCTGAAAGACTGGCAGGTATCATTTTTTGATTTTGATTAAGTGGTCTTATGGTCAAATCGTTAGTAGTCGGGTTCTTCAATTTTCCAAGCACAGTGGCTTGTACAGTTGCCTCTGTTCGCTGCCAGTTGTGCAATTCGCCCGATGAATTGAGTTCGATTGCACTGAACTTGAATTTCATGTCTTTCCATGAAATCTTCTTGTCGGTCATATCTACAGTGGCTTTGCCTTTGGCTTCTTTAGTGTCAATCGATTTGATACCATAGTTATTGACCGCCACAGACAGAGTAGGCGTGCTCATATCTATGAATGCACGAATGCCCTTGATCGTATTTCCTTTGCCATCAACTTTGAGATTCATCACTGCTTTTGGCATTTGCGCCAGAACCTTCTCGTCTTCCAGTTCTTTTGCAAGCTTTGTATTAAAAATAGATGCAAATTCAGAAATTTCGCGCGTAGTCAAATTGGTACTGTTGAGCGAAAAATCAAGATCGTGATTATCCACGCCCTGCTTGAGAATAAATCCTTCAAGGCGAATCTTGCTTGTATGGTCCGCGCCTTCGTGGGTGCCAGAAAAGAAAAATGGCAAGTTTTTCCCTTGACGCGGAGAGTTGATCAAAAGACGCACATCTTTGAAATCCACAGCTTTTGCCGGAGACTGCGGCACCACCCGAACCGAGCCGTGCTTGAACTGAATAAGATCGACGTCTGTATTTTCAATATGCAAAAGGTCTTCAAAGTTCCAATCGGTGGGCTCTGGACCCGTTTTAATCAAAAATACCTGGGCATCATCAAAATCGAGGTGTTTAAGCCTGAACCGTCCGGAAAGCATCGGTAAAATCGCCAGACCAAACGATGAATGCTTCGAAACAAAGAGTGGCTCGCCTTTCTTGTCCCAGACGCCCACTTTGTCGGTTTCTACATTGAGACCATTCAAACCGATGCCCCAGGTGAGCTTTCCAAGCTTTACATTGCGTGAAAGCGTCTGATTAACAACTTTCTCAACATGCGGGCGCATCCAGTTAATGTCCCGCAGTAGCGCAACAGCCGCCAGGACTGCTAAAGTGAGTATCCACAAGGCGATAAACTTGGCAATAAGCAGTTTATGGCTCGTGGGCGATAATCTGGGAGTCGGTTTTTCCACTGGTTTTAATGTTTGCACGAGCTTAATGATAGGACAGAATTTAGTGAATAAGAGAAAGAGCCAAATTATATGTTCTGAACGTAGCTTAAAAAAATGCGTTACATGCCTATATCTAATGCTCTATATGGCAGGAACACTCCCTGTTTATGGACTGCAAACATCGAGTAAGTGTTCCTCTTTGATTGCTAAATCAAGTAACAATATGGACTCAGACGTGTTCGAGTCAGAGCAAATGATTAAGGAAGAACCAAAGTTCGAGCCTCAACCACAGGCAGAGCCTCAGCCCCAGCCTCAAACCGCGCAAGAAGATGAGATGCGCTACGAGAAGCAGGTCGAACGTATTGATCCGCAATGGCAAGAGCCTCAGCCAGTCCCAGTACCAACGCGCACTGCAAAACGCGCCAAAGCAAATACAGAAATTCGCGAAGTTGCTCCCGAAGGCAAAACCGATGGAAGGGCACTGGGACAAAACTTCGAAAACATGAAGAAAAAAGTCAAACAAAAGCGTGGGCGCAAAGTAGCCGAAGAAGAAATGCCCCCGGTAGCACCACGCATAGTGCCTGTCAATCACACCCAATCACAAACCAAGAAATCCGACCCGCAAGAGGAAGCATTGCAAAAGCTCGTGCATGAGCTTGAATTTGGAACTCTGGATAAATCGATAAAAGTTTTACGCGAGTTAATCGCAACCTATCCCGAAGATTTGGATTACAAAAAATTGCTCGACATGGCAGTGTCGCTCAAAGATGCAGACACCTGGTATTCGTATCAACGAAATACTCCAAGCCCATCTTTGAGTCAGGGCGACGACGAAAAACCAAAAGCCCAACCAAAACCACTGCCTCAAATTCAGGCTTCATCAGATAATCCGCGAGTTAATGAGTTGAAGCGCTCTTCGTGGCTATTAATCAAAAACAGCTACCGTAGAAATTAACTGTTTCAAAAATGGCATCCGGATCTAATCTTCTACCTTGTCTTGCTGTGCTCACGTCAATTATCTCTTTGACAGTCGGCACGTCTTTTGGCAAACACCTTTTTGCAAGTGTTGGTCCTGAAGGAACATCTTCACTTAGAGTCGGCATCGCGGCACTTTTGATGCTCGCCTTCTGGCGACCATGGAAACAGCCACTCGACAAAGACGCAGTTAAACGAATTGGCATCTACGGTCTTGTGATGGGCTGCATGAATTTTTGTTTTTACATGTCGCTCGATACGCTTCCCATCGGCATTGCCATTGCAATTGAATTCACAGGTCCATTGGTGGTAGCAATATTATCTTCGCGAAAAGCGCTAGATTTCGTATGGATAATTCTGGCTGTCACCGGTCTAGCTCTGCTCCTTCCAGTAACACCAGGTGCAGTATCACTAAATCCTGTAGGTGTTGCATTTGCTTTTGCTGCAGCAACTCTATGGGCTCTTTATATTGTCTTTGGAAAAAGGGTTGGACACTTGCCTGCCGGACAGACCACTTCATACGGAATGACTATCGGCGCAATATTATTATTTCCTTTTGGTATCACCCATGTCGGTGCAAAAGTTTTAGATCCACATATTATGGCAAGTGCTCTTGGACTTGCCATCGCATCCAGTGCCATACCCTATACGTTAGAAATGTATGCTCTGAAAAAACTTCCAAGAAATACATTCAGCATTTTATTGAGCCTGGAACCTGCTGTTGGGGCGATTTCGGGCATGCTCATCTTGAGCGAAAATCTTACCCTGCAACAATGGATAGCTATTGCAAGTGTCATGCTCGCATCTATTGGAAGCGCTATAACGTCAAAACCGCATGAAGTTACAGTGCCCGATTCCAAAGAAGCAGCAGATGCTGAAATTGTTGCTTGAAGTGGAACAACAAATTGGGGCACGTCAAAGAGAGCCCTAATACAATACTATTTTCTAAAGTTAACTTTGCATCGATATCCAGCTCCCCGTGTAGATTCTGAAATGAACCATATTCTGAGTTGGGCGGGACATTGAATTGATTTTGGGGGCACCAGTTTGTTTATCGGATTCAATACTGCGAAAAGAAGACATTTGTCAGTTAACGACCTCATTTTTCCTTTAGCACGTAAGTGCTTAACAATGCGAGCATTAGTTATTGTTCCATCAGCTTTTAGAGTGGCAAATACGATTCCATCGGAATTGAGCCAGCTTCCATTCTTGGGAGGGTAAAAGCAAAAAGAATTTTCCAATTTATTCAGGAATTGAATTTCCTGTGAAGTCAAATTTTTCGAGTTCGCTAAAACTTCAGAACTATTTGAATTCAATAAAAGCAAAAGTCCCAAAATAAATTTCTTCATCGACAACACCTATAAGCATTCAGAGGACGACCAAAGCTAGGCTCTCGGATAGCTATAGGAAACGGCAATACATCCACGTTTTGGGTGCGAGTTGAACCTCCAAACGAAAGACTAAATCCACCAGAAGCAGCTATAACAATTCCCGAGTGACCAGTGAATGTAATTACATCTCCTGCTGCTGGACAATAGCTTTTGTTCAGAGGAATTCTTCTGAAATGCGGATTTGAATCGAGCATTTTACACAAACACTTCACTGAGTTTTTAGGGTATGGAGGTAATGGAACGCCAGACTTTCTAAGGCATGCATTGACGAAAATTGCACACGTGTAATAATGAGCGGCTGGGTTATTTTGAAATTCGTTAGCATGATTCATAACAAGATTAGCAGCCATTTGTCCAATAGGATTTGGATAGCCTTTAAGTCCCAGCGGATCTACATTAACAGCGGGATCATTTAGACAGTAACAATATTTATTTGTACCAAATTCTGGCTCCTCAATCGGATCTGGAGTCAGCCACCTCCCCAACTTCGAACTATACGCTCTAAAATAGGTTAAATTTAAACCGCTTGGCTTATGGAAGTAGTAACCACAAAATTGAAAGTCTGAGTCAATACTTCCTTTAGTTTGAGGTTGGCCTTGAATATCGTAAAAGACTGTGGAAACAATAGTACCGCTAGAGTCAGTCACCTCAACGGTGGAACTCAAATTATTTTGGTTGAAATAATAAGGAGTAATGTTATCCATTTGTCCCAGATTGTAATATTTGCGGACTACTGTACCGGAAGAATCTCTAAGTTCACACCTGGAATCTGAAACCCAAATAAATTGTTTTGTACTCGTTGGTGAACCGCCGGTATTTTCGACGATTTTGGTGTTCCTACCCAACGGATCCGTTATAAACTGGCTATTATTCCCACTTCCAGGATAATTTATTTGAATCAACCGATTCTCTGCATCCCAGGCATAAGTGTTTGTGCCGTCTGAGGTCATATTAGCGTTGGAAACATCACTATGCGTTTGAAAGCTAGGATTGAAGGTTGCTGTAGACACTTTGTAGATCCATATTTGCTTCCTAGCTCTATTGTTCCCAAAAGTCCTAACAAGGGCTTGCTTTAAACGATATATTTTTTGAATGTAGATATTTTGTAGATGGCTGAAAAGCCTGATTTTTAAACAGTTTTTGAACTTTTTGTTCCGATTCGACGTCTATTAAAGTGTAGGCATTTTTGTAATCGGAGGCTAATATGTCGTGCCAAAGTTAACCAAAAAATTTATCGATACGCAGATTGAATATCCTTTGTCTGGGCAGCGATTCTATCGCGATGACGATTTACCTGGTTTTGCAATCAGAGTTACCCAGAAGACCAAATCGTTTATTTTAGAAAGACGAATTGATGGTATCACTCGCCGAATAACAATAGGGAAGTGCGATTCGATGACTCTTGAAGCCGCAAAGAAAAAAGCATGCATCATGCTTGGAGCCGTTGCGCAGGGCAAGGATCCGCTTACTGGAAAGACAGTGAATAAGATGGAAGCAATTACCCTTCGAGAAGTCTTAGCCAAGTTTCTCGAAATCAAACCACTTAGAAGAGACACATTGCGCAATTACCATTATGCCGTAAATTGTTATTTCGCAGATTGGCTTGACCAGCCAATTGCATCAATTACGAAAGACATGGTTGAAGAAAGGCATCATCATTTGACGGTCATTCCAAATAGGCTTGGTACTCCAGGACATGGAAGGGCAAATAATGCGCTGAAAAAGTTGAGCGCATTAATAAATTTCGCATCAGATCGATTTGGGACTGATGACGAGCCTTTAATAAAAGTGAATCCGGTCAGTCGTCTTTCTCGAAACAGGTCGTGGCACCGCATAAATCCTCGCCAAAGAATTATTCCGAATCATAAATTGAAAGATTGGTATAAAGCTGTGACTAGTCTGAAACACGCTGTGGCAAGAGACTTTATGATATTTATGCTGTTCACTGGAATGCGATTTGGCGAGACAAGAAAATTGAAATGGAGCTACCTAGATTTTAATGAAAAAATGCTGACTGTTCCGCGGGAGTTGACTAAAAGCGACCGCGAGCATCGCCTTCCGTTGAGTGATTTTTTGATAGAACTACTGGAGAAAAGACGGCTTAGTAATGGTCACTCTGAGTGGGTGTTTCAGTCAACCAGGCAGAAGTGGAAGCATTTAAGTGAAGGCATTGCCATCGTTCGCAAATTGCGGGCAAAGAGCGGGATTTACTTTACTCTTCATGATATACGCCGAACATTTCTAACCATGGGAGAAAAATTGAATGTGCCAATCTACGTGCTCAAAAGATTGGTCAACCACAACGTTTCAAATGACATGACCGGTCGATATTTGGTATTGGATGTGGAAAGGCTACGTATTCACATATGCGCTATAAATCAGGCTTTTCTTGACTTGCTTGAAATTGATGCAAATGAAGTACAGCAGTGGAGCCCAGCTGAATCATACGATTAATCTGGAGTTGAACAGATGCAGATTCCGCTGAAGAGGTGACAGAAAACAAAAGATTCGCAATTTCATGTTGACTGGCAAGAACGGCTCAGTATCAATGACTCCAAGCGAAGGCAAATGCATAGTCGATTAGTACGAACCTGCTTCGGTCGTGAACGAATTGCGTTTGAAAATATTGGAACTTCTTCCGACTCTAGAAAATGAAGAAGGAAAGAGCGTGCACATAAAAGGTGCCACCAAAAGTGGTATCAAAAAAATAGGTGTGTTTAGTCAGTTTTCCAATTGATATAGATCAGTTCTTGGGGATAAGTCATTGACAATCACTGGTAAATTCTGACGAAGAAACTAGAAGAAAAGCGGCTTGGTAAAGAATTTGAGCAAGCCCGGTCTTTCCGCGTTGTCGAAAATGTCTCGCTCTTTCTATAAGGGCTACAATATTTTGATTGACTTTAGGATTTTCCGACTCCAGTTCAGCTTGAAGGAATTCTTCCATGAATCTTTCAAATCCCTGAAAACTATGGCTAGTTACAAAATCTGTTTGCTGAACTGGTTCGGCGGCAAATTTCTTATGCTGATGTAAATTACTCATGATCTTATCTTTCTTTTCTTGGGAATCGTTTACTATTTCATTACAAAGCTGCACGCACGCATAGCAAATAAATACTCCTGGCCCACAAATTATTTTTTCTGATTGATCTTCAGTGTTGCCACAGAATGAACACTTAATTAATTCGTCTGTTTCAGTCATTTTAGTTTACTCAAAAGATAGTGGTCGAAAATTTCCTCTAACTATTTAGGGTATCCTCCAAACACATAACAGCGGCACCTCATTGCAATACATGTCATTGCGGCTAAGTTATTATTTTCATTTTCTGACATGCAATTCCACGCACATTGTTGCCACAAGTTATTTCCTCCTTTCGGATTAGGTTTCGTCGGCTTAGGTGACCCTTTACCGCTTCCTGGCCAGGGTCCGGTAACTACTGATCCATTTGCCATTGCGTTTGCTAATTGACTAGCTATTCCTGCTCCAGCTCCAGCTATGGTGCCTGCAGCAAATCCCACACCTGCGCCCATCACGGCCCCACTTCCTAGACCCATTAAGGTTCCTGGTGGTCCTAAAACTGTGCCTCCAGTCCCTCCAATTGCAGCGCCCCCTAACATTCCTATCGCGGCTCCTTGCTGCGCTCCTTTATCTATATCTTTCTTTAGTTTTTCAGGATCAATACAGCAACCTTGCAATCCTGTAGGGTCAGTCAAATAGCTAACTTTGCCCTCAACATATGTATAAAGATTGGTACCTCCATTTTCACTAATAGGGTCTCGATTAAGCCATCTTCCCATTGAAGCATTGTAGGATCTTGCCAAGGTAAGATTCAATCCACTATTTGGATGCTTAAAATATCCATCATACTGGAAATCTGAATCCAAACCACCTTGTATTTTTGAAACTCTGCCGTAAAGCTCATAACGATATTGAGTCTGGATATTTCCGCTAGAATCAGTCATTTCTCTTATTGAGCTGAGATGGTCCTTAAAGTAGAAGTAACTTATACCGCTACTTGTTTGTCCAAAAGAGAAGAACTTTTTGATTAAACTTCCGCTGCCATCTCGCTCTTCACATCGGTTAAAGCTGCTCCAAATAAACTGGCCGGTGCTTGTCGGCGTTCCTCCCGAGTTTTCAATTGTTTTTACATTCAATCCCGCTGGATCAATCGTAAACTGGCTATTATTCCCACTTCCAGGATAAGTAATCTGAATGAGCCGATTCTCCGCATCCCAGGCATATGTGTTTGTGCCGTCTGAGGTCATGTTTCCATTGGCGTCGAAAGTGGGAGATGCGCTTGAGCCAGTGCCTGCGACAACCTGGTAGTTATTCGTTTTGGTGTTATTGGCACCATCCGTGACGGCAACAGGGATATTGTTGTTTCCGGTGCTCAGCGTTGCATTGCCCTGGAATTCTTCTGTGTAATTTAGAGTGGCGGGGTTGGAATTTATTGTGGCTGATTTCAGAGCTTTGTTGGCTGTGCCTTTGAATAATGCGGCGCCGCCAGGTGCAATGCTGGTCAACGCATTGACATTGTTGTAGCCATAAGCGGTGACGTTTGTGGCAGGGGCGAGAGTGATTGTTTCGGTTGCTCCTCCGCTCAAAGATTTCGTGTAAGTGGTGGCATTCACCGAAGTTGATTTAATATTCACCACAGTCGAGCTTGACGTTGCGGTGATTCCTTGGGTGGAAAGATCGGTATCGGCATTAATTGCTGAGGCAATTCCGGAAGCGATTGTCGTCAGAGTGTCGCCTCCGAGAACCGTGTAATTTATTGCTTTGCTTCCGCCCGAAAGTCCGGGATCATAGACTGTGATGGTCAAAACATCGCTTGTTGTTTTGGTCCCGCCGATTATTGCCGTCTGGACACCATTCGGAGGCAAGCCCATAGAGACGGTTTCGGTGCCGTTAGTATTGCAGGAGCCTCTGTAAGTGGTCGGGTTTATTGAATTTGACTGAATCGTGATTATCGTTCCGGAAGAAGTTGCTGTTATTCCGGCAGCTTGTAAATCAGTATCGCCATTTATCGCTGTAGTTACGCCGGTGGCAATGGCAGCAAGATTGTCTCCTGCCTGGACGGTGTATGTTTTGGATTTGACACCGGAAGGCAATTGGGCATCATAGACAGCAAGGGTGATCACATCGCTTGTTGTTTTTGTTCCGCCGATTGCGACGAGCATGTTTGCGTTTTGGTTGACAGAAAGAGTAATGGTCTCGGTGGCTCCAGCGCTTACAGATTGGCTGTAAGTTGTTGCGTTCGGAGAAGTCGATCGAATGGTGACGACAGTTCCGGCAGACGTTGAAGTTATCCCGGCAGTCGAGAGAGTCGAGTCGGCATTGATGGCAGTTTTAATTCCGGTGGCGATTGTGGTCAGCGTATCGCCTGCCTGGACGGTGTATGAAATAGACTTGCTGCCACCAGAAAGTGCCGGGTCAATGAATTTAATCGTCAGCACATCGCTTGTTGTTTTTGTCCCGCCTATTAATGCGTTCTCGACAAAATTGTCGGTGACATTTAAGGAAATAGTTTCTGTTGCACCGCCCGATGTCGAGCTAGTATATGTCGTTATGTCCCTCGACGCAGACTTGATGCTTATCACAGACCCATTCGATGAAGCGTCCACTCCCAGAGTTTGCAAATTAGAGTTTGACGTGATTGCCGCAGCTAATGCGGTAGCAATCGAATTAAGCGTATCTCCGCCCTGAACTGTATAATTTATTGCCTGCGAGCCACCCGAGATGCTTGGATCGACAACAGTTATCGTGAGCACATCACTTGTCGTCACAGTCCCGCCGATTTTCACTTTCGTCACAGAACTTTGCTGCACGCCGGTTCTGTTCGAGGCAGAATCGTAAGCATAATAATATTGCTTCTGGTAGTTTGCCGATTGAGGACCGCCGGATGCGGTGGCGCTTGTTAATTGTCCGGCTAAATCATAGCCAAGGGCATAGTTGAGGCTTGTGTTATTTTGGAGCTGCTGCCACTGGGTGATTTCACCTGCCGGATTATATCGGTAATTAAACTGCGAAATGGTGGCACCGCTCGGATTTAAATTAGAAATTTGCTGCAATCGTTGGTCGCCAGTATTGCCGAACCAATCGTACTTTGTAGTTTGTCCATTAGGATAATTTACCGATGCAAGGCGGGTGACGCCTTTTGATGAGCCAGCGGTGTTATCGACATAGTTGTAATTGAATGTGCCAAGCGCATTTGTTTCTTGCGTCACCCGGCTCATCTGGTCATATAGCCAGTTGATTGAATTGCTTGAGCCGTTTATTGATCTGTTCGTCGTTCTTCCTAAAGAATCATACAGATATGTTATGTCCGAATTGGCAATGACATTATTGTGCACGGTCGCAAGCATCCCCGCACCAGTTGTGATGCCTGTGGTAGCAGTCTCGGTCGGTCCTCCGCCTTTTGTAATTGTTTCTGTGGCACCCGCGCTTACTGCTTGGGTGTATGTGGTCGCGTTAGATGATGTGGAGGTAATGCTTATTACAGCAGCAGAGGAGGTGGCAGTGATTCCGGCTGCCGTATAATCAGAATCTGCATTTATAGCATTTTTCAAAGCGGTGGCAATTGTGGTGGTCGTGTCACCGCCGCCGACTGTATAAGAAAGTGTTTTTTGTCCATTTGGCAAAGCACTATCGATAGCAGTGATGCTGACGATGTCTGAGGCTGTTATGGTCCCGCCGATAGTCTCGGTTGTGATTCCGTTGGCTGCGGATTGAAAAGTGACCACTCCTAAAGGCACCGGAGCATTGATAGAAATGACAGCCGCACTAGAGGTTGCTGTTATGCCAGCCGCAGATAACGTACCATCTGCATTTATTGCATTTTTTACAGATGTCGCAAGGAGTGTCGATGTAGTGTCGCCCGACTGGACTGTGTATTGAACGTTTCTTTTACTACCAGATAGATTTGAGTTGAAAACAGTGACATTTATTTTGTCGCCAGTTGTGTTTGTCCCTGCCATTGTGACTGTGGCAGCTGGAGCAAATGGGTCTGTAATGTAATTGTTGTAAGAGTAAGTGTAAGTTCCCCAGCCATTGGCGGCAGTCGAAAGTCGCGGATAATTTGCATCATAAGTCATTGTCACAGTGGAGGTGGCATTGACCGCGTTTGAATAACTGACTTGATAAAGCGAATTATCCAAATAATAAGTGTAATTTTTTGTCTGATTTAGCGCGTCAGTGACATTTTTCAGACGGCTTGTGGTGGTTTCATAAACATAGTCCACATCAGTCGCATCAGCATAAGTTTTCTTCGTCACACGTCCCTGTATATCGTGGTCCCAGCTTGTTGTGTTTCCAGCCGGATCTTTCAATTGCTCTATAGAGCCGCAATCGCACCAAACATATTGAGTCTTTCTGCCAAGCGGATCTTTTTCATAGACCATCTGTTGCATGTTATCGAAAGCATATTCGGTCCATCGACCATTTCTGTCTTTGGACATGACTTTATCGAGCTTGTTATAAATATTCTGTTCGTTTGTTCCGTCGGGATAAGTTATTTGGGTGACCCGGTCGAAATTATCATAGGAATATGTAATTACATAACCCACACTGTCTGTGACTGTATACACGCGTCCATAGCCATCAAAGGCGATTGTTGTGATGTCGCTGCTTCCAGGAAGTGGACCGTCAATTTGAGTCAAATATCCGTTTCCGTTATATGTCATTGTGGTGACATTGTTATTTGAATCTGTGACTGTGAGCGGCTGTCCAGCGGCATTGTATGTGTAAACAGTTCGCTGACCGGAACCATCGATTGAAATATTTGGAAGGTGCTGAGAGTTATTGAAAATCGTTTTGCTTAAAAGATCATTTGCGCCACTTCTCGTCATGCGCTTTTCGAGCAAGTCTATGTTATTTGCAGCATAGCGGTACTCGAAAACACGACCAACTGGATCTGTCGACTTGGTGACATTTCCGAAATCACCATATTCGTAAAAATAATTTTGCTGGCTGCCGTCGTCCATCACCCTATTAACCTGGATAGGGTCATTGCTATTGCCGACAAAATAGAAATCGCCGAAGACCGACTGATTTGGATACGTATAAAGTATCAATCCTTCAAGCGGTTTCTTCACCCAGGCAATTACTGGCATTTCAATAAATGTAAGAGGCGACACCATACATTTTGAAATTTCACAATGCGTATAAACCAGATTGGCTGGGTCGTTTGGATACAAGCCAAGTTGCTGGCGACTCCAAAAATACGATTTTGTTTCGTGACGCAACCAGTTTTCTATAAGCGAAGATGTGCCGTCAGGAAAGTTGAATTTCAACCCTCGCCATATATCGGTGGCATTACTTTTTGTATATTGAGAAAACGAAGTGGTACCGTATGGAGTGGTGAGCGAATTTATGAAAGTACTAGTTAAGTCATACGTAAATTTAGACTGCAAGCCAATTACGTCTGTAATGCTAACGAGGTTTGTTGTGGTCGAATCCTACGTAAATGAGCATGTTCGGCTGAAAGGATCGCTTATTTGCGAGATTTTGTAAAAGCCTACATTTCCAACAGTGTTAGAAAGATAAGTAATCGAAGTTACTTGACTAATAGAATCAGTAATAGATGTGAGACGGAAATTGCCGTCGTAAGCCATTGTTGCTTTGTTGCCTTGCGCATCGACAACTTGGGTCATGAAATAACGACCCGTGCCGTCTGCTTGGTTGAAAATTTGATAAGACCCGTCAGGCAAAGACCGGCGATAGCTGCCCGCAGCGTCTACGGAAAAAATGGCCTGAGAAGTCAAATGCGGTGGATATGGATTGTTCGAGTTACTTGGTTGTGTGTAAGGATAATATTCTTGTCCGCCGCCGCTCACCTGTACTGTGGCGTTCAACGATGCATCGAGCGATACCCACGAGCACCAGTTCAAGCTCCAGTCTGGACCCAAATTTGTAAAAGTGAAAGACGCTGGCTGTCCCATTTCGAGGTGATTGTAATTCACCAGCATATCGATGGATGGACCAACAGGAGGGCTATAACCCAAAGGAGTATCCATCACCTTTAAAGTTGCATTCATTGTGAAAGCTTTAGCGGTTGCCATGCCATTCGAATCGCAGCAATCGCCTTTTGGACATTTTTGCGGATCAGACGGAGGCTTTGCGCCGTCCCATTCGGGAGCGCCACCTTTGCCCCAGACTGTTTCAGCTTCTGCTTGTGAAACAGATTGCCAACCGGGTTGAAGAGGACCGTTTGGAATCAAAAAATATCCATCGGTTTCTGAGTCCAGAGCTTTGGCTGTGACCCACATGCTTGCTTGTCGATCGAATGTTGGGTCTTTTACGTTGTAGCGATTTTTGTTCAATTCGGTAATGGCACCAAAATGTCCCAGCTTAAAATGCATGACCGATGGAACGATCGGTGCGGTTCCTTTCGATTTTTTTGCCATTTGATAATTGAGCCCGCATTTGTCTGCGAGGTCTTTTATTTGTGCAAGGTTAGTTCCTTGCGCGGTCGATGGCATTTTATCCACGAGCGGATGTTTCTTTGGAAATTCTTGTCCCAAGTTGACTAATGTGTTGATGGCATACGGACCGCATTTGAAGGATTCTTCTGGCGCAATGCTCATGCGGGTTGCACCTTCGCGCGCTGCAACCACTAGCATTTCAACCGAGCCTATCAAGGGTCTGTTTTTAACTTCAGCCAGATATTTTTCTACTTCGTCTTTGCGTCCGAGTCTGGCGTCGAGAAAAACAAGCTCACCAAATGATCTATCGGCAACTGCTTTTTGATTCTGACCCTTTTCTTTCTTGGAGCCTTCCCATGCTGATTTTAAATAGGAGAGAGTGTCACTGTAAAAGCCGGCTTCGTATCTGCGTAGCGCAATGTTCAATTCAAGTGAAGGGCGCCAGCGCGACTTTGGATATTTGTTTAAAAATTAAGTCAGATCCGAAATGTCTTCGTAATTGCCTTTGGCTTTAAATGCGTTCAGGGCAGCAACAATTGCAAGATTTTCGCCTTTGATTTCGGTCCCCGACATTGGTGTGAGCGGTTCTGGAAATACGCGCAGCATCGTAATCTCAAGGTCGGTCGGTGCTTTAGATGTGGTGGTTTGTACGGGTTTTACAAGTTTGACTTTGTTCTCGCCTTTGCGAATGCTCTTTGGCATTGCAGGCGGTGGCGGTGCCTTCTTGTTTGCTTCTTGCTGAGCCAAAACGACCGGCGCATTCATAGTCCAAACAAAGAGCAGACTCAAAGAGATTGCACTCAACTTTTGGCAGATTTTTTTAGCGTGCTTTACTTTCATCGTCATTAACTCTATTGCGGAATTGCCGTGGTCGGTAATTGAAGATTGAGATTCAAAGGCGTTGTATCGCTAGCGTTTGGTGCCGGCCATTTGGTTGAGTTGAGCGTGTAGGTTGCACTTGTTACGCTGCTTGTCGCACCATTTGCGACGGCAATTGCTTTGAGAGTTTGTGTGTAAGCAATATTTATGGGTGACGAGTACACGGCGCTGCTTGCGGAACTAGGGGAGGTCGGAGGACATTGAAATTTAGAGTCCGAACTCAAACATTATTCGGCTGTTCTCTGACTCAGCTCTGGAAATTTCTTGGTGAAGACTGCTTCTTCTAAGTCACTTATGGTGATTGGAATATATTTCTTTTTTTCCTCAAAAAAAGAAAAGAAATATACTAGAGGAAAAAATTGCCATTCATTATCAAAATGCCTGTCGAAATGGAAATAAGTCATATCTATATCAAATTCTTCTTGGAGCTTATCAAATAAAATAAGAGCATCATCTCCAGTAATTTTGAGATCTTGTAAAATCCTAGTATCTTTTTTTACCTCTTTAGCGCCGGTATACTTAAAAATTAAATGCATCAATTTTTCAAAGGTTAATTCGTCCAGTTCATATTTTGAATTCATGGAGCTTATTTTCCCTTTGACTTATGGCAGTTTCGGAAGCAACATATAAACTTGTAATTATCATAACATGTCAAAAATGTGCCTGACCATGGAAGCCAGCGAGCGATTGCTCCTCCTAAAGATGGCGTCTTTGGACAAGCAACTGTCGCAGTTGGTGGCACATCGTAGCTCATTCCTGGAGGACCAGGAAAACTTCTTAAAATCGCTGAGGCGATTGATGTTCCCCAGGTAGCCTTCATTTTTGTTTCGGTTGGCAAAATAGGTATACCAGAGAGAATCAAGAAAGGCCCGATTATTGGTAATTTCCCTTTGCATTTTTCCCAACATTTTTCATCCAGCGGGGTGTGAATACTGCCAACTGGCGGATAAGAATATATTGCTTCGAGCCCCGAAGGATCTCTAAGAATAACCGGAGAATTGTTTACGAAAGAATATAGATTTGTGCCGCTGGTTTCTTCAACTGGATCCCGACTCATCCATCGTCCCAGTTCACTGCTATAAGTTCGATTTGGCGTAAGACTGAATCCACTTGCTTTGTGTAAATAATATCCTTGAAAAAGATACTCTGGTTCCACCAAATTTTGGAAATAATCAATGCGGCCGTATGGATCAAAGTGGTTTTGGGCTTGAATATTGCCACTCATAGTCGTCATCTCCCTGATTGACTCCATATGGTCCATGAAATAAAAATAGTTACTTCCACCTTGCACTTCTCCATATTCTAAAAACTTTTTGTTCAGAGCGCCTGTCGTGCTCCCCAGATTTTGGTCCAATTAAAGAGTTAAACAGCCGTTGCTAATTTACTCGATTTGAATTGCTCAGGAGTTAAGTATCCGAGCGCACTGTGCGGTCTTTCGGTGTTGTAATCTTGCCTCCATTTGTCGATCACAGTAATAGCCTCCCAAATATTTGAAAACCAGTTTTCGTTAAGGCACTCATCTCGGAATCTTCCGTTGAAAGATTCGATGAAAGCATTTTGCATGGGTTTGCCAGGCTCAATGAAGTTCAACTCAATACCAGCTTCTTTCGCCCAATTTTGAGTGTGTCCGCTGCGAAACTCTGGACCGTTGTCTACCTTAATTGATGCAGGCTTGCCGAATTGCTTGATGAGCTTGTCCAATAAGCATGTTACTCGCGTGCTGCGAATGCTGAAGGCAACATCAATTCCAAGCGACTCGCGCGAAAATTCGTCGATGACATTCAAGGTTCTAAAACGTCTTCCTGTGTACAAACTGTCGGATGTAAAATCCATCGACCAGCTTTCATTTGGTTTTGATGCATTTTCCATCGGACAGCGAATCACTGTCGCATAGCGTTTGCGAGTATGCCGCCTTACTTTCAGATTTTCTTCTGTGTACAGACGATAGACTTTTTTGTCGTTGATTTTTTCACCTTTCTTTCTTAGCATCTCTGCAATTCGGCGATAACCAAATCGCCTCCTCTCCTGAGCAATTTTTTTGATTCGTTCTCTTAGTTTTGTATCGTCGCGCAAAACAGCCTTGTATCGTGCTGAAGTTCGAGTGAGTCTAAGAATCTCACAAGCTCTTCTCTGGCTTAATCCCGATGTTTGCATTATGCTGCAAGCCTCTCGTTTTTGAGCGACGGTCACCACTTTTTTTCGAGTACCGCCTTGATTGCTGTTATTTCCAATTCTTTTTGACCAAGAATTCTTTTCAGCATTTGATTTTCTTCTTCCAAAGTCTTTAACTTTTTGACATCACTCGTTTGCATGCCACTGTATTTGGAGCGCCATTTGTAAAACGTTTGATTTGAGATACCGTATTTTCTGCAAAGTTCTGCCGCCGAGATTCCTGCATCAAATTCTTTCAAGATTCCAGTAATGGGGGGATCCTCAATTGGAGCGACTCTGTGAAAATTACTGTCCGTTAAATTGGGGAAGGGTCAAATTGACTTCTTGGCGAAACTATATAACTTTTCGATTTCATTTAACTGCTTGGAAAATTCTCCATAAATCGAGACATCAGCTTCATACAATTCCTGATTCAATGCAACAATCTTCAAAGCAGGAAAAAGATTTTCCATAACAGGCAGTATTTCTGTAGGAGATTCCTTAAGTTTTAAAATAACGATGTTGATAAAACAGCTTGCAATATCAGAAGCCATATTTCCGCTTAATTTACCTTTGAGGTAATCATTTGATGTGAGAATCAAGGGATAGGCAAAAATATAATATTGAAATGGTATTGGAGGCATATGGATAAAACATTCAAATGCGGATACAGGATTCTCTTTGCAATATTTTAGAGAATCGAATAGAGTTCTATTTCCAAATTTTTCAAATGCCCACTTAATATCCAGATTTTCTAAATAGTTTCCCCAGTCTTTTTCGGTAGGCACAATTTTTTTGATCGACATCACACTTCGCTCTGAGAAAGCTAAAACCATTTAATTCAAAAAATTCGTATTGTAAACCATTCCTAATATATTTTACTTTTGCTCCAATTTACTTTCCTTTTTGATTGCAATATTTTTCTACTTCTTTCTGTGCATTTCTGCGTTGTCTTTCAAGTTGTTCATAATGATCCGGATGTCCTCCTCCCCATCTTGCATCGAATGCTCTTCTTAGTGCTATGCAATCTTCCACTTTCCTTAGATTCCACTTCGCCATTTCGCACAAGCTTAAGCAGCGAGGAGCTTGCTCATCACATCTGTCATGGACAGCTTTATTCTCTTTATTTTTTACTTTTTGGAGCTCAGCTACTATTTCTTCAATTAATAGTCCTACTGCAATGATATCCGCAATTGGATCTTCTGGTCCTCCCCCTACAATGATCGTCGTAGTGGCTTTCGGAATTGCCCTTTGAACTCCTCTTTCTAAGACATCGAGTGGCATGGTGCCTGATGGATCTGAGTAAAGAATGGGATTTTCTTTTGCATAAGAGTAAAGATTTACACCACCTAATTCCAAAATTTTATCTCTATTTAGAAAACGGCTGAGCCTTGGGCTGTAAGCGGAATGTGTCAACAACTTTGGGACACTTTTTCGAAATAATTTAGTGAAGTGCCTTTTTTGAACTAGAAGTTGTCACGCCTACCCCAAAAGCCAATTTTCGATGCTGTTGCGTGGAAAATGCCCGTGAATAGGACCTTTTCCAAGGAAT
>JAHCIQ010000013.1 GCA_026129135.1 Cyanobacteria bacterium TGS_CYA1 | reverse complement strand
CTTTGGCAATATTTCTAACGATTGATAGAAGGGTAACAGTTTCATTGGGCGATCTTCAAATGGAAGCAACACCGGGCGAAGTTGTTACTGGAAATGATTTTATTTACTATTGGCATATTCAGACGGATGGGTCAACTGATAGCCGTGCAACATCTTTTTTGATAGGTAAGAAGATTATCTCCGGTTACCCGAAATCTCAGTGTGGGATGGCACCTTTTCATGAAAAAAAGAAGAACTTGGATTTTATCATCGGCATGGATAAAGACAATAAACCTATTCTTCAGAACTGCTCTCCTGACACATACAATGGAAGAGATTTATATTTGAGAACCGTACTTTTCAGAAGAGAGGTATTGAAAAAATATCTGGATTACCCAGAGCGATACAGCATAGAGGATGGCATTCTAAGATGTGGCCAACGATGGATGATCTCAATCGACAACAATCATAATGAAGGTGTCGGGGTATTTTTAGGTGACTTAGCAAGGGATATGCCGGAAAGTGAGCAAAATCACTGGACGCAGTTCAACATTATTGCAGAGAGCGGACCGAGTCAGGTTTCCCTTGACCGTAATTTTTGGTGTTTATTCACAGAACCATTAAGTGCGGATTTGCGGTTTAAATCGACTTATGAAAAGTTTTGCGACAATTGGAAAGGTCAAATGGGCTGGCACTTGTTTTTACCTCCAAATGAAGGCGATAAGCATGTTTTCACGCAATTGCATGCTCCCACTTCTGAATCCATTTCAGAATTTGAAAATCAAATTTCGAATCTATCTCGTATTTTAGTTGAACCGATCAACGAGTCAGAACTAAGTAAATTATTGGACGCAAATACTATTAAAGAAAAAAACTTGAGAGGAATTGGGAAACTTGAGGAGTGGTTAAATACAAGTCATGGTGCCACACCTGAATTAGACATTCTTGTTTTGCGGCAAATACAGAGTCTAAGAAATGGGATTGGGCACCGAAAAGGAGAAAAGTTTGAGAAAACCAGCAAAGACCTTAATTTGGAATCACGATCCAAAATTGAAGTCATAATCGATCTGCTCACGAGGGCCGAAAAGCTTCTAATTAATATTGAAGCTTTGGTACTTACTTCCAATTGCTATTCAAAAGACAAATCTGTTCGTTAATCTGAGAAGGTTAGAGCCTTGTGTTTATCCGGGTTTTTAGATCTAGCATAATGTGATGATTAGCGAAAGATGGATGTTTTTTTTCAATCTTTTGAATTACTGCGCCTATTCCAAAAGGCCATTTATAAACAGATTGAGGAAGAATTTTGTCTAACAAAGAAAGTAGCTTTATCGGAGAAGATTCGATCAAAGGATCTAAATGTTCGTTGTAAAAGTCTGTGGTCAAATTATGTCCATTCTCAACGGTTGTCATGCAGGGAAGGACAGCATCAATCAGTATACAGGAGTATGTAGGGTATTCCAAAACCAAGTCTGTCAGAGCTTCAGATGTTTTACTCGTTCGATATACCTTCTGACTAGGCCAAATCTTGTCTAAGAAAATGCTGACAATTTCAAACCAAATTTCTTGTTCTGATACTGATTCGCGCAGAGAGACTAAGAGCTGCACCCTGAAGTGTTCCTTGGATTTTAAAACGACTTCTCTTAATTCTTCGTTTGAAACTAGCAATACTCTGTTTTCTTGCTCTAAGAACTGAGATATCCATGCAAAAATCAATATTCCGCTGATTGAATCAGCAAATTGGTCAATCTCTCTATTGGAGGTTAATCCGATCTGAAGAAGATTTTCTTTCAAGCGCAAAAATAATCTCTGTGAAATTCCTGCAAAGAAAATTCCGTTCCAGAGCGATTCCTTGTCAGAACCACTGTTTTGACCAAGCGTTTTGAGAATATTTTTTTCTGTCCAGTTTTCGTTCCAGCTGAATAATCTCGAAAGATTCATTCCTAGAATAGCTAATGAATATGACCTGTTTTGCCCCTCTAGATTTAAAAGCTGCTCTAGTATCTGAGTTTCTTTCTTTTCTTCCCATAATTTAATTGCTATTCTCGTCAAATATCCGGCAGGAGAGTTATATGCACGATTAACCCAATCTGTTCCGCTATTATCTGCAACAAGAGCCGAATTTCCTTTGCATATTTCCGATTGGAGCATGGAAATCAATCTTTGAGTAATTTCTACAAAAGCCTGCCTATTTGTCGAAAGTCTTTCAGAGAACCGATCAAGCCAATAACAGGATGCATAATGCAAACCTTTGTTTTCGTCATTCAAGAATTGCACCAAGTATTTTGCAACTTCAAATAAAATTTCCGACTCATCTTCTTGTACTAGTGATGAATAAAGAAAATGATCCCATTCCTTAATGCATGGATCTCCTTTTCTGTTTGATATTTTCAGAGCTTCAAATGATAAACGTGGAGCTAATTGTACAAGTCCGAGGAAAGGGTCATTTTCAATTGTCATATCGTCTTGCCGGCCCGCCAAAAGCCTAGCCCTTTCTATTATCTCCTCTGCTGGCATGTCTATTAGAGAATCACAATTTGTATTCATTTTCACGGCGAAAGTTCTGCTTACCAGAGGTTTTGCGGCTGTTATGGAGTATTCTGGTTTCCAATCCGGCGATTCTTTGAGTTTTTCACAGAACTCGACTGTTTCCTTCATTAAGGCACAGTTGTTTTCAATAAGGTAAGAAATACGGGCTGCCAAATATATTTTCGATTTGTCTTTCTTTTTTCTCTCTTCTTTTGGACCTTCCACCATCCTCTTTTGCAAAGCAACTTTAGATTTGTCTGTTAGATCTGACCATCTGACATGGAGAAGCTTCAGTAAGTCAGCCTGGTAAAAGCCATTCCAAAAGACCTCTTCGCTAAGGTTTGCAATTGCTAAATTCAAATACTTTGGATTAATGAAGTCCTTATTTTGATATATGCGCAACTTCAACAATGAAAACATGGAGTCATCATCAGGCCAGTTTTCAAACTCTACTAAAGCCGCTTGAGGAGTTGATTTCATTGTCTCCCTGAACAATTTCCAAAAGTATCCAAGATTTGAGCCAAAGTCAGAGCGATTGTGTTGATCGAATAAAGGACTGCCGTCTTCATCGTCTTCAAATGAGAAGCTCAAAAAATATCTGGAGTTCGCCCCAACTTCCTGGGACAGCTCTATTCCAAGTAAAAGATTTTTACGAAACTCTTCTAAAACCTTTGGCAGAAAGTTCGGGGGAATTTTAATTGTAGTCGGTGGATAATTGAATGCTACTTTCACTGTGGCTAATTCTGTCCATTTAATTCCTTCCCAGGAGTCTGGCGGAATTGCTTTGAAGTTCCATGTTGGCTCAATCTCTAAATAGGGTCTGTTTCTAAAAGCAATTTGTCGAACAGTTAAGTTGTCCCATTCCTGTGAACAAAAATTCTTTTTAAATGAAGACCAACTGTTTCTATCTGTTAGCCTGGACATTTCCCAGCACTGAAAAAGGTAATTCCAGAACTTTTCCATACCAGCTCCAGAGGCATTGCTATTCAACTTGTATCTGATAGCATCAATAATTTCATTGTGAAGACAACCCTGACGAGATGCCCACCAAACAGTTTGCACTTCATCAGAGTTTTTCGCGATCCACCTTCCCATTGAGTTCAATCTTGCTGGTAAATTTGGGGAAGAGTGGTTCCGATTGTATCTAATAGTTGGTAAACTTTGGGTTTCTAATTCTTTTAATTCATCCGCTGTGAAATCAAAAGCGCACCATGGATTTTTCGGTTTTTCTCGTTCTTTTTTTTCATTCATTTGTGGTGGATCATCAGTATCTAAGTGATACAGATGAAACGGATCTACCGTTCGATCTGAAGAATGAAACTTTCCGACCTTGTCAGGTTTCGAATATCTGATGTTTGAATCGAATACGCAAAGCCACTCTGGAGGAGGTGATGGCGAAGCGTTAAAAAAAATGCCCGCGCCATAACTGTCGCTGACCATTTGAGCAACTTGCCCTCTTTCAAATGATTTTATATTTTTGGGTCCTTGCTTAGCCAGTTCAAGAATGGAGTTAAACCATCCTGTGCGATCCCGTGCTCGGGAAGCCCACTGTTCTAAAGTTTTCCATAGAGCGGAATGATCTCCATCTTCCGCTTTGTAAGGTATTCCCGTCACGCCTTTTCTCTTCCAGAGATCTACGAGTGCCTCATTCTTATAACTATAAAGAGCGTACAGATCGTTTTTATTTTTTTGAGATTTTTTATGCGCTTCAAGAAGGTATTGTACCGGTGGATCTTCCGCGCTGTAGCCTATAAAGACTAAGACATATTTAGAAATTACTTCTTGTATGAAAGTGGTGGCCCAGCCACCAGAGATATAAGCTTTTCCAAATTCAGAACTGGAAAGCACAAATCCATTATCAGAACCAGAGTAATCCTCATTAACTCGACCGTGCAAATAAACAAGACCGTCTAAGACATCTTTGTGATCCATGCGAGGGAAGTGAGGCGGTAGCCAATTTTTCAACTTCTTTCCACACTTTTCAAACAGTAGATCAAAATTTGTTGTGACAAGTTTCACCTGTCCCTCAGGTGTCGTGGCGAGATCGAGCAGAATTTTATGCGCACTTATATCGACATCGTTTTCCAATGCAGTATTTAGAGCAATTGCCACTTGTTCATCAATCTGAGTATCTTCAAATTGCTCTTCCAGCTGACCAAAAATTTTGTCAGCAAAAGAAACGCCCTCATATTTCTTGAATTGTAGGTATGCTTGGTAAACAGAATTTGTTTGACCAATCCCTAACTGATTCAATACCCTCTCAGTTAAGTCATTGAAATTTGGCAGCTTTGCATAAGGAATTGAAATTCCAGCTCCGCAAAAGAAGATGACACGACCTTCATCGCGAGCGGTAATCAGTTCGTTTGGAATATTTGGACCGTCTTCTACGAAACGCAATTTGCGCCGTGCCTCTAACTTAGCTTTATTCTATCGAAAGGCAGAGCTATTAAGAAGGAATTTGAAGGTTCTTGCGTAGCCTCTTGAAAAGGGCGCTTCGACTCATCATTTTTCTTTTTGAGACGTTGTCAAATTTTGACCTGCAAACATAAGCTTTTCTTCAAAAATTTCTGCGAGCTTCAGAAGGGTCCTAAGACTGGGGTTTTTTAGACCTCGTTCAAGTTGTGACACATAGGCTCTATCACACGCAAGCTCCCCCGCAAGATGCTCTTGTGTCCATCCCTTGGTCTTTCGCAAATCGCGAAGAATCAAGCCAAACTGAATAACTGGGTCAATTCTTTTCACATAGACATTAAATCTACTGAAAGCTATAGGTTCCAGAAGCGATAGCTTCCGCTTTTAGCTATACTTAGAACTCAAGCTGGCTATTTTTCATTGAAAGCCGCCTTTTCGCGGTATTTTTTTCCATAAAACGAGGGCTAAAATATGAGCGATTTAAAGCTGTTTAGGATTTCCACAAGCGCTGTTCGCGAGGAGAGGGTAACATCCGTAGCCTTGGAAAAGTCGCTTCAAACTCTTATAGAGCGGCACTTGGATGAGATTCTGGGAATAAAGTTTCTTGCCTCCGAGTTTAGTACGGGAAAAGATCACGCAGGTCGAATAGACACTTTAGGTATTGATGAAAACGGCTTTCCGGCAATAATTGAATACAAAAGATCTCTGAATCAAAATGTCATTAACCAAGGACTTTTTTATTTAGATTGGCTTTTGGATCATCGAGGCGATTTCAAAACTCTTGTGGTGGATAGATACGGCAATAGCGTAGCCGACAAAATTGACTGGTCTTCTCCGAGACTTCTCTGTATTTCAGGTGACTTTAACAAACACGATGAATACGCGGTTAAACAGATAGATCGCAATATCCAATTAATCCGATACAGAAAATATGGTGAGGAATTGCTTCTACTTGAACTTATAAACCAGCCTTCAGCACCCCCACTGATTTTCGATTCTGGAACCGTGGTCGATAAAAAGAGCAGAGTAAAAACGGCATTGGAGCAGTTGGATTCTTCTCCTACGGAGGTCAAGGATTTGTTTGAATCTCTAAGAGCCTTCTGTGTCGCTCTCGGTGATGATGTTCAAATGAACACATTGAAATTTTACTTTGCTTTTCGTCGGATGAAAAATTTTGCTTGTGTTGTTCCTCATCAGCGGTTTTTGAGTATATTCGTGCCTGTAGATCCTGAAACAATCGTTTTGAGAGAAGGATTCACTAGAGATGTGAGACAAATTGATCATCTTGGCACCGGCAAACTGGAAATCAGGTTGGAGACTGATAGAGACTTGGAGGAGGCGAAGAACCTCCTTCTTACTGCATATGAAAATTCTTGACCCTTTTCAGAATCGCTTAATTAGAGAATTGACTGGATATCATTCAGGGTAGTAAAGTCTGTCGCTGGAATCCGAAGAATCGAAGTTAAAATTCACCTCGGAGAATGAATATGACCGTCATCAGTAACTTATTGACAAATCGGTGTGTAGTCCATAGCAGCGATTCTTTTCTAACCATTTTAGAAAAAAATGACCAGCTAAGAGTAGTTGAATCATTAAGACCCAAGATAGTTGCAATACGCCATTTCAGAGGTGCTATCTCCTTTTGCGGTTATGCTGGTCGTCAAAATTCTCCAATGTTGGATTGGCTTGCTGGGCGTTGTAGAAATGCTTTCAATTTCGACACACCAGATCTTTTTTCAGATTGGTTAGCTCAAGAATTGAATACATGGATTCGCACTGTGCCTGCTCAATTTAGAGGGCTCAAAATGCATTTCACCGCCTACGAAGACTTTGGTTTCGGTAGAGTTCCAGAATTATTTTCAATTACAAACTGGGATGGCGCTTATCGAGTGCTAGAGAGAGTTACATCACAAAGGCAGACGATTCTCACCATTACAAACAACAGTGAGTTACCAGTTGGAGAGCAGCCAGATATAACACAGAGAACGAGAGTAAACGAATTTTTGCAACGTGGGCTTATCAGGTACAATGACGGTGATCTAGAGTTATTTAATGCATTGGCAAATGCAATGATTGACTCAGTAGGCGTCCTTCAAGACAGACGGGATTTGGTTACTGATCCAGTAGAGTTTGCTGGCCGATTAGCGCTAATGCCTGTTGAAGCAGTTTGCAACATACAGAGATGGCTTGGAAGAGTAGGCAGACGAGGTGTAGGCGGCAGACCACACAATTTAATAATTACCCCTGATGGGCAGTTCTCCTCAATGACAGGATTACGTCTAATTCCGGGCACGTAGGGATTTACATTCTCGCGCTTCTGAAATCAATGTCCTCTAAAAGACTGGAGAAATGAGTAGATGCATAACGGCCTGTATCTGTCGTGAATTTCTCTATTTCTTGAGGAATTGATACGGAGCCTCCCGAGGCAACAACAATCTCAAGAGGCTTGGCGTTCTTGAGAAGACGGTCAATCAGAAGCTCATTGATGTGATCGTCTGAAAAACTATATCCCACTACGTGCAACTTATTACAAACTGAAAGTAGATCTGAAAATTTTTGAAATAGGGACCACAAGTATGGCTCCTCTTTGATCCTTTGTTCCTTCCCCACCCCTAAAACAATGTCAGCTTGCACATAATCAAAGCCGATACTTTTAATCCAAAAGCCCTCTTCCATGTTTTTGTCATAGTTCCATTCCGTTCCATGTTTCAGATCGGCAGAGCCGTGCAACTTCAGAAATTTCAAATTCTGGTTATCATCCTGAAATCCTGGAAAAAACTTTCTTCCAGGTGATGGTATCAAGCTATTTTTTAAGACCAAACCTTCATCTAAATCTAGAGGCGGAAATAATTTTCGAAAAGTGGTTTCAAAAACATTGTCCCAGTTCAAAGTAGCGACATGAGCGGGTTTGTGCTGTACATAGATACACAATGGTTCAAAGTAATTCAAACGCTCAGACTCATACTCCCTCAGCCAAAGAGTTTTTACTAAGATTTTGACAATTGCAGACTTTAGTTGTTCTAAAACCGCGTTTTTGCGACTAGATCGCAATTCATCTTCCAGAAATCCAAATAGCTCTTCAAAAGTAAATGGAATATTCGATTCTCGTATTTGAGTAAATCGATTACCAAGGTCTTGAAATTCCCTTTTTTGATTTTCTCCTAATCCTTCTTCAACTACTTCAAATAATTCAAATGCATTTGGCATCTTAGCCTCCTTTGAGGCTCCAGCTCCGAGCAAAAATATTTCCGTGACAGCGCTATTTTTGAACATTTGAGATTATTATCCTTGCTCCGAATTATTTTGATTTTGTTGGTTTTTCCGCATCTCTAGAATTTTAACAAGTATATTGGCAGACTCCCTGCGCATTTCGTCTTCCAAAGGATTATTTTGCATTGCTATGTTATCTTGCCTGATGTAAGGGACCACCCGATCCCAAATCTCGAATTTAAGATGAGCGATTTTGCATGCAGCACCAACCAGGGCACTGTAAGCACAAATTCCTTGATAGAGAGAGAGCTTTCCTTTTTTTATTTCGTCAGCTAGTTTGAATAACCCATCTTCTAGGTTAGCCGCTTTATGGTTTGCACTAATAATTTCCTTTTCGAGATCGAGGTAATTGATAGATACTTTTTCCTCCTGAAAATGCCCTTTCATCTTCAATTTTCGCCAGGCAAAAAGTTGACTTGCTGAAATGTCATACTTTTTCGCAATCCGAGAGAAATTGCTATTTGGCTGTTCCGCCTCTTGCAGCATGTTCAGCTTCTCTTCCGTGCTCCAAGCTCTCCGCTTTTTATTCCTCGAAGCCGTTTGAAAATTTTCAGCCGAATTATTTTGGTTGGTCATTATTTTGTCCCCACAATTAGCATTGTTCTAGTAGCTTCGTTTTCTCGGGTATTCATACAGGTTTTAGTATTTCCCTCCCCGTCACTATGAGTAAAGACAACAATCCCTGTTTGACCGTGTCCCTCTTTCGGGAAGGGAGTCTCTAAAAATAAATCCTCTGTTTCAGGAGAACTTAGAGAAGGACCTTGTTTTGAGTTCTCGGAATCAAGGATCTTTATTGGGAGTTTTTTTAGTTCAATTCCCTCCTCCTTCAGAACCTTTTTCACGGTTTTTTTATCGGCTTTAGTTCTCTTCGATAGGACGTTTAGCGTAGGATCAATGCCATTATTTTCAACTCTAAAATCCTGAAGTGAGCTTAGAATGGCTTGTTTGCGATCTGCTTGTTTTTTCTGATTTCCGGCTTGTTGCCCTCTCCCAGATTTACTTTTTGCGGAAATGTTGCAGTTGAACGTGATGGCAGAGGCATTTTTCAAATAGGTATCCACCAGTAAAGCCCCGATACTCTTCCGATGTCCTGTGATTTGAGGATCAGCATGGCGCTTAAGGAACTCTCTAGCGGTCAAATTCCTAAATGCAAGCTTAATATGACCATTGGTGTACACCTTGAATGTCACTTTACCTGGGCAGTATGTGTACTCTGCACGAACAGGCTTTGAGCCTGCATAAAGTGAATTGAGTGTTTTTATGGCATTTTTTAAATTACGATGAGCGTATGTTTGCCAGCCAATTTGCTTCTGTGTAAAAGCATTAAAGTGTGCATGCCATGTTCCTCCTAATTGAACTTTTGCAATTTCGAACAGTAGTCGAGACTGGTCTGAGGTTGCTTCGAATGTAAGCTTGAATAGAATTTGGTTGATATGTTTTCTAAGCGTTTTGCTCATTCCCCACCATCTACCAGGACTAAGAGTTTCTCCGCTGCCCAAAGTGATTGGAACTTTGGTTTCGTCTTTACTCAGATAGAAACAACGTTTTTTTGCGTTATCACAATCCTCTGCTTTGACCTGAAGAACGGAAGAGTCATCCTTCCAGCTACCTCCACCCACTCTTTCAAAAACATCTTTACCGCTTTTCTCATTTATTGAGATAAGAACTTCATACCAAAGCTCTCTTACTTGTGCCTCTGAAATGAAAACCATCTTTTCTGCTGTGTCGCTAATAATGAAATGCAAGTGCAAGGCTCCCCTAGACTGAAACTCCCAGACATAGAGATACTTGCAATTGACTCCAATTTTTCTTCGCAGAAATTGAGTAAATCTGTTTAATGCATAGCTTGACCAAGAGGCAAAAGTTTTTAATGCACTTGCTGTACTTCCAGGGATTGTTAGCTCCACTTGTTTTACATGATCAGTACCTGTGCCGAATATTGGTATTGCATCCATTATCTTTTGTCTTGCTTTGCTACTGAAATTGGTGGCACTAGGCAATTTGCCATAGCCACTTTTTGTACGGATTGCGTGTTCTTGCTTTTGGGTGGTGGAGGCATCCCTCTGTTGAACTGTCTGTATCATTATTGAAATAACTCCTTTTATATGTATTTGAAGGTCAGAAACTGCCTACAAGATCGGTCCTTCCTCTTTTGAATCCGAAGATCGTCGAGAAAGAAAAGTCTCAACGTCGCTTTCCCGGTATCGAACAAGTCGACCTACCTTTATCCACACCAATTCTGGATATCTTTTTTTGCTCCTCCAAAGCGCGAGAGTATTTGGATTCTTCAAACCAAGGCGGCCCGCTACCTCTGGGGAAGTCAAAAGTCTGTCAGCTAATGTATTGCTCATTGATTTTTCATCCCTTAAGTTGTTGATTGTTATCAGTTGCTATTGTGATATGCTGTAAATGTCTAGTCTATGGCAAAAAAGGGGACAAAAAGGGGACAAATGAAACAAAAAGAGCTTCAACGTGAGAATCCAAAGTGGTTTGGAGCACTTTCAGAAACCGAATGGACCGGGATATTTGGCCCAGTAATTCTTTACGGAAAAGGCGAACTTCAGTCTAGTTACAGACTGGACTTAGAGATCCAACAAAAAGTTCTTTTTGACGATTTTAGAAAAATAAGATCCAATGAAGAGGCCGTTAACTGGATAAATACCTACGGTTTTCCTGGTTTACATCCTGGTGGCAAAAACTATGTAGAACAAAGTTTGGATACAATTGTGGCGTCTGCGTCATTCTTAGATAGAATCCTCTCATTACGCGCTGCTCTTTCACAAGCTGTATTGGATTCAAGAACAGACAAGCTAGAATCACTCTTGGTAATAGATAGTCAAGCCAGGATTTTCCAAAGGCTATTCTTTATTTCCGAGATTTTTTTTAGTGACGACAACGAGATAGTTGAGGAAAAGTTTCTACATTATTTTCAAACCAAAAACTGGGAAAGAGAAAAAAACAAAAAAGAAATATTGATCTCTCTTGCTCAGGAGACATTGGCTAGGGCTGGAGAAACATTGGTGCGAAATATCAAAATCCAGTTCATATGGAATCTCAATAGCCTGGGAGAATTTTCAATGGTCCCAAATTATTCTGTCGAGTGTCCGTGGGAAGCTATTTGTTCTGAACTTCTTCGAAGAATCTCGGGTACGTTGAAAATTCGAAAAATGTGTCCTCATCCCGATTGTGTTAGAGCCATAGAGGAATTTAGATCGCACGCTAAGAGTTGCCCTGACCACAAGAAATGGAGATCTAGGCATCCAGAGGCTATTAGATATCAAATAATTTGATTCGGCATTTTCATTCGCCTAAATGGGGCGGCGCGGGGGCGGCGCAAATATATGAAAGCTAAAAAGTCTTGCGCCCTGAGGGACTCGAACCCCCGACCTCATGGTTCGAAGCCACGCATTCTATCCAGCTGAACTAAGGACGCATAAAGTGATCCTACCTAGCAGCACCCCTATAGTCAAATGATTATTCCAATTTAATTCAACAGGTTACGGGGCGATTTGCCCGCAACGGCATCGGAGATTGATTCGACTGCCATCTCAAGTGTTGCAAGATCCGATTCATGCGTTCGCCATGCAACGTGTGGCGTCACCACAAATTGTGAGAAAAACAATTTTCGCAATTCTTCGATTGCAGATTTATTGTGCTCATCAACTTCTTCGTAAAAGCCATCGAATGCGCAGTAAGCTTCTTTATCTTTTTTCAAATGAGCAAGCAATGCGACAGGATCGCAATTCTCGGCAGCACATGTATTTACTATAGTGACGCCAGGTTTCATCTTTTCGAACTGTTCTTTTGCAAGCATCGCGCCTGCGTGTCTTGGAACGTGCAAACTGATGATGTCAGATTGTGATACCAGTTCGTCCATCGAAACATATTTTGCACCAGCCGGCTCTAACTCTAGCTTTGGACCACTTTGAGTATTGTATAAAACTTTGGCACCAAATCCGTTAATCGCCATTTTCGCCAGGTGCTGCGCGATGCGACCAAATCCAATCAAGCCAATTGTTTTTCCAAAAAGCGTTTGCGATGTTTTATATGAATAGCCGGGATTTTGATCTTTCAACATGGTGGCGTTCGCGCACAATGTAACGCGGCGCTTGGCGTCGAGCATCAGACCAAAAGTAAATTCGGCTACCGAAATCGCATTGGCGCCAGGCGTATTGCAAACTTTGATTTGCTTTTTAGTGCACGCTTTGATATCGATGAAATGACCTGCATCGACACCAAGAAAAGCAATCAATTTCAAATTGCATGCAGCTTCGATTATTTCGGCTTTGCCTTCTTCGTAACCACCACTTACATAGATTTCTGAATTCTCGATGGCAGCTTTGAACTTATCGGGTTCTACCAGATCATTAACCCCATAATGAGAGATATCAAGCCCCAAGCTTTGCAATTTCTGTCTAATAGAATCCGGCAAAGACCCAGTAATCAAAAGTTTCTTCATACCATTAATCCTCTATAAGAGCCAAATTTGGTAAAATTACCGGCTCGGCTCAATCAAACACCCCCAGGAGACCAACATGATAACTCTAAAAGATGCTCGTCGTATTATTGAAGCAGCAGAGAAAAAAGCGACCGAGATTGGACAACCCATGAATATTGCAGTCGCCGATTGTGGTGGCAACCTGGTGGCACATGTGCGCATGGACAACGCCTGGATGGGTAGCATAGATATTTCGATTAAAAAAGCATGGACTTCTCGCGCTTTCGATATCGCGACCAAAGACCTTGCCGAGCATAGTCAGTCTGGCGGACAGTTTTTTGGCATCAACGCTTCGAACGACGGTCGAGTCATGATTTTTGCCGGCGGCATACCAATCAAGAAAGATGGCAAGGTAGTTGGCGCAATTGGTGTAAGCGGTGGCTCGGGAGAACAGGACCACAAAGTAGCAGAAGCTGGCGTAGCTGCGTTTTAACTGAACTCGCCTAATTTTTTCGAGCTTGCAGGTGGTAAATTAGTCTCCTTTGAATTTACTCGCAGGAGCTCGAACTAATGAAATCACAAATTACTTTTGCAATAAGCGCACTGGCTCTAGGGCTTGTGACTATTTTTCCGGCACCATCACTTGGAGGCGAAAGAGCAGCCAAAGGCGCGCCGCCTAATGGACTGTACGAAGTCAATAAAATTTCTGGCTCAAGCTACATTCATATCGGGACACTTGAAATCAAAGGCAACACTTATCGCGGACTCGTGAATGAAGGTCCGTTTCATCCTTTTAGTCTTAACGGATCAAACGAAATGGTCTTCACCAAAGGGCTTGCTGGAATGCCCGATGGCTGGAAATTGAAGCCGGCAAAGTATGTAGGCAACGATGAATCTGGTCATCCTTTGATTCAAGTCTATTACGACAGCGCGCGCGGTGCAGCAGAGGTTGCAGACGCGGTAAAAGAGAAATAGATGAAAGAACCTCGTCGCCCAGCTCACCTACCCAAAGAAGCCAAATGGAATTCGTCAGACGAATGTTGGCAATTGGGGAAATATTCGAACAAACCTAAATTTAAAAATGTTGGTGTAGGAGAGTGGCGATACTGGGCGAAAGAAGGACATTTATGTTGCATTGCCAATTTTAACGACGAGGGTGCTCAGGATGGAATTACTGAACGATTCCATCCTGATGGCACGTCTGCAAACCGTGGCGAGTGGAAAAACGGCAGCCGCCACGGGCATTTTGTCTACACAAGATGCAAAGGCGAGTCGAATGAAGATTATCTGGCTTCGTATGACACCTGGCGTTATGAATTCGACAGCGAAAACAACTGGAGCGAATCGAACGAGCGCTGGTATTTAGAAGATGGGACAGAATGCACTTCTGATGGTCGTCCGCTAGCGACAGCTTTTGATCTGGACGAAATAATTTTAGCTAGCTCGCCCGAAAACTTTCTTGAAAAATATGCAAAAAATATAAGCACCGCATTTGGTACTAACGACGAACCGACTTTGCTCAAAAACGATATCTACAATTTAGCTGAAATCTGGGGATTGTCGCAGAAAGACAATATCAAAGACATCGATCAATTTGCAGCATATGCTGTAGAGGGCGATAACTTCACCAAACACACTTCGCGTCGTGTTTTCGAAGAAAACATCTGGCGGACTATTATCAATCATCCGTGGGAAAATAAGCACGAAGAGCTTGGCGCCCTTTTCATGAATGCAGTAAAAATAGGATCGTTTGGCGATAGCGACGCTGTCTATGCCACCATTATGCATCCAAGACGCAATGAACCAATCAAAAATGCCGTGTATTACTGGAGCCATGACACCTGGGTAATAGACGAAATTATTGCCCCAGACCTCGACGCATTTGCATACAGAATAGCTGTTGCAAGCGCATATCAAGCCGAGCGCCTCTCAAAACTGGCGGCAGACATTGCCTGGCAAAAGCTTGCAGGCAAAGCCGATATCGGATATTTTGCCTCTGCCGGGCTGAAAGACGATCATAATCTAAAAGCAGACCTCGACCCTGTAAATGACTTGCGCGGTCCTTACTGGCGCGCAGACTGGATTTGTTATTTGCTCGATGCAGACGAAGAGCGCGACCTGGACTATGTAAAAGAAGCATTTTATGCAAACTGGAACAAGGCCTATGACGAGGCACAAGTCGAAGAGCGAATTCAGACTGGGCTCAAGCTGCCTTCGCTAGCCATGTATATTCTGTGGAGATTTTTCTTTTTTGCTCAGGATGATCGTTTGAAAAAGGCGAAAGATGCATTTAGAAACCATTCAGCCAAAATTGTTCGCGACCTCGTCCAATTGCTCGAAGACATCGAGGCCAAAAAATCGGGCTTGAAAAACATCAAAGATATTTTTGCGGTAAGAAAAGCTTTCCTGGCACTAGACCTTTGTCCCGAGCGTGGTTCTGCCCGTGCAAGTGAAGCATCAGCAAAAGCAGTAGAAGAGAAAAACAGGCTGGAAAATTTCGACAAAGAAATATCAACCATTGTCAAAAACAAATATGAGTTGATAAAACTTGCCTGGAAACATGTTGAAGATCCTGCTCTAATGTCGCAAATCGAAAAACATGCTCGAAAAATTCAAGGCTATGAAATGCAGTGGAAAGCCTTCGACTGGGCGATAAGTAGAGGCTATGAGCGCTCTAATCAGACTTTGACTCAAGAAGCATTCGCAGTTGGAATGCAACTTGCAAAAATAGACACTGTCTTAATTCAGCCATTTATTTTCTCAAAACTATACTGCGACGATATAGTAACCCCAGAAGTTTTTCTCGTACCAATTTGTCAAGCAAACAAACACGCCCCTCAACTTATTTCAGCATGTGTTGCCGCTCTAGACATTGTCGAGAAATATAATCACAAAAAAGAGCTGGCAGTAAAAATCCTTTGCGCCATGCGTATTTCAAAGAACGCAAACCACTTCTTGAAAATTATCGAGCAGTATTTTGCTCAAATGAAAAATCTCAGTGACACAGACATACATTTAAAAACTATCGCCTGGGATACGCTCTTAATTGCAGCGTGTCAGGGTCTTTCAAATTTGCCCATAGACGAAATTGCCGAAGGCGAGCGCGAGAAAATTTGTCTCAGTCTAAAAAAATTGGTCGATCATTGCATCAAGCATTATTTATGGAATATCGCAGGAGAAGCGCTTGATGCGCTCATAGCTTTTGGCGAAACTAAAGTTCTTGCTCCAATCAAAAGCATCCTAAATGGCTCGAGCGACGATACTGCACTATCTGCTGCGCTTCGAGCAATCGAGTCAATCGTAGAAAAAATGAATCCAGAAGAACGCAAGCTCTTTGCCGCAATCGAATTTCGAAATCCCAAGGACCACGATAATCAAATAACTCTTTTATATTGGCGCGCGCACAATGCTCTGGTCAAAGCCGACCCTAAGCTTGGCGAAATTAAAGATATGAACGCAGCTATTGATGAGTGTTTTGAATTATCCAACTATAGCGATGGATGGAAATTGTGGCGGCTTACCTTATGCAAGACCATAGCCGATTTTCCAGAAACGAATATCGAACTATTAAAACCCTTCCTTATAACTGAAAATCAAATACTTCGAGAATCGGCAGAAAAAGCATACGCTAAAAGAACAGACGAAGAGTGCAGACATTACCAGGCTAGCTGGATGGACATCTGGCGCATTGAAGCTAAAACCAAAGACAAAGATGCTCAAGTGGATTCTATTTGCAGTTTGCTCAAGGACGAAAAAACCGTCGAGCGTGCGTGTCTTGCAGCGTGGCTCGATCAAAATCCATCGGCAAAAGGGGCTGGAGCGCTTTGTATTGCAATGCGCAGACTGCTTGAGCTTGGCATAAAACCAGAACGAGGCGAATACACAAGTTCTGAAGTGGAATGGATGGCACGCGCACTCATAAGCCATGCAGCGATTAAAGAGGCGAAGGACATGCTTGATCTATGCTTGAAGTCAGGAGATGAGTCATTAGCGCGCTTAATACAATGTGAAAAAGAAGGCTCCTGCGCCTGAGGGCATATCCGAAAGCTCTCTTTTACCAGGGCAAAGCGATGTCAAAGAAAAATCTCTTAATGATGAATTTAATGATTTTTTCATGATCCTTCCGTATGATTATTGACTGAAGGGTCGGCTGAAAATCTATATCTGAAATTTGCTGCTCCAGGGAAACCACGGGGGTCTTGTTGCTATGTCCACTTATCCAAATCCGGCATTTAGCACACCCGCCCTGAGACTAGTCTCTAGCAATTCAGCAAGCAGTACAGCTACTTTCGAACGCTCAATAGAAATTCCTTTTTCACCTGCAAATCATCCGGTGACGATTGTGGGTTCGGGAAATTCAGGTCTAGCTCTTTCAAGCTATCTGGCTCAGCAAGGCTATCCCGTGCATCTGCTTGCACGTTCATTCGATAAAATCGCCAGTCTCAAAGATAACATGGCAGTCAAAAGTATCGGCAAAGTCGAAGGTCGGTTTGATTTAGCCGCAGTTACTACTTCGCCAATTGAGTCGGTTGCAAAATCACGCACGATTTTTATAGCCACCGTCACCACTGTTTATGCCGAAATCGCACGAATGCTTGCACCACATTTGCAAGATGGACAAGAGATAGTTTTGTTCTCGAGTAAGTTTGCAGGCTCGGTAGAATTTTCAAAAGTGCTTGCTCAGTGCGGTATTGATTGCAAGAAGCGCAATATAACTGTAATCGAAACAGACGCATTGTTCGCCTGCCGCATTCAGGAAGACAATTCGATCTGGATTCGCGGATTCAAAGACTGGACTTTATTTTCTGCCCCAACGCGCAGCCAGACAGAATCGGGTTGCAAAATCATTCAGCGCTTTTTCCCTCGTCTTGAGAAAGCAGACAATATCATTCAACGCGGCTTGACAGATTTTGGCGCAGTGGCGCATACCATTACGATGCTCGCCAACATGAATCAAGTAGACCGTGCACAGCCCTTTCTTTTCTACCATGAAGGATTTACCGAGCGCACAATCAAGCTCATGGAAAAGCTGGAGTCAGAATTTCGCTCTGTGGCAGAGGCTTACGGCACCACTCTTATTCCAATGCCCGAACTATTAAACAGATACTATGGCTGCGATACTTCTTCTTTGTACAACGCACTGCGGACAGTACCAAACTACAGACATAGTCAAGCTCCCATGGAACTGCATCACAGATACATCATTGAAGATGTTTCTTGCTCGCACGTTCCAATACAGGGATTGGCTCGCAAGGCTGGATTGTCTACTCCCGTCTTAGACTCTGTCGTATGCTTTGCTGAAACTCTGCTCGATATCGATTTTGCTTCTGGCGGTCGCAGTTTATCAAAACTTGGATGGGCAGAAATGAGCCGCGATGAAATAGTCGTGCAAATTCATTCTTAAATTTGCCACTGTTTAAACATCTGCAAAGTCGCTAATATATAGATATGACAGAGAGAAGTTTAGCGGCAAATGAACTGGCAAGGCTTTTTGGGATTTTGTCTAATCCCTTGCGTGTTCAGATAATAGAAGAATTGAGCGACAGAGAGCTTACTGTAAACGAGCTGCAAAATTCGCTTGGGGTTCCTCATGCGTCAGTTTCTCAGCATTTAGGAGTTTTACGCGTCAATAGAGTCGTAATAGAACGCAGGCAAGGTCGCCACGTCCATTACCATTTGCGCCAACCCGAACTTGCATCTATGGTTCGTAAGTGTCTTTTGTTCGTCAGCCCCGACAAACTTGAATCTGAAAGAATTATGCACGCAATCGAGGCTGCAAACTCCCAGTGGACGCACGAAGAGAAACCTAAGCGCAAGAAAAAAGCCTAATCCTTATATAGGTAATTTGGGTGCTATACAAAAACCTAAACCGATATCGGTTTAGGTTTTAAAACAGAATGAATTTCTGTAAGTGTTTGCCCGAGCGGGTTTATTTAATCATTAAATGGGGTGAAATCCTATCATAGAATTGTGCAATTTTTGTGACGGTGTAGTATTGTTATATTGTAATGTTGCAATATATCGATCCATTCCCTCAGGAATCCACTCACGGAGGCGACGATTGTGATTAGTAAAAAGCAGCTGCCGGTCGAACTTACAGCCGGGCTATTGCTTTTCTTTGTCGCCCTACCTCTAAATATAGGGGTTGCTATTGCGTCTGGGGTTTCGCCAGAACAGGGAATAATTTCAGGTTTAATCGGAGCTGTCGTAGCTGGCTCTCTCTCTGGCTGCGGCATACTAGTATCTGGACCAGATGCCGGCGTAGGCGTGCTTTTATTGGAAATGCTGACTCAACACGGCATTGCCTCAATTGGAGCATTAGTCATAATCGCCGGCTGCATCCAGCTTGCAATTGGACTGAGCAAAACATCTCACTGGTTCCGCATGGTGTCTCCTGCCGTGGTTAATGGCATGCTAGCTGGGATGGGATTGCTCATTATCTGCACCCAATTCCACATAATGCTCGACGATTCGCCCAAAGACACAGGATTTGCAAATTTAATCGCAATTCCTTATGCCATTACTAACGGATTGCTTGTATCTGAGATGAATGCCCACCACATAGCAGCCATGCTTGGTGCCGTAACAATTACTATTGCTTGTTTCTGGAAACGCATTCCCATAAAAGCTTTTCGTTTTGCGCCTCCTGCTCTGGTTGCAATCTTAACTGCTTCTTTAGCCACCATACTGTTGAATTTGCCAGTGCAAAAGGTAGACCTGCCCAACTCTTTGAGTGTTACTTTTTTGGGTGGCAACTTTGCGAACTTTTCAAAACCATTCTTAGACCCCCAAATTTGGATTTCAGCGGCAATTTTGTCTCTAGTGTTGAGCGCGCAGACTACCATCACACTCAATGCCATTGAAAACTTGAGCCCAATCAAAAAAGGCTATAAGCTGGACCGAGAATTTATCGCGCAGGGCATGGGGAATCTGCTCTGCGGACTGGTTGGAGCACTGCCCGTGGTAGGTGTACTTCTGCGCAGTGTCACCAACTTGCAGAGTGGTGCTCAAACCAAAATTCCCAATATCTTCCATGGTGTAATGATGCTAGTAGCAATTCTGGCTTTTCCAAGATTGCTTGAATACATGCCTCGCGCGGCTCTGGCGGCAGTTCTCGTATTCATTGGATTCACCATGACCCAGCAAATTTGGGAGCGGACCAAGCCTTTCATGAAGGAAGAGAAAATCATCATGCTACTTACAGTTGTAGCGATCATGGTCACCAATCTTTTCACTGGAATTATCATTGGTCTTTGTGTGGCTGCAGCTAAAGAACTCTACCAGCTAACACATTTATCTATAAAAGTTTTCCCAGCCGACCGTGGCGTCGCCATCATGCAACTTGCTGGTGCCGCCACGTTCCTCCATTTGCCAAGGCTAGTTGCCGCCCTGGAAGAATGGGAAGAAAGCGACGAACTGCACGTTCGCCTGGATAAAGTGACTTATATAGACCACGGATGCTTGCAGACATTAGTCGAATGGGAGTCAAAGCACAAAGGGAAATTTTTTATCGATTGGGAAAATGCAGCGCTGCCTGGTCAAAACGTATTCAATACCGGTGAGTGGGCGACGCTTGGTAAATCTATGGAGTACTCGAAATGACAAATCAATACTCGTTTAACGACTTTCCTAGACGCAAAAGAGGCATGCGTCTCTTACTTCCAATCAAAGGCGAAACCCAATTCGAAACTCTCATCGAATACTGGTATTCGCTGCAATCGGGAACCGTGCGAGAAGCAAAACTTCTGCACGTTGTGATAGATGAGGTTTTGAAAACAACACCTTTTAGCAGTATCGAAGCACTTACTAATTTGCACAAACGCGACATAAAAATAAAAGCAGCAGATGCGGCTCTTACCAAACTATGTCGTGACTTAAAACAAATTCTTCCCGATGTGCGCATTTCGTACGAAATCAAGACAGGCATAAGTGTAAGCGAAGAAATTATCAACGACGCAAACGAATGGGATGCAGATACCATTTTGTTGCTTGCAGACAAGCCAGATTTCATGCGCTCTTTATTCCAGCAAGAAGTGTTGAAACAAGTCTTGAGTGGCGCAAAACAAAGCGTGCACATCATAAAACCCGGGGCGCAAAAGCAACCAGCAGGGCTTAATAAGTTAATCTCATAACCTTTTGGAGAGCGGCACTATGAGCATTCTTTCGCTTTTCAAATTCAATCAAGAAATCGAAAATGATACCAAAGTTTTGTTGATCTCATGCAACGAGACTTTTCTGTCGTGCAGATCGATAATCGAAGAAACCTGGGGCAAATGCAAAGAAGTGCTCTTGCCGGGAGCCTTACTTGGCTCAAACGAAGCCTCGGAAAAAGCGCTGCTTCAATCATTGATAGAAACATATACAGAAACGCACCATATAGTAATCAGCATGCACAGTCTTTGCTCGTTTTATGCAAACACTGAGCCGGATTCAGTTTTGTACGAACTTGAAACTGCAGTTAGAGCTGAGTTTCCCGATTTAGACTTTGTGCAAAGAAGGGTGATATTGCAACAACGCTATATGCAAAAGGTTATTCCGAGGGTCAAGAGATATTTGCAAACTCTTGGATGCGAAAATATTTCTGTACATGCCTGGCTCTATGAACCTGAAACAAAATGGATCTCAGCCCTCGAAGTCGAAACTGGCGAATTCGTGCCTTTGAATGTTTATTCAGGCGTGCAATTTTTGAGCTGAGCCAATTAGCCTCGACCGCAGCCAAGACATGGTAGCTTGTTTCGCTTAATTTCATTCTCTCTATTATTCCAGGAAGCACTCAAAGCGGCTTCCATCTTGACAGACACCTGCTGCGCCTCTTGAGGCATCTGATTATTCTTGTAAAAATCGTGAATTTCTCGATAGTATTGAGCCTTATTCAATTGGAATGCTGGAAGTCTATCCAAAATCATTTCCATTCGTTTGTGCAAATTTACACTTTTTTGAAGTGCAGCAGGCGGCAGTCTGCGACCGATCAAATGGGAGTTTCGCAAAATGTCACTCTGAATACGTAAATTTAAAAGTTGAACGCAAACATTCAACTGCTCACTGCTCGTCCGACCTTTTAATGCATTATCGACATCTCGATCAAGTTCTCGACCAATTTGTAAGGCTCTAACCTGATCGTTTACTCTGAGGAAAAAGTCTTCAATTTGAACGATTTCTCGTATCCTGTTCTTATCGTAAGTTGGCAAAGTGTCTAAGAGTTTTTTTGCTTGAAAAACAAATTGCTCGGCTGTGACCAGATCGTTTTCATTTTTGTTGAATACTTCATTCGCCTTACGCAAGAGCTTACTTGCTTCAATATCTTTTGAAACAGGGTTATTTTGCGCGCATAAGGGAGGAGACAGAAAGGCTAAGCTAAACGCCGAAAACAACAGCACAGCTTTTTTAGAATTTTCATTCATAAGTTTACCTACGAAGAAGTTTTTTTAAAATTTTAATTGCATGTGACACTTCTTGCAATTTACACAAAAGACAAATAGCAAGATAAACAGTTCCGCCTAAAGCACCTGATATCAAAAGGGTTATTACCATCGCAATGAAAGCATTCATGAGATTGATCAAACTGTTTAGTACAAACTGACTGGTGCAAAAAGCTGTCAGTCCACAAAGAACAGAGCCTAAGACCATGATAAAGGTCGGTTTTACAAGCTCTCCTAACTGAAGCGAGCCAATTTTTCTGGTAAGAAAATAACAGTACAAAACAAAATTGAACACGGTCACAAGCGTAGTAGACAAGACAATTCCAGAAAGTCCCATAGGTCCCACGAGAACAAAGTCGAGTATCGCTTTCAAAAATAGTGCGGCAATAGAAATTTTATATGGTGTATCAAAATCGTCGTGAGCATAAAATGCTCTGAGAATGATGTCTCTGCCCAGATAAAAGAATGCGCTAGGCACGAGAAACGAAAGAGCTAGAACAACCATGGTGCGCGACTCTTCGTTGAAGCTTCCACGCTCGAACAATATTCTTACAATCAAGTCGGGTACAGCAAGTAGAATTGCAGACATCGGCAACACGACAAACCAGAGAATTCGCCAGGCTTTGTGCAAATCTTTTTTCACTTCGTCTGGTTGCTTGGCTTTGACATGCGAAACAAATCTTGGAAGTATCGGTACGACCATTGCAGTCGACAAAATACCGATTGGCAATTGAAATAATCGGTTGGCATTTTGAATCGCGGCCCAGCTGCCCTCGCTCAAGCTCGATACAAAGAAGGCGTCTATATAAAGATTCAACTGTCCACTTAGTGTTCCGATACTTGCTTTGCCCAGATTCTGGAAATATTTTTTGACTTCTGGTGCTAGTTTGAAATCGAGCTTGAACTCAGGATGTGCTTTGCTGATGCCATACCATTGCACGACGAATTGCAAAAATGCGCCAATTGTGGTGCCAAGCGCCAGGTAAAATCCTGTTGCAGAGGGAAAGAAAATCAAGAACACAATTATTGCAATAGACGCAACCGCCGGCCCCAAAGAGGGACCAATATGCTCGTGGTAAGCGTTAGAGACACCGCACCCGATTCCAACCAGACCAGCTAAAACAATGAGCGGAAGCATAATGCGAAACTGCATCAATACTTCTTGCCAGAGTTTCTGGCGCTCGGCTTCGGGCAGTCCGATACCAGGAAGTACAATCGACACTATAAATGGTGCAAGAAAAAAGATGGCAATTGCAATTAAACTGAGAAAAGCAAAAGTGGTGAGTAAAATTTGACCGGTGAGAATGGAAACTCTTTTTTTGTCGTCGAGCGATCCTATTGCTGTGACTGTATTTTGATGAAATGGTCCGCCAAGTCCACCAAACAAAACAAAAATATTTCCGGTTAGCATATATGCAAAATAATAAGCATCGGTCACGCGTGACGTTCCAAATGCCTGCATCACCACAATGTCTCGCGCAAGACCTACAGCTTTGGAAATGATATTGTAAAATGCGACTTTGCCTACTGTTTTGCCAAGCCGTTCTTTAGGAGGTTCAGGCATTTCAATTAGCTCAGCATTCTCTTGATTCTTGAGCTCGTCGCCTTCGTAATTAGGATTCGGACCTACAGAATCTGTCAATTGATTTGAAGCCTTAGCCTAGAGTGGTTTTGAGTTAGGTAATTCGGCTGCATATTTTATTGACGGAGGAATCACTGGCGGTACCACTTTGCCTTCGGGGTCGACCAGTTTTCCGTTCACTTTCTTCAATTCGTAAGATGGAGTTATTGCCATTAGACGAGCAGCTTCGCTCATGATGCCGTTGAACACTGGACCTGCAACAGTGTTGCCCCAGCGACCATCTGTTTGGGGAGCGTCTACTACTACCAGACAGATAAGTTGCGGATCTTCTGCAGGAAGGAAACCTATGAAGGATGCGATTGTTTCGCCAGCAACATATCCTTTGCCGCCTTCTCGAACTTTTTGCGCTGTACCTGTTTTGCCAGCTACTCTGTAACCCGGCACTTTACCGGCTATTTGCGAGCCTTGAGCAATGTTTTGTGCAAGCAGAGTGGAGACGTGTTTTGCCACATCTGCACTGATTACGCGACGACGTTCTGGATCCGCCCACTTCTCGGTGACACCAGTGCGTGGGTCGTAAGTTCTTCTAATTAAATGGGGCTGAACCCATTCGCCTTTGTTGGCGACTGTGTTGATACCAGCGATAAGCTGAAGCGGGGTTACAGCAATTGCACCCTGACCAAACCCGGTTGTTGCCTGGTCGATTTGTTTCCATTTCTGCCAGCGCAAGAGCAAGCCACGAGACTCGCCTTGCAGCTCGATTCCAGTCTTGCCACCCATGCCAAAACCTTTCAGTTTGTCGTAAAACTGTTGCGGCGTCATGCGCATAGCTACTTGTGCTGCACCGATGTTGCTCGAGTGAATAAAGAGATGCAAAAGATCGATAGTTCCGTTACCACCGTGACTGTTGTGGATTGTGGCTCTACCGATGGTGAGTGCGCCGCCATCGTGAATGGTGAAGTTTGGACTGATTGCTTTGGTATCAAGACCGGCAGAAACAGTGAGAACTTTAAAAGTAGATCCTGGCTGGTAGACGTCGACCATGCCCCAATTTTTAGTGATAGCAAAAGGGTATTTGGCGTAGTTGTTGGGATCGTAAGATGGATAATTTGCCCAGGCTAAGATGTCACCATTGGTAGGGTCCATGATGATTGCAGTGGCACGCTTACAATGCGAGTGCGCGCCCATTGCACTAAGTTCTTTTTCAGCCAGATGTTGAAGTGTATTGTCGATTGTAAGTTCTACGTGACGTCCAAGCGGCGGAGTGATATCCCAGCTTGGTCCTTTGTGTGGCAACAAAATGGTTTTGCCACGACCGTCTAGTTGTGGTTTTGGAATAGTTCCAGTGTCGTTGAGCATTTCTTGTTGCGACTGCTCGACACCACCCTGTCCTTTGGTATCAGAGTTGACATAGCCTAAGATGTGCGCAGCGAGCTGACCTTCAGGATAATGACGGAAAGGACGGGGAACGATATCGAGTCCGGTCCAGTTCAATTTGTGCAATTCGTCAGCGACTTCGCGTTCTAAATGCTTGCCGATGGTGACTACGGGATAGCCCTTGTTCAGCTTAGCTAAGATATCAGTCTCGTTCGTTTTGGTGATACGCGCAATTGTGTTGGCTGCTTCTTCTTTAGTGACTTTCAGCAGACGTGGGTGAATGTATATGTTGTATCGAGTGGTATCGATTGCTAACGGAAGACCGTGTCTGTCCGTAATGGCTCCGCGATGTATAAGAAGGTTCGTCTTTTGACGTTGCTCTTTTGCCCGTTCTTTGATGGTCGGACCCATATAGATCTGCAAATAGTAAAGACGTACGGCAATTGCCGCAACGCCAATCATCAATAAAACTTGCCAGACTCTCAGGCGCCAGAGCGGGGTTCGAGGTTTCTGCCGACGTCCCCTTGTCGTCCTCTTTTCAGTGAGATCTAAAGTTGCTGACACCAACGATCTCCTGACAAGCGATAACCCGAATGAAACTAAGTGGACTCTTTCTGTGCGCTGATTTGGCTTTTTAGTAGCCAGTCATGATGGGAAGGTGGTGGCGTTGTGCTGAGAAGGTTTTCACCGTGGGTGGTGTAATTGCCTTTATCACTTGCACTTGATCTGGAACTCTCAGTCCAGATCTGCCGACCAGAGCTTCAGAACAGCTGTTCAAGCCATTCTGCAATTCGCCGTAAGAAATTGTTTTGAGTAGCTGAGCAGACAATTCAGAGTTCTGCTCGCTCAAACGGCGGGCTAAGTCTTGCTGAGCGCCGACTTCGTGTGATGCCACGACATCGAACCCATAAGCTAAAATCGCGATTCCGCAAAGTCCTACAAGGACTGTTTGCATGGCGCGATTGGCTTTGACTAGTAAGGGGCTTTGACGTTTTTTCTTTTCTTGTTCGGGCGATTCAATTGCCACCAAATGTGGACGCTTGATTTGCTCGACTTCAGGAACCACGACCGGTGCTACTGCAGCGTTAGTGATTGAAGTTGGAAAAGCTACAAAAGAATTGTTGCTGGCAATAGCATTATCAGTCTCTGCTTCGCCCGACACTACATTGTACGAAAGGGCTACTACCTGACTGCGATGACTGTTTTTTCTTTCCTGGACACCTATATATGGACTCTGTGGGACATTGTTGCGCTTTCTGGACACCATATATATTCCTGCAATTCTAGGGATGGTCGTTGTGATTGAAATCGTCTAGTTTTTCTGCGGCTCTGAGTTTAGCACTCCTCGCACGACTATTAAAATCGATTTCTTGCGAACTGGCAACAATTGGTTTTTTCGTGAGAATTTGCAAAGACGCTCGAGTATTGCAAGTGCATACAGGATGGCGTGGTGGACAGATACATTGTAAGGATTTGGTTCTAAAAAATTGCTTAACCATTCGATCCTCTAAAGAGTGGAAAGTGATGATTACAAGCCGCGCCCCGGGTTCAAGACACGATGATGCATCTTCTAAAAATTTTTCCAGACTTAGAAGCTCTTCATTTACGGCCATGCGTATGGCTTGAAAGGTTCTAGTAGCTGGATTTTTATTATGCTTGCTATTTTTGCCCGCAAAACGCGCTAAAGATTTCGTTACTATCGAGGCGAGCTGCATGGTCGAATCAATTGGTCGAGATTTTACTATGGCTCTGGCAATAGCCCTGGCATGCCGATCTTCACCATAATGAAAGATGATATCGGCAATTTCCTTTTCGGAGAATTCGTTAACGATCGTATGGGCAGACAATGACGAAGTCGTATCCATTCTCATATCGAGCGGCCCGTCTTGCTGGAAGCTGAATCCGCGCTCGGCATTATCAATCTGCATCGATGACACTCCCAGGTCGGCGAGTATGCCACCAGATATGGTACCGATACCACTGTCTGCTAAAACGCTTTTGATATCGCTGAAATTGCTGTGAAATAGCCGAATGTTAGATGGTAAATCAGCAAGGCCCCCTAGCCTTTCGATCACATTTATGTCGCGATCTAAACCGATAACGGTTGAGCTTTCGCCCGCCCTCTTGGCAATCGCGCTCAAATGTCCGCCGGCGCCGGCTGTGGCGTCTAAATAGGTCTTGCCGGGTTCGACCTTGAGATACTCAAGGCTTTCCTCAAGCAATACTGGTAGGTGCATTATTTCTGGCTATTTCTTCGCTTGGAGATGAATTCGAAGTCCCAGCACAAATAATATATGAGTTGCATCGTCACGAGGCCGGTTATAGCCATTATGAGAACCGGATTGAGCCAATCAGGACGATTTGCCAATAAGCTCGACGATGAAAAGAAGTGAGCGCCAGCTAGAGAGAGCATAAACATAAGAACGATAGTGGTAAGTTGACGGGCAGTGGCTGTCGTGCCAGCCCAGTGCCATTTGAGTCCGTCCCACCAGTATGTGGGGGCGATTTTCCAGCCCATGCGGTTTGCAGGAAAGAGCTTGCGTCCACCGCGTAAGGGAACGAAAAAGCGGTCACAAGAAAGGCAGTTCAGTGTCTCGGTATGACCGTAAGGCTCAAGCAGTCCGTGCTCACAGCGGGGACACGGATAAGTCTGGTCCACTGAAATGATGTGTGGCTGCTTGAATAATAGGTGATTTTGGTGAGGGGACTGGAACATGGAAAATCCTCGCCAGGACGCAGGCCTTACAAGCGCCAGGGGGACCTCCAGAGGCTCCAGACTGGGCTCGAAAACCAAAGTGCAATATGTTTCTTCAATAGGTTAATACCCCGATGTATAGTCATTACCAACAGTCCTCGAAGAAAATTTAAGAAATTTAATACGAACCGTCCCCTTTTGGCTTGCCGAGCTAGTCAAGGTATAATTTCAGACTAGTTATTTTTGAACCGATATCGGTTGGAGTTTTTCAAGGGTCAATGCAAGTTAAGCTGCCATTCAGCAAGTTTCAGGGCGCAGGCAACGATTTTGTCCTCATTGACGCCCTGGATTTAGCCAGTACAAAAGACGGCGCAGCCCTGTTATCCTCTTGGCAACAGACTTCTTTCCAGCTTGCGCTAAAACTATGTGACAGACATAAAGGTATTGGAGCCGACGGACTGATTTTGGTTCTGCCGAAGAAACCTGGTGCTCATTTCGATTCGGCGACCAAAACTTTCTATAAGGAATGTCGAGAGCGATTGATTGCCGCTTACCCGGATGGCGCAGCCGCCGATATCTCCTGGATATACACCAACTCGGATGGCAGCCCCGCTCAAACTTGCGGAAACGGCTTGCGCTGTCTTGCTCGCTTTGCTTTCGATAAGAAACAGATAGAGCAGAATAATTTCAAAGTAGCCACGGCTTGTGGACACGTTCAAGTCTTTATGTCGGACAAAATAAAAGTGGATATGGGCAGTCCCGAATTAGTTGCAGCCAAAATACCAGTTACTGTCAAGTCTTCGTCGGCGTCAGAGCCAGTTATAAAACAGAAAATAAACGATATCGATTTGACATGCGTCAGCATGGGAAACCCGCACTGTGTCAATTTTGATTCACCAATCTGGAGCGAACCCGATGCCAAAAGGCAGTTCCTTCAAATTGCCGAAAATCTGCAGAAACACTCTGCCTTTCCTCAATCCGTCAATGTCGAATTCATTCGCACCATCAACGAAAACACCCTTGAATGTTATGTAATCGAGCGCGGTTGCGGTCCCACTCTTGCATGCGCCAGCGGTGCCGCCGCCTGCGTGGTGGCAGCCGTGCTCGAGCAAAGAGTAGAAAAAGATAAGTTGATTGATGTAATCATGCCTGGTGGCACTCTCTTTGTAGAATGGTCGAGCAAAACAAATAGCGTCCAGATAACAGGAGAGGCTTCCTTCGTTTATTCTGGAGTGATAGAATTTGAGCTGGCGGGCGTGAAAATAGAGGTGGGCTGTTCGTAATGTTATCTCCAGAAAAACGCCGAGCCTGGATAAAGAGCCGCCGCGATCAAAGAAAAGCGGCAAGACAAATACACGGACGACGTCAGACTGTTCGCATGGTGCTTTTGCTTGCAGTAATCACCACATGTATCGCCAGTTTCATATATTTACCGTGGTGCATGAACGATATCGATCGCGACATCAGTGTGCGCGGAAATATTTATGTATCCACCGACCAAATTAAATCGCTCCTTGCAGAGAGCCTCCACAAGCCAATCTTCCAGGTAGATCCAAGCAAACTGGAAAAGAAAATTTCTAGCCTCGAAGGCGTCAAACATGTTTTCGTTAAACGCGCAGCTTTTCCAAAACCAAAACTTTCTGTAGAAGTGCTTGAAGAATTTCCCTGGGCGACATTGAGCAGCGGTCCCGAAGGCACAAGCGAAGCGGTTATAGCTGAATCGGGCAGAGTGATACCACTATCGAAATTCCCGAATTTCCCCCAGCCCAAATTGAGAATTTACGGACCTAGCAATATGAAAATGATGCCAGCTGCAGTTAAGCAGTGGGCGACATGGATTTCTTATATTGAAAAACAAGTGAGTCAACCGGTCACCGCAATTGATTTGCGCAAACCTTTTGACGTCGCGGTAGAAACCGAGCATTTAGACTTGAAACTCGGAACATTAGACAATACAGTTACCGAGCGCATTGGCAGGCTGATTTCTATTGTTGACGTGCTCAATTCTTACAAAGGCAAACTGCAGCACGTGGACCTCGCCCTGGACAATAATATTCCGCTCAAAATGCATTCGGCCGCGCAATTGAAAGCAATGGAAGAAGCAGCCAAACGCCTTGCCGAGCGCGAAAAGAAATTAGCTGCTAAAGCAGCACAAGAAGAAGGCGAAGACGAAATACCAGAAGAACTTTAAGTTCTTTTAGCGTAATCCCTGCAATTTTGTCTGAGCTTTAGCTTCAATCCACAGCTGGTACAAATCGTCTTTGCTCAGCTCTTTAAGAGGCTTCTGGCTTATTTTTTCCATACAAGCGAAACGTTTTTTGAACTTTTCGATTGTTTTGATGAGCGCTTCTTCCGGGTTCAATTTATGCCAGCGCGCAACATTGACCAGACAAAAAAGTACATCACCAAGCTCCAATTCTAGATCTGTTTTATCTACAGCCTGAGCCATTTTTGACTTTTCTTTCAATACTTCGATTTCATGACGCAACTCGTCGACTTCGCTCAAGAGTTTGTCCCAGAGGTCTTCTTCCTTCTTCCATTCAAATCCTTCGCTCACCGCTTTTTCAGAAATTTTCAAAGCTTGCATCAATGCTGGCTGCGCTTTGGCAACAGAGTCTAGCACCGACGCATCTTTATTCTTCTCTTTTGCTTTGGCAGACTTGCGCTGCTCCCACAAATGCACCACTTCGCTTGCATCAGCGACCTGAACATCGCCAAATACGTGCGGATGACGCTCGATCATCTTGGCGTTGATGCCAGCTGCAATATCTTCGAAATTGAAATCTCCAGCCTCCTTGGCAATTTGAGCGTGCAAAACTATTTGCAAGAGCAAATCTCCAAGCTCTTCGCGTAACTTTTGTTTCTCTCCCGAGTGAATGACTTCGAGCACTTCATAAGTTTCTTCCAACAAAAAGCGCGCCAGACTCTCATGCGTCTGTTCTCGGTCCCACGGGCAACCATCAGGTTCTCGCAGACGCGATACGGTAGAGACAAATTCTTTGATCGACATTTTACCTTGGCTCAGAGTCAGCTACAGAAGATTACAAGAGATTATAAGTGTGTTATGAGGCTAACACAGGTGCCTAAAATGCACATTTAGCCCGCTTTATTGTTAGACTATGGTTGATTTAGGCTGATTCTTGTGGAGTGACCAGGGTCTGAAATGAACATTTGCGTCGTAGGTGCTGGATATGTTGGGCTCGTCACAAGCGCCTGTCTAGCTTATCTTGGCAATAAAGTAGTAACGGTGGAATCGAATCCAGCCCGCCTGGACGAACTGGCAAAAGGCAAAGTGCCATTTTTCGAGCCTGGCTTGCAAGAATTCGTAAGCGACTGCCTGAAGTCGAAAACAATCAAATTCAGTTCAGACATTACCCAAGCTGTCAAAAGCGCTCAAGTCATTTTTATCGCAGTCGGAACTCCATCACAAGCAAATGGCGAACCGGATCTTTCACAGGTCATGACTGTCGCTCGCTCCATCGGCGGTGCTCTCGATTCAGACCAAAGACGAGTGATAGTAAACAAATCGACTGTGCCTGTAGGTTCTGGTAACTGGGTAGAAATGCTCGTAAATCAAGGCGTCGAGCAAATGCAAGCACAGACTGTTCCCGCTCGCAAATCGAAACCCGATGCTCCCAGCTTTTCTGTAGTGAGCAATCCTGAATTCCTTCGCGAAGGCAGCGCTATAGCCGATTCGCTCTACCCGGACAGAATTGTGCTCGGCTCGCTCGACGATGATGCTATCAACACCATGCGCGATCTCTACAGACCAATTCTCGACCAGGACTTCGAAGCGCCAGACTACGCACCGCGTCCTAAAGGCATGGACCATGTGCCCTTCGTCGTCACAGATCTCGCAAGCGCTGAGCTAATCAAATATTCTGCCAACGCATTTTTGGCAATGAAAATAAGCTTTGCAAACGAAATTGCAGGACTTTGCGAAAAGGTCGGCGCAGACGTCAAACAAGTTTCACGCGGGATTGGACTCGATAACAGAATCGGTGCCTCTTTCCTGAACGCAGGTGTAGGTTGGGGCGGCAGTTGCTTCCACAAAGACATCATGGCTCTTATTGCTGTAGCAAAAGAGTATGAATATCCGACCATGCTCATGAGTGCCACCATTTCTGTAAACGACAGACAGCGCCTTTATGTAATCCACAAATTACAAGAAGAGTTAAAAATCATCAAAGGTCGCACCATAGGACTGATGGGGCTTGCTTTCAAACCTAATACCGATGATTTGCGCGATGCACCGAGTTTGACTATCGCCGCTCAACTAGTGAAGATGGGCGCTCACGTCAAAGCTTATGATCCAGTTTCGATTGATGCATGCAAAAAGCAACATCCAGAGCTGGACATCAAATATTGCAACAGCCTCGATGAACTTGCCACCGCATCTGATGCTCTGGTTCTGGTAACAGAATGGGATGAATTTCGCCGCGCAAACTGGAAAGAACTTGCTCGCTCCATGCGCTGGCCTTTAATCATCGATGGTCGAAACGTGTTGCCCGAAGAAGAAATTACACTTGCAGGAATCACCTACAGGGGGATTGGACGTTGAGAATTCTCATTACTGGTGGAGCTGGATTCATTGGCTCGCACCTGGTCGACAGACTGCTTGGCGAAGGACATCACATCGTCGCCATGGACAATTTAGTCACCGGTAAAAATGAGAACCTGGCACCTCATGCCAATAACAAAAACTTCGAATTTATCGAGCACAACGTTTCCAAATTTATAGACGTAAAAGGAGATATCGACTGGGTTATGCATTTTGCATCGCCCGCATCACCAGTAGATTATCTCGATTTGCCGATTGAAACTTTGAAAGTCAACTCGCTTGGAACCCACAACACTTTGGGTCTGGCTCTAGCCAAACGAGCCATATATTTTCTGGCAAGCACCTCCGAAGTTTATGGCGACCCGGAACAGCACCCTCAAAAAGAAGACTACTGGGGCAACGTGAACCCCATTGGTCCGCGCGGTGTGTACGACGAATCCAAACGTTTTTCAGAAGCGCTCACAATGGCATATAACCAGAAGCACAAGCTGGATACACGCATCATTCGCATCTTCAACTGCTATGGTCCGCGTCTTCGCATTAGAGACGGTCGCGTGGTTTCTAATTTCATCAGCCAGGCATTGGAAAACAAACCACTCACCGTATATGGTGACGGTTCGCAAACAAGAAGCTTTCAATATGTGTCGGATCTCGTCGAAGGCATCTGCCGCATGATGAAGTGCGACCACAATTACCCTATCAATATTGGCAATCCGAACGAAAAAACAGTTTTGGAAATTGCCAAAGCAATAAAAGAATTGACCAAAAGCCAGAGTGAAATTGTATTCAAACCGCTGCCGATTGATGATCCGCGCAGACGCTTGCCCGACATTTCCAAGGCGACTCAATTGCTTGGATGGAAACCACAAGTCGACCTCGAAACCGGTTTGAAAGACACGATCGAATGGTTCAAAAAACAACCATCGCTCACTGCCTCTAAAAACTAGGCAAGTCGCCCGGGAGGGCAACTAATGAAATCAAAAATAGTTGCTACAGCAGCAATCGTATTACTGGCCGCCGCATTCGACGTTCGCGCAGAAGCGACTCCCGAAAGTGACGAAACCAAAAATCGTCTCGAAGGCATTGCTTACGCTGGATGGGATCCAGTCAAAACCGTTATATACGCTGCATCGCCCGACATAGCGGCTAATCAGTCAAAATATTCTCAAGCAACCAACGACGTCAAGGAAGGCGCGCCTGCCACAAGCTTTGTTCTTCGCGATACAAAAGTACTCGAAGAATTGCACTGCCAGGTTCTTGCTCAAAAAACTTTCAAACGCGGCAATCGTTATATAACGATAGAAGAATATTTGTTTGACAATCCTATGTATGCAAGCGCCGCCTTCGGACTATTGCACACTGGCTCATCCAATGTAGTGAAGCGCGGTGACGGTTCTTCTGAAGACGAGAAAAGCATTTCCTTCTGGCAAGACAGACATTTCTTCCGCCTGGCATCAACCGAATCTGATGACGAAGAAAGCAAAGATGTAATGAATAAGATGAGTAAACAAATGTCAGCCATCATCGCTATTCATTCCGATTCGCCCCGCTTTGGTCAGTACCTGCCTCAAATAGAGCGCGTACGAGGCAGTGAGCGGCTCGTCGTAGGTCCTTTGACGAGCAAGCATTATTTCGATTTGCCTTTTCTTGAAAAGCTCTCAATAGACAAAGCCAGAATTGCTGCTCTTGCCGATTATCAAGTGCAGTATCCAAACAGAGAGCGGCTGCGGGTTCTGGTAATCAACCACGAAAGTCCCGTGACTGCGCAAGCCGGGTTCAAGAGTTATGTCGACGAGCTAACCTCTTTGCATGAAGCCGACTTTGTCAAAGACGGACCCAATCCCCAAGCCCTTTTCAAAATCAACAAGACCTATTTGTTCCTGGGCGTAAAAGAGCCAAACAAACTCGTACTTATATATGGTGCAAGAAAACGATCTTCGTCGTCACAGCTTGCTTGCCAGATCTAATTTCATATATATAGGTAGCGCGAGAAGCGCTTTACAACAAGACTTTGCTCGATTTGGAAAAATCGCTCGGATTGTTGATGGTTTTAAAACGTATTCCGATATCGGTTTGAGATCTAAATCCGACTCGCTCAAGAGTAAGACGGCGTCCAGTTCTTGATTCTCACCTTTTTTCGAAAGCTTAAGGAAAGATGTATACAATCGATTGCAACGATATGTACAAAATTAGTCACTATCTGGCTTGGCAAAGTTGACGACTTGGATCCTCCTTGATAGAATTTCTAATTGTACCGGTGCAGCACGCACACAAGACGCGTGATGCCCCGAGTTCATCATTGAACCCTGATAACTGAATAGCCTATCAAGGCGCCTGTCAAAACTTTTGAGTAGGATTCAAATTCAATTTGCAAAGTCATCATTCATTTGATGATTCTGACAACGGAGAGTTTGATCCTGGCTCAGGACGAACGCTGGCGGTGTGCTTCACACATGCAAGTCGAGCGAATGAAGAAGGTAGCTTGCTACTTTTGGATTTAGCGGCGGACGGGTGAGTAATATATAGGAATCTGCCCTAGAGCGGGGAACAACAGACCGAAAGGTTTGCTAATGCCCCATAGGTATGCAGTCTTCGGATTGTTTATTAAAGGAGTAATCCACTCTAGGATGAGCCTGTATCCGATTAGCTAGTTGGCGGGGTAAAGGCCCACCAAGGCTACGATCGGTAGTTGGTCTGAGAGGATGATCAGCCACAATGGGACTGAGACACGGCCCATACTCCTACGGGAGGCAGCAGTGGGGAATTTTACACAATGGGGGAAACCCTGATGTAGCGACACCGCGTGAACGAAGAAGCCTTTTGGGGTGTAAAGTTCTGTCGGCTGGAACGAAAAAAATGACGGTACCAGCAAAGGAAGCATCGGCTAACTACGTGCCAGCAGCCGCGGTAAGACGTAGGATGCAAGCGTTGTCCGGATTTATTGGGCGTAAAGAGTTCGTAGGCGGTTATTTAAGTCTGGTGTTAAATACTGTGGCCCAACCACAGAACTGCATTGGATACTGGATGACTTGAGTGCGGTAGAGGCGAGTGGAATTCCCAGTGTAGCGGTGAAATGCGTAGATATTGGGAAGAACACCAGTGGCGTAAGCGACTCGCTGGCCCGTAACTGACGCTGAGGAACGAAAGCCAGGGGAGCGAATGGGATTAGATACCCCAGTAGTCCTGGCCGTAAACGATGGATACTAGGCGTTGTGGGTATCGACCCCTGCAGTGCCGCAGCTAACGCGATAAGTATCCCGCCTGAGTAGTACGGCCGCAAGGTTGAAACTCAAAGGAATTGACGGGGGCCCGCACAAGCGGTGGAACATGTGGTTTAATTCGAAGCAACGCGAAGAACCTTACCAGGGCTTGACATCCTAAGAATTTTTTGGAAACAGAAAAGTGTCCTTCGGGAAACTTAGAGACAGGTGGTGCATGGCTGTCGTCAGCTCGTGTCGTGAGATGTTGGGTTAAGTCCCGCAACGAGCGCAACCCCCGTTGTTAGTTGCCATCAGGTAATGCTGGGCACTCTAACGAGACTGCCGGTGACAAACCGGAGGAAGGTGGGGACGACGTCAAGTCATCATGCCCCTTATGTCCTGGGCTACACACGTGTTACAATGGATAGGACAATGCGAAGCAATCCGGCGACGGGGAGCGAATCGCCAAACCTATTCTCAGTTCGGATCGCAGGCTGCAACTCGCCTGCGTGAAGTCGGAATCGCTAGTAAACGCTGATCAGCACGCAGCGTTGAATACGTTCCCGGGCCTTGTACACACCGCCCGTCACGTCATGGGAGCTGGTAACGCCCGAAGTCGGTGTGCTATCCCTCTGGGAAGCAGCCGCCTAAGGCAGTGCCGGTGACTGGGACGAAGTCGTAACAAGGTAGCCGTACCGGAAGGTGCGGCTGGATCACCTCCTTTCTAGGGAGAACTCGGATATATCCAACTTCGGTAGTTGGGTAGAACTCCGACATGATTAGGACCAAATCTGAAGCTCACGCTTCGATATAGCTCACGCTATAGGTCCTGTTCTCACAGGTCGGTGACGAAGAAGCTATCTGGTAATACATCTACTCAAAAGACCAGGTAGTGGAGTCAGACAGGCGCTTGATTAGGCTATTCAGTTATCAGAGCTCAATGCTCATCTATAAAAATAAGAAGCGAAGGTTATGCCTTCGTTTTTTGTTTCTACAGAACCTGCATGAACTCTAGATTTCTATTGAATCTTTTTGCTCGAATTCAAGTGATCGAATTCGGGTCGCTTTCGCGCGCCCACATTTAGATCGTATTCCGATATCGGTTTACGTTTTTGGATCGACTCCGATCAAACCATGTCGCGACCGCCACTTGCAGGTTTCAGTTTTTTCAAAAATTCTTGTGGAGTCATTTGAACTCCCTCCATAGAAACCATTCCACGAGAATTGATTTTCATGGTGGTGTTGCCTATCGTTATGCTCATCGATTTTTCTTTGGCATCAAAATTGATATCGACTGGCTTACCATCGGTCGATTCATTTGAGATCGTTTCACTAAATTGATTCAAAGTTGCAGCCGACAAGCGTGCTGCAGTCAAAGCATCCGCTCTCAATCCATCATCGAGACTCGAATTTTGAAAAGTATTCATACTGCTTACTAGAGCTGCAAACTCGGCAGCCAGGGCTTTTGGATTGCCTTCTTTCACTGCAGCATGAATCAGGTCACTGCCCATTTTGATTACTTGCTCGTTAGCTGCTTTGTTCTTGGCTAAGTCTTTATCAACATCTTTGCTGATTTTCTGATCATTTGGATTATCTGGAATTTCAAATAAGTCGTTTGGTCGTTTTTGCGGATCGCTAGGAAGCATCGCAAGTTCGACTCCGCCTTGGCGACCATTATTTTGTCTATCGCCCAATCCCAAAGAAGCCCAAATGTTTCCAGTGTCAACCGAAGATGGCTCAGTTTTCAATCTGTCAGAAGGAGCATAACTCGTAGCTCCATAAGTTTCGATAATTTCAGCCTGAAAGCCACCGCTATTGCCAGCTGGAACTTCAGAAGTCCCATCTGTGACTACCGGAGCATTATCAACTTCCTGATTACTGTTGCCAGCCAAGGCAGCTCCAACTTTTAAAACTCGATTTAGTAGTAAGTTTGCCTATTTTGCGGATTTTTGGTTGTTTTTTGGTATCCAATTCGACCCGTTTATTAAATGGGCCCAAAAGCTAAACCGTTAACGGTTGTCTTTTAAAGCTTCATCAACTGCTTCGGCACCAGCCAAATCAATCAATTTTTGGCGAGCCTGCTCACGCTCCAAGTCGCTTTGGGCTCGATGATATTCGCGATAGGCCGCAGCTACCTGGTTTACGTGATTTTTCATAAGAGAGTAGGTTAACGCCATCTCTTTGTTTTTTTCAATTGAATCTAACAGCGCAAGCGTTGACTTATCTTCCAGTTCATAACTGCCTGGAACAGAATCTATCACATACTTTGGATCAAAGAAGAGTCCAGAGTTAGAGCCTTTCTTGACTAAAGCATTTTGAGTTGCAACTTTGATCAGCACATCTTGATTTTCTTTGACCAACTTGTATTTCGCCAGAAGAACCTGGAAATCTGAAGCATGTTCTAAACTCGCCTTTGCAAGATTTTTGATGTCGACAAGTTCTTGCGCAGCTTGAATCTCTTTTTTGTTTTCTTTCAATTCTGCTTTTAACTGATTTAATTCACGCATAAGTCTTTTCAATCTGTACTGCATCTCAATTTGTTCAGAAGCAGACTTACCTGACTCTTCTGTCTTTTCAACTTCTGCCTTCATCGGCGCATATTCTTCATATGCCTGTTTCAGTTTTTCTCTAAGTATTTTTTGTTTTTCCAAAGCGGCGGCAAGTGGATCTGGGATTGCGTGTTCATCTGCTCTAATTGCCTTTTCTTTCACCTGATGCTGAGCGAACGTTACAGTTCGCCCTGACATAAGCAAGACAAAGACAAGAGTAAATGAAGCGACCGATTTCCGCATAGATTCTTATTATAGCTGCCGTTTCATTTGACCTTATTTAGACAGACTTCAGTATTTGAAAGAACGAACATTTCATTAACTGTTTGGCGATTCCTGACTTGAGCAACACTTGCTGGATAGATTGAAAAAAACGCCAGGGAGAGTCGAAATGTTTCAGCGCAAGTACTCAGATGATCTCGACTTTGAAACGCGCTTGTTGCTTCTGACCAAAAAGGTAGAGCGACTTGAAACTGAGCTGAAAAATAAAGCCAACATTTTACCGATTATGGTAATTGAGTCTGAATCTGAGATTGAGCCCGAATCCGAGCAAGAGCATGAACCCGAAGTCGACCTAACCGCTAAGACCAAGATAGAACCCCAAGAAGATCTTAAACCGATATCGGAATACGTTTTGGACCCAGAACCGCGTTCAAGCAACTCTGATTTCAAAACCGAAGTCGAAACTCAATCAAATCCTATCGATAAAAAACCTAAACCGTTATCGGTTTACGTTTCAAAACAGCTGCAAGAAAAAGAATTAGAAAAAGATGCATTTTCAATTGAAAAGCACATCGGACTTTGCTGGCTCAATCGCATCGGCACAATCAGCTTGGTTCTTGGAGTAGCGCTCTTCATAATCTATTCCTTTCAAAGTTCAGGACCATTTTTAAAATTAGCAGTCGGAGCACTGACAGGTATTGTTTTACTTTCATGGGGCGAAATATTTGAAAAAAGCAAGCAACACGAAGAAATAAGTTTTGCAGATAAATTCTGGGGACGAAGCTTGATGGGTGGCGGATGGGCACTCATCTATTTCACTGGCTACGCCTCGTATCACATTGATGGCGCAAAAATTCTTTCAAACTTGATTTTAGAAGACATTCTTCTCACAACTATTTGCCTATCGGCACTGAACCACGCTTGTGGTAAAAACTCACAAATAATGGCGACAATGGTAATCCTTTTGTCGTTCACCACTATTCTATTTTCCGAAATTGGCATCGGAACTGTTTATTGGATTTTAGCGCTGGGAGTTCGCGCTTTGCCAGCATGTTCATCTATGGGATGGTTTGGGCTTTTACTTATAACTACGGCGCTGGGTTATGGTTCATACGCTACTGTCATCGAGCAGCATTTACCAACTGAATCCATCGGATTTTTCAATAACCTTGGCAAATTAATCGGTATGACATTATTCTGGATGTCCTGCAACAGCGCCACTATAGGAGCTATTCGTCAAACAGTTTCCGATAGTCGCCTGCTTGGTCTTACAACACTATTTAATGGTCTTTGCATAATTTGGATTGCCACGGGCCTGCTGCAAAACATACAAGGAACATTGCAACTCGATTACCTTGCACCACTTCTAATTGGCAGTTTTTACTGCTTTACCTATAGACCATCAATAAAACCAAATTTAGTATCACTTGCCAGTTTGCGGCTGACAATGGGGATGTGGTTCATTACTTATGCAATGTCACTCGCCGGACAAACTTTAGAATGGCAAACAAACTATTGGCTGATCCAGATAGTCCTGTTCATCGCAATTGGAGCACGACTTGAAATATCTCTGATGCGCAATTTTGCATACGCACTTGCAGGTTATACCGGTTTGCAAAAAATAGGACTCTTTATGGAGGCACCCTATACGAATGCATATTTACAAGCCTTTTTCACATCCTCCATATTTTATGCCAGCTGGCAATCTCACAAAATGAATCCCTTTTTGAGCTCATTGCACGGACGTAACTATCTATTTTGGGCATTTCAATTATTTGCCTGGCTAACACCATTCGTGGGTGCACTTCAAATGTATCAATCAACATGTGCGCAAGCCGTAATCGGTCAAATATTTGGCTGGCTGATTTTATACAGTGCCTTTCTGCAAGTCTGTCTAAAATCTCAAACCCCAATGTGGCGAATGGCAGTCGCTATTGGCTTTGGGTTAGCTGCAGCATACTCCTTGCAGATTGAATATAACCCAATTGTCACTTCGACGATTGCGCTTACTTACCTAGTATCAGCCCTTATTTGTCATTTCAATAAAAAAGCGCTGGGTGCGCTAGACGCTAAATTTCTTTACCGCCTTTTCATCGCTGCTTTTGCCGTTCTTACCTGGTATCACACACAATCGCTAAAGGGATTCTTTACCGATTTTCTTGCTTTGAAATGGTCGCTCGAATCTCTAGCGCTGATTGGCATGGGATACGCGCTCAAAGACTCTTTTGCCAGATATGTCGGTTTTCTAGGTTTTGGTTTAGTTACCATCACATGTTTTATGAACAGTTCTTCTTTGAACTCTACTGAAACATCGTTTGTAATTCTTGTCCTCTACGCCCTTGGCCAGTTATATCGCAAGACACGTGGCAAACATTTGCAAAAGGACGAACACGTGCTTGCTAATTGTTTCGAAAGCGCCGGAACCTTAATCACCGCCATTTCAATCTGGCAACTAGTGCCGTCACAATACATTCCGATAGCGCTTGCGTCACAAAGTCTCATCTTATTGTTATACGGCATTCTTCTTCGCGACAAGCCATTTTATCTCTCATCAATGACAGTCTGCATTTTATGGGGAGCAAAATCTTTTTATACGACTAATTCAGTATTGTTATCCATTTTACTGGTAGCGATAGTGTCAATTCAGGCATGCATTGCAAGCTTGAGCGCAAACCGTATTGGAATTAGAATAAGCAAAATGTTATACGAATTTTTTATGCTTAGCTCAGCAATTGCTTGCGGCACGCATACATATTTTCATGCGCACGGCGATTTCAACTACCTGGCACTCAAATGGGCAGGAGAAGCTGGTATTCTCTTCGCGATAGGCTATGCAAACAGAAATAACTTTACCCGGAATACTGCTAATGTCTGGCTTGCGATAACAGGGTATTTCTTAGCCAGTCATATGGGTCCTTGGCATAGTATGGAAATGATAGCGATAATTGCTTTGTTCTATACAATCGGAACAGTCTACCGCTTCTCCAATAGGAAACTAATTGAATCTAGTGAAAAAACTTTTTGCCATTATTTCGAAGTATCGGCAAACATTCTTTTATCGCTTGCACTCTGGGATTTGATGCCGAGCGAATGGCTTACGGCAAGCCTTGCACTGCAGGGATTCTTACTGCTTGCAATTGGTTTCATTCTTCCAGACAGAGCTTTTCGATACTCCGGATTAACAGTATTTCTTTTATTAGGAACAAAACTTTTGATGGATGACTTCATTTGTGCAAGAACTGATGTTCGCATTCTGTCCGTAATCTGGGCAGGATCGGTTTTGATTGCATCTTCTTTTATGTATGCAAAATGGGGATGGAGACTGAAACAAGTTAACAAGGACACATCTGCTAATTCAGCTGCTTCGCCTGCTCAATGCGTTGAATAGTCCATTTATAGTCATTACCGGCGGTGCCTCTTGTCTTTTCTATTATCGGAAGAGCTTTGTTGTAATACTCAAGCGCTTTGCCGCGATTATGCATCGCCTTGTAGTGATCTCCAAAAGATAATAGCGACCATCCATATTCATAATCAGAGTCGCCCTTTGCTTTCAAGAAAAGCTCGCAAGCCTGTTGATGCAAATCTTCCGATTTTTGAAAATCTTGACTGACGTCATAACAACGCGCCAGGTTCAAAGTATCATTTGCAACTTCAGCATGTGATTTACCTTTGACAAATTTATTGAACATCAAAGCAGTTGTCATTGAAGCTGCAGCCTTAGCACCTTTTTCTTTGGCTTCGGAATAACGTCCCTCAGCCATGTCCTTTTCTGCTGAACTAAACAAACCAAATGCTTGCCCGTCAAAATACGCCCACATAATGCTTGCTGATACATAAGCCACAACTAGAAAGGCAACTAGAACGCCTATGATCATTATGATTGGTCTGTTTCCTGGACCATCTTGAATGATTCGTTGTCTAAGGTCGTCTTGTTCTTTCATGCCAAAACCTAATTAGTATGATCTTTGAGCAAATCAGAAAAGATGAGCTTGCAGCTTTCTTTAGTGCAACGAGAAATCTGCATTTTGCCTCCTTTCAGCGCTTCTCTTATTTTGTGACAACTAACAATTTGATCGTCTATTACAATGGCAATTCGCTTTCCTAAATTATTTCCAGTGAGTGCATCGAGGTCTTGCGCTTGCTTGCTTGCAAACTGCAAATATACTTTTGGTTTATTATCGTCTGTGTAACCCTCGACTGGCTTTTGATCAAGCTTGAAAGGAATGAAACTTTTTTCTTGAACGACGACATATTCCTGCGGATCTCTTTCACTTTCTTCTAGAAAGCGCCCATCGTCAATCAACAGTCTTTCGCCCGACAATATAGGCTCGATATTTGATTTGGATCTATCTGATCGCAAAACCAGATAAATTCCGCTTTTAGTGGATTCTGATTTTTTTGTATTTTTTGCGTCAACTTCAAATTGCCAACCGATAACGGAAGTAAAAAATAAGACCACTTGAACCAACGACTTAATTTTCATTTTCATCCAAAAATAATAGCAAATTCAACCAGGGGCAAAATTGCCACATACTCAACCTTGCCGGATGCAGCAAAAACTAAACCCTCCTTACAATCGTCAAAAGCGTTTTATCAAACGAGCAGCAAGGCATAAGGTTTGGGAACACAACTTCCTCGGGGGGGAGCAATAGAATGCTATTTTCAAAGAAAAGAATCGCATCGTGCTTAGCCGCAGTATTCACTATTCTTTCTTGTAGCAGCTTATCTGCGCAAGCGGGAGAGCAGAAATTCTTCGGCGATAAATACGATACCGATTTTACACAAATAACTCACTACGACTGCGACGAACCATACAATTCGGATCTCGAACCACTCGTCAAAAAAGATTTGTTCAGCTATATCCAGCCCTGGAGCGGATACTGCAACAAAAGCGATAGACCAGAAGACGAAGCCAAACGTCTTCCATGCCAGACATCCAATATCAAACCAAGTTTGAAATATGCTGGAGTCGAGGTCATCGGTAACAAATGGATGCGTCTTGCTTGCGAACACGCACTCAAGAGCGTACAAAACGGTGGCGGACCTTTCAGTACAGTTATCGTCCAGGTTGACGACGAATCTAAAAAAGCAATCCGTTACTGGATCTCACACAACGCTGTAGTTATGTGGAAAGATCCAACAGCTCATGGTGAAGTCACAGCGATTCGTCAAGCGTGCAAAGAGTTGAACGTTATCAACCTGGGTCACATTCGCAAAGACGATCCCAACTTGAAACTTCCTCAACCAGGTGCCACATCGCACTGCGAATTGTACACATCAGCAGAACCATGCCCTATGTGTTACTGTGCGACTCGTTGGGCTAGAATTGACAAGATCTTTTTCTCTGCCACCGTATACGATGCAGCGACTCAAGGTGTCAATTTCTCGGACGAACCTATTTATGCTGAAATGTCGCTCAACTATGCAGACAGAAAGAAAATGGGTTCATACTGCTACCAGTGCACATTGGATAACTCGCTTGATGCGTTCAACCACTACAAACGCAGCGCAGCAGGCAAATACTAGATTGCAAGTCTAACGACTAACGTCTAAAAGCCAACCGAAATAAGGAGGCGGATCTCGAAAGGGCTCCGCCTTTCTTGTCTTTAATGGGCTTGCCGGGCTCTACTGGAGCAGCGATTTCACCTGGTTTACCAGATTCATTCTTATTTTCTTTGCGCATTTCTTCTGGGGTTTTGATTTCTGCTGGTTGAGTGAAAGATTGAGTTACCGCTTCGGAAGCGGGTTTTATCCATCGTGCGTTGTTCAAGATTTTCAATTTGGAATTATCAGGAAGAGTAACAATATAGTAGTTTCCTTTTCTGTTAATCTCATAGACTTTGCCTATCCGCCATTTGGCTCCGTCTGTTTTCGAAGACATATTGATGTCGCATTCGACGTTTTCCCCCAGCTTCAGCCAGTTAATCGATTCGGCATCCGTTGCCGACCAGGCGGGCGCCTGAATCAAGAATGCCATAGATATAAGTAGTAACGTCTTTTTCATTTGCTGTCTCGCTTTAGTGAGTCGTCACTGTTAGCACCTGAGGCGGGGTTGCATCGGGTGGATAGAAGAATCGAAACTCAACACGCCGGCGCCCCATGGGCTTAAATTTTAGATTTACCAGCTCCTGACTCTCCTGACCTTTCTTTAGCACAAGGTGGATATATCTACTTTTTGAGGACCCATTATCGTCATTGTATTTGAGCTGAACTGTCCCCCTGAAGAAGACATTTGGGGCTGGAGGTTCAAGATAGGTAAGGCTTTCCGCCTTTTGATTGCTCTTTAGGGGGTTCTGGAACTTAATCGAGACTTCTTTGGCATCAGGCGAATCATTAAACAGGGGGAGGGTCAAATCGTACTCGACCCCATAATTACCATGAGCCTGGTAGGCAGTGTCCGGGTATCGAACAACCAGGGGGGCGCTTTGCACCTGTTGGGTGCCAAAGGTGCCGCCTTCGAGGCTCGACAACGGGTAGGAGAAGCTGCTTCCGCTTGCCGGTATACGCAATTTGGCAACATCTGTAGCATTATCGCTTAGAATAACTTTCCAGGCTGAGCCTCGTTGCACGCCTGCCACACGCCCATATATGAGCTTCAAGGCACCCGGAGGCGAGGGTTCTTTATCGCGCGGTCCAGCCAGATTGCCTTCGTTCAAAATGCGAACACATTCTTCTAAAAGAGGTGCGTCTTCACTGCCAGCTTCGTTGTCTCTGGCATAAAGGGCAACGGTTGCAATATAAACAGGTCCACTGCTTTTCAAAGACAAAAGAGTCGAGCGCCCGTTCAAGCAGGGGGAAAGCTTGCGTACCGGAATTGGAAGATTGAAAAGTATTTTTGTTTCTTGCGGTTTTAAAGTGAGACTTTTACTGAAATCATAATTGCGTTTGCCGAAAAGAAAATCATCGCAAATGCGGTCTCCAGGACCTGCATATATAAGTCCATCTGGATTCTCTTCCAGGGAAGGAAGAGTTTTAAAAGGGGCATCTGGCTGACTGAGATAACTTGCACCAGAAAGAATTTTGATAGACGCTTTTTCTTTTTGATCCGGATTGAAAACGAGTGCCACTATATGCAGTGTACGCGGACGCTCACCTTCTTCGGCTTTGTTTATATGGTGTGAAAATAGCATGAAATTGCCTTCCAGAGCTAGATTAAGATGAGCTTTTGGATTTGTTTTACCTAGCGGTGGAAAAGTGGATAAAAGAATTCCTTCTTGTCTTACAATCTCGGGACTATTACTGTTAACGAAAAGTCGATTGTCGAGAGAGCCTGAAAGAGGACGAATCTGACTTTCTCGCTTAATCTCGACTGGTTTGGTTTCGACCGGACTTTCTGGCTTGAACTGTGGTTCTTGAGCCCATGCAGACGATTGAATAGAAACAAGAACTAAAAATAGACTGTGTAAATACTTATTTTGCTTGCTCATCGACCCTGAACTCCTCGACTGGACGCAACTGTTCAGTTAGTTTAACAACAGACGGATCCATTCTTACTTCTAATTTGCAATCACGCTTCCACATCAGTTTGAAATATTTGTGGAAGCCTTCCTCGCCAAAAACCGTTATGAATGGGCAATCCTGAGCCATTACTGCTTGAAGTGTTTTAGTCTTGGCGAGCTTGATCAATTGTTTGTCGGTCAGATTCGATTTGTGCAAATTGATGCTGACTAAAGGCAATCGAGTAACCGTGTCAATCAGCTTATCGTCGATGTGCTGACTTTGACGCAGATTCAAACTGAAAAGATGGTCGATTGCGTTCAGTGCTTCAACGTCTTTATAGCAGCCAGGGTAGGCGTAAAAGCTAAGCTCGGCTAGTTTCTTATTTTTTGCTATCGTTTGAAAATGCGCTTTGGTCAAAGGCACGCCAGCCAAACCCAGGTTTTGAATACCTGCATTGTTCAAAGCTTGCAAGCTTTGTATTGATATACTTCTAGCGTCAGTTAAAATCACTTCCCTTATGATGGGCATTTTGGCAATCTTGATACCAACATCAGGCCCTACAGAAGTGCCAAATAATCCTAAAGAAAAAATCTTCTTCTTAATAAGATAATCAACTGTTCTGTCAGTCAAATTCTTGGAAGTCAATTCGACTTGGCTCAAATTAGGTAGAGTAGACAAAAGCTCGGCGGTGCGGTCTGTAAGTGAGGGAGAAGCGAGTGAAACGAATTGCAGGTTCTTGTTTTTAACCAGAATTTCGACACCTTTGTCGCTTAACTGATTCGAGCCAAAAACTACCATTTTCAAGTTTTTCATCGGCACCAGATATTTCAAATTCTCTTCTTGAATTTTGGTTCGATCCATTAATACCTGGTCAATATTGGTATTGCTTAAGTACTTCAACCCAGTGCCTTTGAGCAGCATACAATCTCTGACATTAACTGCTCTCAAGTCTGGATAATCTCTGACCTTGCTCAATTCATAATCTATGGCAAACTTTTCGAAAGTAAGACCTTTGCCACCACCGGCGATGGGATAAAATCGAGTCGGTTTGGATTCGACTGTTTTTCTGAATTTATCTTGTTGAGCGTAAATCAAGTCGTCAAAAACCTTTTGCGACGTATCCAATTTTTGATCAATTTTCACTTTGGCACGATCTTGTCTGTCGAAAAGAAATTTGACCGGAGTGAAAACGACAAGACCACAAACAGAAACAAATGCCAGTATGACTAAAAGTAGTTTGACTGTAGTCTTTGGCGTGTAACGTGCGCGAGGAATCGACGCCTTTTTGATCAAAGCCTTATGCGCAAGCTCTTCTTTGATATTGTTCAATTCAGAACTTACTTCTTTGACGCTTTGAGGTCTTTGTTCTGGCAATTTAGCCAGACACCTGTTAACAAGATCAATCAGTTTTTCAGGAAACTCAGCATGTTCGATAATGTCAGAAATAAGTGGAGGAGCCTTTCCGCGATGAAGCGAGATTGTCTCAATCGCTGTTTTTCCTTTTAGCGGAACGATGCCTGTCAACGTTTCGAACATCAAACAACCAAGGCTATAAATATCTGAGCGCGCATCGATTTCTAGTGCTGAAGCCTGCTCTGGACTCATATATAAAGGACTACCGATAATGGCACTGGTGCTTGTGAGTTTTTGCGATACCTGGTCCAATTTAGCCACACCAAAGTCGAGAATTTTGGCTTCCCGCGAGCCTTTGTCGACGTCTTCTGCAAGCATGATGTTTGAGGGCTTCAAGTCGCGGTGAACGATGCTGTTTGAGTGAGCCAGTTGCAATCCACTGCAAATCTGGATAAAAATATCTATTGCTTGTAAAACTTGCAGATGCGATTCTTTTTTGATCAGGTCAGCAAGCGTTATTCCCTGAACATATTCCATCACCATATAAGGTTCGCCGTCTGCGGTCTGACCGAAATTCAAAACACGAGCGATATTTTTGTGATTGAGTTTGCCAGCAGCAACAGCCTCTCGCTGAAGGCGGGCAGCTGTGGTATCGATATCGTTTTTATGTAGAAGTTTGATTGCCACATCAATTGCCAGATGCGGGTCGTGTGCGCGCAAAACCTGCCCCATGCCACCCGTGCCAATAACTTCTTTGACCACGTAGCGGTCAGCAATAGTATCTTTTTGGCAACTCAATTTTTGAATTCCTCAATCAAAAGATTACTGTCCACATCGAGCTTTGGAGGTTCTTTATGCCAGAGTTCTTTGAACTTTTGCTTCATTAGATGTTCGCCGGCTTCGGAAATATTGGGACATTTGTTTATCTTTATAGATTCTAAATTGGGCATGTTAGCAAGCATGATAATCTGAGAGTTAGTCAGATTCGATTCTCCTAGATGCAACTCTTTTATTGTTTTAGATTTTGTAAGGTTTTTCACTTTGCCGTCGGTGAGAGTTTCTCCTTCAATCGATAAATTGATCAAATTGGGAAAAGCAGCTAAATTAGCGTAACCGGCATCAGACAGTTGTGTTTTTCCAAGTGAAAGACGATAAACTGTTTTGTTCTTGCTCAAAATGGCTAGAACCTGATCAGTCACCGGGCTTTCTTCAAGATCGAGTTCTAGCAATACTCGACTTGCTATAACCTTCGCACTTTTCAAACTCATCGGTTTGCCATTGCCAATTTTTATAAATTGCAGAATGGGAAAAACTGACAGTTTTTCCCCCAGATTAGAGGAAGATTTTCTGGATACGAGAACAAGACGATTCAGTGTCCCTGCCGATGGATAAAGAAATTCAATTGTTTTGTCAGTAAGCTTATTTGAAATAGCTCCAAAGGCGGCTAAATGACTCAATTCTGCAATCCCGGATAAATCCTCGTCTGTCACTCCTTCAAGAAGGGCTGAAAACTCTACCAGACCAGGCAATTTGCCGAAATGCACTTTGCCATGCCCGTAAACATTATCTCGTCCATCATGCAAATTCTCAGCTTGAATTGCCAGTCCCATCATAAAAGGCATGTCAGTCAAACGATTGAGACCAACCCATTCCATCAATTTGGGACCAGGACAAAATCGCTTCAAATTTTTCAGACGCGCGACCTGTGCGAAATCTTCGGCTGTCAAAGGTCTTGAAGCGCGCATTTCTAGGTAATTAAGACTCTTTATGTTGCAAGCGTAATGAAGCAAATCTCCACTTTCGGGTTTTAATTTCATTTTGAGCCAGACAAGACCTTTTTTGTCTTTGACATAGTTCAGTCCGACTCCAGTAATTTCAGAATCCCAAATGTCTAAGGCCTGAAAATCGAGTGGGGCAATAGTCTTGAAATCTTCATCACCAGCGAGTTCTCTTAGTTTGCAGTATTTCAATTTTATTATGGGATGAATATAAATTTCATCGTTGAGATAACCGGCACCGTGATTAATTACGTGAGCAGTATTCTCGCCATCATTCTTTGTAATAGCTTTTTCACGCAGTTCGTCGGTCTTTCGATTTGCTTTTTTCTGCGCATCTTTAACAAAAACAAAAGAAGCCAGACCAACTAAAGCTATAACAACAATTGCCACAAGCGCTGTGATAGTTGGATTTATCCCGAGTTTATCGAAAATAGAATCGCGCGATTTTATATATTTGGCAACTTCTTGTACTTCGCCTATTTTCGCTACTTGCTCAGGTGGCTCGAGCACAAGCAGAATCTCAGTTACTTGCTGAGGACGATTAGCAGGGGATTTTTGCAAACATTTGTCAATAATATCGTCTACGGCTTTAGGCAAGTCGCAATTCGCTCCTAACGCCTCCGATACCAGTGGTGGTGCGTTGTTGCGGTGCATCTGTACGGTTTCAAGCACTGTCTTGCCTTCAAATGGGGGGGTGCCCACTAGCGTCTCGAACATCAAACAGCCAAGACTATAAATGTCAGAGCGATGGTCGGCGTCTATACCTTCGGCGAGTTCAGGACTCATATAAGCCGGGCTGCCGACAATGCTTCCGGCCGCCGTTATCTCGCCTGAACTGGCCTCGACTTTAGCCACTCCAAAGTCGAGCAATTTGACATTGGCTGGACCATGAATTCCTTGTCCCTGACGTGCCAGAAAGACGTTGGATGGTTTTAAGTCTCGATGAACGATACCTTGATGGTGCGCGTGCAAAAGAGCTTCGCACAACTGAATGAAAATAGGTCTTGCTTCCTCAAATGAGAGTCGATTTTTGTATCGAATCAAATCTGAAAGAGTCTGTCCTTTGAAGTATTCCATCACCATATATGGTGACTCGTCTTCAGCCGTACCGAAATCGTACACCTTGCCAATATGTATATGATTCAAGCGCCCAGCTAGCATGGCTTCGCGTTGCAAACGAGCAACCTCTTTGTCGCTCGCTTCTTTTTGCAACATTTTAATTGCTACATCAATCCCCAGATTGGGGTCATAACCAAGCAACACTACGCCCATGCCACCAGACCCGATGATGCCCTTGATCTGATAGCGCTCTGCGATTTTTTCAGGTATCGGTCTTTCCAACAAAACCTCGTGTTTACTCGGTCTGCTCACTTGCTTTAGCAAGGGCAGAGACTCCTGTTATTCCCCCAAAACTCATGCTCTCAACCGCTGTGGAAGGGACAATTACAGTCGAAGTGCCGCCAGCTTTCATTACTTCATAAAGCATGTTCATGCCCCGTAAATGCACCGCCATGGGGTTTTGCTCATAAACCTTGCCAGCGTCGGCAAAGCGCTTGGCAATATTCAATTCGCTATCGCCAAGAAGCATTCTCGCTTGTCCTTCCCTGGCAGCCTGAGCCACCCTGCTCATGGCATCCTGAAGATTGTCTGGAATTTTAATGTCGCGCATCTGAACCGATTCTACTTTGACACCCCAGGGCTCGGTTTGGGCATCAAGAACCTGGGTCATTAATTTATCCAGTCCAGCACGGTCAGAAAGAACTTCGCTCAAATCGCTGCGACCAATCATGTCGCGCAAAGCTGTTTGTGCAGCCAAAATAACAGCAGCATCGTAATCTGCCACTTGCAAAACTGCAAGCTTCGGCTCGACCACACGCCAATAGACTACGGTGTCTACATTTACAGGCACATTGTCGCGGGTGAGAGTTTGCTCTGCCGAAATCGAGTTAGTCATAGTGCGCAGGTCGATAGTCACAGGCGTGGTTTCGATTAATGGCAAAAGTAGAAAAATACCCGGTCCACGCACGCCAGCAAATCTCCCCAGGCGCAAAACGACTTTGCGTTCCCATTCGGTACAAATACGCAGACAAAACACGCAAAACAGAACTATAAAAACAGTTCCTAAAAAAATGAACCCGATAAACAGTCCTTCCATCAGTTAATCTCCTCATTCTCGTATTTAACTCGCCAATCTTTCATTCCGTTTTTGAAATTTTCCGCTTCCTGAGTGTCGCGAGCAAAAACTACAGCACGATGGATGGGACACTCTTTATGGTGCATGCTTACATAAAGCTTCTGGAATGCCTCTATTCCTTCTGCTGTAATTCCCGGACAGCCGTCTAGATTTAAGTTTTGCAATTTGGAAAGACTTGCAAGCATCATTAATTGATTGTCTCGAATTCCTGTACGAGACAATTCAAGCGAAGTCAAATCTTTCAACTGCGAGATTTTTTTTGCCATTGAATCACTCAAGTTAAGGCAGTGTCGAAATCCAAGCCCCTCAAGGGGAGGACTTTTCAGTCCATTCAAGCCGCGAGCGCTGAGAGAAGCCGGCTCCAGATTCAGTGACGATAAACGTTTCATCTTGCCTATTTCGATTAGCGCGTCGTCTGAAATTGGAGTATCAATCAGATTCAAAATACTGATGTCAGTTTTGGATAAAGCTTTTGCACTTTCAACCGAAAGATAGCGCTGTCCATTGATTGAAAGTCCGTACATTTTTTTGCCTGGCTGTAATTTCACACAACAATTGGCAGAAAATCTGCATCCAGCAAAATTAGCAATATTGAGCGACTTAAAATCTTTGAGACTGCTCAAAGCCTGGTCAGTAACCCGACTCGAGCGGATAGTCAATATGTGCAAATGAGGCATTTTTTTCAAATTTGCAACGCCAGCGTCACTTAAATTTGCCGATCCGATACCAAGAGATTTGAGAGCCGGAAAGCTAGTGAGATAGTTTGCAGTGTCGTCTTTGAGCCGGTCACCATCCACTTGCAAACTGGTCAGTTTCTTGAGCTTGGATAATCCCGACAGACCTTCAGATGTTACAAATGGACAGCCAATGCGCAAAATCTCCAGATTGGATAACTTTCCTAATTGAGCTATGCCTTTGTTTGTGAGCAAACTGTTTTTACAATATAACGACTTGAGTGTTTTTATTTTACTTACATGACAGACAGTCTCATCGTTTAATTCTTGCCCCCGCAGGCGCAATGACTCGAGCGGTAACTCACTCAATTTTTCAAGTTGATCGTGCGAAATGTTGACATTGGAAAAATCAATTTGTTTTTGTTTTTTGTCTATCCTGTCTAAATCAGCATCGTCAATACCCATGCTGAATTTCATGCTCGTGCTACCGTCTTTTTGTTCCTTGCGATGAGAACTCATTCCAAAAATAAGTTCGTCACCACGTTCGCCACCAAGTCCGGTATTAGTTGCTTGAGTAACATCCGCTTTTGCAATTACTTCGGCTTCCTTTTTATTTAAGCCAATTTTCATGGAAGCGTTAATCATCATGTACGCAAATGCAGTCAAAGCCAAAAGAAAAGCCACACCCATAGCTATTACTGCCGGGCTTTGACCCATGACAGTTTTCGACTCGACCTTTGGTGCTTCATCTATTATTTCTTCAACTTGAATCTTTTGCGGCTTGGCATTCAAACGCTCAAGTAAATCATTACAGCTTTGAGGTCTTGCTTCGGGCGATTTGCTCAAACAAGAATCAATCAGATTAACCAGTTCTTTGGAAACATCCAGATCAGAAACGACATCAGTTACAAGTGGTGGCGCCTTTGTTTTGTGCATAGAAATAGTTTCTAATGCCGAGTTTCCTTTAAAAGGAGGAATGCCAGTAAGAGTCTCGAACATCAAACAGCCAAACGAATAAATATCCGAGCGTACATCAGACTCGTCGCCCTGTGATTGTTCAGGGCTCATATATGTGGGACTTCCCAGAAGTGCTCCAGTACTTGTAAGTTCCTGGCTGTATGCTTCAAGTTTGGCTACGCCAAAATCGAGCAGTTTTACTTGCTTATCTCTTGAATCGACAGATGTCACCATTATGTTTGATGGTTTCAAATCACGATGAATAATTTTATGGAAATGAGCAAGAGCGAGTCCCTGCAAAATTTGCCTAAAAATATCAATCGCTTCTTCCACACCAAGCCTGCCCCGCTCAGCGATGAGCTCGGAAAGACTTTTGCCCTCAATATATTCCATCACCATATATGGTGAACCGTCTTTTGTTTGACCAAAATCGAATACACGGGCAATATTTGGATGGTTCAATTTTCCCGAAGCCGTAGCCTCTCGCTGCAATCGAGCAGCTGTAAGTCCGGTTGGATCTGCAAGCAGGACTTTTATTGCAACATTTATATTGAGCACTGAATCGAAAGCAAGATAAACTATGCCCATTCCACCAGAACCCAGTTTTTCGATGATCTTGTATCGATTGGCAAAGGTTTCTGGAATTTGTTCGCTCATCATTTTATTTGTTTGAAATCGTGCCCACCAGTGTGCAACTTTGATTCCGTTTTTGTATGAATGTTCTGCTGAAGGTCTCGACACCTTTCCAACTCAGTTTGGGACATCCATCGATATTCAGCTTTTCAAGAGTCTTACTCTCAGCCAATCTAAGCAATTGATTGTCTTGCAGATAAGTAGCACTCAAATCGAGACTTTTTACTTTGAGCGATAGAAGGGCTTCAATCATTTCGTCTGTGATATTGTTGTCGCGCAGATTCAAATAAACAAGCTTGTTGAGCTTTTTCAGATGCTTCAAATCAACGGCTTGCACACGTGTCGACTCGAGCGATAATCCTTCTATTTGACTGTGCGAAGTAAAATGTCTCAGACTATTCTTTTCGACTTTGATTCCTTTTGCCACGAATAATTTGAGTGGCAGCTCGGCAATTGCTTGCCAGCTTTCATCAGATAATTCTTTCGTTCCGCTAAGGTCTAGCGATTCCAGTTTGGGAAATATTTTTAGATGAGTACCAGCGTCTTTGCTAATCGATGTTTCCATCAACGATAAGAGTTCGAGCTTATTCATATGCCGCATATGAGCAAAAATCTCGTCGGTGGCGTTTGGTGCATAAAGTTCAAGACTGATCAAATTGGGAAAATGATCGAGAACCGCAAGCCCTTTATCGGAGACAATGATTCCACCAAGCATCAGACGCCGCACTTTTTTAAGTGCACCTAGCTTGGCTAGCCCCGCATCAGTTACAAAAGGCGAGCTGAATGCAAGCTGTTCCAAGTTTTTAAAACGAATAATATTATTCACGTTCAAATCGTTGATGCGCGAATTCGTGACGTTCAATCCTACTAAATTTACGTCTTTCAAATAGCCAAGCCCCGAGCCATCAATCATGCAGTTGCCGACTTCTAGCTTGTCCAACTTTTGTCCCTGCAATTCTTTCAAATCAGAGTCTGTCACTTGCTGTCCGATTTTATAAATCAAGCCTTTTTGCACAGTAGTCCGAAACTTGATTTGTTGCGCTGGCTCGGCAAAATTTATTTTGTAAGCGTCTTCTTCTTGAACGGGTTTTGTAATTGTTTTGGAACTTTTCTTGTCTGATTGACCTAAAAAATGAAACACCAGTCCCAGTCCAATTGCACCTGAGGCGGCTATTGCGACCATCATCATAATCAAAGACTTTTTGCTCGTATCTGGTTTTTCTAGATCTGGCGAAATTGCTCTTGGTTGTGAATCTTCGGTATCATCCCTTGCAGGTACAGAATAACTGCCTTGCTCTATAGCGTGATAAATATCAATCACTTCAGCCAGATTCTGAGGTCTGTTTTCAGGGCGTTTTTGCAAACAGTGCTCCACCAGATCTTGCATAGCAGGTGGAAACTCGTCGCCAAGCCTCGGCGGTGGCGAACTCGAATGCATTTTCAAAGTCTCGAGCACTGTCGCTCCCTGAAAAGGTGTTTCACCAGTCAAAACTTCGTACATCAAACAGCCAAGACTGTATATATCAGCACGCAAATCACTCTCATCGCGGCGAGCTTGCTCGGGACTTACATAAAGCGGACTGCCTATCAAGTCTCGCGTAGTGGTCAGTGACTGGTCCACGTTTTCGAATTTGGCAACACCAAAATCGAATATTTTCACCTGTCCTTTGGATACGAAAACGTTGGCGGGCTTCAAGTCACGATGGACGATTCCAACGCTATGAGCAAAGTTGAGTCCCTCGCAAAGCTGAATGAAAATAGGTAATGCTTCAGCCAGGGGCAGGGAGCCTCTTTGTTTCAATAAAACGTCCAGACTTTTGCCATGCAATAACTCCATCACCATATATGGTGAGCCATCAGCCGTCTGGCCAAAGTCGAACACACGAGCAATATTTAGATGATTTAGTTTTCCCGCAGCCATTGCTTCTCGCTGCAAGCGAACTGCAGTCATGCCCGATTCGTCATAATTCAAAATCTTGATTGCCACATCGAGATCCAGGTGAGGATCGTAGGCATTAACGACCATTCCAGTACCACCCGAGCCAATTACATGCCTTACCACGTACCTGTCGGCAATTTTCTCGGGAAGAGGTTTATTCTGGAACATTACGTGCTCTATCCTAGTGCCAGACCGCCAGTAGAGGTTTCCTTGTACTTATTGTTCATGTCGAGCCCAGTTTGTTTCATCACACTGAGCGCTTTATCCAGACTAACTAAATGCTGTCCATCAGAGGCAAGCGACAATGCTGCTGCATTGAGAGCTTTGACTGCGCCCATTGCATTTCGCTCGATACAAGGGACTTGTACAAGCCCCATAATAGGATCGCAAGTCATTCCTAGATGGTGCTCGATGCCAATTTCTGCAGCCTGCTCTATTTGATATATATTGCCACCAAGCATAGCTACCGCCCCACCAGCAGCCATTGCGCACGAAGTTCCCACTTCGCCCTGGCATCCGACTTCGGCACCGCTTATAGAGGCATGCACTTTTACCAGAGCACCAACGACCGATGCCACAATAAGGCCATTTTGCAAAGTGGTATCATCTAGATTCTGTCTTTCTTTGAGCGTCCGCCACACGGCTGGAATGAGACCAGAAGATCCATTGGTCGGTGCGGTTACGACTCTTCCACCAGCGGCATTTTCTTCATTCACAGCCATTGCATATACAGATGGTCTCAAATCGTGCTCAGACCACGCAGGTGTCTTGCCTGCTTCTAACTCCTGAAATAGTTTCTTCGCTCTGCGTCTGACACTGAGTCCACCAGGCAGAATGCCTTCGGTACTGAGTCCTGCTTCTATGCAATTAGTCATGGTCTTCCAGATTTCGCCAAGCTCCCATCGAAGTTTTTCTTCAGACAAGCCTAAAACTTTCTGATTGGCGATAACTAAATCCCAGGGCGAAAGTCCAGATTTCAAAACTTGATCGATGAATTCCTGGGCAGTATCGTAGGGATATGGCAAATCAATTATTTTTTGCTCAGTCTCAGCCCGCTCACCAAGCCGCTCTACAAACCCGCCACCAACTGAAATCCAGATTTCTTCAAGGGCTATCTGGTCGTTTTCATATAAACAAAAACGCATAGTGTTTGGATGAGGAAGTCTGGTACTGCCACTCGGATCGTTAAGATTCCAGCCACCAAATATAATGTCGGTTGATGGTTTGAACTTGCATGATTCAAAACCACCTTTTGCTTCGAGCAATTCTTTTGCATCCCAAATATCTTTGACTGGTGTCAATCTGGGGTGATAGCCCAAAATACCTGCACACACCGCACCATCGGTGGCGTGCCCTTTGCCAGTAGCAGATAGGCTTCCCAAAAGCTCGACTTCAAGACGGCAATTGTCAGCACGCTTTAGAATGGGCTCTATGCGTCCTCTGAATGCAAGTGCTGCCACCATTGGTCCCACAGTGTGAGAACTAGATGGTCCCACGCCTATCTTGAACATTTCTAAAGGACCTATATGGTCGGCACGAAGAAGAATCATTTTTTCTCCTCGCCTTTATTTTCTCTGCTATCTTTTTTGTCACCAAGAACGAGACTTATATTGGAGTAAGGCATTTCGATACCGGCTTTATCAAGCCTTCGCTTCAAGCGTCTGTTGAATTCGCGACCGACGCGCCACTGTTTGATAGGCTTTGTTTTGGTTCTTGCTTTTAAAATAATGGCATTATTTTCGAACTGGTCGATACCCATGATTTCAATCGGCTCTAAAATATCTTCGCCGAATTCTGGGTCCGCTCTCAATTCTTCGTCGATATCTTTGACCATTTCAAGCACTTTGTCGACATCGGCTGCATAAGGAAGAGAAATTTTCAAAACATAGCGTGAGAAATTCTTGGTCATATTAGTGACCATTTTTATTTCGCCACACGGGATGTAGTGCACGTTTCCGTTTTCATCGCGCAATGTGACGAGGCGCAAAGTCATTGCTTCTACATAACCGCTTTTATCTGCAATCTGAATAACGTCGCCTACTCTAATCTGGTCTTCCCAGAAAATATAAAAGCCCGAAATAAAATCGCGCACGATACTTTGCGCACCAAAACCAAGAGCAACACCAACTACACCAGCACCAGCAAGTATTGGTCCGATGTCTATGCCGAGCTCTTTTAAAACAAGCACTATGGCAAGACCGACAGTGACTGCAACCAGAAAATACACAACCATGTGACTCAGCGTGTTGGCACGTTTTCTGATTTCAGAATTCTCATCGCCTGCCATGAAAAGCGAGACAAGACGCTTGGAAAACATATTGATGCAAGCAAGCGCGACCAGAGTCAAAACCAGTACGAGGACTATTTTGCCTTCGCCACTGAGCGAAAAACCGCCATCGTCAATTTCTTCTACAGTGACCTGACGTTTGCGTGAGGGTTGTTTTTTGATCAGACCCGATTCCCAGCCTTTGCTTTGTCCGTCGTTGTCCCTGTCTGCATTTTTGTCTGGTTTGTTTTTAGCATTTGACTTATTGTCATTTTTCGAATCGCCCTGAGGACCTCCAGGGCTATTTGAATCAGAATTGTCTGGGTTATTCTCGTCATCACCTACTGTAGTCTCGTGCGTAGATGTTGTAGTCGTAGTATTGGTATTGGTCGTGGTATTTAGATTCTGCCCCGAGCCAGTACCAGTGCCCGTGCCAGATCCAGTTGGCACCGTGCCTGTATCTGCGTCAACGTCTTTAGTGGAGCTAGATTCAGCATCTATTTTTTCAATTTCGTGATGAAGGTCTGCTTTAGGATCGTGTTTTTTTGTTTTTAATTCGACCGCATCAGGACTGTTTGCTTCAAGCGAAGAATCCTTTTCTTTAAGCGCCGGCTGAGCCAGAGCAGGCACCGAAAAAATTATGGTCGAACCTAAGACTAAAGTTAAGGCTAAAAGAAAATTCTTCATTTCATTTTGACCTCGTCGTTTGTTCGATTGAGAGTGTCTTCTTCTCTTTCATTCAAACCAAGGAATTTGGAGCGACTCTTGATCCAGTCTTCTAAATCGTCCATATAAGTGAAGACTACAGGAACCACAATCAAAGTAAGAATAGTCGAAGTCAAAAGACCTCCAATTACTGCAACCGCCATCGGTGCTCTTGCTTCAGAGCCAGCACCCATACGCAGCGCAATCGGGAACATGCCTGCCACCATCGCTACAGTGGTCATGAGAATAGGGCGCATACGAGTTTCACCCGCCATGATGATTGACTGAAAACGCGGCACGCCAGTGTTTCTAATACTCAAACAATATTCAACTAAAAGAATGGCATTCTTGGTCACAAGACCCATCAGCATCACTATGCCAATTAACGCGTAAAATCCTAGCGAATCGCCCATGATGATGAGGGCAATTAATGCACCACCAAGTGCGAGCGGCAACGACATCATGATAGTGAGCGGGTGCAAGAAGCCGCCGAACAAAAGAACTAGCACGGCATAAATCAGCAAGACCCCGGTTGCAAGTGCCATGCCAAAACCAGTAAAAATATCTTTTTGGATTTCTTCATCACCGGCAGGAATGGATTTGATACCACTGGGCATTTCTTTGTAAGATTTACTCTCGCGCACTTTTTTAAGGGCGACACCAAGCGGAGTGCCTTCATCAAGACTGGCATCGATAGTGACCTGGGGATATCTATCATATCTGTCTATCTGCGCTTCGCCTGAGAGAAATTCGACTTTTGCCACGCTCGATAGTGGAACCAGTTTTCCGTCTGAGCGAAGTATTTTCAAATTCTCGATGGTGTTTATGTTTTCTCTGTATTTTGGATCCAACTGAACTCGAATGCTTATTTGTCTGTCTGGCAAATTGAACTTGGGCAGATTCCAGTCGATATCACCAAGAGTGGCAATTTGTGCTGTTCTTGCAATAGCGTCTACAGACACGCCTTGTTCGGAGGCGCGATTAAAATCTGGAAACACTTGAATCTCAGGACGCTCGAGGGCAGCACTGGAAATAACGTCAGCAAGACCAGGAATGCCACGCATATTGTCTGCAAGTGTGGTGGCATATTGTTTTAAAAGTTGCGAGTCTTCGCCTACAAGAATAATTTTCAGTTTTCCAGTGATACCACCCCGGGCCATGAAACTTAGTCTGGGTCCTGCCACTGTCGCTAACTTTTCGCGCACAGCGTCTTCGAATTCGACCTGTGATTTTTTACGCTCGCCTCTGGGCTTCAAACTGACATATAGTTTACCCGAGTTCACCGCCCCACCAGCGGCAACACCATGTCGACCACCAGCTTCGGCAGCAGTTCCAATTTGACAAAATACGTGTTGAACTTCAGGTTGAGCACGCAAAATTTCAGTGAGCCTGTGCGCCACGTCCACCGTGGATACAAGTGGTGTGCCAGGCGGCATGTCGAAACTCATCATTGTTTCGCCACGGTCAATATTGCCCATGACCGATGTCGGCATCAATTTGAACAAGACCAGACTGACTGCAAAAAAAGCTACGCCAAGCAAAATGGTTTTAATTCTGTGCTTGAGCGCCCAGCGCAAAGTGTCGTCATAAAACGCCATCATTCTGCTCTTATCGTGATGCTCGTTAATTGGCTTGAGCATATAAGCAGCCATGAGCGGTGTAAGCATACGAGCCACGAGCAGAGAGAAAAATACCGCTGTAGCAACAGTAAGACCAAACTGCCACAAGAATTTGCCAGGGATTCCACCCATGAAAGCGACTGGCACGAAAACCACAATAATGGTCATAGTGGTCGCAACAACGGCAAGACCGATTTCGTCTGCAGCATCGAAAGCAGCTTTGAATGGCGACTTTCCAAGCGCCATGTGACGCACTATATTTTCGATTTCAACAATGGCATCATCTACAAGAACACCGATAACAAGAGCCAGTCCAAGCAACGACATATTATTCATAGTGAAGCCGCAAAGCTTCATCACAAGAAAAGTAGGCACGAGCGATAACGGCATAGCAAGCGACGAAATAACTGCTGAGCGCCAGTCTTTCAAAAATAGCCAGACTACAAAAACTGCAAGTCCACCGCCAATTAAAAGCGAGTCGATTGCTGCGTGATACGACAAATGAACGAAATCTGTCTGAGTGCGGATTTTCTTAATTTCCACATCTGGCGGCAATTGTTTGCGTAAAAGCTCCAGGCGCTTATCGAGCCCTTCTTCTACCTGGACCATGTTTGCGCCGTTGCTTCGCACCACAGAAAATGCAATAACTGGTTTGTTATCGAACAAAGCCATTTGTCTTGGCTCGGACGTTGCATCGCTCACGGTTCCAAGCGTATCGAGACGCGCCCAGCGCTGTCCTGGCAAATTGATTCTGGTCGCCGCAAGCGACTCGGCTGAAAGTGCACTACCAAGGGTTCGCACCGCTTCTTCTTGCGAGCCGATCTCACCTCTGCCGCCCGGCTTGTTTACGTTGAGCGACTTGAGCTGCATATTTACAGTATCGGCTGTAATACCAAGAGCTTCGAGCTTAGATGGATTCAAATTAACCCGAATCTCGCGATCCACACCGCCAGCGCGCTGTACCTGACCGACACCTTTGACTCCAAGTAAAGCCCTAGAAATTGTGTTGTCCGTTAGCCAGCTCAATTCTTCAGCATCGCGCTTGGGCGACGAAACTGAGTAAGTAACAAATGGACCGCCCACAAAGTCGAGACGCTGCACCATAGGCTCGTCTACATCTAGTGGCAATTGGGTTCGGATTTTAGAAATTTCGTTTCGCACGTCGTTTACAGCGCGGTCGACGTCTGTCTCTAACTCGAATTCGACTGTGGTGGCAGATGTGCCTTCGTTCACAGTCGAGTAAATATGTTTGACGTTACCGATCCCGGCAACAGCGTCTTCGATTTTGCGCGTCACTTGCGATTCGAGCTCGGGCGGGGCTGCCCCCGATTGAGTTACTGTGACCGAAACAATCGGAATATCAATGTTTGGCGTTTCGTCGATGCCAAGCCCGACAAAACAATAAATTCCAGCGATCATCAAAGCCAGAAAGAACACGAGCACCGGTATCGGATTCTTAATCGACCAGGCTGAGATGTAACGCAGATTCATCGCTATTTGCTTTGCTTATTCTCAGAAAGACGCACGGGATCGTTGTCCTTGAGGAAGCCACCACCCACGGTTACCACTTGTTCGTTTTCTTTCAAACCAGACTCTATGGCGATATATTGCTCTGTGCGCTCGCCTGTCACTACCGGTCTTTGATAAACGCGGTTGTCCTGATAGACGAACACTACAGCACGACCATCGCGACTGAGGACCGCAGTTGAAGGCACTGCCAGCACTTTCTGCGCGCCAAGATTCACCTTGCCCGAAACGAATGTGCCAGGCAACCACTTCTTATAGATATCGAAAGGAATATCGATACGGCAAGTAGCAAGCCTCGTTTGCTGGTCAACCATCGGACTGATTTCACGAATAGTTCCGACCACGTCTTTATCGTCTGGCGTAGCATTGCTCTTGAACAAGACCTTTTGCCCAATCTTGATTCTGCCTAAATCGGGCTCGGGCACTTGTGCTCGCACCTCAAGACGATTGTCGCGCACCATCTGGAAACAGTCTTCGTTCTGCATTACAGTGTCACCAATGTGAATCATGCGCTTGACTATATAACCATCGCACGGAGCCTGGATGCGTGTTTGCCTGATCAGAGCTTCAGTATGTTTAACGTCAGCCACTTCTGCAGCGACATTAGCTTTAGCGATATCGATATCTTCTTTGCGTCCGCCTTCATGAGCCATTTTCAAATTTTCGATTGCCTGATCACGCGAATAATTGGCAGCACGTAATCGCTGCTCGTTATTAACAAGCTCGGCTTCTTTGGCTTTTTGAATACTTTCTTTGTTTTCCAGGTCTTGTTGCGAAACAGCACCTACTTTTCCCAGTTCTCTAAAGCGAACGGTAGTGCTGCGAGCAAATTCTAAATCGGCTTTGACCCTGGCGATATTGGCTTCTTCTTGCTTGACGACTGCTTTGGTTTCTTCCACCCTAGCCTGTAGTCGACCAATGTCCATAGGTCGATTGGGCTGGATAGCAATGGTCAAAGACCCTTTGGCTTTTGCCAGTTCGGCTTTATGCTGAAGCAATTGCGCCTCGAGCACACTTGAATTCAATGTGGCAAGGACTTGTCCCTTTTTGACAAAATGTCCTTCGTCTACATTTACCGACTCTACTCGGAGGCCACTTGCCTCGCACCCGATGGTCAGAGGGTCCCAGGCCCAGACAGTACCTGCAATCTGCAAATGTTTTTCGATTTGACGATACTCGACTGGAGCACACGCAACAGTCAAAACTGCTTGCTGAGTAGTCGCAGGGGGCGCTGGCTTGAATTGTTTGAAAAGACGAAATCCGACGGGAACGACTATTGCAAGAAAAACGACAATTCCTGAAACTTTGGCAATTCTACTTGACGACCAGCCTTGGCTCGCGCCTGCCGACTTCAGTCCATGTGAGTCGTGAGTGAAATCGCCTTCTTTTTCGATAGTCTGTTTCATTAATGCTTACTGGATTCCCTTTGTAAGTATAACCTAGAAAGGGTCATGATATATTAGGTTCTTCCTAAGGAGTGCATGCCATGCTCACTTTGACCACATTAGGTAGAGAAATCGAAGAATACGCCCTTTCCAAAACTGAAAAACACAGCAATTTGCTTAAACAATTGATGGCTGAAACTCATGCCAGCATGGAATTTCCGCAAATGCTTACAGGCCCTGTCGAAGGACAATTCCTTAAAATGATGGTCCTGACAAGCAAGGCGAAAACTGTTCTTGAAATCGGGACATACACAGGTTATTCTGCGCTCTCGATGGCGCAAGCCCTCCCCCGCGGCGGCAAGCTCTACACCATGGACTTGAATCCAAAGTCGCTAGCTGTTGCAAAACGCTATTTTGAAATGAGCGACGATGGCTCCAAAATCGAAATCGTCGAAGGCGACGCACTGACCAATCTTAAAAAGCTCGAAGGTCCATTCGACCTCGTTTTCATCGACGCTGACAAAGGCAATTACAAAAACTACTACGAAGCCGTTCTGCCCAAAATGCAGTCGGGCGGAATAATCCTTGTAGACAACGTGCTCTGGAGTGGAGCAGTGCTCGACCCCAAAACAGACGACGACAAAGCAATTGTAGCCTTCAACGAACATGTCGCAAGCGACGATAGAGTAGAAAAAGTTCTGCTTACAATTCGTGACGGCGTTTATTTCATCCGCAAAATCTGAGGACAAAAAAAACAATGACTACTTGCGCAAACCTGGAAAAACTCTCAGTCAAAGAATCACTCAAAGCAGAGCACATCGGAAAGAAAGTAAAACTTTCAGGCTGGGTAAGAACCCGTCGCGACTCTAAAGCGGGCTTTTCCTTTTTTGAACTGAACGACGGATCGAGCATGAAAAGCGTACAGGTGCTCGCACCAAACGACTTGAGCAATTACGAAAGCGAATTGCTCCACGCAGGCATTGGTTGCAGCATAGAAGTCGAAGGTGAAGTGGTCGAATCACCCGGCAAAGGTCAGGCAACAGAGGTTAAAGCAACCTGCATCAAAGTGCTTGGGGGCTGCGATCCGGCAAGTTACCCTCTGCAAAAGAAAGGTACTTCCTTTGAATTCTTGCGCACAATTGCGCACTTGCGTCCACGCACAAATTCGTTTGGTGCCGTTGCAAGAGTTCGAAATCAGATTTGCAAATCCATTCATGACTTCTTCCAGGAGCGTGGATTCATCTATGTCCACACTCCCATCATCACTGGCAGCGACTGCGAAGGCGCAGGTCAGATGTTCAAAGTCACCACCCTCGATTTGCAAAAGCCACCACTAAAAGAAGGCACCAAATCTGGTGAAATCAATTTCGAAGAAGATTTCTTCGGCAAAGCCACAAACCTGACTGTGAGCGGTCAATTATCAGGTGAATGCTACGCCACAGCTCTTACAAACATTTATACTTTCGGTCCCACATTCAGAGCCGAAAACTCGAACACCTCGCGCCACCTGGCTGAATTCTGGATGGTCGAGCCCGAGATGTCATTCTGCAATCTCGAAGGCAATATGGAAGTTGCCGAAGATTTCTTGAAGCGCATATTTAGAGATGTCCTCAACAACTGCGAAGAAGACATGAAGTTCTTTGCCGAGCGCATCGACAAAACTGTGCTCGAAAGACTTACACACATTGTCGAATCTGATTTTGTCCGCCTCTCTTACACAGAAGCTGTAGACAAACTGCTCAAGTCTGGCCAGAAATTTGAATTCCCCGTAGAGTGGGGAATCGACTTACAGTCAGAGCACGAGCGCTATTTGACTGAGCAAGTATTCAAAAAACCGGTGATTGTCTACGATTATCCTCGCGGTATCAAAGCTTTCTACATGAAGCTCAACGAAGACGAAAAGACTGTTCGTGCCATGGACGTGCTCGTACCAGGCGTGGGTGAAATAATCGGCGGCTCACAGCGCGAAGAGCGTCTTGAAGTTCTTGAAACCAGAATGAAAGAAAGTGGATTGAATCCAGAAGAATACTGGTGGTATCTCGACTTACGCCGTTACGGCACAGTCCCTCACGCAGGCTTTGGTCTTGGACTCGAGCGTACCGTCCAGTTCGTCACAGGAATGGCGAACATTAGAGACGTGATTCCGTTCCCTCGCACACCCAAAAGCGCCGAATTCTAATATTTCAAATTAGAAGCGAGCGTCCAGAAAATCAGATATAAAAGTACGGTCAAACTGAGCCCAAGCAAGTGGCTCTGAATTGTGCAAGGCATGTATTGGCTGTGCACGTCTTTGTTTTCGTCGAGATAGCTATAACTTTGAATTTCATACTTTCCAAGCAGAATATCCATATATTTACGTTCCTCGGGTTTTAACCCTGTAATTGTTGAACAGTATGTTCTACACTTGGCAGTTAAGAAGGGGTTAAGAACGATGAGTCAAGAAAATTCGGGAAACTCGACAGCACGCTGGGCGATGGCAATAGCAATCCTTGGCGTAATTATGGCTTTTGCTTCATTTCTTTCTCGACCCGAACCCAAGTCGAATACAGGCACTATCTTGTCTGAAGCAAGCAAAATGAAGATTCACGGCGAAGGTACTTTGAAAATTGGATATATAGGTACACCTCCGTTTGTGCTGGTTGACGAGAAAGCCGACAAAGACAAACTCGCCATCGAAGGTATGTCCATAGATTTGCTCAACGAAATAGCGCATAGAGCAAGCCCCAATATAAAAATGAGTTGGATCCCGACAAGCAAAGATAATTTGGCTCAAGATCTTTTGAACGGCAAAATCGATTTGGTGGCAGATCCAATTGTTATCGATATAAATAGAAGCAGCAGTTGCGGCTTCAGTAATCCTCTCTGTTTCTTTGGTATAGCCCACGCTGTAATGCGCGCTGGCGACAATCGCGTGAGAGACTTTGAGGATTTGAATAAACCAGAATTGAAAATTGTAGTCGAACCAGGATCTCCCACTGCCGCATTTGCCCGCAGCCATTTCGACAAACCAAAAATTCTTGATGCAACGCCTGGCTCTGGCTCAATTGCTCAAGCCCAAGTTGACGATGTCGCGCAAGGTCGCGTGGACGTTGCGTTGATGGAAGGATATCCAGCCGTAGAACAAGCAGCAAAACTAGGTGGAAAAGTAAAAGTCTTGTGGATCGATTCGCCACCATCTCTGGTGCCAGTTGGTTTTGCTACTCGATTGGACGATCATTATTTGCGTGGATTTTTAAATACATGTCTTGCCGATTTAGAAGCAGAAGGTTTTATTTCTGAATTGGAAGAACACTGGCCATCTATCGCGTATTACAAAACAGCTAACATGGTGCCAGGAAGCGGTATCACTAATTTGTATCAACCGGCTCCAGCGGGGACGGCTGGTCAAGCGACTTCGGCCAAAGAGCCTTCGAAGAAATAATCTCACTACAGATGAAGATGTCTTTTTACTGAGGGGGCCAACCATAAGTAAAACATCCCGAAATACTTATGGTTGACCACAATAAAAAATGGGGGCACGATGAATCAATACGATAAAGAAGTCGAAGCCATCTTGGCACTCTCAGGCCCTAAGCGCTACGACTATTTCATAAAGACTGTAGCTGAGCACGAAGAAGTGTGGGGATTATACAACGACGGATGGGCGCTTGCCGGAACCGATGATGGAATCGAAGTCTTTCCTGTCTGGCCGCAAAAAGTCTATGCCGAGATGTGCATCGAAAAAGGCTGGGACGATAATCAAGCAAAAGCAATTAACTTATTTGAATTCATAGAAGATTTGATTCCAGAATTACAAGAAGACGGAATTTTGCCCTGCATATTTTTTCTTCCATCCGACAAAGGAGTGATACCAACTGTTGACCAATTGCTGGAAGATTTAAAAACCGAGTTACAACGAATTTAGTTAGCGATATCTGAATTTTTATTTGCGTCGTTTTCTGCCCGGGACTTTCTGACTCTCTTTGCCAGCCTCCCAAAAGGCTACAAGATAATCTACAAATTCTCCCTGGCTGCATTCGATTTCTTCCGCTGCTTCTGCAATCACTTTCTTAGTATGCTCTTTAACACGCAAAGAAACAGGGTGAAGAGATTTGGAGGGCCTGCCAGGATATGCATAACTTGCAAGACGTCCCTCCAAATATTCCACATAAGTATCATCTACGTGATGAACAAAATGCTCCCAAGCTTCTTCTCGAGTGCGTGCAGCACCTATACAGTTAGGCAGTAGAGTGGATTCAAATACAAAACATCCATCTTCTTTACTTAGCACAGCCGTCTTCTTGATTGCAGTTTTATTCATCTGGACACCATTTCAATATTTCCATAATAATAAATGCTAGCGTTTTTAGCAATAACTGCTAGCAGTTATTATTTACGCGTAGATACATCCATCTTAAGGGGAAAGACCATTTCTGTAACTGATTTTAAAAACGCAATCAGACAAGACCTTGCCTGATTTAAATGATAAAATTGCATTGATTCTGTTCTTGTTGCATGGAATAAACGAAATACACTGAACAACATACAAATAATTTATTAAGATATGAGCAGACTCGAAGATGAAATTCCCGGATTCAAGAAACGTAAAATAAAACTGTTAGTCATAAATGAACGCAAACGATGAATCGCAAAGCTTGAATGAAGCCATGAATCGCTTCAAAACTGCCTCGACGTATTTGCGCACTGAAATTTTTTCAAAAGCATCAGACCATCAAGAATACGAATATAATATTTGGGAAGGCTTCGAAGACGTAGAGCGGCTGTTGTTCCAGCGACTAGTGACGATTCCGTGCAATCTAGAGAATATTTCCTATGGTTCCAAGATTCAGCAGTCCATCCGAGTTAGACCTCTGAGCTGGAAGGATTTAGCGATTCTAAATAATGGCTCCCAAAAAGATTATGAATCGTTCTCTAGCGACGAGGTCGAACTAGGTTTTGTAGGTTACTTTTACCGAATACATAACGGCGAAGAAATTTGCAATGTAGAATTCGAAGTTTGCAGCTCAACAATGCATCCTGAAGCCGTTGGCGGGAGAGGCTTTATAGAGGCGAAATTTGTTAGCTTCGAGTGTAGCTAAGATGTCTAAACCAGCCCTAACGAGAAAACATCTACTTCTCATATCGTTGCCTATAAGTGCGGCTGCATTTTGGATTCTTCATTTCACACATAGCATGTTTGCATTTGCGTTTGCGCAACTCATTGGAATGGCGACCTCTACGATGCCATTCGCATTGCTTTGGTTTGGATTTTTCGTCTTTACAGCATTTGAGTTAGACAATTCGAATAACAAGGAAATGAGTTTATTTTGGAATATTTTAGCCAGTATAATGTTGATGCTGTTATTAGCGATCCTTGTACGAGCCACCTTAAATAACTTTTGTGGAGTTCATTCTTTCGGTGCCTGAGCGCAAAATTACCATCCCGATTCTCTACGGCATTGCATGCTGGTTTGTCTTTTTGACAATTATGGTAATAACTCCAGGAACGGTAGCCATGGTTATAGACAGACTTTTGGGACCATACCAATTTTCGATAACAATTGTTGTGTTAGTCTTGTTGTTACTTACTGTGATTGAAATCTGCAAAGAACAAATTAACGAAAAGATGTGGCTGGTGCTAACAATTTCAGCCGGGTTGACGATGATTCTGTTCTTAATAAGTCAGACTTTCTTTAACTATCTAATGCTCCATTCGTAATAATGAAAAAAGAAAAGACAATTCGAATTTTTCAAATTCTACTTGCCATAGCTTTCAGTATTTTCTGGGCATGGGCAAGCTTTCTTTCAGGTGGTCTATGGGGCATTATGCTTTCGCACCTTGGAATCGCAGCTTATAGAGCTGTCGGCATTTCGCTTCTTCTCCTTTTTCTTAGCTCTTTGTGCGAACTCATTTCCCTCATCATTTTCAAAAACTCACAACCATCCTCATTATGGAAATTTCTTGCCGGATTCAATATTGCATTGGTAATCAGTGCATTTTCAGCTTTGAATTTTGCTTACTTCAAGAAATCACATGGAAGCATCCCCGCATATTGCACACTTGGGGCGTTATATTTGATATTCGTTCTAATCTTTTTTGGAAATCGATTTCGCTCTTATTTTTTAAAACCGCATTGGAAA
>JAHCIQ010000012.1 GCA_026129135.1 Cyanobacteria bacterium TGS_CYA1 | reverse complement strand
ACGCCTGCACGTCCTAAAGGCTTGACTTTCTTTACGATATCTTACCGAGCGCTAAGCTACTCGGCGCGGACTGATGTCGTCTCCAGACGACGGCAGTGCGCGCCCACCTCAGGCGTGCGCGATGGGTGACCGCAGCCTACACTCTATGCAGTCACGACAATCAAGAAAGCGAATATGGAAACGCAAATCTTTTGCTGCGATTTGCTGGGGGTTCACGAACCTCTCAACTCAGATGGATGTCACTTTTGGGGCGTGAATGTACTTCAACGGGTTTTTACGACAATCTGGCTGGCTTGTAGAGACTCTGGTATCAGATAAGAAGGGTCGCAGGGGAACACGAGCTGCCGGAGCCTCATTTTTACTACATCAATCTCATCCGCAGAAAAAATGCTGGCGGACACGGTGAACAAAAAAGCAGGGGCCGAAGCCCCCGCAATGTTATGAGTGCTTACGCAGATATTTTCTCGGGCTTCGGCTCCGGAGCAGGAGCAAGCTCGGGCTCAGGTAATACTTGAGCTACGGGCTTCTTGCCGCACAGATGGAAACTGGTGAGCTCCATAACGGGTTTGCTTATCTTCAATACGACTCCATCTTCTGTTTTTTCGTAACGGCTGACGGAGAGTCTGCCATATAGAACTACTTCGCGGCCTTTCGTGATTGTGTCGATGACACGTTCAGCTACATTGCCCCAAGCAGAAACATCGAACCATTCGGTAATCGGAGCTTCGGTCTTTTTAGAAAATTTCTTGACCGCTATCGAAAATTTGGCGAGCTTGGTGCCGGTGTTACCAAAGACCGTCACCTGCGGGGCTTGACCAACGTGTCCAACTAACATGAGAGTGTTGTTCATAATGAAACTCCTTGATTGGTTTAAGTGCCAACGTCAGAAGCGCGCTATTTTCCTGGTGCAAATCCGAGTGAAACGAGAGTCCCGCAGGGACGTGGTTTGCGCTAGGGAAATGGTGTGCTAGCCTCAGGCACGAATAAACCGAGCAAGGGGTTTCTTAAGGAACAAGGCTCGCATGTGTGGACACGGAAGGTCATTGCTCCCGACAGGTGCGGTCGAAGGTAAAACAGAGGCAACAAGAAGCCAAATAAACGAAAAGCGGTCATGAAATTTTAAATGGACAGATGCGACTACAACCGAATGGAAGATGTTGGAGCCAGGGCTATGTAGCAAGAGAGTGGCATCAAACATCACGTGGCGCGAAGTTGTTAAATAGGCGGGCTATTCGGCAGGAATAACGAAAAAATTGAAGATGGAACGAGAAGGTAAGCAAACAGATTTATGGAGGTCAAAAGTAATCAAATGTGCGGCTGAAAGCCAGAAGCAGAAGTATGATTGAGCACGAGCCCGCAGATGCTCGAGACGAAGACGAGATTTATCGTAGTAAGAACTAAAGCAAGGCGGGGGCGCAGGCAACTGCGTTTATGGGAGTAAGTGTCCAGAGGCATTAAAAATGGGGCGACGCCAGCCGCCCCAGACTTTATTATTTGATTCGAGTTTATTAAAGAACCGGCATTACTGTCGGTTCGCTCTGTTGCACCTTCGAGCGTGGTGAAGTCTCGATCTTACTGTTCCAACACTGATTTGCAGTTGCTTTGCTATTTCGGTGTAAATCATTCCTCTGAGTCGAAGTTCGAGCACTGCGTGTAGTGGCGCAGACAGTGGCTTCAAAGACTCACAGTCTATGATTGTATCCAACTCGTTTTCTCTGCATTGTTCATCTTCAACTGGTGTGTATCTTTCAAGCCCGCTGGCGCGTGAATCGCATACGGTTCCCGCTGAATCAAAATACAGATTTCTATCTAAATATCTGAGGAATCTTGCTTCTCGTCGATATCTATCTATGAGAGTGTTTCGAGTGATCACGTAGAGAAGCTTTGCGCTAATAGGTTTAAGTGCGAACCCTCTCTCAAAGATATTCATCATCACCAACTGAACGGTGTCATCGAAGTCATCGCAAGCAACATCGAACTGTCTCACCATTCGCTCGGCTCTTTCATATAATTCATTGTAGATTTTAGACATGGCTACTATACTCCTGAGTTAGGCGGCTGTGTTTTGGATGCCGCACTTCCGGGGTAAGGGGGTGGCTCCGTCGGTCAAGCTCAAAAATGGAAACGCAAATCTATGCTCGCACCGGAGCTTGACCGGCGGTGGCGCTGCCCCCTTACAATTGGAAAAGGCATAAAACCATGCCATCATGGACAGTATCAGAAAAATGTTGACTGCATTTCAGGGAAATCTTAGTTAGAACAGCAATTCAGCGCGTAAAAAATTGACCGCCAAATTCAAGTTTTGAACTTCAAAACCATTCGATTTTTCATTCATCGCCACTTGAATCTTTAAGTCTATCCAAGACGTTCTTCCATCAGACTTAAATTAAACTCTTCGTCTTTAACAGAAAGCATTTGAACCGCTATTAGCACTACACTGTTTCCGTCATTCGCTTCAGTTTTATGCTCTAAGTTCAAACCAAACTATTGCTTGAAAATGAGGCGCCGCACTGTCTGCCCTTTCTGCCTGTAAGCACTAAGACGGGTCCCGGTGTCAAATCGAATGATTTGACACTGGGTGTCTTAGTGCTAGGCTCTTTTGCCTGGCAGAAAAGGAAGGCGCCGCATTTTTGGACTGTAAAAAAATACAAGGCTTACCCGAAGCATCGGATTGTCTACTATAAAAATACGTACTTCTGCGATTGAATTTTTAGAAGTTCATTAAAAGTTCAGTCACTCTGCGGGTCTATATTCATGTCGAATTTAAGCTCGCAATGACGCATGAAAAAAAATGGCACCTCAACAACGGAATTATTGCGCACTTCATTTATTAATGGATTTACCTTGTTTTCTACAAATGACCATGAGATATATAGACCACATCTATTCAACCAGGAGGGTATCCCATGTCTCCAGGTATCATTTTCAATTTTCAAAATAAACAAATAAAAGTCTTGTTCGGCATTTTAATTTCCTCTATAGCAGTCAGCCATGCAGGTATCATTTCTACTCCAGTTACAGCATTAGCAGAGTCAGTACCAGAGGAAGGAATCGATGGCGGGCATGGGAACCGCAACCTGCATCAATGCACTCTCTAAAATCCAAACAAATATAGCTTCAGCAAATCGTGCAAAAACAGTTTTGTCAAAAAAGCGTCCTGCTGTAGCTCTTAAAAAAGTTGCTCAAAGCTCCAGTCAATCAACAAATTAAAGTCAATTCGAAGAGAGTTTTAACAGCTTTAGAAAGTCTAGAACACATCAGACTAGATGAAGGAGAATTACGATATGGCAAAATGCACAGCACCCAGAGAAGGACATCGCACCTCTAGCGGTGCAGAAGCCTGTCCAGCATGCCGTGGCCGTTACGGTCGTTATGGAGGTGGTTATAGTAGCTACGGCTCGAGTCCCAGCTCCTATTCCTCTTCTTATACGTACTCCCCGTCGAGAAGCAATAGCAGTTCCAGCGTTGGAAGTTCCAGCGGTCGCAGCACAAAACCAAGATGGTCTCGAACCGGTTCGTCTGTGGTGTACACTCCGGCTGAAGTACAAACTCTCACGCCATTTCGTGAAAAGATCGAAAAGCTACCGCCTCAGCCTGATCGGCGGGATGTTTTTCTCTGCCATGCATGGAATGATCGAAAAGAAGCCGCTCGCGAACTGCACGATCTACTTGAAGCTCGAAAGGTATCGGTGTGGTTCAGTGAAAAAGACGTCATTTTAGGCACATCGCTACTGCGTGAAATCGACAAGGGACTAGCAAAGTCGCGGGTAGGGATTGTTCTTGTGACGCCAGCATTCTTGGAACGAATTCAAGGAGATGGAAGTATCGCCGACAAAGAACTCTCAGCCCTTCTTGCACGTGACCAACTTATTCCCATCGTGCATAACACCACATACGAGGAACTACGCGAAGTTAGCCCTTTGCTTGCTTCACGAAGCGGACTTACAACTGGAGAAGATCAGAACATGGAAGATGTTGCAGATAAAATAGCGGAACTGGTTGCTCCCTGAAAAGATAATTCAAACCATCAGTTTTAGATTCTCGAATCACAATTTTGAATCCATGTGGTTGCAACAACAGAACAATCGGTGAGAGGTTGAAGCTGTTATTGATCTTGATGAAACTTTCAAAGCTAAGATATGATCGGTCAAATTTTCAAAGGATTTTTTATGCTATCGAAATTACGAGTTTGGAAAGTGGCTTTTACACTATTGATCTTCAATTCGATCATATTAGGCACCCACCATCCAGGATTGGCCGCATCTAAAGAGCAAGCTTGGATATCTGTTCCAGTGTTTTATGCAACGAGCCGCCAATATGACAAGAACATCGGCATGTACTCTGGCAGACGAAGCCCAGAACATAAAGATCACGGCATCGAATATGGAATTGTGACGAGTACTATTCCCGTGTCTTCTTCAACAGATTCAAGCAATATCAACATAAGCAACTTGCCTTTGAAAACAGCTTCAAAGAAAGACTCAAAAAAACATTCTCAGCTAGAAAAGCTAAGCCGGGAAGAATTTTATAAACGTCTTTCAGATTCCAACAAAAGTACTAAATACAACGAAACCTGCTTATTTGTTCATGGTTATAACAACAGTTTTGAATCCGCAGCCAAATCTGCCGCACGCCTGGAAACGGCTCTAGGAGAGCCCGTAGTACTTTTTTCCTGGCCCTCAGGTGCAAAGACAAAGAACTATACGGTTGACGAATGCAACGCCGAATGGAGTTCGCGACCCTTTCAAATTTTTGCTCAGAATCTGGAAGACGAAATAGGACCAGAAAATTTGATGAGTGTGTCGCACAGCATGGGTAACCGCTTAGTGAATTGGTACCTTCAATCTCGCTATGACTCATCAAATCGAAAACCCAAACATTTTAAAGAAATCGTCCTCACTTCTCCAGATATAGACAGAGGTACTTTTAAAAACTATTTCTTCAAAGTTGCAAACAACGGAGATAGAGTCAGACTCTACATTTCAGAAAAAGATCTACCACTTCGCCTATCGAAATTTGTGCATGGTGCACCTAGAACTGGAGCAGGACTCACAAAAGAAGAAAACAAATGGGATATGCCGGGCAATATCACACCAACTCAAACAATCAATTTCACAGAAGTTGATGACAGCAGAATTGGACATAGCATCCAATATAAGCTCATAGGTTCAATGCACCGATCTGATACTCCGGGCGATGGCTTGAATCTTGAGCAAGATAAGCAATACAAGGGTGAATACCTAAAAGTTGTTCGGACTAAGAATTGAAAAGCTTACGGAATGAAACCATAGTAATTATTTTATTGCTCAAGGCGACGTTAATGAGGTTTTATGAGTGAATTAGAGATTTTTTTACAGGTTGTAGGCGCACTCGCGAATGTCACCCAGTTGATGATTGCTCAGGATCAAAGACTTAAGCAATTTCCGATACACGAAACTCGATCTAGCGGCTCAAGACCGGACTTGCCTCCAGCTTATATTCAGGAACTGGAAAAATGTAATAGAGAAGCTTTGGCTGCAGGCAAAGCGGCTCTTTCTCAAGAAATATTTGTTCCAACAGAGTTATCAAATCAATTCGAAAGAAAAATACCAGACGCAGTTCGAATCGCTATGGAAGCTCAAATCCAGCATTGTTGGAATCAATTAGTGCTTGTTTTAGGAAATACCAATTTATCTCCGACTCAGAGAAAATTGGCTCATCACAAAGCTAGACAATGTGTTTGTAATGAGCTTGAAGAACTAACTAAATACCTTGGAACCCTGCCTGCGGACTTGCAAGGTTACTGGAACGCTTGTGGATGCCCAAATCCCCAAATTGGAGGATAAAAGAATTCAATTTCTGACAAGAAAATCAAGAATATAAACGTTTATTTTGTTCATTATTCCAAAGAGGGTGCACATTGCCAACTACAATTAGCCAAGGTTTTGCTAAGCTGAGCTCAAATCTAGAAATCACATCTTTGCAAAGTGCCACCGTCTCCTCAAGGCAAAAAGATGTGCGCGATGCAGTGAAAAACGATCTTTCAACCGAAGGGGATTTTCTAGTCGGTTCTTACATGCGAAGCACAATGATTGCACCGCTGAAATCGGCTGACATAGACATTTTTGTTGTATTAACAAGTGACTACTACAGCACATATTATAACGACCAAGCAGGTCTTTTAGACAAGGTGAAACGCTCAATAAAAAAAACGTATCCGAAAACACCCGACATCAGTAGGAATGGACAAGCCGTGACGATTCAGTTCACGGACTTTGCAGTTGATGTGGTGCCTGCATTTAACAGGTCTGGCGGTGGATACGTAATTCCAAATTCCGTAACTTCCACATGGATCCAAACGGATCCAAAAAAACATATATCGATTTGGAGTGAAGCAAATGACACTCATTCCGGTAAATTGATTCCTTTGATCAAAATGATCAAAGCCTGGAATAAAGAAAATGGATTATCTCTGACCTCCTTCCACCTAGAGTGCCTCGTGTTAAAGGTTTTAACGGGTGTTACGATGGGTACCTATCCTCAAACTTGCCGTTTCGTTTTTGATAAAATGCATTCGCAGATTGATGTCTTTAACTACGATCCTGCTGGCTATGGTGGCGATGTGGGAGCGTATCTTAATAGCTCAGCTAAGCGAGAAGATGTTAAAACGCGTCTTTCTCGTGCCTATGAACGAGCCGTAGCTGCTGAGGAATTCGAGTCGAAGGGCAAAACTTCAGACGCCTACGGACGCTGGAAACTAATCTTTGGTAACTACTTTCCAGCCTACGGATAATAGTAATGACAGGCTCCTTCATTCTCTCAAAACAAAATGAATCTCTTCAAGTAAAAAGTCTTGCCGCGCAGAGACAGCTCTATTCAGAAGAAAAATCACTGGTGGGCTTGCAGTTCTGGCTAGCCTTTTGCTCAAGTTTTGCTATTCTCATTTGGAGGACTATTGATCCGTCAGCCTCCGCTTCGGCGGTTTCCGTTGCGGTTGTTATCACATTGTTAGATTGTTTCGTTATCCAGCATTTTCGAGGAAAACGTCGGAAGTTGGCTGCAAAAATTCAAGAAAAATTTGATTGTGATGTTCTCAATCTGGCTTGGAATCATGATTTAGCAGGTGATGAACCACAGCAGGAACTAATAATTGAAGCCGCCTCCAAAACTCCAAAGGAAAAGGGTTCTTCGTTCAAAAATTGGTATTTGGGACGATTGAACATGGTGCCCTTAGAAGTTGCAAGAATAATTTGTCAAACTACAAATGTTACTTATGATCAAAGCCTTCGAAAACGTTACTTAAAAATTTTGATGTGGCTCATAATAACGATTTTTCTTTCAACAATTTTAGTCTGTACTGTCCATAAAATTCCCACTGATTTGTGGCTTGCAAATTTTATTGGAACTCTCATTCCCATCATCAGTTTCAGCGTTATTCAATATCGAGAACATTCAGACGTCAATCTTAAAACAGTCGAACTTCGAAATGAATTGCAAGGCGCTTGGAGGCATTGCAATGACAATAGCTGGACAAAAGATGAACTCGATAAAGTTTCTCGCAAAATTCAAAACAAAATCTTTTCGCACCGCGCTTCTGGAACACCCCTCTTTGATGAAATATATTGGCTATATCGAGATAAACAGGAACTTCACGGAGAAGAATTAGCGAATCAAATGGTCGATGAGTATTTAAAGGACAAAACAAAAAAATGATGCTCACAAGTCAAAGGTTTAAATCAGAAGTAAATCCTCTTGCTCACTAAAAATCCTTCCTTTCAATACCTCACCTTCTTCATTAGTCAAATTGGATAAAATTCCTGGTGCTGGATTAGAAAGAGTCTGTGTACCAGTCCGATATTCAAATTGATAGTTTAATTCTCCTCGTTGGTAAATATAACTGGAGACATCGTCTAAGAGAGTTTTGCTATCTCCACGCATAATTAGGCGTGATTTGACATTGGAGGATTCTCCAATGAAAGGCCTGAACAAAACACCATGCTTCCATTGATTCCATCTGCTCGTGTCGATGCATTTAAAAAAATGTGAAACTACAGACGAATTGTCTGTTTTTCTTACAACCGACGGTTGATAAAAAATGACTCCATCAACACCTGAATCATTGTCAGCTTCAAGAATATCTCGGGCGAATTTTTCCAGATAATCAACAGAAGCCGTAGGATGAAGACGCATACAAACAACATTTGTTGAATTTTGTTTTCTGCCCAACTTATCACGCATATTTTGAGCAGCAACTTCCAATTTAGAAACAAAGTTATTTTGCTCATTCTTATGGAATTTGGCTTTAATTATCACCTGACTGGAAAATGGCTTAAGAGCAAACTTTTTGCCGAACTCGGGTCTCAATTCGTTATACGTTATTGAAACATCTGGACATGGCTGCGCGAATCCGGCATTGGATTCGAAACGCGTATTGCAAAAAAAATCTTCTACACACTTCCAAACGCCCGGCTCCGGATATTGCGAAAAATCAATCATCACAAACGTAGGTACACCGGTTAGTGAAAAGATTTGATTGATGGTACAAAATATAGTTTCACTCTTCATTTTGAAATCATTTTCGAAAGAAGAAATATCATGATTTTTTAGTGAAAGAAATAGTCTGTGCTCGTCGTGATAAACAACTTCTAAATCATATCCTGGTGAATTATTTCGACCAGGCTTTACTTTCAAATTAGCCTCACTAAGCATAGCTGCACAATTCAATTCGAACACGCTTCCAATCTGCTCATTTGTGCTTTTACCAAGAATTTTTTTCGTATGATTTTCTGTCCACTTTCGATCCACCTCGCTCATCACTCTAACGGAATTTGCAAGTGTCAATAACTCAATTGTAGAAAGCCAATTCTCAGCAAACCATAGTCGTTTTAACCTATTGTTCTGGGACAGTTTATTTATAGAATGCTGCGGAAAACTAGATTCAAGCAATTCACATAGGTGCGCAAATTCCTCAAACGGTAATTCGACAGCGGCTCTGTTCAACCTTAATCTATTCATTTCGATATTTAGCTGATAAAGAGCTGATAAACTCAAAAAACATGTTGTACTAATGCCTCAACAAACGCAGTGAATTCGCGACCACTACGAGTGTACTTCCCTCGTGAATGACTACAGCAATTGCAATAGAGGCAACGCCGAATGCACTTGCAAGCAACAACAATAAAATCACAGCACTTGAAATGAAAATGTTTTGCTTTACTACCTGCAATGTCTCACGCCCAAGAGATATGGCATATGGCAGTTTGCTCAAGTCATCATTCATCAAAGCAATGTCAGCCGTTTCCAGCGCTACATCTGTCGACGCGCCTCCCATTGCAATCCCAACATTAGCAGCCGCCAGAGCAGGAGCATCGTTGACACCGTCACCAACCATTGCGATCACGCGATTTTGAGCAAGTTTCTTTAATTCGGTTACTTTATCTTGAGGCATCAAATCAGCTTTAACAGAATCAAGACCAAGTCGCTTGGCCATACTCAAACCGACTTTTTCGTTGTCACCAGTTAACAAAACAGTTTCTTTTATACCCAATTTTTTTAGCTCAATCAAACTAGGCTTAGCATCAGTTCTGGGCGTGTCTGCCAGAGTAAACAATGCTGCAAATTTTTCATCCACACTCATAAAAACTAAAGTCTTGCCTTGTGCCGCGAAATCCACTGCTTTTTCTTTGATCTCCATTGGTACTTCTATTTTTTGAACTTCCATCAACTTCATATTGCCTAGCAATACAGTCTTTTCACCAACGCTTGCTTGTAATCCTTTTCCAGTGATTGACTTTACTTCCCTTACTTCTTGTAGCTGAAGAGAACGATTCTGAGCTAATTGTTTAAACGCAAGCGCTAACGGGTGTCCAGATTTATCTTCTGCACTAGCAGCCAATACAATTATGCTCTCTTCTTGGAATTCCTTCTCCGCCATCAATATATCTTGAATTTCAGGTTTACCCAACGTCAACGTTCCAGTCTTATCAAAAGCGATGACGTCAACTTTTCCGAGTGTTTCCAGATGTATGCCTCCTTTTACGAGAACACCTTTGGACGCCGCTCTAGCAATTCCACATAACATCGCTGAGGGAGTTCCTAATGCTAAAGCACAAGGTGAAGCTGCGACCAAGACTGTCATTGCTCTCAAGAAGGCCGTATTAAACGGAATTGAAAAGAGCAATTGCACAATCACAAAAATTACATCACCAACCAAAACGATCGGAACAAACTTCTTTGTGAAAGCTTCAGTAATTTTTTCTGAGTTTGTTTTTTGACTTTGAGCCTCTTCTACGAGTTGCAATACTTTAGACAAAGTATTGTCTTTCGTTAGTTTTGATACCTGTACCTCAATTGCCCCTTCACCATTGACGGTACCAGCAAAAACATTATCCCCATTCTTCTTTTCAATAGGTACACTTTCGCCCGTGATTGAAGCTTGATCAACAAACGAGTTGCCTGATATCACAATTCCGTCTGCGGGAATTCTTGCACCGGGCTTAACCATTACCACATCACCAATTTGAAGATCATCAACCGAAATTTCTTCTTCTTTCTGTGCGCGCCTAACGGTTGCTGTTTTGGGAGTCAATTTTCCCAACTCTCTAACTGCATTTCTAGCTTTATCCAGAGCAATTTCTTCAAGAACATGTCCAAGACTGAACAAGAATAGTAAAAGAGCACCCTCGAAATATTCACCTAAGAATGCGGCACCTAGGGCAGCCGCAACCATTAGTAAATCAGTATCGAAATGTTTTTGTAGCAGCGCAGATAACGCGTGTCTAGCAATATCAAAACCGCCCATCAAATACGACAGCGCATAGAAGCAGAGCGATATTGCAGGATAACTTTGGTTAGATAGAACTCCAAGCAGTAAGAACACGCCAGCCGCTAAAACGCAGATAAGTTCTCGTTTCTGTTCTAAAAAAGCTGAGATGCCCGACTTTGGAACATCATAACCCAGCCCCTTTATTGCTTTAACAATCTCATTCTTCGAAACTTGAGTGGTATCGTATTCGATGCGTAAGATCGCCGCAGCGTAATTTACGGTGGCAGAAATAACTCCGTCTATTCTTTTCAAAGTATGTTCAATGGAAAGCACACAATCAGAGCAATCCATACCTAATATTGTTAAAAGCTCATGCTGATATTGTTCTGAAATCTTGGCACCAGCATCATTCACAAATCGTTTTAAGGACGCCAGAGTGACCAGAGTTGGATCATAATGCAAACACAATTGAACATTTTCATCTTGTGTCTTCGCATGAACTTCATATATGCCAGTAATCTCTTCCAGTCTTGTTTTAATGCGCTGGATGCAACCATCTTCATCGCCAGACAAATTGGGAATTAGAACATCTAAATTGAGAGAGAATTTTTCCATATCATAGTTTTTAGTTGGGGACGAAGCAATCAATCAAAACAGCTAGCGCACTTTTTTTCAAGCGCGGCAAGCATTAGAATGCAGATTAGCAGCTTCTTTTCGAAATTCGAAACGAAAATCGTTATCAATTATTTGGAGAATAAAAAATGGACTGGCAACTAGAATCGCTGATGGCGCTGCGAGCCATTCTGGCAGTCCTTCTTGGTGCGCTAGTGGGTTATGAGCGAGAAAAACATGGCCAAGACGCAGGGATAAGAACGTATGCCGCCGTCTGCCTTGGTGCATGTATTTTCGGACTGGTCTCATCCCATATTACAACTGTTGCCGACACTCGAATCGCTGCTCAAATCGTATCTGGAGTGGGATTTCTGGGAGCTGGAGTAATTATGCGGGATCAGGGTAGAACGCTTGGTTTAACTACGGCAGCTACACTTTGGACAACCGCTTCGCTTGGTCTTGCAACTGCTTATGGCATGTATGTGCTCAGCATTTTGGGAGCGATAATCACCTTTGGATTGCTAGCTATCCATCATATGCCAGGCTGGAATCGCATCTCTAAAACGGAAAATAGTTTGGAAAAAGAAAAGCATGATCATTGAGAAAGCCCATAGGAACGGTTTTCAAAGTCAAACATTGTGATTTTATTTTCAAGAGAAGTTACATAACGATGATATACAATCGCCGGGTTCGAAGAATCAGAACGTAAGTGGCAATGAAAAAAATAGTTGCAACCATTTTGAATATGTTGATTTTACTCAGCCTCAGCACATGGCTGCCCTTCTGTTTATGCGCCGAGAGTGCTGAATGCAAATCAACTGATAATCTACAAAATGAAATTAAAGCCTCAAGCTCTAACATTGCGAACTCTATCGCTCAGGTTAGTGTCAAAGATTGTTGCTCTGATTGCTATGAGTCTTCGGATGCGGATGCTCTAACTGGATTGCATGCAGATTTAAACCAGTTTGAAGAAATAATAATTCTTTTCGGTCAATCTTTTCTGAAAAACCTGATTACTTATGTTGAGTTACTAAAGACCGAACGAGGACCGCCACCACTTTCTTCTCCGAGCTTTAGCGAAGTTCTTATAAAAACAGAAAGAATACTGATCTAACCATCAAAGACAACTAAGTCGGCCTTTTGCTGTGCAAGTTTATTCGGTGGTTTTTTGATGCGATCTTATTCATTTTGTTTAGTCATACTTCTATTCTTCTTTTCAATTCCCACTTGCCTTTCGCATGGTGGTGAAAATCAAGCATTTTCCAAACAGGAAACAATTGCCCCTGGCGAGGTTTCAGTTGATGGTCAGGGTGTTCAAGCTTTAAAAATCAAAACTGCAGAAGTTGCTCTGTCCAGGCTGCACAACTCTCTCAAAGCTACAGGAGAAGTGCAGGCTGATGAAACACGAGCTTTTAATGTCACTACACCCGTAGCTGGCGTCGTAAAGCAAGTCTTAGTTAAACAAGGCGATACAGTAAAGCCAGGACAACTTATGGCGGTGGTGCATAGCATAGAAGTAGCCACCATATTGACTCAACTCTTAAATGACAGAACGAAAACGAGATCTGACATTGCGCGAGTTAAAACCCAATATCAAAGCGATATTAAAGTGCAGGCTAAAACGGTAGAACTTGCAAAAATTGCATTCGAAAGAGAAGAAACTCTTCTTCAAGAAGGAATTAGCGCACGAAAGCTTTACTTAGAAGCGAAAAGCAACTTCGAGACAAATTCAGTAAAGCTAGAAACTTTGAAGGAAAGACTTGAACAAGAAATTGCAATCCTGAACAAACAATTCGATGTAAATGTAGAGACTATTAAAGGACAGCTAAAAATTATGGGGATACCTGGGCAGTCAGTGGATAACGCGCTGAAGACCGGGATAGTCACTGCAAATCTACCGATCCAAGCTCCAGTAGCAGGATGGGTAGTCAAAAGAGATATAACCTTGGGAGAAAGAGTGGAACCTCTCAAGAGCATTTTTTCCATAATTGATTTGTCACCAATCTGGGTAATGGTAGACATTTACCAGGAGCAAATTCCGCTCGTTAAAGAAGGTCAGAAAGTCTTCATAGAAACGCCCTCAAAAGAAAAAGAACTTGGAACAATTTCTTCCAAAGGCGCAGTGGTTGATCCAACGACAAAAACTTTGCATGTAAGAATTATCGCCGACAATCCATATGAAAGCTTGCGTCCTGGAATGTTCGTTGAAGCGATGATAGATATTGGAAAAATTAATAAGACCGGCATTTTAGTCCCGGAAGAAGCAGTTGTTCCATTCAACAACCGAAATTACATTTACGAACACCATATTGAAGAAGGGCATTACGAACCAATTGAAGTCTCTTTAGGTGCTCAAGAAAATGGAATGGTTGAAATTCTCTCTGGAATAAATAAAGGTGAAACGATAGTTGTTTCAGGAGCGAAACAGCTTTTAGCTCAATCAGTAATGAAACCCGGTGCAGAGCACAAGCACGAGAACGAAAAGCACGAAGAACATGATGAACACGAAAAATCCGAAGCTGGTGCTGGAGATAACATAGAGCGGTTTAAAGGTATCGCTATAGGTTTGGGTCTTTCCTTATGCATTCTTTTGCTGTGGTTTGGTTTTTCAAGGTTCATCAAAAAGAAAGGTCACGGCTAGAACATGCTAAATGGAATTATTCACTGGTCAGTGAACAATAGATGGGTTGTTAACATCCTTGCCGTGGTTTGGTTTGGGCTGGGCATTTTCTCCATGCTCAAAATGCCTGTTGATGTCTTTCCTGATTTTGCACCGATACAAGTAGTAGTCTTGACCGAAGCTCCTGGGTTCGCTCCAGAAGAAGTAGAAATGGTCGTTACGCGCCCCTTAGAAGTTGGTTTGAATGGCACCGCAAATGTTCAAGTTGTACGTTCTATTTCAACTATTGGACTATCGGTTATCACGGTAATTTTTCAAGACGACACAAACATTTTCACTGCCAGACAATTGGTTGCAGAGAAGCTGCAAGTTGCAAGAAGTTCTCTTCCCACTGGTGTCAAAGAACCAGTTCTCGCCCCAATTACATCTGCCGCGGGAGATGTATTAAAAATAGGACTTTATTCAAATGGTTCTACTTCTCAAATGGATCTTAGAACTCTAGTTGACTGGACTATAAAGATGCGTTTCTTGGCAGTAAGCGGCGTATCAAATGTAGTCGTGACTGGTGGAGAAGTAAAACAATATCAAATTCTGGTGGATCCTAATAAGCTTCGTCAGTATGATTTGACGCTCGCACAAGTATTAACAGCGGCAGGTTCGAGCAGCGTGAACGCAGCAGGTGGCATGCTCAGGACTTCCGATTCTGAGCAGTTGATTCGAGGACTGGGAAGAGTCTCATCACCAGAAGAAATTGGCAATTCAATTATCGCCACCAAAAATAACGTTCCAGTTTTACTGAAAAACGTTGCCACTGTTCAATTAGGTCCTGCTTTCAAAATTGGTGACGCAATCGTAGATGGGCATCCTGGCGTCATTCTCACTGTTTTTAAACAGCCCTGGGCAAACACTCTGGAAACCACAGTGAACTTAGAGAAAGCTCTGGAAGAAATGAAAGCTGGATTTCCTAAAGATGTAAAAACGATAGTGACATTTAGGCAAGCCGATTTCATAGAAGTAGCAGTTAAAAACGTTGGCGAGGCAGTTATCCTTGGTGGTGTTCTCGTGGTCGTTATCCTCTTTATTTTCTTAAGAAATTGGAGGACCGCATTGATTTCACTGACAGCAATTCCGTTGTCTCTGCTGTCTGCGATTTTCTGCTTAAAAATGCAAGGTTATACGATTAACACCATGACCCTGGGTGGCCTTGCAATTGCCATTGGCGAAGTTGTGGATGACGCAATAATCGATGTAGAAAACGTTTATAGGCGCCTGCGGGAAAACAAACTCGCAGGAAATCCAAAAAGTTTTTTCAATGTCGTTTACGAAGCTTCAGTAGAAGTTAGAAGTTCTGTAGTTTACGCAACTTTCATTGTCGGATTAGTTTTTCTGCCGGTCTTATCGTTAGGAGGACTGGAAGGCAAGATTTTTAGTCCGCTTGCTTATGCTTACTTAGTAGCTTTATTTTCTTCGCTAGGTGTTGCACTCACTGTGACGCCCTCACTCTGCTACATCTTACTTACCTCGTCAAAACATCTAGCGGATCATGAAACTTCCATGGTCTTAAAGTTGAAGGATCTGTATCGTCCTGTAGTTAACTTTAGTCTTCAGAAGCCAAAAACCGTATTGACATCAGGAGCATTGCTTTTTGTTTTTTCGCTGATTCCTCTAATTTTCATGGGCACCGAGTTTTTGCCCGAATTCGATGAAAACAATTTGATTGTGGTGGCAACATCTATGCCCGGTACCAGTCTTGATACCACAACTAATATTGGAAAAACTCTTATAGAACACTTTATTCAACATCATGAAGTCGTAGCGGCTGGTCAGCGCGCCGGAAGAGCCGAAGGTGGCGAGGACTATGGCGCTGGAAATTTCAGTGAATATGATATCCGCTTAAAAACGGAGAGCGCTCACAAGAAAGATGTGATGTATCACGTTAGGCATGAATTTGCTCATATCCCCGGACTCATTGCTGATTCTGGTTCATATCTCCAGCATCGAATGGAACATGTACTTTCAGGCGTCAATGCTGCAATAGCAATTAAGATTTTCGGAGCAGATCTGGACATTCTTCATGAAAAGGCTAAGCAAATAGAAGCAATCATGAAAACTGTTAACGGAGCTGTAGATGTACATGTGGAGCCAATTATTCCGGTTCCTCAAATTTCTATAAAAGTAAATCGGGCTAACTCAGCTCGCTACGGTATCACAGTAAAAGAATTGTCGACAATTATCGAAGCCGCCTTCAAAGGAACGGCAGTAGCTCAGGTTCTAGAAGGGCAAAAAACGTTTGATATCAATGTTTGGTTTAAACCAGAATATCGCAACAACGTTGATGTAATAAAAACCATTCTTGTTGATACAGCCTCAGGTATCAAAGTTCCTCTAACCACTTTAGCAGACATAACTACAGGTTCAAGCCCAAATACCATCAGCCACGAAGCCATCTCCAGACGAGTTTTCGTTCAAGCAAATGTATCGGGAAGAGACTTGGGAAGTGTTATTGCAGATGCTCGAAAAAAGATCCAAGCCGAAGTGAAACTGCCAACAGGTTATTACATTGTCTATGGTGGCGAGTTTGAAGCCCAAGAAAAGGCTATGAAACAATTGCTTGCATTATCTGTAGTATCACTCTTTGGAATGCTCGTTTTACTATGTTTAGCTTTTAAATCTATTAGAGCAGCAGTTCTAATTATGGCTAACTTGCCACTCTCGCTCATTGGTGGAATTTGGGCTGTGTTTTTTACCGGAGCTGTGATGAGCGTCGGCTCTATGGTTGGCTTCATTACTCTTTTTGGAATATCCACAAGAAACGGAATAATGCTGATAGCCCATTTCAACGATATGATTGCTATGCATGAAAACGATTTAGATGAAATCATTCGACAAAGTGCGCTAGACCGTCTGAGTCCTGTGTTAATGACCGCTCTTACAGCAGCGCTTGGTGTATTGCCTATTGCAGTTTTAGGTGGAGCAGGAAGAGAACTTGAGCAACCTTTAGCGATAGTAATTCTGGGTGGAATGGTTAGCTCTACAGCCCTCACACTGGTGATGATACCAGCTCTGCTCAAGTTGTACGGTGCTAAGATGGCTCCGGCAAAAAATCCAGAAGCAACGGCGCCGAAGGAGATCGAGGCATGAAAATTTGCTCGAAACTATTTGCATTCACTTTGATCTCTTGTGCCTTCTTATGCGTGACACCCGCATTCGCTTCACTGCAGCCGGAACCAAGAGGTATGAAAACAGAGTCTGTCTCAATCGATCAAGCAATGAATGAAACTTTGCTGCAAAGCCCCCGGGCAGCATCGTTACGCATGCAACTTGGGATTGCTAAATCTGCAAGGATACGAGCTACAGAATTGCCCAACCCAAGCTTGATGATGGACAATGGTTACAAAGCAGAATTCACTTATAGGTATGGAGTTAGTATACCGATAGAGCCCCCGTGGAAAATGGCTTTACGTCTACTAGCAGCCAAGAACCAAATTCGATTGGCGGATCTTCAAATCTCTAAAGGTCTATGGGCACTTCGAGGAGATATTCGGCGGGCATACACACAAGCAATAATTGCTCAAGAAAAGTTTGAGATGCAGAATGAACTAACCGAGCTGTATAACAAATTGCTCACTAGTACACAGGCCAGGTTGAGACAAGGAGATGTCGCTGAATTAGACGTCTACAAAGCTGAGCTGGCTCATCAAAGAGCACTCATTAATCGCGAATTGGCATCAAATCAAGTCATTCAAACAAAGCGAAGTTTAAGCATCTTACTGGGACGCGAATATACTGCTGTTTATGACATTCCTAAACTTCCCACATTTCAGTTGAAAGCGGAAAAAATGGACTATCTTCCTGATTTAGAAACCCCTTTACCTGAATTATCAAACCTAATGCAAAAAGCTTTAGAGAATAGATTAGAGCTAAAAATAGTTGACCAAACAATAAAAACAAATGGTGCCAATCTTAAAGTGGCTTATGGCAACATCTTACAAAATCCTACAATTGGAGTCGGCTCATCAGTAGTTAATGGACCAGAACTTCAACCCGGTTTCACACCTGGAACAAAGAATGTATTTCGAGGCTTCTTCTTTCAGGGTTCAATACCAATTCCGATATTTTCCTTTCAACAAGGCGATATTTCACAATTTCGAGCGATGATAAAACAGTTGAAGTCAGAGCAAGAAACTCAAAAAAATATTGTAAATCAAGAAGTAGTTCAAGCCTATCAGGCAGTGGCTATGCAACGACAACGCATCCAAACTTTTCAGCAAAAAGCATTGCAACGCTCAAGTGAAATTGCAAGATTGTCTCAGAAAAGCTATGAAATTGGTCAATCCGATATTTCTTCAGTTCTTATCGCACAGCAAGCCAATGTTGAAGTGCGCACAGAATATCTCGATGCCGTTAACCTCTATGAGATTGCCTACACCGATCTAGAACAGGCGATTGGAAGTGTTCTCTATTAAAGCGAAATGGTGTCTTAGTTACTCCACTGCATTAACTTTTTTATGTTTGGGAAAACCTTGTATGGCAGCAGTTAATCAAGACTTGCAACTCTGGACACCGATAACTTTAGACGGGCGTATTTATAGAAATTGGAGAGGCAATTTAGAAATCGCTCCACGACTAGGAAACAACATTACTCGGTTAAACCAATTACTTTTGAGACCAGCAATTCAATATAGATTCAACGACAAATTTTCACTGTTTGCCGGTTATCTCTGGCAAACGACTTATCAAAACGGTGAGGTTTTGCATGAACATCGCTTATGGGAACAAGCTCTGTTTAATAAAGATATCAAGCGCTTTTCCATAATAAATAGAACCAGACTTGAGCAGCGAATGTTTCCACATTTGTCAGATACTGGAAATAGATTGCGGCATCTACTTAAATTCGAATATGACCTTTCTGATAAATGGTACCTTGTGACATCAGATGAGCTTTTTGTGAATATCAATTCGGTAAAAAATGGTCCACAAGCAGGCATCGATCAAAATCGAATTTTTGCAGGTATAGGCTTACGTCCCCGCAAACGAGTGAGAGTTGAGATTGGCTATCAATATCAATATGTAAATCGCTCGGATCAGTTTGATGATCTCGGAAATCATGCAATTTTAATCCAGACATTTTTAGGAATTAAAGACTAAACACTGAGGAGCCTAAGACATCATCCCAAGCACTAAAAACAAAAGAAAACCCAGGAAAAATGCCAAAGTTGATGCCGGTGTTTCCGGCTGCCGATGGGCTTCTACAAGCAGCTCTTCAGTAACGAGGAAGAGAAGAGCGGCAAGCCCGAATGACAAGACTGTCTCAATAACGGTATCTGACGCCTTGCTAAGAATGACCGAACCTAAAGCTGCTCCTATAAAAACAAGAGAGGAAATTCCTGCATTGATCGAAAGTATTCTTAGTTTGGATCGTATCATTTCGGACAATTCTATTGAAACTACAATGCCTAAAGAAAGAAGTTCCAATGTGAGTGCGCTAGCAAGAAGCACCCCTTCTTTTGCACCAGCGGCGAAACCAATTCCGATTAAAAATCCATCCAGCAAAATATCAACACAAACCCCCATCAGCATCGCTAATGGAAAAGCACTGCTATCGAGAGGCTTTGACTCAAGTTTCGAGGTAGCAGTCTTTAAAACCATCATTGTTGCTACCCCTAAGCCGAATCCGAGGATGACGAATAGTGGTTTATGCACTTTGATGATATCGGGCAGAATCTCCACGGCAACTACAGAGAAAACTACTCCAGCGGTAAAGTGTTGCATGAAATTCTGCATTTTCTTTCCTGGACTTAGAAAAAGCGCGATGGCCGAGCCAATAATTGTGGCCAAGACAGGAGGTGTTGCAAAAATCAGAATTTTGTCCACTATTCCCCCTTCGAGAACTAACGATTTGACTTACTTAAACCGGAAATGGAAATGACTAATCTATACAAACGCTTGAATCAATTTGCCGATCATTTTAATCCAGGACGTTTTCTTCTCTGGAAAATTCTAGGCATCGTTATTGCCTACACCGCCATTGTCTGCCAAATTGACAATCATGACTTCAAAGGCGGCAAACTGACGGATGCTAACGCTGCAGTTTCTTTTAGCGCAATAATTGGTCTACTTCTCATCTTTCGAAACAATAGCGCATACGAACGCTGGTGGGAAGGTAGAAAACTTTGGGGACAGTTAGTCAATGAGAGTAGAAACATAGCAGTAAAAATCAAATGTTATGCTGATGAAATTACAGAAATAGAGCGGTTTGAATTCGGTCAACTTATCTTCCTCTTCGCTTATGAACTTAAATCGCATTTGAGAGGAATTCACGACTTCAGCGCTCTTAGTACTTTAAAAATAACAGATCGAAATCAACATGTTCCATCTGCAATAGTATTGAAAATATATGAAAACCTTAAGAGATGGAAGAAGGATGGAAAAATTGATCATTGGGAGCAGATGCAATTAGACCAACATGCTAAAGCGCTCTTGGATATTTGTGGCGCAACCGAACGCATCTTGAAGTCTCCTATCTCAGGCTCTTACAAACTGCTTCTCTGGCTAGGTTTGATCCTAAATGTGATTTGCTTACCTTGGTTCATTGCACCGACTTTTCACTGGTGGAGTATAGTTTTGATGGCAGTTTCTTCTTATTTTATTTTCGGACTAGAGCTTCTTGCCGAAGAGATAGAAAGACCGTTTGACGATTTGCCAAACGATCTTCCATTAGACGATATTTGTAAAACTATACAAAAATCAACTGAAGACATCTTAGAAATTAGTCTATCTCTCAAATGAGACGCTACGTTTCTAAAGCACCGGCCTTGTCTATGACTGCATCCGCAGCAAGAATAGAGCGGGGGGAGTAATTCTGATTTGCGTTATCGTTTAAAATATTAAGCTGACTCAAGAGATTTTGCCCATCGGGGAATTTTGATGGAAGTGGGCCATTGGCTGAATTCTCACTTGCTTCCTTGAAAATCTGTCGAGAACTTTCATCAAATATCTCGCAAGATATTTGTTCCATCGCTTGCGTACCCACTTCAAGAGCTGCATCACCTAAAGAATTACGAGACGTTGATCTTCCCAATCCTTCAGTGGATCCGTTCGATACAGACATAAAAACAACCTGCAAAATAGTAAGTATTACGACTGTAAAAAATTTCAAGCAAATTGTCAAGTCCAGCGCGTCAAGACGATGCCACGGGAGGCGTAAGAACGATTTTCATTCTTGCTAATCAATCACTTTATGGTATCAAATTCAGTATCAATCTGAAAACCAATTACAACAAGAATATATCACAAACATAAGATTCTATAAGCTTCTCCATGTTCGCATATGCGATTTCACTCAAAGTAAGTTCTATGGAATGCCCTCATACTCAAAACCATAGACAAAAAATTGAAACTTGACAATCCACCTTTCGCGGCTTATGATGCGGATCGAACGAGACTCACTTCAAGAACGAAAATCATTACTATGTTTACTCAGATAGCAGACAGTCCAAGTGAAGGAGCGATGGAAGGTGCATCAGCACTCAATGATCGCTACGTTCAGTTTATGGAAGCTAGACTGGAAACAACTAACCAAGCTCAGATGCTCTTCCAGGGAGATGCAAGTTCTGGAATTCCTAGTTCTTTCCCCGAAGCTAAAATTACTCCAGATTCCATTTCATTTGGCTCTGGAATTGAAAATGGTCTTCCCAAGATAGATCTCTCATCGATGAATTTAGGCTCCTTTGGAGAATCAATATCGTCGCTAGTTGAGTCAGCACTGCAATTACCGGGACCAATGGGATTACTCACCCAACTCTTCCAATTTCTTTCCGCCCTATTTACTTCAGCGATGCAGGTTTTGACGGATCCGTCGCTCCTTGCAGCTCAGGCTCAAGCGACTGCACTTAGCATGAAGAAACTGCTTCAGCCGTAGATAAGAACGAATTTCATTCTGAATCTTATTCAAAACGATAATCATTTCTCCATAAAGTTTGCTTATTTGTGATTCTAAGAGCACTAAAGGAATTACAATCGAAAGGTTCACTTTTAGCAGCTTTTGCCATGTCAAAACTTTTAAGCCTATTGCTTCTTTGTCTCATTGTCACTAACGCGTTTTTGCCACGTTTTTGTCTGTGCGTGACTTCTGAAAAGAATGAGCAAAGTGCTTATGTTACTCACGCAATTAAGCAGATTGAAATGTGTACCGACTGCGGACATGCTGATTTGTGCTGCAGTTTAATTCATAAATCTTGCGCTGATAGCGATGACAGTCCAACTAGCAACTTTCAAACTTGCTTAGAAATTTTAGTATCGATTCTATCTTCTGGCTTGCGTAGTCTCTTACCTAATGATTCAACGAAAGCGTTATTCCAAGCTTTAGAATCTGTTTTGACAAAATGGCCCTGCGCAAAATTCTATCTAGCCAAACAATCGCTACTCATTTGAAAAATCGTTTTTTTATAAATTGGTGAACATCACGAACAGAATGTTCGTACTTTGATTCACGCGAAAATTCTCATTGCGAGCGTCTCCGAGGGCTGTAGCGATTAAGAATCTAGATTACTTCGGAATCTTCAAGCTGAAAAGAAACACTTTTGCTAAATGAATAAATTACCTAGTAGTTGCAAATTTATACTGCAATTTCTGAAATACAACGAAATATTATCCGCTCAAGAACTTCACGAACGAATGCGATTAAGCTCATCTAAAGCACCAAGCTTATCCACCACGTATCGATCTCTAGAAATTCTACTAAAGGAAAAACAAGTTCAATCAGTCGAATTTCGAGATGGCGAAAAACGCTTTGAGCTTGTAAAAATAGGAGAGCATCATCATCACCTTATTTGCGAAACGTGTGGCACTATCGTACATATGGAAGAGTGTTCAATCATTCATTGGAAAAATCGAATTTCTGAAGAGCATGGATTTTTACTGAAACAACACGTTATGGAAATGTTCGGATTATGCAATCTCTGCACTACAGTGACGGATCAGTGAGCGAGTCTCTACTCACAGCGCGCTTACAGAAATATTTTAGTGGTGATCGTGATGCAAGTCGGGATAATGAGGATGCTTATGATAAAGCATTTCGTGTTTGTGCTTATGAGTATGTGGAACTCCCGGAGGAGCATCCAAGTCATGTGGATGTTGATGATGCTCGTCATGAACGTGTTCGTGCTCATGTTCAACTACACCGTGCTGGTGCTCGTGAGAATGATTTTCAGTTATGTGCAGCCAAAGACCAGCAATCATCAACAATGCTGCTGCGATAAACGGCAACTTGATAGGTTCGTTTAAAAAAATAATGGATACAATGGCACCGATAAATGGAGCCAGTCCGAAGTATGCTCCTGTTCTAGCCGTACCTATGTGCCGAAGCGCCAGAACAAATAGAACTAGACTGATACCATATCCAAAAAAACCAATAAAAATAGAAGCTGCAATTACAGCATTCGATGGTAGCTTTGCTCCTATTAGAATAGCTAATAAAATATTAGTCAAACCGGCACTCAGACCCTTTAAGCAGGTTATTTGCATCGGATTGGCATTTGAAATTTTTCTTGTCAAATTGTTATCCACAGCCCAAAAGAAACATGCTCCTGCAATCAGTAAAACTCCTTTTGACAGTTTTAAGCCTACGGAAAAATCGACCGAAAGAAAAACTCCACCAAGAATAATCAACAGCATTCCAAGGAAAATTCTTCTGTCAAAATTTTCTCTAAAAACGAACCATGCGATTAGCGCGGTAAAGACACTTTCGAAATTTAAAAATAATGATGCCGCAGAGGCCTGAGTTGAAGCAAGTCCCGTCATTAAAAGTACAGGTGCGACTATTCCTCCAGAGAAAATGGCACCTGCGAGGCAAGGCATTTCATTTTTTCGCAAACTGGGACCGCTTTTTGAGAACTTCATTTTTTGGACAGTAAGTAAGCAAATTGTTAAACCTACTCCAGAGCCAATATAGAAAAGCCCAGCCAGTAACACTGGCATCGAATTATGCAAAAGTATTTTGGCAACTGGAGTTGTTATTCCAAACAAAAAGGATGCAGAAAGCGCATAAATTACGCCTCTCATTGGTAAACGGCTTGATATTTTGATCTCCATCTCAGCGATTCTCGTTAAACTTATGGCTACAGATATTCGAAAAGCGGACTTTATACAGCATTCCAACCAATTATCGCACTGGATAACCGATCATAGATACGTCCTCAGTTTACTATTTGCGAAAATGTGAAATCAAATTACGGTATCACATACGGTAGCAATATAGAAATGAAATTTCTAAGCAGAACGACTTAATTTTGAGTGGTTATCTTAAAAATCAATTTCTGGACGCTAAATCTAAACGTAGAAAACATGAATATCCAGGGTAAGGCAGAGGGTAAGGCAAACATTAGTGCATACCCCACAAATAAAACGCCTCCTTTTCACAAAAGAGGCGCTATTCACGTTCTTATTTGGTTGCGGGGACAAGATTTGAACTTGCGACCTTTGGGTTATGAGCCCAACGAGCTACCAGGCTGCTCCACCCCGCGTCATTGATTTGACTGAACTAATCTTAGCCGAAAATGCATCGGGCTAGCCACTTGCCTCCGCTAAGATTTGCGAATGGTAACATAAACCCTGGCACCCCTCATAAACAGAAACTAATAAATGAAACTGATCTTGCAGCGAGTCACTAAAGCCAGTGTCACAATCGAAGGTGATATAGCAGGCGAAATCAAAGACGGGCTTATGATTTTGTGCGGGGTCGAACACGCCGATACAACCAAAGATAGCGAATTTCTCGCTCAAAAAATCGTCGACCTGCGCATCTTTTCGGACGACGAGGGCAAAATGAACCGCTCATTGCTCGATATCAAAGGCGAAGCGCTCATCATCTCGCAATTCACGCTATTTGCCGACTGGCTCAAAGGTCGCAGACCCAGTTTCCTCAAGGCTGCACCGCCTGCACAGGGCGAGGAGCTCTATCTGCATTTTGTCGAGCAGGTTAAATCCAAAGGTATAAACGTAGCCACAGGGCGCTTTGGCGCCGACATGAAAGTGGCTTTAGTAAACGACGGTCCGGTCACTTTGATTCTGGACTCTAAAGAGAAATTCCAGTAAGGAAGCCACCTTTCGTAGTATAGTCATCAAGTATTACCGACCGCGAAGGCATTACGCACATGACAACTGCGCAATATACAAAAAGGCTCAAATACTGGCTTTTAACTGCATCACTATTTTCCATTTTGCCAGGCTATTTGCCCGGTTATGCACCCGCCCTCACACCGGCTTATGCCCAGGGTCCGCTCGATAGCGTCGATTTGAGTTCCGGACCCGTGCCTTTCATTCGCGGCAGCAGCGCTTTGACCGACCCTTCCAAAGTCAATCCGGTCGAGTCTGACGACGACTTGGAAAAAGAAAGCAAAGACACCCTGTCTGACGATGCCAGCGACGGTGACAAAGATCAAGGCAAGGACAAGAAAGCTTCAGAAGATTCCGAAGACGATTCGGAAGAAGGCACTGCCAAAGAAAACCAGAAAACGTTGCTTGAATCTGAGCGCAATCTGATTAAAGCAGCGGAACAAGATTTAGGTGCAAAAACGCACGAAGACCCGACCATAACTTTGAATCGCGTCAAGTTACTCATGAAAAAAGGGCATTACACACTGGCGCTCAAAGAAGTAAATAAGTGCCTTACTTACGATAGAAACAACTGGAACGCCCGCCTTCTTGGAGCGATGTGCTTGCAAGCGCAAGGTCGCAACAAAGAAGCAATCGTGCGCTTCAAAGAATACCTGACGCACACACCAGACGACGTCGAAGCCAACATAAACATTGGCACCATATATAGAGCCGAAGAAGAATACGAAGAAGCAGCCAAGCATTATCGCAAGGCAATCGCCAAAAATTTCTATTCTTTAGAAGCGCACTACAACCTGGCTAATGTGCTGATGGACGAAGGCAATTTGCGCGAAGCGATCAAAGAATTGCGCATTTGTCTCAAGCTCAATCCCAAGAATGCCAAAGTGCACAACAATGTCGGCGTGCTTTTCTTGAAGCGCGGATATTATGAAGACGCGCTTGACGAGTTCACTCGCGCATCGAGACTCGACCCGGCGAACAAAGACTATCAGAACAATTTGGCTGCAGTTAAGCAAAAAATGAAAGCGCAAAAATGAGTTTTCTCATTGTTCTTGGCGCTTTGTGCCTGCTCATGTTTGTTGCTTATCGTGGCTACAGCGTAATTTTGTTTGCGCCAATATGCGCACTGTTAGCCGTTGTCCTGACCGATCCCATGCTTGTGCCACCAGTCTTTACTGGTGTGTTCATGGAAAAACTAGTCAACTTTTTGCGCTTGTATTTTCCGGTCTTTTTGCTTGGTGCTATCTTTGGCAAAATGGTCGAGATGAGCGGCTTTTCCAAGTCTATTGTAGCTGCAGTAATAAAATTGCTCGGCAGCGAGCGCGCCATGCTTTCGATTATTCTGGTCTGTGCACTGCTCACTTATGGCGGCGTGTCGCTCTTCGTGGTGGTGTTTGCAGTTTATCCGTTTGCAGCTGAGTTATTCAGACAATCCAATATCCCAAAGAGATTGATACCAGGCACAATTGCACTTGGTGGTTTTACATTCACTATGGATGCGCTTCCCGGCACACCCCAGATTCAAAACATAATTCCTACAACTTTCTTTCATACTACAACCACAGCCGCTCCATGGCTTGGAAGTATTGGTGCTCTGTTTATCTTGACTTGCGGCCTGCTCTATTTGAACTGGCGCCGCAAAGACGCTCAGAAGAAAGGCGAGGGCTACGGAGACGTGCTTCATAACGAACCCGAGCATTACGAAGACGAAAAGCTGGCTCATCCACTGATTGCTTTATTGCCACTACTGGTAGTGGGTGTGATGAATCAAGTATTCACAAGACTGATACCACAAATTTATGGCGCCACCACGCACGAAGCTCAACTAGCCGGACATGCAAAACCGCTTGTGACCGACGTCGCCTCCATCACTGCTATCTGGGCGGTCGAAGGCGCTTTGCTTTTAGGCATTTTGACCATTGTCGCTTTTGCCTTCAAACAAATAAAAGCACGCTTTGCCGAAGGTAGCAAACCAGCCATTGCAGGTGCCTTGCTTGCAAGCTTGAACACTGCATCCGAGTACGGATTTGGTGCAGTAATATCTGCAATGCCGGGATTCGTTCTGCTTACCCAGGCACTTCGCGCGGTGCCAAATCCACTTATAAACGAAGCGATTACAGTCACCACCCTTGCAGGCATAACTGGCTCTGCATCAGGCGGAATGAGTATCGCACTTGCAGCCATGAGTGGCGATTTCATTGCTGCAGCAAATCAGGCCAATATCCCCTTAGAAGTTGTCCACCGTGTAGCCTCTATGGCGTCCGGCGGCATGGATACTTTGCCTCATAATGGCTCGGTAATTACTGTGCTTGCAGTTACTGGGCTAACGCACAAATCGTCTTACAGAGATATTTTCGCCATTACTTGCATAAAAACAATGGCAGTCCTTTTCATTATCGCGGTCTATTACCTGACTAAACTGGTCTAGTAAATTAGTCTAGGATAAGCCGCCCTCTTGGTCCGAAAATCCCCGAATTTCAACCGCAAATCCCCGAATTTCAACCGAGAATCCCCGAATTTCAACCGCAAATTCAAAATATGAACTGAGTGGCATATTTTTGAGCCTTTTTTATGAACTGAGTGGCATATTTTGCCAAAACAGACGAATTAATTGAGCTGGACACCGAGGTCATTGGTTAATTGAAGCTCTAACTCTTGTCCTGGAGCCAGGCTCACATTATCGCCTTGAGAGAATAGGGCGATGGCAGAGCTTCCCAAAGCAGTAGCTACAGCTGGTGCACCAAGGGTTGCGATATTAGCTGCTAGCAATGCGTTATTGTTCTTGCCGTCTTCATTCAAGCCAGTTACGCTGCGAACATTCTTCTCGACTCTGGTACCAAAGCTGGTGCCGGGATCTAATTCGCCTCGTTTGTTTGTCATGCCTTTTTTAAATTCGAGCATGGCATCAAGCGGAGTTACGTCGCCTGCTGGTGTAACCATTTGTTCGAGACGCAGACCAATTTTGGCAGCACGACTCAAAAGACGCGGTTTGACTACGTTGGCTACGCGTCCGCGCACAAGTGTCCCGCGCGGCAATAAAAGAGTGGTGCCAAGATACATGTCGTCTTTGACATGGGCTTCGAAAATGTCGCCAGGCTTGCTTGTTCTTGCATCGACTGCACTTTCCAAAACGAGCTTGAAGCGAGTGGCAACAGGAACTGTTGACGAAGACAAATCAGCTCGAAGCGCGGTCCCAGCACCAGAACCAGAACCAGATCCAGATCCAGATCCAGTACCTGAACCCGAACCAGAACCAGAAATTGAGCCACCGCCACTTGCACCTGGTGAGGGAGCGGCATTAAAAGTCTGAGAACTGGCAGCAAAGTCAGGGACGTTTTTAGGATCCATTGTTCCTGCTGGTGCAAGACATTTGCCAGCGGCAGGTGCGTATCTGGGCAAGCGCGAGTCGCCCTGTCTGAATGGCGCGGCATCAGCTGCAACCATAGTATTGCTTGCAAGAATAAATGAAATAGCGAGTACTATTTTCAAATTTTTCATTTCGACATCGCTCCCAATTCGCTCATTATTTTTTCGATTTTCAAAACGTCTTCTGGAACATCTACAGCCGGTGCGCTTCTGGTCGCCACCATCACTTTGATTTTTACTCCATTTTGCAATGCTCTCAATTGTTCTAACTGCTCGGCTCGCTCGAGCGATGCTACCGGCATCTTTGCAATATCGAGCAAACACTGACGTCTGTAGACATACAAACCAGTGTGTCCCAATCGCTTAATCGGCGCGCTCGTGTCGGAGGCGCTGTCTCTATAGTAGGGAATGGCAGCTCGCGAGAAATAAAGAGCAAATCCGTTATTGTCCAGCACCACTTTTACAATCATGGGATTTTGCATTTCGTGCTCTTGAGTCATTTCGTAGGCAAGAGTCGACATCTTGACATTATCGTCATTCAATAAAGGCTCGATTGCTTTGTCTATATTGGCAGGGTCGATTAAGGGCTCGTCGCCCTGGACGTTGACTATCACTTCGATTTGGGGCATTTTACTTGCCACTTCAGCCAGACGGTCGGTCCCTGTTGCGTGGTCTGAGCGGGTCATTATGTACTGCCCGTCAAAGGCTTCGACTGCGCGGGCTATGCGCTCGTCGTCTGTTGCCACAATGACCGAAGATGCAAGCTTGGCTTTGAGTGCGCGCTTGTAGACATGCTCAATCATCGGTGTGCCTGAAATCGAGCACAGCGGCTTGCCAGGAAAACGCGTGGATGCGTATCTTGCGGGAATGATTATGGCGACTTGTTCAGGCTTCAAAGACAATTTTGTTTCTCACACTTGAGTTGTGGTCCAAAGTTAGCATTTTAGAGCATCTTCGCCATCTAGCGTAGATTGAAGCAGTTAAAATGATCAAAGATATATATAGGCACATATAAATGTAGTAAAATCTGCCTTCTTACTCATGTGGGGATTCGTCAGTGACAACCGAAAATACATCGCTCGACACTCAAGCAATTATCGAAGACGCCAAGCGCATAGTTAGTGCCGCTTCCGACCCGTTTTCGGGCGTAATCAGATTTTTGCACCAGCGTCCTGAAAACGAGCCGCTCGAAGGCAGCCTTGTAGAGCAGGTATTAGTCGAGACTTTCGGCTCACACGATGCCATCCCGCAGATTATCAAAGCGATTTCGGCCGCAGTTACAAAAATTACTCGCAGCGCAAACACAATAAAAATAACCAATCAGCATCCTACAAAAGAGCAGCTTGGCGACATTTTTATCAAAAAAGAAAATGTGGTGACTTTCGAAGTCGCTGAAGAAAAAGGCGTTCTGGTTCTGAAAAAAATCGACGGACTGCTTGGTGTCGAACATGGGCTTGAAGTGCCGCTCGATAAAATCGAAGTGAAACCACCAAAACTGATAGTGACAGTAGACATGGGTTTCATCAAGCCGCAAAAATCTTTGAACATTATCTAAATGCACGTTCCTCTAGTAATTGCCCATCGTGGTGGCAAAGTCTGGGCGCCAGAAAATACGATGGCGGCATTCAGACAGAGTCTTGAATTTGGTGTCGATGCTATCGAGCTCGATATCCAACGTGTGCAAACAGGCGAGCTCGTTGTGTTTCATGACCAGGATTTGTCAAGGACAACAAATGGATTTGGTCAAGTAAAAGATTGCAGTCTCGATGAAATTAAGAGATTGTCTGCTGGAGCCTGGTTCGATGCTTCTTTCAAAGGAGAGAAAGTACCACTCTTGCAAGAAGTGCTCGACTTAGTCGCCGGGCAAATCATGCTCAATATCGAAATAAAAAATCTTCCTCATTCTTATGAAGATATCGAAGAAGAATTGATGGCAATGCTAGAAGGATACGACACAAGCAAAGTAGTTGTAAGCTCGTTCGATCACAGAGTTTTGAAAAAACTCAAAGGACGAATTCAAACAGCGCTACTGATGGTCGGGGCACCAGCTGCGGTGCAAGATTATTGCGAAGATATTGGCGCCACTTTTTTTCACTGTCAAAAAGATCATATAAACGAAGACACGCTGGAAGAAGCGCACGATGCCAATATAAAAGTTTTTGGCTGGGTTGCGAACACCGACCGCGACTTTTCGCGCCTGATGAAATTAGAAGTAGATGGCATCGTCAGTGACGACCCAGAAAGTTTGATGACATTCATTGAAGCCGTGCGAGAAGTGGAGAAACTATGACCGAAAAAATATTCGATTTGAGAAGCGACACAGTCACTTTGCCAAGCCCAGAAATGCGCAAAATAATGGCTGAAGCACAAGTCGGCGACGACGTTTACGGTGAAGACCCAAGTATCAATGCACTCGAAGAAAAATGTGCCGCGCTCACAGGCAAAGAAGCAGCTTTATTCGTAACAAGTGGAACCCAGGGCAATCTGGTATCGATTCTGGCGCACACGCACAGAGGCGACGAAATAATAGTCGGGCGCAAACAACACATTTTTGCCTGGGAACAAGGCACGGCAGCATCGCTTGCTGGCGTGAGCACTTGCGTGCTCGAAAATCAGAACGATGGAACACTGCTTTTAGAAGATATTTCAAACGCTGTGCGCATGGACGATGTTCATTGCCCAGTATCCAAACTTGTTTGTCTGGAAAATACTCAGGACGGCAAAGTCTTGCGCCCGGAATATATGAGCGAAGTGCGCGAAATCGCATACAACCACAAGATGGCAACACACTTAGATGGTGCCAGACTCTTCAACGCCGCAGTGGCTCTCAAACAACCTATAAGCGATTTTACTAGATACGTAGACAGTGTCCAGCTCTGTTTTTCCAAAGGACTTGCAGCACCTGTAGGCTCTATCGTGTGCGGCACCAAGTCTTTCATACACAAAGCAAAACGCGCTCGCAAAGCACTTGGTGGCGGCATGCGTCAGGCGGGGATACTGGCGTCGGCATGCAGTTATGCACTCGATAATATGTTTGCAAGACTTGAAGAAGATCATCAAAACGCACGTTATCTTGCAACATGTCTTTTGGAGATACCATTCATAAAACTGGATCTCGATAGCGTACAGACCAATATGATTTTTTTCGACGTCAATTTGCCGGCTGATCTAAAAATAGATTTTCACAAACAATTGAAAGCTCAAGGCGTTCTGGTTTCATTTATGCCAAACCGCATGGCACGCGCAGTTACGCACTATGGGCTGGACAGAGCAGATATCGAAGAAGTGGCGCAAATCATAAAGAACATTACTTTGATTTTTGCTGCTAAAGCAATTGATTAACGGAGATAAAAATGGAACACGGCGTAACAGCAAAACTCTATACCCGAGCGGATCTTGCAAAATACACCAGTGTGCGCATTGGCGAGACGAAGCTTGGCGAGAGTGTAAAAGTCACCCAGGAATTGCAAACACTTGGTGCTCGTCTTGAAGCGGCACAAAAAGAAGGCGTCTTGCATTGCATTTTGCTCGTTCCAGAAGATATCGGTTGCAGAGCCAATCTTGGACGTGCAGGAGCGAATAAAGGACCGCAGGCGTTCTTGCAATATTTTCTCAATATGCAGCATAACGCTCATATGGACGCGGACAAAATTTTGATTCTGGGCGAAATCGAAGTCGAAGATTTGATGAGCGAAGCTAAAAGCGACGACATAGACGGTCTGCGCAATTTATGCGCCAAATTAGACGAGCGCATTGCACCAATTATAGAAGCAATTGCAGACGCTGGTCTTGAGCCAGTTGTGATTGGCGGTGGCAATAACAATTCTTTTGCCATAATCGAAGGCGTTACAAAATCGATGCGTAAAAGAACAGGCAAAAAAGACCTTACGATGTCTGTGATAAATTGCGACCCGCATGCCGATTTTCGCTTGATGGAAGGAAGACACAGTGGCAACGGCTTTACTTACGCGCACGATGCCGGCTATTTGAAAAAATATTGTGTTCTGGGTCTACACGAAAATTACAATTCGAAAGACATGCTCAAACGCTTTGACGAAGCCGATTTTTTGAGACTGTCATTCGAAGATTTTGCCATAAGAAAAAACATTACATTCGACGACTGCTTGAAAGAAGCAAGCAAATATCTTCAAAACGTGCATCCAATCGGTATCGAACTCGACATGGACTCTATTGAAGACATGCCATCGAGCGCGCGCACACCTTTTGGAATAAGCCCTCAAGATGCTGCCCACTTTATTCATACAATGGCATCTAGTATAGACACTAAATACCTGCATTTAAGCGAAGCCGCGCCTGCTTGTGGCGCGGACGATAGCGAGCGTCAGGTGGGCAAAGCGCTTGCGTTGATGGTAGTTACTTATTTGAAAGCTCGCCAGGAATTCAAAGAAAAAAGAGCGACAATAACCCGGCTTATTGACCGTTCATAGCTGTTAAATAGACTTCGCTTCAACCGGGAATAAAAGGATTGAACGATCCTGGGACTCATTATGGGCGGAGAAAACGAAGGCGACAAAAACCTGACCGTGGCCGATAAAGGTCCCGAGACCCAATCTAACAGTTGGTTTTCGAATTTCTTAGATTGGGCTACAGGCAAACCTGAACCTCCAGATAGAATACCTGAGAAGGATCTGGTGGTGCCTCCTATTTGGTCGGATGTAAGACCGCATACAATGACCCACGTGGATAAAATTCCAGAGGGTCTTAAGGACAGTGTCGTAACTATTGGCGTTGAGAGTCAAACTGAAGGAGTTTTACCAGGCAAACTTACTGGTTTTTTTGTGAACCCAAATATGGCAGCGGGGCCCACATCTGGCAATGACCGCGTAATCGTGACTAGTAGCCACGGATTTGCTGACGCCTGGGTCAAGAATACCCTGGCAGATAGTTTTTTGCGTGACGCCGATACTAACAAAGACAGACAAATCAGCAGAAAAGAACTCGAAGACATAGTTAGATCTACCCCCGAAAATGAAGACGGAAAACTCTACAGATTTCAGCACTTACTCAAAAACTTCGATCAAATTCTGAACTTGAGCAAAAACTCTACACCTGATGCGGAAGGAATCACCCCTGCAGGTATTTCAGCTTTCATTTCACAAGATCGAAAAGTAACTATAAAAACCAACCAGGGGGAATTCGAAGCCACGCTCGTGTACCAAAATCCCGATACCGATGTGGCAGTGCTTGAGCTAAACGGAATCAGCCCCGAACAACTTTCTCAGCTTGGAAAAAATCTTATTTTGAAACGAGGTCCAGTGCCGAGAGGCACTACAGCAGTTGCAGTCGAAAGCGATTCTGACGGGCTTAATATTAGTATCGGCGGAGTGCTTGGCTCCCAGCAGTCTGGAGTGGCACGCGACCCGCGCTCGAACAGTACTGCGCCCGTTATTTATAGTGATTCAAAAACACGCGGTGGCTTTTCAGGCGGTCCTCTCGTGACTTTCGACAGCAATTCAGAACCATTTGTAATTGGACTGCATCACGGACGCGACTATAAACACAGGTCTGTAGCTATATCAAGTGAGGCTGTGCTGGAAGCTTTGAAACAATACAATCTTATAAAAGCCCAAGGGCGATAGACCTTTTTTGAATATCGAAGACTGTGCAATTGAACAGTGATATGTGCCAGACCCTGGCTTAAATTGCTATTGAGGCACATCACTCGGTATAGAAGGAGAAACGCCATGTCACACCCCGAACACAATTTCGCAAAACCAGAATCACAAACGAGCGCAATCAAGTCGCCTGGAATGCAAGCGATAGATAACATGCTCGAAGACGCATATCAGTTCGGCAAAATGACCGTCGGCGATTTTCAAAAACATGGACCTTCAATGCTCAATGCTGTAATTGAAGACGTCAAGAAAGACCCGCGCAAAGGATTTGAAGCTGTAGCTGTTTTAGGTCTGACCACTGCAGCGGTGATAGCAGAGACTCCTGAGATAATTGCAATTGCCTCAGCTGGAGCAATTCTTGGTGGCTTGCATTTAGCAGGCGAGGCGTGCGCCAACCAGGCAAACAAATGGGATGCTCAAATAAGAGCTAAGCATTGAGTTCTGAAATACGATTGAGATAATCGTTCAACAGACTTCTAAGTTCAATCAAGGTTCTGGTCTTTTCTCCGCGAATAGCGGCAGCTTCCGCTGAAATATAGTGACGCATCAAACGTTCTATTGCTGGCGGAATGCCACCTTCTCCAAAGAGTGCTACAGTTTTATTGTTACTGCCTTCTGCCGCTAATAAGTCGTTGATGAGCTGTTCTGGATTGAATATCTTAAGCGTTGGATAGGCAGAGTCTAAGTTTCCTCGCTCGACATAAGCCGACCAGTTTGCATAGCCGACTCCTCTGTCTGCAAAGCCAGATGAAGAATTGCGCATCGAATTTAAAAGTGCTTCATTCAAGCTTTCTATATGTGCATCAAAGGCGTTTTTATAAGCGAGCATTTTTTCTGGACTTATGCCAAGACGTGATTTTGAAAGCAATCTGTACTCGTTCAAGACTATTGAAATTGATTCTGGAAGCTCAGCCATTCCAAACATTTGCACTTGCAAAATTTCGCCCGAATGTGGATCTACGAGATCATCAAGCAACTGTCTCAGTTTTTGATCATCTAAACGCGAATTGATTCTGACACCAATCATGTCTTCTCTAGCTGGAAGCAAATAATTCATCCATGCCTGGATACCGCCTTCTTTGTATTGCAACGCGACAACAGCATCACGCTCGACCATTTGAAAATGATACGGCGCCTCGATTTCATGAATAAGTTTGTTTGTTCTGGTCAGTTCGTCCTGCATTTCTTTCAGCAGATTCGAATAATGGGTCTTGAAATTCGGCGATTTTACGCCACCTTCTTTGTATGCTTTTCTCAAGGCATCAGGAAGTTTGTATCCAAAATAGGCTGAAGCGCCGCGAGACGACTCGATAGACCTACCTTCATTTTCAATGATACTCAGAATATGTGCGAAGAAATTTTCGCCATCAGGCTTAAGCAATGCGCCTAAAGATCGCTCGTAAAAACCTGCATTTACCACAGCCTGAGCCAATTCTTCTGAAAGACCAGCGTAATATTTCATCGAAGATTCTAAACGTGCAGCTTGAGTGATTTCAAAATCGGTTATGAGGATATCGCGTTTAAGTGCTCTTTCCATCAAACGATCGCGCCAGACAGGATCGATCTCCTGATTGGTCAATTCTTTATAGGCTGCACTGACTCGCGCCTTGGCGTCAGCGCCCTTTAAGTTTGGAACCTTGCTCATGGCAAGACGCAAGAACAAATCATCCTGCAAAGCATGAGTCATTTCATGAACGATGTAATATGCCAGCTCCTGCGCATTTGGAGAAAAGAGCAAATCTTCGGTAACCGAAAGCACACCTTTGCCAACGTCGTAACGACCGCCAGCAATTCGTTCCATCAAAACCCTGTTCTTGAGCAGAGTGAATCCATTCAGTTCAGGCAAAGAATGTTCGCCAGACCATTCTTTGAAAATCTCAGTAACTTCAGCCAATCGAGCTTTTTTCAGTTCGATAATTTGTTGTGAAACATCTTTCAGCTTCGATACCAGAGCCTGCATCTCTTCTTGCGGTGCCGATTGTCTGCGCTTCAAGGCTAACTTGTCGATAATTGCCAATCGCTCGTTTAAAAGCGTGGGCACATCGTCTACCCATTTACTTGCAAGCAAATCGAGCCTGACTGCAAGATCGTTGAAAGCATAAACACTCAATTGGGGATAGAGCTTTTGATAAACCTGCATGAGCGACTGATCCGCAATTGATTGATCTAGCCTGAGCAATCGAACATCATGCATTGTCACGTTACGCGCTCGATCAATCGCTGTCTTAGTTTTTTCAAAAGCAGACTCAATCATTTGCTCATTTTGTCTTGCAGTCAGATGGAACGATGCAAGATCAATTTCAGCAACACCAGTATCGACCACAATCAAGTTATCGCGCTTAGGAATCGGTCGCTCTCTGTAAAGACGTGCAGCTTCGGGATTGCTTCCAGCACCGACATGAGAAGCAATTGCTGGTCTGTCGCCGCCTGCATCACCAATCGGATTGAAATAAGCACCATCTACAAGTTCGATTGTTTTGCCGTTATGCACGTACCTGACTGCTGGGATCATCATGTCTACAGCAGCAGTGCTTGCAGTCAGCGCAAGAACCAGGTCGTCTTGTGTGCGTAAGTTATCGCCGGCAAAAATAAATTCTCTATGCTTTCCGTCTTTCAATACTTCGGCAGCTGCAATCCTGAGATTAGGCTTCGGCTCCAACTTGTAAGTCCTGACGACGTCTTCAACCCAGGTGCGCATGCTGGGTGGTCTGCCCATGAGCGCAGACATTGTGCCGGTCCAGGCATTACTCATCATATTATTGAGCGAATCAAATGGTCTGAACAAAGGATCGTTCAACATGATTTGTCTAATATGGCTTGGTTTGAAACCATTAGCAATAAAGGCTGCAACGATAGCACCGCCAGAGACACCAGTAATTCTCCGCCCTGGATCATAAAGATCGACACCACGAGCCGCTAGCTGTTCAAGGAAGCCCAGGTGAGCAATTGTTTGTGAGCCTGCAGCACCAAGAACCACGTCGAGCTTTGCGAGGCGAACTGCAGGTTTGGTGCGTGGCGTAGCAAATGAGTGATTGTCTTCCAATCCCTGCTCAATTCTTGCAAAAAAATCGTCCGGATTAAAGCGCGCGCGGTTCGCTTTAACCGGTTCAGGATTTCGTTGCAAATAATCCAGTACATGTTCGACAAATTGAATCGTATTAGGCAATTTACCCATGAACTCATGATTTTCAGCTCGACCTCGCAGCATGTGCGCAAAGGTTTCTACGAATAGTTCTTCATAAGCAAGATTTTCATCGGTATGTCTGCCACCTTTGCGCCATGAGAGGAAATAATCTTTTGCGGCCCTCTCTTCATCCGACAGTTTGTCTATGTCGCGATCCATCATTCGCTTCATTATGCGAGTCAGACGTTGATTGCTTGCTTCTCTCAATCCAAGCAAGCTGAACACGGCATGGCCTGCTTCATGGAAAGAAGTTACAATCATTGTCTCGGTATCAACCAGAGAAAATGGTCGGGTTGGTCCTGACTTGATTTTTTGTATATGATAAACGCCAAGATCGTTTCGATTATACAGTCCCAATGCCGATTCCATCGTCAATCCCTTGCTTCCGGCAATCGGAGTCCGAGCAACAGTGCTTGAATATTCATGCGCGTCAGCATAGAACATCAAATCCACATTGGCTTTGTTCAAGAAGCGCAATACCTGAGGTGGCATCTCTTCTTTCCATGCTTGCATGATATCTTCTGCAGCATCCTCGCTCATGCCGCGCACGAAGTACGGAAAAGTAAATTCTTCACCATGCCTGGTATCAATCGTAATCTGACGTTTATCGCCAAGTATTCGAGAATTATTTTCACTCCAAACCGCAAGAGTGGGATCGAGCTCTCCTCTGGTTTTAAATCTCGTTTGGGACGGATGAAAGAATTTGCCCGACCCCGGCTCATAATAGACGAAGCGCTCATCTTCATTAGTATCCAGCACTCTATATAAATACAGCTCGCCCGAACTGTCAGAAATACGCTCTGGCATTCCATCTACGCGCTCACTCATACGAACAATTTTTAATTGTTCTCCCTCTCCGCCATCGTCCAGAACTCTGACAACGGGCTTCAATCCTTCAACAAAACCAACTACTCGACCATAGAAACCATCTTGGTTTCGCATGAGTTCGTCATAACGAGGCTCAATACGTTTTTCTTTCAGAGTTACATAAGGTCCCCTCGCTCTATCTATAGTGATCCTGTCGTTATGACTTATAGTCAAGGTGCCATTGACCTGATGTCCATTAACAAATACAGGAGGCGCCGATTGCGAAATTTGAAGTCGCACGCCTTCTGGATAAATCCTAAACGACACTCCAGGAAGCTTTTGTCCAGTGACTGGATCATTCAAAAATGCGATATTCGAGTCGAAGGTTTGATGAGGAGATGTTTTGGCACCAGAAACCAGATGATAGCGACCAAGTCCTCTTTGCACCGATAGATACTGGTCATAAGTTTTCCAGGTGATTCGTGTTCCCATCTTTTCATGATGATCTATAGATGTTCTCTGGAACTCGTCTAAAATATCTCCTCGCTGCAACATAGTGCGCTCACTCAAGACTCGCGTCATTTTGTTGCGAACAAGAATTACCGCACTAGCACCAGGTATGGGTGTTGCAAAAATATTTCCTGAGGTATCAGTATCTATTATCAGCTTGTCTGCCAGGTTTGCAGGCACTTCGAATTCCAGAGCATCGCCCAGTTCTTCGCCTGCTCTGGAGAACCTCAGTCTTGAAAGATTGTCTGGAACCTGTGCTGAAGAGCTTATCCTAGGATTGGTATCCGAAACTAACCACCCTAGAATCAAACGTCTGGACTCGGGGAAAGCTTTACTCCAATCATTTGCATGCATCAAACTTTCAGGCGAGTCAGCGGATATCAGCGCTTTCAACATACTTTGCGCAAGCGTAAAAGCATCGGCTTCGCTAATTCTGGCGATACCACTTTCAGTTCCACTCAATATCCCAGAAAGTTCTCTGGCAAAGGCTGGACTTGAACTATTCAATCTCTGCCAATCGGCGTTGATTGCAGTCAGAAATTCTATGTCGGACGGATTCAATTGGGCTAATTTTCTTTGAGCCAGAATTTCAAAGAACATAGTATCGACTATTTGATCAGCCGAAAGTCCGGCGCGAAAATGACTTTGATCGAATAAAATTTCTCTTTGAGTCTGTCGTAAAAACTCGAGGAAATAAGGATTCGACTTTTGCGCGATTGCTTGATAAAGCGATTGCTGTTGACTGTCTTTCAAGCCTTTGAAATAGAGTGGCAGTGTTTGCTCGCCAAACAGATTAGTCGAAATCTTGAGCGGTATCTCACGACCTATTGTCGCTATAGGATTGAGCACCAACTGCAATTGAGGATCAATCTGGAATTGATCACCACGACTGTTTGAAGCTCGATAAACAACACCCGTATAAGGATCGGCAAAAACCATATCGTTCCTGCCTTGCTCTTGAATCTTAACTCTCATCAATTCGAAAGTGCGACGATGCCCAGAAGAAGTGGAATAAGCTGCTACAATCGATTTGTCGTGCACAGACACGAGATCTATTTGTGCTGGCATATCTACTGCCGGGATGAAAGTGGTGCCTTTCATTTTTACAACCGGAACCATATTGGCTGAAAGTCCCGTAATCTCGGCGTATTGCTCGCGAGACAATCTAACGGTATCTCCTATTTTGTAAGTTAGTGATTTGTGTGAAAGAATTACGCTCGGATTTTTGGCATTGCTTCCCAGGCGAATTTCGTCGCCATGTTGCAACGCTATTTTGACTTCACCCAAAGGAGTATCGGGTCCTGGAATTCGTCGGTCATTCAGATAAAGTTCGCTATCCCTGGTCAACACCAGATATGGTGCATCCGGATGACTTTCGACAAACACTCCATCCATAGCGCGTCTTGTAAATGGATGCAAAAATGGTTGTCTGTTACTGGTGAAATCACGCCTGGTCTGATTTTCAGGCAAGAAAAATTCCCAGGCACCAAGACCATTTTCTAACGGCACTGATTGATGAAAAGCATTCCATTCAACCTCGACTTTTCGACCTTCGAAGTGAATTCTGTTTCCGTTCTTGACAATCCTACCAAATCCAATCGAATCGCCCTGTCTAAGCAAATAGCGACCATTTACATGAATGGGGAAACCGTTTCTTATTACAATCGGGGCGGGCATCTGAGGATGAGCTACAATCCAGGGATTGCCGTATCTATCGACTTCGACACTGCCGTTAAAAAGTGCTGGATTCTCGAAATCAACCCCACCATTTTTATTGAGCCCAAAGTTTATGACTTTTCCAGCGGGCGTATATCCAATTTCTTGCTCGCTTCCATTCAGCTTGAATCTGAATCGACTCATATTGTCTTCAGTTTCATAGCGCAGTCTGTTTCTGCCTGAACGTACATCTTGTAACCAGTCTTTAGCGTACGCCATGGTCGCGGGAAAATAAGAAATCCATTGCTCGCGGTCCAATACAGATTGTTCGCGAAGTCCATGGAGAATTCCCAGTGCTTCCTGGAAAATGAAAGCAGAGCGGCTGGGACTATCCGGTCCCATCAAATAATGGTTTTGCAGATACTCGATAAGTTGAGGCTCTTCTGTGCTCAAACGGTCGAAATCGGCTTTGATTGAAGCAAGAAAACGCCTGTCGTTCAAGTTGAAATCTGAATTACGCTGAACTTTATCCAATCTCACTCTCAGAATAGTCTCGAGTCCTGAGATGAAGTCCGCGGGGCTGAAATTACCATCAGAATTTTTAGCATATTCAAACAGGTTGAAATGGCCATTTTGCACGCTAAAAATGGTTTCTTCATATGTAACGTCCTGTCCTGGCAGCTTTTCACTGGCATGACCTTTGTATACATCGTTTGCATCGCGTCCAAATCGTATGACTAGCTTTTGATTGAAAAGAGTTTCGAGCACTTCCTGGTTATTTGGATCGCTTAAATAATTCAACAGTGCTTGTGTACTTTGGCTGGATGTATTTTTGGAATAAACCGATAATTGTCGAGGCTTACCGTTTGAAGCAGTAAAGGACAAATTATGTTCAACTCCAAAATTTTCAGCTGCTGGTGCAGCTTCAAAACCTCTAAGCCGAATGACTTTGTCTTGCGCTCTTGAGCGTATGTAAACTCCATGAGTAAATCTGTCTACCAGAACATCTTTTACTTCGCCATCAATCACGATTTGAGCCGGATACATTTCGGTCGTCAATCTTTCGTGTTTTACAATGACACCATTTCCAAAATTCTGTTCAATGATTCCGCGCTCAAATAATTGACTGTCATTGAAACGGCGATTTTCGGCCAGACGCACCACAGGCAGTCCTTGCATGCTGAAACCGACCACTTTTCCTTTGACACCATTTTTGGTGGTAGAGTGAAGTATGTCGCCCAGTCGACTGATATGACGGTTTTCGCTCAAACTCAATCTGAGATTCGGACCAAAGTCGTATTGTTTATCAAGCTCCAACCTGGTAAGCCCAGAGATACGGACGCGTCCATTAGAATCGCTTACATGAATTGTATGGTCCTGACTAAGAGGTTTTATGTAGACTCCATCCGGTCTAAGCTCATAAGCAAACTCGTTATTTCTTGACAGTCCTTGTATATAAAGATCACCAGACGAAGGATTTGCCACCACTTTTCCACTGTTGGCGTTGAAGTTCAGTGGCTCCTTGCTTTGAGAACTCCTGAACGAGTAGAGACCAATGCCGTCTTCCAATCCAACCCATTGATGATACGGAGTTGCATCCAATCGGAAAACTATTGGAACAAAATTCTCATTATCAATTTTACGATCCAGAGCAAAAAGCTCACCGGGCCTGACCGTGGTCAGATCAGTAATTTCTTCGTAAGTGGTTTCGCTCGTAAGCTTATAAAGACGATATTCGCCTGCTTCTTTTGGTGCAATTTCAAATTGACCAGATTGTCTGTTAAATGAAACTTGAACATGTGGCTCTAATTGACCACCAATTTCAGTGCCATCTTCAGATTGAAGCTTGAGTCGCTCGGGACTGTCAGCGCGCTGCATCGACGATACAAATTGGGGTTTTGATTGACCTGCGGGTAAGTCCGACCTGGAGTCGAGTTTTGGCGCTTGAGGCTTAGAATTTATGCTTGCGACTTCGCGCGATCCAGCCACGCTAAACACAAGTCCATCATCACCCGATGCTATTTGACGAGGCTGGGTATTTTGATTAACAGCCTGGGTCGCCTGATTGGTCTGAATCTGATGCTTGACTCTTCTACCTGATTCAATCAGTCCTGGAGTAGAACTGAAATTGTTTACCACTTCGTAACTGTCTATATAATTGCCATTTAAAAATCCGCCTTCGACAAGCTTACGGAAATTGTCGCGCGGGATATGTCCGTGCGAGATCATGAAGCGCGGGTCAACGAAACGTCTGTCCTGTCTAAATCTGTTGGCTACTCGAATAGTAGATTCTTGCGGTGCAATCTCGACCATGTGCAAATGGATTGTGCGTCCTTGGCTTTTAGCAGATTGCATCAAACTTCTGGTCCAGCCGATATCACCCGTTCCGGTTCCAGTTACTATCAAAGGATAACCAAGACGCATAGCCATTCTGATTACACGGTCATTTATTCTATTGCTGCGCTCCATCAAAGCAGTGGCACCAAGACCGTTTACAGTTGCGAAATTCTCACCGATGATTTCTGCTTGCTCTGGTGTCAACTGAATATGGTATCCAGGAAGCATTTCTTTGATGTCATCCGATTCTGCCACCATCGACTTGAACGTGTCTCTGATGCGCTTCATCAAAGTCGTTTTGCCAGCACCCGGAAGAGCTATAAAAACATCAAGCCTGGGATTTTCTGAACGCTCAGACGACTTCATCAATTCTCTGAAACGTTGCTTGAATATTCTTCTGTCTTCGGCTCGGTCTTTAGCAGATGCAGAATCGTATTCAACTTTGTGACTCATAGCCACTTCACGGGCTTTGGCAAATGATGGGTCCGATTCTAACTGACTGACAGTGTCATGAATTTCTGGTCTGTTGTGCGCTTGCACACCGTCATCGTATCTGAATTTCTTTCTTACGAGCAAACTGTGATCTTTAGAATAGATGCGCCTTGTAGTGACCTCAAGCTGATTTCCCACATACTCTTCGCGCAAACCACGAGACGCGTTTTGGATCACTGTGCGCACATGGTCTTTCTCTTTAAAAACATATGTATAGCCGTATTCACCATTTTGTTCCCAGCGCTGTCTGGTCATTCGATCAGACATTTGCACGATGGGGAAGTTTGATGGTGGCACAAGCAGTGGATGCAGCGGCTGGCTTCTGTCATTTGTATATGGCGCGTACAATTCATCCCAATGTCGTCTGCTCACGCCATACTGCGTGTCTCGCGCTTTATTGGTGACAAGAACATCACCAGCTTCGAAATACTGAGTAATGAATCCGCCCGTTCGGTTCAAGCCGACTTTTATGACGAGCGGTTCTGTCAAAATTTGAGCTTCTACAAGTTCTGATTTGAACCATTGTTTAGGTAGCCCGGGTGCAGGTACATATTCACGAATAAAATCTTCGCGAGCGACTGGATAACCGATATTATCCATTCGACGACTCGAATAAATGAAATAATCTCCTACCTTGCAGTTTTTGGTAGGCACGCCATTTGTCGTGACTACGATGGCGCGAACAGGTTTTACTTTGACATACTTTTCGATGGGCAAATCGAGTTCGATACGCTCGAGCGATCGACCAAGCAAGAAAGAGCGATCTAGCTCAGTCAATTGCATTTTGACCATTTCGTGGAACGTTCTAAAGTGATATATGAGAATGAGTGCTCTGGTCAATTCGTCATTCTTGTAGCCTGGATGGTAGTATTCAGCGATAGCTTTGATACCATGCTTGTCGAAGAGAACGCGATGATCTAACCCTTCTCCATATTTATTCAAAATATTAATCGCATTAATCATCTGAGCAAAAAGCGCTTCTTCGTTCACTTCGCTCGTCATCAGTTTACGACCAGCTCTTGGCCCTATGACATCAGCATGATGAGCGAAAATAAACTGGATAGACGATTCGCTGTTTTGAGAATAAATTTTGTCGATATCACGTTTCAAAGTTTTCGATATCACTTTTCGATCGATAACAGCACTTTTCTGTTTCAAGAATGAAGGCGTCACTGCCTCGATAATTTGTCGAGCGACCAAATCCGTATTCTTAGGCACAAGAAGCGAAGCAGATACGAATATAGTCTTACTAGGAACGTCTAGTAAAACTTTGTCTCCTGGAGTGGCAGAAAGAACAATTTTGTACTGGTTTATTTTGAGGAAATCTGTCAGACCCAATGGCAGATGTTCAAGACTGTTCTCCAGCACTGCTATTTGTGTAGGAGCGTGCGGATGATGCCAGTATTGCGAATCAATCAGGTTGTTGGTGTATTTTGGTGTAGAAGCAAGAGCTTGAGGTTGATGACTCGAGTTTGATGAATTGTGGGAATGATTGGAGACTAAGTGAAACTCGGCTCTGCGTCCACCCTCATTGGAAATAATAATGACTGGCGTATCGACATCGAGCTTAGTGGCTTGCGTTATGAATTTCACATCTATTATTACTTTGGCGTTCGAACCAGGAACAATATAAGGTCCGTCAGCTCGATACTCGATTGAAACATCTTGAAGAAGCTTATGATTGCGCGAGGAAACTTTACTCGACATTTCCAATTCGCCCTGTGAATTTATAAACAAACGCAATTTATTACTGTTGATTCGACCTCTAATGGGTTGTCCTGCACTTTCGAAAATATAATTACCAAGCCCCAATTGATAAGGAATGGCATAGCCGAATGACTTTTCGTTAAAATCGAAAACGGCTCCATTGACACTGATTTTGTCACCTGGCTCCAGCTTGATTGATTCACCAGCAAACTCGATTGTATTTCCATCTAGTTTGGTTCTGGTTACTATAATTCCGTCTTCGACGCGCGATGTCACATGAGCCAGCCCATTCTCATCCAGGCTGACCAAAGCTGCGACTTCGCCTTTACCAATGAGAATTCCATCGGCTGATTTACTCACCGTTCCACCAGATGTAGTGGCACCTACAATCAGACGTGAATTATCCTGTTTGACCTGTTCTACAGTTTTGCCCATGGTGTAGAAATCGTGTCTTTGTCTTGGTCCAGGTGCAGCAGGCAACACCAGAGGCTCTATCGATTCCATCGATTTGCTGGCTTGTTCCATCAATACATATGCAATCTTTTCGTAGATGCTATTTCGATATTCTTGAACGATTCTATGATACTGAGCACTCTGATGCTGGAGAAATCCGTCAACGACACTACTCAAATGTGCTGAGATTGCGCTGTAATCACCAGACTCTTCTGCAGCAGCAAGCATTCTTGTCAGAACCGGGCTATCGGGATAATTTTCACTGCCAGTCAATACCAGACGCATTTGCTTGTGACGCAAGTCGTTTTGAGAAAGGAAATGAACTACTTCATTTATATTACTTACAAAGTCTGGTGCATTCGTTGCTCTGAGCGAATCTTGCAATTCTAGAGTAAAGCGCAAATTGTTCTTTATTTGTGCGGCCTCAGCAAGATTTGCCGATCTGGCACTCAGAGCAAGTGTTCGCGCCAGGTCATGGAATTCTTCTGTCAGAAGTTCTTTTTGACGTCCAGCAGAATAAATCTGCTTGACCCATTTCATGTTGAGACTGCGGTCATGAAGCGATTCGTAATATTTGCTGATATCACGGAAATGCTCTTTGATTTGATGCCATTTGATATCACCTAATCTGGTGGCATCGCCAAGTATTCCTTTATCTTTCAAAACAGTTTGAATAGCATGACGAACTATTAAATCATCCGACCAAGCATGGACATCTTCGTGCAGCATTGAAGCTGGCAGATCAAATGGGATTCCGCGGCGCATCAGATTTTCACGTTGATGGAACTGAAGCCCGCTTCCACTGAGATAACCAGCAATGGTCTGGTCTCTTCCTTGCAAAGTGAGCAATTTGCGCACTGGCAAATTGTCTGGATAACTGTTAGAAATTATTTGCAACTGACGCAGTCGCGACTGCTCGACTGACAACAGTCGCTCTGTATATAGTGATTGCATCAAACGTTTAGATTCAAGATTCAAAATCAAATCTTGCAAATGAGCAGCTTGCTCATCTGGAATATCCCTGATGCTGCGAGCGACTTGCAACAGGTGATCAATTCGTCGACCATTGGCAATCGCTCGGTCTGGCTGCCTCGCGGCAACGAGGGGATGCTCTGCCAGCGCTGCGTATGCGTCTTTGAGCTCTGTTTTATGTAGATCAGCCTCGCGGATTAGAATCAAATGGTCTTCGGTCCAGTCGTTATTCAAATTACGAGCAGAACTTGCAAGCCGGTCGGCATTTTGTTGATGCAAACCACTTACGATAGCTCGCGCTTCAGCCATCTCTGCCTCGGTGAAGGGGCGAGCTTCTGGTTCTTGAAGTAAATCTGCCAGACGTTTTTCAAGTTGCCAATTAGGATTTTGTTTTACCTTGCTTTCGATATAAGCAGTGAAAACAGGTCTTGAATCTTTGGCGAACATTGAATGTAATTCGGCAAGTTCAACACCAAGTCGCCAGTGTTTATCGTAAAGCTCTTGCAAATCTTTGTGGATTTGCTTGCCGCCAAATAGATCTTTTGGTTTCAAACCACGAGCAAACAATTCTTTGATTCTATATTCGAGCTCGCCTCGTGTACTTTCAAAATCAGAGCGAACGCGAGCAATGTCTCGGACAAAATCTGCGTGGGCGGGCCTGAAGTCTTCCAGACCAGATATTTTGCTCAATATTTCAGCAACACCGCCCGATGCGACATTGACCGATTCCATCTGTCCTGGCAAAGGACTATCGTTTCGACTCCAAATTCTCGACAAGAAAACTCTTTCATCATTGGTGAGCTGTTCAACATTGTCGACTAGATGCAAGTCGCGCATTTTTTGCTGTTCTATGTGCGCTGTAACTTCAGACAAACGCTCGATATAACTCTTGTAGCTTGACTCGTATTGAGCCTTAGTCCGCTGCAATCGTGTGTATAAATAATTTTCCAGTCGCACCGGATCATATCGATAAGACCTGGCAGCAACAGCATTGTCTATGGTGCCAAATGCAGTCATCAAGAAAGATCTGTCCGACCATCTAAGCGTATCCAACTCGTCAAAGAACGACTGTGAATCGATTCTCAAAAGATTGATTGCTTGCTCAATCGATCTTTCTTCGGCTTGCAATTCTTGAGCGACTTTAGAAAACGCCTGATAATTCTGGATATCGCGCATAAACATCGGCGCATAATCAAATTGCTCTTTGGTGAGACGGCGTCCCCCACTACGATGTACGACTTCATCAAGCCAGGCACGGTCTAGATCTAAACCGTAATACGAATTTGCAAGTCCCGATGTTGCTGCACGATATCTGTCTATTATTCGCCGAGCCTGCGCATCGCTTAAAGAATAGGGCATATAACCAAATTCATTTTCAATCAAATGGCGAATGATGATTTGATCCTGACGTAAATGTTTCATTTCATGAGCAAGACGCTCAGGCAACAAGTCGCTGCCCCATCTGGAAAGCATATCTTCGTAGCTCAGTCTGGTGATACCAGTACCAAAACCATAGCTGCCTACTTGCACCGGATCCATTGTCGCTTCAATCTTGAATGGTTGAGACATATTTTGCTCTGCCAATTTCATTCGAGCAATTGCTGGATAATCATGGCGACTGGCTTGTCTTTCCAGATCAGTTGCAAAACGAGCGAAACTTTCATTCAAATCGGCAACTGCAAGATCCAGAGATCGTTTGAGTTCCATGGCAGGATCGTTATCGAGAATACTCTTGAGCCTGGCAAGCTCTTGTAGAGACTCTGGCAAATCGCGAGCCATAATTTGTTCTATATTAGAACGGGAGAAGCCCTGTCGCTCAAGCAAAATCCTGTAATTTAAAAGCTTGTTTCTTATCGTCTGATACTGAGTATGCACAGCAAGCACAGCACGTGCATCAGGCATCAAATCTTTGCCCCACACACTTCGTGCTCTTGCAATAGTAGTTGCTAAAGCAGCTCTCAAGGTGTCGTCGAAGTCATAGAAAATCTCATCGTTGATTCTGTGAGCAGAAACATTGAATCTTGGAATATCGGCGCGGACCGCTTCAGCTTCGGTACTTCGAACACTGCGCACAGGTGGCGATGAATTTTCACCTGGCATTCTACCCACGCTCAAAGAATGATCCGACGCAGAAAAACGTGGTTTTAATTTACCAAGCGCCTCATTTACCTGGTCCATCAAAATGAAAGCCATGCGTTCGGTTTGATTGTTGAGATACTGCTTGAAGATATCTCTGATTTCCAAAGCGAGCTTTTGAACGCTTGGTTCCACGAAATTCGCAAAGAATTCGAAATATTCGCCACCAGAAGGATTATCTAAAAATTTGAGTACCTGATTGGTGACAGCATCGAGATGCTCTTTACTGATTTGTGTGCTACCAAACAAACTCTGACGCAATTCAGCAGCGCGATCGCTTTGATCGGTCATTATGTTCAGAATGATATTTACTGCGCGCTGTCCCCGATTTTGATCAAGAGAACGCAAATCTTCTTGTACGTGTAAAAGCCCTAAGAGCCGTTCATTAAGCTCTCTTGAACGTGTCTCTGGATTGAAATTATTTTTCAGTGCGTCGGCGATAGTGTCAGCTCTTCGCTCAGAGCGCAAAGACATGAATCGCTTATTGGCACTCCTTATAAGCACTTCCATATACCATCTTTGCTCAAGCTCACGGCCTGTTTTTTGCAGATATCTCTTTTGAACTTCAGGGAAAATCATCTCTACCAGACGAGTATTCAGACTGGCTAATTTTATAGATGGATGAACCTCGACTCCCATGTCGCGCAAGACTTGCTGCATCGTACTGCGAACTATCAATGCATCGGTCCAGGCGTGCACGTCTTCGTGCAAAATGCTAATTGGAAGTTCGGGTGAAATGCCCCTTCTTAACACACTGCGCAAATTGATACGCTCAAAGCCCATCCCCACGTAATATGAAGCATGCATTTTTTCAATGGTGTGAACAGGCGCCACCAGTCTTCTAGGCATGGTTGGCGAGTAATTCATAGACACATATTGCAGCATGACACCGCGCGGCTTTGCGTCTTCCATCAGCCTTTTGACCATGGCTGCATGAATAGTTCGATTCAATAGATACCCCTGGAAAACGATATCCAGCTCGCTGGCCATCTCGGGTCTTAAAGATTTGATTCGGTCCAGATGCATGCGCAATATTTCTGGAGTTATGTCTCTGACATTAGCACTCAGTTCTTTAAACTCGGGATCCAGATGGCTCAATATAGAAATCATGGTCGAGTAACCAGTCTGAACTTCAGCAAGGGTGAAATCAGCAACTTTCAAAAGATTCTCGTAATCTGTCTCAAATAGCGCTTTGACCTCTGGTTCATTGAGATGACGAACAAGATTGTCGGCAGCGTCTTGATTGAGTTCAGAGACAAAGTTGCGCAGCGAACGCATTTCTTTAGGTGTAAATTCGACTCTAGCCGGAACGTGAGTAAGCTCGGCAAGACGTTTTTGAACTGGCGAAATTTCAGTATGTACATAAATTTGTCGTGCCAAAACTTCAGAAACAGCTTTGGATTTTTCTGAAATTTCAGCAAAGATAGTGCTTGAAGTCTTACCTGCCTCCCAGAATCGATTCATGGCATCACTCAATGCCACCAGGTCTGGTTCGGTATGATTGATAGGAGTAACAGAAGCTGCTGCTTCTACAAGAGTTTTGTGCGAAACATTATTCGATGCAATCAATTTTTCCATGATGGAAATTGCCTGGTCGCTCGCGGCATCGAACTCGGTTTGTCTAGCCGCCAATTCGCGCACCGCAGCTTCCATTGAAGCGTCCCAACCTGGCGCTTGAGATGCCAGAGCAATCATTCTATCTGCGTCATATATACGATGCACCGATTGAGCTGGAACTTCAGGAACGTCATCTGGTCCAAGAGGAGGGCGCTCTATTGCCCAGCCTGATATATTTTCAGAGCTGCCTCTATACGCTTTTTGAGGTTTCACATCCTCAAACAAATTCTTGTCGAACATGCTTCGCGAACTGAGTGTGTCAGGACTCAATTTGCCTTGCTCGATTAGCTGTGCTTGTATCTGGCGCGCTCGATACATCGAAATAAAAGCATCCGATTCTACTCTGCTCGTCAAATAGAGATAAAGTGCAATATCAATCCTGGCACTAGCTTGCTCGACTTGTGATTCAAGCAACGACTGCCAGTGCTGTCTTGTTCCCTGCTCGAATTGCTCCGTTACAGCAGAAAAACCAGATTTGTCGCGACGCGAATTTTTCCATAAGCGCAAAGTTGGAGATATTCGAGGATCTGTAAAAACGAAATCGAGTAAATATCTAGCTTCTTTTTTATTGTCTTTAAAGGTCTGAAAATATTCTTGAACCAGGTTTTTGTATTTCCGCTTAGGAAAACGACCCAAATCGTCTTTCACGACGTTGAGCTTGATTTCGGCATTATGCCTTGCAGCAGTGGTGTTTACCTGCTTATCGTCTATGATCTGATCAACTAGACTTCTTTCCGCCGCATTCAAATCGGGAGAGTTTTTCAGCCTCTCCACTGCATCCAGATAACGATCGTGATCGAGATTGAGTTTTGTATCACGCTTGAATTGATCAGCTACTCGTTTGAAATATTTTTCGGGGTTGCTTGCAATTATTTGCATCGAAGGAAGATCAAAAGCCTTTTTCGAGCCGCGAGAAAAAACATCATGAGCAGCTTTGCGAATTACGAGATCGTCTTGAACCGCATGAGTAATCTCATGAATAAGGGTTCTTAAAGTTGCTCCGATTTCTTTGCCCGAGCTTGCCAATGTTTTGATGCTCAAATAAAGATTTCTGGTTCCAAAAGCATAAGAACCGGCTGAGCTAGGGCGCAAATTGACTTGCAACTTCAATCCAGGATAAATTGAGTCGGCAATTTCTTGATAAACGCCAAGCATACGTGTGGCTTCATCGAATATCGGGTCTGCCTTTACGGCTTTCAAAACCATATCGCGCTGTTGCTTAAACAGTTCAAGCTCGGGCGAAGTGGCTTTTCCTCTTCGGTTTAGCTTGAACTCCAGGTTTTGAATTCTCAGCTCTAACATTTCGTAAAGTTCGAGATGCTGTTCGATTCCCTTATATCGAGCCAGTTTCTCTGGATCGAAGACTGGAGCGGACTCAAGCTTCTCGAATCCAAGCAATAAAAATCGCTCGATATTCTGATCGCTGAACATGGGCATGGCTTCTTGATAGCGCCTTACAGCCTCAGGTTTAGGCTCATACAAAATTGCAGATGTTTCAATTTTGTCCTTGGAAGCAGCTTTGCGCAAAAGACTTCCGACTCTCGAATCAAGAGCGTAAGCCATCTTCTCGATTGCGTTCTGTGCATAATTGTCGATTAACTGTTTGTGCTCGAGATTCACATCTTTCAGTCTTTGAGAAAGTACAGAAACTATCTGATCGTCCTGAGGAATGTCCGAGACTTTTGCGCCTGCACCAAATAATCTCTCGCGCAATACTTTGTCGACGCGAGACTGGGCAACAAGCTCACGACGCGCATTTGCACCATGCACTCCTGTGGCTCTGATTCTCTCCAACCAATTGGCAAGCACGCGCGATGTATTGGAGAGCTCCATAGACAAAAGACCGGTATTGCCGGAGGTTTTGACACCATTTGCAAGTTGCAAGGTCACACTTACCTGCTTGGCGGTAAGCGCCGATGAAGACAAATTAGATGAATTTGCCTGATACCACTTCTGGTGCAAACTCGATCCTGTCAACTGGGCATAAACCGGCGCGACTTCGCTGTGCGCGTGAGGAACATTGGTATCGCGCGACGCATCGACCAGTTGCTTGATTATTTGAGAGTCTCCCGCCTGCAATCGTTCTATTATATGCTCGATTGAAAGTCCGGAAGTCTTATGCAACTGCACAATTGCTTGAGAAGTCTTGATGAATCTGAAATCTTGAAAGGCGTGAGTCGATTCGTGATAAACATTCTGAAATAGTTGCACACCGCCAAAAGGTCTGATGAAATCACGCTTGCTGAACCAAGAAACACCGCTTCCAAATTCGTATTTGCCAGCCGATTTTCCATACGGCAAAATATGCACTTCAATAGGTGGAATATTATTGTCCCGAGCAAATTGATTTACAAATTCTTGTAATTCGCGTCTTCTGAATTCAACTACAGAGTCGATCATAGAAGAGGTCTGGGCAAAATTATCTCTCGCCTGCACATATTTGCGCAGATGACCATACAAGGCGCTGTCACGCATCGAATTCGAATCGAGCAAGTCTAAAAGTGTTTTGCCATTTAGCGCAATCAAACTTGCAAAACGACTATTATCTCGACCAAGACTTTCTAAATGACGAAGGACCAGTGCTGCTTCAGGACTATTATTGGAGCGAAGCTCAGATGTGATGTCGCTCAGAGTTTTACGCAGATTGGCTTTATACTCACTCTTCAAAGTTTCAAGATGAATGAAATTAGTGCTCCATTTCTGGCGCAGCTTGGCTACTTCTTCTACGAATTTTAAAGCCGTCCTAGAACCAAGCTCTCTGGCATACTGCCTGTATGAAGCCTTTTCTGCAGCGCTAGGCTCGATGATTTCCGGCACATATGGAGCTTCTAATCCGCGCTCAATCACATCTGCGTTTTCTGCCGACATGGATTCTGACGCTCTCGTTCTTAGTGGTGCAACACTATCAGCTCTCTTGGAGCCGAAATTGAACGGTATTACTTCACCAGTTTTTTCAGGAACCGGTCTTGCCCTTTCTGCAGCATCGCCTTTGACGCTTAGGGTAAAGACTTTGCCTTCTTGTTTCTGCGCTTCTGCAAGCGTTCGATTGACTCTGACATCACCAGCTTCGCTTATTTCGATCCGAACACTGTCATGCGCTTTTGCTTTTATCGCCCGCTCCATATCGGCTATATAAGCCATGGCAGCGTCGGCTCTTGCCACAAGCGAGGCGCCAGGCTTACGCTCACCTGTAAGTATCATGCGCAACTGATAGAGGTCGCGCGCAATGTCAACTGCAGAATTTCTATGTTCGAGTGCGGCTTTGACAGCTGGATGAAGTGCACTAAGAGTCTGATCTTTAAGCATAGAATCGAGATATCTCACTTCTAGAGATTCTCTGGCGTGCACCACACTTTGATAGTGCCTGACTAGTGGAACATTGCCGTCGAGATCGCGATGCAATCCAGAGCGTGCTCTATCTGCAACTCGTTCTAGTTCTTCGACTGTTCCATCGAACCTGAATACGTAATGCAAGTCGATTCTGTCATTATCAGGAATAAACCTGAAACCACTGTCAGTTCGCTCTAGTTGTCCTCGAACAGCTGTGAAAGGCAAGTTCGGACTCAATGGATCTGGATTTTTGACTTCGAGAGTGAGTTCTTGCTCCGGAGCTTTGCCATTGATTTTATAAACATGACCATCGGACAAAATAATTTCTGTCGGCTCTCCTCGATGATTGTATTTATAGAATGCTTGCATCTGGCCGTCAGCCTGATTTACTGCAATTATGTCTTGACTCATGCGTGCACGCGCTGTGCCTGCTGGGTCTATTTCTATTTGAAGGCTTGGATTATTGGAATCGAAAGCAATACGACCATCGTCGTGTAATCTAAGTCTGATACCAAATTTTCGATCTGGATTGTGATGCGCAGTTCCCGAAGCAAGCCCCTCGACCTTGCGACCGAGTTGTAAAATTTCTCTAGCTCTGGTCAAGCGCACGCTCATATCCAGAGCCACACCTGGTCCTTGCCGCTCACCTTTGAGAATCAATAGAGCTTGCCGCAAATATGCCGCTTTGTTATCGGTGTTGGCAGTGTTGAGCGCAAATTCGCTTATCTGTTTTTGAAGGTCTGAATTTCTTAAATACTCAACCTCGTTGATGTAAGCATTGATAGCGTCCAATTCACTTACTATGCGCAAATTGGAATAAGTTACTTCGCCTTGAGCATTTACGATTTCATGTTTACCGTTTGCGCGCCAGACAATTTTTGAGCCGTCGTTAAATCTAAATACTGCGTTGCCAGCTGAATCTAGAATGTAAGGCGTGCCCAAAGGAGGCACAAGCGATAAAGGAGACGGTGGGGAAGGAAGCGACAACAGTGGAGCATTAGGATCTGCTTTGGTGAATGTGCCCTGACGTTGAGTCAAAATCCAGTTGCCATGCTGGTCACGAGCAAAAGCATATTGAGCGTCTGTTTCATCTACATTCAATATGGGGCGATAAACATCTTTGCTTTCTTCAACCAGTCGGCTCAACTGTTTTAATTCAATTTCGTCAGGAGCGGAATTCGATTTGAAGCGCATCTGGGCAAAAGCAGGATTTTCTATTAGATGAATCTCGCCATTTGCAGCTCTTCTTGCAACAATGCCTGGTTTTGTAGTGAAGAATATGTCTGACCTGTCAGCCAGTTTGGCATGCTTGTATCCATTGGCAACTGGCAGCAACGCCAGCTCCAGTGGTATCACTCCACCTGTTGCTTTGTGCGACGCCTGGACAAGATAGGCAAAATCAGCCGATTCTTTCAAATAGTCAACAGCTTTGTTGAATCTATGACTCAAAATAGAATCGCTTGCACCAGCTTGAATATCTTGAGTTATAACTCGCACATGATGCAACATTAACGCGATTGCATCAGTACGTCCTTTCAGCGAGGCAACAATTTCAGGTGTAGCTCCTGGTACCACACTGCCAACTCTTAGTCCGGCTTCGCTTTGAACCAGTTTGAGATAAGTGGCAAGCAATTGCTCATCGGGAAGTTTTGCAAATACCTCCTCGTTCTGCAAAACCATTCGCAATGCTTTAGCCACGCCATATCTTAATCGCTCGAACATTTGCGGAGTACGATTGGAATAAAGCATCGACTGTAAAGTCTGGACATCGAACTCATGATTTATTCCAGAATAGGTCAAATCGCCATTGAAAGAAACGCGAGCGCTGGAGCCGTCGAGAGCAAAGGCTTCCTGGTGATTGGGTCCGATTACTTTGTATCCACCATCTGGTAGCGACTGCGCTGTTTGAGCCAATCTAAACGACTGAACATCAGACTGATTAGCTTGAGCACCAAGCCATTTAGCCTTACTTAAATCAGTTTGATTTGCAACATCATCGACACGAACGATGGCATCGTCTTGATGACTGTAAAAAAGCTCTCTGCCATTTCGCTGATTTTGAGCATACAAAGTGCGTTCGCCGTCTCTAACCACGATATTTCCAGCAGGATCGCTAGATACTGTTCTTGAAGAGCCGACCTCGCTAACTGTGTAAACACCAGAATCGACATAGCTTTCGACAAAATGTTTAACGTTGGGACTTTGCAGTCTCACCGAGGTTATATCGACTCCGTCGAGCCTGGCAAGTGCTTTATAGGCATTTACTACCGAACCCAAATGAGTGCGCACCGCACCGATTTTCCACTGGGTTTGATTGAAATCTCGTTCTTGCCCGCTTATGATTCTAAAGGCCCTGGTCATCTCAAAAGAGATTTGCTCTTCGCTAAGACCGGCTGCCTGCGCACGTCGAACAAAAGACTTCATGGCTGGAACGACATTGATACCATTTTCGCCAAGCTGATTGGTTCGAATTAAAACCTCTTGAGCAGAAAGAACCAGATTATCCGTGCTATTGCCAAGACTGGGTTTGAGCCCATGACGCACGTCGCCCTCTATTGAGACTTTCCCTCGATGCCCGTTCTTCTCAAGTTGACTCAAACGCTGATGCATTCTTTTATGCACGAGCCAAAAGGCTTGCTTGAAATTGTCGGGCATGACCGACCGATTAATAGCTTCCACTAGCGGATCTGAAGCTGGCTGTGCTTTTCTTGCCCCCTTCGATTGTCTTTCCAATCTTGCTAATCTTTCTTTAGCCTGGGCAAACAAGACATTTTTCATCACTTCTGCTCTTGTTTCATCGTAAGCAGACATGATGTCTTTATGCATTCCACCAAGACGAGGAGCGCGTTTTGCAACAGATCCTTCAGGAATGAAATAGGACATTTGTAATCTTTGTTCCAGACTGAGAGACTTCAAATTGAGACGGAAATCTTCTATAAACGTGACTGGATCTGCTGCAGTCAATGCGTGGCTTACTTCGTGGGCAAGTGCATCTATGCCCTCGTGCGGTTTGAGTTTAACCAGTTCTTGGGTGCCAGCTTTTTTGTAACTTTCAAAAATTACAATCGAGCGCTTATTCGGATTCCAATAACCGACGACATTCGAGAAATTAGCTTCTCCACCAATTCCATGCGAGAAAATAGGCAGATCAGAAAGCGTGGGACAGAAATCATCAATAGATTTTGCAATGTGCAGTTGCTCGATCGAAGCCGTGCGCATCAATCGAGCAGAGAATAAATTCTCATTGAAGAAGGCATTGCCCAGTACTCTTGTATATTCAGGGCTTACATCACCATGAGTGAATACTTGTTCTAAACGATTTTCGGCCTTAACCAGGTCGGAAACTTCTGTTCCGATACGCTCGAAATTGCGTGTAACTATAAATTCAGAAGGTACTAGTTCGACATTCGAGCCTGCCACTAGTTTGCCCGTAAACCAGGTTTTTCTAAGTCCGGTCAATTCGTACAATGTGTTGTCGACCAGGAAATATTCTGTATTGTTATACGTAAATCTTTTTGCTTCGACTTCTTTACCCTTTTCACCTGTGAATACTCTGGGATTAGCAGGATCGGCATTATCATAACGAACCGAAATTGGCTTTTGCTCTGATTCTTGAGCCAGACGCACCACATACAGTGGACTGCCTTCATAAAGCAACGAAGTTTCCACATTGCCACGCATAGAGGATTCAGGTCCAGCTTCAATCACGTCTCTTGAATTGATTGCTACAGGTTTGCGCTCTGGAACACCCTTATTGCCAACTTCGCCATGGAATAAAATCGCTTCTGTGGTTTGAGCCGATTCGACTGGCGGCAACTTCACTTTGCCCTGTGCTTTTGGCGAGCTGGCAAATAAGGCACCGCTAAAGAGCGAGCGCCAGAATCCTTTCTTCTGGGTGGTGACAGGTTTTTGCAAAAGTCCTTGATTTGGAATCGAATCTCTGTATCGGACCATAACAGAAACAGAGCGACCAGGTTGCATAGGATAGATATCACCTGGCTTCAGTTTGACGCTGAGCCCCTTAGAGTTAGTTACAGTGACAACAAGCTCTATAACAGACTTGCCCGCGACATTTTCTTTCAATACATGCAAAACTGGCTGATTTGCCGCGTTGTGCAGTATCTCGAAAGCTGGCAGCTCGCCTAAAGGAGTGAAGCGTCCAGTTTTCAAATCGAGCCCGACCCGGGCTTCACCGGGTCTGAGCACCGTGGCTTTTTTATCGCCTGGAAAATGCAGACCTATACTTTGTACTTTCTTGCTCTGCGCATCACCAAGACGAGCGGATGCGGATATGGATATGGATTGGACAGAATCCGGTGCGAAGTCGAGCACTCTATTGGATGGACGTTTAAGACGCCCGAGATCCTCGATTTTCAATGACATGAAAGCAAATGCTTCGGTAAAGCCTTTAGACAATGATCTGCCAGTATCAAGATCTTCCTGCAATAAATCACGCACCATTTTCAAAGCAAGCGCAATTTCTTCAGACGTTCCTTTAGCCTTTCGAAATTCAGCAAGCATCAAATTGGCATGTTCAGCCAATCTTGCATTACCAAGTTCGTTCAAAGTCTTCCACAAGGCTCGCTCTTGAAGTGCTAAATCAAGACCAAAATAAGTCTGTTCGCCAATCTGAGCCGTACCATCGGAATGCAATACATAATTTGTATCGTTTACTTTTACTCTAAACTCGAAACGACCGTTTATCTCTACATCAGAAACCAATTCACCTATTTTTCGGCGATTGCCATTTCCAAGATAAACGTTCCAGGTATTATCTTTGCCCTTGCTTAATCGAATAGAAGAAATATTTTCGGGAATGTCTACGCCAGCCTTGGGTTTAAATCCTTGACTTGCAAGCAAGCCTGCAATCAAATTTTTTGCATCACCTTTTGGATTCAAAGTCAAAGTCAAAGACTTCAAACTGCCATCGGGAGCGTAAGTCGGAATCAACTTTCCTTTATCGGCTGGATAGACAATTCGATTGATCTGCCCACTATTTTGCATTTCGATTTGGCTTGCAGTAATTTGATGAAGAACGAATCTGTCGTCAGTTATCTGCTCGAACTTGTCTCCAAGAGCACCAATCAAGCGACGCTCTTCGCCTTGATAAAGACTCGAGCGTTTCTCAAGTAATTCGATAGCCCTTGTGATTCGCAAAGCAAGCGGTTCTTGCAAGCCATGCCTATCATCAAGCAGGGCTCGCACCATGTGTAAATCTGTCGCTATTTGCTTGGTGTGAACCACCGCTTCTTTTGCATGAATCAAATAATCTTCGAATGCTTTTTGAAGACGCCCGTCTTTGTCATATTTAGCGATAGAACCGATATGATTTCGAAGCGCTTTGGTGCTTGCGACTTCATTAATATGAGTATATGAAATGCCAGCCTGAGAGTGTCTTTCCTGCGATCCATCTAAACGTAATACAATTTCAGGCGAGTCCTGTCCTTGAGGATGGAAATTGATGCTTCCATCTTTTCCTATGAAAATGTCGCCAGTAAAGAGACTATCGTCTTGCCCTTCTCTGATTCTGGTTTTGTACAAATCAATGACCGCAACTGTCCCATGCGACTTATCGTTGCTCAATGTCTGGGTTATGTTTTCGCTCAACTCAGCTTTGGTCAAAACTTTTGTTTGACCGCTATGATACTGAACAACCCAATGCTTATTGTCCCCGACTATCATCGGAAATAGAATTCCATTATCAAATGAAAGCAGACTTACTCCGCCCGCTTTATCGTAAAAGACATCTATGGGAGAGTCGTGCATACGCACGTTCAACAACTGGACTATTCTGCGATCCGTGCCAAGTACTTTGACTCCATCGGCAACATCAAAAATCGATCTGGTGCCGTCGCCATTTGCTGCGACAATTTCGCCAGTAGAATAAAGAAAACGAATACGACTAGGTGAGTCTTCTTCAGGTAAGAGTAGACGGTCGATACCAGGCATCGGTATCATCTCTTCGGTTTTTCTCGCTTCGAGTTCCAAAACAGAATCGCGATGAGGAGCCAGACCAACCATACTCTCGTCGTTCAATTTTTTCTGGCGTCGCTGCAGAATGGCAACTATTTTGTCTAATTCTTCGGAATATTTGAAGTTTCGTCTGACACCAGTGTATGCAACGAATTCGTCATTTCGCCACCTGGCGACGATCTCTTTGATCTCTTTGATCTCTTTCAAATCAGAACCGAATAACATAGCGCGCAATTCGCGATTCTCTCTGGATAAACGCAAACGATCTGCAGGTGGAAGAGAGTCGAAATCTGCTTTGGTCAAAAACAACTTACGAAGAAAAGATTCGATACCATAAGGTGTTTTGGTGCTGAGCATAGTGTTTAATGTGAGCGTAATTGCTCGCAAAGATTCAAGCGTGTAGACAGGAGCACCGGCATAACCAACATACGTACTATTCGCTTCAAAGAGCATACGTGCATGTTCGTTGAGTGGAGCCATCCTAGGCGAAGTACCAGGAGTTATATACTCAGCAGGATCGACGCTTCGCAAAACACTGGCGAGAAATTCTTCGTTAAAAACCGCCATTTTTCTTGGATGAATGAATACTGCATTTTTGGCTGATATATCCAGCAATCGATTTCCATGAGTAAGGAAAACCTCATGAATTAAGGCATTTAGAATTGCTTGATTGAGTGTGGGATTTTCAAACTCTGTGAAAAGTTGGGGAGCATCAGCCTTCACGGCATTTATTGCTGCTCGGGTCACTGCACTATTTTCAAGCGCGCCGGCTCGAAATAAATCAGGATATTTGCCTACTACAGAGCGATAAATAAGTTGCGAATCGACTGAGACCGCTGGGTCGTTGGGATATTGTTTTAACGCGAACTCTAAATTTATCAGCGCGAAGATTTTACTTGGAATCAAAGCACCGGCGTTCGACCCATCAGACTTAACAAAAATGTCTTTGATTTCTGGAACTGATTGAGCAATCTCACCGAAAACCGATTTTAGATTCTGGCGAATCTGCATCATATGAGTAAGTTCGTGCCCAATCGTTTGCGCCATTGCGTCCGAATCGCCCGGCACAAATAAAAATTTCCAGGAATAAGAAAGCGCTCCCGTAGCAGAAATAAACCCTCCTTCATCGGGATCCATTTTTTTACTGCTCGATAAATGCGGCCGCTTTATTGGACTTATATTTCTCAACTGCGGAAGATTTTGATCCTTCAAAAATCCATTGACAGTGATAGCAACATCACGACGACGAAGCGCGATTTCGTCACGCACAGATTTTGCCAGCTCTTTCAAACGAGGCTCTAACACTCTAAGCTCTGATTGCAGGCGCGAAGCCACAGGAGAGCCAAGAGCCTCTGCGGTCCTCAATTTTCCTTTGATCTCTTTCACTTGACGCGACAGAGTCCGGGTTGCAGTCAAATTGCTGAAAAATTCTGCACTATCTGACCAGTTCGCTCTCATTGTTTCTAAACGGCGAGCAAGCTCCCCAAGACCTTCTCGTCCCAACTGCGGATAGAAACGCTCGAGCATATCTATATCTGGCTTGTAATTTGCAAAGTCAAGCTTTACCTTGCTTGCGTGTGGCACCTGCTTTGGTGTCGCAAGCGGACTTAGAGGCTGACTTGAAAACATTCCAGGCTGTGCTGGATCGATATTCTTGTTCGACACGACAGCGCTCTTTGCACTGTGTGATGCCGTCAAATTCTGGTCCTGCAAGCGGGTCGTAAGCGCCTGCACCAGAGTGGTGTACTCTGTCATTTTAGCGGTCGGATTATTTACAATGCTGTGTATTTCGGCAAGTTCTCTTTGAATGGCCTCTTCTATGTCGGCTTCGCTTATGCGTCTTCCTTTTGGCGCACTTGTCGATTTTGCGCTTTGCTTGGCATAGCGCTTCATAATAGATTGCTTCAATTCGGATGTATTGAAATTATTGACGTTACCATTCAAAAAGCTTGCCAGAATAGGCAATGGATCACCAACGATTCCACGCTGTCCGCCTTTGGTATGAACGACAATTCCTTCCTTTCTGATTTCGATTTTGTTTGCGACCGAAGAAGGAGTGTATGCCGAAATGGGTTCTCGCAATCGAGCAAGCACCCTGTTGCGCAAAATAGAAGCAAAAACCTGTCTGGCTGCCAGTTGTGCCTCGGCGGTGACAGTGGTTACCCTGGCATCTTTCAAATATCCAAGCGGGTCTTTGAGATATTCGGCATAGCCTATATAGTGAGTGCGATTCCAGTTTTCGGTTACAGGCGCATTGCGCAACCATTTATCGAATCGTTGAATTTGAGCAAAACTGGTATCATGACCTCGATTGATAATTCCAGGAAAATCTGTTTGTCCCAGATGGAAGGGAGCAGGCTGGCTAGCCAGAGCAACCAACTGATGCTTTCCATTTGGCAAGAGCAAGAAATTTTCGGGTGGATTGAATCTCAAGCCCGAAAAATAAGCCGCTTCTGCAGCTATTAATCCATCGGCTCTGATTTCAGGAGTTTGAGCAAGTTCTTGAGCAAGCGACTTATGACTCGATTTCATATCGAGCATACGCATAGAGCCATCGTTGCGATTGACCATCAATAAATCGGCGCCAACCATATCTGCAGCCGACCCTTGTTGAGTAGGATAAATTCTCCAACCACTATCGAACAATGATTTTTCTTGTCCCGGCAACGAAACTCGCTTCAATTCCTCTTGTAAAAACTCAGCCAGGGCAGCCTGTCGCGCGATACTTGACTCTGAATGTCTGCGAGTAAGAGCAAGAATATTTTCTCGTGTTTGATCAAGATAATTGAGCCATGACGCCAGATTGCCTTCGGGTTCGGCAGTTGCAAGCAAACGTGCTTTTGTCTGCAAATGCATTGCAATAGACGTCATCGGCACACTATCTGCATAACGGGCAAGATTTGGCTCTGCCAGAATATTAGCGGTCAATTCACGCAATGCAGATTGCAGTTCAGGATTTGCGCGCAATCTCAAGGCATGAACATCCTGGGGTCTGGCACCACGACTGATCATGAAGGCGACCTGTCTTGAGTCGCTCAGGTCGGGAATTTTCACGCCAGTCATTTCGGCAATCTGTTGGACCGCTTTGCTGTCACGAATCATATTGAACAATTCTGGGCTTTCAGAAATTCTTCCCATCGCCCAGTCTCTGCCGTGACCCATCACTTCATGACGGATCAGATGATCGAGATCAGACTTAATTCGCTCCGGTTTATAACTTGCAAGCCTTCCTGCTTCATCTTTGAAATTGCGCAAGAATACTGCTGTTCCGTCATGATGGAAAGCGGCCACGTTTTCGAAGGTTGAACCTGGTTTCCATCCAAGCGCATGCTGTCTGGATAATTGGCCTGGTATTGCGCGTGACGTTTCGAAATCGTGAAGGTTATCTGCCAGAACAATTTTGAAATTAGAATCGCGCAACCATTTTTGCTGCTCTGGAGTCATGTCTCTGAGCTGCGCTTCGATAGTCTCTTTGAACTGGACTGGAAAATCGTCCTGAGGCTTCATGCCCAAAACTTCGATTTGGACATCCTGTCCATCTGCCAGCTTGACTGTTATCGTACTTGATTCTGGCTTATCCCTGATGCGAACATAACCTTCATACGTTTCGGGCACAAAGCGCGCATCGACAGCACCCTGAGGATGCGCTTCGGCTGCGTTTCTGAAAACAGGAGTGAGCGAATCAAGTTGTAGAGCATCGGCTACTGCAGTTTGCGAAATTACCGATAGATCGGCTCGAGGCTTCAGTGCGATTACGTTATTCGATTCAGAACTCAGAGCTTCATAAAATCTGCCGCCACTAAAATAGATTTTCTTACCATCAATAATTTGAACTGATGCAGCAGAAAGATTCGATGTAGAAACGCGCAAAATCGGCTCGTTATCGTTAGCGGCTACTCTTTGCACCACAAGTGGTGCATCACCACTTCTGACATTCAGCACACCTTTCAAAATGGCACCATCAGGATTTTCAGCAGGATAAACTCGCTCGTTTATTTTCAAACCGAGTGCACCAAGGTTTTCAGGCAATACCCCAGTGACATTCGGTTCCACTGATGTTGAAGCCGCAATCTGAGCCAGGACACGATTAATTGCAACTTGCTCTGCAAGAATCTGAGCTTCTATTTTAGAATCGTGCTCCGCTCTTGCTGCGCTTTGCAAATCGGCAGCTAAAATATTCTCGCCACCAATATTTGGTCTGTCACCTTTGAAATGTCTCAGACCGCGCGAAGCAACTATGCCAGTCAATCCAATGCCTTTGAATACACCTCCAAACGCGCCACCCATAACCAAACCCATTTGGATTGACTGTTGCAAACGATCCCAGTCCATGGCACCGTTTGTGGCGAGCATATTGGTTGTTTCAGCAAGGGCGTTGCCCACGCCGCCTGTGAGGGTCATATAACCCATCGATTTCGAATGGCGTATTGCCAGCTCTTTCCAGAACTGCGTGCCGGCTTCTGCCGCACTGCGATTGGAAATATTCGCCATCAGACCGGTGTCTAATTGCTTGGTCAGCGCAGCCAGCGCTTCCTCGCTCATTTGCAGTCCGTATTTTTTGTTGACCTGATTGACACCAATTCGAATAGTATCTTCAAGACGCTTGTGTCCATTTGCAATAGCGCTTGCCCAGACATGACGCATCTGACCTTGCAATGCTCTTTCAGCCGCAGTACCAGCGATATTAGGCATGGTGGCAACTGTATCGGCAGTGACTTTATTGACCACACCCATAATGTCTTTGCCAGCGACTTTCAATACCTGATTTAGACCAAGCTGGAGATGCTCTCCGCCAACAACGTTCACGGATGCCAGAACGGAAAATTTCAAAAATTCGCCCATTAATGCGCCAAAAGCGTGTTCGTCACCACGTAGAAACGCTTTGTAGTGAGAGTCGTTTGCCATCATAAATTCATTTACGGCGGTCGAAGTCGGACCAAACACGAGAGCTGCAGCCGGAATAATACGCCAGCTATTGAACATAGCAGCAACCATTTGAGCTGCTCTAGCTCCAGCAAGATAAGGAGCTGCAATCGGGATAAGCATGGTCAGCGCCATGGTGCCCGCCATGATCAATCCTTCTTGGGTAGTGTTTTTCGATTCTTTCCAGGCTTTGAGCGCCTTGTCTACCGCATCGTCTATGCCTCGCTGAACTTCGGGTGGGATTTCGCCTTGATACTGGAGCTTTTGCGCTTCAAAATTGGAAAGCTCACTCAGGTGCATGGTATTGAATCGTCTGGCTGCCCATGCTGCACCACCATCATCGGTAGAAGTCACACGTTGCAGAGCATTGAGATAAGACATCTCAGTCGACCAGTTGGGTTGAGTCAAACGCATCCATTCATCGCGCTCGGCATCGGGCATTTTCGCAAGTACTTGCGCTCGCATTTGACCGCCGTATTTGAGCGTATAATTTTGAAGCATGTCCATGCGCTCTTGCGGTTTCAAAGCTGCAAACATTTCGCGCAACTCGTCTTTAGTACCGCCTGCATCCTTGAGATAAGCTTGAACTCTGTCTTCAGGCTTGACCGAACCCCGGGCTATAATTTGTTCTGCGATCAGTCTTGTTTCGACAGGAAGCGAGTCAAGCAATAATTGTTTTTGCTGAATATTCTCTGGTGCTTTCAGGAATGCCAGTCCGGCTTCAGTAGAATTCAATACTGCTTGTTTGAATAAGGCAGATTGATTCTCGGCAGTCCCCATTCCACTCGTCATGCCGTTTAAGACTCGCAGCGTTTCTATCGGGAGCCCGCCACGCTCGAGCAGTGGTTTTACATAGGTATCGTAAGCAGTATCATTTTTCAGAATTTTGTTGACTGCATCTTTCAACACTGGACTTGCCAGAAGCTGTGCTTTGAGTGCGTTTTGCTTGTCGTCAGCCAGATATTTTTGAATAACTTCACTCAAGCCTTTGGCGTCAAGCGCTTTGAGAGAATTGCGCTCGACCAGGTCACTGACTACGCTCAAAGCTGAAGGCTCAGGCTTGGCCACTGAAGTTACGACTGATTTTCCTTGCTTGATGTCATCTATGAGCGCTCTTGCTACGCTCATGACAGACTCAGAACCCTGAGGAAGGTGTTCGCTCATCACGGCAAGCAAGCCTTGAGCAAAAGCAGGTTCTTTGCGCAAGCGTTCCTGATCTGCTTGAGACATATACTTGATTGCATTGATCATCGAAGCGCCATCACTGCCGCTGTCTCGAATAGCAGTAGTGACATCGCGTCTGGCGTTGGATCGCACCGCTGCGTGCAATTCGTCTTTATAAGCACTGAAACTTTTTTCTGCCGCTTCTCCCATCGAACGAACGAACGCTTGACGCATTTGCTCGATGGATGCGATTTTCCTGTCCAGGTTCAAATTGAGACTCGAATATCGAGCTACAAGCTCACGCTCTGCTGCGCTTTGTTGATCTTGCGGCTTACTCATTGCCACTTTCAACTGTTCGAAAGTTTCACCTGTTTCAATTTTATTCAAAGCAATATCGACTCGACTTCCATCAATGAAAGAACGCAGTGGATTGTCTTGAATATAAGCTTCCAGCGCTGGTCTCGTCAGGGCATCTGGAACAAAAGTCTGTCCCGCGGCTCGAGCTTGCTCAAACTTCAACGCTTCTTTAAAGCCAGCTACCAGTTGCGACCATTGTTCGGCAGGAATATTTTGCAGTGCCGGAATTTTTGCTTTCAGCAAAGCAAAATCAGCTTCGCCACCACGTCCTTGCGATATCTTCTCGGCAAGCTCACGAGCTTCGACCACGAATTGCGCCTGACGTTCAATGATACTTTTGGCTTCTGTTGCTGAATCTGGACGGAAGATATTTCCACCGATATTGAGGTCTATAGCTCGATTTGCTTCAAGCGTGTAATTCGAGACCAGCTTTCCACTTGAATCTCTTGCCAATCCACGAATCAAAGCTTCGAAACTACCCTTGTTGATATCTTCAATCGCCCGGGTCGAGACGTTGCGGTCAGTGCCAAAAATATTTAAAGGCGAACCCATAGCAGTGACGCTTTGAGCTATGTCAGTCCCACCCTTGCGCAAAATCTTGTCTACATATCCAGATATTTGTCTGTCTGAATTGAGCATTCCATCAAAGAATGGGATACCGAGCGTAAACTGAAAATGTGCTTTTTTCAAAACAGCTATCACTTTGTCGTGATACGCAAGCGCGTCTTTCTGATCGGCACTCAAAGCCGATTCGCTCTGCCGCCCGTCTTTGATATCTTGACGCAAACGCATACCTGCGGCAAACAAAGATCGGTCTTCGTCAGTAAATTGCTCCAGGGCATTTTCCATCGCCTTTTCATCATTTGACATGAACCAGCCGATAGATCGCTCGAACATGTCGATGGGGTTCATGCCACCACGTTCGGCAAAACCTATGAGCCGGTCAACTCGACCAGTAAAGAAATTGGAAACACCGCCATAATATTTCTGAATGAAATCCTTTCCACCCTGACGCAGAAATTCAGCACGCCCTTCAGCGGTAGACATGCCTCGACTCATCGCTTCGGTGGCATAATCGTAGTCGAGCCTGACCGCCGCTTTTATGATTGCGTCCTGCTCTTGAGGTGTGCGTTTATCTAACCCGCGCTCTGTAGCTGCAGCAATGAGCAAACGATGATAGTCGTCGTAATTGGCGATACCTTTGCCTGGACCATTTGCACCGTATAACTCTTTGAGCGAACTTGGAATCGGGCTTGATTTTTCGGTACCGAACAGTTTTTGTTGTTGCTCACGAAGCGAAGCAAATGCTGCATCCATTTGTCCGCGTTCTTTTTCAGACAAACTGCCAAGAATATGTCGTGTCGTTTGCAAAAGCTCGCGCTCGGAGCGGTCTTTGCCAAAATATCCATGCTGTTGTTCGAGCGCATCTACAGTCAATTGCAAGGCATAATTTTCACCTGGTCTGCCAGTGCGACTGAAATAACCGAGAATTTCAAGCTGTCTGAAATCACTTCCGGCAATGCGTGCCAGTGCTTGAGGCAAAGCCTTATCGTCTTTGGGATCGAATGCTTTGCGCAAGAGGTAGGTTGATTGGGCGTCGAGTTCTTTGACCTGCAAACGCACCGCATTCAAAACCGCTTGGGGGTCGTTTGAATCTATCGCCTTTTTTAGCTCGGCAACACGCTCGGCAATGTTCAAAGTGCCCGCGTTAGTTTTACCAGTGTCGAGTCTGTATTCGACAATACCTTCCTGGGTGCGCTCCTGCATCACTCCAGTATCTTGATTTACAGATCTGAATCCTTGCATGCGAGCAGTCGCATCGTTTGGCTGGGCGTTGGTCTTTGACCAGTTAAACCCATCATCGGTAGTCCAGGTTTCTGTCTTTCCATTTTCGGTCACTGCCATTGATTTTATTTCGGGTTTGTCTTGCCCTTTGCCCAAAACATTATTTGGCAAATTTCCATACTCGTACACCACACGTCTACCTTTGGCATCCGTTGTTTCAAGCACTCTGCCTTCGGGCGAGCGAACAAGCAATGCACCATTTGCCGAAGTAGAAATGCGCGTACCGTCGTGTTTTATTATTGTTTCTTGATTGGGACCAAGCACTGCACGCAGACTACCATCAGGCATAGGCATCACTTGTCCGACGATGTCTTTGTTAACATCTACGGCGCCTTCCATCTGTGCGGCACGTCTGTAAACCATCACTCCCTGTTCTTTCAACTTGGGATCGAGCTGATAGCGCTGTCCATTGATGGTCACAGCATTGACATTACTGGTGTCACCTTCATACTCATATGAAATGACTTGCGAGCCAGCAGTCGACGAGACCACTCTATCCTTGCCATCCGTTCGTACCACTTTGCCGTCGGGCAGGGTCTTTGCTACGAGCTGACCTTCCTGCACCACTTTTGCAGGCGGCTGGGCAAGTAATCTATTGTCACCAGATATGGTGACTCCTGCAAGGAGTATTTTGCGCTCGTCTTGCGTTCCCGCACCAAGCACGATATCGCCCTGGTCGGTAACTTTGGCTGGACCCAAAACCGAGTTGTTTGTACCGAGTTCTTGCCAGCGCTCTGCATTCACAGGTGCAGTGGAGGCAGTCTGGAGCGACATGCGTTTGTAGATTTTGCCTTCAGCTGTTTGAATCTCGGCTAGACTGCCACTCTGGTCATAGAGGAATCTATTGAGTTGACCATCTGGATTGACTGTGGCTTGAATCAGTTCAGGACCATCGGGACTGGTTTTGGCTTTGATGATACGTGCGCCGTCCTGACGAATGACCTGGGTGCTGTCTGCTTGCCCAAGCACCAGATTGCCCTGACTGTCTATTTCTAACTTAGAAAGACTAGATGGCTTGGCTTGCAAAAGCGATCCGTTCGTACTAATTTCTTGTTCTTGCCACTTACCATCACTTTGACGGGTAAAGACTTTATTACCTAACTGGACCGAATCGAGTGTTCCTGACTGATTTATTTTGGCAGTCCAAATAGGAACGAGAATCGGCTTTCCATCAGCTCCAATCTGGGTGACATTTGCTTTGATTTCGCGGATTGCACCAGTGTTTGCATCGCGCACAACATTGGCTGCTGTATCCAGTGTCTGGCTCACTTCGGTGGCGCTACTTGTTTGAACACCAAAACGACCATCGTTGCCGATGAAAATATCGCCATTCAATGAAGCGAGCTGGATATTATTCAGACTAGCACTGACTACCTCCGGTGTGTTTTGAGCAACATTGAAATTGAGCAAGCCCAGTTCGTTAGGGTCGATATTTGGAAAAAAGCTCATTATTCGTCCATTGGCAATCATTGGACTCAATGAAAGGCCATCTGGGCGTTTTACTAGAACAATCTGACCATTTAATCTTTCAGTCTCCACCAGAGAGCCGTCTTTTTGAGCAAGAAGCTCGCGCTCTTTTCCACCCGTAAAAGTCTGCACTGTGCGAGTCTGCCCATCGGACGGATTGGTCTGGATAAATTCGCTGAGCAATTGGCCAGGATTAGCACCAGGTCTGTATTTGCGCTCGGCCTCGCTTGCGCCATTGGCCGTCTGCCTGATGATTTCGGTGGCAATTCCAGCGCTGTTTTCGCCAAAAGTTCGCTCAGTGGTTGTAAGAGATGCAGTAGTGGTGATTTTTTCTTGAGCAAGACCATCTGCTCGTCCTTTATAAATAGCAAGCAGTTCCCCACCTGGAAGACGACGAATTTCAGCAAGACCATTATTGCTTTCCGGCTTATCGAAAGTGATAGACAAACCTTGCGCAGACTGCTTAATGCGATATCCATCGCGAGCAATGTCTATTTGCATGTCGCCCAGTCCAGCTGCTTTAGCTTTTCTTTGTGCGTCGTTCGTGATTTTGGGTTCGGTTATCTTATTCTGGGCAAGAATGAGGTCGAACAAGTTTTTAACAGGGTCCAGACGTAAACCCTGCTGTAGATCTTGAGTCTGACCGATTTTCGACTTTGCATCAGCTAGTAGCTTTGCCTGATCAGTCTGATTAAGTTGATTAAGTTGACCAGCCTGGCTATCTCTTAAAAGTGAATCAGTGGCCTGGGTCGCGGGCACCTGCGCAAGTTCAGACTTCTGTTCCGGCTCATCTTTGGCCGGTACCGAAGCGTCTGTTGCTTTTGCGTTATTACTGTCGTCGCCCATTCAAACCAAAACGCCATCGTCAATTACAGACCCGCCAGAACAACATTCCCAGGGAATATTATTTCTATATAAGATAAGTATCTAGATATATAAGCTTTAACTCAAATGAAATCTTGGCTTTTAAGGCTCTTAGATATTAAATTATTGGCTTTCGTCACTTGACAAATCGTCCAATTTTTTTAGTCCAAGCTCTGCCATTTTTTTCAAGTCTTCATCATTCGATAACTCGATCACCTTTTTGTAGGCTTTCTCAGCCTCCAAATATTTACGACGATGAACAAAAACAACAGCTTCAAGATATCGCGCTTTGAGATTATCAGGATCGTCTGCAATTAATGCTGTAAGTGCTGCCTGCGCCTTCTCGTATTCTTTGCGGCCAATATGCAGAATAGCCTGTTTCATGGGGTTTTTATCATCGGCAGAGGAGAAGCCTTCCATCACCACCGGCGATGGCGGAGGCACCAATTGTGGTGAGTGAACCCTGCGCTTTTTTGCTCTGACAATTTCACTGCCAGTAGTATCAGAAGGCGGTTTTTTTGCGCCATCATTAGTGGTATCAACATCAGGCGCAAGCGCTCTGCTCGGGTTGGGGTCATCAGGACGCCCCAATCCTTCAAGCGGATTGCCTCCTCCTGGAGCCTCGGGTCTTGCAGGAAGAATAGACTGAGCCAGACACTGTTCCTGGCACGCCAACTGTCCCAATCCAAGCCAGGCTAATAAAACCAGGACACTTACACTAGCCTTTTTAGCGAATATTTTGGCGAATAACATCTGAGATAAACGGAATTTCGGCAAATCTGCCAAGCAACGAAAAGACCAGACCGTATAAAGCAAGGAGCTGAAAAGCGACCATAAAGGACCAAATCACATAACCTGCAGCTTGTCCTGCTTCAGCCATCGAAAGCCCAGCCATTGCAAGCAGTCCTTCCATCAAACCGACCAAATATCCCATTCCCATGATGATTACACTGCCAAGAAGCCCCAGCAGTGCCCCTTGATAGAAATTAAACCGGAAAAAGCGATTGTTGCAGCCTTTGCCATTAAACAAGATGAACAGGATGCCAATGCCAAATCCTATCCAGCACGGCAAATAGGTCGCGGCTGATACCACCTTCTCCAGTACTTCGGGCTCGTCATTTCTTATCCACGCCATAACTAAGATTATAGTCTGAATAACTTTTGAAATTACTGGGAAAGTTTCATTCAAGAATAGAACCTAGCTCATGGACAAAAATCCCCTGGAAAATTCAGTCAATCTAAGCGAGAAAATGCTCAGTAAGCTTGAGGTTGAAGCACTGTGCAAAACGATTGCCGAGCATTTGCCAGCCATTGCCGGTTGTCAAAGTATCGGATGTATGTTCTTTGACAATGACATGGAATCTTTTAGCGATTGTCTGGCAGCAGGCAAAAACCCGGAAACGATGGAAAAGTTGATGGCAGATTTTGCCGACGACCCAGATTTGCTCGATTTGAAAGAAGGCGAGCTGAGCGAACAACAGCTCAAGTCTGGTCAGACAGCCTTAGTGATGCCTTTTTATGATCAAGACCCGCAAAGCGATAAAGAACTGATTGCGTGTCTTGTTTTGAGCGATTTTAAAAATGGAACGCCCGACAAAGACCAGCTGAAAAATACTTTGAGTCAGTATCAGTTTGCCACAGCCTTGAAAAATGCTTTCGAGCACACCGAGCTCGTGAGAGAAAACGAGCGCCTGCGCAATTCTTACGACGAGATAGAAAACAAGACTTCTTCACTGGAAGAACAAACAAGAAGGCTCATTCATGACCTCACGGCGCGTGATTCAATCAGAACCATGCATGTGGAGCGTGAACGTCTGGTTTATTCAATCAGCAATACTGTGCGCAGTTCGCTTCGTCTGCAAGACGTGCTCGAAACCGCTGTAAAACTCATTGGCACCAATTATTCGTTGAATTACTGTCATATATTGCACGGCAACGATTTTCATTCTGTTGCAGTCTACGAGTATAAAAGCGATCAGTTGCCTTCGATTAGAGATTCGTTTTTAAGCGACGAAGGGCAGCTTTTCACTCAATTTATTTTGAGTCAAAAAAGTCCGACTCACTTCGAACAAAACCAAATAGATCAGGACCCTGATAATAATCGCTTTCTCAAATCACTCAATTTGCGCTCTGGACTTGCAGTTCCTATCATTATGCGCGACAAAGTGCTTGGTGTTTTATTCTTGCAAGACTCTACCGTATTTACCGATTTCAGCATCGACGACATTTCGCTGATTGGAAGTCTGGCAGACAATCTTGCTCCTGCCATAGAAAATGCCGAGTTGCACAAAGAAATCGAAACCCAAGCAGTTACCGACGGATTGACAGGTGTTTCTAATCGTCGCTCGTTCAACGACTCGCTCACCCGCGAGTTCGACCGCGCCAAGCGTTATAACCAGGAGCTTTCGCTTTTAGTAGTGGATCTCGATTTTCTCAAAAAAATCAATGACACTTACGGGCACCAGATTGGAGACGAAGCAATCAAAAACATCGGAAGTGTCCTTGCCGCCTCCTCTCGTTCCACAGACATTACCGCACGTTATGGAGGTGAGGAATTCTGTGTTCTTCTACCCAACACAGGCGCTGTAATGGCGAGCGAATTAGGCGATCGTTTGCGCAGACGCATCAACGATTGCAGAATCGAAGGACAGGATTTCGGTTTCAATATTTCTGCAAGCATAGGTGTTTCCTGTTTTCCACTACATGCAGAATCTGCAGACGCGCTCTTCTTGCGCGCGGACGAAGCCCTTTACAAAGCCAAGCAGGACGGTCGCAACTGTGTTAGGGTGTCCAGTATAGGACCCGATGGAAATCCTTTGCCACCTGTCACGACCGAGATAGCATCAGCATCGCCTCAAACCATAGGAGAGTCATAGTGTTCAACGACATAGTTAAAAACCTGAGCAAAGAAGTGAGCAATATTCAGGAAAAAGCTCAAGAACATTTGCAGAATTACAATTTGAGTAATCAGGTCAAAGACCTGGAGCGCAAGAAGGCTTCCAAACTGGTTGAAGTAGGTCGTTTAGCAGTCGAAAAATATGGTCATGGCAAAGACGTTTCAGATGACAAATTGAAAGCACTCGCCGAAGAAGTTATTGCTATCGACGACGAGATAGGCCTAGTCAATGCCGAAATGGATAATGTCAAAGTGCAGTCCGACCCCAAAGCACCATCGTCCAAAAAATCCGCAGCCAAAGCAGGATACAAGCCCACTCCAGGCTTCAACTGCCCCAAGTGTCAAACCCCTGCAAGCAAAGAAAAGAAATTCTGCCCTTCGTGCGGTCACGATTTCAAAGGTTCAAGCTCAGACGATCCAATCGATGTCGATGTAGACCTAGATGAAGATGGTGGTGGCATTTAGCCCCTGCTAAAAAGAATAGTTTTAAAAAACGACCTTCATCTCACTACAGATCGAAGGTCTTTTTTTGATCCCTATTCTGCAAAAAGGAAAAGCGATCCCTTTATCTCATTTGCTCGTTAGATAAA
>JAHCIQ010000011.1 GCA_026129135.1 Cyanobacteria bacterium TGS_CYA1 | reverse complement strand
GGGAGTCGAATTTCCTTTTTACAAAGTCAACTCAAAAAAGACAGATCAAATTTGGTGTTAGATTATGGTCGCAAAATATAACTTATCTATTTAGCAGCGCCAGTCAATTTTGCTAACTTGGCTTGGGCCTTTTTAGCTTCTTCTTGCTGATTAGCCATTTGCAAAATACGAATATAATTTGTCAAAACTTGAGCCAAGACTGGCTTATTATTGCTCTTTTCTAAAAGGTCTATGCCTTTTTTAAAATAATCTACCGACTCGGGAAATTTGAAGGCCATGGCATACATAGCACCATAATTTCCATAAATGGCACCAAGATTGGAATTGACCAGTTGATTGCCAGGGTCGAGTACATGTGCTTCTTCAAGCTTCGTGCGTGCAAGTTCGGCATTTTTTTCTTGTAATGCTTTCGCTGCTTCATTGTTTAATTGCAAAGCTCTCACTTGCGGACTTGCATTTTTTGCATCGACTTCCATGAGCTTAGAATTAGCTTGCAAAATTGGCTTTGAAGCTAATTCTTGAGCACTGAGCGAGTACAAAGCATTAATGGTGGCAACATCATTTGAAGAGAGACTTTCGTTTTTATCGTCTGGATAGACGGTACTAAACATGATATCAGTCCGCCCTGTACTGTGTCCTGTAATACCCAGAGCATGACCGATTTCATGCAAAGTAACACGGGTCAAATAATCTGTTTTTATTTCATTTGCTCCTGGTGGCGGACTGGTCAACAAAAGCATTTGGGCTGAAAATATCCCTTCAGTGCTTGGCACCACCTGAGTATTTCCACCTTCATTTGGATTCATCAATACTTTTCTGTCATTTGTCCATTTGCAAATAATTTGAGCATCGTCTGCTTTATCTAAAAACTCAAAAGCAATTTTGCCTTTGCTCGCTTTTTGCCATTGCTCAAAAGCGTTCTTTATAGTTTGGGCAAACTCTGGTTTAAAACCAGGCGCATCAGATTTGGAATCAATAAAAACTTTGACCGGAATTTTGTTCCAGCGAGTCAAACCGTTTTTAGAAATAACATCTAGATAGCCACGCTCTTGCTCTTGCTCTTGCTCTTGCTCTTGCTCTTGCTCTTGCGCTTGAGCTAAAACAAAATAATGACTAGACCCGCTCAAGAGCAGGCTCAGAGCCACGGCATGAATAAATTTGCTTGAAATTATTCTGGCTGGCAAGAAGGATAAATCCAGGGTGCGCTGTAATTTGACTTTTGATGATTGACTGTCCATTGCGGAGCTGTCGCTATCAACGCACCAAGCATGAAAGTCATAATAATAGTCCTAGGCGTAATTTTTGCCATAACGACACTCAAAGGGAAAGTTCTACCTTAATAACCTTCCACACTATTGAAATAGCAAAACTTATGAAGACTAATACTTTCTTTTGGTTGGCGTGAGCAATTTTGCCCGGCCTTCTTTGCTTACGATAGAACCACTCAAATTCATGTCGCTTGAAAAATCGTTAGTAGGATAGGCTTTATAGGCCTTAGGCGCCTCAGTCTTTTTATATTTCAAAACAGCCTGTGTATTTACATCTGCTCGATTTTCAGAACGACTGGCTACCTGTCTTGGGGCTTCAGGCGGCGGCGGCATTTTGATGTTGGGATTTACCATTTTGACTTTGCCTGGATTATTGTAGTGAAACTTCCTGACCTGTGGCGGTATGACCGTGGTCTGAGTCTTAGTTTTCGAACTAGACCAGGCTTGATTAGACTTTGGCATCGAGCACCAAAAATAATTTTTCAAATTGGGCGTGCCTTTGACCAGTCCTCGTTCCCAACCATTGGCTTGAGTGGTTCCAACTGTGTAGCGAATGCCATCGTGCATTTTTGCCTTAATATCAGCTGGAAGGTTAGGGTCGGAGAAAGTGCGCGTTGTCGTGGTTTTTGTAATAGTTTTGCCAGGAATGACAAACTCTTGTGCCTTGACCGGCGCGGTCGAGAACAGGGTGAAACCTAAAAGCAGAAGAATTGGGGCAAATTTCATGGTTTTTTTGCTAGTAAGGAATTATCGGCAGGTTATCAATATCCGCACAAAACTCAGATGGAGTCCTATTTTTCATACGTTACGAAGAATATGTGGCGGTTTGGTACCCTAAATAGGTGGTATTATTAAATCTGAGTAACTTTAGTATAACAACAAAGCAAAGCGTTGTCATGGCCAAAATTCTTTTGATCGAAGACGATGAGAACCAGGGAGAAATGGTTCTTGAGTGGCTTGAGACCGAGCATTATTTGATCGAATGGGTCAAAGACGGACTTGAAGCCGCGGATATGCTCAAGTCTTATCACTACGATATTATACTGATGGACCTGAATCTGCCTAAAATGGATGGTTATGAGGTTTGTAGGTTTTACCGCAAGCAGGGAGGTCAGTCTCCCATCCTGGTTTTGACTGCAAAAGGCACTATCAACGACAAAGAAAAAGCTTTTGAAGCCGGTGTTGATGACTATTTGACCAAGCCTTTTCATTTGAAAGAATTGAGCATTAGAGTAAGAGCCCTGCTCAGACGCCCCACCCTGGTCAATGGAGACGTGCTCCAGGCTGGAAATCTGGTCTTGAATGCCGGTCTGCACAAGGTTTACGTAGACAACACAGAAGTGCACGTCCCTCGAATGGAGTTTGCTTTGCTTGAATTTCTCATGCGCTACAAAGGTCAGGTTTTCAGCTCCGAAGCCCTATTAGACCGGGTTTGGACTTCTAGTTCGGACAAATCGTCTGAAACGATTCGCACAAGCATTAAGAAATTGCGCAGCAAAATCGACACAAAGGGCGCACCCTCACTTATTAAGAATGTTCACGGCATCGGATATCGGCTTGAAGACTGACACAGCGTGCCATACGCCACTTGAAGCCGTGTAAATTAGCTTTTCCACATGACATTTTGTGGTCAAATTTAGGAAAATAAATGGGTGCAGAAGCGCCCTTTTAGTTAGTTGGTACGGAATCAAAACAATGACGAAAGAAATCACAGTAGCCCACAGCCCAGATGCAGATGATGCATTCATGTTTTATGCTCTGGCCAACAATTTATTAGATACGCAAGGATTGACAGTTCATCAAGAACTGAAAGATATACAGAGCCTCAACAAAGACGCCATGAATGGCAAATACGAGGTTTCTGCAATCTCCTTTGCTGCTTATCCTTATGTACAAGACAAATACAAATTGATGCCTGTCGGCGCAAGCATGGGTAACAACTACGGTCCTGTAGTGATCTCAAACAAAAAGATGACTGCCGAAGAGTTGAAAACCTGCAGCCTCGCTATTCCTGGTGAAATGACAACGGCATATCTTGCACTGAGACTTTTCGAAGACGATTTAAACTATGCCAAAATTCAGGCAGTTCCTTTCGATCAAATCGTAGATGTAGTGCGCGAAGGCAAATTCGACGCTGGTGTTATCATTCACGAAAGCCAACTGACATACGAGCAAGAAGGCGTGCACAAAGTTGTAGATCTCGGCGAATGGTGGACAACACTTACAGGTCTTCCGCTTCCACTTGGTGGCAACGTTGTAAGAAAAGACCTGGATGAAAAAACAGTCGCACTTGCAACCAAACTGATGAAAGAAACAATCGAGTACTCGCTTGCTCACCGTCCGGAAGCTCTCAAATACGCTCTTCAATTCGCTCGCAATTTAGAAGGCAACACCGAGCTTGCAGACAAATTCGTTGGCATGTATGTGAACGAATTGACTGTAGATTACGGCGAGAACGGCAGAAAAGCTCTCACCAAACTCTTCGAAATGGCTAACGAAAAGGGCTTGTACGCAAAACCAGTACGTCCAGAGTTCGTGATACCAGAGACAGTGACTGTATAAGTTAGGTCCATTTGGATCAAAGCGAAGTAACGACTCCCTGGCTGAAAACTCGCAAAGCACTGCGAGTCCTGGCAGGCACTCCTCGTGTGCTCAAACTGTGCTTTGAATCCAATGCAAAACTGACTACAGGCGTTGTTATCTTAAACACGCTGCTTGGTCTTGGACCTCTGGCTGAAATATACATCGTCAAACTGCTCATAGATTTTGTCACTCAAAGCAAGCCCGGGTCCTTCGATCTGAACCAGCTTGCATTGCTACTTGGAGCACTTGCAGTTGTTCGACTATTGAGTAACTCGCTGCAGCCGACACTTGAATATATTCAAGAACTGCTAGGCGATTTTCTGACCAAGCATGTAAAACTGCTGATTTTAAATAAAACCAGTTCGCTTGCTGGTCTAACTTATTTTGAAAATCCAAAATATTATGATCAGTTAGTAAAAGCTCAGAACGAATCAGGCTACAGACCGCTTGGGATGCTCTTTAGCACATCATCGATTTTGCGAAGTACGATAGGACTTGTTTCAATGCTTTGTGTGCTTCTTGCTTTCCAGCCGCTTCTGGTCTTGCTATTGCTCGCGCTTTCTCTTCCACATTTGATTGCCCAATTTCGCCACCAAGACCAAAGCTGGTCCATTAACGACTACAACATACCTGAAGTTCGTCGAATGGACTATTTTGGACAAATTTTGACCATGAAAGACACCGCCAAAGAACTGCGCATCTTTGGTCTGCACGACTATTTCATAGAAATGTTTAAAACCAAATTTGGCGAATATCAAAAGCGACGCGCAAGCTTGCGTCTTACGCACTGGCGCAATAACATTTTGCTTTCGGTACTTGCAGCAACCGGCATGGTGGCATCATACGGTTATGTAATTTATAGAGCGATTGGACAATCGATTTCAATTGGCAGTTTGTCTCTTTATTTAGGTGCAATTACACAAGTACAGTTTTCTCTAGAAACTATTATTTGGTCACTAGCTCGCTTGTACGAAGCAAATCTTTATATCAATAATCTGTTCGAGTTTCTCGCTCTCAAAGAAGACGACGTAACTGCAGCCGCCTTGAGCCTCGATAACATTTCTCACAAAGACATAGTTTTTGACCATGTCACTTTTGCTTATCCAGAAAGCGACCGCAATATTTTGGACGACATAAGTTTCATTCTTCCAGCTGGAAAAACAGTGGCGCTGGTCGGTGAAAATGGTGCAGGCAAAACCACCATAGTAAAGTTGTTATCCAAAATGTACTCGCCCACAAAAGGCACAATCAAAGTTGGCGACAAGAGCCTGGTTGAAATAGATCCAAAAGCCTGGCGCAAATCAACTTCTGTAATTTTTCAAGACTTCAACCGTTATCATATGACTGCACAAGAAAATATCGGTATTGGTCAGGTAGAAAAAATTGATGATATAGAAGCCATTAAGCAAGCCGCCATTGCAGGTGGTGCCGATGAAGTAGTAGATAAGCTCGATAAAAAATACGATACTCTGCTTGGACTCTGGTTCGCTACAGAAGACAAAGGCGCAGACTTATCTGGAGGCGAGTGGCAGAAACTTGCACTGGCAAGGACTTTCATGCGCACCCAAGCGACAAAGACTAATTTGCTGATTTTAGACGAACCTACAGCAGCTCTGGATCCAAAAGCAGAACACGAAGTTTTCATGCGCTTTCACGAACTGACAAAAGGCAGAACTACCCTTTTAATTTCGCATCGTTTTTCTACTGTGCGCATGGCCGACCTGATATTATTGCTCGAGAATGGAAAAATAATTGAATCAGGATCGCATGACGAGCTGATGAAGCAAGAAGGTGAGTACAGTCGTCTCTTCAATTTGCAAGCGGAAAAATACAAATGACAAGGATATTTTAGCGAGGTGGTGGCATAGTTTTTGCCAGCTCACTTAGCCTGGGAAACTCTTCGCTTGTGATGTTATAAATCTCACGCGGTTCAATTCCGGCAAACCACAACGTATTTCTTCTTGTGTCGCCATCGCTGTCTGTATATACTCCAGGAGCCTGCCAAACCAAAGTAAGTAATCCCATGACTGTCATTTTCATGAGCGGTGTCAGCAACTTCTTTTCGTATGTCTCGACCTTTTTGTTTCTGCCACCAGAAATGACTAGATATCTGTTGTTTGTCACAACATAGTAAGTCGTTTTAAACTTCATCCACATTTTAAAAGGGGTCGATAAGACACCTAGAAATATAAAACAAAAGATAGCAGTAAAAAATAGTCCCGGACCTTGAAAGGCTAACGATGGCATTTTCATAAAGTCCCAAAAGAAGTAAACAGCGGCCAACAAAGCGATAGTAGTAGTTGGAATGGCTGTCATATAAGCTATACGAGAATTGGGCTGACCTATCCAGGTTATGTTTTCCCCAGGGAGCAACTCGTCTTTGACATGCTGTGGCGTTTCTGAAACTATCACTTTGCACTCCTTGCTGGATTGTCCCGTAGAATTAGTTCGAGTTCTTTTGGATTTTTTATATTTTTAAAAACAACCTCACTTGTCTGTTTATTGCCTCGATAACTCGGTCTTGCAGACTGCCCTTGCAGCGTCCAGCTGAGCGTACCTCTGGCACCATATTCGGTTCTGGACAAATTTGCCAGGTCCAAGCGATCGTAGCGTTCTACCGATGTTTCTTTGCCTGACTGAAAAATATATAGATTGCGATTAGTCGCCACATAGTAGGTCTTTCTGGTAGAAAAATAAGCGAAGAAAGGCGTGGACAAAAGTAAAAGTCCAAGCAAAGTGAACGGGACCGCTATAATCGCAAGGTAAGCAAGACTTTGACCTTGTTTTGTAGTCGTAAAAGAACTGATCAGAAAAAAGACGCTGATTGCTGTCCATGGCACTGCAAACAAAAAAATGGGCGTTACACTCAAAGCATCACGCATCGCATCGGGCTGACCGACCCAGAGCACTTTTTCGTCTGGTTCGAGTTCGCTGCGTAATTCGGGAGCCAAAAACTGAGTTTCTTGCATAGCATATATCAAAGTGTGGATATATTGTTCCCAATATATGAAAAGTGCCAAGATGCGATTAGTCCGTCTGATTTTCGGTCATACTCATACTAGGAATAGTTTTAAGAAATACGATGGATCAAAGTCAAAGCCAGGACAGCATCAATTTCAAAGCCTATATCGAAGCGGGAAAACGCGCTTTCGACCTGGGACGCTACGAAGATGCAGAAAGACTCTATCAAAAGGCGCTAATCGAAGCCAGGCGCGAGAAAGCGAACGGTTTAATGTCTCCCGACGAGACTTCCGATAATACTTTGGATGCAATAACGCAGGAAGATTCTGGCAAGTCACGCATCGCACTTGTAGACGACCCGAATTTTGCCGAAATCTACAGAGGTTTTGGCGAAATATATTCGATGCAAGGTTCATGGCTCAAAGCAGAAGATGCACTTAAAGCAGCACTTTCGGTTCAAGAAAAATGGCACCATGACTCGAACGAGCTCGCTGAGACCTTAAACAAACTGGGTCAGGTTTATCGAGTAGAAGGCAAATTTCAGGAAGTAGAAAATTGTTTTCGCCGAGCTCTGTCTATTTACGAAAATCGCGAAGACAGCGACAAGAATCAACTTGCAGAAACTCTCGAATCACTTGCAGACCTGTATCGTCTGCATGGCAAGTATGAGCAGGCAGAACCTCTCTTCAGCAAAGCGATTGCAGTGCGCGAGGCGACCCTTGGTCCAAACCATCCAACCATTAGTGCCATGCTTCAAAATCTGGCGCTCTTGTATCACGCAGAAGGTCGTTACGACAAAGCAGAGCCTATTTATGCGCGCGCTCTGAAATTGAACGAAGAGAAATGGGGTAGCTCGCACCCAAGCGTCGCCATAATTTTGAACTATATGGCTGAGCTTTATAGATTGCAAGGCAATTTTCCAAAAGCTGAAGAAACGCACTGGAAGGCTCTAAAAATTCGCCAGACCGCTCTTGGACTGGACCATCCAAGCACTGCACAGACTTTGAGCAACCTAGCCAATTTATTTCATATTCAGTGTAAATATGACCAGGCAGAGCCTTTATATAAAACCTTGCTTGAAATTAGAACACGTGACTGGGGAGCAAAGCACATGCACGTGGCTGAAGTATTAAACTCACTTGCCGAAGTCTATCAAGACCAGGGCAGATACGCCGAAGCCGAGCAACATTTCTGGCGAGCTCTATCTATAATTCAAGAAAACGTCGGACCAGAACATGCAAGTGTTGCTAAAGCTATCGAGAACCTGGCTCATCTATATGAAGACCAGGAGAATTTCGAAGAAGCAGACAGACTTTACAGATGGAGTCTTGGTCTATGTGAAAAGACGTTAGGTGTCGAACATCCCGAAGTGGCAGCGCTCATGGCTAAATATGCTTCGCTCCAGAAAAAAATGGTCTCTGACGATGAAGACACTGACCTGCTTTGGAATAACTAAGCCACTGATTAAATCTTGAGTTTTTTGTCGATAATATACAGGTCGTATGAACGCGGGAGCAATATCATGGGTAACCAAGGACAACCAGAACCGGCATCTATTCGTGATGGTGCAGATCAAACTGCAAGCGCCACTGACCCTGTAGATAATTCACATCTTTTGGCAGACGCTGGTTTTCTAGCGAAAACAAATGACAGCTCAAGCCTTCCCAAAGAGGTTACTGAAAGTTTTAATCTCTTGCGACAAGGCGATTTAAACGGATTCAGTAATTATTTTTTCAATAATCCAAATTTTCAAAGTTCAATCAAGAGTGCTCTTGCAGACAAAGGAATTGACTTGTACGTCGATCGTCCCCAAACAGATTCTGTTTCTGGAAGAATCGCTTTGTCTACAGTAGTAAAAGGAATAGAGCCATTGAGCCGTACTCTACTTATTGATGGAAAAAATCCACCCAAAGCTGATTTGTTGTATCCAGCCGGAGCGAACTACGAAGCCTTGCGCAGGCGTTTTTTAGAAGCGGGAAACAAAATAGATGTAGGGGAACACACCCAAGAGCTGCAACAACGACTACAGCCACCTAAGACTCCAGCCCGGAGGACGATGTTAGGCTAGATTTAGCCAGACTTGGGCGAATTATTTGTCACTTTAGTCAATGGCTTGGTGATTGGCACCACCTGTGGTGCCGGGATTGATGCCACTTTTTTCTTGACACCAGCACCAGCAAGCAGTCCGCTTGTTGTCGCTTGACCTACGCCACGCGTCCATGAGCTAGAATCGCCGATGATATACAAATTCTCTATATTGGTTTCCATTGTTTTGGAAACAGTAATCGAGTCTGGATAACTCTTACATTCAGGCGCAAAGAGCAACGTCGAATCACCAGCCACTCCAGGACAGATTTTATCGAGAGCGTCTAGATATTCGATGATACTTGCAAGAATTCTGTGCGGATAAGCAAGTCCAATATCGCCGCACTCCGCTTCGAGCGTGGGCTTGATAAGGTTATTGGTGAGAGACTTGGTTCTGCGACCAGCGCGCAAATCGCCTAGCTTTTGAACAAGTGGTCCGCCACCTGCAAGCATGTTGACCACTTTAGCAATAGTCTGAGAATACATTTGTGGGTCTTTAAAAGGACGGGTAAATGTCTTGGACACGAGTACTGCGAAGTTATTGTTCTCAGATTTCTCGAACATTTTGGAGTGACCGTTAACGAGCACATATTCGCGGTGATTTTCTGGTGTCACATAGCCACCAGGGTTCGAGCAGAAATTGCGCACCACGTCGTTGGTATGCTTGCTCACATAATAGAGTTTGGGCTCGTAAAAGCGTTTGTCCACTTCTTGGGTGAAGTATTTACTGGTCTCGACTCTGATGCCGATGTCTACCTGTCCGGGATTGGTGTCGAGCGATTTATAAAATTCTTGCTGGGTAAGCCAGTGGGCGCCACCACGACCTACAGATACGATGCAATAGTCGAAGATATCGCTTTGCTCGTTGCCTGGCTTTCTATAATGATCGTGCAAAACTCTGAACTTGTCGCCCTGACGGTCGAGTTTCAGAACCTTGCTGTTCCAGTGGAATTTGATGTTAGGACCTTTGTCAGTAATCTCATTGAGAATACTTGTATTGATCGCAGGCGCATTATCAGAGCCGCAGTGCAGCAGTTCTTGGAAGTGATATGTCATTCCAGCTAGAGTTGCACGCTGACGAATCCAGTCTAGATCTTCTTGATCTGGCTTGACGACAGGAATTTCAACAGGCGAGTGCTCAAGAATAGTCTTGCGAACAATATCTAGATTTCGCTGCAATTCAGATTCGCCAATCAAGTCATAGAGCCTTCCGCCAATAACTGGCGAGGCAGACAGAATGACTTTGAAATCATTCCAGCTTCCTGCCGACTGACCTGGTGCGCAGTAGCTGCAAGCTTTTGGCGGACAAACTTCGAGCTTGCCCTGATCGATAGGGCAGGCGTATCTTTTGTCGTACTGTGGTCCGACATCGAAGACTTCGACTTCAACATTTGCTCCAGCAAGCTCTTTTAGAGCAAATAAGCCAGAGGCTCCCAGTCCAATTAACGCTAGTTTTTGCATCCCGACATATTACCATTTACTTGTCAAGGTTACATTATCTAGACCTTAGCAATGCTCGAAGACGTATCGGTCGCGGCATCTTTGGCTTTTCTAATCATTTCTTGAATTGATTTTCGAGCCGTATTTCCAAGTTCTTCAGAACGTCTTTGAGCAATGGATTCAATTGCTCCTGCAAAAGCCTGAAAGCGCTCCATGGTTATATGAGTAGCTTTTGGATGCGGCAATAGACTGCGCATATATCCTTTGAGATTTTTGGCTTCAGTATCTGAGAGTGGCTGCACAATTCCTATTAACTCTCGCAAAAGTTTGAGCGAAACAAGTGGCGCCTCGTATGATAAATTGCCCGAGCGCAGGGCTCTATGCAATAAAACGCAGTGGGGAAGTGGTGCTTCTTTATCGTCTCCATCGGTTGGAACAGCTTCTAATGACGGTTTCCACTTTTCGTACTGGTTGAAAACTTCAAGCAAAGATTCTGCTTTCATCTGTTTTTCGCGCACAGGCATCGAGCCATATACGAGCGAACGTGCTTCGCAGTGGTCTATGTCGCGCGAAATATTGAGCATGACGCCAGATAGATGTTGTGCGCCTTTTATGATTGCTCCTTCTTTGATGTCTTTTTTGCGTCCTTGAGTAAATCCCATTTCTTTGATGGAAAACTCCTGACACAAAAGTAAATCCAAGACCGAGTCACCAAGCAAATCTCCAAACTCGGCACAGGTCAGATTACCAGTTTCAAAATAAATAACTACTTCCGGGATCTTCGGACCAAAACGCACATTGAGTGAGCCAGTCACTTTCTCCAGACTGAGAAGCTGCATCACGTTAAAGAGAGTGCCTTCTCGAACTGAACTAATGTGAAAACTGATGCCCATGGGCTGATTATAACCGTTTTTTTAGAGCAATCTTGATTTCTTCAGCGTCATTAAAATCGATTGTACGATCTTTGAGAATTTGATATGTCTCATGCCCCTTGCCAGCTACCACAACCATATCGTGTGCCTGAGCACGAGCAATGGTCTCGTGAATAGCAGTGCGGCGGTCGGCTTCTACAGCCACCAGTTCCTTTTTAGATTGGTCTATACCAACCAATATATCTTCGATAATTTTGTCTGGATCTTCACTTCTTGGATTATCCGAAGTGATAATGAGCTCGTCAGCTAAAGATGCGGCTACTTCAGCCATTTTCGGACGCTTAGTGGGGTCGCGATCGCCACCACATCCAAAAACAACGAAAAGTTTCTTACCATCTTCAACCATAGGTCGTGCGGCTTTGAGGATTTTCTCCAGACCGTCTGGTGTGTGGGCGTAGTCAACGATACAAATAGGTGTGTTCTTATTTTCTAAAGAAAGACCGACTAATTGAAAGCGTCCTGGCACAGACTCAAACGTATTGAGTGCCTTTTGAAACTGGCTCACCGAGATACCTTCAGCATAACAAATTGCAAGAGCACAAAGTACATTGTACACATTGAATTCACCTAGAAGCGGCAAAACAAGCTCTGTATCTTCATTTGACTCTGGTGTTTTCAAAACTATTTTTGTGCCTGTTCCAGAATACTTTGCAGACTTTACTTGAAAGTCCGATTCTTTGAAGCCATAAGTGAATAAGCGAGCCGATTCAGGTGTTGCCTGGGTAAAATAAACTGCACTAGAATCGTCTTTGTTTATTACGCTCGATTTGTTTTTGGCTTTGCTCAAACTGAGCAAATCCCACAGCCCAAGCTTAGAATGCCTGTAGTGGTCCATTGTTTTATGGAAGTCTAAATGGTCTTGAGTAAGATTAGTCAGACTGGCTGAAGCGAACTGACAGCCTTCTACTCGTTTGAGAAAAATGGCATGGCTAGAGGCTTCCATTGCTGCATGCGTGACACCGTCTTTCACCATCTGGGCAAGCAGTTTTTGCAAATCGATAGACTGAGGCGTGGTGTGATGAGTGTCTACAAAATCGGTTTTCCCAGGCCAACGCACGCCCATAGTCCCAATAAGCGCGGTTTTATGCCCGGACTCGTTCAAGACATGTTCGATAATGTGCGTGGTAGTGGTTTTACCGTTAGTGCCTGTGACACCAAGCAAGCGCAACTTGCTGCTTGGATAATCGAAGTAAAAGGAAGCAACTCGTCCCATTGCTTCGCGCACACAGTCTACTTTGAAATATGCACCTTTGTAATCTGGATATTCTTTGTCGAAATCTTCTGGTTTGTCTTTTTCGCTGACTATAAGTAGTGCACCAGCCTTAATGGCATCACCAACGAATTTGTTGCCGTCGAACTTTTCGCCAGGGATACAGAAAAAAGCATCGCCTGACTTAACTTCTTTAGAGTTGTATGCAAGACCTGTTATATCGAGTTTGCCAGATTGAGGCACCTCGATATCAAGAACGTTGCTTAGTTCCTCAATGGTCTTTGCCACTGATTTATAGAACCAGAACTATTTGGTTGGAGCTGCAGTTTGAGCTTCTGCTGCAGGAACAATGCTTACGCGTTTTCTGCCACGTATCTCTTCATAGTTCACAGTGCCTTCAATAACGGCGTAGAGAGTGTCGTCGTTACCGCGTCTAACGTTGAATCCAGGGTGGATTTTGGTTCCGCGCTGACGAACGAGAATGTTGCCAGGAATTACATACTGACCGCCGTAAACCTTGACGCCAAGACGCTTAGGATTACTGTCGCGTCCGTTTCTTGTTGATCCTGCGCCCTTCTTATGTGCCATGACGAAATGTCCTCTTCTCTTTTAAATCTTTGGTTCTTTATACGTTGATGCCGTCAATCATGACGCGGGTGAATTGAGATCTGTAACCCACTTTTTTGCGGGTGCCTTTCTTAGGCTTCATGTGATAGACGATTGTCTTTTTGGAGCGAAGGGTCGAGACGGTTCTGCCGGTTACTTCGTTTTCTGTGAGGTCCGAAAGAACATGACCTTTTACTGTGGCGCCGCTTATATAAGGTTTGCCAACTTTGGAACCGTTGCCGTCACAAACCATGACCACTTTGTCAAAAGTGTATTCGGCGTCTTTTTTCAAGCCGGCGCTGTCGATGTCTACATAGCGACCTTTTTCTACTTTGTACTGACGGCCGCAGGCCTCTACGATGGCAAACATTTCAGGATAATCTCCGACTAGTTCCTAGTTTTAATACGAACATGGCTTCGGGGTCTGTGCGATACAGAATCACCAAAGACAGGTTAAGCGATGGAATATGCTAGCAAATTCCCACTTGATGGTCAATTTTAGCCTTTACATATATGGAGAATAAATACAAAATTTAAAAGAAGACTTTCCGACCTCTGCTTGTCAACCGGTTTTCAAATGGAATTCACATATAAAGCACCGCTCTTTCCATCGTTATAGATTATGATTTTAAGATGAGTGAAAAAGAACAAGACTCCGAGCTTGGCAGAAGCAAGTACAGCTCAAACCCCTCGGACCACCTCAATCATTTATTGAATATCGGCTGGGACCCTAAAAGCCCACTCATAATGCGCTATGCAATGGCGAACAATCTGGAGCGTCAGCTCAGAGACTTTGTCGAAAAATCAAGAGAAGCCAAATAGTCGGGTTTAGACAGGTCTTGTAATTAGACCTTGTCCAAATTATGCAATTTCCATTAATTATATTAAGGATAGTGGCGCTACCGTTTACCATCATATGGAAACGGAACTGTTGAAGTTTCACCCACCTTCTTTTTAGGGAGTTATCGTCATTATGTTGCAAGTCGGAAAAAAAGCTCCGCCCTTTGAAATGCCCTCCACCAAGGACATGAAGAGCCTCAAAGAAAACGTCAGCCTGGCTGACTACAGAGGCAAATGGTTAATCATGTTCTTCTATCCATTAGATTTCACCTTCGTTTGCCCCACAGAAATCAAAGCTTTTTCAGACAAAATTGAAGAGTTCAAAAAAGCTGGCGCCGATGTTTTGGCTGTTTCGACCGACTCTGTCTATTCGCACAGAGCTTGGATCAAAACCCCTGAAGCACAAGGCGGATTGGGCGATCTCAAATATGTTCTTGCATCTGACATCACCAAAGATGTAAGCCGCGACTACGGTGTATTGATGGAAGATAAAGGTATCGCTCTTCGCGGTCTTTTCATCATCGATCCAGATGGCTACCTCCAATACCAAGTTGTGCACTCGCTCAACATCGGTCGTTCGGTCGAAGAAACCCTCCGCGTTCTTGAAGCACTCAAGACCGGTGGTCTCTGCGCAGCCGATTGGAAACCAGGTCAAAAGCCCCTGTCTGTCTAATTCACTAAATTAGTCACAGTTTCCAGAATGTAACCAACGAGTTGTCTGTTTATTTAAATAGGCAACTCGTTATTTCTTGCCGCTGCTAGAATATTGTTAGCTCTAAGAAAAGGAGACTTTATGCCTATTCGTATGGATAGTCCCTTGCCTTCGCTGGAAGGTGGGACCGACTGGTTCAATTCAGACCCTATCAAAGCCGAGGATTTAGCCGGCAAACCAGTATTGATTCACTTCTGGTCGATAAGCTGCGGCGCGTGCAAAGAAGCATTACCTGACATTGATAGATTCAAAGAAAAATACAAACAATTCGGTTTGAAAATAATTTCTATTCACATGCCGCGTCAGGAATCTGATACCAACGTCGAAGCAGTCAAAGAATGTATTGCCGAATACGAAATCAAGCAACCATGCGTCGTCGACAACTATCACGAAATTACCGACCGTTTTCAGAACAAAGTGGTGCCTGGTTATTATTTATTCGACCAGGAACACAAAATGCGCAATTTCTCTGCCGGAGAAAACGGAATCAAAATGATTGAACCGCAAATCGACAGAGTTTTGGGAATCAAGGAAGCAGCTGAAAAATAGGAGTCTATGCCATGTTGCTAGTAGAAAAAACCCCGCAAAAAAAAGTAAATACAAAGTCGGAAAGATTATTCGACGAAGCCTGCAAAGTTTTACCAGGTGGGGTCAATTCTCCAGCACGCTCATGCAAATCAGTAGATTCGAGTCCGATTTTCATCTCCAAGGCAGATGGTTCGCGCATCTTCGACGCAGATGAAAACGAATACATAGATTATGTCGGGTCCTGGGGTCCAATGATTCTGGGACATCGTCATCCTCGCGTACTTGAAGCAGTCGAGCTGGCACTGGAAAACGGTATCAGTTATGGTGCACCCTGTCGCCAGGAAGTGGAACTTGCACAGCTCGTCTGTCAGATGATGCCTTCAATAGAAATGGTCCGTTTTGTCAATTCTGGAACCGAAGCTACCATGTCCGCCATTCGCCTGGCACGCGGATTTACCGGTCGCGACAAAATAATCAAATTCGATGGTTGTTACCACGGACATGCCGACTCTTTTCTGGTCAAAGCAGGATCTGGACTTGCCACACTTGGCATTTCAACCAGCAAGGGTGTTCCAGAAGACCTCGCTAAACTAACGATTTCTATTCCCTTCAACGATGTGGATGCGCTCAAAAAAGCGTTCAAAGATCACAAAGGCGAAATCGCCGCAGTCATTATAGAACCGATTGTAGGCAATGCTGGTCTGCTTCTTCCAAAAGACGGATACTTGCAAGCTTTGCGTGACCTTTGCACCCAGAACGAGAGTCTTCTCATTTTCGACGAAGTGATGACTGGATTCAGAGTGGCTCCAGGTGGGGCTCAAGAACTTTATGATATCAAGCCAGACCTAACCACACTAGGAAAAGTAATTGGTGGCGGATTGCCTGTTGGCGCTTACGGTGGCAGAGCAGACATCATGCAAATGGTGGCCCCACTTGGCGAAGTTTATCAAGCTGGCACACTTTCTGGAAATCCACTGGCAATGGCTTGTGGCGTAGCTCAACTGCGCATTATCAAAACTGGCGAAGCCCACAAAAAATTAAACGCCAACACAGAAAAATTGATTGATGGCATTCAGAAAATAATCGACGATTTGAAAATCAACGCCAAAATAAACAAAACATGCGGCATGTTCACCTTGTTTTTCACCAAAGAAGATGTCTTTGATTTCGAATCTGCCAAAACCTCAGACACCAAAAAATTTGCTCAATTCTGGCAGAATCTTCTTGAAGAAGGTGTCTACTGGCCACCATCTCAATTCGAAGCAGCCTTCGTTTCAACCATGCACACAGACTTTGACCTAGACGAAACTTTGAAAGCTTTCGAAGCAGCCCTCAAAAATCTCGATTAACTCAGTCCACTTAAAGCAGCTCTTGCTGCGACTGAACATGTCCAAATGAAAAAGTGTCTGAAGTCCAGGCCCTGTGGCCTGGACTTCAGACGCTTTCTGAAAAAGAGACACAACAATAAAGTGATATTTTGAACTCTTTTTAAGAGCTGCAAGCCGCAGTTACTGCAATTATAGATTCAGCACCAGAAGCTAAGAGTGTGCGAGCACATTCTTTTATAGTGGCTCCAGAGGTGAAAACATCATCAACTAAAATAATTGTTTTACCATGCAGATAGTGAGGCGAAAAGCGTTTGCAGGCAAAAGCCATATCTACATTTTGATAGCGTTCGATGCGACTCAAGCCGAACATGGGGCTTGTTTCTTTGGTGCGCGAGAGTAAGTCTTCATAACGTGAGCGCAATTTTTGTCTTGAGCGACGCAAAAAATAAAGAGCTAATAAAGCGGCTTGATTGTACCCGCGGTGACGAAACTTGGCTTTGTGCAGAGGAACTGGAGAAACAATAATAGAATCAGAGCAGGCTATTAGTTTTTGTTTTAATACAATTGATTCAAATGTATCGAACATCATCGAGCCCAAATCGCGAGCGATAATTTTGTCTTCGTTGTATTTGAGTCGTCGAATCAATTTTTGAGCCAAATGATCATAAGTTGTGGCTGAAAGGACTGCTATGTGCTGACGCTCAAGATTGAGAAAAGAAACGGATTTGTAATTAATTTCGATCAATTGTCTGCAACTATTGCAGAGAGTTAAAAGCGGATCAGATTTCAGACTTATATTTGTCGCAACAGGCGCTTTGCACTTGCGACAGAGTTCTTCGAACAAAAACGCGCTCCAGTTTAGGAACATGAAAATCACCTCCACTTAATAAGACGATTCTTTACTAAGTCGAGTTCAATTTTCAGAGCAAAAAATCTGCTTCAATAAAGCAAACTGACAAGGGGCACGATTTGCAAGATGGATGAAAAAGCGAAGCAATTAATCGTACGAGCAGAAAAAGATCTGCAAGACAGATTCGCGCAAATAGACGAAATTGCATATAGAAATCAATGCAAAGTAACCGAGGCCTTCAGAAAAATCAGATTGACCGAAGAATTTTTTGTTGAAAAAACCGGCTACGCAATCGACGACCCAGGGCGTATGGCTCTGGACGAAGCTTTTGCCATTATTTTTGGGGCTGAGCGCGCATGTGTTCGAATGCAGTTTGTTTCAGGCACACATGCACTGGCCTGTGCCATATTGGGCAACATCTCCAAAGGAGATAAATTCGTAGCTTTGACTGGTACTCCATACGATTCGCTTGAACCAGTGCTCGGCATCAGGGACGACGAGCCAGGCAATATGAAGAGTCTGGGCGCTTCTTATCATCAGTTAGATTTGAATCCGCAGGTTTTCAGTGCAGAAGAAATAAAAGCAGCAATTAAAAATATTGGCGGCGCCACTATTTATTACATTCAAAAATCTCGTGGTTACAGCGTTGACAGAAAATCTTTATCGCAAAGCGATATAAAAAAATTGATTGACTGTGTGCACGAAGTAGACAATAACGCAATAGTCATGATTGATAACTGTTATGGAGAGTTCGTCGAAGAGCTCGAACCGACAGCTGTAGGTGCGGATCTGGTTGCAGGCTCGCTCATAAAAAATCCTGGTGGTGGACTTGCCATCACAGGCGGATATCTCGCTGGCAGAGAAGAATGTGTGCTCAAAGCAGCAAATAGACTCACCGCGCCTGGTGTGGGGGATCATCTGGGTGTATCTTACAACCAATATAGAAGCATTTTCCAGGGCTTGTTCATGGCACCACTTGTAGTATCGCAGGCGCTCAAAGGCGCAAGTCTTTATGCAATGGTTTTCGAGAAAATGGGATTCGTGGTCAGTCCCGGACCACTCGAGCAAAGATATGACATCATTCAATCGATAATTTTGGGCTCCAAAGACAAATTAGTAGAGTTTTGTCAGACCATTCAGAAATATTCGCCCGTGAATTCGCACGTGAACCCAGCACCGGCTCAAATGCCCGGTTATCAGGATGAAGTAGTGATGGCGGGAGGTACTTTCGTAGAAAACTCGACTATCGAATTTTCGGCTGATGGCCCACTGCGTACGCCATATGTCGCTTATATGCAGGGCGGACTTTCTTATCATCATATTAGATACTGCCTGGAGCGGACTCTAAGCGAGTCGAAGAGCCTGCAGGCTAAGATTTCTTAGCTTAATGAAATCGTCAAGAAGCGGTTCAATCTCTTTATTAATGAGTCGGACTGCCCTAAAATAACCGCATCATCTTTTCTGGAGGGCCGGTTCTTGGTAGCACAAATCCCCGTAAGGGAACGCAAAGCACCCGGCAGTAGAACCGAGCTGAGAATACTTTCCGGCACGGCAAATCCTGAACTGGCACGCGAAGTAGCCGAGTATTTGGGACTTTCGCTCTCACCTGTGAAAATTTCACCCTTTTCAGATGGCGAAATTTACGTCCAGGTTCAAGAAAGTGTCCGTGGTCTAGATTGTTTCTTAATTCAGCCCACCTCAACTCCAGTAAATGAAAATTTGATGGAACTCTTAATCTTGTTAGATGCGCTCAAAAGAGCATCGGCAGGTCGTATAACCGTTGTAATGCCTTATTACGGCTATGGTCGCCAGGACAGGAAAGCGGCAGGACGTGAAGCTATCACCTCTAAGCTGGTAGCCGATTTGCTCACTACTGCGGGAGCAGAACGCGTCGTTGCGCTCGATTTGCACGCTCCGCAAATTATGGGATTTTTCAATATCCTGGTCGATCACCTGTATGCAAGCCCCGTACTCGTAGACTATATTGCTGGATTGAAACTGTCGGATCTGGTCCTGGTTTCACCAGATGTAGGCGGCGTGTCGCGCACCAGAGCCTTCGCCAAGAAACTGGACGATTCGCCAATCGCCATCATCGACAAACGCCGCACCAAGCATAACGAAGCTGAAGTGATGAGTGTGGTTGGTGACGTCAAAGACAAAGTCGCCATCATGGTTGACGACCTGGTGGACACCGCTGGCACTCTGGTGAAAGGTGCTGAATTGATTAAATCGCAAGGAGCCAAGCGCATTTTCGCCTGTGCCACTCATGCCGTGCTTTCGGGACCTGCAATCGAGCGCATTATCAATTCGCCTATCGAAAAGCTTATTGTGACTAACTCTATTCCACATGAAAAGGGTGACCTTCCTGACAAAATCGTTCAGCTCAGCGTTGCCCAATTACTTGGAGAAGCAATTTCTCGTATTCATGACGACAGCTCGGTTTCCGAGATGTTCGAATAATGATAGTTGTCGAGACATTCCCAGTCGGACCTCTTCAATGCAATTGCTCAATTATCGGTTGTACCGAAACTAAAGAGGCAATAATAGTAGATCCAGGTGGCGATCCCCAAGATATCGTTGCTATGTGCCAATCCAAGAATTTAAAAATCAAATATCTGGTACATACACATGCCCACTTCGACCACATCCATGGAAGCCGGGCGGTAAAAGAAGCAACCGGAGCAGAGATTTGCCTGCACAAAGAAGACGACTGGCTTTACCAAAATCTGGCTATGCAGTGTCAGATGTTCAATTTCGAGTGTGACGAACCTCTGCCAGTCGACAGATATCTAGAAGACGAAGAAGAGCTTTTTATAGGCGAAACCAAATTCACTGTAATGCATACCCCAGGTCACACGCCTGGCAGCGTATGTTTTTCGCTTAAATATAATGAAAACGTCCTCTTTTCAGGAGACACTCTTTTTAGCAGGAGTATCGGTCGCACAGACTTGTGGGGCGGTTCGTACGAAAAAATTATCAAGTCAATAAACGATCGTCTCATGGTTTTGGAGGACGATACCCGTGTAGTTACCGGGCATGGACCCAGCACCACTATCTGGGAAGAGAGAAAACACAATCCCTTTTTATAAAAGTGACTCTAAACGGTTTTCAAGATAATACGATAATAAGGTTGCCGAAACGGAGAAACAAAATGCCATTGTCTACCAAACTTATCAAGTCCGGTTTGCTCGCAGTTGTTTTAGCGCTAGGTCTGAACGCGCCAAATGCTTTTGCCGAATCAGAATCTGGTGGTTTTGTATTTGGTGACGGCTCCGAGTCAGGCGGCGTGTACGATGTCGGTTCTTCTACCGAGTCGGGTGGTGCCTATAATTCCGGTTCGTCTTCCGAGTCGGGTGGTCCCCAGGACACAGGTGCTGAATCAATGTCTGGTGGCATTTACCAGTCGGAAGCTGAAACATTGTCTGGCGGTGCTACAAATGCTGGATCGTCTTCTGAAGCCACTCAAGATGACCACAACTGGGGCAAATACGTTCAGTATTACGGTCGTTAATTTCCAAATTTCATGAGAAGAGCAGTCGCTCTAGCGCTTTTTGCTTTGTTTTCTTGCGAAACGAAAACAAATGCAGAAGAGTTATCGACCAGACCTGAATTCATAGCGCGAGCCGTTCTGCAAGCAGGAAGATGTACTTATCCATCTTTTTCACCAGACGATTCTAGAATTGCTTTCGTCTCAAATCTTGCTGGAAGACCAAACATTTTCGTAGTCGACAGAAAAGGCGGCTGGCCAAAGCAAATCACAGCACTCGACGAAGATGTTATAGGGCTCGACTGGTCGCCTACGCTCGACCAGATTGTATTTATGGCAGGACAGGGAAAACGCAGAGTCTACAGCGTAAAATCTGATGGCACCGAGCTTTTCAGCTGGTCTAATACAAATGGTAATGACCAGATAGGCGGTTGGTTACGCGATGGCAAAGAGTTACTCTTCTCGCGCCTTGATACTGCTTACAAAAATTCGTTGGCAGTACTAAACATCGAAGACAAAAAACTAGACTCACTTTGTCCAGCCAATCAGCTCTCCTCAATCACAGACCTGACTAAAGACAAATCCATAGGCTTGTTATCAATCTGGAATCGTGCGGGCGATAACGACCTATTTCTGCTCGATTTCAAATCAAACAAAAAGACTTTACTTACAAAACATGAGGAAGCAAGCGAATTTTATGGTGGTGGCATCAACAGATCGGTGGCACAATTCGGCAGCGATGATGCTTCGGTTTATTTTGCTTTGGCAAATGAAAAACAGGAAGGTTTCGCTCGAATCAAATTCGACCAGTCCCAAAATCCATCAACGCTAGAGCTGCTTGCCGAGGGAAAATTGCTCGGTTTTGTTTTTAATAAAAATCGCGACAAAGCCATTCTTTGTTTCAAGAAAAATAACGAAGTCACTTTATCGCTCTGGAATGAAAAAACAAATAAACTGACCGAACTTGGAAAATGCCCTGGTCGAGGCGTCTACAGTTTTGCGATATCTCATGATGAAAAAACTGTCGCCATGCAACTTGCGAATTGGTATGGACAGGAAGATATCTGGCTATTAAATATTGATACCAAACAATTCGAACAGCTTACTCACTCACCACGCGCGGGTTTCGATTCAAAAAATCTAGCCGAGCCAAAATTTGAAAAATTCCATTCACCAGGAACAGAAGAAGTTTCATGCACTATATACGAGCCCAAAGGTCATAAAAACGAGCGCATCCCATTCATCTTGGATTTTGGTGGCATAAGCGATGCTCAGGTCGCTGCACTAAACTTGCTTGGCATTGGAGTTATGCAGCCAGAATTCGACAGCATAAAATCGCGCAACTTCGACGATAACATCTACAAAGCCTGGACTGAAGCAGAATCGAGACGCCGAGCCATAACCACCATTCAAGACTGTATCTCTTTTTTGGTCACAGAACACGCAGCAGATCAAAGTAAAATTGGTGTAATGGGTCACAGCTTTAACGGCTATTTGACCTGGGTTGCACTGACCGAATTGCCAGAACTTTTCAAAGCCGGAGCGATACAAGGTGGTCTTTCTGATATACGTACAATGCTCAAATATACTACTCCAGACAGAGCTAAATATTTTGCAGAATACAGTAAGAATTTGACACCAGAATTAAAAGCAAAACATCTAGACCTCTTATCGCCAGTCAAGCACGAGAAAAATATCAAAGCAGCAGTCTTGATAGAACATGGTGTAAAAGATACACAATGCCCTGTTCAAGACGCAGATGCTATTGCAAAATTGCTCAAAGACCGTGGTGCCAAAGTAGAATATCTGAGACTTGCAAATGAAGGTCACGGATTTTCCAGTAAAGATGCGCGTCTTCAAGTTTCAAGCAAGTTGGTGGATTTCTTTGCTAAACAGTTGAATAGTAAAAAATAACCAAAACAGCCTTATTACTTTAGCTCCGAAGCATCGTCAAGTGGGTTCTTGTGAGCTGGTTTCCCAAATATGCTGCTCAGTTCAAAAAAAAGGCTCAAAAATATGAACTCAGTGGCATATTTTGAAGAAACTGAGGTAAATAACCAAAAATTGAGCTTAGTTTGCGCTACTAATCTGACCTGCATATCTTTTGGCCACAATAGCGTTAGGACTAACTCCTGCACACTCGAATGTTTTTTTGATTTGAATGCTATCTGCAAGTTTGACAGAATCACTCGATATGAGATGTGCTTCTGGACTAGTGGCAATGTCTTTGGTGATTGCTTTGTTGATCCAGTTTCTAATTCCCAAAAGCAAGGGGCGCGAATACTGACCTTCTTCGCAAATTAAGTGACCTGCTTCAGCATCCAGAATATAAGTCTTTTTCTGTGAAGCAATTTTATTGAATAAAAATGCACATCCAGTCGGCTTGCTCACTTTGTCTTTAAGTCCATCTACAAACAGTACTGGTAAATCTCTCACTTGCGAAGCGGTTTTAGGACCGGCATTCATGAATCGCACAAATTTTGCAGTTTCAACAATCGAAAATCTCTGACGTCGCGATTCTACTGCCATTAATGCGTCTCGCAAATCTTGCTTGTCGGTCGCTCTTTTTATTACTAAGTTAACAGCCATTCCTCTTTGTCTCTTTCTGCAAACTGTCAAATCAAGCACTTCCAAACTTCCAATCTTGATTGTGCTTCGAACTTGCCAGGTAGGAACAGTACATATTAATCCGTCGAACAAGTCGGTGCTAAGTGCCGCGGCTTTCAGTGCAATAGCGCCTCCAGTTGACTCACCCAGCAAAAACACCGGCAAGCCTGGATGTTTTTTACGCAATATCCTGGCAGTCTCCATGACCCTTGAGACAGTTTTATTGAAATCCACTTTCTCTTGTTTTTTACCAGGTTCGCAAATTTCATAGCCCTGAACGTCTACGCCATAAGTGCTTACGCCATAATGAGCCATGTCGTCAGCAAATTTTTTAAAAGTAGAAGGATTTTCGGTGAGCCCCGGAACGCAAATCAGTATTGCCTTTTCCTTAATCGACTTAGCCACTTGCACATGCGCATTTACGGGCAAAATAAGGCTGCTAAGGAGCAATACAAGCGACAAAAAAATGCTTTTCATATGAGGTCCACCACCGTTATACCAACTGCATAGCTTATCTGGTGCAAATTCAAGCCGGCGATGAATCCCGGGCATTCAGGGAATAATGCAATCGGTCAATTTCAAGAGAGGTTAATTTGGCATGAAGCTCGCAGTAGAAAGGCTTTCAAACACCTCGACCATACATTTCATCTTTTTTGTTCTACTTATACAACTCATTGCTCAAAGTAGTGTAGACGCGCGAGGTGTTGCATTTACTATCGATCAGACCATTTGGAAAAAGGCCCATGCCATCTATCTAAAATCTTTAACCAAAGCAGAAAAGAAATTCGGTAAGACTTCCACAACATACGCAGATTTTTTAACTAACCTTGCAATTATTGACGTAATCGTTGGAGACAAAAACGCACTTCCACTTCTAACACAAGCGGAAGCAATTCGAAAAAATTCTAAAGACGAGCAAGCGGATAAAATTTTAGAACTTCAAGTGATGCAAGCGGATTATCTGCGTGAATCGAACAAGCTTGCAGATGCTGCAAAACTCTACGAAAAATGCATTGAAAGAGTCGCACTGAGCAAAAATCTCAAACCTGGCGATTATGATGCCACCATAGATGATTTACTCAATAAATACGTAATTTGCGACGGATCTTACTTGAAGTATTCAAAAGATGGAACCTGGCATTTTGGCAAAGCAAATATAAATTTGCCTCACCGCATGTCACGCTGTTCGCTGGGCAATTCCTGGCATAATAGAATGATACCGCTTGCAAACGGTTATCTGCTTGGTGCAGATGGTAAAGCTGCCTTGGGAAATGACCTGCATTCCCCAAAACCGTGGGTGCCGGCAGAGCAGTTCTAGCCAAAGGTGTAATTGAATGGTCAAAGATTATTCTATTGCAAGTCTCGATTTCGAGACATCTTGTCCTATAGATATGGTGCTGGATTTACTCAGCGCAAAATGGACCGTTCAGATTTTGCGCGAATTGAGTATTGGACCTGTAAGAACAAGAAGATTTTTAAAGTTCATTCCCGGACTCAGTATGAAATGCTTGCAAGAACGGCTCAAGGCCCTTATTGCAACTGGAATGGTGGCACGAGCAGAGTTTGATGAAAAAGTTCCGCGAGTAGAATACTCCATAACCCCGCGTGGGCGGCGGCTATTTGCCGTAATGAGCGAGTTAAAACAAATAGCAGCAGAAATTGGCGAAGTAACATGTAAATGCCCTATGGAAGAGCCTTCCGGCTGCCACATAGAATGCCACCAGCGTTGCGAAAATTCCAGACTGGTTACCTGAGGGTTACCAGTAGTGGTACTTGTAATCACTTGCTAGACTAAGCCATCGATTTTGAGGGCTTTTGTGTGTACGAACCAGTTTTGATTCAAGGTGGAATGGGTGTTGGCGTTTCTAATTGGTGTCTGGCAAAAGCAGTATCATCGCAGGGACATCTTGGCGTGGTGTCAGGAACTCTTTTAGAAAATGTTTTTGCAAGACGTCTGCAAGACGGCGATAAAGAGGGCGATTTAAATCGTGCGTGCCTGCATTTTCCAGACCAGGAACTTGCCACACGCGTATGGCAAACTTATTTTGTAGATGGTGGCAAAAAAGACTGCGCTCCCTACAAACCAGTTCCTATGTTCAGTTTAACTCCACCCAAAGAACTTGTGGAGCTTACAGTCTTGGCAAATTTTGTCGAAGTCTGGCTGGCTAAAGAAGGGCATTCTGGATTGATTGGTATCAATTATCTGGAAAAGATTCAATTGCCTACTCTTCCATCTTTGTATGGTGCAATGCTTGCAGACGTCGATTATGTTTTGATGGGAGCCGGAATTCCCAAAGCAATTCCAGGAATTTTAGACAGACTTTCTAAAAATCTCGATGTTTCGCTAAAAATTGATGTTGCAGGCGATACCGAAAAGTTGAAACAACCTGCAATCTCGAGTTTTAATCCTGGCGATTTTTTGAACCAAACTGATGATTTGAAAAGACCAAAATTTATTGCTGTTGTTTCATCACATACTCTAGCGGCAAATCTAGCTAAAAAATCCTCGGGAAGAGTTGATGGTTTTGTCGTAGAAAATCATACTGCAGGCGGTCACAACGCTCCACCGCGTGGCGCGCTCAAGCTAGACGAGCATAACGAGCCCATTTATGGACCAAGAGACAGTGCCGATCTCGAAGAAATGAAAAAACTGAATTTGCCTTTTTGGCTTGCTGGAAAATATGGAACGAAAGAGGCACTCAAAGAGGCTCTCGATGCTGGTGCAAACGGAGTTCAAGTAGGAACGCCTTTTGCATTTTGTAACGAATCCGGCATAGACAGTAAATATAAAGAAGCAGTTCTGCGAAAAATTTTAAAAGGCGAAGCAAAAATTTTGACAGATTATCGCGCTTCTACATCTGGTTATCCTTTTAAGGTGGTAGAACTGGAAGGAACTATTTCTCAAGAAGATGTTTTTGAAAACAGAAAACGCATCTGCGATCTAGGCGGTCTTCGTCAAGCGTACACCAAGGATGATGGCACAATCGGATTTCGCTGCCCGGGAGAACCAGAAGAACTTTTCTTGAAGAAAGGCGGCAACGAAGAAGATATAAAGGGACGCAAATGTCTTTGTAACGCTCTTTTAGCAACTGTAAGCCTGGGACAACAACGCAACTGTGGAAGCCTCCCTGAACCTGCCATTGTCACAGCCGGTGACCATCTAGTTGAGCTTACCAAATTCATTTCACCTACAAAGCTTGGCTATTCTGCCAAAGAGGTGATTCAAAGCATCACAGGCGACTGAGATGTTTTCAACACTTTTGAAAATACGGCAGTAAAGTGTCGAAGCACCGGAGCTTCATGCACAATAGAAAAGCCTGAAAGCTTATCTTTGCGCTCTTGAATATTTGCGAAAGCTTCGATTACATATTCGAAATGGCTTTGAGTGTAAACACGTCTTGGCAGAGCAAGACGAACCAATTCACGCTTCGCGCATATCTGCTTGCCTGTTTTCTCGTTGGTTTTGCCAAACATAGCAGTGCCTATCTCGCAAGTGCGAATCCCACCTTCCAAAAATAACTCGCTTGCAAGCACTTGACCAGGTAACTGCTCTGGATCTATATGCGGTAGCATCAATGCAGCATCGACATACACCGCATGTAGTGCTGGCTTTTGAATCAGTGGAACTGAAAGTCGATTGAGACCCCTCCAGAGAAACCTGGCTGAAGCCGCTCTGTAATTGAGATAATCATCTTCCAGAACTTCGGTTAAGCCAACGGCAATTGTTTCAAGATCGCGTCCGGTTAGCCCCCCATATGTTGGAAAGCCCTCGGAAACTATAAGATTTACTTTCAATCGCTCAGCCAAATCGCTGTCATTCAAGGCGATAAATCCGCCAATATTAGCAAGTCCGTCTTTTTTGCAGGACATCATTGCACCCTGGGCGTAACTAAACATTTCTTGGGCGATTGAAAGAATGGTTCGCTCTTTGTACCCGTGCTCATGATTTTTGACAAAATAAGCATTTTCAGCAAACCTTGCAGCGTCTATATAAAGCGGAATATCGTATTTTTTGAGCAATTTACTTACAGCCGCAATATTATGCATCGATACAGGCTGTCCAGCACAGGTATTGCTCGTAATAGTCATTATTACAAGCGGAATGTTGTCTGCGCCAGTAGTTTGAATCAAGTCCTCTAGTTGTTCGAGATCTATATTTCCCAGGAAATCTTCATCACTGGCTTCGACCCAGGCTTTGCAAGGCAGATCGATAGCTTTGGCACCACGCAATTCAATATTGGCTCTGGTGGTATCAAAATGTGCGTTGCCAGGAACGATGTTTCCCGGCTTCACTAACTCACTAAACAAAATACGCTCGGCTGCTCGTCCTTGATGTACAGGCAATATCTGTGAAAAACCGAAAATATTTTTGACAGTATTTTTGAAATGATGAAAACTCGAAGCTCCAGCATATGACTCGTCACCAAGCATCAAAGCAGACCATTGACGCGATGATAATGCTGATGTGCCACTGTCGGTGAGCATATCGATAGTGACGTTTTGAGCGTCGATTTGAAACAAATTATATCCAGACTCTTCAAGCATTTCGGCTCGTTTTGCTCTGGTGGTAAATGGAATTGGTTCCACCACTTTTATTCTGAAAGGCTCAATAATAGTTTTGATGGTTTCCATGACCACTCCTGGCTAGACTAGATATAGAAATAACCAGCAAGTTTTTCATTCAAAACAAAATTTCGCCTCACCCCAAAGGAGGAGAAAGCTGCTCCAGATGGTTAATCCAAGTTAAACATTTAACTTTACTGCTCTTACGAACATTTATTACAACCGAACCAAACGGGCACTTCGGAACTTTCGTGATCCCGGTTGAAGCTTTTGTGTTTGGTTTTGTTTGTATTTGCATGTACATTGGTAGAAAGGTATTAACTGCTCGGCTAACACTGCGGCAGCACTTGCCATCAGTAATTTACGCCTGGAAAATTTTTCGATCTGGCTCGTCCGCAAGGATGATTTCTCCAGTTGAAAGATGATTCAGTAAATCGATCACAACACGATCATTTGGGCGCTATAGGATGGTCAGTGAGAGTCGCGGCGATTTGGCAAAAGTTTCTCGCCAATTTGAATCGGTCAATTCTAACGGTAACCTAGATGTCTTTAAGCTCAAACCTTCGAAAAGAGACCGAACCACCTTCAAACGGTCTAAAGGGTCTGAAGCATTGGCGACAAGACATGTTGGCTGGTCTTGTGGTGGCACTAGTATCGGTGCCTTTATCCTTAGGTATTGCGCTGGCCTCGGGCGCACCACCAATTTGCGGAATCTGGTCAGAAGTTATAGCCGGACTTGTAATTCCTTTTCTGGGCGGATCTTATGTAGCAATAAGCGGTCCGGCGGCAGGTCTCGCTCCGGCAATTTACACCGGGATTTTGACCCTTGGACACGGCAACCTGGAAAAGGGCTATCGCCTTATGACAGGCGCCATAATGCTTGTAGGCATTTTCCAGATTATTCTTACCTGGTGCAAAGCAGCGCGATTCAGCTATGTTTTTCCAAGTGCCGCTATTCAAGGAATGCTTTCATCGATTGGATTTCTGCTTATTGCAAAGCAAATTCCAAATTTCATCGGGCAAAAATATGAAGCTCATGAGTTCTGGAGCATGGTATTTGAAACATCGCAAGAGTTTGTGAATCTACATCCAAAAGTCTTTGCTATTTCTTGCATCAGTCTGGCTTTGCTATTCATAATTCCAAACCTGAGAGGTAAAATCTTTCGCCAGCTCCCGCCCCAGCTCATTGTAGTAATAGTTGCAGCGATAATGGGAAAGTTATGGGGACTGGACGAAAAGTTTCTCGTAGCAGTGCCTAATAATCCGCTGCAAAATGGAATTGTGCCGCCAGATTTTCAAGCATTATTTTCAGATCCGTCCCTGGTCGGTTCTATATTTATGATAGTGCTGACCCTTGCCTTTATCGATGGCACCGAGTCTCTTGCTACGATTTTTGCAGTCGACAAAATAGACCCCTGGCACCGCAAATCCAATCCGGACCGCACGTTGTTCGCCATGGGCGTGTCTAACATACTTTCCAGCATAATTGGCGGACTGACAATTATTCCTGGAATAATAAAAAGCACCACTAATATTCAAAGTGGTGGGCGGACTTCTTGGACGAATTTTTACAATGCCATTTTCTTGATCATCTTTGTATTGCTTGCTGGCGGCATCATACATATGATTCCACTTGGAGCTCTAGCTGCTGTTCTTGTTCATATAGGGTGGAAACTAGCAGGTCCGCACAAATGGCGCTTGATGTTTTCTCTTGGTTCAGAACAAGCTCTAATTTATGTCACCACTATCTTAGTTACAGTTTCTTCCGACCTAATGCTTGGTATCATTGCTGGTATCTTGCTCAAGCTAATAATATTAATCGCTTACAACTCAAAAGCCACTCATGGATTCAATTTTTCTATCGTGAGCAGCTTATTCAAAAATCCAGTGAGCAATTTCGAAGAAACAGACAAATCTACCATCCTTCATATCTGTGGTCCGGTAGTCTGTTTCAATTCATTGTCTTTTAGAGCCGCCTGCGAGAAAGCATACCTGCGGCGCAAGCCCATTATCGTGCAAGTGAACAGCACCGTAAATGTGATTGACCACTCAAGCTCTTTATACTTACAATCTTTCAAACAAGACTGCGAGCGCGCTGGAATAGATTTTTCGATGACTGGTCTGCGCACGCTCAAAGCTAGAACAGAGGAAACATCATCTCTCAAATTCCGCCCAGCACCTCTCCCTGAGCCTATTGAGGGTATGCATATTCTTCTCGTGGTCGACCATACCGATCATTCGAATGTCGCAGTCCAGGAAATCAAAAACAGTCTATGGCCCAACGGCTCGCAACTGGTCGTGGCTCATGTGTTATCCAGTCCACTTGGGATGAAAACCTCTGAACAACACGAGGAGAAGGCCAATCAGCTGGTAAATGGCATTCGCGATCAGATTAAAGAAGCAAATAAATCCTTTTCTGAAGTCGAATCGATAGTGCTTTTTGGAGAACCAAAAAACGAAATTCTTGCTTTGCTCCAGCAACTACACTCAGATCTCCTGGTCACCGGAACGCGCGGCGTAGTCGGGCTCTCACGCATGTTTTTGGGCAGTCTCTCGCACAAATTGCTTATGACTGCTCATTGTCCAGTGCGCGTATGCCGCAACAGACGCTCCCAAACAGGACACAAAGTAATGCTAGCCTTGGATGATTCGAGGTCTGCCATTATCGCCCTTGAACAAATGGGTGGCAGAGTATGGCCTGAAGGTACCGAATTCATCTGTGTTTCGGCTCTTCCCAGTCTGGCTGAATATTCGCACAGATTTCAGGATAGTTATGCAATTTCCGAACTTGAAAGCAATCGAACCAAGCTTATACGATCGATAAAAGTTTCGCTCGATTCAGCCGAAGAGTTTTTGAAAGCTCATGTGAAGAATTGCTCTGTAAAAACAATGATTGTAGACGGCGATCCTCGCGAAGTATTGGTTAAAGTAGCTGATGAAGCGAAGGTAGATTTAATAGTCTTGGGCTCGGCTGGAAAAGTGCTGGCTGAGCGTCTAATGGTAGGCAGCGTATCAGAAATCGTGGCAAACTATTCCAGCTGCTCGGTCGAAGTCATTTGCCAGACTGTGCGCGAACGCTCAATAGCCAATCAAAATGGAAACGGCGATGGCAACGGAAACGGCGACCACTAACATTCAACGAACGTATTTATCCTGAATTTTTTGGGCGCCAGACCGACCGACCCCAGGATTATACGACCATAAAAGCGCCAACTCGCGCATTCTCATTCCTTCCTGTCCAGGTGTGGTCGTTCCCTGATTCCACAGCTCCTGCATGCGACTGTATCGTTCGCGCACTTCGGGGCGCAAATTAGGATTTTGAGCCTGAAACTGATGGTAAGTAAGTGCTTCACCGTTTGATCCTTTGAAATCCTTTCTAGTAAACCTATCTACCTCCCTTCTCAGATATCCGCCTACAAGATCGGCTGCACCATCTACGGTGAGCGAGCTTTCCAAACTATGCCTTGTGCCACCATAAGTGTCATTGGCGCGCAGTGCACAAATATTATCAATTTGCATTTGACCTGGACCGATAGAAATATTCCGCACACCCAATCCCGGCTTAATTCTATTGATCATGGGGTCCCCGATTTTCTGCAGGATATTAGTATCGCCATTGGTGCAAAAATAATCTGTAGCGTTTCCTTTTCCAAGAGTACGTCTTAAATTACTGAGCAGGCTCACTGCCCATTCTTCTGGTTTGTCTTTCCAGTCATTTCGAATATTCAGAGTTTCATTTTCTATCAGGGCAGAAATTGCCCCTGGTCTAATGTGTTGGTCCAATCCAGGGTAGTTAGACATCACTGTCTTTAACGTTCCGGGCGAAGGCAAGTCAGGTTTTTTGGGACCAAAGATTGAATCAAATACTAATTGACCACCTTTGACAACGAGTTCGCTAGCGGCTGTGAGCGGCTCGCCTCGCTTCATCGCATCATACGCATCGCGTGAAACGTCCGACCAGGTTCTAGGTGCAGTTGTGCTATCAACTGCTGGCAGGGTGGAATCACTCTCTGCATTATTTGCAGGCGCGCTTTTGGGTGTTACATCAAGTCCTGAATCATTCATGTCGATTACTTAGTAGGAGAAAATAGAATCGATCAAAAAAATGATCCAAAAATTTTGCGCATTGAATTCGAACGCACAGGAAAAGAAAAATCATAGTAATTCCCCAATAAACTAACTCTTCTGCCCCTTGTTGTCAAGTAAATTACTTGATTGACCACATGGACGGTGTGAGTTCATAATTTCGTGTGGAAACAAAATCTGCTGAAAGTAAAAAAAGTGTTATTGCCTGGTGGTTGGTATGTAATTGCTGCCTCACATGAGTTGAAGCCACTTAAACCACTTGGGATTGAACGTTTCGGCACAAACATCGTTCTCTGGCGCAACAAATCTGGTCAGCCTGTAGCCATGCTAGACCAATGTCCCCATCGCTCGGCCCAACTCAGTGTCGGAAGGATTAAGCAAGACAGTATTGAATGCCCTTTTCATGGATTTTCCTTTGATCTTGAGGGACACTGCACTCTTGTTCCCGAAATCAAAAGGGCTGCTCCTAGCCTGACGGTACAAACCTTTCAAGTAATTGAAAAGAATGGATTTATATGGTGTTGGTACGGAATAGAGCAAGCTAGCCATGACCTTCCGTGGTTTGAAGCTCTAGACAAAGGCAAGTGGTCTTACAGTCAACAAGCAACCAACTGGCCAACGCATATTTCTAGATGCATCGAAAATCAACTAGATTACGCCCATCTGCCTTTTGTTCATAAAAACACTATTGGTGGCAATACAGATGTCACAAAACCGGTAAAGTTCGAACTCAACAACAGTTCTATAAAGTTTTATCCAGAATCCTCTCAGAATGGAAGCGGCTTTATCGAATTTCGTTTTCCCAACATCTGGATGCTTACTATCGTCCCTGACAAATTCGCCCAGATGATGGCTTTTGTTCCGGTCAATGAAAAAATGACTCGTTTATACCTTCGCGGATATCAATCTTTCATTACGCTACCGCTAATTAGCACCGTATTCGATACCATTGGTGCCTGGCAGAGTAAATACATTCTCAATCAAGACAGACGAGTAGTATTGTCTCAGGAGCCCAAATCCAGTTTGGATGCTGCACATGAAATTCTCTATCCAAGCGATCAAGGCATAAAACATTTTAGACGTCGCTGGCAAGAAACAAGCCAGTAGCTCTAAATCTTCCCGACTCGCAAGTCTTCGCGCAGGCTCACGGTAAGCACGTCGCCCTTATGCAATTCGAGTTCTTTACCACTCGTAGTCATTCCTTGGATTAGAAAGCCTCCAGGTAGACCGCGACCGACTCCCATGATAAAACCTTCTTTCTTTGTGTAATTCTCGTCTGCCTCGACAGGACGTCCCGCAGCAAAGTTTTTGTTCACGCTACCTGCCACGCCAGAAACAAGAGCACTGGTGACGATACCAACCGGTCCTGTAGCAAGACCGACAGTGCCTATGGCAACGTCCAACGCCGCATATTTTGCAACGGCATATTTAACCACATACTCGCCGTTTTTATTCGCCATGAGTTTGGCTTTAGTTTTCTTCACCTGGTCGACGATTGTTTTTTCAGATGGAACCGCATCGATTTTGATAAGCGAACCGTCCGAAGCGACAATGCCACTAAAACTGAATCCGATGCGACCCTGCGCGTCTAAAAAGTTCTTACCTGGCTTGTAAGACTTGATTGTTTTGCGACTGAGGCTAACCGAACTCACTATCCCCAGAACCTGCTGTCCGGCTTTGGCAATAACTTCTGGACCAGCCTTCATATCTTCTACTAGCTCGACCGAAATCGGCGTGCCTTGCTGAACAGAATCGCTGCTCATGTCCTGATTTAGACGGACTTTGAATTGGCTCCCCTGACGAACGTAATACTTACCCTTTTCGTCCTTCTGCACAAGCCACAGAAGCGATTGTGGCGGGGTATTCTCAGCTGCATCCGGTGCTTCGCTTATGGCTGGCAGAGGGGCATTTTGCGTTAAAGTTTGCGACTGGCAAAACACAGGCATTGAAATGCCTAAAAACGCCATAAGTACTGCGGTTCGAAAATAGATTCTACAAAAGGAAGGGGACACCGTTACATGCTCCAGAGACATTGCGAACCAAGCATAAACCAAAAACTTTAGATTACAATAAAAACAACCAAAGATTGATGATGATGAAAAAACCTGGTTTTATCGAACTTTTTGCGCTTTTTACAGCGATAATTCTATCGTTCTCTCCTGCATCATCGCAAGTAATTGATAAAAGAATTGAAACGAGTTCTGGCTGGCACGAACTTTCTATGGACCAATGGCTAGAAAGTATTAGAGATCGAATTAGTCATCCACCTCAAATTACTTGCGCATTCGCAAGAATGAATATTGCAGGAACTATTGATGCCGAAGAAGCCGAGAAACTTGCCACAGTAGGCTTATTTAAGTCAGCCTCAGACAAAATGACCGACGCCATTAATTTCTACGACCACCCTGAATTGTTATCTGATCGCGAAAAAACAAATCAAAAAAGATTCTATGAAAGGCGTTCGTTGTATGAATATTTGCTGCTTGAGAGAGCGTTCTTTTACAGAAAAGATGACAAACCCGAAAAAGCACTTGCAGACTTGCAAAGAATATTAGCCAAGCCAAGAAATTCAGACACTATTTCTGGCAAGGTTAGTCTTGAATTAGCACTTTTAAAACGTTTCGATCAGGCTAAAATCGCGTTGGATAAAGCTTTGCAAGAAAATGCTTATCTGGAATCTGGTGCCCACGATTACCTGCGAGCTTATATTGCAGAAAATCAAAATCGTAAAGAAGAGGCATTGTCTAGCTATTGGATTGCCGCCAATCGATATGCAAGAAGAGGCGAAGAAAGTGCATCAATAGCCTGCCTGGAGAAAGTGCGCAAAATCTGCAGCATGAAAGACTCTCGCAAAAATATTCAGTTCAAGGATTTAAAACCTCCACGTGAAAACATTGAGTTGGTAAAAAAATTGATTGAATTTGTTGCCACCAGCAACGACTGTTTCAATATCGAAAAGCTGGCTGAACTAACAAAGCAAGATTTGCGCACTAAGGCAAACGGCGAAGTTTTTACCGTAACAAAAAATGATGATTTGATCAACCCGGTTTCCAGAGTCGATCTTCATGCACCAGACAAGTTATCTAAAACACTTACTCTTGGATTTAATCACCAAAAATGTAGCCTTCACAAAACAGACATCGAAAAAATTCTTCGAGTTTTGAAACCAGTACCACCTATCGTAAAGTGGATTGACCCAGTAAGTTCGGTAGAAACCTACGAAATACCTTCAGGCATTCTAGAATTAACTTTTCAAAAGAGTGGCTTCAAGAGCCTTTTAAGCGCACGAATTTTGACCCGAGAAGCAGCATATGTGCGCAATCCATTTAGAATTGATTTGATGGTTGATTAATCAGGGTCTCTTTAAAAATTCAGCCTTAACTTCTGCGGCTCGTTTTTTGTTTTTAAGCAAGTTCAAAACACTTATGTAATCTTTGGCTACTGTTTCCATAAACAGTGGATCGTGAGCTTTTAAATTTTTGCGAAAATCCTTTAGTGACAGCTCAAACTCTGTTTCAGCAGCTTTGAAATTCTTTTTTGCAGCTTTAGATTTAGCCTTGATGTAATGCTTGAGAGCATCTGATTGGGGTACATCATTAAAATATCCCATTCGTTTGGCGACAGGATTTCCTGCAACGTATCCGCTGCCATAACGGGGATCAGGATTTTCAGCACGAGCCGGTTGGATATTGAGAGTAATTCCAAACACTGCCAGGACTGAAGCAGCTAAAGAGGCTAATTTGAATCTTGCCCTGTTTAACAGTTTGACTCCGTATGGACAATCTTTGGTAATGAGAGTTCCATCAGGACGGCGATAAAGACCAAGACAGACAGGTCCTGATTGTTCGTTTAAAAATTTCTCCGCCTCGACTCTAGTCATATTCGAAACGTTGAAAACGTTGAGACTGCATTGATTACAAAAACGCTTGGTGTCAGCATCGCTATCTTCAACCGCATCCATTTGCTCCCAACGAATCGGGCACGGAGCAGCAATCATCACGTTATCCAGAGATAGTTTCGACTTCCGAGTAAAGCGCATTCAATGAGACCAAGAGTTAGTGCAACTTTTCATCATACTCAAAAAGCAGATTCTGTCATGTGTACAAATCCCACTTAAAACAAAGATAGTTTGAATTTACTTTACCTGGCAATTAGCGGCAGCAACTTCATTTCTTGTCGCAGCTGGCAGTTACTGTTATGCTTTTTTCCGTACAGCGCTCTGATCATTCGTATTCTTCTGGTGCTAAAAAATGCCAATATTAAGACAAATTGTTCTATACATCATCGGAATCGGCTGTCTTGTCATGTCCTTCACCATTAAACCAGTGGCTGAAGACAAACTGACGGTTTTCGAAGGCATCCCGACTAAATTCAGAGAATTACCAAGCAAAAGATATCAAACAACCTATTTTGTTATTGGCGACGTAGAGGCTTCTTACAAAAGCACCGAGCCTCATTACAGCGAAATTCAGTCCATTGCGCAGAGTGGAAAATCTGTTAAAGTCTGGCTCAACTTTCCACATAAGGATAGTTCAACCGGTCAACTTTATAAATTGAACGTTGGTGACAGACCAGTGGTGACTTACGCCGAAACATTAGAAAGCGTGAAAACCGATAATATCTGGACGTTCTGGATGGGTCTTTTGGTAATTGCGCTCGCTTCCTGGCGTTATATTTTCGGATTTTTCAGACGCTAAAACGAGCTTTCGATATTTGGCTACTTTGCAAACATATAAGGCGGCATTTCAGTAGGCACGCTTGAAGGCAGATATCTAATCGATGCCTTGTCCCTGGCGACTTCTTCTAAAACATCGTCGAACTTTGGACTATCCAGACTAATTATTTCGAAGGTCTCATGCCGCTCATCAAAAAGATAGACGCCACCATTACCGGTGGCAACAGTGCGTTTCTTTCCATCGAGTATCATTTGCATGAGCTGATTATCGCCACCACGTTTGTATAAATTTAAAATTGCAGTTTTCCATTTGCTTTCAGGCAAACTCGACAAATCGTGGCAGGGAGTGATGTTTGCTGGCGCGCTCGGCAAGACTTTCAAATTGGGCTTGATTGTATATCGAACCTGCAAAGGCAGCTTGTTGCCGTTATAAGCAGGCAACTGTTTCCATCTGGAGTCGGTGCAAGAATACATTGTTGTAGTCCAGAAGGAATGATACTTGCCTTTGTTTTCATTCGATGACAATTGGGTCAAGACGATTTCAGCTTTGCCATCACCATTCAAATCAAGAATGTCGTCACAGTAGGCAAATGGCTTTTTCGGCTTCTCATCATTTGCGACTTCGTCCCAATTGTAATAACCAAAAAACTCGAAGACAAAAGGTTTTTGCATTTTGTCGAAAGTCAAAATAGTCATGCAATACATTGGTGCAAGACCGCATCCGCCTGTAGCCTGCATCAAGATGATGTCATCTTTGCCGTTCTTGTCTAAATCAGCTAACAAAAAAGTGGTGCCAAGTCCAGCATATGGCTTTTGAAAACGCCAATTTTTGCCAGACTTATCTTTCCCTTCAATTATCAGTTGAGGCTCGCCTTCCTTGGAGTCAACAAGATGCATTTGTCCTGGACCAATCGGCAAAACCTGGTCCTTTTTGAGACCTTCAGACACGACTGTTTTGAGCTTGAATCGCTTTGTTTTATCTTTTGGCGCAATTGGTGTGTAATTATCTACATACGCTTGAGCAGGCATTAGATTGGTCAGAAAAAGGGTCGTAATAGCCGCCAAATAGATTTTCTTTCCTGTTGCCAGTTTCAATTTCATGTCCTCGCCTGCACACATTTTTATATACTTGCCCGCTCTAAATTTTAGAGACCCAAAATCATTTTTATTCCTAAAATCGAGCCAACAACGATAGATACGGTCTTTACAAATCCAACGCCTTGCTTGCGCCCTATACGCGATCCAATCGATGCGCCGGTGAACGAACCGATGACCGATGGAATCATCAATCTTAAATCCCAGTGTCCGTTCGAGATATAAACAATTGACGCAAATATGCACCAGACACAACTGATGATGTAGTAATAGCCTAGAGACTCGAGGATACGCAGCCCGCGGGTGGCGGCAATTGCAGTAGATGTAAAAATGCCATTGCCTGCGCCAAAGAACGCTTCATAAAATCCAAGTGGAAGCCCAAGCAGTCCGGTGCAAACTCGGTTCCATTTTGGCTCGCTTTCTTCGACTCCGAATTTGCGATGAACATACGATAGAACAACTACGCCAAGGATAATAAAGCCGATTATACGCTCGATGTTTTGAGGTCGACATTGCATGATGACCATCGCGCCACCGTAAGCTCCTGCAAGTCCAAAGAAAACTAGACTCAAAACCAAACGCCAGTCTATTTTGTGCCCACGCAAATAATTGCGCGCAGCAACCGTAGTCCAGAGTGCGCCGTTTACATCGTTAGATGCGATAGCTACAGGCAGTGGAAATCCAAGCATCAGCCAAACTGGTGTAGAAATCATGCTTGAGCCAGTTCCAGACATCGAGCTCAAAAGTGTAGCACCAAAAGCAGTGCCTAAAATTATTGATGTCTTTTGCCAGTCGATGTCTAAAATTCTATTCTTGCCTCAAAGTGAATTTTTCAATTATTGTGTAAGCTTTGAAATCACTCATGACCAGTGCGACGTGGTCAACTTTCTGAGTCAGTGGAAGCGTGCTCGTGTCCAGCTCGTGTTGATCGAAACATTTATTTTTGAACCTGGCGATAGTTATATGCGGTTTGAAATTTGCATGTTGTTCGCCTGGATTCTGTAAGAGCGGAGTCAAGCGCATTTGCATCTGCTCGACAGATTGGACGAATTCCTGAGGCGGTGAGCTTGATTCGAGCACTCCAACTCTGGGTCTGTTGCTTGATGGCCAGATGGAGAACTTATCGTAAATGATTTCTTGAGCAGAGCACGATTGAGATGTTTCTTTGAGTATTTTGAGAATTTTTGGCTCGAGCTCTTTATTGCAATCGCCTAAAAACATCCAGGTCAAATGCCATTTGCAAGGGCTCACAAAGCGAACATCTGGTTTGTGCGTCTGTATTAGCTTTTGATTGGTATCAGTCAATTTTGCCAGTTTAGCTTCTTCAGGCTCTGTTAAAAATGACGCGACGAATAATCTTCTAGTATCAGTCATACGAAAGCTCCACTAAAAGTGGTGAATGATCAGAGCCCACAGGTTTTAATAATTTTCGATTCGTAGTGGTGAATTTGCTTGAATGCAATAAATGATCTATTGGAAATAATGGTGCAGGCCAGTGTAAAGACCAGGTCGGCTGAATGCCGAAGCCGCGCTCTGAGTCTTTTAAATTGCTCTTGTTCAAAAGCTTTTCAAAGAATGGCGAAAACGGTGTGCAGTTCAAATCACCTATCAAGATAGATGGCAATGGTTGAGCCTTAATCGAATCTGCAATTACGTTCAATTCGTCATTGCGAAAGGTGGTGCCGGGTTTAGGCACTTTTGGATGGCAAAGCACAATGTGAGTTTTTTCTCCTGGAAAAATTACATCAGCTTCTATTCTTGCGCGTGTGCTTGCCGGAAAAATGATTGTCTTTGCATTTTCCAATTTGTATTTACTAAAGACTGCAACGCCACCATATCTAGGTTCGAGGACTGAATCGTGAATAATGCGATAAGGATATTTTGCACCTAACTCTTGGACGAGTTTCTGCTCCCAGGTTTGAGTCACTTCCGAGACACCTACGACATCGGCATTTGAATGAGCTATTGCATTAAGCACGCCTTGGTAGTCGCGATTTTTGCCACCCCATAGATTCATTTGTAAAATCGAAATTTTCTTTGAATGACTTACTTTCTTTATAGGCATATAGAGAGGTGCAATCGCAGCACCATTCAAGGCGCAAAATATCAAGGCTATACAAGTCCACATCCTGTTGCGACTGGAGATGAGCATTATGGAAAGTAATAATAAAGCGACAAAGCAAAGGAAGCGCAAATGACTCAATAATTCGAAAATATCATTGGATGCGCCAAAGAAACCAAGGACCGAAACGCCAGAGACGATAATTGTAAGTACGATTAAACTCTTGTTCCAGAGTGATGCTCGCATTTTTCTTCCAACCACAACCAGAGCAATTAAAATAGTAAAGTCTCGAAGATAGTGAAAGAGACTATAGACGCCAATATTTTTGAGTGTAGGAACATCGAGCACAGGCGCGTTTGAAAGCTCGGGCAGAACTTCTATTAAACAAGCAAAAAGGGGTAGAAAAAGAAAAACAATCCATCTAAGGCTTTTACGCCAGGATATTTTGATTGATTCGTTCAGTTCTTTAGAAAGACTTTTTTGATACCAAACTGCGAGCACAATCAATCCCAGAGCCGAGCCTGCATACTGAAAAATAGAGTAAGTCTTTATTCCATGCCCATTGAAGTAGCCCATCGAGCTCTGCAATAGAGGAATTCTGTCTACAAAAAATCCATGGCTGTGAGTGAATGCATCCCAGATTATATGAGTCCAAATGCCTATTAGAAAAGAAATGAGTAGGATAGGAAAATTTGACTTGACGGCAAATCCATTTACCAGAGCTTTATCGAATGGCTCGAATAAAAGCTCGGATATGGGAACGCTGTAAAAGCGCAACACCAGATACGATATCAAACACACTGGCAGACTTACTAAAAAAGAGCCTAATAAAGTGTGTCCGTAAGCACCCAAACTCCAGAGATTCAAGAAATAGAAGAAGTCGGGGCTGATGCTTCCAAGCGCCAGAGCAGCAAAGTTGAGACGTTGCGGGCAGAAACGACGTAAAGGCAAGACTGCAGCCGGATGAGCTAGCGTAAACGGCAATTGCTCTTATTTATCGTCAGCAGCGCTGAAGCCAAGCTTTTTGGCGGTTTCCATATCTTTATCTGATTTAGCTTGCAATGCTTCAGAGCGATTGAAATAAGCTGCACCAAGAGTTTTGTTGAGCGCAATAGCTTTATCGAAGTCAGCCATCGATTCATCCAATTCGCCTAAATGACGAAGGGCATGACCACGGTTGAGATAAGCTTTGGCAGAACCGGGATTCAATTCAATTGCTTTGTTAGCGTCTTGAATAGCTGCTTTGTAATCTTTCAGACCAATATATGTGTGCGAGCGATTGATGTAAGCAGGAGCGAATTCGGGATTTGTTTTGATAGCCAAATTGCAATCGGCAAGAGCAGCTTCGTGATTCCCAAGCTTGTTATGGGCATGTGCGCGGTTGGTGTATGCAAGAACCAATTTAGGATTGAGCTTAATGGCTTTATCGCAATCTGCCACTGCAGCTTTGTAATTGCGCAGGGTGTTATTCGCCCACGAACGGTTGGCGTAAGCTACAGCAGAATTAGAGTCGAGTTCGATAGCTTTATTGAGATCTTTCATAGCTTCTGATGTTTTGCCAAGAAGCATGAGGGTGTTGCCACGATTAGCGTAGGCAAGCGCGAAGTTGGGGTCTAATTTGATTGCCTCGCTAAATTTTTCTAGAGCCTGGCGAGGATGCTCATACATTCCAAGTTTGGTGCCTTCTTTATTGGCATCATAGGCTTGAGAATTCACTTTGGTAGTAGACTTCTTTACTTCTACTTTAGTGACTTTTGTAGTCGATTTTTCGGTTTTCTCTTTTTTCGCATCGGCTGGATTGACCGACAAAAGCAAAGAAGCGCAGGACAAACTCAAAACGAACAAACCCGACTTAGAAAGCATTCTTGATATCCTCATTTCACTTTGGATGCATGGCACATTATGCCAGATTATCATCCAGAAAAGGACAGACAGTCAGAGAATTCTTTTGCTATTTCAAGGCTCTTTACTTCTTGCTGTTTGGCGACCCACTGCTTGATTATTGCTTCTTTGCTCTTTGCAATCAGTGATGCTTTCAATCCATCTTTAATTTCAGAAAATGGAACCGAGTCTTTTGGTCGATTGATCAATTTCACAATATGCCAACCATAGGGTGTCTCAATTAGTTGGGGATAAACTTGATTTGGTTGCATGGCAGCAAGCGCCTTTGATATGGGAGCGAAAACTTCGCTAGATTCGAGTTCAGCCTGAGACATATAACCCATATCTCCGCCGGACTTGGCTTGTTTCGCTTCGCGATCGTCGGTATCTTCGTTTGCAAGCTTGGTAAAATCAGCACCGCTTAAAATCATGCGCAAGTCAAAGAGAGCTTTCTTTTTCTGTATGACTTCGCCATCATCGAGACGTTTTGCAATTTCAGCATCAGTTATTTTTGGATCAGCAGATTTGATATAGGCAATCATTTGAGGATTGCGTTTCAATTCAGCTTTTGGTGAAGCAAAAAATATCTGGCTCCAGCGGACGAGTCCTTCACCTTTGAATTTATCTTTTTGTTGACTGTAAAATTCGAATACATCCTGATCTTTTATTTTGATCTCAGACAAAATTTTGTCTTGCATCGCTTCTGCAAGGCCTTCTTTGATAATTTGTTCTTGCAACTGGGTCGGCGTTATATCGGTGACCTTCAAGATTTCTTGATACTCGCTTGTACCCTTGTAATCGACATAATTGCTGTAAGCTGCTTTGGCAAGACCAGCCTGGTATGCACCATCGATAAACAGACATTTAGTGATGAGTTGATTAAGACAAGATTGCTCGACTGTCGAAGTAATTACTTTTAGTGCCAGTCCCATTTGCAAAACTTGCTTGTCGAATTCGGTAATTGAAATGCCCTGATCTTTTAAAGTCTTTTCAAGACTTGCGCCACCACGCTGATGAGCCATGGTTATCAGTTTGGATTGCTCTTCTTGAGTCAGGCTTATATTGAGCCTTTTAGCTTGCTCGACCATTCGCTCTTCCATGCCAGGAGTCTGGTTGAGCAAAAGCTTCATCTGAGCCTGCATGGCTTTGAATGCATTTTTGAAATCGCCCACATTGACGCTTTCATTGCCTACTTTAAAAATGACTACTTGCTCGCCGAGATTTTCTTTTCGAATTTTTTCAATCAAGCTAGACTTGAATTCGAGATTTGAAATTTTGCCCGAAGTAAAATCAACTGCAGTTTTTTGATTGCCACCACTGGCACTGAGTTTGGTATCGGCTGGATCTTTTGGTTTCGACGAACAGCCGGTAAAAACTATTAGAGCACCAAGTGCTACAGTTGCCGATTTTGTGAGTATTTGTTTTTTCAAGATTTGGTTGCACCAGATGCGAGCATTGAAGATATTAATTCGATGAGCAAGTGTAACTGCTCGACAGGCGTTAGTCCATCCACCTTTACAATTACCGATGGTTGAGCACCCTGTCCACCAGCTTGACCAGGTTTATAAGTAGTCAGGCGACTTAAATGTTTAGGCAATTTGCTTTGAATTGGAAGCCATTGTTGCAGCCTGTAGCTGACCGAAAGTCTAATGCCTTGGAAATCCGGTTTGATGGCAGAAATATCAGCATCGCTTGCAAGCAAACGCAATCTGACCACGTCCATCAGCTGCTGGGCTTCGTCTGGGATTTTACCGAATCGATCACGCCATTCGGAATTTATTAGCTCCAACTCGCGCATAGTTACGACATCGGCAAGGCGTTTATATTCGATTAAGCGCTGACGATTGTCCTGGACATAGGTTTCAGGTAAATAAGCAGTTACGTTCAAATCAATTTGACTGTCGAGTTGCGAAGAGCGTGGCGAACCTTTGAGTTCTGATACCGATTCGTCCAGAAGTTTGCAGTACAGGTCATAACCGACTGAAACCATGTGTCCGTGCTGCTCGGCACCAAGTATGTTGCCTACGCCCCGAATTTCCATATCGCGCATGGCTATTTGATAACCAGAACCAAGCGAAGTAAATTCGCGTACGGCTTTCAATCGGCTTTGAGCCTGATCGCTCAATATTTTTTGTGGTTTATAAAGACAGTAGCAATACGCCTGGACATCGCTTCTTCCCACACGACCGCGCAATTGATAGAGCTGAGCCAGACCAAATTTGTCGGCATCGTCAATGATGATGGTATTACTATTTGGAATATCGAGACCCGATTCAATAATAGTAGTGCAGATCAAAATATCGAACTCATGGGCGTTGAATGCGAGCATGACGTTTTCCAAAACATGCTCAGGCATTTGACCATGACCAATATTGATTCGCGCCTCTGGCACTAAATCTTTCAATTCCATTGCCACTTGTTCGATTGATTCGACTCGGTTGTGAACGAAATAGACCTGTCCACCACGCTCGAGTTCGTGCAGAATGGCTGTGCGAACCAGAGGCAACTTGTATTCGCCTACGAATGTTTTGACCGGGTTACGATTACTTGGTGGCGTACTAATATTAGATAAGTCGCGCACTCCAGATAGTGCCATATGCAGTGTTCGAGGAATAGGAGTAGCAGACATTGTCAGTACGTCTACAGCTACTCGCAACTGTTTCAATTTTTCTTTGTGCGCTACGCCGAATCTGTGTTCTTCGTCGATTACAACAAGACCTAGGTCTTTAAAAGACATATCTTTCTGCAACATTCGATGGGTGCCTACAACTACATCGCACTCCCCAGTGCCAAGACGACGCACGACTTCGCGCTGTTCTTTTGGTGTTCTGAATCTATTGAGCAGTCCTACTCTAATGGGATAAGCAGCAAAACGGTCGCTTATATTGTTGAAGTGCTGTTGAGCAAGAATTGTGGTTGGAACGAGTACCGCTGCTTGCTTGCCAGACATGACCATTTTAAAAATGCCACGAATAGCAACTTCTGTTTTACCAAAACCGACATCTCCCAGAATGAGCCTGTCCATTGGCTTATCAGATTCGAGATCTTTTTTGACATCCATAATTGCTTGCCACTGGTCTGGCGTTTCTTCAAATGGAAATCCTTCTTCCATTTCATACTGCCAGGGCGTGTCGGGAAGACTTTGAAAACCGACTTGTTTGGCACGAAGCGCATACAAATTAACCAGGTCTTCTGCTATTCGCCGCACAGACTTTTTGACTTTCTTTTTGGTCGACTCCCACTCGGAGCCACCTAGCTTAGAGAGTCTGGGAGCATGATCGCCCGCGCCTCTGTAACGCGACAACATGTGAATTTGGTCTACAGGAACGTATAACTTATCGTCGCCCGAATACTGAATAGTAAGATATTCTCTTTGCTGAGTATCTACAGTGAGTCTCTGTATGCCAGTGAACTGACCGATACCTTGTTTGATGTGCACCACATAATCGCCCACTGTAAGGTCGGCTACAGAAGTGAATTTCTCGACATTTTTTTCAACTGCATTTTTGCGGTAAACAGTCGGCTTGCGTTTCAAGCCAAACATTTCACCATCTGTGATGCTTACTATATTTTCTTCTTCAAGAGAAAATCCATGTATAAAGCCATTTCTCGTGACAAAGACTTTGCCATGGTTTTCTTTGTCCTGAACGTCTGTTTGCACAGGTGTTGCATCATCTGCATTAGGCAGGTATGTGGCAAGACAATCCCATTCGCGCAACAAGCCCATTAAACGCTGAGGCTGATCTGTAGAAATGATGACAGCTTTACCGGCAGCCCGAGCTTCTTTCACTCGTGTCATCACCTTGCTCATATCGTTGCCGAATTTTTGAATAGGCACCGAATTGAAATCAATCACCATTTTTTGAGCCGAATCAGAACCTGCAAGTTCGGGATCAAAAATTGGAAGACTGGAAAGATAAGCTTTCTGGAATGGCTTTAGCTGCTCGACTACTTCTTTTTGTTCCAGGTGTAATTTGCGAGGCAAAGGCAGAAGTCGACCGGTTTCAAGACCTTCCTGGATATTTTTATCAATTTTGTCTTCAAACGAAGTTAGACTCTGAGAGATAGAGTCATATTCATCCACTGCAAGAATGGCATCGCCTGGCAAATAATCGATTAGTGTGGCGAACTTGTCTGAAATATATGGTGCGTAATATTCAATTGATTCAGGATATGCACCAGATTCGATGGCTTCAAGATCGCCGTCCATAATAGAACGCAAAGTATCACCAGCATTTGATTCGAGCTTGGCGATTGCATCTTTGGCCACTTCGCGCAAACGCTCTGCCAGTTTTTGGCGCGAATCTTCTTGCTCGTCTAAGACAACCCACCAGCGGGGTGGAATCTCGAGCACCTTATTTTCTTCGAACGAACGTTGATTATCGATATTGAATAGTCTTATAGACTCGACTTCATCGCCAAATAATTCGACACGCACAGGTGGTCCCGAGCTTGGATAAATATCGACAATATCGCCCCTGATACTGAATTCGCCGCGAAGTGTTACTAGCGTTTCGCGACTATAACCAAGCTTGACCAGATCTGTGGCAAGCTTGTCTGTGTTTATACTCTCGCCTACTTTCAGTCTTATCGTATTGCGCGACAAAGTATCAGCATCGAGCACTCTTTGCATAAGGGCACGCGCAGCGACAATGATTACATAAGGCTCACTTTGACTTGTTTCTTTTATTTCGGTCAGTGTGCGCAAAACTTCCATTTGAGCAGAGACATTGTCTGGTCCACTCAAGACTTGCTCGTAAGGCGAGACTTCCGAAGCTGGGTACCAGAGTACTTTGTAGCGTGAAAGGTTGGTGAATTCCTGGTGATAGTGGGCAGCACTGTGATTATCTTGACAGACCATCACAAGCGGTCTTTTGACCTGATGCTGCATTACCGACAAAATCAAGGTTTTTGCCGAATCTGTCAGCCCAGAAATATTTAGTTCATTCTCTTTTGCCTCTTTAGATCTATTGACCCGCGTAATAAGACGGGCAAACTTTGAACTGTTGAGGAATAGCTCATAAAGAGATGCCGCTAGAGGGTTATTGCGCATGTAATTGGTTTTATGAATTAGCATGAGAGCTTAAAGAGCGAATCTTGTATATTAGCATAAGCAAAAATGCAGATCACAGACAAAGCCATACCAAGCAAGAATACGCAAAGAACGCCTCACAAGAGGAGTTTGACTAACGCGCTTTTGTCTTTTGCTTTATTATGCTCATTTTCAAGCGCCATTGCACCGCTCAAGGCGCAAACTGAGCAAGAAAACGACAATTCTAATAATTCCAAGTATCCGCCGCAAATTTACGAATATTTGCAAGAAGGCAGCGATCTGCTTAAGAAAGGCAATTTTCCTCAGGCTAAAGTCTCTTTTGAAAAGGCGCTCAAAATAAACGGTCGTTGCTTTGAAGCGCACAATAATATTGGTCTTGTCTATTACCGCTCAGGTGATTTGACTCAAGCAGCCAATGCATATGAAAAAGCGATTGATATAAACCCTACATTTTTGCCCAGCCTCTGCAATCTGGCTGTAGTGCGCTACAAACTCAAACAATATGCTGAAGCCGAATCTCTCTACAAAATGGCTCTACGTCTGACCAAGGGCAAAGACGCCAAATTAAGTTACAGCCTTGGAAATGTTTTGCGCGATCAGAAACGTTATGACGAGGCGCTCGAACAATTCAAAAAAGCGGTAGATGCCGATCCTAACTTCGCTTTTGCTCACAATGGTCTTGCAAGCACTTATTATTGTCTCGATAATCTGGATCTGGCAGAAAAGGAAGGTCGGCTTGCAATCAAACTCAAGCCCGATTACGCACTGGCTTATTATCACCTTGGTCTTGTGCTCGAGCGCAAAAATGATCTCAAAAACGCGCTTGATGCCTTCAATCAGTCTTTGAAATTCGAAACCGAGCCTGCCTATATCAATGACACCCGACAAAAAATCCTGGTCATGCGAAAATCGCTTGGAATGTTAGAAGAACTGCCGAAAGTGGACACCTCCGAAGCAGGCACTTTAAAGACCATTTCAAACTACCTAAAAAATGGCAAGTATGCCGAAGCTGAATGGGACTGCCGAAAGATAGTAAAAAGTTCGATTTCTGCCAATCCCCAGTTCTGGAATCTATTTGGCTTAGCCCTCACCCAGCAAGGCAATTCAACAAAAGCTCAAGAAGCAGTCGAATATTTTAAAAAAGCTATTATGCTCGAAGAAGCTGGCAGCGCGCCTTTATTACACTATAACCTGGCTCAGGCTTTACGATTATCCGGAGATACTAATAGCGCACGCTTCGAGTGCGATAAGGCGGTTGAAACAGCTAAAAAACTGGGTGAGACCTGCCCCCTTGCATTCAACTTGCATGGCATTCTGCTCAAACAAGAAGGAAAGCTGCAAGAAGCAGACCAGGCATTCAAAATGGCAATCGTGCAATCGTCGGGGAAATATCCGGTTTTGCACTACAATCGGGCTCTATTGCTTGAAAAGATGGACAAAAAAAGCGAAGCAGAGCGTGAATTCAAAACTTATTTGAAGTTGAATCCAAAGGGCGTAAACGTGGCTAATGCGCGTCTCCACCTGAAGAAATAGATTAAATTAAGGGGAGCTAATTCCATAGACTTCCACTTGTCAATATAATGTTTATCTATGGATTCTGTTTGTGAAATCGTGGAAAGGAACAGTCCTCAGGCTGTCCGAAACCGCGTAAGTGACCCCACTAAAACCCGAGTCGCCGTTCTCATGTCCGGCGGTGTTGACTCGTCCACTTGCGCAGCCCTTCTTTTAGAACAGGGCTATGAAGTGATTGGAGTTACAGGCTGGCTTATCAAGTCGGGCAGTAGATGCTGCGATACGGGAATGATCGACGCTGCACGTGTTTGCGAAGACTTGAATATAGAGCACCACGCTGTAGATTTGCGCGAGCTGTTCAAATCGCAAATCATAGACCAGTTCCATCAGTCTTACGAGAGAGCAAAAACGCCTTTGCCATGCAGCTTGTGCAACACTTTAATCAAGTGGGGCGCTCTTTTGAATTATGCCAAAAAGCATTTGAACGCCAAATATATTGCCACAGGACACTACGCTCGTGTAGTCGAAATCGATGGTGTCAATCATCTTGCTCGCGCCAAAGACAATACAAAAGATCAGTCTTATGTTTTGTGGGGAATCACCCGCGAACAACTAGACTCCACTCTTTTGCCCCTGGGCGATTTGCTCAAGAGCGAAATAAGAGGCATGGCGCAAGAACGCAATTTAGTGGTGGCAAACAGGCCCGACAGTCAAGACTTGTGCTTCATTCCGCAGGGAAGCACTGTGCAAGATTATCTTGCCAATCATCTGGATGAAAAACCAGGTGCCATTATGCATGTAGTCACAGGCGAAATGCTTGGTCAGCATAAAGGCACGCACAATTTCACCATTGGTCAAAGACGTGGTATCAAAATCGCATATAGCGAACCTCTATATGTGGTATCGCTGGATCCAGATACGCGCACGGTCTATGTCGGACCCAAAGAATCATTGCTTACTAACGAACTAACTGCTTCGTTTGTAAACTGGCTCGTACCCAATATCCCCACCGAGCCATTTGAAGCGCTATGCAAAGTACGCTACAACAGTCGCACAAAAAAAGCGATGGTATATCCCTTTGTTCGCGAAAGCGAAAACGATTTATATAAAGTACGAGTCGTATTCGACGAACCAGAACCAGCAATCACTCCTGGTCAGGTTCTTGGCATATACGATTTAAGCGATACATATATACTTGGTGGCGGCTGGATAGACTAGGTCTTGTCACTAACTGGTTCTTGATCTTTTTGACAACGGCCTTACAATAGAACTTGGTGGCTGTGCGGTTTCTATTTGGAGTCATATTAGAATTGAAAAAATTCGTATCCGTTTTTTGCTTACTAGTTTTCGCCCAATTTCTCAATTTAGACAATAGCTCAGCCGATGCTCGCTCGCGCAAATCTTCTGGCAAAAAGAGCGCCAGTCATGCTGGTCATTCTAAACACCAGGCACACAGTCGCAGCAAAAAACATTCAGGCAAAGCCTCGCACGTGGCTAAGCACCACGGGCGGCACCACAAGCACCACGTGGCTCATCGTCCGCGTTATGCCTATCCGGTCGAAATGTTCATGATGCACGCACCCGCATTTGATACCACTCCTCTTCCCCAAGATCAGTCGGACCAAATCGCGCACGATTTTAAATACGGTCTTGCGGCCAGACACAATCCACGCGCACTGGTTCGCGCAGGCGTGGTCAAATTCCATCCTTTAAGAGGAGGAATATTCTGGCGCCGTGAGCCAGTCAAACATATCATTGTTCACTCTACCGAAACGGGAATTCCAGTCAGCGCCATTCGTGTAATCGAAGGATGGAGTGGAAGAGGTAGACGTCACCCAGGAGCGCAATATGTAGTCGAACGTGACGGCACCATTTATCAAGCCGTAGATCCGGACCTCGCTACCGTACACATCAATATTTTGAAAACTCTTCCTGGAATCAATAACGACAACAGTGTCGGCATAGAAATGAATCATTGCGGCAGACAAAACTATCCACCAGAAATGGTGCAGGCAGTTATTCGTCTGGTCAATTACTTGCAAGAGCGATATTGTGTCAGCCAGGAAAATATCATCACTCATAGATACGCACAGCAAGGCGACCACACAGACCCCGTCTTGTTCGATTGGGGCGGATTTCTTCTTGCCAAAGACAAGTTTCGTCAAAATGCTATCGCATCGCGTTTAGACAATATAAAGGATGTAGCAAAGACATGGCAGGAATTCGATGGTGCTCAAATTGCTGCTGAAGAAACAGAAGCAATCGAAGCCCCTGTCATAAAAGAATTGCCTCAAGACATGAGCCGCATCAGACTACAATCACCTCCAGCTCCAGCTCCAGCTCCAGCTCCAGGCGAAAACGTCTCATCGCCCGATATGCCAGAATCGCTGCTCGACGACTAGATTATGGCCGAGACCTGAACTTTGGTCGACATCTAAATTTTGGTGGACATCTAAATTTTGGTCGAAAATCTCAGCATCAATCCGCGGTGTGTTTTTTCGACCGATTCTAGAAAAAGGTAACTTGCGCCCTTTTTCTAACTATCAAATGAGAAAAAGGGGTCATTTTTCCTTTTTGCTGCAACATCGCAATTAAGACACCATCACTTTGTGATGAGATTTCAGCACAAATTTCAAACGAGACAAATTCTATTTGGCTTTGCGAGCGCTTGCTTCTGCTTTTGACTCGGCGATTTTATCTTTGATTACTTTCTTGAGACCTTTAGGTCCGCCGATACCTTGCAAGATCAAGGCGAATCCAAAAGCGAAAGGCAACAGCATCATGATTACGCCAAGCATCGACATTTGATCGAATTGCAAGCGCAAAGTGGCAAGGACTGTGAAAACCATAGTGATGATGCTCACAGAAGTGATGATCCAACCCCAAATCGATTTGGCATTATAGAAAATCCAACCGATTCCAAATATAAGAGGAATAAGCATCAGTCCAATGCCGTGAGTGGCACTCATACCCCAGAACCAGTATCCGGTGGTTAGTTTCACATGCTGAAAGAGCAAAAACAGCCCCAGCATCACCAGAGCCATGCCACCAAAATATTTGAAATCGTCTTTGCTTGGTGCATCCGGATTCCCTGTTCCAGAGTGCTCTGTAGCAGTAAGCTGTGTACTCTTTTGAGGGGCAGAAACTTCAGTGTTTTCTTTGAGCACCGCAGATTCGAGTTTAATTAGTTTTTTTTGTATTTCTTCGTCTTTCATTCTGCAATTAATAACACACTTAATTTAAGGATACCATTGCGCTTATTCTGATAATAAAGTTGGTATATCAAAGAAAGAACATTAGAAATCCGCCCACAAAGCGGGTTTTGCCTTATAATCGATTTTAGTTCGAGCCATTCTTACTAGAAAAGCGGTCTTATGAAAAACAATAAGTTTGCCCAAACTGGCGCTTCCAGCCGGTCTATTAACATTAAAACGGCAACGCTCTCTTTGTTGTTTGGTCTTTTTCTTGTTCCTATTGTAGTTGCATGTCCAGCACAGGCAATCGAGCCTCAATCGGCAAACTCGAACTATGCACAAGGCCTTGCTGAAGGACCCGGTATCTGGGTCAATATGTGGAATCATCCCAAAGATAATTTGGAGCAGTATTGTCTGAAACTGCACAATCATGGTGTTTCTAATATCTTTTTGCAGACATCCAGAAGTAACACGCCTGCCCTTGCAGATACCGAAAACGTCGGAAAAATAATCGAAGCCTGCCACAAATACAAGATTCACGTACTTGCCTGGTCTTTTGCCACACTGGCCAATCCACAAGCCGACGCTCAAAAACTTATTGACGCCTGTAGTTTCAGAACTCCACAAGGAGACGGATTCGACGGTTTAGCCGCAAATCTAGAACAAGACCTTTCTTATGGCAAAGTAGAAGCCTACAGCAAACAACTTCGCCAGACGCTGGGCGACAAATTCCCGATGGTGGCAGTTGTCTACAGTCCTCTCAATAAGGCACCACAGGTGGCGCGCACGCCCTGGAAATTGCTCGACAAATATTATGATGTAATCGCTCCAATGGCTTATTGGAACAGCAAATATACAAAATTGCACGCACACAACTACACACTCGACACTGTCAAAAAAGTACGTGAACTGTGTGAACGCCCTGACGTAGACGTACATGTCATAGGCGACGGAATGAAGACTCATCAAGCCGACATTCTAGATTTCATGAAAGCCTGCAAAGACACCTCGGCAACCAGCGCCAGTCTCTATCCTTTCCACCAGATGACCGAAGAGCAATTCTTGTGCCTGGGCAAATATAGCGAATATTTTCCAGCCAATAACAAGCACCGGTTGAACAGTCTTAAATATCTCATCTCACAAGGTCATGTCCAGACAAAGAGCGAAGACGGCAAAAGTCTCGATCCAGCAAAACCAGTTAGTAAGGGTCAATTCTATAAATGGATTACGCACGAAGGACTGAATCAAAAACACCAAAGCGCAATCACTTGCCACAATGTGCTCAAATCACTAAATTTAATCGACCAGGCTGAAAACTTGAATGAGCCCATCAGCAAACGCGAGGCTCACCAAATCACCACTAAAGTTATTGCCTTGAAAAAACAGAGTCAAAAGAAAAGTCTGACTAATTGGTTCGTTCCCCCGGCTCAAGCCAGTACCTTTCCAAATGTGAATCATCAAGGGGGCGAAGCTGCCAATTATTTCGATATCGGCGAATTAATTTTGCATGCCAGCCACTAAGAATTAATTTGTTGGCCATTTTCTCTTTGTTGCTGCTACGATCAAGTTATCGTTTGACGACATAAGATCCCGAAGGCGTTTATGATCCGGGACTTTTCCATGTCAAGAAACAGGAGAAATGACCATGCAAGTTACGGTAACCGGACGCAATATAGAAGTTACATCAGCCCTGAAGGACTACTTGAGCGACAAACTGCAAAGAGCACAAAAACATTTCGACCACGACCTTGATTGCAAAGCGCTTTTAAGCGTTTCAAAAAATCCATCGATTGCAAGAAGCCAGACAGCCGAAATAACTATTAATTTGCACGGACAGATTATTCGCGGCGAAGAGTCGACCGAAAATATGTATGCTTCAATCGACCTTGTAGCTGACAAAGTAGAGCGCCAGCTTCGCAAATACAAAACGCGTTATCTAGACAAAGGTCATAAGACCAAAGACAGAAAGTCCAAAGACAAAAAGGGACAGTCTGGACTGAGCGACGACGAAGTTATCGAATTCGACGAGGACGAAGTCGATTTCGCCGCCAAAGAATTGGCGATGAAGGTCCAAGCCAAGAGCAAGAATGGCAGTGGCGATGCAAAATCGGCTGGAAATTCAGAGCACACTGAGCATGCTGAGCTTGCCGTGACCCCGCACGTAGTCCGTGCCAAGAAATTTGCACTCAAACCAATGACAGCCGCAGAAGCCGGCCAGGCTATGGACCTTCTGGGTCACGATTTCTTCTTATTCTTAAATATAGAAACAAACAAAGTCTGTGCGGTCTATCACCGAAGGGATACCAATTACGGGCTTATCGAACCTGAATACTAGATTCGAAACATTCTCTTCCTCCTGACGTCTCTGTTAGAGTCCAAAATGCTTTATATTTAGGGTTTCCCATAGAGAAAAATGGGACACTTTAGTATAGATTGTTTTCAAGAGAGCATGGGTCTTTACGACATTCGGGAGGGTGGATTTAAATTGGCTAGCGCAAAGTCGGCAAAAGCATCATATATGGTGGCACTGTTGTGCCTCATGCAAGTTTCATATTCCCCCCTGACAGTGGCTTTACTTGTAAGTCAGGCTCAGCCGGCATACGCACAAGGGACATCGTCCGCCGTAATCAATTTAAATAACGAAGGTGTAAATGCGCTAAACAAGGGCAATTACGCCCTAGCCATCCAGAAGCTAGAAGCAGCTGTCACTCAAGATCCATCTTATGAAATGGCACGCTCTAACCTTTCTATTGCTTACAACAACTATGGTTTGTCACAACAAGGCAATCCATCGCAAGCAATAAAAATGTTCCACAAAGCACTCGTGCTCGATCCTAAAAACGTAACTACCCAGCACAACCTGGAAGGCATCATCCGCATGATGAGCCGCGATCCCAACAATTTCAAAGACCGCGTAGACCTGGGAGATGCAGCACGTAAATCTGGCGATGATTTTGCAGGCGCCATAGTCGAGTACAAAGCAGCACTTGCTCTGAAAGATGATGCTCCTACTCATGAAAAATTGGGTGATGTTTTACGAGTGCAAGGCAAAATAGACCAGGCGGTAACCGAATATCAAGCTGCTACAAGAACAGCAGATTCTGCGGGTCTTGAAGTAAAAATCGGTCAGGCCCTGCAGGCTAAAAAAGACGTTGCCAACGCAATCAAAGCTTATGCACGCGCATTGACTCTGAACCCTAACGATTCAGACGTGCTCGATGCACTTGTTGCAGGTTGGGATGCAGCTATCAAAGCCAATCCAACCGCTCCAGAAAACCACATCGGCATGGGTCAGGCTTTGCAGTATCGTGGTGACTTTGCTCAAGCCCAGGAAGAATACAAACAAGCAATCAGATTTTCGCGCGGAAACAATCCAATCGCTCAAGACTTGCTTAATAAATTGCCTGCCGTAATGAAGAAAGCCGAAGTCGACAAACACATCAACCTTGGTGTGGACTTGCAAGCTAAAAACTTGTACGACCAGGCCATCGCAGAATATAAACTGGCTCTTCAAGCCGATCCAAACAACGCCGTAACCTGGGTGAACATGGGCTCTGCCTATCAAGCTAAAAAAGATTACGACAACGCGATGGACTGTTATCAAAAAGGTCTTCGCATCGATCCACAAAACAAAGGAGCGATGGAAGGTCTGCAAGCCTGCAACAAGTATAAAGAAGAACAGCGTGTCATCACTTTGAACAAAGAAGCAGACAGCTTGTTCAAAGCTGGAAAATTCGACGAGGCTCTTGCTCGCTTCCAGGAATTATTGAAAAAAGATCAGAACGATCCTGCTATCCACTTCAATATTGGTGCTGCACTTGAAGGTAAAAAGGATCTCGATGGCGCTATCGATGAATACAGACTGGCTGTAAAACTCGATCCCAAGAGCAAACAATATGCTGATGCATTATCGTCAGCGCTCGACGACAAAGTGGCACCAGTTATCAAACAAGCACTGGCAGCGCACCAGGCTAAGAATTACACCGAAGCTATTAATCTGTATAACCAGGCACTGGCAATCCGTCCAGATAGTCCAGATAACGATGAAATCTGGTACAACATGGGTGCTGCTCAATATTCAAAAGAAGATTATCGCGCCGCTCAGTTGTCTTATGACAAAGCTTACAAACTCGATCCCAAAGGCAGAGTCGACGATTTGTACTATATAGGTACAATTCAAGAACACTATGGCAATGGTGGCGAAGCAGTTGCATCTTACAAAAACTACCTGGCTCAAGCACCAGGCGGTACTAATGCCGCAGCTGCCAAAGCCAGGATTGCAGCGTTGAGCAAAAATATCACCGATACAATCAAAATCAAATCCGAGTCTCAGTTAGCGACTGAAAAAGAAGCTGCCGATGCTTATACAGCCGCAGTCAAATTGCAAGAAAGCAAACAATATGACCAGGCAATTGCAAAATATCAGGAAGCCATTGCTAAAAATAGCAAAGAAGTAGATTACGTTTATAGTCTTGGTACCGCATATCAAGCCAAGGACGATTATGACAATGCTTTGCTCTGGTATCAAAAAGCAAAAACTATGGATTCCAAAGCCGATTATATCGACAAAGCAATAGCTTCGGTCGCTCAAGATCAGGCAGCACCACTTGTGGAGCAAGCGGTGGCAAAACAAACCGCAGGCGACATGCAAGCTGCAATCGGGCTCTATCAACAAGCCGTGAAACTAGTGCCAAACAATGCTCGTGTATGGACCAACCTTGGTATTTGTTTCCAGCAAACTGATGCTTTCGACCAGGCGCGCAATGCTTATCAAAAGGCTTATGACCTTGATAGCAAGAACGAAGTCGGCAATTTGTATTTGCTTGCGGCAATCGACGAAAACTACGGACAGGGAGCCAAAGCAAAAGGCGAGTACGCCACTTATGTTCAGAAAGCACCAGGTGGTCAGTATTACCAATTGGCTAAAGCAAGACTCGATGCGCTGACAAAAAATGCAAACGATACTCAAAAACTTGCAAGTTCGTCTGACCGAGCCAATTCAGCAACTGCATCCACCGCTTACGAGGCTGGTGTAAACGCTCAAAAGGCAAGCGACTTTGCCGAAGCGATAAAACAGTACTCAACAGCAGCAACTGCAATGCCTAAAGAGCCAGCTTATGCCTATGCTCTTGGTACTGCATATCAAGGAAAAGGCGATTACGACAACGCAGTAGCAAGCTACAAACAAGCTCTTGCAATATCGAATAACGCCCAGCTCACCGAGCAAATCAAAAATGCTATGGAAAGTGCTATCGGACAAAAAGTGGCACCACTGATAGACGAAGCGAACAAAGCTTATGGAGCCGCAGATTATCAAACAGCTGCAGCCAAATATCAAGAAGCGCTTGCAGTCCAGCCAAACAACGCTGATGCTTATACATTCCTTGCGGCATCATATCAGTTTCTGGGTAATTTCTCCCAGGCACGACAGGCTTATGACAATGGTTTTAGAGTGGGTGGTAAAGCTAAAGCAGATAACCTCTACTTCATCGGTATGCTCGATGAAACAGACGGAAATGGCAGCAAAGCGATTTCGACCTACCAGAAGTATTTGCAAACAGCACCGACTGGTCAATACAAAGCTGCCGCTCAACAGCGTATAGATGCCCTTAAAGCCAATCCAAATGCTGTGCAAAAAATTCAGACTAAAGCCGAGCAAGAAAAATCCGCGGCAATGTCTCAAGCCTATACTGACGCTGTCAACTTGCAGCAAGCAGGCAAGTATGACGAAGCGGAGAAAAAGTATCTAGAGGGCATAGCTGCTGCACCAAACGAACCCTCGCTATATTATGGCTTGGGTACTAATTATCAAGCCAAAGGCGATATGGAAAATGCAGTGAAGAACTACGAAAAAGCTGTCTCACTTGCACCTAGAGAAAAAACATATACCGATACTTTGCGCGATGCAAAACTGGCGGTCAATCAAGCAAAAGCTGCTCCCTTGCTCGAATCGGCATATAAGAAACAAACTGCCACTCCTCCTGATTATCCAGGTGCAATCGCCGACTATCTTGGTGCATTGCGCATAGCAGACGACCCGGGAACTCACTTCAACCTGGGAACGGCTTATCAAGGCAAACAAGACAATACTCAAGCTCTGCAAGAATATACAAAAGCAATTCAGGGCGATGGCAAAAATCCAGACTACTATTATTATCGTGCCACCGTATATGAAGCGCTACAACAAGTGCCAGCTGCCAAAGGTGACTATGCTAAATATTTGCAATTGGCTCCCACTGGACAAAACGCAGCCGATGCCAAAGAGCGTCTGAAGCTGCTTGGTGGAGCAGCACCAGCCAAGCCACCTGCTCGTCGCAGATAAAAAGATAACCAAAATCAAAAACTCTAGTAAAGAGAAATTGGTGGCACCTGAGGCCACTTGTACCAGTAATCGACGATACGATTTTCGCCAAGCGATTCTATAATCGCTTTTTCTACCTGCACGAAACGCTTATCGATACGATCGAGCAAAATGTCATCTTGAAGGCAAGAAGCTTCGCGCTTCCAGGTCGAAGTAATCATTTGATACTGATGATTAATGCCTTTCCACAAATAAGGAGGCTCGGGCATCAGCTCGAGCAAGCTTATACTCTTGCTCAAAGCAATTCTTGCACCATCAAGGTCTTTGAGTGCCATTTTGCAATTTGCGATGTCAGAATAATTTTTGGCAGTTTCGAATTGTTTGTCGACTATTTTATCTACCGTTTCAACCGAATCAATCAGCTCGTCTGCTTTCAAATAAAATTGCAACGAAGCTTCGAATTTCTTTTTTGCAAACAATCTGAATCCAAGCAATCTCAGCTCATAAGCAAACATCCCTTCATCTGGCACAGCATTCATGAAAGGCTCTGTACGCAGCGACTTGATTTTGCTCGCGCACTCTAATGCATGATCGAACTTACCCTGAGAAGCCAGTTTCAATACTTCATTCTTCAAAAACTCGTTCTTGATTATTTCTATAACATTCATCTCAGGCAGGTTTTGAATTTGTCCGTTTAAACAAATACAAAGCAAGACAAAGAGCAAAAGCCATTGTAACTGCGCTGATTAAAAGAGGCACTGGCATATTCATGAAATAAGCCACGCTGTCTATACGAATAGGTTCGATGATCATACGACCAAGCGAATAACCGGCAAGATACAGACAGAATGTCAAACCGGGATAATTAGCCAGTTTTTTGGACGCATAAAAATACAAAAACAAGAAAAGCAAAAAATTCCAGACCGATTCATACAAAAAAGTGGGATGATAATAGCTATTGGATGAAAACTGCAGCATACGCGCACTAGGCGGAATGAAGAGTTTGAGCGGAAAGTCATCGCTCACTGGAGCACCATAAGCTTCTGAATTGAAAAAATTTCCAAAGCGTCCGATTGCCTGCGCCACTGGCACCACACAGGTCCAGTAATCAAGCGTTTTTAGCAAGGGAAGAGCATTTGCGCGGCAATACCAGATTCCCGCAAGCACACCGGCGATGATACCACCGTGAATAGATAGCCCTCCTTGCCAGGTTTGAGGAATCTCAATTAAATGATTGATGAAATAATCCCATCTAAGGGCTACATAATAAAGACGTGCTCCAACAATTCCGGCTATGAAAACGACGAAAATGCCGTTTCCTACCTTTTCGTAATCGAGTCCCATACGTTTTGCAAGCGGTGCGGCTACCCAGAGCGCCACAAGAAACCCGAGTGCAATCATGACCGCATACCATCTGAGAGTGAAAAAACCCCACTGGCAGATGATTGGCCCGGGCGATTGAAACATAGTTACCTATTTAGTAGGGATTCTTACCGTTGGGGATTGCTCCACCATAGACGTCTTTGGGAGGTTTTGCCGCATCTGCCGCTTGATTTGCAGGAAGGTCGGGATCGTGAGTCTCGTCGCTGGGGTCGTCGCCTTTAGGGTCTGGACTATAAGGATACCTGTTTGAAGGATACTTTTGAGCGACGATATATACATCTGGCTTAGCACTGTTATCGAAACTATAATTGGACAAGTCCCCTTGCGAGGGAATTAGGCTCAGAGTGCTGCTCAAAGCGATAAGACAAGCTATCATATTATCCACCCTCCACGGACGAAGTTATACTGGGGCGCCATTCATGCCAAGTGCAATCTTAAGTCCGTTTGAAAGATTAGACTAATTAAACGGAGTTTAGTTATGGCGAAAACCAAGTCTCGATGGATTTGTCAGGAATGCGGATTCGAATCGAGCGGCTATCTTGGCAAATGTACCGATTGCGGCTCCTGGGGCAGTGTAGTGGAAGAAATAGCAACTGCGCCCGCAGCTTCTATTCGGGGTGCAAGTGCAAATACTCTTACGTCAGGCAAATCTTTATTGAGCGAACCTCTGTCTTTGCTCGAAGATGTCGACTTTGGCGATTGCAAAAGACTGCCTACTCAAATGAACGATGTAGATGAAGTTCTTGGTGGTGGTCTTGTGCCGGGCGGCGTTATTTTGATTTCGGGCGAGCCTGGTATCGGCAAATCTACCCTTTTATTGCAGATTGCAGGTGCACTTTCAAAATCGAACAAAGTGCTTTATTTTGCCAGTGAAGAATCCAAAGGACAGGTCAAACTAAGAGCAGAACGCCTTGGTCTTGGCTGTGCTCAAATTTATCTCGATGGCTCGCACAACACTCAAGAAATTGCGCAAAAACTGCAAGAAGCCAAGGCTGAAGTAGCCATAATCGACAGTATTCAATCAATTTATCATCCTCAGATTTCGAGCGCCTCAGGCTCGGTGAGCCAGGTTCGCGAATCGGCACAGCTTATTATCGACACGGCAAAAGACGCAAGCACAAGCGTAATCGTGGTCGGTCATGTCACCAAAGACGGTTCTATTGCAGGTCCACGAGTGCTCGAGCATATGGTCGATGTAGTCTTGATTTTCGAAGGCGATCGTACTCGTCGTTTACGTGTGCTTCGAACAATCAAAAATAGATTCGGTTCAACCCAAGTATCAGCCATTTTCACGATGACCGAAGACGGCTTGAAAGCAGTCGACAACCCATCTGAATTATTGCTTGGCGAACGCCTCGAGCTGGTAGGAAAAAAACAAGCACCTTCAGGCACCGCCATCATTTCGGCCCAAGAAGGCAGACGCAGTCTATTTTTAGAAGTGCAGGCACTGGTTGCAAACTCTAATGCCGGCGCCAATTCATCGCCCAAGCGTCTTGCTAACGGCTGGGATACTAATAGACTGCTTCAAATCATTGCTGTCTTAGAAAAGAAATTGCAGATGAGCCTTGGTCGCGCCGATGTGTATGTAAACGTAGTGGGTGGGCTCGATTTGAACGACCCTGCAGGCGATCTGGGCGTATGTATTGCGATTGCAACGTCTTATATGGACCGCTCGCTCGACCCGGGCTCGGTCTTTATTGGTGAAATTGGACTGACTGCAGAAATTAGAGCCGTTGCCGATTTAGAAAAAAGATTGCTTGAAGCGCAAAGGCTCGGCTTTACTCATGCTTACGTCCCAAAAGCCAATTTGCCTTTGAGCAAAAATCCAGGCAAAATGAAAGTCATAGGCGTAGACTCGGTCAAGGAAGTGTTCGAGCAGGTCATGCCACAGCTCTTGCACAGAACAAAGGCTCAGTCTCAGCCTCAAGCTACTAATCAAGATATTAATCTTGCTAGCGAATATGCTCCTGCAAGTACAGAAATGGTATGAATTCACAAGACAAAGAAAGTGATAACGAGTCAGACGATAAGCACTCGACTCAATCGCAGATTCTAAATCAGGTAAGGGCCCTGCCAGACCAGCCTGGTGTCTATCTTTTTCGCAATGCAAAAGGCGACATTATTTATATCGGCAAAGCTGTCTCACTAAAGTCGCGTGTGCGCTCTTACTGGAATCAAGCAAGCTGGCGTGAGCGTCCCAAGCTTGCTGTGATGGTTCCAAAAGTAGCGACTCTCGATACTATTTTGACTAATTCTGAAAAAGAAGCGCTTCTGCTTGAAGCGACTCTGATTCAAAAACATATGCCGCGCTATAACATCGCTCTTAAAGACGATAAGCGCTACCCCTGGCTTGCAATCACATATGACGTTGCTTATCCAAGACTGGTGATGATTCGCGACCCAGTCAGATTCAGACATACAAATCCCAAAGCAAAAATATTCGGCCCCTATGTACAGGCATCTGCCATGTGGGAAACAGTGCGAATTTTGCGCAAAGTATTTCCCATGCGTCAACGCAAATCGCCCTTATTCAAAGACCGTCCTTGCATGAATTATCATATTGGTCTTTGTCTTGCGCCATGTCAAAAAATGGTGGAAGAATCTGATTATGACAAGATGGTCTATCAGGTCGAAATGTTTCTTGCAGGCAGACAAAAGGAAGTGGTAGACCAATTGAAGTCTGATATGGAGAGCGCATCTGAAAGCCTGGATTTTGAAACCGCGGCTAAATTAAGAGACAGGCTCAAAGCGCTTTCTACTGTGATTGAACGACAACAAGTTTTCTTCGAAAGTGAAAAAATCAGTTATGACGTCTTTGGAGAAGCGCATACTTACACCAATTTATCTGTTTGCCTCATGCGTGTGCGCGAGGGAAAATTGATATCGTCTGAATGTGTCAATATTCCGCTTACAGACCAGACGGGATGGGATGAGGCATACGAAAGCTTTATCGACCAGTATTATGCAAGCTGCGAAGACATTTCAATTCCAAGAGAAGTGATACTGAAACACAAATTACCCGACGAACACATGTTGCTAGAATTATTACAGAGCAAAAGTGCGCATGGCAGAGCAGTTTCCATCCTAGTACCACAACGCGGCGACAAAGTGAAATTGATAGAGATGTCCAGTCGCAATGCAAAAATGACGCTCGAAAACGAAATATCATCAATCTCGCGCGACAATCCAAGCAAGGCTGAAATGGAGCCTGTACTCTTGCAATTGAAAGAAGAACTTGGACTTAAAAATATTCCAGAACATATCGAGTGCTTCGATATCTCGAATATTCAAGGCACCGATAACGTAGCAAGCATGGTCGTATTTCAGTACGGAAAGCCAGCCAAAGGAATGTATCGCACTTTCAAAATCAAGTCTGTAGAAGGCGAGCCTAACGATTTTGCCTCAATGAAAGAAGTAGTGAAGCGCCGATACACGAGACTGGTAAAAGACCAGAAGCCGCTCCCTGACTTGATAATAATAGACGGTGGCAAAGGGCAATTGTCTGCAGCACTTGAAGCTTTGAGCGAGCTCGAGCAGGAAGAGCCAATCTTCAAGCTGTCTGAGCGCGACATCATCGGTCTTGCAAAAAAGCGCGAAGAAATTTATTTACCTCACAAAAGCGACCCTATTTTATTGAGCCGCCGCAACGAAGGTTTGTTCGTTCTGCAAAAAGCGCGAAACGAGGCCCACAGATTTGCCCTGACTTTCCATCGCAAATTGAGAGCAAAACGCTCTATCAGTTCGAACATAGATAAATTGAACGGAGTAGGAAAAGTTAGACGCAAATTATTACTGGATCATTTCGGTAGCTTCGATAAGCTTAAGGAAGCCAGTCTCGAAGAGCTGATGCAGGTTCCGGGTCTAGGTAAAGGTCAAGCCCAGGCTATCTTTACAAGCTTGAATAATCAAGCCCAAAACTAGTGGTAGAATTATTTCCATGTCTAATTTCTTCCGAAAACATCAGCGCTGGATAGTTCTAGCCGTTTTGCTCACATTTTTAGCCAGTTTGCTTCCGTCAGTCATCGGCGCGTTTTAAGCCCTATTTACTGACTATGAAACAACCTCTAGCTGACAGAATGCGGCCGCGCAATTTAGAAGAATTTGTTGGACAAGAAACTGTTGTGAGCGAAGGCGGAATGCTTTCCGCCATGATTGAAACCAAAAAACTGTCCTCGTTCATTTTGTGGGGACCGCCAGGAGTTGGCAAAACCACTCTGGCAAATATTGTGGCAAACTCCACCAATTGCGACTGGGTAGCTTTTTCAGCCGTGGTCTCTGGCATCAAAGAAATCAAAAACGTGATGATGACCGCAGAAGCCTTGCGCAAAATCGAAAACAGACAAACAGTTTTATTCGTCGATGAAATCCACAGATTCAATAAAGCTCAACAAGACGCATTTCTGCCTTACGTTGAAAACGGAACAATCGTTTTGATTGGAGCCACCACCGAAAATCCCTCTTTTGAATTAAACGGCGCTCTTTTGTCGAGAATGAAAGTCTTTGTATTAAACGAACTTTCTATCGAAGATGTAATTGCAATCTTAAAACAAGCTCTCAATGACAGTGAGCGCGGACTTTCTGAAACTAATGTCACTGTCGATGACGACTTGCTTTCGATGCTTGCCAATTTATCCTCGGGCGATGCACGCTCGGCTTTAAACAGTCTTGAGCTAGCCGTGATGCTTGCAGCCAGACAAGAGCGAAAAGAAGTAAATGAAAACGACATCAAGCAAGCCGTACAAAAGGCCATGCTCAAATATGACAAAGATGGCGAAAATCACTACAATCTCATTTCGGCTTTGCACAAATCAATCAGAAATTCAGATGTCGATGCTTCGTTATACTGGCTTGCCCGCATGCTAGAAGCTGGAGAAGATCCTATATATGTAGCTAGAAGACTGGTCAGATTCGCTTCAGAAGATATAGGTCTTGCATCGCCCCAGGCGCTTGGTCAAGCAGTTTCGGCCATGCAAGCAGTTCAACTCATAGGGATGCCTGAAGGTAAACTGGCACTTGCCCAAGTAGTCGTTTATATGGCGCTTTCGCCCAAATCCAATGCTGTATACATGGCCTACAACCAAGCAGCCAGAGACGCAAGCAACACTTTTGCTCACCCGGTCCCACTGCATTTACGCAATGCTCCAACCAAACTGATGAACGAAATCGGATATGGCAAAGGATATAAATACGCCCACGATTATGCCGACGGCAAAGCAGATATGAAATGCTTGCCAGACGAACTTTCCGGGCGAAAATACTATAACCCTTCAAAACGCGGATTTGAGGGTAAATTGGGCACATAAAAGGTAGAGTCACAAAGGCCAGGAGTATGAAATGAAAACCAACTTTTTGAGCCTTAGAATTCTTGTCATGACCGAAATCTGCTGTGCTGCAATTTTGTGTTCCATTTTTGCTCTCAAAAGTCACCTGGGCGTGGACGTTTCTAGAGCAGAGCCCACAATAGCGACCAAATATGTAAAACAAACAGACCTTCTTGCTGAATTTGGTCCAGACACCAAAGCTCGTTGCGATTACAAATTCATACTTGAAAGCATGATGGATTACGACATCATCGAAGATGTTGAAGAAAACGACAAAAGTCTGGTGAGGATCAAAATCTCGACTGTGCATGCACGCTTATCTCTGCCAATTGAAATTTTTTATCCACCTTCGCCTGACGAAAAAACGAGAGCACACGAAATGGGACATGCAACCATTTGCAAAAGAGTTTATGCCACTGCATCTAATGCTGTAAAAGAAGCTGCGAAACCTTTGTTCGAGCGCATCTATACAGGTCAAGGAAGAAACAAAGACGAAGCATGCGACGAAGCGCTGCAAATTGCATTGAACGAATTGGGCAGCGAATACAATATAAATACTGCCGATGTGACCAAAGACATTTTTGAGATATACGATTTTCTGGAAACGAGTGAAAATTCAAATTCAAGTGAATCAGTAGAAGAATCTTTCAGGCGTTTCGAGCATGGCAAAACGAGAAGAATAACTCAAAACGATGTTTTAGTGCTTAAATAGATACAGGGTCAAAAACTGGGAGGAAGAGACTGATGCGAAAGTCTCGAAATAGGCGTCATCGAGGCAACATGCTTATACTCATAACGGCAATTCTTGTCGGTGTGATAATTGCGCTGATTCTCTTTAGTACAAGTTTAGTCAGAATAATGGGTACAAGCGGCGAGCAGCAAACCGCCATTGAAGCAGCTGCAGCAGCAGCGGCACGAGACTTGAGTAGAATCGTGGTCGAAACACCCGAATGCGGTTTTGTCTCGTTGTCAGACTTTGCACCAGTTGGCACTTACACACAAGCCGCCGACGGATATGCATTACCAGTGAAGAGTATCAACACACTTATCGGCACTGCAAGAGTAGATATGATTATTGCAGACAAGCTGGGTCAGCAATTGATGATTGACCTTTCCAAGCAAGACTTACAAAACGCTCTAACAGCAAAAGACACACTTGTGGCAACACTAAAAGGTGCACTTACAAAGACAGGATTCGGTTATGACAAAGACGGTAATCAGGTCAGACCTTATCTGAGCGCCGAAGACGCATATAAAAGAAACGATATTCGCATGTCAGGTGGCTCTACCTATGTGACTGATTCATTGAAGCTCGAGCTGGGATGTCTTGAAGGTGGCGCAGCAACTGGAACTCCACTACCAAATCCGCAATCGAAAGCAAGTGTTGCGGCGAATCAACGTGTTGGAGATTACTATAAATCGTACGTGAACATACCTTATCTAGATACCGATTTCATGTTTGGTGGCATTGGCTCTTCTATCAAAATAGTTGACAAAAAAGCCTGGAAACCAACATTAGCCGGGGTGCCTTATCAGTTTCCTACCATCGTAAGAGCAGAGGCAGTTCAAAACATAAAAGACCTGCACAGCTCTTCTGGTTACAACACACAAGCGGTGGCATGTGCTCAACCAGCCACAGTGCACGACCCACTTCCTGCTCCAGGAGCACTGTCCATCTCTTTTCCCGATGGACGAGTACCCGAAATTCAAAGTCCACGAGATTGTTATACCAATGCAAATCTTGCTGCCGCTGAAGAAGATCCAATGGATTTGCTTACATCAAAAAATGGCGATTATCCTAAAGATAGTGGCTCGCACATGCAAAACAAACCCTGGCCGCTGGATGAAAGCAACAGTATGCATCCAACGGGAGACGTCTGGAAAGTCGGTTTGCACGACTGGTTCAGACGAGCAGGAACCAAGGCCAATATAGACTCCTGCGTAAATATGCAAAACCAAGTGCTTGACATGCCAAGTCCCGCAACGGTGACATGGCTTGCACCAATAAGTGTTGGTGGACCCTACATGAATCTTGGAAAAATCCCGGGTGGAATTATTCACATTTTTAGATTTAATCAAGATGGAACAGTTTATTACAGAAGCAGACCGCTTACTCCTTATCCATTATATTGCGCCAGCAACGAACAAATGTATGGAGAAAGTATGGTTGCTATTCGCAACAGCTCTGTTGGAACCCAGACAATAGTTATTAATAACAAAGGTCCAAATCCCCCCGACGATACTGTAGTGCTGACCAAAGTCTGGGATGCATATATCAGAGACGAAGTTAGAAATCCAGGCAGAATCAAAGGCGGCAAACACGCTGGCGAACCGCTCAACAAACCAGTCGTGGCTTTTGGTGGCAAGAAGTCCAAAAACGGTCAAATTGCATTCACCACATATGGTGCTGGTAGCGGCGCTGTAGGACATGGACATGGTGCCGGTCATGGTAAAGGCAAAGGTAAAGGCAATTCAGGACCGACCGGAAACGGCGATAATGGCTGGCCGCCGCTTATTGCTCCTCAATCGGACTTTGGCGAACTATCCAATCCTCCTGCCACAATCATGAATCCTATGCCCGCAGGAACTGGTAAACGACCTTTCTATGAATCTACTGGTACTGCAGTGGACATTCGCTTCAGACGCCAGGTAGACGTCACAGACGTGGTTCTGGGACCGCCTTCAGCCTCGGGAGAAACTGGTTATATTGGCATTGTCGGCCCGTAACGACTGGCTTCTTGGATCATGTGGAGCCCTTCTAATCATAAGCCAGTATGTTTGCGTGCGCGAATTCGGCTCCTGCTTTTTCTCGACCGAAATAATCACTCTGACTACCACTGTGATGATTCTGCTTGGACCAAGTCTTGCTTTTTTTGCAAGCAAGAGACTCGGTGAAAAAATTCTTTACCTTTTTGGCATTGCGACTTTCATCACTCTCGTCTCTATGCCACTATCCATACGATATCTTGTGGGATTATCGAGCAAGTTTCACTTAGAGTGGCTTTCTATGAGCTTTTTATTTTTGCTTGGCTGCTTATTCTGTTCGGCTTATTTCGCTATTTTTCTACCGCGACTCTATGATCCATCTGTTTCATTTAAAAGACTCTATGCCCTCGAGCTTCTGGGAGCAATATTTGGACTGGTATTGATTGGAGCAAGCTTAGCTGTTTCCTGGCAAAGCTTAATCACACTTTTCTGGCTCCTTGTAGTACTTGTAATTCATTTATCGATTAAGAAGAAAATACTGACCGCGCTAGCCTTAATCACCGTATGTGGTGCATCATATTTTTATCCGCGCATAGACAAACTGGCCATGGAAAATTATCTAAACAACTACTGGTATGTCAAAAACGCCAGAGTGATAGAAACCAAATACTCTGTTATCCAGCGCATAGACATCGTACAGGAAGCAGATGGCAAGGCAATTTATCTTGATGGAGTACCATATTATCAAAGTGGAGATTTGCACTGGTTCAATTACTATATATCGGCACTTCCCGGAGCGATGCTCAAACATAAGGGCACGGCACTGGTAATTGGTTCAGGCAGTCTCAATTCAACTAACTATCTTCTCAAAGAGGGTTTCGACGTCACGACAGTCGATATAGACAAAAATGTAGCCGAGTTCGGGCTGAAATATTTCAATGCCATCAATCCCAAACAAGCAAAATTCCATCTGGTCATAGATGATGCGCGAGCCTATGTTCACAATCTAGACAAAAAATTCGACCTTATAATCCTTGACACGCCAGCACCGTATCATTTGCAAACTTCGATGCTCTATACCAAGAGCTTTTTCGAGGACTTGAAGAAACACCTTAACCCGGGTGGAATCGCGTCGATTAACACCTGCTCGTGGCATCTAGACGACGAAATCGGTAGTTCTATCGCTCGAGGCGCTACAGAAGTTTTTGATGACATAACCACTATTCAAGGCGAATCGGTGGGACTTACAATCATGTATTGTTCAGACAAATTGCCTTTTAACACACTCGATTTGCGAAATGAACTGGCAAAAAAATCGGAGCGCAAATTCACAGTTTTCGACAAAGCGGGGCTTGAAACCTTTTTGAATGCAGCTAACGCCAGAGCGCATGGAATCAAGAACCCAATTGCTTTGCTGGCATTATCGCGCATGCATTTGCCAAGGTTGAAACAAAATTGAAAAAGAGCACTCAGGAGCTATTTTTAACAGGTTTTTTGTTTGGCTCAGCCCAAGTTGGGACTTATTTTCATTTGCTCTTAGCAGAAGGCGGGGCTTCAATCCTCTATTTCCTGCTTATTTTAGTCTGGTTGCTTGGATCTTTAGCAGGTATGTTTCTTCCTTTTAAAAAAGAACTTGGAACCACATACAAGCTTGTCTGCCTGCTCTTGTTTGCACTTAGTGTTATCGTGTGCGAATTTGTTCAGTCACTTTTCTTCAGCTGCTGGATGACATTTATAGTTCTTCTTTGTGCCTTTTCTTTTGGTGCTTATGCAGGCTGGTTCTTGCAGAGTCGAGTTGAGCGATACAAAGACGCTGGTTTCGTGCTTTTGTATGAAAACAATGGATTCACCCTGGGCTATTTTACAAGTGCCGCTCTTCTCTTTTTGTCTTCAGACTTCACTAATGCTCTGGTTTTGGTCAGTGGTTGTCTGCTTCTTTTTTATCCTGAACCAGGGCAGAAAATACAAGAGCAATAAAATTTTTTGCGATTCAAAAGGTATTTTGATACTAAAAACCATATCCACTGCACAATGAAACGCGAACAAACCAATTGCAATCAAAACGCGCAACGGCGCAAAGAATATGGCGAGAAAAGACAGACTTTCAAGACTAAGGACACTCGTTTGCAAAATTCTTGCATACATTCGATCCTCCAAAATCAGCCTTGCAACTGGCGAACTTTGATCGCCGTATGCGATAGTCCACAACTGCAAAGACAATCCGCTAGCCCAGTCTGGGGCGGCCATCATCTTGCTGACACCAGAAAAGGTATAAAAGACAGAAATGAAAAACACACTTGCCCCATAAACCCAACCTGGATAAATTTCCACTTTCAAAAATTCGTTTCTTTTAAGAGCTCCAACTATTTGCCCGCCATAGAACTGATACCACAGTGCATTCAAAGTAAGCAGCCAGAAGGGTAAAACGAATTTGTGTCTTATCCAGGGCAAATTTTCCCAGTAAGTGCAAGCGACGAAAAAATAGCCAAATACACATACCCAGGCACTAATAATTGCGATCTGGGCAATTTTGTCCTCACTCAATGATATTTTTTTCGCCCAAACCGGCAAAAGCGCCCAGCATAAAGCCGAAAGAAAAAAGACTGTTTTACCTAAAGGCAAAACGAGCAAAGAATCCCAAAATGATGCCGGCAACAAATAGCCAAGAATGGAAAGATTGTCGCCTTTAGGCAAATATTGATACTGCAAATGAGTTTCAAGTACAAGATAAGAAGCAGTCAAAAGCAAGATCCAGAGTGAAATCTGTCCAAAACGCGCAGTATATAACTCAGTCCAGAATTTCATTTGCCTCTGTAATACGGATTTTCCATCTTTATTGTTTTAGACCATACAGGATCCAGATGTTTAGGGTCGCTTTCGACCGGCTCGATTAGATTTTGAGAAACCGAAACATAGCCAAGCTCGGGCTCTTCTTTAAGTCTTTCAAGAACGAAATCTTTCAACTCTTGCTCAGACACTTTTTTGGCATAAGGTGGCTCTTGATCGAACGTGCAGAGCTTATTAGTTTCGCGCCTGCCATAACCTGTGCGACCAAGCGTCATTGGCGGTGGATCGAAAAGATTGTCTGATGTCGAGTAGAACCACCTCTCGCCAACAACCATACCTTTTGCATTGCGTGCATCATAGATATAAAGTCGCTTGAGCGGAAAAGCGAACATAGTCGCCATAGAAAAAGGATAAAGCTCTTTTACCCAAGGCGAAATGAGCACATAGCTGGCACAAAGACATGAAACTATGAGAATTTGTTTTTTCATCATAAAACAAATTCCAAAGCTTCAGTCCACTCAGTTTACTTGAGGACGTTTGAACAATCCAAGAAAACTCTTGTACCAGTTGTACAAATGTTGATACCACTTGCGATTCTTGTACTCGCGCAATTCAATAAGTTCGTAATTGAGATCGTTCAGTTTTCCAGCCAAACGCGAATTTTCTTTTTCGCATACATCTAGTGTATCTTCCAGGAAGTCGCGCTCTACTTTGAGTTTTGAAAGAGCATCCATCAGAAAACGACGTTCATCTACCGCTGCTTCTTTTTCGATTTCGAGAACTTTGAGACGTTTTACTTCAGCTTCCAGATACTGCAATTTGTCCAGGGCGAAATACTGGCTGACCATAACTTGTTTGACCGCTGCGTTTTCTTCGGTCAAATCCTGCACTTTTTGCATCAATGCAATAGTGCGTCTTTGCAAATAAGCAATCTCGTCTTTGCTTTTGGATACAGCTTTTTGCTCGTGATAGCGATGGACTATTTCCAACACATCGCGCTTCACACGTTTTTCACGAGCCACTCTCAGGCGCAGATCATCTCCATCTGTCACCATTTCCGCCGCCCACTTGAAGAGATGATCCATTCCTTCTAACGAAAGAACATCATCATGACCATTGGTTTCTTGAGGTAAATGTTGTGTGCTCACGGCGCCCCCCTTGCTTGTGACAATAATAACCACAAAGATTTTTTTTGTACAAGAAAAATGGCACCTTCTATGGTGCACGAAAGTGCTACCGCGCATGATGCCAATGCCAAGAAAAGGCTGTGCACCTAACTTGGTGGCACCATCTTATTTTTCGATTTAATCAAGATAGATCGAATAACAGGTTTAAACGTATATATATTATCTGACCTGATTAAGCTATATCGTCCACTCAAATCTGCCAGTCGGGAAGTATCCGACCGGGACCCCTTTTCAACGACCAAAATAGAATCATCCTTACCCTGTAAAACAGATCGAATGGGAAAAATCCCATACCCGTGCGTATTACCACCAGCGACAGAGGGCTAGCAAAACAGCTAACTTATGTGTAATGCGGAGAAAACCATACTGTTTGACTGGCGACAACGGAAGAACAGAAATCCAAAACAAACGCAGAAACCGGAAACCACAAAACAAGGACACCGAAATGACTCAGGTTAAAAGGACAAGAAGACAAAAGGACCAGGTATTACTTACCAGTCTTCTTGCCCTTTGCTTGGGTTATACATTTGCACAGGAAGCCAAAGCATCCGATTGCGACGAATTCGACATAGATATAGATGCGGCTTGCCAGAGCATGAGCGCCAGCTACTCACCAGCTTGCGACACATCATATATAAGTACGAGTGCAGGCTCCGGTTCGTACTGCCCATCTTCTAATTATGGTCCAAGCTATGGCTCAAGCTACAACTCAGGCTACAACTCCGGCTGCAACACCAGCTATAGTTCGAGCTGTAACTCTAACTACAACTCTAATTATGGCAATGGCGCAAGCCAACAAAACTTCGGACGCAGCCCCATTGTAGGCAATCTGAACAACGTACAAAATTACAGTACATACAATTCCTTATATAACTCAGGCTACGGTCAAAATACAAATATGGGTCGTGCCGGAGGATACCAGGATGGAGCTTCGGGCGAAAGCGCTGAATTCATGCGCACCATTCGCACACCATTAATTCAAGGCGCCCCAAACGGCGCTCCCAATCAGTGCCCAGCCCAAGGTCAGGCACCAGCTACTGGTGATGGATCTCGTCCTGCCGGTGTCACATATGGCCAGGGATATTACAATCCCGAATATCCAGCCACACATGTAAATAATGTTCCTCTGACTATGGGAGGAATCGAAGGTAAATACATGGTCAATAGCGCTGTACAACCTTATTTGAGACCACCAACTCAAAACAACGGCTGTGACCCAGGCATGCTGGATACTCCACCAGACTTCTATCAGGCGCCAGCCACAGTGACCAATATCTGCCCTCAAGGCGGGATTCAAGGTCAGGCTCCAACAAATCGTTGGGGTGGACAGACAACCAGAGACTATGGCACTGGTATCAGATGCAAAAAAGAAACCAGCAGCACCAACGACTTTGGACAAAGACTACAAGACAAACCAGATTTGTATGCCACACCTCAATGCGCGCAAGACGGACCGCGCACTGACTATTGTGCAACCGACAACAGCTCGCTTCGCCGAGGACCCAATCGACCAAACGCTCAAACCACGACTGACCGTCAAGGAAACCGAACATTTTTCAAAGGACCGAATTACCGCTCACAGTCAACACTCGCTAACTACTAGCTTCCAGGAGGCTAATCAAAGTCATGTTTACTCTAAAAAATCCCATTCTAAATGCATCAGCACTGAGTGCTTTGATAAGCGTGACATGCGCGGGAGCAGCATTCGCCCAGTGGCCTGGCGATCCAGTTCAACCTGGTCCAGCGCCTGGCTCGCCAGTGTCGACACTGCGAACTCCGCTGATCAACGGACAACCATCGGGAGCGCCATTTATGTGTCCTCCTCAAGGTCGACCACCTGCAATCGGCGACGGACCTACATCGATGCCTGTCACAGGCGGTATGGCTGGCTCGCCAGTGGACTTGATGCCATGGGTGCCTTCAATCCCGGCTAACCAGATAGACAATTCCACATCGGGCATTCCGCTGCCGGTGAACCCTGCAGTCACATCCCCTCCTGGAGTACTTGGTCCACTGCTCACACCAGTGATACCTCATTCTCCATCTACACCTGGTTATGACCCTGGTTCGCTTACTGCACCAGTTGGTTTCATGAACGCTTCGCAAGAATTGAATATCAATCCTACAGGCGGAATTCCAGGAACAGGCGGATTCAATACTTCTATAAACACCATCCGTAGAGGCGGACAGGAAACAAGACAATATGGTTATCGCGGTCGCAACTCCGTTCTTGGCGGTGGTGGAACCGATGGCAGCCAGGACAACATCGAGCGCATGGGACCTTGGTCTGGATTTGGCGCAGTAACCGGTGTACCTACCGGTTCGGGCTGGAGAAGCAGCGCTATCGACCTTGGCGGCGGACAACGCTTCCAGGCAGGTGGCAATTGTGTTATTCCAACCGGTTCGACCGTTCAAGACTTTGGAAACAGCTCGACTAGATACAACTCGACTATGGGCTTGACCGCTCACCAGTCGACTGAGTTTGGACAAGGTAGACGCAGATTGCCTATGTACAGTTCTAAAACAACTGACTTCGGCTTCCCGTACACCCAGTTCAACCCTTCAAACGTGACAAATCAGAAGCGTGATCACCTCATTAACCCAACCGCTGTAATCACGAACTTCTAAAACAAAGGAAAAGAGTGGGGGAATTCCCATGGGTTTGGGAAATCCCCCGATGTTCAAAGGCATTGCGATTTCATACTATGGACTCAAGAGATGCGACAAACGCATCGAACGCAACGAATAAAACGAAAATCAATCGATTCACGAAGGACACTAAAATGGAAGGCAAAAATAAATTGAATAAAGCCTCCAAATCCTATCTAAAAGGATTGGTTCTTGTAGTTGCACTTGTTTCTAACAATGCCAGTGCTTATGCTCTCGAGATAAGCGAGTCCCCATTAATGGATTCACTTATTCCTCCTGAAGTAGTTCCATATGAAGGAGCTAACTTGGGTATTAAGCAACAGCTCGAGCAGCCCACTGCTAGCCTGAATTCAAATATGATGAATCCAGTTACTAGTGGCTATCCAATGAATGGAACTGCTCAGGAAATACGTCAGGCAGCGTTCAAATCGCTCATGGGTCAAGGCAATCTTGCCACACTCATGCAGCAAGCTAACGAAATAAACGCACAAAACCAGGCGATGAGCCAGGCCCCAAGCACCAGTGGTGGTGCACCTCAGTTCAATCAACCGAACTGGCTAAATCAGGGTCCGGATCACATGACGGCTTTAGGTGGAGTGACTCAGTCCCAGACATTAAGCGCTGGTTCCAAGTTGCCCATGGTAAGACGTGATATTCGCCGCGGTGGCAGCGCCAACAAAGTTAGTGGTTTGGGTGCTCTTGGTAGCGGGCTTTTCTTAGGCTCGACACTGAGACGACCAAATTCGCTGTTCGGACTGGGTGTAGCCGGACTATCAGCAACCGGTTTTGGAACTCGTAACGGATTTAGATATTAGGATTTAAGGACATGAAAAGCATTATCACACTATCAGCATTAACTCTGGCTGGCGTTACTTTATTGATAACTTCAAGTCCTGCTCAAGCTCAAGACAGAGGTGCAAGATTCACATTCTCGCCCAACGTCTACCTCAAGGAGCAGCCAAGGGTACCCGCCTATCACCCTCCTGTTGACCATCACAAAGTAGGTCACGGAATGGCAAAAGGCAACTTCCTCTCGGGAGTGGATCCAAATTTCTTGAAGCCGGTACAAAGACCTCAAGTAATGACAGCAGTAACACCACAAATCATGCCACAGCAAGATTTGACAGGCAGATTCCACAATGCTTTCGGTAAACCCGAAGCGCACGAACATCCAACTGCAATTGTTGCTCACAACACACCCTTAGTGGCCGCACCAAAAACATTCTCGATGCCACCTGCGGCTGAAGAGAAAGCGGTCATGGCAAAGAGGCTTCCCTCGAGATCAAACACCGCTAACTTAAGCGGAAAAATGCTCAAGAGAAAAGCTCCAGTAGCCCAAATAGCTAAAGCTGGCGCAATGCCGGTACAAAGCTACTCAAACAGCAAATACTACTCGCCAGGTGCATTCACTCCGTCTGCGGGCGGCGCATCCGAAGCGAAAGTATATGGTCACGTAATTCCTCGTAAATAACAAATTGGAAGTCACACAACAGTTTTTCACCCACTAATTAAACAAATAAATAGGAGATACACATCATGGCGACTAAATCAATCAAACAACTAGCGAAGAAGATCAGCTCTTCTCACTCGTTCAAGGTTGCCTCACGCGTAGGTTTCCTCCTGGCTCCTCAACTTCTCCTTATGGCAGTAGGCGTATATGACCAAGTCGCCCATGCACAGGGTTTGGTTGGCGCACCAGTAGACCCACGCTACGGACAATCGAACGAAGTAGGACAATTGGCAGACTTCGGTTATGACACCGCTCGCGACGTATCGCGTGTTGTCACAGCCGTATCGACGGTACCCTCATCCCTTGCAGGTATGAAGATTGCCTTCGGTCAACGTGACGGCGGCGAGTCCGCAATGAACGTTGCAAAAGGTCTGGGAGTAGGATTCGGCGGACCAACCGCGGTTCACCTTATCGGTACATTCGCTATCAACAACTACGGCGGTCTCGGCGGCGGTCTCTAAATCGCTGAGAAATCCAGAAGGCTGTTTGTCAAACGGCGGAGAGAGCTGGTGTCCCAATCTTGGGATTCCGGCTTTCTCTTGAAAAAAGAATTAGCATCTAAGTTTCTCCTCGTTTTTTCATCCAGGACCAAGGAGAACTATCTATGCAATCACTTCCATCAAACTTTCTATCCAAACTAAATAAAAACCTCCGGCTCAAACTGCTAGTGATTTTTGGATTCGTTCTAATACCACCGCTTGTTTTATTAGCGTTCACGAATTTTGAACCTCTCTCTGATTCGTTTTGCAAATTTCTTGCAAACCACACAATTCTGTTAGACGAATATGAGAGTTCTGGAAGCCTGAAAGGAGCTCCAGTAGACCCGCGCTACGGAGAATGTGTCGAAGTCGGTCAACTAGCCGATTTTGGTTATGACACAGCTCGTGACTGCTCACGGTTACTGACCTTACTTTCGTATTTCATCTCTAGTTATTTTGCAGCCAGACTTATTTTCTTCGCTGGAATAAAAAAAATCACGCCAGGATTGTTATTGCGCGGTCTTTTGCTGCAATATTCAATCCCGATTTTTGTCCATCTCGCTGGCACCTTCTTCATAAACAACTACGGCGGTATCGGAGGCGGATTATGATATCAGCGCTTCCAATTGAATATTTCTCCAAATTCCTTTCTGAAATTTGGCTTAGCGTAAGTGCTCGCGTCATTTTGATTCTTGCCATGCAACTTTTTTTGCTCGCAGCAGGAGCCTATCAACCTCTTATCCATCCAATTGCGGACCTAGATCGTCCCCATCAAATTCTCAATTCGATTACCATTGTGCTTTTATGGTTTTCAATTCCAGCCACATGGATAGGCTATAAAATCGCTTTCGGGGACTGGCTTAGGGCGTCGTTCTTGAAAAAATTTCTGATTGGCTTTGCGGCGCAATTTCTTATTTTTCACTCGATTAACGTCTTGATTTTGAGTCTGGCGAAGGAACAAGTAGGTTTAATTAGACACAGAACAATCCACGGGTGTTCTGGAAGTTGGGAATTCTAACTTTAACGTCGAAATCTCACACACTATCGACAGGTATCATTTGCTTTAGGGCCAACCATAAGCATTTCATCCCTTAATGCTTATGGTTGGCCCTTTTTATTTTTAGAGTCCTACAAGCAAAAAGTGCCAGCAGTAAAGTCTAAAGGTAGCCGACCTAAACGATTTAATATTCAAGATTTAATGTGGTGTCGACAAAATGCTGCAAAAAATTCAGAGCAAAAAAATAGATTAAAAGTGCCGATTTTTCCAGAAATAATCATCCAAATGGGAATTCCACCACTGACAGACGGGTGCCTGGTTTCTAAGATAAAAATATCTAGTCGGACTCCCCACCGATGCAACCACCCCCCCACTTCAACGAACACCCAACTCCCATGAAAAACAAAGCACACAACCGAAGCGTCAAACAGAGATTGTCTGTTTTCGCGTTCATCGCGCTTTATCTTCTCAGCCCATTTTTTACCAACGTCACCATTCAAAGCGCCTTCGCTACCGAATCGGTTCCAGTTCCATTGAGCACAACCACTGGCAATGAATTGGACGAAAACGCACTTCTTTCGCCTGGCGCTGCCAAGACTCAAAGTACTGTTCCATCCTCGCCTTACGAACACCCAACTATGAGTCTCATTGAGCAAGAAACTCGCAGCCGCAATAGCTCCGCTGCACAACAAGTCAACCAAGATCTCAACAACGATTTTGCTAACTACAACGAGACTTACTCTGGTTTAAACCAGTTCTGGAATGACACCATTGTTGGCAAATTCTTCAACAACTTTCTTCCCTGGATTGGCAAAAACGTAAGTGAATTCTTGTACTCCTGGATTCCCAGTGCAGTTCAATACCTTGCACGTGCACTTGAAATATTCGTTTTGAACCCGAACATTGCAGTCAATGGATTGGCTAACGATCCTAGATTCACTATCTCGAACACCCCGGCAGCGCAAGAAGGTCAGACCTACATCAACGCGATTGCACCAGAAGTTCGCAAACTTGCCGATATCATGTATGGTATCGCTGTAGACTTGCTTCTTCTTCTCTTTGTTTTGTGCATCTGGAAATACTGGGCTGATGCATCATGGGGACGTGGTGGCAGCAACTTGATGGGAGCTGTCGGTCGTCTCATCACCACAAGCGCATTAATGCTTGCCTGGCCCACTATCTACGCTTTCTGGATTCAGATAAGCAACGAAATGATCAAAGCAATCTATTTCAACAGCGCCCAAGAAATGGTTTCATTCGACCAGGCGATGGCAACTGTAATCAAAGCTGGTTTGTGGGCTGTTGGCGGACTTTTGCTCAACGCACTTGCACCTGTTGCAGGCGCTGCACTCGGCGGTTTGGCTGGCGGACCACTTGGCGGTCTTGTCGGTGGTACTATCGGTGGATTCGTCGCTTTCGCTGGTCTCATCATATTCATGGTATTCGGCGCTATTCTCATCGCTCAGCTCGTTTATCTTGTAACTCTCAAATCTATTCAAACTATTTTGTTGACCGCGCAATACATGTTCGCGCCAATCTTTTTAGTTATGTTCGCCACGCCAGACACCGAAAATGCTTGTTCGGGTTTCGTTCGTTCATTTGTTGAAGTAAGCCTCTGGTCCTTTGTCTGGGTTGGTTTCTTGAGACTGCTTGTAGTTATTATGAACACTGACTTCAGCCCCTGGGGCAAAGTGGTGCTCGGGCTAGGCATATTACAGCTCATGATATCGGTGCCGGCTTTCATTGCCCGCGCTCAAATAAGCCCTATGTCCGACTTCCTCTCAGCCGGTATGATTACCGGAGGATTAGTCAAAGGTGCTGCGGCAATCGGCAACACAGCCAACACTTTTGCTGGATACTGGGCTGACCATAGAAACAAATCGCACACTATTGGTGGTGCACAAGGTGCTCAAAAATCAGTATCTGCTCAACTAACTCCACAAACTCAAGCCAACTTGAATCCTAATATGAATAACAAGTTGAACTCTGCTTTGAACGCTAATGGCAGCAATCCTCCTGCTCCTGGTGTTCCTGGCGCTAACGCAAATTCGGCAGACGATGCTCAAGGTAGCCTCAATTTGCAAGGCGGGAAAATGAACACTCCGCCACCAATCAAACCTAACGGAACACCACCCGCAGGACCTGGTGGACCAAAAGGACCAACCCCTCCAGCCACACCAACTACTCCCCCAACCAACCCTCCGACACAACCAGGATCGGGTGGAGCAGCTGCAAACGCTCAAGGTACTTTATTCGACTTAAACGAGACCGACAAAGCTCACAACGTTAATCAACAGGCTCAAGCAATTCCTGGCGCCACAACTGGTACTGGCGCTGCTACTGGTACTGGTACTGGTACTGGTACTGGCGCTACTAACACAACTGCTGCGCCGGCAAAGAATGGCTCAATGCAAAATATCAAGGAAGCAATGAAAGCTCCTTTCAAACCTGGCGCTCTGCAAAATCATTCCACTCTAGCTCAGTTTCTTGGCGGTATGTGGGCACGTGCTGCAGCTAACTCAGCTCGTGATTTGAGTTCACCTATTATTGGAAACAACGAAGGAAGTGCTCTTATTGGAAGCATGGGTGGCGGTGTTGGCTTGACCCAGGTGCAGAAAGAACCAATGCTCGACGCCGATGGCAACCATATGAAAGATGCAAACGGCAAATTGATGTATAAACCAGTTGATGATGTTCGAGGCGCTCAAATGCTCGCAGCTTCGGGTATTGTTGCTCAAGGTGCCAAAAACGAGATTTTCTCCGACAAAATGAGACAGGCCGCCATTGCGGCTGGCTACGACAGACCTAAAGGTATTGGCGACAGAATGGCATCAGGTATCATGATGGGTCTGAGCGGCAAACACTGGAGCAACACTGCTGCTGCCAAACAAAACTTCCAGCACGGTATGTTCAAAGAAGGTGCAAAGGGTGCTATGGCTTGGGTTCAAGGTCGTCCCGGAAACGCCGTTACAGACCATTTGAATTCCACTCTTGGCTATTGTGGCGAAGACGAACAAGTAGATTTGCTTGCAGGCATCATGGACCCAGAAAACATCAACTCCGGTTTCAAACCAGAAGCTGTGCAATCGCGTATGAGAATCGCAAGCATGGGCTTGGGTTGGGATACCTGGAACAACGCAGCTGCCAGTTCTCCCGCTACCAAAACTGTCACTCAAGCAGAAGCTTTACCTGCCATTCGGGGAACTGCATCTTTCCTTCAAAAATCAGTTGCTTCTACCCTGGGTAGAACTTCAGGTCCTGATATTGCAACTGTCGCTACCAAGGCCAGCTCTGCTCTGACTCCAGGACACGGAAAAGCAATAACCCAGGTCATGGTCAAATATGGTGATTTGAACAGAACCGGCAATGACGCGGAAGACGTCGAATTAATCTGTAACTCAGTAGACATCGTCCAGGATGTTTATGGTCCTAACGCAAGACCAAACAATTATCTTGAAACCTACGACGCACTTGTAGCAGCCAAAGGACTTTCCACCGAACCACCAATTGTAGATAACGGTTCCAATACAGCTATGCTGCAGAAATTGAATATCACTCAGTCTACTGTAGCCGGGAATTATTCTCGCAATTACAGTCAGAGTGCTGCTACAGGTGGTGAATCTGTAGTGCGCATGATGGCATCGGCTGGAGTGCGCGGAGCTGCAATGTCTAATCCCAAAGTGGTTCAGGTCGCAGCTCAAATCGATCACTCTGATGCAGAATCTGTACGCGCCTTTGGCACTGCGGCAAACGAATTAGGCGACAATATCTCGGTCCAGCGCGTTCATATCATCAAAGAAATGATGGCGTCAGATCCAGGTGCTTACAGACCCGATAGCATTACAGACAGTGATGTTTACGTAGCTGAAGCTGTTGCTCACATTCAAGCCACAAGCAATAACGGTCTTTATGACAAGCACGCTTACATCAATAGCGATATGGTCCGTCAAGTGTCACGTCAGGTTGATTACAAACCAGGTAAAATCCTACCAAATTACTCTCAACCAGGAGATCCCGAAGCGCATCGTGGCTACACTCCCGACATAAGAGCGGTTATAGATAACTACACGACAAAGCGCCCTCAACGCGGCAATGACGGCGGTTCGGATGGTCCAATCCATCTGGGAAGAGGCAAGCGCAACGCGGAGTCTGGTGATAAAGAAATCGATGAGATCCTCGATAGCTTGAACAAAAACGATCCCGGTGACGAGAACGCCTAAAGATAAAAATTGAGCTGAGCATGGGAATATTCCCACTGAGCATGGGAGAATCCCCAATTCACATGTGGTGGCCACAGTATTACTCTAGGTAATACAAAGAGGTTACGCGCACATGGAACTCATCGAGCAAAACGAGCATAGAAGCGATAGCTACAAGCTTGGCGAAATCACAGTAATGTGTCCCAAGTGCCATCAAATCTTCGCCACTGCTAACGTTGAAGAAATTCCCGTTATCAACGAGCTTGCACGCATCGAAGCCGATTTACACCGCATCCTTCCCGATGCTGCAATTCGTGCTGCAATGATTGCCACCTGCCCCAACTGTACCTACACATGGTGGACCGAATCATTCATTCCAGACGACACAGTTCCCTTGCTTGCTTTAGATGCTCCATCCATCGAGCCAGTGAAAAAATTCGGTCACGCAATTCTGAGCAGCAGAATGTACGGTGCAACCAATCTCGAAAAAGCACAAATTGCACTGAATGCCTATTACTGTGCAAGAGATAGTTTTCAATCAGGCGAAAAGATTCTGCAAATCGCCAAGGAAGAGTTAAGAATTGCAATTGAAACAGAAGCTCACCTTAAGAACAAGAGCCGTCACCTCTATATGCTGGCTGAAGTCTACAGACTAAGCGGCGATTTTCACGAAGCAGTCAAATATTTCTATCAGGTCGACCGAAGTGCACTACTGCCACAAGAACTACTGGACCATCAAATAAGACAAGCAAAATTAGGAAACGCAAAACCGGTCACAATTCCAAATCACATAGTCAAACAAATCTACGACCTTCGAATATCAGCAGACCGAGCAGCAAGATTCCTCTTCATGAGCGCAGTAGCCTAAGTAAGCAAAGACAAAAACAGAATTAGAGAAAGAACGAAATGAACGACATTACACCACTCAACTTAGAAGACCAACCAAAACTCTTTGGTTTGCGCTACGACCAGCTCATCGCTTGCTTAGCCGGCTTGATAGTTTCAAGCCAGCTCTACAGCTGGTGCCAGCCCATTCCAATCATGGGCGGACAGCACGACCTTCGCACTTTCATCGCAATTTTCATCTGCTTACTGGGTCCTGCTTATTCGCTGATTACACTAAACGCATCAGGCAGTTTTTGGGACACAGCACTCGATTTTTATATCACCCCAACCACATTCATCCCAGGTGCAGACCCCAAACAAGACCGATTTTTGTTAGACGAAGACCTTCCTGACTTTCTTGAATCAAACGACAAGGATCTGGAACTAAACTTCGGTTTAAACCCAGCTTTCAACCCCGAACTCCCACAACGACCAAGCCCTTACCTAGACCTCACACCTCCGACACCAAAGCTTAAGCCTTAAATTCCCGACAAAATTTCCTCCTCCCCAAATAACAATCCGAAAATCAGGTATAAAAGAAATGGTTAGCTCTATGAACCGCATATCTAAAATCAAAACAGCACAAAACATCAAAACTGGATTTTCTATATCCAGTCTGACTGGGCTGTTCAAAAAGAAAGACGATGCGGTTACTACACCTAAGATGGCTGAGGCTCTTGCCAAATTGCCAACCTTTTCGGTTCCACGTCCCAACCCATCGGCGGCTACATTGCTTCCCATCTGGGATATGTTCCAAGACGATGCATCCGGACTTGGTATCATCGTTTTGAAAGACGGAAGCTACAGATGCTGCTACGAACTCGATGGTGTCCACGTAAGCGGTTTCGACGAAGTCCGTCTAGTTTCATTGATGCAACAGTTCAGCGGATTCCTCGCTGGTATCGACACATCGGTTCAGTTCACCGTGGTTTGCAAAAACACCAGCCTCAAAGAGCATTTCGAAACTCACCCGGTCGAAACCACTGAAGATGGTTTTTTGAAATATGTTGCCAAATCGGTCGAGAACGACAGAAGAAACTTGCTCGAGCGTAACTTTATTCCTAAGATTCGCTTCTACGTCACTTTCGCTTACAAACCGATGCGTGCCAAACCCGCAAAACAAAGTATCAAAAGCGAAATCAAAACCAAGCTTCAAGACGCTTTCGGCAACAAAGCCGCCAAACAAACTCTAGTTAGCCACGGCAAGAACGTAAACACTCTTATCCAACGCGCTCAAGGCTATGTAAGTCAGCTTGGTGGATGCGGCATGACTTTGACACCGCTTTCTTCGGTGCAATATTTCAAAATGATGTACAAAGATCTCAATCCTCGCACAAGAGAAAAAACCGCTGCCGAATTGCCGGATCCACAAAGACCTACTCACGCTCCTATGCCTGCTTCACTTCGCAAAGTACTGCCAGACATGGACATGGCTACTATTCGTCAGCAATTGACCGAATCGCAATATGATTTCAGCAAGCCAGATTATGCTCGTATCCTAGACACCAACGAGCTCGACGAAGAAGTTCAAAACGAATTACGCAAAAAGGCTCCTTCCACTCCTACCGACGAAGAGAAGGGTGGTGCTTTCATTCGCACTTTGTACATGACTCGCTTGCCCGAACGTACAAGCCCGCTTTGGTTGATGTCGATGCTTCGTCTCAACTGCGAATGGCGCATGAACATTTACGCTCACAAGCTGGACAAAGAACTTTTCCGCAAAAAAATGCAGCGAAAACAAGCTCAATCAACAGCCAATACTTATCAAAGTTTGATGGGTCAGCGCTCAACTCCCAACCAGGAAGAAGCTGAAAAAGCTCAAGAAGCGGCTCAAATCGGTTCTGAGTTGTACACATCCAATATCGACGTTTTCAACTACGCCATTTATTTCAGCCTTTTCTCCGACTCATTAGATGAATTGAACAGATCGACAGAGCTGGTTCGCACCGCCGCTGCGCAGTGCAATGGTGCTCGCTTTCAGATTGGTTATAGAGAACAAAAAGCGCTTTTCGTCGGCAGCTTGCCCGGCATGGGTCTTGATGTCACAAGACGCGGCAAAGCTGTTCGTACACCCACACTTAGAAATTCATTCCCCTTCGTTCACGCCAAACTTGGCTCGGACAAAGGCGGCGACTGGCTAGGTTTCTCTAAAGAAACTCTCGAGCCCGTATTCTTGAATCCTTATGACCAGCGCTTGCCCAACGCACTTTGTGTAGTTTTCGGTCAACCTGGTGAAGGTAAATCTATGGTTGCTCAGCAAATCATTCAAATGAAAATGATGGCTGGAGCCAAAGTGGTAATCATCGACCGTTCGGGAAGTTATAAGCTCCTGTCCGAAATCTATGACGACTCGTCTTATATCAAACTTGGTCCAGATGGTCATGTAACCATCAACTTGTACGATTTGCCAGTAGACAATTTCGACGGCAAAGAAATCGATCCTGCCTGCCCACCTGAATCACACATCATCAAAATATTGAACTTCCACTCAGTAATGCTTGGCGAAAAAGGCGAAGCTTCATTGACCAAGGACGAAAAACCCGTTTTGATGAAAGGCATTCAAGCCATTTACGCACTTGCAGCACAAGAAGGCAGAGTACCTTGCGAGTCAGACCTGGTTAGATGGCTGCTCGATGAAGCCGATGCCAATCGAGGTTCAAAACGCGGCGAAACCTGCGAAGATCTCGCCAACAGATTGAGCATGTACTGCCGTGGTGCAATCTATGGCAGATTATTCGATGGTCCTACTTCACTCAATACTGAATCGCAACTACTAGTATTCGATACATCTGATTTGGCCCACGACAAAACTCTTGAAGCTGTAGTCACACTCTTCGTATCTGACTTCGTCTTGAGAGCAGCAGCCAGACACAAAGTCGAAAAAATGAAACAAGGCAAACCTGCTCGTTTCGTATTTTGCATAGACGAGTTATGGAGACTATTGCGCTACGAAGGCGGCAAAGTTCTGGTCGAAGACGCATCGCGTACCTCACGCCACTTAGGCTTGCTTTTCATCGGCATCTCCCAGGAGTTGGGCGACTTATTGCGCGACGATCGTGCACGCAGTCTTGCCACCAATAGCGCCATCAAAATCATTTTGGGTAACGACCCGAGCAACTTCGATTTGATCAAAGATTCATGCGCACTCACTCCGCAAGAAATGACTCAAATCGGCAACCTCACTCGCAAAAACCGCGAGTATTCAGATGCGTTTTTGGTCTATCACAAAATGTCGCGCGGTGTCGTAAGACTGGTGGTGCCACGTTTCATCTACTGGGTAGCTACGACCGAGCCTAACCACGACCAACCGCTTCGCTCCAAAATGATCGAACTTTGCAATGGCGATGCTCGCTGGGCATGCCATTTGCTCAGCCAGGGCTATACTCCTGACACATTCACCCCAGACCTGTTAAGAGCTGGATAAAAAATGTTTGATTATCACGCCGGCGAAAAATTCAAAATAGTAATCATCGGAACAGCCGCCTGTGCTTTTCTTGCTGGCGTACTACTCATGGGACTTTTGGGCGGTGGAGGCGAGCCAGCACATATAACCGAAGCGCGCAAAAAACACAAAAAAATGAACACCGACGGGGGAGTCATAAGCTCTGATCGTGCCGCGCAATTGCGTTATCAACCAACAGACGTAAGACAACCCGAAGAAGGCAGTGCTCAAAATCCGATGGGTGGGGTTCAAGCACCTGGCGGAGGGCAAGCACCAGCCGATTATGCTTATACAGATGCATTGACTGCAAGAACGTTGATTGAAGAGTTTCTTCCATACAGTAGAGATTTCAGTGCAGGCTCAGCCACTCAAAGCCAGGAGCGTGCGATCCTTTGTATGACTCCCGAATGCGCCCAGGCTTATCGAGCCAGCATCTGGACCAAAGAGATGGCTGCGCAAATAGAGAATTCGGGGCTCAAAAGCAACTTTACGGTGAAAGACATCAAAGTAGCAGGCAATAAGCCCGACGGAGCAGTGGTTATCGAAGTCGAAGGCACTCAAGTGCTCGAAATGGAAGGCAAAGGTCAGAAAAACAGCTCTGTCAAAATGGAATATCTAGTCAAAAACGTTGGCGGACAGATACGAATCACCGGCATAAACGAAGTCGGCGGTTAAAAATTCAAAAAAATCCCAAAAATTTTTATGGATTTCGTACAAGTCCCATATCCCTTGCCAAGTGCAATGAGTATCATCAAAGTACGTTTCTAGAACCTATCGAGACAAAGCTATGGCATACAGGGTAAAAACAGACGAAAGAGGCAACCCAGTCGGTTATACAGATACCGCAACCGGTGAGCACCTCACACCAAAAGAGTACGAAAAGCGCGTGCAGATGCAGCAAATGGCTCCAGCACCCGCCTATCAGGTACAGAATCCGGCACTTGTCCAGGCGCCGCAGATGCCCTATCAAGCTCCTCAAATGCAATATCAAGCGCCACAATACGCGCAGCCCATGCAGCATGGTCAGATGCAAGCGGGTCAAATGCAGACCATGCAACCTTATCAGGACATGGTTCATTATCCAGGCCGCGGTCCACTTCTTCCAACTGATGGCGTAAAAATTCAACCTAGATATGGTCAAATGAACGATGCCCAAATGAATCCGTATCCATACGGGCAAATGGCAGCTCCTCAATACCAAGCTCAAAATCAGATGGCTGGTGTGCCTATGCAAATGGGCGGTCAAATGCCTGCTCAAGGTGGACAAATTCCAGCACCAGCAGCTATGACCGAAGCAAATCCACTTATTCAACCAGGCGCACGCATGTTGAACGGAGTTCAGCAAAATGCAGCCGGTACCGCCGTTCCACTACCCGCAAACGCACAAGAGCCTCAAGCACAAGATACGCTAGGCACACACGCTCAGCCTCTGGGCAAGAGCTTGCGCATGGAATCGGTCAAACGTGACCATCCCCAACAATTACATCCAAACGTACATCAGGGTCGCAAAGGACACGGATTTTTGGATGCGACTTCAATCGCTATTTTGTTGCCCACTCTCGTGTTGCTTGCATTAATCATTGCAGCAGCCCACAAGAAGCGCTTGTTCCCATGGCAAACGATCCGCACGTTCAACCCGCCTTTGGGTATCATGATGCCGCGCGATTACGAAAAATCTTTCGTCTGTCCACCCAACTTGAGAAAGCACGGGCGCCTTGGCAAACGCAATCCTAACGCTACATGGACCGATGCAGATGGCGTCGTTCTGCCGTTTGGTTTCCTTGCAAGAACGCACTTACCGGTCACAATCCCGATGGGTCGCCTGCCAAACAAAAACATGTTCCTCGTAGCTCCGTCAGGTTCAGGTAAAACGACCTTGATGCGAGCCATAATCAAATCGTTGCTGGCTAAACCTTGCGTTATCATCGCACTTGAAGCTAAAGCTAACGACCCCAACTTGGACCAAAAGAAAGAAGGTTTCAAGTACACAGTATTACCTGAAGCGCAACACGCTGGATTCAACACTCTCTACTTCAACCCACTCGATTCGGAGTCAGTGCACTGGAATCCATTAGAAGTATCGCCAGTGGAATTTGCATCTTCGATCGTTACCGACGTAAACTCACTCGACGCAGAAGAACAACACTGGGCAGAACGCGACCTTGGTTATATCGAAGGCTTGGCTCAATTGCTCAAATGGGGCGCGGTCATGGTAGTTGGCGAAGACGAGAATGGCTCGGCTTCAGCATTCGAACCATTGCCTTGCAACCCTTACGGATTGATGAAACTGGTCAATAACAGACGCAACATCGTCGAATCGCTTCGTCAGATGAAGAGCCGTCCAGATCTCAATGCCTCCGATTTGGGAGAATTGACTCAACGTTTATCGTCTATCATTAGAACCGATGCCGATTGGGATAAGAATATCCAGGGCGTTCGCGGTCGTTTGCGCGCATTCAAAAACGAATGCATCCAGGCTGTTACTCACCAATCCAATATCGACTTGCGTGCTTGCATGCACAAGCCGACCGTACTGATTTTTGGTGCCCCAGCATCTTTGGGACCGGACGCAGAATCGCTTGCAGCTTGTTTCGTTTATCAACTGCAACAAGCCTTGCACACCAGATACGGTACTATAAACGTACTTCCGTTATTCGCGTTCTTCGACGAATATCAAACTTTGAACATCGACTTAGCCGGCAGATTGTCAGCTATCGTACGTGGCGCCAACGGCGGACTGACAGTTATTCTGCAGAACTGTTCGCAGGTTGCATCCGGCGGCGGCAAAGCAGCCGAAGCTGAATTGCGCACCATTTTCTCTAACAGTGCCATTCGTGTTTGTTTGCACAACTCAGACGAATATACAGCCGCATTCTTCTCAGAAGAAATTGGTAAGCACGCAGTCGTCGTCCCAGGTATCGCGGACCACTACCAGGCGACTGGTTTTGGTATCTTCCCGACCAGTTGGAACAGAATCCACTCACAACAGGTCGTGGCTCGAGTCGACACCGACTCAATCAAACGTATGGAAAAACATCACGCCCTGGTTTACCTGGCACCAGCCGGTGACCCCGAATACGGTGAAACCAAGCCTTTCATGGTCGACCTGCGCGGTATTGAAGAAATCGCAAGACTCCACTTGCTGCACAATGTGTCAGGCAAAGACGACGACGGCGGCGACGACGATGGTCCAGATGGCGGAAACTCGCCCGAAGCTATGCAAGCTCAACTACATCCGATGCCAACTTCGCGCACGCTGCCTGTAGCAGCCAAGCAAGTGATTGGTCAAATTGTAGGATCACATTCCAATGGCGCTATGAATGCAAACGCTGGGCAAGAGATGGAAATTCCATCCAATGTCCAACCAGCTCAACAAGCCACAAGCTATGCAGCACCAGCTCAGAATCAAATGGTTCAAGCGCAAATGAACCCGATGGCTCAAGCAGCTCAAGCAGCTCAACCGTCTCAAGCGGCTCAAGCGGCTTTGCAAGGCGATCCCAATGCAAACGCGGGCATGTGCCCTCACTGCAACAAACGTGCAGGCAAAGGCAAATTCTGTATCGAATGCGGAAAATCTGTAGCACTAGCACCAGCTCAAGCATCACCGATGCCTCAGCCAGCTCAAATGGCTCAACCTGCCCAAGCTGTACAAGCGGCTCTTCCATCCCAGGCGGCTCAAGCATCTGCGCAAGCGCGCGTCGGTGCTCCTCAACCTCGCTATGGCGGGCTAGAAGTACAAAGCAGAGACGCAATGCCAAGCAAACGCCCCTCTATGATCCCCAATGCTTCGCAAGTTGCACAAATGGCTCAAAGAGCTCAGCATCAAGCAAGCGCAGACGATCAGGGCTTTGGTCCTCTCTCTCAAAGAGTGGCAAAAGACGTGGCAGGAGCAATTGCCGAGCAGTCACAACAAGGACAACAGGTAATTTCCAATCATCGCCAGCCAGTAACAAGTTTGACACCAGATGTCTCAAGACTTGGTCTCAAGCCACAAGCAGGCGTTGAGTTCTAAAGAGTTCGCTACTTCGACTGCGCTTGGTTTAGAAGCTGCTTGATTGCGGGTAGCTAATTAAGGTAGCCCAAAAATACAGGCAAAAATAGAAGCTTATGACCGAAAGAAGAGGTCACTCAAGCGCTCCTCGCACAAAAAAGCGTAACGTGGTTCTGATGGAACGGGACCTGACTACTTTGTTTGAAATTTTTGTGCACCGGACTATAACTTCTATTCAATTAGCCAAACTCGGCTTTCACGACGTCAGCTACGAAACCGCTCGCAAACGCATAAGACGCTTACAGCAAGCTGGTTTTATCGGCTCTGCTACAAGCGGTCGCATGGAGTACTCGCGTGGTCGCCCAGAAAACATCTATTTTTTGACACCACTTGGAGCCAAAGCACTCGAGCAGTATCGAGGGATTTCGTGGAACGAGATTCCAACCGGCATGCCGCACTCATATCACAAAGAACACTTTCTGCGTCTGGTAGATATTCGACTTTTATTGATGCAAGCTCAGTTGGACGGAATAATCACACACTTCGAGTTTCGCACCGGCCGCGAATTCTGGCGCGAGCTTACCAAAGAAGAAGCAATCGGATCTGAGAATGCCGATGCCACCATAACATTTCAGTACAACGCAAGTCAGCCTGAAATCACGGTCTTGCTCGAAATGGATACTGGCAATTTCAGACAAACAAAACACTGGGAACCAAAAATCAATTCATTTCTCAAAACAGGTCTTCCAATCTGGGTCATTACCGGCAGTGCCCCACGTATTAGCAAGCTACAACAATGGACTCAGCCCCTTCTGGAAGCTGGCGGAGCCGGAGCTGGCAAATGCGTCTTTGCTATATTTGAAGACTTGATGAGCGCAGGATTTTTCGGTGCGGTCTGGCAAAGAACAGATGGCAGCATCACAGATCTAAAACCAAAAACCGGCACCTTAACCTGAACGCCACTGCATCGTGCGATCTCACTTAGGGTTTGATCTGTGATCCTGATCACACAACAAATAACAGTTTCGTCTGTTATCCAGGCCCCGGGGCCTGGACGACAGACGAAATAAGAAATAATAACCTCAGATTAGAATATGCGTAGGACGTAGCGCGTATTTACTGCAATTCTTCGGCGAAATGGCAGGCGGAAAAGTGACCTGGTTCGATTTCGCGAAGTGCCGGGTCGTCGACACGACACCTGTCTTGCACCATCGGGCATCTTGTATTGAAGCGACATCCAGCAGGTGGATTAGCGGGACTTGGCAGATCGCCGGCTAAAATAATGCGGTCTTCATGAGCAAATTCAGGATCCGGCACAGGTGCAGCTGAAATCAAAGCTTTTGAGTAAGGGTGCAAAGGCTTGTTGTAGACAGCCTGGCAGTCGCCAATCTCAACGACTCGACCAAGATACATCACAGCCACACGGTCGCTAATGTAGCGCACTACGTCCAGATTGTGCGCGATGAAAACATAAGTAAGATTGAATTCTTTTTTGAGATTCAAAAGTAAATTCAATATCTGAGCCTGGACGCTCACATCGAGAGCCGAAACGGGCTCGTCTGCAACAATTAGTTTAGGACGAAGAGCGAGCGCTCTTGCAATACCGACACGTTGTCTTTGCCCGCCAGAAAATTCGTGCGGGTATCTGTCCAGCATCGAGACAGACAGTCCTACCAGTGAAATGAGTTCTTCGACCTTCTTTTCGAGTTCGATACCACTTGCAATACCGTGGACTTGAAAAGGTTCAGTCAAAATTTCGCGAATGGTCATACGCGGATCGAGACTTGCATAGGGATTCTGAAAAACTATTTGAATATCTTTGCGCAACTCTTTCATTTGCGCTTCAGACAAATTAGACAAATCGCGCCCCATGAATTCTACTTTTCCAGAACTCAAAGGCAAGAGTTTGAGCAAAACTCGACCGAGCGTCGACTTTCCGCAGCCAGACTCACCGACGAGTCCTAAGGTCTCACCTTCTTTCACTTCTAGGTCAATGCCATCTAGGGCTTTGATAGAACCAGTCTCACGATTGAAGAAACCACTTTTGACTGGAAAATGCTTTTTTAGATTAGTAATTTTGACCAGGTTCATACTCATTTGATTATCTTACTTTGAAAGATTCGGTACTTCCAGTGCCGGTTCCATTTAGAAGAAACGTGCATTCAACTTCATTGTCGCCTTCGTCGTCTTCGCCCTGATTGTTTACTTCGCGCATTTGAACGTCATCTGCTTCGTTATCGTTTGCAAGCATACGCTTCAAGCGAAGACCATCGAATAGAGGTCTTTCTTGCACTACTTCAACGAATGGTTCCTGGGTTGCAGGTAATAATTCGCGATAGGCTTTGAGCGGCAGAAGATTCGAATTTTGCAATTGCAAAGTCCCGATTTGTTGTCTTTCGTATTCTTCATTTTTCACCAGTCTGTGAGATATCGCCCCCCAATCGAGCACGAACGCTAGCAGACTCGTCGCGCACAAATACCCAAGCATTACATAGCCTACCTTTTTCGACCATTTGAACATCGAGGCAAAACATATTGCAAGCCAGGGATAACAAGTCAGTCCAAGCAAAAGAGATGGACCTGCCGCAAATATGCTGCGACGAGCCCAGTTTGGATTGCGCCACAAAATATAAGCACCCAAAAGTGGCATCAGAAAACTAAGACAAAGCCAGATCATCCTAAATCGCGGGCTCACGAAATCGAGCGCACCAAAGCGTCGGACTAGTCTATAACACAAGAGAAAAAACAAAAAACCTACGATTACATCGAAGGGCAGTTTTTTCAAACTTATATCTTTGACTTCAAGCACTAGGCAATCGAGAAAAGTACTTTTGACTGAGCCTTCTTCTTAAGCGCTTTCATTGCAGCACGCTTCCCTGCTTCCACTGCACCTTCGATACAAGGGATACCTTGCACGCTTGAATGAGCAAATGAAAAAACAGCATTATCGTTTTGCAAAAGATAGGCATTGTTTTCGTACATTTTTGGCGCGGTGACTGCAAGCGCATGTCCCCAGCGACTCAAAACAACTCTGTCGAGATTAGACATGATGTCTGATGACAGCGAAACAACTTCGCTCAAAGTGTCAGATGCCAATTTTTTGCGGTCACCCTGGAACAACAATCCGCGCCCAATCGAGTTTGGCTCGAACGGCATGTAGACAGTCAGGACCTGACCCATTTCTGGTTTGTAAGTACCAAGCACCTTATATGGCGATTCTGCCGTTATTATGTCAGCAACCATTTTGGTGGAGCTGATCCAGTTGTCGTAGCTACCATCGAAAACTGGCTTTTTCAAACACAAATTGGCAACCAAATAAGAGCCATACTTGTATTGGAGCAGGCGAGCTCTCAAGTCGTTATTCATATTTTTGGTTACGCGCGCAGTCACCATATGCGGTATGGCTATGGCAACATGCTTGCATTCGACTTCGTGATGATGACCTTTTTTGTCACCATAAATTATTTTGGCACCGTCATCTTTCAATTCGATTGACCAAACGAATACACCGCGCTTATAAGAATCGGGTCGAGCTGCTACCAATTTTTGAGCAAGCGCTTTTGCTACGCCTGGGTTTCCACCTGGCGCAACATACGAGGTGTGATACAGATCTTCAAGCAAAACAAATCCAGAAAGTGCTGATGTTTTTTCAGTACCTACACAAAGTGCAGACTTGCAAAAATTATCGAGCAAATTGATGAAATCTTTGTCGTAACTCTTCAGGTACGAAGCTAGCGAAACTTGATCAAGAGCGCGGGCATCGGGATCGCAAGCGAACCATTCGGCTCCATCGTTCTTTTTATTGAACAAAATTTTCTTGGTATCAGCTCTTATCTGGTCTAATTGACTTTGCAATTTAGCGTCGTTGAGACCTTCGACACCGTGGTGCCATTTGCCTGCCCAGTAGAACGAATTCTTCGATGCCTCTAACTTTGCTGGCTTCAAATCTGCGTACTCTAATAGTTCAGCCACGTCGCCTTCAGGCTCGCTCATGTAAGCTGGACCGTAAGAGAAATCCATCCCGTTATATGTGCCTGAGCGAGATTGCCCACCCAGATTGTCATACTGGTCTAAAAGCAAAAAGTTCTGATCTTTCAAGTTGTAGGCGCAAGCAAGACCTGCCATTCCGCCGCCGACAATGACTGTATCCACTTTGGATTTAGACTGACATTTGAATTTGGGTACTTTGCCATCCCTTAGCAAGTGTCCGAAACTGAAATCATCACCTGTCCAGGGGTCGAGTTTATAGCCACCTTTTGCGTAAGCACTAGAAGACTGATCAAATTCGCTTAAGTAAGTTTTAGCTAGTTCTACTCCACTTAAAGCCAGAGTCGAAGAAGCAAGTAACTTGAGAAAGTCACGGCGTGACGAGTTTCCATCTATTATTTTTGGCACGCGTTATACCTTAATAGGGGGTCAAAGCCCATTATGTCACCCTGATAACGGTATAAAATAGGCTCTTCGAAAATTGAACCCGAATTAAAATCTCAAGCAAAGTAGTCAAGGACAGCCAAGGACATTTAGAAAATGAACACACAAGTGAAAGAGGCGCAGGTGAAAGACGATAAACAGCCCCAAAGTCAGCTTAGCGACAAACTGACCGAAACGCTCAAATCAATAAGCGCAGGCGGCGCGCCTAAATATCACGCCAAATTGAAAGAAGACGGCAAATTATTCGTACGCGACCGACTCGCTTTACTGCTTGACGATGGTTCGTATATAGAAGATGGTGTGCTTGCAAACTGCCTTGACAAGACCTTACCTGCCGACGGTGTTGTTTGTGGCGTTGGCGCCATCAATGGTCAAAAAGTTTGTTTCATGGCAAACGACTCGACTATCAAGGCTGGCTCGTGGGGCTGGAGAACAGTAGAAAAAATCATTCGCATTCAAGAAACTGCAGAAAAACTCAGACTTCCTCTAATTTACCTAGTCGACTCTGCTGGTGCTCGCATCACAGACCAGGTCGAAATGTTCCCCGGTCGTCGTGGTGCCGGAAAAATATTCCACAACCAGGTGAGACTGTCTGGATTCATTCCCCAGATTTGTTTGCTCTTTGGACCATCTGCTGCAGGCGGCGCTTATATTCCCGCTTTCTGCGACATCGTCATAATGAACGATGGCAACGCATCGATGTATCTTGGCTCACCTCGTATGGCAGAAATGGTCATCGGCGAAAAAGTCACCCTTGAAGAAATGGGCGGAGCCAAAATGCACTGCTCGGTAAGCGGATGCGGAGACGTTCTGGTCAAATCGGAAGAAGAGGCAATTGAGCTTTGCAAAAAATATCTTTCTTTCATGCCAGCCAACTGCCATGACCGCGTAGAACTCGAAGACACCGTGGCACCTGCAGAATTCGAAAAGAATCTTGATCAGGTAATTCCTGAAAAAGAGAACGTTCCGTTCGACATGTATCAAGTGATCGACAGATTGATCGATAAAGGCAGCTTCTTCGAAATGAAAAAGCTTTTCGCCGCCGAGATGATCACAGGCTTTGCCCGAATTGGCGGTCGCGCTGTTGGTATTATCGCAAACCAGCCACGTGTCAAAGGTGGTGTTTTGTTCGTAGACTCAGCCGATAAAGCAACCCGCTTCATCTGGCTCTGCAACGCATTCAACATTCCACTCCTATTCCTTGCTGACGTTCCTGGATTCATGATTGGTACTAAAGTCGAGCGCGAGGGTATTATTCGCACCGGCGCCAAATTGATTTCAGCAATGTCGTCTGCTGACGTTCCCAAAATTTCGGTCATCGTTCGCAAAGCTTATGGTGCCGGACTCTATGCGATGTGCGGACCGGCTTTCGAGCCTGATGCATGTCTTGCTCTTCCAACCGCATGGATTGCGGTCATGGGTCCAGAAGCCGCTGTAAACGCTGTTTTTGCAAATAAGATTGCCGAAAAACCTGAACTAGAACGCCCCGCATACGTAGAGCAATTGCGCAAAGAATATCGCGAAGATGTTGATATCTACAAACTCTCGGCAGAGCTAATTGTAGATGGCATGGTCACTCCCAACAATTTGCGCAACGAATTAATTGCTCGCTTTGGCTATTACGCAGACAAAGAAGTGCCGCTTCCAAACAAGAAGCACAGCGTCTTGCCTGTTTAAATCAGACCGCCTTTAAAATTTGTGCAAAAATCTCAGCACAAATTGGTAGTCTAATTTTCACACCTGCTCTACAAAAAGTAAAATTCGCCCCCTTATCTAACGTGGTCGTTAGTTAAAGGGAGCAACTTTCCTTTTTGCAGAAAGCAGATCAAAAAGAGGGCACACATTTTTAGTGAGAATCTGGTGAGACTCAGCATTCAATAAGATCGAAATTGTAGTTTCGGTCTGCAGTAATAACACTGTTTGCGAAATAACATTCGAATGTTTCAGGCGTGTAGGTCCTGCCGTGCGAGTCGTGAAATTCTTCAATTGAAAATTGAGTGTCGTTGACCCATTCATACACTTTTTGTTTGTGCTCCTGTGGGACTCGACCAAGCAATCGTGCAAGTTTCCATTTATTGGCGCGATACCTTTCAAAACCATCATCTGGCTCATAGTCAATTTTCTTGAGCTTAATCCAGGCTTCAAACATTTCTTGCAACGGATATGCTGCTTCAAAGCCATGCCCGGCTAAATAAATTCTGTCATTCCAGGTCGCTCTTATTTCGGTCCCGCTTCGATGACGCATAAAGCCATATTCACCAAATCTTGATTGAACAGAAGGAAAGACCAAACGAAAAGCAGGGTCTTGCAAAAGCTCTTCTATCGATCTCGTCTGTCCCCAAAGCCACTGACGAATCTCGGGCAAATCCTCAAGCGCAAGTGGAACGTCAAAATCGAGCGAATGATTTTTGTGCTTCTGCAAAAATTCCTGATCCGGAAAACGTCCTCGCCACATACCTTCGACCTGGACTTCTGCACCAATTACACATAAAGCAAGAAAGACTTTAATTAAATCGAGCAGGTCTATGTCATCTTCGATATCCGGCTCGTCTTCATGTAATTTCAAAATCAAAGACTGATCAGAAATTTCGTAGACATAGCAACACTTGCGTGTTCTGATTTCAGAGTCAGAAATAGAGCCGTAAAGACAAAGACAAGCGAGTTCGGCTATGACTTCGCTCTGGTCATGACCTTTGGCAATTAAATATTCAAAGCGTTTTTTCTCGCTCATTTATTTATTCAGACACTCTCTGCCAGATTTCGTAGACCTGCTGCTGACTGGTATTGAATACGGTGGGACGCACAGTACCTGGAAAAGAAAAGATTGCTTTCAGCACATCGTGATCAAGTTCGAATATGCCTTGCAATTCTTTGCCGGCAAATGGACCTTCATCTGGTATCAAATCCATTTTCTGAGGAGCATTGCCTTCTCTTTCATGAATGACTACTTTGCCAGTTTTGCTTTTTGGAAAACCGCCTACAAACTGAGGATACGATAATTCGGACCAGGCCAACTTGAATGTGTCATCCTGGTTAAAACTATAGCGAAACTCTTGAAAAATGCTGTAAGGAAGCCATTGTGTATTGAGCTGACAGCCTATGACTTTCCATTTCCCGACCAACTCTTTTAGCATGTGACCTCCTTCAAAAGTGTATGCATCAATTTGGATATTTTTTCTAAAATCTCTTTGTGTTTAACCACGCCATATTGCTCTAGATATTCGAGCGGCTCGCGAAAACCAATAAGAGTTTTCTGCGATTCTGCATCCTGCCAGATTAGCATTTTTAATGGCAGCTCAATTCCCAGAGGAGGGCATTCTTGCATCAAGAAAGTGCCGACTTTGGGATCGCCAAAAATCACAACAGTTTCTCCAGGCAGGTCTAGACCAGATTCGCTTGCCGCAGCTGAATGATCGACAGTGGCGAAGATTTTGATGCCCCTATCGGTCAATAATTTCTGCAGTTGCAAAGCCGTTTCGCTTACTGAAAAGGGGCTCTTTACTGCCACCAGTGGGTGTTTCATGGTCCTCCCGTTTGGGCTGTGCCAATTTGTCTATCCTGGAACATATTATTATATTGATAAGCCCCAAGAATTAAATCAAAAGAGTTCATGCTCGAGCATTCTTTAGACGAACGATATGAAATCAAAGGAGTCCTTGGCCAAGGGGGCATGGGTATCGTTTATCACGCCTACGACAACATTCTTGGTATAGACGTAGCTATTAAAATGTTACGTGCAGACCTGATGGGACAAGCAGCCATACGCCTGCAACGAGAGGCGATAGCCGCCGGCAAACTGCAAAATCCTAATATCGCCCGAATATTCGATTTTGGACAAACCGCAGATAGTACACCATATATGGTGATGGAATTAGTTTCTGGAAGAAGCCTTGCCCAGCTAATACAAGCACAAGGTCCTATACCTTATGAAGCAGCAATGCGAATCTTCATGCAAATTTGTCAGGGACTCGAACATGCTCACGCAAACGCCATTGTGCATAGAGACTTAAAGCCGTCGAACGTAATGCTTGTCGAGCGCGATTATGGAACCTTTATGGTCAAGCTGTTAGACTTCGGCGTTGCAAAAATCGAAACAGACCAAAAGCTCACAGCAGAGGGCTCAATAATTGGCAGTCCGCTTTACATGAGTCCCGAACAAGTAGAGACTTCGTCAGTCAACTTCAAATCAGATATCTATAGTCTGGGTTGTCTCATGTTCGAAACTCTATCTGGTCAATTGCCTTTCAAGGGTGAAACAGCGATAGAAACAATGTCTATGCATAAAAAAACTGCGCCACCACTTTTATCTGAAATTGCTGAAAATATATTTCCCGAAGATCTGGTAAAACTGGTTGACGACTGTCTGCAAAAAATGCCCGAAAAAAGACCCGAAAGCGCCTACGCAATCGAAGCGCGCTTAAAGAATATTTTGCATCCCGTCACACCCGAGACGGCGCCAAAAGAATTACCAAAGAAAATTTACCGGCCAGAAACAGAAGCAGAAAAACGTTTTTCAAAACTACCCAAAAGTACCGTTTTCACTATTGGTGGGACGCTCACGCTTGCTGCAGTTATTGCTTTGAGCATGTCATTTTCTTATTTTGAAAAGAAAGAAAAAGCCGAATTCGAAGAGGCGACCAAATCGAAAACTTCTCTAAGTCGCACCAGCGAAACTGTACTGAACAAAAAATTCAATGCCAATCCCAATTTCGAATTTGGTCAATTTGGTGGGAAGCCAGCTCACTCGGCAAAGAAAGAATCTACGGACGAAGATCTCAAAGACCTTAGAGAAACAAATTATCCAGTTTTGAAAATCAAGAAAGGTCATATAACCGGCACCGGTTTAAAATATTTGACCAAAAACGACTTAGAATGGCTCGAAATCAGAAATCCGCAATTCATCTGCTCTAATGTAAAATATTTGAAATCGTTCAAATGCCTAAAAAAATATGTGATGTCTGTTCCTGAATTAGAGGACGAAAATCTAAAAGAGCTAGCCCAGGTTAAAACACTCGAAGATATAACAATCACCGTAGGTAATATCACAGACAAAGGCGTTATTTATTTAACTAACCTTCCAAATCTCAAAAGACTGGAAATAAGTAATTGTCCAAAAGTCAGCCCAGACATCGGCAAAAAATTGGCTGGCATGAGAACTCTCACTTATTTCACTCTTCCCCGAATGCAATCGCAACAGAGTCTTAAAGCAATTTCCAACTCTCAAATAAATGAAATCGGTCTCAATGGTCTTTGCTTGAGTGGAGCCGAATTGACTAAAATATGTTCGGCTCTGAAGCCCGAGTCGCTGTGCATTAGCAACATGGTTATAACAGACCAGGATTATTCTGGGCTGGAAAAGCTAGCTGGTTTGAAAAAACTCGATTTCACTTATAATCGGAAATTCACCAACGCTTTGATGTTGGAACTTACAAAAATAAAGGTTCCAGAAATGGATTTCACCGAATCGCGACTTGAACCGGCGCAGTTGCAAAAACTTTTGCTGAATCCCAATTTGAAGAAAATCACTTGTAATTTCTGTCGCAATTTAAAAGAAGATGACATGAAGAAATTCATTCAAGACTACAAAAACAACTGGAATCAGAACATCCAAGCGATTAAACTCGACTTTGATCAACTTGAGATCAACGACATGAAATCACAACCTTTTAGGTTAATAGAATGAAAATCAAAAATTCTCTAACACTGACTCTCCTCTTGAGCGGATTTTTGCAATCCGCGATGGCGGCAGAGCAAAAAAATGTCTTTGCCATGAGCGAAGGTTGTGTAGTAATCAGCTCATCGTCAGACGACCATTCAAGTATGTGGTCGCCTCTAAATGCCTTTGACGGAGATAGCCAGCGCGGCTGGCAAACAGAAAAAGGTAAATCTTCCAATCAAGACATTGTCATAGAATTACCTCAAAGATACAAAATGCACCAAATAGTATTAGACAACGAAAACGCGCAGGAAGCAGCGCTTTGTGCAAAGACTGTCGAAATCTGGGGTTCAGTCTTTGAGGAAGCAACCGGTTTCAAAAAACTAGCATCTGCAACGGCAGCTAAGCTTGCTCGCACCAAAATAAATCTGCCAGACTCGCCTGTTTTAAGGCGCCTAAAATTTATAATTGTCGATAATTGGGGCGATCAAAGCCAAACTCAGGTTATGGAAATAGAAGGATTTGGTGAGCCCACAGGAGAAGCAGAAACAGCACCAAATTTTGCTTCAGGCACTTTTTCAAGCGACCTTGGTGCCCTCAAGCTCAAACAAACTGGATCCCAGATATCTGGTTGCATAGAAAAAGATTCTGGCACTCTATATGGTGCGCTCAAAAACAATATAATGCGTTTTGAATTTTATAAAGACTCAAAAAAATCTGGTGCCCCTCAAGAACACGGCGCTGGAATGATGATTCTAAACAGCTCTGGCACGGAAGCTAACGGACTGACGGCAAAAGATGGCAATCTAGAATCGCTCTGGTTGTCGAAGAAAAACAACATGATTGCCTGTTATTGCAAAATGCCTGGGCGAAATTCTATCAATGAAAGATTACAAAGTCACAAACGCGCTATTTTATTTGGTATCACTTTTAATTCGGGCACGGCAAGCTTCTCTTCTGATTCCGAAATAGAATTGAATGATTTACTTGAATCTTTAAAACAAAGCAGTTTCAAAATTCAAATAGAAGGTTACAGTGATGCAACAGGCACTACAAGCGCCAACGCGCGACTTTCATTAAACAGAGCACAAGCCGTTTGCGACTGGCTCAAAACGCGTGGTATTGATTCTGCAAGACTTACCGTAAAAGGTATAGGTGAATCTCGTCCAATTGGTGACAACTCGACTCCACAGGGACGTTACTTGAATAATCGAATCGAAGTAAGCACCAGATAGTTTAATTGCAAACTCTTATGGCGTAACTTCGCTAGCACTGCGCAAAGTATCCTGCGCCAGAGTGGTATCACAAATGACACCAGCCAGTTTGAACATATCTTTGGTTGACTGTGTTTCCTTTTCATTCAAATCTTCGCTCGACAAAAGAACACCTTCGGGATGCAAATTAGTTTCGCCATTAGAATTCATCTCAATCCAGTTTTTGATTGTTTCAACAATTTTCGGCGAGCATTGACCTTCTTCGCAGATTAAATGCTCGGCGCTGGCATCCAAAACGAAAGTCTTTTTACTTCCAGCAATTTTTTTGAACAACATCGCAGTCCATCTAGTCTGCCCCAGTTTATCGTGCAAACCATGCAAAACGAAAACAGGGGTGGACTTTACAAGAGATGCAGTCTTCGGACTGGCATTTATGAAGCGCATGAATTTAATCGCCTCGTGAATCGAAAATCGCTGCCTACGCCCTTCTTCGTCTTTCAAGTGAGCTTGAAGGACTTTATCGTCTGTAGTTCTTCTGATTACGTAATTTACTGCAAGCCCATGCTTGCATTTGCGCAGCACTGTTAAGTCCAAAAACTCTAAAAAAGCAATCTTATTTCGGTCATTAACCTTCCAGGTAGGCGCCGAGCATAAAATCCCGTCGACACATTTTGGGTATTTGGCTGCCAATTTTAGGGCAATAGTCCCACCAGTGGACTCTCCCAGGACAAAGACCGGGATACTGGGATGCTTCTTCTTATATGAGTCGGCTGCGGACTTAACCTGCTCGACTGTTTGCTCAAAGTCTATCTGGTCCTGCTTTTCGCCCCTCTTTGGCGTCTGAAACCCTTGAACATCTAGTGCCATGGTTTTTATCCCGTAAGGCGCCAGCTGCTTTGCCAAATGCTCATAGGTCGATGAATGCTGAGTTAAGCCAGGTATGCAAAAGAGGGCTGCTTTTGTTTCGATGGAACGAGTTTCTTGTGCCTGCGCGGGCGCTGCGGTAGAGGACAGATTTAACCCCAGAGAAAACATGCATGAAACCAGGCTTGCAACTGCTGCATTTTTCATTTCAACAACCTTATTTGTGTACTATTTGCCTAGCTTATTTAAGGTCAAGGGAAGTCCCTTTTCGGCCAAAAAACTAGGGAAAACCACAGGTCGAGATACAGGTTTTCGGCAATGACTAATACACGCGCTGGGCTTACGATTTAATAGTCGATTCGCATCTTGTTACTAAGCCTTCCCCCCAGGCGGTACTTACCATGAAACAGACTGACATACTATTTCCAACCCTGGCTACAAGCCTGATTTTCTTGTCTGCTGGCGCAAAATGCAGCATTCAAGAAATTGACGAAGCAGGCGTTAAACTCGAAGAATTCGAGCGCAATCACGCAAGAGACGGAAAACATAACTCTGCCTGTATTAGACAGCGTATCGCCCTTGCTAAAGCTTATTTGCGAGCAGGAGAAAAGATAAAGGCTGAGCTTTCTTTTCAAAAAGCTCTGGGAACAGCAAGGATGTTTTCACCGTCAATACAAACAACACAGATGCTCCAAACGGAATGGCGTTTGGCACGGGAGACTATGGAGTCATGAAAAGCGTAAAAAAACATAATTACTCGCTTGCTGCGAGCTTCTGTATTTACGCTGATCCAAAAGGTCCAGCCGAAAATGAGTCTTTGCGAGCTATCGAACAGAACTTGCAACTTGTAAAAGATTTCTTGCGCGAATACGAATACGCAAATGCAGAACTTGCATGGATCAAACTGCTCGAATTAATTAGCTCTATTCCAGAACAGTATCACGCAAAAGTCTGGCTTATCCTAAAAGAAATGGAAACGATACTAGATGCGATGCCAGTCTTGCACTGTCTAAATATGTATTCTGGTCTAATTACTTTGTACGGAATGCTCGGTTATGTCAAAACCCAATCTGAACTTGAAAGCAAACTTGGTATCAGACTCGATGTGAGCAAAGTAGCTTCTTAGGGTATATCCCAGTCAGATATACAATTTCTGTGTAATGACTTGGGTTCATGGTCAAAGCTTTCCTGTCTGCCTTAATATTTCTGAGCATCGCTTGCACCGCAGCGTACTCACACCCACAGATATTTTCTAATTTGCCCATGGACGAAGCTCTCGAAAAAGCTCAGAAAGAGAATAAGTATCTGCTTCTCGATTTTACAGCAAGTTGGTGTGGTCCATGCAAACAGATGGATGAATCGACATGGACAAATCCTGAGGTTGAGAACTGGATTAAAAAAAATGCTGTGGCATTACAAATTGATGTTGATGAACAGAAAGAATTGGCTCAGAAATTTAATATAGCAGCAATGCCCACTGTTATTCTATTTCAGTCACAAAACCTCGAAAAAGAATTCGACAGAAGTAAAGGCTTTAAAGAACCAGAAAAGCTATTGAGCTGGTTGGATGGTATCGCAAACAATATTACTTCAATAGATCTTGCAAGACGGGAAGTTAAAAAATTCGATAGTAAGATTTCAGATGAGTCGATGAGCGCTCGTTATGATTTAGGTATAAAACTGCTTGAATCGAACAAATACGATGAAGCAACAAAGCATTTTTTGTATGTCTGGAAAAATGGCGCGCAAACAGCAATGGTCGGTGTTCGCGGTTCATATATGATTGATCAAATTCGTTTGCTATGCAAAAAGTCTAAATCTTCAAAATTGATTTTTGAAAAACTCAGAGATGAATCACAATCCGATAGAGACGACTGGATAATGTTAAACGAAGCTCTGGACCAAAACAAAAAAAGTCTCGAATGGTTCGATAAAGCAAAAAATGATCTACAAGAAAAAAACAATTTAGAAGACGCCCACATTCCCCTGGAAAGTTTGCTTTTAGCCGAAGACCGATGGGCTGACATCGCTTACTTGTATCCAGAGCCTATGCAAAGCTTGAAAAATTCCCTTGAAGATCTTAAATCTTTTAGGAAATTTGCCGCTGAGTCTAATGATAATTCGCAATCTCTCAAAGATCTTCAAAGCACATATAACCCATTCATAGACACTGCATCGATTTTGTACGCTGCTTTTCTAGCATCTGGTGATGATAATGTTGCAAAATCCATTGCTAATGAAGCATTCAAACAAGAAAATAGTTTGGCGTTAAAAAGAGCTTTGCTTTCCAAAGCGGAGAAAGCGAATCAATTTAGATGGTGGCATTTAATCTGGAGATTGGAATCTGCCACTTTTAAAACAACTCCTGCTGACCTGATAAATTTTGCATTAGCCGCATTCATCGCAACTATATTCACCTGGTTATTATTAATTCGGCGAATGTATTTTCCGATTCTTGCATTCCTATTGATATGCATATTCAATTTCTTTACCCCATCTAATTCAGGATATGTCGAAAACCTGTTCCGCTCTTTTGCCATGCCGATCTTGAGTTTATTCGTTGGGGTCAAGCTAGTTCTTGATTCATCAAAATTGACATTGATTTTTTCAGAATATCAACAAGGAAATTTAGAAGGTGCTCTTTCCAAAGCAGTTTCCGCTTCAAGCAAAGAACCTAAAAATATAGACTTGCTTGTATATATTTCTATCATCTGCGTTTCACTCAACAAATATGACCTTGCTTTTAAGAATAGTGAAAAAATCATTTCGTTAAAACCCAAACTTGCTGTAGGGTATTTGATGAAATCCCACGTACTGATTTGTTTGAATAGATTAAATGAAGCACTTGACTTACTCAAGATTGGTTCAGGCTATCTTCTTTTTTTTGATACCATTTATGCTTCAAGTATTCGCCAATATGAATCTCTGATTCTGGCTCTCCAAGGAAAAGCCGATGAATCCAGGCTGAAGTTAAAAAAAGCCGGAATTGGTTCTTTTCTAAATCCACAGTACTACCTTTTGACTGCCGCATTTATTCATTTACTAAACGATGATATGAGTGAAGCTACAAACAGTATAAATAAGATGCTGAAGATGAGGTTACCACCTCTGATTTCAGCATATGCGCACTCTATGAATGCGCGCATACTCTTAAAACAGCAGCTTCTTGAACAAGCTCTGGAAGAAGCGAACATTGCATTGAAACATAAAAGACTAGCTGGTGTACTAGCGGTGCTCGGTTTGATCAAGACGCGAATGAACAAGGCTCATGAAGGTCTGATTTTAATAGAAGAATCTCTCGAAATGGACCCTCACAGTGTCGAAACATATTATTTCAGACAAGAAACGTTTCTAGTTCTTGGCGAAGACAAAAAAGCCGAAGCAGACAACACCAAAATAGAAGAATTAGGTGGTTGCCGGTTTTACCTGAACTAAAAACGCCTTAGTTCTTTTGCTCATTTTTTCGCGAATCTTCGGGACGATCAAGTGGATGATTGAGCGAGTCATATATGATGCAAGGATAGCCGATGCCCTGACCTTTCTGAAATAAAACGCGCTTATAACCTAAGGTAAGCAAAAACGCTTTCACGTCTTTTATATCTTCTTCATTTGCAGTAAGAATATCCGCGCAAACGAAATCTTTCTTGGTTTGTTTGGCTACATATGCTTTTATTTCTGCTCGATT
>JAHCIQ010000010.1 GCA_026129135.1 Cyanobacteria bacterium TGS_CYA1 | reverse complement strand
TCTGGAGTTTGTTTAATGGATTCAATAGAACTATGTTGAAGACGCTCGCCCTCTTCATGGCTTTCGCTTGATTTTGTCATGCTTGTTACCACTTAGAAGTATGTTTTTTATACCCGATTTTGGTAAATCCGAAAAATTAAACAACCTTGCAAATTGAAAATGAAACCTTTAATATGCAGGGATGATTCATGGTCTTTGGATAATGCTAGCGCATGGTCAAGGCGGTTTGTTATACGCGTCAAAACCGGCGTCTTAAATGAATTTTCTGGACATCCCGTCATAGGAAGTAGCTGGGAAGGCTTAGTGATTGAAAATCTTTTGGTTGCAGCTCCTCAAGAAGAAAAGCTGGTTTCTATCGCACCACATCTGGTACTAAGATAGGTTTAGTGCTTGAGCTTCATTTTTTACGTAGCCGATACATGAAAGTTTCGAGTTTTCGCTAGAAAGATTGGGAACAACGTTCTTGGGTTCAAGAGCAGATGCTGCCCGTTTCAAAAGAGTTTGTCGATGCATTCAAGAAAGGTATCAGGCTAGTGATGTTCGATGCCGGTTACGATGTTTATGGAACCTGCTCGCCGATTGAACTTGCGCATATTTTCCAGCAGAATAAATCTGGTGGCGGAACTAATTTAACGCCGCCACTGAGAGAAGAACTCAAAAGAAAAATTGTATCAGGCAAGCCGCTCATCATTTGTATCTTCACCGATGGTGAGAATATGTGCCACTATGATGACCTTAGAGAATGCATTGCTGAAGCTACACAAGCAATTCCAGGTAAATACGACCTGGCTATTCATTTCTTTATTGTTAATCCCGAGGAGCCGGATCGAGAGGTCAGGACTTTGAAGTCGGATGTTATGGCTGCGGGAGCAAAATTCGATGTCGTACATATGAAATCTTTTAGAGAGATAGAACAGAGAGGGTTAATTAATACCCTAATTGACGTTGCGTCTTCAAATTGATCATCTTTGACAGTTCAGTAAAATCAAATCGTGGTAAAACTCATATAAATAGTGATGTGTTTATACACTTTTGGGTGAGCGTTGAGGGAATTAAATGTTGAGATCTAAGTTGTTTGTTCTACCAGTCATAGCACTAGCATTAATTTGTCAGTCTATTAATTGTTGGGCTAAACCTCAAACTGCGCCTAAATCAGAATCAAAAGCCAAAGTTAAAACAGAGCCGGCAAAGAGTAAAGGCCAGATGACTTTTGAATCTCATTGCAGTTCTTGCCATATAAATGGCGGTAACGTAGTCAAACCTCAAAAACCTTTAGCTGGTTCGAAATATCTTTCTAATTACGTCTCTTTTAAAAGTTATTTGAAAGAACCGGTTGGCACCATGCCGCACTACGAAAATTTGATTTCGAACGACAAAGTTTTGAAAGAGCTTTATCGCTACGTTCAAACTTTGAAAAAATCTGAAGGCTCATAGTCCTGAATTTTTTGATACTGTATTTGGTATTAAATGAAGTATGAAGTTTGTGGACTCAACGAACTTGAAATTTTTCGATTAGTCTGCTTGCGAATGTCAAGGTTCACGTATAGTTCACCGCTATTAGCTTAAACTGTGTAGTATAAGTTGAAGCTTGAGACAATATTAGCATTGCCATTTTATTTTGCTCCAATTTCAGATGGATTAGGTGACCTACTGGTATCTTTACCAGGACTGTTGACTCTCGTTCGAACCGGAGAGCCTACTTTTCTCATTATTCGTTCGCCTAAACAAGAGCAGGTTGCTGAATTGATTCCTGGACTTAGCGGAGCCATTCGCGAACCTGATTTTCATGCAAAGGTCAAAAGAAGTGATGATATTTTTGTGAATATGCGTGACCATCCTCTACAGACCGAGGCTATTTTTGGCTCCGATGCTTACTTTGAGAAAAACGGTCCACTCAATATTGTTGATTTGTGTCGGCAGATTTGCTTCGACTTGATTGAGCGCGATCTGAAGATTCCGCTTCAATTTGAATATGAGCCCTTTCCCTATAAGAAAAATTCCGCTTCATTTCACAAGGTCATATTTATTCCGGGCTCAGCTGGGCGATTCAAATGTTGGCCTCTGGACAGCTGGCTCAATCTTTACAAGGCTCTTTCTTCAAGAGGCCTTGAATGTATCGTAATTGGTCAGCCAGACAAGTCACCAGAGGTATTAGAGCTTCTGGAGCATACAAAAGACTTGGGCCTGGCTTATGTAAAAACGCCTACGCTCAAGGAAGCAATAGATGTTATTTCATCTGCCAGTGCCGTCGTTTCGGTGGATACGGGCTTGATGCATTTGTCTGTTCAGCAACAAAAACCAACTATAGCGATGCATTTGAAGCGCAGTATTTTTGTGCGTCCAGAGAGGAATTGTGTTTCTATTATTGCTGAAGACTGTATTCCCGAATGTTTAACCTGGACTCAAAACGATACTCCATCCAAGTCCATAAATTTTGAAACATACGCAGAGATTGAATTCAACCCGTGCTTTGGACAGCAGAGTTGCAAACGTATCGCTGAGATTGGATTTGAAAGAGTGCTCAGTGAGTTTGAAAAATTGATGTCAAAGCGAATACTTATAAAAAGTGATTAAATTATCAATTCATAATTTTCGGTGATTGATTGTAAGATTCAACAACTGCTGGTACTAAATTTGGTGCTGTATTATTGACCTTCCATATATAACTGATTGCGGTTTATTCGCCGCATTAAAATTAACACGAAAATCTGGCGATTTAATATAAAAAGGGCTTCCCAGGCATTTCAAGTTATGTAAGATAGGGAAAGTTCCCTCTGGGAAAATGGAATCCTTTTGACACAGTATTCGCGTGCTGGAAAAGCATGCTCATTTGCGTGTGCTGAAATATTTTTTCGGCGCCCATCGGAGACACCATTAGAGTCCCGGATTCCGTCATCGGAAAATATATTTCCTTGTACATTCTGGGCGCGGTATTCCTTATCTTTGGAATATTCGCATGCACTCCAGCAGATGCTCAGATGACATGGACAAAGAATGACATTGGCTCAACTGGAGCAACTGGCACCTATTCTTACAGCTCAGGAACCTACACAGTCGGCGGCGCAGGTTCCCTGTGTGTCTACAATAAGTGGGACAGTCAAGGGCAATAATTTAGTGTAAGTCTTAAACGCAGAATTAGTCGTTCGCGTGGTACTACATTTGGTTCGTGCTCTTCTTTGGGGAGCAGAGTATGTTTCAAACACCAGGAGACACTTTTGAAGAGCGAGCTAATTTCTGGACAGAGATCATTAACAAGGCCCGAGCTTATCCGGCGGGAGTTGCGGCTTATTGTAAAACCAGGAAAGTTCCGGTCGACAGTTATTACGGCTGGTTCCGAAAGTTGAGAAAAGACCATCCGGAGTGGAAGGATGACTTATTGCCTCCGCACAGTAAGCAGTCTAAAATGGCTGCGTACAGGAGAATCAAGCAGCCGGAGATCGAAGTTTTGGAAAAACCTCAACGCAGGAAATTTTCAGCTAAATACAAAGCGCAAATTCTAAAAGAGATTGATTCGGCAAGTAAAGGAGAAAAGACTGCCATTTTGCGCCGCGAAGGGCTGTATGCTTCTCACTTGCACAAATGGAAAGAGGAGGCGGCTCAAGGGTCTCTTGAGGCGAGAAAACGAGGACCGAAGGCAAATCCTTATGCTGAAGAAAACAGAAGGCTCAAAGCGCAAAATGAGAAGCTAGAGAAAAAGCTTCGGCAGGCGAACAAAATTATCGAAGTGCAAAAAAAAATATCAGAAATCCTGGGGATAGAAATGGAGTCAAGCGACGAGAACTAGTTCAAGAAGCAGCGATGCTTGCAAGTGAGCTTGGCACCACAACCGAAGCTTGCGGTGCATTAGGAATTTCCACATCAACTTATTACCGACAGAAAAACCGGGTAAAGCAAGCCGATCCAGCCGAGCAGAAAAAGAAGCGAGTTCCCAGGGCTTTGACAGAAACTGAACGGGAAAAAGTGGTTGAGGTTTTGCATGAAGAGCGATTTATGGACAAATCGCCATATCAAATCTATTCGAGATTGCTTGATGAACGGGTGTATGTAGGATCTGTGAGCACAATGTACAGATGCCTTAGGTCGCTGCATGAATTAAAGGAGCGGCGCAATCTTTTGCGTCATCCCAAGTACAAGACACCAGAGCTGTTGGCCGAGAAGCCAAACGAAATTTGGAGTTGGGACATCACCAAATTGAAAGGACCTGTAAAAGGTTGCCATTACCACCTTTACGTAATACTGGATATTTTCAGCCGTCTTGTCGTGGGCTGGCTGGTAGCGCAAAGTGAAAGTGGAGAATTAGCTGAAAGACTGATTGAAGATACGTGTAGACGTCAGAAAATCAAAAGAGAAACTCTAATTATTCATTCTGATAGAGGTTCCTCAATGACATCACAAACAGTGGCGCAGCTTCTAGATTTGTTATCCGTCAAGTCTTCATTTAATCGACCGCATGTTAGCAACGACAATCCTTATTCAGAAAGTCAGTTCAAAACAATGAAGTATTCATGCGAGTTTCCGGAAAGATTTGGTAGCATCCAAGATGCGAGAATTTTTCTTACAGACTTCTTCGAATTCTACAACAATGAGCACTATCACTCCGGAATTGCCTATTTGACACCAGCGATGATTCACTATGGCAGGTCACGAGGTGTTCTTCAGCAGCGACAAGAGGTCTTACTGCTTGCATACGAAGAACATCCAGAGAGATTTGTAAATGGAATACCAATGCCAGCTGAACCACCAACCGAAGTATGGATCAATCCTCCTAAAAAAGCCGAAGAGAAGGAAGAATTCAGCGTCACCATATCTAGTATCACAACTGCACCCTGCGTCCGATAGTATTAATTATGCTTCGTGCTGTTCCTTGGAAAACGTCCACTCCATGGGCTTTTTCTAAAGAACAGTCGCTAAAAACGACTTTTGGGGTAGGCGTGACAACTTCTAGTTCAAAAAAGGCACTTCACTAAATTATTTCGAAAAAGTGCCCCAAAGTTGTTGACACATTCCGCAGTCGACAATACCATCTTTGCCCAATCGGAGACAAACGTCTTAAAGGTAGTTTCAGCCTGGAACTTTCATTTGATGGAAACAAGAAAATTCAAAAATATCGTTTATCTGGTCCTGAAATAGAAAAAGCTAACTGGTACTCAGTTGGCCAAAATTAGTAAAAAGAAAAGGGAAGTGGCTAAGCCACTTCCCTCGAAAGTCAAATCTGACTTTCACAAGATGTTATGGATGTCCGGCGTTAATTACATCTTGAATGTATTCAATCTGCTTTGGCAGGAATCCGAGGGCCTGTTCTAGATCTGAATGGACCCAGTTACCAATCAAATGCTCAAAAACTTGTGCGTAAAGTTCATAGGCGGTGCCCTTGTATTTAACTCCAAGAATCTGGGAGTTGGTTAATCCTGGGTGGCTCCCACAGATAGTTCCACCCCATACAGTACTGCAAGATTCGTAGTTAATATAGCCAGCACTCATTGTTGTAACATCAAGAGAAATCGCTTCACCAAATGTTCCACTGCCAGTTAGCTGCGAATCACCACTCCAACATAAGACATCCAACCGATGAGCAAGTTCATGCACAGCGGTGCCCTTCATGATGGTCGTTTTACCACCGCTTGCAGTAACTGCAGAAACCGGACTGCCGCTAACATTTACATTGGCAAAAACATTAGAAGCTTTAGTGCTGCCATGAAGGCTAATGCCAAAGACGCCATCTGTACCTGTCATAGGCGTTGGCTGGGCAAAGAAATCCAAATAATCATCAAATACGCTCATAGCATAGAGATGTACATTCTGACCATTTAGCAAATCTCTGAGTCCATGATCGTTAGGGATAGTAAGTGCCCCAGTAAGAGCATCATCAGCAACAGTTGATGGCGTCGAAGAACTATGGTTCACGCCATCCCAATAGGTCTTTGGCCATACGAGCGAAGCGATGTCTCCACTGCCTCGCTTCCGCTGTCGGCATTTGACTCCATTTAGCTCAATTGAACCATAGAAAGTTGATGTGTCAGCAACATTACCTCCATTCACATTGATTACTGTGTTGACGGCGAAGGCTCCTATATTAGATATTTTGACTTCTCCGCCTTCACCGGTTCCAGTTGCCTGTGCTTTGAACATGAGACCCGCAGGGGAAGTTGAAGGACTTCCTCCTGCATCTACAAATTGAACATCATTAGTAGATAAGATTTCAATTTTTCCACCTGCACCATTTGAGTCTCCACCGAGCGCGCTAAGCACCCGGTCGTTTCTCAACTTAATAGTCGGCGCATCCAATTTGATGTCACCGCCTTTTCCACTTCCTGAGCCATCTGCGGTCAAATTGGCATCAATCCAGATGTAATCGGTGCATTGGATATCAATGGTACCACCATGCCCATCTTGAAATGCGCGAACCTTGATAGCAGTTCCCGAGGTTTTAAAATGATTGGCCTGCCAGACAAAGGTGCGGCCGCCGTTTCCGTAGCCGTTGACAAAAGTTGATCTACTAGCGAAAGATTCCTCTTCCGCCTGAGCTTCAATGCTAATCTCCTCATCATCGCCCCCAATATCAATTGCTCCCCATTGGGTTACAACCTCAACATTTCCGCCGTCGCCAGAGCCAAGACCATTGGCGCGGAGAACCGTGTTCTCTTCGGGAACAACTGTAATTTCACCTCCTTCCATATGAAGGAGCCCGCCATTGCCACCGCCTGAGCCACCGTCGGCGCTAAACTCTACGCTTTCAAGGTTTAGGGTCGAATAACCGGCATTCAGGGAAATATTTCCGCCAGTGCCAGTACCGTCCGCGGAGACATCAATGCTAGTAGCTTCTGCTGTAATACCGGAGTACGAGGTAATATCCACGGTTCCGCCGCTTCCGTCCCCGCCATTAGCTTTGGCAGAGAACTGTACATCACCAGAATCGCCAGTGCTAATGGAAATTTCTTCCTCACTGGTCTGGATCTGAATAGTGCCGCCATCACCAGAAGATGAGCCGCCGTCAGCCTTGAGTATGGAATCTGAACCATCAAAGGTCAAACCGCCATATGCAACAAGGTTTAGCGTGCCGCCATTGCCGTCACTTCCGGGAACGGAAACATCCAGCACAGTAGTGCCGGGCCCAGCGCCGGTTACTTCAACCGCAGATTCATAACCATAAATATTAATCTCACCACCGTCGCCAGATGTGTCACCGCCCTTGGCGGAGAACGCCCATTGCTCAGGATCGGTACCAAAAACAAGATCGACGTCGCCGGGATAGAACGTGATCGTTCCACCCTTGCCTTCGCCGTCACCATCTGCCTTGACGGTGATGTTCCCGGTGTCGTCTCGGAGAGCGCCCGGCATAAAGAAGGTGATATCACCGCCATCACCGTCATCGCCGCTTGCGTCGATTGTCACATCATCGCAATTAAACTGAAGCGAGTTGGCAACAGGGCTTCCGTAAATCGCAAAGTCGATCTTGTGATCGACATCACCCTTTGCTTCAATCGTCACCTCACCACCGGCAAAAGTGAGCGGGTTACCGGAAAGTTCAATATGGCTGTGATCACCATTGCACGAAAGATGCAGGGGAGCACTCGCACCACCATCAATTTCAACCGCACCGTCAGTACCGAATGGTCCATTCGGCATGCTGAGCCAGATATAGAGACCCACGGCGTTGCCGGTGTCCATAACCTCGACCGCATCAAACGGCACGATCTGAATTGCGTTGTAGTAAGTGGCATTGGCATCGCCTTCGACATTAACTGTCAAACCGGAGCTGCCGGTCATCTCGATCTTATTTGCGCAAAGAGTAATGACCTTTTGAGCACCAGCAGAGCCGTTATCGCTTGCCGACAAGGTAGTACCGTCTTCGGTGCTGATGGTATCGCCGCGCAAAAGAATCGACGCACCAGCATAGCTGCCAGTACCATCGACAGAAAGTGTTCCTGTGGGCATCTCAAGCTCGCCGTCTTGAGCATCGAGAATGATGCCGCCCGACTTGCTCTGGGATGCCGAAACCGATATGGCGGTCATGTCGTTCAACTTGATGCCGCCATCGCCACCGTTCATGATGTATACACCACCGTACCAGAGCGAGCTGGTCTCACTACCGCCACCGGTGGTCGCGTTCGTAGTGATCTGACCATTCACGCCGTTCGATTCGCTTGAACCGCCGATGGTGAATTTGCTGCTACCTCCTTCGCGGTTCGCCTTGATCGCCAGGCGACCGGCCTGATAAGCGTCGGTGTTGTCGATAGTGATGTTGCCGGTTCCAATGTCACCTTCCGAAGTAAAAAGAAGGTTGACGTCGCGAAGGGTAGTAACATCACCCTCCACATTGATAGAACCGCTCATATCAATAGTGGTATTGGCATCAGTGGTCAGATTGCCGTCAACGTCGAAGTTCTCGCCGGTGATGTCGCACGACCAGCCGCGGATCAACATGTCGTCTGTAGCAGTAACGCTGCCTTCAACTTCGATGGTGCCGCCGCTGTAATCACCGATAATAGTAAAACAAACTTGAGCTGGTGGCACTAAAAAAACAAATAGACGCCCTTCAAAAAGAGAAAGAAGAGCTGGGCACCACTGCGCAAAAGGCAGCAGAGCTAGAAAAAGAGATCGAAATTCTCAAAGCTCCTTGGTGGAAAAGTGGTTTTCCGCCTCTAACTAACTTAGCAAGTTTAAAATCCTCAACTAAACTTCAATTCAATTTCACTCTTTCGGAGCGCTTCATCAAACCGCGAAACAAGCGCACACTTCCTCTATTGCACGAATAGATATACCATGGTAATATGAGGGAAAAATGCTATAGTTTTCCCTCAAGTGGAAAAAGCTAAACATGAGTACATCTAAATCCGTTCGCAAGTACATCCAGTCAAAGAAACTGGGACAACCATTTGTCCCGACCGAACTGTTGCATCTTGGCTCTCGCAAAGCTATTGATTTAGAACTTGCTCGCCTGGAGAAAGCCGGAAAAATAATGCGCGTTGCCCGAGGCGTTTATGTCAGACCGGAAATAGGAAAATATGTTGGTGCCGTTCCTCCAGGTGCAAAAGAAGTCGCAATAGCAAAAACTGGAGGCCCCGTTGAAGTTCAAGGAGCGGAAGCAGCAAATCGCTTTGGTTTTTCAACGCAGGTTCCATTGAAACCAATTTTCTATACTGCCGGACCATCCCGGAAACTCAGATTAGGAAATTTACCTATCGAAATCAGGCATGTAAGCCCACGAAAACTAGTAATGCCCGGCACAAATATCGGCATGGCATTTTCTGCACTTTGGTATTTAGGAAAAAATGAAGTTACGCCAAATACCTTCAAAGTGATAAAAACTAGATTGTCAGCCCAAGAATACAAGCAATTCAAAAGCAAAATAAATATGATGCCTGGCTGGATGGCCGAATCATTCAGGCAATTCGAGCAGAAATATGCCTGACGAATTCTTAAAGATTCCCATCACCGAACAACTGCGAACAATAAATGCTTTGAGCGCTCGCCAAGGGAAACCGGCTACGATCCTAGAAAAAGATATCTGGGTATGCTGGACTCTTAAAACTTTATTTGAAATGCCCAATAAAAAGAACATGGCTTTCAAAGGCGGTACTTCTCTTTCGAAAGCATACAACATCATCAAAAGATTTTCCGAAGATGTAGATGTGACAATTGATTATAGAGATTTTGTGACAGAAGTACGTCCGAGCGAATCCCGAGCTTCAATCGATAAGAAAAGCGAAAAGCTAAAAGAATTTTTGAGATCGTATTCTTATGAGCTGGTAAAGCCAGCCCCTGCAAGAACTGATTTGATGAGCTTGATCCGCAAGCCGCTGCTAAGGTAACAACTGCCAAGCTTCGTATGGAACGCGGTCTCACCACTGCTATTAAATGGTTTGATGGAATTGGCGAATACAAAATCGACTGGGGTCCGGGCTATCGAATTTATTTAGCCAAAGACGGTAATGAGCTAATTATCCTATTTGGAGGCGGCACAAAGAAAAGGCTAAGAAGCGCAAGAGGTAAGAAGAATGGCACTAACACGAAATTTCAAAGAAACAATTGTCGAACGCGTGAATCGCGATCCTGCCTTTGCCAAAGCACTTCTTGATGAAGCGATATCCTTATTTCTTGCTGGAGAACCAGAAACAGCACGCCTTATACTGCGAGATCTTGTAAATGCCACTATTGGCTTTGAAGAGTTGGCGAAAGCAATTGACACACCGCCGAAGAGTTTACATCGCATGCTCTCGCTAAGAGGAAATCCTAGCATGGACAATACTTCTGCAATTTTCTCAGCAATTAGCAAAAGTCTTCATGTGGAAATTGAAACAACCGCGACTGAAGCTAGAAAGAAACAGAAGGCTTTAGCTTAAATTTTTCCATGCCGTATATTGGGAGAAAATCGCGGTAAGATCTTAGCGATACCAACATCAGATCGCTACACGGCAACTTTGAAAATGAAACTAACTCCTGCGCTATAACTCATTTGTAGACCAAGCGAAGAAAACGAAGAAAAGAATTGAGATGATTTTGTAGGCTAAAAATATTGCTTACAAACAGCCTACGCTCTTTGCCCCAAACCATGCATTTTGACGAGTTCAAGCCAGGAAAGCTCTGACAACTCTCTGGAAGTCCCATATACTCATAATTAACCAGCCATTGGTTGAAATTTAGCCACGCACCGGGTAAAATTCAACCATGCTATATCCAAGAAATATCAAATCCCGAATTCTTGAAGCTGCTGGAGATACTCCAGCAATCCTAATTAATGGCGCTCGACAAGTGGGTAAGAGCACACTATTCAAACTACTCTTTGAGCCAGAAAAACCACCTAAGCAGATAACGTTCGATAGCTATTCTGCTCTGGCAGCAGCCAAAGATTCACCACAATCGTATGTAGATGCATTGCCAGAAAGAGTTCTTTTGGACGAAATACAACGAGTTCCTGAGCTACTTGTTGCAATAAAAGCCAGTATTGACGCCAATAGAAAACCTGGAAGATTCTTTCTAACAGGTTCAACTAACCTGCTAATGCTTCCACAACTGTCAGAATCTTTAGCTGGACGGATGGAAATCAAAAACCTGTGGCCGCTATCAGAAGGGGAAATTCGAGGCTTTAAGGAAACATTCGTCGACGACCTGTTCAGCGATAAGAAACTACCTGATTGTGAAATGATCTCCGAATCAGAATTACTTCATAGGCTTGTACAAGGTGGATACCCAGAGGCACTTGAAAGAGAAAAGAAAAATAGAAGACACGAATGGTTTGAGAGCTATATTTCTACCATTCTCCAAAGAGAAGTCCGAGACATTGCAAACATAGAGAAGCTGTCAGAAATTCCGCTTCTATTATCCTTGATAGCGACAAGATCAGGAGCACCGCTAAACAGTTCAGATTTAACCCGAGAGACTAAAATTCCAAATACAACCCTAAAAAGGTATCTCTCCATATTGGAAGCAGTCTTTCTAACAGTCTCAGTTAGACCGTGGTACTCAAACAAAGGTAAAAGATTAGCTAAGCATCCCAAGCTATTCATTGGAGACACAGGACTGCTGTCATATCTAATGGAAGTAGACGAAGAGAATTTAGCAAAAGACAGAAAGCTTTTTGGAAACATACTTGAAAATTTCGTCCTGCTAGAACTTTGCAAACAACTTACTTGGAGCGAAGCTAGAGCCAAATTGTTTCACTTACGCTCATTGGACAATTCGCTTGAAGTTGATTTTGTTTTGGAAAAACCAAACGGCACTATATGCGGTATCGAAGTAAAATTAAGTTCCTCAGTCGGACCAAGTGAATTTAAAGGATTGAAGGAGCTACGAACAATTGCTGGAAAAAAATTCCACCGAGGGGTTGTTCTTTACACAGGCAAGGAAACTGTGTATTTTGACAAAAACTTGATAGCACTTCCTGTCAGCGCCCTTTGGAGTTTCTCAAGCGATGAGCGGGGATATTCGTGTTACGGTTTCAGGTTAGGCACCACAGAAAGTGGCTTCTTTGAACAACTTCACGTCCGCCAACTTCCTGAACCATCTCAAGAAAAATCAAACTTTCCTAAATTTCTAAGGTACTACAACATCGGAAATGTTCCTTTAGTGGATGATGAAGTGAAGTGGAAACCGACCTTCAGATTTGCAGATATAGATGGCATTTATAAGCTTTACAAAATCGAAGGCTTCGTAAACGCTCCCTTCAAACTAATCGAACAAAAACTAAACGAACACTATGGTAATCCAATAAAGTCCGGAGAAGACAGAAAATGGTCATGGGGAGGAACAAAGATTACAGTAACCCCTAAAAACGAAACTGAGCAACTCATCTATATGACTCACGACGAGCTTTCTAATAGAGCAGCAGAATTAATGGCTCCTTGAAGCCAGTTAGGAGAAACATTACGCTTCATATGCCAAAACTACTAAGAAAGTGCCTGATACTAGTAAATATCGTGATGGCCAAGACTTCATTCAAATAATTGTAGCAGAGCAATTTTCGAAAAATGCTGCGATGGTATCAGTCGTTGAATTACAATCAGAAGATCTTTCGGCCTATAAACGAGTTGTGCGCCATCAAAGGCGATACCAACATAAGGTGGCTAAGCTGCAACTTTGCAAATGAAACTAACTTGTGCCGCTATAGCTCATGCTCCAAACCATGCATAGAATGTTCAAGCATCTATTATTTTCTTCGTAATGCTATACAAATTTATCTACAAAGGCCCTGCTTCGCCTAATCTGTGAGAGGTGTGAGAGTATCGGAACAACAAACGCTATCGCCATGTACGGAGAGGATCTGAATTATGTCTGCCGAGTTAAAAAAAGAGCGTCTAGATTTGCGTTTGCCACCAGCCGCAAAATCGCAGGTAGAAAAGGCTGCCGAGCTGCAAGGTCGCACGGTATCTGATTTCGTCGTTGCAGCAGCTCTTAGCCAGGCATCACAGGTAATCGAGCAACAGATGGTCTTAAGGCTTTGCCTTGAAGACAGCATGGCGCTTGCCGAAGCGTTCATAAACGAACCGGCGCCTAACAAGAAGGCAATTGAAGCAGCACGCCGGTACCGGAAGAAACTTGGATAACCTTGACGATCGAATTTGACATTCAAACGTGGGCACCTGAGCAAAGAACCAGATGCCATCAGATTTTAAGCCCGAGCCTACGGGTTTGCTGAAATTAGGTGGGCTGACAACATTCAATGTCAATTTTGTGTTCTAGACGCTCACTCACCCTTACCAAAAAGTTCAATCAGGCCTTGTCAGTTCGTATTTCGAACATTGACCAGTGCTTCGCGCACACTTAAAATCGTCATAGAGGTATGTCAGTTGAAAGGCGCTATTAGCTTTATTTTTGAAAACTTTGAAAAAGTCGCGTTATGCGCGGCTTTGTTGATAGTATCACTTTTCCTCTGGGAAGCTGTGATGTGCGAGCTGCCTCCAAAATGCACATACGTTTCATTCGAAAAATTCAGTTCGTTGCAAACTCGAAAATACAGTGTTCCTACTTTGTTATCTCAAGCTGAAATAAGACTCGTTAGCACCGGAAAACGCGAAGAAAAACCGATGTGGACGTTCTTACCGGCTGGGCAGCCGGCTCCCAGTGAAGATTTGTATTGCGGCTGTTTATGTGTACTTCCCTTACTGTTCAAATTCTCCGCGATTTATCTGTTAATTCCTATTATTTTGCTCAATATGAGAACGACTATTTTCTCTTTTCTAGGCAAAGTAACGACGATAATATAATCACGCGAACACTCAAAAACTAAGGACCAAAATTGTTTCTTCGTCGTCTTTTCGAACTAATCCAAAATTCACAGGAGCAAAAGCTGGAAAAAGCGAGGGCTAAATTTCAGCTTCATATGTGGCCTCTGGCCGGAGCGAAACTTACGCAAGAAGAAGTAATTCGTTTTGAAGACTCCCTCAAAACGAATCCAAAAGACTTAAGAGCACGTACACTCGTCATTGGCTATCTGCAATCGAACTTAAACGAAGACAACAAAAAAAATGTCTGGAACACCAGCTCTGGATAATTGAACACGAACCGCGCTCGGAGCTTGTAAAATCGGTGTGCAGTATCAACGACATTTTGAGCCCTGATGCTTATAAGATTGGAGAACAGTTGTGGTCAGAACATCTGAAAAAGCACCCTAAAGACCCTTACATATTGAAAAACGCAGCTAGTTATTTTTTCTTTTCAGATGAATCCCTGGCGGAAGAGCTGCTAAAGAGAGGAAAGGCACTACGTCCCAAAGACCCAGAATGGAGCGATAAGTTGGCTCGATTACACAGATCGGGTGAGCTAAAGGACGCAGCAAGAGCCCTGACAGAACTTGAAGAATCTTACAAACTACAAAGAGGAAGTCCTGGCGGGCTAAGTTATTTAGAAGACTTACCCTTATATGCATTTGAAGCTGGAGAATATGCACTTGCAAAAAAATATGCAAATAAACTTCTAGTTTGTGCGAAAGAAGCCAGGGATGAGGCAGACAAGAGTCAATATATTAATAGAGCGTTTACAGCATTGGGGCTTTTAGAAATACAAAATAAGAACACTTCCTCTGCTAAAGAGTATTTACTCAAATCAGCTGATGTAACCGGTTCTCCAGTACTCAACTCGTTTGGGCCAAATTTTGTTCTTGCAAAAGAACTATTCAACTTAGACGAAAAAGAAATCGTTCTCGAATATCTAAAGTTGTGCTCCAAATTTTGGTATCGAGCACACGAGACTAATATGGAAAAATGGACAACTCAAATCATGAGTGGAGAATTTCCAGATGAATTTTCAACTTGTTGCTAATTCAATATGTTTTAATTTTGTACTTCTCAGTAATACGAATAACTTCCATACCAGGCCACTCGCAAACCGAGCTTTGAGTTCGATCTACACGCATCGCGTTAAACTGTTTCCAAAGATCATTGTCTTCAATCATCTCTGAAGCGCCTGCAAAATTCATGGCTGCAAATTCGACTCTTACTGGTGCCGCACTATTATTGCAGCGACTAACTCCCTCTTTCAGATGTTCTTTGGCACGTTTTTCAAAAACAGAGTCATCAGTGCGACGAACTTCTAAAGCCTCGTAAAGTGTCATCCAACTAAAATCATCAAGTTCAGTTTGCTGCATACGCAAACGTTTCGCGATATTCAAGCTATCCTCATACATCTTTGCTGCAAGCGCATAACGCTGAAAATGGTCCGCATCGCCTCCCAGCAGATGCTTCCACTCAATCATTTCAGCACTATTAGCACCATAAACTTTTTCTATCACTCTGGTGACTTTTTCTTGTCGAGCAAACCAGCCATCCACTTTAGATTGGTCAACTTCTTTTCTAAATTGATTTACTGGACGCCACATCTTGTCGTAATCGGCATTGGTTCTGTAACAGTCCCTAATTATTGCCGTGTGACCTTTTGGTTTGAGACACAGATAAGTACGCTCAGCAGCTTCTAAATACCCCGCTTTCATTAGCCATTTGGGCAAGGAATCTAAAGTACAAACTACAAGAAACGCCCCCGACAATACAGCCCCCAGACTCAAAACAAGAACATTCAATCTTGCATGAAGAGAAGGTAAAAAAATATTTTTTCGCTCGCTTCGAAGTTTGTTTAGTATGGGAAGTTTGCTTCGCAACCATTTCAAACCCTTGCCGGTCCATGAGTTCTGGTCGGTAATTTCCAAGATTAGTAATACGAACGGCAGATAGGCGAATGACTTAACTATGTACATTTGTGGCTCGGTGTAAACAAGGCTCGACGAGAAAAAGCAACATGCAATTGAGACAGCAAACGCTAAGTAAGTCGTAAGGCAAAAAAGTTTGAGTAGATCAAGTATTATCATATAATCAATTTACTCAAATATTTAGAGATTGTCTTTCGTAAAAATACCAGTGATTAAAATACTTAAAAGACTTATTCTCTGGGCATGAGCAAAGGCTTAATTCTTAATTCCCTAAGACTTCCTAGAAAGGTCAGTTGTTTGGCTGCAGGAGGCGCACTGGTATTTAGCATGGCAATGCTAAATTCGGATGTTCGCGACGACGCTAGTATTTTGGTAAGCGACTTAATTCAATATTTCACTCCAGTTGAGACCGAAAGCGCCTTTGTGAAAAGGTGGTCTACCCAAAACGAAGATAAGATATTCTCCATGGCCTTTAGCCAACAACAATTTGATTACTTCTCAAAGAAAAAAACGAATATTGGCTTTCTATCCTCTGGTGAGAACTACGCCTTTGGCAACAAAGACGGGGACTTCGTAAGAGTATCTGGATTGCTTTTGGATTTTTCCAAAGTTGATATTCCGTTCTACAGAGTCAATATCAACGTCAAAGTCGCAAAGAAAGCCGATAGATTCGTTATTGCTAATGCAACTTTAGATTCAGGCTGCGACCAAGACAAATTGGACGTCTTCCTCGATGGGATTAACATTGCCGATTCTGCCATCGCAAAGAAAAATCGTCAAAGTTTAGACTTGCTAAAAAAATCCATAAAGATAAAAAATTCTCCTCATAACGACCGTGATGAGACCCGGCTTTCAACTCTCATAAACTCGAACCCTGAGTTCTGGCCAGCATGTGTACGATACGGCTATTTGAAAGGCTCAAGCAAGATTTTGACTAACGCCATAAAATTGAGACCAGACTACTCTCGGTCATATGTTTTTCGTGCGACAATAACTGGTTTACAGATACCAGATGTAAAAATTGCCGACCTTAAAACGGCAATAAAACTTGAACCAGACAATGTTCGAGCATGGTGTGAACTAGCCGGTCTAAGAAATGACCCCAAAGAAAGTATCAAAGATCTCGAACAAGCAGCGAAATTAAATTCGTGCTATCTTCATGCTATTGCGAACAAAGCATATTTCAATGAAAGTGCTGGCAACTTCAAAGAAGCTCTATTAGGCTGGAATTCTGTAATCGGCAAAGAACCGTCCGCTTACAACGCTTACTTCCAACGCGGAAATTTAAAATATAAAATGGGCGACAATTCAGGCGCATTGAATGATCTAAGTTCTGCAATTGCAAAATTTAAAAACGAGTACAACGATTATTATTTGATTCAAATGCTCTACAAGCGCGGCTTGATATATCGAGCACTTGGAGAAACCGACAAAGCAATCGCTGACTTTGACAAAGTCTCATCAATGGATAACCGCTCAGATGCAAGACTAGCAAAAGCTGAAACGCTCTTCGATGCAGGCAGAGAAAAAGAAGCACAACGCGCCTGGCTAGAATCGAGCGAGAGCACCTGGGGGCATGCATTGGTTGGAGTCCCGGTTGGCGGAATTTTCGATTTCGAGCTGCAAAATGTGAGCAAAAAAAATCAAAAGCGATATTATGAAGCAGTCAAAAAAAACCTCAAAAGCGCAGAAGGATATCAAAAGCGTTCACTTGCACGACTTGGAATTGGTGATAAATTTGGGGCATTACTTGATATAAACGACGCAATCAGATTAGAACCTCGCAATTCGTCCTTATTTGAGACTCGCAGTCAAATCCGAAGCGCAAAAATAGATACCAGAGGCGCTTTGGAAGATCTTGAGACAGCCCTAAAGCTCGATCCGCAGAATCCGATATTCTTCTTTGAACGCTCAGAATATCGTCGAAACGAACACGACATGCAAGGAGCACGGGCGGATGCAAAGCTTGCAAAAGATTTGTGCCGAAAGAAATACTCTCTTAAAGAAATTCAAGAAGATCACAGGCTACATCATATCTATTACGGTTTTCCAGCAGCTAGCAAAGAATATGAGCACTCAGCGAATCTGTGCCTGCCCAACCTGCCGTCGCAACACTTTGAGCAATTTTAGAAAATAAAACTGTTAAAATGACCACATGTCATTCTTGCGCCACTTAACTGCATTATCAATTTGTCTTGGATCGATATCGAGCGCCTTTGCCGCGACCAAGGAAATAGTTCCGCAAAAAACTATCGACTTTAGCGTGTCTCAATCGAGAGTCTTTCTAACCAAATCAAAAATCAAGCTAGTTTTCACATCAGACCCCGCAATCGCCGAGCCTATTGTCTGCGCAAATAATCTGATTGTCTTAATTGGAAAAGCTCCAGGACTGACAACGTTTTCAGTATGCGATGCAGAAGGAAAAATATCGACCTACAATCTCAGCGTCACCAGAGAAGCTCTTAAATACCCTAACGATCCAGATTTCACAGATCTGGTTAGTCATATCCAAGAAACGGATCCAGAGTCATTAGAAGCGGCATACTCATATTTGAATAAACATTATCAGAGTTTGAATCAGTCTGAATTTACGATCAACCTGAGCTCAGAAACCAGTAAAAAACATAGATTCACTCCGACTCTTTCTAAATCTGAGATTGATCCAAAACTAAGAACCGAAGTCAGCATAACTTTTCCACAATCACAAGCTAAAGTTTATCAATCTGATTGTGAAATTGAATCGGTTATTTCTACAGACAATTCGATTTTGCTTCCGGTGCTGTTATCTACGACTAGTTATGCGCTGATTGGAAAATTGCCCGGGGAAGTCACTGTAAAAATAAAAGAAAAATCCGGAAAATTACATTTGCATAAAGTAGTAATAGGCAACTCAAAGTTCCCACAGGAAGGACAACCCTGGATGGTGCTCCCGAAGGATGACTTGTTGTACGAATATCCGGTCACGAAGAACCTATCCTTTGATTCGTCAGAAGCAAAGCTTTTGCGATTGAAAAATCGTATTGTTCGAACATCTATAAGCGATGCTACTTTTATGGATCCGGTAGTAATAAACGAACAACAAATTGTGCTAATTGGAAAACGCGCCGGAGCTTGCAATTTATTTCTGTGGGATGAAGCCGGGCGTGTTGAGGGATTTTTTATTCAACTAAACGGACCTAATCCACGTTACGAAGTCATGCTAGCTGCTCAGGAAGCTACTTCAGTTCCGCATATTGCCTCTAACATGCCTCAAATTCTCAAGGAAGTTTCGGACTGGCAAAAAGCAAATCACGAATTGAAAGATTATCCTGCGACCCTTGAAGAAATTGAAATTTGGTCCGCAGATGTAAAAGACATTCTTGCTGTTCCAAAATAGTTTAGTTCAACAATCCTTCCAACATCACCACAGGAAGCGGACCTTCATCAAGTGCTTTATTGTGAAACTGCATCGCGTCGAAGTCCTTGCCTTTGAGTTTTTCTTGCACCTGACGCAATCGTTGCCACTCGCGCATACCCACATAATACGATGGCAAATGACACGAGCTGAGTTTAACGCGCTTCAATTTATTCTGTGCTTCAGCAGCATTCTGAAACGCACCTTTCATTAAGAGGTCTAAAGCCTCTTGGTCTGTCATTTTAGTCGTATGCATTTTGATATCGAGAATCGTATTAGTAATTAATCGCAACCGAATTTTGTGCATGCTCAAAGTGTATTTGGGCTCGTTTTGCATATATCCGGCGTCCATCATCGCCTGCGCGATGTACTCTGCCCATCCCTCAACGTATGCCTCGTTCCTGAATGTCGCTCGCAGCAAGCGTCTGTGCGGAGGCTGCATCGCGTTCAATCGCTCAGACTGGATGTAATGCCCCGGCAACGCCTCGTGAATGACGAGCCATTTTAGTGTGTAATCGTTATACTCGCGCAGGAGCGATTCGGCCTTGTCGGCTGGCATTTGCTCGGATATTGGCATTACCCAAAAGTCGGCGGCAACATGCGGTTCGAGTGGTGGAGCGCTATTTAAACCTGCAAAAGTATGCCAGTTATAAAAATCGCTCGCTGGCACCACACGCAGATTCATGTGCTTGTTCAAGCCAACGAGTTTTGTTTTCGCCACGAATTTTCTGGCGTCATCGAGATCGTTTTTAATTGCCTGCAATACCTGATTGCGCTCTGGATGCTCGGTCGAGATACGCTCCAGCACTGCTCCAATAATTCTATTTTGTCTGTCTTCTTCACTCTCGTCAGGCTTTTGCAGGGGCGCAGAAAACATTTTCTGATACATTGGCTCAGCCAGAACGAGCATTTGTTCGCGCACTTTTTTCATGTGCAATTCTGACTCTGCAAGAACTTGTTCGGGAGTTAGATTGCTTTGAAAAAACAAAGCGAATTTTTTGTCGTAGAGGTCTTTACCAAGCCGCCAGCCGTCGTCGGCTTGAGACGAAGGAATTGATGCTTTGAGCGATTTCAGCCAGGCACTATAGCCCTGAACTTCCTGAGCAGCAGCCTTTGCTGCTTTGTCGAACTCAGCGAAATTAGGCGCTCCCGGATGAAAATAACGAGGCAACGTATGTTCGAGTATGCCCAGAACATTTTCATTTTGACCAATTGCATTATCGATAAGAAAAGGAGATGAAGATTGTATAGACTTCTTTGCTTGTTCGATAGCACGCGGAACTTGATTGAGGCGCGAGATTACGTTGCGCTGCTTCTGGTCCATCGAAAAATCGGGCGCGCGCAATGGTTGAATTATAGCGCCTGCAATAGTTAGGCTCACAGTGCCAGGGTCGCGAGAGTATGTTTTGATACTGCCGTATTCAAGCAGATTCTGACTGATTTGATTATCAATCAGTTTCCAGTCTGCCAGCTCTTCTTTGTCCAGAGTTTTGAGATCGATTTCGCGCTTAAACTTTTCGCGCCAGTCGCTATAAAATCTTATTTGATCCGACATTCGCTCTGAACTAAAATCGTCCAGCTCACCATCTAGCTCGATAATGATTCGCGAATTCCGCTCAATATGTTTGTGATAACCCGCGCAAGAAGCCAGGTTCGGACTGCGAGCAAGAGACTCGTACATAAAGTTCTGGCTCAATTGGGTAAATTTCTTATTCTCTGCTGACGCTTGAAGTTGCACGCCTAATGCGATGGCAACGGATAATGCGATAGCTTGAAATTTCAAAACCGCACCCGACTAATTCACCAGTTTTTCTACGACCGGCACAGGAAGCGGACCCTGATCCAACACAAGATTATGAAACTTGAGCAGATTGAAATCTTTATGCTTTTCCTGATAGTTCTTTCTAAATGCGAGCCACTCACGCAGCCCGGCATAATAAGTCGGCAACTGGCACGAACTCAACTTAGCACGACGCAACTTGCCTTCCGCTTCTGCCTGTGTTTGAAAACCGTCGCGTATCATCAAGTCGAGAGCGTCTTGATCAGACATTTTCATCGTGTGCATTTTGATATCGAGAATAGTATTTGCGAGCAAACGCAGTCTGATTTTGCGCATGGTTAAACGAAACTTGGGATTATCTTTCATGTATCCTTCGTCGAGCATGACTTGCGCGATGTATTCAGCCCAGCCTTCGATATAGGCACCATTGCCATATAACGAGCGCAGTAAACGGCGTTGCATTGGTTTGATATTATTCACATGCTCGAACTGAATGTAATGACCTGGCAGAGCCTCATGAATAGTCAACCATTTGAGCGTGTAATTGTTGTACTCACGCAATTTTGATTCAGCTTTTTCTTTTGAATCTTTCGGATCTATTGGTGTCACCCAGTACTCGGCTCGCGCTTCGGGTTCGAGCGGAGGAGCGCTGTGAAAGCCAGCGACCGAATAGATTCCTCGCAAATAAGGCGGGGTTGGAATTACTTTTAAATTGTTGCGCGGACTTAGAGTGACTATTTTTTTGTCGGCAATGAATTTTTTTATGCCGGAAAGATCAGCTTCAACTGCCTTTAAAAGCTGGTCGCGCTTAGGATGCTCGTCGGAGATTTTTTTCAATACTTCTCCAATAATTCTGTTCTCGCGAGCAGTGTCGTCTCTGTCTTGCACCTCTTTTTTACCGAACCATTTTTCGTGCATCGGCGTTGCAATAGCAAGCATTTCGGCGCGAACATCTTTGAATTCGCGTTCAGCACCCTCTAACAATTCGGTTGGTGTGAGGCTTGTTTCCATTACGTATTTAAATTTCTGATCGTAATTCGCTCCACCAAGTCTCCAGGCATCTTCGCTACCGGCAAGCTTTTTGTTTGTTTTCAAAAAGGTATTAAAGTCTTTCAGAGCCTTAATTGCCTTTGGTGCTGCTTGCCTGTAACGCGCATGAATAGCTGTTCCAGGCTTGATGTCTTTCAGGATAGTCTTTTGTATTAGCTCGATATTTCCTTCGTTCTCACTAATAGCAGTGCTTATAAAAATAGGCGCTGCATCATTCAAATATTTCTTGCACTGCTCTAATACTCTTGGGACCTGTTCTATGCGCGAAACGACATGAGTCACTCGTTTTTCTTTGGGCGCATAGTTCCCTGCTAAAGGTTGAAACAAAGCGCTTCCAATCATCTCCACCACAACAGTTGGATTGTGTTGATAGTTTTTGATTCCGTCCAGTTCTAAAAGAGCAAGAGCAATTTGATCATCGACCAATTGAAAGTCGGCGGCGTCTTGCTTGTCCAGGCTTGCAATCGGCGTCTCTTCGGCAAAACGTTTGCGCCAGGTTTCGTAAAAAGCCTTCTGCCCCTGCATAAACTCCATGCACATATCGTCCAGCATAGAATCAAGCTCGAGCACTCTTCCGCTTTTGGCGTCTTTGTGCTTGTGATATCCCATTTGCGACGCCGTACTTGGCGATCGCGACAAGGACTCTTTCATAAATTGGTCGCTCAGGTCGGCAAACTTTTTGCTTGCAGCCCCTGCGGGCAATAAGGTCAAAAACAAGGCTGATGCCAGTAGGACAGTGTATTTTTGCATTTTCATAGTGGCAAAGTATACAGGTCTTTTTTGCTTGCGTGTTGAGCGTAAGGATTAAGGGATGAAATGCTTACCCTTGACGACCCCGACTCACTGACTGTCTATCCACTGAATCGCGGCTGCAATCACAGGATCGTTTGGTGCGCCACAGGCAATTTTTCCCTGGTCTATGGTAACGTCTGGATCGATTGCACTTGGATATACATTCTTATTGCGATCGGCTTCATTACAAGAAGTGACCTGTATGGTCGCACCGTCGCTCATCTGAATCGTTTTGTTAGCCGTAGCTAGTCCACCTGTTCGCTCACCAAAAAATCTGGTGTTAGCGCGTCCTTTGAATGCGATGCCCAATGCTTCACCAGAACTCAAAGTGTTTCGGTCTATCAGCACCGCAATTGGTGCTTGCTCGTGGTAGTCGCTCATGCCATCGACGATCGAAAAATTAGCATGCTCACTTCCCATAGCGCGAACACCGGCAGCACCTTGCTTGTAATACCAGGGCGTAAAATCTTTGCCGTAAACAAAATAGCCAATTGTTCCTGCGCCAAGTACGGGTCCGATTCCCACAAGCATCGGCCACATATTGCCACCAGTATTTCCGCGCAAATCAATAACCCAGCCTTTCAGGCCATAAGTCCGACAACGACCGACCTGGGCTCTAAGTTTCCTGCAGTAATCTTTTAATTGCATTTCGTCTCCCGAAATACTTCCAATCACAACATGACCTATGCGACCTTTACGCGACTGCAAAAAACCTCCAGTTTCTTGTCGTTGAGTAAAGCGCCTAGGACGGTTATCGGCGATGTGCTTCGTCCCGGGCGGAAAAGGCACTGGACGTCCATCTGGCGTCATCATATAACTATGATTGTCTTGCAGCTGGCTCAATACATAAGTAATCGCAGGATAAGTGTCAGACGGTCTCGATGCATTCAAAGCCATTGACTGAGCACGATTGCACACATCGAGCCAATTTATACGATCTCGGTTAATCGAACACTTCTCGATTTGCTTTAGCGCATTGTGTAAATACTCTTGAGCGTCCTGTGCAAACGCTGGGACCTGATGTGATAAGAGAGCACATAAAACCAGAACTACTAGGCTTCTGCTTTTCCTCGCACTACCATTACTGTACATGGCGCATACCTTATTAATTTTTCGACCTGATTTCCTAGCATTGCATCGATAAGACTCGAATGCCCTTTGTACCCCATCACCAAAAGTTGAATGTTATTTTCTTTTACATAACCAACGATTTTCTCAATCGGTTTACCATGCAAAATTACAGCATGCACTTCTATTTGCTCAGCCTTGGCTAACGCCTTCGCTTCAGTCTGGATTTTAAGCAGATTCTCACGGCGATCATGCTCAGCCTTAATCAACTCACTTGCGCTGTAAGAGGGTTCCTGTTCTTCCTGGACGGACACCAAGTGTAAAGTCGCAGCTTGCAACTTAGCCATCTCAAGCGACTGCCTGAAAGCTTCCCATGAACTATCTGAACCATCCAAACCTACTGCGATATGTGCAGCCATTGTCAACAACTCCTTTGTGTATATCTTATACTCTAGTGGACCATTGGAACTAAATAATTGAAATCAAAACGCAAGCAAATGACGATATAAAGAAATGAATGTCTAGACGATTTCAATTTACTGATCTGTTGGGCGGACTGATGGCGGCAATTGTAGCACTGCCGCTGTGCCTAGCTTTTGGTGTGGCTTCTGGACTTGGAGCGGCCGCCGGTCTATACGGTGCAATTGCTCTTGGAATTATAGCCGCGTTATTTGGTGGTACCCCTGGGCAATGCTCCGGTCCGACCGGTCCAATGACAGTTGTTGCGGCAGCCTTGCTGAGTGCTAATACAGAGAGGCCCGAACTAGTATTTGCTGCAGTCATAGCTGCCGGATTTTTTCAAATCATCCTGAGCCGGGTAAAAGCTGGTGAGCTAATAAGCTATGTGCCATATCCGGTTATATCAGGGTTCATGAGCGGCATTGGCATCATAATAATTGCAATTGAAATGGGACCATTGTTTGGACTTCCCGCTACGGGCAACGTTCTGGAAGCTGTCAAAAGCTGGCTAACCATACACCAACAATTCAATTCAAACGCGGTCATAATAAGCACCACTGCACTTGGCATTATTTATTTACTACCTAAAATTTCTAAACGCTTACCTTCTACTCTGATTGCAATAATCGTCACGACTTGGCTTGCGTATATATTCAAAATGGATTTACCAAGAATCGGAGAAATTCCAGCCGCTTTACCCGTTGCCAAACTTCCTAATATTAGTGTTACAGATTTGCACACAGTTATTCAAAATGGTTTGACCCTTGCAGTTTTGGGCGCGATCGATTCATTACTCACCTCGCTTGTTATGGATAAAATCACTGGCAACAGACATGACAGCAATAAAGAACTATTCGGACAAGGTCTCGGAAATATCGCAGCGGGCATATTCTGCGGGCTACCCGGAGCCGGAGCTACCATGCGTTCCATGGTAAACATAAAGTCAGGCGGAAGAACTCGGATATCCGGAGCGCTTCACGGTTTGATTCTTCTTGTAATTTTGTTGAGCTTCGGACCTATCACAGCGCTAATTCCACTTGCGTCACTTGCAGCAATACTTTTAAGCGTAGGTTTAAGCATTCTAGATTGGCGCGTGCTGAAATCAATCACGAAAACGCCAAAATCCGATGTTATAGTCATGTCAACGGTTTTATTGTTGACCATTTTTGTTGATTTAATTATTGCCGTACTAGTCGGAGTAGCTCTGGCATCTGTTCTTTTTGTCAAAAAGCTAGCTGATGCGCGGACATCTTCAATTGCAAATTTGAACTCTCTTGATGAGCTCTGCCACTTAACCGAGCACGTTCCAGAACCCATTCGTAAAAGCGCATATTCTTACGTGCTTAACGGGCCAATATTTTTTGGTGAAGCCAAAAACATTGCAGACGCAGTAGACAAACTTTTCGGTGCAAAATATGTAATCCTGCGCTTTGCAAACGTTCCTTTCATGGACCAAACAGGAGCATTCTCTCTTGAGACCGCGATCGAGAAATGGGAACAAAATAACATTATCGCTCTTTTTGTCGGCATGCCACCACACATAAAGAAGATACTTGAAGATACCGGCGCAAGAATTGATTTAACAAACTCATTTGAGCAATTCGAACATGCGATAAATGCTATAGACGTTTGGGAATCTCAACAAACCTGACGAATGATACCAAGCTTGACCAATGTTACTTCAGCTCTCCATCTCACATGTGGATTCTCATCATTTTTAAGTTTCCACAGTAAGTGAACCGGTAAGTATGTAGACGAAGCAGTAATGTAACGCACGTCAGGATTTTCATCGCTACATAGTTTCTCAAGCATGGTTTTATCTGTATGCGGATTCAAAGCGGCTGACATTCGCATCATGGGATTCTCGCTCTCAGCCATTTCCGCCAAAAACTTCAGTGGGCATTTTCTGCCTTCAGCCATAATAAGTCGATCTTCCTGCATTTCCATAAACCTAGCTCCGATAAACACTGCATCTATATTAGTAATTTACCGAAACGATCTTTCGTTTTTCTTTCAGTGGCTTTTTCGTGGTAACAATAGAAATAAGGGCACAAGCCATTCTACGATCAACAAACAGAGGAGGTGCCTTATGTCACCAAATTTAGAGAAAAAAATAGTTTATTGCTGCGGTATGTGTGACAAATTAGTCGACACTCCCCAAGAGGCTTATCGCTGCGCCAACTGCGGACGTTCCGAAGATCTTTTTGTCATCTACCAGGAAGACGATCCGCCTTCTGTCACAATCATGTTCACCACTGTTGATTGGCATGGTGGATAAAACGCCCCAAACTTTTCCTCCCGGTATCCTACAAAGCCCTGCGCAAGCGGGGTTTTGTTTTAGTTAAACCACACAGCAAAGCCCGGGAAATTACTTCCAAAATCTCGCTGCAAGTCGCGCCAGATTTGTCCGTCGACCCTTTCGCCTTCTTCCAGATATGGTGCTGCAGCGGGTCCTTGAATCCAGAGTACGATATCCATTTTGCGCGGTTCCAAGAATACTTTGCGAAGATTGATTCCGCGATTGTCATTGCCTCTCCAGAAAGGAAGCAATAATTTGCCAGCCAAAATCTTATCTATTTTGCCCATGAGAGTGGTCCACGAAGTCGCCATTTCTTCGGATACTTGCACGTTTGGAATCACGCCTGTTTGCTTAGGATTTGGAATCCATTCGTGATCATCGTCTGTTTCTGCCATCAAATATTTCCACATGTCTTTGTTCTGTGCCACCATCGCTTCAAAGTGATGCAGAGCCGATTCCATACGTGCCGGCTCGGCAACTTCCCAGCGCATAAGATGAATGAAAGAAATGAGGTCGGTAAAATCTGTCTCTCCACGACTCAAGCGCCCAATATGTTTTTCACCAGTAAGAAACTCATACGGCGAATTTGTTTTTGCAAAAAATAAATGCCCGGTACAATCGAAAGTTTCTCTGGTATCATGCGCCAAATATAACTGACTTACACCCATCAAAAGATTGCAATAACCTCGCAGCCAGTGCACATCGGCACGGTCGAACTTGATATAGAATTCTTTCGCCTGCTCGTCTGTTACCTGCGCAGATCTGTTTAGGCGTGCATATAACTTATAAAGGGTTTCGCCATCGCTAACTTTTCCATCGCCATCAAGATCGAGCTTTATAAGCCCAAAATGAATAGGTAACTTAACATCGGGATCGGTTATTGGCGCCATGGTCTCATTAGCTTTTTGCAAACCATCATAAAATGTTTGAATGACTGCTCGCAATTTTTCGTACGAAACAGTCTCTGGATGCGGATTCAACTTAATATTCAAATCCCGCACAGGACGAAAACCCATGTGCGTGTTGTCGTTGAGCCCATACTTATATAAGTCTTGCGAAAGTCTTTCGATTGCCTGTAAAAATTGCAGCATACCAAGCCCGAAACGCGCCTCGTCGTTCTTGACCCCACGCCCCAAATAAAGGCTCAAAGCTCGGTCTCCCTCGGCAAGCTTGCCCGACATCAAATATTCTTCTGCTGAAGGCGCCGCTTGCGCCGCGCTAGTGCTGCTAATTTGTCCCATACCTGCCCCCGCAATTACAGCCGCTACTACAAGCGCCGAAGTACATTTTTTAAGCCACATATAATTTGCCGTCTCTCCCTAGCCGTTTTTTGTTAGCTCGAACTGCTCCCATAATAAAACTGCCAGCTTGCTGCAATTAGGAAATGCGACACTTTCAAAAGTGTTTGGCTAAATTGGCAAGACGCTGTAAAGTTGAGACATGACCAAGACTGCAAGTTATACGATTGAACATCCTCAGAACGGTTCCACTTCGGACCTTGCGGCTCTGGTGTACGATCTTGCATGCCGTACCGATTTTTCTAAACCGGGATTTGCTTTAGTTCGCCAGCGACACGTTTTCGATTCAAAAAAACATAGAGAAGAACTCGTTGCTCTAAAAGAAGCTCTTTCGTCTCTGCACCAGTCGAAAACAGGGTTTAAACTCGGTTGGTTCACAATGAGCCGCTTCGATCAAAAGAATACAACCAAGCTCCACAGAGATGGCGGACCGTCTCAATCTCTGCTGATTCTAGGCTACGAACCATCGACTGTAAAATCTCAAATTTCGATGGCAGATTATTCTCAAAGCGCGTTCAAGCTAGGCATTACCCCTGAGGAATTGCTCGACAGACATAATCCAATGTACGAAGAAGGCAAAGATTTGCTCGACCCTTTTACTCACGTTTTGAACGATTTTGATACCAGCATTTTCCAGATACTCGTAGTGAACAATAGCAACGCGACATTTGGCGATGGCTGGCAAGGCGTTTTGCACGGTGCCGTCGTAGAGTTTGAGTCGAGCGACGCTTCGCGTGTGATCAATTCGACAAGCGTATGCCCTATGCAACTGGATGAAGTTGAAGAAGTTTCTGGCGAACGCGTCCTGCAGTTTTTGCAAGAAGATTCTTTCGGCGTGTACAAGTAGATTATTTGGCTTCTGATATTTCCAGCAACCTTAGGCTGTACTCTTCGGCTAGCGCTTGCTTGCGTTTATACATTGCAACTGGAATTAGAAAGTTAAGAGCTGCTTCAATCTCGGCTGTACTCTTTGAAAATTTCAAAACTCTTTTATTTCTCCAAAATAATAATTCGAGCACAATCCCAAAAATCAAACTAAAACTGATAGCGACAGCCCCCACCACAAAGACTGAAGCAGTTACTATCCTTTCAAAAACCGGTAAGTATCCAAAACCAAACAGATAACTTTGGTGTAAAAGGTTGCTTTTTTGTTCCAGTCTCCTGTTCAAAGCTTTCTCTATACCAAAATTACCCAACTCGTGGTGCACTTGCACTAGAGCCTCCAGTATTGAAACTTCTTTTTCTAGAGAGAGGCTTTGACTAATCAATTCAATCTTCGACAATGACTGACTGAGTATTTGAGAAGCGGTATCGAAATTTTTATGCTCAGCTTCAAATTGAGCTAAATCTATTTCTGACAATAATAAGGAAGCCTCATCCTGAAGTTTACCGAAACATTCCACCGCTCTAAGTAGACTTTGGCGCCTATCGCTAATGCTATTCTTTGAATCGTTTCCTCTAAATCGCAACCAAAGTCCGTATTGAATACTTGCGTCTCCGTGCACTTTTACAATCGCATTTTCTAGAATCTGCAAATCATGGACGCTGAGCTTCTTCTTTTTCGCCGCAGTATAAATCAACCCGGCAGGATAACGATTTACTCCACCGAAAGAATAATCCAAGCTATGAACACGCTCTGCGAGCTCAAACTGTTTTGCTTCGATGAGCATGAATACGACTGGCAGATCGACAAGAACTGGTGCGAGGCATAGGAAACCTAAAATGCCAACAGTCAAGAAAGAAGAATAAACCCAGAAATACCATTTCTCGATCGTTGCCAAAACTGGAGAAAATTTATAGGCTTCATCCAAGAACTTAATGGACTTCAGTTCACGACAACCTGCTTTGTGATTCACTAGCAAAAACAACCAGATGGGCAACAAAATCAACATACTCCATAGACTTGAGCTGGTCAGCGCAGCCAAAGCCGCAACACCCATCGCAATGAACGCCATTATGATTTCGCTTAAGAAAAAGAGCTTGAAAGCAAATGCTCTAGTCACAATCCGGCTCCCATGAGGCAGTCAATTTATATATTCCCAAACGAACCGCTCACGGCTCATTAACAATCCAAACACTATCCAAATGATTTCTTAAAAAAACTAGCGCAAACTGCTCAGGTTAACCACGAAACCTGGGAGTCAAACCAATGCTCATGCTCTTTTCAAGCATTTTTGCAACGTTCTTGATGTTCTACGTCTACACCATTCCGGCAAAAGCCTCGGAGTCTGCCGTCCAAGATAAAAGCACAAGAAGAGAAGCTAAATCCAAATTATCCAGAGCGGTCATTTCAAACCACGAGATATTCACAGCGGGTGCTGGCAGAACCAACGCCCACATGGGCACGATGCAGTCAGAATACGTCAACAAATCCAAACAGCACAGGCTCGCTGCCGAATATAGCCGCAAAGCAGTTGAAGCAGATCCCGATGACATGGATGCCAGAGTCGCTCACGGCGAAGCATTGTTTGATTTGATAGAAAAAGGCAACACAGATCCAGTAATACACAACGAGTGCGTGAAGACCTGGCTCATTGTCTACCGCGGGCTGGTGGGCGAAGAAAAAGGACTTACTTACAAAGGAATCAGCATTCCGCTTGTGGCAGAACTATTCGGCGATTCGCGCCGGGACATTTCAAAACAGCGCCTGATCAAGCTTGTCGGCAGGCTGCCAAAGTCCTGGGAGACAAACAGAAAATACTTAGGTCGAGTGCTTCAGGCAGAACCCGAAGTAGATGCCAAAATCATTTCAGAAATCAAATAAGAGCGATTCTGTGGCGCTTTCGAGCCTTTACAAATGCTTTAAAAATTGGAATGGCGCACATAATCTCTTAACTCGACATTGGCATCATGATAGTGCGGGCAAGGGAAACCAAAGAAATCACCCTTCTTCTTGGAGAATATTATGTCTACAGATCTTTTGAAAAAACGAGTCAAGCTCTGGGCTGTTCCCGCCCTGGTAACGGTGGCGACAATTGGATGCGCTTTATCTGTAAATTCGCAGCCCGCGCCAGGTAACATGGTCTTCAAATCAGGAGGTCCACACGGTATGCATATGATGCCACCATTCACAGTAGCGTTTCCAGGTCCCGGAATGATGCCACCACCGCCACCACCACTCTCGATGGAAATTGGGATGCTAATTAATAGCGAAGATATAGATCTTTCGGACGAACAGATTTCCAAACTAGCTGATATCAAGCGCGAATCGCACAAAAATATAGAGCCGGTAATGTCTAAGTTGCACTCGGCAGAGCGCGATTATCGCGACGCTCTCATCAGCGGCAAAGATGTATCGGGATTGAAAGAAGATATTTTGACCAGCAAGAAAAATCTTGATTCGGCAATGCTCGATTCGGCACAAAACATGGTTAACGTTCTAACTGCCGAGCAAAAGAAAAAACTGAAGTTAGCGCTCGACAAGCGCGAGGTCTTCCCCTTTCATGGTCCCAAACCGCCGCACCCAAAGGAGTGCAAACCAACTAAATAGGTCTATCGAATGTTAAAATACCTCTCGATGGTTGAGACAGAAATTGAAAATACAGATTCTCGCGTCGAGTTGCTTTTAATTGATGACGACTTGAAGTTCTGCCGTCTGATTGCCGAATATTTGGGCAAACACGGCTTTGATGTGACCCTGGTTCACGACGGAAAGATGGCGCTCCAATTAGTGCCTACAAAACCTTGGGGCGCTGTCATTCTGGACGTTATGTTGCCAGGATTAGACGGTTTCGGCGTTTTGCGTCAGATTCGCGAAACCTCTGACATTCCGGTTCTTATGCTCACTGCCCTTGGCGATGAAACCGACCGCATCGTTGGGCTCGAAGTAGGCGCCGACGACTATTTGCCCAAAACATTTTCGCCACGAGAATTGCTTGCGCGCCTGAGAGCCGTAATTCGCAGAAGCAGCGGCAAATTTACAGCCTCGCAAAAAAATCCTGACAAAAACGATGGATTCATTGTAGCCAAAGATTTGATGATCGACACCAACGCACGCAGCACCACTCTTAGTGGCAACGATCTGGCACTCACACCAGTCGAATTTGATATATTAGTCGCCCTGGCTCAAAGTGCCGGACGAGTGAAAACCCGAGAGCAACTGCTTAATGACATTCGCGACAGAAATTACGATATCTACGATAGATCAATAGATGTGCATATTTCGGCATTGAGAAAGAAGTTAAACGACTCTCTCAAAAATCCGCAATATATAAAAACTGTCCGCTCTGCCGGTTACATTTTTGTCGCCAAAAATGAGCCTGGCTCATGAAAGTCAAATTCTCTCTTTATGCTCAAGTCGTAGCGCTTCTTACTTGTTATCTTCTGGCGCTCGGACTTGCGATTGGACTCTTTTTGAATTCGAGCTTTGGCGGATGGGAAGCCATTTTAAATAGTCCGGTAGGCGACCGCGCCGATCAAGTGGCTGGCACAATCAGCAACCAACTTCAGACTGCACCACCCGAAAAATGGGATGGCATATTGAATGATTTTGGACACTTATACAATGTCAAATATTCAGTGTTTGAATTCACTGGCAAGCAGCTAGCTGGCGAAAAGATAGACCTTCCAGACGAAGTAAAAAACAAACTCTTCCCGCCACCACCACCGATGCCGCCCGATTTCAAAATGGGCACATTTACTCACAAACTTCCGCCGATGCCAGGTCAACCATTTGGTTTCGGCACCGGACCTCAGACCATTGTGTTTGGAGGTGGTCACGGACCCGAATTTGCACCCGGACCAAGATTCGGACCAGGTCCTAATTTCGGTCACGGTCCTAATTTCGAGCCTGGACATGGTCCTCCACCTAGAGGCGACTTCAAATTCAAATTCTTTGTCCCAGGACATCCAATCGGCGTGCACGGTCGCTCTGTCGCTCATGTCAAAGCACCTGGGGACGACTCTTATTGGATAGGCGAGCGGTCTTTATTCAAAACAAAAGAAGGTAATTTTCTTCCGGGCATGATTCTTGCTCGCATGGAGAATCCCTGGACAAGCAGCTTGATAGTCGATTTCAAATTGCTTGGCTCAATACTTGCAGGCATCATAATTCTCTCGATTCTGTTCTGGCTGCCATTTGTCCACATGATTACGCGCGAGCTGACGCGCCTCACCAAAGCCACAGAAGAAATGGCGAGCGGCAAGTTCAATATCAAAATCGATAATAAACGAAACGACGAAATCGGTCGATTAACTGAAGCCGTAAACACAATGGCCTATAGACTGAACGGTTTTGTCGAAGGGCAGAAAGGCTTCCTGGGAGCCATTTCGCACGAATTGTTCTCGCCGCTTGCGCGCCTTGGTTTGTCGCTCGAACTTTTAGATAGCAGCTCTACCGAAGAACAAAAGAGACACATCGCCGATATTCAAGAAGAAGTCAACGAAATGAATCAGCTCATAAACGAGCTACTGGCCTACGCCAAAGCAGGCATGAATGAAACCAAAGTCGAACTGAGCAATGTCGATTTATCCCAAGTAATTAACAATTTGAAAAGCAAACTCAACTTGCAAGACAATTTGAAGGTGAGCGTTTCAGAGCCATGCAACGTACTTGCTGAGCCACTTCTGCTAGAGCGAGCAATAAGCAATATTTTGCGTAACAGCATTAGATACGCAGGACAAAATAGCCCGATTGAAATCATTGCATCCAACTTACCTGAATCAAACGAACTGCAATTGCAGATTCTAGACAACGGTCCAGGTGTCCCGCAAGAAGCCATAACAAGGCTTGGCGAGCCATTCTATCGTCCCGAATCGTCGCGCAGCAGAGAATCAGGTGGCGTAGGCCTTGGACTTGCAATCGTCAAAACGTGCATCGAAGCGTGCGAAGGTAAATTCTCCATAGCCAACAGAAAAGAAGGCGGGCTGCAGGTTACCATAATACTGAAAACATGCTAAGCAAGACAAACAACTAGACTATCTTTATTTCCAATAGAATTTATTCTTCGGTGCTCTGGGGTTAAAATCCGTGTCGTTGTGGTGAACGTGATATTTTCCTTTAGATAGTTCGATATAAGTCAATAAACTCACTGCATCGTTTTTAGATGATTTCTGAAGAATCTTTTCTTTGCTCATCGACTTAAAAGTTTTTTCGATGATTGAGTCGAATTCTTTGTTATCGCTCTTTTGTTCGAATTGAAAGCTAGATACAAAGCCATTTTTCGAAATCCCAAACCTGACATGACAAATCACTGTCTTACCCACGAATTGTTTTTTCGGTGTATGCAGGTCCAGATTCTTGACTAACTTCTGAGTCAACTCTGTCTTCCACTTAGTATTTTTTGGAACAGGACTTCTTTTGAGTATGTGATTCCAGCCTACCTCAGCGGGAATTTCATCAGATCCTGCACTGCACGGCAAATTAATCGAGGAGAGGCTTACTGCCAAGCATAAGCCAAATAAAAATTGCTCTCTGTTCATTACTCAAACTCATCTTCTAAAAGCGATTCTTTGGTGTACCTGCTAATTATCATTTTACAAATAGCTTCCAAATCATCTTTTACACCGTCTTCCAAGACCTTGATTTGAGCAGAAAACGAATCCAGCAGTTCCTGAGCATAAAGGTGTTTCCCGTCTTCTGGCTTTACTATTTCAGCGGCTTCCCAATATTCGTAACGAAGCTCGTCGCAGATTTCTTCTATATCAAGATGGTAAGCCAGGTCATAGATTTGAATTACAAACGAAATAACATGGTCTTTGAAAGTCAAATATTCGCTTGCCAAATCAATCAAAGCATTTAAGCAAGCATAAGACCGCTCATCATAGTTGCGAGCTATGTAGTGCGCAGCTTCCAGAATCTTTCTCTCTGAAACTTCATTCGTCGCATCTAGCAGAAATTGAAATCTAAATTGCTCTGCGGCTTGGGTAAAAACCATCGTCGCGTTTGCTATGCTCTCTTGCCCGTTAATGAGCCGACTGGCAAAATGTTTGAGTTCTGACATTAGCATTAGAGCATTCCCAAACTGGCAACGGTTACAATCTTATCTAACTCCATTACCTGTGTAAAATTTCAATCAACACGATGCATTTAGCCAGAGGACCAAAGTCTTGAAATTAAAATTTGTATTTTTAGCACTTCTACTTAGCGGCTGCGCCTCTGCATCGGCAGATTACGCTGTAAAAGATGGTCCCAAGGACCGAGCACTACCTATCACTTCGATTCTATATGCCAATAAAAATGTTGCCGCAGGCTCTGAGATAATGCAATCTGATCTGAAAGTGCATTGGATTGATATTAACAAGAAGCCAACCGATGCTCTTGAGACGGTGTTTCAAGCAGTTGGTTTGAAAGCGAAATTTGATCTGGCAGAAGGTCAGATAGTTTCTACTCATGATGTCGCAGATTACAGTACAGCTGGCGAAAACACGACGGTTCTAGCGCTTAGACTCGATAATGAAGTAGTTCAAAAACTTCAAAGAGAGGCTCAGCAAAAGAATATAACGCTGAGCCATTTGTGCTCCGGCGCTTTAGATGAGTACATCGCTAACAAAGCTGCAATCAAGAAAAGAAACTAAAATGCCTAGAACTTTGCAGCGCCAGTTCCCTGGCTTTTCTTGCCGCAGCCATCAGAATTTGAGGCTCAACACAAGTTCCAGGAATCGATGCCGCGCCCATCACTTTTTCGGCTGAAACCAATGCAGGTGTCAGACTGAAAAATATGTGGAGCGATTCCATCACATGCATCGCTTCATTTTTCCCTGCAGAGTGAAGCAGAATAAAGTATTCATCCGGGTCAGTTTGCGTAACCAGATCGTATTTAGAGTTACTGGTACGAACACGCTCGACCATCATGCGATTGAGTTCTTTCATTTGTTCAACACTTGCATTTACTTTTAGCTCAAGAGAAATAACTGCCATCGGCAGCTCTGTCTTTTCGAATCGCTCGAATTCTCTTTGCAAAAAGAATACAAATGAATCAAATTTGCAAAGCCCTGTAACCGGGTCATCATGCAAATCTAGCGATTTATATGCTTTGGTGAAATCCAAAGAATAGGGCTGGGGCAATAGGTTAAGACAAGCAAAAGGCTTGATGGGCACTACATTTGCGGCAGGTCCGTCATAGTTCAGGGCGCTGTCAACTTTTATGCGCGCAAGAATCATGTCTATATCTTTATAGACTTTAGACCAGACTATTTCGGCACTGTCTTCGACTATACGCAGGAACGTAGAAAGAATACCAATGCCAGTCTCGGGCATTTGAAACTTAATACAAAAACTTGAATTCGTAAAAGCATTTTTGAATGTCAACTCCACTGGCTTTTGGTATTTTTGGGTCAAAGACACCATATAAGTCAAATCGTCAAATGTAGGCAACGAGCTGAGCTTGGTCATTTTAATCGTCTGTCCCGAACCAGGTGTTGCAGAATTCATAGTCGCCATAACTAGTAACCACTCCTTAGTAGTCCGCCAATTACCATTCAATAAGGCGTGCGTAAAGAATTTATTTGGGACAGTCGGGATTTTTTAAGATTGAGTAAACGGGTAACTTTTATACGATCTAGTCAACCGTAAGTATTTCATCCCTTAATACTTATGCTTGGCCCCAAAGCAAAAAAGACCTTCGCCGCGCAAAAGAGTTATTTGCTCTTATTTTGCAAAAGCTCCTTGAGCTCTTCATTTTCAGGATGATGTTCTTGCAACTCATTCAATTCTTTGAGCGCGTCGTCATTCTTTCCAAGTTTCATCAAAGCTTTGATCAAACCAAGACGTGCCTCGTAACTGCCTGCACTAATAGATAACGCTTTGCGTTCTTCTTCTACCTGTCCAGCGAAATCACCCTGTCCGCCTAAGGCAAGAGCAAGTAAATGATGTGTCGCATCATTTGAATCATCTATTGCAAGTGCTTCTTGCAGGGCACTGGCGGCGGTATCATTATCGCTTTGAGCTAGCGCCACTTCTCCAAGTGTTTTCCAGGCTATAGGATCTGTTTTATCTAGCTCGACTGCGAGCTTGGCTTCGTCCATCGCTTTGGGCAAGTCTTTCTTCATCAGATACGCTTTGGCAATCACGTAATGAGCAATTGGATTTTTTGGATCTGTTTTTAGCGCAGTCGACAAAACGTCGATTGATTCGTCGTACCTTCCAAGCTCATTTAAAATGACGCCAAGATTATTTTGAGCTGTTGGATTGTTGGGACTCTTTTCCAGCGCTTTGCGATACGAAATTTCTGCATTCTTGTAATCGCGCTTTTTGAAGAAATTATTACCTTCAATCAGATATTCGGTAGATGTCCTAACTTCCACATTGCAAGCCGAAAGCAAAATGGAAGCGCCAAACAGAATACCCAGTTTCTTCCACTGAGCCTTGCTGTTCGGGGTTTTCTTCTTTTTCACCATCTTCCTGGCATTTTAACACGGCAAAAGCTTGCAGTGGATGGTAAAAGCCCTAGTTTTTGGCACTCTTACGAGCTTGGACACCAAATCAGGACCTGACCTTTTCCTTCTCTTTCTGGGTCAAGTGCAATTCTTTCAATTGCTCAGCCGGCACCGCAGACGGTGCCTCGGTCATGGGACAACCACCAGACTGTGTCTTTGGAAATGCGATAACGTCACGTATTGACTTGGAGCCTGTAAGCAACATCGCAATTCTATCTAGACCAAGAGCAATTCCACCGTGGGGGGGAGCGCCCGATTCAAGGGCTTTGAGCAAGAATCCGAACTTCTCTTGAGCGTGAGGCAAATCAAGTCCGATAGACTCGAAGACCTGTTCTTGAACGCCTCTATCGTGGATACGAATAGAGCCGCCGCCAATCTCGACGCCATTGTAGACGACGTCATAAGCGCGAGCGCGTGCTGCTTGAGGATCGGTTTTGATTTTCTCCAAATCATCAAGACGAGGACTTGTAAATGGATGGTGCACAGCGACCAGGCGCTGTTCTTCGTCGTCGTACTCGAAGAGAGGGAAGTCGACTACCCAAAGCAAGACATGTTTGCTTTCGTCGATGAGACCTAACTCTTCGGCAATTTTCAAACGCAGACGTCCCATTACGTTTGCTGCTATTTTGTCGCTAGAAGCAATCATCAAGAGATAATCGCCTTGTTTTGCACCGGCGAGTTCTCTCATTTTTTCGATTTCTTCTGGTGTCAAATGCTTGTCGATACCAGACGAGCGCACGCCACCTTCGTTGAATTCAAGGAAGGCAAGACCTTTAGCTCCAAAATCCTTGGCGAATTCCTGGAAGCCATCAAAGTCCTTGCGCGATTTCTTGCCAGCCTGACCTTCAAGACAGAGCGCTTTCAGAACACCGCCACCTTCGACAACGTCTTTGAACACTTTGAAGCCGCAATTTTTGGCAATCACGGACAGATCTTTTATTTCCATCGCAAAGCGCAGGTCGGGCTTATCGGAGCCGTATTTGCCCATTGCTTCGGCATAGGTCATGCGCTGGAACGGAATCTGAATCTCGAATCCGGCAGCTGCAAAAGCGTCTTTCAATAGCCCTTCGGTCATATTGAAGATGTCGTTTTCGTCGATGAAAGACATTTCCATATCTATCTGGGTGAACTCGGGCTGACGGTCGGCGCGCAGGTCTTCGTCGCGGAAACAACGAGCAACTTGATAGTACTTGTCTATTCCGCTCATCATTAGAGTTTGCTTGAAGAGCTGGGGCGACTGCGGCAATGCATACCAGGAGCCGGGGTTCAGACGGCTTGGGACCAAAAAGTCGCGAGCGCCTTCAGGGGTGGCTTTAGTCAAAATTGGAGTTTCGACCTCGATGAACTCTTGCTTATCGAGATACATGCGAATCGCATTCGTGACTTTGTGACGGGTGCGAAGATTGTGTTGCATCTCCGGACGGCGCAAATCTAAAAAGCGGTATTTAAGCCTCAAGCCCTCATCGACCGATGCCGCCTGGTCTAGCTGGAAAGCAAGAGGTGCGGCGGTATTCAAAAGTGCCACTTCGCTTGGATAAAGCTCGACTGTCCCAGATGCCTGGTCCGCTTTTTGGGTACCTTCGGGGCGTTTGGTCAATTTGCCTTTGGCGATAATGACAAATTCGCTTCTCAGACCAGAGAATATCTGGTGGGCTTCTTTATTGATATTGGGGTCGGCAACGAGCTGCAATTTGCCTGTGGGGTCGCGAAGCTCGACGAATATCAGACCTCCCAGGTCGCGCCTGACATTTACCCAGCCTGCCACGCAAACTTCTTGACCGATTTTGGCTTCGACGCAATCTGCGCATTTGGTGTCGCGTTTCATGGTTTTATGGACTTCCATGGGTTTCCTCTGGAGGTGGATTCAGTAAACCTATCTATATAGATTTGGCTATTCTACTTAATTACTCATGGCAAGCAGGCAAAGACGTGCTGATCTGGTGAAGAAGTTGTAAACTAAATTACTAGCAGTGCTAATAAGTAGCGGTCATTTTTTGAGAAGCGAGTTGTCAAAATGCATTATTTTCTGAGTGGATTACCGCAACCTGCAATCTGGGCAATCGGCGCTTTGCTGTTTGCGTTAGGTTGCTCGTATCTATATAAAGGCTGGAATGCCTTGATTTTAGGACGTTGCCACTATTGGTCCGGCTTTCTGCCATTTACTGTCATTTCGCCCTGGCTTTTGCATTTTCCGCCCAAGCAAGGCTCACTGGTCAAATTGAGAGAAGGCATGTTGTGCCACATGGTCATTGGACCTTTGTTTTTCATAACATCTTTCTTCTTTTTAATCCCCGGCTTAGACATGGTTGCCGGAGGCGCTGGCACAAAAATAGCCAACCTGGTCTTGAACGCTGCAGACAGCACGAAACCAACAGCCATTATTTACGCCCCACCATTGAATTATAAATTCCCTATTCTGGCTCGCGCTGGAAAAACTTGGGGCAAATTATTCAATCAGCAAATTTACGAAGATCCATCAAAAAGCTTATTGCCCGGGAATCAAACCAAATCTCTTGACCAGGCTCAAAGCGAAGCCGCCCACGGTCACAACTAGCTGTCACCACATTTGGTGCTGAAGCTAAGCACCCGGTGATTATGGACAAGAAAAAAGATATTTTACGTCTGCTCGCTCTTTCAATCGGAATTGCAGCCGGCGCGTTTATTAGTGTTCCTAGCCAGGGAGCACCCGACCAAAATCTGCCTGTTAAGAATCAACTTCAAAAGCTGATGCAAGACTCTGACAGATTTTTGAAGGTCTATGAGAAAGAGAAAAAAGAACGAAAGTCAGACACAAATAAGACCTACAAGCTCTGCTTTGATAGCCTGGCTAAATCTAAAGAATTGGCCGAAAAATTAGGTGCAGCTCAACCAGAAAAAAATGTCTGGCTTGCTGACACATTGATGCTCAATGCCAGATTTCTTGAACTCAACGGGAATATAAGCGCGTCTGACTACGAACAAGCACTTGCGATTCGCAAAGAAGCCTTTCCTGTGACCAGCCCTAAAATAGCCGAAGTTCAAAATAAACTTGCCTATCTTTATTCTCGTTCTGGCAAAGTTTCTGACGCTGCCGATTTACTGGATAGTTCGATAGACATATTGGAGTCTAACAAAGGCGCTGGTGCAACCGAGCTTGCAGAAGCAATGGACAAGTGCATGAAATCTGGATTTGCAAGGGCTGTGGAAGCGCGCAGAATAACCCGCCGGGCAGCGCGAGCAATAAAAAAATATGCTGGCAACAATACAGAGGCACTAGCAACGGCTCTTCATGCAGTGTCTTTATGTCCCGGCTCAAATGAATTGGCACATTTATTTCCAAACAAGATATCAAAGCCCAGTCCTGAGGAAACCGCACTAGAGCAAGCTCTGGCTCTGCAGGAGAAAAAGGGACTGATTAGTTTGAAGCTGGCTGAGTTTCTGGAGACGCAAGCGCGAAATCAAAATTCGCATTCAAAATTTGAAGACGCAGCGAAGACTTATTCTAAGGTCGTATTGATGCGTGAAAAACTGGCTGCGAACGAAATTCGACTTATGAGTCGAACTTACGACCAGCACGCTGAATATCTTCTCAACGCCAAAAACATTGCTCAAGCCGAGGTTTCAAAGAAAAAAAGTTTGGCTCTGTATGAAAAAAATCCAGGTGCAGATCAACATTCTTTGAATAACGCTTTATCCAGCCTGGGCTCATTTTACTTGTCGGCCCACAAGCCAAAAGAAGCTGCAGCAACTTTTGAAAGATTGCGTTCGCTCCAGAAAAAACAAAATATGCAATCAGGAGATGTAGACGATAAGCTTGTTTCAATCTATTTGCAGCAAAACGATTTTCAAAACGCCAATCGCATTTTAGAATCCAAGCTAGAATTGTTTCACAAAGAATATAGCAGCAAGACGCTAGATCTGGACTACAGTGTGAGCAGAGATGTGCAGACCCTTGGGATGATCAAAATGAAACTGGGCAATTTGGACGCCGCAGGCAAATTTTTGAATCGTGTTAAAGATGGTTATGACCGGTCATACAACAAGAGCAAATTTCTTTATTTTGGCGATCGCTATCCCAAAGATTTTCTCAATCTATATCAAGAATATTTAGAAAAATCAGGCAATCTAAGCGAAGCTAAAGTCATGAAAGACAGGCTGAATGCAGCAATCCTTTCCGAAGCCAAGGCGTGTCCCGGTTGCGGCAGGGGCTAGATGTGATCGTGAAAAGCAAAAGATTCATCATTTCACTACTGCTGGCCAATGCCACCGTAATTGGTATTGGCACCCAATACGGTTTCGCCTATAACGACAGAGCATCGAAATTACAAGATCAAGCTCGCGATGAGGCAGAGAAGAAGAATTTCGCCCGCGCCGAATCTCTTTATCTGCAAGCGGCAGCCGAAGGAGAGAAAAACGGATTTCAATATCGAGCGAATGCGATTGAAGAACTGGCGCAACTTTATCTCGATAACAAAGATTACGCCAAAGCAGAAAAAATGTTCCTCAAAGCCCTAATCATCGGACAAAAAGAATGGGCGCCGTCAAAATCTTTTGATTATGAATTTGAAAACTGTGCCGCATTATCCAAACTCTATCGAAGCCAGAATAATTACTCCAAAGCATCGGCCATAATGACACAGGCTGTCTCTCACCTTGCAAATCCACAGTATATGTGCAACGATGACCGCTTTGACCTGGCTAGCGAGCTGATTGAACTGTCTCGATGGTTGACTGAAAATAAAAAAGCTAACGAAGCCGAAGTGCTTTGTCGCCAGGCTTTGAGAATTTTGAATAGCGGAGAAGACGTCAAATTTCATCAAAAACAAATCGCTTTCGGCCGCCATCAACTAGCAAAATGTCTGATAGCCACAAAAAAATATCAAGAAGCAGACGAACTTCTTTCACAGGTTTTGGCTTATCGTAAAACTGATTTCGACATTTTAGATTGGCAGATTGCAGGACCTTCTTTCGATAAATTAGCAACGCTAAAAGGCCTTGCAAAACAAAAAGAAGCGAATGCCCTCGCTTTGAATTTGAACAAATACTGGCCGCAGAGCGCATTTGTACCTTGTTCAAAAAAAGACAAGCAACTCTGGGAAGACACCATAATTGGTGCGGACAAATTGAGCTCCATGGATTATAGTGACGAAACCAGGGTACCAAGAGCACTTGAAATAGCAAAGAAATTCGGCGACAAAGATATCCGCTTTGCAATAAACAACGCTCTGCTTGCCAGAGTCAAACTGAACAAAGATTATAAACAAGTAAAACCAGTATCAGAGCTAGCTATTGAAAGCATTGAAAAGGTGCTCGGAGCAAAAAATCCAGCAGCCGCGGCGTTTCTTGAACACTGGGGTAAATCGCTCGAAAACACTTCGACCATGACGAGCGCACCATTCACTATGTACACAGAAGCGTTGAACATCAGGCTTTCATCTGCTAAAGCTGGCGATCATGACGCATTCGATGGGGCCTGGCAGATTGGCAACTGTTGCAAAAGTCTGTTTGCAAGGAGTTCTGGAGAAGATGTTCTTTCCATGTACGATAAAGTCTGCAAAATACTCGTGCTCTCCGGCGGTCTTAAAAGCGTGAAAACTCTCAACGCACTAAACGACCAGATAGCTATGCTCGAGTACAAAAACAGATTTACAATCAAACCTCAGGACAAATCGAATATCGAGGCACTTTACAAGAGGCTGATAGACGCCCAGTCCAAGCTGTATGGCGCATCCAGTGAAGAATTTGCAGAAACGAAATCGAATTATGCAGCCTTTCTCAAGTCTCACGTTTCCTATTAAGTTAAGCAGAGCGTGAAGAAACGCGCCCATGTGCTTGTTGACCCTGAAAATGGGTGCTAATATGGCAAACGTTATAGCTTTTCATATCTGGATAGCTATCCGGTCATATCCGGTGCCAGATATTCATTTGACGACCTGAGGGGTGAATAAGCATTGTCAGAGGTTAGAGTAGCGGAAGGGGAAAGTATCGAGCAGGCCCTCAAGCGCTTCAAGAAAAAAATCCAGAAAGCTGGAATTTTGTCAGAAATCAAGCGCCGCGAAAGATACGAAAAACCCAGCGTTAAAAGAAAACGCAAAGCCGAAGCCGCCCGCAAGCGTCGCGCCTAAGGTCAGAGCAGCTTAAGGCTGCCGGGTCTTCACATTTAATCACTTGACTACCGGCTTTGTGTGCTGTTTTCAGCCAGAGTGGGAATATTAGATTCAGCTAAATTCCGACTTCCTTAACCGGGGGCTTTTGTCATGGTGACCAAACAAAGAACAGCACAGGCTGGTGTTCCGACCAACGAAACAGAGTTGGTCAAAGTAGACATTGCGACTTTACAGGATAACTTGAACAAGTTATTCGCTAGACAAAATCGCCGCAAAATGAGCAAACTCTATCAGGATGACTTCGATTACCTGTGGGACCTCAAAGAATTAGCCCTTTTAGAAAAGAAACAACTTGTAGAAGTGCCAGGCACCTGGCTATCCGAAATGGATCTAGCCTTGCGCGACCTGAATGAGAGATCACACACACACTAAATCCTCCGCTTCAACAGCAAGAACAGGCTGTATGCTGTCAGCCTGTTTTTTTGCTTCTTGCATTTGTTTAGCCAGTCACCTGCAAGCGGCATGGGCCCAGAAATCCGAAATAATTCAACAGACTTACAAGCGTCTGCAATTGATTGCGCAAGCAAGTCTAAAAGCTGATCAGAAGTTGCTTTTGCAATTGGACGATACCAAGAAACGTCTTGCTATGCTTATGAGAAAACGTTCTTTTCCCAGTCTGCAAAACGATATCGACGATATTCAATCTAAGCTCAACGAAAACCTGGCAGAAAATCCTTATATAAGTAAGGAGTTCGAAGTCGAAAGCGGGGTTAGTTCGCTCGAACTACCCATTAATCGAAACAAGGCTCGTATTCTAGTCAAGCTCGACCCATCCATATCAGAAAGTCTGGTCCAGACATGGAGCGAAAACCCGCCAAAGTCGCTCGACAAGCCGGCCGGAACCATTTGTGTTTTGACCAACGGCTTCGACCTTGCCCTTTTATATGTAAGTTCGATTGAAGGCGGTCCATGCAAAGATCTAAAAACTGGCAAGGCACGCATTTTGAGCCTGCGTGTGACCCCGTACCCTGAAATGGATTCAGGCAACTCACCGGCGCGAGACTAGGCTAAACCCTATGTCTAAAAAGGCTTCCGGATTCTAGTCTGGAGATATAGGCAAAGGAAACGCGCCACGCGTTTCCCGACATTTGGCGACTATTTTTTACCTACCGGAGTGGGAATACCTATGTTCACAAACAAACGACAGATAGCGTTATTGACAGTCGCTGTCCAGACATGTCTTTCGCTCAGCTCGACATTGCCCTTAGAAGCACGATACGGAAGCACGACTCAATCCAAACCATCTGGTGTACCTCAAGCACAAAGTAAGGATGCGAACAAAACAAGTTTCGATGGCGAAGGCTCAGGCATGCTTTTAGCGATGTCACCGACTGGAAAACGGGTCGGACAGTGCCCTTTGAAGCATACCGATGTTAAGGCAAAAATATCGGGTTATGTGAGTCATGTCACAGTCAAACAAGTTTTTCATAATCCCTATGATCACAAGATCGAAGCAGTCTACACATTCCCGCTTTCCGAAACGGCAGCAGTGGATGACATGGTGATGAAAGTGGGATCGCGCACTGTACGCGGTACCATCAAAAAGAAAGAAGAAGCAAAAGAAATTTATGATAGAGCCAAAGAAGCAGGGCAGGTGGCCTCGCTTCTGGATCAAGAACGTCCTAACATTTTTACTCAGTCGGTAGCCAATATCGAACCTGGCAAAGAAGTCGAGATCACAATTCAATATATTGACCTGCTTCCTTACGACGATGGCAAATACACTTTCAATTTTCCAACAGTCGTAGGGCCGCGCTTTATACCGGGCAATACAAGCGGATCCAAATCTGGAAGTGGACGCATTGCGGATACCGACAGAGTTGGCGATGCATCCAAAATCACACCTCCTGTAGCGGCTAAAGGCACACGCGCAGGACATGACATTTCCATATATGTTGATATCGATGCTGGTGTCGGACTAAGTAATCTCAAGTCCGAGTTGCATGAAGTCAGCGTCAATCAACCTAATTCTAGCCACGCTTCGATTTCGCTCATGAACAAGAGCACTATTCCAAATAAAGATTTCGTTCTTTCCTGGGACGTTGCTGGCGAAAAACTGAAGAGTGGTTATCTAACTTATAGAGAGCCAAAACTGCACGACGGCTCTGGCTATTTTACTTTGATGTTGCTGCCACCAAAGCGCGTGACACCAGAAACCGTAGCCCCCAAAGAAATGGTTTTCTTGATTGATTGCTCTGGTTCGCAAAGCGGACCGCCGCTCGAAAAAGCGAAAGAGACTTTAAGCTATATCGTTGATCACATGAATGCAAATGACACTTTCCAGATAATTGCATTCAGCGACACTCAAAAATTATTGTTCAACGAACCACAACCATCGTCTGAAGCCATGCGTGCCAAAGCGAAAAAATTCATTCACTCACTCAATGCAAACGGCGGCACCTGGATGGCAGAAGCGATCACCAAGATGCTCACCATTCCAGCAGATGACCATAGATTGCGCATCGTCACCTTCATGACCGACGGATATGTTGGCAACGATATGGAAATTTTGGGACTGATCAACAAATCACGAGATAAATCTCGCTGGTTCTCCTTTGGCACCGGCAATAGTGTCAACAGATTTTTGATTGACGGCATGGCAAAAGAAGGCGGCGGCGAAGCCGAATACGTGCTGCTCAATTCCAGTGGGGACGAAGTTGGCAAGAAATTCTATCAGCGCATCGCATCGCCAGTTCTGACTGATGTCAAAGTTGCTTTCGATGGCGTGGAAGTAAAAGAAGTTTTTCCCAAAAACGTAAACGATGTCTGGGCTCAAAAACCTCTATATATCAAAGGGCGCTATCTCAAACCCGGCGCTGGCACTGTAACCCTGACTGGTTATCAGGCAGGCAAGCCTTATAAGCAAACAATGAATGTCTCTTTTCCAGAGGAGTCTTCATCCAACAAAGGGGTAGCCTCAATCTGGGCGCGTGCCAAAGTAGACAGATTAATGTCTGAAGATTGGATGGGTGCTCAAAGCGGTAATCCTAAGAAAGAAATCAAAGACGAGATTATTCGCACTGCACTCGATCATCACATCATGACCAATTACACCTCGTTTGTAGCGGTCGAAGAAAAAACAGTAACCAAGAATGGCAAACTTCAGACAGTGGCCGTTCCGGTCGAAATGCCTGATGGTGTGAGCTATGACGCCACAATAGAATGCGACAAAATGAGCGGTGCCCCCGCAAGTGGATTTTTCGCTGGAGGCGGCGGCGCTGGTGGAGCTGGCGGTGCTGGAGGCCCCGGCGTAATGGGTCGCGTTTCCAAACGCAAAGCATACAATCAGCTAGCGGCTCACTCACCAGCTCCAAGCTGTTTGCCACCACCCCCATTGGCTGGCTCGTCTAACGGCAATGCAGAAGGTGTTGCCCAAACAAAATCAAGAGCGATGCCATATCCAGTTAATGCTCCTAAAGAAGAGAAGAAAGCCGATTATCTCGCTTCGCTTCCCGAGCCAAGACCTAAAGCCCAACCCCTCAAAGACCTTGAAGAAGTAGCAAACAAAAAGTCAAAACTCGATGCCAAGCTGCAAACGGCTCTGAAAGCAAGCAAGCCTGGTGACAAACTGGAAGTTAGAGTAACGCTCAATGTGACTAAACCAGTCTCAAACGAGCTCATGAAACTGCTCAAACAAGCCGGATTGACCGATATCGTACAAATTGCGACCACTGGTCAAACCAAGCTCACTGGAAAAATCACTGCAGCTAATTTGCGCAAATTAATTGCTCTTGCGCAGGTGCTCAGTGTGGAGGCAACTAACTAAAAACGGATTTCCTTGGACCCTCCGGTGCAAAGAAGAAAGGACATGGTTTGGTAAGTGCCATGTCCTTTTACTTTGGATTTACTTTTTCTGTGTGTTCGGGCTGGACCAGTTTTAAAAGCCGCCTAAAATCTCTCAACAGCAGAGGGGTCTTTAATCATTTTCGTCTGAAGTACAGGGCCTGGACGACAGACGAAAAAAATAAAGGGCACGCTCAGCACATATCATGCAAGTGAGTTGAAGACCAAGCGAAAGCTGTTAAGCTTATTACGCCATGAAATCAAAATCCGACACCAGATATTTGCTATTTGCGCCCGAATTGGTTTTTCTTCCTTATCCAGAGCGTTTCAAGGAGGGAATCGAGATACTGGTCGACACAAACACTGGACTGATCGCAAAAATATTTTCTTCAAGCAAAAGAAACTCCGAGCTGGATGCAAGCGGAATAGACTACAAAGATATTGCCACTATTACCGGTGGCGCCCTTTTGCCCGGATTGACCGACGCTCATATGCATCCACTCTTTTATTCGATGCTTGGTGCGCTCGAGCCGATAAGTTTGATAGGGCTCAACAAAGACCAGGTGATAGAGACATTTAAGAAAGCTGCGAACAAGGCTGAGACAAATAGCGCAATGCTCTTTCTTGATCTTGATTCATCGTCTGTTTCTGGTGTTGATGCAAGCTTGCTCGACAGTATTTTTGCAGAGCGAAATGTTTGTGTTTATGATGCGTCTTTTCATAGTGGCATCGTAACTAGCTCAGTTCTGAAGCGAATGAGGACGATGACAAAAGACCGCTCTATTCCTGGTTATTTAAAAGACGATGGCAGTTTTGCTGAAGCTTATGGTTTTGAAGTATTGTCAATTCTCATCGGAGAGAATCAGGACATGCTCAAAAAGACAATCGAAAAGTCACTCTGGCACAGCTTTTCTATTGGCACAACGACCCTGCACGACTTGCTTGCTTTGGATATCGATAGTTTCAAAACAATATTGGAAGTACGGAAGAACTGGAGAGAAATATATAATTTCGACTTTCCCATAACGCGATTTTATTTGCGCCACAAGGTCGCAAGTGAACTTATTGAAGTGTGGAAAGACTGGCAAGAACAAGGGCTTGTAGAGCAAATAGACTGGTGGAGGACACTTGGACTTAAGCTTTTTGCTGATGGCAGTTTTGGTTCTAGAACAGCACATTTAAGCAATAATTATTCAGATTGTCCCACTTGCGGATTGATTTTCGATACAGACGAAGATATTGAGGATGCAATATTTTTTGCTGAAGACACACTCGAATCACATTCGATAGCTCTGCATGCCATTGGCGATCGCGGCATTGAGCGCATTTTGACCATGATTAGAAATAGGGCGGAAGAACCATATCAAAGTATTCGTGAAATTATCTTCAGGATCGAACACTTCGAACTTCCAGCCCAGGAAATGATCGCACTGGCGAAAAAACACAATGTGCACGTTGTTCCCCAACCGAATTTTTTGCTCGACTTGAAATACAAAGACCGGCTCGATAACCGCGTGGATAGAATCTGTCCATTGAGTGATATTTCAGATGCTGAAGTGCCGATGCTTTTTGGCACTGATGGTATGCCCGAAAGCATGCTTTATGCAATTTATATTGCTACCCACGCTAGAGAATCCAGTCAAAGATTAGCTCTCGAACAAGCTTTGCACTATTCGAGCGAAAGTGCTGCAAAATTTGAAGGCGATAGAAAAGGCACAATTGAAGTAGGACAAAAAGCAGATTTGATTCTTGCCGACGCTTCGTTAATAGACGATTTGAAGCCCGGCGAACCAGATATTCCGCTTGAATCTAATCAAGTCCAGAGCAAAGTAGAACAATTGCATTCTAAAATTCAAATTGTTTTTAAAACTGGCGTTAAGGTATTCGAGCGCAAGGCCTAGAAAACTTGCTACTTTGTTTTCTTTTTGACAGAAGTATTCTGAACGACTGTTTTTTTTGCGGCTGTATTTTTAGCTACAGATTTTTTCTTTGCTTTACTCGTGCCTGCGCCTGAGTGCGCGCGCGGCATGGGTTCGTCGTCTTCCCAGGTTTCGATAGAACCATCGGGATTGCGCTTGAAGTGAATGCCATCAGAAGTCTTTTTAGTATAGGAGTGCACTGGCCTTGGGCCCCGGCTCTGGCCTTCTCCAGACGAAGCCGGACCATCTTGCGAGTCGTAGGTCTCTATTGTTCCGTCTGGGTTACGTTTAATCGTCACGTCTCCATCCTGTTCGCCGTAAGCCGCAGGACTCAAAACTGCCAAAAGCACCAGCAGCGCCAAAATCTTTTGGTTCACAACAGACCTCCTTTGGGCAGGCAAACAAAGCTTACCTCAATGTTATTCCCGCTGTTTTGTTCTCTGTTACACCCTCCGTTACACCGAGTTTTTAATACTATCTATCTTGGTATGTACTAAACGGAAGCTCGAAGCCGGCATCTAGTTGGGGACGTTATGGTTTTTTGGGCTAAAAAGAGCCTTCGAGACAGAATTAGAAATCATTTTGACGTAGATCCGACCGATCTGCCCATTTTGACTCAGGAATTTGCGTCTTATAATCACGTCAATGTTCAGCTGGCCCTCGACGCCTATTTTGCAGAACGAAAAGGTACCCAGGAAATGCTTGGCTGGCAGGGCGGAATAAGCGTCTTCTCTTTTAAGACCTCGACTCTTTCAGAACTTGTTGCAACACGTTCGCTTGCAAGCTTTTTTGGTTTTAGCGGTGCAAAAATTGCACCCGTGAGATATATGACTTTTACGCTCGAAAGCGGCAAAGTAATCTCGTGTGTAGAAAAAGCGCTCTATTTCCATAAGTCAGACACCGAAAAATTAATCGTTGTGCTTCGTGCAGACGAAGCGAGTTTTGGTCTTGGCGATAATAAAGTGATACTGGAAGTGATGGCAAAAACAAAAGAAAAAGCCGAATCTTTCATGGAAGATATTCGGTCAAAACTCACTACTCATAACGTTTATCGAGGAAAAATACTTTCACTTGACGGCAAAGACGGCGGCAACAAAATCAATTTTCAAACTTTGCCTGATGTTCCGCGCGAAAAAATCATTTTGCCAAATGGTCTTTTGCAACGAATAGAGCGCCAAACAATCGAAGTAAGCAGACACAGCAAGGCGATGCTTGAAGCCGGGCGCAGACTGAAGCGTGGCGTGCTTTTCCATGGACCACCCGGAACGGGAAAAACGATGACCGCAATGTATCTTGCCAAAGCGATGGAAGAGCGAACAGTCATTTTACTTACCGGTCAGGGTCTTGGCTTGATTGAACGTGCAAGCGAAATTGCACGCTGGTTGCAGCCAGCTATGATTATCATCGAAGATATCGATCTCATTGCCGAGGACCGCAGCCATAACACAGTCTCCACACCGCTTTTGTTTGAATTGCTCAATCAAATGGATGGCTTGAGCGACGACAACGACGTGTTGTTTTTGCTTACTACCAACCGTCCGGATATATTGGAACCGGCGCTGGCATCAAGACCAGGACGAATTGACCAGGCTTATGAAATCGGGCTGCCAGACACAGAATGTCGCAGAAGATTATTCGATTTATACAGCGAAGGTCTTGTGGTCAAAATGGACGACATGGAAAAATATGTGCGTCAAACCAAAGGCGCAAGTGGCGCCTTTATAAGCGAGCTGTTGCGCAAAGCGGCTTTATTTGCGGCTCCCGAAGGAAGCCCTATTGCAATAGAAGAAAAACATATGGACGAAGCCATGCACGAATTGATTTTTGTCGGTGGCTTGATGACTAAAAAATTGCTTGGATTTACGCTTTCCGATCCAGTGGAAAGCAGCAAATGAGAACTTTCAGAAATTTCAGAAATTTCAAGAAATCCCAAAAGCCAGACTTCGAGCTGCGTCCGATTCGATATCTTCCTGAAATAAGACTGCTTCTTTTGTCATCGCCAGTATGGCTGATACCAAATATAATACCGCTTCTAGGAAGTCTTCTTCTTGTCTGCGTAAACGTGGGTTTCATACCCTTCTTCTTTTACAAGTATGTCTGGCATGCCTTTATTGTTTTTCCTCTGGCACTTTTAATCACGCTCCTGACCGACACTTATAGAATTGTCGGTCGCCAGATACTTCGCGGACGAATGAAGAAGCCCATAGATATTGACTTAATCGAAGAGATCGGCGCAATTGAAGCTAATAAATTCAACGACTTCAAAGAAGAAATATTCATTTCAACTTCAGACCGCAAGTGCAGCTATCTTCCAGTGGAAGACTTCAAAGAAGACGAACTTCGAATGTTTCTGGCAAAGCTCAAGAATCTGAAACCAGATTGCAAGATAACTTACTCCGATGTTATACCGCTTGAAGCGCGCGGTCTGCTCAAATTTCTGCTTGAAGCACAAGACGAAGATGTCGTTAATTGCGAGTTAAAACACTCACAATTCGAAGACGGTGTGGTCAATCTTATTAAGTCGAACGAACGCTTTTTCTGGATCGTTTATATGATCGCCTGGGCAGTAATTTTATTTGTCGCCTGGCTCAACACCACAGTTTTCCAGGGTATCGCACCCCTTACACCCGACCAGGCAGCGCCTGTTGTCGCGGGCTCAACAAATCCATATATGTTGATGTTACACACAGCATTCACAATTTTGAAAGAAATGGCAGTGCCGATTTTGACTGTTTTATGGACCGCTCTTGTGCTTGTCTTTGGCGTAATCGTGCCAGGTATAAGAATTTTTTCGCACACTTACGTTTTTATTGGAACGAAGTCTGTGGGCGTTGGAATGGACTTCATTCCCTGGGAAGAAATCACCGATGTTCATCTAAAAAAACATGACGAAACCGAAGATCCGCTCGAGGGCGATGTAATCTTGCTGCGCGATATGACAGACAAGTCGCCCGCAGACGAGCAAATCAAAATAGAACTGAGCCGGATTCCAGACCTGCCAACAAGACAAAAGGCTTTACGCCTGATAGAGCGTTATGCCACCAACGCCAAGTTCAACAAAGAATTCTTGCGCACCACAACCAGTATCACCGATATTCAGTTCACCGAGCTGTGGCTCAAAGAAAGTCAGCAGCACAAAGAAGCCACAAAAGAGGAAGAAAAATCGATTTGCGACGGCGCACAAAGTGTGGGCAATGGCAAATACAAAGTTGTGCGCGTACTTGGTTATGGCGGTCAGGGAACCACTTATCTTGTGAGCGAAGAAGGTCAAGAAACTCCAAAAGTAATAAAAGAACTGATTCTTCCACAATATGCCGATGTTCGCATCGTACAGGAGGCGACCATGAAATTTGAGCGAGCCGCTGAAATTTTGTCGTCACTAGATCATTCGCGTATAGTCAATCTGCACGAATCGTTTATCGAAAATGGCAGAGCATATTTGGTTCTCGAATATATATCGGGTAAAACTCTGCGCGAATTAGTCACGCCAGAAAAAACTATGGAAGTAAATCGCATCTGTGAATTAGGTCTACAGATGTGCGAAATTCTAGAATACCTTCATACGCGCGAACCAGCCGTACTGCACTGCGATTTTGCACCGGACAATTTGATACTAGGTTTTGATAGCAAAGTCAAACTGGTCGATTTTGATGTTGCACGCGTAGCCAATTCCACCGCATTTACCAATATTGCAGGCAGACCTTCTTATACTCCGCCTGAGCAATTCAGAGGGGAGCCCAACACCAGATCTGACCTTTATGCCATGGGCGCCATTTTAAAGTTCTTGCTTACCGGTCAGGATCCCACTCCGCTTAGCGGAGGAGAAATTATTGTCACTGGCGCAGATCCAGAATCCAGATTGAAAGAACTTATTAACAGATTATTGGCCTTTGAAGCTGATCAGAGACCCGCAACCGCACAAGACGTAAAAGAGCAGCTCAAAGCAATCATGTCGCACGAGGTAATTGATATTCGCATGCGCGATCTGGCGTGATACTAGAGGTAGTACTATGGCGGACGAATTGTCCACTCGCAACACTGTCATAAAATACGAAAGCGAGTTATCGCACAAAAGCAAGCGCAGAGCCGTTCTTGGAATTGCAGTCACCTTGGCTATAGCGCCATTGCCGATTGTTTTTCCTTTACTTACTCATGGCGTTGTTTCTCCAGTGGTAAGTTTTTTGATTTTGATTGCAGCCTTCACTTTCCTTACAGGCTTTTATATTTCTTTTCAGCGTTATTTGCAAAATCGAGAAACCAGGCTCATTCTGACCGATTCGGGACTGATGCTGCCGGATAAATCAAACAAGAATGACCAGACTATTTTTTGGAGCCAGGTTGAAAAAATCACCGTCGAAGGTAACACTATTCAATTCGTTTTTAAAGACAAGAAGCCATACAAGCTCAATCTCGACTTACTCTCATATGAGAACAAAGACAAACTGGTTTCAGCGATTTCACTCTGGGCGAACAAATGGACCAAAGACCAGAGCTTCCTTGCCCTGGCAGAAAAAATTACTGGTGCACGCCATGAAATGAAAGACTCCGAAACCAGTTTCACATCGCTCTGGCTGGAAGAAGCACATAGACGATTGTCTACAACTCCTTTTACTCCTTTGAGCCCCGGAACCCAATTACAAGACGGAAGAGTTACCGTGGTTCAGCCTCTGACAGCAGGAGGTTGGTCTGCAATTTATTTGTGTCAATGGCAGGGCAAAACGCCAGCGATTTTAAAAGAAGCAGTAGTGCCACCATCGTCCAAAGAAAATGTGCGCGAAAAAGCATACGAATTGTTCCAGCGCGAAGCCTTGATTCTGGCAGGACTCGAACACCCGCAAATCACTAAAGTAATTGACTATTTCGTCGAGAATAATCGCCAATACATGGTTCTTGCCCGAGTGAACGGCGTCAATTTGCGCAATTACATAAACGATAAAGGAGCTGTATCAGAGAAACAAACTCTCACTTGGGTCAAACAATTAGCCGAAGTTGTGGACTATCTGCATGCTCAAGATCCGCCTGTAATCCACCGTGACCTCACACCAGAAAATCTGGTACTAGATATTCGAGGCAGTCTGGTCTTAATCGATTTCGGCTCAGCCAACGAGTTTCTTGGCACCGTCACAGGAACGCTTGTTGGCAAACCATCTTATATTTCCCCCGAACAATTTTCTGGCAGAGCCAATATTCAAAGCGATTTGTATTCGGTAGGCGCAGTGATAACTTTTCTTTTGACCGGAAAAGATCCCACACCACTGGCAGTGGCACAGATAAAAGACAGCTTGCCCGCAATCGATCCAAAAATAAATGACCTGGTTTGCGAGTTGATGCATCTGGACTGCAAAATGCGCTTACAGTCGGCTAAAGAACTATTAGCAAGACTGGAGCAATGCACTAAGGTGGAAGAACCTCAGGCGAGCTAGCCAGAAAATTTAGGTTCCGACTAATTTATCCAGAATCTCAAGCACGCGACCATCATCGGGATCAAGCTTGAGTGCTTCGCCAAGAACGGATCCAGCTTCAGCCTTTTTGCCCTGTTCGTAAAGTATGCGACCCAGATTATAGAAAGCATTTTCATAATCTGGTTTTAACTTGATGGCGTAATTATATTCGTTGGCAGCTTTATCGAAATCTTTTTTGGCAGCATAAGCATTGCCCAGAACGACGTGATAAATAGCTTGTTTTTCGTCTATGGCGCAAGCTCTTCGTCCTTCTTTGACAGCCTCGTCGGGTCTGCCAGTATCGAGTAAAACGACAGACAGATTCGAATGTCCATAGGCGATAGTGTCATCTAGCTCTAGTGCTTTGCGTAACTCGTTTTCAGCCTCTTTCAATTTGCCGTTCTGACGTAAAGCCCAGCCAAGGTCGTTGTGGGCATCGGCGCTTTGTGGTTTCTCCTTTGCCAGTTTGCGAGCTTTTTCGAGATTGGGCGCCCCCTGGGTGCCTTTTTTCCAGTTGCCTGCCCGACCGTCACTGTCTTTAGCAGAGGTCGGCGCAAAGCCCAAACAAAGAGAAATGGCGGTTACAGCAATAACTGCCCGGGCAACGGTTCGCATTATCAATCTCCTGTGTGTCTAACCTGGAGGTCCGATTATAGACCACAAACACAAAAGAAATCCCAACATCACGATTCCCATAGAAAAAATTAGTGATTCGAAAACGTTTTTGGCGTCTTCAAAAGACTGTTTTGCCAGTATGCCACCACCACCGATGCACACAAGACCAATAACGAACATCAATATACTCTCGAGCCACATTTAATTGGTTTTAGCCTTGAGCTTGTCGGCATCTTGAGGCGGAAGACTGACGAATAAAATAGTAGCGATTATAGAAAACATGATGGCAACGCCAAGCAAAAATTTGTGGATAAGATTTTTTTCGTGCTCCACCTGACGTTCAAATAACATGTCACGAACTGACATGACATGTGATTTGCTCTGTTCGGGCTCGACTTTGAGCGGCTGGCGCGATTTATCTTTCAATTTGTCCAGAATAGTCGATTTAGCCCCAGGCACAGCGCCTGGATCTGGAGCATCTTCTTGAGCGATGGAACCAAGTGGCAGGAGCGCAAAACCTATGGCGAGCGCATAAGCGATCAGAACTCTTTTGTCTAGTTGCAAGTGTCTGCTCCCCTTTTCATTTACAACTATCTTAAGTCAAAGGTTAATAAGCTGGCAAGAAAAGCTATTTATCAAAAAGTATTGGCAACCTTTTGCGTCCCCAGTTTCCTTTTTTGTCTTCGAAAACGCCGCTGATTTTAGTGCCACATTTATTGCAGCAACCTTTTTTGATGTTGTATTTACCAAGCTCGTACCAATCTCGCTCTATGAGAAGGTTTTGACATTTCGGGCAATAAGTACTCTGTCTTTTTTTATCGTTCACATTACCTGTGTAAGCAAATTTAATTCCAGCTGCAATCGCGATTTCGCGCGCTTCTATGAGTGTATTGGCTGGAGTGGGCTGGTGCTGAATAAGCTTAAAATCGGGATGGAAAGCCGTAAAATGAACTGGTACCTCTTCACCCAGATTAGTAACAATCCAATCGCACATTCCTTTCAACTCTTCTGTTGAATCATTTTCACCAGGAATGATCAAATTTGTAATTTCAAACCAGACATCACTTTCATGCTTCAACCATTTGAGAGTGTCGAGCACAGGGGCCAGTTCCGAAAGAGTGAGCTGTTTGTAAAAGCGCTCGCTAAACCCTTTTAGGTCTACATTGGCTGCATCTATCTGAGCATAAAATTCAGGTCTTGCCTCAGGCGTGATATACCCGGCGGTTACAGCAACTGTTTTAATGCCAGCTTCTCTACAGGCACGTGCGGTGTCGACCGCGTATTCAAGCCAGATAACAGGATCGTTATAAGTGAAAGCTACACTTCGACACCCAAGACGCAAGGCAGCTTCTGCGATATCTTCCGGAAAAGCGCGCTCGCTCAGGCGCTCGATTTCGCGCGATTTGCTTATGTCCCAGTTTTGACAAAACCGACAGCCCAGATTGCAGCCAGCCGTCCCAAAAGACAGTATGCTCGTGCCTGGCAAAAAATGATTGAGCGGTTTCTTTTCCACCGGGTCGACGCAAAAACCGGTACTAAGACCATAACTGGTCAAATACATTTCACCGTCTAAATTCTGGCGAATAAAACAAAAGCCGCGGTCGCCTTCTTTAAGCACGCAGGCGCGCGGGCAGAGGTCGCAATGAATTTGCCCCTGAGTATCAGTAGGGTGCCAGTATCTGCCTTTGTGAGTAAATTGGTTCTTTAATTCCATAATTTAAGTATATCTTCGAGGTAGAATCGTTTTCACTAAAATTGGGCAGTAAGTTATTGGGCTTACAGCAAGAAAACATTTGGGAATTAAAAATAAATATGTTCGGTTCAAAAGGTCCTAAACCAGCGCCTCCAAGAACAGGGGGCAAAACGCCCGGAATAACGCGTCTGCCGCAAGTTTGGGGGATTCCCGAACTCGACGTTGTTAATGGAATGCTCCAACTGGCAAAAAAGGACGAGGGCAAAACGATTGAGCAAACCTGGTCAGTCGAAGGCGTAGACAAATTATTCATTTTGACCGTCACCTCTGACGAATCGGGCGACCCGGAATGGGTGATGTCCCAGAGCGAGATTACCAAGAACAAAATCATGTGGGCTCACCGAACGATCGACACAGGCTTGATTCACAGCATCATCATGGCCGAATCGACCGGAGTCGTAGCGGCTCCTGCAGGTGGTAACGACAGCTTATCGAGTATAAATTTGGGCGGCTTCACCGGTGAACATCCGGTTCCCGAACCGAAAGCCAAAGAAGTGCGCTCCACTCTGGGCTCGGCTCCACCCCCGCCTCCAATGCCTGGCGCCCAAGGAGCACTGGCTCAAAACATAACTGGTTCGACTAGCGCACCCGGCGCCCCCAATGTCCAAGCTGCATCGGGTAAATTAGAAGGCAGCATAGCCGATCTTCCGCTGCACAAAGTGCTTGAAAAAATCATGCAAGAAAAGCTCTCCGGACGTCTTGCAGTGCGCGGAACGGAAGGCAGCGGTGACATCTACACCCAGAATGGCGAACCAATTCATGCCACCAATGGTAGTGGAAGCGGCGACAAAGTCCTTGTCGACCTGGTTACTGCTCGAAGTGGAAAATTCCGTTTCGTCAAAGACGAGAAAAGTCCCAGCCCGACAAATACCACGACCAGGCGAATTGAAAGTCTGATAGTTGAAGTTTCAGCTATCAACGACCAAATTCATTATCTGGAAGCACGCGGGTTAAATGAAAACGCATTTTTACTCTCGCCCAATTCGCGCGTTTCAGATGCCGATTTTCAAGCCCATCCAGACCTTTCGTCTGGCGTGCCTATAGACCCAAATTTGCAACTTGCCGTTTTTCGCGCCATTGGACCTGGTAAAAGTCTTGCAGAATTACTCAAAGCAAAACCATTTCGACGCGCTGAGTGGATTCCTATTATTTTCAACCTGGTTTCGGCTAATTTATTGCAGATTACCACCCAGCCCCTGAGATCTGAAAAGTCCGAGAAATCGGAAGCTCCTCAACCAGTCGATACTGGGCTCGATTTCAACATGATGAAAGGCTGCATGCAGCCGGTTCTAGACCAGAACCTGGGCATTTACGACGGTCAAGTTTTTATTTACTTCATTGCACTCGAGTTTTATCGTTTCAATCAGTTCCATTCGCCCTTTTCACTTGCCTGTTTCTGCCTGAAAGCAGTGACAGAGCCACAGCAGCTAAGCCCTGAAGAATTGAGGCGTGCATTGTCAATAGTCCAATCAAAATTGCGACCCGTTGACATGATCGGTCAGGTAAATAATAAAACTTTCGGATTGCTGTTGCCCAATTCGGACACTAATGAGGCGAATGCCCTGCTAAAAGAAATAATGGCGGCGCTTGGCAATAGCATGTATGAACATTTCGGTTTAATCTCTACACCTGACGCTCCAGGCTCCATGACTATGCAAGAATTGCTCAATGGCGCCATGCAGTGCCACAAAAGGGCGGAAATGTCATATACCAATCTGGTTTGCCATGAAACTGCACAATAAACCTGTTCCAGGCTTGTAATTGAGCCTTGAGCCGATAAAATATAGATCGCTAATTTAAGCCGCTAGGAAACCGATGCCCTTAATTAATTACGCAAAACGAGAAGTCACATACAAGCTGGTCTATTATGGCACCGGTCTTGGTGGCAAAACCACAAATCTCAAATACATCCATTCTCAGACCAATCCTAGTTGTCGTGGGGAGATGATCTCGCTTGCTACCGAAACAGAACGTACTTTGTTTTTCGATTTCATGCCGCTCGATCTCACGCTGACCAATGGCTACAAAGCTCGCGTAGTGCTCTATACCGTGCCTGGTCAGGAAGAATATGACTTGAGCCGCAAACAAATTTTGCGCGGTGTCGATGGTCTTATTTTCGTTGCAGACTCAAGCCAAACTCGCCTGTCCGCCAATGTAGACTCGCTCAAAAACATGTTCGACAACTTGAAATATAATCGCATCAAAATCGAAGATACACCCTGGATTTTGCAATACAACAAGCGCGATTTAGGCGATGCCGCCTCAATCGACAGATTGGAAAACGACCTCAATCACACCGGCGTGCCTTATTTCGAAGCTGTAGCTTTAGAAGGACTGGGCGTTTTCGCGACTCTCAAAGCGGCCATCAAACTGATGGTGAACAATACCCGCGCTGCCAGTCCTTAGTATTGGTGCAACTTAGCGTTTTTTGACCAGCTGGTATTTGTTCAAAACTTCTTCCCAATATCCCTGGGTTTTCAATATCAACTCGCAAACTTCGCGCACAGCACCAGCTCCACCTGGCGAGCGCGTAACATAATCCGCGACCGATTTAAGCTCTTCTGCTGCGTTGCCTACAGCCACACCAAGCCCGCTCTGGACGACTAATGGTCCGTCGTGAAAATCGTCGCCAACAAATGCGACTTCGCTTGGGTCGAGCTTTTCTTCAGCAAGGATTTTTTCGAATGCCTCTTGCTTGTCCATGTGACCCTGATAGACATGTTTGAATTTCAAGATGCGGGCACGTTCTTCGACCGAAAGTGACACTCTGCCACTAATTACACCGGTGCTTATACCGTACTGATTGAGTAGATAAAGTCCAAGCCCGTCTTTGGAATTGAAAGCCTTGCATTCAACCGGTTTGCCGTTGTCGACGATATACAAGATTGAAGAGTCGGTCAAAACGCCGTCAACATCCATCAAAAGCAATTTAACTTTAGACGCTTTCGAAAAAATGTGAGCCGGCAGCATCTGCAAATCTCTGGTCAGCATATACAACTCCAATTCAATTTCTATGTGACGCCAATACGGACATAAGCTTACATCATATACACGCAAAGAGTGTATATTTGTGCAATGAATTCATTTCAAATTTTAGATGCCCAAGAGCTTCAAATTAAGACAGTTCAAGCGAAATCGCAAGCCCATACAATAAACTGCGACATTCTAATTGTTGGTGGCAGTATGGGTGGCGTCGCAGCGGCACTTTCTGCACTCAAACCCGATGCAAATGGCAACAGGCTACGAGTCTGCCTCACCGAAGAAACCAAATGGCTTGGCGGGCAAATGACCAGTCAGGCAGTGTCTGCACTGGATGAAAACTGGCTTGTAGAAACGACCGGAGCAGCACTCGATTATATAAACTTGCGCCTCGATATCAGAAAGCATTATCTGAGCATGGCAAGTGACGAAGGAAAAAAACAGAAATATTTCCACCCCGGCAATTCATGGGTGACGCGATTGTCTTTCGAACCAAAAGCGGCTCTGGATGCCATAGACGGACTTTTAAAACCCGGTATCGATAGCGGTGCACTTTCTGTTTATTTGCGACATAAATGCGTAAAAATTGAAACGACTACAAAGATTGACTCATCCGGTCAAAACAAAATCGAAGCAAAAAAAGTGCTCTGTCTCAATCTGGAAAATGAACAGTTAATCGAGTTCTCACCCAAGATAGTACTTGACGCCACCGAATGCGGTGACTTGCTTCCACTGGCCGGACTCGATTATGTTTTTGGTCAGGAAAGCAAAGAAGATACAGGCGAGGCGCACGCCCCTGCAGAAGCGGCGCCCCAAAACGTGCAAGATTTCGTCTATCCTTTTGTGCTCGAAATGAGAGAAGGCGAAAATCATACTATCCAAAAACCAGACGATTATGAAACTTTGCGCGATTATCGCAAATTCAGTCTGCTTGGATTCAAAATGTTCGATACAGCTAAAAGAGAGAACAAAGACGGCACTACATCTGAGCTTTTGCCATTTTGGACTTACAGACGACTGATAGACAAAGATAATTTTAAGCCCGAATTTTATCCGCGCGACATTTCGATGATCAACTGGGAATCGAATGACACCCGCGATATGAATTTTCTGGACAAAACTTGCGAAGAAATGAAAGAGCTGCTTCAGAAAGCCAAAGACATAAGTCTCAGCTTTCTCTACTGGCTTCAGACCGAAGCCCCGCACGACGACGGTGTCGGCAGAGGCTTCCCGCAATTCATGCTTTGCAAAGATTTGCTTGGCTCGAAAGACGGACTGTCTCTTTATCCATATATCAGAGAGTCGAGGCGCATAAAAGCTCTTACCACTATTAAAGAATCTGATATTGGCGCTCAATATTTCAAAGGCACACGCTCACGCCATTTCAAAGATTCGGTCGGCATCGGACTTTATCCCATCGATATTCACGGGCGTCAGGAACCTGGGGCAGCGCAAGCAACCAAGCCCTTCCAGATTCCTTATGGATCGCTTGTGCCTCACGATGGCGACAATATTCTTGCGGCTTGTAAAAATATTGGGACCACACATATAACCAATGGCGCTTACAGACTCCATCCGATCGAATGGTCCATTGGCACCGCCTGTGGTGCGGCGGCACGTCTCAGCTTGAGACAAGAATTGCGCCCATGGCAAATACATGGCGATGAAAAACTGCTCAAAACACTGCAAACCGACTTGCTAGAAGACGGCAATCCCATTTTCTGGTTCGAAGATTTACCCTTAGACGATCCAAAATTCACCCAGATTCAGCTTGAAGCGACCTGGCAAGAAACACGCTATGCAGAGGATAGTCTTTCTTGTAACTCTAAATGAGTCTTCGACATGACTGATTCAAAAAAAATCACTGTATTGATTCTCTGGAGCCTGCTTCCTGTCGCAGCCATGCTCGTAGGACTTTACATGCTCAATAGTGCTGTCTGGGCATACGCGCTTTATCACTATATTTGTCTTTTGCCAGCGGTCATAATTGGACGCAAATTGTGGCAGTCAGATTTAAAACGCTCTTCGCTCAAATTTGTTCTTGCCATAACTTTAATTGCAATCGCTTTTAGCGGAATCACAGTGCTCGCCTTTGAAACGTTAGGCACGTTTGTAATTTCGGATCAAAAAACAGTCGAACTAATGGTCAAAATGGGCTGGAGCAAAGAATGGCTCTGGATTTTAAATATCTATTGTTTTACTTTCAATCCTTTTATAGAAGAGATTTACTGGCGCGGTATCGTTTTCAAAGAACTGGATAAAATCGAGAAGCCGCCATTCAAGCACTTTGGCATTATAGTATCCTCTTTTTTATACGCGTTCTATCATTATTTCATTTTCCGCCTGATACTATATCCAGTGGCAGCAGAAATACTTTCGATTGGTCTTGCGCTCTATGGCGCAGGACTTGCGATAACTTATAAACGAACAGGCACTTTGTGGTCAGCCATTTTTGCGCACGGACTTTTGACGGATTTGGCAGTCGTGGCTTTGATTCTCGATTTGATGCGAAAATTCCCTGGCGCTTTATAGCAGTTAATTTCAAGAAAATGCCTAAGGAGTTCGTACAAGGTGACAACGAAATGCTAGCAAAAGGTCCTATTCCAGCTCGTTTTCTGGAGATTCTCGAATGATGAAACTAATACACAAATCACAACTCATTGGCACTATAGAAAATGCATCACTTGAAGGCATGGCTATGTACGGAGATATTAAACTCACAGCCGCTGCAGATAAATACCTAGATATGTTCTCTTACTTTGAAGGCCAGTTTGATCCTCACATTGCACCGCCATATCCTGAATCAGATCTCTGGGGATGGGCAATAGAATTGGATGATGGAACCTTTCGTGAAGTCATTGGCTGGCCAGCAGTTTCCAATCACGGTACGAGTATAGCTTGGAGATGGGGCAAACAAATGGACTCACCAATCTAACGGGATTTGAAATGCACCTATCAGCCTAATGACACTTCACTGAAGCCAGCTATAATGAACAGCCTATGAAAGCAAGAAACATCTATCTAACCGCAATAATTGCTTTGCTCCTGGCTTCACAACTTCAATTAGAAGCAATAGCTGTAGATCCCCTGGATGTAGAGTTTTCCAGAACCAATTTAATGCTTTCAAATAATCTAGTTCTAGATCCAGTCCACCTCAGCATCCTGGAAAGACATTTACACTTCCAGAAACCTATAAATTTTGAAACCTACAATGCACATTTGCGATGTAAGCCGCTTGAAGGATTGAAGAAGTCAACCTTCTCTTGCGCCATGAGTACTTTTAAAGGCAAGGGATATGAGGATCTTCCAGATTTTTTAACCGAAGCCCGAGAATCATCTCTTGAAAGACTTCACAAACTTGGTATCCATGCCGAATTTGCTCCCGCAATGAATTCAGAAAAGAATAATGATCCAAATCTAGCCTTGTATATTCACTTGGCAAAGGATAAACCAGAATTATCTTCTGTGACGTTGGAACTAAGCGAGGAAGTCTCTGCCAAAAGAACACCCGACCAAGCAAATGTCATGACGACCTTTCAAATTGAATTGTTTGGAGAAGATACAGAAACTAAAGGCAGAGTCCCGCTGGACATAGTCAAAGCAGTTCTGGATCGCTTTGAGTATTGGTGGAAATTTGCCAATAGCGAGTCCAAATCTAAACCTTCAAACGTCACATCAGAAACTCCTATACTGACCAGGAAAAATCTGCTGCAACTTGCCAAAGCGAGAGGAAAAGATAGAGATTTCTTAGCCAAGCACCTTGTGCAGTTCCAGAACCTTCCGTTCGATCATTCAAATCCGAATCCTGCTATTTACTCAATTTATTTCTATGGTGGCGACTTGAATTATTTTTCCACTACTGATCTCTATTACCATTTTGATGGAACATACTCTTACGAATTTGAAGAGTTCAACAAGGGCACGTTCCCAAAAAAACTGTCTTGAGGAATATGTCCGAAAGCGAAGCAAACAGAATAATTGATGAACGCTACTTTTCCGGTTCAAATGCGGTAAACAAAGAAAAGCTCCTCGCTCTCATAAATTCCATCTGAATCTCCGTCGCGCTGAACCATAAGCGCCATTATCTGCTGATCATCTGCCTCTTTTTACTAAATTCACTAAGTCGCAAAAAGAGAACTGCTACCAGAATTTCCAGAATGGTCTTTGAGAGATTTGAGGTTTCCCAGTCGAGCTATCTTTATTCTTTTTTTCACCAGGCAAAAATAGTTCTGTCTGCAAATTGTTTTCATCAAACTCATCCAAGCGTTTACCCAACGGTCTTGCAGCCAAATCAAAGACCATTTCTTCAGCAATACAATCTATTGTGAATTCTTCAATTTTATCTCTTATGACACAAGTAAAAATAGTTTCGCCATCGCGTTCGTAAGAATTTGCGTACTGCTTTGTTTCTTCAGGCAAAATCTCACCGACTTGAAGAATTATTCCACTATCGGCGGAACATGCAAAACCACGTTTTAGAGTGCCGTTTTTGCAGTAAGCAAAAGCTGCATAATTTACCACGCTATGCAGAGCTAGAGCTAAATAGTCTTTAGCCTTGTAAAAGGCTGACACGGAATCGAACAAATCATACTCACCACGTTCAAGTAAATCTCCAAAATTTTGGTCGGCAACAAACGCCCCCTTTTCATATGCTCCAATAACCACTTTTCCTTGGTCAGGCCAAATATCAAAGTAATGTGGTGAGCCCGCAGTTCTTGGTTCTCCTCTTAAGGCTTTATGTATCGAGAGGGCCAGTTCTGGCTGATGTAGCGGTTTAGTTGAGAAGTAGCCATCTTCAATACTACCAATGAAAACACATCCACATTTCCATCCCATTTTATTGCCGCCTCGCTTTGTCTAACTTAATCATAAGCCATACACTGTATGAATTAAGTCAAGCTCAATACAAGATGAAGCCAAAATCAATGACCGAGTGAAATTTCATCGTGCCGCCTTGAAACTTAGAGAGGCTGAAATCGATTTTGAACCATAACTCACCTTATGAGACTGAGCTAGAATATTGAAATGACCTTCAGTAAACAACTCGGCGCCATCTTGGTCATTGTAATAATCCTTGTTGCAATGACTTTCTTCTTGATTGCCACGCCTGTAGGAAACCTCTATTTGAGATATATTGTCAGTTTTATTTATCCAAATAGGCACACTACGTCGGGAATTGCAAAATGCTATAAAAAGAAGCCTGCCGAATTTGAGCACATAGTTTCAATTCTCATGCAAGAACCTTTTAGCGACGTGCTTGTGACCAAGAAATCAACTGATGAATATCAAATTACAAACTCGAACTACTTTCCGGTAAGAGTTAAACCGGATACGGAAAAAGAGTGCATTAATCACCTGGAAAAATTCGGACTTATGTCCATTTCCAAGAAAGGCACTGAAGTTTCGTTCAACACGAACTGGGGGATGCACAAAGGAGACTGCAATAGTCTGGTCTACTCGGAAACTCCGCTGAAGAAGATGGATGATATCTGGGGGAGAGACTATTTCACGCTCAATGAGCATTGGGCAATTTATCTTCACTAGCCAAAAGTGAAACATAGTCGACGTTATCGGACTTGAGGTCTGCTTTTGAATGCATTTGGATCAAGATAGTCAGGATATTTTTCAGTGAGTCGAGGAAATCTTTCTTTTAATTCTATGTCGTCTCCCCATGCCTCTCCATGGGGAAATCTCGGTCTGTCCAGTATGTAGAGCTTCTCATCCGCTAAATCATCAATATCAGGTCCATCTGGATTTTTTTCTTCAAACACATATCGAGGTGCATAGCCAAATCGCTCATAATTAAGCAGGCGTTGAGCAGATTCAACATCCACCAAGCACTCTGGATCTTCAAGAACCAACTCAAAGGTCTTTTTGCCTTGATAAATCAAGCCGATTCGAAAATCAATAAATTTGTCATCACTACAACCGCAATTAATGATAAACGCGGCTGCCCACAGATCCCAATCAAACGCTTTATATTTATGCAAAGTAAGCTGTACATAAAAGTCAACTAACTCCGCATTGGAAAGTTCTTTCAGCTTATTTCTGCAAGACACGTAATGCGATTCAAGTGAATCTGCATCTTCCTGCATAGTGGCTATTACATTCCAAAAGTCTTCTAAATTCATGAAGATGATTACTTGGGCTGAGACGTCTATCGGTTGTGAACATAAAGTATATTATCGGTCCAGGAAGACGCTAACGCCACAGCTGGCACCTTAAGAACTCTGAAATTTAACTTGTTAGTGTATCTCATCTGAGATACACTAACAAGTAGATATACAGGGGTAACTAGTCATGTCCTCATCCAGCTCCAGCAGCATGATTCACATTAGAGTAGATGACAAAGTCAAAGAACAAGCCAGCTCAACATTAGAAGCCATGGGGCTTTCTGTGTCAGAGGCTGTTCGCCTTTTTCTACACAGAGTTATTTCCGACCAAGCACTTCCTTTTGATATTAAAGTACCAAATGCGAAAACGCGTCAGGCTATGCAAGAAGCAGACGAGATCGTTAAAACTCGCCGGGCTAGATATGATAAATCCGACAACTTAATTAGCTCCCTTAAAAAAAACAAGCGCAAATAAATGTTCCCGGATACCGAGAAAGTCGGATTACACTAAGTCTTTTTTTTAAGACTGGGAGCGCCTCTCGCATTCCGGAAGATACGACTTGAGTCGCCTGAAAGAAGTCATGCTGCTTCTTATCGCAAACGATGCTCCCTTAGGGGCTGAATGGAAAGATCACGAATTGAAAGGCAACTGGAGCTATGGCGTCATTTTCCCAAATACATATTGCAAGTCTCATGTTTTGATTCACCACATTTGGTGCACATCTTTGTAGCTATTGAAAATGTGACCTATCGTACAAAGTAATTTCAATAACAGTTGCGATATCTTTTTCTGGCTTCACTTGAGGAGCGGCAACTGTAATGCTCATTTGTTTTGCCCAGCCTGAGTTTTTCTGATTTAAATAAGTAATCTCTCCGCACATTTTATTTCCTTCGGGATTGGGCTTATCTGTTTCCACCCCGGGAAGTTTTTCACGTAATTTCCAATCGCTATTGTTTGCCAGCTCCGCCTCATAATGGTCAATGACTTTTTGAGGTGTGGTGATAGCATGTAACTTTATAGATTTAAATCCATATAGTTTTGCCGGTACATCCGTCGCTTCATTCAATCTGGAGCCGGGATACATTGTCACCGGACAATCGAATGGCAATGGCGAGCCTTTGGGTGCTGATGCAGTTGTGCTCTTTGCGGCTGGCGCTTTTGTGCTTTGAGCGCCTCCTGCAGGTGGCAACCCCATAGCTTGGCGCGCATATACAGCCGCTTGCGACGAAGGAGCAATTGTCACGATGCGATGAAAAACCGCATAAGATTTCGAGGCTTGCCCTGTCTTTTGCAGAGAAAGAGCATAATAGTACAGAACATCGGGTTGATCTTTTCTTTTCTGGCATGCTTCTTCAAGCGCTACAGCAGCTTCTTTATATCGCCCGATTTTGAAAAGAGAAATTCCATCTTCAGCCAGGTCGGCAGATGCTTCAAAACAAAACACGAAATTTGATACTAGTAAGGCAAATAAAAGTTTAGACGAATATCTCAGACTCACTTAAACCTCAAATTCTGTTAGAACGAGAACAAAAATTCCAGATCTTCTCTCGTAAGTTCTTTAGCGACGCTCTCATCTCCACCGACTACAAGCTCTGCAAGCTCTTTCTTTTTCTTTTGCAGACCAAGAATTTTTTCTTCGACTGTGCCGCGAGTAATTAACTTGTAGTTAAATACGTGCTTGGTCTGTCCGATACGGTGAGCTCGGTCGGTAGCCTGATTTTCTACAGCAGGGTTCCACCATGGGTCATAGTGAATGACATAATCGGCACCAGTCAAGTTCAAACCTGTGCCACCAGCTTTCAAACTGATTAGAAATACTGGAATATTCGGATCGGCGTTGAATCTGTTTACTTTGTCCAGACGGTCTTTAGCTGGTGTCTGTCCATCGAGATATTCATAGACAAGGCCGGTTTTCTCGAATTCTTTTCTGATAAGGGTGAGCATTTCAACGAACTGCGAGAAGATAAGTATCTTGTGTTTCTCGTCTATAAGCTCGTTTATCATGTGAATTAGAGTTTCGAGCTTGGCTGAACCAGCTGTTTCCGGCACTTCGCGATTTTTCAATAATCGAGGATCGCAACAGACTTGCCTCAAGCGCAACAGAGCTGCAAGCACAGACGAAACATACGAACGTCCCACGCCTTGCGTTTTGATATCAGCAAAAACCTTTTCGCGACATTCATCCAGAACATCGAGATAAATAGAGCGCTGCTCGTCGTCCAATTCGCACAAGTGGACAATGTCTGTACGCTCGGGCAGATCTTTTTCGACCTGATTTTTGAGTCTGCGCAACATGAAAGGATGTACGATTTTTCTGAGCTTGAGCCCAGCACCTTCGAGTCCCGCTTCGATTGGGCGCTCGAAAGTCTCGTTGAAATCTTTGTAATTGCCAAGGAAATCTGGCATCAAGAAATCGTAGAGCGACCACAATTCTTTCAGTCTGTTTTCGATTGGTGTACCAGACAATGCCAGTCTGTGGAACGACTTCAAACTCTTCGAAGCTACTGCACCAACAGATTCTGGGTTCTTGATGTTTTGGGCTTCGTCCAGAATTACATATTCGAATTGAATTTTCTTCAACTCTTCGTAATCGCGACGAATGATACCATATGTAGTGAAGACGACGTCAGGCGTTTTTCCTTTGTCCTTCAAAAGCCTTACCAGAAGCTCGGTTCTGTCACGACCCATGAATAATTCGCAATTTAGATCGGGAGTGAATTTTCTGCTTTCACTCAACCAGTTATAAATAACAGATGTAGGTGCCACCACGAGCGACGGTGCTTTGTTCGTGCCTTTAGATTTATTTGCGTAGTGATTCGAAAGGAGAGCCAGAGTCTGGATGGTTTTTCCAAGACCCATGTCGTCGGCAAGAACGCCAGCCAGTCCATATTCGCGCATGAATCCAAGCCAGTTGCATCCATCTTTTTGATATTCGCGCAACTGTCCCTGGAAATTTGCCGGGATTTCCATTTTCTCGAGGTCGTGGAAGTTATGAATCTTGGTGACGAATTCTTGGAAGCCTTTGTCTGCTTCGTAAGGAATCTCGTGTGTTTCAAGCGCGTGCAATACAGACAGTGCTTGATAGAGCGGTCGCATTCCGCCTTCCTGTCCTTGCCCGATGGTCTTGAGCAGACCAAGAAGAGTCTGGATAGGAAGCCTTACATGCTCGCCGGAAGGAGCTTTGATAAATGCTTTGTTTTTGAACAATGCAGCAAAAACGATGTCTTGTGGCAGCTCGACCGTCTTGCCTTCGTCTTCTACAATGAAGAGCAGGTCGCAACCAAATTTGAAAGAATCTTTTTTGAGCGAAAGCTTGGCTTTGACGGTGAGCGGTTTTGGCTTCACTTTGTATTTGGAAAGATTTTCCCAGCCCGTGATATTCCAGCCGATAGATTGTTCGTCTGACAAATAGAAAACAGTTTCAAGAGCTGGTTCTGCTTCAAAGAAGAATCTGTCAGCCACCAGTTTCTCGGGGTGCAAATTATTCAAGAAAAGTCTAATTTGACTTTCTTGGTCCCATAAGCGGCGCACCCAGACACTGGCTCCGTTATCTGAAATCGTTCTTGTATAAGTTTCTTCTTCTACTGCGCTTGTTTCGTCGCGCGAGGACAAAACCAAATCACCATACTGAAATCCAAGCGTCACTTCTAGCGCCACTTCGTTTTCACTATTGGTTACAGCCGCTCCACGCCTTTCATTTAGCTGAATGACGACTTTGGGAGGTTCTGAAATAACTGTTGGAAAAGGAGCCGCACTCTCGTCTAATACCACTGCCATTTTCTTTTTGAGCACAGGAAGCTCGCCAAGGAATTTGGTGACCAGATCGAGTTTGACTGTCATCTGCCCATAACTATCGAAGAATGGAAAGAGCTTGTGCAACGAGTTTATATTAATCGGATAAAGCACATGATCTGCCATTACCCAGCTCGATTGCCCCATGAAAAAGACTGGCTCACTGACAGTAGTCCCGTCTTCTTTTACACCTTCTAAACGAAAGAGTATTTCGCCATTCTCTGTTTCTGATAGCACCGCACGCGGTAGCAACGCCTTTTTGCTGAAAGTAATTTCTTGTGAATCGGCAGTGTTGATGAGCTTGGCGCAAAGACTCAAATGTCCAAGTACGAGCCCCTCATCGCCACGTGGGATTCTATGTCCACCAGCTTGCCCCTTAGTTGTTTGAGGCAGGTCGGTAAGATAGCGAGCGAGCTTGTGCAGGCGTGAGCCATCTTCCAGAGTACCAACCACTTCTGGCGGCACTTTCAAAATATTGACTTTGCCTTCCACTTTTTCAGGAATAATCCCGACAATCATGGCAAGCGGTTTTTCAAGAACCAGAAGACCAAGCTCGAAGTTTGGCTCTTCCAGATTGCCATTGCTTTCTGCAGGGTCCTTGACTGCGTCTTTGGCGTATGGGTCCTCTAGATAATCTTTGGCTTTTGGTGCTTTTTCTTTTTCAGGCTGTCCGTTTCTTCTCTCGCCTTCGTGCACGTCAAAGCGAATGCCCGGTTTGACCCTGGCTATATGGGTGAGTAAAACAGCTACCGAGTGCTTGCATACTGGTTCGAAATAAGGGCACGAACACTCTGCAGTAAAAGTGTTCTCGTCCACTATATTGACTTCGACTCTGTAAGGTTGAGGCTCTGAGCCTATAACGAGAGCGACAATTTGACCTTTGTCGTCGCTTTCTTCGTACTTCAAAACCTTTTTGCGACGGTAATACTGCACGCCACGTTTATAGACGGGCTCGCTGCTTGCATCTTGAACAGCTGAAAGAGATAAATGTTTTCTGTTATTGGAAACAGGATTCATTAAAGCCTGGTCTTTAACCCATGATCGAGAGAATTCCATTCTCCAAAGAGAATGGCGGGGCACGCAGTATTTTACCCCACACAGGGAGATTCTACCCCAGTCGGTATTTTATCACACCCAAATTGCCAAAGGCGCCTGACCGAAACCTTTTTAGGACGGTCTCATGTCTATGGATTCGGCACCAGGCATGGCTGGCGGCACCATCGCATGCGGATCAGATTCGAGTACATTGCCAAGTGAGTTGCTGAAGGCGTTGTCAACGATTCTTTGCATCTCGTGCTGTCTGTGTTCCAGGGTGGCACAATAATCGTGCAAGACGCTTGCTTGCTGTTTTAAGGCGCTGGCGTTATCGCTCAAGCCAGGAAGAATAGCATCGATTTCGTCCAGGATGCCGCTTGATGGATGAGCCGGTGGACGCACTTTGATACCTTCGTTGGTCGAGTCTGGTCCACGCATCTGGACCATGACGTTCTGTTGTGTGCCTGCTACAGCAGAAGTCACCGACAAAGACTCTTTCAATTTTTCAAGTGAATTGCGCAGACCAAGTGCCCGCTTGTAAGCACGATCGGCTTCTTTTTCAAGCCAGGCTTTGCGCGATTTTTGAGCAGTCAATTCGCTTGTAAGTTGCTCCAGCACTTTCTTACGAGCAGTAAGCTCTGAGCGGACCAATTCGATTTCTTTTTGTTTGAGCATTAAACCGCGCTTACGCAACCAGAAAAGAAGCAAAAGTACCGCGGACAATGTCAGTGAATTGACCGAAATATAAAGATACCCACGGCGCGACGACGACAGTTCAAAAGGTTTGATAATGAAAGCGCCAATGTCTTTGAGAAAAGACGGAGGTACAGTGCGGAAAAAATAGAGCCGACCTAAAATCTGACCGCTATTGTGACTCTTATTCAAATATGTGGGCAACCTCACGGCTTTGCGCGAGCGTGGCGATTCATAACCATAAACAGGTTCCATCGGCGCGCCATCGAGCAATAAATCGTATGGTTCGTCGCACTTGCTCAAAAGCTCCTCGTGCGCATTCGACTGCCACGACTCGTGGTGGTAGACCTTGTCTGTTTTATAAAGAATATTGCTGCCTGTAGCATCAGTCACGACCAGCCCAAAAAGACCGTAACTGGAATTGAGTGTGTCCTGAATGAGATCATCGCGTCCTTCGATAATCATGCGCGACAAAAGAGGTGGCAATGTGCGGTGCAAAAGATTGAAATCAGTTGTCTGGACCCGAAAAATAGTGCCGTGCCAATAACTCATGTAGTGTGCGTAGCAAACGCCCAGCCATCCGCACAAAACTACCAGCAACACGCCTGGTACGAAAATGCGTTTTTTGGCCGAAAGAATGAACTTATCCATCACTTACCTGCGACACATCATCTTTGCATTAGACATTCAGTATTACAGGAAATAAAGCTTTTGAACATATGGAAACTACGAAAAAGTGTTCCCCCACATACAGTTTTTTCTCGAAAATGTAGTGTAGGCAACCCATTTCACTGTTAGGTCTGGGTATATCAACAGTGTTGGTTCCGAATCACACCGGAGGATTGCCAACTTAAACCTAAATCCACCTACAAATTAAACCCACATCGAGGGTTGTTCCGCATTTAGTCGGATCGTTTGAACAAATACATTGTGGATAAAGATTTCTGACCGGGGGTTATACCTCGGTCAGTTTTTTATGTCTTTTGAAAGTCTTTGCGATAATATTGGGTAGGATCCAAGTATTAGATATCAGGGGCTGGAATGTCAGAAAACGCGTCGCAAGTCAAGTTGGGGGATTTACTCACCCGTGCTGGATTATTGACCGTTGATCAGCTCAAGGAAGGAATGTTGATTGCAAAGCAGCAATCGATTCCTGTCGGACGAGTTTTGATCATGGCTGGATTCATCACCGAGCCTAATTTGCAGGCTGCAGTGCAGGCGCAGTCAATGGTCAAAGACAGCCTTATAGACCTGGACACGGTCTTGAAAGGACTTACGCTAGCCAATCAAAAAGGCATATCCCTGGACGATGCGCTTTCTCAGACAGGCTGGAAAGAACAGGCTGGAGGCCTAACCAACAAGCTAGGCGAACTTTTAATCGACGCCGGACTTTTAACCAAAGAGAATCTCGACTCGGGGCTGGCTCAGTCTAAACTAGCCGGATTGCCTCTTGGGCGAGTGCTCGTCACTTACGGCATTATCACCGAACAAATTCTGGCAGCAGCACTCAATGCCCAGATTCTTATTCGCGATTCCAAAATTTCGCGCGAACAAGCTCTCGCTGGTCTCAAAGCCTGTCGCGAGCGCCAGATTTCGCTTGAAGATTCGCTCAAAGAAAGCGGTCTGAATATTCCTACCCAAGAAAATATCAGGCTTGGCGAATTGCTTGTCATGGCGGGCATTTTGACCGAAAACAATATGATGAGCGTGGTCGAAGTAGGATTGTTAGAAGAAAAACCTATTGGTGCCGTTCTAATTGAAAAGAACTATTTGACCGAGCCGTTATTGCAATCAGCTTTAGCCATTCAAAAACACGTGGCCGAGCGAAGACTGCCAAAGGCAGATTCTGGAACGGTTTTGACCTATGTAGCCAAACAGGGCATGAGCGTAGACGAAGCGATGGCCCAGCTAAAACCAGCTTCCCAAACCATTCCTCAAAATCTCCCCCTTTATCAGTTTTTGCAATTAGGTGGAGTCATTACAGCAAAAGACATCGAAGAAGCTCTCAAACAGGGCTCTAAAGACACTGAGCTCATGGGCAGAATGCTTTTGCTCATCAACGCTGTCGATACGACTTTGCTTGACAGTGCCGTTTATCTCAACAATATGATTGCCGAAGGCATTTTGAAAGTGGAACAAGCAATGCTCGCTCTGGGCATTTGTCATGTTCGCAAATGCAGCTGCGATGTCGCTTTCCAGGTGCTTGGCTGGAACATGAGCCCAGACAACAAGCCGATGCCTCCAGATAGTTTTGCTCAAACCTTCAATCAACCACAGATGCAACCACAAGCAGCACAACCTGCTCCAACTACTCCAACTACTCCAGCGGCTCCAGCGGCGCCGGTTGCAGCACCTGCTGCGATGCCCATTGCGCAACCCGAGCAATTGCCACCGTCTCAACCCGACTTCGGCGCTCCGCCTCCCGAAGAAGCAGCACCACCAAAAACACGCAAACGTCTCACCGACCTCATTCCTTAATTTTCGCCAGCACCATGCGTGATACCAGTCCGCTTGGATTCTCGTTTGCGAATTAATCTTTCCTTGTGATTTGATCGGGCTTTCACAGGGCCCCTTGAGAAGCTTTTTATGCTATCACTATAGGTCCTTGTGAGGAGACTCGCACCCACTTGCTGTTCGAGCAAGGCGAGCACTCCGAAGACTTGCATAGGAGCTAGAGATGCTACAACACAAAATTTCTTACAACGCTTACAAAGCGCAGGACTTTTCTAAATTGAAAGACCTGAACGGCATTTCCAACGAAACTTTGGAAATCCACTTCAAACTGTACGAAGGTTATGTCACCAACACAAACACACTCAACCAAAAAGTTATCGAGTTGACTGAAGGTGGAAAGAGCGGCACACCTGAGTATGCCGAACTCAAACGTCGTTACGGCTTTGAATATAATGGTATGCGTTTGCACGAATACTATTTCGAAAACATGAAGTCGGGTGGAAGCGAACTCAAAGAATCGAGCGCGCTTGGTAAATTGATTACCGAAACCTACTCATCTATCGATGTTTGGAAAAACGATTTCTTCAAAGTCGGCGCCATGCGCGGTGTGGGCTGGGCTATCCTCTTCCAAGATCCAGTAACCAAAACACTTTCAAACCACTGGATCAATATGCACGAAGACGGCGTAGTTGCTGGCTTCGTACCGATTCTGGTCATGGACGTTTGGGAGCATGCCTGGTTCCGTGATTACAAACCAGTCGACCGACCCAAATACATCGAAGCTTTCCACAGCAATATCGACTGGGCGAAAGCTGAGTCACGCTTAATTAAGTAAAAATTTGCACAGAAATTAAGCTTTCCCAGAAGGTGACAAGGTGTCAAAACCCTGTCACCTTCTAGCTTTTAAGCATCACGTCACTTTCCCGGCTCAAACTTGCCAAGAAGTGTGGCAAACATGTAATTTGTCTTCTCTATAAATAGGTCCGACAATTGATTGAGCAAAGGAAAAAGAAACGCTTTGGGTGGAGATGCAAGCGAAATGAGTCAGTCAGTAGAAATTCCAAATTCGACACAAACGCCTAAAACAGCGCCGGAAGCCGTTTACGACACAGTCGTCGATGTCGAAGAATCGGCAAATTCCGGACAAGACTTTTCGCCTTCCCCGACATATGACGATCAGGATTGTGTGGACAATCACGATGAAGATTTAGAATGCACCGAAGAATCAGATATCATCTATTCTTACGATGTTCCACGCCCGGCTTTGACTGTTGAAGAAGCAGCTGGCATTCTTGGAAAATCGGTAGCCGCAATTGAGCGCGGCATTACTGGTAAATGGGGAAATAAATTGCCCGAGGGGTGGAAAGCTCGCAAAATGAAACTCGATGGCGAAGTCGAATGGAGAATTCTTCCGCCACCCGGATTTCGCATCAGACGCAGCACTAGCAATATAACAAAACCCAAAATGGAAACTCCAAGCGAAGTACAAGAAACAAAAACCCAGGAACCATCGGGTAAAAGCACTCTCGACTTTGGTTTTAGTTTGGAAAAACTTTTGTCGGTGGGCAAGAAAGCCGGGAACGAATTGGTTAAAGTTGCCGAAACCGCGATGGAAAATGGACTAGAACAGCACCCGACAATTGTTATAGACCGTGCATCTGATGTAGAAAAATTATTGCGCGAACTGGCAGATACTCAAAAAGAACTTGCTACCGAAAGATTGATGCACCTTGAAGATCTGCGCCAAATGCAGGATATGGCAAACTCGATGCGTCTGCTTGAAATGCGCGGAACTCAAACGCAAATTCTCAAAGAAGAACTCGAAGATGCACGCAAACTTTTGAAAGACCACAAAGAGCGCTACGAAGCTTATGTTGCATTGCCCTGGTGGAAAAAGCTTTTCGTCTCGACACCATAATGAAAATTGCAATCGACGGTCCTGCCGGAGCTGGCAAGTCGACCGTAGCTAAAATGGTGGCAGTCAAACTCGGTTATCTCTATATAGATACCGGTGCCATGTATCGCGCCATCGCCTGGTTATCGCGCGCCCACAACGTTTCTGCAAATGACGGACCCGCCCTTGCCAAGCTTGCTCGCAACTGCAACCTCACCCTCAAACCTGGCGCCACCACTGGTGTTTTTGTTGAAGGAAAAGATATCTCGACCGACATAAGACTACCTGAAATTTCAGAACTGGTCGGTCCGGTTTCGGCTCAAAAAGAACTGCGCGAAGAATTGGTCAAACAGCAACAATCTATGGCTCATGCTGGAAATGCAGTACTCGACGGCAGAGACATAGGCACAGTCGTTTTGCCCAATGCCGAAGTAAAAGTATTTCTCACTGCCAGTCCTGAGGTGCGTGCGCATAGGCGTCTGAAAGACATTCAAAAGATGGGACTATCTGACACACTCGAAGAAATCCTCGCTGCCATAATCGAGCGCGACCACAAAGATTCGACTCGCGCCGAGTCGCCTCTTCGACAGGCTGAAGACGCCGTGAAAGTAGATACAGACACTTTGACTATAGAAGAAGTGGTCGAAACTATACTTTCTCTTTGTTCCAAATGCGAGAAACCGATTAAAATATAAGGCATGGAATCTGCCATCCTAATTATCATTGTCTGGATTTTGTCTGTTTGCCTGCATGAATTCGGGCATGCCGTAACCGCTTTCGCTGGAGGCGACACCACTGTAAAAGAGCGTGGCTATCTTACACTCAATCCGGTCGTCTATTTCAACTCAGCCACCACTCTTGTATTACCCCTGTTCTTTTTGTTGATTGGCGGAATCCCTCTGCCCGGCGCAGCAGTTTATATCAAACACTCTTTATTGCGATCACGACTCTGGATATCTGCAGTTTCTTTCGCTGGACCGTTCTTCTCTTTTCTTTGTCTCATTGCCTTTCTCTTTATTTTCGAAGCTTTTTCTTCTAACTCTTTGGTGCATTCGAGCTTTGCACTCTTGATTTTTTTGCAGACCTATACCCTGATACTAAATTTGATACCGCTACCGCCTCTTGACGGCTGGGGAATTATAGAGCCGTGGATGCCAGAAAATATTCGCATCGCCGCCCTGCGCAATGGCAATATCGGCTTTGTCGTACTGATGGGCTTGATGTGGCTGACTCCTGCAGGCGACTTTATGGGCGCTCTTGTTTTTACCATCATGGATATGTTTGAAATTCCATCCGATCTGATTAGATCATCTTTTCTGAATTTCAAAAGTTATTCAATGCCAATTGCAGCTCTCATAATCGTCACTTTCATCGTCAAAAATATTAAGTCTCCAGCTCAAAAAGCGCCAGCCGGCTTAGATTCAGACGAGAAAAACAAAACTCAGATTTAAAACGAGCTAAATCCTCAGCACAAATTACAAGTCTCTTTTTAGTTCCAATTCTACAAAAAGGAAATTTGCGCCCTTTATCTAACGATGCAGTTAGAAAAAGGGATCAACTTTCCTTTTTCTAAAACAGGTCGAAAAAAGCCACCTACAATTTGAAATGAGTAATTTGACCCTTTTTTGAAGAAAAGAAAGTGACAAGTCTAAATTGAACTCCTGAGTGCTTGAAGTCGTCTTATTAATTGAATAGAACGACGAAGGGAGAATTCTATGAAAGGTGAAATTGCCAATTGCGTCAAGGCTTACATCAACAGGCTGGATTTCGAAGCACTTTTCGCGACTCAGGAACTTTTAAAATTTGGACATCGGACTGCAGTTGATCAGTGCCTTTACGTATTATGCAAAAGTGAATATATAAAACGAATCAGTCACGGCATCTATTTGAAGTGTGATAAACGAGGCAGATTCCGCGAGCCATCCACAGAAGAGGTGTTAAGAAAACGTGCAGAATTAATGGGCTTGCGAGTGGTGAAGCACATGAATGGAGAAGAAGTGGTCTTTCTCATCAATGGAAAGACACGAACTGTAGTAATTAATGGAAAAACAATTGAATTAAAAAGAGCCTGTAATCGCAAGCTAAATCTAGGGGAATCACGGGCGGGAAATCTTTTAAGGCAATTCTGGTTTGAAGGAAGAATCGAATCACTCACAATTCGAGAAGATCCAAATAAGATGGCGAGATTAAGGTATTTAAACCCGGTCGATAGAGACGAATTGAGACAGGCAGCCACTTATATTCCTGACTGGTTGAATAAAGCCATCAATCAGAATAAATTCGGTTCCTGGATCGACGATGAAGCCAGATTTAAACGTCTTCAAGCACTTCATCGCGATTGATGGCGCGCTCTACATCTTCCAGACGAGCGATGAGTTCGGGGCGAAGACCTTTGACCCGAGCAAACTGGCGGGCAAGATCTAGAGTGCGACGAATCGCACGCACGATGTCGCCGTCGTCGAATGGGCTTGCAAGCTGTATTTGTTTCCAGGTCGCGCCATTAGCCCACATTTCTATAAAGGGTGCAAAATGTCTTGCAAAATGAACCGGAATATCGATGTCGTGGTCGCGTTGAGTTTTAATTAGTCGCTTGGCGATTACTGTCACTTCGTTTAAAACCATTTCCACAGTGCCGCTTATGCGACGCTTGGCCATGTCTTGATTGCCGCGTCCTTCTTCTTGCACAAGCACGTTTATGACTGTGGCTAGTTCGACAATATCGAGATTGTCTAAAAGTCCAGATAACAAAACTTCGACCAGGAATAATTCGTTGCTACCGCGAATAGCAGCAGTCATGCGACCTTTGTGTGTAGGCTTATGAGTGTCTGGATCCAGATAGCCTTTGGAGGTAAGAATCTTCGACAGTGCGCTGAAAGTCCGCCAGTATTTTGCGGTCTCACGAGCGACACGTCGGTCTATATCTTTGATGCGCTTTTCTAAATTCTCGATGCGATGCCCTTTTTTACTGCAAGGATCTTGCACAGGACAACCATGACAGGGCATAGAATTAGCCTGTGCCAGATCTTCTTTGATACGTGCGTTGATGCCTTCTATCGCTTGCTGCAAATCAGGCACTTTGTTAGACGGAATCTTATTCATCTGTCTAATTTGTTTGTGCCCAGCCCGTGCACTTGAAAGTTTTTTCTGATACAAATCCAGATCGCCTATCTCGCCTGGACACAACGGATTCGCCAGACGCTCGAGTTCCTTTTCGCACGCGATTCGGTGAAATTGAAGCGGTTCAAGTTGTTTGTTGACGATGAATTGACCAAAGCTTCGCTCGATAAGCTCCTGACACTCTGTCATGCTGTGACGTTCGAGCAGATTGAGCACCATTCCGTATGAAGGAGTAAATCTGCTCGACAAAGGATCAGATTTTGCCGTTGCCAATTTAGCCGCATCATCAGCTATTTCGAACATGCTGTGCAAAACGATCACATGACCGACATCATCCATTCCTCGTCTTCCAGCACGTCCAGACATTTGTAAAAATTCAGATGCAGTAAGACTTCTGCGACCTTCGTCAGCGCGCTTTGTAAGCGAGCTGATTACGCATGAGCGCGCTGGCATGTTGATACCAGCAGCAAGAGTTTCGGTCGCGAACACAACCTTGAGCAAGCCTTTTTGAAATAGTTTTTCGACCACACCTTTCCAACTAGGGAGCATACCTGCGTGGTGCACTGCCATTCCTTCAAGCAGATATGGCATATGCGGATGGTTTTTCAGATTTGGATTGCCTGCAGTAAGTTCGTCGACACAAACTTTGAGCTCATCCATCTCGGCTTTGGATAAAAGAGGAATGCCTTTTGATTGTTTCATTTGCTCTTCGCAGCCACGACGCGAGAACAAGAAGAAAATCGATGGCAACATGTCTTTGGCAGACAGTGTGGCTAGCACGTCGCCTGGGTGATTGAAAGCCTTACCCTGTCTGTTTCTTGCATCGCGCATTTCTTTTTGAGAATAGCGTCTCGACTTTCCGAAACGTTCTTTGACTACTTTGTTTATGCCACCACCAGGACTCAAAAGAGGGAAAATTTGCCTGTCGCCAAAATAATAAAAGCGCAGTGGAACCGGTCTGAAATCAGACGAAACTAATTCGGTCGCACCATGCGTTTCGTCAATCCAGGTAGTTAAATCATCGGCGTTTGCAACAGTGGCAGACAATGCCACAAGCTGAATATCCTCTGGTGCATAGATAATCGACTCTTCCCAGACCGTGCCGCGCTCGGTGTCATTCATATAATGACATTCGTCTAGAATGACCGATGCGACGTCGCGAAGGTTGTCGCGCACATCACCAAATACGGTACCGTAAAGCATATTGCGAAAGACTTCGGTGGTCATCACCACTATCTGCGCTTCGCGATTGAAAGAGACATCACCTGTTAGTAATCCGACCCGATCGTCGCCGAATTTTTTGCGCAAATCGAATAATTTCTGGTTGGAGAGCGCTTTTAGAGGCGTTGTGTAAAAACAACGTTTGTTCGATAAAAGAGCAATTTCAACAGCGTATTCTGCCACGACTGTTTTGCCGGAGCCCGTAGGCGCGCAGACCACCACACTCTTGCCATCTTCAAGATGTTTTATGGCATCGAGCTGAAATTCATCGAGTGGAAAGGAGAAGAATGATTGCGGGTCTAAATTCACTAGGTCGCCAAAAATAAAGGTTCACTGACAAATGTAATATAATGGACAGAGCACCTCAATATAATACTGCTTATCGGGACGTGGCGCAGGGGTAGCGCGCACCTTTGGGGTGGGTGAGGCCGGAGGTTCAATTCCTCTCGTCCCGACCAGTTAGACAAGAAGCCAACAGGAGCAGCCCTCGGGTACTCCTGTTTTTCATTCATTTATATATAGTTTCTAGCGACAGTTGCCCTTGCGAAAAGAGCTGCGCAAATTCTTGGCACGCTTCTTGTGCGGGCAGGTCTGAACCGAAAGCGGAACGTGCGAGTACCGGTTTGGTACTGCATTTTCGGTTGCTTCCATGGTCAGGATGCGTCTGTAATTGCGCACATCAATGGGATAAGCATTCATGTCGAGCGCGGGTGCCGTGTTGAAACAAGGATTCAAATGAATGAATTCTCTTAGCTTGAATCGAATAATCGTCTTTAGATATCCATCCAACTGGGTCAGTGGCACTGCTGCTGCGGATCTTTCCTCATCGGAAAGTAATACTCTGTCCATCACGCCTTTGCCTCACGATTAGGGTCTGCTCTGAGGTTCCAGTAGAAAAGGTCTACAAAGGGTCATATGTTAGCAGGCTCTAACCGATTTTCAAGGGCTTAGAAGCGCATAATCTTCGATTTAATCTTAAATGTCAGGAAGTGCTTATTTGGACTTTTGCACTTTTTTCTCCGATTCGACCGAATCGATAGTTTCTTTCAATTTTTGCAAAGCCGATTTTATGGCCCTCGACACTCCCATCTCGGATAAGCCAAGCACACAGGCGGTTTCTTTCTGAGAAAGGTCGTAAAAGAAGACAAACTCAACTATCTGGCGAGTTTTTTCACCCAGCGACTTGAGCGCTTGCGAAATTACTTCTTTGTCTTCAGACATATTGAGCAAATCTTGATAACGCTTGTCGGCAACGATGTCGCTCAAACCGCGACGGTCTTCGCCAGCATCGTCTTCTGGCGAGCCATCAAGCGATTCGTAGTGCAGACGAGCATCCCAGGACTTTTGTGCTTCTAGAATCTCATTTACCGAGTATCCAGAGAAAGTCGACAATTCTTGCACTGTGGGTGAGCGCTCGAGTGACCTTGCCAGTTTTTCTTCGAGCTGACAAATTTGCAAATTGATTTCGGACAATCGACGCGGAATCTGGACCAGAGTCAAATGGTCACGCAGATAGTGTCTGATTTCACCACGAATGTAACAAGCGGCAAGCGTTTTGAAACTAGCTGCATTAGCGCGATTTGGGTCGTAATAACAAATTGCCTTGAGCAAACCAATACAACCGACTTGAACCAGATCGTCGTTGCTGTCAGGATATGCCTGGCTGTATCGCTTGGCGATCTGCCGAACGAGATACATGTGTTCCTGGACCAAATCAAGCACTTCGCCCTCGTTAAAGTTCGATGCCTTGAACTGCCACCATTTGCCGTTTTCTGCTCTGGTACTCATTGATGTTATCGATTCAAGTTTTTCAAGAGACGATCTGTCTAAAATCTTCCCTTGACAGCCCGCCGCTAAACCTATGAGAATGGCTTTAAAGAATTGATTTTATGGATATCAAAGTAAATCTAATCAAGCTCATAGCTAAGTCGCGTTTTCACTGGGGACGAATTTCGATCCAGAAACAGCTCGTCATCCTTGGTTTGGTTTGTATTTCAGGCGTTGTGACCTTCACAGCCTGGGTCTGGGTACAACGAGCACAGCAACAAATTAACGATTCAATTAATCAATTCGGTCTGGCTCTAGCTCACGCGCTTGCTCGAGGCGGCGCTGAAGCCTTGACCAATTCTGGAAATTTAGAGGGTCTTAGATATTACATTTTGACCGAAAAAGGTCATACACCAGCTCTTGTGTATGTCGTCTATTGCGACCAGAACGGAAACGTACTGCTGGACCCGAATTCGAAAGAAGACCTGAAAAACGTTTTTCCAATTTATACCCAACCCCTTGATAAATACAGCGTTCCGGGCGTTCACAAAAGCCCAAGAGGCTACCGGAGCATAACCAATTTTGCGGTATTGATGCGTCGTAACAACAAAGACCTCGGCGTTTGCTGGGTTGGACTAGACAATGACACCTTTACTCTTTTAGGCACACCTAAAGAAACGAACTATTTCTTGTTCACCATCTTCGGGCTGGTAGGCATTCTCGGCGCCCTTGGTGTATGGGTCAACTATGCCATTATCAACAAACCGCTTCGCACTCTTGCTCAAGGCGCAAGTGAAATCGCAGCTGGACGCTTCGGTCACCAGATAACTGGAACCAAGGCAGGCAAAGAGATTGACGAACTCATTACGGCTTTCAATTATATGTCCAGCCGGTTGAAACTCTACGACCAGCACAACGTAGATTCGCTCATGGCCGAGCGCAACAAATTCAACTCCGAGCGCAACAAGCTGGAACTCGTTTTGATGTCTATCGCCGATGGCGTCGTGGTGCTGGATAAAGACAACAAAGTCCAGATTGTAAACCAGGCAGCTCTTTTGTTATTCGACAAACAAGCACAAGAGATGCTGGGCAAACCTCTCGTTTTCTGCAGCGAAGGTCCTGACGCTCCAATGATTTGTCAGATAGTGCAAGCGTTTACAGATTCGGTCACCCCCTCTGATAAAGCACTTGAAAAAAACGGCGAGATTTCAGAATCGGCAATTGCCGTAACAGAACCGATGATTCAATCCATTCAGCTTGGTGAGCGCATCGTACGTTTACACAGTTCGCCTATTTTTCTCAAAAAAGAGTTCATCGGCTCGGTAATGATCATGCAGGACATCACCAAGCAGATAGAACTCGAACGCATGAAAAACGAGTTCATGTCTAATGTTTCGCACGAGTTGCGCACACCAATCACTTCAATCAAGTCTTATGTGGACACGCTATGTAACCACGGTGACAAGCTCGAAGCCGATGTTTATCGTGAATTCTTGCAAATCATAGACAATGAAGCCGACCGTCTCATGCACCTGGTTAACGACGTATTGCAATTGAGCCGTTTAGAAGAAGCTGACCAGGAGCTCGAAATGGCGCCAATGGATGTTCGACGTGCCATAGAAGCCGCTGCTCGCGCGGTAAATATGATGGCCAAGGAACGAGATATAGACCTGATTTATCCGCACAGCTCAGATCCAGGAGAAGTGCCTATAGTAAACATCAATCAGGAATCGATGGAGCGTGTAATCATCAACTTACTCACCAACGCCATCAAATACACTCCATCTGGTGGAAACATCAATGTAACCGTAACGGTCGAACCCTACAAAGACAAAGAAGGCGAAGAGCTTGGCGTGCATGTCAAAGACACTGGTATCGGTATTCCAGAAGACGCGCTGGCAAACATTTTCGACCGCTTTTTCAGAGTAGAAAAGAAAGTCCATACTATAAAAGGAACCGGGCTGGGCTTGACCATCGTCAAGAAAATCGTTGAAAAGCATTATGGTCGAGTGGCAGCTACATCAGCCATTGGACAGGGCTCTACTTTCAGCTTCTACTTGCCTCTTGCTACGCTTCCAGACGAAGACGAAGAAGGAGAAAACGATAGCGACCTGGACGAAAACTCTGACGTTCAAATATTTGATATCAAATCTGGTGCAAATACTACCACCTGATTTTGATCCATATTCCTCACTACTAATCGAAGGTGTCTTTTTTCGGCACTCTCTGCAAAAAGGAAATATTGGCTACTCTTCTAACGACTAACGACATCGTTAGAAGAGGGAATCAACTTTCCTTTTTCCAGAACACATATAAAAAAAGTATCGTCGATCCGTCGTGAGGTTTTTGCTCTCATTTCAAAATTGAGAGCTGACAGACTGTCACTACTATTAATAATCTATAATCAAATCCATTTCTATATCGCCCAAATATCGAGAAAATTACAAACTTATCCACTTTACATTTTGAGGTTTCAAGTATGTAGCGTGATATCATTTTGCAAATGGAAAATCGCCATTAAAATGGATGAAGATTCTAATGGTAACTAGGTTCAAGGTGCGAAGAGGAGGTACTTAATTGGCTCGGGCCATTTATCCTGGATCATTTGATCCAATGACTCTCGGGCATCTCGATATAGTGAAAAGAGCCAGCCAACTCTTTGATGAAGTAATGATGGCGGTCGTCGCCAACCCCGGTAAAGCACCGCTCTTGCCGATGGAAGTCAGAGTTAACCTCATCGAAGAAGCAGTAAGGGAAATCCCCAATGTTAAAGTCGGCTCATTTCAAGGTCTTTTAGTTGATTTCGCAAAGCAAAATGACGTGTCTTGCGTGATTCGAGGACTTAGAGCTATATCAGATTTCGAAGCAGAGTTAGGAATGGCGCAGACCAATAAAACTCTTTTACCTGAACTAGAAACTATATTTCTGATGACCAAAGCCGAGTATTCTTTTATCAGCTCGTCAACGGTCAAAGAAATAGTCCGCCTCGGCGGAGACGTTACGAAGTTTGTTCCGTCCGTAGTTAATGACCATTTGAAGAGGCAATTTAGCAGAGGCATATCGTAAGACAATGACGACACTAATTACTCCCACTGCCAACAACCAACAACAAGTTGCGCAGCAAGGAAACCAAACCCAGATGTATAAGCAAACAACCGTGTATAAACACATGGACTTGCTTGAGCACCTCATAGAAGATGCTGCAGGGTTCTACAAATATAAATTGATCAATGCCGATGACTTTCTCGATGTTCTCGACAAAGCTCGCGCCAGATTGCCCGAAGAATTGACCGACGCCGCCGAAGTATTGGCACAGCGCGATAACTTGATGGCAGAAGCTCAGCGTCGTGCTGAACAAATCATCGGTCAGTCCAAAAGACAGGCTGAAGCGTTGCTTCAAGAATCTGAACTTTTGAAAGCTGTCCAAGCTGAAGTCGAGCGTATCCGCAAACAAGTGGTGACCGAAATCGACCAGATGCGTCGCGAAGCTCTTTCTGAAGCAGAGCGCATTCGTATGGAAGCTGACGAAGATGCTCAACGCATCAAAGAAGGCGCCGATCATTATGCTGAAGCTGTATTGACCAGAATCGAAAGCGACATTGCTGTCATTACACAACACATCCAGGAATCGCACGGTATCGTCAAAAACGGACAGCGTCTCCTTGGTCAAGCCAAAAGAACTTCGAATCTCGGCTTGAATGTGCAAATGCCAATGAATCCCAATAGTTCAATGCCCACGAATTCGATGCAAGGACTGCAAGCAATGCAACCAATGCAATCGATGCAGCAAATGCAACAGATGCCTGGAGTATTTCCTCCAGCACAATTCAGCCCCGGACCAGGTAATACACCTTAGGTCTTTAGGCAGATAGAGAAATTAAAAACGCGGTGTCTCCACCGCGTTTTTTGTTAGTTAGTTTGTTAGTGAAATCTGCAGACTAAGCATATCTGCGTTTCTTTTTCTTGCCCTTCGAAGCTATCAGCTTGTGAGTGCTTTTATGTTTGGAGTGAGCAATGTGGTGCCGCGAGTGGTGCTTCGATACGCGCACTCTCACTTTGGGAGCGAATGCAGCTTCAGGAATAGACATAGTGTCATTCTCGAACTGGTTATAAGTAATGGCTGCCATGCGTCGAATGAGACAACTTGCAGACGAATCGTTGCGACGGCGTTGGACCTGAATTGCTATACCCAGACGTTTTCCACTTGGAGTAGTGACGATACCAGCGTCACCAACCATGATACCGATAGTACCGGTTTTGTGAATAATGTCTGCCGAGGGATCAACGGCCCCGATGCCTTGCGGCAACATCGAGCGGTTTTTGCAATGCCCCATCAATTCGTACATGAAGGCTTTGCTTTCTTCGTTGATAACATCGCCTTTATCTATGCGAGCCATCAAGAAAACTTGATCGTATGGGCAGGTGACATTGGTGCCTTCGATGTCCACCAGATAGTTGTTAATCTTGGTCTCTCTCATGCCCCATTTTTTGAACTCGCGATTGAGTTTGGATTTGCCACCCAGATAATCAATCAGCATATTGGTGGCGGTGTTGTCCGAAATGGTCATCATCAGCTGAGCTGCATGACGAGCTGTAATTTTGGTGCCAAGTTTGCGCCACTGCAAATGACCGGAGCCACTCGTCACCACTTCTTTTTTGATTTCGAGCATATCGTCGAGACTGGCTTCACCACGCTCACAGGCAGTGAGCAAACTAACCAGAATCGGAACTTTGATGATGCTTGCAGCAGAAAATGCCTTGTTTCCATTAACGTCGACATACTCGCCCGTCTCAAGATCTACGGCATATATGCCAGCTATACTGGTCTTCGACTTGTTCATTTTGACCAGCTCTTCGCTCAATTGCTTAAGCTCGTCACCAGGCTCGAAAGGAGCTTCTATTGCAGCCTCGGGTTCAAAAGCAGGGTCGGCTTGAATACCTTGCTGACTTACCCATATTTGTGTAAAGGCGATAGAGCCTGCAAAAACCATGTATTTGATCAATCTCTGACCTGGAGGCAGAGGACGTTTTTTGCGGGCTTTTTTAGGAGTGCTGTTTTTACTAAATTTCTTCAGGATGCCAATCATTACCACGACCGCTACTAAGAAAACTACAAAAATAAAACGAGGATTTTACTATTCTAATTCAAGAATCAAGATAATGCTTCACTTTCTGATGAAATTTTAGGTTCGCCTCTAGGTACAAACAGATATGCAGCAAGAGCCACAGCAGTAGCCAAACTCACTAAAATCTTCGCATTTACCGCCAGGTCCGTCCGTGGTGACACGAAGCCTTCAATCGAGCCTGCCACCAGTAACAGTGGGACTGTACCGGCAAAAATACCGAAGGCTTTGCGGGCACCTATTTTTAATGAATCGGCCCATCTCATTTTTCCTGGAAAGAGCATATGCTTGCCCAAAAGCAGTCCAGCACCGCCGCTTATGAAAATGGCGCTCAGTTCGAGCACACCGTGTCCGGCGACGAATGCCATCAAGGGTAATGCCATCTGGTGCAATTGACAGACACCAAATGTACTACCAATAGACATTCCGTTCACAATCAAAATATAGATGGTGCCGAAGCCAAAAGTGATTCCCAGGGCAAAAGCCAGAATTGAAACGCGAATATTATTGGTGGCAATCATGCCAAAAGCCGTGGGACTTTGATCTTGCGCAGCATCAGTCCACATGTGCTTCTTCTCGATCATGTTCCACAAGTCCTCGTTTACTAGAGGCTCGCCTTTTTTAATTTCTAGTTGAGCAAAAGTGGGGTCGATTTGCACCATGTAATAAGACCCTATGCACGGAATAGTAAAAAGACAAAATCCAAGCGCGATATAAAAAATATTCTGGCGAACGAGAAGAGGAAATCCAATCCACAAAAAGTGGAATAAGTCCTTCCATCGGTTTTTGTCCCTCTGATACACTTGGTTGTGCGCGCGCACCACCAGATTGTTCAGATATCCCTCAACCTCAGCCCCTAAGCGAAGCGCCCGCGCCCTCGACAAATCCGCCGAAGTTACTCTGTAAAGTCGTCCAAGGTCTTTCAATTGTGCATTGTCAAGCTTGCCTATTCCGGAGCGGTCGAGGATTTTCAACAAGTCCTCAAGCATTGTCCATTCAGGTTTTCTCTGACTAATCCAGCGTTCTAAATTCATCCAAAAATATGATCCAGCCCGACTATTCGATTTCTACCCCCGAAAATGTTGACCTACACCTCGAACTTGCAGGATTAGGAAATCGCATACTTGCAGCGCTGATAGACCAGATTATTGCAGGGCTGACGATGCTTGCTTTTCTCATTGTAATGCTTCTCATTTGTATGGGCATCGACAAAATGGGACTTCCCACCGAACTCAAAAGCAAAGTATTCGTATATATTGGCATGTTCGCCATTTTCGTCCTTTTCGTCATCAACACCGGATACAACATTATTTTCGAAGGACTCTGGCAAGGACAGACTCCCGGGAAACATCTCACTCATATTCGGGTGGTCGAAGCCAACGGTCAACCTGTGGGCTGGCCATCCGTTTTCATCCGCAATCTCATCCGTATGATAGATACCGGGCTTGCTTTCATCGGTCTTTTAATAATGCTCATCGATAAGCACGAACGAAGGCTTGGCGATATGGCGGCAGGGACAATAGTCATCAGAGAAAGAACCCAGGACCTTTCGCAAGACAAAATCGAACTTGAAACCAGTCCCAAGCCGGATCAACTGATGGACATCGGGCGCTTGAGCCCTCAAGATTACGAGCTTTTACTGCAATTTCTGCGCCGACGCAAAAAGCTTGCTGTCGAATACAGACCAAAGTTAGCAACCCAGCTCGAGTCGTATCTACGTGACAAGCTGGACCGCAAGATGCAAAGCGACGAAACGCTCAAAGCCAAGCCAGAAGAATTCCTCGAAATTGTCTACGCTTCATATCAAGAACGCGCTAACGCTTAATCGAACTATCTTTCGTCTATTGGAACGTATTTGAGATCCATCGGTCCGATGTAATCGGCATCAGGTCTTATCAACTTGTTGTTTGCATACTGCTCGAGGATGTGAGCGGTCCAACCAGAGATTCTGGCGATTGCAAAAATAGGGGTGAACAGATCATCAGCAATACCCAATTGGTAGTAGACCGACGCTGAATAGAAGTCGACGTTAGCATTCAATCCTTTGTCTTTCTTGACCAGGTCTTGAATTTTGACCGACATATCGTAGAACTTGGTGTCGCCTTTCATTTTTCCGAGTTCTTCGGACATTTTCTTGAGGTGAACAGCGCGAGGGTCGAGTGTGTGATACACGCGGTGACCAAAGCCCATGACCTTTTTCTTGTCTTCGAGCATCTTGGCGATATAAGACTCGACTTTGTCGACCGAGCCGATATCGAGAAGCATTCTGATTACTTCCTGGTTGGCTCCGCCATGCAGAGGTCCTTTGAGAGCGCCGATAGCGGCTACTACAGCAGAGTGCATATCGGTCAAAGTTCCAGCAGCAACGCGTCCGGCAAAAGTAGAAGCATTGAAACTGTGCTCAGCATGCAGGACCAGAGCTACGTCGAGCGATTTGACGGCAACTGGATCTGGCTCTTTGCCAGCGTGCAAAAGGTGGAGGAAACTGCCAGCAGTGCTGTGCTCAGGCTTGGGCTTGACGCATTCGCGACCGTTTCTGATGCAGTCCCAGTAAGCAACGATGGTGGGGAACTGGGCGGTGAGCTTGATCGCTTTGCGCATGTTGGCTTTGCTATCCATGTCTTCCGAATCTGGATCGTACATAGAAAGCATTGAAACAGCGGTTCTAAGAACTTCCATCGGAACTGCGTCCTTAGGAAAGGTCTTCATCATCTTGGTCACTTCGTCTGGAATGGCTCTGTTAGCGCCGAGCTCTTCTTGCAAAGTCTCGAGCTCTTTTTTGCGCGGTAAGCGACCATTCCACAAAAGATAGACAACTTCTTCGTAATTGGATTTTTCAGCCAATTCGTTTATGTCGTAACCCTGGTAAATCAGCTTTCCTTCATCGCCCAGAATTTCGCAAATTCTCGATGATGCTGCTACTACGTGCTCCAGACCTGCGTTGACCATAGTTGTTTCCAAGCTCCTCTCGGCTCCTTCCAATCTACTTTGGAGATTAATACTAGATTTTATACATCAAATGACAACATTTGGCTGACAATCATAGTGATATCTTCATTGTGTTGGCGTCAAATCAGCGTTTTTTCCGGATAAGAAATGGCTAAACCAGCTAAAGGCATCTCAAACAGTTCAAAAATTACCGAACTGAAAGACCTCGATTCAGCCATCGTCTTTGTTGACATCCTCAAAAGACAAGGCTATTTGACCTCTTTTCCCGCATCCAGAGGTATTTGGCTTGGAGCATGCTATTGCCTGGCAGCACGCTGTGTTCTCCCTGCAAATCTTTCAAACGCTGGAGTTCGGCTCATAGAAGCTCTCTCACCTGACTGCCTGCTCGACGAAAGTCCTCTGGCAGCCCGCGTAGCAAACTATTTAAATGAATTGGAATCGAGATGTGGACCTCTTGCAGAGCCCGAAATTGACTTACCTTTGAACATTGAGTTTTTTCACAGTCTGCTTCCAGCATGGATTTTTCAAATTCTAGCCCAAGACGAAAGTGCATCTACCTACACTCAGGCTCGCCAATCACGCTCTATTGACGAATTGCCCAGACTCACTCAATGGTTCACTCCCAGATGGATCTCGACCTATCTGGCAAAGCAATCGATAAACGAAAATACCAACACTTTTCTTGACCCTGCATGCGGTGGCGGCCATTTACTTGCAGAAGCGCTAAAAAATTTGTGCAAAGAAAGAGGACTTTCTCCAAACCAAGCTCTGAAGCTTATCTGGGGCTTCGACGTGGACATGAACCTTTTAAAATTGTCCTCCCTTTCGCTTTATTTGTGCGCGCTGGATTTAAATAAGAACAGTCCAGATCCAAAACTCTCTGTGCCTAATTTATATTGCATCGAGGCTCCAGATGCTGAATTCGGAAGTCTTCTTTTAGGCATCGAAAGTGAAAATTTCAAGCTTGTTCGTTTTGACGGAGCTAAAAAAGAGTCACACGATTGTCCAGTTAAATTCGACGCCATTGCAGCTAATCCACCATACCTAGGCTATCGATTGATGCCAAAAAAAATGGTCGCCTTTTTGCGTTCGCAATATAAAAACGCCCATTTCGATTTGTATTCTGCATTTCTGGAACTGGCTACCAGACTGGTTTCAAAACACGGCACTATTAGTTTTATTTGTCAGCAAAGCTTTCTGAATATTGCCCGCTATCAGATACTCAGACAAAGACTTTTAGCCGAATTCAAGTTCAAATCTATAGTGACGCTTGGTCCTGGAGCCTTTGAAACTCGAAGCGGCGAAAAGGTCAGCAGCGTCATTGTCACTTTGGAGCAAAAAGAGGGTCGTGAAATCGACTCAGAGCTCAGACATACAGATTTGCGCGAAGCATCTTACAAACGAAAAGCAAAGCTTTCGGGCATAGAAGCAATGCCAGCTAGCACAATCTCGCACGCCGAAATGACCTCCACTAGCAGCCTCGTGACAGGAAATCCTATCCTGCCAGACTGCCCGAAAGAAATTGCCCTTTTGTTTTCTCGCTTTCCTCAGCTCGATAGTGACGAAAGCGGAATTACTGTCACAAACGGACTGTTTACCTGCGACAACAAACGTTTCGTGAAACATTTTTCGCAAATAGAAGAATCGCAAAAAGATTCTTACGTTCCCTACGACAAGGGCGGGGGACATAAGTGGTTCGCCACCACCCCCTACAGAATCTGGTGGAAAGACCAGGGCGATTCGATTCGCAAGCTTCGAGTCGAGCGAGGGCAATCGAAGTCATTACCAGGTGAGGATTTCTATTTTAAGAGCGGAATCACATACTCGTATATTGGAACACGCGGCTTCAAAGCCAGATTGCTCAGTCCGCAGAGCGTCTTCGATATTGCAAGCTCGTCGCTCTTTTGCGATGAAGAAAATTTGCATTATTTATTGGGTTTTCTAAATTCGTCTCTGGCGATTTTCATCCTTGGTCAATTAAATCCAACTGTCAATTTTCAGATTGGCGACATACGCAGAATCCCCTACTGTAAGCCAACCCCAAAGCTCAGGCAGGAAATGGAAAGTCTTGTAACTCAATCAATTGCTCTTGCTAAATGCTTTGATTTAATCAATCCAGAATCACCCTCTTTCAATCTGGCACTTTCAGAAATTGGCGAAGACTCTACAAAAGAGCGAACTAAAGCTTATGTAGACGAGCTGAATAAGAAAGAAAAATCACTTCAAGCTCAAATCGATCAGAATATTTTTACACTGTATTCAGTATCAGATAAAATTCAACAGCGCATCAAAGAAAATTTTTGGGTAAAAAACTCCAGGGTTTTTCTTGTGTGATTAATTTTCTTCATCGAAATTCTTGCCCGTGTTAGAAATCTCCAGAACACAGTCACGGTGCCATACAACATTGAAATAATCATGGAACTGTTTTGCGCCTAAAGACGTGATTGATGGACAATCTTTAACTCGCAAATTTACAAGCGTAGAAATTTTTGCCAGCTTAATTAGTTGCTTGTCTGTTATTTCAGTCTGGCTAAGGTCAAGATATTGAATTTTCAATTTCGATAATGATTCGATCAAATCATCCTTTATCTCAGGACTGGAATGAAGGTCCAGATATTTCAAACTGGGAAGCTCTAATAAAGAATCGATGTCGACTTTCGACGACTGACTGTTTTTCAAATCGAGCCTGAATAGTTTTTTCAAATGTTTCATCGCTTTCCACTGCTCACTTGCAAGCGGAACACCACTTATGTCGAGCTGATTGATACCTGCATCGCCAAGTGCAACTAAACTCTTCGACGAGATAGATTTATTTCCAGCCAGGCTAATAGATTTTACTGAAGACATTCTGGATACGGCAACGCCTATATCTCCACTGCAGGAAGTGCCGCATAAAGACAACCCTTCTAACTGTTTCATTTTAGATAGATCCGACATCACGTCGTCATTTAGCTTTATAGATTCTAGTTTGAGAAAACGAAGCTTTGGCAATGAGGGAATTACTTGAGCGGCTTTGTTTGTAAGATTTTTAGAAGCTAGAAATAGTATTTCGAGATTCTTTAGTTTGATAATTTCATCCATGCAAGCATCGCTCAAGTTGGCAGATGAAATTTTCAAAGTCGATAAACGGCTCAGTGAAACTAAATTTTTAATACTTGCATCGTCTACGCTAGTTTCTTCCAAATCCAGAGCAGTAAGAGGAAGTTTGCTCAAATACTGAAGTCCTGATCCTTTAAGTTGATGGCAGCCTTTCAAAACGACATTTTGAATTTTCTTTCCTTCGATCTTTTTCAAATCCTGGTCGACCGCAAATCTTTTGAAAACACAAACAACTTCGTTCGAAGTATTCGACAAAGTGAATTCATGCCCTTCTCCAAGCACTTTATTCGATTCAGCCTCCGGCACAAGAGTCTTCAATGTCGCAGGTTTTCTATTTCCCTGCTCAAAAAGCCTGCTTTTAACTTTTTCCTCCCGATTTAGATTTTTCAAATATTGATCGCTGGCAACAGCGACACCAAGCCCTGCAACCACGACGCAGGTCAAAGCTATTTTTAAAGTTCGAAGCGGAAATTTATTTGGTTCAAATTCGTCAGATCGCTCTAACTCCGTACTGCCAAAGCGAGCCCTCAAAATTTCGTGCTGCACAGAATCCAGCTCTAGAGCCAATGCCTCCGCCGTCTGCGGTCTATCTTCCGGCAATTTAGCCAGACATTTATCGACCAGCATCACCAGACTCTGAGGAAAATTGCCACCAGCGCTCGCGTCACTTATAAGAGGAGGTGCAAGGTCACGCTGCATAGTCATTGTTTCAATTGGCGTTCCACCTTTCAATGGCAAAACTCCAGTCAAAGTCTCGAAGAGAAGACAACCCAGACTGTAAATATCTGAGCGTGAATCTACTTCTAAAGCGCAAACTTGTTCGGGACTCATGTATGCGGGGCTGCCGACAGTGGTATTAAATGCGGTGAGTTTTTGCTCGGCATTTTCTAATTGCGCCAGTCCGAAATCGAGTATTTTTACAACCTGTTTTCCAGATACATCTTTTACCACAATGATGTTGGAAGGCTTCAAATCTCGGTGCACAATGCCGTTCTTATGAGCATGTTCCAACCCGCTGCAAATCTGTTTGAAAATATCTATTGTTTCTTCAACTGGCAAATGCCCTCTTTCACCAAGGACGTCCGAGAGAATCTCACCATCGAGAAATTCCATCACGATAAAAGGAACATTGTTTGAAGTAAGCCCGAAATCGTAGATTCTAGTGATATTGGGATGACTGAGTTTGCCAGCAGCTATCGCCTCACGCTGCAAACGAATAGCAGTAATTTCAGAATCCAGATTATGCAGAATTTTTATTGCTACATCGATATTGAGATTGGGATCAAAAGCTCTGAGAATCTGCCCCATGCCACCAGCACCAATAATGCCTTTGATGCTGTATCTCTGGGTAATTTCGTCAGGAAAGGCGCTTTGGCTCATGCAGCTCTTTTGTCACCAAAATCTTCTCGACATGATCATAGACTGGACAGAGCGCGTAGTAAACGATTGAGACGGGCAAAAATATTATGTGCGTCCTATTATCATCCCATAGCTTGGAAGAAAACTAAATTTTTGAGTGATAATAGATGAAATGCAGGAGAACCTACTTTCTGATGGTCGCAAATAATGAAATTGAAAACCGCATAGCAATCGCAAACGAAGCAGATGAAAAATTCACTAAGGCTCGCGAACTTGTAGCGAAATCCAAAGACTTTGAAAAGGCTTTAGAATACTACCTTTTTGCATTCGACAATGGCCATCTGGTCAGTGGCTGGGGAGGAGTCCGACTTTCCTATATTCCAGCAGAAATTGCGCGACTGGGAAAAAAATATCCACCAGCACTAAACGCTTTACGTCAACGGCGTGACGAAAGAGCAGCAGCAATCAAAAGCGGCAACTGCGATTCGAGCACGATACATGAGCTAATATCGCTTAACAGATATCTAGATGAGGATGAACAGGCCCAACTGCTTTTGACAGAAATTGAAAATATACCTGGTTACTCTTCCGAACTGCTTCAAGATCTTCAGGAACATACTCTGGAAATCCGGCAGAAAAAGCTGAAGCAAGAAAAAAAATACTCCGAATTAAAACCACTTCTAGCAAAGACCGGGCGTAGCGCTTTCATGTCGATGGGAGAATATGAGGGTGAACTTTTATTTGCCGAAAATGAAGAAGATAAATTGCGGAATGAAAGATATGGCGATTACGCTCGCCGCACAGCAGCAGAGGCTTTTGAATTGGCTTGTGGACTTAGAGATTACGAGAAATCAACCCTGATTTCTGATCGCCTATTGCACATTATGCCTGAAACAAAAACAGATTACTCCAAATCGTTCGGAAGTGACAATTTGCTTCCCCCCCAGTCAACAATTGTCCATCCCGAATTTTGAAGGTCGAGAGCGCCACGAGTGAAAAACACCTTGAAAGCTCTGGTGACATCCCCTTGAAAGTAATATACCGCGTTTCCAGCTACGGTACCCTTACGAAACTCTCTTTTCATAGTTTTAACGACTTTCACTAAGTCTTCATTTCTTTTCCACTCTACTCCATCCGACCACTTCTCTTGCGCCCCAAAATCTGAACCAGAAATGCTCTTCAACTCAAGATCAAGCTTGGGAGGAGAAAAATGAATCCAGCCTTCTTTTGCTGGAATCAATAAATTGTTTTTTTCAGGCAAGATACTGCCCATCCAAACATCAACCTGCCATCGAATTTGGTAGCTAGAATTCAGTTCGGAATCCGGTAATTGTCTTACCTCGCAGGTTCTTTGATGCCGCTCAAAGCAGATTAGATCAAATTTTTTCCTGATGGTTAAAACTCGACTCCAAAATTCGTCTGATGTGCAATAGATTTCGATTGCTTGCATTTTTTACTTTATTATTTTTTGCTACTTCTGCGTATTAGCTTAGCAAAAATGCCAAGCAAACATAATCGACGTAATCAGAACTACTAATAATTTACGTCTATATAAGTTTTATCAACTTTTCCATCCTCACTCAGCTCAATTACCAAATCGTTTTGACTCCAATTTTCCAATGGAAGTCCATAAACAATGGTTTTCGATTTACCGGCCTCGAACTCACCGTTTTCATAATTTGCCTCCAGAGGTCCTAAAGCTGCAACTACATCCTCTGTTGATAAACCTCTTAGAGTATTTCCTAAAGTTAATTCGTCCGCAAGACGACTTCTCTCCGACTGGTAGGATTTCCATTTTCGTAAAGCCATTAAACCTATTTTCTTCTCTTCTTCCGAAGGCACACCCTCTTGAGTAAAATGGTGGTTGATACCGCATTTAGTTTCAGTTAGCTTCGAACGAGTATTTGCACATGCACTAAGCACGGCAAGACAAAAGATAATTAGGACAAAAGCTTTACACATTCGAATTGCCAATATTAGAAGAACCGCTCTATAACCGAATTTATATCGCTACTGTTAAAAACATGTCTCGATAACTTTAGAGACAAAAGGTATATTATCAGCCCAGCCAGACAATGTTAAATCCCGTGGCGAATGCGTCAGGACGAGGAGTTCCAAATATCCCATTTCGTCAAATACATGAGCCTGTCAGACTTTACAGGACTTTCGGGCTTGAAAAGTATGCTAAAATGATATAGAATGCCCCAACGGCATTGATTAAGTGAGTAAAATGGCTACAAAATTACCAGTTAAAAAAACTCTTGATGAACAGCAACTAGATTGCGAAGTAGCTGCTGAAGTTCTTTCTGAGTGTTTTGCGTATTTTGCCAAACAATTAGCTGAAGAAAAGCGCTCTAGTTGTCCGAACGAGGATAAGCTCTCAACCTTAGAAAACGAACTTCGTGAGTTAAATAAACAAAAACTCGAACTGGGGATAGACAAACCAGAAATTGTCAATCATGCATTGTATTTTTTAGCGCCACTGCTTAGAAAAAATTGTTTGTAGATGGACGAAAGCTTTAGACTTTCCGCAGACGAACATAAATCGATCTTTGCGGAAGTAATTGAGCCTGCGTATTTTTTGACATCATCCACGGTGGCAAACCCAAAAGCAGTCATTATCGCCGGTCAACCGGGTGCCGGCAAAACGCGGGTCCTAGAAGTAACGAAATCAGAATTTCCAGATAACAACACGGTGATTGTTAATACGGACGATCTTCGATCATTCCATCCAAAGTATAAAGATGTCGTCTCTATTGATGATCGTCGCGCTGCTGAAAGAACTCATCTGGACGCTTCAGAATGGAGACAACAGCTTTTGGACCGGTCGATGGAAACCAAAAGAAACATTATTCTGGAGGGTGTTTTTAAAAACAGCGAACAATTAACTAAAATCATTCAAAAAATGAAAGACCATGGTTATGACGTCACAGTGCGTTTTGTAGCAGTTCATGAGCGTTACAGCTTCTGGGGTATTCATAAACGTTACGAGAAGGAAAAAATTGTCAGAGGTCATGGTCGGTTTGTTCCAATGGAATACCATCAGGAATGCTATCAACAACTTCCAAATAGCGCCGAGAAAGTAGAACAGCAAGGAATGGCAAATCGAGTTGAAGTCTTTAGTCGAAATGGCACGCAATTATTCTCAAACATAATGACTGACGGAAAGTGGTCAAAATCAATTGGTGCACGAGCTGCCATAGAAGCAGAAAGGAATCGAAAGCTAGAACAGAGTGAACTCGATGAATACACGGAAAGCTGGAATCGTGTTTTTGAGTATATGAAAGATCGAAAAGCACCATCCAAAGAAATTCATGAAATCAAAAAAATGGTTAGCCAGCTAATTAGTCAAGTTGATAGATCATAATTTGCGTTATCAGGCTAGCTAATGCCAAACAAAACATTTCAAACAAACTAAATTATCCACAACTCTTTCATCGCAGCACAAATCTTTTTCACATCGCCGTCGTTTGCAGCAGGCGTTGTAGGGTAAGACATGATGCCACGTGCTTTATATTGTGGATTGAAATCTTTGGAGCGTGGAATTATGTGCACGTGAAAGTGAGGCACAGCCTCCGCCAGAGAGAAAGTATAAACGCGTTCGCACTCGGTTGCTTCACGAATACAATCCATTGCCGATCCTAATACGCCACCATATGTGGTGCATTCGTCTTTGGTCGCTTCGGATAAATCGAGAAAATGTCTTTTCGATTGAAGCACGAGATATCCCAAAATATCGGTTTCTGCGCTGTGGCGCAAAATCCAGTTGGCATCACTAAAAATGACGCGGTCCAATGGATAGCTCGAGGCTTCGGTACAAAGCTGGCAAGTCATTATCTGGTGACGCTCACTGTAGGATCTGGCGAAACAGTTTGACGACGGAAATCGGTGCCACCTTCCTTAAAGGGACTGGCGCGCCACGGTCTGCGCTGATTTGGATTTTGTCTGCGACGTGGGTTATTTGGGTTATTGGGATTATTTGGATCGTTGGGATCCATTTCAGGTTGTGGCTGTATTGGCTGACGTGAATCGTAAACTGGTGGTTGCATTTCTGGGCTGTACGGCTCGGGCATGTATTCGTCTTCTGGAGCAGCTTGATATGGTCTTAGGCTCTGGTCTTGAGCGTTACGCCTGTAAACGCCATCGTTCATTTGAGGATCGGGGTTTTGAGCTTCGTACATGGCTCTTGCACGATTCATCATATAGTCGGGAGGTGGAACGTTTGCAGGGAAACGAACTGGACCGTGCGATATAGGTGGTGGTGGAGCTTTTAATTGATAAAGCGGGGTGTACTGGTCGCCAGCTCCGGTGCCTACGACTTCGCTTCCATCAGCCTGGAAGGTTCTGTTCACAGCAACTTTCTGACCGTCGATCATTTTGTATCCAGAGACAGATACGTTTCCTTTCTCGTCTCTTTGTACGCTCAATTCTCTTTCTTCACCAGTCTCCTGGATTTTCCACATGTTGCCGGAAGTGCGGACATAGGTTTGCTCTTTGAAGCCTTTGACTTGATTTCCTTCAACTACGGGCTGTTTGATTTTGAGCGAAGCGACATTACCAGCGGTATCATAAGTGAACTCGATTTGCTGAGCGTTGTAGCGAGAACCAAAGCGCTCCATGTTTGGTTTTTGTGCATTGGCTACGTTCATTATCACTTGTTTGTCGCCTGGAACATCGCGGCTTGCATCCCATGCAACTGTCTGAAGTTTGTTGCCATCAAGGTAGCTTGTGTTACCCGTCTGGTAATCGTAGTAGAACTTGCGACCATCAGCAGCAGTTGAAATTACTCCATCTTTGCCGAACTTATGCTCGCTACCATTTTCATCGAACACTTTGTAGTCGCGATTAGCATATACATGGATTTGCTTACCGGTTGTTTGATCGATTTGAACACCAACTGTAACTTCATCCTGGCTCTGGGGCAAGAATTCGCGCATTGCGGTCATCGAGCGCAAAGTAGCCATATTGGATGCGGTTTGTTGAGCGTCGCCGGGAACGAGCAAGGCTGAAATCTGTAAGACTTTTTGGACTTCTTCATTAGTGAAAGCGGTCTTTCCGGCCACTCTGTTGGCACGAAATTCGAGCCATTGTGGAGGCTGACCAGGAACTTCGGGCATACGAACACCGATTTCTTCGATCTGACCTTGAGCATTGCGGCGGGCATAGCTGAACACTGCATCAGGTGAATTTTGTCCAGGAGTCATGCCATTTACTTTGGCACTGGTGTCGGACAAATACATATATTCGGTTGATCTGCCGTTTGGATAAACGATAGATCTGAGTGGTTGAACTTGTTGAGCAAGCATTTGACCGTCTGGAGTTTCAACCATCGTGTTGATCAAGCGGCTGTCGCGTTTGGTTTTTACACCATTTGCTTCTTGTCTGAAGCCATTGGCATCAAGATATTGAATAGTCCCATTCGGGCTCAAAGCGACATCACCGACCGCTTGATTTACTGCTTCAAGCTGACCGGTGGTCTGATTTAATTTGGAAATGCGCAAGCCGCTTGCGTCGCGGGTACCTTGCTCGAAGACTTGAGCTTGGTTGTTGCCAACGATTTTGCCAACTACATAGTTTTGTACTTTGCCTTGAGCATCGTAATTAGCTTGGAAGAATTTACCATCTTCGCTGCGGACCATTGTTGGACGGCCATTTTGATATTCGTAATAGACGCCATTTTTGAGAGCTTTTACTGGTTTGCCATTCTGGTCGAATTGTTCGAAAGATTTGCCATCGCCATAATCGGTTCGTACAAGACGTCCCTGGGACAAGGTATCGGTGCGACCATCTGGATATTTAACCTGAGATGGTTGTCCATTTTCCAATTTAATCTTGCGTCCATCAGCTTCGATAGACTCGAACATGGTGTAACCGCCAGGAGTCAAGGCGAAGCGGGCGATTGAACCAGACTGGACATCGATGCGAAGACGCTCGTTACCCAAAGGAATGTCGACGATCGGTTGTTGAACACTTTGCGGTTGCTGACCGGCAACCACCATGTCGACACCGGCACCCTTACGCACACGCACCATGAGATTGGCTAATTGGATAGTTACCTGATTACCGTCACCCTGTAACACTTTAGCTTCAGGGAATTGGTTGGCGATAACTGTTTGCGAACTGCCGAAGAGTTGCCACTCTTGCATGCCTTGATTTTGGATTTGAACTTCTGGACGTACGCCATTAAAAACTGGGTTTGTACGATCTTGAACTGGGTTGACTTGATTTGGATTGAAAACTGGAGCGACCTGGTTGAAATCGGCTTTCCACTGAGCGGCTGGGCGATTCTGAAGAAGGTTAGGAAGTGCAGCAGCAGGATTGAATCCGGGGGCGATTGCATTAGCGTCCGCTTTCCAGGAAAAGGTGTTATTGGCGTCGGTCGCAATCTGGTTGATGGTTTTGCCCTGATTTTCTTGAAAGAGGGTGCTTGGGGCAAAATTCATCGAGGCTATTTGAACAGAAGGGCCGGTCAAGCCGCTGTCTGCCAGAAATTTGTCGCGAACCGAGGTGTTTTCGTTTTCGGTCGCGCTCGAAGCTGCAACGTTATCGTTGGCATTGGCTTCGGGGTTTTGACCGGCTGTCATTGGAGTTGCGCCTCGGGAGTCTACGTTTTGGGGTTCTGGTTGCGATTGCTGGGGATTGCGTTCGCTTCCATGCCTTTACTCTATACAACCCGAGCAGAGCAGACACTGGGGAAAACCGTGCCCCCATCCAAAAAGCATGGGAGAAACCGTGCCCCCGACACAGATTTAATATATACCTGCAGCAAAAAGCCTATGGGCTTTTAGCAAACTGCTCCTTCAGGAATAACCGGAGCTCCACAGGATCTGAGCAAGCAGTCTATTCTGGCCACTTTAAAGACTTTATAGATACTAGGAGTCATATTTTCAAAGCGACAATGTTTACCAGTGGATTCTACAGAAGAAACAAACTCTTCGAGCCATTCAAGTCCATCTACGGTGATGAATGTGCACTCGGCAAAATTAATCAAAACTGGGCTTTGAGATTCGTTCGCAAATTTTTTGGCGCCGTTGATTTCGCCATTAAAATAAGCAGGCACTCTTATGGTGTTGATTATTACTTCGTGTGGTTTTGAATTAGTCATATCTATTTAGGCGGTTGACGTTCGGGGTAGGCACTGACGAAGAGCTGAACCATTTCTTCAATCATAGGAAAACGAGGATTTGTTTTAATACTTAAGTCTTCAAATGCAGCTTTAACTAATATAGGCAATTTACTTTGGAATTCTTCTGGGGTTATTCCAAGCTCGGAGATTGAAAGCGGCTGTTTGCAAAGACGACCCAGGTCATAAATGCGCTGTTTGAGGGCTTTGATGCCTTTGCGCACTTCTTCGTCGGTATCGGCTTTACCTTCTTCGGGTTTGTACAGACCTAGGAATTCTGCAGCGCGAGCATATTTTTTGTCTGCCACCCAGGTGTGATAGTTCGAAATGGAAACGAATTTTCCTGGAACGTTTTCGTTGTAATCCAGGGTGGATAGCAAGAACACCCCATTGGCTCGTCCGTGCGAAACATCGAATGTTGCACCAAGACTGTGAGCAAGAGCGTGATTTACCCCGACAGAGACGTTGCCTATTGCCATTCCAGCCAGGCACGAAGCATGATGGAGCTTGTGTCGGTAAACGATATCTTCTGGATTCTCCAGAATCATCGGCAAGGCTTCAAAAATCAATCGCATAGACTCGAGCGCCAGTCCATCGGTGTAATCGAAAGCAACGGCAGACACAAGTGCTTCGAGCGCGTGGGTCAGAGCATCGAATGCGGTATCACATGTTATGGTCAGTGGAAGAGTCTTGGTCAGGTTGGCATCAACGATAGCGATGTCCGGCAAAAGTGTCTGATCGACAAAAGAAATTTTTCGCTGCTTCTCGCTATCGCGCATCACCGCAAATGGTGTCACTTCGGATCCGGTACCAGATGTGGTGGGAATAGCGATTAACTTAGTTTTGTTGGATTTTGGGAACTGAGCGATTCTATGACGAAAATCGAGGAATGCGACAGAAAGATGATTGATATCCATGTCGGGATAATCGTAGAACAATCGAATCAATTTGGCGGCATCGAGAACCGACCCGCCACCCAGTGCCACTATAGTATCAGGTTTGGTGGCTCTCAGAAAATCGACAGCCGCCTTAATAGCGCTAAAATCAGGCTCGACGCCTATATTATCGTAGACGCGCGTTTTGCAGTCTTCTGGCATTTTTTCAAGTACAGCAGAAAGATGTCCTCGCTTATCGGCTGATTTAGTCGTGAGAATAACGGCCGACTTTGTTTTTTGGTGACTCAAGACCTCGATACTGCCAGGATTCACATGCAAACTGTTAGTGGTCTGGAAGACTACGTCGTAAACAGTTCGACGGGGAACTTTTTTGTAATTAATTAAATTCTTGATGCCTACGTTGTCGGAGGTGATGTTACCACCGCCGGTACCACAACCAAAACTGAGCGTGGTGTTGAGATTGTTATAAACACCGCCCAATCCGCCAATTGAAGTGGGACAGTTGACAATGATTCTGCCTGCGTTTATAGAATCGGCAAAAAGAGAAATCACTTCTTCGTCGCGAGCAAAAACACCAGCAGTGTGTCCGGTGCCACCACCATAATTAATATCAAGCGACCGGTTGATGCCTTCGTAAACCGAGTCTACAAAAACATATCCAAGCACTGGCATCAATTTTTCCACTGCTAATCTGTGGTGACGCAACTCACCTTCGAGCGGACACAAAACAATTTTGCAATCGAGCGGAACATCAAGACCTGCTTCTTGAGCGATTTTGTAGGCTGGTTGTCCAACCAGTCTGTAATTCATTCCGCCAGTTTTGGCATCGATAACAGCGTCGGCTACTTGCTCGACTTCTTCTGGTTTGCAAACATAACAACCCAGACGTTCAAACTCGCGCAAGACCTGCTCGCCAACCTCACGGTCTATAACGAGGGTTTGCTCGCTTGGACATTCGGTTCCATTGTCGAATGTTTTGGAAGTGATGATGTCTTTGACCGAAGAATGAATATCAGCAGATTTATGCAAATAACAGGGCGTATTGCCAGAACCCACTCCCAGTGCGGGTTTACCCGAGCTGTAGGCAGTTCGAACCATTTGCGTTCCGCCAGTAGCGAAAATCAAATCGACTTGAGGATGGCTCATCATGCGCTCGGTTTCTTTTCTGAGCTTGGAAGACTTTTCCACCCAGGTAATGAAATGCTTGGGCGCTCCAGCCTTGATACCTGCTTCATAAACGATTTGAGCAGCATTGTTCGAACAATTAGCCGCCATCAAATGGGGAGAAAAAACAATGGCGTTGCGTGTTTTAGCACAAGCAATAGATTTGAAAATTACAGTCGAGGTTGGGTTAGTCACAGGCGACAAAGCGAGAATGACGCCAATGGGCTCGGCGTATTCGACCATATCTTCTTCGGGATATTCTTTGACGATGCCGCAAGTGCGAGTGTTCTTAATCTGGTTGTACTGAAATTCGGAGGCCACAAAGTTTTTGAGTACTTTGTCTTCTGTCAGACCCATTCTGGTCTCTTCATGAGCCTGTTGAGCAAGGGCTGGCGCAGCCTCAATTGCTGCTATGGTCATAGCTTTAACAATTTTGTCTACTTGTTCTTGAGAATACTGGGTGAACACAGCCGCTGCCAGGCGGGCCCTTTGTAACATCTGCTCGGTCTTTTCCTCGACTTCGCCCAGCTTAGAAGCATTTGCTTTGCTATCCGAACCCTGAACAGTGGTGGTCATCGCGTCCTTACGTCCTTCCTGCCAGGGCAGGATTGATTTTAGCCTCAGTGTAATAGTCTACGTGTAAACGGGACCTCTTATATCTCTATTATTTAATTGTTTTACACTTATACGTAATTCCCCCCTTCCAACGCGCCCGTTTTGGCCATAGAATCTTGTCATTCAGAGGCAATGTTCCGGTTTTTATGACAAAAGCGCCCAAAATCTTGCTGTCTATAAGTTGCCTGCTAGCAACTACGACCTCAGTTTGCATTGCTGCGGATGGACCCAAAACTCCAAAACAAATCTATGTTCCAGCCTCTCAAATCCCTCGCCGATACGACAGCGAGATGTTTTACGGAACCGAAGCGGTTCCAACTTCAAGCTCGTCTTCAAATCTTTTCAAAGCTCCAAGCATTTATGGCAAGCCGCAGGGTAAATCGACTTCTTCCGCTTCGGCACTGAGCACAAATCACAAGCCATTGCCAGTCAAGAAAGTGGCGAAGCCTCCTGTCGTTTATAAAAAAACTTCGGATCCTTTCGTTCAGCAAACTGGATCTCAATTTCAGTCCGAACTTGCAATCAAGCACGCTGACGCATTGATAGCTCAGGGAAAACTGAAGGATGCCCAGGCGGTGTTGATGAAAGTGCAGAGAACTTTTCCTGGCGAAACAAAACTGAAAGATAAAATTGCCCAGGTAAGCGTATTGCGCTCGCATCATTATTTGAAAACAGGAGATCATTTGCAGGCCGCATCGCAATCGCGCATGGCGCTAGCTTTCGACACCAATAGCGAAAAAGCAAAAGATAGCCTTGATCAAGCTCTAAAAGGAATGAATATCGATCCTGCAAGTTCTCAGGCTCGCCTCAAACAAGGTCATACACTCTATTCGCAAGGCAAGACACTCGAAGCAGCTATCGAATACAGAGCCGCCCTGCATAACTCACCGCAACTCGATTCGCACTCTGAAGCGCTGGTTGGACTGGGAAATATTGCCGCACATCACAAAGATGTAACCAATGCAAAAGCCAATTATGAAGCGGCTTTACAGCAAAATCCAAATTCGAGCTCGGCGCTTAGACAATATGGATTGTTTCAGTACAAACAAAACGAACTTATTAATGCTAATCGCAATCTGTCCAAAGCACTCATTGTCAATCCAGCCGATGCAGCCGCAAAAGAAAAGCTGATTGAACTCTGGCAGCAGCAAGTAGCTGTTAGGCCAAACGATGCTATTACCCATCTGGGAATGGCTAGAGCGTATCAACTGGCTGGAGATTTGAAGTCGGCTCAAGCAGAATATAAGACTGTAGTAAAAATAGATCCTAATCATCCAAATCTTGCTCAAGCGCGCGAGAGTTTCAAAATTGCCCTGACCGAGCAAGAAGCCCGCAGACACCTGGAAGCTGCGCATACATTGGAAGACCACAACGCTCTGCACGAAGCATTTGGCAAAGCATCAGAAGCGGCTCGCATCACTCCAAACAATGTGCAAACCAAACTTTATCAAGCACATCTGGCAGAGCGCATCGGCAATTACAAAGACGCTAAAGCATTTTATCTAAGTGCGCTGACCCTGGATCCAAATAACGCAACGGCATCTGTTGGTGTGCGCAAATATGCAAATATTCTTGCCACTGGCGAACATCCAATCGAACTAAAGGCTCAAGCCGGAAACATAAATGGTGGCGCAACCGATAGCTTCGATAGTTTCAACTCTGGCAGACGCATTGAAGGACCGCGAAACTGGTCTTTTGGCGTTCCACCAAATAGTCCAGATCGGTACACTGGAACAGAAGAACCACCCGATGCGACGTTGCCTGCTTTTCCGATGACCATGCAAGGAGCGCCTGCAACTGGTGCATCTCCCGCTCAATATAGAGCAGCTAATGCTCGATATGGTCTTACGCCCGGAACTATTTATCAAGTTCCCTCAGGCGATCCACTCACCAACATGGCTGGATTCATGGGTCAGTTGCGCAATCATATGGTGAGCGAAAAACAAAAGTGGAAGGATTGGGAAGACCAGGTCCACGATAATATGAAGCCGCAATCTGCAGCTGCACCTTCCGCCGCCTCAAATTCTTCGACATCAAGCTCAGTCCAATCTTTGCTCAACATGAGTCCGGGATCGTCTGCTCCAGCAGCACTAAATACACCAAGTACAGCAAATGCAGCCACTTCGCCTACAGGAAACAAATTGATTACTTCAGGCGATGTTGCAGCCTTATTGCAATCGCTCAAAAAAGGCAAGACAACTGCAGCGCCGGTTGTGACTCAAACAGCTGACAAAGCAACTGCAACTGCGCAAGCAACTGCAAGTGCCGCAACAAGTGCATTGACTTCTACTGCAGCTCCAGTCTCAGCACCACCAGTAGCACCACCTATTCAAACTCAATCTAAGCTCAATTCGGTTGTAAACGCCTTGTCTAATGCGGCTGCAGGCAGACCGCTCCTGGCTCAACCGTATAATTACACCGGCTATCCGATGGCATATAACAATCCTTATGCTCCATATAACCCGCAACCTATCGTGCCGCAACAAATGCCACTGATCGATCCTATGACTGGAAAGGCTTTGCCTACTAATTTGACCCAGCCTCAATCTCAAAATGGAATCGTCACTGCCAACACGGTCAATAACGGGACAAACTGGGCAGCACTTGCTGCAACTGCAGGTCAGGTGGCCTATCAAAACAGAGGTGCAATCAAAGCTGCAGCAGCGAACGCTGCTCAAAAAATGCAGCCTTTGGTAGAAAACGTTAAACAAAGTTTGAACCAGATAAATACAGCGAAAGTAAGCGAGACCACCAAGGCGACGCTACTACCCACGACTACTAACGAAACGACAAGTGCGTCGAGTACGAGTATGTCTTCGACAAATACAGTTTCGACCATGGAAGCGTTGAATCAAGCTGCTGTTCCAGCCGAGATCACACCTTCTATCACCAAAGCATCAGACGAAAATGCGATAGCTCTTGCACCGCCTGAATCACTAACTTCAGAATCTCCATCTGCTGCAGGCTCGGGCAATAGTGAGTTGACCAGACAGACACCACAATTTGCCACGACCAATCAAGGAAGCGATAAAATTGCAGCGCTCGAAAATCAAAATTCGCAACTGCGTGAACAACTTGAAAAAGCACAGGCTCAGTTGAAAAATAATTCTGCGTACAGATCGCCTTTCAGTCAAGGCGGTGTGCGCCTGGAATTGCTTGGTGTAAGCTCCACTGAAAAAACAACCACGCTAAATGTGTTGCTTAAAAACGATCAGAATAGCGAAATGAAATTGCCCTCTTCGATGCGTGCCGTCGTTCGGCTCATAGGAACTCCAGACCAAGTGGCAAAAGTAAAATTCGACAAAAAAGCTTTGAATGCAAATGAAACTGTCAAAGGTACGATTACTGTCCACGCGCCAAAACTGAGTCCAGCTGCCGATGTGCTCATTCCTAATATGATGAGCGCAAGCGATGGCTCAAAACAAGACCTTCATCTCACGGTTCCAATATCTTCCAATTTCGGCGTTAACAAATAAGATTTAAACAGAAATCGTACTCACCAATGGCAGAACAATGAGGATCGCATCATCACCCGTTCGGGTCAAAAAACTATTTTCTGCCTTTTTTCGACTTTTGCGATTTTTTCAAAGCCTGCGCCTGTGCACTTTTTAACGATAGACTCGAAAGACGAGTCAAATAGTCGGGATTGTCGAGTGCCGATTCAGGCACCCGAAAGTAGTAAATGCGACCAACCCCGTTTTTAGTTTCATATTCAAAATATTCTTTGACGAAATCATCTTCATCATAGTGTTCACTGGTTTGCACTGGTTTTCCATGTTCATCCAGCGTCTCCTTCAGATAAAGGACCTCATCGATGATGATAGCGAACATCAAGCCATCAACGAATAACCCTATCCCGCCAAACATGCGACGAGCCTGGACTGCTCTCCATGAACGAAGCAAATCCTGCACATGTAATGTCAGACCATCTATTTTTTTCATCGTGGCACCAGATTTGGTGATAGAAAAGCCGATAACCTCCTTAGAGACTATCGGCTTCGCTTGAGACTTTTCAGTTACCGAACTATTCTTTCTTTTCGCCAGCTGCTTCGTCTTTCTTTTCTTCAGACTTAACTTCTTCAGTTTTGGTCTCTTCTGTTTTGGTCTCGGTGCCTTCGGCAGTTTCAGTAGTTTTTTCAGTAGCTTTTTCTTCTACTTTGGTGCTGCTGTCGCCAGAAGGGGTCGAGGTTTCAGTAGTGGTAGTTGTTGTAGATGTGGTGGCATTTTCATCTTTAGCTCCACCGCATCCAGCTAGTAAACCTACAACTGCTACAGCTGTTAACAAAGCCATAGCGCTGTTTTTTGTTGTTTTCGCTTCCATCTAAACTCTCTCCGTTAAATTGGCAAGCCAATTATTTGTACTAGTACCAGACAATTACAACCGACCAGGCGGCTCGGGCGCAAGGAATGTTACTTTATCTGTCATCACCTGACAACAGGATTACATGACGTATTGCGGTTTGGTTTTATAAAGCAGTCGAAAGGTCGCTTTGTCCCCTGGCGAAAGCCCAGTGACGATACGATCAACATACATGATGTCATCGCGATAAGGGCTGTGCTCCTTAATTCCCAACGCATGACCGAACTCATGAGCCGAAGCCCCCATCATCCGTTCGGGGGTGTGGTTGATCATAGTCGAAAGCTCTATGACAACCGGTTTTTGTCTGTAATTGGGCAACAGGGTTTGCGCTGGAGTGAACAACTGAGCACAGGTGTTGCCACCCACGTTCAAGCCGCCCGGACCGCCAGAATCGGGGAATGAATCAGTAAAAAAGACCAGTACCTGGGCTTCTCTTGGATCCTGAGTAAATCCAAACTTTATCAGACCCTCGTGCTCGAACTGCCGCCACTGTTCAATGCCTGCAGCTACTTGATAATTAGTTTGCTCTTCCCACCCCTTGGCAATGTTGCAATCACCAAAAGGCTCCTCCGATTGCAATCGCTGAAAAACCTCGTCCACGCGCTGTTGCTGTAATTGTGCAAATGGCAACTTTGGCAACTCGATTCCCGGACTTATCCAGATACGCAAAGGCATTTTTTCAGTTTGCCAGCGAACTAAAGCCATGCGCAAAGACGGCTCACCCGGATTATATGGCTTTGCCATCGTAGCTTTAGTGCGATTTTCGCCACCAGTTAAATGTAGACCTGTCGTGGTGATTTGAGAGCCATAACTGGCCCCACCCTGGTTTCCATCAGGCAGATAGCGCGGCGAGCGCGTTTGAAAACTGGCTTTTGGCAGTACTGGTCCACGTTTAGCCCTGTTCTGCGCCAATACATCAAGTGGGCTCGCTAAAGGGCCCAAACTCAGGCAACACAATATAAACAAGCAATACGAGCGTTTAGTCATATTAAAGAAACCCGAATCTACTTCTTATATTATGCCAACAGATTTGAATTTGCTTTCATGAACCAATACTCCCAAAAGTACAAAACAATTTGCCGACCCAAAGAAGAAGCGAGCCGCGAGGTTGCGCATCAAATCGCTCAGGTCATCGAAAATCAGGCAATGGATGAAGATTATGTCTGTCTCGGGCTTCCCACCGGTAGAACGCCATATTTAGTTTACGAAGAATTGGTTCGCCTGGCTAACGAACGCAGTTTCAACTGGCAGAGAGTAAAGTGTTTCGCCCTGGACGAATATGTCGACTCTCAAGTTGAAGACACTTTCCATGCCTATCTAGACAAAAATCTCTATAGCAAAGTATCGATTCCGAGCAAAAATTGCTTCAACCCTGCCGAGTGCGACGATTACGACGGCTTGATCGCCTCGCACGGTGGACTGGATCTCACAATTCTTGGCGTTGGCCAAAATGGACATATCGCATTCAATGAGCCCGGCACTGCTGAAGACAGCTGGACTCATTGCGTCTGGTTGACCGATGAAACACTGCAAGCAAATAAGGCACTTTTCAAAGACCCGGATAAAATGCCGAGCAGAGCTGTGACAATGGGAGTTGCTACTATTTTTGCCAGTCGCAAAATCAAGCTTGTCGCTTTTGGCGAAAATAAAAAACGAGTCTTGCAGAATGCGCTCAAAGAAAAAATTACAAGCGACTTGCCCGTTTCTTATTTACAGAAACATAGTAATCTAGAGGTGTATACAGATTTCAGCCTGGATTAACTGAGACTTGAAACACCACTTACGAAGCCTGATTACCTTAACCATTTTACTAACAGGTTTGAATTGCTCTAATCGAGCTTTTGGGCAAAACAGACTTTCAGACGAAATGATACCCCCTGATGTCACACTGACAGACAAAGTGACGTCGCAAGCCGCAAGCCCGGGCATGGGTTCGCAAGCAAGCGCAGGTTCTGCCAATGCACCGGGGATGGTTGGTGGTGCCGCTAATAATCCTGAAGTCCCGTCCTTTACTGGCAATAAAGTAGGCACTAACAGTCCTTTTGCTCAGGGTTCGCAATTCAACAATCAATTTGCTGCCCAGATGGAGCAAATCATGCGTCATGGTGGAAAGAATGTCGATGTTCAAAAATTGAAAGAGCTGCAAGAACAAATGATGAAGCAGGGCATGCAGCCTCCAACTCCAGATGGACAACCCAAAAATCCCACCCAGTTCTCAATGAATCAAAATCAGCAAAATCAACAGAATCAACAGACTGCCCAGCCTCCCCCGACTGGCCATGGTTTCAATCCCAACGCACCTACGATTGGACAAGGCTCGCAATCGAGAGATCCGGTCGCTGTGATTGAAACGAGCAAAGGAACTATCGTTATTCGTTTGTTCAGACAATTGGCTCCGCGAACCACTCAAGCATTCATGCAAATGTGCAGCGAAGGTTTTTATAACGGGCTCAATTTCCACCGCTACGAGCCCGGATTCGTGATTCAGGGCGGTTGTCCCAACGGCAATGGCACTGGCAATTATATCGATCGTTCGACTGGCCGTCCGCGCTATTTGCCTCTTGAAGTAACTCCAGCTTTGAGACACAACTCACCAGGGGTGGTGGCAATGGCAAGAGCTCCAGGAGATTTAAATTCGGCAAGCTGTCAATTTTATATTACGCTTGGACCAAAATCGCAGCTCGATCAGCAGTACACCATATTTGGTGGCGTTGTTCGAGGCATGGAAGTGGTCAACAATATAAGAGTAAGCGACAAAATAATCAATATTCAAGTTCAAGAACAGAACTGAATCAAATACTATTGGGGTCTATATAAGGCGGAATAGTGCCTGTGCCAGGCTCTGTTTCGAGTCCACTTCTAGGCACCACTAGAGACCCTTTGTTCTTGGGCGAAATTTGCGTGTCTCCATCTGGTGATACAGAAAATGGAAACGATTGCATAAAACCTGGCGGCAATTCTGATGGCATGCCGTTTCCGTTCCCCGCGCCAGGTAGCATTTCCATCATTTTTTGCATCTGGTCGAATATCTTGCGAAAACGCATGGTGCTTTCGGCTAAGTCTTTGAATTCAGGTCCCGGCATGCCGTTTGGAAGCTGTTGTCCAAATTGTTCGATCACGATACTGCGTCCATCCAGGGGCATTCGTCGCAGGTCTAAAGGCAATTGATTTTCTGCACGAGGCTGCGGTCCGGATTTTTGCTTTGACGAAAGAGAATTATTCACTTGAACTTGCTCAATGCCAATTACCTTTTTCAATCTGTCTACTCTGTCTGCATAAGACATGGAAGTTGCGGGCACGCCAAACAGACTTGTTTCTAGCCGCTCCAGGCGCTTGTCTAAAGACTCCCCTTTATACGTCTTTTTGAGCGCGCGCCACTCCAGAGTATTTAAAACTGGATATTGAGAGTCGGCTATAGACGCTCCAGAATCTGCTTTATGCTCTTTTGACTCTTTCAATTCTCTGGTTCGAGTTTGCAAATCTTTGGCAGCTTGCGAATCTCTCTGCTGCACCATCGCTTTTAATCTATCCAGTCTAAATTTGTTGTTGCCTGACTGCACACCTCCCAAAATCAGAAGTTCGAGCCGTTCGAGACGCTTTTCTATGGGGTCGTGATTATAGTCGTGAAAGAAATATCTGTTTTCCAGAATTTTCAGATTCTTTTCGCTGTCGAGCGTAAAATCAAATGCCGCAGAAGAATTGCCTGCAATTGTTTTCGCAGGACTAGCAGCCAGAGCGTTTGGTGCCAGACTGAGCAGACAAATAGCAATCAACAAATTTTTCTTGAGCATCTTATTCATCCTTACTAATCAGCATAACAAATAAAATCAAGAGATCAATCAAAAACCCTGTCCTCAAGCTAAAAAGACAGGGTTCTTACTGATTTTAAGCTGACGAATTACTTACGTTGGTTATTCGTCTGTCGAGCGATATTCGGCATCTACGACTTCGTCGCCAGAAGATGTGTAACCGGATAGGTCTTCTTCGCCGTAATCGGTTCCATAAGAGTACTCTTGTTGTTGGCCACTTTGAGCTTGCTGGTCGTAACCCTGGTTTTGGTCGTAACCACCGCCCTGATCGTAACCACCTTCGCCCTCCTCGTAGCCTTCTTCGCCAGTGAAGCCAGCGGCTTCTTTGGAGCGAGCGGCTTGTTGCAAGAGAACCAAAGCACCACGAAGTTCGTTCATTATAGATTTGAGCGTATCGAGGTCGGCGCCATCTTTCAATTTCTGACGCAAGTCACCGATGAGCATTTCAGAACGCGATTTTTCACCAGCTGTTACTTTGTTGCCCAATTCGCGAATCTGACGTTCGACCGAGTAGCAGATAGAATCTGCTTCGTTTCGAACATCGGCTTCTTCTTTACGGGTGCGGTCATCAGAAGCATGCGATTCGGCTTCGCGCACAGCACGAGCGATATCGTCTTTGGTCATATTGGTGCTTGCGGTAATCGTAATCTTTTGCTCTTTGCCAGTGGACTGGTCGCGAGCTGTAACGTTTAAGATACCGTTTGCATCGATGTCGAAAGTAACTTCTACTTTTGGAACGCCACGGTTTGCAGGGTTGATACCGTCAAGACGGAAGTTGCCGAGCAATTTGTTGTCGCGAGCCATCGGACGTTCGCCCTGGAATACATAAATATCTACTGCAGTCTGGTTGTCTTCAGCAGTGGAGAATACTTCTGTTTTTCTAGTCGGAATGGTGGTGTTGCGCTCGACCAGTTTGGTCATAACGCCACCCATTGTTTCGATACCAAGTGAAAGCGGTGTAACGTCGAGGAGTACGACCCCTTTGACTTCACCACCAAGTACACCGGCTTGAATTGCAGCACCTACGGCTACGACTTCGTCGGGGTTGACGGTCTGGTTAGGCTCTTTGCCGCCGGTCAAGCTGGCTACCAGTTCTTTGACGGCGGGGATACGTGTCGAACCACCTACCAGAACTACTTCATCGAGGTTGGAGTAGTCGAGTTTGGCGTCTTTGAGTGCTTGCTCCATGGGCTGACGGCAGCGCTCTACCAAACTTCTGGTGAGCTCGTTGAAGCGAGCACGGGTCAAAGTCATTTCAAGGTGCTTGGGACCAGAAGCATCTGCAGTAATAAATGGAAGAGAAATATTGGTTTCGGTAACCGAAGACAATTCGATTTTTGCTTTTTCTGCTGCTTCAGTCAGACGTTGAAGGGCTTGACGATCTTTTCTTAAATCGATTCCTTCAAGAGTATTGAACTCGTCAGCAACCCACGACACGATAGCTGCGTCGAAGTCGTCGCCTCCAAGGTGGGTATCGCCAGAAGTCGATTTAACTTCGAATACACCATCGCCAACTTCGAGGATGGATACGTCGAAAGTACCGCCGCCCAGGTCGAAGACCAGGATCATTTCGTTGTCTTTCTTGTCCATACCATATGCAAGTGCCGCTGCTGTAGGCTCGTTGATGATGCGAAGAACTTCAAGTCCTGCAATCGTGCCAGCGTTTTTGGTGGATTGACGTTGCGAGTCGTTGAAATAAGCTGGAACTGTAATTACTGCGCTGGTGACTTTTTCGCCCAAATATTTTTCGGCGTCTTCTTTCAATTTGCGCAGGGTCATGGCCGAAATTTCTTCAGGCGAATAATCTTTGCCCTGGATACTGACCTTGCAGCCGCCGTCTACGCCTTCTTTGACGATATAGGAGACCATTTTCTTTTCATTGTCTACTTCTGAAAAGCGGCGTCCCATGAAGCGCTTGATTGAATAAACTGTGTTTTCAGGGTTTAAAACTGCCTGGCGACGAGCTAACTGTCCGACAAGTCTTTCGCCGGATTTGGTGAAGGCGACGACCGAAGGAGTTGTTCTTCCTCCCTCAGCATTTGAGACCACGGTGGGTTGACCCCCTTCCATGACTGCTACCACGGAGTTAGTAGTTCCCAAATCTATGCCGACTGATTTACCCATTATCTTTGAAACTCCCTATGCTGCTTCAATTCTGGCGGAGACACCAAATTATACTTATAGTAAGCGATTTACAACGTCGAATGGTTCGCTTTATTGATTCGTGCCCGTATAGTCGATAAATACTACTAAAGATCCTTTACAGTTTGATCAATAAAGAGGCTCTTTGCAGACAAAAATCTGCAAGATTTCCCACATTGTGCCCACTAAAACGATCCTTGCTCACCTTTTCAACCACCAAGCAAAATAATTTATCCACCTCTTTATCGGCTTATTAAATTTCTACTTTTTGTCCAATGGCAAGGGGCAAGATTTCCACCTTGGAATCGTTATCTTTGGCAAGCTTCATTAAATGAGACGGTTGGTACCGATAAAAAACTTGTTCGGCAAGAGGTTGCCAGTGCATAGGAACTAAACGCTTGGCTTGAAGCTCCTCTGCAACTTGCAAAGCTTCTTGTGGAGCGGCAGTGGCATATTTACCACCAATCGGCAAAAAGGCTGTATGCACCGGATGCCCCGCAAGAGCTTTAGAAATGTCGGCGCTATAAATGGTGGCACCGGCATGATAAAAGCCTTCCAGATAATAGCCGTTGACCGGTTTGCCAGGCGCCCGGCTTCTGGCAAACATGGCAATAATCGTTTTCCCTAGCCTGTTGAGTGGATGCAAGGCGGGAACCGCATAGATTTTGGTATCACCGTAATAAAGCGACTGACCGACATCAAGGGGCAAAAATGCTTCAGCTGGCACTTTCTTTTTGTATTTGCGACGCAACCAGTTCACAAGCGCTTTGGGGGCGACAAACTGACATTTCCACATTTCATAAAGTTTCGGTGTCAGCAAAACACCGTGGTCGAAATGTCCGTGACTGAACAAAACAAGATGCCCGGGCTGCAAATTAGCCAGCTCGCTGGGATTCGTAAAATATGGGTCGACATAAATCCTGAGATTGGCCAGCTCTATTTGTACAGCGCTATAACCGAAATAGGTCAGGCTCGACATTTAGTAATGTTTGCTCGTTTGGCATGGATCAACAAGACGGCATCGTAACACCTTTTATCTGAAGAATGAACGAATACTAGTAAAATCATAGGTTTTTATGGAACGGCAAGCCCTTGACAGGCGGAACAAAATGAACATTGCAAAACAAACAACTTCTCAAAAAAGCAAATTGCTCAAGAAGAGCTTTCTGGGTTATTTGCTTATGGCAACCCTTTCCTTCTCATATCCCTTGAGCTCATTCAGCCAGGATGAGGCAGACAAAGATGACACCCAAGCTAAATCAGCAGCTCAAAGCGATTCGAGCAAAGACGAAGGTCTCAAAAAGAACAAAGCCAAAGAGTTCATCAAATATTTCAATCCCATTCCAGAAAAGAATTACACCAACGAATCGCAAGATCGCGTAATCAAGAAAAAGAAATTCAAACCTATCGCATACCCCGGTGCCAAGCCAGTTCAGAATACCGAACTGGGACTCTTTGCTATCGTTCCAGACGATAAAATAAGCGATTCTGCATTCATGGACGAGCTTGCAGCGCGCCCTGAAGTAAACGGATTATCTATCATGCTTCCCTGGCGCAGCATTGAAAAAAGCGAAGGCGAATGCGACTTCAGCGCTATAGACCAGGCACTGGAAGTGGTGAAAAAACATAACAAGACTTTGATCATGCGAGTCACGACTTGTGGACTGGTCTCGACAAACGATGCCAAATCAGACACTCCAGATTGGGTCTTCCAAGCCGGAGTAAAATCGATTACCTATAAAGATCGCGAAGGAAAAGAGCATCAAGCACCAATCTTCTGGGACACAACCTATATGGCTAAATGGAGCAACTTCATATCAGGTCTGGGGGAAAAATATGACGATAATAAATATATCCACAGCATTGGCATCACCGGCGGTGGCGTGCTCGGTTCGACTTTAGTGGTTCCAGATTTTGCCGTTTTCGAAGATCAAGATTCAGAAACACTCGCTCAAGAAGGTGCAGCAGGAGCGACTTCGCCTAAGTCAGCATATGGCGAACTTTGCAGTATTCTACGCAAAGAGCACAAAATGAGCGAACGTCAGTTGGTCGAACACTGGAAATATGTAGGCGATATTTTTCCGAAGGCTTTCAAGAATGTGCCTTTGAATTTTGATATCAATCCACCTTTGCTCGGTCGCAAAGGACAGGACGCACTGGATGAAATAACCGATTATCTTGTATATCGTTATGGTCAGCGCGTATATCTCACCCGTCAAAACATCAAAAATGGCAAGCACGGTTTCGACCAGTACAGAGTATTCTTAAAATTCCATCCAGACACTTTAACCGGCTACCGTTTGCGTCCAGATTTCGACCTGGCTGAAGCTGGCAAACTGGCTCATATGGCTGGCGAGGACGGAATCAGCTTTTGCGAAGTGCCACCCGAGGTTTTGAAAAGCGAAGATGCCTCGGTTAAAACAGCTCTGGCTGAGATTCAATCGCACCTTGGATATCAAATAATTTCAAAAGAAGTCAAAATTCCAAACAACGCAAAAGTGGGGGAGCCGCTGAACGCATCTTTCACATTTTTGAATCTTGGCGCTACCGGAGCGATGGTACCATCTCGTCACAACGACAAAGATGTTCCGGCGAGCTACAAAATTCAACTAGAATTGCGCAACGAGAGCGGAAAGGTGGTTTTCCGTTCGCATCATACACCTTTGATTCCCACTTACGATTGGGTATCTGACAAACCAATCACCTGGGAAAAACAGCTCAAGATGCCGGATCACATGAAGCCCGGGAAATATTCGGTCTACTTATCGTTGCTCGAGCCCGAGTCTAAAAAACACATTCGCTTTTTGAACGCAATCGCTCAGGGCGAACCTAAAACCGAATTGGAAGCCGCACTTGGCTCAATCGAAATAACCAATTAACGTTATTTTCTTTTGGGTGAAACTGGAATATTGCATTCCTGGAGCAATTTGAGAATATCGGGAAGAGCTACTCTTGCAGCTTCTTCACCGGCTTTTACTCCACGTTTCGCGTCTTTCCTTTTAGTAGAAATTAGCGATATTCCCGTGGTATCAGGATGAATGGTAATGTCGGCATATTTGGCCTGAGGTCCATCGAGATCGTGTAGATCCCAGGCGATCATACGTTTTGCCATAGATCCAAACCCGGTCAGCTGTCCCTTTTTCAGAGGAATGAACGGCTCGTCGATATTGACTGCAATAACAACATCCGCGCCCATTTCGCGACATTGTTTGACTGGTAGATTGCAAATCAATCCGCCATCACAAAAAAGACTATCTCCAAGCTCCACCGGCTTTCGCAATGTAGGAACGGCGCAACTAGCTTGCATAGCCCACCCCATATTTCCTTTTCGGATCATATAAGGTTTGCCGTCCATGACATTAAGAGCCACTGCTGCAAATGGAATAGGCAAGTGTTCGATCATTTGTTCTTCAGTGGTCAACTTGCCCATTAAATAAGTCCGAAAACGATTGCCAGCATAAAGTCCATCGTAATCCTTCTCTTTGAAAACATTGACGAGCTTGATTACAGGCGAAATTGCCACCCGAAACCAGAGTGGAACGGTCATGAAATGTTCCATCACATTGCCATTCTCGAATTCCTTTTGCATGACCAAGGGGGAGGCACCAAGGGCATAGAAGCCACCCACCACTGCACCAATACTGGTGCCACAAATATAATCGAACTTAATGCCCGCCTCATCTAATACTTTGAGCACGCCAACTTCAGCGGCACCGCGCGCGCCACCACCACCCAGAGCCAGACCCAATTTTAGTCTGTCTGGTTTACTAGCTCGTTTGTAGTTAGTAGCTTCCCATCGATCGCAAGACGAAGTCTCGATAAATGAGTCACTGGCATGGACCGCATCGAGTGAAAAAGCGAAGACGGCGCAAAGTGCGAATATTGTTTTTGCAAGTTTATCGAACATTGTAATCAAGGTTGAACTCTATATCTACGTTATGGGGGGCAAATTTCGGCAATGGAGGAAAAGGCGTCGACTTCTCTACAGCCGCAATTGCTGCAGTATCGCTTTCACCGTGTCCACCGCTTTCGAGCACTTTCAAGCGACTGACAGAACCGTCGGTAAATATCTTAAATCGCAATTTGACATGCCTGCTAGACTCTGACTTTGGTGGATTCCAGTTCGATCTGATAGTCTTTTGCACCGACGTCATGTAAGGGCTGAAATTCACTTTCTCTTGCTGTCTTAGAATCGACTCGCATACAGCAAGCGTCTCTTTCAGAGCCTCTAACTTGTGTCCTTCGCTCCAGAGTTTTGCGCTTCTTTCTTTGCCTTCCTTTGCTCTGGGCAAATTATCTGGTCCGCTTTCTTTTTGTGCCAATTTAATTGCTTCGTTATTTGCAGACTCGGCCTCTGCTTCTTTGCCAGCTTCGAAATTTATAAGGGCAATGTTAGCTAAAAATCGAGCTTCATCGCTTGTATAGTCTTCTTTCTTTTCTTCCAAACGACTTTTGTATAGGCTCAAAGCCTCGGTGAACAATTTCTTTTTCAAAAACAGACCGGCCAATTCATCCAACTTATCTCTGAATTTCTGCTTATATTCGATGCTCAGGTCATCTGCTCGTTTTTGCCCAATAGAATTAAAAGTCTGCTCTGCACCCTTGAAATTTTCTTCATGCGCCATGTCTTTCGCCCGTGAAATTGTGGCGAAAATTTCACGGCTTTCTTCGTCAGCTAACGCACTCGGGACAGAGAATGCCATGGATAGGCTCAAGGCAAGGTTCAATAAACCCCAAAACAATTTACGATGCACCATATTCAGTATCACGCTCCGACAACGCCCAAAGGCTGAATGTAGAATACATTTAAAACTTCTTGGTAAATATACTGCAAGAGGGACTGGTTAAACTTTCCTCTTTATGAAATTATTGGGACATCATGATAGTCAAGCGACCGGCATTCACACGAGCCATAGCCTTTTTGGCTATGTTTGCAATTGCGCTGTCGTCAACTGTCATTTCGCCTCATCAAAGCAAAGCAACTGCATCTTCGAGCAAAAAAGCAAAGCGAAAACACAAACATACTCACCATGTGAACATGAGCCTGGTTCCGCCGCCCCCTCCCTCAATCGCGATTCCAGAAGGTATGCTTTTAGCGGTTCCACCTCCGGCAATTCTATCTGTAGCTGCAAGCAACCCGAACCAGATTGCTTTAACCCCCTATCAAACTGCTATGCCGACACAGCACCCAGCCCACAGATGCGGTCATTGCGGCTTTAGCGATTCGACATATCTTGCGCCTACAATGCCAAATTCTTCGCCGTTTTACAGACCATTTCCAAGACGCACTTTTTACAATGCCGACTCTATGACCACTCTGAGCGTTTCGCGCTCGCGTAAAACCCGCAGCGAGCGCCTGACTAAGCGTTTCAAGAAACGCAAATGTATTTTCGCCAATAAATAATTGGCAATTTAGGGTATATCAGTATTAGAGCTCTGGCTGGGCTCTGGAGTCTTTGGCGTAACAGGAATCCCGGCATCATGGCAGCAACCCAACAAGACAACCAGGGTGACGTCCAAGCCCAAAAGGATCAGGCGGACCCGGATGTCACCGTTGCAGAACCCAATCCTTTTGCCGCACAGTATGCAGACTATGTTTCTGATTTTGGAAAAAACTCAAAAACCCTAACAACATCTTCCGCGACTTATGATTCGAACGACGGTTTTTCAATAGATTTTGGTCACGACCACTCCGGTCACGCGCCTGCAACCGGTATGGACGCTCAAGCCACAATGACAGACACTCCAAAAGAGAGGCAAACGCGTGTCGAACACGACGAAATTGCGGCTCTGTTGAGAGCAAATCCAGACATGCTGCCTGATTTTACTTTCAAGGCAAATGGCAGCGCCGAATACACTGTTCAACCAGGTATGACCTGGTCTCGACTGGCAATACGGGCACTCCGCTTCCAGGCAGGTCCTGGCCAGGAAGGAACTTTCACCAAAGACCAACGCGATGCCGCTCAGAAAGCGATCGCCGATTATAACGGTGTGACTACAGATTCATTGCGCATAGGACAGGTTATAAAAATTCCGCCAGAATTCATCATGCGGGCGGCTCCTTCGCGAACCAAAGAAGTCGCCTTCAATGGCGACAGCTCGGTAAAAGTCCAGTCGGCAAACGCTACGCCAGAATTCACTCAGCACATTGCCGAACTGTATTCGAAGCTTCCGCCAGCCATGCGCAACTTGCTCCAAGGACAAACTCGAGTAATAGTGGCAGGTGATATTCGCGACTACGACCCTACAATGTTTACGCAACGCCCCTTGGCACATCCGCCGGGCATGACATTCGCCAATGTTTACGGCATTCACATTACTAGAGACGGCTCAGCACAATCGGATGTTTTGATACCAGAATGGTATCGAGCCCCCGATGGAAAGGTTGTTCGCAACGAGTACTACAAGTACGCTTTCAATCATGAGATCGGACACGCACTGGACCGAGCGCTTGCGCCTGGAGGATTCTCCAACACCGAGCAATTCATCAATGCGTATCAAGCCGATTTCAACCGCATGACACCAGAACAGCGCGCTCGCTGGCCTTATTTTACAGATGGGTATGTCCCAGGTCCTCCAGGCAGCTTTACTAATTACATGAATCAAGCAAGACAAAAAGAATTATTCGCTGAACTCAACGCCGAAATTTTAAACACCAGTTTGCGCGACGATCCTACGGAGAAAAAAGCCTTTATCGACTCGTTTAGAACCACTTTCGAACATATGGTAAAAATCCAGGCCGCCCGCAACATGATTACTGAAGACCAATACATGAAGATGATCGACAATGGCTTCATCACGCCCCGATTAATTGCAGAGTTGCAAATTATTCACAGAAGAGGTGATTTAGCTGACGCCATGCGCTTTCGAGCAGGAATCAAATAAATTAGTTTTCGCCGTTTGGCGGTCTGTCGGTAAACTCTTCGACCAGAATGAGTTTGTCGCCTTTGATTACGATACCTACACCAACACTTGTATGGGCAGGATACAAAATATTGTAGCGATGATTTTTGGGTCCTTCAGGTTCTGACATAAAATCGTTTTCTAGATTTATGACTTTATCCGAGTCTTCGATATCGCCCTGCTGATAAGCAATATTTTCATAAACTCCAATGCCTATATTCATCTTTGCGGCTCGGGCCTGCGCGTCGAGACCTTCCTTATTGGTGTGCGAGAAAAAATTCTTTTTCATCATATCTTGAGCATGAGCCTTTGCCATTTCACTAAGACGTACGCTGTATTTTAGTGGCGGCTGATTGTGCTTGGCTCGGTCTGCATTTACAAGTTCGAATAACTGCTTTTCCAATGCTTGAATATGCTCATTGTTTGGAGCATTCGATGAATCGTCCGATTTTTTGGACTTGTTTTTTCTGCGCTCACGATTTTGCTCCGCTGGCGGCATCGGCTGAGGAAGAGGTGCGATATTCGCTCTTTCCAATCCAGGTCTTCGAAACGAAGGCGCCAACGGAGGCTCCGATTCATTGAAAGGTCCATCTTCTTGTGCACTAATAGCAGATGGGGACACCAGGCTGCCCAGTACAAACAAACAAGCAAGAATTTTTTTCACGGATGGCTCTTTCATGGATTACTAATACCTGGCTTAGATGAAAATCCAAACTCAAATGTTCCCTAAATCTCATCACAAATCGCAGGTGTTTTTTTTACTGGCTCGTGCAAAAAGCAAATATCGCCCCC
>JAHCIQ010000001.1 GCA_026129135.1 Cyanobacteria bacterium TGS_CYA1 | reverse complement strand
CGACCTAGCCAACCTGACGAATGAAGCAAAACACGGTGGTAAGAAAATCGTCCAGGCTCTCGATGAAACCGTAAAAGAATTGCTCACGCCGGCAGGAGACACGGGACTTGGTATCAAAGTTAAAATCCCGAGGGATGCTGCTGACGAAATTCGAAGCGATACGAAATCTTTGATGAAACAAGATTGGATTCAGCAAGGTCCTTTTCATAGATTAGCAAAAACTGAACTTGGCAGGATCCGGAATCCCTACAACTGGCCCGTCATAAATGAAAGGTTTTCAAAAAATGTAATTCGTCAATCTACCGATGATTCATGCGTATCAGCCCTCGGTGAAATGCTCAGCGAAGGACTTAAAACAGAATCACAACTCTTAGCTTTAGAAACGCCTCCAATTAACATTTATCGTTTGGCGAAAGAACTTGGAGCAGAATGGGCAGCAAATAGTGATCTTGAATTTGATGCTTTAACTAAAAAAGCACCATGGGGCGCAACGGTGTTCGAACAAAATTGGACAAAAAAACGAAGTCACCACGTTATTCTCGTGGATGGAGTTGATGCTTTTGGAAATGTTCGTATAAGGGATTCCTGGGAAGGAACTCAGTATGAAATGAAATTTCGAGAGTTTGATAAAATTTGGAATGGTGCTGCAATCTATAGGTTAGACAAGTGAAAAGGATAGACGAAAAATACATAAACCAACTGCGAAACCACGGTCTTAGGGTATCAAAACCATTTGGCGAAGGACACACTTTCGAATTCGGCGTGAAGGTTGGAAAACCAAAATCAACCAAAGGTAATCACATTCGAAATTACAGTTTTGGATTTGGTGATACTTTGGTAGATGCACCGGTTCTCAATTTGTTTTGCAGTGAAAACGAATGGATTGTATTATTGCAAGATGGAGTTCCAAATGACGAACCCGGAGATTTTTTACACCGCTGGCAAACTTTGGATCAAGCTGTAGCAGACATTTTAGACTATTTTTTCAACAGTCCTGAACGCATGCTCGTCAAAGATTTGGAATGGAACAAGACTCAATAAATATTTGCCATCGCATTTAGTACCAGATGTAATAATAAATTCAAACTCTAAGGTTGGAGTGCAAAACTTTTGTTCCTGGGAATAATGAAAATACTTCCAAATGGTAACAAGCATGACAAAATCAAGCGAAAGCCATGAAGAGGGCGAGCGTCTTCAACATAGTTCTATTGAATCCATTAAACAAACTCCAGAACTTCAAGCAGCCTAATTTGCTGGAGCTAGTGAAATAAAGGCTTTCCAGCTTACTAATGCAAATGTGCATTCAGGCTCGGCGGGCGGAGAAGAACATGAAAGCATACAGATTGTCGCTCTAGACGAGTCTGGTCGCGAAAAAATTCTTGCAGAGCGCCCAAAGACTAAAGCTGAAAATATCCAGCCGGATAGCATGGATACAAGCACACTTCTTGCGATTGAAGCTAAAACTAACCCTGTAGCCAAAGTTATTTCATTGTTCCGAAACTGGATTGAAAGTCTTCCCGCAGGTAAGCAGAAGGATGATTATCGAGAAATTTCTCGCGCTCAGGCAGCCGAATTATCTCCTGAAATCAAAGAGCAGTTAGACCGCAATAAACAACAGCGAGGCGCGACTGAGCTAACAAATGCTCCTATCAAGTTATCCGGCAGCGTGGAGCAAACACGCTTGCTCAATGACTCGTCAGGATGGATAGAAGTTGGTCAAAGAATATCTCGACTTACTCCCGAAGATCAACTCAAAATAATTGGTTCGGGGCTTTTGGCGGGTGTTGATCAGTATCAAGCAGATGAGCGCGAGCGTCACTGGGGTCAGTTGATCGGAGTGGTGGAAGGGCTTGGGGAAACATCCATAGGTCTTGCGAAGATTGCAGATTTTGCCGCACTGTTAATCGTTAACGACCCTGAAAGAATAGAGAAATCGGCAGCCGATTTCAACTCTGCGTTTGCTCGAACAGTAGCAAGCGGCATTAAGCTTTTTGAGAGTGCCGACCGGTACCTGTACAACATCGGGTTCGAAGGTGATTACAGTAAGCCTTTTCGCGATATTCAAAATCTTGGTTCGCTTTTTAATCAAAGATGGAGCCAACTTCCCCCTAGAGAGCAAGAGCGTATCAAAGCAAATTTAATTACTCAGCTAAGTATTGATGGCTTGCTTGGTATGGCTTCTGCAAACAACATAAACAAAACAGGCAAATTTACAGAACTAGTAGACTCAATTGCAAGTGACCTTGCAGATGTAGCGAATGAAGCAAAACACGGTGGTAAGAAAATCGTCCAAGCTCTCGACGAAACCGTAAAAGAATTGCTCACGCCGGCAGGAGACACGGGACTTGGTATCAAAGTTAAAATCCCGAGGGATGCTGCAGACGAAATTCGAAGCGATACGAAGTCTTTGATGATCATCAGCGGAGAAGGCGAAATCTACAAGGGCAGACTTAGACGCCCAAGTTCGAATAGAGAACCATTTGACTGGAAAGTGAAAAATGAGAGATTTGCAAAGGACGTGATTAGACAAACAAATGATTTTTCTTGTACATCTGCAGTCGGGGAAATGCTTTCTGATGGAAAAATTCTGGAGAAGGACATTCTTAACGAACTGGGAGAAGGTGCTTTTCTTGATGAACTTGTAAATATCCTGGGACCCGATTGGTCTTCAAAAGCTAGAAAGTTCAAGAACCTGGAAGAAATCGCTGAAAATGGTTCTTGGGGGGCAACTTTCTATGGCAAAGATTATAGAATACATCATTCTGTAGTGGTTGATGGACTATCTCAAGGTGGAGACGTAATGATCAGAGATTCCTGGGAAGGCACAAAATATGAAATAACTAAGGACGATTTTTTCTCAAAATGGAGTGGCCATGCACTATATAGAGTCAACAGACGTTAACCAAAGAAGGGTTAGAAATGAGCAAAGCGCTTGAACAAATTCATAGAGAACGTCTCGAAAACGTAGGTTTATTTGTTTCTGAACCTTATCCGGAGAATCATGTTTTATCGTTAGGAGTTATTGTCGGGAAGCCCACTTCCACCCGTGGCAACTCCATAGAAAACTTCAAGTACGGCTATGAAGATATAGATATGGATGCTCCAGACGTCACCCTTTTCTTTCACGATGGTTATTGGATCGTCATGGCCCAAGAAGGAGTACCTGAGCCAGGTCCAGGAGACTTTACCAATAGATGGAACACAGTAGAAGAAGCAGTAGAAGATATAATCGATTTTTTCCTTGGCGATCCTACGCGGATGAAAATAAAAGAAAAGGCTCGCCTCGAAGTAAGAGCGCGAATAGCAAAATGGAAGGAAGAGAATCAGTCCTAGAACAATTAGTTAAATAATCATCTAATCCTTCCCTCACATCAAATATGAATTCCAAGTTATTGAGGTCCGGGCGACTTCAGAAAGACATCTGTATACCAAAGAAAATGCGAAAAAATCACTGACTTCAAAGCAATGGACTCATGATGGCGAACTTGAAAGCTTCAATCAAAATCTCTAAGTCTATTATCCTTGCGTTTGCTTGGATAATTGGCTTTAACCTTGGTGCAATTGCCGCATCTGGTGACGATGAAATTACGCAAGCTAGACAAGCTGAAAATGCCGGACGCATTGCGGAAGCCGAAGCAAAATATTTAGATGCAATTGAAAAATTCAAAGAAAGTAAACGAAATATTCCACTATCGTTCGCGTTCGATCGCCTCGCAAATATATATTTGAGGCAGAACAAACTCGATAAAGCTGCGAATGCTTACGCCAATTGCATAGAAAATTCAAAAGCCACAATCGCACGCGGAACTGATGACTCTGGAAATCAATTGACGGAACAAGCAAGTAAATTGCTCAATAAAGATCTAGGACTTGCGATGGTGGCACTCGGTTCTACATATACGCGACAGGAAAAATTCAGTTCTGCTGAACCCATTTTGATAGAAGCAACTAAAACAATAAAAGCCGCACTTAATGCAGATCATGATTGTGTTGGAGTTGCTTTATCTGCAATCGGAGATTTGAAATTTGCTCAAGGAAAACCTGAAGAAGCTGCTGAATACTACCAGCAGGCACTTGCAATTCGCAAAAGCATCACGCCCAGAACGACCCCGCAATTAGTATACTGATTCAAAACAATGCTGCCGTGCAAAAGATTTTAAAAATCAAAAAATTGAAAAAAGCTGGAAATTAGGCATTTGAACAACGTTCATTCGTGAAAGATTTAAAATTGAATTGATCATGACAAGTGATTCTCATACGCGTATCGAACAATCGCAGCGCGGCTGGTCAAGTTCAATTTCTTACGCAGACGAGAGACATGCACCTCAGTGGTGCCCTCGGTGATATGCAGACTTTCGGCAATGTCTTTGTTCGATAATCCTTGTGCCACCATTTTAAGCACTTCCAATTCGCGCTCGCTAAGTTTCACCCTTATTTTTTCGTGACCTTCAGAACGCTTTGCCAGCTCTTGAGTTGATTCGACTACTTTACTCAAAGTTCCGCATAGCTCAGTCAATTTTTGAATGCTGCTATTTTGAGTTTCAACAATTTCGTGCAATTTCGCCTGGCTTATAGCAATCGCTAACTGGTGCGAAATACGAGTGAGCAAGCCACTTTCAGATGCGGACCAGACCCTTGGATTGTCTTTGGCATTTGCATTCTTGTCTGTATGTGAATGATCGAGATGAATCAATCCCATCAATTTGCCACGATACACAAGTGGTACCATGATTAGTGACAATACTTTGTATTTAAATAATTCTGTCTTTACGTCTTGTGCAAAAGGAAAACTATCATCGTGCCGCACTACAAGCGGTCTTCGCTCTCCAATATCGAGAAGCAAATCTAGATACCTTTCGAACAACGGACTTCGATCAGAAATTGGTGCAACGTCGCGTGTGATTTGACGACGAATCTTCATAGTGTCATTTGCGTCGTTTAGCAAACATAAGATTGCACGCGAAGCATCGAATTCTTCAATCAAACTTTCGGTCGCTTTCTCGATAGTGTTAGACATATCGAGCGATGAATGAATATTGATGATGAGCCTGTTTAGCAAGGCTTCGTCTTTTTGAGCCTGTTCGACACGAGTGAACATGTCTTTCAAGTTCTCGATCAATACTGCGCGTTGCAAATTGGTTGTAATTGTACGTGGCAAGAATTTTTGATATTCGCCAATTTTTGGCAAATAATCGAGCGCACCTGCGCGTAAGACTTTGAAGGCAAGTTCGGCACTATCGGTTGCAGTGGTTACGACAATTGCGCAGTTCGAGTTGAGCTTTAGCAAATTCTTGATTAGTTTGTCTGGCGCTATGTCGTGTAGGTCGTAAGACATAACGACCACGTCATAATTTTTGGACGCAAAAAGATCGAGACCTTCTTGAGCCGTTGCTGCTGCATCTACATCGTAAAGAGGCGACGAGGCAAAAATACTGTCCTGACATTTTTGACGTTCGGTATCGACAGGCTCGATGATTAAAACAAGACGCTCGCGTTTGAGCGCGCTACGATCTGCGCCTTTATCGGTTTGCGATTCCGATTTTTCAGGCTGATTGAATCCAGAGCTTTGGATGAGTTCATTGGTCATAAGCAATTAAATGATACTGGGTCGCACAAAGAATATGGGTGCCCATATACACATGTTCGGGTTCGTCTATATTCTTCCATGCCCGCCTGATTGGTATAAATAATACAGAGATTGTTGGAGCCGGGCTTCCCCCAAAGACCAAAGGTAATTCTTTCACCAACCAATGCTCCCTTGTAAGACATAACTACGTAACCGCCCCACACGTAATTACTAAGAAAGGAAGATTTTTCGTCTAGACCAACAATTAGACCCGAGGAAAGCAGCCCTACCGGCTGCTTTTCTTTTGGATTTTGTTGACGAATTTTGGCTTAAAGTGCCCGCTCTGTAGCGTTGGCGGTCATTTTGACCGGTTGACGTCCACGCTGAACATATACGCCGTATAGTTTTTTGTGGCTAATATTGCTCACCGCGCTTGCGTCTGCATTATAAGGAAGCGATTGGGGGTTGAACTCTAGTTTCTTAATAAGCTCACCGCCAGGCGTGTAGAATTCGCCTGAAATTTCATAATCGCCGTCTGGAAAGCTTGAAACGGCGGGATTGAGGAAATATCCCACGTCTTCGCCGGAAGCGTTATATACTTTCAATTTTACGTTTTGCTTGACATCGCTCATTTCGAATTATCCTATGCCTACCTCTGTATATTTTCTCTTGAAATAACTCATTTGCGTGGCTTCTTTACATCAATTTTCTTGTTATTCCAAGCCTTGCCAAGCGTGATGATTGCTATTTAAATAGGGTAGTATGAACTTGAGTTTTCTTTATTAGTGTAAAAAACACTGTGAGGAGTTTGCAAAAATGGCTTATACAATAGTTGCCGAACTCTGCGAAGGCATCGCAGATTGTATTCCGGTCTGTCCTGTGGAGTGTATTCACTGGGCTGAAGGGAAAACAAATGGTAAAGGTACCAAATTTACCTACATCGATGACGCTACATGCATCGATTGTGGAGCATGCTTGTCGGTATGCCCCATCGAAGGCGCCATCCTGGATGAATGGAAACCCGAATTACAACAACAGTAATTAGCTTTTCCTAAAGTCTGTTAATCGCCATCAGGTCCGCCTGGTGGCGGTTTTTTATGCTTAATGTTCTTTAGCATTCAAACCCAAAACCCCGATATTACGGGCTTATTGTGATATTATGTCCACCTGATACAAGAAATGCGTAATATCTATAGCTAATTAACGGAAATTTGGAAGAAATGGGACTAGCACTAGAACAGAAGAAAGAAATCATCGCCACCAATCGCCGCGATGACAAAGACACAGGTTCCCCGGAAGTACAGGTAGCTCTCTTGACGGTTCGAATCAACGAATTGACCGAGCACCTCCGCACCCACAACAAAGATTTTCATTCCAGACGTGGTCTGCTCATGATGGTTGGTAAAAGAAGAAGACTTCTTCAATACTTAAACAAAGTCAACCACGACCGCTACAAATCATTAATCGAAAAACTCGGTCTGCGCAGATAAGCAGAGCCGAGTTTTTGGCATTTATTCGCATCCAACGTCTTTCAGTCGCAGCAGTTTCTTGCTACGGGCTGGCGTTGCGTGGCATCAATTTTAGAAAAGAACAAAAGTAGAAATCAAAGAGGTAATAGACGTGGTAAGCGTAAGCAACGCTCAACAACAAACGATTGACATCGATGTTGAGGGCAAAACAGTTTCGATTAGAACAGGACGCATGGCAAAACAAGCAAGTGGTGCTTGCGAAGTCACTTGCGGAGAGACAATGGTACTCGTCACATGTACCGAGTCGAAAGAACCACGCGAAGGCATCGATTTCTTTCCATTGCTCGTAGACTACGAAGAAAAGCTTTACGCTGTCGGTCGCGTACCGGGAAGTTTTCCCCGTCGCGAAGGAAAAGCACCAGACAAAGCCATTCTTACAAGCCGTTTGATTGACCGTCCTATTCGTCCACTCTTTCCTTATAGCTATAGAAATGATGTGCAAATCGTCGCAACGGTAATGAGCGCCGATCACGCAGCACCACCCGACACACTTGCCATGCTTGGCGCTTCTGTTGCCACGGTGCTTGCAGGTGTTCCATTCATGGGACCAATTGGTGCTGTGCGTGTTGGACGTATCGATGGAAAAATGATCCCTAATCCTTCTTATGAAGAACTCGATCAGTCAGACCTCGATATTGTTGTTGCTGGAACAGCAGATTCAATCATGATGGTTGAAGCTGGATGCAAACTGGTATCGGAACAAGATGTTCTCAAAGCGATTGATTACGCTCACAAGCTCATTAAGAAACAGGTAGAAGCACAGCTCGAACTTGCAGCTCGTCTTGGCGTAGTCAAAAAAGAAGCTCCTGAAGAAGTTAAAAACGAAGCACTGACCAAAATAATCGAAGAAAAAGCGACTGAGCATTTGAAAGCTTCGATGAATGCAGTAACTGTCAAGTCAGTTCGCGCAAAGCACATCGAAGCAGCTTTAAAAGCGATAACCGATCATATTGAAAGTTTGCCTGAAGAAGATGAGCTAAGAAAGCTCTCTAAAAAATTCATCATGGCTCAGATGGAAGAACTCGAAGCGTCTTTGATGCGCGCTCAAGTGCTCGATTCTGGACTTCGCGCCGATGGTCGCAAATGCGATGAAATCAGACCAATCACAGTTGAAGTTGGTTTATTGCCTCGCGCTCACGGAACCGGTTTGTTTACCCGTGGAACAACCCAGGTGCTCTCGATTGCAACTTTAGGTATAGCTGGCGACGCACAGAAACTCGATTCTATCGATCCTCAGACCGAAAAGAAATATATGCACCACTACAACTTCCCCGGCTTCTCGGTCGGCGAAGTAAAACCAATGCGCGGCGCTGGTCGTCGTGAAATAGGTCACGGTGCCCTTGCTGAACGTGCACTTATTCCAGTGCTTCCGCCTCAGGACGAATTTCCTTATGTATTGCGTGTAGTGTCCGAAGTGCTCGAATCAAACGGTTCAACATCGATGGCATCGACATGCGGTTCGAGTCTTGCATTGATGGATGCAGGCGTTCCACTACTGTACACCGTAGGTGGTATCGCTATGGGTCTCATTCTGGAAGACGACAAATTCGCGATTCTTTCAGACATTCAAGGTCTTGAAGATTTCCTCGGCGACATGGACTTCAAAGTCACCGGCTCACGCGAAGGAATCACAGCTTTGCAAATGGACATCAAAGTGCAAGGTATTTCAATTGAAATCATGCGCGTGGCTCTTGAACAAGCTCGTCGCGGCCGTATTCATATTATCGACAAGATGGAAGCGGTTATCGACAAGCCACGTCCCGAACTCTCCAAATGGGCTCCTCGCCTCATAACTATTCAAATTGATCAAGGTGATATCGGAACAGTAATCGGACCAGGCGGAAAAATGATCCGTCGTATCATCGAAGAAACTGGCGCCACTATTGACATTGCTGATGACGGAACAATTGTTATCGGTTCGGTAAATGGAACTGGTGGAGAGACTGCAAGAGATATGATCCTGCGTTTAGTCAAACGTGCTAAAGCTGGTGATATATACATGGGAACAGTTACACGCATTATTCCAGTTGGAGCATTCGTCGAGATTCTTCCGGGCAAAGAAGGTATGGTTCATATCTCCCAGCTTGAGAATCGCCGCGTGGCTAAAGTGGAAGAAGTTGTTGAAGTTGGTCAGAAAGTAGTTGTCAAAGTCAGAGAAATCGACGACAGAAATCGCATCAACCTCACAATGAAAGAAGTAACTGAAGCAGAAAAAGCAGAGTGCGAAGCCAAAAATCCTGCCAAATAAACTTGAGCAGATTATGCAAAACTCTATCGATAGTTGTAGCCTGTCACCTGACAGCTGCAACTGTCGAGTGCAATTGGCTTGACTTGCCAGCTCAGGCAAAAAAATCCAAGACTGCTTCAAATAACAAAAACTCAACCAGGGCCAAAGCTTCTGGCAATTCGTCCAAAACTTCGAGAAAGAAAAACAGCAGTATTTCTTTCAAGAATTCTGAACGTCAAAGCAAGCACGACAAACACAAAGCTTCTGAAAAACGTCATGGAAAGCCCGATAAGCACCATGAATCTCGTCATGAAAAACACCACGGCAAGCATCACGAGAAAGCACATCATGAATCACATCGTGAAATTCATCACGAAGTTCATCACAAATCTCCACCACCCGAACCCCAGGCTATTGAGCCGACGCTTAGCGAAGAAGAAAAACAAGAGCTCGCCCAACGTCAATCAAATTATTCGACCCAGTCAAGTGCATATGCGCTTATGGATCAAGGAATCAACACCCGCTTGCAAGGTGATGCAGATTCGTCGATAAATAAATTGAGCGAATCGTCATCCTTGTTTACAGATGCTCGTCGTTTCCAGAAAAATCGGACGCCCGGCACGCTTGAATTATTTTCGGAATACGAACTCGCCCAGGCATACGAAGCCAAGAATCCTCCTGACTGGAAGTCAGCAAGAGATTCGTATGGTCGATGCGTGAGAGCCAATCCCAAATTCGTACCTGCTCATATCAGGCTAATTTCGCTTCTGGCAGGGCACGGACAAATGCCTTTGGCTTTGAGCAAGGCGCGCGATGCAGTAGCTCAGAACCCCAAAGAACCACGTCTGAGAATGATACTCGCGCTTCTTTATGAGAAGGCCGGAAAAGATTCGGACGCTCGTCGCGAGAAAAAATTAGCGGTCGAGCTTAATCGTATAAATAAGGATGACTATAAAAATCGTGAGCCTATGACCGAGCCTGGTCCAACCGAGTATGACAAGCCAGGGGAGTCTGAGTTCGAAGACGAGTCTATGTTCCAGGACAAAGACGAATCAAGTTCGACAGATAAAGAAGAAAACTAAAAGGAGGAGCGAGAAGCTCCTCCTTTTTTATAAGTCTATTGATTACAGCAACTAGCTAAATTAGCCGTTGACGCGATCTTTGAACTCTTTACCAGGTGAGAAAGCAGGTACGCGTTTTGCGGGTACTTTGATTTTCTCGCCGGGTTTTTGTGGGTTGTTGGTTTCACGAGCGTTGCGGCTGCGACGTTCGAAAGTACCAAATCCGACCAGGGTGACACGGTCGCCTTTGGCAACGGTTTCAACGACTACATCGGTGAGAGCCTGAAGCATTTCTTCTACGGCTTTCTTTGTATTGTTTGTACGGCTAGCTATTGCAGCAGCTAGATCGGCTTTATTCACAGAGATTCCTCCTTACCTTGGCTTACCCTCAAGCTTTATTTGAGCGTGTGGTGTTCTGTTTCCATCCACGTGAGGAGCAAGAATAGCGCACTGAAAACCTGGAAACAAGTATCCTGTGATAAAAAAGTGGTTTTTAAGTTCACTTTGTCGTAAGATGTAATGAGAAAGTCAAGTGGCAAAGAGGACCGTATTCCGCTTACAGACTGGTGATCTTCAATTTCTTAGGTGAATTTGGAGAGAAAATGGGAACAACAAAATTACCGGGATCAACAAAGCGAGCATAGTGCGAAATTCATCAGGAGATTCGTTAAAAACTGCACTATATTGTGCTGCGGCAGCCGAGGCTAAAAAGGCGAATTCAATCGTCGTCCTCGATGTCAAACAAGTTACTCTGCTTGCTGACTATTTCGTGTTTACTGGAGGAGAATCCAAAGCTCAAGTCAAAGCCATCGCCGAGTCTGTCAGGGAAACCCTGGGCAAGCAAGGTGAGAAAACGAAATCCTTAGAAGGAATGAGTGAGGCTAGATGGGTACTATTAGACTTCGGCGACGTGATTGTTCACGTTCTACAAAGTCAAGAAAGAGAGTATTATCGACTCGAGCAATTTTGGAATCATGCCCTATTAGTAGATTGGGAAAAGGAATGTGACCGGTTAGAAATAAAAGTAGACTAGGCATCAGTGTCGAATAATTGACAGAGCGCACAATTAAAAGGGACAAGGGGACAAGGTCAAATGAGTTTCAGAACCAGACTTCAAAGCTTCGTAGAAAACCGACAGAAGATTCAAATCTGGTATGGCATGGGTTGTCATAATACAGTGACCGGACGGGTCCTTGGTGTCGACCACGACCATATTGACGTCGAGTCCTACTCGCACGAGAGCGATGGTCAAATTCATATCCGTCGCATATTAGTCCCTCTCCATCTCATTTTGCACATCGACATCACGACAGCCGAAGTAGGCGAAGAAATCGAAGTTTACGATTCTGGCGAAGACAGTCTTCCTAGTAGCCGCGGCACCAAGAGAAATAACGGTTCAGTAGGATCAGTTATAGATTTGCCCGATGCGCCTCGCGGTTACGGTGTCAAAATTCTTTCTCAACTCAATGCATCTTATTCGAACAGATTTTCGCGTATGACTTCTGGACCAGGTGGAATTTATTTCTCCTGCGACGGTAGCGTTTGGTTCGTTGACAGCACAGGTCAAACCAGCGAGTATGCGCGTATCAGAGGCAATTGCACGATTTCTGGATTGCGTTTCGACCGCAAAGGCGTTTTGTATGTTGCCACCATCCAAGGTACCATATACAAAATAGATCCAAACAAATCTGGTCGCATCCTGGCACAGTTAGACGGCAGTAAGACTGGCGGTGGCACTTTCCTTTCGGATATTGCAATTGGACCACGCGAAGAAGTTTATGTCGCTAATTTCCCATCGAACACTGGTGGCATTTTCAAAATCGACAAAGGTGGCGAGTACGAAGCAATAGTAGGCGGACCAGGCAATGGAACCCAAGGACTGCTTCTAGATCCCGATGGCTTCTTGTGGTGCCTCGAACACTCAAGCGGCTCTGTAGTCAAACGCTCTTTTGATGGTCGCGAGATTTCTCGCATCACAGTTGCCGACTCGGACAGTTTCAACTTTGCCGATGGATACGACGGAAATCTCACCATCGACAGTCTTGGCAGATTGTATGTCACGCTTGGCAGACAGGGCTGCGTCATTCGCATCAACCGCGAAGGCAAAGCCGAAGAGTTTCTCAAAGGACTGGTCAATCCAACTGGAATTGCGTTTGGAAATGATGGAGCACTCTTTGTACTCGAAGCTGGACGCTCGAGAGTACTGCGCATCGCCGCTCAAGACAAGGCAGATAGAACAACGTCTGCGCCGATGTTGAACTAAAAACGGCTCGTAACTGAATCTATTTTTGATCCCCTCCCGGTTGCACTTTTGGCAATTTGGTGGGGATTAATTCAACTTGACATCATAAATCGATGGTGTTAGTTTTGATGAACCATCCATCTTTGTGCGCTCGGAATCCTTACTATTACTTACTACGCGTCGTGGCTGATATAAGGCCTTAGTTTGTCACGACCCAATGACTTCCATACCGACTAAAAACCTCACACAGTGGGCTTTTCCACCATTTTTTTGGGTTTACCACCCAGTTTCTAGGGAATATACATATATGGATGGTAAAACATGTAGTTTTTCCTTTGGGTTAATACTTTGGCTGATCAACCAAAAACTAACGAAGTAGATCAAAGTAATGATAAGGGCACAGAAAGCAAGCCCGAGATTACTATTGCTAATACTGACGTGGACTTAACCAGCAGGACTGACTCACGAACAGCTCAAAGAGAGACTTTCGAAAACTCAAAACAGTTTCTTACCGATCTCAAAATAGACCAATCAAGCGATCAGCAACTCGACCGAATTGGTCAGACTGTAGGAGAAGTCGGACAGCCCGGAAAGGTTTCCAAAGCGGCCTTTGCTGTTGGCGTCCGTCAAACTCTCGACTCCTTGATAAAAGGTGGAATGACTCCGCAACAAGCTGCAGAGTTGATGAATGAAAAGCTAAAAGATAGCAATTTCAAAATTGAGCTTGGCAAAACCAAAGATGGAAGAGATCAACTCAGTCTTCAAGAAAAAGGCGAGCCCGATGCAGAAGGAAATGACACATGGAAAAATGTCACCAAATATACTGTCAAGGAAACTCCAGAAGAAGCTGGTGAGAGATTTGGTTCACGCGCCGACCAATTAACACCAAGACAAGCCGAGACCTTCGCAAACCGTACACTACCTGCAGTTCTGCAAGGAAAGAGTGTTGAAGAGCAACAGGATTTCATAAAAAAATTCAACGAGACTTCTGAAAAATACAAACTCGAACTCAAGGAAGATCCTAACAATCCTGGTCAAATGAAAGTTCAGATGACCGATGTGGATGGAAAGCCGGTTGGTGGAGATCGAGGCACAAGAGGAGCACCCTCGCAAGACGTTCGCAACCCTTTTCCTGAAGGCTCTGATCAAGCTAAAAGATTTGATGACTTGCAACAACGCATCAAAGATGGCTCATGGACTGATATTGCAAGAGAATTAAATGAAATAAACGACGGCAAAGATTCGACTTTCAAATCTCCCGCCGATAAAGCCGCGCTTTTGAGAGCCTTGAACCAGCAAACCAAAGCTGAACTTGGCGAAGATTTCAGCCTCAGAGCCAATCGCGATGGCAAAATCGAACTCAGTGTCACTGCAGGCGGCCGCACTTTCAAAGCACCAGAGGGTCTGAGCAACGATCAATTGCACGATTTTGCCGATACGGCTAAGCGGATGCACAAGGCTGGTCCCCCGCCAAGTAAAGCTTTAGACGGTGGATTGGGCGATCGAATTTCTCAAACCTACGAAAGCTTGCCACCTGAAGCACAAAAATCTTACTTAGAAGCAATAAACAGAGCGCTTCCTAAAGGTCGAAACGAATCTCTTGTTCCAAACCCAGAGACTCATAAGCTCGAATTGCGCGATGTTAAAGGCAAAGTAATTTCGTCCTATCCACAAGAGAGGTCTGATGATAGAGGCGAGCTGGTAGAAGGCAGTGCTTCCGACACCACCGGTGATGCCACTATCAGAAAACCAGCCGGTCTTAAAAATGCTGATCAAGCAACGCGAGATTTGTACGATCAGACTGTCAAAGATTTCCGTGGCTTGACCCCAGATCAAATAAAAGAACGCATGGAGTCGCTCAAAGGCGATCTCAGCTCAATGGATAAAGCCACTCGCGATGCGTTTTTAGGTGGATTGAATAAAGAGATTGGTTCGAAAGGAAGAATCGAACAAGGCAAAGACAACAGTCTCGAATTCAAGTCGTATAGTCTGAGCGGCGAAGAAATGGACCGCATCCTTCCAGAAAATGCGACACCGGAGCAAAGAAAAGCCATCGAAAAGGCGATGTCAGATTATTTGCGCTCAGTCGATCGCTTTAGTGGTCGAGAAGGTGATGCAGTCAGAGCTTCTAACCAGCTAATGCGCTCATTGAAAGATGCCGGATTAGACACCCCCGACAAAATGAAACCAGCTCTTGATGCTGTGAATCAACGTGCGAATGAAAATGGAACTTTTGGAAACGCCCAACTCGAAATAAACGATAAAGGCACCTGGGCACTGATGCGCGGAGCGGAAAGCAACAGACGCGCCGATACCGTAGGACAATTAGACAAACTCGGCAAAGTCGAAATCAATGAAGGCCTAACTCTCGACCTTCCTAATAATCTTGAAGGAGATAGCAACAGGCGCTTTGCTCAACTGGCAAAATTTGCCTCAGAAGGTCTTACCAGTCCTGGTGATGCTCAAAAGTTTGCCAAAGCAGTCGCAAAAGAAATGGCAGGTCTTTCCGCCGAACAACGCGAACAATATGTCAAAGGTTTGCAACAAGCGCTCGATTCAAATCCACAAAACAAACTTCAGCTCAACGTAAATGCCGAGGGTGAAAGTGGAGCAGTAAGCATGCGCAACACCGAAACAGGTGTTGAAACAAGTGCAGAAAAATTCAATACAGATTTGACCGCAGATGGAGCCAACGCGCTACGCGACCTGGGCGTCACCGACTTTACAGACGAGCAAGCTAGAAACTTCGCTCAAGCGATGAAAGATCTTGCCACCAGACTTGATGGCGTCAAAGGTCCTTTCAGTGAATCGACTCTTAATTCTGATCGGGCAGACGCTTTGAAAGCTGCTGTCAAAGCGGCTACTGATGCTGGTGTGCCGCCTGAAAAAATGGAAGCACTCGCTACCAAACTTAACGACGCTGTTCAGGGTACTGGATTTGGCAGACACGTAGTTGATAGTGGACGTCAACAAAGTGAATTCGGGGTTCAATACGATTCTAAGACTGGCGAAATGTTCATCAATCAAGGCTCGATGGCCAGAATGGGCAGCGTCGATGCTCGTGGGATCGCTCTGCAAGCGCAAAAAGATCGAGGCGACACACCAGCCCCGGCAGCTTTGCTTGGCAGGTTCCAGGAAATTGTTCCAGATGTAAATGCTAAGACAGTAGCTGCAACAGATGCCAATTCACTAACTGTGAAAATAGCTGGACAAGACGTCAAAGTCGATATTCCAGCGGTATTGCAAGGCAAAGCTCGAACCGAATTTGCAGACCAGATCCGAAGAATCACAGAAGCAAAAACAGATGATCCTAAAGCTGCTCTTGCTCAAATCGGAAAAGAGATTGCAAGAACCTATCGTTCTTTGCAAGGAGAAGCGGCAGAAAATTATTTGAAAGCTGTAAACGACACACTCGGCAAAGCTTTCAATCGTTACTTCTTAGAGCCGAACTCTGACGGGCGTTCACTCGACCTCAAATACAATAATCCACTCTGGTTTGCAACCGGACAGGACACTTATGCTCCCGAAGGCGATGTCAAACTCCCAGACGATCTGGCTAGAAACGGCCATGCTGGAAAAATTCGCAACGCAGTAGATGCTCTGGCAAACGCAACTTCTCAGGAGCGCGAAACCAAACTAAGAGATCTCATGACCGAGCTTGGTGCATCTGGACTTAGCGAAGCAGATCAACAACGAATGGTCGAAGCTCTTGGAAAAGACAAAGGAATTAGCCTCGACAAAGGCGTCCTTTCGATGGGCGACAAATCTGTCCGCTCGCTGACCATAAATGGCATTCCGCTTGCAGTACCTACCAATATCACTCCAGAGCAAATCTCAGCTCTACAGCGCATTTCGGAATATCAATTACCAAATGCTGCACGCGACGACATCAAAAGACTTCTCGACAGTGCACCTGATACCGAAACCAGAGCCAAATTACTAGATGAAGTCAAAAAGCTCTTCCCCTTTACCAGAGAAAAATTAGAGATGGGACCTGGTGGCGATGGATTCACGGTCACATCCGAATATGGCACTGAAACCTGGATAAAAGGTGATGGACACATCGCTTCGCCAAAAGAAAAAATCGACCAAGTTCTTGCTCGCATGGTTATTGGAGACAAAACTGATGCGCCGAAGGCTGTTCAAGAAATGCTCGAGCTGGCTTCAAACCATCCAGATGCTTTCAAAACAGTAGTAGAAGACTTGATGAAGAAAGCGTCTACAAGTGACGATCCGGATAGCCGCGCCGCTTTAGATAAGCTCAAAGCTCTATATTCTTCCAATTTCACTCCTATACTCTCTGTAGTCGAAACAGCACTTCAGTATACAGATGGCAGACAAACAGCCAAAGTAGCAGAAGCTTTGGGCATGCACGAAAGTTATAAGAGCATGGCTCAAGAACGTGATGCCGCACGTGATTTCAACCAAAAATTGACTGATGCTGGAATCGATCCCAAAACGGTTTCTAACATCGATCAAATTCGCAGAGGCATAGAGTCTATTGTCTCGTCGAATCAATCACCAGAGCAACAAATGGCTGCAATGAAAAAACTTGTGGCAGAACTTCAAAAATCTGGACTCGACCGCAATCAACAATCAGATCTTGTCAAAGCTTTAGTCGGCGACGATGCTTCTTCAGACAATGAATCTATCGCTCGAGTTTTATCTTCTGTAGAAAATGACGAACCAGTCGAGCTTTCTGGTGATGAATTAGAACAATTCAGAGACTACAGAAACGATATCGAACGGGGCAATCTAGACTATATCGGTCATAAGCTTGCCGACAAATTAAAGTCGTTATCACCAGACCTACTCAAATCTTATCTTGCCAGTCTTAACTCGACTATAGCCGAGCACTATGGTCCTGGACACAGATTAGATGTAATAGGAAATGATCTGCACTTGCTCAAGCCAGGCCCAGTCTTTGGCGAGACAATAGTCAAAGGATTTGAATCGGGAGCTATTGGACAAGCTGTAGACAGGCTGCGCAATGAATACGGTGTAGAATTGCCGTATGGCAAACCTGGTACTCTCAATGCCGAAAATCTGATCAAAGCGCTTGACGGGCTCACAAGAAGCGCCAATGACAAACCGCAAGATCCTGTCAAACTGGCAAATTCACTTCGTTCGCTCATATCGGAAGCAACAGCCTCAGGGTTGAATGCAGAGCAACTCAAAGCGTTACAAGATAGCTTCAATGAAGGGCGGACCGACAAACTCAGTATCACCAGTGATACCATTTCGCTCGCAAATCAAAGCTTCGATCTCCACAGGATAGCTGGCAAAGATTTCGTTTTACCATCAGGAATGTCCGAGGCCGAACTTCAATTATTCCGCGAATTTGCAGGACAGAATAATATTTCCTCGCTTGCAAAACTTATGGCGAGCGAATCACTTTCTGAAGCCGAAAAGAAACAAATTCTTGGCGAAGTTAATGGCAAAAATACATCCGGACAAGTGTTCAACCTGCATCCATCAGACGGAATCGAAGTTACCAACAAAATGGGTATCCCAAGATGGTTCCGAGGAAATGGTGAGGTAGCCAATGTTGAAGGTCACGTCAGATTCAACCTGGATGTTCTTCAAAATAATGCTCCGGATTCAAAAGCATATCGAGATGCAGCAGCCAAAATGCAGACTCTGGCAAAAGAAAGTCCTGCTGATTTCAGAAAAGTCGTCGATGATCTGGTGGCACGAGCTGGTGCTGAAAACCCCGACCTAGCAGCTCGTGATCAACTGAAAACTCTAATGGCTTCCAGTTCCGATCCAGCAATAAAAACCGCAGTCGCTGACAGTATGCGACTAAGCGAAGCACCTAATACAACTGATTTCTCACGCGAATTACTGACTCCTGCAGAAGTCCAGGGTATTGAAGACCGCGACATAATCGAAAAATACAAATTGCAGGGTCTGAGTGCTACTGACGCCAAAGCTTTCACTGATGCATATAAAGCCAATCCCGAACTAAAAGCGATACTCGATTCCATCGCAGGCAAAGATCTGAACTCTGTCGGCTCGACTCTGGCTAATTTCTTAAAATCGTATCAGGGCGACAAACAGGCGCTGCTCGATGCAATTAATCCTCTGGTCAAACAAAATTTCGATGGAAAATATCTAGGACCAAATGGCGACAATTTAGAATTGAAGTCCAGCCTGATAGGAAGAACACTCGAATCATTTGCACCAGGCAGTGTCGGAGAAGCGCAATCAGAGCTTAGAAAACTCGGTTTCACAGATGTTTCATCTATTGGCGACCCGGTCGCTCTGCGCGATGCAATCAACAATTTAAAAGCTGAAATTAAAACCAACAATCCCGACAAATCCGCACAAATAGAAGCTTTACTCAGACAATTAAAAGCCAACGGTCTGTCAGACGCTAACACCGCAGCTCTTCTTGCCAAAGAAGGCATTCAATATAAAGATGGTGTTCTAACGGTCGGCGATCAGAGCCTTCGTCTGGTTACTGTTTATGGCAAAGACATTCTTGCTCCGGGAAGTCTTTCAAGAGAAGATGTTTATCGCTTCCAAGCTATTGCATTGAGATTGGCAGATTCGCCTACTCTGACAAAACAGTTGAATTCAGAAATAGCTCGCATGTTTGCAAGCGCACCTGAAACCGACAGAAAACTGATGCTTGACCAGTTCAATTCAGTTCTTTCCAATAATCGAAATCTTCCAGGACGTTCGATAGAACTTTTGAATAATGGTGCCGATGGTATCAAGATCAATAATTCCACAGATAATTCAAGCACAATGGTGAAAGCTGATGGAAGTGACTACACCCCTTCAGACCAGCTAAGGCTCGCACTTGGCGATTTGCAAAATCCAGCAAAAGCCGCAAATGCGTTGCGACAAATTGCAGAATTGCAAAAATCAGACCCTGCTGAATTCAAACGCCAGGTTGAATCTCTTGTAGCTCAGGCTGCGGATAAGAACAGTCCTTCGAAAGATAAAGCGCTAGCTCTACTTGAAGCACTGAAAAATTCTGGCGATACCACCTTGAAAGACGTGGTCGACAATGCACAGTTCGTTTTCGAACAAAATCTTCACGCTTCGCCACCAACTGAATTTGTCAATCTTGAAATCGGCGACAAGCGAATATACATTCCCAAATCAATCGCTGAAGATCCCAAGTTCAAACCATTGCTTGAAAAAGCAGTTACAGCAACACAATCGAATGCAGCAGAAGTGCTGGCTGAAATTGAAGCAAAAATAAACGAAGCACCTCGAGAGCAGCGCAATTTGCTTGCTCAAGCATTCTCAGCCGCGTCACGTGAAAACGGCTCGCTTGCTGGTATTGAATTCCGAATCAATGCTGATGGTCGAGTCGATAAATACGCTCAAAGACAAGCCGAAAAAGGTGGACTGTTAGATATTTCTGCTTATGCTGCGGGTGATAGCGTACCGATAACTACATCTGAAGCGATAATGCGCATTCGCTTTCCCGACATGCCTGAAGCGAGCCGCCAGGCGCTTGCAGCAAGCATTGACAAGCTCAAAGCAGCGACCGATCCAAAAGGTCAACGAGAAGCTTATCAAGAAATCCTTAAACAATTATCGATCGCTAAAGTGCCAGCAGATCAGCTTGGTGAATTTGCTCGCGACATAAACGATCCCAAATTGAAATTCAATTCAGATACCAAGTCTTTGATGTTGAGCGGTCCTCCCGAAGTAAATCTGCAAGCCATTAAAACATTTAATGGCAACGACTTTTTCATTCCAGCCGGAATCACAGAAGCTCAGAAAAAATATTTTTCAGGTGTACTTAATCAGTTCTCCGACAATTCTTCCAGTATTAGATCAAATATCGCCGAACTAGCTCGAGCCATGGGTCAATTGAATCCTGACGCTCGCAGTCTAATGCTTTTGGAATTGAATAGAGGGTTGAAGCTGGGAGAAGGTTTCTTGGCTTCAGCCTATCAACTAGGTTTGAAAGGAAATAATCTCACTGTTGAAAATTTAGGATGGACAGGATGGACCTGGGGTCGTACCGAATTTCCACTTGAAGCAAGCGGAAATTATTATGCAGACACTAGCGTCGAAAAAATCAGAGTTGGTGACAGAGATTATGAAATTCCACTTGGTCTGAGCGATGCGAACAAGAAATTATTCACAGACCTGGCTCAAGCATTTGGAAAAGGTCCAGCTGAAATAGATGCTGCAAGAACTCAGCTGCTCGAAGCGCTCAAAACCATGCCTGCTGGCACCACGCGCGATAGCATATTACGCGGACTGAACGAAATCACCAAGAATTACCAGAACCCAACTTCATTCTCCATTGTCGATGGCAAACTGGTACAAACAATTCAAAACTCCGACGGCACTCCATCGGTCACACGCTTTGAAATTCTTCGCGATGCCAAAGCTCCAACTGATGCAGCCAAACCGATGGAAGACAGAATCAGAGACTTTATCCGAGATACACTTGCGTGCACAGTAGACAAGACTCTGATCGAAAAAGCATTCGGAGATCTGGTTGCTAAAATCAAAGCAGAAAACGGTGGTGGTCCACTAGATGCAAAAGCGCTGCAAGCCAAGTTCAATGAAATTCTTGCTCGCTCTGGTTATAAGTATGAGATCAAATTGACCTCGCCAACTCCCGACGCCCCGGCTGATATTGCATTAATAGATCCAGATGGTAAAGAAATTACTCGGATCAAAACGAGTGGCGATTCATCCGATGCAGTCAAGGCACCCGCTCCAGAAGGCACGATTGCAGCCAGTCTCGAGCGAATCAAAGCCACAACGGATCCAATTGAACAAAGAAAAGCTTATGAAGAATTGCTCAAACAGCTCTCTCAAGCAAATATTCCTCCCGAGCGAATGGAAGAAATCGCCAAGGAATTCAACGATCCAAAACTAAAATATAATCCAGAAACAAAGACCCTTATGTTGAGCGGTCCTCCCGAAGTTAATTTGCGCGCTATTAAAGGTTCTTTTAGCGGACGCGACTTTTTTGTGCCTGCAACCCTTGATGCTAAACAACAGACTTACTGGGCCAATGTTTTGGGCGGATATGCAGGCAGCAATGGCAACTTGAGAAATAACATTGCCGAAGTAGCCAGAGAACTAGGAAAATTAAATCCTGATGCTCGTGCTCAAGTGTTGCGTGAATTGAACAGGGCACTTGAATTCAGCGCAGTTTCGCCCTACAAGCTAGCATTCAAAGGCAATAATCTCGCCATCGAAAACCCAGGCTGGGGATGGGGACGTACTGAGTATCCACTTGAAGCTACCGGTAATTATCCAGAAAATTCTAAAGTCGAAAAATTCAAAATTGGTGACAAAGAATTCGAAATTCCGCTTGGCTTAAACGATGCACAAAAGCAATTGTTCACTAAGCTTGCCACCGAGTTTGGAAAAACCGGCGACGGCGCTCTTGATGCGGCAAGAACCGAACTTTTAAAAGCACTAAAAGATTTGCCACCTGGCACCAGCCGCGATGCTATTCTGCGCGGATTAAATGAAGTCAGCAAAAACTTCCATAATGCCACTTTCCAAATGGTTGATGGAAAATTGCAACAGACCATCCAAAAAGCAGATGGCACATCGGCTGTAACTTCTTACGATATCCCTCGCGATACTGCTGCTCCCACCGATGCACCAAAGACTCTCAAAGAAGCGATGGACTTCTTCTTCGCCGAGACCAGATGCACTACAGACAAAGCCCGTCTTGAGAAAGCTTTTGCAGATGTGCTGACAAAGTTCCGCTCTGAAAATGGAGGGAATCTAGACCCCGAAAAATTCAGACAACAATTTAATGAAGCGATGAAGGGAACTGGCTTCGAAGTCAAATTGAATTCACTCACAGGCAACCCTCCTCCCGATATTGTTTTAACCGGCCCACCTAACGCCACCGAACTTACGCGCATCAAAATCAGTGATGTCACTGCCGCTGCACTTCCTGTACCAGAAGTGAAACCTGCAGGTCCACTCGATTCACTAACTCCTGCACAACGTAAAGAATTCGACCAACTTAAATCACTCATTCTTGGTCCGCCCCCGCTTTCTCCACCTCCAGGAAAAAGCTTCCATCATGCACTGATTGCTCGAGCAAAAGAGTTAGGCATTCCACTCACGCCTTTCATGCGCGACAAACTTTCAGTGATGTTGCGCGACAATACTTTTGGCAAAGAGAACAGGAAATATCTAACCACCAAAGACCAGGCTTTCATTTCTGACGAACAGTTAGCTGGTCTTGTAAAAGCTGAAACTGCAGACAAGCCAGTCCAACTTCCAGCAAATCTGAATCCAGAGCAATTTGCCGCCTGGATGAAAACGCCAGAAGGTGCAGCCGCCATAAGGGATAGACTGGCAGGAAACAATCAAGGCAAACTCGAGCTTGCTCGCGTTTTGCAATCTAAAGGTATTAACGAAATAACGGTTCAAGGTCCATCAGGGCCCGTGACACTCAAAATCGAAGCAAAAGAAGTCAAAGTAAAAGGGCAGAAAGCACCTGGCTCTGAAGTGACATTGAGCATCAAAGGTGATGGCACCGCTGCCAATCCTGACAAACCAGTTGCAAAAGGCGTATTCGATTCTCGCGGTCGATTCAAAGATGCCACTCCTGCTGGTGCGGTAGATGCCAGACTAAACGGCATCGACTGGAATAAAGCAAAAATCAATGCTGGACTAGTAGAAGTCCCAGCCAAGGCAACAGATGTAGCCGTCACTTCGGGAGCACCAGTCGATGCAGCGGCGATGCAGGCGCTGTTCAAGAAATACAATGTCGAAGGTCTCGAACCAGCTAAACAAGAAGCCGCTTACCGCGCCATTTTGAAAATGCAAACTGGTTTAGCCTCTACCGGTACCGACAGAGGTCAGGCCTTCAGAGAATTGAAGGCACTTGGTCTCAATGATGCCCAAATGCAGAAAATCGCGGCGGGATTGAATGCTGAAAGTCCAGATTCTCCATTCAAAATCTCAACTGACGGCAAATCTCTCGAATTCAAATTCGAAGGCAAAACCCTAAAAATGCCCGATTATTTGAGCGATGCTCAGATGGCTGCTTTTGCACAAACAGCTTCATTTATTTCCAGACTGGACAGCTTGCCAAATGATGCAGCAAAAACACAGGTATTTCAGCAGTTGAAATCGCTGCTAGATGGCGTGACCAATCAAGCAGATCGCAAAAGCATTATAGATCAGCTGAATACGATGAATCCCAAGGTCAAGCTTGATATGAGCGCTGACTTCAAAAAAGTCGATATCAAGATCGATGGCCAACCCAAATTCGGACCGCTCGATCTCACTGCCTCAACTGTCGATCGCCCAGCAGAAGCTAGCGTTCCAGCTGGACCTCTAGATCGCCTGCCGCCAAATGTAAAAGCTGCAGTCGAAGCAAGCCTTGGTTTATTCAATACAAATCCGAAATTCGATCCGGCCAAACCGGGTGATATCGTCGCCAAGTTGACAGAGCAATTGAATAATCTGAATGGTGCCGAAAGAAAAGCAGCAATCGAAGCCATCAATAATAGTTTGAAATTGAAAATCAGTGAAAATCCCAATTTCGCTAACGTCAGACTGGCGATATCAACTGATGGAAATACATTTGCTCTGCAACGAATAAAAGAAGTACCTACAAGAACCGGCGTACAAAAACAATGGGAAAATGTGGGCACACCCGTTGCGCTACGCAAAGACACTACAGTCGGTGATGCTGGAACTCAACCCACAGCTGAGCAGATTCAAACTTATCTCAAAGGGCTAGAAATCAACGAGACCAATCCAGCCAAAGCGCTTGAGTTGTATCAAAAAATCGAAGCTGCAAGGACTGCACTGAAGACATCTCAACCCAAAGAGTTGCAGTCAAAACTGGCCGAACTCAAAGGAATTGTCTCTGCTGGCTCTTTGGCAAAGATTGTTGAATCGTTCAACAAGGATGCAGGCACCGGCCCCGGTTCATTGAAAATTGGAGCTGACCTTGGACTTCAGGTAAAAGTCGGGGAAAAATATCTTGCAATTAATCCATCCTGGAGTTCGCAAGCCGCATCAGATTTAGTGGCTCTTGCTAAAACCAATCCTCAAATGGCTGAGTTCAAACACAGCTTCATGTCGGTACCAGAAGCCCAACGTGACGTTGTATTGAAACAGTTTTTGGAATCGCAAAAGGGTGATCCGGCAAAAGTAAAACAAGCACTGGTAGAAGCCTTCAAATTCTTGAAAGATGGTGGCATGACAATGCAGCAGTTTGCCGACAAATTCGTCGTCAAACCGCCGATGGCACCACTGCTTCCGGAAGGTTATACACTAAACGCGAAAGACAACGGTCTGGAACTCACTAAGGCTGGCACCCCGCCTCAAACTTTGCGCATCACAGACGCCGATTTGCAACCACTGAACAAACCAGCGACGTCAGGCGAAATGCCACAACTTTCCGAACAGGAAAGAAAACTTTTCGACTTGCTCAAAGTTTTGACTGCCGATGGTCGTCCTTTAAAAGTTCCAAGCGGTGGAAGTTTCTATCAAGCGATAGAGCGTAGAGCCAAAGAACTTGGTATCAAACTGGATCATAAAACTCAGACACTTCCCTTAGCGCTGCTTTTGAATAAGCAAGCGACAGACGGCAAGAGATCACTCACAACGAAAGACTCGACTGCTAATTTTGTCGGGGACAACAGCGATGTTTCTCTAGCTAGAATGATCAAAGGAGAACGTTTAGCACCCGCTGAATTACCGGCATTGTCCCAAGCGCAAAAAGACGCCATGGACAAAGCGCTTCAAGATTTGTTCAAATCCACGGACCTCACAAAACCTGAAACTATCGATCCAAAAGTTCTCACTGCTATAAACCAGGGAATTAAACTTTTGCCTCCTGCTGAGCGCAGAGAAGCACTAAAGAGACTTGATGCATTTCTGAAGACCAAGAATCCCAAACTCAATCTGGAAGTTTCGGCAAGCGAATTCAGAATGAGTTATATGGATGCAACCGGCACCAAAAAGAATATTGGAGACGCTCAAAAATATACCGATGTTCCTGCCACTACAACTGGTGACCGCTCACCTCAACAATTGCTGGCACAAGCTCTTCAAAATTTCAATTTACTTACTGACAAATCGACTCCATCCGATAGATCACTTGCATTTAGAAATCTCGTTCGTGCATGGGCCGCCACCCAAACAGGAGATAAGCTTGATTTTGCCAATGCAAAAATCGGAGACAAATCACTCAAGGAAATTCTTGCTGCCAAAAAATTGGATTTAAAAATCGATGGTCCTGCAGGAAAAGAAGTTGTTTCTCTATTGAGCGGAGACAAAACTCTCTTCGACATGAATGTCTCGGATATCGGCATCGGCGCAAATGCCAATTCGATGAAATTCCGCGGAGCATATCTTGCTGAATCCATGCGTCTGGTTATGATGGACGGCAACAAGGCAGCGATTGAAAGCTATTTAAAAGGTATAGCCACCAGTATTAAATCGGCACAAAACACTCCTTCCTTTAACGAGTTCATGACAGGACTAAATGAAGGTTTCAAAAATTCTCCTCCACCAGGCAGATTCAATTTCAAGGTAGAAAATGGCAAAGTAACCCTTTCGGACACGGTCGATGGCAAAACCACCGTTTACGAAACACCCTTGGATCGTGCAGCAGCACCAGTTACTGCACCAGGAACCATTTTAGACACATGGGCAAACACGACCGCTCGAGCAGAGCTTGCCACCCTTTTCCACAGCAGTAGCAAACCAGAAAATCGCATAGCCATTCTGGACGCAATGTTCGACAAAAATATTCGGGAATTGACCATTAAGAGTGGTGACACAACTTATAGATTAACCATCAATCGAGGTGCAGACAATCGCATCGAAATAAAACTCAATGACAAAGTCGTACTTTCAGGTACGAAAACTGCTGCTGGTATCACCGATGTTCGAAATGCCATGCCTGCGGAATTGAGTTCTGTCAACTGGAAATCAGCTGATGTATCGTTCAAAGTTCAAGAAGGAAGTAATCTTCGCGAAATAAAAGTAGCAGCCACGCCCGCGGACGTAGTTGGTGTCGTGAATGAGCCGCTCACAGGCGATGCGCGCTTAGACGGATGGCTTAGAGGAACAGCGCGAGCTGACCTTGCCAGTTTGATGAAACCAGATGTAAAACCCGAAGACAGAATCAAACAGTTCAGCGTGCTTTACGAAGCCGGCGTGAGAGAACTTACTTTCAAACACAACGGCAAAGACTACAAAATAAGTATCACCAAAACTGGAGAAAATTTTGAAGTAAAAGTAAATGATGCAGTTCTTGCCTCCGGCACAAGAAATGCAGATGGAACAACTTTCAAAGACGTCAAAGGCGCTATGCCTGCCGAGTTGAATAACGTCGATTGGGCCAAAGCCGAAATTGGCATGAAAGTGGACAAAAATGGAATCAAAGACATCAAGGTTCCACCTCCAGGCGAAGTACAAGCCAATCCTGCTCTAGCAGGCCTGACTCCAGCTCAGCAAGAACGTGTTACTCAATTGCAAAAGTTACTTGGTGAGTTGCCTAAATTGCGCAGAGGTGAAGGACCAGCTCAAGCCTTAGCAAGAAGAGCCAGAGAACTTGGAATCAAGCTTTCTCCAAGCGAACTCAAATTCCTCGCTCGTTCCGTAAGAGACCAAGCATTCGCACAATTTGGAAGGAAGTACTTAACCAGTAAGGACAATCTTACTGTAACTCCTGAACAGCTTGCAGCAGCGGTCAAAGGTGAAGTAGCTAAACCTGGCGAAGTGATCAATCCAACTGCAACTGATTCTCCCGAAGCACGTTTTCGCGCAGCAATGGCAAATCCAGAAACAGCAAGATTTGTTCGTACCCAACTAGAAGATTTCGCCAAAGCTACGACGCCGCAACAACGACTTGAAATTGCTAAAAACCTGGCGCAACTGGGTCTCGACAGGTTGCAATTCAAACATAACGGTAAAGATTACAGCCTTAATATCAAATTGGAACCAGGCAGTACTGCCGACCGTAGAAAACTTAGCATTCAGTTGCAAGAAGGCACTAATCCTGCCAAATCCGTTGCCACAGGCGAAATTTCAATCAAACCCAAAGCCGGTGGCGGTAACGAGATTAAAGTGGAATCTGCTACTGCAGGCGATCCAGAAAACACCTGGCCAGTAAAACTGCATGAAGTCGACTGGAAGAAAGCTGAGCTTAAAGTATTCCAGAAACTGCAGAACGGACAGGAAATTTCAGCCGACATTCCTACACTGGAAGCAGTCGCAAATCAGCCGCTTCGCTTGCCAGATGGAAGTATAGTAGAAAAAGATGCGCAGGGCAGAATTACCAAACGCACACTTAAAGATGGCACGGTCAGCAAGTATGAATACACTGGCGATCAAGGAATTCCTTCTAAAATCACGGTGGGCGAAGGTCCCAATGCCAAAGTATTAGAGCTCGACGCTGGTGCACTCAAACGAGGCGAGCTGAATTATACGCTTAGCAATGGTACCATTGCAGAAGCCAAAGCATTATATGAAAAAGCCATAAAAGGCAGTCATATCCCTGCTGACACGGCTAACATCAAAGTGATGGATGCACAAAACCGCATTAGCGGTGCGGTTCGTCGCGACGGCAGTACTGTAGAATATTCTTACCCCACCGCTGGTGATACCACCCAACCAAATGTTATCAAAACCACTCGTCCTGATGGAAAAGTAACAACTTGGACTCAGCAACCAGATGGTCAAACTTGGAAGCGCACTGGCGAACCAGATGGACCAAGCGATACATTCAAAGGAACGAAACGTCTAGATCATCAAACTGGAACATTGTCCGAGAGCGAAGAAATTAAGCGCACAGTCAATGGAAAAGAATCGTTAGCCGTTATAAGCAGAGCCTTTAAACTCGATGGCAGCAGACGTCCAGTCGCAGTAGATGCTGAAGTTCCCAAAGATCAAAAAGACAAGACTCCTCCGATGGAGAGAGTAACAGACATAGACGCCACCATTAAATCTTTCTCCGACCTAGTGAATAAGCGCGGTGGACTTACAGAAGAAGGGGCAAAGAAAATTCGCGAACAAATGCGCGAAATGACTGCAGAAGAAATAAAAGCGCTCGCGGCTCGCTTTAAAGAAACAAACGGCACGGAACTAAAAGATTTCCTCAAAAAACACTTCGATAAAGTGGGCGGAGACTTCAGATTCAAAGAAATCGAAATGCACCTTGCTCGTACTGGAGCACCTGGAGAACGCCAGGCTATCCAACTAATGACTGATGCAGTCGAGTATCAAAACTCGTTTGGCAAAGACAGAGATGCATCGGCTATTAGAGCTAACACTCGCAGAATCCTTGCCACCATGACCGAAACAGAACGAAAAGCTGTAGACGAAGCGATGAAAAAGCTTAATGATGGCAAAGGTCTGGCAGACTTTTACACCAATGGTTTAGGTAAAGATATCGGTCAATACGATAAATATCATCAGACTATAGTGAAAATTGCCACAGCTGAAAATGGTGGTGTAGATAAGAGAACGACAGAGCAACAAGTCGAGATTATGAATGCGGCTTTGTCATCCTACACAATCCTCAAACCCAATTATTACGGCCAAGATTACATGCGCGAAGCTTTCGGCAATTCGTTTGCAACAGAAGCAGCAAGAAAAGCATTCAAAGACCAACCAAACTCGCAAGAACTCATTGACAAACATTTTGCCAACTTCAACCCTGGTGAATTAGATCGTCTCGAATTCCAAGACTATCTCCAAAAGGGAGATATCTCATCGCTGACAGAGTTTCGCAAAGCAGTCAGCGGAGTCTTTTCCAATTCAGAAGAAGCAATAAAGAACTCACTTGCTCGCATGAAGCCAGAAGAAAGAGAGCTATACAGACAGGGCAAAGAACTTTTTGATGGCAAGAAAACTCCTACAACTGACGCAGAAAAGAAAGCTCTTGAATATTACAATCAATGGATCAATGCATTCAAAGAAGCTCACTGGAGCTTGAACCCGTTCCAAGGTGCGCGGGGTGCTTTCGATTCACTGCTTGGAAGCGGCAGAGGAATGTCTTGGAAAGAAGAAGCCGCCATGCAGCGCTACGAGGGTCAAATACTATTTCCTGGAAATAGTGTTCTCGATAATATAGCTAGCATTGCTACCAACTGGATTAACACGGGTAAAGACATAGACAAAGCTCTGGTGATGTCCGACAAAGACATTGCGTATCTATTGTCTCAACTAGGTCCCGATGGCAGCTCGGCATTCTTGAAACAAATTGACCAAGCCATAAAAGCAAGCTTCCCAAATGATATTCCCGACTTCATTCTTCAAGCCCAAAAGCAGCTAAAAGACAGGGTCGATTTCATCAACGCCACCAATCAAGCAATCAAAGATGGCAACATTGGTGAGCTAGCTAAGCGAATTCCGGGCTTTGAAAAAATGCCACCAGAAGAAAGAGCTAAGGCGATTGAAAATCTAAAACAAGGATTGGCTGCCCAACAAGCTCTGGATACCTGGATTGCTCGCGGAATGCCAATGGAGCAAGCCGAAGCGAAGTTAGATCCGCAACAAAGAGCAGCGCTTGAAGCATATCGCAAGGGAATGATTGACGGTATCAAACAAGGTGCAGGCAGAACTCTTGAAGATGCGCTTGTCAACGAACAATCCATACTATTATGGAATGGCGTCGATCAAAAGAAAAACTTACTGGACGCAATTACCAATATGCGCTCAGACGAGCGTGAAAAATATGCAAATAACACAGACGGTTACAGAGACAAAATAAACGAAAGAATTAAAAGTATTTTCGGTGAAAACAGCACAGAATACAAAGCTGCAATGGCATTGTTGAAACAAGTAACACCTGAAAACTTCAGAAACCCAATAAAAGAATCGCCTGAATATAAATTGTACCGATTAGCGATCGAGGGTAAAGCAACTCGAGCTGAAGTCTTGACAGTCATAGCTGGAGCTATGGCAAGCGATCCAGAATTCGCAGATAAAATGCTCAAGGCTACCCCTGGCAGCGATTTTGATCTTGCACTGAAAGCCACTTTGGGTCCTGGATTTGGTGTAGGCACCACAGACTTTAACAAATTCCTCAAACCAATGCTGACTGACGGAATAATGCCACCGGCAGCTTTGAAAGAATTTCTGACAATGGTTCGCAATGGACGAGCGTACACAAATTCGCTCGACATTGAGTCTACGACTAACCTCTTCTTGAACCTAGGTCCAAAAGCCCTAGAAACAATTAAGAAAGATCCTCAAGCATACAGGGAGATTTTCAATCATCCTTCGGCATTGAGAACTGGCAAGGTTGCTGATGCCCAGAAAATATTCGACACCATTTTAAGCAACAATCCACCAGGTGCAACACCAGCAGATAAACTGCGCGCCTTCATAAAAATTGGTACTGGTACACCAGAGTCAATCGAAAAACTTTTGAGCGAACTGAGTCCAAATGACCGTTTGAAAGCAATTCAAGAATACGAGCTGAAATACGGTTCGGTAGCTCAATTTGACATAGCTGGAAAAGTTCCTACCGAAAAAGCCAGTAGATTCGACAATTTAACAAGGCGCAATGAATTAGAGACAGAAGCCGCAATTTTAAAAGCCATCGAACGAACTACAGCACAAGCAAACGCAGATTTCTCCTCATTTGGCACCGATTATAATACCGAGCTACTTCAACGTCTTGCAAAACTCGAGCAAATGAAGCGTGACTATGGTGGCGTGATACCACCTGAAATACTAGCAAGAGAAATGGAACAACTCGATGCCGCTGTAGATGCGTTTGCTAGAACGAAACAAGAAAGTATAGACCATTTTGTCGATACTGTAATCACGGTAGCCGCGATTGCAGGTTCTTTCGTCACTGGTGGAGCAAGTCTGGCTATGCTTGCACGCCTCGCCTATCTCAGTGCGGGTGGTGGCGTTCTTGGTGCCTCGATGAAGGCAGTTCTGGAAGGCAAACTAGACCCTAAATCTTTTGCTGCAGACCTGCTCAAATACACCACCATGACAGCTGTGAATATGGCAGGAGCAGAAGTTCTGTTAGCTGGATGGGGAGCCAAAATCGGAACCAGAATGGACGCTGTCCTGCGCTCGACCCTCAAATTGCCTACTGGTGGAGACATTGCCCTCAATGCAGCAAGCATTACTGCTGCAAGCCAAGGAATGAAACAGATTATCGAGCAGGGATTAACCGGTTCACTCAAAAATGCAGACGACCTGATAGCCAATTTGGTAAAAGGCTTGAAAGATGTGCATGGAAATCCGCTCAGTATCGAAGCTCAAAATGTTATGCGTCAGCAATTAACTAAAGAATTGGGTGACGCAGCAAGTACGCTCTTCAAAGATGGTTTCAGAGGAATTGCGACCAGATCTGTATTAGAGAGCAATGTAGCTGGAACTGGCAACACTCTGGCTGAATTGACTCACGCAATAGCATCTGGCGAACCTATCAGTGGCGAAAGACTTGCGATGGCGCTGAAGATGGGTCTACTATTAGGCGGCTTTGCCCGCTTCGGATTAGAAGGAGCAATTACTTCCGGCTCGAGAGTCTTATTTAAACCCGAGCGGGAAATAACTAGAGTCGCTCCATCTGAAACTGGATTTGTCCCAGGCAAACTGGACGATCCGGCAAGAGCTTTTGAAATTCCCGCTTCGCTAGATAAAATCAAGATCGGCTCGAGCACAGACGATACCGCTCATTTGCTATTGCCTGAAAATGGAATTAAAGCCACTTTAGACAATACTGGGGTGTTGCCCAGAATAACCAATGATGGCGATGTTCCACTTGTAATTCACAGACAGGGTGGAAAGCCGATTGAAGTAAGAAAAGGTGTGCCATTCGAATTACAACCAGGCGATCGTCTACAATTTGGTACCGGTCGAATGGTAGAAATTGAAAAAACTTCAACCGGATGGAAATTGTCTGGAGCCAAAGAATCACGCATTCTGCCAACTGGAGAAACCATCGTCTCCAAAGAGCCCAAGATCACTGTTGGCAGCAATGGCACTGCAGACCATATTATCTCCACTACTCCAGGCACTCGTGCGGAAATCACTCCAGCTGGATTCAATGTAACTGGCACTGTTGCACACGTAACAAACACCGCGGACAAACCACTGACAGTTTATCGTGGCTCGGAAATACTTCGCGTGGCTAAAGGAGAATCCATTCCTCTAAAAGAAGGTGATGCACTTTCTTTCGACCTTGCCACTAAAACTATCGTAAGAAGCACGCCAGATGGTATATCGCTCGAACGCGCTGCCTTTGGTGTCAGATCTGTGACACCATCGCCAAGAGCTGTCATGGACCAAGCAGAAAATAATCTAGTCAAACGCCTAATGGGTCAAGACCCTGAGAAGGGTGGTTTCAACATCAAACAAGTTTCCGACAAAGATTTGCAATCTGCTGGATTCAAAGAAGTCTCTGGAGCTTATCCTGCTGGTGCTCCTCGTAAATTCATTCATGAAGAAACTGGCATTACCTTAACCAAATCGGGCGATGAAATCCAGGAAATCAAATTCCCAGCCCGCGCAGCATCGGCTGAAGGTCCAGCCCTAGCTGAAACATCTATTAAATTAGAATGGAAAGACGGGGTCGTAAATCGCATTTTGGTTCCTGGAAAGGATGGAAATATTCAGGTCTTGACCAGAATGCCAGCTTCGCCAGATAGTGTTCTAAGCGCCTGGAGAAGACAGTTTGGTCTGGAAGCAGACAAAGCATTGCCTGTAGTACCAGATGGATATGTTCTGGTTGCAAGGTCAGTTGCTAATCCTACTGATGCAGGTATTGCTTCGTACAAAGAATTTACTCAACTGGTCAAACTGGAACAAGCCGGGAAGCTTACCGCAGAACAGACCGCACGTCTCAAGGCATTGAGAGATACCGCTTCAGAAAATTGGACTACCGATTTGAATGCAGCATTGGCTTCAGCCGGACCCAGCGGCAAAGTAGTTTACTCATTTGTGAAACGCGAAGTAGCTGAGGCTGCCGACGGACTGAAACTGACCCTCAAAGACTTCGATCCTTCGGTCAATCCTTTAGGCGTACGCGAGCATGTTTATTCTCCAACCAATAGAAATTCCGATGGCAATTTCTGGATGCAAACTAATTATGCCGATGCAGCCGCTGCCGCGGCAAGCGGTGCACCACTCACTGCACCGATAGTAGTGCGAAGTCCAGAAATGAATATCACTCGATTTGGATTGCGAGCAAGAGATCTTGCTAACGGCAAACTGGACAAAACGATTTCTATTAACGCACCATTCACGACTAGTTCGGTTGGAGCAAAATACAAAATCGGTCACAATCAACGATTCACTGCGGGTTCTGGCAAACATGCAGAAATAAAAATAGGAAATGCTTTTTCGTCTCATTTCCATCTGGACCATGTATCTGGCAAACCAATTTTACACAGACACCAAGGCGTTCCAGGTGGAACGCTGAAAGTAAGACGTGCTGGCCATGCAGAATTAATAGACGTGCCAGAAGGTGGGTTAGAACTTCGAGCTGGCGATATGATTGTGGTTGAAACTATCTACGGCAAATCTGTAAAGAATACGAAAAGTTTTAGTGTCGAATTGAGTTCGGATGCCACATACCTTTTACATGCTTCCAGCGTTAAGACTTCATTGACTCTGGGTCAAGTCAAATCTACATTAGGATACGCCAAGTCCTTAGTTGGACCAGTGATATATCGCAGCGGAAGCATTGCATACAAAACGGCATCTTTCTCTTTAAGCATGGTCGGAGGGCTGCTAAAAATCGCAGCCAAAGGTACAGGTATAGTCGGTCACCATACAGCACTGGTTTTTAGAACATTATTGAATCATTATCCAAGTGCAGCCAGCCTTGTAAGAAGAGGCTTCAATCATGTCTTAGATTCAGGAATTAGAGTTAAAGACTTCGTAGTTAGAATTGCGCCTGAAGTTCCAGGTTCGGTAAAACATCGGGTTGAAAGTATTCATAACCGGATCAAAAATAACGGGCTTGTCGAACGGCTGAAGAGAAATAGATCCGAAGCTCCAGAAAAATTACCAGAAAAAGCTCCGAGCAAAGTCCCGGATCATTCACCTGAATCTATTCACATAGATGAAACTAAACCATATCATGAGCAAATTCCAGTCGAAAAAGGACTAGGAAATTTTGGGCTAGTTCAAAACGCATCGAACGATGTAATTGCTTTTACCAACAATAGAGCAATTTTGGGACTTTCTGGTGATATCAAAATTAACGTGATGGGAGCTGGCATAGCGCCTCAGCATGCCGAAATCATCTTGACCGCTTCAGGACCCCAAATAAGAGATCTTGGCGGAAAAGCAGGAACAAAGATTAATGGCAAAACTATTCCACCAGGCAAAATGTTGCCAGATGGAACTATCGAACCAGGCACATTAACATCTCTGAAATCTGGCGATGTCATAGACATTGGTGGCATCAAATTCGAATTTGGTAAAAAAGCGGAAGTCAAACTTTATTATCAACGAGTTTCTTTTGAAAACGGACTCGGCAGCTACTCTCTAGCAGACATTGGTGCCTCTCGAATCAATCATTTCAAATCCAACGCCATGTTTATATCGGTTGACGGTGCGTCCAAAGTGCGAATGGGTCTTAAACCAGATGGCAATCCCGGCATATTTATGACAGCTCACATGTATGGAGCTGAAATTACTGACCTGGGAGTGCCTGGTGGCGTCTTTGTTAATGGAAGAAAAATCGAAGGCAAAGTTACCGTTTCTAGAGGAGACGAAATTAGTTTCGCTGGAAAGACATTCAAACTAGCAGATAAAAACGCTAAACCCGAGACCGCAGTAGATCGAAGTATCCGAAAACCAACTGCATTAAGACAAGGTCGTAGAACAAACGAAAGCGGTCAGATAGACGAGAGACTGGTCGACGGTTATCAAGTCTCATCCCATGGTGGTGTCAAGCTCAACACCGATGGGCACTTCGATTCACCGCGCGTAGTTGGAACTATAGTAGACGTTGAAAATGATCCTGTACTAAGAGCTTTCATCGACAAAGCCCTTAAAGACTTCGATCATTTAAAAGGAGATCGAGTAAGACTCGCGCAAGCTTTAGCTCAATTAGCCAGAGAGTCTCTAGTTCCAGCGCGATTGAGAAATGCACCATGGCGCACAATGCAATCAGAGCTTGATGTTATTTATGGAAAGTTTTTAGATGCGAATGCTGGAAATCGCTTCCTACTGGGCGATTATTTAACCAGAGCAAATAACAATACCGGATGCGGAGTTTGTTTGCAGCAAGCATTGTTATTCAAAGTTTTAAGCGACAAGTTTGGTCTCGATACCACCTTGATTGCTGGACATCTCGACAATGGCAAAGGAAGAGGATTTGTAGAAAATCACGCTTGGAATGAAGTTCATGTAAACGGTAGATCTTACGTGGTAGATCCCCGCAACAATTATGTAATGAAGGAGCGAGAAGAATTACCGTTCTTGACTCCCGGAAGAGATAGCGATAGAGCCGGATTTACTCGTGTGATGAAACACGAAAACGCAGGAGTAACCGTAGGACAAGAAATTCGGTTCGGAACAAAAGACAACAATGGTGGTATTGATTACAACCAGTGGAGAGTAAGTGCAGAAACTTCCGCCGAGTCGGGCAAAGTAGTTTTGAGAACTGATGCTCAAAAGCCAGTATCAATGTCGGATTTTAGAGCCTCCAATAGAGGTCGCGAGTTGGTAGCCGGTCAAGAATATCAGTTAGTAAAAACGAATGGCACTGTAGATCTTGGTTGGGTGTTTACAGGCACTTACCATAATGGAATGCCTAAATTTGTCAAAACTAATGCAGTAAAAATTGAAGTAAGCCCTGCTGAAATTCGTGCAGGTCGGGTGTTGGATCACCCCACAAAACCTCAAGAATACGTAGCACAAAATCCAGTCAAGCCAAGAATTAGAATAAAAGCTCGCAGCGCTCCTACCACTACCGACTCGGTTATAGAGGGAGCGGTTGTAACTCAATCACGTTCGGCGGTAGTTGATACTGTTACGGGAGCAAAAGTATCTGTTTCAAGCAGACATTTAAGTCAGGTTAACGAGGCAGACGCTTATGTAGTCGTTTTAAGCCGAGATGGAATTACAGAAAACAATCACTTTTCCACCAATCTCGTAGCAAAGTTATCCGCTGATGAAATAAGTCAACTGAACGCTCGAATTCAACTCGGAGAGCAAAATGTATTCTCGCAAACGATACTTGTAGCTGACAAAGAAACGCAATCTGTCGTACAGAAACGCTTAATATTTGTCGTAGAAAATGAAGGAAGTACTCCTTCGCAATTGGTATCGCTAGCCGTGCATAGTGCACAACAGTCCGGTGCACGAAGAGTGGCAATGAGTGTCAGCGATCTCGGTCTAAAAGAAAAACAATTTGCTGAAACTCTTGGCATTCTGAAAAAGGTTGACGATATCGCTGTAGAATTTACCACTAATACAGAATACATGGCTAACCGTCTTGGTCAGCAAATAGAACGGAGCGCACCCGAAGCACCACATGTAGTATCGTCCAGAAGTGACATCGCAAAAGCCGCAAAACGCAGTCTCGGAAGTGCTAGAGATTATATCAGTCAGAAATTGGACGAGCTGGTAAGTCGATTCAAATCAAAAACTGAAAGCGATATCCCGCCCTGGAATCGCACCGAATCTATTAACTGGAAAGAAGATCCCAAAGAATTGATTGATTCAGGACCTGTGTTAATTCAACACGTCTGGAAAGACGGTCGCTGGGAAGCCAAAGCGATCAAACCAAGAGAAGGAATGTTCGACCTGGGTGGTGGAATTCTCGAAAACAGAATGGCCTTCGCTACTAGAGCCGACGATGGTACTTATCGCGTAATCAATCCTAGCAATAGCGACGGTGTGACTGTCTTGCGTCATGGCAAAACTGTCCCCGAAAAAATAGAAGGTGGGCCTGAAACCATTATAAATACGGGAGATACTGTATTCATAAACGGACATCCATTCACACTCGATACAGTCACTAGATTTGAAGATGCAATGGCGATTCGTTCTCGACTCGATGCAGTGAAACGTCCAAGCGATGTGCCTGTCAATCTCACACGCGACGTATATGTTTCGACAAAACCATTGCAAGAAATAGAAGCTGGAGCATATGTGATACCAATCTCTCCCGACGGTCTTTCTAGAATAGGCGATCGTTTCTTTGGTGGCGGCGAAACCTTCAGGAACTTTGTTGGTCATTTAGATGACGAAACTTTGGTGCAACTAAACAACCGTTTACTTGCCGGTGAAACCGTAGTTCCAATGACTGTTCGAACGGCGGACGGAACTTATAGAAAAATACTTTTTGCCGCGAATCATCAAGATGTACCTGTGGAACTAATGATGATGGCCGCAATAAAACGAGCGGAAGCAGAAGGTATAAAAGATATCGCTACTCCTTTGATGAGAACAGGTCCTGCATATAGGGGAGTAGGACGGCTAGACCAAACAGTAACCAACTACATAGATGGAATTCGATTTGCCAACTCCGACGTTCGAGTACAAATTTCTGCATTTGACAATCCCAGCATGCAACATCTTGTGGAGACTGAAGCCAATTTGCAAAGATTCGATATGACGACTGCCAATGCACGTCGGCAATTCATGGGACCAATCGAGCAATTGAGCTATGAAATCAATCAAGTCATAGGTCGCGACTTGAGTAGGCTTAAAGAGCTGGATTTACATAGTTCTGAAAGGTTGGTCGACGCAGCCGAGCGCATGGAATATGCTGTTAGATACGTAGATGTTTCTGGTGCTAATGTCGCATCTATGGTCGACGATCTCAATGTAATGCTAGCTCACAAAAGTTTAAGCGATCGTTTCGAATTTTTACCTGTCACCAGTGGCGATGGCACTCCAAAACTATTCCTTAGAGATAAAACAATTGATCCACAACCACGTCACCTTGTGGAAAGGGAAGTTTCAGAGGCAGTTGGAATCTCTCCTCCTACTGGTAGAGACCTGCCAGTCAAACACGAAATAAATTATGTAGCCGGCTCGGCTAGAGAAATTCGAAACAACACAGTGCCCCCTGGAAACATGTTTGTAATGGGTAAAAATGCCAGAACAGCAAAGATTGGAGACCACTACCTTCAATACGATAAACGCTTTGGCAATTTCAAACTGGAAATAATGCACGGACCAGAAGGAAATCCACATCGTCTGATTTACGTAGATAAAGACCAGGGTGTTGTTTTGACCTTTGAGTCTAGTGCGTTTTATCACAACGGTCAGGATTCGGTATTTCGACTGACTCAAGTTGAATACAGAGATGCACATTCAATCAAGTTTGAGTATAACTCAGATGGAAGAGTCGCACATGCTGAATTGAGAACAGCAGAAGGCCGAACAATAAAGTTTGACAAACCTTCTCAGGCTGGCTTAGATAGAGAATTTCCTTCTAATTGGCGCTCGCGAGTCGATTCGGTGGAAACCGCTCCTAAACCAGATACGGTGCGTTTGTACCGCGGCGTAAAATTCGAGGACGATCTCGTTATAGAAATCAATCGGGTAGTGGACCCCACTGCTAGCAATCGATATAAAGAATTGCACGAAAAATATTTCGCAGGCAAACTAACTGCAGAAGAACTGGAAGAATTTAAGAAATTGGTTGGTCAACGAGTAGACAACACATCCTTATATACAGACGACCCTGAGATGGCTTTGCGCGCAGCAGGCCACGACGGAACTCTCTTATACGTCGATATTCCTAAGAGTGAATTGTCTGGTCATCTGATTCCTGATCTTAATAGAAATCTTTCGAGTCGATATAGATTAGCTTATGCAATTGATGGCAAATCATCCGACCTGGTGAGAGAGTCCGTTTTCTCTCCTAGCAATTTCAATCGCAATGACACCTGGTGGACTGGCTCGCATACATTCAAAGCACAAGGTAAAACAGAACATCTAGTTTTCGAAAAAGATCTTTTCTTTGGTCTTGGCGAAAATGCCAAATTGAATATTGCTGGGCTAAATGATTTCGATAAATATTACCCAAGAAGTCATGGTCCAATCCGAGAAGTAACCGGACTTACTCCAGGAGAACTGGCTGCTAGCGGATATAAACAAAGAATCGGAAAAGACAAAGATTCAATTTTCTTTGAACATCCCGAGACTGGTGCAACTTATCACTTCAAAAATGATCTTTTAGTCGAAATCAAAAGTCCAGACGATCATATATTCATCGAACGCAATGGTTATGGAGATGTAGAAGAAATAAAATTTGGAGATAAGAAATCCCCTTATCTGTCATATCGAAGAGCAAGAGGCGGATTTTCAAGACAAGATTGGCCACAGTCACTTTCTGATGCAGTCCAAACCCAGGTGCCGCCGGGCTTCACACGTATGTATGCAAAAGTAAGCTCATCTATGCATCCCGACCATTTATTCAATGGGCGTTCTAATCCACAGTTTTTTGTTGACAGAGCCAAGTTACTCGGGGGATGGACCGCAGAGGCAAGGATCATCTACATAGATATTCCAACCTCAGATTTTCTAGCCTTCAGACAGTCTTTAAACGGAGGAGATCTTTTCAGGTCGCCATATCAGGCAACTCCTGATCAAATAGCCAGAGTACGACAAGATGTTTTATCTCCCACCAACGATCGCAGTGCAGATAGCAGTTGGATGGCAATACGTAAGACTCAATTATCAAGCGACACTCCCATCATCAACCACGTAACTGTAGATGATGTTCAGTTCCATTTGCAGAACCAAACACCTCCGCCGGAGCACATTTCGTTGGCTACTGCAAAAGCAGAAATCGTAAGCAAACCAGACAGTATAAAAGTCTTGTCGCATGGTGCACCTCAAGAATTCAAACAGACTGTACTTGACGCTTTGGAAGCTCTGCCAACCTACCAGCAAGAAGCGCTTAAGGCCGCAGGTATTAAAGTGCGAGTAGTCCGAAAAGTGGAAGATATTTTCCCAACTGGATTACTTCGTCAACAACCTCGTGGTTACAAAGCACATCAGGACTATTCGACCACACCTGCATTCTTCTCACCCAGTGAAATGGAAATCGTCTTGATTGCTGAAAACCTCTCCCATCAAAGAGTTCCTGAAGTAGTCAGGCACGAAGTTTCTCATGGATTGGATCTCATTTTGGGTGCAATCAAACAAGAAGGCGGTACCCGATGGGTCGAAGCCTCAGCTTCTTTTGAAGCCCGTCAGGCTTTTGCTAGAGACCTCAGACGATTGCGTCAAAATCGCTTAATAACCAGAGGTTTTTCTAAAGATGATGTTGGCGGAGTCAGTTATTTCTTGCCTACCAAAGATGATGCAGGTCACAATCTAATTTCAAGATACAAACTGGAAGGATTTGGTAGTCAAAAGACTTTCGATGCAGCTCAAAGCGAAATCTTCGCCAGAATCAACGAAACTGATTTAGGCAGTAGATCTGCTTTCAGAAGAATGTTTAAACATTCTGCTGAATTCCATGATGCGCAAATGAGAAAATTGCAAGAGCAATTGCCTGAATTAATAGCCAATTTCAAGAAAAACAATGGCAGGAAACTTGCTAAAGTGGTGGCAGCACAGCCTGAAGACGAAGTGAGATCGCTTCTGCAAAAAGTTGACGAAGCGCTGAAATCTTCAAAACGCCATTTGGACATTTCAAGAACCGATACCACTCCTGGTGCATTGCACGAGGTAGCCGAAGCTCTACCACCTGTTCAAACAGCGGCTCAAGATGCACATCTTCTAATACCCGGTACTCGTTTGAAAACTGATGATCAAGTCTTCGTTCAAGTTGACCATCGCTCATGGACTGGTAAAGTTTTAATGAGAGAAGACTCAAGAGGAATGCTTATCGTAAAATTCCAGAATGCAATAGAGAAAGATCCACCTGAAATTCCTGGATGGAAAGAATTCAGACAAATGGACAAATTTACTTATGAAGGCAGAACTTATAAAATTTCAACTAAGGGCGACGTATTCACCATAAGAGGCGGCAATGTCGTGCATGTTCCGGATATGCACGCATATCAAGATGGAATGGTTTATCTTGCTGCAGATTTTCTAGGTTTTACGGCTGGCACCGTGATAAAGGACAAATTAGGAAATCTAGCCCGAGTACAGGGATTCGACGCAAATGCAAATCCTATAGTGAGAATCCTTAACAGCAACCGCAAATCGCAGACGAAAATTCCAGCTCAAAAAGTCGGCAATGATATATTGTCCCTCGAAGCAAGAGGTCAATTGTTCGAGCCTGCATTTTTGAATTCTCCTGATGGCAATTTCACTTTATATTTCGACGGAAAACATGATGTGTATTCTCTTCACAAAGAAGCAGGCCAGTACTTCCTGAAAGATCAACCCAATTTTGAAAGATGGCCTTCACAAGGCGTCTATGAAGCAACCTTATTACACAAGCAAACACATCAAACAAAATCTGGTATTGAACTTCTTACAGCAGCGGTTGAGGATACAGACATCAGAATCGCCAAAGAGGTAATGGATAGATTAGATCCAAGAGTAGCTCGCAAACTTACAAATACTCCCCCTGGTCAAGAAAGAGTAACCGTGCGCGTGACAGAAAGTGCGCACGATGATTTACCACCACAAGAAATTGACAATGTGGGACTTAGAGGTCACAAAGAAAATAGAACAGAAGAAAATTCAGGTGGCTTCTTCGACCCTAATACTCGAGTTGCATTCATTCCTATTTATATGAGAGATCCTGTGCATGACATTTGGTACAGACCAGATCCAGCGGTTTTCAGAAGAACGGTGGCAGAAGAGTTAGGACATGCTCTCAATTATCAAACACCAAATACAGTCATTTCAGAACTCGATGAATTCAAAGTCGCGATCCAAAGTGATTGGGACAAACTAACTGCTGATCAAGCTAAAAAATTGGCTTACTTCTTGAACAAGGGAGAATTTAAAGCAGACCCATCGATTGGCAGACATACCTCTGTAGAAGATGCCAGAGACGAGGTTTTTGCTGCACTTCTAGTGGCACACCAGGGTTATAAAGTTGGCGAATTTACTGCAGACGAATTCAAGAAAATATTCGAGCAAAGCTATGAAGAATTCAAGCGTTATTTAGCCAGTCTTCCTTAAACGATAAAATAAAATCTAAAGTCTGCTTATTATAATTCTGAAGTAATGCTCTAAATCCATTCTCGAAATTCCATCAACCATTTCCGGGACGCCTTCGTCCTCGCAATCTGAAATTTCGTCTTGATGATTGAGCAAAAACATTATGTATGATTTTTCGCGCATAGGTGTATTTTCATCTTCAAGCGCGTCGTAAAGCTCGCTGGTTTCGATAAAACCATTGCCATTAGTATCGAGTTTGTCAAATGACTCATACGCATAAGCTCTAATGGCTTCAATATTTTGCTGAACAACGTCTGGTTTTTTCTGATCAGTCCCAGCAGTTTCTGCTTGAGGATACAGCCAAGCATTAGCAAAATCATCGTCGTTTAAATTTTGAGAAGAACTCACGTGAAATCTCCACACCGTGCCAGCGAACTAATCTAAATTATGTCATATTTCCAGTACAGTTATTCCAAACTCTGCAAATACCTTTCAATAACAGAGCGCGAATTTGGGAACAGCTCTAGTAGAGCATCCGGACCGTGAACAAAATTAGTTTGATCGGTCAATAAAATAGAAGAAATTTCGCTCAACACTTCAGCCCTAGCGACAGCAGAGCTGTCTTGAGTTGCAATTTGTTTCAGCATCGAGGGTATCTTTTCTGCATCACGGCCAAGCAAATAGCCCAAAGATTCCGGCTTGACATCATCGTATCGCCTCAAATATCTGGGAATCTCCGCCAGGTCATATTCATACACTTTCTTCAATAGCTCTTGCATCTCTGTGGATAAATCAAGAAGATGAACCGATTCGTGTACGAAGCGAGTTAGTATCGCATTTGAATCAGCTAAAGGGGTCATCGCTCCATGCTGATTCAAACAAAACTCGTTTATAGTAAATTGTCTTGATTTGGTATCCGCCCAGGAAGGACCATTCAACATGTCTGCACCATCGACGTAGCCTTGGGGCTTCCTGTGCAAATCCTTGGGTTTAACACCATCGCGCGGAGTTCCATTCAATTTTACAGTCTTAATTTCTTTGAGCAATTTTGCTCTTAAACCCTTAGGCATTTGCTCAAGTGCGTTTTTCACACAATGCTCGAAATAAGAGGAGGCGCCCTGAACGATAAAAGTGCAATTATCAATCGCTTCTCTTTTGATAGGAAAATATCTTGTCAACTGAGAGTATCTGTTGCTGTATCGAGGTATTACAGGGCGAAAATCTTCACCGATGCCAATGCGCGCATTCTCCACAAACTCGATTAGACCGTTGTTGATATTGAGAAATCCCAGTCCATAGTCGCGTTTTGAATTTGTCGGTGATAAAACGTGCTCTCTCAAACTAAATTCAAGACCAAGAGGTAATCGCAAAGGGTCTTCAATCGTACCTAGAATTTTTCCAGCAGCGTTTCTCCATCTCAGAAATTCTTTTCGACTAATATCAACGTAAATCAATCTTTGCGTGGCATCACCCAATAATGCGTCTGTAGGATCAATCAAAAATGACTCTTCTTGAGCATCTTCGGGTGAGATAGTCGCATCCAAACAGCGATAAAATCTCACATTTTCTTCCGGGACTGCCGTTTCAGTGGTGTCCACCAGTTCACTTGGCCAGGCATTTAAACCGCTTGCAGGCGACATGCTCCGCACCGAACTTTTATCCATTCTGAAGTGAATTATTTCATCACCCCGAACAATAACAGTCACATCGTCTCGGGTGTATATCGCAGTATTATTCATTCCGTCGAAAGCAATAAAATTTTGATTAGTGAACCATTCGTCACTGCGTGGAATTATTTCGCTTTCTTCAAACAAATCACTTTCCATCTTTTACCGGTGGCGTAAAGAGCAGATGTTGGGGAAGGGCAGCAGCATTATCTGGTAAACCCGGTGCGCCCATAACTGGCTCGCGCATCACATTTTCAATTGCTCTACTGAGTCTTTCACCAAATTTAGCTTCTTCACTCGTTACAATAAATTGCAAATCTTTCAAAGTGCCATTTGAAGAAGCTCTGAACTTGCGGATGGCTTCTTCATACTCTTTTATCAACTCATCTTCAGTAAACTTAATTGATTCATTGTCGGTGATACCATTTTTCAGGTCTCGTTCCAATCTTCGTAATTTGCCAAGACGAAAAACGGGCATGGTGACTGATGTTATTCTATCTCGCTCTAATTTCAGGAGCCCAGCTGCAAGATTATCAGAAAGTTTGACTGGCCCTCCGGCCGCATCACCAACAACTATTACAGACTTGTAGGGAATATTACTTTCCGAATTGCGCAATAAGACAATCTCTCCCGGCTTGAGAGACATTGTATTTCTTCTTCCTACCTGAATCTCAAAATCGTTAATCAGACTTTGGTTAATCATTCCTAGATGCACTTCACCGGCACCTGGGATCATCGCAGATTCGGTTACGTGTGTAGGTGAAAAAATATCTTCGCCTATTGCCACACTTCCATTCAGGGTAAGCTCGCCTTTGGGTCTATTCAAAGTCTCTCTTTCCAATGCATGAATAGCTTGAGTAAATGCTCCCTTAAGTTCGCCATTCAATTCCTTGAAAGTTGTATTACTTTGCAATTTAGATACCAATCTAGAAACCTGGCTCACCTGCTCAGGACTGAGCTTTCCTGTACGAGCCATAGTGGTTAGTGTTTCTATCAGTTGCGGTGAGATTTTGGTGTTTTCATCGACTAAATCAGCTAATTCGCTAATAACTTTTACACCTTTTGATTTTACGCCAAGTTGTTTGGCGAGCAATTCAAAGTGTGCAGTTGCAAAAGCGTTTTCAGCTTCATCGCTGAAAGCTTTAAGTCCGCGCTGTGTAGAAATAAAAGTCAGAATTTGTTCTGAATTTTCGGCCGTCATATGTCCTTTTCGCACAGCTCCAGCTAAGGCTTTAAGACCAGCGTCATCTAGAAGTCTTGTGTTATCGCCAGCCATTGTGACTGAAGATTCAATAACTTGAATCAAATCTGAGGCACTACGAGAGGATGGTACTGCTCGCTCCAATCTTTGCAGAGTAGCAAACAATTTCTGTTGAGGCTGCAACGCTTTCAATAATGCTTCCGCTTCAGTCGCAAGTGTAGGATGTTTGGCTAGGGCTTGCTCTACAAAATTGATTATCCTGCCGACGTCAGACGAAGAAATATTACCAATGTTTTTATTCAAAACCTGGATAAGATTATTTCCGATTTGCTCAGTCAAAAATTCAGGATCCGAATTTTGCATTGCAAGGTGTGCTAGACGAGCGGGCGGAACACTATCTGCTTTCAACAAACCTTCAATCTGTCGAGCGCGAAAATTAACTACTTTATCCAGATTAGATTCTAGGTTTCGTACAAGATTTGCTGTATCTTGTGACAAAGATCCGGACTCAAGTAAACGACTATAGAATTTCCTCAGATCTGAAAGCGGAACAGCTCTGCGTTCAGCAAGCATTAGAATGACTGGCAAATCTGCGCCATCAACAGCTTCTGGCTTAATCGTGCTGAGATACGCTCGGAAATTATTTCTGATCTCGTCGACTTTGACAGCATCAAGAGGATCAGGTGCGCTGAATGCATTCAACCTTCTGACTAAATCTTTGTTCAGGGTTGCTCTAGCTGCATCGTCTGCGCCTGAAACGAGTACATCGCTAACGGCATGTTCAACAACCTCTGGTACAATCTTTGGATAAGCGGCGGAAGAAACAGTATCTACTTCAGCCACCGGAACTCCTTCCTTGAACCTCAAAATAGCAAGTTCGTCTCCAGATTGAACTTGTAATCTCAATTTTCTTGAAAGATTTGAATCGCGAAGGAGATTATTGACCGAATAAACTATTTCAGAAGCGTTCAATCCATCTTCAGTTCCAAGAGCTCGCAATGCAGTAGTCAATTCATTGAGAGAATCAGGCGAACCAGTTTGAATGTATTGCTCTAACTTGTCTTTCAATCTAGCAGTGCTAGCCATCACCGCATTGACTCTATCTGCGGTAGCTTGAATTATTTGGTCTTGAGTAATCTGACGCGGATTGATTTTTAATTCAGCAGACTTCACGAGCGGCGGAGCTTCGTTGTCGAAAAACGAAAGTTTGCCTGTTTGAGCATCAAATTCAATTCTGAATCGATTACCCATATTTTGCGCTTTGAACATATCGTTTGCACTATCGACAAAGTTGCGAATGGCTTCAGGTGACATCTCAGGATGGAATCCGGCCAAAAGTCTATTGATTGAATCGCGCACATCTGCTGGTGCAGTAGTGAAAGCCTCACTGTCATTCAATCTATACATAGCACTCTGGAAATTATCCATTTGCGCTTTCACTTCTTGCTCGGTGAGGGAGGCAACACGATTTTCTACAGTAGCTACTCTAGAATGAGCTGCTGAATCGAAAACGAGAAGTGGATTCTTATGATTGATTCGACCTCTTTCGACGACAGTGACCTTATATTGACCATTTTCATAAGATACCATCAATCTATTCAAGAAATTGTACGCATTCAATTCGTCATTCAATGCTTGCACAATATGTTCAGGCTTACTGTGGACAGACATTTCATTGATGACGTTTTCAACGTTTCTTACCAGAGACTCAACATTTTGTCTTGCCCCTTTTAGTTGCATGTCTCTGTACCCAATAGCAAACCCTTTTGCCTCTCCTTCCAATTTAGGGATATTGGAAAAAGCTGACTCGTGTTTGGGAGCAAATGAATGAGTAGTTACTTTGCCAGGAGAAATGGTTTCGATGATTACTTTGCCTTTAGAAGATCTGGCTTCTAGTCGCAATTCCGCTGAAACATTTCTGAATGTTTCATTCAACCGCTTCGCCACCTGCATGGGTGTAACCTTTTCAAAATCAACTTTGGCTAATGCAGCTTGCAACTCAGCAGCTAAATCGGCAGGATTGCTTTTTATAATTCGAGCTACATCGTCCCTAAGGTTATCGCGTATTTGTTTACCAGTAAGATTTAACACCACAGCTGACGGTTCGACATTATCGAGTGGCACTACGCGCGGTGCTCTATATTCACCCTCGGGAAGTGTTGTACGTGAGGTTGCAGGGATTGCCTCATCTACAGCCGTAGAAGCAGCAGGACTTGATTTAGGTTCGACTTCTCTGGCTCTCAAGCTGAATAACGAACGGCCGTGATTGTCTTCATCACCCAGACGAAGAGTCATGGTATCAGGATCGAATTTATGTCGTTCACCCGGAAGCACTTGAACAGGACGTTCGGTACCTTTTCCGCCTTTTCTAAGTATATAAACAGGTTTTTCCGATAGAGCCTCAACGAAAATGCCTTCAGGCTCGAAACTAAACTTGGCCTGTTTCGCTGCAAATTCAGACAACTCGGATTTATTGATCACAGCAACGTGTTCGGCACCAATTGTGAAACTACTGCCCTTGATCTTATAAGAGGTCGCAGAGCCTGCGATTTCAAATCTAGAGGCGACATCAGCAGCCTCAGCGCGATTTGCTTGCAAGAATGATTTCTCCACCACTTCGACAGCACCGGTATTGGCAGGTCTCATCATACTTTGAGTAAGTTTGGTCGCTTGTACTTGATCAAGAATCAAATCGTTGCCATCTCTTACAACGTGGAATACTTCGTCCCCAATTTTCAAGAACGAACCTTCGGTCAACTCAGTTCCAGCTTTTACACGGGTCAAGACGTTGCCTTGCGCATTGGTGACGAACATTGGAACATCACTCTTAGGTTCAATTTTTATTGCTGTAACTTTATCGCCATCCAATTTGGCAGAAGCAAATGCATGCGGCTCTTTGTTAAAAGGAAGAGAGTCCAAATTCAAAGCTTTACGAGAACCATTGTTCGCAATTGCGATTGGCTTCGAATCTTTTGCAACTCTTACGCGATAGAAATTACCTACTCCTTCTACGGAATCAGAAGCAGTATCTGAAGCTTTGCGAATTATATTTATACTTGCCGCTTCTGGATTACGCCAACGTCTATACATTTCTCTAAAGGCGCCACGGCGGAAAATTCTTTCCTTAGGAGTTATGCGCTCGACGCTTTTTCCTGTAAAAATGTGTTCTTTACCAGCTGCGCCAATTTTAAATCTGTCTCCAGGTTGCAAGGTTGCTTTTCCTGAAGTTTCTGGAACAAAACGATTTTTTCCACGTTTAACTAGCAACTCTGCGGTTGAACTTATTTCACCACTGACGGTACTATCGGCGTCTGATTTCACAATCTTGACGCTTGTAGAAGAATCAATTTTTATACTGTCTTTGCGATTAGGTTTGAACACTTTGATCTTGTTCAATGCTGTTTCAGTTTCTTCAGCAGCTTTGCGACGGATAGTAGGAAGGAATCGGCGAGATAGACTCCACCAATTTGGAGATGCCGCCCAAACTTTCTTGAGCATTCCTTCGCGTCCAACGTCCGTTGAAAGTTCGCTACTTGCCTGGACTACGCGACGATATCTTGAAGACTTCTCGAATGACAACGAAGTCGACATGTCGCCCCGAGTGATAATAAGCTTGTCGCCTTCCTGCCAACGTCCTGTTTCTGGTTTTCCGTGCACCACTCTGACTGGATCTTGTCCTGGTCTCTTGATGAAAACCTGGGCGTCGGATTTTTCTGGAACAACAACCGTACGTCTTCCACCGTCGTTTTTAATAACAACTTGAGCCTTGTCAGATCCCACATCTTTGAGTGGATTGAATGTAGGCACCAAATCCGATGCACCATCGGCTTTGGCAAAGGTAATTGCAGTTCCATCTTTATGCAACGCAACGGGTTTGGCTTTAGCATCAAATGGTCTCAATCTGTACGCTTGAACCGGCTCTCCTAATCCATTCGCTTTGATTGCGGCAGCCAGCTCCGCCAAAGCTTTCTCTGCTTCAGTCAATGGAGCACGAGTAATTGAAGACTCTACAGCAGCCATATTCGCCTGAGCTGTGCGTATGCGGTCGGAAAATGAAGCGAATCTTTCACGCCAGGTCATGCCGCCTTCGACTGGAGCCTTGGGAGTTCTGCGAAATACATAACCAACTCGTTTGATTTGATTTACAACGGCTGTACCCAGATGCAAATTGCCAACAGCCTTGAATGCACCTTTTACAGAATCCGTCACGGAAATGCTTCTGACCGAATCGACAACGTCGCGTACTCTTTCTCCAATCGGTACTCGCTCGGCTTTGACTGGAACACCTCTATATTCAAAAGCATTTCCTACAAAGCCCGATTTATCCGGCTTACGACCCCTGTATAACAAATCACCCTTCTCTAAAGGAAAAGGCTTATCTTGGTGGGTATAGAATGTGCGTTTTATACCATCAACATTTCTAACAATGTAGATGGGCTCGTTTTCTTTCAGTTGCGTGAGTTTAACGATACCGCCGTCTTTTGCAAGTTTCGCATTACCAAATATCGTGTACTCTTTGCCTTTCTCTAAACCACGATTAATGCGACCTTCGCGCAGAGCTGCTCTGATATGCCTGCCAAGCTCAAAGGCATTAGTAAAGAAACTGACAGTGGTTTGCCTAGTTCGGCTCAATGTCATGCCAATAGCAGTTGCAGCAGTGGACAGATTTCTCTTAGCTACGCTTGCCATCAATCCAACAGGTACTGTGCCATTACCTCCAGCATAAAGATATCCAAGGTAATTAGCACTGCGGTTATGTTGAAGAATAGATGATTTTGCATTGTCAATTGCGACTACAAATTCATCACCTTTGTAGAGTCCTGGAATAACAGCTTTTCCGACAATTATTCGGTCACCGGGCATTAACAGTCCGTCTTTTAAAACAACCGGTGCCCCATTTCTAATCACTACGACATCACCTTCTCCAGCTACAAGCCTGAGACCATCTTTGGTCTTGAGCAGTGATGCAGTTCTACCTAAAACAAATCTGTTTTTACTTAGAATTTCAGAACCAAGAGCAGTACCAATGTCAATGCGCTCACCTGCATGAATGACGTGCGAAATTCCGGGTTTGCTTGCAATCCCGCGGTTTGCACCAAGCAATTTTTGAAAGTCCATTGCTTTTGCTCGGGCAAACATTCCAGCATCCGAGAATCCAGAAAGGAAAGAAAATCCATTGGCGTTGATGCGAAAACCAACGTCACGAGTAATTTGTGCACTATAGTGAGATGCAGCAGAGGCTTCTGCAACACTTACCATCCAGGTTCCGTCGTTTAAATTGTTCGTGAACGAGTGCGGGTGTTGCTTGGCTCTAGATGCAATTATGGTAGGAAGATCAACTACATCAGGAATATCTCTGCCTGCTTTCACTATCATATCGTGAACGAAAATAGTCGGTCCTACGCCATCTTTTCCTTTACCAGCTGCAGCAATTGCTTCTTCTGGACTTCTATAGAAAGTACGAGTTCTTCCAGCGTCCCTGATTGCCAAAAGTCTGTCATACTCAGCTTTTTGAAAACGATTCAGCGAACCCTTTTCTTCCAATCTGGCGGCAAGTCTTTCAAGGCGTTTCAACTCTTTGGCGGTCAGTCTGCTTGCTAAATCTACCTCAGAAGGCGAATAGGTCGCGCGATATAATCTGACCTGTCCGTCTGCAAGTTCAGGCAGTTCTCTCAATGAAGGAGCTTTGAATTTGCCACCAAATGGAATAGCACTGCGTAGAGTGCCATCCGGCATCAAAAATGATGCGACTTTATCCCCGCTCCAATTGATCTTTAGAGTTCTACCATTTGCAGTTACCTGGACAACACGATTGCCCTCTCTCCAGATTTCGACACCAGTTTGATAATTTCTGTAAACCGTGCCTTTGAAACCAACTGGAGCATCTTTAATTCCAAATCCAAGACTGATTAACTTCTTGTCGGTCATGGTGGCAGCAGTTTCAAAATCGTTTTTGCGAAGGACGCGACCAAGTACACCACCATATCGCAATCGGTCTATAAGCTCTCCAGATTTTATTTGGTCTGCAACCTTGGTGTAAGCCGATCTTGCAGATTCGAAAACATCGGAACCTCGATTTCGAACAGCATTGATTACTCGCTCCAGACGTCCCATGTCGTCTGCGCTGGCTCTTAGTACGGTTGCAACGCCCGTGCGAATTGCTGGAATATCACTTCCAGCATTAGCCAGACGCTCAAATCTAATGGCACCATTCTGGCTGTAAGCCTTAAATTTTTCACTGGTGCGCGGGAACAGGACTTCGTCATTGCGACCCAAAGCAAATTTAGGTGCTTCAGTTGGAAGCGGAGTACCTTTTTTAGCAGCTTCAGCCTTCAATGCTTTAAGGTCTGGGTACACGTCGTGGCCTAAGATGTTGCCCTTGGCGTCTTTACGAATTACAGTGATAGAACCTTCGCCAATATTTCGAAGATTCACTTCTCCTTTAGTTGCAAGAGGAGCGACATCATCTGCTTTGCTGGTAAACAGTCGTCTAAAAAGTCCTTTTGATTCAGTAACTGGCATGCTCGCTTCCACGAGATACGTGCTTCTTTTGGGCACCACCTCACCAGCAGCTCTAGCACTGCCGACCACAACATCGGCGCCTTCACCACCAATTTTGACCACATCTCTGCCAGGTGTAATTCTCAAACGACTGCCGGGTTGGAAACCAGCTTCTTCCACCACGGCTGGTACCATACGCTTCAACAAACTTGGATTCAATTCTGGGACTGGCAACAGATATCCAGCTTGGACATCTTTTTCAACAGTTCGCATGAAGACCATCGCTTTGCCTTCAGGACCAAACTTGATCATCTGTCCATGTTGAAGTTCAAGGACTTCATCAGGAGCCAGTTTTTCCCACGTGCCATTTCTAAATATCTGAGGAGGAACTTCACCTGAAGACTTCAGGAAGGTTTTTCCTTCACTCATAACAAGACTAGAATCAACATCTCGTGCTGCAACAGTTAATATTCCATTGCTTTCTGCACCGGTGTTACTGGCAATTCTAACTGAACCACCTTCAGTGAATCTCACAGGTCTACCGTCTTCAAGCTTACCCAAAATTTTGGGTTCGACATTTTGGGCGATATCTCTCACTTCAGAAAAAGCAACGCCAGTGCCTTTGAAATTTCCTCTCCATGCCTTAAGTGCGGCACCTGGAACTGTGAAAGTTCCAACCATAGCCAAGGCAATGAAAGCGCCCATCGCTGCTTGAGCACTCATTCTAGTCATATTCTGTTCAAAAGTAAGCGCCGGATCCCACTCATAGCGAGAGGCTCCAGAAGCCAATCCCGCAAAGCTCGCAGGCGCTGTGTGTGCAAATGAACGCGCAAAATTTGGATAAGTCTTGATGAACAGCTCCATCATATTTTTAGAAGTCAATTCCGCTGTGTTTGGAATTTGCGCGCTTATTGCCTTAGCTAAGAGTGCCGCCTGGGAAGGATTATTTCCAGTAAGTTTGAGAGCTACATCCAAAATATCTTTCTCTGGAATATCTTGCGCTCTAGCAAAACCTTGACGCATAAGTTGCGTAATTCCTTGTTGGGCGGCGGAATCAATTTCGGCGGCGGCAAGAGCTTTTAGAACAGATTCTGCAGAGAAAGCTCCCGATTCAGACATCTCTCTGATTACACGATTGATACTTTCTTTGACGAGAGCTTGAATTTGCCTAGGATCGCCCGCTAAGTGGGCTCCAACATCTTTCATAACCCGAGTCAAAACTTGTTCGCTGAAATCGTTGGCAGCCAAATTGACTGATTCCTTACTAAACGGCTTCATGCCAGATGAGGTTAATTGCTTGGAGATATCTGAAAAAATTTCAGTGAATGCTTTTCTGCTTACTTGTTGGGTGGTGTCACGAACAGCCAGCGCTAGACTATCGCCTGTTAGACCCTCAAACCTAGCAGTTACTCGTGCAACAGCTCTTGCTGCAATATCATCGCCTGCAGTTGTCACCAATTTTGGTGCTACTTCAATTACGCTTGCGACTCTGCTTGCAGTAAGTGATGCAAGTTCAGGATTACCAGCCAATCGCAAAGCTTTTACGGCATTGATCGCAGGTTCAACAAAAACTTTTCCAGCTTTTAAGATCAATCCAGGACCCAGCACGTAAGTGGGCAATTCTATTGCACCAACAGTAGCATCTTTAGCCAGATCTCTGCGCCAATCGTACTGACCACCTAATAAAGCGGCTTTGACACCTGGTCTCATTACCGCACCAATGGCCGCCATACCGGCGCCCCATGCGTATAAACTTGCGCCACCGGTTTCAAGAGCTCCAGCAACCGCTGGTATAAATGTAATTATACCGACCGCAGCAAAAGCTGCATCTGCACCGGCATCAACTACCGCATGTTCGTCTTGCTTGTAATTGACATATGTCTGCAAAGCTCTATCGATCAGAATTTGTCTTTGCTCTAATGGCAAATCCATCTTGGTCACGGCGATATCTGTAGATGCCACCACGAGTTGATCAACACGATCTTGAACTTGTGCTGCGGTAACACTGAAATTACTGGTCCACCATCTACCGCCCATATTTCCGTAGACAAGGCTTCGAGTCGCATCAGAAGCTTGTTCCATAGTGAGAGGTCCAGAGAAATTAATTGCAGCGGCCTGCCCTTCTGGAGTTCTGCCTTTTATTAAGTCATCGGTAAGAACTCTGCCAAAAGTCTTGTTGTAGGAAGCAATGACAGCGTTTCTGTCTTGGGGAGGAATAGCTTCGGTCTCTTGCTTGATCTGATCGCCTTTTCCAACCAAAATTGCAAGACGAATCTTGAATTCAGGAGGAATAGTCCCTTGCTTATCAGGTGGTAAACTGGCTTGCAGTTCAGCCAATTTTTGAATGTAAGCAGATTGTTCCTGGTCGAATTTATATAAAGGATTCCATGTACTCAACAAATTTGGATTTTCTTTTAGTTGCTTCCATAAATCAGGACCACCTGCAACGACTGCTTTGGTAATACCTTCCATATCATTGCCAAACATGCCCATATACATTTGCATGCGACGATCAGCATCAAGAGGCTTGCCTCTTTCAAGCATGGGAGACAAATAAACAGCATAATCAAGACTGCTCCACAGAATGTTTCCATCATGGTCGTCTCTCACACCATCCATAACCTCGCGTCTGATAGACGCTAAATCATAACCAGCAACTTTGCCACTCAATGCCTGGAATTTAGCAAAAGCCTGTGGGTCGTCTCGGAACATCTTATCTAGTTCAACAACCATTTCTTTGAGCGGAGTTCCTGCCGCTCTAAACATAATAAGCTTGTCTAAAACATCCGGATTTGGCTTGCCTTCGGGAGACAGCACACGATCAAGCATGCGTCTTGCGGCGACCAATTCTGGACCTTTGAGAGAACCATCATCTAAACTCTTGTCTGCTGCTAATCTAAATGCCTCATCACTCTTATACTTGGTGATGAAGTCATTGTCCATATTCGCTATGGCACTGAGAATTGCACCACGATCGGTGCCCCATCCCAGAAAACCTTTTTTGGCATCCATTCGCTCAGCAAGTGTTCTGCCTATGGTCTGTGCCTCATTGTGGTCACGTGCAGCCATTTTCTTTTTGAATGCATCCATGACTCTTTGCACGGCGGCTGTATCTGTGCCAAACGTACCAAGCGAGCTTTCGAGCATACTGCGAAGATCGGCTTCCACGGCAGCCATGTTTGCTTTGGTTTGCTCCCAACGTTCTTTAGACATGGTATCGATAGCAGCAAGAATTTGGTCTTCGCTTTTAGCAGAAGAACCATCTTTGTTTATGATGTCGGTGACAAAAGAACCTTTGGGACCAAATCTAATTCTATCTTCGTAAGCCTTCAGTTCTCTGCTATTTTGAGTAAAATAACCAAGGTTAAAATCGCCTACTCCGATATTACGCCAAAACGCATTTTTAGACGCTGTATAGAGCGCTGCGTTTATCTGCTTATAATAATCGTAATCTGCCTTCTGTTTTGGGTCCGTGGGCTCAGGGTGGCCTTCAGCAACCTTGGCAGCTAGTAATTTGCCAGCAAAATAACTGTCGCGATTTGGCTGAGTCATCTTATCTATTGCGGCTTCAATACCAAATTCGGTATCACCAAAACCACCGGTGTTTCCTGTAATTTCATGTTCTACCGACAAAGTGCCTAGTTTGGCATAATCCAAAGCATGAATTTGGTCAGTAGTAGTGCCCCCGAAAAATCCACCAAATTTGTCTTTGATTTGCTGTTCTCCCCCTTCAGAGAGGAAACGTTGCCTGGCTTCTGGAGTTGCACGTCTCCAGACTTCTTTGAACATGTCTATATCTTTTGCCGCAAGAGCAATATTAGACATGGTGATGGTATCGCCAGCAGTTCTGAAATCTACACCCTTTTCTTTATCCGCCAGGATCTGCATCATGCTTCGAGTAGGGTCAGTCATTTGCTTAGCGTCAGCAATTGCCTGCATAACAGACTTTCCGTATTTAGCTGTATATTCCGCATCAAATTTTGCAAGATCTGCTTTTGTCATTGATGCAAAAGTATCGCGCAAATCTTTTTCTACTTCCCACCTGGTCTTTGTGCCCGTACCACTCGTGAGTTGTTGAAGGTCGCTTGCAATTCTGGCAAGTCTTGCGCTATCCCCTTCAGACAATCTGCGTATTTCAAAAAATTCGCTTGTGTTAGCTCCAAATCTTGAAGCCAGTGCAGCTTCTAATCTTACGCCGTTACTTTGTTTGAAGAATTCAGCTTGTATCTGAGCGATTTGTTCTGGAGTCTTATTTAAAAATGTTGATTTAATTCGATCGTAATCATCTTTGGCACTAGCTGGAAACCAACGACCGTCAAGTCCAGAATCAAGAAGACTTTTCGCAGATAAAGCAGCATCAAACGGCGCACCAGTAATAGTTGCGGGACTTGGAACAATAACAGGTTCCAGCGGGTTTGTTGGTTCAACTGGTGCGGTAGCGTCCCATTTTATTTGGTCCGCTTTGAACAGTGGCGACAATGGATTGGCACTAGCTGGCTTTGGAACCTCAGGAGTTGCTGCTGGTCCAGTCGGAGCTGCTGCTCCAGAAAGAATCGACTTATTGCCGATTTGCTTAGTCCATACATCTCCGTAATAACTTGCTCGTCCTTGTTGTCTGATGGCGCCTTTGTCGTCAGAGATTCCACGAATAGCAATTCGGGTTTTTCCTTTGTCATCGGTTGCATATACATGGACATAAGAGTCTTTAGACCTCTTGCCTGCTTTTTCGACTTGGAATGAAAGGGTTCTACTTTTGTCACCATCTTGAATTTTTAACGATTTTACTCCAGAAAGCGCAAGGGCTCTTGCTGCTGCCAGTTGTTCTTCCGGCTTTGCTCCTGGTTTGAAGAAAGCTTGCAATGCAGCTAATTGATCAGGTGTTTTTCCGGCTAATTGCTGATCGCCAAGTATTTTCTTGAGATCAGCTGCACCACCAGGCACCGCTGGTTGAGGAGCGACCTCGCTTGGCACAACCGCATCGTATCTGGCTTGTGCAACGGCCTCGGTCTTGCCTTCTTTGTTTGAATTCAAACTCAAACTATCAGCATTAGGCGTGATTGTAAGATGCTTACTTTCGGGACGACTTGCAAGCTCAGCTTGCAAAGACTTGATTAATAATTCACGCTTGGCTGGGTCGAGATCCTTCATAGTAGAAGTAACCTGCTGCCAGTATGCCTTTAGCTCCTCGCCTTGCAGAGCTGAGAGTGGCTCAGCTAATCGCCCTGCCAGTTGTAAAACGTTTTCCTGTTGACCAGGGACTTGAAGATGACGTGGATCGATACGACTAATAAGATCTTGCGCACCAGCTGCGTTTTTCTTAAACAAAAGCAGGGCATTATCTGCGGTACCATACTTATTCAAGTCGACAGAATAGCCTGTTTGTCCGGCTGCAAGAACGCTATTGAAGCGCTGTGCCAGTTCGGCTGCTGAAGCTGCTGGATTTCTCGAATTTTCGATTCGAGTGAAATTGGAAAATAGTCTTGCTACTTCACCAGGCGATTTTGCGGCTTTTACAAGATCGCCAAAATATCTTACAGGAGAGTTAAGAACTTCGGTGGAAACTGCTCCAAGGACTTGTTCCTGTCCTTGACCGGCGGCCTTTAGTATAACGGCTTCGGTTCCGTCTATCGCCCCTTTTTCTACTTTGAAGGTCTGCCCTAAAGGACCCAGTGCATCCGAGAATTTCTTAGCGATATCTTCTGGTTTCAAATTCGGATTGAGCAGTGCTTCAGCTCTTACAGCAGCTGCAAACGCTTCGCTTATAGCTTTGGCTTTTACTTCTGGCGTATCAGTAGAAGCCAAACTGGCGCTGGCGAAATTGGTAAAATCGCTTACAACCGACCGGTTGTTGAGCTGAGTCGGATCCGAAGTCATAAAAATTCTGCCCATACTAGCCTGGAAGGCTGCAGAATCATTAGGCTTAATGGTATTGCCAACGGTGACAGGCTGATCAGTGGGACGAGCAGGTGCATCGCTAGCCTTGCCATTTAGAACTGAGTTTTCACCGCCATTCTTTAGGAAATGATCTCCCATAAAGTTCACTTGGCGTCCGCGCTTATCTGTTTGTTGTTGATAAGTATCTCCGCGTTTGACGCCGCGCAAAGCGATAGTCGTTCTGCCACGATCGTCTGTTGTGAAAACGTGCATCAATATGCCGCTTTTTTGAAGAGTGACATTTCTTTGCTTGCCATTATTGTCGTTAATTTTGAAATTTTGCATGCCTGATGCGAAAAGCGCTTCAGCAGCTTTCAATTTTGCGTCGTATGAAGCATTGCCATCAAACATAATAGCGAGATTTTGTTTTTGAGGCTCGGTAAGAGTTGCAAAGGCTTCGGGCCCCATGATTTTAGCCACATCCACTGGAGCTGCAGTCGCTGGAACATCAGGTCCGGCAACCGGGACATCTGGCGTACTTTTTCTCAAACCTACAAATACCGAACCCTCTCCCAAATTATTGGTTCCAGCCACAAACTGATCGAACGGCACTTTTACAGGAGGCAATGGTTGACCAGTGTAACCAGGAGGGGTTTGATCAACTTGAACTTCGGTAATTCTTCCAGTTGCATCAACTGCACTGACTGTTGCTGGAATCATATTTTTGCCATCGGGCGCAATTCTAAGAATAGTATCGCCCTGCTTGAAACCAGTGAGCTTAGCTGGATCAGTTATTGCATCGGTAAATCGTTTTACTCCAGTGGCACTTGCATCCAACTTCTGAAGTAAATCTTTGATCGGGGCTGGAACGTTGTCTCCAACAGGTGGAATAGGCATTCCCAACAGGAGATCTTCACCAGTTAAAGGTTGGTCTCCTCTTCCTACTGTTTTATCGATAGTTACTTGAGGACCAGTTCCCGCAGCAGCGTCTGCTGGCTTCAACACGGGTTTGAGATTTTTGGTTTCAGGTCTGTTTAAAAGCTCCTGGTCAAAAGCCTGGAAAAACGTTGGAGCGAGTTCGGGCTTCGTTTTAAGCCATTGATTCACACGCGAAAATTGCAAATCTCTCTGATCTGGAGACATTACGCCAATAGCTTCGGCAGCAGATGCAGCCATTCGTCTTGCTATTTCGTCTGGCTGCATGGTGGCTAAATCAACAGGTTTCAGATTGTCTTCACCAACACGCCGCAAGACTTGCAGTGCTTTTCCTGTTGAATCTACTTTCTCGAAAACAATCTGTTTGGCAGTGGTGTCATATCTAGCTGCATATCTGGTGCCGTCAGCTGCAGCTGGTGGCATACCTGCGTTAATAGCTTTGACCAGGTCGGCAGGAGCGGCTCCAGTTCTAGCAAATTCTGCCCTTAAAACATCAGAGAACTTTTCACTGAGCTGAAACGCATCAACGCCGGGTTGTGAAGAAAGCGCAGCCAGGTCCGAAATTCGCGATTGACTCGCTTTGAGATAATCGCGCAATCCTTTGGTATCAGTTGGGATAGCAGAACCGACAGAGTCACTGACTCTTGTTTTAGCTTGAGTATAATCAGCAGTGATATCGCCGGTAACGCCTGGAACTTTTTTGAGTGCCAAACCAGTATCGTTGGCGGAAAGCTCCATTCTGCCCGGTCCAAGACGGGCATTGAACGCATTAACAAATGAGTTGAGCGCAGCTGGATCGGCAAGTGATCCGCCTGGTTGTCTTTCGCGAGCTACTAATGCAGAAAGTCCTAAAAGCGCGGCTTTGAGAAATTTGGGATTTTCGGCAAGCATTTCAAAACGCTCAGCCGCTCGGCCTGCCCATTGAGCAGAACCAACTTTGCCGTCGCCTGCAACAATATCCACTCCCCGCACAGAAGTGACATCGACGCCGCCTTTCTTTATGGCAAAAGTCGGCGAGTCAGGTGAACCACCAACTTGAATATCCCATCCACCCAGTTTAGCTCTGTCCTGGGGTGACATACCCTTAATCAGGTCAGCCGCGCCTTTCAATCCTTTGTCGCTCACCAATTGGCGAATGAATGTCTGCATATTCAGTGCAATTTTGGTGTCAGGTTTGAGCCCGCTTATATCTGCCTGCTGATTTGCAGGAGGAGTCACGATGTCCTTGATTTTCGCAGCTACTTGATCCGAGCCCGCGACGGTTGAAGTGCTGGTTATATTGGGTCTGAGTACTTCAGAAATAAATTTCTCTACTACGTCTTTACTCGTAGAAGCAGTCGTATCGAACTTTTCCAAAGGATTACTTGAGCCAGCGGCTGCAACTTCTTTGTCGTTTGGTTCGTTGTCGGCACCACTAGGTGCGGCGGATGAAGCCATCGATTGAATTTACCTATATCGTCTAAAATGTTATTCCCATTTAATTTATAGAGAACGACATAACTTGGAGCACTAGAAAAGGGTTTAAGGGCTGGTTTCCGGGGTTTTCAGAGGACTCTTGTCAAGAGCATTTTAGTAAACGAAGCCCCATCGGGCTTAAGCGGGTCAAAAGAGAATTTTTAAATCAATCCCTCTGTTGCAGATACCAGGCGACAATTATTAAAATTATCTAACAAAGCGGCTCGTCGCGAATTCCTATATGGATTCTGGTTTCATCAAGTCAAATGGTAAGGGCTGCCAAGCAGCAAAGGGAATACGTATTTTTCCCATTTTCAGATTAAATTTGCCTGGAAGCTCGAATAACTTCGTTTTCTGCGATTACAAAAACACCTTCATTTGCGCCGGGCTCTATTTCCATGCACCCAGTAAAAGACCCAAACGCTGGCAATATTGCCTGATTGTCTTGTATAAAAAAGCAGGGTAACCGAACTTTCTGTTTACCCTGCCCAAAGAGCCTTACTGCTGGGTGCAAATGTCCACAAAGCACGAATCCAGGATCTTTTAGTTTGATGTCTGGATGGTGACACAACCAAAACGGTGCCATCGAATATGGTTCGTTCAAAAGTTCTATTTCAAGCTTGTCTGCGATACTTTTAACCGATCTATCGTGATTACCTTTAATCAAACAAATAGAAAGATTCCTATGAGTCGTGCGCCAGCGAGACATTTGCTCTGAAATACGCCTGGTTATACCGGTGGTGGCGTGAATAAAATCTCCAAGAAAAATTATTTTCTGGACCGAAAGTTGCTCCACGAGAAAATCAATCTTACTCAAATCTGTCTCTGTAATTCCCGATGGAATGGCAATCTTGTGCGAGCGAAAGGTGCCTGCCTTGCCAAAATGAGCATCAGCCAAAAATAAAGTGGAATGTTTAGGCCAGAACATCGCTTTTTGAGGCAGCAAAATTACTTGCTCGTCACAAAGCGTGATAGCAAGAGCACCTGGCACCGAAACTTCCATATTACTGGTATCACTTTTTGGAGGTAGAGACATTTGTTTTATAAATTTGCATCTTCATTTTAGCAATTCGGTCAGCCAATTTCTCTGAAGTCAATCTTCCTCTCAGTCTTTCTACCATGAGCGGTAAAGAAAGAGGTGAGACCCGAGCCACTTCGACAAAATTTATTCTTGATTTGGTGATACGTTTCATAGCTTGAACCATACGTGTTTCTTCCAACTGCGATTCTAAAACCTCATGCTGAGCCTGTTTCAATAACAGGTTATCCGGATCGTATTCAGCAAAGACATCATACAAAAGTCCACTGGAAGCTTGAATTTGTCTTGTTGTCTTGGAGCTGCCTGGATATCCTTGAAAAATCAATCCTGCCACACGCGCAATTTCGCGAAACTGTCTGCGACTCATCTCTGTCGCATTGAGGCTTTCTAAAATGTCATGAAATAAATTATCGAATGAAAAGAGTTCTGGTGTTATCACTCTTTTTGCTTCAAAGTCGTTATTTGCTAGGATTTCAAAACCGTAATCGTTTACCGCAGTTGAAAAACTAGCACTTGTTTGTTTTGAAATCCGATAGGCAATTATCGCTGCAAGTCCTTCGTGAACGAGCCTGCCTTCGAAAGGATAAACAAAAGCATGATAACCTTCGCGCGAGATCAGATGCTCTACAAGAATTGAATCTTGATCAGGGATTTTCGAACTTTTTCTCTGCAGTTCAAGATATGGTCTGGCAAACTTCATCTCGGGTGTTTCAAAAATGCCATCATTAGCAAGACCCAGTTCAATTCTGATAGCTTGCGATAGCTCAGAAGAGAGCGGCATGCGGCCACCCATCCAGCGAGGAACTCTCACGTTTCTATTAGCAGCGAGTCTGACCCATGCTTTCATGTCTTTCAACCTTACTAGTTCTAAATTTCGCCCTGCAAAAGTAAATCTTTCGCCCGGCTTCAAGCGCGAGATGAAAGATTCTTCTAAACTGCCAATCATTTCTCCATTCATAAAAACTACATTTATGACAGAGTCACTCGTTATGGTACCAATTGCAAGTCTATGTCGCTTCGATGTTCGTGACTCGACTACTTTGTAAAGATCATCTTGAATGGCGACTTTGCAATACTCATCGTAAGCACTCAAAGCTTTGCCACCATGGCAAATAAAGTCGAGTGTCCAGTCTAGTTCGAATCGGGTCAGATTTCGGTAAGAATATGCCGATTTAATTTCTCTGAAAACTGCTTCTTTCTTGAAACCGCCTCCACAAGCCAAAGTTACAAGATGTTGGGCTAAAACATCCAGTGGCTTTTTCACCGGGTGTCTCGACTCGATTTTATTTTTCTCTATCGCTTTTTGAGCAGCAGAAAATTCGACCAGCTCAAGTGCATGCGTGGGCACACAAACCAGTCGGCTTTCAGCACCAGGCTGGTGACCGCTTCTTCCGGCGCGCTGAAGCAGTCTTGCAACACCTTTTGGTGAACCAATTTGAATCACCTGTTCTACTGGTGCAAAATCCACTCCCAGATCCAGACTCGATGTTGATACAACGCATTTCAAACGCCCATCGCGAATGGCATTCTCCACCCAGTTGCGAGTCTTGCGATCGAGCGATCCGTGGTGCAAAGCAATTAAACCCGCCAGATCAGGATTATAATCAAGCAATGCTTGATACCATCTTTCGCATTGCGAGCGAGTATTGGTAAAAACGAGAGTTGTCTTTGCCGATTCAATCGCTCTGGCTACTTCTGGAACCATCGATAAGCCCAAATGCCCAGCCCAGGAAATATGATCGATTGTGTCCGGCAAAAGTGTAGTAAATCTGGTCGATTTGAAAGCATCGGAAGATATGAGAACTGCATTTCTCGATGCAAGAGTTTTGAGAGATTCGTCTAAATTAGATAACGTTGCAGACATTCCCCAGACGCGAAGCGACGGATTCAATTTGCGCAAACGCGCCAGGGCAAGTTCGGTCATAGTGCCACGCTTGGTGCTGAGCAATTCGTGCCATTCGTCAACCACTACCAATTTTAAATTCTTTAACTGATTTTGATGTTCTTCATAAGACAATAGAAGTTCAAGACTTTCAGGAGTAGTGATAAGACAAGATGGCATCTTGTTTTTTTGACGCAATTTAATCGCGCTTGATGTATCACTTGTTCTGATTTCAATACTCCAGGGCAAATTTAGACCTTCCACTAAATCACAAAGTGATTCTCTGGTATCAGATGCCAGAGCACGCAGTGGAGTCAGCCATAGTACTGTAAGCGGTGCTACTTGCTTTTTTTGATTTTTATTTTTATTTTCTTCCATCCACTCTATAAGTGGCGCAGGCCAGATAGCGAAGGTTTTGCCACTACCAGTGGATGAATGAATCAATCCGCTTTTACCTTCAAGATAAGCCTGCCAGGTTTCTGTCTGAAAAGAAAATGGTTGCCATGACTTAAGCTTGAACCATTTATTTATTCGCTCGATAGAATTGCTTTTGATCATGAATTTGCCAAATTTTGTAATGTTTCGAGTCGATCTGCTTCACTTGCCGGCTTGTCCATACGCCAGCGGGCAATTCGAGGAAAACGCATGGCAATGCCCGATTTATGCCTGGATGATGCTTGAATGCCTTCAAATGCCAGTTCGAAAACAAGTTCTGGTTTGACCGTACGAACAGGTCCAAAACGTCCCAGCGTATTTTTGCGCACAAAAGCATCGACCTTGCGAATTTCGCTGTCATCAAGACCCGAATATGCTTTTGCTACTGGAATAAGATCTTCATTTTGCCAGACACCAAATGTGTAATCGGTATAGAGACTGGCTCGCCGTCCGTGCCCTGGCTGGGCTGCAATCAAAACCGCATCGACCAAATAAGGATCGATTTTCCATTTCCACCAGTCGCCTTTACGCCGACCTACACCATAAGCACTCGATGCACGTTTGAGCATCAAGCCCTCGACTTTGAGCTTGCGACTGTCTTCTCGTTTCGAAAGTAAATCTTGCCAGGAATCTGCGGGCACTATTGGTGATACCATCAAAACGGAGTTTGGATTTTCCATTTTAATTGTATCGATCAATTTTTCGAGCAGTTTTCTTCTTTGACTGAAAGGCTCGCTTCTTATATCGACACCCTGCCACTCTAATAAATCGTAAGCCATAAGGGCCCCTGGAATTTCAGCAAGCATTTTCTTGGTCACGGATTTTCTGGTTATGCGCTTTTGCAAAAACTGAAATGGCATCGCATCGCCATTAGCCCAGGCAAGAATCTCACCATCTAACACTGTACCGTCAGGCAGATATTTAGAGGCTTCCATAATCTCTGGAAAACCAGAACTTATTAGTTCACCACCACGCGACCATAAAAAAGATTCGCCGTCTCTTGCAATCAGTTGAGAGCGAATACCGTCCCATTTCCATTCAATACTCCAGTCAAAAAAATTTTCTTGCTTCGAATATTGATCGTAATCAACTTCGAGCGGATAAGCCAAATAAAACGGATAGGGTCTGCTTTTATCCGAGTCTTTAGTGTCTTGATGAATGAGTGCTCGATAAAAATCGCAAGTCGGCGACCATTCTCCAGCAAGACGGTGCGTTATGCTGTCTTCGCTCACACCGGTCAATTGACTGAGTGCTTTGACGACCAGTTGTTGCGAAGCACCTACTCTGAAATTGCCAGTGATTAATTTGGTAAATATAAACTTCTCAGTAATATTCAACTCATCCCAGTATTCTATTAGTTTGGATTGCTGCTCAAGCTCATCCAGTTTTTTCAGACCGAGTAATCGATCTTCTACCCAGCAAGTGAGCGATAACGAAGACCTTGATGGTGGCGTCTGAGCATTTTGATTTGTTGCATTGTCTGCAAGCAAAGCAATAGTCTCAGCAAGGTCACCCACCACTTCGTAAGCTTCATCGAATAACCATTGCGGAATCCCAGTTTTGACTCGAAGTGCAGCTCTCAGTTTTTGGCTTGGCACAAGCTGTCTAATTTTGCGACCAGTCAAAAAATATACTGCCCATGCAGCATCACGAGCGTCGCAATTAGCAAAATACTGAACCAGAGCCGAAACCTTTTGAGAAGTTTTGGTGGTCTCATCGACTGCTTTGAACAGACGAGCAAATTCTTCCATCATTCAGTTTCCTCAATTACTTCGGAAACTTCTTCCAGAACTTCTTCTTGTTCCATTACCGACTCTCCTGCGAAATGAGTCGACAAAATGCTCGATGCTATGCCCATCTCTGTCTGCAAATATCTTGAAAAAACATCGGCATAACCATGAGTAACGAGAACCTGCGATGCTTCACTTTCTTTCACCGCAGTCAAAAGAGAATTCCAGTCGCAATGGTCTGAAAGAATGAAACCCTTATCGAAAGAACGTCTTCTTCTGATACCACGCACCTGCATCCAGCCTGAAGCAAACGCCACCGATACTGGTTGCAATTTTCGTTGCCATGGACTGTTTTGCACTGATGGCGGGGCGAGAATGATAGAGCCAGGTTCTAGCTTGACCCCAGCTTGAATTTTAATAGTAGCCGGTAAATTCAAACCAGACTGACGATAGATTTCAGTCAATACCTCGACAGCACCATGTGTGTAAACAGGTCCAATACTTGTGTCGAGTCCCGCTAAAATTCGCTGCGCTTTACCCAGGGCGTAACACAGGATCAAACTGTTGCGACCTTCAGATTTATTCTTGTACCACCATGAATTTATATCCTCGAATAGCTCTTCGTGCTCGGGCCATTTGTAGATAGGCAATCCAAATGTAGATTCGGTTATGAATGTGTCGCATTTAACAGGCTCGAACAAAGCACAGGTCGGATCTGGATTGAGTTTGTAATCTCCCGATACCACCCAAACTTCGCCTTTATATTCGAATCTTGCTTGCGCCGAACCCAAAATATGACCGGCTGGATGCAAACTGATTTTGACCCCGTTTCGCTCAATAGTCTTTCCATAAGGCATAGATTCGACATTGGGGGCATTTTGCAATCTATAACGCAGCACTTTTTCGCCTGGCTCGGCGCACAAATAGTTCTGTGAGCCCCATCTGGCATGGTCAGAGTGAGCATGAGTGATAATAGCCCGCTCTACTTTGCCCCACGGGTCGACATAAACATCGGCTGCCTGGCAATAAAGACCTTTATCGGTTGGATAGATCAAATTATTCGAATCACTCATATCTACTTAATAGCAAGACATGAATAAATGACCTACCGATGAACGGCAGACAAAATCAATCTTTGCAGTTAGCGTTTGCCGCCCACTTTTTCGTCGTAAAGGCTTGCTATCAAGTCCTGATATTTTTTTGCAACAACGTTTCGCTTTATTTTCAATGTAGCTGTCATTTCACCAGCATCGACTGAAAGATCTTTTTCAAGAATGGCGAAATCTTTCACTTGCTCGTGGTCGGCAAGTGGTTTGGAGCGAGCCTTGATTTCTTTGCGAATATAGGTGAGCAGTTTGGCATTATGCATCAAGTCCTCGAAACCTTCGTGCTCCCAGTGCTGGTCGCGCGCCAGGTCGATAACTGCGTGCTCGTCGAGGGTCAAAAGCGCAACTAGATGTTTTTGTTTGTCTCCAAACACAACAGCTTGTGAAATACCTGGAATACCACGGATAACAGCTTCGATTCGTTGAGGAGCGATGTTTTTGCCTGCCGAATTGACTATCAAATCTTTTTTGCGATCTGTGATTTTGAGATAACCATCTTTGTCTACTTCACCAATATCGCCTGTTTTGAACCATCCATCTTCAAATGATTCTTTGGTAGCTTCTTCGTTTCGGTAATAACCTTTGAAAATAGTGGGACCAGAAAGCAAAATCTCGTTTTCTTCGCCAAACTTGAGTTGGACTGATTCGAGCTTGGGACCTACGGTACCAACCTTCACTCTGTTTGGAATATTCACCGTAGCTGGTGCTGAAGTTTCTGAAAGTCCATAACCTTCTAGCGTAGCAATACCAATCGCATTGAAGAACTCGAGTACTTTGGGATCGCCAGGAGCACCACCGCTCACAACGACGCGCAAACGAGGACCAATTTTTTCTCTGAGCTTTTGCAAAACCAGCTTCTCTGCTAACCAGTATTTGAGCATCAGACCAGGTCTTGGACGTTTGTTTTTCGCTCTGTGCTCGAGCAAATCTTTTCCGACTTCAAGCGACCATTCAATCAGTTCTTTTGCTCTACCAGTAGCACCATTGATACCACTCATCACTTTGGCGTAAATGCGATCAAGCACGCGCGGCACCACAAGAAGCATACTCGGCTGCACTTCTTGCATGTTTTTAGCCATCGTTTCCATACCTTCTGCAAAAGCGTTTATGCCACCAGAATGCAACCAGTAATATTCGCCGCAGACTCGCTCGAAAACGTGCGACAAAGGCAAGTACGAAAGATAGACATCTTTTTCGGTTAGAGGAAATACTTTTTTGATATCGTCCAGAACAGTCAAAATATTTCCGTGCGTAAGAGCAACACCTTTTGGTGTTCCAGTCGTGCCCGAAGTATAAATAATGGTGCAGATATCTTCTCTGTTAACCAGATTGATTCGAGATTTGATTAAGTCAGGCTCGCTTTTACGCAAGTCGACTCCGCCGTTTATCAATTCATCCAAGGTGAGAACCTTCACCTTTTTCATGGTGCCAGCACGTTTGTCGTCTTTTGCATCAGCACCTATGGGAGACAGAATAATCACTGCTTCCAGTAAAGGTAGCTTGTCTTCGATAGTTGCAATTTTGGAAAGCAATCGCTCGTTTTCGACAAATAAGTATCTTGCTTGCGAATTATCGAGAATGTGCAAACAATCGTCTGCCGAACTGGTCGGATATATCGGCACTGATGATGCGGCGTTCGACAAAATCGCCAGATCGCTTGCCACCCAGTAGTGACTGGTATGAGAAAAAATAGCCACCATGTCTTTTGGCTTTATGCCTAGCTCAGCCAGTCCAAATGCAATTTTCAAAACGAATTCGGCAGCTTCGCTCCAGCTCATGGTCTGGTAAGAGCCTCGCTTTACTTTGTATTGAAAGGCAGCATGCGAGCCGAGTTCGTCAGCTCGTTTGTATAAAAGTGAAACTATATTCTGAATCATGATTCTCACCCATAGAGATCCGGTGGAACTGTCGAAATTGGTGCTTTAGACCGATGCGTCTAGAACTAAATTATATGAGTTCCAGAGCGGTGCCACATTACGGAAAAAACACTTCGTTTACTGTGCGGTTTATCCCTATGTCGGTTTTGCATATTCTATATATAGAACATAAATTACATTTTAGTTACCGACCCCATCCAGGCGGTCAGGTCCTCGACGAGCTGCTCTTGGCAGGCGTCGAACATGAGGTCGTGGAAAGATTCTGGATAAGCAAACTTAGTTTTAGAAGATGTTTGAACCTGCTCAAAAAACTTGAGCGTGGCTTTGTTGTCGACAATATATTCTTTTCCCGCCATAGCTAAAAACAAAGGAAGAGGAAGGTTTTTAGGCAGTTTACTTACGTCTTGGGTAAGTGAAAACAACTCAAAACCAAGCCCGGCTTCGATTGAAAGCATCATTTTGGGATCGGCTTTCAAGTCGTGTCGCACATTTTCGTGACGAGTAATGTCACTTACTTCGTAAGGCAATTCCACCATTTTTTTGGGTGCGAAGATTGCAGTGGTCAAAGCAGACAATTGGTACAAGAGTGTAAAGCGTTCGGGATTGCCAGCAAATCCTGGCGAAAAGAGGACCAGTCCGCCAAGCCCTTTTGGCAGAGTGGATGTCGTGCAAAGCCAACGAAGAGCAACCATTGCACCCATACTGTTCCCCATCAGAAAAAACGGCTTCTCTGGCATCATTTCTTGATAACGCCCAACTACATAGTCGAGATCGCCATTCCAGGCTTTTGAAAGATGGGCAGGACTCGAGCGCATACGCTCACCAAAGCCAGCCTGGTCGTAAGAAAGAGCATCCACCCCTTTTTGAGCCAGTCTTGCTGCAAATGGTTCGAACCACCCCGAGTGGGCACCAAGTCCGTGCATCAAAATAGCCCCGTACTCAATGTTAGAAGGCGACCAACGACGGACTTTTATAGGATTTGCCAAAGTCCCTATGTCTTCAAAACTGCAAGTTGGCGTCAGATTAATTTCTACAGGCATTTGCGTAGGATATCATAGCTTTTATGAGCGCTGTGCAAAACAAAAAACTGGTGGTGGCAATTTCGATTTTGCTTGCTGCAGGTCTTCTATTTTTAATTTTTCAACCACAGGAAACCGAGTTATCACGCGCAATTCGATTAATCAAACAAAATAAAGCAGCCGCTGCTGTTCCTATCTTAGAAAGGCTAGCAGTCAAGCATCCCGACGAACCAGATGTCCATCCATGGCTTGCTCAGGGTTATCTTGCCACCCAGCGTTACGCCGAAGCTCGCACCGAGCTCGATACCGCTATCAGACTGCAAATCCCACCCAAAAGCTTGAGCCCTATGATTCAGGCTTTTACCAATTACTATCAAATCAGAGGCGACTATCAGGACGCTGAAAAACTGTATCAAACCGCAGTGCGAATCGGACTCAAAGATCATATAGCTCAGGAACGTTCGCGCTTTTATATTGCTTATGCCGACCACGACTTGCAAACCGAAAAATACGACGAAGCGGCCAAACACTTGCAATTGGCGCAAGAGTTGAGTTCGGGTCTCGATGAAGACACTAAAAAAGGCATTAAAATAAGACAGGCAGACTGTTTACGCAGAATGGCAGCGCTTGCCGAGATGAACGAAAAAGACGAAGACAAAGCACTCAAGTTGCTCGAACAAAGTCTTTCCATTAGCGACGAAACAATGACGCACAAAGCCATTGCTGCGATATATGAGCGCCGAGGCAATCAGCAAGAAGCGATCAAACACTTCGAAGCTGTGGCATCTGCAGACCCTAATAATCTTGAAGTCTGGCATCACCTGGTCGATTTGCTTCTGGCTCGCAAAGAATACGACAAAGCGCAGGAAGCGCTCAACGAGCTATCTAACAAAGAGCGCAGTCCCGAAAATTATGAATTGCTTGCTAACGTTTGTCTAAAACTGAGCAATTATGCCGGTGCGGTACGTGGTTTTGAGGAAGCAGCCAATTTATCACCAACTCTGCCTCTTCTGGAAAAGCTCAAGAAGACTTTGCTTTTATGGTCTGATTCACTCAGCGCCGAAGGCAAAACACAAGAAGCTCAATCTGTGCGAGGACATGCCGACAGAGTGAACGAACAAATTGCTGTCAAACTTCAAGAAAAAGAAGCCCAGGACGCAGCCAAATTAAAAGCCAAAATAGGCGAAGAGCCAATCTCAATCTTGTTTTCGCGCAACTGGCTGGCTAAAGACAGTATCACCCCAGAAGGCAAACTGCGCATCCGCAATGCATCCGACGCTGCAGTAGAAGATTTGACCCTCACAGCCGTTTTTTACGACCGCACGGCTCGCTCCCGCAATGGTTCGGTAGATTTGCCCGTGGCTAGTCCTTCGCACCCTCTGGGGCCGCAAGAAGAAAAGTGGCTTTATTTTTCCTGCCCAAGCACAGTCAAAAGAGATCATCAATTAACAGTTATAATTTATTCAAAAGGTAAGCTTATGAAAGAGTTTCCGGTCGCGAAATACTAGTGGAAAATCAAGAAAAACCCTGCAGACACGAATATGTACGGATCTTTCAAAGAAAATTGAAGGGTCTTGAAAGACGTCTTGTTGCTCAAAAAGCCTTTCTTCCTGTGGGATTCAAAATCGGCGACTTTCAACATCTGGGAGAAAACAGCTACTGTTTTTGCAGCAAATGCAGAGCCCGTCTTTATCCCAAACGCTCTGCCGCAGAAAAAGAGGTGGCACGTCAAGAACGTCTCAAACAACGAATGGAAAAGCTGTCCCCTGCTGCCGGACTTTTAGATCCCGACATCGAGCTAGATTCTGAATTGGATTCAGAAGATGAGAAAGAACTGCCTGATATCGACCAGGATCCAGATGACGAGGAAAAAGATTCGGATGTTAACATCCACGTAGAAGAGATGGATGTAGAATTAGTAGGTGTGGACGATATCGTCAAAGAGGGCGTCAAGCTTTCTGCAGACGACGAAGATGGCCAGTGTGCCGTCGATGATGAGGATTTAGATTAGTTATGAAATGCTTCGACAAAGTAATGTGCCTTTTGTTTTTCGCACCCCCCGTATACATGCTATTGCGCTTTGTTCGCTGGTATATGAAATCGGAGCACGATTATTCACAAGACGTGCAAGCCGAAGGGGCAGAATAACCTCATTTAGAGGGATTGATGGCGCGCTATCTTTTTCAAATGTTTAAAGCAATGCTTGTCTGCTCACTTGGTCTGGGCGGTGGGGTAGCATTGTTTACATTGATTGTTTTTATCATTGCTAAAAACGACTCAAATGCGCTCGAACATGCAGTTCGTATGGGGCTTGGCATAGGTCAAGTATTTGCAATTTTTGCACTGGGCGTTTTCATACCTCTCGATATTTCGGTAAAAATGTTCAAGTCCAAAGGTGTGCACAAAGACATCTGGGAAATAGAACAAGTGCGCGACGCAAAGATGAACGGAACCGCAAGAGATGTTCTTGCCGCATGCCGAGAAGCACTTTTAGAAATACCAGATATAAAAGCAGTGCGCGAAGATTCTGAAAATCTAGTAGTGCATGCGTCGGCTGGTCCAAGCTGGAGGTCTTTTGGAGAAGAAATCGAAGTCGAAATCAATCCGCTTGCACAAGAAAAATGGAATGTAAGTTGCCATAGCAAGCCACGCTCCAAAAACATTGTTTTCGACTGGGGAAAAAATTTCGAAAATGTCGAAACCTGGAAAAGCAAATTACAGAAAAGCGAAATGATTGATATCAGTTGATTCGTTGATAAAAGCCGGATTTTGACATACGGTTAAAAATTGGATATAATTTGGATATGTCAAAAATCCACAAACCATCCACCGATAATCCACTCGACAAAAAAGTTATTATCGCTGCGTTGGATTTTATTATCAAAGCGGAATCTATGGGCTTGATCGAAGAACCGGTCGATACCTTGAATCTAACGTTGGATGTAATCATAAGTGTCGCTAAGAAAGTTGTCGAGGAAGGCCTTGGTCGAAAAATTGTTATAGATCCAAATAGATGGTATGAATACGAATCGAATGATTTATGTTTGAAATTAAAAGCCTTAAGTGATGTATTGGAACACTCTCCAACTCCCGACAAAGAATGGACAAGAGTTCGGATGGTGATCTCGGAAAAGCTGCTCGCGGAAATCTTACACATATCAGATCAAAGCCTTAGAAGATATGAGCAGGGAGAAAGACAAGCTTCAGATGAAGTTCACGCTAAATTGCACTGGATAGCTCTCCTTCTTGGAGATCTGCTTGGTTCTTATAACGAACTGGGAGCTAGAAATTGGTTTCTTCGAGCAAGAAAAAGTTTTAACGGGAAAACTCCATATCAACTCCTAGCAGGAAAAGATTGGAAACCTGACGACGAGATTCCAAGTAAAATCAAAGAATTTGTAAAGTCGTTAAACGGGGCCATGGGAACTTGATCGTATTTCGACAAACAAACTCAAGATATCCATTTTTATGGGAAACAGCGTCCCAACCAGCTGCAAGATACAACGCTGAAAATGACGGACCAGCTCAATACTTTGCCGACACTGTGGATGGTGCGTGGGCGGAGTTTATTAGGCATGCGGAAATTACTGATCCTCAAGAACTTCTTGAAGTTAGAAGAGCATTATGGTGCATCGATTTACCAGATGAAGAGTATACTCAAGTTGCTCTTTCCATAGAAAAAACAACTGGTGATAAGTCTTCATACTCGGACTGTCAAAGATACGCAAGGAGCTTGCGCGATTCAGGAGTAACGAGATTTTTGGCTCCCTCTGCGGCGATAATCCGCGATCAAGCAGGTGGCTACAGAGTTGAAGATGGATTAAAACGTGGTATTCCTAAATCTGGAAATATATACATAGTTTTTGATTTATTACCCACCGCTCCAGGATGGCGTGCTGCCTTGGCAGGTCCACCAATCGAAATTCTGAATTTAACGAATCAATTTTAACTGTGTTGGCACAGTATGCAATCGCGGTCGTGATTAATCAGATGCAAGAAAATAATCCCGAAACAAACGACTCAGCATCAAGAAAGAAAGACTCCGATTTGAAAATTGCAGCAGAAAGTAACGAGGTTTTGCAGCCAGTGAAAAAACTGCGCGAGTATGCAGAAAAGCTGCCGGTTAGCGATCCGAACAAAGAAGCGCTCACAAATTTGGCGCGAGAACAATTTGCCGAACTGTCAAAGCCGCCAAGTTACGTTCATATTGAATCTGAGGACGACGCAGGTGTTTTTAAAATATCTGCGATAGAAAATCAATTACCAGACGAAAATAAAGAGCGCTTGATTGGAGCATCAATTGGAGTAGTCGAATCGATAGGCTCTCTGGCTACAAGTTTGGCTCAAGTGGCTGATTTCGCAGCAGCGGTAATTGTTGGAAATGAAAAGCGTGCTGAGGAAATGGGAGCTTCTTGCGGTGAAATAATAGGCAAATCAATTGTCGGAGGAGTGAATCTTTTCAGGAGCAATAATGAATGAAGCGCCTTGGGGAGCCATGTTCTTAGATCCAACTGATAAATACTTACATACGGTAGTAGTAGATGGATTCAGTCATCGCGATTTAATTCTGATAAGAGATCCGGCTAAAGGCTTCAAATATGAAATGAACATCAATGAATTTGTCGATAAGACATGGAATGGATACTCCGAAATTAAGTTAGGACAAAAATGAAATGAGATATCAAAAGTCATTACAGTTTAAACCAATTCGCATAGAAGCTTTAAATCGATACGATTATCGAGTTTCATTCCAACAAAAGGATGGCGTAAAAGATATGATCTTTAGTGTATCAGCTATCTTTCAGGGGGTTGATACGCCAGATGAGTTTTACACAGAAATGGGAGGACCAACGCTCGAGACAAGACCATTAGTTAGTTGTCTTAGCGCTTTTGACAGTGCGCGCGTTTCACGCGTAGAGCGCAGAGACATTCTACTTTTGAAAAAAGACAAAGATTTTTTCTCAAATGCTACAAAAATTATGCCATATGAGCCAGTATCGATAGCTGCGCTTGGCCGAAATAATTATCGAGTCGAATTATTGGTTGAAGGAATTCGCAAACCTTTTGATTTTTTTGTCAGTCAAGAATTTGAGTTGAAGCACTCTAATGAATTTGAGCAATTAATGGATAAGGACCTTGCATTGGCAAAACCACTTTTCGAAGCAATAGTTGAACTTCACAAGGCACGTCAAGCCGAACCAGACTAAGGGTTGATATCTGCAAATTAAAACTGTTGATCGAGTAAATCCTTATCAGTTGTATACACCGTCTGGCAAGGATTTCCGGTTATAACCTCAACCGATTTTCTAAGCCCTTCTGCGTCTTTGAGCTTTAAGGCGATTTTGCCTTTCTTCAAATGCAATTTAGTGAACGAATCAAAACATTTATTGTTGCGAGCCTCGCGCTTTTTGTTCGCCCGCAACAAAACAAAATAGCGAAGAGCAGGGACTGTCAAAAAGAGCAGACCATAAACCAGCATTAAAGCAATTAGTGGCTCATATGGTACCAGCCATGGCATCGCATTTATATTGATGAATAAATAGACCGCCCCACATATCTCGATTAAGGCCATGAGAATGGCACCAAACAGCCGGTTAGCATCGAAATCTACAAAAGGAACTATTTCTTCGACCTTGAAACCTGGTACTTCTACTGTTTGGTTCACTTGTGTTTTTTCAGAATCGACCTTGGACAAATCGGTCTGGCTTCGTCTTTTTCTTGCATCATCGCACAGGTTTTGCAATTCTGCTTGATTGAATGGCACTACTTTTGGTGTCACGTCAGAAATAGTCGGTCTGAATTGAGGAAAAACATAGATTATATTTCCACTGTCGCTTACCTCAGGTAAGCCCTGAAAGCGACTGAGCACAGGGATCATCCAGTATTCAGAATCTGTAGAGATATCGTCGAGGTAGGGAGCTATCTGCTCAGCAACGACTACGCCATTATTATTTTTAATTGTCGCTGCAATATATTTCCAATTGCGTTCATCCAGATCTAAGTTGAGATCTGTGGCACCAAAAACGAATTGAAAACAAATAGTGAGAAAGTCAAAACGCTCACCTGCCCGTTTCTGCTTTCGAGTTTTCTCTTTTTGTAGGTCCTTATGCTCTTCGATTTGGCTGAAATCGAAAAAAGAATCGACCCAAAAATCTTCCGAATAAAAATAATGCTTTTGTTTCTTCGCTTTTCTTCTGGGCAAAAACGGTTTGTAGTCGCCCATGTAGTAGCGATCCCAGAACCACCAGTCATAAATCCAATCGGTCAGAAAAAATCTAAAAAAATGCAATATTGCAAGTAATACCCAACCAACACTGCTAGTCGAAGCAGCATCACCCGCAAGCACATCCACGGCACCTTCAGGACCGTGTTCTAAGCGCTTAAAAATGGCAATCAATATAAAAACTATTACTGCTACAACGCTTCCAATCATAAGCAAACCGACCGAAGCCCTGAATAAAGCAAGCGCCGCCAGGTGGATTAATTTGGCTGCCACAATCATTATGTTAATGACCAGATTGCAAAAGTGCGAGCCTGTTTTGCGCATCGAATTCAATAAAAATTCGTTTTGAAATGTAGGCTTGAAAATATATTCTATTTTTCCAGCATTGCTCACTTTAAGGTCAGCGTGAGCCTCAGTCGCAATCTGATTCAACTGTCCGGTCACAGCTAAGACCGGCAGACCGGTTTTAAGCGCAATATCCTCAGGTACAACTTTGAAGTTGAGTTCGCGAATTGCTTCGATTACTTGCGCTTTCATATGTCTATGGTATTACGCTGAGGCATAAATCAAAAGAGCGCCGATTTCTCAGCGCTCTTTCAAATTGGGTTCAACCTGTTTCTAACTCAGACTAGGAACTAAGGTCCACAGCTGGAGTAACTGCTGAAGTTAGCATTCGAGTTACCTACAGGAGCTACTGGCAGAGCGCCGTAGTTGTAGTTATTACGTCTGCCACCACCACTCGAGCAAGCGATTGCAACTGGGATAGCGATAGCGCAAGCAACACCAGCGATTAATACGCCAGCAACCATGAATTTGGTCAATTTGGAAACTGGTTTTTTCTCACGTACTTCTTTTGAAGCAGTTGGTTTTTGGCAGGTGCTGTTGAAGCTCATTTTGGGGTTTTCGCCCATTGCAGAGCTGAATTTGAAAACACGTCCAGAGCTGATTTCTTCAACCTGGCTCATTGGGATGCTACGTCCACCGCAGGTAACTGCGTCGGATGTGACATCGGAGATCGGACCTGCAACCTTGCGACCGTCGATGGTTCTTACGTACTCATCGCAGTTTTTCTCGTCGAGAGTTGAGAGTCCAGGACCGCTTTTGAAAAATACTTGACCGTTGACTTTGCCGCCGACTTGTTCGACTTTGAACAAGTTACCTTGCAACGAAGGCGACTGGTTAGGGCTTGAAATTGTCATAGTGGTGGCTGACATAACTGCCAAGCCATCAGCAATAAGAAGGTTTCCTACTTTGTTTACTGAAGCCTGTCCGTTGACAGCTCCATTGCTATAGGACACGGCTGCATCAGCAGCGGTGGGATAGCAAGTTAATTGAAAGGATATTAGTAACGCCATTAATAGCGATATAAATTTCACAGTTGACCCCCAATACTAAAACTCGCGGTATAACGCACGCAGACGATTATTAAATATTGAAGAACACTAGTCAAATGGGGGCTGGAACCGCTTTTCAAGATCATTGTCAAGAACCAATCCGGTAATCGGCGACTATATTTAAGGGACAGTTGAAAGCGAACTCTTGAAATCGCTTTTTTGTTCCCATTTACAAATATATTTAATGACCCTGATGACTGATTTATATGCCAATTCTTGGAAACCGAACAGCGCTTTCCTCCTAAAAGAATCGGACCCTAGCGTGGAACCGGAAATCGCAAATCTGGTTTCAAGGCGCATTTAGTATGGTACTAATTTAGATAGATTCTTATATTGTTTGATTCTTTGTGGGTTCATGATGTCAAGATTTAGTTTAAAAACAGGATTGCAACGCAAGCTCGGCGGATTGGTTTTATCCGCGGGACTGATTACCCAGACCATTTTTCCTTACAGTGCAATCGCTGTCGAAGCAGCGGCTGGCTTCTCCACCTTTCGTCAGGCACTTAAAAATGGCTTAAAAATGAAAGTAAATGGTGACGGCGTCAACACCACACAGCTTTCGCTTCAACTCACAAACACTTCACCAAATCCAATGCAGGTGGTAATTCCTGCAAACGAAATGCTCAAACCAAACACTCCATCTGTGCAGAACATGATGGTGACGACGGATCAAATAGTAAATGTCGCACCGGGGCAAACTGCAATCGTTCAAGTTCAAACTGTATGCGCATCGGTCAAAACTGTGCCCCCGCCTCCACAAGTGACAGAAGGTCTCAACTTCGAGGTTGGCGACTATCAAGACCCTGCTATGTGGATGAGAATCTCGACTATCATCGCAGCCAGCAAAGAGTTGGCTACTGTTGGTGCTTTCGGAAATTTAGTCAACACATCAGATGCAGTCTTGAAGGCATTAGTTGACCAAGAAGTTCAAAATGAAATTGCGCGCCTTATAGATCAAGGATTGAATCAGCTTCCTGAGGATCAGCGCGGTGACGCACAGCGCTCGACAATAGAACAACAAGTTCGCAACGATTTGGCTGGGATTCAACAACGCGCAGAGCGCAAAGTTTTTGATCAAGCGCGTCAAGCAAAAATTGATCAAATTACGCAACTTGCAATCTGGAAAATACTTGGAATAACATCAGGCAACCCTGCCGACCGTGTAGACGAATCGTCAATCGAAACCGATTTCTACAAGGCTTTAACTGAAAAGGTCAAAGCAGATCCATCCATGATCGCAAAATATGGCGGTCAAATGGATAAAAATGGAAATTACCAACCTGGCCAAAAACAAAAAGAAGCATTGAGTCAGCATTTTCAAGAAATGTTCGACGCAGTGAATCTAACTGTAAGTCGAGCCGGCGAGAATAACACTTCAGTGAAAGTGGCAGCTCTTCCTAACAACGATCCTTGCGAAACTTTCTGCAACGTCGGCGAGCGAGCATTCGAGCAAGGTGACTATGCCGAAGCGCAAGCGCTTTTGCAAGAAGCAGTCAATCTAGCTGAAACCTTTGGCGAAACAGATCCGCGCTTATCACGAAGCCTGAATGGTCTTGGACTCTGCTATCTCGATATGGATAACAAACCTAGCGCCGAAAAGTTTCTAAAGCGAGCATTTGAGCTGCGCAACAAAGTATTTGGTCCAGAATCGAAAGAAGCTGGCGAGTCAAACGATAGCATGGGTATTTTGAGACAACACCAAGTCCAATATCTCTCTTCTGACCAACACTTCAATAAAGCAATTCAGATTTATGATATTAAAATCGGCAAAACATGCAATAAAGTGGCGGGATCGCTAAATAATCTTGGCAAGAACTTTATCCTTGAAGAACGAGCTTCAGAAGCGAATCAACCACTTGCACGAGCGCTATCGGTAGCTATTTTAAACTGTCCCAAAGATACCAAAGGCTCTATTTTGCATACGGCATTCGTAGCCGAAATCGAGACTAATCTTGCTAACGCATATGTTGCTCAAAACGAATTCGACAAAGCTATTCCGCTTTACGAAAAAGCACTCACTACAGATCAGAAACGACTTGGCTTAGACCATCCATTTGTTGCTTGCATTTTAGAGGGCATGGCAAACGCTTACTCCAAAGCTGGCAAAAGTTCGGAAGCTGATGGTTATAGACGCAAGGCGGCAGATATAAGACATAAATCCCTGGGAGAAGAAAACAGAGAAATTGCCATGATGCCCATGGGACATGAGGCATTCACTCGACTCTGGAACTATGTTGACGGAAGCAAAGAAATTACTGCCACCGTAAATAGTGTCAAAGCAGGAATCAATTTACTCAAGCAAGACTCATCTATGTCTAACGTACCAATCGGCGATAAGTGGGCACTTGTGATTGGTATCAGTAAGTTTGCAGACTCATCTATCAACCTGCAATATTCGTCAAAAGACGCTTCTGACTTTGCGAATTTTCTGCGAACCCAGGCAAATTTCACTCCAGACCATGTACATCTTTTGACCAATGAAAAAGCCACCCGTGCAGAAATCATGGGACAACTCGGACAAACATGGTTACCTAGAGTTGCCCGCCCGCAAGACCTCGTAATAATCTATCTCTCTACTCACGGCAGTCCTTCAACAATTGATGCTGGCTCGGTCAACTATCTGGTTGCATACGACTCTAAAAAAGAGAACTTGTATGGTACCGGCATTAACTTGAAAGAATTCGAAAACGTCATTAAAACGAGGCTTCAGTGCAAGAGAGTAGTAGTAGTCCTGGATGCCTGTCACTCTGGTGTCGCAGCTGGTGCTAAAGGCATTTTCAGGGCGGCCAGTCCTGATGTCGATTCACTCGCTCAAGGAACTGGACAGTTCATCATTTGCTCAAGCGGACGAAGTCAGACTTCGTGGGAATCAAAACGTTATGATAATGGCGTATTTACTCACTATTTGATGGAAGGACTTAAAAAGCAGGGAGAGAAAGCAAGCTTGGGCGAGTTATTCGACTTCGTTTCCAAAAACGTTGCCGAAGAGGTCCAGCGCGACAGGGGCGAAATTCAGACTCCTGCCATGCAAACACGCTGGGAAGGTAAGGATTTGAATATTGCAGCAAAGCCTGCTGACCCAAAACCAGACCTCGAAGAGTTCATTAAGAAAGCTGCCGAAGAAGCGGCTATTGCCAATGGCGCTAAAGGTGTCAAAGGAGCAAAAGGCACCGCTGTTAAATCCACCACTGCAAACGCTGCAAAAGGTGGAGTGAAATCCGCTGCACCTGCTCAAAAGCCTGCCACTACAGTGAGCAGCAAAACACCTGGAGCTAAAAAACCGCAGACACATTAGTTCTAACCAGAACTAAATCAGTTCGACCTCGATAACATCCATCATTCCGATGCGTTCACGGTGCAACACCTTGAATTGTTTGTCGATGTTTTCCAGAAAATTTTGATAGTAGTCAAAGACACCTTCAAAACCCTTCGAAGGAATGCGGCAAACCAAAAGCAGGCGTTGCCCTGGTTTTGGCTTGATGTTTTCAAACTGGACAAAAGAGCCTTTAGAAAGATCGAATCGATCTCTCACCACCATTCTGATATCAGAAACATGATTCTGACCAGAATAATAATAAGGAAATGAATACTGCGAATGGTAGTTCCAAACAAGAATTTCGTCACCTGGCTTTTCAACTGTCATTAAATACTTTGACGCCGCACGCCAGTCTTCGTGCACTTGATGGTTATAAAAATAGTTGAGATTCGTCCCTATTGCTAACGCAAATAATACAGGCAGAATTACTGCTGAGACTTTGCTTGTCTTCCATAGTTGAGCCACTCCAGTTGCTACCACGATAAAAATAAATGGCGCGGTAAACATGCAATACCGCGTTATCAAAAGCGGCTTGGCAAAGAACGAAACAGCAAATAATGCAAACAATGGAGCGACGCCCCACAAGACGGCTGATTTATTTTTGCTCGCTATAACACCAAGACCAAGTAAGACCGCAAGTACAAGACAACAGGTCAATGAAAAAATATCCTGGACTGGCGGTCCTTTCCATTCCTGAAGCGGAATAGCGCTGCATGTGAAATTTATGATCATAGTCATAAAATCACTCGATAGTGGCAAGGGCAAATTGCCTCGCCATTCGTCGTATGGCGAGTTCTGATTCAACTGCCACATGCGATTGAGAACTGGCGCCCACATAAGAGCGACTGCTACCAGCCATCCCGACATGTGAACCAAAAATTTCTTACGCTCTTTGTTAAACGCAGCTATCAGCAGGTCAAATACAATAAGCACCGCCGTTAGTGGCAACGTCCAGATCATCAACGTGCGAGCAGCAGCCCATGCAACAAGCGAAAATTTTCTGCCTGTGCTGAGGACATCGGTTAAATGAATGGAGCCAAGGAGTGCGAAGAACGAACCAAGCGTGTACATGCGAGCTTGTTGACTATAGTGAATTTCCATCGGCGATAGAGCCAGAATGACTGCAGCAATCAATCCAACTTTTTTGTTTGCCAATTTTTTGCCCAGCTGATAAACAAGAGCTATATTTAAGGCTCCAAACACAGTGGAGAAAAGACGCATCCACACTTCGTTTTGACCAAACAAATTCCAGAATTTCATCAATTCAAAATAAAGGGGACGAATGGAATCGAACGCTACCAGCTCAGGATCGGCTTTGCCATTTACCACAAGAGCTGTATAAACTTCGTCAATAAAAAAGCCGTGCTCGCCAATTTTATGCAAACGCAGACAAAGTCCCAATCCAACAACGAGCAAAACAGGCACCCATTCTTTCCAGACATTACTTTCTCTGGGCAATGCAGTGGCTCTGGCTTCTACCTCTGTTACTCTCAAGTTTTCTTCGACGCTTACAGTCACAAACGAGCACTCTCTAAGAGAATTTTAAGCACGGGCACAAATATCTGAGCCCGAGGCGTACTATTATAGATCGCCTATTGATAACCCGAGTGCAATTCCAAATTAGAGAAAACTTTGATTCCGCAAATAACCACCCAGTTAGACTCTTCGCCTTCAACACCGCTTCAAGAAAGTGGAGTTGAGCAAGTTTCACTTAGCCGCATTGCAGTGTCAAACCTCGCTTCTTTTGGCCTTTACCAAATTTACTGGCTCTATAAAACAGCTAAGAACCTTCATCAGCAGGGCAGATTGAAAGTGCTTCCTGAGCTTTGTCTAATCGGACTGCTAATTCCAGTCGTAAATCCGTCTTTTGTTTTTGTTCTTTTCAAAACGATTGCAAATGCTGCTCAATCAAAACACATTGATTCTGACCTTTCACCGCTTGCTGCCACCACTATTTTGACTGTTGCAAATTTCATGATTGCATTGAATTTTTGGCAGGGTGCTACCCACAACGAACCCACTCATCATGTGATTTTGCTTTGTGCATCGATAATTTTCTATCTCTTATTATCGACCGGCGTTTTGTGGTCACAGCAAAAAACATTGAACAAATTCCACGCTTTTTAGCAAGGAGTTTTATAGTGCAGAATTTAAATCAAAAATCTGCTTGTAGGATTTTAGGAGCAGTAGGTGTCCTTTTTTGCTCTTTCAATCCTTTGTTTGCCAGTCCTTTTGAAAATAATGAGACAAATAAAGACTATAGCGAGTGCTTAAAGCTCGAACAACAAAGTCGAGAGCAAATCGGAAATGTCGTAAAAGAAAAATTCGAATTGCTTTTAACAACATATCCTAAAGTCAAGTCAGAGCTTGGCGAATTTGAAATTGTGTTTTGCGTAAATAGAGATTTCAAAATTACTCATGTCTTTTGGCTAGGACTCAACGGTATTGCGAGGGAATTGTTGTCTGAAGTTCTAACTTCCCTTGAAGGAAATGAAATTTTGATGCTTCCGGATTTCTATTTTTCTTCCGAAAAGGAAATTGATGTGCGTTTTCATTATCCGCCAAACAACGAGATGCTTGTTAGCAAAACAAGAAAAACAAAATCTTTTAGCCACTGGAATGACGAGAGATACTCACAAGCAATCAACCTTTACAAGATAAATTTTTTCGTTCGAAAAAAGCTCCAGGAATATTTGAAAGAGAAAAAATTGTCTATTGAAAAAGTTAAGCCCTTAAAGATCAGTTTCCTGAAAGAAGAAACAGGTGAATTCAAGGTTGTACGTTTTTCACCAGATAATGAAATCAGCCAGAAAGTCAAATCGATTATTGAAGAAATGCCTCTAGACTTAGTTAAAGTCAAAACTTCTAGTCGCCATGGTTATCAAAATCATTTCTGGTTCTCATATCCCCGCGCAGACTACATTACTGAGCTGAATTACAATACTCACAGCTTTGATAGATGGTCCCTTCCAGAAGATATTCATGGAAGTTCAACATCAGATTACAAACAATATCTCAAACGAAAACCGAAGCACTGACAGATTTAGTGCACTTTCTCCATGATTGAATTCACAGATCCTTTGATTATCATGCCTTCGCCTTTATAGAGCATGCGCGAGTATTTGCCTGGATCGTTTCGTGAGAGTTCGAACGGCTCGATAAGCTCGATGAAGTCAGTATTCAAAATAGATGTGTATTCCGAATCAACGATTTGACGTTGCTCATTGAAAAACGCCTTCTGCACATGGATAAATTTTGCCATCGTCAACTCCGATTCGTGTATACCCCTCTGGGGATAACAGATGATAGCAAACTTATCAAAAGCGGATGTTAAACCTACATGCGCATATCAGGCTCAGCGTCTTGCGCCGCGTGAGGCACGAATGATATCGGAGTTGGTGCCTGCAAAGATTTTTCCATCTCTTCCAATTTTGCCATACGATCTTTCATGATTTGTCCAGGCAACTCGTGTTTTTTCTTAGCGCGTTGATACTGTAATTCTCTCTTTATCTGAATACGCGCCGTTTCTGCCGTTCCATAAGTTAGTCCCACAGCACCTACGATTCCTGCAACGCCAAGGAAAATATTAGTCTCTCTATTGTTGTTGTAGTATTTGAGGCCGGCAATATGGAAAAGAACACCAGAAGCGATTTTGGTACTACCTATCAAAGTACCTGAAAAAACATTCTCAGCAGCGGTTAAGACTCCAGCTCTCTCTTGAGCTTCTTCGATGTGAATCTGTTTTCGTACTCCAACTTCGTGCTGCGAATACATCGCTGAGCGTATGAGAGGTAAGTCGGCGCGTTCAAGTTCGGGGGAATTCGCTATTAATCTTACTCTTTCTAGATCGGCTGCAAGCTTCTCTACATCAGCTGGATTGACGCCATCCATACAAGGTCTGATTCGTCTGGCTTCATATTTTTCAGCAAGTTTACCAACTCCCCGACTTACTAACGGGTTCAGCATGGTAATAACGCCCGAAATTTCAAACAAAATACCTGCGCATGTATTCGATGTTCTATTGCCAGTCTTGTTGGCACGCCAACCTTGCCTGTTGCCGAAAGCACCCACAACATTTCGAGCAACATCGCCAAGATAGAGTGACTGTTGAAATGCCAATGCGCGTCTTAAATGTAAATGGAACTGTTTGAACTCATCGAGAGAAATATCTCTGATATCTATCAAAACAGGCTCTTCGGCTCGCGCCAGTGCAATATATTTTGTGTCAGTGCATACGCTCTGCAAATTGTTCATCAATTTTTGGCGTTCTAGTAAAAGCGTATCGATATCGTTGCGAATAGCTAACACCTTTTCTTTAGCTGCTTTTGGACCATAACCTTTTCTACGCGCTTCGATTTCATGATATCCATTGATCAAAAATTCAACAGAAGAACCGCCCGCTCCGGTCAGTTGCCCTGCCATTGCGAGCGCGTTTCCCGTCTCGAGAGTATTGCGATGTAACCTTCGATTTGAGTTGAATTTAGAAACACGTTCCACCATTCCTGTAGTGCAACCACCCAATGAGATCAAGTTGTTGCCTTCTTGGGTGATGAAGTAGCGCCATCCTTTCCAACGCCCTTGTTTAGCCACGTTAGCATGATAATTCAAGTTGAATTTTTCAAGCTCTATGAGTTTGAGCAAGATTTGACGTGTATTGTTTTCAACTTGATTTATACAGTAATCACGATCGCCCGCCTGTGCCAAGAGGAGTTGAGGGGGGTTTTGCTTGGCAACAGGCACCGTGGGTGAAGCGATCGCAATTTGGTTGGAAGCAATGGTTGTAGAGCAAAGCAGAGCGGCCACAATCCTTCTGCTAACGTTGAGCACCTTTGAAACTCCCTACTCAATTTCTACTGTGACAAAGAGTAGCAGGAAAGTGTTGGAAATTTGTGATCGGTAAATAGTCCTTGTTGCCTATGTACTTTGGATTCCACGCAAAAAGACGGTGGTGGCGAGTTCGGCAAATTCGTCCGGGCTTACACTACCTTGTGGCTTGAACCATGTGTATGTCCAATTGATCGCCCCCATCAAATACATAGCCAGAGACGATTTTATCGGTTCGCTTAATTCTGGTTTCAATTGCGATAACAGGTCTTTGACAATCTCAATAACGCGGCGCTCGAGTTTTTTAATTTCGCCTTGTTGCTCATCTGGCAGACAGTGCAGGTTGTTGAGAAGTACGATGTGTTTGTCTCTGGAATCCATATACAGATTCATCAATTCTTTGACGAACCTGTTCAGCTGTTCTTTTGGTTTAGTTTCAGATTCAATTGCTCGCTCGGCAGTTTGCACAAGAAGTTTGCAGTGCGAGTGCAGCATGTCGAATAACAATGCTTCTTTCGAATCATAATAATGATAGAGCAATGCTTTAGACACGCCGCACTTTTGAGCGATAATGGCAATTGAAGTGCCATCGAATCCGCGTTCGGCAAACATGGAAGCTGCGCCGTCGAGAATTTCTTGTCGGCGTTCTTCGTAATTGTCCGCTCTTGGTCTCACCATATTTGGTGCGAGCCTCTAAAAGATAGGGACAATTTTATCGCAATCGAAATCTACGTCTTCGCCATCGACGTCAATTTCCGGCAATGCCGGGAATTTGACACCATGAGGCTCGACGATAGTTTTCAAACGCACGACGGCTGTACGCCAGTTGGCTTTGCGCTCTTCCAGGTCCATGATACCAAGACCAGCCGAACGAGCGACTTCTTCGATCATTCTCTGGGCAGGCAAGAATGTAGGAGGCAATTGCCAGAACTCAGAAGGTGGCTCGAACAAGATTCCAGAAAGGAAAATAAATCCAGCTCTGAATTGTTTGGTCACGGTCTCTTTTTCTTCTTCAGTCAATTTGGGCAATACTTCTTTCAACAGTGCCAGACAGAAACTCAAGTGTCTGCCTTCGTCACGACCAATATTGCGGAAGGCTTCTTTCAGCACTGGAATCTTTGTACGCTCGTACATACTGTGGAAAAGTGTGGATGATGCCACTTCGCCAAATAAGAATGAACTGAACAAAATCGGCATGGGGTAGTGCTCTACAGCAACTTTGTATCCGCGCCAGTAACGCGCACCATTATGATAAAGCCATTCGATATTGTTGCGAGCAAGGCGACCAAGCTCGGTCTCGGGCTCATATCCAAGCGGACCATTAGGAGTCAATTTGGTTATAACTCGACCACAAACTTCTTCGTGATTCATTTCATCGCGAGTCACAGACAAAAAGCATTTGCGAATCGCATCTTCTTCGTGTGTTTCATAAGCGTGAATCATGGCGCGGGCAAAAACAGCAGGTCCAGAAGCATCAAAAACAGAAAGCAGGGAGAACCAGTAAGAGATGGCGTAGCGCTGGTCCAGTGTCATGCCTTCCATATCGAGCGTATCCCAGGGGAGTTGGCTTGGCGACCAGCCAGGATCGCGAGAGCTTTCGTAAACTTCCATCAATCGTGGGGTCTCGACACGCCAATCAAAAGGAAAAATATTGAGCCTGTCAGTTATTTTAGGAGCCTCTTCGCATTCAAGCAGTAGCTTTTGCGGATCGGGCATTGATTCATATTGTTCTGGGGGCGAGGCTAGATCTTTTTGAGCTGTCATGAATTTGCCGCCTTTTGGAGCGCTGGGAGTTAATTAACCGAACGGTTGGTTAATTAATATGATAGCATCACTTTTTAGTGATATCAACCAGGCGTCTGGTAGAATTCTCCACTAAAATTATCTGAGCTTAAGACTGGAAGTGTTTATGAGCAAGTTCGAGCTGCGCACAAAAAGACTTTTATTGCGCGATCTTCAAATAGAAGATTTAGCGCAATTACATTCTTATGCTTGCAGAGAAGAAGTTGTCCGTTATATGGAATGGGGCCCTAATACCGAGGATGATACCAGAAGCTTTCTCGCTCATTCTATCGAAATGAATAATAGGAATCCTCGACTGGACTATGAGCTTGCTATCGTACTTGAAGCTGAAAATAGAATTCTTGGTGGTGGAGGAATCCATGTATCAAATCGAGCAAATAACGAAGGCTGGATAGGTTATTGCTTTCACGACCATAACTGGGGCAAAGGATATGCAACTGAATTCGCCAGAGCTTTAGTCGAGTTTGGGTTCGATGAATTAAATTTGAATCGCATCTTTGCTACGACAGATCCCGACAATGCAGCTTCACAGCACGTTCTCAAAAAAGTTGGTATGAAGCACGAAGGCTCGATGCGCGAACATAAATTGGTTCGTGGAGCTTATAGAGATACAGAATTATTTGCTGTTATCAAACGCGATTATCAATCGTCGCGCGAGCCATAACGACAGACTTGCACATCGGTTATGGTGGCATAACCGTGAGTGACTTCTTTATCTATATGATTCAAAAAGGCGTGGACTTTATCTTTGGTGTCTATGATTTCGACTACCATAGGAAGTTCAGTAGATAAGACCAGAACATTTGCCGTATGAATATGATTATGTTTGCCAAATCCGGTGACGCCTCTAAATACGGTTGCGCCGGAAAGACCTTGTTTTTGAGCTTCTTTTATTATCCAGTCGTGCAGCGAATGAGCGCCGTGCTTATCCGACTCTCCCATGTACAATCTTAAAACCAGCCCTTGGCTAACTTCCATAACAACTCCTAAATTAAGCGCGCCAGAACATAACCTATATAAACCATAATCAAACCAAGAATCAACTGTCCTGCAGCGTTTGCCAGCGCAAGCAAAATTTCTCCACTGCGAATTAGTTGCACAGTTTCGTAGCCGAAACTAGAGAAGGTGGTAAATCCACCTAAAATGCCTACCATCAAAAAAATTCGAATTTCAGGCGAGAACACTGCCCGCGCTTCGGATAATTGAGCGATAAAACCGATGAGCAAACAACCGATCATGTTGACACAAAATGTGCCTATCGGAAAAAATCCGGGATTAATGAGCTTCTGCAAAGTGGTGCTTGAGAAATACCTCAGCATTCCGCCCAAACCAGAACCGATAAAAATCCATAGATAAATCATGGTGCGATGTTAGCACATTGGCAACTGATAATAACTCTATTGTTGTTCGCCCACAAAGACTTGATTAAAATGCCTGTATGAACCAGAAAATTTTATCCTTTTGCACTTACGCCGTGACGCTTGCCTGTCTTTACGTTTGCGTTGCTGCTTCTATGACGATGGCTGTTTCGATAGAAGGCAATATCAAGTTGAGCTCTTGCTCGGAGCTTGCCATATAAACATCGCGGTCATTGCCGCAAGCGTATTAGCTGCAATTATTACAAAAGCGCACGCAGACCAGCCTCCCTGGTCCCAAACCAATCCGGGGACATAACCTCCCAATCCTCCGCCCAAATAATAAAAGCAGGCATGGATACCAGTGGCGGTGCATAGCCCTTTGCTTGCGAAACCTCTAAGAGCTGCTTGATTTGCCGACTGACAAATAAAGAGTGCGGTACAACTAATACAAAGGCCAACCAGAATTGCCGTCAAATTCGGTATCAGAGTAACGAGCAAACCAGTAATGCAAAGCGCCTGCGCTATTAAAAATGATCTTTTAGGCGTTATTCTGTCGATGAATCTGCCAGCCATTGGCGTCACGACCACACCAATCAAATAGACCGCAAAAAGCCAGCTGATGAGATTTTCGTCCAGAGAATACGGCGCTTCGGCAAGATGAAAGGTCAAATAAGTAAAAGTGGCAATGATACCAAACAAGATTGTGGCACCAATAAAAAAGGTGGAAACGGTCTGGGGATTTTTCAGATGCTCCCTTGCTTCGTCTAAATTGAGACCGCCTTTGCTTGGTGCAAAAGCTGAAGAGCCGGGTAAAATTTTGAGCACTGCCACACCACAAAAGAAGCACAGAATAGCGCTTGCAACAAAGGCGTTTCGCCATCCAAAATTAGCTGCTATGAGCCCAGGAATAAGCCTGCCTAAAAATCCACCAAGGATATTGAGGCTGATGAAGACCGACATGGCAAAACCGGCTCCGCGCTTGCACCACTCCTCGCCAACATACGCCATCAAAATGGCTAGAACGCCAGGCAGAATCAAACCTTGTACAAAACGCACTGCTATAAGTTCGCTTAGATTATTGGCAAAAGCGGCAAGCAAACACGGCACCACGAGCAAAAATATCGATGTCACCACCACTGGTTTTCTTCCACGCCGGTCACTCAAAAGCCCAATAAATGGCGCAGCAAAAGCAATGGCAGCAGTCGTGGCTGACAAAGTCAATCCCGTTTCGGCTCTAGTAACGTGAAACACTTTGGTGAAAACAGGCAGCAATGCCTGAGTTGCATACAAATTCAGATAGGCGCTGAAGCCCGCCAGGCTAACACCTAAAATTCCAAGCAATGGAATTTGCGATTGTTTGAACGGCGCTGCAAAACTAGCTGCCAGACTTTTTGGCGCTTGTGAATCTGAATTTTTGAATCTGGGAGGCGATGAGAGCATACATTTAGTATGGGCTTTTCAACTTCAGTCGTCCAATATATAATGACTAAGATAGTATACGTTTGAAGTATAAAACCTGAAAGGTCCACAGGATGGTCGAAATCAGACATTTGCGCTATTTTATCGCCGTTGCTCAGGAGTCTAACTTTTCGCGAGCCGCCGAAAAATTGCATATATCGCAGCCTCCTCTCAGCCAACAAATTCAAAAGCTTGAAGAGGATCTCGGCCTCATGCTGATTGAGCGCGGCACACGGCCAGTAATGCTTACAGAAGCGGGGAAATTTTTCTATCAACAGGCTTTGGGACTGGTCGACCAGTTTGACCAATTTATAGACAAAACTCAAAAAATGGCGCGCGGAGAAGAAGGAGCTCTCACTATTGCTTTTGTCAGTTCCTCTACTTATGAGTTAATGCCAGGTATATTGCGCAATTTCAGAAAACTATATCCAGGGGTAAGCCTCAATTTAATCGAAATGAATACTCCCCAACAGCTAGAATCACTGAAGAATAAACAAATCAATGTGGGCATTGGGCGCCCTTTTCCAGAAAATCCAGAAATAGAAAGCCACTGGATTTTAGACGAGTCAGTAGTGGTGGCGATACCGTCCGAACATGTCTGGACGAACAAAACAAGCGTATCTCTTACAGATCTCAAAGACGAAGACATGATAAATTTTTACTGGTCGCACGAGCCCAGTTTCGGAAATTTTGTCATGACTACATGTCGTAAAGCTGGATTCGAGCCGCATGTAGTTCAGCGCACTGGCGAACTGCAAACAGCACTTGGGCTCGTGGCTGCAGGTATTGGTGTAGCACTTTTGCCAGAGTCGGTTGAGCATACAAGCAGAGAAGGCGTAAAATATATTCCGCTCAAAACGCCTTCGCCAACTATATCTATGGTTGCAGCTTACAGAAAAGATGACAGTTCACCCATTTTGAAACGCTTTTTAGATGTAGTACGCTCCGGGAAATATTGATGGAACCTTTACTCAACCTGGTAGAAACAAGAGATTTGAAATTCGCTTTGTGGCACTGGAAAGGCAGCGAACAATCGAAAAAAATTCTTTTCATTCACGCCACAGGATTTCATTCGAGAGTCTTCGACCAGGTGATAAAACATTTGCCCGATTATGATTGCTTTGCAATAGATATGCGCGGACATGGCTTGAGCAGCAAACCTCAGCCGCCTTATATATGGACTGAATTTTCAAAAGACATTATTTCTATTGCTCAGAATCTCAATTTACAGTTCGATTTAGGAATCGGTCATTCGATGGGCGGACACAGCCTGTGCGGAGCAGCAGCAATAGAGCCTATTTTCAAATCGTTATTATTAATCGACCCGATTATTGTCAAAAAGGATTTATACGGAACTATCGATTTAAAAGACCCGCATCCAGTGCTGAAAAGACGCAACAATTGGAAGTCGGCGGAAGAAATGTATGACGTTTTGCAAAAGAAAAAACCTTTCCACACCTGGAATAAAGAAGTATTGATGGACTATTGCTTCCATGGTCTGCTTCCCCGAGTAGACGAAGAAGGCATGCTTTTAGCCTGTCCGCCCGCTGTCGAAGGTTCTATATATAACAATTCCCTGTCGAATGAGGCAAATCCATATTCTTATTTGAATAAAATCAACGTGCCTGTGCGCATTCTGCACGCACCTGCAGATCCAGAACGCCAGATTGAGGCGATGGTCCCCTACGACCTGGGCGTGGATTTTCCTCAGGGCGAAGACGTAATGTGCGCAGAATTGACCCATTTCATACCAATGGAAGCACCGGAGCTGGTGGCTTCCCACGCCAAATCGCTTCTTTATACTTTTCAGAGTCACGGGTTCTAAACGACCCGGCATCGCTCTTTAAACCTTTGCTATGTAAAGCTCAGGAAGCAATATCGAAGCGAGGTGGGTCTTATGCGTAAGACACTAATATTTTTGGCTGTGTCACAATTACTAATTTGCGCTCCAGTTTTGGCGCAAGAAAAGTCGCTACTCTTTGGAAATATAGAAATCCAGGATAGCCAAGCAGAAAAAATGCCAGTATTAGTCAGGCAAGAAGCGCAGCTAGACCTCGCCCAAGCAGAAGATGCTGGCAAACCCACCTGGATCGAAGGTTCGGTCTATTCAAATGCAAAAATGAAAATGCGCGTATGGAAGCGCATGTTTGCAGGTATCATTAAAGCAGATTTGCCGGCGACTATAAGCAGTCAGCTCACAATCAAAGATAAAGTGCTGTCTTTCTGGAAAGGCTCTATACCTAAGTATCCATGTAAAGTAACTTGCAAACCATATGGACCTAAAGGCAATTACAGATTTTACGCATCGAACAACGGTCCTCGCGGTTATCTAGAAAATATGGGACGCGATGAAGATGGCTTTGCTACTTACAAATATTGGTTCGAAAAACCACAATATATTTCAAAGTCGCTCTAACTTAAGTTTTGAACTAAGTTCTGGCCCGAGCTGTTGATTTGAGCTTTTGCTTGGCTTCGACTAGAAGGTCTAGATTCACTTCGAAGACTTCTTCGAAGAAGTCTTTCTTTTCGCCCAGCGCCCAGGACTCAGCTAGACAATTAGTACCTTCCTTCAACTGCGGAACCAAAGACACAGTGGTAATCTGACCGGCCTTTGCTTTTTTAAAAGAACTCATCGCCACCTGTACATCTTCGATAACGCCTCGGTGACTGCGATCCAGTGCTTCTGATATACGCAAAATCGCAGCAAGTGGTTTCACTATATTTTTGTCTGACTCATCCAGACGATACCAGGCTTCGTGATCCACACTTGGAAAAGTACCACGGTGATATCGAGCAACAGAAGCGATCATGCCGACTTCTTCTTCTGAATGTCCAAGCAATCCACTGTGCAAAATCAGATAATAACTATGTTTGTGATGACCTTTACGCGAAATGAAAGTGCCTATATCGTGCAACATAGCAGCAGACCAGAGTAAATGTTCGCTGTCGTCAGGCAAGTCATGCAGGATTTCTTTAGTCTGCCTGAAGATTGAACATGCAAGCTTGGCTACGTGCACGGCGTGTTCGACATTGGTGTTATAACGCTCGAGCATTTCCAAAACACTTTTAGCGCGCGGATCTTTGTGACTCTTCAGGTCCTTTTGAATCAAATCAGCTTGTAAAAGCTGATCCACTGCAACGCCTTCGCGCAGGGCGGCGGTACAAACAGTGAGTTCAGACGCACCTAACGAGCGCATAGTCTCGAGCAATACAATTGCTCCAGCAAGAATTGTTTGTCCTCGGTCCGTGCTTATTCCTTTGATTCTGACACCATCGAGAGCACGCTCTTCGATATAGTCGACCAGATCTTCCAGTCGTTCAAGAGGAAGGACCCAACCATCTAAAGACTCATTCGCGCGACCCATCTGGACGCGGTCTAATTTTGCCAGAGCCTGAACAGTCCCTGACGTTCCAATAAGCTGTTTATAGCCACCTGAGGCTTTAATTGCAACAGCAGCAGGTCTCAACATACCGCGCACTTCATCGTGCAAATCGGTGAGGGCTTCGCGAGTAACGCGTTCTTTGGGGAAGAATCGCTGTGTAAGCCGTGCTGCGCCCAGTTTGTACGAGTCTGAAAAATAGCAGTTCTCTCTGTCGGCTGCAATAATTTCGGTGCTGCCACCACCAATGTCTACGATGGCAAAGCGTCCGACCAGATCTGGCATGCTGAACACTACACCAAGATAAATGAGCCTGGCTTCTTCTTTTCCAGAAATCACACGGATGTTGAGACTTAATTCGTCTCCCAGTTGAGTGATAACCGCATGACCGTTCTTAGATTCACGTACAGCAGAAGTGGCAACGGCGGTTACTGATTCAGCGCCCTTCTCTTGCGCGTGTTTGAGCATATTGCGCAAAATTTCTCGAGCCGAATTCTGAGCCGCTTCGTCAATATAATGATTAGTCAAAGCCTGTCTGAAAAATGGTGCAACGTCTTTGACCCTGCTAATGATTTCAAAATCGTCCGATTTTGGCTCGCTGCGGCAGACTATCATATGGAAAGAATTGGTTCCAATGTCTATACAAGCTAAGACCGGACTTTTCTTTTGTCCGTTCGCTTTTGCTTTTTTAGCTTTATCTGAACCGTTTGTCGCTTTCGGCATCACTCACATGACTCATCAATTAACCTGCGCCGCTTTTTGCACTTGAAGAAACTGAGCGACTTTTTGCGCTGCTTCAGTAGCCATTTGTACACATTTGGGAATGCCTACTCCGCTAATAAAGTTACCGGTAATGAAAATCCCGGGGAAGTCCTCCAGACGCTTTGTTATAGCCCTTATTCGACCTTGGTGTCCAATTGTATACTGAGGCATAGACTCTTGCCAACGACTAATAGATGTATAAAGAGGCTTTGCCTTAATTTTCATGTAAAAGTCGAGTTCTTGAAGCGCCAGTTCTGTAAGTTTGGCATCACTTTCTTGCAAAATAGCTTCGTTTTTGACCCCGCCAAAGAAAGCTCGCAAAATAACCTTCTGCTCAGGGCTTCTATGCTTGTATTTTTCGCTCAAATAACTGCAAGCAATGAGCGGTCTGTTGTTTTCTTCTGGCACTACAAATCCAAAACCATCGAGCATATTCTCGTCGATATCAGATTTATTGAAAATCAAATTAACCACGCATGAAGATGCACAATAAATCTGCGAAGCGTTTTCAGAAAGGACTCCATCGAGACTCGCTGTTATTCTTGCAAGAGAAGCCGCTGGCAAAGCTAGAATCAATGCGTCGTATGCAGTGCTTTGTGATTTTGATGTTTCAAGACCCCACTTGCCCTGGTCTAATTTTATTATTGACGAAACTCTCTCGTTCAATTTGAAAGTGAGCCCGCCCATTTCGTTGATTTGTTGACGCAAGGTATCAATCAAATAATACATACCTTTTTCAAAACTATAGAAAGCCGAGTAACGAGCACCTTTAGCATCAGCATCTACACCTGCTTGTTGTCTTTGCAAAAGCGCTTTGATGATACTGCCTTTAGTGCGCTCCATTTCCACAAACTCGGGCAGACAGGCTTCGGCACTAAGTTCTTTCACATCGCCAGTATAAATTCCACCAACCATGGGCTGGACGATTTTGGCAAGCATTTCAGGACCAAATCGTCGCTCGACAAACTGAGCTACAGATTCTTCAGTGATATTTTCACGCGGTGCCAGTTCTTTTTCGAGCATCGCTCGTTTTTTCCCGTTCTCGCTCAAGAGCTCGGTCTGCATGAATGCTTCTTCTTTCGATGGAGCAATCATGACAAAACCTTCTGGAAGAGGGATCAACTGATCTCCTTTTGCCACAAGCGACTTGCGCTTCTTCTCATTGGTCGGAATTATACTAGAACTGATTTCCAATTCCTTTGAGAGTTCGAGAATTTCATTGGTTTTAGTGAAAAATGAATCGGGACCACATTCAAGTCTAAATTCACCATCCTCTACAGTTTTGAAAACTCCGCCAAGCTCTTTTTCTTCGAACAAGTCGATCTGAATTTTCGAATCTGAATTTTTGGCCTCTTTCAACAATTTAAACGCGGCGGTGAGTCCAGATATCCCACCACCAACTATTGCTACTCGTTTCAATTCGTTCATTTGCTTTTGTATGAGTGAACCACTTCAACCAGATACTTAACGTTATCCACAGGCGTTTGGGGCAATATACCGTGACCCAGATTGAAGATGTATCCTGGTCGTCCTTCTGCCTTGTCTAAAATTTCAATCGCTCTTTTCTTGATGGTGTCTTTGTCTGCAAACAAAGTGACCGGGTCTAAATTGCCCTGAATACCTTTGTCGTGCCCGATGACATCCCAGGCTTTATCTAAATCGATACGCCAATCTACCCCAATGGTGTGTGCATCGAGCTGGCTAAGCTCTTCGAGTAAACCGTTGGTCTGTGTACCGAAATAAACTATATAAGCGTCTTTTGAGATAGATGCCACCAGTTTTTTCAAATGAGGCATGGCGAATTCTTTGAAATCAGAAGGACTTAGCGCGCCAACCCAACTGTCGAACAGCTGGACTACACTTGCCCCATTTTCAACTTGCATATTGAGATAAGCTGCAGTGTGCATCACAAGCTTATCCATGAGATTGTGCCAGGCTTCGCTTTGGTAATACATGAAAGACTTGGCTTTTTCGAAATTGCGACTGCCACCACCCTCGATTGCATAGGATGCAACCGTAAACGGCGCTCCGGCAAAACCAATCACCGGAATGTCCGGACCCAAATTATGAATAGTGTTTTTGATTGACTGCCCGACATAAGACAACTTTTGTCCAGCGTTTATGTCAGGCAAGCTGTTTACATCATTGACGCTTCGAATAGGCTTTTCAATAACCGGACCTTCGCCGGCCTCGAAATGGAGACCCAAATCCAGCGCTTCCAAAATGAGAAGAATGTCAGCAAATATGATTGCGGCGTCCACTTTGAGGGCTTTTGCAGCGTCTGTGGTGACTGTGGCTGCAAGCTCGGGATTGTGACAGAGCTCTAGAAAGCCCCATTTCTCCTTGAGATCACGATATTCCTTCATATAACGACCAGCCTGGCGCATCAACCAGACGGGGGTATGTTCAGTCTTTTCGCGGGCAAAAGTCCGCAAAAATGTACTGGTGCCCTTTTCTTTAGTATTTTTCAACGTGGACATTGCCTTATTCTACAGCTTTTGCGCTTTTGACCACGTCCGCTTTAAGACAAAGGTAAGAAACTACATAAAGCCCGAGCGAAACCAGAATAATGCCGTTGATGCCGGTATAACTGGTGAAATATTCAAGCAAGGCGCCAAGAACTCCACCAAGTAAGTTGAATCCTATAGACACCGATGAATTGTCCGAGTTATCGAGCGAACTGCCAAAAATCAAACCTGCCATAAACATCGGTGCCAGAGTAACGATTGTCGACAATCCGAAAGTCAATGTCTCTGGAAGATGACTGTGGATGAGCTGTCCAAAAGGGAAGAGATAACTTGCAATTAAAGTCACCATCAATGCGGCATACAACATTGAAATTTTTGACCAGAGCCATTTTGAATAATATGCCACTATTAGGTTAGCAACAAGAAGCATGGCGAGCACACTTGCAATCACGATGGACGATGTAACCCAGGTTGTGCCGAACATAAGCGAAAAGCGAGCAATAGACTGAAGCTCAAGCAAAAGAAAGGCACTGCCAAGGAAAAACATCTGCCAGTATTTGCCCCTGGAATTACCCAGCACCACTTTGTGTCCTACAAGCAGACTGAGCAGAACTATTTCAAGGGTGACAGCTAAATATCCAATATCGATTCCTTTTTCTTGCCAGTATAAAAATGGCCAGTCATCGGTCAAAATGCGCTCAGGCTCGGGTGGTGCCTCGATAAGAGACAGAGGACCGGGCATCATTTTAGGCATATCTTCGGGAAGTTTTTGATTGCCGTTTTTGACATCGTCAGACAAAACGAAAAAGACATTTTGTCCGTCGGGTAAATCGTAAGCAAAAGAAAGAGGCTTGTATCCAGCAGCTTTAGTAATTGTCCAGTAGAGCCTGTCTGTAAACCATTTTTCTTTAGCGTAGAAAGAAATGAAACACATGCCACCAGGTTTCAAAAGAGACAAGGCGTGTTCGATACTTTCTCTTGTGTAGACATAATTATCGAGTCTATTGGTCGAACTTTGCGAAAGTACGGTCATACTGTCGAGAAATGAAAAACGAACAAGGTCGTATTTTTTATCAGTTTGCTCGACAAAATGTCTTGCATCGTCACAATAGATTTTTACGCGTGGCGACGAATATGGCTTTTCATCGTTATATTGCTTGCCTAATTTGATTGTGACCGGGTCAATCTCTACAGAATCTATATTCCCGCTTGTTTCATGCACGGCAGCCGTTACATCATTCCCAAGTCCAGATGCCAGAGTCAAAATATCCTTTGCATCACGTTTGAATAAAAATGGAATCTTGTGATTGTCCAGCGAAAGCAAATACTCTCTTCTGCCATCTTCGCTCAAACTATCTTTGTCCAGTTTATTGAAGAGACTCTGCTGACCCACTCTGTTTACGAGCAAACGCCAGCCAATGAGTTTGCCCTTGTCGAGCATGTCCACGAAATCTACTCGCTCATAAGGCGACCAGAAAGTTTTAGTATCTGGTTTGTCTACAGTCCAGAATCCAATCGATACGCACGCTATGAGCGAAGCTAAAGACACTATGAGAGAAAGAGAAATCTTTCGGGTCAAATAAATGCCCAGTATCACCGCTGGTACCGCAAACAAAATCCCAGGTCCAATACTCAAAAATGACAGGACAGCAAAAGCGACTGTTCCGCATGTTGCGCCGGCAAGATTTACTGAATAACTAGTAATTGGTCTTTGGTCCTGGAACAGAACCCCAAGCCGACTGCCGATTGCAAGCGAAGTGAAAAATGGTCCCACCAAAAGAACAATCACGCCAATTAAAAACAGTCCAAGATATGACATGAAAGCTGGACTTGCAAGACTCTGGCTATCAGATAAAATACTTATCCAGCTATAGACTCGCGGTGAAGGAAATGGCGCACAGGCAATATCCGTGAAGCTAATGACCTTGATTATCAAACAGGTCAAAAAGAGAAAGAATGGTGCATATTTGAAAGACTTATCGCTTGTCTGGGCGAATCCCAATCCTACTCCGATATAACAGGCAGCAAGCGGAAAACTTTTTAACACTGTAAAAGCGCGTATATCGGCAGACATCCAGCGTATAACAAGGAGTTCGAAAAAGAGCGAAGCGAAACTAAGCAGAAATAATTCTATGTAGACCGATTTTTTCGAACTAGTTTCCATCGTTTGGGCTCGCCTGGTCTATCTGAATATCAGATTGAGTATTATTATTCGATTCATTTATATGTTCTTCAATTTTTTTGATTTGCAATTCGAGCAGCGACGCTTCGTTGCTGCGATTTTGATTATTGAGAAAATTGGCATATTCTCTCAAACTCTCCATGCATTGCACGCTTTTAGAACCATATGCGGTTTCATTTGTTTTCACTGCTTGTTTCAAAATATACTCGGCTTTGTCTGGTTTATTGTGTTTCAAATACAACCAGGCTAAATCTGGCAATTGTTTGGCATACTCTGGTGCAGAGCGTCCGACCAGCCCCTCCATATTGCGCATAGCAAGCTCGTAGACACGGTCAGATTCACCGAAATTGTTTTTGTCGTGATAGAGGCGCGAAATGCCAATCAAACAATTCACGACTCCTGGATAGACGTTATTGCTTGCCTCAGCTGCAGCACAAGCTTCTTTCCAAAATTGTTCTGCCTGTGAAGTATCACCTTCGCTCAGAGACTTGCGTGCTTTTTGATCGAGCTGATACCAGCTTTTGCTATTTAAGGCAGCGCTGGGTTTGAGCGAGCCAAAACGAGTCAAAACGGAAGGATCTTCAATTTCAGCCCAAACTGGAACGAAACTAGAAAGACAGTGAAAAATTGTCGAGCCTATCAGGAAAAAGATGCTTATTTTTGGTCGCATATCCAGAGACTGAACCTACCAAGCCAGTGGGACTTCAAATCATCCAACCTGGCAGTGGTCATGGTCAGTTCCTCTGATAAACACTCCAGGCTATCTTTCAATTGTACAAGTTCTTCTTCGTACTGTGTTGCCTGGACGCAACGCGCCAAAAGTTCAGGAACTATCTCGAGTTGCTCATCTTTTTCAATCAATGAAAGCTCTAGAAGTCGCATTCTTTCGATAGTGAGACGCAATTCTCTGTTGCGGCTATCGAGCTGGGCTTCCAGCAGCCTTGTGCGCAACTGGAATTTTTGCATCATGTCGTCATCTTCATCTGGACCGAAAATGCTTGGCTTTTGCATGGAAGCACTGTCGCCTTTTTCGAATAAAGGCACCAGCTTGCCACCACCAGTAGATTCTTTAAGTTTGGCAGGATTTGCGAAATTGACTTGAGAATGACGTTTGAAAACGCGAGGACGAGTAACCTGAACAGCCTCTTTGACCTCGGCTTCGGCTGAACCGGATGGATCAAATACCGAATCGAGCAAACTGTTGAGCAAGTTATCCACTTCCATTCTGGCTTCTTCAGCCTGAGCTGGATCCGGAGCGAAGTTATGAGCGGCGGCGCCTTGAATGTATTCCATGATGTTTGCTCTCTCTATCTCTGAAAAGTTTACTCTCCAGATGAATAGTAGCTAACTTTCGGCGCAAAGTATATAGTTTCGCCCGTGATACCAGAGCGGTACCACCTTCGGTTCAACTTGCCAAGCGAGAAATTACTTGAGCGTACCAGCTATCACACACGTGAGTTTATCGGGGTGTAGATACTTTTTGAGCGATTTATCCACGTCCGATTTGGTGACCGATAAATAGCGTGTTGATACCATATCTAGTTCCTTGGCACCAAGTCCGATAAATTCGAGTTCGGTCAGTACCCGTGCGATTCCCGACGGTGACGACAGTCCCACTTTAAAGGATCCAACCGCGCGTCCAGCTTCGCGAGCGAGTTCTTCTTCGCTCACGCCTCTACCCATGAACTCTGCCAGTACCTCGTCGACGAGACGAAGAGATTTAGCCACATTAGAAGGATTGACGGTCAGTTGAACCGACCAGGGAGTACCTCCATATGTGGTATCGGAGAAACTGGAGTTGACACCATAGGTCAAGCCGGCTTTGTCTCTCACCACATTGCCTAATCGCGAAGTAATCGTATCCTGTCCAAGGGCTGCGTTGGCTAAGCGTGCCGAATAAAAATCAGCATTCTTTCTCATCAGAGTACATGGATGGGCAAGCACAATGTCGGCACTGCTCTTGTCGGGCAAGAAACTCTGATAATAACTGCGCTTACTCGGCAATACTGTCTCTGGTATCACTACCTCGGGTTGCTTTTCACCCTGCCAGCTACCGAATTTGGCCAGAATCTCGCGCTCCACTTCTTCGAAACTGGTATCACCAACAATGGTAATGATAGTCGACTGAGGAGTAAGAAGACGACGATGAACATCGACCAGATCGGAGCGTTTGATTTTCATCAACTCTTCGATCTGCTGTTTAAAGCCAGGCTCGGAGAAGGGGTGCTCTTTTGAATAAAGAGCATTCTTCATGCCGTACCATGCCACACTTCTCGTGTTGTTGGCACTTTCAATCAAGCGGGCGCGCCATTCGATCTGAATTTTTTTCAGTTCTTCGTCATCGAGCGTGGGATTGCGCATAATATCGCTCAAAATATCGAGATAAAGAGGAAAATCTTCTCTCACTACATGAGTGCCAATTCCCATTCGATAATTATCGACCGAAAATTCAAGACCTCCAGGAATTCCCATGTTTTCGAGTGCTTCGGCAATATCAGCTTTGCTGTATTTGCTCGAACCACGCGATAACAAATCGCCGACAAGTTCCGACTGACTCGAAGGTCTGTCGTGGGTAAAATATTTTCCTGCTTTGACATTAACGGCCATTCCAACACAGCCGGTGCCAAAACTGGGCAAGAACTGCAAAGTCAGACCGTTAGGCAGAACCACCTTTTTGACCCGCTCTTCAAACGAGGCGGTGACAGGCGATTTTTTCAATTTCACAGCCACTGTTTTTGGATTCGGTTCCAGAAACTTTTTCACTTCTTCTTTAGTGAGACAGCCCTTTAAATCAGGCGCTTCTGCTGCCACCACTTCTGGTTCTTTCAACGGCAGAGCACTGGTTGGCTCGGCATGTTCGTCTGGGGCTTCGAGTTCTTGCTCCTCGACTTCGCCTGCATCTTCAAGCATGGCTTCGTCCAGGTTCAAGGGCTTGAAGTGACCGACAGTTTTGTTTTTGTTGAGGAAATATTTGGATGCCACTTCCTGAATTTTTTCAGCAGTCAATTCCTCGAATTTCTCATCGTAATTCATGAGCCACTGCCAATCTGCCTTGGACTCGGCTTCACCCAACATAAATGCAAGACTGCTCGAATCGGCTTTGGCTAAAATTGTCCCTTTGCGATTAGCACTCTTGGCTCTTGCAAGTTCCTCCTTTGTGACAGGCTCGCTGCAGAATTTTTGCATTTCTGCATTGAGTATTTTCTCTGCTTTGAGTAATGTCGCCCCTGGATTGAGAGTGGCGCCAACCATGAACAAACCGGGATCACGCAATTCGTCGTGTCTGGCAAAGACATCACAGGCGATACCGTTATCTACAAGGGCTTTATACAATCTGCTCGAGCGCTCATAGGTGCTTCCAAGAATTTGTCTGATTGCAGCAATGGCATAATTGTCTTCGTGCACAGCTTCGCAAACTTTGAATCCAAGCCAAACGCGCGGCAAATCGCCTGCACGACTGACTTCGAAACGGCGCTCGCCTTCTTGCGGTGGCTCGGTGGTGTAAACAGTCGGAATAGGCTCTGGCGAACCGGGAATTTTTCCAAAATATTTGTCGACCATCGAAAGTGCATTGTCTTGCTCGAAGTCACCAAGCAAAACGACAGTAGCGTTATTTGGCCAATAGAAAGTATCATAGAATTTTTTCAATCTATCAAGCGGCACACCTTCTACATCCGAGCGCCAGCCGATAGTAGGATGGTGATACGGATGCTCGCGAAATGCTATTGCATACAATTCCTTCTCCAGCACTTCATCGGGATAATTTTCGCCGCGCTCCAACTCGTTGCGCACCACCGACATTTCAGAATTTCTGTCTGATTGACGCAAAAGCAAATTACGCATGCGGTCGGCTTCAAGCTTCACGCATAATTCCATATACTCGACTGGTACCACCTCGAAATAACTGGTGCGATCGAACCAAGTGGTGGCATTCCAGTAAGCACCGATCTGGGTAAGCAAATCGTCTATGCCGTTGCCTTTGTCTGCATTGTGTGCTTTTGTGCCTTTGAAGAGCATGTGCTCGAGAAAGTGAGTAGCACCTGTAAATCCGACACCTTCGTTGCGACTTCCTACCTTGTATAGAACAAGTATCGTCACTACCGGTGCGGTGTGATTTTCGACCAGTAAAAGCTTCAGCCCATTATCATATTTATATTCGACCACTCCTTTGTCCTGTCCGACAAATTTGGCCGTTACAGCCTTCTTAGCTTTTTCCAGTGTACTTCTTGTCATCCTTAGCCTCTAACATTAATTGAATGGGCAAAAGATAAGATACCCTAATGCGAAGAAAACTGCTTATAGGTTACAATTTCTTCTATATTGGCTTGGTCCTGGGTTATTTAATGAAAAGAATCAGCGTAACTCTTGTAAGCCTGAGCACGGCGTTTCTTGGTCTATCCTGCTCAGCGGCTCTGGCATTTGACGAAGCGAAATGGCAAGGGCACACCCAGGCTGGCGCTTCTGCTTTCCAGGATATGCGCTATGGCGAAGCACTCAGAGAATTTACTGCGGCTTTAGAAGAATCAAAAAACAAGTGCAACAATGAGCTTTTCCAGGCTATCAGCCTTACAAATCTTGGTACATTGCACCAGGCTCGAGGCAATCTTGACAAAGCTCAGCCTCTCTTCGAGCAAGCAGTGCGAATTAGACAAAAGGCACTGGGTCCTTTCAATACTGAAGTAGTCGATAGTGTAGCTAAACTATGCCACTTTTATATCGCACGCAAAGAATATACCAAAGCCGAAACAGTAGGCGAGCAGATCATCAATTTTGGCGATCAGCGCAATAAAGAACTGGACGCGATGAATTCTGGTTTCAAAAACCTAAATAACTTTTACAGCAAACATCCCAATTTGAAGGACGCATCGAGCTTACTCGATAAAGCCAAAACTATGACCGAAGGCAAGGTAAAGAGCGAATATCTAGACCTGGCAGTAATGTTCGATTCGCTTGGCACTGCATATCGCAGTATAAAAGACGATAAAGCGCAGCTTGAAGCAGAGAAACTATATAAGATGGCGCTCAATATAAGAGAACGCTTTCTGCACGGCAACCATCTAGGACTGTCTTCCAGCCTGGAAAATCTTGGCAAACTTTATCAGGGTCAAGGTCAGCATGAGAAAGCTGTCACTTATTTGCAGAAAGCTTACGACATCAGCTTGAAGAGCGTTGGCATGTCTCATCCTCAAACATATTCAAAACTAGATGCGCTGGCTATAAGCTTGAGCAATTCGGGAAAAGCGCAAGAAGCGGAAAGTATGTACAAACAAGCGCTTGCTTCGTTTGAGAAATCACACGGGCAAAATAGCGGCTATGTAGCAAGCGTACTTGAATCTTTAGCGAACATGAAAGAAAGTCATGGTCACCATGTCGAAGCAGCCAATTATCTTTCGCGCGAGCTCAAAATAAAACAACACTTGAATGGACCGCACCACGCCTCGGTTTCAGAGATTACAGAGAAACGAAATTATCTGCTCAAACAATCTCAAGGCGCAGTAAAAACCAAAACAAAAGAAATTTAGGACTCAGACGCTTCCGCCAGGAACGCCTACTGGTGCGTCTAACTGAATCTGGATAGACGTTCCAGCTGGTATCAAAACGTCTTTGCCTTTGCGCAAGAGCATATCTGCAACACCAATGCCACCGCCTATCGCAGCACCAGACCAGGCGCCCATTCCAGCGCCGTGCCCTCCACCTGCGATAGCACCAACTCCGGTACCAAGCGCAGCACCAAGCCCAGCACCAGCACCGCCTCGAATTAGAGTTTGACCGGCTTTTGCTCCCCAGCCCTCTCCACGGTAAACGTCGTTTCCGCCCGAACCCTTATTGGAATATTTGCCCAGATCGCCCACTAAATGGGCAGTTATGGGAATAGACTGTCCCGATGGCAGTCTTATTGCGTTGAAGGAAATGCTGAGCAAGCCAGAACGAGATAATCTGCGCCCTGCAATAGAATCAGTGACAGTGCCTGTCACCATCGTTCCTGCAGGGATGAAACCACCATTTCCAAGATTGATATTTTGATTGATGACACCCTGGACCAAGTCGCCCTGACGGGCAATCTGGGTAGAAATAGCTGTCTGCAAAGTGACGTTCAAAGTCACACCAGCGCCTGCTTGCGGCATGTTTGGAGTTTGATACATCGGCCGCGGCGGGTAATAACCGGTCTGCGCTCCGCCTTGATACTGACCCTGACCCTGGGGAGGCGGCATATAGTTGCCCGAATACTGCTCACGATATACGGGCGCCTGATTAGCATAAGGCTGTTGCTGATACTGCTGCTGTCCTTGATAGGGCTGCTGTTGATATTGCGGCGGTGCGCTTTGATAGGGCTGTTGCTGGTAAGGTTGCTGCGCCTGATACTGAGACTGCGGCTGGAAATTATTTTGATATTGAGGCTGCGACTGAGGCTGGGGCGCTGGCTGAGTCGGCGCGATATCCGACACCGGTGCGTATTGAGGCGCTTCCGGTTGGAGCAGTTGCGATTTGTTCGCTTGCGCCAGAGTCGGCGCCGCCTGAGCTAACAATAACGCCAACAAAAAAAATCTTGAATGTTTGTCTAAAAAATTTAGCCTCATGGCTTATCACTTACCCGCTTTTGGGCAAAATATCATTACATCACTCTTTTTATTATCCACAATTTGGCTGAATTCTAGTCGAAAAGGGCACCTATTATGACTGCAGTAGCCCCCTTACATACAATAGACAACACTTATCTGACTATGCTCTGCGATGCCTTCGTCCATCTTGATTCGGTTATTACCGATGGCGAAGTCGGAGCACTGCTAGTTAGCTCGGGCATTCAAGATCCAAGCCCGAACGCAAGCAGGCACAGGCGATTGAGCCTGGCGCTCCAATCGCAACAAGACACAGACAAAAATGCAAACGGTATTGCCGTCTTTCTAAGACGCACTGGTTTTCACATAAACAAGCGCTACGGCGATGAAGCTTTTCGCAAATATCGCGAAGAGATCAATCAAATTCTCACTTTTGCCGGCTTTGAATTAGACGAGCAGTCGGAAATGCGACAAACCAATCCACTTGCCACCATGTACGCTTCGCACGAAGCCGAGACGCGGGCAAAAAAATTGAAAGAAGCAGTTTTGATTCGAAGTCTCCATCCGGACATTCAGATGGTTTGTCGTTCTGAATATTTGACCGAGAATAATTATTTTCGAGTCGTGCAAGAATCGCTCAAACTTTTGATGGAAAAAAACAAGGCCAAGAGCCAATTGCACATCGATGGTCCAAGCGTGGCCGAACATGCGTTCGGCTTCAACTGGGGCGAATATCCGGTTTTAACTGTAAACGAATTCAGAACCGAAGTCGATCAGACCGAACAATTCGGCTATATGTGCGTACTCAAAGCTTTGTTTTTGATGATTCAAGATGAGAACACCAGGAATTATCGTTTTCCCTGGCATATGACTTTTGATGACGCACTCGATTTTCTGGGGATGATTTCGTACTGTCACCGCAAAATGGATGGCTCTAAAAAAGCACGCTAACTTAATTCTTGAGCCCGTCTAGCAGCCAGTCAAAATCTGATGTCGTAAAAGTGGCCGGTCACCAGACTCGCCACAACGTTTTGGAGTTGGTATCACTTTGCCTGGATTCATCATTCCAGTTGGGTCAAAAACATCTCGCACTTTGAGCATAGTCGCCATGTCTTCTTCACTAAAAACATAAGGCATGTCGTGGATTTTTTCGACCCCGATTCCATGCTCGCCAGACAATGTTCCTCCCACCTGCACGCATACGTGCAAAATTTCCTGTCCAGCTTTAATTACTCGCTCGACCTGTTCTTTATTGTCGCGGTTGTACAACAAGCAAGGATGCAGATTTCCGTCTCCAGCATGTGCGACATTAGCAATTTGCAAATTCCATTTTTCGCCAATCTTGTCTATGAGCTCTATTGCTTCGGCTAAACGCGAGCGTGGCACCACACCATCAAGCACGTATCCATGCGGTGTTACACGACCCAGTGCACCAAAAGCAGACTTGCGTGCTTTCCAGATCTTCAATCGCTCATAAGCATTAGTCGCCCATTGAAGCGAAATGGCTTTCTGCCTGCGAATCTGTTCTTCCACCAATTTGCGCTCTATAGCAATACGCTCTTCCATCCCGTCAAGCTCGACAATGAGAAGCGCTGCGGCACTGCGATCAAGACCCATATGCAAATAATCTTCAACGGCATTAAGCGTAATTTGGTCGACCAGTTCCATCGCAGATGGTATCACCCCGGTTGATACTATAGCTGATACTGCTTTACTGCAATTAGTTACAGTCGGAAAATATGCAAGCAGAGTTTGAATACTTTCTGAATTGGGAGTCAATTTCAAAATAGCTTCAGTAACAACAGCCATGGTGCCTTCAGACCCGACAATCAGTCCGAGCAAATCAACATCTGGCGATTGATACCAGTTATTCAATCTGGCAATAGAACCATCTGCCATCACCACAGTTGCACCAAGCATATGATTGGTAGTCATTCCGTATTTTAGACAGTGCGGACCACCAGCATTTTCTGCGATATTGCCACCTATCGTAGATGCGATGCCACTCGACGGATCTGGAGCAAAATGCAAATTGTGAGGCTTGCTCGCCTCCGACACAGACGCATTGGTGCAACCAGTTTGAACTGTTGCAGTCTGCTCGTAAGGATCTATCTGCAATATTTTGGTCATACGTGTCATTACAAGAGAGATGCCACCATGCACTGGTGTAGCACCACCTGAAAGTCCGGTCCCCGCACCGCGAGGCGAGACAGGAATTTTGTGTTTATGAGCGAGTTTCATAACGAGCGAAACTTCTTTAGTAGACCCTGGCAAGACCACATAATCGGGCAAACTCAAATCGAGTGTTTCAGCATCACATTCATAAACGCTCAAATCAACAGGATCGTGGAGAACATTTTCTTCTCCCACAATCGCTTTTAATTCGTTCAACAGATTCATTTACTGACTATCTTTTCTGCCTGATAGTTTCTTGATCGTTGATAGTGTATTTGAATCCTTGCACTTTATAATTCCACAAAAAAGTCCCGCTTTTGTCCACAGTCTGACGAGCAGAGCCTTGCGGAAAATCGAGCATCGGATCCCCATTCATCGACTTAACTACACCATAGACCATGGTATTAAATACGATATTAGGACTTTTTTGAATAAGCTGAATATTCTGAATTTTTCGGTCGCGTGTGACAGTGTAAGCCACTTCGCACGCCATAGGCTGGCTCTGTTTAAAAGCAGTAGTAGCAAGCCCGTTGAATCTAGAATAAATTGCTCCAGCCACTCTTTTGTGCCACTGGTCCCATGCCAGTTTCATTTGAGGATGCTGTTCTTCTTGCTCGGCAGACAATGGAAAACGTGGCGCTCCCTGCTGCGAAGCCTGTTGTTGAAACATAGCCTGTTGCTGTTGCATGGGCTGCTGGTATTGAAGATTCTGATTGCCTTGTTGCGCGTCTAGTTGAAATGGTCTTTGCTGAAAAGCTTCATCTGGAGCATCAAAAGTTCCTGGACCACCAGGTGCATCAGAACTAAAAGGGTCACCCATCTTGTCTATATCGCCACGATTGAGCGCAGGTGCTGCTTGTTGCTTGATATAGTCCTTTTGCATTACTCCGCCCTTGAGCAGACCAGGTCCTTGACCATATGCAAGTGCATTTGTCCCCAGACCCACGCATGCGGTCAGGTAGAAAAGTGCCAGTGCTTTGGTCGATAATTTCAAAAGGCTAGTCCCTTACAGATTCAGATTTCAAAAGCAATACTTCAATAATATCCTAAGGCTTATGAATTTAATGTACTGTAAAACCTAAAAAAGTAAACTCGCATTTACCCCATGCTTTTGGAGTTCCCAAGGTTAAATGAGCGAATCGCCCAAAATTCCACCGTTTATCGAAGCAGGCATTATTGACAGCCACGCTCACTTGATGCAGGAATACTTCAAAGACAGCCTGGACGAAGTGGTAGAGCGCACTTTCGCGCGCAAAGTCGTTCAAATGGTGAACCCTGCCGTAATCGTAAATAACGCCGAAGAGCTGCTTGAACTCTGCCAGAAGAACCCCAATATTTATATGGCGCTTGGTCAACACCCTCACGAAGCAAAAGACTGGACCGAAACCGACGCAAAAAAGCTCGACTCGATGCTCGCTCACGAAAAGATAGTGGCAGTGGGCGAATGCGGTCTCGACTTTTATTACAATCACTCAGAGCGCGAAGTTCAATTAAATGTATTTCGCGAGCAAATCAAACTGGCGAAAAAACATAAAAAGCCAGTCGTGGTCCACTGTCGCGACGCCTGGCAGGATTGTCTGGATATACTGAAAGAAGAGCAAGATTGCGATTTACGTGGCGTCTTTCACTGTTTTACAGGCGGCCCCGAGCTTTTGCCGGCTATTGAAGCACTAGACTTTTATGTTTCATTTTCTGGCATACTGACTTATAAAACAGCCAAAGAAATCCAGGAAGCCGCCAAACTGGTCAAAAAAGATCGTATGCTTGTAGAGACCGATTGCCCTTACCTGGCGCCAATTCCAATGCGCGGCAAGCAAAACGAGCCAAGCTTCGTCTGGTGGACAGCGCAGAAATTGGCTGAATTAAAGGGTATGACATTAGAAGAAACCGCCCTTGCGACAAGTGAAAATACGCGTCTGCTGTTTAACCTACCTGGAGTATAAAAATGAATGTCTTTGGCTTTTTGAAAGATAAACTCAAAGCCAAATCTGTAGAAGCTCCGACTCGCGAAGAAATGGTGAATGATCTTATTCACTATACTTGCAGCCGTGTTTGCTATGGCGTTCGAGACCAGGCCGGAATTTGCTGCACTATAGGTGAGCGCGATTGGATCATTGGTCCCATTACCGATTCCGACAGATTTTTGCGCGACGTAAGTAAAAAGCTAGGACGCGAATTCACCTTCGACGAAATTTTCTATTCTTATGAAGAAGGTCGCAAAATATTTCCAGATCGATCGACCTGGCAAGATCCAAATAACTATCCGGCACTACGAGTGGTGCTCGATGGAAAAGCCTATCCATGTCAATTTTTAAGTGACGATAAGAAGTGCACTATGCAAGACATCAAACCAGAAATTTGTTCAGCCTATCTTTGCGATTATCTAAAAGAGTCTATTGCGAAGATGCAAGAGCGACTTTAAGTTAGTTCTTGCTTTTCTCAACTAAAAAATCGTTAGTGCAAGAAATCGGCCAATCGCTGCTCAACACTTTTATTGACTTATCTGTAAGATTGAGTAAACCAAGCTCGGCATCGTCATTTCGAGCGCCCGGTCTTTTCGATTTTACTGCTACGCATAACTGATTTTCACCGCGCCAGTTTGGTGTAAATTTTACTCCGGCGGCTTTGTCTTGCGAAAGTACAGTTTGAATTTTTTTGTCTTCAACAGTCAGTATATGCGTTGCACCAGATTTGCTTGTCAAAGCTATTTTGCTTCCATTTGGACTGATCGAAAAGGTCTGAATATCAAGCTTTTGAAGATCACCATTAGTCAGCATTTCAAGCTCACTTTTTCCTTTGCGCTTAACAAACAGTTCCAAATTCATTGGAGCATTTATGGAAGGAAAGTCTACTTTTCTATTGCTGAAAATTATGTCGCCGTTAGTATTAATCTGAATGACGTCGCTCGGATCAAAATTGACTGCAACTTCTGTGTTTCGTGATTTGTCTGGTTCTCTGGCATTGACGTTGGCACTGGTGATAGCGGCAGAGCGAAATCCTTTTCCTGGGCTGTCAGCTTCTATGAAATAGATTGACTTACCGTCTCTGCTCCAGCATGGATACTTATTACAGTCATGAGATACAACATGTCCGCTACTTCCATCAGCAGCTGCAACATAAAGCGCATCAGCATTAGTTTTTTCAACGAAACTTATTTTGTCGCCTGCAGGTGATACGGCAATGTTTTCGATTTCATGCATCGTTTTTATAATCAAGACAGGCTCAATAAGCTTGTCTTGCGCGGCATTGTATTTTTCCAAAACTTGTATATAAGATTGCGCTTTGGGCAAATTATTCCAGTCTGGAATCTTTTCTGCTAATTCTTTTTTGTGCGTATAGTCGAGGTAGGCTACAGCCTCTGCTTTCAAATTATTTTCGATGGTATCATCTGCTTCGAGTTTTTTATTCAACTCATCTTGAGTGCCTTTAAAATTATTGATTTCGGCAAAGAGCTTTTCTGAAGACTCGCGCACGTCTTTCGCTTCATGCGGACTCAGAATTGGCTCGATTTCGGTCCAGTTTTTTGCAGGTATCGAGCGCAACACGAGACATTTTTTAGAATCAGGCCACCAGGCGACTTTTACAACATTGTCGAGAACAGGTGCAGTGAGCGAGCCTTTCTCATCTGTTATTCTAAGCCCGTCAGAGCCGATGATTGCCGCACGTTTGGTATCAGGCGCCCAGACTACACGATTGGTATCGCAAGCCGCAAGAGTAAGAGTGCAAGCAATAGTCAGACAAAGTTTTTTAAGCATATTAATCTCCCTGTATTGCTTACTCTGGCGGAATTGATTTTAGGACGACAGTTAAATTTTAGCGATTAGTGTATTTATCAATCTTCTCTTGGAGACGATTTTTACCTTTTGCCTTTCCAATCAAGAATTCTTCAGTACAACTGGTCGGCCATTTTTGACTAAGAGTGCGGACGGTCTTATCAGAAATGTTCATCAGAGCAGCCATTGCATCATTTTCGCCTCGAATCTCATTGGTTGATCTCACAGCCAGACAAATCTCGGATTCACTTCTCCAACTAGGCGAAAATTTGAATTCACCTGGCGAGCGCTCCTTGCTCAAAAGCGTTTCCAGTTTTCTATCCTGCAAGTTCATAATAGCAACTTGTCCAGATGAATCATAAAGCAAAAGTATTTTTCCGTCGGGACTAAGTCTGAACCAGTCCAGTCCTTCCAGGTTGTCTTCAGTTAGCTGCACGATTTCTTCACTATCTGATTTTGCAAAAAATATTTTCGAATTTTCTTCGCTAGACTTGTTTGGAAATGAAAATTTTCGACTTGTAAAAATCACGGAATCGTCTGGCAACGGCTCAACTCTATCACTAGCCTGAAATATCGATGTTAGCAGCTTCTTAGAGCGTTCATTATCGTCCAAAATTTTACCCGTTTTAGAAATGACTGTTGTTTTGCACAATGTTCCAGATCTAAACTCACAATCTTTTTGCTTCTCTCCTTCGAAATAGAAAATCGAATCACCGTCAAAACTCCATGCAGGATATTCGCTACAATCGGAAGAAACCAGTAAGGTCTTCTTACCATCAATCGAAACCACATAGAGTTTATTTCCTTCTCTAGACTCTACAACAGCAAGTGCCTTTCCATTAGGCGATGCACTGAGATCGGTGACGCCATCATAAGTCTTTCTGATTACGAAAGGGTTTTTCAGAGAATTATTTAGATAGTCGTATCGTTCAATTAAATTGAATGTTGCATTTGGAAGTTTAAGGGTCCTCCATAAATAAACTTTCTCATTAAGCTCGGGACCATGCACATCTTTTAAATAGAGAATACTTTCCGCTACCCAATGCCTATCTATCTCTTTGTCGGCATCCACCTTTGCACCAAAGCCGTCTAGATCGTCTTTATATTCCATCAAATATGCAAAAACTTTCTCGGCATTTTTGCGACAGATTTCAATCTGAGCAGGTGTAAGCATCGCTTTGACATTTTTCCAATCAGTTTCGCTTTCACTGCGACAGATATAACACTGCCTGGAATCTGGAGTCCAAGCTATTAGTTTGGCGTTCTTCGAAACTACTGGGCTGATATTGCCCTTTTCATCACAAATTCTCAATCCATCCGAGCCATTCACCATAGCGCGCTCGCCATTAGGCGACCAGATAACTCCTCTTTCTCGCTCACTGCAAGAAGCCAAAAATATGACACAAAAGGCGAGAAAGAATATTTTCTCAACTAGTTTGGTCATTCGCAGCTTCCCAATCATCTTCGCCAACTGGACTGACTATGTCACCAATATAAGTAAGGCTGCCTTTCAACGACCCACATAAGGTTTTCTTGATTTTGGGGGATTTTTTGTTTTCAACTGCGGAATGACTTTTTACTTGTTTCGTATCTGTTTTCAATTGCTTTTTTCTCTTAGGCATTTACTTCAACCAAAACTCTAAGTAGCTATTTTAATCATAAGCTTAATATGCTCGATAACGGCGCATAGTTTAATTTCCCTTGCGGACCATACGCTTGTATGGTAAGGTAGGTAGTGAATCGAAACCTATATAAAGGATATACGCCATGACAGCCCAGCAGGTATTGGCCTTAAAGCAAAGTCTGGAAGAACGCTTCCCCGGCTTATGGCTTAATGGCGAAAACCTGGGCGGAACAGAAATTTCGGGATTCGGGCAGACTGGCATCGAAAAAATAGATGCCTGCTTGAGTCCGCGCGCCTTGAATCGCCAGCGAATCACCCACTGGGTTGGTCCGGGATCGTCTGGCAAGACTACTCTTTTGCGCAAAGCAGTGGCTAAATGGTGCGAAGCCAATTTCAACATCGTTTATATAGATACGCAAGGTCAGCTTATGGCAAACGACTGGGCTTATATCAACGAAAATCACTGCAAGCACAACAGACTCTGGTTCGTGCGACCAGATGCAGGCGAAGTAAAAACACTCAATCATTATGTAGGCGTGGTCGACTTGTTTTTGGCTTCGCGCGCGTTCGACATCGTCATTATGGATCTTGGCACCAATCAAAAATTGTCTTTGCTTTCTTACTCGCGTTTGCAACGCGCATTGCAAAATTCAAAATCAGCTTTGCTTGTGGTTGGCTCACAAGCAGACAATCAAGGAAATATTCAACTTGGCTTTCAGTGGGACATCCAAAGTGTTCAATTACACGAGCCGCAAATAGCTTGTTCAATTACCAAAAACGGTCTTTCTACGCAAACGGAGGTGGCAGTAAGTCTGGATGAATCGAATTGCTTGTTTACGCATCCCCAGATTTGCGATCGCCGTTCACGAGAAGCGTGAGCCCGAACTTAGCAAAACTCCCTGGGTCCTACTAGAAGGAAAAAATACAAATTCAAGTGTTTACCAACAAAAGATTGCCATGTGCTCTTATTCGGCAAGCAAGCAAGAAATCGCGCCGGGCATCAAGCTTTCGCAAGCTTGCTCGCTTCGCTCCAACATATCCTGGAGAAAGCCGGATAATTTCTTATACGAACAAGCTTGCTCTGAAATTATCCAGGCTCTTCTTGCCCATTCCCCTAAGATAAATGTTTTTGGTCCCGTTGATTCAGGCATATTTTTGCTTGATGCATCAGGCTTGAAGCTGCTTGGCGGCGAAGACAAATTCTGTGCTTCAGTTCTAAAAGCAATACACAGGCTTGGATACACGCACAAGCATCTTGGCATCGCCAATAGTGCTTTCCCAGCAATGGTGGCAACCAGGGTCAAGAATCAGTTCTATCATATTGTCGCACCCAATAAAACTACTACTTTTCTTGCGCGACAGCCGGTTCATTATCTTCCCGCCTCCAAAGAGCTACTTGCAGACTTTTCTACTCTAGGCATAAAGTCTATGCAGCAACTGGCTGCATTTCCTTGCGAGTCCATACTCGAGCGTTTTGGTCCAGAAGGAATCAAAGCCTGGAAAATGGCTCAAGGCATAGACGATACTTTGTTATCATTGCCGCCACTTGAAAAATCTTTTGCTGCCACTTGCGACCTCAATTATCCTGCCTCAAGCCTGAATGAAGTCAGCCTGGTTTTGAGCGGCCTGCTCACCAAACTCACAGACGATTTGAAAAATAACGCCTTACGCGCAGAACGGCTCATAGTCTCATTTTATGGAGACGATACTATTTTCGACGAGCGCGATATCAAGCTCATTCGCCCCTCCAATCATTCCGGATTTTTGCAACAAGTCATCAAATTATCGCTCAACAAAAAACCACTAGCACGCGAATTCACCAAAATCAAAGTAGACGTAGTGCGGTTTTCGCCCGAGTCGTGGAGACAAGAACAGGTTTTGCCCTACGACAACGACGACGATACAAGCGAAATAATTTCAAACGACCTTTTGCTTCTTTTGCAAAAAGTCATTTCGCGCCTTGGCGAAAACACTGTGGTAAAGCCAATTTCAAACGATCAGTATTTTCCGGATCAAGCTGGAGCCTGGATGCCTGTTTTACAAAAACAAGCATCGGGAAATTTGCTTACACCAGACAAAACTTACCTAAAACAATTCACTAAAAATGGCGCTGGACTCGTAATGAGAAAAAATCCCAACGCAGCACCCGTAATGGTGAAACTAGACGCAAACACAAATCCCGATATTCCAGGCGAGATTCCTCGTCCCCAAGCCGTTTATTACCAACAACAATGGCACAAAATCCAGAGCTTGAGCTCGCCCGATTATCTCTCAGGCAAATGGTGGGAAGAAAATATCGGCAAATCTTACTACGTAGCAGCAAGCATAGAAAGCATGTTTCTACTGGTGCACAATCACCGCAACAATAAATGGTTTATAGAATATTTCTTTGATTAAATACAGCGAATTACATTGTCATTCCTCCTTTTCATTATTAAACGGCGCCTCTAATCCCGAAGACCTTGTCGTGCGCGCAAAAGAGCTTGGCTTGAGCGCTCTTGCTCTCACCGACCACAACGACATGGGCGGTGCCGTGCGCTTCCAGCAGGAAGGCAAAGAGCACGACTTTCGCACCATCATAGGAAACGAAGTCACCTTTTATGACGACTCGCACTTGATACTTTTAGCCAAAGACTTAAACGGATATAGAAACATATGCCGTCTCATAAGTCTTGCGCGTGCCCAAAATGAAAGAGGCGAACCGCGAATCTCGTACGAGCAATTAGCCGAGCACAAATCTGGACTTATCGCATTGTCGGGCTGTCCCAAAGGAATTATTCCAACAAGTCTTGCTTGTGATGACACAGTTGCGGCAAGCAATTATGCAGGGAAGCTACGCGAAATATTCGGCGAAGATTTCTTTCTTGAATTATGGTCGCATCAATTGAGACAGGAAGAAAAACTCTGCCGACAAATGCTTGAATTGTCCAAAAAATTATGGATACCATGGGTGGTGACGAATAATGTCCATTACGTCCATCCCGAGCAGCGCATAATTCACGACGTTTTGACTTGTGTCAGGCATCGCACAACCCTTGCCCAAGCAGGCCGCAAGCTGCGTCCCAACGGCAACTGGTATATGAAATCGCCCCAAGAAATGGAATACCAGTGGCGCGAAAATCTAGAGGGCATCCGTAACACTCAGGTAATAACCGAGCGCTGTACATTTAAATTAGACGACATAAAACCGATGCTCAAGAAGTTTCCTTTCTTCAACGAAGGCAGCGAATATAACAATAACTTGCTAAAAGACATGGTCTGGAGCGGTGCAGCAGATCGTTACACCGAGATTACCACGCGTCACAAAGAACAAATCGAACACGAGTTAGCGATGATCGCAAAACTCGATGTCGCCTCCTTTTTTCTTATCATGAAAGACGTCATAGACTACGCCACCGCGCAAGGTATCACCGTGCAGGGGAGAGGCTCGGCAGCAAATTCGGTAGTGTGTTATTGCTTAAAAATAACAGCAGTCGATCCAATAAAAATGGATCTTCTGTTCGAACGTTTCTTATCCGAAGAACGCGATGAACCGCCAGACATAGACCTAGATATCGCGCATCAAGAGCGCGAGCGTGTGCTTCAATATATTTACAACAAATATGGTCACACGCACGCAGCAATGGTTTGCAACGTAAATTGCTATAGAGGGAAATCGGCTCTGCGAGACACTGCACGCGTACTTGGTTTTTCTCAAGAAAAAATCGACACGCTTGCCAAACGTGCTCACTTTGGCGAAGCAAAAGACGCAGCCCTTGCACTTGCAAACGGCGGCTTGCAAGAATCCGGCTTGGACCCAAAAGACAGACGCTCACGCCTGCTCATAAAAATAATGGAAGGACTCAATCACCTGCCGCGCCACCGCTCCATTCACCCGGGCGGCTTCGTCCTGACAAAGGACCCTATCGGTAGTATCGTTCCAGTCGAGCCTGCGCAGATGGATAATCGCACAGTCATTCAATGGGAAAAAGATGATACCAATCTGATTGGCATGATCAAAATCGATTTTTTGGCTCTGGGCATGCTCACAATGATTCAAAATGCAGTCAAGCTAATACGAAATCATTATGGACAAGAAATTGACCTGGGCCAGCTCGATATGCACGATCAAAACATTTATCAAATGCTGGCAAGAGCGGACACAGTCGGGCTCTTCCAGGTAGAATCGCGCGCACAAATGAGCATACTGCCAAAACTCAAACCATCTTGTTTTTATGACATCGTGGTATCAGTCGCGATTGTTCGTCCTGGTCCTATTCAAGGAAATATCGTTCATCCGTATGTGAGACGACGCAATGGACTGGAAGAAGTAACTTATGTTCATCCAATAGTCGAGCCCATTTTGAAACGAACATTAGGCGTGCCACTATTTCAAGAACAGGGTATGCGTCTTGCCATTGTGGCTGCCGGATTGACTCCCAAAGAAGCTGACTGGCTGCGCATAGTAATGAGTCACAAACGGTCTCTTTCCAAAATGCAAATTCTTTGCGAAAAGCTTGCAAACGGTATGCGCAAAAACGGATTCTCAGAAGAAGCGATTGAAACAATTACATTTCAATTACAAGCTTTCGCTCATTACGGCTTCCCCGAAAGTCACGCCGCATCATTTGCCTTGATTACTTATGCATCTGCATTTTTGAAGCGATATTACCCTGCCGCTTTTTTCTGCGCCATCATGAACGCACAGCCAATGGGATTCTACAGTCCAGATGTTTTGATGCGCGACGCCAAGCGTCATGGTGTCAGAGTGCTTTCGCCAGATTTAAGTAAGAGTATTTGGGATTGTACTCTCGATGATGACCTGACATTGCAAATAGGTTTGCGCTATGTACAAGGACTTGGCTCACGTGCTCAAAGTGCGCTTGAATTTGCCTGGGAAACGGGCGGTCCGTTTAAATCCATCGAAGACGTAGTGCGGCGCAGCGGCTTGCCTCCAAAGGCTTTGCGCATTCTTGCCGAAGCTGGCACCTTCGATAATTTCCTTCCCCAATCAGAAAATATAGACCGCAGACAGGCACTATGGACGGTGCTTGCTTTACTCAAAGATAAAAACGCAAATTCATTCATCACTCGCAAAGATGACACCATGATACCAATGACAGGATTCGAGAAAGTGGTGGCAGACTACAAGACATTGAATCTGACTACAGACAATCATCCAATGGTTTTCTGTCGCGACTGGGCAAACAGAAAAGACGTTCTGTCATGCAAACAACTGACCGAGTCTGAGCCAGATACGATAATTAAAGTTGCAGGCGCGGTCATCTGCCGCCAGAAGCCATCAACTGCAAAAGGCTTTGTCTTCCTTACCCTCGAAGACGAAACAGGCATGGCAAATATAATAGTCAAACCAAGCGTCTTCAAAAAAAGCCGCGTCGAAATAATGACAGCGAGTTTTCTTGTGGTCCAGGGCAAGCTTCAACTGGAAAAGACCGTTCTGAATGTAATCGCCACCAAAATCACCGTGGTCTCGCCAGGACTGGTCATGCCCTCGCACGATTTTTATTAAGGCAAGCAAAATTCAAACTAATTGATTATACTGAAATTCTATCTAAAAGTTGATGAGCGACAACCTATCACCTTGAGGATACAGCCATGCACCGACAAATCAGACTCACACACAAGCAGTATAATCTAGAACAGAAACTAATCAGAGACCTTTTAAATCCTGATAAAGTCGATCAAGCAATTGAATCAGCCATTAAATATCTAGGCGTAGAAAAAGACACTGAATATGATTCAGAATTAGACAGCTGCGACCAGTATATTGATACCAAAGTAAACGACAAACCCGAACTTACCTTGGCTCTGGTCAAACAAATGACTTCAAGACAGCTTAACCTTTCTCAGGCTAATTCTATTTGCATTATTATTCGCGAGACAATTTGCGGAGGAATCTATATCGACGGTCCTGAACATCTTCTAAAATGCAGGTTGGAGGCAGGCAGACTTGGTGATGAGTATATAAAGCGTCCTGATGTTCGCAAGAAGCTACTGGCGCAACTAAGCTTGCTCAACAAAGACGATCCTGACTATCCTGAACTATTGGCTTCTCTCCTCGGTAGAGAATGGGCAAATGAAGAATAAGCTATGACCACTAAAGCATCAGAACCAATCGACAATCTAATTCTCTCATACCATTGCCCCGTAGATTGGAACTCGATGGACGGCAACGAACGCGAACGTTTCTGTAAAAAATGCTCCAAAACAGTCTTCAATATTTCTGATTTGAGCAGAAAGCAAGCAAACGAATATCTTCAACAAAGATCGAACGAATCACATTGTGTCAAATTCTATTTGCGTTCGGATGGAACTATTACAACAGATGATTGCCCTAGAATTCTTCGCCCAGCACGCAATACAGCCAGATTCATTGGTAGAGTGGTAGCAGGATGTGTAAGTGTCTTAATTTACTCAATAGCTAATTCGATTCCACTATTTGCCAGCGAGAACAAAGACTCAAAACAAACATCAGCTGCTTCAATCTTCAAAAAGGATGTCGAGTTTCGATATCGCGCCTCGATTATGCTCGGGCAAACTTGCCCCAGTGAAATTGGCGATTTGTGCAAATTATTGTTCAATATGGTCCCAGAAAATGATATTGAAAAATCTTTGCTAAGCAAAATACCAACAGATGCTTATCGCGGCCAAGATCTAGAGATTGAGCTTATCCAGCAATTATCGAATTATTACAAGACTAGCCAACATATTGACAGATATTTCTTAGCCAAAATGATAGAAACTTCTATTCAAATCGAAACTGCAAATTATAAAATTACGGAAAAAGAGCTTAAACTGCTTGAAGATTTACAATTAAAAGCAACAGAATTCATCGTAACTGAAGCTGAACAAGAATTATCGCAAGGGAATAAAAGAGAAGCTGAGAATCTAGCAATTTACAGTTTGCGTCTTGGTGAATGTGGTAAACGTATTCCATACCACGATATATATTTACCTCAAAAAAATACCAGATGGAGAGTCTCTCCGCGCTATGTCAAAGACATGTCTATAGTTATGCGCCAATTGACTCTCAAGAGATTACTAGCGGTTTTGGATAAAATCGGGCCTGACTCGATTTTCGCTAACCCCGATATCGAAAAAATCGAAAATCCAAACACTGCACAAGACACTGCTACAAAACTTCCATCAGAATTTCCCAAACCAGAATTTTACAAGAAGGAATTACTTCAAACTCCAATTGTGGTTATTGCAAACTTCGAATTAAAACGTATCAACGACAAATCAAAAGACGGTCTTCCGCTGAGACTCGATTGTTTCGAAGTCAATGAAATTTTAAAAGCGCCGGAACAAATACGAAAGATTCTGGAGCAGACCAAACTTTTGCGCGGCCAATACACCCTTCAACGTCAAAATAAACCAGAACCTATTACCGCAATTCATCGACGCTTTGATAAAGAGTGTGTTCTTTTTATAAAAAGTGTCGAATTAAAAGACTCCGACCCACCATATTTACATTGCGATTTCGGCAGCACCGTCGAAAAATCGGACGAGTTAGAAACCAAATTTCAAAAATGGATATTGCAGCAGACCAAATCTTCGAAATCAAAATGAACAAAGAGATCAAAACATATAACCCGCTCGACAATCTAATTCTCTCATACCATTGCCCCGTAGATTGGAACTCGATGGACGGCAACGAACGCGAACGTTTCTGTAAACAATGCTCCAAAACAGTCTTCAATATTTCCGATTTGAGCAGAAAGCAAGCAAACGAATATCTTCAACAAAGATCGAACGAACCACATTGTGTCAAATTCTATTTGCGTTCGGATGGAACTATTACAACAGATGATTGTCCCAGAATCATCCGACCTCTGAGAAACGCATCGCTCAAAGTGATTGAACGAGCATCACTATTTATAAGTCTTATTTTTATATCGATATGCAATTTATTGCCTACGCATGCGCAACCAAAAAAAGTCGATCCTTCAAAGTCTCCTTTCTCGATGCCAAACCCGTTTGCCGCTCCTGTTGCCAGTCCTAAAGCAGCGCCAACGCCCGTTGCAGCTCCCATAACCATGGGAAGAGTCTGTCCCATTGCAAGAACAGATGCACCAATTTTGGGACAGTTTAAATCAGGAAATAAGGTCATCCACACAGAAAATTTCTTTTCGCCCGACTCGAAAAAAGAAAAACTTCCAGTTGTGATTATTATGCACGGAGCAGGCGGTCTCGACGAGAAAGACGGCTTCTTCAGAAATGTTGCCAAAGCTTTGGCGAAACAAAACAAAATAGTGGTGCTTGTTCATTATATGGATCAGTCCAATCTAAAGAGTGCAAATTACGCGCAGATAGGCAAGAATTTTTCCTTATGGAAGAAAACTTTAGAAAGAACAATCGATTACGTAAAGACTCTTCCGAACACAGATCAAAATGATATTTCTTTATTAGGACACAGCCTGGGTGCGCAATTGTCTCTACATACAGCAGCAAACCGATCTGACATCAAATCAGTTATCGTGATGGCAGGCTGCTTTGTATTACCTACAGATCAGATAAAGTCAATGCCACCAGTCTTAATACTACAAGGCACGGCCGACAAGACTGTTACTTTGGCAAGAGAACAAGCCACGCTGAAAGTTCTGAAGCGAGTCAATTGTCCTTACGAAGAACACTTGTTGAAGGGAGTAGATCACAGCTTTAGTCAAACTTCCATGAGTGAGCTAGAGCAATATTTCAAAGACTTTTTGAACCGTTAAGTGACTTCTAATAGCTTTTTAAAACCATCAAAAAGCATGAAAAAATCGATATCTTGACTTTGCTTTTGCTCAGTACATTGAGTAAAATTACTCAGTATATTGAGTAATTTGTAAACAGACGGGTTCCACCAGACTTTGATATGACTTTAAAAACCAGCACTACTGCGCCATTAGACAATTTAATTTTATCTTTCTCCTGTCCTGTCGATTGGAACTCGATGGACGGGGATGAGCGCGAGCGCTTTTGCAAACAGTGCTCTAAAAATGTCTACAACGTCTCTGATATGAGCAGAGAGAGCGCTAACAAATTCCTGAAAGAAAGAACAGATACTCGTCTTTGCGTAAAATTTTATTTGCGCCCTGATGGAACAATAAAAACCGACGAATGCCCAAGAATTATAAAACCACTGCGAAACGCAGGAAGTTTCGTTTTAGAAAAAGTTTCTGTGGCATTGGGTATAGTCACAGTTATGATATCGAATCTGATACCAGCATTTGCTGAAGAAAAAATCGCTCCTGTTGAAAAGCCGTCCGTTCCTCCTGGATTCAAATATGCTGGAAAAATTAGGTTAGGAGGCTCGTGCCCATACGAGACCAGGAAGGTGTGCGACATATTATTAGAGCTCAATCCCATCGACAAAAAAGAACGAGCTTTGCAAGAAGTATTGAAGAACGAGATAACTGCTCAACGTATAATCACTATTGAGACTGCTGATGAATTGATTGGTTATTACGAGAAAAAACAATTTCCGGACCGATATTTTTTGGCTCAAATGCTCAAAGTGAACCTTCGCCTGGAAGGCGCCAAATATGAAAACATAGAAAGCGACCTGGAAAAACTTGAAATAGATCAGTTGAATGTAGCTGATTTTCTTACCGCAAAAGCAGAAAGCTTAGTCAAATCCAATAATTTAAAAGAGGCAGAAAAACTAGCGAATTACTGTCTTCGAATTTGCGATCTTGGCTTTTATATTCAACGCTCTAAATCTGGCCTTAAGTATCCAGCAAAAAATAATCGCTGGTCAGTTCAGTTGAAACCAGGTACTAAATACATACCATTGATCAAGGAAGATACCCTGAAACGACTTATCAATGTGTACACAAAAATCGCGCCAGACGTTTATGTAAACCCTTCTATGTACGAACAAGAGCGCCGCTAACCGATAACTAAACCACTTTGGCTTTCAGCGCATTTGCATAGTTAGCAGCAGTTTTAGTATTTTTCAAAAATAGATTGGGCTCGATCATCTCCACTTCGAGCAATACATCTTTGTTATTCTCATCCTTGAGCAAATCGACTCTTATGTAAGTTGGCTTGAATGGCAAGCATTGAAGAATTTTGCGTCCAATTTCAAGCTGGTCTTCCGTAGCTTCAACATGGGTGGCAGTGCTTACTTCCTCATCGGGAGTGCCTTTGTGACCACCTAGCGGACGATGAACAGTGTGCGACAATTCGCCATCGAAATACACGAGAGCTGTTTCACCAAGTTTGTCTGCACTTTCAAGATAAGGTTGAATCATCACGATGCTGTCTTCCAAGAGGAAGTTGATGTGACTTTTCATTTTGTCTGTTTGTCTCAGCGACTCGAATTTTTTCATGCCCGAGCTTCCGGCACCAACTGCGGGTTTGACGATGACGTCCTGCCAGTCGAGATTCAAATACGTAATTTGATTTTGCTCGTAAATCCATTTTGTCGGAATTACAGGAATTGAATTTTTTTCGAAGTGCTGCAAATAAGACTTATTCAAATTCCAGCGGATGATATTTGACGAGTTAATCAGATTGCACTGCGCTTCGCGAGCGGTGAGCCATTTGTGAAAAAGCGAATAGTTGTTGCAATAATCCCAAACCGAGCAAAAAAGTAAATTCTTGAAATTCGACCAATCAACTTCCATCTGGTTCCAAACCACAGGACGCACTTTCAGTCCCTGCGCTTCCAGCTCACTCTTCAAAAAGTGGAAATCGCTTTGAAGCTCGGGAAATTTATCGCAGGTTAAAAGCCCAATATCGTAATTTTCTGGCATATTCTTGGTCGCAAGTCGGGATTAGCGCCAGAATTATATAAGAAAAAAGCCATTTAAACTTTTGCTTTCTTTCATCTAAACGCAATGATTTCGTCGGCTATCTCGAAAACGGCATTGGTTCTATCGAGGTTATGCTGGGTCGGAAGGGGCTTATAGCTTGCGTTCAAGTTAAATTCCATAGCATCTACAATTGCGATGATGTCATCGGGCTTTTCAATAGGGCTTGCCAGCCCCGTTTCTATCAACATCCGAGCCGTGTCTTCTTCCTGCGGCATGGGCTCTGTAATCATGTCGATTGCCATGGGGATGCGACGGGCGATAGCTTCGAAAGTAGTCAAACCACCGCATTTGGTAATGAGCAAATCGCAACCGTTCATCACGTCAGACATTGAATTTGCGTAAAGCAAAACAGCAGTCGGGTGACTGGATAACTTGCGCTCTTCTTGCATTTGCTCAAGCAGCTTTTGATTTTTTCCGCACAAAACGACGACTTGAATTTTCCTGGAACACTTTTTGAGCGAGCGGTAAATATCAATTATTTTGCCACCACCAGCAGAGCCACCGGTCAAACAAACAGTGAGCATTGTCGATTGTAAGCCAACTTCTGCAAGCCATGCTTGCCTGCTTTTGCTCGATGGTCGAGTATAGACTGGCTCCACCGGCATACCTATGACTTTGATTTTATTTTCTGGCAGACCCAAATTAATCAATCGTTGTTTGGCTAAATCATTAGGTGCAATAGTGAGATCGGCATCATCACACGCCCATCCGGTCCAAAACTTGCCGTTGGGGTCTGTGACCACTACCAGCAATTTGGTGTTCGTCATGCCCATTTCTTTGAGGCAGCGTGCAACATAATGATTGACCATTGGATGAACTGAAACAATGACGTCGGGCTTGCTTTTGCGCAAAACTTTTTTGATATAGCCCGAGCATAAGGCATAGCCAAAATCGGAACTGTTCGGCTTAGACCATTCGATAAAATTATAGTAGTATTTGACCCAGTCTTGTTTATGACGCAGCAAGAAATTGTAGAAGAAGACGAAAAAGCTATTCAGAACGTTGCTGTTTTCAATGATATCTTCTAGCACTATATTTGGTGGCGGCTGCCCGGTCTTGTCATTCCATACTTCGTTGATAGCAGCAACAATTGCTTTGGTAGCAGACTTATGTCCGCCACCAGTGTTTGAATAACAAAAAAGAATATTGGTCATTTTAGTTTTGCCAATTCAGCCTTCGCTGATGCAAGCTTTTCCTGGTCTTTAGCATTTTTTGTTCCGGTCAAACCATTGATGGCAAACTCCAGAGCTTCTTTTCTGGTGTTGAGCTGAGGACCGACAAAGTCTTTACCGCAGGCTTCAAAGCAGCGCTGAACTGCCACTATTTTCCCCTGGTCATCATATGTCAATCTGAATGTAGGACCTACAAAAGTTTTACATTCATTTTTTGCGTCGCTCATAATCGCTTTTGAAAAGTTCGGTACAAAACGCATTTTGTCTCTATACTTAGCATCCAATTCTTTTTTTGAAAGACCGAACAGCTCATACTCGTCTATGCCCCACGAAACATAATTGGTCGGGGAGTCTGGAGCTTTATCGTCTGGATTACGTCTGGCTGCACAAGCGGTCAGGGTTAAGACCAACCCTGAAATTGCGACGAATCGAACTATTGATTTCAAACTTTTCACTAGAGCAATTATAGTGCCAAAATTATCCGCTTATCGGCATCGTAATGTCAGAATCTCGGCTATATTGAAAGCATGAGAAACTGTTTTCAACTTCTATTTTTGTTGTGCGTTTGCCTTCAGAGTGCTGCCTTAGCCGATGACGGCGATTCTGCGGCAGAAGCTGCGGCGGAAAAGGCGGTGCAAAAAACTGTTCAACAAGCTGAAAAAAAGATGGCAAGTCAGCAATATGACTTCATGCTTTATCAACAGATGCAGCAAGTTGCAAATTATATGAGTCAGTACTGTATTCAAAACAAGCGCTGGCCGGAGCCAGGCGACCAGACCCAATACGTTGTAAAGCAGCTGAACGAATTAGTGCCGAATAATCCTTATAAGCCCAACGATTTACAAGAATCTCAGTTTTTTAGTACCGATTCTTCTTATCACTATGACGATCCCACCAAAGATGATTTCATCCCGGGGGCACAATCAGGCGCAGCTGGCTCTGCAGACAATGTAATGCCAGATACCCAGCTAGGTACATCTACGGATTTACGTGTACAACTTCAGTTTAATCCCTCTCTATCAGCTCAAATGGTCAAAGACTGGCAGACAGAAGCACCACTTGAATGGCAGGCGCCTCCGGGCTCCATCACAGCTATTAGCAACAGTCAGGACCTGTTTGTAATCTGGGGATCGGGGGCGAATGGCAAACCGATAAAAAGCCCGAATGGTACTACCAGGCTCTATATCGGAAATGTCAACATGTACGCTGACGACATGAGCGATTATTAGGCGCCGGTTAAAACTTCGCTCAAAGATGGCGCGCAATAAGCGCATCTGGGCAGTTTTTTGCTTCAAAGAGTTATAATGACAAGAGCGCATTTACAGTACCTTTCAAGCAAGTAGAAATCGTGGCGAAACGCCGGTCACAAGCCAGAAAACAGAAATCTCCCCTGGGCTCATTTCTCAAGGGAACCTTCTGGGTTGTGGTGATTGGCATCGCTCTGGGCGGCGGATATTTAGGCGCATCGCTCTGGACGCAGATGCAAGATTTGCCTGACATCACGATGCTCGAACGCTACGAACCGATTGAAGCAATTCAGATTTATGACCGCTTCGATCATTTGGTTGCTACCGTGGAAGGTGACGAAGATCGCAGCGTCATTCCGCTCAATCAAGTTTCGACTCAAATGCAACAAGCCATGCTTGCAGCAGAAGATCACCATTTCTTCGAGCACAAAGGCATAAACTTTTTGAGTATCATGCGCGCCATGCGCAACAACTTGCAGGCAGGACAGGTCGTGGAAGGTGGTTCGACCATCACTCAACAGCTGGTCAAGAACTTGTTCTTCACGCAATCTGGACGTACTTACGAGCGCAAATTGAAAGAAGCGTATCTGGCATTCAGACTGGAAAGTCAATATTCGAAAGAGCGCATTCTGGAAATGTATCTGAACCAGATTTATTTTGGAAATAACGCTTACGGTATCGAGCGTGCGGCAAAGCGTTATTTTGACAAACGCGCTGCTGAATTGACTTTGCCCGAAGCTGCTTTTATTGCAGGTCTGGTCAAGGCACCATCCGAACTGGGAGTGGTGGCAAATCGCAAACGTGCGTTCGACCGTCAAAACGAAATTTTAAATAAAATGGTCGAGTACGGTTATATCACCGAGAATCAGGCCGACGAAGCGAAGAAGACGAAATTGTCTTTCAAAAAAGGGCGCAACCCGCTTCAGAAATATCCTTATTATATGAGTTATGTGCTCGAACTTTTGCGCGACCGCTTCAGCCAGGCAGAGCTTCGCAGGCAGGGTCTGCGCGTTTATACAAACCTTGATCCAGCTGCACAAGAACTTGCTGAACGCATTTTAGAAGAGCGTATCAAAAAAGCTCCTAAGGGCGTCGAGCAAGCGGCGCTGGTATCGGTTCTGGTGCAGGACGGATCTGTCATATCGCTTGTAGGTGGAGTCGGAAATTTCTGGACACACCAGTTCAACAGAGCTACTCACCCTCACACGGCTGGTTCGTCATTCAAACCATTCGTGTATCTCACAGCCTTCAGACGCGGTATTTTGAACCCGGATTCTATTATTGAAGATACTCCACTCATAGTTAAGCAACGCTGGGGACTGCCCGATTACAAGCCGCAAAACTTCGATCATAAATTCATGGGCAAAATAACGGCTCGCAAAGCTTTGATGATGTCGCGCAATATTCCGTCGGTAAAAATCGCCCAGCAAATTGGCTCTATGGACAGTATCATCGAGACAGCTAGACTTGCTGGTATCACGACCAAACTCGACCCCAATTTATCGCTGGCACTAGGAAGTTCAGCTGTTTCACCGCTAGATTTAGCCGGTGCCTATGCCACATTTGCCCGAGCTGGCGTGCAAATATCGCCACAAGTTTTGCGAAAGATTGAAAACAGTCGTGGTCAAATAATCGAAGTATTCGAATCAAAAGTAGACCGAGTATTCGATGTCGAGCCAGTGGCGCGCTTAGTAAGTATTTTGCAAGACGTAGTAAACAAAGGGACTGGTACTGCAGCACGACTTGCTGACCGGCCGGTGGCAGGTAAGACTGGTACTGCCGACGAAGGTCGCGACACCTGGTTTTGCGGTTTCACACCAGACCTTGTTACTGTGCTCTGGGCAGGAAACGACGAAAACAAACCAATTTCAGGCAAGAACGTTACCGGCGGCGTCATCATGGCACCAGCCTGGAAACAATATACAGAAGAATATTACAAACTCAGACCACACGTAGCTGGAGCCTTTATCAATCCGACTCCAAGCAATGGCGAACAACTTGCCACCACAGCTTCGCCTGGCGGCGAACAGACAGCTGCAGACCCGAATGCCTCGCCACCGACAGCACCGGAACTGGCTCCTAAATCGACAGAAAAGGTGGAGAAAGATCCGCTGCTCGATGATTCTTCAAACCAGACCATATCAACAACATCCGCTACCATTCCTACAGCACCGGCACCTGAAAAGTCGCATCCTGTAGATCCGCTTTTGTATCCAACAGGTGGTGGCAGCACCACAGGCATCACCGAAGTTAAGACAGAATCTAAAAAAGAAGATTCGGCATCTTCTCACAACCAGGAGTTATTAGACAACTAATGTCAGAAAGCATCGGATCCAAGCTAATTGGTCTTTTAGGATTTTTCCTCATTCTTGGTACCGCTTATCTGATGTCAAACAATCGCAAGGCAATCAACTGGCGATTGATACTCTCCGGATTAGCGCTGCAACTGGTTTTAGCCATATTCGTTTTAAAAGTGCCTTTTGGACAGCAATTATTCAAGTCGCTTGGAGACGGTATCACGAGCTTGCTCGAATGTTCTGATGCTGGTGCCAAATTCGTATTTGGACCACTTGCTACGCATGAAACACTTGTGCGTGTTTTTGGTGAGGGGTCGGCATTTCTATTTGCTTTTCGAGTGATACCAACAATTATTTTCGTATCGAGTCTTGTCACTATTTCGTATTACCTAGGCATCATGCAACGAGTAGTGCAATTGGTGGCACGCTTTGTCGCATTCGTCATGGGGGCAAGTGGATCCGAGGCCCTATCTAATGCTGCAAGCGTATTTGTCGGACAGGTCGAAGCACAGCTTCTGGTCAAACCGTACGTGCCTTCTATGACCATGTCCGAGCTTTTGGCTTCGATGGCTGGCTCGATGGCATGCGTGTCTGGCGGGGTGATGGCCGTCTACATAGGTATTGGTATCAAAGCATCGTATTTGTTGACCGCAAGCATCATGGCGGCACCCGGCGCGCTTGTTATTTCTAAATTAGTGTGGCCAGAAACAGAAGAATCTCAAACCAAAGGTTCGGTCAAAATCGAAGTCAAACGTGAAAACGCAAATATAATTGACGCCGCCGCCCATGGTGCATCTGATGGTCTTAGAATCGGTCTCAATGTTTGCGCTATGCTCATTGCTTTTATTGCATTAATTGCATTAGGTGACATTATAGTAGGCTCTATCGGTCAGTTTCTGGTCAAAGTTGGAGTGAATGGCGATTCGATTGGACTTCCACTCGCTAATCTCAAACTCAACCATTTATTTGGACTTGTAGCTGCGCCCATCGCTTTCCTTCTTGGTGTACCGTGGAGCGACGCTCATACCGTCGGCAGATTGATGGCAGAAAAATTAGTGATAAACGAATTTGTTGCTTACATGGACATGTCTCAAATTATTGCCGGAAAAGTGGCTGAAACAATGGGTCCTAAGGCTGAGACAATTTGCACATTTGCATTATGCGGATTTGCGAATTTCAGCTCGGTAGCAATGCAAATTGGTGGCATCGGCGAAATTGCTCCATCTAGAAGAGAAGACTTAGCGAAGCTTGGTATCAAAGCATTGATTTGCGGAACGATGGCAAGCTACTTATCGGCGACACTTGCGGGACTTCTGATTTGAAAATAACTGAAATTATCATCTGGGCTCTAATAGCAATTCTTGGAGCTTTTGCCCTCGCCACTCTTGCAGTATTGCATGGTGAGCACGTGAACTCAATCTGGATGGTGATTGCTGCTTTATGTTTTTTCAGTGTCGCTTATAGATTTTATGGCAAATTCATCGCCGACAAAGTTTTTGCTTTAAACGATGCGAACCAAACACCTGCCGTAAAAATAAACGATGGAAAAGATTATGTCCCCACTCATGGTTTGGTTCTTTTCGGTCACCACTTTGCCGCCATTGCTGGTGCAGGTCCGCTTGTAGGACCAATTCTTGCCGCTCAATTCGGTTATTTGCCTGGAACTATCTGGCTCATCGTGGGCGTCATGATTGCTGGAGCAGTGCAAGATTTCGTTGTTCTTTGCTGTTCGATGCGACGCGATGGAAAATCGGTCGGACAAATGGCCAAAGAGGAAATTGGACCGCTGGCAGGAATTGTCGCATTGATTGCAATTTTACTAATCATGATGATTCTGATTGCGGTATTAGCCGTGGTGATAGTAAACGCTTTGAAAGACAGCCCTTGGGGCACTTTCACTCTACTCATGACTGTTCCGATAGCTTTATTCGTCGGCGTTTATATGAAACTGTGGCGCCCCGAAAAAATCATGGAAGGCTCGATAATAGGTGTGGCGCTTACACTTTTTGCCGTAGTCGCAGGTCAATGGGTAGCTGAAAATCCGGCTTTGGCTGCAGCGTTTACCCTAACCGGGCCACAACTTGCCATATCAATAATGATATACGGATTCGTTGCATCAGTTCTGCCAGTCTGGCTTTTACTTGCCCCACGCGATTATTTGTCTGCCTTTCTAAAAATAGGCACCATCGGACTGCTCGTGCTTGGAATTGTCTTTTTGCACCCAGAGATGAAGATGCCACCACTTTCGGCTTTCGTTGCTAAAGATGGTCCCATTTTTGCTGGATCTATTTTTCCATTTTGCTTTATCACCATCGCATGTGGCGCTGTATCAGGCTTTCACAGTTTGATATCGAGTGGCACCACGCCAAAAATGATTGCCAAAGAAAGCCAGGCACTGCCCATAGGTTATGGAGCGATGCTTTGCGAAGCGCTGGTTGCAATCATGGCGATGGTGGCAGCATGCGTTTTGGAACCAGGAACATATTTTGCTATCAACAGCCCACCCGGCGTGGTCGGTGTCGACCCCAGTGCAGCAGCTGCATGCATATCGGGATGGGGCTATGCAGTATCCACCGGCGAAATGGAAATGCTCGCCAAAGAAGTTGGTGAAGCAAGCCTCTGGGCACGAACTGGTGGCGCACCAACCCTTGCTGTAGGCATGGCCCATATTTTTGCTAATTGTCTCAAGGCATTGCCCGGAATGGAAGCGACAATTGCATTCTGGTATCACTTTGCCATCATGTTCGAGGCGTTGTTTATTCTCACCTGTCTGGACGCTGGAACCCGTGTCGGAAGATTTATCCTGCAGGACTTCTTAGGTCTCATCTGGAAGCCGCTAGGACGCACCAGCTGGTATCCAGCCATATTGTTGAGTTCTGGCATGGTTGTTGCGGGTTGGGGTTATTTTCTTTATCAAGGCGTAATAGACCCGCTTGGTGGTATCAACAGTTTGTGGCCACTGTTTGGAATCTCAAACCAGTTGCTTGCCGTAATAGCATTGTGTGTGGGCACCACAATAATTATAAAAATGGGCAAACGCAGGTTTGCTTTTATAACTTTAGTTCCATTAGTCTGGTTGTTGACCGTAACAGTAAGCGCAGGCTTGCTTAAGATATTCAGCCCATCGCCAAAGCTTGGATTCTTGGCTCACGCTCAGAGCTTGCAAGACAAACTTAATAAAGGTGCAGGCACCGCCGAGGAGCTTGCTAAAATGCCCATTTTAATGTTCAACGATTATTTAGATGCTGTGCTTGATGGCACATTTATGGTACTAATTTCGATTATTGTCGTTTCAGCAGTTATAGCATGGTTCAAACCACACAAACATGTTCATACAGATCAAACAAATCTAGGTGGAGCAGATGGCGACCCGCCCATGCGCTGTTGCTAATATAGAAATATATGGACGAAGAAAAGGACAACGAAATAGACGAAATGCTTTTGACAGCAGTCAGAAGCGAAATGGAAACTGGCGAACAAATCCTCTGGAATAAAAAACCAGTTTCAGAAGAAATTGCTTGGAGACTATTGCCCTCACCACTTTTGTGGCTGAGCGGACTTTTCGTTTTTGCAATTGGCATTGTAAGCGAAGGCACCACCGACGGTAGCGCCTGGAACATCATCATTTTTCTGCTCGTGATAATAGCAATTTTTGGCGTGCTCGAAATTATTTCTGTTCCCGCACAAGCGACAAGAACAATATATGCCATCACAGACAAACGCGTGATGGCAGTTAAATTGAAAGGTCGCTTATCTGCACAAGAAGGAGCCAATGCTGGATATTCGAACCAGAGTCGCAATCAGTTCCGAGCCGAAATCGATACTTTCACTTACTGGATGCTCTACACGCTTCCTATGCAACTGATTTTTCTATACATCATCTACGATTGGCTCATGTCACAGATAAAGCACTTTGACATTAGCAGCCTGGCTGGTTTTACTCTTTTATCCCTCGGATGGGTATGGCAGTGGTTTCAAGAACTGCGCTGCCCGCTGCCACAGTTTCGTGACCAGGGCAACGCCCTTTATGTTGTGGGTGAATGGCTGGTATCGATTCAGAGTATCAAGTTCGAAATGCCATTCAAAATATGGATGCACGCAAACAGAGAAAACTTCGGCGACCTGTTTCTGCTGTCTAAAAAGGGATGTATGCGAATGCGCTGGATCCCTGGTGTGAGAGACGCTCAGATCATTTTAAAAGAACATAACGCTGGTAAATAATCTCGGGACGACAGGATTTGAACCTGCGACCTATTGCTCCCAAAGCAGTCAATCCTGACACAATCGATGTTCTCACGCGTTACCTCCAATTACTAGCAGTTCCCGGGAAACCTCACCTCTGTTATAATACAAGGTGACAAGGGTTGGCAATAGTTCCCACCAGTTCCCAGTGAGTTCTCTACAAATTCTCTACATTTCTCTACAAATTCCCTCTTTGCTCACTATTTTTCGTACCATTTATATATGAGAGACACTTCAAAAAAAATCAAAATCAACAAAAGCACAGTAGCCTCACTACCACAGCCTGCAAGTGGGCAAGTATTCTATCGGGACACCGAACTCACTGGCTTTGCAGTTAGAGTCACTGCGGGAAGCAAAAGCTTCATTGTCGAAAACTGGTGTAGCGAGAAGCGTAAAGCCATTCGCATTACCCTTGGGAAGTTTCCAGTACTTTCTGCTGAAACTGCGCGGAAGATGGCTCACGAAAAGCTCAGCCTCATCATCCAAGGGCAAGATCCCAACGAGCAAAAAAAAAATAAAATAGAAAAAGCTAAGAAAGACCAGATTACACTGCTCCAAGCCTGGAAGGATTACGAATCCAAACGTGAACTTCGAGAGACAACTGTGGAAATTTATGCGGGCGCATTAAGAAGATACTTTTCCGACTGGCTGGAACTACCGATTTCCAAAATCTCAAAAGATATGGTCATGGAAAGATATCTTCAAATCGTTGATAAAAAAAATGTCGGACCCCGCAGCAACAAAAATGGAGCTACAGCCGCTGGTCATCAGGCTATTCGAGTACTTAGAAGCATCTTCTACTTTGCTGGCGTAATGTATACAAACCCTGATGGAAGTAGTCTACTTCCCGAAAATCCAGTGAGCAAGCTAAGCCAAACTCGGACGTTAAGAAAGGTGGGATCTCGAAAGAGCCACATTAAGAGGCATCAACTTGCAAGTTGGTTTCGAGCAGTTTTAAAATTAGAAAACGATACTATTCGTGATTTCTTACTTTTACTCATTTTCACAGGCTTGAGAAGGTCAGAAGCCGCTGGATTGCGGTGGAGCGAAATCGATTTTGCCAATAATCAATTGATTATTCCGGCCGAACGAAGTAAGACGGGTATTGAACATATACTTCCTTTGTCTAACTTTGTTTTTCAGCTACTCAAGAAAAGACCTCGCGATCTGAAGAGTAATTTTGTTTTCCCAGGCGATGGTGCAAAAGGGCACCTCGTCGAGCCCAAGAAAGCCATCGAACGTGTAGTAGCGGCATCAGTAAGCACTGAACATCCAGAAGGAATTGATTTCACTTGTCACGATCTTCGACGTACCTTTATTACCGTGGGCGAGGGATGTGATGTTCCGTTCTTATGCCTGAAGAGATTGAGCAATCATAAATTTAGCGACCAAACTTCAGAGTATGCCCAACTGAGTATTGATCGCCTTCGGGAACCAATGCAACGAATTACGGATGAAATCCTGAAAGCAGCTAAGCTGACAAAATCAGTTAGCTTGAGAGAGTCCGTCGAGTGCGAAGTGTCAAAGGTTGCCCACACCTCGAACGATCATGAAAAACTTTCTATCTTGTAACATCGTGTATCAGTCAAAATTGAATATGGTTTCACAAAAAATCCCAATGGATCTCAAATGGGCTTTGAAAAATACAAAGTTTCCATTAGACTTTATTTTCAGATACGCAACCGATGGTGCACGCTATGAACAAACACTTTGTATTCGCGCTACTAATAATTTTCATGTATGTAAGTCCCGTCAGGGCAAATACTGAGCCGATTAGAGCGGGCTTCTATTGGAGCGACGCTCCTGCATTTGAAGAACTCCTAAAATTGGATGATACGGCAGATGTAAGACTAGTCTGCAGAAGCGCAGAAGAATTTGATTTTTCGTTAAAAAATATGCCGCTCGAATGGAAAACTAAAGAGGCTATGAAGGAAAAGATTTCTTTAAAACCTCAGAAAAAAGTTCTCACAGTCCGAATCGTCTGCGGAACTCAGAAATATGATTCATCCCATTATTGTGATACACCAGATAATACCCTGTTCCCTATCGACAGCATGGAGCGCTTAAAGATGACGATCGAACTCTCCAAGTCTATCGAATCTTTTCTCAACAACTTAGGGTTTCAGCGAGTAATCGTTTACTCAGCTGGAGGCAATGAAATGCAGTCAGGATGCCTCTTACTTAGGGACAAAAGTGCGAGGTAAGGACATCGTGTTTATTAGTCATCTACTTGTCTTTACAGCATCGGCAGCAACAGTAACGTTTTTCGTTTTCTCCCCACTTAGATGATAGCAAGTCTTCGCCTTCGGGAACCAGCCTCGGTTGCTGTCTTGGATATTTTTCGCTCCAGCCAGGATAAAGATGGGACACGCCTTTAACACAGTATGAGCTCGCATCAAAACCTTGAGCATGGGCATAATTGCCTCCTTCTCTAAATTGACCTCCAGTCATTTGCATTGGATCCCCAGTAGCTGTCAGTGACAAGATCATTTTCTGACATTTCGGTTTTTCACAATTACACTGTGGATTTTTAGGATCCATTGGCTTGCAATCCATTCCTATACTCTCTAAAAAATCTTTCAATTTCTCATTCGTTTTTGGCTGTAAGTCATGCCCTTGAGGATATTGATACGAACGTCCCGAATTACCAGCCCATCCGATGCAATTTGCATCAGTCAGATATTCTCTCATTCTATCTGCGGTGTAAGGATCCATCATAAGTTCCTGCAGCCCAAACGGATCTGAATAGCTGAGTGGATCGTTCTTTACATAAGCATATAAATTAAAATCCATTATAAAATCCGGCTGTAAAAAACGTCCGATTTCAGGAAAGTAGTATCGGTTCTTAAAATAGTACAGATTGCTTTCATCATCGTACCTTTGTCCTGTGAACCCGAAACTAGTTCCGGTCATGCTTTCATTTTCCCCGAATGGAGTGTATGCATAGGTATCCGATACCACTCCTGATCCGTCTGTCAAGGCGACTATAGAATTGGACCTATCTGCATGAAAATAGCTTTTAGCTCCAGCACTCGAAATTTTAATGAGTACTTCATCTAGACCTTCACCATAAATATAACGATTTTCAAGAGAGCCCGAAACTCCATTATAATCTACAACTCTTTGCCAACCATCATATAAATAACGCGTTTTCGTACTACATCCAGATTGCCTTTGAATTTGTCGATGGAGTGGATCGTATTGATAATATGAACTTCCATCGCACTTGCTCGAAATTACTAGATGATTCTCTGTATCGTAGGTGAAGAGCCATTCTCCCGTGCGTACGAGACATCCATTTTTATCATATGAGAATTTTTTGTCATCTACAAAGGTGTACTGATTGAGACTATTTGTAGCATCATAAGAAATGGTACCACCGGTGGTGGGATGCTTCATGAAGATGGAATCTGATACAGTTTGACTCGTAACTTGATGAGCATTATTGAATCCATACGTAATATCTAAAGCGGAACCTGTAAAAACAAAATTCATAGCAGATAAATCGTTATTCCATTCGTAACCATACTGAGTTTCAGTGCCGTTTTCTAAAGAAAGCAGAGTTCGTCGGGAAAGTTTGTCGTAACTGAACTCTGCGGCAGATGTAAGTGAACCATTTAATTTTATATCCGTTAGACGATTCATTTCGTCATACACTCTTTCAACGAAGTATGAATCAGGAAAAGTAATCTTAATCAAATTAGCGTTTTCGTCTAATTCGTAGCTCAGGGTTTTCCCATCAGGTGATTCCTCGCTAATTAAACGGCCTGCAGTGTCATATCCAAATAAAAAAGCACCACTAGCTGGATTTCCGAGTTCAGTTGGTGTAGTTACAGACAAGAGCCTATCGGTTAAATCAAATTCGTAACTTACAACTGGCATACCAAATGGAGACTTCGAAACTATTCTGTTCAAAACATCATATACAAATTCTGTATCAGCTCCGGCACGGGTCTTTTTCTTCAACAGGTTGTTATTTTTATCGTATGAAACATGTTGTTCGAACGATTCATCTGGAAAAATTATTTGGTCTAATCGGTCAAACCCATCGTAACTATATGATGTTGTGTTTTCGTTTCCATCTTCTGTCGCGGAAATAAAACCATTTGAATTGTATTGATAGGTTTGCTGTTCCACATTAGCTGGGTCAATCACATGTTCTATTTTATTGCGACTGTTGTATTGAAATTCAGTTACCCTGGTCTCCGGATCAGTGACTTTCCATAAAAGTCTTAGATTGTTATATTCGTAGGTTGTCTCGTTATTGAGAGGATCTTTTGCGCTGAGTATCAGATTATCTATATCAAACTCTGCTATAAATTCCTGCCAAGGATGACCAACATCACCAGTTTCCCGTCGAACATTTGTGAGATTGTCATTTTTGTCATATTCAAATTGAATGACGTAATTGAACGGGGAGCATGTTTCAATTTCAGTTCTTCGTCTTTTATTGTCAAAAGTAAGTGTAGTTGTATTAGTTCTTGGATCGGTTATCGAATTAATGTCGCCCCAGGCATTATAGCCAAGAACAGATTCCAAATTTAGACGACCCATACCATCATCTACAGTGATTTTCTCTAATATCTCATAAGTACTGTCATACTCATATGCCGTTACCATCCCCCTTTCATCCTCAATAGTTAGGATTTGTCCGCGCGCATTGTATGTCATAGTGACAGTGGGAATCGTGCTGTCAATTTCCGGTTTTTCGACGGTCAACAAATTTCCCGTCAGGGGATCGTAATTTAGCGTTGTTACATTTCCTTCTCCGTCTTCGATTGTATGCATTTTGTTGTATGTGGCATCATACGTGTAGGTTTGAACTATATTTTCCAACATCGAACCAGGCTTCGGAATTTGTGTTCGAGTTAAAACATTGTCTTTGTCGTCATAGGCCACAACAATCGAATTACCCTCGGGATATGTTGTAGCAATGTTTCTGTTAAGGAAATCGTATTGAAATATCGTGGCGTTTTCATCCTCATCTATAGATTTGATGTTGTTGGCATTTTTATCAAAAATACGAATAATACTGTTACCAGCAGTATTGACAAACTCTGTGCGCCAACCAGCTATATAGAAAAACTGTTCTTGGCTATTTACTAACTGTTGCGATTTAATGCGTCCTAGAGCATCATATGTATTCGTCACAACGGGATCGGACGGATTTTCAGGATAGAAAAAACTCTCCATTAGTCCTGTATCCACGTATGAAAAAGTAGTATCTTCGCCCAATAAGTCCGTAATTTTTTCTAACTGGTTATTTACATCTAAATCGTAAGCGACAGAACGCCCGTTGCCGTCTGACACTCCTTGTAACTTGTCCCCGATATATGAGAGAGTTAAGACCCTGCCCATTCCGTTTGAAATGGTGCTGAGCTTTCCGAGGGAGTAACTCAAGGTGACAGTTACTCCAAATGGATATTCTATAGTTTCAAGATTTCCATCTGTGTTGTAATTGAATTTTGCTTGACCAGGACTGGTTATCGAGTATTCACCGGTATTAAGTTCTAATAGCCATCCTTCGTTGCCGTCAGTAGATCTGTAGGTTCCATCAGGTAGAGTAACAAACTCCGCTATGCCTCCCCACGTTTGAGCTGATACTACAGACAGTGTAGTTTGTTCGCACCACCAACTTGTTGCTAACCATGCTGTAATCAAACTCGAAATGGGAAAACTACCGTCAGAAACTAAATCGAGCGCGGAAAAAAAAGAGATGAGGCTGGAAACGGCTTCGATCGGAGAATCACCTCCAAGCATCCTAAAAGGCTCACTGATAGCAGATACACTCAGTTGCCAATTGTGACTCCATCCTAGACCTAACGGCCCATCCTGAGACCTATTACTTGAATTATACTCAGTGTTGAAACTCAACGAATAAGGGTAAGGTCCACTTCCTAAGGAGATATCAGTTTGATGGAATCTGAATGATCCGCTATACAACCCCACCGGATCACCTTCTTCTTCATCACACGGCTTACATTTGCATCTCCTTCCCCAGCCCCAAGGACACATACCGCCTTTGGCATATGAGAAAAATCCCGTAGCGCCTCCAGCAGAGTTAGTGAAACCCCATCCACTTACAGTGAGGCTTCCCACAATCTGTTGTCCTTCTTCAGGAATTAAGACTTCATAACCATAACTTAAATACGGTGGTATCAGGCTACTCAAACTCAGCCCGCCATAATTAGACAAATTTGGATAGACATCAGACGACCAATTAGTATCTGTGCCTTTATAAATCTTCAATCCATCAGCGTTTGCTACTTCAAGAATGTTATTTACAGCTACACCATTTGTATTGCCGGTAATTTGTTGAATTGCTAATCTCTCTAAGGCATTAGAATGCATTGCCCACACGGTTACAAAGTTAGCAAGAGAAGCATAATCTCCCGCTAGCGGTCTGGCAGCCACGCGAGGCGAAGTTGCGTCAATATAGGATGTATCCAGTTCCGTGTCTCGATTAACTGCACAAGCCCAATGATGAAGCATCATTTTATTCTGAGTCATTCTTTCTAGTCGATCTTGTACCACTGCACATTCAGCGGCAAAGGTAAACCAAAGACAAGCTAATTGGGAGCCAAGAACATTCTCATCAAATTCGGTTCCACCTGCAGCTAATGCTTCTTCGTAATTTTGCATGTGAATGTCTGCCATCGCTTTCGATGTAGAACCAAAGGTGATACCAAGCACCCAATACATTTTTCCAGGACCAACACCTGTCGGATAACCCGCTTGAGTTCGCACATATACGTATTCATCAAACCAAGTAACCGGATACGGATGTTCAAAATAAATCGTGAAATTGACCGTAGTCCCTAAAGCAACTGTAGAGCCCGTAGCAACTGTAGCGCCGTCCAATCTAAGAACTGCTGCATTTGAACCATTGTAGAACACCGTCAAACGTTTACCATAAATCTCATCTCCATAAAAGGTTTCAGAGATACCGTAGGAATTGGAAATGTCTACAACTATTCGATAACTGTTAGGTATGTCGTTCCAATCTGTTGGAGTTCCCGTCTGGTAGGGAAGAGAAGTTTGCCGAATAGGTGTAAAAATTTGATTGATAATTCTACCGCTGATAATTTCGTCAAGCGAGGCGCCAGGATTGTTAGTGTTGATCCAATCAACAAGGTTCATTGAATATTCAACAAGCTTATCTTTGATGCCATCGTAATTGGTGTCCTGCATCCAATTCCCGCTTACATCAATTGTCGCTCCCGTTTCAGCTGCTGTCAGCAAATCAGTCTGATCATAGAGAGTAGCTGCGGCAAGATCGATACCCTCGATATCGGTGTATGCTTTTATACTTGGATCAAATACAAAATCCGTTCCTCCAATATCTACCTTCACCCAAATGTGAGATATTTCAATACGATAGGCAGAGCCAGTCCAGTAGGCATTTGCAGGTACACCCGCATCGGACAGCAAATAATAAGCATCCCATGTACTTGCAGCATCAATTCCAAGCCAGGTGTTCACTTCGTTCTGCGACAAATCGATTTCACCAGACACAAAATCTGCGGTATGACCGGCTTCTCGCAAAAGGTCGACTAAGAGCTGACATTGGTCAAATGGATTTCCATTTCCATCAATTAAACAGCCCAAACTTCCCTTTTGTAAACCATACCCAGGATAGTATTCGATATTGTTATAAACATGATAAAAAATCAGATCAACATCATTCTTTAGTGCACGAGCTAATTCGACTATTGATGCGGGACTTTGCACCGTATTGCTTGCCATTCCTGCGGCAGCAAGGGGTACCGTTTCTTCTTCATCAATTTTCTTTCCTGGACGATAAGTCACCTCTTTAAGCTTGCGCTTCTCCATTATTCGTCGCGCTTCCGACGGATGTATTCCTTTCGAACGCGGAGGAAGAGCCATGAGTTGTGCTAACTCTTCAGGGGATCTTTCCATTCCTGGATTGCTGTTTTTATTATCATCGTCCATTTCAAATTTCTCCAGACTAGCAGCCGCCGCCACCACATGTAGTTACGATAGAGGTTCTGTTGCCCGCATCGTCATAAAAATATTCAATCACTGTGCCATTTGCAAAGGTAATTTTCTTTAGCCAACCTTGGGGCCAATACTCGTAAGTAGCTGTGTCACTAGCCATAATTAATACCTCTAAAATATTTGCGTTCGAATCTAAACTCAGAAATTTCTGAGTTGAATCGCAAAAAATCGAAGGACGTTAGTTGTCCTGGATTTCCAAAAAGAATTACAGTCCGTTCGAATTAAAAATTCAAACGAAATACTATTTCAAAAATAAAATTCACTCCCGCGTGTAGATTCCCAAGAATTGATGCCAGGAGTTTCCCAGGAATTTTTACGCGAAAGGAAAAAGAATTGATTTCTCTTGGTCGATATGACACACATTAATTTATAGAATATGCACGATCGACTTCTGCTGTTCTGCGAAAAAGAATTGGGTTACCTAATTTCCGTTATACAATTCGAGTCGGATTTTGACAACCAGGGTAAAGGATAGAAAAAGCGCTCCGCCACTGCATCTGAAAAAAAACCGCACACAAAATCACTCTTTTCGCGATTGTAAGAAAAAGAAATAATTTCAAAACCGTCACAATTCACTTACGTACTACGTGATACCACATGCAATATCTCACTATTTAGACGAGTAGCTACTAACATTGAAAATGTGTTGAACTAATTCCAATTGTCTAACCGACTTAAAGAAAGCGACGCCGCTGATAAGCGAAAACCGCATTTCCCCAAATACGCTTCGTCACGCTTCTCGAAGTTGGCACCAGGGTGATGTTCGGAATGAAGTTTGGTAGCAGCAAAAAAACGAGATATTTCTTCTGGCTGCAGATAACGCGGTCTAGACTGTAACTTCGCTTTCCGAATTTTAGAAGCTGGATTTTTATCAGGAATAAGCTCCCACTCTATACACTTGTTGATTATTGAATACAGAAGCTGGACATTTCGATTAGCGGTTGTCCACCCTACCGTTTCACCGAGCATTGTATGCCATTGCTGTATCTCCAACCTTGTAAAAGAACGAAAGTCCCGCTCCTTGAATTGAAGAAAGTAACTGTTATAACATCTTTCCGTATTCTTCCATGTCTTAGTATGCGGCTTCGCGTGATCATTGAAAAAAAATGCCATAGTTGATCTATCGTGATCGTCTTGATCCCTTTCGTTGCTTTGTTCAATGCACCAGAAAGAGCAGCTAATTCTGACTCTGAGAGAGTTAAATTGATCATGTATTTTACTCCAGACAAACGAATAACAACCGTGGAACAGCCACAATCGAAATTTGTTTTTGCTGTTTGAAAAACCGATGTAGTTCCATTAGAGCATGCCAGGCTAATTTAGTCTAGCCTTTATTCATGCGCTTTTTCGTGTACATTTGGTAAAAGTTGAATCCAATAACAATTACCAATTCAGAACCTTTTTAGTTTCATGGTGGTGAATATGGTGACAGTTGAATAATCAATTAGCGACTAACACTAATATTATTTTTACGGTGCTCTCAAACGAAAATAGGCTGCAACCCAAAAGTGCAGTTCAATAGAGTTCGAATTAAGAGATTTAAAACGCGAAGAATCTAAGACCGGTTTTCCTAAATCCTCTACACTGTCTCTACAAAATTTATACTGATTTCTGAAAACCTCGGGACGACAGGATTTGAACCTGCGACCTATTGCTCCCAAAGCAACCGCGCTACCAAGCTGCGCTACGTCCCGCTTGAGTTAGCATAACACGAGCCCGATTAAGGTACAAATGTAGGCTCGTCAGATGTGTTGGTTTTTGGCCTCTTATCAACGTAACTCGTCTTACGATCAGGCTGCGATTTTGTAGGCTGGGCCTTTTGTTTGGCTACTTTTTCTTTCTCTTTTTCGAGCATTACCAATTTGTTAGTTTCAGCTTTGGATTTTGCAACTTTTGACTCTTTTGTCTCTTTGTTTTCCTTGGCTACTTTGACTTCCTTAACTGGCTTTGATTCTTTCTTCTCTTTTGCCACTTTTACGGGTTTTTCAGGCTCGCGTTGAGGAACACTGCCTTTGCCTGCTCGAATCATGCCGGACCATACATATCCGGTTTGTCCATTAACCGAAACGCGGTACCAGCTGCCATCTTTGCCCAAAATCTTGACGTTATCGCCACGACGAACAATACCAATGCTACGTCCACTCTTGGGACCTGTGCGCATACTGACATTGTGCACCGCCACACCGCTCTGACCCGATGAAGATTGGGCTTCTGCCAATTCTTCGCGCTCTTTTATACGCTCGGATTTAGCAGGCTTTTCAACTTTATCTTCTTTCTTTTCTACTTTCGGCTCTTTTTTCGGCTTCTCTACAATCACAGGTGCAGGTGTGACAACTGGTGCTTGAACCACTGTCGGCTCTGGCTGTGTAACAGCAACAGATTGAACTTCGCTTGGATTGGGCTCGCTTTTCTGCTCGGGCAGTGCGTTTGCCACTTCAGCATCGGCTTTGCGAATGCTCGATGCGACATATCCACCGCGACCACCAGAAAGTGTCACTGCAAATTTGCTGCCGTTGATACTGGTTAAAAGATAACTATGACCACTTTCCGAGCGACGTCGCTTCTTGCCTGATTCTATTGATCCTACAGAAAAAGATGGTGGCAGCGCTATCGTATTAAAGTTTCGAGCCTGAATGAAGTCGATTACATCACTGGTCAAATAACCTTTATATGTTTCAAGCGATGCAGGCGATACAAGAGCTTGCGCCACTGCATACAGTGCTGAAAATTCTTTGCCGCCAAGGTCCTGGTCTTTGACATATTTGCCGTCTTTCATTCTCAGTATGGTCGTGGTGCTAACTTCTTTGGCAGGAAGGCTTCCGACGAAAAGTTTTTCTTCCTGGCTAGCTGCCACCAGATTTCCTTCTACTTTGATATCAGGCAAATTGCCAATGAATTTAGCATTACCATGTCCCGAAACTGGAGGGACCATTTGAGCCGTAACGTCAGAGAATTTGCCTTTGGCATTTTGTTCGAAAACTTTCACTGTGGGCAGTTGTTTCATTTCGATGTTGTTGTGCCCAAGCAAAATAAGTTTGGTGGTGCCTTCTCCAGAGGTGATGATGCGACCTTCGTCGTATACACCAAGTCCACGGACTTCATCCACACGCAATTCTTTTTTCGAATCCTGGCTTATGAGAAAATCAGTCGATTGCAAAACGCAGTCGACCTCGACCAGTTTCATGCCTCTGGGCAAATCGAAAACGAAAACTTCAAAAACAGCATTTGGTAATTGACTCTGCAACTTGGTCAAAAGTTCGCCTGAGGGCAGATTACCGCAAGTTAAGAGCTGTTCTTTCAAAGTTTTTTCTAATTGCACTTTGAGAGATTGGGCTTCTTCCGGGCTCTTAGAACCAGCCGAAATATGCTGAGCAATTGCTTTTAGTGGAACATTACTATGACCAAAAGTCGACATCAAACTTGAAGCAATTGCGCCTACACCGACGATAAGCCCCAGTCCAGCTGCTGCGATTGAAATTTTTAGACTTACAGGTAGAGATTTTTTCTCGAATTTTTGTCCACAAAAAGCGCAAGAGCCGGCTGCTACAGAATTTCTCTGATTGCATTCGCCGCAACGCATACCGGGGATACCTCTTAATCTTGGGACAGGGACATGAAAAACATGGATTCTACTACATACTTGACAAATCCAGTAGCTGAAAATGCCTATTGTTCGTAAATAAATAGCTAAAAGATGTGCAATATATATAATTTCGCATTGCTCTAACTTTATATATGATTGTTCATCTTTGCCTAAGCGGCAGAAAAACGAGACTTGTCAAGATGATCCAAAAATACTCTCAAACTCAAGCACGAACGGACATTACAGAAATTGCGCGACTCTGTTACGAGCGCCGATATATCTGTGGGATGGAGGGCAACTTCAGCATTCGACTTGAAGAAAATCTCATCCTTACAACTCCCGCAGGCGTCTGCAAAGGTCGCATGAACGAAGACGATCTTGTTTTGGTCGATCTCACTGGCGCACCAAAAGTGCCTGGGCAGAAGCGTCCATCCACAGAACTTAAGATGCATCTCACTGTCTATCAAAATCGTCCTGACGTAAAAGCTTGTGTTCATGCCCATCCGACCTATGCCGTTGGATTTAGTGTGGCGGGTGTAGATCTGAATCAATATATTTTGCCCGAAGTAGTAGTGACTCTGGGCAAAATTCCGGTTGCACCATATGCAACACCAAGCACCGACGAAGTATCAAATAGCATTGCATCTTTAGTAAAAGAACATGACTCGCTCATACTCGATCACCACGGCGCCCTCACTTATGGTGGCGACCTCTGGGATGCATACTACAAGCTCGAAACTATAGAACACCATGCTCAAACTCTTTATGTTGCGCATACGCTAGGCAAAGTGAATACACTTGGTGAGTCTGAAATTTCAAAATTGATGAAAACCTGCTCTGTTTATGGATTACCTCAACCAAAAATATGAGCGAAGAATTACATCCACCAGAGCAAATTACGTCTTTCTTTCTGATCCGTCATGGTCATACAGAACCGGTAGAACATGGACGTTTATACAATGACCCTGCAGTCGAATTGACCGAAAAGGGCATAGAGCAAGCTCATCAAATCGCCAACTGGCTTTTTACTCAAGACTTCGAATGTCTGCTTTCAAGCTGCGCCAAGCGGGTGGTATCAACTGCAAAAATAGTAAGCGAAAGACTGAACATAGATGTTGAAGTGATACCAGATTTGAACGAATGGGACGTTGGTGCCTGGGAAGGCTCGAGTTATCTCGAAATAAAGAAGACCAAACCAGACGAATATTCTCACTGGGTCAAAGACCCGATAGAAAATGCTCCACCAAATGGCGAGTCAATACGCGATTTGTACAACCGCTCGGTAATGGTGCTCGACAAGATGATCGAAACTCACCCGGGCAAGAAAATTGCGCTCATAAGTCACGCAGGAGTTATACGCGCCATCATCGCGCACGCTCTGGGCATGCCTTTGAATAACTTCTGGAGAGTCAATATCCCTGCTGGATCTATTACTCGCGTCGACTTCAGCCCAAACTATGCCACTGTACATTTCATGGCACAGATGCCTTAATTGCACGGCATTTAAGCATTATCGTTTTCGGCAAGGGCTTGTCTGTTTACTGAGTCTGGGAGCCAATTTTTATTGACTCAAGTCACAATATTCAGTTAGAGTAGTAAATAGAAATATCATTTTCGAGTGCGGACTATGACTGAATCTAAACGAAAAACAAAAAGCGTTGCTCAGAGCAGCAAACCTAAACCCACTACAGAAGATTCCCGGAATGCGAATAATCCGGTGAATCGGTTAATGGGATCAGTAAAGATCGTTGGGGATTTGGAAGAAGCCGATCGATTTATAGCTGCATTGTGTAAGCAAGCAATCACAAAATCAGTTGAAAACCTTGAGTAATCGTCAATTCGTATCCGATACCCATCCTCTACTTCATTATTTTTGCAGCTCAAATCGTAAACTGAGTTTGAAGGTGAAGCAGATTTTTGATGACTGCATTTACAATGGAAAATCTGCTATTTATGTTCCCGCCGCAGTTTTATTAGAGATTTCCATACTCATCCAGTCAGGCAAAATCCAAATATCAGAATTCTATGGAGACTGGATCGACGCTCTCTTCGCAAATCAGATGGTTAATCCCGCACCATTTGATCACGAAACAGCAAAGCTCGTTCACCATTTGAATTTCAATTCAGATTTGTTCGACAAATCAATTGTTGCTACAGCACTGCAGTTAGATTTACCACTCATAACGAATGATTCCAAAATACATGAAAACAAACCTTGTCTTTTAGTCTGGACCTAGATAATGGCTTCAAGATTATGCTTACATTGACGTTTCATTTCGTCGGCAGCTCTTTTCGCATATTCAGGCTCAATCAACTCAGACTAAAGGATTTTCTCTGAAAAACTGATCCAAACGTGCTGCGGTTTTAACCGATGGCAGCATTGGTCCGTGGAAATCAGCTTGTTTAGTGAGAATGGCTTGATTCATCGAAAGCTTGTTTTGAATGATTTTCATGAAAGCGTCGCGTTTGAATCTGAAACTGATTGTGGGATTCTCGTCTTCAAGATAAAAACGTTTCACTACATGCTCGCCGTTTTCTACTTTCAAAATCCATCCAAGTTCGCTTGTTTCTTTGATGAAAATACCAATCGATAATCCCTTGCTCAAAGCTTTATCTAGCTGAGTTCCAGTGTTCAAACTGTCTGGCAATTGATGGTCGAAATATTCGGCAATTTGTTTTTCAGGATCGACATGCGCCACGCTGGTTTCAGGCATGATACTGATTTTGGGCAATTCGAGTTTGGGTTTATCTACCCAGAGATGGTCTTTGTTAAAAGTGATGAGACGTCTGAAATAGTTTTCGTCGGCTATCACTGGCGGGAAATTGTAGCGACCGACCAGCTCGTACAGATTACGCGATGCTATCTGGAAATTGTCGTGCAACGATTGTTTGATTACAGATGGAAGATTGAGTTCGTCATCTTTCTCGGTGCTTACGATGTCTACATCGAGTGCATTGCCCAGATGACCGATCCATTCTCTGTTCAAAGGAGCATTGGTCGAGACCAGATTCAAGATGCGAGGACGATTGCCGTCCTCAAGATAACGCATGAAGAAGCTAACGGCACTATCGATAGGCAGGAAACTCAATGCACAGTCAGGATCGAAATTGAGTCTTAGTTTTGGAATGCCTGGTTGGAAATTAGTCTTAAGTTGTTCAGCGCGATCACAAAGCGTTTTGAAAAGATGATCGAGACCGCTTGTGTGATGGTGCAATTCTTTTCCAAATGAATTAGTAAGAAATGGCAAGCGCACTAAATGCCAGGGAGAATCGCATCCTGCAAGCGATTGCAAAACTTTGTTTTCGTATTGCTGGCAAACACCTTCCCAGGAAGTTTTGGGTTTGCGACGAGCGAATTCAACTTCTTCTGGAACAAATCCAGTGGGTTGCACGCCGCCAAATATTGAGCTAATGACCATAAGCTGAGTGCCGCGAATTTTGTCAACCAGAGTCTTCAACTCTTTGGCTGCCCACGGAGCACGAGGAACACGAGGTTCGTCGAAATTAGGTGCGATACCAGCGAAGATTACAACATCGTATTTGGTATCACTATCAATTTCGTTTGGAGAGACGAATTTTAAATTATTGGCCAGGCTTCTGAGTCTTTCGCGATCTGGAACCAGTGTTTGCAAACACTGATCGATTGCCACCTGAGCCGTGCTCTTCAAATCGAGCGGCGACAAACTCATTAGATTCAGTGACGACTTGAACGCCACATGAACATTCCATCCAGCATCCAATAAGGACGCTGAGAGCGGGGCGCTGAACATGGAGATCGGACCCCAGATATAAGCAGTTTTAGAAGCCATAAGTCTCTACTTTGCAAAAGAAAGCTGATTCTATCAGATCAGGACTCAATTACAATCGTATTTGCAAAGATGTCGCCCAATCTTCGCCCTTCTTCACTTTTGTTGTAAACAACAAATTCAAGAGGCAAAATGACGAAGACATAAATCCCCCCAATGACGCTCAAAGCAATCGTTATCCAACTGCCCCAGGCACCTTTGGGCAAGACGAAAAGAATAATCTGAACCAGTTCAGCCGCGATAACCGGGGCAAAAAGAAAGATATTGCGCTTGATAGACTGCATCAGGCTTGGTTTATCTAGAGTGTCATAGTCGACCACTTCAAGACCCATGAACATTTTGCCGAAACCGCGCCCTGAGTTGAAATAATCACGAATCAGAAGAAGTAAACAGGCGACCAGCACCTGGGAAACATAACGAGTTAAAAGAGGCACCACCAGGTCAATCATGTGCATGACCGTGGTTATCAAAATGCTGGCGACGAAAATGAGCACAACGTCGCATAAAAATGCCACGCCCCTCTTGGAAGCCGGCACTCTAGCCATTTGATCTTCTTCGTACTCGTTCATCCAGACTTGTTTTCGGGCGTTTTAACTCTATTGAAAACCTGACGCGAAAAGGCGCTTTCAAGGCGTAATTTTAGTCATACCCAATTATGTACAAAAGAGAAACAATCGGGTTTTTGATGAAATTTGCCGCTACGATCATATAAGGATGCAATTTCAAGAGGTCTTTTCAAATGGCAAACGTTACTGAAGTAGTGTTGGTGGATGGTCTTAGGACTCCTTTTGGCAAATTGGGCGGGACACTGTCCACATTAAGCGCCATTGACCTTTCGGCTCCTCTGATGAAAGCTTTGATTGAAAAACACAAAATCAAAGGCGATCAGATTGATGAAGTAATTATCGGTCAAGTCATTCAAGCAGGCTGTGGGCAGATTCCATCTCGTCAGGCTCTTTTGAAGGCCGGCATTCCAAATACTGTGGAGTCCACTACAGTCAACAAAGTCTGTGCTTCAGGTATGCGCGCTGTTAGCCTTGCTGACCTTCGCATCAAAGCCGGAGACGGCGACATTATTCTTGCAGGCGGCATGGAATCCATGAGTCAGGCTCCTTATATAGTTGATGCAAACGCCGCTCGCTTTGGTCAAAGAATGGGTCACACCCCACTCAAAGACTCGATGCTGGCTGATGGTCTTGAGTGCCCGGTCACTTCAGTGCACATGGCTGTGCACGGTGCCAAAGTAGCAGAAGAATTTGGCATTACTCGCGAAGAACAGGACAAATGGGCTTACAGAAGCCACAAGCTCGCTTGCGAAGCTATTTCCAACGGCACTTTCGCCCGCGAAATCCAACCTACCGAAATCAAAGACCGCAAAGGCAAAGTCACTGTCATAGATAAAGACGAGTCCCCACGCGCCGATACATCGATAGAAGCTCTGGCAAAACTGAAACCAGTCTTTTATGACAAAGGCACAGTCACAGCTGGAAACGCTCCTGGTGTTAACGATGGTGCTTGCATGTTGCTCGTTATGAGCGCTGCTAAAGCTAAAGAACTCGGCTTGAAACCACTGGCAAAAATAGTGGCACATGCATCAATTGGACAGGACGTTCCTTACTTGCACACAGTGCCAGCGCTTGCAACTCAGAAAGCATTGAAGAAAGCCGGTTTGACTGTCGAAGACCTGGACTTGATGGAAATCAACGAAGCATTCGCTGCCGTAGCTCTCAAATCGATGCAAATGCTTGGCATCGACTCTGAGAAAGTCAACGTCAACGGTGGCGCCATCGCTCTTGGACATCCTATTGGAGCTTCTGGAGCTAGAATTCTTCTTTCTCTTGCAAAAGAAATGGAAAAACGCGGCGCCAAATATGGTGCAGCAGCTATCTGTTCGGGCACCGCTCAAGGTGATTGCGTTATTCTTTCCAGAGAAGGCTTGAACTAAGGAAATATTTCGGGTGCTGGCAATAGAATTCGAGCAAGCGCAAAAGCGTGTGCAAGAGCTGATTCCGCTTATCGAGCATTATCGCTTTTGCTATTACGTTTTAGACAATCCGGAAATATCGGATCAAGAGTTCGATAATTTGTACAACGAATTAATCGAACTGGAAACGAAATTTCCGGAATTGAAAACGCCAGCAAGCCCCACCCAAAAGGTGGGAGCCGCGCCAAGCACCGAGTTCAAACAGGTCCACCACAGACATCCGCTGCTCAGTCTGGCAAATGCGATGGGCACAGACGATCTCGACAAATGGGAAGAACGTCTTGCCAAAGCGCTTGATGCAAACGACGTTTCGAAGTTGGGCTATGTTTGCGAACTGAAGATTGACGGACTTTCGATTGCACTCACATACAAAGATGGCGAACTGGTCGAAGGCGCCACAAGAGGAAATGGCGACGTGGGCGAAGACGTCACCCTCAATTTGAAAACGATAAAGAGTCTTCCCAAAAAATTGAATGCTCTTACTCTGCCAGATGGATCTAAAAAAATTCCTGCTGAAATAGACATCAGAGGCGAAGTCTATATGTCTGTTCAGAATTTCAGCGAAGTAAATAAACAGCTTGAAGAAGAAGGCGAAGCACTTTTTGCCAATCCCAGAAACTGCGCAAGCGGCTCGCTCAGACAAAAGGATCCACGTAAAACAGCCAAGCGCAAATTATCAATCTGGACTTACAACGCTTATGTTCACGACGAAGAAATAGAACAACCAAAGTCTCACCATGCCACCATGAGCATGCTCAAAGAACTCGGATTTCCTGTAGAGCCCAGCTTCAAGCTTGTGCACGGCATGAGCGAAGTAAAAGAATTCTGTCAACTCTGGGACGAAAAACGCCACCACCTGGACTACCAGACCGACGGAATCGTAATCAAACTGGACGACATAAAACTGTGGGACTGGCTTGGTGCCACGTCGCACAGCCCGCGTTGGGCGATAGCATTCAAATATCCGCCCGAAGAAACAGAGACGGTGCTCGAATCTATCGAATTCGACGTCGGACGCACAGGCGCTGTCACACCCTGCGCCATGCTCAAACCGGTGAAACTGGCAGGCACCACGGTCAAACGGGCGAGCTTGCATAACTACGACCAGATTCAACGTTTAGATGTTCGCCCAGGCGACACCGTTGTAGTGCGCAAAGCAGGCGAAATCATTCCTGAAGTATTGCGCGTAGTGCTCGAAAAAAGACCAGCACAAAGCGAGCCTGTAGTTTACCCAGAGACCTGTCCGATTTGTGACACACCACTTGTTCGAGGCGCAGACGAAGCGGCTTTTAAATGTCCTAACATTTATGGGTGCAAAGCACAAATCACAAGAAGACTCGAACATTTCGTCGGCAAAGAAGCGATGAATATAGACGGGGTAGGAGAAGTCCTGGTCAAACAGCTGGTAGAAAGCGGTCTTGTCGAAGACGCCGCGGATTTTTTCAAACTCGACCTGGACTCGCTTTTGACCCTGGAGCGCATGGGCAAAAAATCGGCCGAGAAAATTTTGCAACAGACCGAGTCTGCTAAAAATCGACCAATGGCTAATTTGTTTGCAGCGCTGGGCATTCCACATGTAGGTGTGAATATGGCTTATGACCTGGCGCAATACTTTCCATCGGTCGAAAAACTGGCGTCTGCAAGTGCTTCTGAAATTGAAAAAATCGAAGGTGTCGGACCCAATATATCGCGCTCGGTGAGCGAGTTTTTCAAGAATCCTCAAACAATAAATTTGATCGCAAAGCTAAAAGAATACGGCGTGAGCCTCGAAGACAAAGAAGATGCCAAAGCAGCGCTCAAGGTGTCTGATGCACTGGCTGGAAAATCTTTTGTGATTACAGGCACATTAAAAGGAATGGATCGTCTAAAGGCGGAGACAGAGATTAAACAAAGAGGCGGAAAAGCCAGCTCGTCTGTATCCAAAAACACAAGTTATCTGGTCGTAGGCGAAAATCCAGGCTCGAAACTTGCAAAAGCAGAAAGTCTCAATGTCAAAGTCCTGTCTGAGGAAGAATTCGTAGAATTATTGGCGGCAAATTAAATGCGATTTTCAGCAGAAAGCAAACTGATTTTATTTCTATTACTGGGCGCTGGCACTCTTGGACTTTTGAGCCTGGTAGTGGTCTTGCCTACCCTGGCGATACAATCGCTTTGGAACTTCCTGGCCAGTTTTAATTTTGCTTCTTTCGTACCAGCAATCAACTTTTGGCAAGCAATTTTGCTTTATCTGGCCTGTCTCCTAATGATTTATATTTCTGGTTTGGTTAAAATCGAATTCAAGATCAAACGTTTCGATTAACAATTGGATTTATCCAGTGAAGAAAACAAACCGCAAACACAAACTAATTCTGGCAATTTTAGCTATGTCTGGAGTTTTATACTCAGGCAATATTCTGCTTGATTCCGCTCCTGCTATAGCCAAATATGGTCGCAAAGGCAAAAATACCCAGACTCCTGCAGAAGCTCACTTTTACGAAGGCACAGCACGTATGCGGGCGCGAGACTTCGACGGTGCTATCGATTCATTTTTGCAAGCTGTATACTTCGCCCGCAACGGCTTTTACCCTGAAGCTCATTACTGGCTTGGCATCTGTTATAAAGAAAAGAACAAAGACGATAAAGCTATCGCATCTTTGAAAGTGGCTACAAACACGTCTGTCGAGCCTCTTCCCGACGCCTTTATGGCTATGGCAGAGATTCACCTGCGCAACGAGCGCTACGAAGAAGCTGAAGAAGCGATTGGTGGTGCCCGCATGGCTGGAGCACCTTACGAGAAACAATATTATCTGGAAGGCTTGATTGCCGAAAACAAAAAGGAATTTCAAACTGCCGAAGCCTATTTCGTTTCAGCTCTGGGAGAAAAGCCCTGGAAATGGACTCAAGCCTGGATGCATTTAGCCGAGTGCAAAATGAAGCAGAAGAAATGGCTTGAGGCTCTGCGCGAATTCAACGATTTGCTCAAAACAGACCAGCCTTTAAAAAACGAGCCTTTAGATCGAATCTATAGCGACATGGGCGTCTGCAGCCTTGCTATCGGAGACCACCAGGGTGCGCTCGACAACTGGCACCGATCGCTCGATTACGACCCGACCAATCAAGAAACGCATATGCAGCTTGGAATGATGCTCGAATCTGAAAAGCATTATTCATCAGCAATTAAAGAATACAAAGAAGCAATAAAGTATTTGGCTGAAAGAAAACCAAACGATCCGCGTATACAACAGTTGCGCAACCGCATCATCAAACTTGAACAAATGATCAAACCAAGCGAGGTAGCGCCACAAGGAGCGAAGCCTTCACCTTATATGCGCAGAAGAGACGAAGAACAAGAAGGTCCAGGACAAAATTCATCGGGTCCAGGCAAGCGTTATACGCCTCCTGCAGGTGATTCTGGCTTTTAATGCTTGAATGCCAGCTTTTCTTGTTGCTCGGCTTCTAATTGCTGCTTGAGCCACTGGTGGCGTTGCTGGTGACAGCTGAAAATGACCACTTGATTGTTTGGCAGAATAGAGTCGATCAAGAATGACATTATGCCTAAAAAACGAGCATCATCAGCTTCGCTAAAAGGTTCGTCGAGAAATATCGGCAATGGCTCGAGACTGGATAGGAATCGCGAGATGATCAAGCGCGCCATCCAGTGTATTTGCTCTTTTGTTCCGGTCGATAGTTTGGTTATGATATCTTTGGAATCAAAAATGTTTTGATGATTTCTCAATTTTACTTTCAAATGCAAGTCTTTAGAAAATTCGAGCATTTCAATCTCGCCACCAAGCTGCTGCAAAAGCTCAGTAGATATTTTATTGAGCTGTACTGACCAGTCTGCATAGGTTTCGTGCGACGATTGCTTGAGCATCTCATAAGCCAGCTCTAAAGCCAGTTTTGCTCGTTTAGAAATGACAATTTCGTGGTCGACTCTGTTCAATTCTTCCAGAGTGTCGAGATACAACTCATCGCGACTTTTTAGAGTGGTTCTGATTTTTACGGTCAAATCTTCTTTTTTATGACGCAATTCTTCGACTTCTTTAGCAGGCATCAATTCAACTGTAGGAGTAACTCTTACTTTCTGAACTTTGGTTTTGACCGAATCGCCAGCCTTTGCAAGATGCGCTTCGAGCCTGGTACTTGCCGCTATGTGTCTTTCGATTAATTCTTGTTGAGTAGTGTGTCTTGCACTTTCATCACCGTAACCAGCGTCAATGACTGCAAGGTCCGGATGAGGAGAATTTCTGTTTTCAAAGAAATCAATCAGAGACGCAACGTGATTTTTTGCCAGTTCGAAATTGCCCTGGCACGACATCTGATTTTGTTCAAGAAACTCGATTATATTCGCCTCAGTCAAAGAAAGGTCTTCTTCCATCTGACGCATGCGCTCTTCATGGTCATACAAAGAAGCGCGACGTTCCTGCAATTCTGCCACATCTTTTCTGAAGTCATTAATGTTTTCAGAAAGAGCGATTGCTGATTGAGGCTCGATTTCCACCGTAGCAATACCTGCCTTGTTGAAGAAATAAGCCAGGTCGCTTTGCAAACGTTTGCAGTTTTGTTGTTTGGTCAAATAGAGTTGACGCAATTGTTCTTCGTCGGTCTCCTTCTGAGAAGCCGGTGCAGACTGTTGCTGCAGCTTGGCGATAAATTGCTTTTTGTCTGGCATACCGCAACGATTAGCCAGTACACCAATTTTGTTTTCCAGATTTGCGACCTTTTCTTCACCCTTGGACAACGCAATCTCGAGTTTTTGCACTTCTTGCCCAAGATTGTCGTGTTCATCTTGCTTGAAATAAGATGTGTTCAGAACCCGACCAAGGAAGAAGAAACTTATAAGCATGGTGAGCAGGCCTATAATCAGACTTCCTGCCACCACGGGCTGTGGCAGTGCCACTTTCATGGCAGAAAGAATAGATGGTGCAGCAAGCATTATTACCGCTGCTACAAGTAACCCAGCAACTCTTGCTACATTGAAAATTCGAGCTTTGTTACGATCGCTTGTAAGCTCGCTAGACTGGCCTTTAGTTTCGCTCAGTTTGCGTGCAGTATCAGCAGCCTGGTCGCGAAACGCCACCAATAATGATGCGTAGCTTTTCGCCTCTTCGACTTCTTCTGGAGAAAGCCCTGCAAACTCATTCAACTTGGCTTTTGCCGACTCGTACTCACCAGTTCCAGCGCCATTATTTGTAAGAGTGGCAAATTCTGGATTTTTTGCTTTCATCTCGTCCATTTGTTTGACCAAATTGAAAAGATTCACGGCATAAGTAGAGATTGTCTGGGCTTCAGAATTAGTAAACTGGTCGAGACCTTTATAGTCCGAATATCTGTCCATCACTTCGTTTTCGCGCGCGGCAATCTCACCCTGATGTGGCTCCATGTATTCGTGCAAAAGGTTGATGTCGTTTACGATAGCCTCTTCTTTTTCCCACAAGCGCAGGAGAAAGTCCATCTGTTCTTGAGTAATAGGACTGTCTTTTGTATTTATGCTGGCAGCGTCAATCAGTGCTTGCTTTTTCTCTTCTTGATTACGCAATTTTTGAATTGCCGATTCTATCAGTTTCAACTCTTCACGCAATGCCGTTGCTTCGGCACTTTCAGAATTGTCTTCTTCTACTTCAACTTCCTCTTCGACTATTTCTTCTTGCTTTGGCGCATCGGCGTCAGTGCTGAGCTTTTCATCTATCGCTTGAATTTCCGAGAACCATTCGCGACACTGTCCGCGCTCGGCGTCCATCGAACGCATTCGCTTCATCAAATCGCTGCGCTGACCTTCCAGCTCACGTAGAAGTTCGTTTATGTGGCAAAGTCTATTGCCATGCATGAATCGGCTCAGTGTCTGGCTTATCGTTTGGAGCGCGGCACTAACCTTGGTATCAGGCGAAGAAGAATCGGCTATGCCCTGAATCTCTGCAGCAACAGCACTCGAATCTGTCATATGATTTATTTCGAGGTGACGCTGCCCCACAAGACAGGTATTGCGAAAAGTGTCGCGATTCATGCCCAGGAGCTTGAGTCCAACCTGGTCTTCGTTCTCGTTGCCCAGATATTGTGGTGTCACATCGCGCAAACCGAAATTCAAATCGAGTACTTGAACAGATTCTTTATCGAAATCGCGAATGATACGAAGTTTTTTCTCGCCAATTTCAAGATCCATGCTGGCACTAAATGACGCCCCCTCTTTCCAGGGCTTGAATGAATCCTTTTCGTTCAGTCCATACAAAATAGCCCAGGTGGCTTCGACCATAGTGGATTTTCCAAATTCGTTCGCTTCCACTACCAGATTCAGTTTATCGGCGTCAAAATCTACTGTTCTGTTTGTCAGAGCACCAAATCCTTCAAAGTCGATTCTAGTAATTTTCATTTATTTTTACTCTTAATCGACATGACGGATAGTGACTCGTTTTTGCTTCAGAGCGTCAAGACCGTAGTAGAGCGCATCTTCAACAGTTTTGGCAGATATGAAAGCACCAGGCAATCCGGTCAAACTATCTCGACCAGACAGTTCTGCCATTTTGCGCTCGGCCTCTTGCAAGCGTTGCAACATTCGCTCGACATAACGAGCTTCAGTAGTTCTTGGATCGAATTCTTGCGACAAATAATTCGGACGGGTGCGATTGACGAAAATCAATCTATAAAAATCGGACTCGATGTCTTTTATCACCGCAAGCGGATCCGACTCAGGCGAAAATGATCCTTCCAGACTTAGTGCGACAATATCGTGATCCGGACGAACGTCTTGCTCCTGCATACAATAATTGATTTCTTCTTTAATCGCCTCAGCATCAAGACCAGTTATATCTACAGCCAGATAAACCAGCCTGAAAGACGAAACTTCGACCGGCTCGAGCAAAATTTCTTTGCCCCGCTCGGGGTCGTAAGTTATTTGACCTAAAATAGCCACTTTTGGTCCCAGTTCTTCAAAAGTTGAACTGCTAAGACATCCTGAATAAGCGCCAAGAACTCGTTGATTAGGCGCATAGACCGCAAGTAAATCTGGGTAACCGCCAACTGCGGCATAGTCGAAATCCTGGCTTTCAAGCTGTTCTTCGGTGAAAGGCGCTGGCTTATTAGGACCTGCAAGCTGGGGATAAATAGGTCCCTGATAGGAGTCGAGCGCACCTGAAAAAACAAGTATGTTAAACAAACTCGATTCGTCTTTTGGCAGTTGCTGAGCCAGGACCTGATCGTAATTGGGTTTCGTTCCCACATGAGACATGCCGACAACGGTTACATCGGCTCGGTTTGGTAATTTCACCGCTTCAAATTCGCTACTGGTAAAAACATGAACATTGTCCGGCCATGGTTTAATACCGCAAACCTTCAAAAAATCAGAATTATAGGGCGAATCGTCCTGATAAGGGTCGAGCGAGCCGGCTGTGATCACTACCGGAATGGGACTGATTTCGCTTATGGCATCGAGCAGAAGTTCGATTGTTTGCGAGCGTATGGTTTTAAGATTGAAAAGACCGCCTGGAAGAAAGACCGCGTCCACTTGCTTATCTTGGGCCAGACGCAGAGCATTGATGAACGATTCGATCAAGTCTGTGTAGCGCTCCAGACGCTGGGTCGCACTATACGAAAGTAGCCCCTGATTTTGCGGCAAATCCAGGCGCACGTCCGAAAACTGGAGAAAAGTGAATTTTTGGCTCTCCATTAAATTCCCAAATAGGAGTATTACCAGTAACTACATGCCCGGGCATGGAAAATACAATTATAAAAAGTGCGCGTTATCAGACTCTTTTCTAATCAAACTTATAGATTATTTCTATAAAGCTCAGTCTAAACGCTCGATGATTGTGGCAATACCTTGCCCAACCCCAATGCACATTGTGGCAAGACCATAACGACTTTTGCGACGCTCCATCTCATACAAAAGCGTGGTCAGGATGCGTGCACCTGACGCTCCTAAAGGATGTCCAAGGGCGATTGAACCGCCATTGACATTGAGCTTGTCCATTGGCACTTCAAGATCTTTGACACAGGCTAAAACCTGGGCGGCAAAAGCTTCGTTTAGTTCGAAGAGGTCTATATCTTTGATAGAGAGCGAGGCGCGCTTAAGCGCTTTACGCGTTGCTTCGACCGGACCAATACCCATTATAGCCGGATCGCAACCTGCCACTGCTGACGACACTATACGAGCACGTGCTTTCATCCCTAGTTTCTGGGCGGTTTCACTGGATGCGAGTAACAAGCAGGCTGCACCATCATTGATACCAGAAGAATTCCCGGCCGTTACGGTTCCGCCATCTCTGAAAGCGGGTTTGAGCTTGGTCAAATCTTCTATTTTGGTATCAGCTCGCGGATGCTCATCTTGCGCGAAAGTTTCAGACGGGGCTTTTGGCTTTTTGCCGGGGACCTGGACGGATACGATTTCTTCGCTCATCTTGTCTTTGGCAGCTTGATATTTATGCTGACTTTGCAAAGCGAATTCGTCTTGAGCTTCTCTAGAGATCTTATATTTTTCGGCAACGTTTTCTGCTGTCTCGCCCATCGAAAATGGATAATATGCTTGAGCCAATTTCTCATTGGTGAAGCGCCAGCCTAATGTGGTATCAAACATACGCATTTCGCCACGAGGAAATGCCGAATCTGGTTTTGCCATCACGAATGGCGAGCGGGTCATCGACTCCACACCACCAGCCAGATAAACATCGCCAGCTCCAGTTTGAATTCCACGTGCAGCTTCGTTAACTGCCATCATGCCCGAACCACAAAGACGATTGACCGTGCCACCACCGACAGTAACAGGAAGACCAGCAAGCAACAAAGCCATACGAGCAACGTTTCTGTTGTCTTCTCCGGCCTGATTGGCGCAGCCCATCAAGACATCTTCAATAAGGTCAGCGTCTAACTCGTTTCGCTTTACGATTTCTTTTATGACGTGCGCCGCCAGATCATCTGGGCGGACATCTTTGAGCGAACCAGCATAGCGTCCAATTGGTGTGCGAATTGCATCTACGATTACTGCGTCTTTCATCTTGTTTCCTATTTGCTAAATGTATTAAGCCAGATGGTCGAGTCAGAAGCCAATTGATCAAGCACCACTGCTGGAGCACTGGCATTGCAGGCAACAGCGTAGCGAATCTCGGGTCTGACATCTTTTGCTAGCTTCGCCAGGACATCAGACGGCGTCTTCTTATTGGCTGCCACAGCCATGAGCACTTGCTCGTCTTGATCTTGCGAGAGAATTTGCAAAGTCTCGTTACCGCAAGCTCTGTTTGCGGCAAGTGTGGCTCTCACCAGGGGACTTGGATCTTTTGACAGAACGGCTAATGAGGCATCAGGAAGATTTGCATTACCTGCGACAACGGCTCGCAAGGCTGAATCTTTGTCATTGGCGAGATCGTTCAATATAGTCTGTGGAACACTGGACAATGAAGCGATGTAAGCGCGGGTGAGAGTATTTGCGTTGCTGAACATTTTGGTCAGCACCACGTCGCTTGGATGTTTGGCGCCAGGAGCGCCTCGCAAGAGGATCAAGCGATGAACCATGGGATCGCCCGAAGAAATTAACATTTCCACAATCTCGAGCGAACATGCCGTATTGCCAGCCACTGCACGTACAACGCTAGAACTGGTATCACGAGCCAGGGTTTGTAGACAAATCTGCGGTGTCATTTTGTTGGCAGCAAGAGCGATGCGAACCATTTCATTTTTATCTTCGCTCAAAAGACTCGAAACTTTTTCCAGAGCAACCTGTTTGCTCGAGGCAAGCGAGGCTCGCACGATAGAGTTTTCATCTGAGGCCAGGGCAACGGCAATTTCTTGAGTCAACTGGCCGTTAGCACAAAGGGCTGAGCGCACCAGAGGCGATTCGTGCTTGCTTAGGGCTTTCATAGCATCGGCACTGATATCGCTTCTCACAGCCAGAATTTGAGCAAGTGCCAGATTTTCAGGACCGCCTTTGACTGCACGCTCAGCAAGTTTAGCCAGAACAGGTGCGGTAGCAGATGCGTTTGCAGCAGTGGCATTGCGCACCATTTCGTTCGAGTCTTGAGCCAGAGTGAGCAACACCGCATCTGGTGCAGAGCTGTTGCATGCGACAGCCCAACGTACTTTGTCGTTTTTGTCTGCGGCAAGTATTTTCAAAGAATCTTTCGGTGTTTTCAAATTGCGCGCCACTTCCATGCGCACTTCCCAGCGCTTGTCAGTAACCAGTTTGGAGAGTGTCCCTTCCCATGAGCTCGAGTTGGATGCAACACTCACTCTTACGGTCGCGTGCAAATCTTTAGCCAAATTGTCGAGAAATCGAGGAGGAGTTGAGACATTGCTTGCCACCATGGCACGCACACCAAGATCGCCATCGTCAGATAGTTCCTGATAGGCTTGCTCGGACAAACGAGGCTGGCGCGCAAGCAAGGTTCGCACCAATCTGTCGCCCACTTTCACAAGTCGATTCGTGACCTCAGGGGTGGTGCTCCTGTTTTTAGCCAAGCTCAAAAGCAAATATTCGGTCTGTATTTTTCCATGAGCCAATTTATTGAGCAAAGGTCCAGGAGTAAGCGGGTTGGCAGCTAGACTCTCTAGAATCTTGGGTTCGCTCGAATCGGATAATTTGAGCAAAACGTCATTCTTCAAAGGCGTGCTGCTTGCAAGAAGAGCTTCCACCACGACCTGGTTGGTATCCTCGGCTAGAGCAGGTCTGACATCGTCAGGACAGCTTGGATTGAGTGCCACCGCCTTGCGGACTTCGTCACAATTGTCTTTGGCCAGTTTTGCCAGCACCAGAGGTGCTGTATTAGGATTGGCTGCTACAGCCAATTTTATATATGGTGCGCAAACGAATTCTTGATTGGAACCACTTGCTTGCGTTTTATCTTGAGCCTGACACGTGCCAGCACCAAAAGAAAACGAATACGATAACGCCAATAACAAAAGTGAACCCGGGAAAAATCGCATGTCAATTACATCCGCTCTAACTATGCCGGACATAATTTAAGCACTAAATCAGAGGCTGAATCTACTGTTTGGATTCGCCCTTGTCATGAATATTGTGGATGATTGTAAGAAGCGTCTGCTTGTCAAGCTCGGCTGAAATGTACTCGATATACTTGACCTGCCAGTTTTCAAGATCCTGAAGCACCGTGGTCAAGGAAGAACTGTGGCGTCTGATTGCCACCATATCGATACCGACTTCGCCCTTATTGCTCAAAATAAATACCCTGGCGCCAGATGAATAGCCCAGAGTGTCTCTGAAACTCAAGCGCAAAAAGGCATTGGAACGGTCCGATCCTATTTGTTCTTTGACCATCGATATCAACAATTGGAATTTTTCAAGCGGCGTGGTCAGATCGCCTTCGGGAACCTTGACTAGTTGATAGTCCCACAAAATGCCAACACTATAAGCCGCATCAGCCGTAGTCACATCCTGTAAAGTCCGGATAACGCGATGCAGTGGAGTGAGCCCATCAAGCGAACTCCAGATGCGCTTGCACAAATCCATTTGTTTGGCGGTAAGCGCTTTTTTCTCTTTTGGATCTATAAGCGCATCGCCAGCAAGCTTGTCTTTTCTCGCTTCCACTTTTTCCAGAACGGCTTCAATGCCACCAGGCAATTTTTTCCAAACTACATCAGTATTGTCTTGAGCAAGCGCAGCATCAAGCAAGAGTTTGTCGAGCGCTTTGGTTAATTTGCAAGTGTCTTTTGTGAGGTCTTCTGAAAGCTCGCGTTTCATAAAAACGAAAATGCCCTGTCGCCAGGCTGAAGCAAATTCAACCACAGAGTCATTTCCATGCATTTTGCCTATTCGAGCGTGTGCTGCTTTGCCCGCTTCGAAATAACATTTGAATTGCAAATCTCTATTCTCGACCGAGAGTATACCTGTATCTCGGTTAGTCGCCATGTTCTGCAACAAGCTCATCGGGTCGGTCGAACCAAGATGTCCGACCAGAGACTGAACACGCTTTTCTTCTGCAGTTCCGGCGGCAGCACCTTTCACTTTATCGTTAGACTCCGAAGGTCCATAAAATGTCTGATCCTGAATAGCTACTTCGAGCTGACGAGAATTGATCATTTCCTTTTTCACTGCAAGAGCACCAAGAGTCATGCGCTCTCGCTTTGGCGTGCCTTGCAATTCAAGCAGCAAAGCATCTATTTGACCTTGAGTCAAAATTTGACAGCGCAAAAAATACTCCTGAATCGAAAAAGAACCTTGATTTTTGAATGACTCGACCAGGAAAGGCACTTTAGAAAACATCGGATAAATCGATTTTTCTTTTTCCAGTTCTTTGAGCGTTTCAAGCACTTGCTCTTCGTCCATTCGGTCCTTGCATCGCTCTACTAAAGAGGCTAGCGACGAATAATTGTCTATAAGCCCAAGTACCAGGTTTTGCTTGCTCGACACTTCAATGGCAGTCTTGCGATCCAGACCTTTGTCTGTGAGAACTGGTGTAATCGACATCAAAACCTGTTGAGCCAGGTCAGTTCGGTCTGAACCGAACTCAGTATCCTTACCTACTGCCAATTTCACATAGTGGCGGATATTGGTGGACAGGTCGAAAAGTTCTCTGTAATTGGAAAAAATTCTAAGCTGAGGCGGTGCACTCAAAGATTCGCGAATAACTGCAACGGCTCCATCGGCTGAAAGAAAAATCAAAGCTCCACCGACTTCGATTAGTTGAGGCACTAATTTTGAACACTCAAGCAAAATTTCAGAAGGAAACAAAAAGCCAACCATAGAGGCATCGACCAGCACAGCGTCCAGAAGTTGTTTCTTTTTTATCAGGTCATGAAGCTCGACAAGCAAATCTTCGCTGTATTTGATAATTGAAACCTTGGCATTTTCCTGCTCTATGGCAGGTTCCATGGTCAAAGTGCGATCGTTTGGATTTTTAGAAGCGTGAGGCGTAGAAGTCGGGGATTGCGAATTAACCATAAATTGCCTTATTTTAAGATGGTCGACATTTGCTTAACCATATTCCCTATTCCCTCCACAAGCTCAATTTACCTGTTTACAACCCCTATCTTCATTCAACACTTAACTCATTGAGCTTGCTTAAGGTATTCAAGAACTTAATAACCGATAATTCGAGCCATGAAAAACAGAAAACTTTCTCTTTTAGTCTTGTCACTGATGCTGTGCCAATCGCTCCTGCTTCAAGCAGGAAATGTGTTTGCCCAGGAAGCGGAAATTCCGGACAACTTACTTGAAGACCCGCCGACCTTGCAGTCTCAAGAAGCCAAAATCGATACTGGAACAACGGCAAGCGGCGACCAGACTGAGAATCAATCAGCTGAAGCAATAGCTACAGCCGACGGCACGAAAATGCTACAGGGCGGAGTCACTTACTGCGTACCAAAAGGCACCCCGCTCAAGCTCAAACTTGCGCTCGTTCCCACAATGGGGATGCGTTTAGCTGACAGAGACCTCGATGGTAAATTGCACCCGGCCCAAGAAGGTCAAAAGATTACAGCCAAAACGACCGAAGATATTTTCATCGAAAATAATCGAGTGATTCCAGAAGGCACCATTTTATATGGAAGAGTTTCAAAAGTGCATGGACAGCGTCGTGTCGGTCGCGACACCTTTTACGAAATTGCCTTCAAAACGCTCGAATTGCCAGACGGCAGAAAATTTGCCTTCACTGCCGAAGCTGACAATTTCAAACCTTCCACCCTGAAAACGAAAGCAAAAGGATTTGGAATCATTGCGGCACACGCAGCAGGTGGTGCCGTTCTTGGAGCAATTTTCGCTTATCAGATTTGCGGAATGTCATCGACCATTTCGATGCACGGTTATAACATCGCTGGTGGTGCCGCCGCGGGTGCCCTACTTGCCACCGGATTCGCCATCATGCGCAAAGGTCCCAAAGCAACGCTTGAGCCAGGCGACGACTTGAATCTGCGCATCGATACCGACCTGCTCATGCCAATGACGGTAGAGCCAAAACCGAAAAAAGCACCTCCTGCAATTGCTGGTCTAAAAATCGACATCGAAAATGTCAAAAGCGTAAAAGATGGTGTCGAAGGCAAACTGATGAAAATGGACGTAGCAATCGACAATCAGACTGCTAAGCGCTTTTACTCGATAGACCTTTTCCTGGAAGACTCAAATGGCAATCGCGACTCATTATCGAGCGGAGGTGGTTTCGATTCAGAAATCAGCTTTACAGTAGAACCCAATTCTTATAACAAGAAGCGCCTGTATTTCACCATGGAATGGCCTAAGCTCAAGCACAGACTGGTATGGATTGACCATAAGACTCGTCAGCCTATACACACAATGAACTGGTTCTAAAATAACTCAGATTAAAAATAGCTCTTTGGCTTCGTAATCTTACGCACGGCGAGATTGACCCGTCATGGTTCTGGCTCCAAACTGGAATCAAGCTTCAATCCCCCCAATTGGTGCGTTTTTATGAGTAACCAAATCTGTCTTAACACCCAAACATTCATCAACCAGATATTCAGTGCCGAGCCTGTAATCGACATGAATCCAGTGGTTCAAATAAGCAACGAAAAGCGCAAGCTGGTTGTATTCAATCCCGAAGTGGCACGATTGCCCAGATTGTCTGACCATGAGTCGCTCATTTCCTGGTTGCTGCGCGCAAGCGGAATTCTCGACAAAGACGTTATCAAAGAAGCATTTGAAATAGCACTATTGCACGGTGTCGACCCATTCGACATTTTAACCATGACCGGCATGCTTTCTAATCTCGATTTGAAACTGGCTCGCCAAGCCAGCCAACTGGTGTCAAGCAATTTGATCTATCGTGGCTTTGCTGCTACTGCCATTGCATATGCAAGCAAAAATTATATGGACTTGCAATCAGCGCTCAGTGAACTAGATCTCAATCCACAAGCTCCTTTCAAAAGAAATCCGCTTGTGATTTTGCTCGAAAAAGCAAATATCTTGCCCGCTCGCGTTTTGCAAAAAGCTCAACAAGAAGCACTTTCCACTGGAGTCACTGTAGGCTGGGTTTTGATTCAAAAAAATCTTTGCGGTCACAACCAGCTCAAGACCATGCTCGAATCCTTGATTGCAGTGCAAAATGGTCGGATTGACTTTATACATGTTCTTTCTTTGATTGAAAGATCCTTCAAACAAGACAATCTAAAAAACATTGACGTGATGGTCAATTCCCATTTAGAAACGCACACTCAAGAGCGATTCTTCGGAAATTTTCTGCTCAGCTCGGGCAATCTGAATCTCTCAGACTGGCTTTTCTGTGCTGAAGTAGCAGTAAGCGAACATATGAGTATGTTTGAAGTCTGCAGCGAGTTGAACGTAGTAAAACCAGCCTCGTTAGATGGTATCAATCAATTGGCTCAGGCGTTTGCAAACAAACAAGTGCCAGCTAGACAATGTACAATGATGCTCGAACAGTTCAGAAAACAAGCTGCCTAACAAGCCAACATTATTGTTTGAATCTGAGACAAAAGCTTTTAAAGGCATTCATCTCTTTGTTCGCCCCAAGAACAAAGTGCATGGATCTTTTTGATGGTGGCGGGACCTATTGTGGTCTTGAAGTATAGAGAAAAAATCTTTTGAAGGCGCAAGCCTCATGCATGGCCAAAACGCTTGCACGTGAGCTTAGCTATAAGGACGAGACGAATTGGCCCTTTGGACGTATTGCAGATCTCTACACTTTTGCAAACGGCAAGGTAACTGAGTTTCTCACCTTCTTGAGCTGCAATCGAGCGAGACGAGTGAGCCAAACAAAAAAGGGCTTTTGAAAGCCCTTTCATTGTTGTGATTGCCGTGAAAAAAAACTTGTTAGTGTTAGGCTGCAGCTAGTGCAACGTCATAATTGAGACGGACGAAATCATATTCGACACGGATGGACACTGTATCTTGAGTGGAGAATTCGAGTCTGACACGACCCAGGTTGCTTGCGCTGTATTCCATCCACTGTTTGGGAACTGAAACGATTACGTTCTCTGGACCCCATTCTTCGACATATGCTTTGAGAACTTGGCAGAGGGTATCTTCATCGGCTGGATTTCTAAACATGCTCATTGGGGGCCTCACTTACGCTTGATGATAGGAATGCTGGACTGATTATTAACGGGGGAGTTGTTTGGCATCGAATTGCTTTCGATGTTTTTAGTTTATGAATTTGTCCCCTGAAAACCAATTGGTGGTTTTCCCCCAGCCTTCGTAAATTCACCACCCAGCTTGTCTATTGTCCAGCCTGTTTGCGTTCTGGAAGCTTGTGTCCAGTAAGTTCGGACAAAGATTCCATCACCTGCCAGGTAGTTTTCTCCAAATCTGCCGATGGTTGAATTGGTTTTCCGATACGACAAATGACTTTTCCGCCATTTTTTTGAGTGTTCAAAATTCCCACTGGAACTATCGGTACATTATTTGATTTAGCAAAATAAGCGGTTCCTGTGTGAGGTTGACCCATTTGACCGATATTGCGCGAGCGAGTTCCTTCGATAAACATGCCGAGCGACCATCCGTCCTTAATCAGTTTTTTGATGCTTTTGATAGTCGACTTCTCTGGCTTTTCCCTATCTATAGGAATAGCGCCATAAAGTTCGATAAGCCAGGTAAACCATGGCTTTTCCGAAAACAGTTCTTTCTTGGATAAAAACGCCATTTTCTTGTCTGCAGCTGCGCAAAGCAAAGGCGGGTCGAAATCCGAAATGTGGTTTCCTACAACAATGCAAGGTCCTTCAGGCACATTCTCGCGACCAATTATTTCTATACCATGCGTGAACTTGTGAAAACCGATGATAGCGTTTCGCGCAGTCCACATCTGGAGTGCTTCACGAAAGGGAGTAAAACTGCCTTTTTTTAGTTCAGCCATAAAAAATTACTTCTGGCTTGTCGCCTGAACAGCTTGCGGTAACGAAACTCTGATTATAGAGTTGTCTTCTTGTTGACTGACAAACAAATTGCCGCTTTTATCCAGAGTCAAATAGTAGGGACTTCTAAATCCTGTAGCGATAACAGAAGCTATTCCAGCAGGAGTGATTCTGGCGATAGTGCCGCCCTTATAGTTAGCTACATATATATTGCCTGAATCGTCAGCAGCAAGACCTATCGGTCCTTTCAAATAACCGCCCGAACTGAATGTAGAGCGGGTGCCGTCACGACCGATTTTGTCTATTGTGTTTGCAGCAAAATTTGCCACATACAAATTGCCGAACTTGTCGAAAGTCAATCCTGAAGGGGCATTGAAGCCGGTAGCAATTACTCTCACCGTGGCATTGGCAAGAATAGGAGCGGGCTTTGTGGCTTGTGGTGTGACATCGAGTGAGCTTGTCGAAGATTGATCTGATGAGCCTGTATCAACCCGGGTTGGCGTGACATTTGTAGCAACCAGCTCGCGTGTTTGAGGCTGTGTTTGTTGGGTCTGTTGGGTCTGTTGAATTTGCTGAGGCTGATATTGAGCCGTTGGCTGATATTGAATTTGCTGAACCTGCTGGACAGGTTGATACTGTGTCACAGGTTGATATTGTGTTTGCTGGACCTGCTGAATCGGCTGAGTTTGATAGGGCTGACCCTGCATATTAATCATTTTTTGATCGCAAACTACCGAAAGTCTTTGCGCTTCAGCAAAATCGCGGCTATTTGGCGCGATGGTCAAAAATTGTTCTTTAGCTTCTTGCGGTTTGCCTGATTCTAAAAGGGATCTACCTAATTGAAAATGAGCGTCAGGGTCCGTCGGCTTCAATCGTAAAACTTCCTGGAAGCACGGTATAGCCTCTTTGTGACGACGTTGACTTTGATACAAAACACCGAGATTGTATTGTGCATCAGCTAGATTCGGGTCAAGAACGAGGGCCCGACGAAAGAAAATAATCGCAGACTCGGGTGTGCCCTGTTTGAATGCATTGAGACCAAGGTTATACATGCTGACGGCTTGAGGATTAGGGCTTTGCGCCAACGACATCTGGGGTAAGCCAACTTGAATCAAAAGAGCCAAACTAAGCGCTAAAAGTCGAGCAGAGCGGGCAGAGCGAACATTCAAATAAGACATCAAAAAAACCTCAAGCGATCAAATCACGGCCGTTCCTAACAATTAAGAGGGTGGGCGTAGTTATTACAAATGCAATTTTATACTTTCGAGAGCAAAAGTTCAGCATGAATAGTGAAAATGAGATAGCATGGGTATACATAAAATGATCCTAATATCTTTACTAGAAGGAATCTCTAACCCATGCGCACCTTAGGACATATCATCACTTCCGCCGGAATCGGCGGGTTGAGTTATTGGCGCTATCGTTGCAAGAAGTCGGCCTTTGCTGCATTTTTTGCTGGTTGGTTAATTGATCTCGATCATCTGGTCGACTATGTGAAAGCTCATGGACTGAAGCCCAACTGGGAAAAATTCAACGAATCGGAACACGAGAAATATAGCGGTAAGCTTTACCTTCCGCTGCATTCGTTCGAATTGCTAGCATTATTTTTCTTTTTATTTAGAGGCGAACAGCGAAAACCAATGCGTATGAGCGTTGGTCTATCAATTTTGACTCACCTCATTCTGGACCAGAAATGTAATCCTGGAAGAAGTCCCATGACTTACTTTCTGGCTAATCGAATTCATAAGAAGTTCGATGCCAAAAGAATATTGCAGCCAAGCTTTGCTCTTATAAAAGAAGGCAAATTCAAATACTAGATTTCGATTAGATCAAGCTCTTACGCCTTATCTTTAGACCTGACGTCTATGGTCGGAGCTTGCGCATGCGGATCTTCTATACTCACATCTCCGCCTAGCACTCCAGACAATTTTTCAGCCAGAAACTCCATAGGCACAGGCATCAACAAAGTGCTTTTAGCCTCAGTCGCAATTTCGACCATAGTCTGAAGCTGTCTCAGTTGAAGTGCTCCTGGTTGGGAAGAAATGACTTCCGCGGCTTCGCGCAATTTATGTGCAGCCTGCACTTCACCTTCTGCGGCAACGACTTTGGCTCGACGTTCGCGCTCGGCTTCAGCTTGCCTAGCCATGGCTCTTTGCATATTATTTGGAATTTCGACATCTTTTACTTCGACCGAAACGACTTTGATACCCCAGGCTTCAGTTTGTCTGTCGATGATGGCGCTCAATTTTTGATTGACTTTGTCGCGATCGCTCAAAAGTTCATCCAATTCATACTGACCAACGATGGTTCTAAGTGTAGTTTGAGCAACTTGACCTGTTGCCTGCACTGCATCCTCGACTTTGGAAACAGATTTGACCGGGTCCACTATTTGATAGAAACAAACAGCTGCGACCCTCAAAGTAACGTTATCGCGCGAGATTGCTTCCTGGACGGGAATAGGCATTGTGACCACACGAGTATCGACCTTTTGCGAGCGTTCGATTAACGGAAGAACTATTTGTGGTCCAGGCCCTCTGGTGCCTGTTATTTTGCCAAGGCGAAAAATGACCAGACGGTCGTATTCGTTCACGAAGCGGAGCCCTTTCAAAACAGTGAAACCTGCCAGAATGGCCAGTCCCAAAAATATTTCCATCAGACCCTCATTTAATGATTAAGTTGGCCAGTATATTCCCAGATCCAGGGGAAACACTCTTAAAAATTTATTTTATGAGCTTTAGTATCGAGTTGAGGGAATAAGTGAATTACTGGGCGGTACAGGTCCTCTATGCTGACTAAAGATCGCAAAATTCTACGCAGCCGATTCGAGAACAGCTTTGCTTTGGTTTCCGAGCGGATTGGTATTGGGGTTTTTGACGAACGCGCTAAAAAACCGATTAAAAAACCAGGTTTCGGTTTCTTCCTCTTTGGTGTAATTCTTCCTGCACTTGCTTTGTATTTTGAAATTTGCACCCATACTATGGCAGGAGTTTTATTCGACCCATTTCCGACTCCCTGGCACGTTTTATTATTTTCTTTCATTCCTTTGTCTAATCTGATTGTTTTTCTAGCTGTCAGATTCAATATGGTGAGCTTTTACGCCATAACATCCTTGATGAGCGGATTTGCTATGGGCATCGCCATTTTGTATAGCTTGATGTTCGCAACCAAACTTCCTGCTATTGGAAGCACTTTCATCCATCATTCAGAGCTTTCTTTTCTAATAATTTTCCATCCGCTTCTCTACGCCCCCTTATTTGCAATTGCCCCACTGTTCAACGCGGGGCACGTGATAACTTTACTGGGAGCCCGACAAAAAGCATTCTTCGATGGCGACCAGTTAAAGCATTTTGGTCACATAGTCATTCTAATTATGGTACTGAGTATAGAGGCACCTTCCACTATTACTCGCATCTATTTGTCTAAAGCGATAAACTATTCGAATTCGGCAAAACTGATTAACGGATACGATAGTGATTCCGTGAACTGGCTTCGCTCCTGGGGAAACAGAGAAGTGATGCTTCGCGCCTGCTATGAACGCTCGGGCAGAGCTACTGATATTTTGGGTTCGTTCTATGAAGATCAGCATCCCGTTCCAGTTGAAAATGCGCGTGAATTATTTTATGTCGTTACCGGTCAAGCTTTCAACGAAGTTGCAATTCCTGCTTCATTCAGGTCTACGCTCAAACACACAGGCGCCATGCACGATGCCAGTGGTCTCAATGGAAACGCCGACGATGAGTTCGACATAGATACCGATATTGCAGGTAGCAAGGTCAGCGGATTTGCTCGAGGATTATCCACGTCAGATTCGACCATCACAGGAAAAATAGATCCAAATGCGCATATCGCATCGCTCGACTGGAGCTGCACTTTTGAAAATGCCACTTATGTCCCGCGCGAAGCACGAGCACAAATAAAATTGCCACCAGGTGCATGTGTAAGTGGAGCCACAATCTGGCTTGATGGCAAGAAAAAAGAAGCACAAATAGACGAAAGGTCTCAAGCGCGAAGCACTTATGTAAACGCAGTCTATACCAACAAAAAGGATCCACTTCTTGTAAGTATGCATGGACCCTCGACAGTATTAGTCCAGTGCTATCCAGTAGTCCGTGGTCAAATTACAAAAGTAGACTTGCACATAGTGGCACCGCTGCAGTCGTTTGAAAAGAACAAAGCGCAACTCGTCTTACCTGTTTTTGGCGAGCGAAATTTTGCTTTCAAAAACGAAAACAAAATCAAACTCGACGGCGCCACTAAATTCGATATCAAAAACAATTTGATCGAGTTTGACTCTTCTTCGCAAATCCCGCCTGTATTTCAACAGATCAATCCCAAGCCAGATACTTTGTACGTCGTCGTAGATGGCTCAGTCAAAATGCAGCCATATATGAGCGAAGTGGCAGAAGGTCTGAAATCTTTACCCATAAAAGATGTCCATATCCTCAAAGTTCTGGACGGTCAAACAAACTACAAAAACGCGCAAGACGCTTTGAAAGACCTTTCTGTCACTAAATGCACTGGCGGACAAGACAATTCGCGTACATTAGCAGACAGTATGAATAAGCTCTTGTTTAAAGTTTCGCGCCCGTCTGCAATTCTCTGGATTCATGGACCACAGCCAGTTTGCGACTCGAACAGCGCACTTTATCTAAACAATATTATTCGTGAATTAAAGGATTCGAACCTCAAAAAAGTTATTTACGACTATCAAGTTGTTCCTGGTTCGAACAAATTATTAGAAAGCATGGATTTCGAGCAAAGCGCTAGCGGCACGAGAGAAATAACTTCAACTGGACATCCAAAGGTCGACTTGGAACACTTTTGGACAACACTGCAAAAGACCGAACAAACTTCGTATCACGATTTCACCCCAGACAAGAATGCCAGTGCAGACTTGAACATTCTTCGTGCATACAGCGCGACTATGGCTAACTTCGCTTTATATGGATATCAAAATCCCACTCTTTATTTGTGCCGCAACTATCACTTCGTAAGCCCAGTGACTAGTTTCGTCGTGCATCCTGATGCAGATATAGTAGAAACGACAATTTGCGAAGAACCAATCTGTGAAGAAGCAGCAGGCGGCAAAAACGAAAAGTCGGATATCTGCCAAAATATGATTCAAAAAACAGCTCAAAATCTACATATTGTGACTGCGATTGGACCAATTATGCAGTCTACTGATTCTCCTAAACAAAGAGCATTCAAAGACCAGGAATACTCAAGCGCACGCGAGCTTAAAGAATGTGCACCTTCTTCATCTCCAGCGGCGGCTCCACCTGGTTATCCAATGGCAAGTCCAAGACGAAAAGCTCAGGCAGGAGCAGGTGGAGGTTTTAGTCAGAGTGTTTTTGGAAACTTGAGCAACAAACGTTTTCGTCAAAATACAGATGCAAAACTATACGCTGACTCGGCCAAGACCAAGAAAAGTTCTGATGCACCGACCATAACAGATGAAAGAGATTCCTTTTCTGTGAATCATTTTTCTAATAGTGTCACAGACAAACTAAATTCACTTAGTCAGGCAGCCAGTCAAGCCGGTCCCTCACCGATGGAATCCAGCTCTGAGCAAGCATACAGACATACAAAAGGCCACAAGCAATACTTGTTCTCTAATTTTGTTAGCACGACCAAGATTTATACTTTCATAATTTTCTTGACCTTGGGACTAATAGTGATTAGCTTAGTCAAGTCCGGTCGCTTACGCAAATAAGTTAGGATCGTTCATAGTCTTATTTTCTTCGACAAATCTGTCTGTCACTTTTGGTGGCACTGGCGATACCAGAAGACCAAACAAGACCCCTGCGACGAATCCGCCAAGATGAGCAAAGTTAGCTATGTGGGGTGCCATGTTTGGAAATGCTTTGGGCGCTACATAAGTAAAAGTCAGATCTACCAAAGCAAGTTGAGTAAATGCAAGTCCAAGCAAAACTACCATCTGATATCGCCAGACTTGTTCTGGCAGTCTATCTTTCAAACGAAAAATACCCGCAAGAACCGCTCCGAACGCAGCCATTAGACTTCCAGAAGCGCCAACAGTAATTAGATCTGGAGCCGAAAGAGCTTGTGCAACTCCACTCAAAACCCCACCAACGATATAGATGGCTAAAAATCGGGCGGTGCCAAAAATATTCTGAGCTAACCTGCCAAACCAAAAAAGCATAATCATATTGAGAAAATAATGCGTAAATGACGAATGCAAAAAAGAATAAGTAAAAAATCGATAGTATTGACCAGCCAGAGCTTCTTTGGCAAAGAGGGCAAAATTTAAAAAGACCCAGTTAGTCGTATCCACTACAACTGAAAAAGCGGTTTGAAAATTCTGCTGAAAACCGGGAAAACGATAAGCGTCAGTAAAACAATAGAGCAAAGTATTTATGGCAAACAGGGCAAGTACGGCTTTCGATTTGTTATCTGGATTTACTACAGCCAAAACAAAATCTGCTTTTTCAAAAACGCTCCAGATATCGTGTACTTGTCTCTCTTTATCTGGGTGAAAGCTTATAAGCTCACCAATCTTGTTTTTAGCTCGCTCAATTTGTCTATCTACACGAAGACAAAATTCTTTAGACGGATTTTGCAATTTGGATTCTTCGAAAAATTTGATGGCAGTTTCTGCATTTCCAACCGATAGATGCGACTGTCCCCGCCAATAACTGATTAAACTCTCGGGAAAAGTATTTTTGTTTTGGTCCAGAATTTCCAATAATTGTTCTGTCTCTTTGCGAGCGCCAATAAGAGCAAAAAACGGAAGGATAGATTGCCCAATATATGCAAGTGGATAAGTTTGAGTTTCGTCCAATTTCGCCTGCATAATGCACTGATAGGACTTTTCAAAATCTCCAAGTTCGGCATACGCTCGTGCGGTAGGCAACAAAATAGTAGGACTTATATACTGTTTCTTTTTCTTTTTCGAATCTACTGATTGCAAGGCGCCTTCAAATTCTTCGCTCGCCAATTTAGATTCGTAAATCTCGACAATCTTGTCCCATTTACGCATGAGTGCATTTCCAATTAATCTGTAATTTGCAGGTAAATGTTTTATTTCATTCGGCAATGAATTCACTTGGTCCTGCCATTTATCTATTAGTGCGTTGGCTGGATCTTCTTTCAATTCGATGAAAAGAGCGAGTGATTCCGCCATATCTTGCCAAAATTCACCACCCTTTCCCCAGTAAATATCCTTTGCTTTTTTACTGAGTTGATGCAGTTTTTCCGCATTAAGAGAGTTGATACTGCTTTGAAGGCCGCTATAAAATCTACGTGACTCGATTATTCTAAGCGCCGCCAGTCCATAACCAAGCACGATAAAAAGCCAGGCAGGTCCTACTTTTACACCGGCGATGGCTAAAAAGAGAATAACCATCCAGTTTAAAATGGGCGCCCACGAATACGCGATGGGCATGAAAAGCCCAAGCACAATGCCTAACGAAGAGAAAAATATCAGTAAATAAAGCCAATAAGCAACTTGAAAATCCATAATTAGTTAGTTTGCGTTGCTCGTGCAAAACGCTCTGTAATTAGATGTGGTCTCGTTATAGCAGAACCAACCACTACAGCATGTGCACCAAGCTTGATGGCACGCTCGACCTGCTCCGGTTCCCAAACGCGACCTTCTAAAATTACTGGAACATCAAGCTCATGAATGCAACGCTCTAAAAATTCAAAACTCGGTTTTGCATCGGATGGCAATTCGGTTTCGCGAGTATATCCATAAAGGGTAGTGGAGACTATGTCAGCTCCCGCTTTTTGAGCCTGGTGGGCTTCTTCGATAGTGGCAGTATCCGCCCAGACAAGTGCCCTTGTCTCTTGGTGAATTTTTTCTATTGTTTCAGCCAGACTCAGCTTGTCTGGACGAGGGCGCAAAGTAGCATCAAGCGCCACAATATCGGCTCCCGCCTTTGCCACATCGATTGCGTCTTTGAGCGTAGCAGTTATATAGACCTGGTCGAGCGCCTGGTCTTTAGTTAGACCTTCAGTTTTAGTAATACCGATTATCGGAACATTTAAGTGACTTGTAAGTTTTCTAACAAAGGAAATGTTCGAAAGTCCTTCAAGACGCAAAGCCCGAGCCCCGCCGGATAAAGCCGACTGGCACAAAGCGCCGATTATTTCAGGTTTGCACAAGGGCTCGCCTTTACTTGCCTGACACGATACTATGAGACCGCCCTTTAAGACGGCTAAAACGCTGTTTTCGCCCGGGTTCATGATTTAAAAGTACATTACTTAGATTGATATGGGCGCTTATTATATTAGTTTCATATATACAGCCTTAACTACTCCTTAAGCAGCTTGCTTGGCTCAATGCTAAACTTGCAAAGCAGTTGAGACAGAAATTTTATGGCTCTGAACCAAAAAACCTTTTTGAAAGCACTGGCGCTCTCTTTGATCCTGCAGGCAACCCCTGTTCTGGATGCGACCGCAGTTTATGCCGCCACGCCCAGCAAAACCGATATCAAGGCTAAAGCTAAACAGATTGAGGAAAAACGCAACGAACTGCACAAGAAATTAGCCGAGGCTCGACGCAAAGAAAAAATAGCCTTCGTCAAACTCAACACCATAAAACACCAGCTCAAGTCGACCGAACGAAATCTCGAACAAAAGAAAATCAAAGTAGAGCACACTGTTGCTGCCATCAGTCAGACCACTCAGCATTTGAACAATGCCAATATCACGGTGAGCGGTCACATGGCTGCCACATCCCAGCGCCTGAAAGAGATTTATCAGGGTCATCGGATGAATTTCTTGGACATGATTTTTCAGGCTGATTCTCTGCAATCACTCATAGACAGAATTTATTACAACGAGCGTATTACCGAACTCGACCGCAATCTGACCGAAGTCTACCGTCAAAAAGCCAGAGCCCTTGAAGAAAACAAAAACAGACTGGGCAAACAAAAGAGCGACCTGGACAACCTGGTTGACCAGATTGGCAAAAAAGCGCTCGAGATGGCCCGTCTGAAAGATTCGCAAGAAGAAATCGCCGAAAAACTGGCTAATCAGCGCGCATTTTTCGAACAGGCTGAAGCAGACCTTGCTCGCCAGTCGAAATCGCTCGAAAAACAAATTCTTGCCATGGAAAGTGCAAGCACATCATCCAGTGGCGGACCAGTGACCAAAGGCTCAGGTACACTTGCCATGCCTTTGCGTGCCAAAATTACTTCGCCTTTTGGATGGCGTAAACATCCTATTTTCAGAAGCAGAAAATTTCACACCGGTGTAGATATCGCTGGGCCAAGGCGCTCGCCCATTCGCTCAGCCGATAGCGGGCACGTTCTTTATACCGGTTGGTATGGTGGTTATGGCAAAGTGGTTATCGTGAGCCATGGTAATGGCATGTCCACGCTTTATGCTCACCTTGCTCAAATCGCTGTGGCTAAGGGAAGTAATGTCACCAAGGGTGATGTTATCGGTTACGAAGGCACCACTGGCTTCTCGACAGGTCCTCACCTACACTTTGAAGTGCGTGAGCAGGGTATTCCCAAAAATCCACTGAATTACGTAAATTAGATCTCGGACTCGGACTCGGACTCGAAGCTTGAACCATAGATGGTATCAGACAATTTGATACCACTTTGAGAACTAAGCGATTTTTGCCGCTTTGGTTTTCAATTCGCGCACCAGATCTTCTTGACCAAGCAAGTATCCGCGGCGAGCTTGATCATCGGCGTACGCGATGATGGCTTCGGTAAGAGTGTTGAGCATAGACATAGGAATGAATTCACTCACTTGATTGAGCAAGCGCTCAGTGGTGACCCACTCGGGAGTATTGAGAGGAATGGCATCGTCGAGCCGAGCGATAACGGTGTAGTTAGCTAATTTGTCGGCTTTTGCATTAATCATTTTCGTGCCCTCTGGACATACATAAAGGAATCATTGGTTTCCACATTCCAACGACCGACACAGTTATTTCTCATCCTGTTTTAGCAGGACGCCGCACTAACCATGCAATCTCTTGGAATCGGGGATTGGTTTATAGAAGTCCGTTTTCGAACTTATCAGTTTCCCCTCAATTCTTATTCCCGCAACTAAAACTTTTAAGCGTTAAATGTAGTTGTCATGGTGTTCTACGCTACATCTTGACTATTGACTTTGCTTGAAAAAATGCTCCTTAGCAAAGCGCTCTGCCTCTTTTCTGGAATTGATGATTTTTAGCGTTTGAGCCTCGTCAAGAGCTTCCAGCAACTCACCTACCACCGGCCCTGGTGCTATTTGTAAAAGCTCCATAACATCGGCACCAGTGAGAAAACGTGGTGTGCGAGCCTGTTCTTCTATATAAAGAAAATATCCGTTCAATAGATCATCAAAGCGAGTCTCCAGACGAGCTCTCGCTTCATCCACCAACCCCTGTCCTCTGGTGGCACCCAGGTCGCCGTAAGCCAATAAAATAAGCTCAGGAACGTCCACTCCAACCTGGCGATAAAAACGATTGATTGCCTTTTGGGTAGGCTCTCCAGAATGAAACAAAGCACCTGGTCTCAAGTGCCATTTGATTAATCTATTTATAAAGCGACTGACCGCCTTCGACCACTTGAGCCTCAGAGCCGTTTCGTCAGACATTTTGGCACCCAGCGAGTCGTGCGCATAAAAGGTATGTCGCCCTTCTGGAGTAATTTCCCAGGTTTGAGGCTTACCTATATCATGAAGAAGTGTCGCCACTTTGGTTACGGCCAGACGATTCAGTTTGTGACCTATTATTTGATTGCATGATTCCTTCAATCGATCAGACGCACGTTCATAAAAGAGCTCCATCTGACGTACCGCTTCAAGACTGTGCTCTAAAAGTCCCAGATGATGATAGGCATTTGCAGTCACCACTCTGGTGGCAGCAAGTTCGGGAAAAACGGCATCTAAAACTTTATTGTCTGCCATTGCTTGCAAATGCACAAAAGTATTTGCATGGCTAAAAAGAGCAAAGAGTTCGGTGCTTATACGCTCGCCTGCAACACTCGATAGCATTTTGGCATTTTGAGCGAGCCAGTCTTTTGTAGTCTGGTCTATTGAAAAGGAAAGAGCTGCGCTGAATCTATACGCTCTTAGAATTCGCAATGGATCGTCTTTGAGATTGACCTCGCTAAGTGCTCTTATAGTGCGATTCTCGATATCTTGCATTGCTTGCACTTTATCAATCAAAACATCAGGATTTTTGGGATCCCAGGCTAGCGCATTGACCGAATAATCCCGGCGCATGACATCAGATTCGATACCACCACCTACGCAAAGTGCAAAGTCTATATTGACTGGATTATCGGTATCAGTATTCAAAACGACCCTTGCAGTGTCATTCTTCTCGTCTAGCAAAACGAAAACTCCATCGAGTTTTTCGCTTACCAGTCGAGCGAATTCTGCAGCTCCGTTTTGCTTTTCACTTTTTACAGCGAAATCATAATCCAAATAAGCAAGACCACCATTTTGCTTGGCACTAAATTTGGTATCAGCCTGTATGACGTAATCACGCAGGTGCCCACCTACGAGATATACAGGTGTCGATGCAGCCAAAGCGATATCGTTTACAGCTTTGATATATTCGTCTTGCAGTAACGCGGACCAGCCCAAGTTAAGTACTTTCCGCCCGCTCTAAACTTTCCGATTTCGCCATTTGTTCTACTTCACTTTGAACATTTCGAAACTTACCGGCAACATAAACAAGTCCGCCAACGAGACTGCTCAAGGTAGTCAATCCAAGCCAGATCAATGCAAATGTAAGAGCAGTGTCTTTGTCCACAGCCATCAAGGTCAAGAAATAAGTGTATGCCCATTCGCGAACACCGATGCCGTTAATACTTGGTGTGACGAATCCTAATACAGCAACCGATGGATAAAATACGAAGTAATACCAAAGAGGAATTTTTATACCAAGTGCCAGCCCAACGGCTAAATGGCACAAAACGATAATAACCTGAATAATTACTGACTGCAGAATGGTGGTGAAAATCAGTCCTCTATCCTGCCAGAAAACTTTTGCTGTTCCTTCGTTCAGTTTTTTAGACAACCAATTGTTTGGTCCTAAAAACTTGAGTGCCAACTGGGGAACGAAAGGTACGACAAAATAGATTCCAAAAGTAGCTATGAAAATGGGAAGTTTCAATGGCATTGGCAGCTGGTCGCCACCAGGACCAAACAAGAGCCCCATTGATGCAAACAGAAGAAGTACTGCAAGCCCACTTGCTCGGTCTACCAGCACCGAGGTCAGCGCATGTAAGTGTTTTCCCGTGCCCTTTGACAGGTAATAACTGCGACTGAAATCTCCGCCTACTGTAGATGGCAAAAACAAGTTGAAAAACAATCCAACATAAACATATTGAGTGATTTTGGACAGCGGAGCGTTAAGCCCTACTGCGTTTGCAAGAAGCTGCCATCTATAAGCATTGAGAATTGGGCTGAGCAAAAAGAGTACGGTGGCGGCAAGAATATAACCTTTATGCGCGCTCAAAGCGGCATGCCAGGCTTTGCTCAAATCTACTTTGCCAAATAAAAAGAGTGACAGGAAAAGACCAAGCGAAATCAGGAGCTTCAGGCGGGTCTTAGTCTGACTGGAAAGATTGATCCGACTCTTAAGCTCCTTTAGACGTGCCATGAGTGAAGGCGAAGAGACCCGGCTCGAAACAGCGCTAATGTCTCCAGAGGAAGAAAGTCTCGTTTCTTCGCGTTCTTTAAGTTCGGTAGTCACGTATTAATTGCTCCTGCATCAGATTTTAGGTGACCGGACCAAAGGCTTAAACGGCAAATTTTTAAGGTTCCTGACAATGCCACATTTTCCAGAATAGACCAGCGCTAACAGGCTCTTGAATTATGGCTCAAGCAGGCACAAACCAGTTCAGGTAAAATAAAACTTAGACACTCACTTGATCTTAAAGTCGTGTCTTTTTCCTGCTAACTATTCAATAAAGTCTGGTAATTAGTAGGCATATGTTGGCACAATTACAATGTATAAGCTTCCCATCTAATGTCTGAGGTCATTTAACTTGTCAAGCTGGAAATCATTCACGAAAGCACGCATCGCAATTCCACTGGCTAGCTGTCTTTTATTCCTGGGAGTCCAAAACTGGATAATCGCCCAGGAGCGAAATTCTGACCACCCGTACTTGCTCGTGGCTGACGGCGGAGACAAGAAGAATTCAATTATGTTGGCGCAAGCCAAACGTACGGCTGTTTTGCCTCAAGTGCTCTATTTCAGAGCCTGGAAGCTTATCAAAGACACTTATTACGACCCCAAGTTCAACGACCAGGACTGGGACCGCTGGAAAAACAAATATAACGGTAAGCTCAAAACCCCTGATGAATCGCATAAAGCAATCGAAACTATGCTTTTCAGCCTGGGCGATCCCTATACTCGTTTTCTGGACAAAGAAGCTTTCGATGAAGAAAAATCGCAAATCGAAGCCCATTTGTTCGGAGTCGGTATGCAGTTGGGCATGAACAAAAACCACAAAGTCGTGGTTATCGCCCCAATTGAAAATACCCCTGCTTACAGAGCCGGCGTTAGACCCGGATGGGAAATCACTCACGTAGACGACAAGCCCGTAAACGGCGAATCTCTCGATCAAGTAGTCAAACGTATTCGTGGCGAAAAAGGCACCAATGTCAAAATTTCATTCAGTGCAAGCGGCAAGAAGAAAAACGTCGACTTGATGCGTGATGAAATTCCAATTCGGGCAGTAGCCAACGCTGAAATTCTGCCTGGCAATATCGGTTATATAAGACTCGATAGTTTCATTTCTTCCAAAGCTAACAAAGAAATGAAAGATGCACTCAAGCGTGTGGAAAACACAGATGGTCTCATTCTCGACTTGAGAAACAACCCTGGCGGCTTGCTTACAAACGCCATTGAAATCGCAAACATGTTCTTGAAGAAAGGTGTGATTGTAAGTGTTATCGACTCTGATAATTACAAGAACTCGACTTTCTCATCTAACGCACCAATCAATAATCAACCGCTCGTAGTGCTGATTAATAAAGGCAGCGCAAGCGCCTCTGAAATCTTGAGTGGCGCTTTGCACGACAATGGTCGAGCAAAACTGGTCGGTCAGAAAACATTCGGAAAAGGCTTGGTACAAGCGATTAACCGACTAGATGATGGTTCGGGCATCAATATCACTATTGCCAAATACCTCACCCCCAACGATACCGATATTCACAAGCACGGTATTCAACCAGATTTCAAAGTGGTCTTGAAAGAAAAGGATTACGAAGCTGGCAAAGGACCCTGGTGGATTGACCTCAATTACAAAGAGTTCGACAAATCTCCGACCGATGGAAAAGATGTCCAGCTCAATAAAGCGATTGAAGTTATCAAACAAGAAATAAATAAAGACAAAAGCAAATCGAACGAAACTGCTGATGCAAGTTCGGTGATCAAAAAAGATTCCGAAACTTCGAAAGCTTCAAGTGAGACTGAATCAAGCAAAGAAGATTCAGACTAGCCCCTGATTCTTTAAAGTCTACGCCTTAGCAATCCATACCTTCGATTGCGCGACCATGATGCTTGAGCTGAGTGGTTACAGAAATAGTCGTTGCTTGCGACATCAACCAGTCTGGCGCCTTGCGTCCGGTCAAAACCAGCACGGTGGGGTCTTTTCTGTGCTCGAATGCGGCTTTGACATTATCCCATTCAACCAGACCCACTCTTGCGACGTCTAGAAGTTCGTCACCAATGACGATATCATCACCGCGCTGTAAGGCTTCGGCGATATAATCCAAACCCTCTTGAGCAGCTGTTTTATCTTCAGGCAATATTCCATTTGGGGCGCTGTACAGTCTAAAACTGCCACCAGGCCCGGTGCCGATTCGGTTGACACCAGTGTAATGAATGCTTAGCTGGCCGAACTCGTTTTCACCCGCGTGAGATGCAAGCAACTGCATGGCTTTGCCTTCGCTCGAGTTTTCTTCTCTTTTATCGAAAAATACTAGAGTGACCTTTTTGCCTTTACTAAGTGCTCTCATGAGCAAGCCAAAAGTAGCGGTCGACTTGCCGCAGGCGGTTCCCAGATAAAGCCTAATGCTTTCCATAATTGCTTAGTATATAGTCAGGAGCTTCATCTTGACTTGTTTTTACTTCGATTAATTCGCTTTGATGACGCGACAACAGGAGTTGGATGTCCATTTTCATCGACGCTGACGAAAGTGAGATCAGCTTCGGTCACGTGAATAGACTCTTGGTTTCGCCACACTTCCACATCTACGTGTACTGTAACTGAGGTATTGCCGACTTTAGTGGTGGTGGTATAAAAACTCACGACCTCGCCCACGAAGACTGGCGCTTTGAAAGAGACCTCTTTGATTCCGACCGTTACCACCTTTTGTCTGGTAGTTTTTCCGACCTCTACTGCACCTGCCAAGTCGATATAGCTAAGTATGATCCCACCAAATATAGTCCCCTGACTATTAGTGTCGCGAGGCAATAGCACCACGCGAATAGAGGGCTCATCTGGGTGACTTACCGGAAGACTTATAGATTCCTTGGATTCGTCCACTTTTCTTCTGTTTCCTTTATAGCAACTGGCTAATAATATCTAAAACGTGCTGTCGTTTATTTCTATGAATATTATCTCCAGTATCTTTGAATCCGGTAGTCATGCGCTTATAATCCTTCAGTAATAAGGGAAAAACGCGCGTTTTTAGAGTGTCTACAATGAGCTTCGGGCTCCGTCCAATTCCTTGGACGGTAAAAAACTTACTAGCAATTTGGCTTATCTCGCTGGCATCAAGTCCCGCGTTTGCTCAAGTGCAGCCACCTGAAATTACAAGCTCGATCTATTGCGACCTCCATCGCGAAATACCGGTGCAACTGGCCACCGCCACCATATCCGGCACTACCTCGAGTCCAACCGACACGATGAGCACGAGTAAGATGTCGGCAGATGAGTTTGCAAAATCTGAAACTACTCTTTCTGACACCACTCTTTTGGATGCGACGCCTCAAGCAGAAGTGAGGCCAATCCAGAATTCAGTCTCATCTTCAAAATCAGAACTGATTCCAATTTCTCCTGGACAATCTAGTGCTTCGGCAGACTCAAGCATATCTTCAGACTCAGGCTCTACTTCTGACTCTAATGAATCAGTTTCGATGGAGCCAATTAATCTGGCGCAGTCTGTTCCCACGGATGTCACCAATGAAAATCAACAAGTCGATCTGGTGCCTACGAACATCCCGCGCAGAACGCCAGCCTTTAACAATTTCAGCGGCGCGCACATGAATATGCTTTACAGGCTGCCATCCAAACTTTTCTTTTCTTCCGTTATCGAAAATTCGCTGCGTCTTGAAACAAACGTATTTCAGACCAGTCCTAAGGAATCTTCCGATATGATTTATCGTGTGTTTCCAAACACAACAATCGGATACGAGATAGCCAAAAACACACAGATTTATTCTAACTATTTCTTCTTACGCGACCAGTACACTGACTTCAGCCCATTGTTGAACAGAAACTTTCATTCGATTGGATTTGGTATCAACCGCAATGTTCCTCTGCCTAAAAATCGCGGTACTATTATTCTCGGTCTTCAAGGAAGAGGACTTTTCGCCACTCTAGATAAATTCCCAGGTTCCTTTTTCAACGACTATTTGCCATCAGTCACTTATCAGAAGGGCTTTGCAAATGGTCAAGTTATCTTCGCATCGGTCTTTGGACAGTTGCGCTTCAGAGAGATGGCTGCACGATTCCAGGAAGGTGATATCTTTTACACCTTGGGTCACATCTACAGGCGCGGTGGCTGGGCATTTTTGAACAACTTTACGCTGGCATCGAACTTTGGCAGCCAGAAAATTCGTCAGGGTCCAGATACTCAAATCATCATTCTCGAGCACGAATTATCGCGTCAGGTCAGTCGAAGATTCCCCTGGCTACAGACATTCATCCGAGCACAAGAAATCTTCAATATGGGAGCTGGCAACGTACCCTTTACACCTGGTGCAGTGGACAATGCAGTTTATCCAGGTTTCTCTGGAGTGAACTGTCGTGTGTTTGCTGGCATCAGAACGACATTCTTCAAACCTGTTTTGGAAACACCAAAACTTAACGGCCGCTAGAATCAAGCGACAAGTATCGGTCTTCCTTGAATAAAGTTGTCGTTATTGTCCAGATTCAAAATGTCGCTTAGCCACGCTGGCATGAGCCTGGACGATTGATGAATCTCGTCTCTGTCCCTGCCATATAATCCTTGATACGCTTTTCTTTGTGCATCGAATCCCCACACTGCAAATCTGTTCCAGAAGCCGTTGTACCAGATTGCTCTCATTACCAATCCAGCTCTAGAATCACCAAGTTGAATCTTGCGCCTGGTTGTCTTTTTAAAATAGATTCTCTTTCCTAGATACATGAAAGAACTTGATGGTCCGCTTATTTCATATGTGGTCTCAAGTTTTTCACACTCTCCTATCCACTTTTGACCAGGTCTTATCAATCCTAATCTTATTGCAATCTCTTTGGCTTTTTTAAATGGATGCGTTTGCAATTTTCTTCCAAAAGATCCTGCCTTGATTTCAGCCACTTCTCTCTGGGTGAAAACAGGGTGACTTCCATTGTCTCTTCGTTTTACAAAGACGCCTCTGGTTATGCGATGAAGCGTGCCTTCTTGAATCAATCTATAAATGCAATCGTCTATTGCACTTCTATTTCCGTAGTTGAGCAGGTCTCTTGTCGTGAATGGTTCGTCAATCTCTAATGTGCGTAAATGACGGCGAATCATCTTTGTGACGCCGTGTTGCATGATCCCTTTTTTCATAAAGTTACCTCCTGAGAAAATCAGTAAGTTTTTCTCAGTTACCAACTTTAATACAAAAGGACCCCACGCAATCCAACAAAAACGGCTCCACTTGCCAGTTTACACGATTTCGCGCAAATATGCAGATTACTATTTGTATTCACCAATGAGTTGAAACGCAGCCCAATATCTCGGATTCGCACGCAATTTCTTAGCAGATTCATCAGCATCACGAGAAGTCAGACCCTTCTCCATAAACTGAATGGTCTTCAATTGAGCGTTACGTAAGGACCGCGCTTTGTTCTTATCAGATTGCTTAATCATCTCACTGTACAAAAGACCCATCTGATATTCAGTCATCACATCATCCACGTTCCACTGACTTACGAGAATAGATGGCGTACCTGCAATAATGAAGGCACGAGACAATCCAATGACACCATCTCCGGTGATTTGACCGCGTCCAGTTTGACAGGCAGAAAGGACAATCAGTTTTGATTTTAGCGAAGGCAATTCAAGAATATCTTTGACAGACAATAGCCCATCGTCACCACCAGATGGTGCAAGAACCACAGATGAATCCATCGGATGCAACTCATCTACCAGACCATGCGTAGCTAAATGGATATATGAATATTTAGTAGCGAATTCTCTGAACTTAGCTTTGGTAGCTGCATCTCCTACTTCCATTTTAGTAGAGGCAGGATCAAAATAGGTCGCTACCTTCTTCACTTCTTTCTCGGCATACGGCAATTTTCCAAGGAACTTATTCTGCTCGGTAATTGGGTTTCCAAAGGCCAACAATGAGTCTGGAGCTGATGCAACTTCGCTTGCAATCTCTTGAGTAGCACGCAAAACAGCAATAGCAGGTAAGAAATTGAGAGTATATTTCTCAATCAGAAACTTGCCATCAGAAGCTTGCAGAGCCGCAAACGGAACCATGAACAAAGGACCATATGGAACAATAGTCAATTCTTGCTCTGAGTTTGCAGGCAATAAATCGGCAACAGGCTCAATCAAAATTGAATAGAGTTTCTTGAGAGTCGATTCGCGCAACTCATTCAAACGGTGCATATCTTGCGTGTCTTTGGGACTTGTCGTAATCGCCAGATGATTCTGACGAATCAATTCTTTCAATTGACCAACTTCGATATTCTTAGAGCGTGCGACAATTTTTTCGCCATCTGGCGATATCACCCAGATAAGCAATTTCTTCGGCATCAAAACATATTCGACTACGCACGAGCCATTTTTGTTCACCAGCTTTTTGATTTCGGCAATATTGGGAGCACGAGCATTCACTGACGACACGGCTGATGCTTCAAGAACAGTTGGTGTTTTAGGAACTACGCTTACAGCACGAAATCCTGTTTCTCCGCCAACGGCTTGAATATTTGGGGCATAAGCAACTTGAGTAGGTGCTTTTTTAGTATCAACACCCGGAATTGTTTCGTCTTCAACAAGAGTCGACGACACTCGAGCTATCGGGCTATTGACTGCACTCGATTCGCGTCTCCCTTCAAGCATGTCGAGAAACGCACGAGCTCTACCTTTTTCAGCAATCTCAAGTGCAAGGTCGAATTTTTGATCCTGATTCAACAAATCTATCAGGTCGAGAAAACAATCTTCGCGCAAACTGAGCGCTTTGGTTTTGAAACTATCACGCGAAAATTGACGACGCTCTTTATCGGCAAGAGCAACTGCTTTTTCAAGATGGGCACGCGCTGACTGATTATCGTTGAGCTTGAGACACGATTTTCCAAGACCGGTTGCACAATCCCACTGACTTTCGATATTTCCTATTGAATCAGCTAAAGTGGCGGCTTCTTCGTAATATTTTTTCGCTTTGCCTGCTTGTTCAAGAATCAGATAAGTCAAACCAAGACCACGCAGAGCATGGCATTCGCCCAATTTGTCGCCCACTTCTTTATAGTCAGCAAGCGCTTCTTCATAAATTGGCAGAGCGTCCGAATAACGACTCTTGTACAAACAATATTGAGCATAATTGTATGCAAGAGAAGCCTTTACCCGTTTTTGATTGAAAGCTTTTTTGTCGTGTGCCACTCCAGCCGAAGCACCACCAGTTGAAGCAGTGTTTGAAGAATCGCTTGCAGTGCCAGATTTTTGACTGTTTGCACTATCGGCGCCATTGAATACATTCTCGGCTTCGGCGTGATATTTCTCGAACTCAGCCAATCGCCCACTATCGAGATAAGCCACAGCCATACTGTCGAGCATCACAGCTTGCTCCACCGGTCTTTGACTCAAACCAAAAAGAGTTGCTGCGTCTTTATAATACCTGGTCGCCATCTCGGTTTGACCAACAGAGCGATAGCCCATTCCACAATCGCGCAAAACATTCGCTTGCTGAATTTTAGAAAAATTACCCGCTTTTTCCATCAACACTTTTGCTTTCAAAAATTTCTGCAACGCTTTTTCGGTACTACCATTCAAGAAATAGTCGAAGCCTTGTTCTGAAATCGCTTCAAGCTCGAGTCTTTGGTTATTGGCTTTGGATGCGATTTCCTGGGCGCGCGCATGATCTGCTTGTGCTTCGTCGAACTGACCAATATCAGCTTTAGCAGCACCAAGGGCAATCAAACAACTTGCAGTCGATGAAAGATCTTTTTCGTTTTCGAGCATTGGAAGCGCTTTGCTTAAAGCGTTTATTGCTTCTTTGGAATTACGCTCGATGAGATAAGACTGTCCCATTTCGACCAGCACGCGTCCTTGCATATCTGGCTCGCCAGCGTCTTCGAATTCTTTGGCAGCTTGAGTGTAAAATTCAATTGCTTTTGGTGGCAAAGACATATCAGAATATGTGCGGCCAAGCTCAAACAATATTCTGCCAAAGGCGAGACTATCAAGCTCGACATCAGCCTTTTCTTTGGCTTCAAGCAAATATTTGAGTGCCTGCTCGTTGTTTTTCTGCAAACGCGATACTGTCGCAAGACCTGTTAAAGCGACGATTTCGCACTCGATATTTTTAACCGATTTTGCAATCTCGCGAGTATTGTTGTAGATTTCGATTGCTTTAGGCAGATTGCCCAATTTGATATAGATGCTCGCCAGTTGCGGCATTATTTTGGCGCTTTCTTCTTGTTTTTTCAGTTCTTTGCAAACCGCAATGGCTTCTTCGTAGAGCTTAATTGCTTCATCGAGCTTACCGTCTTTTTTGTCTTCATGAATGAGAACTTGTGCCAGAGCTATTCTTACGTGTATGCGTCCGACAAAAGCTGAATTTGTTTCTTGTTTTTTGCCACCAGATTGAGCTAGTTTTTCTTCAGCAGTAAGTGCTGCACGAAAAGATTGTTCGGCCTTTTGATAATTGCCCGTTTGCCAGTATTCCTCGCCCATACTGTAGGCAAGCTCGGCTTCTTTATCTACTTTGCCTTTTGCCTGGGCAGCTAGAAAATCTTTTTCAAGCTGGACCATATCCACTCTTTGAGCTTCTGGCTTCGTCTGAGGCAAAGCGTATGCAACTTGAGAAGCAAGCATAAAAGCGCTTGCCATCAAAGAAAAGAGCCGGGGCGTTTTTGATTTTGTTTTATTCATTGTTATTAGGCGCGTTTTGCTTTTAGTTTGTCTTGCAGCATTTCAACTTCCACTTTAAGCTCCGACGCTGTCTGATACCTGTGGTCAGGTTCTTTCTGCAATAACTTCAAAATGATATCGTCAAAAGGTGTACCGTCTGCAAATTCGGGCTTGTGCACGCTCATTGGTTGCGGCATTTCAAGCAAGTGTTTCATCAAAATGGCTTCTGCACTTTCGCCACCAAAAGGAACTGTTCCGGTAAGCATTTCGTACATCATGATACCAAGCGCGTACAAATCGGTACGCATGTCCATTGGTTTGTCTTTCAATTGCTCGGGCGCGATGTATTCAGGCGTGCCAACCATACGTCCAGTTTTAGTCAGTCTTTGCGCCTGTCCGTGGACCAGGTGCGAGATACCGAAATCAACGATTTTCACCCAGTCTGGGCGGTCAGATTTATTTTGCAGCAAGACATTGTCCGGTTTCAAATCGCGGTGAATGATGCCTGCAGCATGAGCTTCTTGTAAGCCACTGCACAATTGAATAATAATGTCTGCAGTGGTTTCGAAAGACAAAGCGCCCTGACGGTGAATCTTGTCTGCTAGCGATTCGCCTTGAATATATTCCATCACCAGATATGGTGCTTTGCCGTTGATGTCACCTACGTCATAAACGGTGACGATATTTGGGTGATTGAGTTTGGCAGTAACTTTGCATTCGCGCTGAAAACGCTCGATCGATTTTTTGTTAGACAACAGCCAGCCCTGCATGACCTTAATCACGACCTGGCGTTCCATCATGGTGTGATGCGACTTGTAGACTACAGCCATTCCGCCTTCGCCAAGCATCGACTCGATCAAATATTTACCGTCGATTGTTTTACCAATCAAATTGGTCATATAGCCGCCGCTCGAAGCTAACACTTCGTCGCCTTCCTCGTCGAAATCGATGGCAGGAGAATTTGCCTGACTTTGATTTTGACCACCGCGGGTCGCCGCTGGCTGATTGTTTGCAATCGAACCAGACTGAGCACGGTTTGGCATCACTGTGCGGTCATCTTCTTGAGCGCCATTCCAGGCAGCAGTACTGTCATTTCCACCGCCAGGCATCTGAGTGGCTTCTTGCTCGAAAACAAGAGCAGTTCTGTCAGAAGAACAAAAAGCCGCGTATGGTGGGTAATATTTGTGGCATTGTGGACAGTATTTGCGAATAGAGCCGGTTTTTGAGCGGGTCAGCTTATTAGCTGCCGGATTCAATACAGTCCCGTCAAAACCGCAAAAAGTCGCCTCGGCCGGGAGGTTTCTTTTGCAAGTGGGACAGACTTGTGTTCGCTGACTAGTCATAAGTTCGTTTTTCTCTCACGTCAGGCTGGCGGAAGCTCGATTGCATTTGGGAACCCGAGGACCGAGGCGCGGTTTTCAAGAACTGGAGAGTTCAACCTGATGGTCTTATGACCAGGCGCACTTATTCGAATTATATATTCTGCCGGCGGTAAATCGGGAAAACTTACATAGCCGTCTTTAGATGATTTACCTAAAACTAATAGCTTGCGTGAGATGTCTTCGACCACCACATTGGCAAAGCCAGGCTTTACATAAACCACTATTCCGTCTTGTGGCCAGCTCAAAGGTTGTAACACTGGCTGCATGCCAAGAGCCACTCCAAGAATTGCGCCTAAAATCCCCAGAGCAATCGAAATGGCGTTCACAGGCGATGTTGACACAGACGAAAAAGAGGCGGGGGTCGAAATTTCAGACCTGGTCGCAGTGGTTTGGGCATTTTGAACTGGTTGTGATTCGACCGAATTCATCGAACTTACAGAAATAGATTGACTCATACGAGGTATGTCTACCCCGCAAAAGACGCAAAAATGGGTGCTCAATGGGTCGGTTCGTCTGCACGAAGGACAGGGAATCAGATTGATGCCGGTCTTACCAGGCTGACGATGTATTTCTTCGCGATGAACCGCCAGGTCCTCGCCACAATGCATACAATAATGCATAGCTCGCTCGTTCATTCCGTTGCAGGCTGGACATTCAATCATTTCTTGCATAAATGCTGATTTTTATTCCTCTTTTGATTTCTGCGGTTTTAAGGTCAAAGGACTCTCAAGCACGGGCGGCTTCTCGCCGCTCTTCGTCGGTTCTTTCAAATCGGCATCGTAAAGAACGATTGAAGGTACAACCAGACTGCTCACATACATTGCATCCTGCACGAAAGAGCAGGCACGCTCGTCGTCGCCGGCACAGGTAATGTCGCGCAAAACACGTGCCATTTGCACGCTCAAGCGACCTCCACGAACCAGCTCTTCTTTTCCGGTCTTGACTGAAACTTTATACACTTCGGTTGGATACAAGGTGAGGTCTCCACCCAGTTTAGAAAAGAATGACGTGCTCGATTCAGAATCAGAACTGGACAGCCAGGAAGGTATGCGCACTATTCTTTTGATCATATAGACTTCGTCATAGCCCTGCTCTTTGCCAAGCTCCATCAGTTTGCGCTTCAGTTTTTTAGCTTGAAGCGATGGCTCGGCACTTACGAACAAGACACTTACGCTACCCACGCCATTGAGCGAGTGTCCATTGCTTCCACTCGTGTCGGGAGTTGGAATTCGGCTCGTACAGAAATTTTTGAGAATACCCTTTTCTATAAGTGTGATTTTCTGAGCGTGCATGCCATCGTCGTCCACTTCATAATTTCCTAAAAGTGGAGCGCCTTTATATGTGGTGGCAGCGGGATCATCGACCACAGTCAACAAGCGCGAAGACACACGTTGATTTATTTTGTGTCTAGAGGGTTGAATAGAGCGAAACAACGATGAGCCTTCTGTTTTTTCATGAGCCGCTGCAGTCATGTTTGCAATTGCCATATATAAAACTGGAGCCGAAGCTTCTGGCTCAAGCAAAATAGGTCCGCTGTATGCTTTTGCTAAAGGCGCTTCAGCAGTGCGCTTCAGACGCGCTACGAGATCCTTGACCGACTTTTCCATGTTTTTATAGTCGGGTAAATCTTTGTCTGCTTCAGACGCCATGAATTCTGCATCGCAATAAGGACGTCCATCTTTAGCTCTGATTCGAGCAAACACAGACAATATTGTTTGCAATTTGCCGTCACGATGCTTAAAGCCTTCATTGTTAACTAACCAGGCGTTGCCTGCTTGCGAAGTGAAGGTGACTACCGAATATTCGATTTCAGGATACTGAACAAAAACCTCGGATAATTTGCGACAGGTGTCTTCCCATTTTTTCTTGTCTATCTTCAAATTGACAGCGGGCTTGAGAAATACGACAGGTTTCTCTTTGGTGAAATCACCCAGACGATCTGTTTCCGGGTGAGCTTTCAAATTGGCTTTCTTGTCTTCGTAAGACTCAATCGCTTTTTTATATGCTCTGTCGCTTGCCAACCATATCTGGTGGCGCAAAGCAAAATAATCGTCTTCAATTGGCAAACTCTGACTTACGCCCATGGAGCTCGAGCCGAAAAGAGAATCGAGATTGCCTGGCTTACGCGAAGAATCCAGACTATAATCGCCGATTCGAACATCGCTATAAAGATATCTGGAGCGACTGGTGCGTGATTGTGCAACAGCACCACAACTTGCGGTGATATAACAGGTTTCGGAATCGAGCACTTTGTATTGCAAGAAATATGGCTGTGAGTGAGCACCTAATTTGAGACGCTGCTGATTTCTTTGCATTTCATCTTGCAAAGCTTTGAACAATACATCATCAGTTTCAGCTTTGACCGAAGAGAAATTGAAAGCAAGAGCCAGTGCTAGTACGGATATTCGAAGCAATTTTTTCATTAGCTTTTTCCTCCGTCACTCTTATGATCTTCTGCTTTGTTTTTATCATGATAGGGCGGTGGCAACAAAGGCGGCTTATCCTGACGCTTGTCTTTGAGCTCAACTTCAAGGCTTCCTACAAGCAGACTGGGTGAAGATGCAGACACTGGCACACTGCCAGATTCGGCTCCGCAAACGCCATTGAAAGTGCCATTGTCGTCAGCGGCACAAATTATTTTTTCAAGCGCCGTAAGCGGCGTTCCCACAATTTTCACACCACGCACGAGCTCGTCTGGTCTGCCATCGGCAAAGACTTTAGTCACTATGAGTGGTTTCAAACTATAGACCTGGGGCGCCTGACTTTGGGTGACTGTAAAACCACCTGCGATATCATCGAAAATCAAACCGTAGTCTTTCTTCTGACGTTTGATTTCAGCCATGAGCATTTGACGCAATTCGTCATAAGGCACACATTTTTGAGATTGAATCATCAAATTGCCCATGCGCGAGACTGGCGTCTCATCAAGAGCGCATCTGCCATGCCCATTCGATTTTGGAAAGTTTTCGATTGGAGAGCGACCAAGCAAAAATGACTTCAAAACCCCATTTTCTACAAGTGGAGTTTTTTGAGCCGGAACACCTTCGTCGTCATATTTATAATATCCATTCAAGGTGACATTGCCCAGACGCTCGAGAGTAGGATCATCAACCACACTGATGAAAGAAGGCATAATCTGGCGGCCGATACTCTTTGTAAAAGTGCGACCTTCCTTTTCGTCTTTTTGTCTATGACCTTCCATACGGTGTCCAAACACTTCGTGGAAAAACACACCTGCTGCTTTGGAGCGCAAGATTGCCGGACCGGCAAATGGCTGAGCTTTAGGCGCCTTTTCCAGCTTGACCAGATTGTCTGCCACTTTGCTCACCATCGAGTTGAGCGCCTCTTCCTGGGGCATTTCGTCCAGTTTTACTGCTTCAAAATCGTCATACAGCCACAAATCCATGCCATCATCGGCTCGGGCCTGAGCAGTAGTGTAAATGCGGTAATCGGTGCGCGAGTCTTCTATGCGCGAACCTTCGCTATTAACTAAATAGCGCTTGGTGAGCTTGGCTTGAAAAACCACTGAAGAATCATAAATGGAAGGATACTTTCTGTATATTGCCGAAAGGCGCTTCACAAGCTGGGTCCAATCGTCGATTTTTTTATCGCTGTCTAAATCGAATTTTTGAGGCTGCTCGAAATACTCAGCCTTGTCTTCTTTGGAAAAGTCGTTAGAAGGGTCGTCTTCGGTCACGTTTATGTCGCGGTTAGCAACCACGCGCGAAAACTGTTGTTGGGCTTCTTTGTATGACTGGTCTGTTTGTTGCCACAAAGCCTGGCGCAAAGCAAGATCATTGTCTTCAATCGGGATATTGACGTCTTTTCTGAACGACGAGCTGCCCATCGAGCCCATATATCCTTGTTCTCGAATTTTATGAGTATTATCGAGTTCTGGAGTGCCGACTCTCACGTCAACACTCAGATAACGCGAGCGGACCGGCTCGACTTCCTGAGTTAGAGCGCCGTACTCGCCCGAAATTGTGACGGTAGTGGTGTCGTATAACCGATAACCCAGGTAATAAAGAGGCGCGTCGCCATGGGCTTTCAGCTTGTCAAACGAGCGTTTGAGCTCAGAATTCATGCTTTCCATCAAAGGCGAGCTTTGGGTCTTGCTGACCGCCTGGGCATTGGTCTTTGAAGCAGAGTCTTCTGCCAAACAAACCAGATTCGAGGCCTGGATATTTAAAGCGAGTGTAAGGGCTAAAACGACTATATTTTTCGATTTCATCAGTTATATTCGATTGAGGGATTCCAGAGACAAAATTCTATTGAAGCAATTATTTTGCGGGTTCGCTACTTACAACACCTAAAATGGATAGAAAGCAGTTTATAGTTTATCTTGGTAGATATAATTTTTCCATTACAGCAAGCACTTCTTTTGGTTATTGGTTAAAGGATTGAAGATGCGATTCAAACACAGATCTATCCTGACTATTCTCGTGACCATTGCGTCTTTGGCGTTTTTTGCCTTTCTGGCTCCAAGTGCAAAGGCTGCCGATTTGTTCAAAGACGGGTGCGATCTTTATGCTCGCAAAGACTATCAGCGAGCCGCCCGCTACTTTATTGTGGTAATTCGTAGAAATAAAACTTACTGGCCTGCTTATTATCAACTTGCCAACACCTATCTTGCCCTTGATGAATACGACCTGGCGAAAAAATATTACGAGGAGTGCATCGAGCGCTTACCCGATTTTAAAACAGCAAAATCCTGCAAGCAGGCGCTGGACCATATAGCTGTCCTGCAAAAGACTCCGGGCGCTCAAATCGACGAACCAAAGGAAGACCATGCGCTGGTTGCTGCCCAAAAACGAAAAGACGAGCAAAAAGAAGAGGCAAAAAAACAGTACGAGAAAGAACTCGAATCATCCGAAAAACGCAAGTCGGATATTTTGCAAGAAGCAATGAAACAGGCGGCTGCCATTCGAGCAGAAGCTCAACAACGCATTCAGGATATTCATGATAATGGCAATTATTGGGTCCGCAATCCAGACACGGGAGAAATTGGAGTCGGAATCCCCAAGACGGTTTACGAAGATATCACCAAAGATGCCGAAGAGCGAGCAAAACGTGTGATCGATCAAGCCGAAGCGCGGGCCAAAGGAATCCAACCTCCACGAGAACCCGACTGGGACTCGTATAAAGTTCACCCATCTAGTGTGGCAAGAAAAAATACTCGCCACCACTGATAGTAGCACCACCATTTTTAATACCAGGCATTGTCTCTTAGAACCGACAGTGCCGATTCATACTTGACAGGCCAAGATCTCTTGGCTTTTGAGGGCGAGATGTAACACCCCGGAAATGATTGAATATATACTTGTAGAAAATGATAGATTTGATCTTAAAAGATGACGACAGACAACTACAGCGAAAAGCGGATTGAAAGTCCAGAACCCGAGCGGTTGACCACCCCGCCCAGCCGGGTTCAGTTGGCTGCGCTCATGTCAGAGGCTGAAGAGTCGTCTCCGCACACCCAGTCTATCCGCTTTATTCTCGGTGGAGCATCCAGATACCTTCTGACCGTGACTTATCTGAATCGTATGGAAGGCAGCCCGACCTGGGTCCTGAGCAGCGAATCTGCCGGAAACGAACCAGGCGACGTCTTTTGGAGTATCGAGACCGAAAACCCAGAGCAAATCTACAATTTAATCTTAAAACGGGCTCGGGCGGTTAGCGCCAACCAGGCAAACGAAAAGAAAGACATCAAAACAATTGAACGTCCCAAGCCCACACATATCGAAAAAGAAGAGAAAAGTGCTCTTTTCTTGAACCGCTACAAAGCGATTTGCGAAGTAGGCGCAGGGGGCATGAGTCGTGTTTTCAAAGCCGAAGATACCAAAGACGGTAAGCTTGTAGCAGTAAAGGTTTTACACCCTCACCTTCTGCACGAAGGTCACAGTAAGCGCTCCACCAAACGCTTCGAACAAGAATTCAAAGCAACAATGGCGCTTGGTCACGACAATATCGTGCGAGTGCACGATTACGGCTTTACTTCAGACGGCATCCCGGTCATGGTGATGGAATATCTAGACGGTCATAGTCTCGAGCAATTGCTTCGCGCTGATAGCCGTCTGCGTCTTTCCCAATTTCTCACTACCTTTTATCAAACCTGTTCGGCATTGCATCATGCGCACTCGCGAGGTGTAATCCATCGCGACGTAAAACCAAGCAACATAATGATGGTCAAAAACGAGCAGAACGTAAAGATAGTCAAATTGCTCGACTTTGGTATCGCCAAAGTTTTGCGCGAAGAAGATGACGATGACGACTCCAACCAGAAATTGACCAATACAGGCGATGTTTTTGGCAGTCCTTATTACATGAGTCCCGAGCAATGCAAAGGCGAAACGCTAGATGCTCGCTCAGATATCTATTCACTTGGATGTGTCATGTATCAATCTTTGATGGGTAAAAGACCTTTCGAAGGAGAAAATGCATACAAAACCATTTATATGCACGTCAACGTAAAACCCACTCCCTTTGCGGATTTACGTGTAGACATTTCCCTGCCACCTGCACTTGAAGCAGTAGTAATGAAATGTCTGGAAAAAATGCCATCCAAACGGTATCAAACAGTGATGGAGCTGAGTCTCGATCTGCAAAGATTGGCTCAACAAGCCAATCAAGAACAAAAAGAAAATCAACCCTGGCGTACAAGACAAACACAGTCTGGAACTTTTTATGCCATTTCGCCATCGACAGGCAAAGAAGCTCCAGCCAATGTCGGAGCTGTTTTGAAACTTTTGCACAAAGCAGGACTGGTAGGCGAATCCGATTACAACAAAGCGATGGCCCTTCAAGGTCCTCAGGCCGAAGGCGAAGCCGGCAAATATCTGGTCAGCAACAATATTTTAGACAACAAGACTTTGCACGCAGCCGTACAGGTGCAAGCATTGATTGAGAAACAAGCATTAAAAACAGAAAAAGCAATCATCGCGCTGCACTATTGTCAGCGCAGTCGTATCGGTTTAGACGAAGCTTTAGACGAACTTGGCTGGAAAATTGGCGTCTAGCCTTCGAAAATTCCTTTCAGTCCGTTGATGATGTCGTTGCAAACTTCTGGATCAGAAATATTCTTGCGAATTTTAGGACCCAATTCATCTGCCATCCAGTCGAGAGCTCCTGGAGTATCAGCCCAAAGATAGCAATATTCAGTGGCGTATGCCACCGCTTCGGTATCATCGCCGATACCAATCTCATCAGGCAACTCTTCTGGCATATCGACAACGTCAGAGAGAAAGACTGGAACGTGAATATTGCATCTATAAGCATCAAGAAGAGCTTCTTTAGCCCGAGTAGAGCTTCCGTCTTTTTTGAAATAATAAAGGGCTTTTATATACTTTAGTGCGGCAGATTCGTCCTCTGAAAATTTAGACAGTAATTTTTCTAACTCAGAATCAGCTCCAGATTCAAAAAAACAGCTTGCCAGATCATATCGAATACCCAGATTATCAGAGGGATCGAGCGTCATCAATCTGTGACAGAGGTCCATCGATTCGTTAAGTTCATCGCCCCATCTGAGTTCAGATGCAAGCTGGGCCATCGCTGTCATGACAGGACGAGTTTCTTTTGCAATCCATCCTCGCCCCTCGAATTTAGTCTGCCAATCTTTTCCTAGCTCGCGGCTTCCAGCATCAATAGCCTTTCTCAAAAGCTCAATAACTTCTTCATCGTCATCTGAACGCTCCGCTAAATCAAGCAGTGTTTGTGCTTCGCATTTTGTATTCACTTTGTTATCCTTTGAATTGCACTTTTTGCATGGTGTTTTGCGTGTCCTTCATCGCGTTGTTGACTGAGTCCAGTATATTGGAGAAAGCATCATTGGCTCCACCCATCCGTGTAAGTGCTTCATCGATTACGGTTTCTAAATGTTTTATCAATTCACTCATATTGCCATTAGAAGACGAAGCGCTTGAAGTGGGTGTTGCAGCAAGAACTGCCCTGACAGGCACATCACCAGGTTTTGCTGTAGCGTCTAAGAACTTTACTATTACCACTTGAGCAAGTTCGGGAGGAAGATTGGGTGTACTTAAAAATTTAGTCAGTGCTGGCAAAGCCGGACTGTTATTGTAATGACCTAGCGCGGCTTTTACAATTAGTGCCTGCCCTACTATGGGATTGATTTTCATAGAGGCAAGCGTACCCTGTATAAGCGCACCGTTGACCAGAGCAACAGGATCAGGCATACCAGGCGGAAACGTGGCTCCGGCTTTCGCTGATGCAGATGGAGCAACCCCAAAAGCAGTTGCAACTGAACTGACAACCGAATTCAAACTGCCTCCAACCGTTCCATTTATTGCGCTTGAAATAACCTGGGCAAAGGCGACTGGATTACTCATCACAGCACCTGGTGTTGGCACACTGGAAGTAAACTTAGAAGTGATCGAATCTTTTTCTTTGTTTTCTGCTGCAGTTGAGATTTTATTTTCAAGCTCAGTAATCTTTTCTTTTCTTGCATCTACAGCCTCTCGGCTGGTAGTTGTTGATGTTGATGATGTTGATGATGAAGTTGATGAAGTTGATGTAGTTGTAGTTGTTGATGCTGTAATTCCAGGCTTGACTCCCGATTCGGTAGCCTTCATCTGGTTGGATACTTCTATTAAGGTTGTCTCAGTGTTTTGACCAGTTTTACCAACAAACTCCTTTAATGATGAAATAGCTTGGGTAGTGCTCTGAGTAGCCGTTTGTACCGGCGAGGCAAGCTTTGGTGTTGAAGTCGCAACCGTATTTGGATTAAACATTCCGGTTATCTGCATAAAAGCATTTTGTGCGATATTTGGCGGAACGTTTCCGATTTTCAGATTTATGGCCAAAGTGAGCAAGTTGGAACGCAAGTTTTCCATTGCTGATGGCGAGACTCTAGCAAAGAAATTCTGTATCAAATTTTCTGGAACACCAAGGGCAATTGCCAGGGCAGAAATGAGTTGAGCAGTAGTGAGCGTGTTGAGTTTCGGCAAAAGAGTCGTTTGAACATTGATTCTGGGCTCTGTTGAACGTAAGTAATTAGCGACATCGCGCGCCAATGCATTATTGTCGGGGTTTGCAAGGAGATTACTGTTGTTGATTTTAGGCATACCAAAATTGTTAAATCCAATTCCACTTATGCCGAAGGGACTGAACTTAGTGGAATTTTGAATTAACCCGCTTCGCTGGTCTAAAGGAGTAATCGAAGGATTCAATTGCACAGCAGGAGTATTGAAAAGCGAGTTTTGCTGATTTTGCAAAGTTTGAAAAGTCTGAAACAAAGCCTGAGCATTGTTATTATTGGTAGGCTGTTGAATCTCGACCTTAGGTTGAGGCGCCACAGGAGTCACGACCGGATCACCCTGGGCGAAAACAGGCAAATATAAAGACTGACACAGATACGCACCAACCCAGGCGCGCAAAACTAAAGGTTTCATCTTTCTCTCCCAGGAAGAAGCTCGACTTGATTCCGTGACAATTTTATATAAAATGAAGGCAGCGGCCAAGCAAATCCGGCGAATGTTTTAATACATGCAGAAATTAAAACAATAAGTTCAATCCTCCATGCCCTTTGACCTAAACCAAGCGAACCGGAAATTGCCACTACATCTGGTACTATTTATTGATAGATCGAGACACTTCAGACAACGACGCAAAGTCAAAGAATGCAAGTCGAAATCTCGACTATCTTTTTTGGATTCTGCCTATAGCCATAGTGACCGTGTGCACTTTTGGAGCAATTTATGCCCTATGTGCTCCGCCGGTGCCTATACCAATAGATAATCCCGAAGCACGCAAACTAATTCCGGTTGTTACAGACAAAATGTTCTGGTACGCTCGTCAAAAAACCGCTATAGGCTTTGGTTGGACTATCCTAAGCGTAATACTTTTGATGATATTTCTGCAGTGTGGTCTGGCACGTAAACTATCAAATTTTGCCGAAACTAAATCGTCTGCACTAATAAACCAGGTATTTATCTTCACTGGCGTGTGGGGGCTGGCGATATACTTAATCACTCTTCCGATTTCATATTTCACTGACTTTGTTTTTTCACACCATTATGGACTGAGCTCGCAACCTTTTACTGGTTGGATGCTCGATTCTCTAAAAGCTTTTACGATGGGAATTGCGATTGAAGTGCCTTTCTGGACGCTGCTTTTGTTCTTAATTCGAAAATTTCCCAAAAGCTGGCCACAATTGCAAGCATTGGCTTCAATTCCCATAATGCTTTTCATGACTTTTATATCGCCTATCTTACTTGCTCCAGTGTTCAACAATTTTGTCTTGATGAAACCATCCCTTTTACAAAGCGAAATTAAAAATCTGGCTGCCAGTGCAGGAATACCGGATGCACCAATATATATTGTCGATAAATCGAAACAAACGAACACAGTAAATGCCTATGTTACAGGTATTGGATTATCGCATCGCATCGTGATCTGGGATACAACTCTCAAAAAACTTCCTCAAGAGCAGGTACTATGCGTGGTGGCGCACGAGCTTGGACATTACGCTTTGCACCATGTATTGATTGCGGTTGGATTAGGAATTCTCTTCAGTTTATTTACTATTCCTGTGAATATATATTTCACTCCGTTAGTGTACAAATACCTGCCTGCAAAATGGGGAATTAAACGCATTCAAGACCTTTCTACAATTGCAATCTTTTTGTTCGTCGCAAACTGTGGTGAATTCTGGCTTGATCCGGTCATGAACTCGTATTCGCGCATCAAAGAACGCGAAGCAGATTTGTATGGACTCAAACTTCACCATGATCCTATGAATTTTGCTCGTACCTACGCTTTTCTTGCTACTGAAAATCTTGCCGAGCCCTGTCCACCAAAGTTGCTAGAGAGCTGGCTCTATTCTCATCCGCCCCTAGCAACTAGAATTAAGTACATCACTGAAGATACGAATTCTCAGACGCGAAAATAGATCCTTGACGTCTAAAAACCAGTAAAATCAAGCTCATGAGTTCACTAGTAGAATGTCTCTTGATAATTGGTTTGAGCACGGCTCTTTCTGTCGGCGGACTTGTTTTAGTCCGCAAACGTTTCAGTCCAGACTTACTCAAAGCCTGTCATGAAGTGGGTGGTGTCATGCTCGCTGTCATTGGCACACTCTATGCCATCATCATCGGAATGATAGTGGTCAATTCTCAAGCTAAAGTCGACCAGGCAAGCCAGATGGCGATATCAGAGTCAAATATGTTATCGAGCATTTTTCACCTCGCAACAACGTTCGAACAACCAGCCCGAGAAGAAATCAAAGAAGCTATTCACGAATACGCATCTGTGGTTGTGGAACAAGACTGGTCACGCGTAGAACAAGGCAAAGAAAAAGAAGGGTCTATTCCTGCCTATCAAAAATTGTGGAAAACAGTTACTAAATACACCCCCACCAATAACAGAGACTCGCAAAGTTATTCTATTATGTTAGGCAATATGGAAGAGCTTACTGCAGCAAGAAGATTTCGTATGGTATCAGCCAAAGGTGGGTTGCCACTGGTACTATGGGCAGTGCTCATCGCCGGTGGTGTCTTGACCATCTGGTTTACTTATTTCTTCTACATGGAAAGCCTCACTGCACAAATCATCATGACCGCTGGTGTAGCTGTTTTCATGTCGATGAATGTGTATCTTATTTATATTTGTCAAAATCCGTATCGGGTCGAGCTTGGCGTCAAGCGCTCTGGATTTGGTTATGACTTTACGCCCAGATGGTTTGAAAAACACTACCGGATGGAATCGAAGATAAATCCTGAGCCAAGACCAGAAATAGAACTAGAGCCGCAATAATGCCGTCATTAAAAATAAACGATGCCGAAATTCATTATTTAGAGGCTGGCTCTCCAAAAGATCCTATCGTGCTTTGTTTGCACGGATTTCCAGATACACCTTACACCTGGGGTTATCTCATGCCATCGCTTGTGGAAGAAGGCTGGCGAGTAATCTGTCCTTTTCTGCGCGGCTTCGCCCCAACTAAAGCACCAGTCGATGGCCCCTGTGGTCCGCTTGCGCTTGGCGAAGATGCAAATGCGCTGCACGAAGCATTATGTGGTGGCAAACCCGGTGTCATCATTGGACACGATTGGGGTGCCGCAGCTGCATATGTTGCAGCAAGTCTAGAACCCGACCGATGGTCTGTAATGATTACAGCTTCATGGCCGCCGCTTCCGGTTTTTGTCGATGTTGCTTCTTACGAACAGATGAAACGCTCGTGGTACGTTTTTATGTTCCAACAAAAATTCGCTCAGAAATTCATCAAGCAAGACAATTTTGCCTTGATAGAAAAACTATGGCAAGACTGGTCGTCAAAAGGTTTTCATAGTACCGATTTTGCAAGACTGGCCATTCAAGCGCTGAAAGAGCCTGAGTGCCTCGAACTTGCACTCAATCATTATCGCTCTTTATTCAGTGACGAATTAACCGGTCTGCCGATACCAGACGTGCCGATGTTATACATTCACGGCAAAGAAGACAAATGTATCGGGGTAGATTTGATGGACAAATTCAACATCGATGCCAATCTGGCTAAAGGTTCCGAGATTTATATAATGGCTCAGGTCGGTCATTTTCCTCACCTGGAACAACCAGAAATTTTCAACACTGAGGTTCTTCGCGCCCTGAGATAACTAAAAAACAGCCCCTCGATAATCGAGAGGCTGCTTGATTGATTTCTCTTTCGATTGTCTTGATTTAGGCAAGACCAAGTTTGAGATATTCTTGAATTGCTTTGAATTTCTCGGGCAGTCTGTCTTTCAGTTGCTCGAATAATTCTTCTCTCAATTTGAATTCTTCCTGCCAGTCTTTGGCATTGATTGTCATCAATTTTTCAAAAACTTCAGGTGTGACTTCAGATTCGATACCAGCAAAATTCAGATCTTCGTAGCGTGGTGCATAACCAAGTGGTGTTTCGATTGCATCAGCTTTTTGGTTGACACGATCGAAGATCCACTCGAGAACACGCATGTTCTCACCAAATCCTGGCCAGATGAACTTGCCTTTTTCATCTTTCAAGAACCAGTTTACGCAGAACACTTTTGGAGCTTTCTTGATTGAATGACCAAGGTCGATCCAGTGTTGGAAATAATCACCCATGTGATATCCGCAGAAAGGAAGCATAGCCATTGGGTCACGACGTACTTCACCAACTTTGGCAGTTGCTGCAGCAGTTGTTTCCGAACCGATTGTAGCGGCTGCGTAAACACCGAAGTCCCAGTTGAATGTTTCATACACGAGCGGTTGAGTGGTGCTTCTGCGTCCACCAAAGATGAATGCGTCGATTGGCACACCAGCCTGGTCGTCCCATTTCTCATCGAGCGATGGGCACTGAGTTGCAGGCACGGTGAAACGAGCATTTGGATGAGCAGCTTTGCGTCCACAATCCGGTGTCCATTCTTGACCTTGCCAGTCGATACATTTTGCCGGAGCGGCATCGGTCATACCTTCCCACCACACATCACCATCTGGTGTAAGAGCAACGTTTGTGAAAACAGCGTTCTCTTTCATAGTGGCCATGGCGTTTGGATTGGTTTTGTCACCAGTGCCAGGAGCTACGCCGAAATATCCAGACTCTGGGTTGATGGCATAAAGTCTGCCGTCAGGACCTGGTTTGAGCCAGGCGATATCGTCACCTACGGTTGTCACTTCCCAGCCTTTGAAGGCTTGAGGAGGAATGAGCATTGCCAGGTTGGTCTTACCGCAGGCGCTTGGGAAAGCTGCTGCGATATATGATTTTTTGCCTTCTGGATTCTTGAGTCCCAGAATGAGCATGTGCTCGGCAAGCCAACCTTGCTCTTGCGCCATTGTTGAAGCGATGCGCAAAGCGAAACATTTTTTGCCAAGAAGGGCGTTGCCACCATAACCAGAACCATAAGAGCAAATTTCTCTGGTTTCAGGGAAATGTACAATCAGTTTGGTTTCGTTACAGGGCCAAATTGCGTCTTTCTGACCGGGTTTGAGCGGGGCGCCAACCGAGTGCAGACAGGGAACGAAGTCGCCTTTTTCGCCGAGCGAGTCAACGACCTTTTTACCCATACGAGTCATTGTGCGCATGGACAACACCACATACGGTGAATCTGTGATTTCCACGCCGATATGAGAAAGTGGCGAACCGATAGGACCCATCGAGAAGGGCACGACATACATGGTGCGGCCTTTCATGCTGCCTTCAAAGAGTCCACGCAGCTTGTTCTTCATTTCTTGCGGGTCCATCCAGTTGTTATTTGGACCAGCATCTGATTTATTTTTCGAACAGACAAAAGTTCTGTCTTCTACACGAGCCACGTCCGATGCATCGGAGCGGGCGAGGTAGGAATTAGGGCGTTTTGCATCATTCAGTTTAATAAGTTTGCCCTGAGTGACCATCTGAGCGGCAATTCGGTCGTATTCTTCCTGACTGCCGTCACACCAATATACCGAGTCTGGCTGGAAGAGAGCGACTGCTTCATCCACCCATTTCATGAGTTTTTCGTTCTTAACCGTGTAATTTTTTTCTACGGTGACCGAAACTGTTTTTCCTGCAAAGGTACTGAGCACCATATCAACCCCGCGAAATATAAGTAGTTAGTTTCAACGCATTTGCTTGCCAGGCTCACAAAGCCCAAACGCCTGCTTGACATTGTACGACCTGTATACTCAATGTCCATGATCTCTTTATTTAAGATCAATTTTTAGGGCGAGCATCGTCCCAGCCTGCCACCAAATAGAGCAAAACAAAATTGCCGTTTAACTTTATTTACAAGCCGATTTACCTGTTGTCAGCCTCGGGAATCCTCAATTAAAAGGAGCTTTCATTAATGCCAGATAAGAAAAGTTCAACCTCATCAAAGAAAAGCAAAAGCGAAGCCCGCGCTGAAACTTTGCCGGATTCCTGGACTGAATACATCGAAAGCATTAAGAATCATCTCAGCCGCAAATTTCAACCCACAATCGTTGATGAATTTTTAAAAGAGGTCGAAGAAAAAGGCCTGCCCCATGCGATAGCTCAAGCAGTCGATAGCAAAGATTACACACGTGGCGACATCTGGGCGAAATCGCAATCAGACGTCTTGACCCCACTTTTGCCTGGAAATCCATTGCTTGGCGAATTAATCAAGAAAGCCGGACTGGAGGGTTCGACCCACGCGCTTAAATGGTTGCCCGAATATGTCGGCAATAGCAAAGACCAGAAAGAAATTCTGATTGCTCAACTCAAGTCGAACAATTCGGAAAACAGGCGCTGGGCGGCAATACACTTGAGTCGTCTAAACCACGACAAAACAGACGAAAGTTATTTAGAAGCGCTCAAAGAAGGGCTTTGTGCAGACTGGGTAGCAAGCAAACAAGAACATTCGAGTTCTGGTCTTTCGGGCAAGGGTGAAACTGCTCGTGCCATCGCCAGATTAGGCAAAGAAGGATCGTCTCTTCTGGATCCACTTTCTTGCGAATTGGAAAAAAGTAACTTAGAAGCAGCAGACGTCGCTCAAATCGCAAGCGCACTCAATCAGGTCAGCCAAGACCTTGAACTGGCCTTGTCTAAGCTCATTGTGCCTGCCGAAAATATTTTGAATGAGAAGCGAGGCATGGGGCTGCATCAAGGCGAAAAGGAAATGTTAAAGACGCTAAAAAACTTCATAAAGCTATGGAATCAGAAGGCTTCAAAGGAAAATAAAGAGTTGGAAACCAAACTCGAATTTCTCCAGCGAGAAGTCGAATATCACTTGCCCAGTTAGCACAGACAATTAGAGAATGAAATCCAGAAAATTCGGTCATACGTCATATCAGGTTCCTGTCATCGGACAGGGTACATGGCAGATTCCAGAGTCAGGCAAAGACCGAGACGAGGCTATAAAGTCGCTTCAACGCGGGTTCGAACTGGGAATGGTTCACATCGACACTGCCGAAATGTACGGTCATGCCGAAGAAGTTATACGCGAAGCTTTCAAGCCTGTTTCACGCGACAAAGTTTTTCTCGTGAGCAAAGTGCTTCCCACTAATGCCAGTTATTTGGGCACTATATCAGCCCTTGAGCGCACGTTGAAGCGTCTTGGTACCGACTATCTGGACTGTTATCTTTTGCACTGGCGCGGCGATCGTCCACTTGCCGAGACTCTTGGCGCATTTGAAAAGCTCGAAGAGGAAGGTAAAATCCGTTCCTTTGGCGTGAGCAATTTCGACATGGACGATCTGCAGGAAGCACTCGATTCCCTTTCCAAAGGGAAAATAGCTTGCAATCAGGTTATGTACAATCTGAAAGAGCGCGGAATCGAGCGACGCTTGATGCAGTTTTGTCAGGAAAAGAATATTGCAGTCGTTGGTTATACACCTTATGGCGAAATTCCCGATGCGAACAGCAATGAATATCATGTGTTGTCGGATATAGCGGCGAAACACCAGTCTACAATCAGACAAGTTATTCTGGCTTTTTTAACCAGATTGGAAGGCACTTTCTCTATTCCCAAAGCGGCTAAACCACTTCATGTGGAAGAGAATGCCGGTGCGGACCCCGATAAATTGAAGCTGGATTCAGAAGATCTCAAACAGATAGACTCTATTTATCCCGTGCCTCAAAAAGACGTGCCACTGGCAGTGCTCTAATAGCACTACAGCTGGTATCACTTACTTTTAGCCGCTGACAGCCTGGCAGCCAACCCCGATTTCAGCATGGATATCGTTGAGAACATCGCGGATTTCCTGGACGTCGGCATGGGTTTGTCCGTGCTTTTTGAGCAGAATAGGTAACAGACGGCCGAATGTTTTAATGGACTCTGAATTGTCTTCCTGAGCAGCCTGGATGAATCCAAGGTTGTAGAGATAGGGAATGAGTTCTTCGCTTGTGGCATCTACTTTTCCTTCGATCAATTTGAGTGCTCTAGTGTAAAGACGCTCAGCCTTTACGTACTTTCCGCGCTCTTCAAAGCGTTCACCAAGAGTGAGATATTTGCGAGCGAATTTCATGGGGGAATCCTCCTTGGGATTATTGGCGCGCGCACGAGCAATAGATGGTTGCACCATCTGTGATACCAGGCGCCTCGCTAGGGGTTATGTTTTAGTTTTTTAGAAACTCATCGGACTTTTAATTGCGGCTCCTCTTCCCATCAATTGGGTGGTGCCTGTTTCCGATGTCTTCAATAATCCAATGATAAGTGCCGGTTAACCTTTAATGCAATACAGGCAAATCAACGTACTTTATATAAGGGATAAATATATCCAATTCCCAAACAAGCCAGCCTGTCCAATTTCATTTTTCTGCCAAGAACTTGACTGCAAAATTAAATGCTCCGGATTTAGGTTAAATCGCGAAGACAGCTCAATTCACGTTCACTTCACGCTCAATTCACTTTTACTTCACGCATCCTATTTAGGATGAATAATGTAAGCCGTTTATGGAATCGAAGAGTCGCCGTTGAAGTAAGCATGACGTCGGCCACTGAAGCGAAACTATCATCTAACGATTTTCGAGTTCTATAGGCGTTGAGGATATGAGCCGGTTAATCGCAAACCGGCTCTTCTTTATAAGGAAGTTCGAACCAGAAGCAGGAGCCCTGACCATTTTCGCGCTCAACAACGCCAATTGCTCCGCCATGCTGCTCGACTAAAGCTTTAGATATAGCCAACCCCAAACCAGTCCCTTTGCCGCCGATCCCCCCCGGCGGCATATTTTTGCCTTTCACTTGCTGAAACTGGTCAAAAATAATTTTGCGCTGTTCTACTGGAATGCCAGGTCCCTGGTCGGAAATTTCAAAACGGCAGAATCTATCTTTGAGCTCTGAATCTTCCGAATCTTCTAGCTCTTGCTCCCCATCCAGCGCGACCTCTTGATCCGAGTCTAGACCCTCTTCGACTTCTTGAGCACGCTTGCGCTCGACTCGTTTCACCGCCACCTGCACTTTGCCCCCCTCAGGCGACCATTTAATGGCGTTTGAAAGCAGATTTGTTATGACCTGCTGCAATTTATCTTCGTCAGCGAGAATTGATTCTGGCGCCTGGCTGCCATTTGCATGAGCGAATCTGGTCTGGAATTCGATTTTGTTTTCTTTGGCCAGATTTTCAAGACTATTAATGGACTTTTGCACAATCGTCTCGGGCTCGACCGAACTCAGACGCAAATCGAGCTTGCCCGACTCGATTTTTCTAATATCCAATATATTATTGATTAGTCGAATAAGCCTATCAGTCTCTTCTTCGGCAATAGCAAGCACTGGTCTAGCTTTAGAGTCCATGTCTTTAGAAAGTGACGTTTCCATCAATCCAAGAGCGGTACGAATAGCAGTGAGTGGCGTGCGCAATTCGTGTGAAACTGTCGAATAGAACTCTTTGACCCTGGTTTCAGCTTGCTTGCGCTCTGTGATGTCGCGCGCTTCTGCAATTAAAAATAAAACTGTGGTCCGGTCTTCGACTATTGGCTTGATAGATAAATCTACTGTATAGATTTTCCCGACATTGTCTTGTATTTCTTCCTCCAGACGCACGGTCTGCCCTTTGGAAGCGCGTTGCACCGCGTCTTTGAGTCGGTCCAGGTTTTTGTCTTGATCGCGCCAGAAATCTCCCTGCCAGAAATATTTGCCGGTCAAATTCTTAGTATTTGGATTCAACTGTGCCGCAGTTTCGTTCAATTCGATAATAGTGCCGTCTGGATAGAGTAAAAAACTCAATTGAAACGTCTGGTTAAAAACGGCTCTAAATCTGCGTTCTGCTTCTTGCAATGATCGTTCGGCTTGCTGCCTTTCGTTGACATAACGATTTACGACGATAATAACGACAATTAAAATTACAAGAGCAACGCACATGAGTCCTGCAATACCAGTCACTGTCTGCATACTGCCTTTGTCGGCTTGAGTTGTGATGATTCCAAACTCGACCGAAGTGCGCCCCTCTAAGTTATCGATTAAATCTTCGATGTCGGTGGCAAGCTTGTCTTGTCCTTGTTCAGTGAGATAGGCAAAAGCATCCTTGGGAGTTTTATCGTTACTAATTTTGAAGGCTTCGTGAGCACATCTTCTGTGAACGCTAACATATTCTTTCAATTCGTCTGACGTCATTTGATATTTGCCGTGCAGTTCGATATCGAGCTTGGTAATTCTATCGAGTGCGCTAGCCATGTTATTTTCGTATAGCTGGACGTATTTGTTGTCGCGTCCCCAGATATATTCGTGTTCAGCCAGAATAGCCTGGTGCAAATCGTATTTGATACCATGCAAAAGGTCGAGAATTTTGAACTGACGCTGCGCCATTTTTGAATCTTCAAGACGCTGAAAGCACTGCCCAAGCGAAATATTGCCAATATAGACCAGTAGCGCCACCGCCAGTCCAATGGCAAGCGTGGTGAGCGTAGTGAGGGAATTGTTTTTCATAAAAACTAGTTATCTACGATGCGATAACCCTGTCCTCGCTTGGTGCGAATTATTCCATTCTCGTCATTGTTGTCGCCAAGTTTTTTGCGCAGTGTTTTCATATGAGTGCGAACACTGTCTATCGATGCGTTAGAATCGGCATCCCAAACGCGGTCTAAAATGGCTTCCAGAGTGAAACTCTTGTTTGGATAACGCATCAATAATTCGAGCATGCCAAACTCTTTTGCGGTCAAATCGATTTGAATGCCACCACGGGTGACGACACTATTAGTCGAATCCAGTTCGACATCGCAAACTTTGAGCGTCTTTCCAGAATAACTTTGTGGACGTCTCAAAAGCGCGTTGATTCGCGCATCAAGCTCGGTGGGATGAAAAGGCTTGACCAGATAATCATCTGCTCCAGAATTGAGACCCGATGCTTTATCCTCGATTTCGCCTCTTGCCGTGAGCATCAAGATAGGCGTTTTGCCGCCTATGCCACGGTGCTCTTTGCAGACTTCAATACCTGAAATATCTGGCAGCATCCAATCGAGAATAACCAGGTCGAAAATCTGAGTGCGCAGATAAGTAAGCGCATCGAGTCCGCATTTAGCATGCTCGACCATAAACTTATTTTGCTCCAGCTGCATTTTGAGCAGATAAGCCAGATTCTTGTCGTCTTCTACCAAAAGGATTTTAGCCATATACAGATTATACCGAGGCTAGCCAAGATGTTAAACTTCAAGTTTCAGAATATAAGACCCTAAGGCAACAAATGAAAACCTTTTTTGGACATCCAATCGGTCTGGCCAATCTGTTCTTCACCGAAATGTGGGAGCGTTTCTCATATTACGGTATGCGCGCCATTCTCATGTTATACATGGTCGAGCTGGTCGCCAAAGGCGGCATGGGCATGTCTGTCGCCAATGCCTCACAAATTTATGGCATTTATACAATGGCGGTTTATCTAGCTTCGATGCCGGGCGGATACATTGCCGACACCTATCTTGGCGCCAGATATTCAGTACTCATCGGCGGCACTATCATTGCTCTGGGACACTTCACCATGGCTTTTCCTTCGCCTGCGACATTTTATGCCGGGCTGGTAATGATTGTTCTTGGAACAGGCATGCTCAAGCCAAATATGTCGACCATGGTCGGCAGTCTGTACGCACCCGATGATACCAGGCGCGATGCTGGATTTTCGATTTACTATATGGGCGTAAATATTGGTGCAGCTCTTTCTCCGATTGTATGCGGCTATTTCGCACAAACTAAAGAATTCAAAGCGATGCTCTTGAACTGGGGCTTGCCCGAACATTTGAGCTGGCATTTCGGTTTTGGTGCTGCAGGCGTGGGCATGACATTTGGACTAATCATGTATGTTTTGCAGTGGAAAGCGCTTGGCGATATAGGTCTCAAAAAGAAAAAAGAAATTCCCGAAGGAGCTACTGCAGAAGAACTGCAAAAAGCAGACAAACAGCCGCTTTCTGATCAAGAAAAACAACGAATTGGCGCAATCGCGATGCTTTTCTTTTTCAACGCATTGTTCTGGGCAATTTATGAGCAAGGCGGGTCCAGTCTCAATGTATTCTCCGAGCGTTGTTGCGAGAACATCATTTTTGGTTGGGAGTTTCCTGCCTCATGGATGCAGACATTCCAGGCGGTTTTTGTAATAGCACTGGCTCCAGTATTTTCCTGGCTCTGGATCAAACTTGGTGACAAACAACCTTCTGCTCCAGGCAAATTCATGTTTGGCATGATTTTCCTGGGACTTGGAATTGGGCTCATGGTACCTGCATCCATGCTTGCAGCCCAGGGCAAAGTGAGTTTCATGTGGCTCGTGTTTGTTTATTTATTCCAGGTTATTGGCGAGCTTTGTCTATCGCCAGTTGGACTTAGCACCGTGACCAAACTGGCTCCAGTGCGCTTCTTGAGCCTAACTATGGGAGTCTGGTTCTTGGGCAACTCATTAGGAAATTATCTAGCTGGATATCTGAGTACTTTCTTCGATGAAAAGAATGCTCAAAGCATGATTACACTCTATGCCTCTATGGGTGGTGCGGGAATTTGTGCTGGTTTGATACTATTTTTGTTAACACCAACCATAAAAAAATTGATGGCAGGGGTGAAATAACCGAAGCAAAAGTCCCAAAAGACTGCTTAATCTAAAAGACTGCCCGGAAGCAACCTATCAGGGTCTTCGAGTTCTGGTATTTCTGTTAGCTCGAATAATGCCATCGATTGTGCTGGCACCAAAAAAGTTGATCCAGCGCCCCAACAACTGCTCGATAGTTTAGACGTAGTTTCGACAAGAAGTGTCCAGCTCTTTTTAGCAGCAAGAATACTTGGTGACAAATCTTGGGTAAGACAAAAATGGTCTTCATGACTTGGCAAAGTGAATGTAACATCAGCTGTTGATGCATTGAACAGAATCAAAAGAGAATTACCAGCTTCTGAATTTGGATGATTGCCTTCGAATATGACACCAAGATGTTTGCGCTTGTCTTCGAGCCAATCAGGTTCCATCATTTCTGTAGCGTCTTCTTTGAGCCAGACTACTTCTTTTGTTTTTGCTTTAGAAGTCTCGACGGTGGTAGCTGTTTTGAAAAAAGTCCGACGTTGTAAAACAGCCTGATTGCGACGGACTTTTGCTAGCTGGCAAACGAAATCATAAAAATCCAGATCATCTGGACTGCTTGCCAGGTCCCAGTTGGTCCAACTCAAATCACTGTCTTGACAGTAAGCGTTATTATTTCCTTTTTGAGTGCGACCAAGACTATCGCCACCACTGATCATTGGAACACCAATAGATAGTAAAAGTGTCGCCATGATATTTTTGCGCTGTCTCAAACGAAGAGCATTTACTTGCGCATCATCTGTAGGTCCTTCAAAACCGCAGTTGAAACTGTTGTTATGCGATTCGCCATCGCGATTGTTTTCCAGATTCGCTTCGTTGTGCTTCGAGCTATAACTGACTAAATCTTTGAGGGTGAATCCATCGTGACAGGTGACAAAATTGATACTTGCGTGAGGACTTCTTCCAGAATGCTCGTAAATATCGCTGCTGCCAGTGAGTCTTGTTGCAAGCTCTCCTAACACACCTGAGTCGCCGCGCCAGAACCTGCGTACAGTGTCTCTGTATTTTCCATTCCATTCTGTCCACAAAATTGGAAAGTTTCCAACCTGATATCCGCCTTCTCCCAAGTCCCACGGCTCAGCAATTAGTTTCACCCGCGATATCACAGGATCTTGCTGAATAACATCAAAGAATGCTGAAAGCTTGTCTACATCATACAGTTCGCGAGCAAGAGCACTTGCAAGATCGAATCTGAATCCATCGACATGCATTTCTTCGACCCAGTAACGCAAACTATCCATGATAATTTGAATTACGTTTGGATGCACCATATTCAGTGTGTTACCACAACCTGTATAGTCAACGTAATATCTTCTGTTTTTAGGATCCGTGCGGTAATAGCTCAAATTGTCTATGCCACGAAATGACAATGTCGGTCCCAGATGCGAACCTTCGGCAGTATGGTTATAAACCACATCCAGTATCACTTCAATGCCTGCTGCGTGCAGCGAGCGTACCATGATTTTAAATTCTTGCACGCCATTCAAGTTTGAGCCACGGCTTGCAAATCGGCTATCTGGCGCAAAGAATGAAAGAGTGTTATAGCCCCAGTAGTTAGTGAGGTTAGACTCAACCAGACGCCGTTCTGAAACTCTTTGATGCACAGGCATTAATTCGATTGCAGTAACACCCAATTTTTTCAAATGATTGATGACAGGTTCGGAAGCAAGACCCAGATAACTGCCACGCAGCCCTTCTGGAATGAGCGCGTTCAGTTTGGTCATCCCTTTTACGTGCGCTTCATAAATAATAGTCTTGTGCCAGGGAATGTCTGGACGAACATCATTGCCCCAATTGAAAGCACCATCTACGACGGCACAAAGTGCAGCGTAAGGTGCACTGTCTCTGGTATCGAATGATTTGTCCGCTTCTTTAATGACATCAGGAATAGTGCTGTTTGCAATTACATACCCATGCAATGCGTCGTTCCAGGTGAGCCTGCGAGCAATTAGTTTTGCATAAGGGTCGGTCAATAATTTATGAGGATTAAATCTATGACCTTCTTCTGGCTCGTAGGGACCGTAAACCCGAAATCCGTAGAGCTGTCCGGGATGAACGTCTTTTAGATAACCGTGAAAAACGTGATTGTTATATTCGGGTAATTCGAACTTTATAGATTCTGCTTTTGAATCGATTGAGTCGAAAAAACACAATTCCACCTTGGTGGCATGTTCGGAAAAGACGGCAAAATTGACCCCCATTCCGTCCCAGGTAGCGCCCAGTGGGTAAGGTTTTCCAGGAAGAATTCTCATCTCGTCAGTTTGGGCTTATTTGCCCATTTTGACAAGCGTTTTACGCCCATTATCAGCACTCATGATTGAAACTTAATTATATAATGAGTTCATTTCTTATATGTCGGGGGAAGTATATATTTAGGGCGTAATTCCAGCTCTTAAGTGATTTATGACCCAGTCTTCCCAAAACCTTGAATCTGCAGCCGAAATGGACAAACCTGAGGCATTTGAGCCCGAAGAAAATCTAGCCCCACCAATGGCGCCACCGGCTTTGCCACCGAGCATTAGCGCGCAAACCGGCACCTGGCCGTCTCTTCCAGCATATGTCACGTTATCCAATCTTAATTCGCTCGACGACAACCGTCTTTATGTCAATCGTGAGCTTAGTTTACTCAATTTCCAGCGCCGCGTGCTTGAAGAAGCACAGGACCCGGCAAATCCACTTTTGGAGCGAATCAGATTTCTTTCTATTGTCGGCTCTAATCTAGATGAATTTTTCATGGTGCGAGTCGCCGGGCTAAAACGTCAAATCGAGGCCGGGACGCTGCGTTCTGGACCTGACGGTTTAAGCCCTTACGAGCAATTAGAAGAAATTGGATCCGAAGTAAACCGATTGCTTGTGGCTTCGCAAGAATGTTTGATGCAGGATTTATTGCCTGCTTTGAGAGCAGAAGGCATAAATATTGTCAAATACGACGAACTGGAGCCAGAACAGAAGCTCGATATCAAACAGTATTTTCTCAATAAAATTTTCCCGGTGCTCACACCGATGGCATTCGACCCGGGGCATCCATTTCCGCACATTTCCAATTTAAGTTTGAACCTTGCAGTATCTGTGCGCAGAACTTCAGGTGAAGCACGTTTTGCTCGTGTAAAAATTCCTGACTCGCTACCGCAATTGGTGCCTGTAGCACGCTCGTCCAAACAACTGGTGAGCCAGGTTGGTGGCGCCGCCCAGGGTCCCAAACAAGAAACTTATATTTGGCTTCTGGACCTTGTTATGGCGAACTTAGACGCGCTGTTTCCAGGTATGAACATTTTAGAAACTCATCCTTTCCACGTAACACGCGATGCTGAAGTTGAAATTCAAGAATGGGAAGCAGGCGACCTGCTTGAAGTTACAGAGGAAGGCATCAGACAAAGACGATTTGGAGATGTCGTAAGACTTCAAGTCGACCGCGAAATGCCGGCGCATATTCTCGATATTTTGATGTCTAATCTACAGATTGAAGCCTCAGATGTTTATCTAGTTGATGGTGCCATTTCACTCTCCAACTTGAAATATATCGCTAATCTCGATAAGCCTCAGCTCAAGTTTTCGCAGTTCGTTCCTTTCGTGCCAAACAGCTTGAGTGCTGATACTCAGGATGAAGACATTTTTGCTCATATAGCTCGTCGCGATATTTTATTGCACCACCCATATGATTCTTTCCAGCCAATAGTGAGCTTTTTGAATAGAGCGGCAGTGGATCCATCCGTGCTTGCTATCAAAATGACTTTGTATCGCGCAGGGAAAAACTCACCAATCGTAGAAGCTTTGCTCAAAGCGATGGAGCACGGAAAACAAGTTGCAGTCGTAGTCGAACTCAAAGCTCGTTTCGACGAAGAAAGTAATATTGAATGGGCGAGACAACTTGAAGCAGCTGGTGTTCACGTTGTTTATGGTTTGATTGGTCTAAAAATTCACAGTAAAGTATTGCTCGTCGTGCGAAGAGTCGGTGATTCTATTAAACGATTCGTTCATTTGAGCACGGGAAACTACAACCCCAACACAGCATATTTGTATTCGGATCTGGGCTTGTTTACTGCCGATGAGCGCATCGCATCAGACGTGTCCGATTTCTTCAACTATCTCACTGGATATTCTGCCAAAACAGATTATCAAAAGTTGCTCGTGGCACCGATTAATCTGCGCGAAAGAATCGAAGGTCTCATTCGTCGCGAAATCGAGCTCAAAAAAGCTGGCAAGGCCGGACATATTATTTTGAAAATAAACGCTCTGGTAGACGGACGCATCGTCAAACTGTTGTACGAAGCATCACAAGCTGGTGTGCAAATCGATCTCATCGTCCGCGGCATTTGCTGTTTGCGACCGGGCATCAAAGGCGTTTCAGAAAATATCAAAGTGCTGAGCGTGGTCGGAAGATTTTTAGAGCATAGTCGCGTGTTTTATTTCCGCAATGGTGGCAACGAAGAAATTTATCTGGGCTCTGCCGACATGATGCCGCGTAATTTGGACAGACGAGTAGAAGTCCTTTTCCCCGTCGAAGACCCAGGCTTAGCGCGCTATTTGCGTGAAGATTTGCTCGATACTTACTTGCTGGATTCGGCTCGGGCTCGGTTTATGGATCCCGATGGCATGTATATCCGGCACAATCAAGACACAGACGGCGCGCTTCTAGACTGTCAGCAGCATTTTATCGATCACTGTGCTGATAGCTGGCCGGATAGGTAGTATTACCAACGGTGCCAATCAATTCTTTAGGCTCGTCGTAGACATTGACGCGTCTTGCAAAATCGCCATGAAGAAAATTCCAGGTCTCACTACTGCCGATTATGCATAAATGCTCAGTGGCTCTGGATGTTGCCATATACATTAACTGAGCACGGTCTAGCTCGCCGAGCATATCGAACTTAGAATCAAGATCTAATATCAAAACAGCTTTGCGCTCGAGCCCTTTAAAATTAGAGATACGACTGAGCCATATATGATTGTCTACTTTCGACTTTCGGGTGACGAAACGCAGACCATTTTTCAATCTGGTTTGATAAATCTTGGAAAACTTAGGCAGTCTGGGTGTGAGCACCACGATATCCTGAGCATTGATGTTCTTTTCTTGTACCCAGTTTGCAATCACGTAAGAAGCTGTTGCCTGAACCTCTTCTTCTGATTGACACTGGAAAAACTCAGGCATCAAGTTGTTGCGCACAGGCGCATCGACAACTTCCAGCTCGTTTTTACTGACATAAAATTCTCTGGCTAATAGTCCCAGATTCCCTTTGCACCGAATACTCACTGGCAAATGAGCAGCAGCCTGAAAATTCAAACTGGATAACAATTTGTTGTCGTCCAAAAAAGAATATAATTCGCTCGATGCCGGCTTGAGACAGCTTTTGAGAGCATGCCACCAGTTTTGATGAAACTCTTGCGCTTCGTCTACTATCACCGCATCGAAACGCAATCGTTCATCGCGCATGGTGGCAAGCTTTAACATCTCAGGAAATTTGTCCAGAAAACTTCTCTGGTTCCAACCGCCTGGAACAGAGACTTTTGTGGCTTTTGCAAATCGCAAACAAAGCGCATGGAAAGAGGCGATTGTTACACCAGGACAGCCATGCAAAACTTCTTGCAAGTGATCGGCAAGGGCTCGATTGAAACAAGTCAAAAGCACTTTTTTGTTTTCGCTCCCTAGTTTTTTAGCCAGTTCAATTGCAACGAGCGTTTTACCAGACCCAGCACACCCGGTAATGATGCCGCCTTTCATCAAGCTAACTTTGTCTAGTGCCGCTTGTTGAGCTTCTGTCAGTTGCACCGGTATCTGATTTTGTTTCACTGAAAAATCGATAACTTGCGACGATGCTGGCGTAGGACTAAAGCTGTAACTTGCGTTTCTATAACAGAGTAAACGCAAAGCCTGACTCAAATATTCCATTTGACGCGGGTTGCGCCAGTGAGCTAAGGCTCTCTCTTTGAGCTGCCTTACACGTTCGCGACTGATACCATATCTGGCCGACATAGCGGACAAACGCGCAGGCAAAAAACCGTCTAGACCATAATATCGCTCGATAATAGAGTAGCGCCTGTGACCACCTTCGATAGCGCCAAGACTTTGCTCTATGTATTCTATGAGACCTTCTGAAATACGCCCAATAGACTTCAATTCGAGCGTCTCGACGTCTTGTTTGCTCAAACCGAGTTCCATTATTAATTTGGACACGGTAATCTGACGGCGCAAAAGCGCACTCAGCATTTTTTCCAGACCGACTCGTTTTTGTTCTACCAGATAAGATTTTAGAGCTATTTGAAACTTCGCCATTATTTCGCCCTCCGCAGCGCTTGATGCGATACTATGGGCAAATTGAGGCGCTTTCACTGTGCAATTGCACAGACAAAAATCCAAGCGCTTTTTAAGATATAATTGTCTGGTCGAGGCGCTTCACATAAGAGGTCCAGCGTGCTGCAAGGCGCAAATAAGGTTAAATTGGGACGGCTTCTGGTCGAAGCCACCGTGGTTTCGTCAATAGACTTGACTGAAGCAATTCAGGTATCCAAGCGCTTGGGAGTTCCGATAGGACAAGTTTTGATGGTTTCCGGCTGCGTCAGTGAAGCTCAGCTGGAGGCGGCTTTACTTGGTCAATCGCTCATCAGTCATGGCACAGAGTCGGTTGAAAATATCATCAAAGCTCTCAAAGCTGTAAAAACAGAAGGCATTTCGCTCTATAAAGCACTGGGAACCAAATTCCACGAGCTCGATTCACCGCGCGGTCGCGAAATCTTGTCGCAATTATTGATCGAAGCAGAAGTCGTAACCCAGCATCAAATAGATCACGCGCTTACAATGAGTTTTGAAGCTGGAATTCCACTGGGAAGGGCACTTGTGATGGAAGGCATCTTGCCACCATCTCTCTTTCCCAGCGTGGTCAACATCTATAACGAATTGCAATCTGAAAACATCAGTCAACAAACAGCCATCGATCAATTGCAATCAGTGGTGGTGCACTGGTTCAAAGCCGAAGAATCGATGTCTGCCAAGGGCGATCTCGAAACTCAAGAATTCGATATCGATGATATAAAAGCCAAGTATCAAGCGGCAAAAGACGCTGGCGAGGCAGACGAAACAGAATCTGATTTCGATCCAGAATCAGAAGAAGAATCTACGCTTGATGAAACTGGCGAAGATTCAGATGATACTGAAGATGAGGACGCTGATGAAGAGCGAGCTCTTGAAGAACAAGTAAAAGCTCGAAGCAAATCGAAGAAAAAACATTTTAAAAAATCGGCTCTTCCCAAAAACGAAATCGAACTGAGCGAAGTAGATATCGATAGTGCTGACATTTCCAATGAGAGCTTCGCTGCTCGGCGTCTGGTAGACATGTTGCAGGATTCTGGATACTTTTCAGAAACCGACATCGAGCGTGCGTGCGAATTGTTATTCTCAGATCCTTTCGCCACCTGCAAGTTTTTGCTAGAGTTCAATTTGGTGAGCAAAAATATGGTCAATTATTTTCTCACTCAATATTACATGTACAGCAGTGGCATTCTATCCTACGAAGAAGCAAGCGGTGTCTTGAGACGCAAGCGCGCTAAATCGATGCCGGAATATAAAAGTTCGGTGCTCGAGCGCTATCTCGAAAACAGAAGCAAAATGAAAAAAGATACCGCAACCAAGCTAACGAGCGAAATTGACATTTCTAAACTAGGCCAATAATTTTCCGCCAAGAATTTTGTTTTTCAGTTTGAGTGAATTTTTATCCCAGATAAGCACGTCTGCGAACTTGCCTTTTTCAATCGAACCTAAAGAATCTAAATGTACAGCCTTTGCCGGGTTAGTGCTTGCCATTTTTATGGCGGTGGCAAAATCACAAACATTCCAGGACACCATATTCAATACCGCCTGATCAAGCGTTATAGACGAACCGACTAAACCACCATCCTTGGTACCAACAGTTGCGATGTCCGTGACCAGAATAGTTTTATCCGGACCTTTGATTTTGTAAATCAATTTCACCGCATCAGCACTCAGGTGCAGTCCGTCTGCAATTATGCAAGCTGTCACTCGGTCATCTAGAAAAGTAGCGCCCACTGCACCCACAGAGCGATGATGCAGAGGCGGCATGGCATTGAATAAGTGCGTGACCAGTTTAACTCCACGATCGAAAGCGCTTTGAGCCTGATTCAAATCGGCATTCGAATGTCCAAGCGATACTTCGATGTTTTGCTTCATCAGCCAATCTAATGCTTCGCCACTAGCGTCCGTCTCGGGAGCTACGGTCATTAGTTTTACATTTTCACAACTTACTTGTTTTACATTTTGCAGATTGAGCGGTTTTATGTGTTGGGGTGGATGTACACCTGGTCTTTGAGCAGAAAGAAACGGACCCTCAAGATGAATTCCTGGCATGCGAGCAAGAACTATTTCTCCATTCGTTTCTTTCATCCCCACACCATTGGCATTGAGGAATGAAATATTCTTGTTCAAATGATCGATATCGTCTGTTATGAGCGTCGGCAGGAAGCTCGTCACGCCACACTCAATCATCTGCCGTCTTAAATCTTCAAGCTCATTTGCACTAGGATCCGCCCACAGATTACATTTAGGCGAACCGTTCACTTGCAGATCAATTAGCCCTGGTGTCACATAACAGCCAGAAGCGTCGATGACAGTGCAATCCAATTCGTCACTGCCCAGATTGCTATCGTTGATATCTTCTATACGCCCATTTTTTATCAGGACGCTTGACATTTGTTGACCGTTTTTCGTTACGACCAATCCATTTTTTATAAGCAAAACCTCAGGGCTCATGGTGTCCTCAATTTGCCGCTTGGTGGCGTTTTTGGGTGAATCAACATATTGCAGCAACTAACCTGTAGCCTGATAGACATATATAACTTTGTGGAATATATTAAACGGTCGCTATAGTGCATCCGTCGAGATTAACATGTCTTCCGATCCATCACAATCAGCTTCAAATAGTGGATCCACAAGTATTCAGCAAATGGTCAATAAGATCGTCGAGCTGCAAGACAAGCTCGTCGAGGCTCAGGAAAAGAATTTGGTTCTCTCCACTCAATTGCGCGAACTGGAAATGGCAACGCGCGATAGCGACGATTTGAAGGCAGAATTATCAAACCAGACCTCGCTTCTGGCAGACAAAATCAGAGAAAACAAGCGTCTGCACCAGGACTTGTCTCGTGTGTCGACCGCTCTTGAAGCCAAGCTCAAAGACCTGGAAGAAATCAAGCTGGCAGTAGTAGATTTGCAAAAAGACCTCAAACAACGCGAAGCCGAGCGCGATCTTCTCGCCGTCATGTTGACCGAGAAAGAAAAAGAAGGCGCAAGAGCTGCACAAGCAGGGCCAACCGACAGTCAAAAGAAAGACCAGGGCTGGCTCAATCCTTTCGCTAAAGGCAAGCAATAAATTTTGAGCAAAATTCAATATTTATAGATGAGCCTTGTGGTTCAATCTATAGTCTTATGACAGTCGACTCCCAAGAATTGACAAAGCTCGACGAGCTTGCCCATCGCCTCGAAAAAGGCGACAAACGCGCTCTGGCGCGGGCTATCACCATCGTCGAGAATCGCGGCACCCAAGCCACATATCTTATCAAAAGACTTTTCCAAAAGACCGGAAAGGCTCATATAATTGGCATTACAGGTTCTCCAGGGGTAGGCAAATCGACCCTGGTGGACGCCCTTATTACGCGCATGCGCGAAAATGGCAAAAAGGTAGCTGTGCTTGCTGTTGACCCATCGAGTCCATTCACTGGCGGTGCCATACTGGGCGACCGGATACGGATGCAAGGTCATACCCTCGACAAAGATGTATATATAAGATCGATGGCAAACCGCGGTCATCAAGGCGGAATTGCTCTTGCCACCTACGACGCGGTGCGAATGCTTGAAGTCTACGGCTTCGACGTTGTAATTATCGAAACAGTTGGAGTTGGACAGTCCGAACTTGCAATCGCTCAAGCTGCTGATACCACAGTGCTGGTTTTGATGCCAGGATCGGGCGACGATATTCAAGCCATCAAATCCGGTATCATGGAAATTGGCGACATTTTCGTAGTGAACAAAGGCGACTTGCCCGGAGCAAATAAATCTGCCGCAGAAATCACTGCAAGTCTGGAACTCTCTGCCCACCCAAATGAAGAATTGGGCGAATATGTCTGGCACCAGCCAGTTCACCTTGCCATTGCAGAAACTGGTGAAGGCGTAGACAAACTATATGAATCTACAGTCAAGCACAAAGAATTTCTGGAAGAATCTGGAATGCTCAAAGAGAGACGCAAGGCTAGAATCAAAGCAGAACTAGCGGAAATACTTGCGGAAATTGCGCAAAGTAATCTGGAGAACTTGATAGAAAACTCATCATCGGTGCAGGATACTTTCTCGCATGTGGTATCACTCACCACAGATCCTCATTCTGCAGCGCTTGCCATCATGAAAGAGTTTCGCGAATCTCCGAGTTTTCTCTAAATACTCTTATCTTCGCAAGATTGGCTGACTTGCACAGTTACGCGCTTTCTTATCGATATGTCATCTAATTTTTTCCAAAAAGGAATAGAAAGAGACCCCAACGCATATACACTCCCTATGCAGCTTGGCTTGACGCATGAGCCCGTAAACAATACGATTCTTGCAGCGATGTTACATAACTTCGCCCTTCACATATTCCTTTACAGTGAGCAGAATTGCGCATGTCACAAATTGCCATCATCAGCCAGCCAGATCAAGGCGTCCTCATAGACGTAAGCGGTTGCCAGAGCTTACGAGAAGCCCTTGAGCACCTGAGTTCGACCCTTCAAGTATCGAGCCAGTTCTGGCAAGGTTTAGAAGTATCAATCAATCTAGGAGCGCTGTCACTAGCTCCAGATGAAGTACTACAAGTGATGGCTATCGCCAAAGGTGTAGGCATAGCTCCAAGCGGAGTATATACAACCGATAGCTTCACCAAAGGCAGCCTCCAGGCTCAAAACATCCCGATAGGCACCGGAAATCCGATGACACTACCCGAGGTGAATATCGATCCGGCAATGATTCACGACGCCATTCCAGTCGATCTGCCAATCACCACTGTCGAATCGAATGTGGTATCAGACACCATAATCAAAAGCGAGCGTTCGATTCGTAAAACAATTGCCAATCGTCGCATCTCTATCACCCAGGGCGACGGCAGCCAGATTGTGGTGACAGTAGATCCAGAAATGGCTATCAAAACCGACAACTGCACCAAATCGGAAGTATTGCCCGATGCCAATGCAAAGGTTGAAGAAGTTCAAGAAGAGCGCGAAGCTCCTATTCCACAGACTCTTTATATTCGTCAAACATTGCGCTCCGGTCAGTGCGTAAGCCACCAGGGTCACCTGGTAGTTATAGGTGATATCAATCCCGGTGCTGAAGTAATGGCCGATGGCGACATTACAGTGTGGGGATCGCTTCGTGGTATCGCTCACGCCGGTATCAGTGGTAATACCAATGCCGAAATTCGCGCTATCAACTTGCAGCCCATTCAAATTCGTATCGCAGACGCTATCGCCCGCTCTCCCGACCGCAAAGGCGTTAAATACACGTCTTCTGCAGCACCGGAAATGGCGAAACTAGTCGACGGTAAAGTAAAAGTCTATAAGTACAAGTTCAATTAAGTCCCTCTTTTAGATCCCTGATAAAAGGTAAAAATAATGACCGGCAGAGTAATAGTAGTAACCTCGGGTAAAGGCGGTGTGGGCAAAACCACAGCGTCAGCCAACCTTGGAGTAGCCCTTGCTGCCACCGGCGCTAGTGTCGGTCTGGTAGACATGGATATCGGGCTTCGCAACCTCGATATTTTGATGGGCTTGGAAAATCGCGTAGTCTACAACCTGGTCGACGTTATCGAAGACCGTTGCAAACTCCGCCAGGCGCTAGTCAAAGACAAACGCCACCCCAATCTGTGTTTGCTTCCCGCGGCTCAAACCCGCGACAAGAACGCAGTAACATCCGACCAGATGCGCGAGTTGTGCGAAGAGATGAAGAAGATATTCGACTTCGTCATCGTCGACAGCCCAGCAGGCATTGAAACCGGATTTCAAAACGCAATAGCCGGAGCCGATGAGGCCGTGATTGTCACCACCCCGGAAATGTCCGCGGTTAGAGACGCCGACCGTATCATCGGATTGCTGGAAGCGCGCAAAGACCAGATAGAGCAATACCGCCTGGTGCTCAATCGTTATCGTCCTGCCATGGTGCAAGCCAATGACATGATGAGTATCGACGATGTTTTGGAAATATTGTCCGTAAAATTACTTGGAGTAGTGCCCGAGGATGAGGACATCATTATTTCCACTAATAAAGGCGAACCGGTGTCCGGCACCGATAACACAAGATCTGGTCTAGCTTTCCGCAATATTGCAAGAAGACTGCGTGGCGAAGACGTTCCACTCATGGATTTGGAAGTCAAAAACGCATCTTGGATCAACCGTTTAGTCAATTTCTTCACGCCAGTGAAGGCTTAACGGGGGGTATAAAAAATGCAAGACGTTAAAAGCCAAGTATTGGGCTGGTTGAACCAGTTTCGCAGCTCCACCGTTCGCACCACCGCTAAAGATCGCATGCGCTCGATGCTCACGCACGATCGTCTCGAATTGCCAGCTGGTAGGTTAGAATGTCTGGAGGAGGAATTGATGTGTGTCGTGAACAGATACTTTGAACTGGACAAGACCACAACAAAATTCGACCTGGAACAAGAACCAGACCGAAGAGCCTCTCTAATAGCTAATTTCCCGCTACTGCGGTCCAAGTGCTAAAGAGAACAAGTTGACCTCATCAGTCAGAAATAGAAAAAACATAGACGATATAGCCGGGCTTCTCGCCCGCAGCATAGCCGGAGTTGATCTCTGGCTTTTGCTTGCTATTGGCTTTCTCGTCTATACCAGTCTGTCAGTGCTCAAATCAGAGCACACGTACACCTATTTCGTGAAACAAACCGAGTTCTTGTGGGCTGGTGGCGCGCTCATGATCATCATGGCGCGCATCCCTTACAAATTTTGGGTGAAGCCATGGGTGATACCAGTAATTTATCTGGTCAATCTAGCAATGTTGATTCTTGTAATGGTCAAAGGTCACTCCGCCCAGGGTGCACAACGCTGGCTGGCACTTGGTCCACTCACACTGCAACCCTCAGAAGTCTCAAAAGTAGTGGTGATCTTCACCATTGCTGCCTGGTTCAAACATTTTCCAATTCGCTCGTTCTTCGATATCTTTAAAACACTGATAGTAATAGGACCGCCTGCCTTCCTTGTTTTCAAGCAACCAGACTTAGGAACTTCGCTCACTTTCGGCGCCATGTTTTTAGGCACGTCCTTCTGGATGGGCGCCACCATTGCTGACATCATAGTGCTAGTAAGTCCAGTCGTAAGCCTCGTGCTTAGCGCGTATTCGATGCAATACGTCTTTTATTTCATGGCTGCGCTTGGCGTCTTTCTGCTCATTTTCTGGCGTCGCAATGACATGAACTGGATTCTGCGCATAGTTTTGATTCTTGCCATTCTTGGTGCCAACTACGGGGTGGGATGGGCACGTCCGCATTTGTGGGGACATCTCAAGGAGTATCAACAAAAGCGTTTGACCAGTTTCGTCGACCCATATTCTGATCCGCGCGGGTCTGGATATCACATCTTACAAAGCTTGATTGCCATCGGCAGCGGTGGCGTCACAGGCACCGGCATCGGCAAAGGAAACCAGAGTCAGGGAGCCTTTATCCCTGAGCGCCACACCGACTTTATTTTTGCAGTGGTAGGCGAAGAGCTCGGATTCAAGATTTGTATTTTCGTAGTAATTGCATACGCTGTAATTTGCCTGCGCGCACTAGCTATTGCTTTTCGATCGCGCGGTGATCCTGTTGGAAGCTCGATGGCAATTGGCATCATGTGCATGTTTATTTTCCACGCGTTTATCAATATGGGCATGACCATGGGAATCATGCCGGTTACTGGTGTGCCTCTTCCATTCCTGAGTTATGGAGGAACGGCGCTCATCATCGACATGGTTTGCGTGGGATTATTGCAGTCGATTTATTTCTATAACCCGCCAGAGAAGAAAGACCCATGGGGTCGCTAAAGAAAACGCCCTGGGGAAGGCCACTTAAAATCAGTCGAGGATTTCAAAACTGAGATCTACCTTTGCAGTCACTTTGATTGAATCGCAGTTGATCGGTGTTGATTTAGGCGAAGCTTCGGTGTAGTTTTCGGCAATTCTGATAATCTTGCCTAATTTTTGCCCAGATTGATTTGCTGCATATGAAGCTCTCAATTTCGCTTTTTCAAAGGCTTTGTTGAACGCGGCATTTTTTTGCAATTCGATATGACTATTTTCAAAATGAACCTCACGCAAATAAAAATCGTCCAAATCTACAATTTTCCAGGCCAGTTCAGGCACCGATTTGAGTGATTGAGTATAAAAATGGACAAATCTGAACATTCGATATGACTTTGTCCGGTTCATTTTGATAAAACTAGAACTTTCTTGCGATAAATTTGTATACTCGTGCGATTGAGTAAAATTGAGCGTCGCAGCTAGATCTTGCAACTTTTTCAACTTCGCTAAATTATTCTCGAGGCTCTTCTTGAAAGTGGTGCCATCACTTTCAATCATTACCAAAACAGTAGCCCGATCGGGAGCGGCAAATTCATCTTCGCTTGCACTGACAGATACCGCTCTAACATTGGTCAAAAGTGGGAGTACTTGCTCATCGGCAAAAACCGCACTGCAATTGTTTGCCATAACAAACGTGGTTAAAGTCATGAGCAGCGCCTTGCGCATCGGAGTTCCTCCTGGAAATTTTCAAATATTAGCAATATATAGCTTTCCTTTTGCTAATGACAATTACTCCTCAGGCGATTAAAATTGCCCAAAATGGCACCCCATAAAAGCAAATCTGGATATTTTTTCCTGGCGTTGGCGCTCTTTGTTGTCGCCAATTTTGCTGCGGTCATTTCGAGCAAAAGCCTCATCTTTTCAGTCAAAGAAGACACAGCCGTCTTCCAGGCTGCCGATTCTGCTGTAAATCAGTACGAAGCCCTAAAGAAGGCGCCAGACATCGTTTTACTTGGCTCATCCCTGGTTGCGACTCCACTCTGGTGGGCTGACCGCGATGTTGTCCCCAATATCAAAGATTTCTACCACCACCACGACGCAGTCACTTTCAATCAGGCTCTTCGAGCTTCGGGCATCAAAGAAGATGCTTATGCCTTTGCTTTGCCAGGCGCCATGGTAAGCGACATGTATTTGATTGTGGACAAAATATTTCAGTCTAGAAAGAAACCCGAAGTAGTAGTGCTCGGCATCTCAGCCCGCGACATGATGGACGATTTACTCACAGGCGAGACACGAACACCAGTGTTCAGCAGGCTTTCCGACCTGTCTGATTTCAAAGGCAATCTGGACTTATATCTTTCAACCCCAGCCGAGAAGCTCGATTTCGCGTTGAACAATCTTGTTTTTCTCTATGGCAAACGATACAGATATCAGCTCAAAGTCTCGCAGTTCTGCGAAAAGACAATGAACAAGATTCCGTTACTGAAAGATCCCAAAGCTGCCAAAACAGCTCAGCAAGCCAAAGAGACTCAACCATTATTTGCTACAGGTCTTGGCACACGCAAGGAGATGTGGGACCAGAGCCGCAAGGAATATCAAAAGCGCTACGAACATTTCAACAAACAACAGTTCGACAAACAAACAGTGTTTCTTGCAAAACTTCTAGAGCGCGCCAAAGAGCGCGATATCAAAGTGATTTTGGTAAACATGCCGCTTTCCAAAGAAAACAAATCGCTCATGCCACAAGGACTTTACGATGCCTACTACCAAAGTGTCAGTGGGCTTGCGCAAAGAAAAGGCGCATCATTCCTCGATTTGAACAAAGGCGATATGGTAGCGGAACACCTGTTTCTGGACACCGCACACATGAATGCCCAAGGCGGCAGAAAGCTTTGTGGCGAATTAGCCGCTTATCTTAGCAAAAACTCATCTGTCGCCAATTCCAGCTACTCAATGTAATAAGTTCCTGGGAATGGTCTAATAGTGAGATCAATTACTGGTATATTATTTAATCTATGACGCAGTCTGCCGGATCCGAAACTCGAATGACCTGTCCCAAGTGCGGACTGGTCGCTGGCGCTGGGGTGACTTTGTGCCCCAAAGACGGAACCAAGCTAGCCGATTATTCAAACGATCCATTCGTTGGCAGAATCATCGAACAAAAATACGAGATCATCTCACCCATCGGCGAAGGTGGCATGAGTGTCGTCTACAAAGCAAAGCATCTTTTGATGGATCGCTTCGTCGCAATCAAAATGATTAGACCAGAATATGCCACCATGTCTCAGCTAATCGAGCGCTTCAAGCAAGAAACTAAAGCTGTAAGCTCGCTGCGCCATCCAAATATCGTCACCGTTTTCGACTACGGATTCTTGCCCGACCAGACGCCATTTTTGATCATGGACTATCTGGAAGGAAAAGTTCTCAATCAACTCATAAAACAAGAAAAAACAATGCACTGGGAGCGGGCTGTTCTGCTCTTCTCGCAGGCTTGCGATGCGCTTGCTCACTCGCATGAGCGTGGCGTAGTCCACCGCGATATCAAGCCCTCTAACCTGCTTGTCCGTCCAGAACTTGAAGGTGCGGAGTCGCTAACTATTTTCGATTTTGGTATCGCTAAACTTTTGAATCCTGACGGAAAAAAACTCACCAACGTAGGCGAAGTATTTGGAAGCCCGCTCTATATGAGCCCCGAGCAATGCTCTGGCGACATGATTGATCCTAGAACCGACATTTATTCTCTCGCCTGTGTAATCTACGAAGCGCTCGTGGGCGTGCCACCACTTGTTGGTGGCAAACCAATCGAGACTATCATGAAACACATTAGCGACATGCCTCGCCGCTTGAGCGAAGTGCGGCCTGACTTGAACATTCCTCCGCGCCTTGAAGAGATGGTAATGACAGCGCTGAGCAAAGCGCCTATAGATCGCCAGCCCAACATGATCACTTTTAGAAACGAATTACTTTCAGTGGCAAATCTCAAACTGGTGGCAACTGGTGTTTCTGTCATGCTCGATCCAAACGATGTGATGAAAGCGCTCGATCAAAATAACAATACGCCTGCAACTCCAGCACCCAATTCACCTTACATTCAGCAACCTGGTTCTTCCAATTCGAAACTGAATGCTGTAAATCCAAGCACTTCAAACTCTCGCATGAACGCTTACAACCCGGCCGATTCGAGTAATCCAAGACAATCGGCAAACAAGTTGCAGCCGTCACTTCAAGTTCCTAACGACGAGTACATTACAGACCCGCCCCACATCAAAGAAAATAGAACAATCGAACCAATTGAGGTTCAAGAAAATCCATTCAGACCAGTTCCCTTGCCACCGGAGGTGGTGCTATCAGGCGGACACACTCCATACGTGCCGATAGACGAAAAACAAGAGAAGTCCGAAAAGTCAGTTAAGAAAACAACTGTAATTCAAAAGAAAAGCCCTTCACCAGTCATGCTCTTGGCAGTGGTAGCTGTTTTGATTCTTGGTGCGGTCGGTGGATATCTGGTGGCACATCCAGAAGCATTACAGGGAACTGAATCCAGTACCAAGCAAGAAAAAATCGATGAGAAGAACGAAAGCCATCAACACTCAAGTGATGGATTACAAACTGCCACTGCTGGTAATGACATGGTCGTTAAGTTCGTTAACAATGCAACGACTAAAACCTTTGGGGTCATGAACGTAGCAAGAGAAGACGAACTCACCGAAGTCGAGTGTCATGGTGGCGTTTCAATCGACACGAACATTCCTTTCAAAGGACAATTCAAAAACAAACCCTTCCATGTGATTGTTCAAGAAGTAATCTCACATCCCACCGATGTGATGATAGACCTAGCAGCGATTCCACTGACAAAGAAGTTCTACAATAACAACCCCAAAATAACTAATATCAGTATCATCGAACCCAAGTTTCAATTCGACGATGGAGACAAGACCGTCACAGCAACAACAGTAAAGGTAATGATCGAAGGACTGCCCGAACAGTACATGATTTATGTCTGGAACGGAACACGAACAGTTGTTTGTCAGGTGATAAGACAACCCTCAGCTAGCTTTGAAAAACTCAAGCCCAGCCTTGAAAAAACAATTACCGATATAGCCGGAAATCTATAATCGTTAAGCTTGCAGATGCAACTCTTTCTTGACAGCCGTTTTGCCCTAAAAGTTGTGGTATTCTTGATAATCTAGACTCTCAAGCGTCTTCGACATGGGCAAGTGGCGGAATGGCAGACGCGCTAGATTTAGGATCTAGTGTAGCAATACGTGAAGGTTCAAGTCCTTTCTTGCCCAGATATTTATTAACCGCCGCAAGGCGGTTTTCTTTTCGGGGTATAAAATCGCCATTCGAAGAGTTGCCTTTATTTTGAATCTTCACTCTGTTATATTCCTTCCTTAGTAACTGTATAACAGGTCGCCTCAAGAAAAGTAATTATGGTTTTTAGTATCGAATATGGTGACAATCAACCTCTTTCAATTTCCGACCTCTCGGTTGAAATAAATGCGCTTGGAACAAAGGTATACGGTGTCGAAACGGCATTTCCCGTGGAGATACTTACAGATTGGCTGGAGAAATGCCCTCAGGGATTTTATATTTTACGCAAAGAGCGTGAGTTAGCAGGCTACCTCTATGCCATGCCGATTTCACAAAAGGAATTTGCCGCAAGTCTGGAAGCAGAATATGATGAACAAAAACTTTTCAAAAATGGTCTGGGCTCTGAAGGAGTTCAAAAACCATACAAGCATTATCTATTTTCTTCTCTGGTAGTAGCTCCTCGCTTTCAAGAAAAAACTCCAGCATCACGACTCCTGCGTCTGGCCTTCATAAACCGAGTAATTGAATGGAGAGATCCATTAGAACCCGTATATATTTCCGCTCAGGCTTTGTCAAAGAAAGGTGAAAGATGCGCGCAATCTTTAATGATGAAAAACATAGGCGCTACGTCAAAAAATTGGATAATTTACAGTGCCGCGTTATCTAGCGAAGACCTGTATTCAATTCAATCTAAATTGCAAAACAAGATAAAAGAAAGAGAATAGTCATTAAGTATGCAGACAGACGTTTTTACCTTCCATCTTAATTACACGAACTCGAATAAGATGCCACAAATAAATGAACTAGTAGCGATTGCCCTGCTTCATTAACCCATTCTGCCCTTTGAATTCAATCATTTTGTCATAGACCGAGGCCGTCCAATCACAGCCATCAGCCATATTCACCAGACGAATGACATTTTGACCAATGTCGTACCACTTTCCGGTTGTGATTTTGCCCAAATATCTCATCATCCAGGTTCCATCTGGTTGGACAAGAATAACTTCAGCTGCTTCCGGTTTGCCCCACTCTTGAAGCTGAACTCCGTTTCTATCCGGACCACCTTTATTGGTCCAGACGCCACCAGTCTGAGTGTACCATCTACCCACACACGTTTCGTCGCCTGGAGGCGTGCCAGTAAATATTGGTTTGAGACCGGGAGGTGTGATGTTGTTATTTCCTAGCATTGGTCGCGGATTAAAATGCCCATACTTAAAACTGCCTGGTTCTGGCGGATGTCCGAAATTGAATGCGTGCGCAGCTTGAGGTCCACCGGCTTGCGCACGAGGTTGCTGCTGAGCCTGCGGGTGTTGCTGAGGAGATTGTGCTTGGGCTCTTTGTTGTGCCTGATGCGCTTGGTTTTCTGATCGCGCAGGCGAAGCTTGCTGATGCGCTGGCGCAACGCCACCACCTACAGGATGCAAATCTTCAGCATCAAAATAATTCTCTTGGAAAGCCGCCTCAGTGGGCTTGTCTATTTTCACCGCATATCTAGTACAGCGAGCGGCACCACCATCGCGCACAATAACACCTGAAATCATGCCCCCACCGTAGCGGTTCCATTTGTCTTCGAAATATACTTTAGTCCCAATCGGCAGAGTCGCGCCTTTAGCTGCTGCCGGAGGGATATATCCCTGGGATTGAGCAGTCGGCACGGCAAAGAAAAATACACTAAATAACAACAGAAAACGGTTTCGCATTTGACACCTCTATGCGGCAGAGTGAAATTATACGCGAAAATTTGAGCCTCATTCAACTTGCTTCAAATTCCTGAATACATTAAGATTCCGACTCTAATTAACAAATACTCTAGATAAGCGCAAAATAAAACCAATGCACGCAATGCTCTTTCAGAAAACTGGCAAGCCACTAAATATGGTGCACAACTTTACACTTAAGCCAGCGTCCGACCAATTGCTTATAAAAGTAAATGCGTGCGGAGTCTGTAGAACAGACCTCCATATCATTGACAATGAGCTTTCAAAACCGAAATTGCCACTTATACTCGGTCACGAAATTGTAGGCACCGTTCAGGAGATAGGCAGTGATACCACCGGTTTTTCGATAGGCCAGCGAGTCGGCGTGCCGTGGCTTGCACAAACGTGTTTTAAGTGCGAGTTTTGTTTGTCCGGAAGAGAAAATCTTTGCGACCAGGCGCAATTCACTGGATACAACGTAGATGGTGGCTACGCGAGTCATACGGTAGCAAATTACAAATTCTGCTTTGCGTTGCCAGACGCACTCAACGACGTAGAAGCGGCACCTCTTTTATGTGCTGGGCTTATCGGCTGGCGAACCCTCAAAATGGCTGGTGATGCAAAACGTATTGGCATTTACGGATTTGGTGCCGCAGCGCATCTTATTGCGCAAGTAGCAGTTTGGCAGGGTAAAGAAGTATATGCTTTCACTCGAAAAGGCGACGAAGCAGGACAAGATTACGCACGTAAGCTTGGTGCAAGCTGGGCTGGCAACTCGGATCAAATGCCACCACAACTTATTGATGCTTCATTGATTTTCGCTCCTGCAGGCGAGCTGATACCACTTGCGCTAAAAGCATCGAACAAAGGAGCAAGCATCGTATGCGGTGGCATACACATGTCAGATATTCCGTCTTTTCCATACTCGATATTATGGGAAGAACGCTCAATCAAATCAGTGGCCAACTTGACTCGACAAGACGCAGTCGAATTTCTTGAAATAGCAGCAAAGATTCCCGTCCATCCCCAGATTACGACCTACAAGCTCGAAGACGCCAACAAAGCCTTGGACGATTTAAGGCACGGTAGATTTCATGGCGCTGCAGTACTCAAAATCGATTAAAACTCTCACCTTTCGATTTCCTGCTATCTTAATCACTAGCACAAATCACTAGCAAAGAGTTCGTTGTATGAAAGTCCCACACATTGGCATAATTGGCGGCGGTCCATCCGCTCTTATGATTTTGAAACGGCTCATTGATTTAGAAGGAACCGATTTCAAACTAGATATTTTCGACTCGGCATCCACCCTTGGCGTTGGATTTCCTTTCAGCCCCAAAGGTGCAGATGTAGAGCATGATACCAATGTTTCAGAAGAAGAGATTCCAGACTTCGAGCCGACACTTTCCGGGTGGATGAAATCGCGCCCAGCATATGTTCTTGAAAAATATAGTGTTGACGCATCTTCATTCGATGAGACAAGTATTTTGCCGCGCCTTCTTCTTGGCGAATATTTGCACGAGCAGTTCGTCGCGCTTCTAAAAGAAGCAGAGCGCAGAGGCACAGAAATAACCATTCATTACGATTGCGTCGTCACCGATATAAAAGATGACGATAGAAAGAAAAAGACCGCTATTATCACTGCCGAAAAAACATATTTATTCGACCACGTCATTATTTGCTGCGGTCACTTCTGGCCTCATGAGCACGAGAAAGAATTAGCCGGATATTTTGATTCTCCTTATCCTCCATCCAAATTGAACAGGCTTTTCGATCATCCGGTCGCTATGCGCGGAAGCTCACTTACAGCCGTAGATGCTATTCGCACACTAGCTCGAAATAACGGAACTTTCAGTCCTGGCAAAACAAGGCTTCTGTATCAAAGAAACGAAAACGCACCACATTTTAAAATGGTTATGTATTCGCATAATGGCTTACTGCCCTGTGCTCGCATTTTCCTGGAAGAACCAAACGTCAATAATTCCGATTTGCTTCCGCCTGTTCGTTTGAAAGAAAATATGGCTGAAAACGATGGTTTTCTGGAACTCGATTTTCTTTTCGACATTGGCTACAAAGACGTTTTGAAAGAAAAAGATCCTGACTTCTACAAAGAAATAAAGGATATGAAAGTAGAAGAATTCGCAAAACAGATGCTGGCGAAACGCGAAAAAGAAGAACCGTTCGAGCTTCTGCACGAAGAATATTTAGAAGGCATCGATTCGCTCAAAAACAAAAAACCAGTTTTCTGGAAAGAAGCATTATCTGGTTTTAGCTTTGCATTGAATTTTCCAGCCAAGCATATGTCAGCTGAAGATATGCTGCGCTTGCACGAGCATTTGCTCCCGCTTGTTGCTGTTGTCATTGCTTATTTGCCACCCAGCTCTTGCGAAGAGCTTCTGGCCTTGCACGAAGCTGGTTGTCTGGACATAGTCTCAGTTGCAGATTTTGAAGCAAAAATTACAGATAAAGGCAAGATTGCCTGCACATGCAGGTACGAGGGAAAAGAAGACGACGTAGTCGAGTACGAAACATTCATCGACTGTATCGGACAGCCGTCAATTCAATTTGACCAGTTTCCTTTTGAATCGCTGGTAAAAGACGGCACAGTAAGCCCTGCTCAGCTCAATTACAGATCAAAGAAAGGTCACCAGATAGTAGATGGACTGGCTATATCTGATTCTTTTCAGGTTATAAATAAAGACGGAAAAGCAAACAAGCGCATATACCTAATGACAGTTGCTTTCATGAAAGGCTTGAATCCCGACTATTCGGGAATTGATTTTTGCGAGCACTCGTCCGAGATAATTGTTCAGAGCATATTCAATCCAAAAGCCTGATATTAAAAGACTTTCTTAAAGAATTTCTTGGTGCTGCTGCCAGCCTTCTCAAGTCCTTTCTTGGTGGCATCCAGTCCCTTTTTGGTACCGCCAACAGTGACATCTATCGCTTTGCCTGTACCTTTCTTGGTTTCTTTAATACCTTTTTTGGTCACGCCAACTGTGACATCGACACCTTTCTTAGTGCCTTTCTCGGTAACATCCCAGGATTTTTTGATGCCTTTCTTTGTTGCTTCGCCACCTTTTTCTACGCCATCTTTGACATATCCAGCTTGCGCCGGACCGGCTTGAATTAACGCGACCAGGCCTAATAACAAAAATACTTTTCTCAACGCGACGTCCTCACTTTCTAAATATAGATATAGCACTCGAAGCTTTAGCGTTGCCTGCTAAACCCCAGCGGGCGCCTCTATGTGAAGTTCGATGGACTTTGCTTTATCAGCAGCATCATAAAACATTAGCCAGGTCTGTTTGGGTAAATCATTTACCAGAGTCAATCTTTTCATAACGTCCAAAGCAGCATCGATGTCTTTTAGAGCCAGATCGAAGAAATAGAATTCGCTTCCACGCCCTGCTCCAATCTGGCAACCAAGGCCAGCCTCGCGCAATGCGATATCGAGCTGTTCCTGGAAATCTTCAAATTGAGGATCGTGACCTTCTTCATAAGTCAAGCGGCTTTTGATATAGCAAAACTTTTCGCCAGCCTTTGCAAACTTCGATGAATCGAATTGCTCGTTTTTCCAAAATCCCTCGGTCACTTGCGGAGCCAGAGTCCTGTAAGTGAGACGCTCAGGCTGCGGATCCATTGCACGCAGCTCATCGGCAGTGAAACCCATGATTGTCCAGTCGATGCTATCTGGATAGTGTTCAGCCCAAAATTCTTTATTCATTCTATTACCAGCTCCGTTGCACTTTTCAAATTGTATGTAACACCACGCCATTGCACCTTATTCGTCAGCACCGAATTCAGTGTCATAAACGGAAGGACTATGTGAGCAAGAGGTACAGCAATGCAACACAACCATAACGGTTCGTACATATGCGACACTTCAACACCCAGAATACGATTCCACAAACTTCTAGACATCATCAGTAAGAATATTTCCAGAGGAAAAATGAAAACACCAATCCAGAATGCGGTAAGTATATCGGGACTGTTTTGAGAAACGCCAAGATACAAAGTCAAAAACATGAAAACTATCCACAAAAGCATTATGAGTCCACGACCAATAGCGCGTCTCCACAATTCTGGATAATACACTTTGGTCAATATCATCTGGCGATTAGTCCATTCCATGATTTCAGCAATGGTGGCACGCCCCTCAGATGTCACTGTGCATTTGGTGACGAAATGCACTTTCAGCCCAAGCGATTTTATTGCTTTAGTCAAAGACATGTCGTCATCGGCGGAATTATCCCAGTGCTCCTTTATCCGCGCCTGCTCGAACACTTCGCGCCTGATAGCCATTGCTCCGCCCCAGGCGAAAGCATATTTTGCGTCGATTAATTCTACAGACGACATACGATTCCAGAAGCCACGAATAATAGACGCCACATCCCAGTTGTTCGAAACGTAAAAGCGATAACCAGTCGTTACACCTATCGATTTGTCTTTGAGCGGGGCTACCAGATAAGTCAAAAAATTGTTCAAGGCAATAACATCAGAGTCTACAAAAGCGATGACCTCAGAATCAGGGTGCATCAGCTCCAATGCATGCAACTGGTTATTTATCTTCTGGGCTCGGTGTGGGTGAAACCCTGCCACAACTATGTCAGCGCGTCCGGGATGTTTCTTACAAAGTTCGCAAAGAGGCTTATATGCCGGGTCCGACTCTTCGGCAACGGCAAAGATTATCTGGAAGTCAGGATAGTCCTGCAAAAACAGACGCTCGATGTTTTTTTTGAAGTCGGGGTCTAGCCCTTTACAGGGCAAAATAATGCTCGCTTTTGGCTTGTACGATTCCGGACGGCGCGACAGGTCTGCGTCCATATACTTATAGAGTCGTATATACGTGCTGACCTGGATGATTATGCCCACAACGGTCATAAAAACGAAGAAATAGGCAATTTCCATGTGATAATTCTCTGGCGCCGTTGACAATGCTTGCAGGTGCTATTAGTTTAATGGACAATTATCTGCAACGTGCAAATGTATTTCAACGAGAACCACACAAAGACAAAGATTGCGCTCGTATCCAGCGGGCTGGGCAATACTGAGCGTGGTTTTGAAGTTTCTTGTGCACGCTGGTTTCGAGCTTTAAAAAACCATACGAGTTTTGACGTTCATCTCTTGGCTGGCGGCAATTATCCAGATGCGATAAAAGTGCCAAATATCAAGAGGAATAATCGGTTATTAAAAAAACTGTCTGAGCTTCCCATTTTGCCCGAGAAAATGCGGTGGGAGCTGACTTATGGGGTCGAGCAAGTTTCTTTCTTGCCTGGCTTACTGACTGAGCTTTCTAAAATCAATCCAGACGTGGTGTGGGTCAAAGACGTGCCACTGGCGCATTTCATCATGGCAGCATCACACTTGCCCTATTTCCACTATAAAGTGATTTTTGCCAACGGTGGTATTTTCAACCCCGAAAACTACAAGTGTTTTGACCATATACAGCAACTGAATTTTGGCGGCTATGGACTTGCACTCGATGCGGGTATTTCGGGAACAAAAATGGACCTGATTCCAAACTGTCTCGATGCCGAAGAATTATGGGCCCAGTGCAGGGATACCAGTTTTCGTCAAAAGCATGGTATCGCATCTGATGATTACATGATTGTATGTTGTGCTGCCTGGAATCGTTATCACAAGCGAATTGATTATCTTATCGAAGAAGTAGCGAAGTTAAACGATCCCAAAGTTAAACTGGTGCTTTGCGGTGTGGAAGAATCCGATACGCCATATCTAAAAGCGCTTGGTGAAAAGTTGTTGCAAGACCGCATTTTGTGGCTTACACTCCCGCCAGATCAAGTACCGTCCGTGGTGGCTGCAGCAGATTTGTTCGTTCTGCCAAGTCTTGATGAAGGACTTGGAAATGTATTGATTGAAGCTGCAATCATTGGAACACCAATAATTTGTCATCCACATAGCGGTGCTAAATTCATTATCGAAGATCCGCAGTGGATGTGCGATTTAAGCACCAATGGTTCTCTTGCCAGTCGCATCGTGCAGATGAAAGAAGAACCACCTTCTCGCAATTTGCTAGATGCATTGCGACACAGAGTTTATGACAAATTTAGCGACCGTGTTCTGGTTGAAGATTTTTCTCGCATGATCGAAAAAACTTTGACTCCACCAACACGAAAACGCGCCGCCATACACTAGACTTCTATCAATTTAAAACTATTTAGAAGTACTCGGGATGCGATTCTTCGAGTCCCTGCTCTAATTTGTTTATGTCTTGAAACAAGACATGATCTGGCTTTATTTTACGACCGAGATCAAAACTGTCCCAGGCGTTTTGGGCGTCGTAGCGCGAAAAATAATATGTGCCAAGATTCTTATAGGCATAGACAACGCCAGGATTTTTCGACAGAGTATATAAGAATCGAGGACTGGGGTTGCCGCCAGCTTGAGCTTCCACGTTCGCTTTGAGGACTTCTATAATGTATCCCTTTTTGAATTTGGTCGAATCAATTGTGTTCAAGACCTTGTAGGAGGCAAGCGCAGCCTGAGGTGTTTTAGGCATCATATTTGCTTGTAGCTTCTTGACGGTGATATCTTTTTTGGTGTCATTCATTATTACTTCTGATTCAGAAACAGGTTGATCGCCCGTGCACAAGCTGTATTCGATCATTGTAAGCAAGGCATCGACTAACTCTTTTTTCGCCACCAGAGTTTTAGCTTCTGCAAATGCATCTTCTCTTTTTGGCAAAACAGGAATTTCTTTTTTGACAAAAATCAGCTCTTGCAAATTGGAGAGCGGCTGTCCTTTGGGATAAGCAATCTTATAGTCCGAGCCAAGATCTAGAGAGAATGCGGGACTATCGTTCGATTTCAAAGCCATTTTAATTGTGTTGGTCAATCCTTTGACGTTGATTTCGACATTCAATTCTTTGGGTATGCGTTTGCGCGAAAGCAAATCTTTGCGAATGAAAGGATGAATATTACAGTTATAAACATAGAACTTTTCCATCATAGGCAAGAACGCTTCCGGCACTGCATCGCCAAGAACAGCTGATGCGACCACTTTGCCTTTATAGGTATACTCGACTTTGCCATCTTTTTCAGAAACTGTGATACCAGGATTTTCTTCGTCACCAGGAACAATCATTCCAAGCTCACATCCAGAATTGAAAGGATCATAAGTGTTGCCGACATTGGCTCCCGAATCTTTTACAATCTTCGCTATCTGTGCTCTTCTTGCGGCGTCCGCATGTTTGATTCCCGGGTTCAAATAAAGCGAATGTTCTTCATAAGTTTTTGCTTTGGGATCAATTTTGAAAATGCGCTTCTTCTCGAAATCGAAAATATTGACGACGTCATCGGTTTGCAGTCCGAGTTTTTTCTTGCCTAAAACGTATAAAAGGTCCTTTTCCCCTTCAATATTTTTGAATTTTGGGTTGATCGCCGGATCAGCAACAGACTTGACTGAAGTTAAATAATGCAATTTGAGTGAATCGCTGCTTCCACCGCCGCCCGGAGCATTGGCACCCGAACAGGCGCTCAAAAGTAACAAGCTAGAAGTCACTGCAGCCGCGATATATTTCATATATTCATCCTTTTAATGGCTGAAACATTTTACCATTAGGGTAAATTCAATTCTTTAGCCGATTTCATGAGGTTTTCGTAACTGGTGAACAAATGCCCATGAATGCCAAGTTCATTAGCGGCGTCGATATTCTCTTTTCTGTCATCAATGAAAAGCGATTCAGCACCATTTAGTTTCAAATTTAAAAGACTGTGCTCGTAAATAGAACGATGCGGTTTGACCATGCCGATTTCACAAGAAAACGTACAATGATCAAAATCAGCTATCCAGGACTCTTTGCGAATAGCAATGGTCAATTCTAAAGGCATATTCGAAATCAAACCAATAGTGATGCCATTCTTCTTGAGGTGTGACACCCATTTGAGCATATCTGGATTGAGAATGGACCAAACTTTGATATCGTGCGCAACCAGATGATCAACTTCTTGTGCGCTGAACTTGCGATTTAGTTTATTGCCGACATGTTCCCAGTAATGGGCAGCACTCACGCTACCACGGTCATAGTCTTCGCGACCATGCCAGTAGGCGCTAGCAAATGAATTAGCTTCCAGATTCTTCAAATTAGGATTGGAAGCTATGCGGTGAGGCTCACCTGGATGGCTCAAAACATTGCCGTAATCGAACAAAACAGCCTTAATCATGCGCTCATCGTAACAGAGTTTTTTCCATTCTGCTAGGATATATTAGGTGTAGAGGTAATTTTATGAAAGCCAAGAGATTAATCAATCTATTAGTTCTTTCAGCATTTTTTATACTGGGGACCAACGTGCAAGCAAGTTCTAATAACACGAATACGAACGGCCACAAGAACCAGGAAGCCGTTTTCGCCGCTGGCTGATTCTGGGGCGTGGAGGCTGATTTCCTCGACACACCTGGCGTTGTAGCAACTGAAGTAGGTTACACAGGCGGTCGAACCAGCAATCCCAATTATGAGCAGGTCTGCTCAGGAAAAACAGGTCACGCGGAGGCTGTGCACGTCACATACGATCCTCAAAAGATCAGCTTCAAGAAGCTGGTTGAACGTTTTCTACGCATTCACAGCCCTACTTACGACAACAGCGGTATCAGAGGCGGACAATATCGCTCTGAGATTTTTTACTTCTCACCCGAGCAAGCAGCGACGGCTCGTCAAGTTTTGAGCGAACAAGAAAAAATACAGAAGACGAAATTTTTCACCAAAGTATCACAGGCGGTGCCCTTTTACCGGGCAGAAGAATATCACCAGAAATACAATCAGAAAAATATGGGCGCCTTTTGTGGCGGCTGGTTCAAAAAGAAGTAGACGACAATCAAGGCTCTAATTCTTTGATATAAAGCTCAGCCAGTCTAAAGGAATCGGAGTTTGAGTAATACGAGCTTTCGGCTGCTTTATGAAAGGTTTTCAGAGCTAAATCTTTTTGATTATTTTCCAGGGCATTAAGTGCGATGGCACAATTGATCTCTGATTTTTGGTACCACGCAGATGTTGCTCGCATCAATTTATCTTCGTCCAACTCTCCAAGCAAATATTGATAAAAGGGTAATGGCCATGGAAGGGGCTTATCGCTGCCAGGTTGAATGGCATTTTTCTTTTTAGAATAAACAAAATCGAAGCGTTTTTTGACTGCGACTTTAGCTTCATCCAGTCGACCAAGATTTTTTAAGATGTGAAAATAAACCATCATTGGAATTTCATCTTCAATTTGCTTTTTGCCAGAAACGACGTCTGGATTCAGCTCGGCTAAAGCTCCTTTGTAATCCTGTTTAGCCATTTTCAGCTCAGCTCGAACAAAATATGATTTCAATTTTGCATTGTCGAGCATTTTTATGAAATCTTTAGGCGGGAAAAACCCTCGCTTTTGATAAACCCATTCTCCACTTGGAAGTGTCACCACAAATGTGGGAATCGAAAAAAGAGAATATTTGGTTTGAAGGTCAGTTACGCTTTTCTTTTCGTGCTCACTGCCTACGATTACTTTTACGGGATAAAAGCTTTCGCGCACTTTCTTTACGACGTCCTGGGCCTGAAAAGTGACTTTATCCATGCGCTTACAAGGTTGGCACCAATCAGCTGAAAAATCGAAGAGCACAAGCGACGAATGATAATTCTCTTTATCGCGCTCTAGATCCGAAATACTTTTCCAGCCAATTTGAGAATCTGGATTCAATAATGTTTGAAAAGGACCTTTGATATAAATTCTGGCAACAAGCAATAAAGCCATAGCAATGCTGATTAAAATCGGGATATAAAGCGTAGATTTGCCGCTATTAGTCCGCGCCATATGAAAACTCCCTGATTGAAAGCATAAATATGGCAAAGAACAAGAATAAACTGAGATTAGATAAGTAGACGACCACAAGCTCGGTGCAGGCGTAAAAGCTTGATGCAATCAGAGAAAAATCTACCGTAGATGGAAACACATCTCCAAACCAGTAGTTAAAGAACAAAATGGCATCTTTGACATGCTTGAAAAATGTCGGGGCATTCTGGCTATAACCGATTGACATAATGTCTCCAACAGTCTGACAGCCAGAGAAAAACAGATAGGCAATCAATCCCAGCATGGATGGCATCGCATGGAGGCAAACATAAAACGATGAAAAAATCAGACTGTTTAAAAATATCGATAAAATAAAATGACTATCGATAGGATTTTCAGTGATACCAAGCGTAGTGGCTATACCCAAGGTCATAGCTGCCGAGATTAAGAGAACAACCGATGAACCTATAAATCCACAAAAGAACTTGCTCAACACATAGCAAGTTCGCGTGATTGGTCTTGTAAAAAGCAGATTCAAAGTCTCGGGCTCGCCCGTTGGTCTGCCAGTCAATAAGCCATCCGAAATGAACAAATATGCCAGCAGAAAATAAATACTTGCATTGTCGTAAATATGCCAGACGTTTTTAGCAGCCAGCTCGGGCTCGGTGGAATCTATTACCGAAATCAACATCATGTAGCATGGCAATCCCATGAACAAAAAAATTGGAATTCCCACTCGCCAGGCTCGAATTTTCTCCCAGAGATTGAAGCGAATAAGAGTAGGACTCAAGAGCGATGGCTTATTCATTGATATCACTCTTGTCGGATTTGTCGGATTTATCAGCCTTGTCGGATTTATTTAAAAACAAATCAACAAGCTCGCGCCGTTCTGATTTAGACTCGTAAATCAAAAACTCGTTTTTAACCAGCTCTTGAATAAATGAAGCAAGATGCTCTTTATCTGGAGAAGAGACTTTGGCAGAGTCAAGACTGGCATCGATAATAGTGCAATCATGCTTTTGAGCCAGACTTACTAGCGACTCTTTAATCACATCTGCGTTCCTATCTGCAAGAGGCAACCAGGACAAAGTAGTATCTTGACCTTGAACAGCAAACGAATCCATGCCACCCAGGTGTTCTATTTTGCCACCGCGCATGAAGGCAATACGATCGCAGACTTTTTCTACCTCGAGCAAATGGTGCGAATTGACAACAGCGGTAATACCTTGTTCTTTGAAGCGCAAAAGCATTTTGCGAATCATGATAAAACCAAGCGGATCCATGCCCGACGTAGGTTCGTCCAGAAAAACAATTCTAGGTCTACCAATCACTGCTTGAGCCAATCCAACGCGCTGCAACATACCCCGCGACAATTCTTTTACTCTGCGTTTTTTTGGGTCGACTTCGAGTTCGACCGCTTCAAGCGCCTCTTTGATATCTTTTTCTCTTTCTTGCGAAGGTCGCCCAGAAAGCATGTGATGATAAGTAAGAAACTGATGAATAGTCATCCATCGGTTGTAACAGGGACGCTCTGGAAGGAATCCGATCAGAGGTTTAACTTCGAAATCGTAAGGAGATTTGCCGTCTATTTTTATCTGTCCCGAACTTGGCTTTATCAACGCCAGAAGACAGGCCATGATAGTTGTTTTGCCGGCACCATTTGGACCTATCAGACCAAATATTTCTCCAGGTTCCACACTAAAAGAGACGTCTTGGACCGCCTTGACTTTGGCACGGCGAAAATGTTTGGAAAGATTGTCTACAGTTATTATCGACACTATTTCAGTTTAATTATGATCTAACACTAAGTCAAGGTTAGTATTATTTACCAATGAGTAGTGATTCTTCTTCCAGCACAAGCGGCCCAATAGACGATTCTTACGAACCTGCATGGGGAGGAGTTTCAGACGAAGAACCACGCTGGCCAGCCTCTGTAGCCATAATTGTAGCCATGCTCATTCAGGCTGTTCTGCCTCATGACCTCACCCGCAATCTACCACTAGTCATCCTGGGTCTTGAATTACTTATTTTGATTCCGATAAGTTTTAGTGCACCAAAGCGGCACAAAGACGAAAGCAAACTTTTGCGTGTACTTGCCATAGTTGTAATCGCACTCGTCAGCGTAGCTAATTTTGCCACTCTCATTCTCCTCATTTACGCCTTGTTTTTCGAATCTGGAAAAGTCAACAGTCCCGAACTTTTCTTTTCTGGACTGGGAATTTGGACGACTAACGTAATTGCCTTTGCGCTCTGGTTCTGGGAAATCGACAGGGGTGGGCCACACGAGCGAACACATAAAGGTCACGAAGCACCAGACTTCTTGTTTCCACAAATGTCCACTCCGGGCTCTGCGCCAGCTGACTGGGCTCCCAAATTCTTCGACTATCTTTACATCGCTTTCACCAACGCGACTGCATTCAGCCCAACCGATGTGTTGCCACTATCTGCAAGGGCAAAACTTCTGATGCTTTTGCAGTCAGCCGTGGCACTTGCCACCATATCTCTGGTTGCTGCCAGAGCAGTAAATATAATTGCGTAGGAGTTAATAATGCCCTTTTCTGTTATTACTGGTCTAGTCGTCACAATCGTGATCGTCGGTGCATCTCTACTTGGTTTATCAGTAGCCAGAAAATGGCATGGCGACGACCTTCAGTCGCAACACGAAATTACTGACCCTTATTCTCAAATTGTCGCTATGCTATTTGCGGTACTGATTGGATTTATGGTGGCAGATGCAATGCAGCGCTTCACTGTAGCAAAACAAACGGTCCAGCAAGAAGCTTCATCTCTGGGAAATGTTTTCAGACTTTCAAATGGACTTCCAGATTCCAACTGTCACAAATTACGAGAACTTTGCGCGCAATATGCCAGTGAAGTCATTCTTGACGAATGGCCTATGCTTGCCGGAAAACAAGACAGCATGAAAGCATGGTCAATTTACAAAGACTTATGGAAACAGTGCACAGAATACGAGCCTGTCACTCAACGTCAGAGTAATTCTCAAAATCAATTGCTTGAGGCGATGATGAGTCTTGGTGATTCTCGACGTCTTAGAATAGAGGCTTTACACAACGGACTTCCAGCTGTTCTATGGGCTGTACTCATTATCGGTGGAATTGCCACCATAATTTTCACTTACTTTTTTGCAGCACGTAGTATGAAAGTGCAAATTGTGATGGTCGGAATAGTAAGTCTGGTGGTTTGCTTGAATCTATTTCTGCTTGCTACTTATGACGACCCGTTTTCCGGAGACATAATGGTGACCCCAAGCGCGTTTGAGACCCAACTGAAATTGTTCAAGCTTGAAGGTTACGAAGGCAAGATCACTAAATAAGCTTGCAAATCTCTTCAGCTATGACCGAAGCCGGTTCTGGTCCTGACTGCATTTTCTTCTGAATTTCCTGACATCGCCGTCTCATTTGTTTGTCGTAAATTATAGAGTCAAGACATTTACGCCATGCACCGTTTGGGTCATGGGTAAATTTGAATTCGTTTGGTACTTTTGGCTTCAGAGCGACACCAAGCTTTTTGAGTCTTGCTGCGTTATCGAATTGATCATGCGCAAATGGAGTGATCATCTGCGGCACTCCAGCGTTCATGCATTGTGCACTGGTTCCGATACCACCATGATGAATGACCACCTGTGCTCTGCAAAACAACAAATCGAAAGGCTCGTAATTGGAAAGCAAGATATTTGCAGGAAGATTTTCAAGCACGTGGTTCTTATGCTTGGTCACAAATATTGCACGATAGTTAGAACCTGATAAACACTTCAGAATGGTTTTGAAATACTTTTCGGATTGAGCCATGGCCGAGCCCGGTGTAACCACTACAGGTGGTGCACCATTTCGCAAGAACTCTTGCACTTCGGTCGACAAATCTTCGTGTTCTTGCTTGTGAAAAATGGGAATACCAGTGCAAACACTTTTAGGCGGCCAATCAGGCTGCGGCTCTGCATACCAGTCGGGAAAAGCGCAGATTACTTGATCTGGCGATGCAAGCCATTTACGAAAGATACTCTTTACTGGTGGCAAATTGTGACTGGCTCTGAATTTATTGATGTCATCGCGACAAACTCTATCTAATGCGAGCTTGTCTATAAGCCCAACATAAGCATTCTTTATCCAGAGCGGAAAACTGGTTGGAGCTGGATATCCAGGACCGGTCATGGGTTCGTGAGCCGAAATGATGCAACAAGGCGATAAATGGACAGTGGAAGCCTTGATCTTGAGTTCGTCCCGCAAAACCCGATTGGCAATGGCAAGAGTCGTTCCCACTAAAATGGTATTGCCCGGCTCGATGCGCTCTTTGACGATTTCATAATTAAGTTTGAGTGATTCATTGACGAATTGCCAGACCGCCTGAAAACCCTTACGCGGGTCCCAGACACCTGGCCTCTTCAAACCTTCAAGGTAGAGATGCTCGCCTCCAAGCTCCAGAAAGGTCAGTCCGGCATTTTTAACCTTTTGAGCAAAGTAGCCATTTGCACAGAATTCAACCTGATGTCCGCGCTCCAAGAGCTTCTTTGAGACTTCAACCATGGGGTTGATGTCGCCGTCGCTGCCTATCGCTGTAACAATAATTTTCATAAGTCTGCCATCTTATAATGATAACACCGGTAAAATGTACTGTTGTTAATGGTTTTATTAGGGTAGTCAACATCCATGATTAACAAACGTTCTTTGGTATTCGCCGCTCTGGCATCGACAATTTTGCTTACTCCAATGGCAAATGTTTCAGCCCAAGACAACAAAACGGGCATTAGCGTAACCAATATGGATAAAAGCGTCCCGCCAGGAAAAGACTTTTTCCTCTACGCAAACGGAACCTGGTTAAAAAATACCCCTGTCCCAAATGAATACGACAAATGGGGCGTGCTCAATATTTTGGCTGACCAGAATTTGACCATAATCAAAACAATCGCTGAAGATGCATCTAAAAAATTGGATGCAAAACGCGGAACCAACGAACAAAAAATCGGCGACTTTTATGCTGCAGGCATGGATGAGGCAGCAATAGAAAGCGCTGGTCTTGCACCGCTTCACGATGAAATTCATCGCATCGAAGGTATTAACACCAAAGAAGAATTGCGTTCTGAAATTGCACGATTGCACAGACAAGGAGTCAATGTTTTCTTTGCCATCGGCTCGGGACAAGATTTTAAAGACTCGACCAAAGTAATTTGCCAGGTGCAGCAAGGCGGGCTTGGTCTGCCAGACCGCGATTATTATACAAATGATGATGAAGCTTCTAAAAAACTGCGTGCCCAATATGTAGAGCACATGGCAAAAATGTTTCACCTGATGGGTCAGCCAGATGGTCAGGCTCGCGCCAAAGCGGTAATGGATTTAGAAACAAAACTGGCAGAGTATTCGATGAAGAATACCGATATGCGCGATCCAGACAAGATTTATCACAAGATGAATTTCGAAGATCTGCAAAAAATGACGCCCAATTTTGAGTGGAGCGCTTATTTAAAAGAAATCAAGCACGACGATTTCCAAAGTGTAAATGTTGGCCAACCAACCTTTTTCGAAGGCATGGACGAACAAATTGAAGCGACCAAACCGGCTGTTTGGAAAGATTATTTGCTCTGGCACCTCATCAGCGAATCGTCGCCTTATCTTTCGACCAAATTCGTAGATGAGCATTTCAATTTCTATGGAAAAATTCTTACTGGCAAAAAAGCCAATCTGCCCAGATGGAAGCGTGTTTTGAACAGTGCTGACAGTGCTCTTGGTGAAGCGCTCGGACAACTCTATGTCAAAGATCACTTCACTCCCAAAGCAAAAGAAAAGGCACTGCATTTGGTGTCGGCGTTGCGCGATGTGTTGAAAGAAGATCTATCGTCGCTTTCCTGGATGGACGATGCAACTCGCAAAAACGCACTTGAGAAACTCGATTCATTCGGCTTGAAAATTGGATATCCAGACAAATGGAGAGATTACGACAAGCTTGAAATCAGTCGCGAATCTTATCTCAAAAATATGAATAACGCATCCGAATTCGAGTTCGACAGACAGATGGCAAAAATCGGCAAGCCTGTGGACAGAAACGAATGGTTCATGAGTCCTCAGACCGTAAATGCATATTATATGGCAGAAATGAATGAGATTGTATTTCCTGCTGGAATTCTGCAGTCCCCCATTTTCGATCCCGATGCCGATGATGCCACTAATCTTGGTGCAATGGGGATGGTAATCGGACATGAGATGACTCATGGTTTCGACGATCAAGGCTCTAAATTCGATGGCAAAGGCAACCTCAAAAACTGGTGGTCCGAAAATGATCTCAAACGATTCCAGGAAAGAGTTTCGTTAATCGAAAACCAATATCAAGGTTACAAAGCTGTAGATGACGTCGCGTTCAAAGGCAAGCTCGTTGCAGGCGAAGCTGCCGCTGACCTTGGCGGACTGACGCTTGCGTACAAGGCTTTGCAAAAATTACAGGGCGACAAACCAAAAGAAAAGGACCAGAATGGCTTTACGCCCGAGCAGAGATTTTTCCTCTCGTTCGCACAAGCCTGGGCGACAAACGTTCGTCCTGAAAAAGCACGTCTGATGGCAGCTGTAGACCCGCATCCAACACCACATTACCGTGTGCTTGGAACGCTCGCTAACATGGACGAATTTCAAAAAGCATACGACATTTCAGCCAACGAATCGTTCATGCCACCTGAAAATAAACGATGCCGCCTGTGGTAGCATCGAAAATTAAAGCACGCCATAACCCTTTCGCCACGTCCAGGCTAGAGTCGCTTGAATACAGGTTCGAGAACGATTCATGGGATTCTTTTCTCGATCGATTGAGGTCGATGAATTATCAGGGTGCTCTGGTAGGACCAGAAGGTGTTGGTAAAACAACTCTGCTCTTAGAACTGGAAAAGCAGCTTCTAAATCAGGGACAAAAGCCACTCTTGATAAGATTATCTGGCGGCAGGCGTAACATGCCAACATCGTTCTGGCTATGCAAGAACAATTTGGCAGATGTAGTTCTCATCGACAGCGCAGAGAATTTGCCATGGTGGCAATTTCAATTACTGAAACTGAAATGCAAAATTCATTCTTTTGGTCTGGTCGTTACTGCCCACAAAGAAGGTTTGCTCCCTACATTAATTCGATGCCGGACCTCATTCGACCAGTTTGCCGACTTGAGCGAAAAGCTAGTAGGCTCTAAGCTCGAAAAACAAGTACTATATTCGATTTACAGCAAAACCAGAGGCAATATCCGGCTTGCCTTCCTGGAGCTATACACCGATATTTAATTTGGCACGACAACAAAATGACATCCTTTGGGTGGCATATAAATGACGTTGTCTATTAAAACTATGTGGTGCCATGACTGACGAAACTTTGCCAAGTGAAATCCAAGAAAAGATACGTCTATTAGAGGACAAAGAAGGGGTTGCCCCCTGGAAAAAATGGGGTCCTTATTTAAGCGAACGCCAGTGGGGAACAGTCAGGGAAGATTATAGCCAGAACGGCGACGCCTGGAATTATTTTACGCACGATCAAGCTCGCTCGAGAGCTTACCGCTGGGGTGAGGACGGCATTGCTGGCATCAGTGACAACACTCAACATCTTTGCTTTTCGGTCGCACTCTGGAATGGCAAAGATCCCATTTTAAAAGAACGTCTTTTCGGGCTGACTAATTCTGAAGGCAATCATGGTGAAGATGCCAAAGAATACTATTTCTATCTGGACAGCACGCCGACGCATTCGTACATGAAGTATTTGTACAAGTATCCGCAAAACGAATATCCGTATATGGATATAATCGACGGCAATCGCAGAAGAGGAAAGCACGAACCTGAATACGAACTCTTAGACACTGGCGTTTTTTCAGAACACAAATATTTTGACGTATTTGTCGAATACGCTAAAGAATCAGCAGAAGATATTTTGATCAAAATATCAGTATACAACCGAGGTCCTGAAGATGCGCTTCTGGAGCTCCTTCCTACTTTGTGGTTTCGCAACACCTGGTCGTGGGAGAACGGTGGTCCTAAACCAGCAATGAAAGCTCTGTCCAAGGACAAACACTGTGGAGTGCATACCCTTCATCACGAAACGAATTTCGCCGACCACACTAAAGACCACTTTTTCTACTGCGATCGTACGGTACAGCTTTTGTTTACTGAAAACGAAACCAATAAACAACGAGTCTTTGGTCAAACCAATACCGGTCATTACTTTAAGGACGGTATCAACGATTATATCGTCGACGAAAAAAGAAACGCAATCAACCCAGACAAGCGAGGTACCAAAGTCTCGGCCAGATACAGACTCAATGTCAAAGCTGGTGAATGCGAAGTAGTAAAACTTCGATTAGGCACCAAGAGAACTGAGCATCCATTCGAAGAATTCGATACTGTATTCGATACCAGAATGCGCGAGGCCGATTCCTTCTTCGACGATTTGATTCCAAGTAATTTGAAACAAGAAACAGATAAATACGATTTGATGCGTCAGGCATTATCAGGGATGCTCTGGGGTAAACAGTTCTTTTATTACGATGTGGATCAGTGGATAAAAGAGCATAATATCAATGTCTGGACCATGCCCTCACATCTGAAAGTGATTCGCAATCAAGACTGGACTCACATGTATAACAACGACATCATCTCGATGCCGGATAAATGGGAGTATCCCTGGTACGCATCGTGGGATCTGGCATTTCACACGTTGCCACTGAATCTGGTGGACTCTGATTTCACTAAAGACCAGCTAGACTTGATTCTGCGCAGTTCGTACATACATCCAAACGGACAAATCCCTGCTTACGAATGGAATTTCAGCGACGTTAACCCTCCGGTCCATGCCTACGCTACTTATCAAGCTTATTTATTCGACAAAGGAAGAAATAACGGAGTAGGTGACAAAGACTTTTTAAAATATGCCTTCACCACTCTGCTTTCTAATTTCACCTGGTGGGTAAATCGCAAAGATCCAAGGGGCCATGGCGTTTTTGAAGGAGGATTTTTAGGTCTGGATAACATCAGCGTATTCGACCGAAGCTCTGAACTACCTACCGGCGGATATCTCGAACAAGCAGACGGCACTGGCTGGATGGTATTTTTCAGTCAACAAATGCTCAATATCGCAATCGAACTCGCTCAATACAATTCATGGTACGAGCGCTTCGCCCTGAAGTTTTTCGAGCACACAGTACTTATTGCCGCGTCGATGGACAAACCAGGCAAACACCGAGCTGAGCTCTGGGACGAGGAAGATGGGTTCTTTTACGATGTGCTGCGTTACCCAGACGGACATGCTACCAGACTAAAAGTGCGCTCTATAGTAGGTTTACTGCCTATGGCGTCAGTGGTCGTGTTCGAAAATGACGTCTGGGACAATTTGCCTGGATTCAAAAATAAAGCCTTTCATTTCACCCACCGCCAACAAGAAGCTTGCAAATTCATACATTTGCCTTTCCATCAAGGATACAAAGGACGCCGAATGCTATCTGTATGCAACGAGAAAAAGCTTCGTCGAATCTTGAGTCGGTTATTCGATGAAAATGAGTTTCTGAGCGACTTTGGAATAAGAAGTCTTTCTAAATTTCACAAGGACAATCCTTTCATTTACAACGTAGATGGGCATGAATACAGGGTTGACTACCTGCCAGGCGAATCGAATTCTGGCATGTACGGCGGCAACTCCAACTGGAGAGGACCAATCTGGTTGCCAGTAAACTTTATGCTCATTCGGGCCCTGTTTAATTATTTTGCTTATTTCGGTCCAGACTTTTTGATTGAATATCCGACGGGCTCTGGCGTGAAAAAAAATCTGTGCCAGATTGCAAACGATATCATCGACCGAATCACCAATATATTTTTGAAGGACAAAAGCGGATTTCGTCCTGTTTACGGAGACTTGAACACCTTCCAGTATGACGAGCACTGGAGTCAGTTTCATCAATTCTTCGAATACTTCAATGGTGATACAGGCTCTGGACTCGGAGCTTCGCATCAAACCGGCTGGACCGGACTTGTTTCAATGCTTTTATACATGCGATATTACATGAACGAGGAAGACTGGCTGGCTCCTTCTCCTGCACAGACTCTAGCCAATATTTCATCCTAGACATATAAACGTTTAACATAAAAATTAATGTTTTATGTTTTATATAGCTGCTGTCACGCGCATAGTGGAATTAGGCGTCTCGTCTAGGACTGTTGCATGGCTATTGAAAGAAACCCAAATACTGAATCGAACGCCTGGAAATGATGACTCCAGACGAAGCTTCCGGATACCAGACCAATCCTTCTTTCAAAAAGACTCTTAGCGATGTCGACGAGTCTTTCACTGCCGATGGCGATTCGCAGGCTGAAAACGCGATACCAGTGATTAAAAGTTATTTGAATCGGATTTTGCGGAATGGAAAACCGCAAACCATTGCACAAGTCGAGCTCATTTTACAAGTTCCCCAATTCAAGGCTACTCTTACTTCTGTTTACAGTCGTCAGATAGGCAAAGAAGCAGGACCTTTAAGTAGAGAGGAAATAGAACTTACTCAGGCTATCAACTCGACTCTGGAGCAATGCAAAGCAGACGCTAGCGCATTTTATTCCATGATGATAGAAAGCAATACTGCAAAAAAAAGAACGGAGCACTGGCCATTCGATGGTGAGACTGTAGCCGACATAGCCTCTACCTATAATGTCATTGCCTGTCTGCCCAGAGACCAACTGGATAACTGGCGAAATAGTTTTTTATTCGATTATCAAAAAGATATTCTCGATAATGTGCTGATCCAAAACGGCTCTCTGACCACAGCGGATAGATTTCGAGTACTTGTAACTCAAGGCGGCAATCTAACTGATTTAAGTGACGAGCTAGACAGATTGAGCGAAGCCGATTTTGCTTTAATCGAACAAGAGTATTTAACTAAGTACAAAATAAAACTGAAAACAGACCTGCGCGAGACGATCCCACAACGAGAGCAACTGACGGCAGAACAGACAGCTTGGTTCGAATCCATTCTTAGTCAAAACTGCAAAATATTTCCAGTAGACCGCATGCGAATGCTAGTCAATGGAAATGGTGGAAAATTCCAAGACTATCAAAACTTTTTCGCTAATCTGCCTGTTGAAGAATGGATCAAATTGCAATTCGACTATTTATCAAAACATGGTGTGTCCCTAAATGATGCGATTCTTGCCTCGGTCACAAAGAATGAGAATCTCGATCGAAATCATCAAGTCCTGATCAAACATATACTCGATGAAGGCAATGGTAATCCACAACTGATGGACAAGTTGCGTGCGTTCATCCTTGGAGATGGAGGCAATTTCAGCGATTTCAAACAACTGCTCAAAGACCTGCCTCCCAGGAAAAGACAGAGATTACATGACGATTATCTGAGAATATTCGAAAGCAATTTCGCAAACGACTTTCTCGATAAAGTGGATAAAGCACACAAATTTGAATACATGCTGTTGATCAGCGTCACGCCTAAAGATACTATAAACGATTTCTTCTTGCGCATGAGCCAGTCTGCACCACTTTTGGTGCCAGAGGGCTCCGATCTGAGCTTACAGGGTATATTGCAAATCAATAAACAGGTTGCAAGCCAATTCAATTGTACATTCAAGGAAATTCCAAAACCTTTGCAAGAGGCACTAGTCGAATATTTCAGTACCTCGATCCAAACTGCTCTGGATTCGAATAAAAAATATGCAGATTTTGTCACTAAAGTAATTACGACAGTAGCTTCGATCGCAGCGTTCGTTGCATTCCTTCCCGCTGGCATATCTGTCATTCTATCTCGTATGTTCAGTCAAGAAATGGATAGAAAGCTTGTGCTTACGGCTGCATTAAGCACTAGTAAAACAGTCGAAAGCCCAGGAATCCTGGCTACTATAGAAGAAGAGAATTTCTATTCGAACCCTCAAACTCTCCTTAAGAACGGTTTGCTTGGCACACTTGAAATATTGCTTTCATATCCTTTTGGAATGGGAGTGCTTGCAACTAAAACGACAGTGGCATTAACAAAAAGTCAAGCAACCGAACGTGTCAGCCGTATGGTGGGTGAAATCGCGACCCTTTCTGGAAATCCGAATGAACCTGAGCATATAACAGTTCGTGCTGAGGCATTCGAAGTAATCAAGGCGTTGGGGAACTATTCGGATCAGAAACAGATGGGTATCTGGCGCGATCAAATTCTCGAAGCCCTTATCAGTAAAAACGACACCATAAGCAAAGATCTGGTTGCGATGGCCACCACTATAACCTCTATCGCGAACCGGGAAGTTTCGAACCAAATTCCTGGTCTTGTGAACAAGATAAACGCAATTGCTCCAGAAAATAAAGGTGCTCTTTCAAATGCACGCACCCAAGCCTGGAATATTTTGAGCACCAAATCCGGTATGTCTCAAGAAGCTCTAGAAGAGGCGAGGACCAATGTTCTTCAGGCGCTTGGGTCGAAACAAGATCCTGTTTCGATTGAAGCATTGAAAGCGTTCGAATCGATTGACTCGCTTTCTAAAGTATCAGGAACAGAACTTTCTGAAAGGCTGAAGGAGCGCATTGATCAATCGATTATATCTAATGTTCCTGGTGCCGCTGAGGCTATTCGACAGGTACAGCGCCAGGCTAATCAGGCTTTAGTCAATATCATCATTCAAAAATTCGATACACAAGCATTGACGATTGTCCCATCAGATGTACAGTCGTTGAAAGCACAGGCGTTTTCGGCTTTGAATTCTTTGTCGTCATCAGGTCATTCAACTGAGATTGTTTCTCTTAGAAATCAATTGTTAGAAGTACTGGTTAAAGCCAAAGATCCTGCGGCTCAGATCGCTTTAGAAATTCGTTCGATCTTAGAAAATCAAGCAGACAATTCTCTAGACATTTCAAGCCTTACTGCATTTAATCAGAAATTGCACCAGAACCCCCAGCTCCTGGATTCAGCTCTTGAACTTCTGCAAAAACAAAAGTCGGAGATTGAACTAATTCAAACAAAGCTAATCTCCGATGCCACCACTCTGCCACCTGATTTGACGACACCGGAAATTTCCGCTCGTATTTCTAATGCTGACAATCAGTTGGATGCGCTATCACAGCAGAGGACTGAGGAACTGGAAACGTTACAAAAGCAAGCTTCAGACGACATCGACGCTCTAGCGGCTCAGGGAGAATTATTCAGTGAGCAGGTGATCGTGTCTGTAGAAGCCATCGTCAATGAAATCAGAACCGGTGCCAAAATCGTATCGCAACAAAATAGAAAGACGGCGTTTCAATTGATAGACAGTCTAAATCAAATTGGACTATCCAAAGAACATGAAGCCGTTCTGCGCACAAAGATTTTAGAAGCGCTGGCTGCCAAAGAAGATTCCACGGCGAAAGCGACTCTTGCCGCTTTCGCCGAACTGAAAGGGCTGGACGAGCAAACTTTCCAAAGACGCACCAGAGAAATTCTAGCTTCAGTCACCAAAGATAGAAAAGACGATCTAGTTCGAATTCGGATTTCGATTCTTCAGGATCGAATCATTGCTGGTTCAAACGATATTCATACACTACGTAAATCTGCACTGGATGCGATACTACAATTGCCTAAGGTAGTTCATCAAAAAGAAAAATTGAACTTTTTAATTGCAATCCAAGATAAAGATCCTGTTGCTAAAACAGCTCTGACTATCTACGGCTCGTTCGACGAACCTGCCAAACTGACTATAGATAGAGTGGCTGAACTGGAGAATCTGGCTCCTGGATTGCGCGTGAACGCTCTATCTGTTATCGAGCTTGCACCACAAAAATTCGATCAGCTCATTTCCGATTCTTTTACTCGCCTTGCCTCAATCGAACCAGACCTTACCATCCAAGAAGGATTAAACAAACTCATTTTAACTTACGAAGAAATGAGTCGTATCGCAATCAATTCTCCTGGTCTTAGAAATGCCTGGAAAAAAAGAATCAGCTCAACTATTGATGCAATAGTAAAAGAAATAAAAAGCGGCTCGAAACTAGCCGGAGGTCAACGAAGACGCGCTTTCGAGTTGATTGAGAGTCTTCCATCTCATGGATTCACTCAAACTCAAACAGATGCTTTAAGAACCAAAATAGTGGTGGCATTAGCCGAAAAGGAAGATTTCTCGGCCAAACTTGCAGTATCGGCGCTTGAAGCCAGCCGCGGAATTGAAAACGAGCTTGAAAGAGTATCCGATATTTATACAACCTTAGTCAAAGACTCAGTCGAAGAACTTAGGCAGCTCGAACTATCATCTATAAGGGCTAAAATCCTTTCCGGCACAGGCGATCTAAATGCACTGCGTTCTCAGGCATTTGATACCATTTCCCAAATGCCTGAAAATGTTCAACAGTTCGAAAGGCTAAAATTCCTTGCCTATATTTCGGATAAAGATCCTTTTGCAAAAGCAGCAATTACTATAAATGAGCTTCTTTCTAGAAATCCGGACACTTCATTTGATTTAATTGCCCTTGCTAAGCGCAGAGCACAGTTTAAGGATCAAAATGTGGAAGAAATATTGCAGGCTCTCGGTCGTAGCAAGAAAGAATTCGATTCAATCACAGCCAAATTTGCAGAAGCATATAGCAGGTCACTGAAATCCCTGGATATAGCCGAGCTTACCCAAAGTATAGATATTATCACAGATCAGGTGGCGATTTCGGCTAAAGACAGACAGATAGCCACAGTTCTTCAGCAACGCCTGACCGAAGCTGTGGATACCCTAACCAAGAAAATGTCAGAATTACCTAGCACCACATCTAATATCGCCACTATCAAAAATCAGATCGATACTTCGCTTCAGACTTTGAGATATCATATCGGCAGAATCGAACATGCCAAACTGGAATCGGTGTTAAAACGAAGTTTTACCAGATTCGAGAACACTATTGCCATAGAATTAGCTGCAGCAAAATCAACGGCGGTCTTAGAAGACATGAATATTGCGATATCTCAAATCAAAAATTTCAACGCAAGGGATTTCGTTGCAATAAGAGAAAAGGGATTGATAACCTTAAAAGAAATAGCAGGCGTCGTAGATGCACAGACTCTAATAAAGGCTCGCAAAGAACTATTGGAAGCACTCGCCCTCAAACAAGACCGCTTTGCTGTAAATATCTTAAAGCGCGACGCTTTGAGAGAACGCGTAGCCAATGGCGAATTCGACGTTCTATTGGAGCTAGAGCGCGAAATGAAAAGGTCGTTAGATAGCGGCGTAACCAATCCGGAAGGCATCTCCTTTCTGAAAGCTGAGTCGGATGCAATCAAAGAGCTGCAAGCAAAAGTGACTAGAATGCAGGATGCAAACAAAGCACTGGAAAAATTGACAGCCAAATCAGATCAGTCCTTAATCACAGCTGCTCACAAAGAAGCTGATGAAGCGCTTGCAGCGATGAAGTCTCATTTGAATGAAACGACCCTTACAAAACTACAATCCCACCTCAAAGAAGAAAAGGGAAAATTGAATCCACTTTCACCTATGGAGCAGGATCTGACCAACGAAATAGAAAGAGTACAGGCGCATATAGCTGCATTGCAAGAACGTGGAGGGGCTGAGCTCGAAATTGCAGCTGAGCAGAGAGTATTGCAAATCTTACAGGAGTCTCTCATGCTGTCGCGGAAGTTCGTGCCCTGATCATCACCGTCTAAGGATGAGAATATTAAATACTTACTTTTAGGTCAAGCCAATCGATGATTACAGTCAAGCAAATTGAACAAAAAAATCCCTGTTTATATCAAATAAACACGCGTGTATTTCTATTTGAGCTTTCTCGAGCGCTTGGACGCAAAGCAACACTCAAAGACATACCGGATAGATATCTTGACCAGCTTCAAGAGCAAGGTTTTGCATACGTGTATTTCTTGAGCGTTTGGCAAACAGGCGAATTCGGCAAGAATGTTTCTCGAAGCAAAAGCGACTGGATAGAGGGATTTGCAAGAGATTTGAGCGACTTCAAGCAAGACGATATTTGCGGCTCGGGCTTTGCCATTACTGATTACAGCTTGAATAGAGAATTTGGCGACGCAAGCGAATTGTCATTACTGCAAAATCGCCTGCATCAAAGAGGCATGAAACTAATACTGGATTTAGTGCCAAATCACACAGCCTGCGATCACCCCTGGGTGAAGAAACATCCAGAATTTTATATACAGGGCGACGAAGCGAAACTGAAAGCAGAACCACGAAACTACATAAAAATAGACGACAAAATTTTTGCTTACGGACGAGACCCTTATTTCGATGGCTGGCCCGATACGCTGCAATTGAATTATGCAAACAAAGCTTTGCAAGAAAAAATGTTCGAAACAATAGAAAGTATCAGTTCGTATTGTGATGGTCTGCGCTGTGACATGGCTATGCTCATTCTGCCTCATATCTTCGAGCGTACCTGGCATTTGAAGATGGCGCCTTTCTGGTCAAAAGCAGTAGCACTGGCCAAAGAAAAGAAACCAGACTTCATTTTTATGGCTGAAGTCTACTGGGACCTGGAATGGGAACTTCAGCAAGAAGGATTCAATTTTACTTATGACAAAAAATTGTATGACCGTTTGCGTGGCAGTGATGCCGGTCCAGTGCGTGAGCATTTATGGGCTGACATGCCATATCAAATCAGGTCTGCTCGATTTCTGGAAAATCATGATGAACCTAGAGCCGCATCTATATTTTTCCAGGAAAAAGAAAAAGCAGCAGCAGTTGTGACTTTTCTCACGCAAGGACTGAGATTCTTCTATGATGGACAACTCGAGGGGGCACAAAAACGAGTTTCAGTTCATGTACAAAGACGCGAAAAAGAATCTGAAAATAGCGATTTGAAACATTTTTACCAGACCTTGCTGGAAGTGCTCAAATTGCCCGTGGTGCACGATTCCAACTGGCAGCTGAGCAATTGCAGCGTGGCCTGGGCTGAGAACTGGACGCATGATGCATTCATCAGTTTTAAATGGACTGCTGAAAAAGAAAAGCTGAATGACCTTTTAGTAGTAGTGAACTTTTCTAATCATCAGTCTCAATGCCTGGTAAAATTTCCTCTATCCTCGAGTTTAGACAACTCGTTGCTGGTTTTTGAAGACCTTTTTGGAACAGAAATCTATGAGCGTCAAAAAAGTGACATCGAATCAAAAGGACTTTTTGTCGATTTAAAACCTTGGGGATATAATGTTTTTGCTATCCGAAATAAATGAGAAACAAGTGAAAACTGTCGGTGTTACAAGTCTGATCTTAGCCATCACATTAGCGTCATGCGCTCAGCCATCTTTTGCCAAGAATAGAATCTGGAAAATAGATAAAGACAAAACACGTATTCAGTTTATTACCAGAAGAGGTCCCAACACTCCAGCCGTCGGTACGTTTAAAAACGTAAAAGGCACAATCAGTTATGACGGAAAGAATTTAGAGACTTCTAAAGTAAACGCTACGATAGATACAAGCACGATGCACACCGGTGTCAACGTTCGCGACGAAGACGTTAAAAGTCCACGCTATCTCGACTGTATAAAATTTCCTCTAGCTTCTTTTGTTTCGCAAAAAATCAAAAAAGATAAAAATGGCAAATTTATTTTGACCGGAGAGTTTAAATTGCACGGAGTCAAGAAAGTAGTCGATTTAAATATGGACCTTCCCAAAATTGAGGGAAATACCTTATCCGCCACCGCGATTACGCGCATAGATCAACGCGACTACAAGCTGAACTTCAAAGCAATGCATCCTGACGGAGTTATACGCATAGACGACGTAATTTTGATTAAGGTTCTGATTTGGGCTCATTAAGCCTGTTTACTTGAAGCGGAAAGTTCCATTCTTGCACGCCGGCATCGGTCTTTGTTCTAACCACTAAACAGAATGCATCTCCTTCACTACTGGAAGAAATGTTGAATGCTTGTTCAAATTTGAATTCAGATTTGGCATCAATGTTTTTATCAATGATATTCTGATACCAGTTCTCACTTAGAACCTGTCCATAGTTGTTTGTTTTATGTCCCACAATTCCAATGTCGCAAGAAACGATTTTGGTATCACGACGAACTCGTTGTCTTACCTTCGCTTTATATTCTTTATCGACTGCTAGTACAGGTGATTCAAGCTCTACATGCAATTCATCGAAAAGCATGACCCGCTTTCTTGCAACAATTGTCTGTTGCCAAAATTGTGCTCCAATCAACAAGAATACGCAAACAGCACTTATTTCCCAAAGTCCGAAAGATTTTGGTGAATGAATGAAATAGTTGGCGAAAGTAAAAACACTAACGACACTAAATATAGTGGCTTGAGTAAAACTTGCATTTTCAATCTCTTTTAAATTTGCATTCTGAGATCTAATGTCATACCAGCCGGTAGTAAGTTTCCTGGGTGCTTTACTTCCAGAATTGGGAGTCATAAACAAAAAGAGTCCAGCGGTAAGAACCAGCAAAGATGCCAATATTTGCACGTATGGTGGATATGGAATGGACTTGATCAAATACGAATCTTGCGGTTTGTATTTATTGTAATAAACAACCGTAGGAGTATTAATAGGAATAGGATCCATGACTGCAAGCAGATAGTCGGCCATAGGCGAATAGAAGTCGAACACGAGCACTTTATCGCCGACATAAAAATCGTCGTCTACTTTGTATCGATAGTCGGCACGGGCATAATATTGACCATTGACACCTTTGACTGGCTCTAAATGTTTGTCCCTAATCACGGTGTTAATCGGAACACTATTCATCAGTCGAATTTCAGTATCATATAAATTCCAAAAACCCAGGCTCATACAAGCCAGGGCAATGGAAAAAAATATGAAGCCAAATACTCTACGCACCCAAAACTACTTTGCCAGAGCCATTTCTGTCTTGTCTACGACGCCATCTTTGATTAAAATGTTCAGATACATCGATGTTTTACCTTCGCTGTTTTGCATATCCCAGGTAAAAGTCTGACCTTCAGCAGTAGATGCATTACCAGTCGAGGTACTGTCAGGCGTGCCCAACATTTCTTGCACTTTAGCAGCCGGCATACCTTTCAAAGTAAGACTCAAATTGCCGCACATCTGGTCTCTAATTTTCTTATCGCCCTTCCACTTTACAGAATCAAAAGGCAAGGAACTGGCTTTACCCATGATTTCGCTGGTTTTCTGAATCTTTTCCAGATCTGAACAACCATCCAGAGCCAATACTGTGAATGTAGCCGATATGACAATGATGCCTATTAACTTCGAAATTTTGGCAATGTTTTGCATTTAAAAGATCTCTTTGAAATTCGACCTAATAACTTTAATCTCTTAATGGTGATAAATCAATCTAAAATCATAACCATGAAAACGAACGCCGTCCGAATCCTGGACAATCTGAATATTAAATATGAGCTTGTCAATTACGAAGTGGACCCTGAAGATTTGACCGCAGAAACAGTGGCAAAGAAGGTTGGCTTGCCGGTGGAAAAGGTTTTTAAGACACTCGCTTTAATGGGCGAAAAGAGTGGAGTGATTTTAGCCGTCATCGCGGGCGATGCCCAACTCGATTTGAAAGCCGCAGCAAAAATATCGGGTAATAAAGCAGTTGAAATGGTCCCTCTCAAAGACGTTCAAAAACACACTGGTTATATCCGCGGTGGCGTAACGGCTCTGGCTTGCAAAAAAGATTATCCCGTATACGTTGATGAAGACATGCTATATCACGACGTCGTATCTGTATCTGCCGGGGTGCGAGGCACTCAAATTTTTCTCAATCCAGAAGACTATGTAAGTGCCACCAAAGCGACTGTAGCTCAAATTGCAATCCAGAAAATTTAGGGAAAGATTTGCTTCCAGTCATTCTTCATGTCGATTAAAGTCCATCCTTTAGCGCGCGCTTCGTCAAGGGCTTTATCAAGATGACCCACTTTAGAGTCTCGGTCATACTGCCATTCGCGCTCGCCATCAGTGTGGTGCACAAGAACCTTTAGGGTAGGTTTGGCGCCGTTTTGAGTCCACTGTAGCATCTCGAGGTCACCGTCGGAATTTCCAAACGACGCGATTGGATGTCTGCCGATACAAGCATTTATGGCTAGTGGTTTTCCAGCCTTTTCCACTATCGTTTGAATTTCGGGAAGGCGTTTTATTATCGGCTTTCCGTCTTTTATTTCATAAACACATTTGACCGAAGAGGCTATTACTTGTTCGGGAGGAATTCCATAAGTCGTCTGGGTCCACGGTCTTATGAAATCAACTCCGCCACCAGATACGATATAAGTTTTAAATCCGTTGTCGCGCATGTATTGAAGCAACTCTAACATCGGCTGATAAACTAATTGAGGATAAAGCTTATTGAAGCGAGGATGTCTGGCTTTCGCCAGCCAATCTTTTACCGACTGATTGAACTCATCGCTCGACATTCCTGTATGGGTGTGTACAATCAACTCGAGCGTGCCACGTGGACCTTGAGCCAAAATGTTTTCCACCTGACCGCTGAGAGCAGATTTGAATGGTTCTTTCTCTTTCAATAAAGGATCGATTTCTGCCTGTTTTTTTGCCATATCCAGAGCAAATTGCAACTGGGGATACAAAGGTTTTTCTGCCCACAAAGTTCCATCGTTGTCAAAAGTTGCTATACGTTCTTCCACCGGCACGAAGTCTTTACTGTCTTTTTGACTGATTCGCTGCACAAAATCTATGATGGCTGATTTGGTGGCAGTATTATGCCAGGAAGGAAGCGGATCGTTTAAATTAGCAAAAACACCATTGGAAAATACGAGTACGAATATCGCCGTGATTAGCAGAGATACAACCCCGCTTAACGTATGTTTGAAGTTCATTATTTCTTTCTAGCTATGACCAGTTTGGGATACATCCCTGGTATCACCCGCAGTTTACCATCATCAATAAGTTTGTCGATAGCAAGAATTATGTCATCTGTTTTAACATGCGCAAATTTGGCGTAGGCAGCGATTTGATCCAATTTCTTTTCTTGGATTTTTTTTGCTTTACTGCCCGATAAAACTTGGGCCACTGTGGTTCTACCGACTTTGCCATTGAGCAGAGTAACCGTGTCTATTAATACTTGCTCGAGTTCGCTCAAATCTTTTTTGTCGACTTCGACCTCTTTTTCGGGACGCATGGAGATATAGCCAGGTCGCTCTTTTTCATAAGAAGGCGAACAATTGTCACAGCCCGAACAATCAGCTTGATACTCCTGCCCAAAATATTTCAAAATAAGTTTGCGTCTGCACGATAGCGCATTGGCATAATCGACCATCTTATCCAGTCGATTGCTGTCGCGCTCTTTGCGTTCTATGAGCCAGGTCATGTCGATACCATTACCAGTTCCGGCGCAAGCTTTGATTCCTTCGATCGTGACCTGAATCAAAGAAAGATGACGAAGCAAATCAATAGCACTGTTGAGTGAAAATTCGTCTATTCGAAGCGCACTTGCAAGCTCGCTCGTTTTTCTGAATCGTGAAGTATCGCCTTTCAGTAAACTAAGCAGGCTACTAACCTGTCTTGCATCAGGATAATTACGCTCCATTAACCAGCGCTGGGTGTAAATATCTTTGGGTTGATACAGCAACGTGCATGTAGCACTGTTACCGTCTCGCCCCGCACGTCCAGCCTCCTGAAAATAATTTTCAAGCGACCCTGGCATATTGTAATGAATAACTCTGCGGATATTGGCTTTATCGACGCCCATACCAAACGCCACGGTAGAAACTATAACCGTGTATTTTTCTTCTTCGAATTGTCTTTGCACTCTATAACGAGTGTCCTTCGGCATACCAGCGTGATAGGCAGCCGCTTTCAATCGATTGACCGAAAGTCTTCTTGCAAGAGCTTCAGTTTCTTTTCGACTACTCGTGTATACGATTGCAGGTGATTTTTCGTGCCTCAACAATTTGAGCACGTGGTCGTCTTTTTCTTGAGCATCAGAACAACACTCGACTTCTAATCTCAGATTGGGACGATCAAAAGATGCCGCCACCACATTTATGTTGGCAATGCCTAAATTTTGTCCGATGTCACGCTGGACCAGTGGTGTTGCAGTTGCTGTCAAAGCGAGAATGGTGGCGTTTGGCATCAGCTTCAGATGCTCTTTCATGTTCCTGTATTGCGGTCTGAAATCATGTCCCCACTGACTGATGCAGTGCGCTTCATCAATTACTAGCAAAGAAATTTTGAGTTCTTGCAAAACCTGACGAAACTTTGGCGATTCGAGCCTCTCGGGAGCAACGTAAATGAGCTTGAAGCGACCGCATTTGATACCAGCGATAGCATCATAATATTCATCTGCATCTAGACTGCTGTTTAAAACGGTGGCATTGGAGACACCACGTTTGTAAAGACTGCTCAATTGGTCTTGCATCAAAGCTATGAGCGGTGAAATAACTATGGTAGCTCCAGGCAATACCTGACTTGGAACCTGATAACACAGAGATTTTCCATAACCGGTCGGCAACAAAGCTAATGTGTGTTTGCCTTCAAGAATTAAATCTATGACTTCTTTTTGTTTGGGACGAAATTCACTTAACTGAAATTTTTCTTGCAAGACTCTATGCAAGTCGTCGCCAGGGACAAAATTGGTTGCCGAAGTGTTGCCTAAACCAGTGAAAGTCATAAAACTAGTCTACGTTGAAAACTCAGGCCAGAACGAATTCTTATAATAAAACAAGTAAAACCAGAAGGGTAGAAACCGATCCATATACAAGAGCGCATCTTTGAATATCGATTCTGGCGACTGCTTTAAGACTGCAAATTGGCAAGAGTCTTGCTTGCGCTAGAAGCAACGTATATATTTTCGTCTCTGATTAAAGCGTGAAGCAATTGTGCCGGAGTTCGCACGTTTGAAGAAATTCCCAATCTCACGTCTTCGCTTGGATCTTTCGCCAGCTTCTCAAGTAAAGACATCGGAACATTTGGATTTTCACTCACACTCAAACGCACTTCAGCACTTGAATCATTGGCCAACTTATCGAGTAAGACAGCTGGCGCCTGCTCGTTTTCTGCTACGCGGCATCTCACTCGCTCGCAAGGATCTTCAGACAATCTCATCAGTGCTGTTTGGGTGGTATGCGGATTACCAGCAAGAACAAGCCTTATGTACATCTCTTCTTTAGAATGAACGTCACTGATTGGCCCTTCCGAATTGACTGCGTATATTGCTTTTATAATTGATGAGAGCTTGGCAGCAGTTATAGGCTTTGCGATGTAATAATTCATTTTCAAGTGCAAAGCAGCCATTATGTCCTCGTCTTTATCAGAAACGGTGAGCAAAACAACTGGTATCAAAGACAGTGACGAATCGTCTTTGATATCACTCAATACCTCATGACCATTTTTGCGCGGCATATTCAGGTCAAGCAAAATGACGTCTGGAATTGATTGGTCACCACCAGACTTAGCGCCATGCAAATAATCCATGGCTTCGACGCCATCGTTGACGATAGTCAATTCGTATTTCAAATCGGAGCGCTTGAGAGCTTCTTCGGTCAGCCTGATATCTGAAGGGCTGTCCTCTACCAGAAGTATTTTGATTCCGTCATTCATTTTTCTGCTCCTGCATTCGTTTTGGCTTTAACTGCCGGAAGTGTGAATAAGAATATACTGCCTTCGCCAGATTTTGACTCTACCCAGATATTGCCACCATGAGAAGTGACTATACGTTTACAAATAGCAAGGCCCATTCCAGTCCCAGGATATTTTGTCTTGCCATGCAAACGTGAAAACATATCGAATATTTTTTCTTTATACTCAAGGTCAATCCCGATACCATTATCTCTAACCGAAAATAACCACATGTCACCGCTTTCTTCAGCCGAAAAATGAATCAATGGAGATTTCTCGCTTCGATATTTTATGGAATTCGACGCCAGATTTTCAAACAGCTGAAGCATCTGAGAATGTTCGACATTGACCGTCGGCAGCCAATCCACTTCGAATTGTGTGTTTGTGTCTTTAATTGAAACAGCAAGGTCAGCCATGACTTCTTCTACCACTAGATTACAATCGGTAGCATAGTTTCCCGAATTGTTGTTACCAATTTGAGAATGAATCAGAACAGATTTAATCAATTGCTGCATCCGCATAGTGCCATCCTGGATAAATCCTAAAAATTCTTTTTGGTCTTTGTCAAAATTTCCGTTAGCCGTCTCTTCGAGCAATTGAACAAATCCTTGTACTGCTTTTAGCGGCTCTTGCAAATCGTGCGATGCGATTTTGGCAAACTGACGAAGCTCTTCGTTTTTTTGAGTGAGACTTTTAGTACGCTCTTGAACCAGACGTTCGAGTTCTTCCTTATATTCGTTGCGTTGCGAAATATCACGCAAAAATGCGCAATAGCTTGGCTTGGGCTCGTCATCAATCCTGAAGACACCGATTTCAACCGGAAAATCATGTCCACCTTTGTGAATAGCGAGCAGTTCACGCGTAGTTCTTGCATTACGAGCACTCGTATTTAAGAATTGTTGCTCTATGCTGCGCAAAGACTGTTTCTTCAAATGTTTTGGAAAAATGAGGGTGAGGCTTTGTCCAATCGCCTCATTTTGAGTCCAGCCAAACGTTTGTTGAGCCTGAAAATTCCAGCTTGTAATTTCCCAGTCAGAATTCATCGACAAAAAGGCATCGTATGAATTATCCATGATGATTCGAAGCCGTTCTTGCCCCCTACGCAATTCGTTTTCAACTCGGTTACGCTCAACCGAATATTGCAGGCATCGAATGAGTGAATCTGTGCTAAGCATGCCTTTAATCAAATAATCTTGCGCGCCCTGTCTTACCGCTTGCAGGGCTAGATCTCTGTCATCTTGAGCACTCAAAACCACTACCGGAATGTCGGTAATAGAATGCACTTTTTTGAAAGTGTCGATTCCGTCGCTATCTGGCAAGCTCAAGTCGAGCAAGATAGCATCAAAAGTGGGACGAGCCAGTTTCTTTAGCGCCTTATCCAACGTTTCGGCAGAGTCAACCTCAAAACCGCGGCGTTGCAGAATGGTGCTAGTCAATTTCGACTGGGTCGGATTGTCCTCTACAAGCAAGATATTCATAGTTTCTCTACCGAGACACAGATTTGCATAACTCTGATTACTGGTATTACTCTATTATAGAACATTTGCCGCGATCAGATGCCGACAAAGATGCAAGTGAGCTTATCTCTAGACCGATTCGAGAGCCTCGGGCGCCGCAGCTTCTTTCAATTGACCGCTTTTTTCTTGTTCAAAATGCTTCAAACAGGCATGACACCTGTATTTCGTAATATAAGTCTTATTCAGCTCCGCCGACTCAATTGTCTCGGTGCCCATTTTTTCGAGCTTTCGCTTGCCACAAGATGGGCACTTGCTTCTCAAAAATAAAGGCAAGAGCGGCGTGGCCAGGACGGCAAGAATGACAAAAATCATATAACTGTCTTTCATGGCATCTCCGGGAAAATTACCCTATCATTTAATCATGGAAAAGGACCTGTTGATATCTCCACTCGCCTATTTTTGCGTAAGCTTAGGCGGATTGCTGGTGCTTTTGCTTTTGGTCCGCTCCAAACTTCGCCAGCTTTGCTCCTCTGAAAAAATAGACCAGCAAGGCAAAAGCTCGCTTGCGCCCTGCGAAATTGCTTATCTTTTAAGAGGTGGCGACGTCACTCATACACTTGTAGTACTTGCAGTCGACTTGTTGCAAAGAAAGTTAAAAAACACCCAGGATGACGGCTCGACTCTGGCTCCCTACGAGCAGAACATGTGGGGAGTCGTTACTCGTTCGGTCAAAGAATGGGCAATGCAAAAAACGCAGGAAACCGTTTTGAAAGGCGCAAAAACCCCTATTCAAATTTCGCGTCGTGTGTTTTTTCTGTACAATTTCGTGCGCAAATCGTTGAAAACAGTAATTAGTGACACCATACAAGATCCCAGAAAACTCAAAAAATATTTTGCACCAAGCGGTCTTGTAAGAATTCTCGCTGACTTTTCCAGTGCTGGATACAAACAAGCTTTTCAAAGCGAGTTGCGAAAAGATCTCCTTGCTCGTGGACTACTCGTACCTGAAGATATACGTCTTCGCACCGGCAATTATTTTTTCGTTGCAGCAGCAGCTGGTCTTGCACTATCTTTGATACCAGTCTTTCTAGTGTCTGCCCTTTCTATAACCCAGGCAATTATTTCTATTCTGGCTTCACTTGCAGCAGCTTTTTTTGCGCGATTGATTCTGGGATTTCGAGAATTGCTTCCGCTTTATCAAGAACTGGCATTAGTGGCAGAAAAAGCACAGCGCAGCGGCTGGCGTTTTAAGTTATTGAAACTGATACTGAACTCTGTCAATATCATTTTTTGGCTTGCCTTGATTGTGTCTATACTTGCAAGCATAGGAATCGGCTTCGGCTTGCTTCTGATAACGGGTCAAAATGCGACTCTGCAATCGCTTTTGTATATTTTATCTTTGACAATCACCTATTTTGTCATTTTCGATTTCGCTTTTGAAGGCTGGAAATTGCACATTGAAGAAACGCCAACAATCGAAGCTGAAAAACAACTTGCGCAATTACAAAAAACTTTCGCTCAGTCAAGTCCACTCGAGGCGTTTAGACAAGTACTGAGTTCGGATCAATACGACGCTACCTTTTCACAGCTATTGGCGTTATACGGTATAGAGACTTTACTGGTACTGATTTGATTTGATCACAGAAACTCTTTCCCAGACATTTTTTGGTTTAGAACCTGGACTTTCATTTATGGGATAGTGCGCCATTTCTTTCTTCAAGCGCTGATACAAATCAGGCAGCCATTTAGGCTGTTTTTTAAAATCGATATTGCATGTTTTGGTGGTCAGATCGCATGGCGCGAAAAGAACGCTGATGTTACCGTATTTGGTATCATGCGCTAGAGTAAACAGCTCTTCAATAGCTTCGTTGCCCATGGCAAGACAGCCTGTAGACCAGTAACTTCCGTGAATCATGATATCGCCGCCAAGAGTTTTTCGACGCTCTTTTTTGGCGTGCATTTTATCTTCAGCATTTGGGTAATTGATATCTAGACCCACATGAGCAATGACTTTGGGTCGCATTCCACTAATTCTGTAGAATCCTTCCGGAATTTGCTTGTCGCCTTCTTTGAGTTTGGGACCAGTGATACCGCTGGTCCCAAGGATAGGATAATTCAAAACTTGCACGAATTTGCCTTTTTTATTTGGAGCAAAAAGCAAAAGCACTTTTTCTTTTTTAAGTGCAATCCAAGTCATTTTCGAGGGCGGGTATGAAACTTCGTTCGCCTGAAAAGCAGGTTTGATTGTTTTGCGCGAACGCTCGCCAAAAGACTCTATGCGATCTTTAATGCTTGGAATTTTTAGAACAGCATCCTTAGCCTTGGCATTGGTCTGCAAGCCAATAAAGATTAGAGCCAGAAGAATTGAGAAAAAACGCCTCATTGACAACCGATCCATTGATAAAATAGAAACTCCCAAAAAATGAGTATCTTATTTTATGCACGAAAACGCGCAAGTTCAACAGCCTCAAGGCGAATTCAAGCCATACGTCGCTCCAGAAACGCAAATGAAAGAGCTCACGCCAAGAGCAATAATTCTTGGCTGCATCTTTGGAGTTTTATTTGGAGCAGCTACTGTTTATTTGGCTTTGAAAGCGGGTCTGACAGTTTCAGCGTCGATTCCGGTTGCAGTGCTTGCAATGTCTATTGGAAGCAAATTTTTCAAAACCACTATCCTTGAAAATAACATCGTGCAAACAACAGCCTCAGCAGGCGAATCAATTGCTTCTGGAGTAGTATTTACCCTTCCTGGCTTTCTCTTTTTATCTGTATCAAATGGCGAGAGTGTTGGCGCGAGCTTTTTCAATTACTGGACCATTTTTACTTTAGCTGCCCTTGGTGGCATGCTCGGTACACTGATGATGGTTCCTCTTCGCCGCTCACTCATCGTCAAAGAGCATGGAAATCTACCATATCCCGAAGGCACCGCATGTGGTTCGGTCCTCATCGCCGGTGAAAAAGGTGGCGACTTTGCTAAGACAGCTTATCTCGGACTTGCTTTTGCTGTCATTTATGCAATTTGTCAACGCATCTTACATCTGATAGCCGAAACACCAAAATTCGTTACTGAGCAAACAAACAAATTCTTTCCATCGGCCACGGTCGCGGGTGAAATAACACCTGAATATCTTGGTGTTGGGTATATCGTAGGATTCAAAATTGCAGGTACGCTCGTTGCAGGCGGTGTGCTTGCCTGGTTGGGGTTGATACCGCTTCTTGCCGCTCTTGTTCCAGCTGACACCATTGCCGCTCAACTAGTAAAACTAGGTAATCTAGCCAGTCTTGAAACTGCCGGCGGTCCAGGGGACTGGAATCCTGCCACTCATACATTTGCAAATACAGCTGATGCTATTTACAGAGCATACGTTCGTCAGATAGGAGCAGGAGCTGTTGCCTGCGGTGGCTTCATGACCCTGATGAAAACTATACCAACTATCATTTCTTCGTTTAAAGATAGTCTTGGATCGTTGAATGATAAAGCAGCACAGGAGTCGATATCTAGAACTGAAAAAGATCTGTCTATCAAAGTCGTGCTCTTCGGTTCGCTTGCACTGGTTGTTTTGATGATGCTGATGCCTCAAATTCCAGGCGACTCCATTATTCAAAAATTACTCATTGGCATTCTGGTAGTTATTTTTGGATTCTTCTTCGTGACAGTATCAAGTCGAATAGTTGGTCTCATCGGCTCCAGTTCTAACCCTGTGTCGGGTATGACAATCGCCACATTGATGGCTACTTCGCTCGTATTCATCGGATTTGGTATGACCGGACATTTTTACGAACCAATGGTTCTTGTCGTAGGAGGTATCGTTTGTATTGCCGCCGCCAATGGTGGCGCAACATCACAGGACTTAAAAACCGGATATATAGTAGGAGCCACTCCTAGAGCGCAACAAATCTGTTTATTCATTGGAGCTGTAGTCTCGTCGCTTGTAATTGGCTTAACTGTAAAAATGCTCGACGTTCCATCTCCAGACATGGCTGCGCAGGGCATTCAACACGCCATAGGTTCCGCTAAATTCTCGGCACCACAAGGAACTTTGATGGCAACTTTGATCAAAGGCATGCTTTCATTCAACCTCGACTGGAATTTCGTCATGGTCGGAATTTTCCTTGCCCTCACTATGGAACTCTGCGGCGTGAATGCTCTCAACTTCTCTGTAGGAGCCTATCTGCCCCTATCCACAACTTTGCCAATTTTTGCAGGCGGGGTAGTGAAAAAATTTGTCGATATGCGTGCCAAGGCGAAAGGCGAAACTGAAGAGGATGCCGAACTGGGCAATGGAAGCTTGTTTGCTACAGGCCTTGTGGCAGGCGGCGCACTTGCAGGAGTGATAGTTGCACTTTTGTGTATTCCAGAATCGATTTACACCTGGCTTCAAACCATCAGTCTGGAACATACACTAAGTGCCACTCTTGGTCCCAAAGGTTACGAACTTCTAGGCGTAGGTTTCTTCGTTTTTATGGCAGCAGTTTTATATAAAATTGCTACAAAGAAAAGTCCGACTCTCCCTGAAGCTCCGCTTCCACCGATGATTGAATAACACCATCGAGATAAAGCCATCGACCATTCACTTTTTCAAAAGTGCTTTTTTCGGTGAAACCAGCCTGGTGCCCGTGTTGAATTAAATCGACGCAAAAGGTCACTGTGGCTTTCCCATTGAGCTCGGCTTCCTTTACTTCTAAAATCTTGAGTCCTCTGAATTGTGTATTTTTTGAAAACTCTTGCAATTCACGCCGCCACTTTGAAACATCGTTTTGTAGCGCAGGGTTCTTGGGATGCGTGGTCTTTACAATATAGTCAACTTCGCCCCTGGCGAAAGCGCAATAACGCGACTTCATCAAAAGCAGCGCTGTCTTTGGTTTTTGCCCGTTGTGATATTTCTGGCAACAAAGTTTGTATGAATTTGAAGCGCCACAAGGGCAATTTGACACTTTGCTCATGGTTGAGTCTCGTCTTAAGGTATAATCCCGACATGATTATAGTCACAGAAGTAACAAAAGAATTCGGTACCCGCACCCTTTTTGATAACGTGTCGGTCAAATTCGCGCCAGGGAACAGATACGGTCTGACAGGTCCTAATGGCTCGGGTAAATCCACTTTCATGAAGATTCTCACAGGTGAAGTGGAGCCTTCAAACTCTGGCACGATACAGCGCCCCAAACACGTGGGCGTACTCAAACAAGACCAGTTCGCCTATGACAATGAGCGCATCATAGATACAGTAATCATGGGAAATGAGACACTGTGGTCTGCCTTCACAGAAAAAGACGTATTATGCGAACTGCCCGATTTAACTCCCGAGCAGATGGAACGACTGGGAGAATTAGAATCAATCATTGCTGACGAAAACGGCTATATGGCTGAATTTGAAGCCGCAGAAATTTTACGCGGTATCGACATTCCAGAAGAAGACCACGAAAACTTGATGTCGACTCTTGCGACTGACTTCAAATTTCGCGTTCTGCTGGCTCAAGCGCTGTTCGGCGGAGCGGAAGCGCTTCTTCTCGACGAACCAACAAACCACTTGGACTTAGATACGATCCACTGGCTTGAAGAATTTTTGATGCAATACGAAGGAACGCTCATCGTGATTTCGCACGACAAGCATTTTCTAAATTCAGTCTGCACCCACATCGCAGATATCGATTACGACACCGTCATCTTGTATCCAGGCAATTATGACGACATGGTGTCAAACAAAATGCAGAGCCGCCAGACAATCGAAGCCGCGAATAAAGACAAAGCGAAAAAAATTGCTCAGTTGCAAGATTTCGTTGCGCGTTTCCAGGCTGGTTCACGTTCTTCTCAAGTGCAGTCACGCAAAAAAGAGATTGAACGACTCGCACCTCAAGAATTGAAACGTTCCAATATTCAAAGACCTTATATCAAGTTCGAACAGACCAAACCGTTTGGGCGCGAAGTGCTCAAAGTCAAAGATTTGTCTAAAGCATTCGATGACAAAAAACTTTTCGACAAAGTAACTTTTGATATTAATCGCGGTGACAAAGTCGCCATCATCGGCGCAAACGGTGTTGGAAAAACAACGCTCTTGCGATGCTTGCTTGGCGAAATCGAACCAGATAATGGTAGTGTCAAATGGGGCGAAGCAGCTACCTGGAGTTATTTCCCTCAAGATTTCCACAAAGAAATCAAGACTGGATCTACAGTTATCGAATGGTTGATGCAATTCAGAGAAGATGAAGACGACCAGGTTATTCGCGGATTACTAGGTCGTATGCTTTTTTCAAAAGACGAAGTGCAAAAAGCGACAGAGAATCTGTCTGGAGGCGAAGAAGCTCGCTTGCTCATGGCTCGAATCATGATGCAGAAAAATCCAATTCTCATACTGGACGAACCGACTAATCATTTGGACCTTGAAGCAGTCTCGGCACTTTCTCAAGGGTTGTCTGATTTTCCAGGAACAGTCTTTGTGGTATCACATGACCGTGACCTTGTATCGAGTGTGGCAACACGAGTTCTTTCCTTCACTCACGATGGACAATTCATCGACTTCCAGTATCCATACGAAGAATATCTGCAAAAATACAAATTCAAAGATCTGGCTAAAGCCGGTAAGAAATAAATGCTCGAAGAGCATTTTTTCCAGTGTCCATACTGCTGGGAAAAGATTTCTATTTTGCTCGATCTGACAGGTGGCAGCCAGTCTTATGTGGAAGACTGTGAAGTATGCTGCCAGCCGATTTCGATCTATTTTGATGCGCAAGATGGAATTCTTGAAAATTTTTCTGCCGACGCGGCTCAATAAATTTAATGTTTTTTTTGAACCTCTCTTTTCTTCACTTCCTACGGTGAAAGAAGTACAGCAGTTTTTCTTTCAAAACCATCTTTGCGTACCAATTATGAAAGAAATACAGCAGTTTTTCTTTCTAAAATTAGCAGTTTTATTAAAATGAAAGAAATACAGCAGTATTTCTTTCCGAAATTTATGAAGGGAAAAAGGGGATCGTGATCGAAAAAAAAATTTTTATCGAGACTCGCCCTGGAAAAACTTCCAAATAATTTCACTCGTATCAATATCCTGGCAGCATTTCTGATTTCTGGATAGAAAAATGCATCCAGGCCAGGTATGTCCACCGCCTTCAATGGTATAGAGCACTACAGCGTTTCCTCTGTGACCCCACAGTGATTTTTTCACGCGCATACCATCATGCGGATCTTTGTCTGGCTCGTAACTTTCAGCAGGTGAGCCAGCACACCTGTTATGGTTCGTCCAGAATGAAATCAAATCAGGAACACTATAAAATCCACCATATCTTGCTATATCCAAAAGAGCAGGATCGATTTCACTGACACCAAGTCGTTTGGCATATTTTCCAAGTGTTTTGGTTTTGCCATCTTGCCAGTTAATCAACGGGTCGTCAGTCCCCAAGAAAAACATGCATGGCATAGCGCGCTCACCACCAGATTTCTGCAGAGCTTGCTCCATTCCAGTAGCCGACACCACTGCAATTGCCGCTATTTTGCTTGGCATCGAACATGCAAGCAATTGACAGAAAAAACCGCCATTACTAAGTCCCACGGCATAAACCCGATGTGAATCGATATTGCAAATAGTACCGAGTTTGGTGAGCACAGCCTGTACATATAGAACGTCGTCATAAGCGCGATTCTTCATTCCATCCTGCCATTCTCCTCCGACCGGCTCTCCATAAACAACAATAAAGTTGTTGCGATTAGAAACGCCATTCATTCCCGTTGCAGCAATCATGTCTGTGCCTTTCATTTTCAGTCCAGCAAAAACAAGTACTACAGGTGTGGATCTGGCGCGATTGTAAGTACATGGCAGATGATAAGAAAATGGGCGTTTGAGACCTTGCACTTCTACGTAATCCGTAAACTCGCTCGAGATCGAGTTCGAAGATCTTTTCTGAACGATACGCCCAGAAGGAGATGAAGAAATAGAACCTGGGCTTATTGAAGGCGGGGACATTCCGCGTCGAACAGACATGCCACCTGTTTGTGTGATGCTGGAAGCATTTCTTGAATAGCCTTGTTTGTTGTACTCGACACCGCTTGCAGCCTGATTATCCGGCACCCATATCGCCTGACGGCTGCCAGGTTTGAACACATATTTTGCATGCGCATCAAGAAAAAAACCACTCAGAAATAAAATGGTCAAACAAAAAACAAAACTAATTACTCTCACTGACCGTATTTCTTGAGCAAGTCTTTAATGGTTTCGTTATCCATTTTGCCTGGATCGATACCTGGCGGAATTTTCTTTTTGATTGAATCGGGAATCTCGCCACCAAACCATTTCTTTCTAAGATTGTCGATCATTTTATCGGTACTGCTACCACTTGCATCAGACCCCTTGGGTCCTGCACTTTCCATTGGCGATGGAGAAGATGCCGCGACTGGAGGTGCTGGCTTTTGCAATTTTAATTCTTTGCTGCGTTTTAATTGCTCAGAAAGACTGCTTGAAATCGACTCGAGCCGACTCTTTATTTGTTTTTCTTGAGCGCCAGCTTTCACCTGATCTTCTAGACTTTTAAATGCGCCCAAATAAGCTGTAATCCCAATCTTTTGTTCTTTGGCTGCAAGAATCATATCGAGTATTTTCTGACGCTCGAGCGCCATGGGACCTGGCGCCACCTGCTCGAGTTCGCTCGGTTCCAAGACCACAGGAGGTGGGGATTGCGAGACTTGCAAAGGTTGCGAAGACTGCACAGATTGCGAAGACTGCAAAGGTTGCGAAGACTGCGAGAATGCTGGCGTCGTAGTCAAACAGAAAGCCAGAGCTAAAAGGTTAATTTTGGTTTGAAGTATAAATGAACGTGCCATACGTCACCTCCACTTATTTATTCCCGGCTATTTGCCCCGTCTAAACGGCAGGTGATAGGCTGTAAAACCAGGGCTATAAGGTAATCACTGACCTGGAAATGACTTGCCTGGAATGGCGACTCGCTGGGCGCGGTAAACGATTTAAAACCAGCCTCGCGCGTCGTCCAGTGTTTAAGCTCTTCAAAAGTTTTATGTTCTCGCTCCAGCCATTCTAAGTCTATGCCACAAGTAAGTCCAGACTCGGGTCTCAATGCCACGGCACATGCGGCATTATGCGAATGAGCTATGGATATGAGTGGCGCTTTGAGACCGGGCAATGTACAGCAGGGAACGCCACTTTCTGAATTTGAAATTTCGATTTGATTCAAAGCCAGTTGTTGTCCATAAAATTTGGATACCAGTTCAAAAACAGCATGTTTAGCAGCTAGTCTGCCCAAAAGCCAGCTTTTCTTGCGAGCGTCATGCCTGCAATTTGTATTGTAATCAGCGATTTCAGCCATAGTAAGCCAGCTCTGGTCAGCGCTTAATGAAAGATCGATAAATTGATCTGTAAAAGCAAGAACGGCATTATTGGCGATGGCAGGTTCAGTGTCGAGAAAAACGACAGGAACTTGATTTTGAGTCAGTCCCTGCAAATAAGCATGGATTATTTCAAGATTAGTCTGGTTGAATTCGCTATGTAATTTTGACGTGGCAGCTAAAAACTCGCTTACCATTTTGTCTGGTCTGTCTGAATAATCGGTATAACAATCGAATTCGACATCGTGAGTTTGAGCTTGTTCAAGTACAGATTTCGGGTTTCGATGTTCGTATAAATGACTCAAATCGAAATTGGCACCATAACCATGGACAAACAATTCAGCTAGGAGGAAATTTATCTGAGTGATACCAGATTTTCCAGCTAGATTAGACGCTATACCAAGATGTTTTTTGCCTTGCAAAATATCTTTGACTTGATAAGTCAAAATGCCCTGAGGACCTAACTCGACGAAAGTGGTTATGCCACTCTCAAACATATCTTTGACTGTATTTCGAAACGAAATTGGTCTGCGCAAGAGTCCAAGCAAGGCTTCTTCAATACGTCCTGGCTCGCTTGGTCCTTTTCCTTCGAGCGAACAAAGCCACGATTCAATCTGTGCATTTTGAAAATTGCACGAATGAAACGACTTCATGATTTGCTCTTCATTCACTGCTTTAGCTACGAGATCAGTGTGATAAGGAATGGCAATCGGAGCCACGCTATAACCGATAGATTCTTTTTCCAAAAGCTCTATCAGTCTTTCCATCTCGGCATTCTTGCCTGTGATGATAGCGTGTTTATCGGTTAAATCAGCAGTCAAATGAATGGTGATACTTGCATCATCCGCCAGTTTCATCACCTGATCACGGCTTGCAAAAATGCTCACAGTTTTCAATAATTCTTTTTCTTCTTTTGGAAAAGAGCGGTGGACTTGAGTGCTTTGCTCATAAAAAATGGAAGCAGCAACGAGCACATCGACACTGCCATTCATGACATAAACACCGAATTCTCCCGTGCTGAATCCCATGAATGCATCTGGAACCAGACCCAGCTTGCTGAAAAATCTGTAGAGTGAATACTCAGCCATAAGTACTGCAAGAACAGCATAATCAGCCGAGATTAAAGATGAAGAATCGGACTTCCCCTTGACCAGAGGAAAGATGCGCATACTAGGAATATCGTTTGCACCGAATTTCTTAGTGACAAGATCGATATAATCGAACACTTCGCGCACGAGTGGAAAGTGCATGGATAAATCTTTCAACATATTGGTATAGGCAGAGCCCAGCCCAGGCAGAGTGAAAGCCATTTTGCCTTTGATTGAAGTCTTATCGTTGGCAAGAAACATTCCTGAATAAGGATCGCTGAAGAATTCTTCGCCTGCTTCTAATTTCAATATAAGTGTTATTAGCGATTCATTTAACTGCTCGATATTCTCGGCTACAAGAGCCGCTCGCCAGTTGCTTTTAAAGGGAGGGAACAAAACATTGAGAGTGTATGCCAGATCACTCAACTTCTTCTTGGGGTCGCGCTCGAGCAAATCGCGAATCAAACGAAGATTTTCAAGCAATTCACCTTGACCACTCGCACCAAATAAAAACAGCTCGCTTGCATACGGCAAGGCAATTGCAGGCTTGGCCAGACTACTTTCGGTAAAACGCAGATTGAGACCATTTGTTTTGACCAGTGCATGGCGTGTAGGCGGATCTTCTGGTTCGCGAGGACTTATCCAGGGTCTGGCTTCTGCAATCTCTATCCCGTTCAATATTGAACTTTCTGGCATGATTTTTGTATGCAGTGCTCTGGCTGCTTTGCATATTGTCGCCACAATAGTTTCAGGCTTATTGTCTTTGCACTCGAATAACAAACAGTCAGCATTATCACAAGCGCTATCTAGTATCGCGTAGGATGGCAAATCGTTCTGTTTGGTAAGGGTGAACCATTGTTCGCCACTGGCAATGGTGACAAATTTATTTTGGTCAGTCAGGTTGTCCAGAGCGTCGAAGGCTTGATCAAAGGACTCATACTGCCAGCCTTTTCCAATATATACGATAGCGGTATCAGGAGTGCTCGGGTCGAATTTTTCAAGCCCAATCGAAGTTAAAGCGAGTGGTCTCACTTTTTAGCACCTTGAGCGGTGGCAAAGCGGTTAAAAGATTTGCTTCCAATACCTGCAAGACCTTCTACATAAATAGAAAGTTTGCCATCGGTATCATAAATCGCAAGATCACAAACTATCTCGTTGTTTTCCATACCATTGCCGCGTGGCGTAACATGCGCGAAAGCCTCGTAGCTTGGACAAGGTCTTAAAAGTGTCATGCGTTTGAAGCCAGTCGGCAAGCACAAAATATCGGCATAGTGTCTTGCCCATACCCCACCCAATTGCATTGCGCAGTCAAACAAAATGGGATCGACCATCCACGCATCTTTTTGGGGGTGCAACAAGGCTTCGTGTGGTCTTGCTCCGCGAATCTTACCCGCCACACCTTTAGGACTGATTTTATCAAGTTCTTTAATTCCCTGGAAAAGTGGTCCATGAAAGAGATAATTCGAATAAATAAATTCAGGAGTAGGAACACTGCGCTCACTATTTTCGATGCTATCAGGATTATAAGTGTAGGAAATATCTGGTGGCAGTTGAATTTCGGCATATTCAGCCGTTGTGCGATGATGCAGACGTTTTGTTTTACCTGCCGATTCGATAAAGATCGAAGAAGATATGGCATCTTTTTCTTTCACCAGCACCTGGAATTTTTTCTCGTCAATTTCAAATACGACACCAGAAGGAATGTCGAAATCGCTAAGCGACCGAACTTGTTGTTCGGGTCTTGCAAGCTGAGCACATTCGAACATTACGTCTACTGCAACTGCCATAGGCAAGACTGGCAAACTATCGAGCTTGTGGTCTTCCAGATAAATGTGCTCGCTTCGCTCTATAGTGAAATTTGCAATTTTCACACCAGGCTCGCTTTGAGTTATCACTGACGGATTCAAAACAGGACCAGCTGCTTCACCGGCCTTATAGGATCTGTCTTTGTCAGTGCCGTCTTTCAAATAGCCGACGAGCATTACTTCGACTTCGCCTTTAGGTGCATACATCAGGTCGCTCATATACGCCTGGCGTCCTTCGACCGGGTCTATCATCGCCCAACCGTGGCTGGCGAAGAGGTCTTCCAGTTCCACCTGGGCCATGCCGCCTCTCCATGGTCCCCACATGAGCGAACTCACTTTGGCGCTGGTGTTGCGATCGATCAAGCGAGCCAGCTTATTCAAACCTTCGTTTGCTGCTACATAATCGATCTGACCGGGGTTACCAGTTCTACCAACTACCGAAGAGAACAGATGCAAGAATGATAGAGTCTGGAATCTCAGCTTCTTGATCAAAGTGAGAACTGGTTTGATTTTGGTATCAACCACTCTTTTAAAAGATTCTTCGGTCTTGTTTGCGATGAAGGAATCTTCGATTACGCCAGCACCATGGATGACACCATCGATATTACCATGGAAATCATATATAGAGCCGATTAATTCGCTGAACTGAGCTTCGTCTCTAACATCGAGACTGTGATACCGCACAGATGCTGCGTATTTCTCGAGACTGGCTAAATTGTCTCGAATTTCACGGTCTTTGATGATCTGTTGATACTGATGCTCGATTTCGGCAATGTTGACTGATTTGCCGCTGTTTTTAGCTGACTCTATAAGTGCAGCTTTAATCTCTTTAGTAGAAAAGAGCCCTTGGGTCAATGCCGGCTCGACACCAGGTTTTTGCGCCCTGCCTACAAGCACCAAATGGCATCCATAGCGTTTCGAAAGTTCGATTGCAATCTCAGCGGTAATACCACGTGCACCACCTGTAACCAGAACCATCGAGCTAGCATTTAAATCGAGATCGCTTATACCCTCTTCAAGTTCGCTTGGAGTTACTTCGAGTTTGTAGTGCTTACCGCTCTTGAATCCAAACTCACCGTTAGCTTCAGTAGCCTGAGCAGTACGAGCGATGAAAGTATCAGCTTGCGATTTCTTATCGTCTGTCGGGTCGATATCTATATATAAGGATACTATTTGATTTCCAAGTTCGCGCCCAATTGTATTGGTCATACCGGCAAGTATGCCTTGCAACGCAAGGTTCTCGGCATTTTTGACTACGTCGAGCCCAGGATTCTCGCCGAATCTGCCGTTCATGGCAGTAGCCACCGTTAAGACTGGTTTCTTGTCTACTTGAATGTCTTTGAGTGCCGACTCGAACCATTTTGCCAGAGAAAGCAAAGCCAATTCGGTTCTGTTCGCCTCGGCATTGGCGCCGGGCAAGAAGAATGTCCATTCGGGTAAATAAGTTCCGTCCTTGAGCCTGTCGATTTGATCCAGGCGAACCGATTGAACTTTGACGCCTTGTGCTTTCAATTTCTTTTCGAGCACTGCACCAAATTCGGTATCGTCGCAAACGAGCAAGGCGCTTTTAGCATAAGTTATCGATTTAGCCGAGGCTGAATAAGTTTTATCCTCGACCACTTTGACCAGTCCGCGTTTTATTTCAGACAAGTATTTAGGTCCGGATACAGACTCGCTCGCAAATGCCTTGGGCGCGGCTTCAGTCTCGGACTCTGTCGATTTCACTGGAGCGGTTTTCAGATTGGCAATCCAATTGGAGATTGCTTCTAGTGTTTTCAGGCCGGCCAATTGTTCTAAATTGCCTTCGAGATCCTTTTGAATCTCGAGTGGCAATAATTTTCTAAAACTATTAAAGATTTCGATCCTTTTAATTGAATCGATTCCAAGGTCAGCTTCAAGATCAAGGTTAGGCTCGAGCATTTCGCTTGGATAACCAGTGCGCTCGCTTATGATTTCAAGCAAACTGGCAGTCAGTCCTTCAGTATCGAGCTCAGAACTCGATGCTTCAGAATTTTCGACACTTGTATCAGAATTGCTCAAAGCCTCTGTGTTTGCTTCAAGATCCGGTTGAAGTTGAGGCTGAAGTTGAGAGTGTGACTGAACTGGAGCTTGGGTATGTGTTTGAGCCGCTACCGAAGGCATCAAAGCAGGCGTATATGTCGCAGAAGGAATTCCGCCTTTTTGTGAGGCAAGATAGGCAAGCATCACGTCTTTTTGCGCATCGAGCATTGTTTTGGTCATGTCCATCATATTTTTCTGGTATTCCAGAATCATTCGTTCGACTGGACCGCTTTGCTCAAAGCTTATTGGAGCGATATTTGAAATTGTCGGCTGGGGGATTGAAACTGGCTGATTAGCCGCTTTGAGAGCGTTGTTCAACGTGTTTTGATTATTGTTTTTATTCGACATAGGCAGTGGTGATTGTGGAATTACCGGTTTCGTTTCCATTTTTTGTATTTCTTGTTTCCTTGGACTTGTTTTTTGCGAAGCAGGCGATTCGCCCACTTTGGTTACGTTGCAGCTGTCGATTCTGTAAGGCATTTTCAATTCTTGCGCTTCGAAAACGCTTTGACCAAGCACTTCTTGCCTACCTTCGAACAAACGCTCCAATTTGAGCGCGTGTCCTGCAGCCCAGAGTCTTGCAAGTGCAGTCAGAAATGGTGCGATACAGGTCGAATCTTCTTTGCTTTGAGCATCGAGTGCCACCGCAAGTACTTTTTTGTTTTTGAAAGTATTTTCCAAAAGCGAAGTAAGGACCTGACCAGGACCGATTTCTATAAAGGTTCTAGCACCGGCTTCATACATAGCTTCCAGCTGACTAGTGAAGAGAACAGGTTTGACCGTGTGTTCAACCAGAAGCTTTGTTATCTCATTTGGACGGACCGGGTAGACCCCAGCAGTGGTATTACTGTAAACAGGAATAGTCGGTTCTTTAAAAGTGAAATTATCCAGCGCCACTTTCAATTCTTTCGCTTTCTTCTCCATCAGAGGTGAATGGAAAGCAGCAGATACTGGAACACGCTTGACGTAACATCCCTTTTCGGAAGCCAGTTTGGTGAATTCTTCTATAGCAGAAGTTGCACCAGAAACAATGCATTGCTCTGGGGCATTTATGTTGGCAATTTGAACGCCTTTGACAGACTCAGTCATTTTGCGCACCACATCTAGTGGCGCCATTACTGCAACCATGGCGCCGTTATCGCCATCTTGCTCATGACCTAGAATACGACCGCGTTCATAAGAAAGTTCAATCAACTCAGATGTCGATATGGCATTGGCACAAGACAGTGCGACATATTCGCCATAACTATGACCAGCCACGAGGTCTGGTGTGAGTCCAAGCGAATTGGCTACCTTTTGCATAGCCAGGTCTACTACACCAATTGCTGGTTGAGCAATGCGAGTATCATTGAGCTCTTTGTCTTGTTTGAGACGTTCTTCTTGAGTAAACACAGGAACTGGATAAACATAAGAATCGAGCGAGCGATTGAGTTTGCCTTCAAGCAGGCTTGCAGAACTCTGGAATTGTTCTTTTATTTCAGGGAAGTAAAGACTCAATGTTTTGAGCATATTTACTTTCTGCGAACCCTGACCGGGGAAGAGAAAAGCTGTTTTGCCCTGAGTGGCGATACTCTGCGTGGAAAAATAGACTCCTCGAATATCGGTCATTTCAGTAAGTTTGTCGCCGCCGTCTTTCAATCGGTTTTTGACTGAACTGAGCTTTTCGTTCAAGTCTTCAAGCGTTGTAGCGACTAATGCCAGGTGCATTTTGCGACCTTGAGCGGAAGAAACTTTCTCAAATACTGAGCGGGCAAGCTCGAACAATGCTTTCTTCTGGAAATTGGTGTGGTCAGATTCGGTTTTGGCTTTGGCTCTCACCGCGAGCTTCTCTAGCTTGCGCGTAGCACTGGTCAATTGTTTCTGCAATTCGTCTGCAGAATCAGCAGCAAAAACGAATAATTCGGCAGTCCATGAATTTAGAGCGAAATTATTCGATGGCGTAAGAGATGGAACGTATTCTTCAAGCACTGCGTGAAAATTAGTGCCACCAAATCCGAAGGCACTCAGTGCAGCTCTTCTGGGCGAGTCCGCGCTATGAATCCAGGGCCTTGTTTGCGAGTTGATGTAAAAAGGCGAACTTTCGAATTTACATGCTGGGTTTGGACGCTCTACTCCAATTGTTGGTGGTAGCACTTTGTGATAAAGCGCTTTGGTGATTTTTATCAAAGAGGCAAGACCAGCCGTACACTTAGTATGACCAATATTCGATTTCACCGAGCCAATGGCGCAATTTCCATTTGGTGCGCCTTGAGCTCGAAAAACTTTGCTCAAAGCCTCAACTTCGGCTTTGTCACCAGCAACGGTGCCAGTACCGTGCGCTTCGACCAGTCCTACAGACGAAGGCGAAATTCCTGCGTCTTTGTAAGCACGATTGAGTGCTTGCATTTGTCCAGCTGGGCGTGGAGCAGTCAAGCTCAAATCTTTGCCGTCACTGGATCCGCCGATTCCTTTTATGACAGCGTAAATCTTGTCGCCATCACGTTCTGCATCAGCCAGTCGTTTTAGAAGGACAACGCCGATGCCTTCGCCCAAAACAATCCCGTCTGCAGTAGAGTCGAATGTGCGACATCTTCCTCTGGGAGACAAAGCGTGTGTCTTGCTGAAATTGACATAGTCTATAGGTTGGTTATGGGTATCGACCGAGCCGAGAATTACCATATCGCTTTCGCGTGTGCGCAAAGTTGCCATAGCAGAGTGCAAGGCTGCAAGCGATGAAGCACAGGCAGCATCGATGCTGAAATTGATACCACCAAGGTCGAATCTGTTCGAAACACGCCCAGCAGCTACGTTTCCTAAATATCCAGCAAGGGCGTCTTCAGACCAGTCGGGCAATTGGCTATATATGTATTGTTTGGTCTCTTCGTCTAAGAAAGCGAGCTTCCAGGAAAGCATTGTGCGGGTGAGATAAAGCGAACCCATTGGTCCGTGACCTGCATTCGCGACAATGACCGATGTTTGCTCACGAGCAAAACGACGCTTATCGTAACCAGCATCGCTCAAAGCATGACGCACGCACTCGAGCGTGAGCAATTGCATGGGGTCTATAGAAGCCAGACTGTTCGGCGGAATGCCATAGGCGGCGGCGTCGAAGACCACTTCACCAAGGAACCCTCCCCACTTAGAAACCGCCTTTTCTGGCGCAAATGGGTTTGGGTCATAAAGTTCGCGCCATTCAAAGTGGGAAGAAGGCACTTCCTTTATAGTGTCGACTTTATTCAAAATATTGGACCAGAAAGTTTCGATGTCATTTGCCTCTGGCAAGAAGCACGACATACCCACGATTGCCACTGGCTCGGAAGCGGGACTTTCCACAATGACATTTTCTTTAATAGAAGCGCATGATTGGCTGAGCAAATCAGCTCCGCCATCTGAAACTTTTTGATGCAGCTCTTTTATCGAAAGCACTTTATCGTGCATCGAAGCTACCTGGCCGATCATATACATGCCTTCGGTCCACTGTCTTCGCTCGTCAACGTTTGCAAGTTGTGAGCCATCACGAGTGATGCCTTTGCTTGCTATGCGCAGTCTGCCCATGTGCATCATCTCGAGTTGTTCTTTTACTTCTTGAGACGGACGTTTGGCGTCGTGCATGTCTTGTTTGCGCTTTTCGAATTCATCTTTATATGGCGACTCGATGCAACGAATGGCATGACCGGGACCAGATTGCAAAATAACAGTCTTATCGCATTTGATCGCTTCTTTCTGAAAGCGCTCGACGATGGCGCCACTGCTGACAGCTTCGCGAGTGAATAGATACGCGGTGCCAAGCAGAAATCCTACTCTTACACCAAGCTTGGTGAGTGGCGCAGCCATAGCGCATGTCATGGCGGCCGACAAGTCATCATGAATTCCGCCAGCAAAAAGTATTTGATACTCCGCGGCGTTTCTTGCGTTGCTCAAGGCATTGAGCAAAACATCAATCATTTGTTCCCACAAAACGAAACTCGAACGTGGTCCAACGTGACCACCACATTCACGTCCTTCAAATACGAAATGTTTGGCTCCAGCTTCGAGGAAACTAGACAGTATCGCGGGCGATGGCACATGCAAATAAGTGGTTATGCCATTGTCTTCGAAATGTTTTGCCTGATCGGGTCTTCCACCAGCAATCAAAGCAAATGGAGGTTTGTGCTTGAGAATTGAAGCTACTTGTTCTTCGCGCAACTGAGTGGGCGCAAATCCAAGGATGCCGACTCCCCACGAAAGATCGCCACATTTCTTCTTGGTGCTAGCAAGTAAAGTCTCGACTTCAGCGCCACGCATCAAAGACAGAGCCAGAAATGGTAGAGCACCTTCTTTGGCTACACAAAGAGCAAAGTCGGCATTATCGCTCACGCGAGTCATTGCACCCTGCACAATTGGATAAGTGGTTTTATGCGCTTTGGCAAGTGGAGAGTCACTGCGCAAGACTTCAGAATTATCCGAATTCGATGCTTGAGCAAGTATTTCAATTATTCCAGCTACACTTACTCCGTCCCGACTCAATGAAGATGCAAAAGAGGCATCCTGTCCTAAAGCAAGTAATTCGCCACTCTTGCCTGGTACTCCGCGCTGGATTTCGCCAACCGAATCGCAAATTTCTTCGCTTTCGGTGCCATCCATTTGGGCGATAAAGCGTTTGTGCGCTTCGTCCACGAAAGAATCGCGAGCCATATAGAGCTGGTTATCGAGCACGCATCCTGCAACGCCAGCGACGCTCAACGCTCTGGCGGTATGCCTGCCCACGCCACCTCGCACCCACACAGGAGAATTGAGTTTGGACATTGCCTCTTGCAGCAATACAAAACTGGTTGTTTGAGAAACTCGACCAGGCGATTCGTTGCCTTTGAGAATGACGATATTGCATTTGTTGGCTTCAGCCATCAATGCTTCCTCAAGACTAACTGCTTCAACAGCTACCAGACTCGCTTTGGACTGAGCCTTCGCTATTGCGTCTTTCAGTTCTTTTTTCTGATACCCATTTGGTCCGGCACACAAAATGACTAGACCCAATTCAAGTTCAGGACTCAGGTCATCCAGGTAAAATCCCAGTTCGCCTACTCTGCATCTTATGCCGAAATCGGCACGAGGAGCAGCTTTAAAACAAAGATTGATTGACTGCGAGATATTCTCGGTGGCGCTCCCTTCTAAATCGAGCACACCTATAGCACCAGCTTTGGCCGCTGCTATAGCCAGTGCTGGCTTGTGTGCAGTACCGAAAGTTTTAGAAGGTGCCAAAACTACAAAACGCAAAGCCGCCATCGGGGTCTCCCAAAATCTGTAATCCTGCCAAGAGTTTATTATCTTTCTCTTCTTGTGCCATTGAAGAGGTTTTATCGAGAGGTTTTAAATATATAATTCTCAGCACTCGAGATGAAATTTCAACTGAACCAAGCCCTTTATTCGACTTATAGCTCACTTGTGAAGCCTACGGTCAAAGCCCTGGACGATGCCAGCAAATCGCCCAGAGAAGCCCAACTCAGGCGGCTTTTGGCAATCTTGAAAAAAAACCAATCTACTCAGTTTGGACGTGAGCACAATTTCGCCCAAATCAAAACTGAGACTGACTTTGCCAAAAACGTACCTATTCGAGATTACGAATCCTTCAGACCATATGTGGAAAACATGATGGCTGGGTCCGGGAATATACTAACCGCCGAAGATCCATTTATGTTCGCCACAACGAGCGGAACCACTGGCAAAGCCAAATACATTCCGGTTACGAAGTCTTTTATGAAAGAGTACCGAGAGGCTTCGATAGTTTCTGGTCATCACTTATTTAAAAATTATCCAGGAATTGCAGCCGGTAAAGCACTCACAATGTTCTCCAGCGCCTGCCAGGGAAGGCTATCTACCGGCGTTGCGTACGGTGCAATATCTGGAGCAATCTATCAAAGTGAGTCGGCTGTTGTTAAGAAATACATATGCGCGACCCCATATGAAGTCGCTCTCATAGACGATTACGAGTCGAGATATTATACATTTCTCAGAATTGGACTCGCTTCACCGATATCAATTTTTTATACACCCAACCCTTCGACAATCAATTTGCTCTGCCGAAGACTCAATACGTTTGCACAATCGCTAATCAAAGATATAAGAGACGGAGAGATAAATCCGCCGACTCCGCTTCCAGCTTCAATAAAAATGGCACTGGGCAAAAATGGGCATTTGCGCAAAGACAAAGCACGCGCGGATGAACTGGAAATGCTATTGCGCAAAGGGCAATTCAAGCCTGACACCATTTGGAAAGATCTGGCTTTGATTACTTGCTGGACAAAAGGTGCTGCTGGATTTTATCTCAATGATTTTCCCCAGACTCTTGGTGATGTTCCAGTTTGCGATATCAGTTATTGTGCAAGTGAAGGCAGAGGCACTGCGGTTTTATCGGCGGACAAACAAATACTCGCGCTCAATTCTCACTTTTTTGAATTCATTCCAGAAAGTGAAATTGACTCTCCAAATCCATCCGTACTTTTAGCCGATGAGCTTGAAGTCAATCAAAATTATTTTGTCTTATTCACTACCTCTGGTGGTCTTTATCGGTACAACATAAACGATGTAGTTAAAGTTACTGGAAAACACAACAACGCTCCACTAATCGAATTTCAGCACAAAGGCGGAAATGTACATTCCTTCACGGGCGAAAAATTGACTGAAAGCCATGTCACCCAGGCGATGAAAAAGGTGACAGACGAGCTCAATCTATCTGTTCGCTTTTTTACTCTCATTCCTGAGTTCAAGCCAGAGCCACACTACAGACTACTTTGTGAATTGAACGATCCAAACTCGATTTTGTCTCAAGATAAAATCGCCAAAATGCTTGACTTTGAACTTGGTCGATTGAATATCGAATACGAAGAAAAACGTTTTTCCACAAGACTGAGCCCTGTTACGTGCCACCAGATCAAAGCCGGCGTCTACGAAAAATTGCGTTTGCATCTGAGCGCTCAAGGCACGCCAGACATACAAATAAAAGTAAGTCATTTAAATCCAAAACCAGATATCGCGCAATTCCTATCTGAAGGTTTGATGCCTGTTACAATCAGTGGATGAACAATTGCTGGCCTGGCTTTTTTCTCGTGGCACTCTCGGCTCTTGCGGCCATTTTATATGGTGTTGAATATTCCAACCCATTTACCATCTCCTTTTCAATTCTCGCCTATCTTTACTGGAGCTTTCTCGTGTTGCAAATACATTTGCGTATGCGAAAAATTGACAACAGTTATCCATTCGACCCAGGCGACTCTATGCTTGGTTCATTGATACCTTTTGTATATATTTTCTGGAACGCATTTTGGGTGAGCGAAATTTTCAAATGGTTCGGTCAGACGAAATCAAAAGCGCTTGCTTATGGCTGTATGGTTGCGGCATTGAGCCTCATTGCTTATCCGGACAATTTAGATAGGATGCCTGGCTCGATGAATTTAATTGCACTTTGTGGTCTCTTTGGCACAATCGCTATAATTGAACGTAAAGTAAAATCCCGCGGGCAAAGCCAATCGTAAGAGACAAAGCTTATTTCGAACAAGAACTGAAAGCCTGGAGTTTACTCGCTTTTTGCGGAGCTATCCTTGGTTTGACTGCACCTGGTTTCGACCAGTGGTATTTAGCCTGGGTGGGATTAGTGCCTTTACTTATCTCAATTAGCAATACAGGTTATCCGCCTCAAGCATTTTTTAGAGGCTTGATGTTTGGTTATGCTTACAATCTTGTTTACGTTATCTGGATTTTGCAATTCAGTCGCTTTGTCTGGCCGGAAAACCTGCACTCACTATATATGGTGGCAAACGCGAGTGTCTGGATTTTGTACTCTCTGCAACAAGGTGTTCTTTTTGGCACCTTCGCTTTCTTGATGCGTTGGATTCCCCTTACCGGCGGCGTTCTAACAGTCAAAAACAAAAAAGGATGGCGTTTTCCCTCAGTCATTGTTCTGCCACTCTTATGGATACTTATATTCAACAAACTGGGGAACAGTCAGGCCTCCCTTGCTATGCCATGGAGCTTACTTGAATATTCGCAATGCGCATTTTTGTCTTTTGCCCAGATTGCTTCGCTTATAGGAGGAATTGGTATAAGTGCCATTTTGGTTATGTCCAATGTAGTTGTTGCTTCGCTCTTTGTGAGCATTTCTAAAAAGGAACGTAACTTCCTTGCTTTCGCCGATAGAACATCGATGTTTACTAGCATCTTAGTATTGCAAGCCATTGTATTTGGTGCAATTGCATACGGTCATTTTCATTTACAAAATTCTTGGCTCTGCCAGGAAAAAAACAAAAACAGCAAACAAAATTTCACCATATTGCAAGGCAATGTTCATTTTGGTTTCAATCAAATAAACAGTATGGATCACTGGAACACCTACATGAAACTAGCTGGACAAAGTCCACCCGGAGTCTGTATCTGGCCAGAATGGTCGATGCCGATTTCAATCGGTGAATTTCCCGGCGTCTTCAAAAGCATGGATTTGAAAGCCAAACAAAACAATCAAGATTGGATAGTGGGAGCGCTTGATTCAGACCAAGATAAAAAATGCTACAACGCGGCCTGTATGGTTGGAGTAAGTTCGAGTGACGATAGCACTTTGCAGGTTTACCGTAAACAATGGCTCGTACCCTTTGGAGAATACAGTCCCAGATGGATTTTGAACTCACCTTTTGGCGGTTTGTGCGGCACTCTGACACCAAAGCGCGAAGGGTATAAAACCGGATTTGATACCACCCTTTTTTCTAGCAAAGAAAATAAAATCGTCCCCCTTATTTGTTGCGAATTGATTTCGCCTGAAATCGCAGCAAGAGGAATTCGCGCCGGTGGCAATATTCTGGTCGATTGCAGCAACACGATGTGGTTTCAAACTAAATTGCTTGGTGAACAATCATTTGCGGTATGCGCCATGCGTGCAATCGAGAATCATCGATATTTTGTATTTGGAACCAGTATCGGTCCAAGTGCATTTATAGATTGGCACGGAAATATATTGAGCCAGGCACCGCTCGATAAGTCATGCACCTTAAGCCAAGAAGTCGAGTTCGACAAAGTTCTCACCCCGTTCACCTGGTGGTTCAGATGAATTGTCAGATTTGTTGAATCTCTTTATGAGCACCAAATGTGGTGCTACAAGCGTTCAAATCCATTCTCATTAAAAAGCTTTAAACCGGCTAGCCATCAGCGTTTCAGCAAGTGCACCGCGCTTGAAATTGTTGCGATTCCGTTACCCTTCTTGATGTCAAGCGATACATTTCGTAGTACAATTTACAGTCGTTCACGATGCGTAACTTTGTGTACGAATTGCAACACGAGGGCAATATGACGAAGAAGCTTGTTTCTGAATTTTTAGGCACTGCCTTTCTTCTAGCCACAGTTATTGGCTCGGGTTTGCTCGTTAACAATATCGATGCAAGCAATCAGTCAGTCAATTTGCTTTGTGTCGCAATCGCAGTAGGCGGCATGCTTTACGCGCTTATTACTATGTTTGAAGCGCATTCCAATCATTTCAATCCAGTAGTTACGTTGCTCACGGTGGCTCAAGGCAATATGAGCTGGAAATGGGTAATGCCTTATGTTCTGGTCCAGATTACCGGAGCAATCACAGGCGTAGTTGCAGCCAATTTGATGTTCGAACTTGCACCTGTTTCAATCGCTACTGCTGCGCGAACGGGCTATGGACAGTGGATTGCCGAGCTTTTTGCAACTTTTGGTCTGATTGGAATTATCATGACCACTGCCAAGCACAAACCATCGGTCGGTCCTCAAGCCGTGGTCTTATATATAGTAGGGGCAATTTTTGCCACTTCGTCCACCTGTTTTGCCAATCCCGCGGTCACAATCGCCCGTATATTCACAGAAAGTGGCGCTGGCATAAGAGCCTGTGACGTGCCTGCTTTTGTTGCATTTCAATTTATTGGCGGAATCGCCGCCATGCTCTTGTTTGGCTGGCTAAACGAAAGCAAAGTCAAAGAAAAATCGGCAAAAGAAGCAGAAATCGTTCCAATTCTTCCTTTGCCGACTCAAAGAGAATTCAGTTCAGCTTTGAATTAAGACCAGTTATTCAGAAGGCGGGTTATTCTGCCCTTCTTCCTTTTGCTTTTTCTCCATTTGGTCCATCATTTCGTCATTCTTCTTCTGCATCACGAGCAGCTCTTCATTTTTGGCCGCTTGCTGTTTTTGAATGACCAGCTGTTGCAAGCGAAAGCGCTCTTGCTCTTCATCTCGTCTGCGGCGCTCGGCTTCCTCTTTACGTCGACGCTCGGCTCGCTCACGCTCAGTGCGCTCGATAGCCTGTCGCTCCATTTCTTTGCGTCTTTTCTCGTCTGACATACAAAATCGCCTCATATCAGTAATAGTGTTAAGACTGGCTTCAATTTATATACCCGCCAGTCCAAAACAAAAGACTTATCAAGAGAAAAGAAGGCGAGCACCCGAAAGTGCCCGCCTGTTTGTCTTTTCAGATCTGACCAGATTAAAACTAAGCTTTAGCTGGAGCTTCGAGCTTAGCGGTCATTGTGATTTTGGTATTCATCAATTTGGAAATAGGGCAGCCGGTTTTAGCAGCTTCGGCCAATTCGTTGAATTGGGCTTCGGTTACGCCAGGAACGCGAGCGTCTACTTCGAGATTGATCGATGTGACTTCAAAACCACCTTCGAGTTTTTCGAGAGTTACTGTGGCTGTGGTTTTTACACTGTCAGGAGTGTGGCCAGCTTCGGACAATTTGTGCGAAAGAGCCATCGAGAAGCAACCAGCATGAGCAGCTGCAACCAATTCTTCAGGGTTAGTACCTTTGCCTTCTTCAAAGCGGGTGCTAAAGCTGTATTGAGCATTTTCGAGAGTTTTGCTCTCGGTGCTGATTGTGCCTTTGCCTTCTTTCAAGTTCTTTTGCCATTCGGCAGATGCTTTACGTTTCATTGAAAAACCTCATAAGAGAGTAATTTGACGACCACATAGTTGTATCGCATTGACCACCATATTGAAACCCAGTATTACAGACGATCTCGACAAATCTTTGTCCGCAAAAACGCAGTGTGCCGAAATGCCCAGCCGAACCTATATAAGGAATGTGGCAAATCAAATCTGGCTGCATACCTGCTTTACAAATGAGAAAAAAAATTTTGACATTCTAAAGGAAACATTGATAATTGAATGATGCAATACAGCGCCCCTATTTCTAATAAACGAAAGATGCAGATGCGAAAGCCCTCGGCAAGAGGGGTCGTTACTGCACACTGTGATTGCTAGGGATAAGTAGCCCAATAATCAAATAGTGAAAGTAGCCGCCTCTCTTGTAACGACAAGAGGGCGTTTTTATTTTTCACTACGATTTTCAAAAGGGTTATTTATCATGTCAAAACAATTTTCAACAACAGAAAAAGAATACGGTTTCACCACACGGGCTATTCATGCCGGACAAGAAGCCTGTCCGAGCACCGGTTCTTTAATTACACCTATTTATCAAACATCCACTTTTGTTCTAGACGAGCTGGGCAAAAATAAAGGCTATCAATATGCTCGCTCGCACAATCCCACTCGTACTGCACTTGAAGAATGCCTCGCCTCTCTTGAAGGTGCACGTTACGGATTAGCTGCTGCATCTGGTCTTGCTGCAGTTTCTATTGTTCTCGATTTACTGAAAGCAGGCGACCATGTGGTTGTTGGCGAAGACGTTTATGGTGGCGTATACAGATTATTCGAGCGTGTACTGCGCAAATTCAATATCAATTTCACTTATATAGATGCCTCAAATCTAGAAGCGGTCGAAAATGCCATTACACCAGAAACAAAACTGGTGTGGATTGAATCACCTACAAATCCACTCTTGAAATTAGCCGACATAAGAGCTATTGCAAATATTTGTCAGCGCCGACGCATTAGACTGTGCGTTGATAATACGTTTGCTACCCCGTATTTTCAGCGCCCGATCGAACTGGGAGCAGATATAGTCGTCCACAGCACCACTAAATATTTGAGCGGACATTCCGACATTATTGGTGGTGCTGTCATTTGTAACGACGAAGAATTGTACAGCGAACTGAAATTTTTCCAGAATGCAAGCGGAGCAGTACCTGGTCCTTTCGATTGTTTCCTTGCTTTGCGTGGTGTAAAAACGCTTGCTCTACGCTTGCGTGAGCACGAGCGCAATGCAACAGCAATAGCAAAATATCTAGAAAATCATTCGCAAGTCGAAAAAGTTTATTATCCCGGATTGCCGTCACACCCACAATTTGACCTGGCAAAAACGCAGATGGCAGGTTTTGGTGGCGTGGTGGCATTTGTAGTGAAAGGCGGTCTTGAGGCAGCAAAAACTGTAGTAAACAGCACCAGTTTATTCCAGTTGGCCGAGTCTCTTGGCGGCGTCAAATCACTCATCTGCCATCCTGCCACTATGACTCATGCCCCAATTCCAAAAGAAGTGCGCGAACCTTTAGGTATCGTGGACGGCTTGATTCGCCTTTCCATCGGTATCGAAGAAGGCAAAGATTTGCTTCAAGACCTCGAATCGGTTTTAGCTCTAACACAACAGCCCATAACGGCACAATAACAAAGGAGACAAATAAGATGCGCGTCATTCGTCAAAACGAAATCAGTGTTCTCAAATTCGGAGGCACTTCCGTCAAGACACCTGCAAGAATGAAAAATGTAGCTGAGATAGTAGCTAAATGCGCTTCGGGCTCCAAGGTTATCGTTGTGGTTTCGGCTATGGGACATCACACAGACGAGCTGGTGAATCTGGCTTCTGAGTGCTCTAACAATCCAATTCAAAGAGAAATGGATGTTTTGCTAGCCACAGGCGAACAGCAATCCATTGCATTGCTCAGCATCATATTGAATGACCTTGGTGTCAAAACCCGCTCATTCACTGGCGCTCAGCTAGGCATCATCACTGAGTCCAATTTCGGCAATGCTGAAATTCTGCAAATCAATCGCAAAAGAATCGAAACAGCCCTAGAAGAATATCAAGTGATTGTCGTTGCTGGCTTCCAGGGTGTCACCACCGATGGAGACATTACAACTCTTGGTCGTGGTGGTTCTGATACTTCCGCAGTGGCTCTGGCTGCCGCTATCGGCGCCCAGACCTGCGACATCTATACAGATGTAGACGGAATTTTCACTGCCGATCCAAACAAAGTGCCTGGTGCTACTTTGCACGAACAAATTGGTTATGCCGAATGCCTTGAACTTGCTTTGAACGGAGCCCAGGTCATTCATCCACGTGCGGTTCGTCTTGCTCAAAACAATGGCCTTGCAATCAGAGTGCGCAATACTTTCAATCCAGAAAATCTTGGCACTCTTATTAATGGCTATCAGAGCCAAACAGAAATCGCTGGCATCACAACCAGTTCTGGCTTTGGCACTGTGGATCTGACTCTGGAAACACCTGTTTGCGACTGGCAGAATACAGTAAGCGAACTTTGTTTATCGGGTCAATCTTATACAGGCGGAAATTTGAAAACACAATCAAACGACCTTCCTGCATTGAGCCTTGCCTTTGCCGGTGTGAATGAAAATACATTGAGCGAACTTGCAACATCAATCGCCCGAGCACTTCCAATCAGAAACCTAAATTGGAGCGAAGTATTACACCGTATCACTATTATTTTCTCGTCTGAAACGCATGCAGTCAGTCCCTATATGAAAGAGCGAATGCGAAGCATCTTGAACGACGCCAACATAGAGATAAAATTTATCCAAACCACAAAAACATCTCTTTCTTGTCTGGTCGCATCACAAAACGCAGAGCGCGCTCTTAATTTGTTGCACCAGGGATTGCACGATTTCGCAGTAGAAACACCAAGACAACAAGTCTCTATTGCCTAGGCAAAACATTTAAATCAAAAGGAAAAACTTATGACTAAGATAGTAGCTGGTCTAATAGGACTTGGCACCGTCGGCAGCGGCGTGGTCGAACTGTTAAAGACCCAGGATTTCATCACCATTAAAACAATTGCAGTCAAAGACCCACATAAGAAGCGACCTGATATTGATTCAAGCAGAATAACCTGTCGCATAGAAGACATCATTGATGATCCCGAAATCGAACTTGTGATAGAAGTTGCAGGCGGCATCAATTCTGTTTATGAACACTTAAAGACTGCTATAAAACGCGGTAAACATATAATCACCGCAAATAAAAAGCTTCTCGCCACGCACGGTCCAGAACTTTTCGCCCTCGCTAAAGAAAATAACGTAAGACTTTTGTTCGAGGCTTCAGTAGCAGGCGGAATTCCGCTCATATCAACATTGCAACAAGGGCTACCAGCAAACGAAATACTCTCTGTATGCGGAATTTTAAATGGGACCACTAATTTCATTTTGTCTAAAATGAGCCATGAAGGTTCGCAATACAGCGATGCCCTAAAAGAGGCCCAGAGCCTAGGACTTGCAGAAACAGACCCCACAGACGACGTTGAAGGCTTCGATGTCGCATACAAATTGTGCATACTGTCTGCACTATCGTTTGGTCAATTTATAGATCCAAATACAATCAGGCGTGAAGGCATTAGCCGCCTGAGCGTAGAAGACGTAGAAACGGCGCGCAGACTCAATTGCTCGCTTAAACTTGTCGCGCTTGGAAGTCGCGATGATGTGAATCAAAAACTCGACCTCAGAGTCCATCCCGTTCTTGTCCCCAATAATCACGCATTGTCTGGAGTAAATGGTGCTAACAACGCCATAATCATCGAAGGTTCGGCAGCTGGAAGAATTTGTCTTTCAGGTCCTGGTGCGGGTAAGCTTCCAACTGCGTCTGCAGTAGTTGGCGACGTGATTACTTTGTGCCAGAGCAAAGATTTGCCAGTAGAGCAAAAATCGTTGAAAATTAAGAATAAGCAAAATAAGGAAAAGAAATCGCAAAGCGCTTTCAAAAATTATTTACGCCTGGCTTTAGGAGATGCATCCAAGCCAGGCGTTTTAATTAGTTCCCTAATTGCACAAAGTGTCGCCATTCTCCATATGGAGCGCGATGAGAAAGACTCCCACTCATATGCGATAGTGACAGACAGACAAAACGACGATAAAATCGACAGGCTGAAAAATCTGCTTGAATCGAACAATATCAAAGTGGTATCGCGTCTGAGAATTCTAGAAGACGAAACGATTTCGCTCTCTGCCTGATTACTGAAAGTCTTGTTCTAGAACATCTTTTTCTGTAGTGTAAGCCACTTCGTTTGCATTGCCTTGAGAAACCGGAATATTGGCTCGCACTTGTGATGCTTCGTAGAGCTTGTCCTGAAGCGCGCCTTTAGGCATGTCTACTTTGGCTGCAAGGTCAAATCGCATATTGTTGCGCGTCTCGATTTCTTCGTTTTTCTTTGTCAAAAAGAAATGACGCAAAAGCGGGGTGCCAAGAAAAAAGATCGAATAACAAACGAGAAAAATAATTACAGGAGCAAAAAGAGTCAAATGAAGCGAAGACATCTCGACCAATAGAAACAATGATCCAAGCAATGATACAAATCCAAGAGCCACAGCAGGAGTAAGTTTGCTCGATGGAAAATCGACGAAAGGAATGGTTTCTTCTTTTAGATATTTTGGAGTTTCGATTTTTCTGATTTCATTCGTTTTATGGCTGGCTTGACGTTTTCTTGAATTTTGCAATAAAGCTTGTAATTGATCCTGGGTAGATCCAGTCTCAACGGCTTCCTCTTTTTTATCTGGCAGCTCAGGAAATGCAGTGCGTTCTGGACGAAAGCGCGGAAAGACATAAATAATATTGCCAGTTTCACTGACTTCGGGATACCCTTCAAATCTAGCTAAAATGGGCAACATCCAGTCTTCGTCCTGTTCTTCCTTGCCCGTAAACGGTGCTAATTGCTCAGCTACCACCACGCCTTTGTTATTGGAGATAGTGGCACCAATCGATTTCCAATATCTTTCTTCCAGATTCAAATTTGGATTTATGCCACCAAAAACAAGTTGATAACAAACAGTGAGAAAATCTACTTTACTTTCTTCTTCCTTGCCTTCATTCTTGTCACGCCATTTATCAAGCTGGGTAGTCGGAATATTTTTATTCGGGTCGCTGAAAAATGGATTGACGAAGTCAGAATCACCAAAAAATCTGTCATTTCTGTAACGACCATAACTTGTCGGTCCCATTATGTGACGGTATGGACCAAAATAGTATCGATCCCAATACCACCAGTCGAAAATCCAATCGAATACAAACCAGCGAACCACTCTGAGCACGCCCATTACAGCATAACCAATGCCTTCTGCAGCGCCACCCAAATCGGAGTCGCTATCACTTGAAGAAAAGACTCGCAGAATGGCAAGAATGATCAAAGCAATAATAATTACTACGCTCAAGATCAAAATAAGACCAATCGAAACACGAAACGCCGTCACAGACACAAGGTGTAACATGCGAGCAATACTCATAAAAATATTGCTCAATACATTCCAGATTGCCTGACCTGTATTCTTGAAGACATTTTTGACAAAATCGTCTTCAAAAGATGGCTTGAATAAATACTCTATTTTTCCAGTTTCACTTACTCGCAAATTGCCGCCGGTTTCGCTTGCAATCGAGTTCAATTCCTGACTCACTACTGACAGTGGCAATGACTGCGCCACGGCGATTTCTTCTGGCACCACTTTTAAGTTGAAAGAGTTTATGGCCTCGATGACCTTGACCCTTTCTTTACTTTGCAGCGGTTTTGCTAAACTACCAAACATAATCTAAGTATAGTTGCCAGGTTCGAAAAACGCGCTTGACAGCCGTCAAATAATTCATATCCTGAGCAAATATGACAAAATCTCACCCAGTTAACCCGATTCGAGCAATTTAAACCAAACCGAGGTAGCCATGAGCCCAACAAGTACTCTGAGTAAAGGTATTGAACCTGTGACACGTGCCTTTCTAGAAAAGGTAAATTCGCAGACGGGTCCTAAATTGATTGAACTACCTCTAGACAAAGCAAGAGAAGTGTTTGCTTCACTGCAAGATGTCCCGGTCAAAAAAGAAAATGTCCAGATAGAAGACGCCGTTTTCAAGACCGATACCAAAGGCGATATCAATGTAAGAATTTTGCGCCCTGAAAATAACAAGACCAAGCTACCAGTCATATTTTATTGTCATGGCGCCGGGTGGGTATTTGGCGATAAGAACGTCTACGACAGGCTCACTCGCGACCTGGTTGCACTAAGTGGCGCAGCACTTGTTTTCATCGATTTTTCTAGATCTCCTGAAGCTCGCTTTCCCGTTGCTATCGAAGAATTTTATGCAGCTGCCAAATATCTTTGCCAAAACGCATCCAAATATAACCTCGACACCGAAAAAATGATTGTTGCAGGTGACAGCGTCGGCGGAAATATGGCGACAGTACTCACTATGCTTGCAAAAGAGCGAGGAGGCGTAAATTTCAAAGCCCAGGTGCTCTTTTATCCAGTCACCAACGCCGAATTCGACAACGGCTCATACAAAGAATTTGCCGAAGGACATTTCCTTACACGCGAAGCAATGCAATGGTTCTGGGATCAATACATAACCGATCCTAAATCGAGAAGAGATCCAAAAGCTTCGCCGCTTCAAGCGTCGCTCGACCAATTAAAAAATCTACCCGAGGCACTTGTAATAAATGGAGAATTCGACGTTTTGCGCGACGAAGGCGAAGCCTACGCACACAAGCTCATTGAAGCCGGCGTAAAAGTTACAGCAATGACTTTTAGAGGCACGATTCATGACTTCGTTATGCTCAACGCACTATCCGAAACGCCTGCAGCTAGAGGCGCTATCAAAGTTGCCTGTCAGTTTATCAAAGAACGAATCGTAGACTGATTAAGTAATTAAATCAGGATTTTTTCGATTTCGATTTCGAATTCGCCTTGGCGTCGGATTTCTCGTCTGCAGGATCTGACTCGAATTCAGATTTGATATTTTCTCTGTGTACTTTCCAGATGCCATTCTCTAAACGCATGGCAATATCGCCTTTGATATTAGACTTGTAAACTCGCTTCTGATCAAGCTTTACTGAACTGTCAGAGGCTTTCGCCAACGATTCGAGTTCTTTCAATTTTTCTTTGTCGGCTTCTGTCACTTCATGCGACTCGACTATGACCATAGCATTTTCGCCTTCTATCTTTTCTGACACTACTTTCAGTGTCTCAGGCACCAGTTTTTTGAAATTGTCCAGTTCTTGCAGAGAACGATCCTTAGACATATTCTTGGCTTCAAAATCTTTGGTTGCTTCAAGAGTCCAATAGGGGAAAAGCTCCGAGACATCTTTTGCATGCTCGAGCACTGCATGATACTTCGTGTAAGCGTCTCCAGGCGAAAGACCTTTTAAACTTTCAATTCCAGTATTACTACTGCTACTGCTCTTGTGCATATCGCAGGCACTAGTCACTAAAGGGAAACAATTGATACCTAATGTCATTGCCAGAGCCAGAATCAAACGCATAGAATATTCTCCTAAACCCAGAAAGACGAAGCTGGTTTAGGATACAATAAGACCCGCATGATTTCATTTAAAATTGCCAACGTACCGACTCTTTTCATCAAAGCATTTTATGCCGAAGATGTTACTGTCATCCTCGATTTCGTCCGCAGCGCAAGAGATCTGCGACGAGACGACAACACGGATATTCTTTTCATCGACACACCCATCACGGCAAAAACTGTGGATGCAGTCGAGAAATTGACATTTGAAGGCTATACAGTCCATTTCAAAGACCATCATGGACTGGAAGGCGAAGCCACGAGCGACCGTGACAAACTGGTGGAAGTCTCGACCAAAAAACTGCAAGATTTACTAAAAGAAAATTGCACCATAACAGTTCGAAGCAAACACCCGGCCTGCAGCACATTGGTATCACCAGGCCAATTCAAAAACGCGCTTGCAATCATTGCCGACCCTGATGCCGATGGACTGACAGCAGCGATGAAAGCGGCAGGAATCTATTACGATGGATTAGACGACGACGCTGCAAAACTAGACAGTGAGCCGCGCGAGCAGGTGCAAGGTTCTCCTTTGTCTCAACTGCTGGCAAAAAATCTTGCTGTACTTCCGTCTTACGATGTACAAAATCCACGCGAGCGTGAGCGAACCCAGGAAACTATTTTCAAAAACTGGGTCGCTGCTGTTCAAGGCGATGCTAAAGCTGAAGCCAAATTGCAAGAAGGCGTTTTAAAATACGAACGGGCTGTCGACGTTGCTCGCAAGCTGGCTCAAAATGCCAAGGTCATAGCTCCTGGAACATTCTTAGTCGATGTTTGCGAATCGCCGGTGTTCGACCCTGGAACACTCATGATTCAGCTTGAAGAAGATCCCAAATGTCAAATAACAGTGATGCGCAAAGACAGAGGTCCAATAGCGGCTCTACACGGAGTGCAATACAGCCTTGCGGTAGCACGTGTTTATCGCGAAGAGGTCAATCTGCAAAATCTGGTGCCACCAGATTCTGCGAACAATCCTCAAAGAGGAATAATCAGCAACGTCTCTTTCTTATTGCACGTAAATGAAGATGCCTGGTACGAGCACGTTTTGCCAGGTCTTAAAACTCGAGTCTAAAACAAAATCGAGTCTTTATAACCTTTACGCTCGGCTTCTTGAACAAGCGCGCCACCATCTTTGCGCAGATTTTCCATATTGAGCGAAGTCTTGTAAATTGAAAGCGCGCACTCAGCAACAGTCTTGTTGTCACATTCGCCATCGTCTACACACTTGTGCAGTTTCTTGATTTGCACCAGGGCGCCATCAATCATATCGCAAAATCTGGCAGAAAGAGTCGAAACATCGTCTTTGATTTTGGCGGGAATATAGACTTTTTGAGTTTCAGAATCTTTCAATAATTGAATGGATGGCTCCAAAGTGCTTATATAAAAATAGATCCAGCCTGGTCTTACTGGCGAATATGTTTTAGTCGAATCGAAGTCGCTGTCAGATATTGCGTCAAAACCTGTCAATTCGAGCGGGTCTTGCACCGTGAGCGGAACTCTTGTTGCTTCTTTAAAAATATAAATAGACAGGTCTTTAATTTGTCTGACGCTCACTCCCACATCGCGCACCATATCCAGTGTCAATCGGTCATTCGTGCCATCAGACGTTCTTGCTCTTGAATCGAGATCACCTTTGAAAGCGGCATGCTTGTCTGTATCATCGACTGCCGCAATAGGCAAAGGTGGCTGAGCTATAGCGACACCACAGGTCAGTGCCATAACATAAATCAATGCCGAAATTTGTTTGAGTGACATTTTAATCAAAATCTGAATCGCTCCCTTACAAATTGAATAACGCATCAGCCAATCCCGAATTGAGCTGTGCATTTCGCACCACTATCTTAGAAAATATTTTTCCATCTTTGAATTTGATAATCGACTCTGGAATGCCATTGCTTGAGTTGAGCAAGACTCGCATGTGCAAAGCTTTATCAGAAAATGGTGCTTCGCCTTCCTTCATTTCGAGTACCCACACATGGTGGTCTTTATACGGACTTGGCTCTGAAGTGACAATAGCTTTTTGTCCCTGACTCAAGTCTTTAGAAAGACGTTCCATTTGAGTCAGAAAATCAGAATGTAATACATTGGACCCATCTGCCAGATTGAGCAAGTCTGAATCTTCGTGCAGATTCACTGTTATACCTAGAAGCGCAGGTCCGCCTTTGGCCTTGACCTGACCATCTTCGTTTTTAACCAGCACGCTGCCATTCTTAGGACCTTTGGTCGTAACCTCAACGCGAACACGTTGTTGTTTTTTAAAGAAATACTTGCCACCCTGTATTTTAGGATTAGCTTTGTTTCCAGGCCAGGTAGTAAGTTCGGTATCGACTACATAGTCGTCTATACGTCTGAGTTTATCGATAATGCCTTTGATGAACGGTTTTGCATTTTGATTGAAATCGATTTGACCATCAAGCGATTGAGCAGTGTCAAACTTTTCGGCCACTGCAGGCGCAGAAGCAGCAAAGGAAGAAAAGCTGAAAAGCACTTGAGCCGCCATAACTGTGCTCAAGGTAAGAATCGCTCTTTTAGTGCGAGATTTATAGATAAACGACATAGCTATAAAATTAAAACATTCTCCTTGAGAACTTGCATGAATCGGCTCTAAGTTATAATCGCGGTACTTCCTGGGGGAATTTTGATGTTATTGAGATGCCTGGTAGCCGAGTTTCTGGGGACCGCATTGCTGCTTGCAACTGTCGTAGGTTCAGGTGCATTGATGCATTCACTTGACCACGGAAACATTGCAGTGACAGTCCTTGGAGTGGCAATTGCCACTGGCTGTGTTTTGTATGCGCTCATCAACATGCTTGGCAATATTTCCGCCCACTTCAATCCTATAGTCACCATATCCAGTGCTATACAGGGCGATACCGACTGGCAAATCGTCCTGCATTATATTTGTGCTCAAATCTGGGGAGCGATGGCCGGTGTGATGCTGGCTAATTTGATGTTCGACCACGCAGCAATAATGTGGTCTCAAACAGCACGTACTGGATCTGGACAATGGCTTGGCGAAATCGTAGCAAGCTTCTGCCTGATTGGCGTAATCATGGGTTGTTCTAGATTCAAGCCGGAAGCCGGTCCCGCATCGGTCAGCATGTATGTGGCTGGAGCAATTTTATTCACTTCATCGACATGTTTTGCTAATCCAGCAGTGACCCTTGCCCGCACCATTACTGCCACCATAACAGGAATTCAATCGACAGACGTAATTTCATTCATTGGCTGTCAGTTAGCTGGTGCTTTTTTTGCTCTGGCACTTTTCGACTGGTTACTCGACGACACCAAATCGCAAACTGCAATGCCTGAAAAATATAAACTCAAAAAACTGGATATGCAGGAAGACCGCGATCTGGTGAAAAATTAGTTTTCGATATCTCCGTTTCCTGCCGCATTATCCGAAGGAACTGAAACTGATGTTCCCGTTTCCTTTGGAATACGATTATAGCGACCAGTGGACTTCAAAAAATCCGCCAGCAGCACAACAAGATTTTGACCGTTGAGTTCTGCCGTCGGTTTGTAAGTTTCAATCTTGTGATCGGTCCATTGCGCTCGCCACAATCCCATTGGCTTGCCAGTTTCAGAATAAGCCTGGCATACTGAATTTGCCTCCAGTGTATTTTCATTCATTGGTCTGAAAGTATCAATTTGGTCGCCTTGATTTACTCGCAAGATTCGGCCGTTCTTTTCATTCACATGCCAAATAGTCCAAACCATGCGGATTGTCACTTCGTGTTTTGAAATTTTTATGGGCTCTTCCTTGCGGATCAAAAAATAGTTGATACTACCCGGAGTGCGAGTAACGACTTTGAATGGGGTGCGGACTAGATGCCAGATTCCACCTTTGCCGTCTGTTTGAAAACCGAATATTCTTACCCGCTCGTCCTTCTTGGGACGAGGAGGCTCGCCCCGGCTGAAAGTAATACTGCGATCTCTTTTCCATGTCCCTGCCAACCACCAGGGAATATGAAACCAGTTGGATTGGGTTTGCATCTCTCCCAGGCTTTGCTCATTGAATTCGCAGCCAGTACGCAATTGCGGTGAAACAGCAGGAGGGTCTTCTGCATAAGTTGCACTGGCACAAGTGAGCAGTGCGACAAGACTTATTATAGTGAAAGATATTTTGCGCAGGACCTTAACCTCCGATAGACATTATATATCTATTTAGACGGTATCAAATCAATCACTACAATCTCGGGCAAACACATAAAGCGCATCCTGGGCGCATCAAGGCGCTCCATGCCAATTCCACGCGAAATCATCAAATATTTGTCCGGTTTTGCTTGAATCTTGGCGAAACATCCGCCCGCCTGGCTGCGAGGCAAAATCGAACCAGTAATGATTGGTCCTAAAAATGGCAACTGCACCTGACCGCCATGAGTGTGTCCGGCTAAAAACAAATCAGCATTCGGTTTCATGATGCTGTAATCGGGCGCATGACCAGCTACTATGTGAAACTTGCCTTTGTCAGGCAAATTTAAAATATTGCGCGAATCATATAAAGTCAGACCGGTAAAACAATAGTCATCTGTTTCTATAGTTCTGGTTTGCGTAAATAACTCATATGGCAGACCAGTAAAAATTTCTTGCCAGTTAGGCTCCCATTCCATGTCGCCCTGAATGACATAGACTCCAAGCGGAGCGGAAAGATTCATTTCTTTGAATAACTGGCGCAACTTTGCACATAAAACAGGATCGCGACTGGGTTCTGTTTGAATATAATCACCGCACAAAACAATAAGATCTGGCTTTTCTTTCATTGCGCGCTCGAGAACCTTTTTTTCATAACTACCGATTACGTCAGTTTGAATATCGGCTAAAACAAGCAGTTTTATTGCTCGTTTCAATTTGGGCGATTCCAGTTTTTCGTGCCTTACAGTTATGGAATATGGCTCCACTAAAAAAGCATGTATCGCCACCACAGGCAGTGCAATAGCAATTATGGCAAAAAATATAGATGTTATTTTGAACTTTGGAAAAGCACAAAGAGCACAGGCGAGTGAAAGAATGAATCCCCCGCCAAAAATTGCATAACTCCATGCTGTAGCTACGATGAAGCCGCGCCCCAGAATAAAATACGGAGCGAAAAAAGATATGGCACCATATGAAATAACTACAGTCCAAAACGCCCAGTATTTATTTTTGAATTTGCAAATCAAAAATGCGCCAAGAAAAGCGAGCAAAAACAAGCAAATAACATACGCAAAAAAAATAGTCCATACCTCCTTATTTAGAGGGTTTCAGATCTATTACGACAATTTCTGGCAAACACAAAAATCTTATCTGTGGAGCACCAAGACGCTCGCGCCCGATGCCTCTCGATATCATCAAATACTTGTCCGGGTTTTCATTTATTTTTGCAAAACAGCCGCCTGCAAACTTGCGAGGAACATCGGTAAAAGTCACGATTGGACCTATGAGCGGTAATTGAACTTGTCCGCCATGCGTGTGTCCAGCTATGTATAAATCGCCATTTGGTTTATTCAGGCTGAAATCTGGTGCGTGACCAAAGACGATGTGAAACTTATTCGATTCTGGAGTTTTGCATCGATAGCGAGAATCTTTCAAGCTCAAGCCGGTAATAGTAAAGTCTGGTGTTTCAACAGTTTTTGTATCTGGAAACAAAGTGGCAGAAAGACCATCGAACATCTGAGGCCAGAGGGTCGTCCACGATTCCATATCGCCACCAAGAGCATAAACACCAAGAGGCGCACTCAGTTTTACATCTTTGAACAACTTATTTAATAGCTTTCCTTGTTCGAAATATTTTTCAGCTGGAGTGGTCTGTATATAATCGCCAGGCATAATGATCATGTCTGGCTTTTCTTTCATCGCTCTTTCTAAAACTTCGCGCTCGTAGGCTCCGACTATATCGGTCTGGATATCAGATAAGACTACCAGGCGAGTTGGTTTTGAAATTTTGGACGAGAACAGTGTTTCATGACGTACAGTAATATGCTCCGGCTCGACTATAAAAGCCTCGATTGCCACCAAGACTAGTATCACAGCAAGCGAACCAAAAAATATCGAAGTTGGTCTAAATTTCTTCCAGGATAGAATACAAGCCGTAAAAGCCAGCAACGGAGCGGCGATAAACAAACCTATGCACCAGGCAGTAGCTACCCAGAAGGTTCCTGGCGTGAAAATAAATGGTGCAGCAATGGCAATAAACGCACAGGTGAAGAAAGCTTCCCAGTAAGCCTCTAATTTGTCGCGCCACTTCCAAAGGAAATAAATAGCAACGACAACTGTGATTGTCAGTACAATTATGTATGGAATCAAATCAGTTTATTCTGCCACTCTTTGCACAATCTCGATAAGCTCGGACGAGCAGGCTTTGATTTTGGAAATAACTTCTGTTTTTCCCAAAGTGAGTTGTGCTTTTTCATCATTAGTCAAATCCCAGGAAGTATGAACTACCAGGGGCAGATTGCTGAAGCGAGTTTTGCGCAAACGCTCGACGATGCCAAAGGCATTGAGTTGGGGGACGGACACATCTAATAACAAAATGTCGGGTTCGGTCTCCTCAATCAAATCGAGAGCCTCTAGCCCATTGCTTGCATGCTGCACTAGAAATCCGTTTGATACCAACTCAGTCTTAATAGCTATCGCCAGAAGTTCGTCGTCCTCAACCAGGACAATTTTTAACGCATTTTCGTTCACCAGCCTGTCTCCTAATTCCATTCTAGTACCAGAAACAAACCATCTGAATCCATCAGATGAGTTACCCCTGATAAATGCTGAATTTTTCGTAGCAAAAGTCGAGTCGAATGGAGACCATAGTATGACATCAAAATTCATTCAAAATCTGGCTCTAGATGCCACTTTATTCATTTTTTCAACATTATTTGGATCACATCCAGCCGAAGCAAAGAAGCCACAAAAGAAAGCGGTTTCGGGCATGTCAAAAGTGGCTCTGTGCCCAGCTCTTGACATGATGTTACAGCTCGGAAATGAGCAAGAGCCTCATGACACAATGGTTCAGAAGTACTCAGCCTAGACTGAAATTCGTGTTAACAATTGGCAAAATTGATAAGGTTAAGTTGCCAACTAAAAAAACGTAACAGAAATTCTGACCCGGTTTATCCCCAGTTGGGAGCAGACTCACCTGGAATTCCGTCATCGAAAGTATCCTGTTTGAGCGAATTGGTTTTTGCTTGAATGCAAATATATATAAGGTCGGTATCGCTGGACGCTCTCAAGCAACGATCACCATCGACATCAACGCGAATAGTCGAACCTTCTTCTACTTCAATAATGTCATTATCTACAAGTACTTGTCCGCGACCGCTTACGACAATATAGAGTTCTTCATTTTCTTTGTGCTTGTGCGTAAAAGGAACAGATGCTCCAGCAGGAAGTTTGGTATATGAAATTTGCATCCCAGTCAAACCCAGATGATCTTTGGCAAATAATTTACCTTTGAAGGGACGCTTTCTAAGCGGATGTTGCAATTCGTACTGTTCTAGCTGGTCGAAAGGACCACAATGAATAGCAGCAAAATTTTTGCCAGTTTGTTTTTTGATTGTCTGCTCTTTTGCTAGTTCTTCTAAATATGGCATGGTCAGCCTCCTTTGATTAACATTTTTCGTAATTGCTTTCCAGCCACGATTAATGGCGCATTCGAATTGTGCACTTTGCTCAACATCAAAGCGCCTTCTAGTGTAGATATCATAAAAATCGATATCTCTTCTGGACTCAATTTAGTTTCTATCTCTTTTTGTTCAATCGCTTCAGCTGCCAGTTTTTCTACAAATTGCTGAAAACGATCAAAAGCTTTTTGCACCCTTTTTTGCATTAAGGGATATCCGTCGTCACTTTCGATAGCCGTATTCATTAAAGGACAACCACCTGGCAATGGCGGATTTTCAGACAATGTCTCGAAGTGCTCTATTACGGCAAACAGCCTGTCTTTGGCATTTTGGCAGGATTCTACTCTAGTGAGCATTTTTTGTCCGGCAAGCTTCACTGCAAAGTCGAATGCCTGACATGCCAGATCGTCTTTGTTTTCAAAATGATTGTAGATGCCGCCTTTTTTTAACCCAGTAGCTTCCATGACATCATTTATAGATGCGGCAGTATAGCCTTTGGTGTTAAACAAAGTAGCAGCTCGCTCAATGATTTTTTCGCGAGTGTCAGTGCCCTTTGTCATCTAGATCCTTCTTCCTAACAATCCGGTTACTGGCAATCCAGACAAAACAGACCGAATGGTCTCATTCTATTTCAGACCGAACGGTCTGTCAACCGACTAATCCTTTAGTTATAAATTTGGCAGTTTGTAGCCAATATGGTATACCTAGATATGGAACCATTGGTAAAAAATCCACCACTCGCTATACCCAATGGACAACCAGGAGAAGAAAATGATCACGGCAACTAGTACGAATGTTTATTGCATCGCCAACACTCACACGTCACAAGAAATAGACCGCCTACTAAAAGAACTTTCCGGATGCGTTCTTGTCGGGGCGTCATCTGATGTTCAAACAGCAGCAAAAGAACTTGCAAGCGTCAACCAACCTATTATTTTGCTCCAGTTCGATCCGACCAGACGCGACGCAAATGCAATTGTCAAAGAACTTCGAGAAAAACTTCCAGAAGCGAAGTTCATAATTTTGTTAGGAGAAGAAACTCACTTCTGGTCTTCTCTTACAGTTAAAGCCGAGGCTTACCTTATATGGCCTACTTCATGGCTTGCAAACGCGATCGATGTAGTATCAAAAGGTGGGGTCTGGTTAGGACCTTATATCACTCAATACTTGCTTCAAGGTGATGGCCACAAGCTTTTACACGCAGTTTCTTCTACGCTCGAATTGCCTAAGTCGCTCGAGATTTTATCCAATCGCGAACGCGAAGTGCTCAAGCTTTTGGTCGATGGAATGACAAACAAAGAAATTGCAGAAGCGCTCAATCTGCGACTTGGCACAGTCAAAGTACACGTGAATCATATTTTGAGCAAACTGCAGGTTGAGCATCGAAGTCAGGCAATTGCCAAACTGACTAAATTGCGTCTGGTTAACTGAGGTCGACGCCTTCGTTGTCTCCTGCAATTTCTAAAAGACTCATTTCCTGCTCAATTGGAACTACCAGATTGTTGTAAGCATCTTCAGCCAGGTGTCCTTGATTTTTCAATTGCGACAAAAAATCTTTTCTGAATTCGAGCATATGAATTTGAGCTTGCTGGGTAGAAAATTTTTCAAGCATTTGATGCTCTTCTTCAGATTTAGTCAATTCTTCATTCGTTTGCTGAATACGCTTTGAAATATCAAGTTTTATCGCATCGTAAGATGAAGTCGTAATTCTTTTTTCTTTCTGTAGTCGCTCTAATTCATTCAACTCGCTCTTATAAGCTAGTAAGAGACTTTTATTTTCTTGAAATTCAGTCAATTCAGCTTGCTTGGTTTTCATTCCTAACAATTTCACAAGAGGATTCATGGTCAAGCCTGGCACAAGCAAAGTAAACAAAACCACACCAAAAGTAAGATTGATAATTTGCTGACGATTAGCAAAATCAAGCGGCAAACTCAGTGCCAGAGCCATCACTAGAGCTCCACGCAGTCCACCCCAGAAAAGCAGGTGACGCCAAACCGTTGGAATGGGTCGCGACTTGCTTGAAAGAAAAGTGCACAAACCATAAATTACCACTGCGCGCGATACCATTACGGCTAATATTCCATAGCCAATTAATTCGACGTCTCTTAACATCAATGGAATATCAATCTGCAAGCCGATGAGCAAAAACAGTATAGAATTGACTAAAAATGCCGCGTATTCCCAAAATGAGGTCACAGCTAACCGGGTACTGGCTGACATCGACTTTTTGCCACCAAAATTTCCGAGCACCACACCGGCTGCAACTACTGCAATTACTGGCGAAACTTGCAGGTGTTCAGCCAGAATGAATGAACCGTAGGCCGTGATCATAGTCAGTGTCGTTTCGAGCAAGTGATCATCAAATGCTTTTGTAATATAAGAGGCAAGAAATCCAATCGAAATTCCAAGAAGTGCACCACCAAGGACTACCAGTACAAAACTGGTCATTACGTTAGTAATACTCCAGTGTCCACCAGCCAATATGACTGCAAGAACTAATTTAAACAAAACTACAGCGGTGCCATCATTGAAAAGACTTTCCCCTTCAAGAATCAAGGTCAGCCGCTTGTCAATGCCCATTTGCCTAAACAGAGCTATCACCGAAACAGGATCAGTGGCAGAAACCATGGCGCCAAACAGTAATGCCAGCGAAAGGGAGAATCCACCAATAAAATGCAAAACACCAGCGACCGCAAACATACAAAGCACTACACCAATCGTGGCAAGAACACTGATGGCACGCCAATCTCGTCTCAGGGCTTTAATTTCAAGATTCCATGAAGCTTCAAATAAAAGCGCAGGCAAAAATATCAATAGCACCATTTCTGGCGTCATGATTACTGGTTGCATACCATGCGATAGACCAATTACCATACCAGCCAAGACCAGTGCCACCGCATACGGCATCCTGATCCATTTCACAGCCACGCTAGTAGCAGAAGCAACTAGCAACAGTACTAAAAGAGTGTCTATCGGTAACGACGTATTTTCTGGAGACATCGAGTTTAAAGGAGCGAATACTAATAAATGACTGCTTTACTTCCTCACGTTTCATCCGAAAAACTATCTGAACTTGACCAAAGGTTAAGAGGAATAAGCAAGCTGTCGGTTGATTATATAATACTTCTCTGCTCCTCAAGCCTAATTGCAAGCTTTGGTCTGTTTCAGAACAGTCCTGCGGTTATTATCGGTGCAATGATAGTAGCGCCGCTCATGCGCCCACTAATGGGCCTGTCACTTTCGGTTATAACAGCTGAAACAAAACTACTCTATCAATCTTTAATTACACTTGTTCTAGGCACTATCTTTGGATTTTCGATTTCCTGGCTCATGGGCAAATGTCTGGGCTTTATCGTAATTACAAGCGAAATTCTCAATCGTACTCATCCAAACTTACTGGACTTAGGAGTAGCAATCGTCGCAGGCATGGTCGGAGCCTACTGTCAGACGAACAGTAAACTCGCAGAAAGCCTGGCTGGAGTAGCAATCGCGGTTGCATTAGTGCCCCCGTTATGTGTGGTGGGAATTGGCTTTGCATTGCACGAGCAAAGCATTTGGACCGGGGCGCTACTTTTATACGCGACCAATATGGTTGGAATTACGTTTGCTGGTGCACTTGTATTCTTTTCTCTTGGATATACTCCATTGAACCAGGCGAGAAAAGGACTTTTCATATCAGCAATCAGTGTGCTTTTGCTTATAGTTCCGCTCGCATACAGTATGCACGAACTCGTCCTTGAAAATCAGCTGAGTTCCAAAATACAAAAAATCCTAAAACGCACTCAAACGTTCAAAGGACTTTATCTGCAAGATGTAGAAGTAAAACTTTTTCGAAAACCTATGAGCGTAGTCGCTACAGTAATTTCATCTCAACCGCAGATTAGCTCTAAGCAAGTAAAATTGGTTCAAGACTTTCTTGAGAAAGAAACTAGTCGAAGCATCAGTTTTAAACTGAGGATAATAAAAGCTGAAGAGATTTCAGCCGTAGAACTGACGACAGAAGATTCAGTCCCATTTACTCCCTTTCAACCAATCGAACCAAGGCGTAATTTTCCAATTCTGGATCAAACCAGTTCATCCCCCTGAGAATGCTCAGGCTCATTGTGAGCGTTAATTGACTGACTCGACTGTCTATAAATCAGATCTGTAATAGCGATTCTGCGCATGTAGTATAGATTTTCGAGCAGATCCACTGCCTTTGAAAGGTCGACCGAAAGAGGACTGTAGCGAAATTTTCCCAATTGGTCTTTTACTGCAAATCCTTCAGATACAAACTTTGAAAGCTGTGATGCTACGGCGCTATCAGCGATATACAACTCTTTTACAATTTCATCGATGCCGATGCCCAGATCACCTGCGCGTTTAAGACACAGCAAAGTCTCCAGTTGCCAAACTGAATTTATATAACGGCTGATGAAGCCTTTTACTTCTAAAGGAATACCAGAAATGACAACGACCCTTTTAAAATACTAAATGGTTAGCATTAAGACTATGGCGCGATGCCACATTATGCCGAAAAAGTTCGCAATTTAACATGACCAATGGTTTTAGTTAAGCAAATAACTAAGTAACCTGGCTAGATTTGCTGTTTTTGAAGTTCTTCAATATTAAGTTTACGCAGTTTTGGAGCTTTGATTGTGGTCCATACGACTACAACCAAAGTCATACATCCGCCGAATATAACTGAAGGTATAAGACCCATCAATCGGGCTGTCAGTCCCGATTCGAACTCACCTATCTCGTTTGAGGAGCCTATGAAAATAGAATTGACCGCGGCTACACGTCCGCGTTTTTCCGGAGGAGTGACTAGCTGAAAAATAGTGCTGCGCAAATAGACGCTGACTCCATCTAAAGCACCGCTCAACGCAAGTAGAACTAAAGAAATATAGTAATTGGTCGACAATCCAAAACCGATCATGCAAAGTCCAAATCCACCTACGCAGGCAAGCAGAATTTTGCCCGCATTGTGCTTGACAGGATAGCGCGATAAATAGGTCAAAATCAGTACTGCCCCTACAGGTGGTGCTCCACGCAACATTCCCAGAGCCATTGGTCCCATATGGAAAATTTTATCGGCAAAAACAGGCAACATAGCCACAGTGCCACCAAAGAGTACGGCAAACAGATCCAGAGCCATGGCACCAAGTACCACCTGGTTTGAAAACACGAATTTGAGTCCATCTTTTATGCTTTCTATCACGCCTTGATCTGAGGAAGCCAGATTGTGTCTCGTTTTTATCCCGAAAAAACAAATCATCGACAAGGCAAGCAATATGGTCGAAACTGCGTAGGTCAAACTCGCTTTTCCCAGAAGGTAGAGACCGCCTCCAAGCAGCGGACCTGCAATTGCAGAACCCATCCAGATAGCGCTATTTATTGCACCAGCTCTAGCATAAAATTTTCTTGGCAGAATATCTGCCACCAGACCAAAACATGAAGGTGCATAAAAGCTACGTGCGGCTCCAGTGACTGCGATAACCGCAAAAATGGCATAAATAAGCCCCGATACGTTCATAAAGGTAATGGCAGTTAGCACCGCAGTCAGTACCAACATGCCTGCGACCGATCTTAAAGCGACATCTTTTCTTTGAAAACTGTCTGCTACATGCCCAGCAAACAAAGCCATGGCAATATTGGGCAGAGCTTCAGCCAGACCAATAAAACCAAGCATCAAGGGGCTTTTGGTCAGCTCATACATTTGCCATCCAACAGCCAGGCTTTGAATCTGCGTGGCAAGAGTGAACAACAAACGCCCAATAAGAAGATAACGAAAGTCTTTGTACGCAAGCGGATGTTCAAGCTCGCACAAAGCTTCTTTTAAAGGCTCCGGCTTTGTGCTCATCTCTTTTTAAATATTGCTTTCCAGGCAACATAGTTATGCCCGTCTGGTGTAAGAAAGCTTGTCTTAGCCAGCTTATGCACCTCGAATAATTTTTCCACGCTAGATATCAGCTCGGTAGCAGTCAGTTGAGGTGGACCATGGTCTTCATTCTCGCGTTTCTGATCGGCAGATCCGGCAAGACACAACCACATGCCACCATCGCTCAAAGAGTCATGAACGGCTTGTACAAACTGTTCGCGCTTATCTTTCGCCATGACATGAAAAACACCACGGTCAAATATAAAATCGACCGACTTAGGCTCCACCGGATTTTCATTGCAGATATCGCTTACTTTGAATTCAACATTGACACCTGCAGATTTCGCCTTATTGATAGCCCATTCAATTGCCGTGGGCGAAATGTCGGTTGCTACGACATGGGAGCCTTGCTGGACCATCCAGATAGCGTTGGTGCCTGTTCCACAGCCTAGTTCAAGGACGCGTTTTGGCACTTCTTTCACTCTGCTGAAATAAGCCGTAAGCTCTGGCGCTGGGGTACCTGTGTCCCAGGGCAGTGCTTCGCCGCCTTCTTTGTATCTTTCGTCCCATTCGATAGTTGTCGGGTCCATGTCTACCTCAGCTTGAATTCTTGATTTCCGATAAAATGATAGAAGCTTCCAATTGAAAGTTTATTAAACGGAAGCACCTGCAAGTAAGGCCCGCTCCTTGTGCTGGACTAGATAAGCGTACAGATGCTCAGTGAATAAGCCGTGCATCACGAAACGCTGAGACAAACGAAGCGGTCCCACGAGAAATAGCGGAAAGTTGTTATAAACGAGAGCGTTCAGCTCGGGATCGTTTACGATACGCGCGACTCTGAGCGCGAGCGTCTGATCGTATTGCAACGAATTTATCGAGCGCTCATACTCGTCGGCTTTTAGCATCAAACAAAAAGAAGTTTTGAATAATTCATGCGCTGTTTCAAAATCAACGCATTGAGTCCATCTTCGCTCTGTAACACTGGGGTCCATATCTATTTTGCGGATAGAAGAATAATCAACCTCGCCAGGCTTGATTGGCCAGTGTTCCTTTCTAGTCGAACCTAGGTCATAGAGTGCATTGAACAAAACGACATCGTGTTTGATAAAAGACATTTCAAGCAAATCGTCGATCTTCTTTGGATACAAATCCGATTTTTCAGCGTTTTTGTTTTCGGAATTATCAATCACAAAATTGATGATGTCGGATTCTGTCCAGTAATGTCGCAGAATAAGATAATTTGCTTCAGGCAAAACAAACCATTTCATGAACCAGCAAATCAGGCCTTGCAAAGTTCGATGGGCACAAAACTGAATTGGTATCAATCGTTTGACGAAATAGGTAGTGCACAAAGTCATGGTGGCAAACAAACGACACACATGCATAACTGTCATTCTGAAAGGATGTTTCAATTGCACGACCCACGCCTTTCGAACTGAATCTTCGATAGGCAAAGTATCGTCTTTTTCTAAAACATCAAAGAGGCTGGGATTCTCGCGGTTATACATTATGTGTTATCGAATTCCTCTAGCTGGAGTAAATACAATCGTGCCACCACTTTGGCAGTTTTTACTATTTCGTCTGCAGATTCGTGAGCAATAGATTTGCCATCTAGCATTTCATACAATTTGTTCATATGAGTTTCGTCGTTCTCGCCGTGATATGACAAAAAGGTAGTTGACTTTTCACTGACAGACAAACACTCTTGAATGGCTACCGCCCAGCTTGAAGCCATTTTATTTCCTAATCCTTCGATAATAAACATCGCACCAAGCAAATTTATTGGATTTGGTTTGGTGGCTTCGTTCATCAAATATCCAGCTAATGCCTCAGTGCCTATATTGCGCTTGGCTGATTGAATGTCTTCGAGCTTGCCACCTATTGATTGAAAATCATTTTCAAGCATCGTATAGTCGCGATGCTCATCCACAGCGTGTCTTAAAATCATCGAGCGTATATCAGAATATTCTGCAGTAAAACTCGATGCCGCTCTCGATATCCAACGCGAGCCCTCAATTACCTGAGGGCGCATGTTCAGAAGAAGAGTGCGATAATCTTCTGGAGTGAAAGTACGCTGATCAAGTCGGCGTAAAATTGGAATCGAAATTAACTTACGTTCGAAATCCAACCAAATTCTAAGCAAGTGCCTGAGCGTTTCTTGCGCCTTTGGTCCCAAAGTCATTTCTTTTTCAGAAAGCGCCACTATCTCTGCCTCCTACTACTGTAAGTTTCATATACGCATTTGCAAATCTGCCACTTTCTGGCACGACACAAAAAATGGTTTGACCTATCTTCAAAGACCCGGTCTTCAAAAGTTCGTCGAGAGCAATAAAAATAGATGCGCAACCGGTATTACCCTTGGTATACAAATTTGTAAACCATTTTTCTTCAGGAATCAATGCTCCTGCCAATTTCAGCAGCTCCAAAATGCGACCTTTAAAATGATGAGACGAATAGTGACAAACAAAATGGTCTATCTCGTCTGCTTTGATCTTGCCATCGTTAATCAATTTCAAAAATCCGTCCACGCCGACTTTGACCACGTCTTCTAACAATTTCAAATTTTGTCTTATGAGCAACGCCCCGTTCGCTTCAGCATCGGCATAACTTGTGTAATCCTGCCAGGAAAAATCGTGAAAATTCTTTTGATTTTGCTCGAAATCTTTAGACCATAAACTCTGATTATTAGTTCCGCAAGACATGCAAAGATCATAATGAGAAGCAAAAGAAACTATTTCAATCCAGTCGATTCGAAGACTGAGCCCTCGCCAGCGCGGCTTATCCTGAAGCAGAAAAGCTCCAGCACCATCAGAAAGCATCCAGCGCAAAAATTCCGATTCCAGGTCTATGCGTAAATTGCTCACAGCTTCATAACGCGATTTTTTGAGCAGTCGCGATGCCATCTCGGATGCCACCACTATAGCGTTCTTTTTTTCGCCCACTCTCAATTGATTGAAAGCGGATTTGAGTGCCATCATACTAGCTGAACATACACCATGAGTGGTGATAATCTCTAGCGGTCCGATTGCCAGCTCGGCTTGCACTAGACTGGCAAGACCTGGCAACGGCAAATCACCTTGAGTAGATGCAACCGCAAGAAGGTCGACAGACTTTTCATCGATTTCAGACCCTTTCAAACATTCTCTTGTCGCGGCTACTGCCAGATCTCTGTTTTGATGTGTTGAGCGTTGCTTATCATCCAACGCATAATGCCTGGTCAAAATTCCGTTGCTTGCAAGAATTCTTTTTTTCAGTTTAGATGGCTTGCCATGCACATAACCAAGCTTTGCCTCGATATTTGCATTATCAACTGGATCGCCCGGTAAATAAGTTCCGCTAGCAGTGATATAAGCTTGCCTGAGTTCTGTCATTTCATTCCTCACCAGCTTCAGAACGTTTGTATCTGTAACACCTGATGAACTCTTCTATAAATGGAATGACATCAAGAAAAATCAGAGTGAAAAAATAGCCAAAAACGTAATTGCTATCTAACGGTCGATGTTTCCAGACGAGGTCCATGTGACCAGACCAATTGAGCGAGATAAAATCGACAAAAGAAGACCAGTTGATGACAACAATCAAAGCGACGATAACAAATGGCAGAGTCTCTAGAAAGCTGTGCACATGTGTTTCTAAGATTGAAATCTCGCGCTTGTGCAATGCATACTGAACATCGAGATGTGCCACCACTTCGTGCGCAATCAAAACCAGAAATATGATGATAAACTGCAAACAATTTATTTCAAAACACAATCCTAGAAAAACAGGAAGACCCACCTGCACGCCCATCAATGCATGGTAAAACGATTCCTTCGCTCCACTGGTAGCTTCGATTTTCGACTTTTTATGACAGTACCAGTCTAGAAATCCAAAGATTAGCCATAGCGGCAAACAGCCGTACAAAACCAGGTTGAATAATAGCGTGCCAGTGGGAATGGCTTTTAAATATTCCACTATTTAGCCAGGGCGACTCTCTGCTCAGCTACCTTGTCGAAGAAATCTTCGCCTTTATCGTTGGTGATGATGAAAGCAGGGAATTCTTCTACTTCGATTCTATGCACTGCTTCCATTCCCAGTTCAGGAAAATCGATTACCTCGACTTTCTTGATTGAATCTTGAGCCAAACGGGCAGCTGCACCACCAATAGTACCAAGGTAAAAGCCGCCATATTTTCCGCAAGCTTCGCGAACGTTTTTGCCGCGATTGCCTTTAGCAAGCATTATCAAACTTCCACCGCGCGACATGAGCATGTCTGCATAGCTATCCATGCGACCTGCCGTAGTCGGTCCAAACGAACCGGATGCATAACCTTCGGGAGTCTTGGCCGGACCGGCATAATAGATTGGATGCTTCTTGATATATTCGGGCATGGGTTTTCCAGATTCGATTATCTCTTTCCATTTAGCATGGGCGATATCGCGCGCTACAAGCAGTGTTCCGGTTAGCATCAATCTGGTTCCAACCGGCTTGCCCGAAAGCGATTTGCGAATTTCATCCATCGATTTTGAAAGATCGACATGAATGATTTCTTTGCTTAAATCGTTAGTTTCAACTTCAGGCAAGAAACGAGCCGGGTCTTTGTCCAGCTGTTCGAGCCAGATTCCGTCCTTGTCTATCCGCCCCATGAGTTGTCTGTCGGCAGAACACGACACCCCTATGCCGATTGGCAAGCTGGCACCGTGCCTGGGCAAACGCACAACTCGCACATCGTGACAGAAATATTTACCACCAAATTGTGCTCCGATTCCCAGCTGTCGGGTAATTTCGAGCACTTCTTTCTCCATTTCCAAATCGCGAAAAGCGCGACCACTTTTATCGCCTTCGGTTGGAAGATTATCTAAATAGTGACAGCTGGCCAGCTTCACCGTTTTCAACGTAAGCTCGGCAGATAGACCACCAATCACGATTGCCAGGTGATACGGCGGACAGGCAGAAGTTCCAAGCGAAGCAATTTTGTCTGAGAGCAATTTGCGCAGACCTTCGGGATTGAGAACAGATTTTGTCTCTTGCAATAAGAATGATTTATTGGCTGAACCACCGCCTTTTGCGATGAATAAAAACTCATAAGAATCACCCGGCTCCGAGTAAATTTCGATTTGAGCGGGCAGATTCGAACCGGTATTCACTTCTTTGTACATATCGAGCGGAGCCATCTGACTGTATCGCAGATTGCTTTCTCCATAGGTCTTTTTAACGCCTTCGCTCAAGGCGCTTGCATCATCGGCTCCTGTCACTACGCGCTCACCTTTGTGAGCAACGATGATCGCCGTACCCGTGTCCTGACACATGGGCAGTGTTCCACCAGCAGCAATGCTTGCGTTTTTCAAGAGTTCCAGAGCAACGAAATGGTCGTTGTCAGAAGCTTCCTTGTCATCGAGGATACTTTTCAAGTTCTCCAGGTGAGAGGTTCGCAAGAGGTGAGATACGTCGCGGAAAGCTTCTTTAGCTATCCTGGTCAATGCTTCCGGCTCTACCATAAGCATTTTTTTGCCTTGCCATTCGACCTGCGAAACGTGTTCGCTCGTCACATGACGGTATTTAGTAGTGTCTTTACCTAACTGAAAAAGACTGGCAGCACTATGAGACATTAGTTGAAGACCTCAAACTCAGAACTTTTATAAGCTGATATTTTATCGCGAACGGCTCTGATTAGGGCTCAAACTACAATAGAATATAGAGCATTAGTAATTTTCAAGAAATTTCGGGTTGAAGAAAAAGCACGGACTTTGCACTGATGATTTCATTTGCCATCTTTGAGCACTGGGCCAATATTTTTTAACCACGGCGTTATAGGCATCTTTGCCGCTCTTGCCGGTGGCACTTTTAATACCGGCTTCGAAGTCTTGTGCGACTCTAGAATTTGAAACGATAGCAGCGATGCGCCGGACGTCACCTGCTAGCAACTGTTCGACCATAAGCCTGCCAAATGCATAACCAACATCTGGACTGCGATACAATCCGTGGCAAAGAACTTCATATTCAGGCGGCTTATTTTTCTGAGCGTATCTACGCAAAAGATTGTCTGCATCTATGAATAATTCACCATAGTAAGGTCGTGCAATTGCATCTGCCATTCCTTCGTTCAACCACTCCGGTACATGGTCCAAGTAGTTATCACCATAAATGGTGTCACACAATGCATGTCCATATTCATGCAGGACATCACCATATGCGCGAGCGGTGCCAGGGAACAAAGACCATTTACCATCCTTATCGCGCTCGGAAAACACCACTACATTCGACACGCCAGTGCCATTGTTCCACCAACGTTCCTCGGCAGAATTCTGGAACATATCTCGATACAACGTACTGAAATCTTTACGCTTGGCCAAAATGTAGAATGTGATCTTGGGGACGTTTCCAAAGATATACTTGGCTCGCTCGGCAAAACGAGGCAATTCCTTCAGAATAGGATTTGTCCAGTTGGAATTAGCGGCATAAATTTCTATACAAGCATTTGGCTGACGCACTGGTCGTATTTGCTCGAACCTGTCGATTCGATCCAGAAATTCTCTTGTAGGAGTCCACTGAGAGTATGGTGCATAACCCAATTGTATCGATTTCAAAAAATGTGGTTTAGCTTCGGACATCTGATGCAACCGCATCAAACAATACCCTTCTAAATACTCACCTTCGCCATTTAGATTCAGATGGTCTTTTTGCAACACATTGAGTGCCGCACTGTATTTCGATTTAGCCATCAAATTGAAAACACGATTGAAGTCCTCCGCATGAGCCTTGGGACAAAATTTAAACCCAAATAAAAGTATCGTAGGCAAGAACAGAACGGACAAAGAAAATGCAAGACCAGACTGATATAGCTTCTGACCAAACCATTTTTTGATTAAACGAAAAAAAATCAAGTCGACCAACATTCCCGCTGTGTAGGCAAGATTCCAGATCAATGTGCCAACAGTGAACAAAAACATAAATGTCAGAGGCTCATACCAGAATTCTTCGTTATACAAGCCCAATCGAACGAAATTGTATGCACAAAACGAAAGAGAAATACAGCAGAGTACAAGGACATTGTAAAACAGTCGCCTTTGCTCCCACCATTTCCAGATTTCCAAGCAAGTTGCAGGCGGCTCACTTCGCCCCAAAAGCCAGTCGATTTCTTTGGCAAAATAATTGTCCATTGCCCAATTATATATTATGTCTATAATAGAAATTCTGGCATGAAAAGCTTCTAGATGAAAACGGACCATTCTAAAATTAAAAGTGCGTCCAGTGCCATCGCGCTGACAATCATTCTTTGCTTTCTATTCGAATTGCCCCACCTCGAGCAAGGCTTACTTTTCCCAATAAATGGCGATGCGCTTGCGACTATGGGTGCTAACTTTGGACCGCTAACGGTGTTAAAAAACGAATATTGGCGTTTACTTACTTTTGGCTTCCTGCATTCCAACTTGCTCCATTTGATGTTGAATGTTTATGCTCTGATCGAATTTGGTCCTATGGCAGAATCTGTTCTGGGCAAGAAAAAATATTTGTTTATCTATGTTTTCAGTGGTATTACGGGTGGTTTAGCCAGTATCGCCTTCGATCCCCTGCGAACGTCGGTGGGTGCCTCAGCGTCTATCTGCGGTGCGCTGGGAGCGTTCATGTGCGTTTCGTGGGTCAAAAGCTTTAAAAGTACTAAGAGCGACTCTAGCGACGCAACGACTGAAAAGAACAAACTAAGCCGGGCAGAACTGGTTGTGCTCTTAGTTTTTCTTGCATACAGTCTTCTTTTAGGCACCACCTCATCTTCGACAGACAATGCTGCTCACCTTGGCGGATTTTTAACAGGAGCAATCGCAGCGGTACTCCTGACTAGAAAAAAATGGGATTCATATATCGCGCTTTTCTTGCTATGCGCAGGACTGACATTTGCTGCCATAAAACGGCTCGAAAACAATCCTGTCGTCACAGAATATCTATTGCGTCAAGAAGGAGCCAGGCTCGCTTCAAATAAGCAGTATCTTGAAAGTATAAGCAAATTCGATCAAGCATTAAGAGTCATTCCAGACGAAGCCTATGCCCTACAAGGCAGAGGCGAAGCACTGATGAAACTTGAAAAAAATGAGGAAGCAAAAAAAGATTTCGATACCATACTTTTAAAAGATCCAAAACACAAAGGGGCATTATTCGATCGTTCAATTGCACTTATGCACCTTGGGCGGTATCAAGAAGGACTAGTTGACGTAGACAATTTGGTCAGCATAGATTCCAGTCACAGTATGGTTTACAACAATCGTGCCTGGTTCAGGCTGAATGATTTCAACAACAAAAACAGTTTGCAGTTAGCAATGAAAGATACAGAAAAAGCCCTAGCTCTGGACAAACGAAATCTAGCAGCCTACGACACAAAAGGCACAATTTATCTGATGCTTGGCGATTACACAAATGCCAGAGCGAATTTTGAAAAATGTGCAAAAGTGAAAGAAACTAGCGGCGCAGCAAATTTTCACCTGGCAATTTTAGAACAGGTGCAAGGAAACAAAGCAGAGGCTCAAAAAAGGTTCGCGGAATATAGGGCAGGAGAATATAAACCAGACGACTTCGAATTGAAATTCTGTCGAGAAAAATTCGGAATGACCGATCTGGACAAATTTCGAGCCCACTAGCAAACGCAAGCGCGGTTTCAACTCTGAGTCCAGAGTCAAGCGCGGCAACAGAATTGTTCACGGTGACAAAGAGCTGATTGAAAAACTTGGGCGCAATGATTTGTGCCCATGCGGATCATCGCGAAAATTCAAACGCTGTTGCATGCTTTACGGCTTTTTTCGATGGTTCTCTACGAGACTACTACTTTTAGGTAGGACTTAAAAGGCAATAACACTGCAACTCTTTTTGGCTTGAGCAAGAGACTGTTTAAGCCAATCGAGTTGACGTGCTTCTTTTTTGAAAAAGAAGAACTTTCCACCTTCATACGAAAGAAATGAAGACAATGGAATTTCCGCTTCACCTTCTGGAACCAGCTTAATGAGCTCATTCAAGATTTTGATTCTATCTTTAGAAAGAGCTATGTCCGATCCGCTTAGAACTCGACAAAATCCAAGCGAAAAACCAGGTCGCCAAACGAATTCACGTCTATCGCGCTCAGGAAGAACATAGAACAAGCGGCCGGCAAGTCGCCCGGGACAAAGTATTTTGCTTGGTCCTGGAGCAATCTCGTGTGCGCTAGAAGGAAGATTTTGTAATTCGAACTTTTCAGTTTTAACTAAATGAGGCGTTTCGCGTTCGATATTATCCGTTTCTTGCGCATACCAGAAGTTATCTTCTTTTTTCGACACGGCATGAATATAATTCTTAGCGCCTATCGTTTCTTCGACAATTTCTCTTTCTTTTGGAAACTGAACGCATTCTAGCCAGAGCTCAAATTCCTCTTTGTTTCGTGCGACAAATTCTTGTACTCGCCAGTGACAGCTGTCATGGCTCAAAGCCCGATGCATAAAGTTGCGTGAAAGAATAACATTCTTCAAATCGACCGAAGTTGCACTATAAATTGATCCTAGAGCAATCTTCAATCCTGCGTGATAATCACGTTTCAAAATTGCTTCGAATAGCTCGCTACCAGTCATTCTTTTCACAGTGGTCTGGTCTGAAAAATAATCGTTATCATCGTGGGTCGAGGCATAAGCGAGGTCATAATTGACGTAAGGATTATCTTGATACCATGCCGAAAGAAAATGCGCCTTTCGCAATTTTGCAGTATCAACAGGTCCGTCTGTACAAAGCACTCGCTCGATTTCGACAGCTTCTGCAAGCTCTTCTAAATATTGGAAATAATCTTTGGATAGCTCTCGACTGGTATCATCTTCGACCCAATCGACAAGAAGACCAGAAATATTTTTAGGCAGACTTGAAGCAAGTTCTCTTCCGTTTAGTTTTTTGTATTTGCCATTTATTTTTGACTCAGTTTGATAAACAGGCAAAAGCTGTCCGCCCTTCCCATCGCGATCTGTTTTCTTGCCAGTTTTTTTATTTTTGCCAGCGAAAAGACGCTCAAATTCGCCCTTCTTTATATTTTGTATTTCAAAATCGCCATCTTGAGCAAGGGGCAAAAACCACTCTTCATGCTCGACCATATAGCGCAACTTATAGGTGTCTGTATTGTCGTCGAAGTCTCCGGCCATGATGTCGAGCATCACTTGCTTGTGCTTACGCTCGGCTTCTTTCTTGGCCGCAAGCTGGGGACTCATCATCTCAGCGATTTCTTCTTCGCTAAAATAGTGCCCTTTCAAATTAAACTTATTCTCTTTCTCTTCCATGACGCTATTTTAGTTTAACTGCTCAGTTTTTTAAAACGGGTAAAATAAAAGTATGATTTCAAGAACTATTTTGCTATTAGTGGCGTGCTTTATCTGCTTCGCCACTCCACAACAAACATACGCTCTAAACGTGCCGGAAGAAGAAATCGAATTTAGCGGTTGTGATTTATTTGGCCTTATTGATGAAACTGGCAGAGAAGTTATAAAAGCGAAATATGCTCGAATCGAGTATGAACGAAACGGGATTTTTGTCGTCACCGAAGTTAATCACAAAAACAAGGTAAAAATGCAAAATTCAAAACGTCTCTTCAACTTCGAAGGTGACGAATTGAAATTTTCACTTCCCGATGGTGCTCGTTTCGTACAACTAGCATATCTTGGCAAAGAGGCTCAAGAAGACAAAAACCTCAATGTGATGAGTTTGCCCGAAGATGCACTTTTAGTATTTGTTCAAAACAAAAAATATGGTCTTTGTTTTCCGAGCGGCAAAATAGCTGGTCCTTTCGATCTGGAACCAGGGCAAAGAAAACACTTTTTTGATTCCAGAGGAAATCTCCTTCGCAGCTGGCATACAAAAGAATATGCTTGGATTGAACGTGCTCTTGGCGAACTCAAACCTGCTCGCAAAATTGTCGTGATTAAGCGCTGACTGCACTGATCAAATTGAGATTTTTGCCTGCATCCAGTACCGCAGTTTTCAGCTCGCAAACTGATTGATATCTTTCACGACGCTCTTTTTCCAGAGCTTTAGCGACGATAGCCTCAATTTCAGCAGGAAAAGTCAACTCCTCTGCTACCGAATTTATTGACGGTGCATCCATGGTTATGCGTTGAAACAGCGTTTCCATCGCATTTCTTCCTTTGAGAGGAGCGACGCCTGTCAAACATTCAAAAATCATGCAGCCTAGCGAATAAACCTCAGAACAACAGTCCACTATTTCGCCTCGACATTGCTCGGGGCTCATATAAAGCGGGCTTCCAAATACTTCGCCAGGTGCGGTGAGAACTTGAAGCAGTTCTTCTTCTTCGTCGTCTAGCTCATTCCATTCGTCTATAGCTTTCAAACGCTCGTCAGACATGGACATACAATTTCCTGTGCGAGGACAAATTTTGGCAATACCAAAGTCGACAATTTTAGCCACCGTTTCATTGCCTTTTTTAACCAGCATTATATTGCTAGGTTTCATATCGCGATGAACGATGCTCATATTGTGAGTGTATGCAAGACCTCGACAAATTTGGACTAAAAGAGGATAAAAGGTTGCAAGGTCTATGCGACCTTTTTCAAAAAGCATGTCTGCAAGGCTGTTTCCCTCCAAATATTCCATTACGATAAATGGTTGGTCGTCTTTAGTGACGCCACAATCGATGGTTTCGACCACGTTTTCCTGATTGAGACCACAGGTCACTCGAGCCTCGCGCTCAAAGCGCTTTCGGTTGTTTTGATCCGCACTCAAATGATTGTGCATCACTTTAATGGCACAAATCTCGCCCGTATCAGACTTTTGTGCCTGATACACTTTGCCCATTCCACCAGAGCCAACTTCTTTTAAAAGCTTGTAGCCAGTTCCGCACATTGAAACATCAAACATACCGATACCTTCTTACAAGGAGATTTCTATCTTATCACTGTGTCACCAAAATCAGTCTTGAAACTGGCGACGCAATTGCCGAATTCTGTCTGCACGGCTCGATTCTGGAATTTTATCGAGCAAAGTGAGGGGGCGCGCCTGAAGCGACTGCGGCGGCTCGTAAATCTTTTCCTGACCAAAATTAATATAATTGCGCACATACATGTCCGTGCCATGTGGTGTTAGCTGCATGTTGCCATTTGCCGACTTCAAGGCATTGCGAATACCATCGCGGCTTTCCATGTATTCTTCCAGTCTTTTATCAAAACGCTGATTTAACGATTCGAGGTCAGCATTGCGTCTATTTGCAATGTCATCTAATCTGCGAGCCGCTTCTAGCTTAATGCTATCTACGTCGCTTTTATAATCGGGATTGCTGTAACGCTTGTCTCCGACATAAACATATCGTGGCACGCTGTCGATATCGAGCGCCATTTGCCGATTTATCGTATCTGCCTGCGCATTTGTGCGACTGGACAAACCTTTGAGTTCGTTAGCTCTTTGCTTTTCCAAATTATGGCGATATTCATAGGCTTGCAGGTCCACCTTAAGCTCGGCGTTCAATTGCAAATCGTTCTTTGGATGCTTCAATGCAGGCAGACTATTTGGCTTAAGTCTTTGCATGCCCATGGCTTTGAGGCAAAATTCCTCCAGCTTGGTTCCCGGGGCTGCATTTGCGCAATAACTGTATTGTTCTACCGCTTTTTGACGATCCTTTAGACTGGCATAAACATTGGCCAAAAAATAACGCGCTTTCAAATCTGACGGATTGCGCTTGACTGCGCTAAGCAATACGTCCCTCGCCTCTGTCATTCTTCCAGCTTTGAAAAGAACGACTCCATCTTGAAATTCATCAGCTCTTGCCGAGATGAAAAGCCCCATTGCAAGGGTCGTTAAGGTTAGAAAAGCATGTGCTAATACTTTCATTTCTATTCCGAAAATAAACCCGCAGGGCCAATCGACGCATCGCGGGTTAGATTGTTCCTCAAAGCATCTTTTTTAATTTTATATGCTAAAAGCCCAATAGTTGGGAAGAGGACATCGAAATGAAGAAGCACGCCGAATTATTGAAACTTGCCGGTCACACGCTCAAGGAAGCGGGAAAGTTGCAGTTGACGGTATTCATGCTTTGCTTTGGCCTTGCAGCATGTTCTAATTCGAGCAATGACAGTATCGTTAAACTGGAAAGCCAGGGCAAAACGGTATTAGACGTGCAAAAACAAGATGGTGGGGTTCGTATCGATTTAAATGCCCCAAAGCGTCCCGACCAAAATTAGCGATAATTGCCGCCCCTCCAACTAGTCTATAATTGTGGATGAAGACGTCTTGAAAGAGGCTTGATCTTTGTCCGAGCACAAATTGAGCGCAAAAACATTCTGGGTCACTAGCACCCTTTGTTTTTTGGTTGCTTGGGCAAATCCTGTCTTTGCTTCAGATTACTCGCTGGGAGTAGATTTGTTTGCAAAAAAAGAATATCCAAAGGCGGCACTCCAATTTCAGAAAGCGCAGGCATCGGGCGACAATGCTGCAAATGCCGCTTATTATGAGGCACTTTGTTATCACTATGACAAAGACCTCGAGAGAGCCAAAATTCTTTATCAACAAGTCATAAGAAAATATCCGCAGTCAGAAGCAGCGCGCAATTCTATAAAAGTCCTGATAAAAATCGACCCTGCCATCGCAAAAAAATATTCTGAAGCGATGGATGGAATCGCGGTTCAACAAGATCAGGACTATTTGAACTTGCCGCAAGAAGCTAGCGTAAAGTTTTTTCGAAACAATATTGCCCGAGGACATCTGATCGTTCCTGCCACCGTTAATGGTGTGCCAACACAAATGATTTTCGATACTGGGGCGTCGAGTACTCACGTGACTGAACGATGGCTCGGGATGCTTGGTGTTCGCCCCAAATATACAAAATATTCGGGGCGAGCCATGGGAGTGGGAGGCGAAGTCAATTACAGGGTTGCTCTCATTACAATCAAAGTTGGAGAGCTAGAGCGCACGATACCAGTATCGGTGCAAGAAGGGTCTGGCTCGCTGGGCGAAGTTAGCAGCAACCCGCTCAGCGAAATGCCTCTATTGGGTCAAACATTCTACAAAGATTTCATATACGAAATCGATGATACCAGTCAAAAAATAAGTTTCAAAAAATTAGCAACAAGACCAAACGAAAAAGCAGATAAATCGAAAACGCGCCAGAGAAGCCAACAACGATTAGCTGACAACGAAGTTCCTTTTTATTACGAGGGCAACAGCATCATTGTCACTGTCAAAGTAAATGGACGCGAGTGCGAGATGATATTCGATACAGGAGCTGGTTCTGTTGCTTTTGCAGACAGACATCTTGCCGCTTGTGGTATCAATCGCCCTGTCGACTCCTTGCAAGGACACGGAGGCGGCGTAGGCGGAAGACGCGATGCTTACACTTTTACTCTGGATAGCGTCAAATTGGGATCGATTGAAAAGAAAGGCGTCATCTGCAATGTGCTCATGAATACACCATTTCCAAAACCGCTTCTAGGACAGACCTTTTTGCAGGGTTTGAAATATACAATCGATCCCGGACGAAAAGTGATTATCTTCAACTAGGCAGCTAGCTGTAGTTGATGTTCTTCCTTGATGAGACGTGCATCTTCGAGCGGTAAATCGAGCATTTCGTTTTTGATTACAAGTTCGATCATTTGCTCTTCTGAAATGCACTCAATTGCAAGTTGCATCTGGTCATTGCCACAAACACTCGCTCCCAACACAAAAGATCCAGCTGGAATGAGCGCATCGAACACTTTGGTCTGAGGGTTTGTGACATCAAGTCCTGTCAAAGCGAAGTTTACAAGCAAGCCAATATAAGCTCCAAGTGCCGCTCCGCATATTGCAATCATTATGGGGGTCAAAACTTCCAGTTCTACAAAAGCTGGCATATTGAAAGTTAAACTGGCGAAAGAACCGATGATAGCGCCAAGTGCAGCCCCAGAAAGCATAAAACGATTGAGCGGATGTTTGATTGAAGCACTGACGTGCTCTATATCTGCTTTCGGACTTTTGAGCACCAAAATATCGCTTAGCCCGCTTGAGAAAAGTCGGTCATAGGCCTTTGAAAATGCAGCTTGATTGTCGTAAACGCCGTAAACATAATGTGTGATTTGCATGACCTAACCTCCGGTCGTTTGAATTGCTCGATTTTCGATTATCGATAATCGATTTTAATAACTTCAGTATACTGGATAATAGACAGTCGGTAAAGATATAGGGTCAAAAATCCCAAAAGGGCTATCAAATGGCACTTAAGCGCAGCTCGACCGCCGTGCAGGTCAAAGAATTGCTTTTAGAACGAATTCTTAACGGCACTTATAAACCAGGCGAGCGTTTGATTGAGTTACAGATTGCCGAAGAACTAGAGACTTCTCAAGCTCCAGTGCGCGAGGCGTTGCGATATTTAGAAGCAATGCGCCTGGTAGAAACCGAACCATATAAAGGTACGCGAGTTAGGGTCGTGACCGAACGAGAACTCGAAGAATCGTCTCAAGTACGCTCAGTGCTCGAACAACTGGGATGCGAGCTTGCGGCAGTGAAACTAAAAGGCAATTGTGCCGAGCTTCGAGCAGAAGCCGAAAAATTCATGCATGCTGCGCGCAAAAAAGACTTTGCTACTTACTCAGCGCACGACACAGCTTTTCATCGACTTATAATGCAAGCCGCCGACAATCAATTGTTATTTTCTATCTGGGAATCGGTTGTTCTAGAGTCGCGTTTTCTGCGCATTCTAGCCAAAATTGGGCAGGAAAATCTGGTCGAATTCGGTGATGCACACATGGTTGTTTTAGAAGCACTCGAAAAAGGTGATGGCAAAACAGCGAGCAAATCGATGCGCAATCTGATTTGCAAATTTCATGGACTCAAATCTTAAAAACTAAAAGTTAGAACTCAGCTTTCACTTTGTTCTTCTGAGTAAAATTCTTCCACTCTGGAAATTTGATCCAGTTCTTCCTCGCTTGGAAATCTGTTCAATTCGAATCTTTCAGGATACAAATTGAGTGCTTTCACACTGTCGCCCATTACATTCAGAACGTGAAAAAGTGGTGCGGCAGCAAGCATTTCTTCATTATGGGTAAAAACAATCACGCTTGCAGCCGGAATGGAAGCGGGAATATCATCAGGCTCTACGACGCAAAGCGAATATTCTTTTTTATTGCTTACATAATCGAGCAATTTATGTTTTCCGATAATACTTTCAAAAGAAGAGCTCAATTGCTCTTTTTGAGCATAGTAAAGCTGTTCCATAAACTCGTTTTCCAGAATGCTCGTGTCTTTGAAAAATTGATGTTCGGCATCGAATTCGAAAGGATAATAAGCTCCGTCCTTGAGCAGCATAAAATGCGGGGCTAAGGCGTCTGGTTTTTCATGCAGTTCGGCAACGGCATTGATGGTGTGTGACAATCCAAACTCGCCCATGGTTCCGGTCACCATTACATAGCCTTTGCTTGGCACTACAACCAGAGTATCTCCTTTGACCGGGAGCGATTCGAGTATTCCGCTAAAAACTACTCTCGATGCGGCATAATCGTCTCCTATAGTGAAGAAATGGCAGACATCGTCTTTATCTTGATTGCTTCGTGAAGTATCGAATTCAAACTCGGTGTTTTTGCCCAGCTCTTCGATGGCATAATCAATTGCCTCTTCGAATTTACAGTCCCAGCGATTCAGGATGTAATTGTCGCAATACAAAATATTGGTTGGAGTATCAATGCCAAGCAAAACACAAAGGTGTTCGCCAATCTCGATTTGAGGAAAATCATCTTTTGGATAAAACCACTTGATGCGCACGACTGGTCGCAATTGAGGTTTGGCTTCTTCAAATGTAGCTGGAAGATCGACCGCTTTTCTGGTTTCGACAATTTCAGTCAAAATTTTGTCCATATTATCGGGCTTGCTTTCATACAGTCTGTAAAAAGGAGAAAGCGTCATAGAGGTTAAAACTTCGCCTCTGTCGCCTTTGATTTGAATGGTGAACGATAGCAAATCCAGATAAATATTCGACTGCTCTATGCCACTCTTGAGCAATGCCTGGACAGCTTCCAGAGCAAAATCTTGTTTTGAAAGTAATTCGCTCAAAGACTTATCCTCGATTGCAAGGTAGGCGATACTATATGTGGTGACAATTTATTTTTTGAGCAAAGGTCGAATATTTTCAACCGGTCTTGCTAAAACTGCTTTTTCTCCACGCTCTACGATAGGACGCTGGATCAAATCGGGGTGTTTGACCATGAGGTCTATGTATTCTTTGTCGGTCAGTTCTTTCTTGGACAAGCCGAGTTCTTTGTATACATCTTCTGTTTTGCGAAGAAGCTCTTTAGCTGGTATGTCCATTTTTTCAAGCAATTCTTTCAGTTTCTTGGCAGAAAGGGGCTTTGTGTAATAGTTTATTTTTTCGTAGTCAGCACCGGCTTCTCTCAAAATTTTGTCGACTTCGCGACACTTTGAGCAAGTAGGTTTTTCATAAACTGTAATTTCGGACATGAGAAACTTTACCTCACGACAAACTGAAGTCTTGGCGAACACTCAATATACAGCATTCTCTGTTTTTGCGATTAACACGTTTAACGAAGTCATAACTTTTAAGGGTTGCACTAGCCAAGCAGCGCAAAATTAAAGTTGCTATGATGCAAATAGACGCTTTGCTGGCTTAATGCCCGCAAGCGCTCCAATGGCGTTATTTGAGCACTCAAATAAATACAAAACTAAGGCGGGAAAGACTCGCACCATAAAAATGATAGAAATGCATGTGGATACAGTTGTTTTTGACCGGAAATCAGGCGAAACAGTTGTGGTTTTGAGCGATCAGGAAAGAAAAATTGCCCTTCCGGTTTGGGTTGGAATAACCGAGGCAAAAGCTATCAGCCTGGCACTCAATAACACAAGCTCCAAGCGCCCACTGACTCATGACTTACTTCTAAATACTATTTGCCAGACTGGCTACAAAGTAAGCGAAGTAGTCGTGAACGAATTGGAATCCAATATTTTCAAGGCGCAAATAACTTTGACTCCGGCAGCGGAGAACCAGAGTCAAAATGACTTCAGGGCACCCATCAAACTTGACTCGCGTCCTTCAGACGCCATCGCTATTGCGACACTTTTAGGTCTCGGCGTTAAAGTGAACCCGGCGGTGCTTGAAAAAGCCAATTTTCTGATTGGTGGACAACGAGAAAAAGACGTTCAAAACGAAGATTTCAAATCTTTCGTACAGTCGGTAAAAGCCTCTGATTTTAAACTCCCAGGCGTTACCGGAGCGATAGAATTACCGCCCGACGAAGGAGATAGCGAAGCCAAGTAGAATAGGTATGTGCTAGATCTTAGGGGCCAAGATTACATTCGCCTGGAGATCGCCGTGACTACAAAAATACTTTGCTTTGCTGGAAGTCTACGCAAAGATTCATTCAACAAAAAACTGGCAAAACTGGCTGCGACTAAAGCCGAAGCTGCAGGTGCCAAGGTAACCTATGTTGATTTGAAAGATTATCCCCTGCCCATTTACGATGGCGATATAGAAGCTAGCGAGGGTATTCCCGAAAATGCAAAGAAATTGAAGACTTTGATGAAAGAACATCAAGGCTTCATCATTTCCTGTCCTGAATACAATTCGTCTATTACTCCTGTATTGAAAAATACTATCGACTGGGCATCTCGACCACTCGAAGGAGAGAAAAATCTAGAGTGTTTTAAGGGCAAAGTGGTTGGCTTATTTGCCACCTCACCCGGAAAGCTCGGTGGAATGCGCGGGCTTGTGACAGTGCGAGCGATACTTGAATCAATTGGAGTAATTTGTATTCCAGATCAGTTATCAATTCCAATGGCACAAGAAGCTATAGATTCAGATGGCAATTTAAAAGATACCAAGCAAATGGCAGAGTTAGAGCGCATCTCCAAACGCCTGGTTGAAGTGACCACTCTTTTGAACAAACAGTAAGTCACCGTATCTAATACTAGCCATTACGAATCTTCATTAAGCGCTGAGTTACATGAGCGCCAGGGAATGATATTTACAGGTATTGGTTGGTTTCGGGCAATGAAAAAAGAAGAGCGTATTGATGCGGCAGTTTTTCCTGTCGTAGACGGAAGTTTGTTCGAAGATTCGATGTCTTCTCAAGAAAGCGAAGTGGCATCGGCAGATAGTGGCGCGCGTGGATTCATGAGCGCCGACGATGAAGCCGATATTCTACGCAAATATCTAAAAGACATTGGACGCCACAAACTACTTTCGGCTAAAGAAGAGATAGATCTCGCGCGCAAAATTGTAAGCGGAGATCCAATTGCCAGGCGGCGTCTGATTCAGTGCAATCTGCGTCTGGTTGTTAGCGTGGCGAAAAAATATCGCGGGCGCGGACTTACTTTTCTTGATTTGATTCAGGAAGGAAGTCTGGGTCTCATGCGAGCTGTAGAAAAATTCGACTCCGGACAGGGTTGTCGTTTTTCGACTTATGCAACCTGGTGGATCAGGCAGGCAATCATGCGAGCAATCGCTGATAAAGCGCGCATCATCCGCATCCCAGTACATATAACAGAAACGCACAGCAAATTGCGCAAGTCGATCAATCAACTCTGGGTCAAACTCGGACGCGCACCAAGTCTTGAAGAAATCTCGCGTGACACGCTTATTGCTATCGATAAAATCGAACATGCAATGGCTGCCGCGAACGCTTCGATGACTTCGCTCGACGCCCCCGTAAAAGACAGTCAGGATACGACCATTTCAGATATGCTGGCAGATCCTTGTAGTGAAGATCCGGACAGGATGACCGCGCAATCACTACTAATTAGTGATCTCAAAAGAGTATTGATGGAATTGAATGAGCGAGAACAAGAAGTTCTTGTGCGAAGATTCGGTCTGGATGGCAAAAAGCCAGCCACTCTTGAAGAAATTGCGCGCTCACTAAAAGTGAGCAGAGAAAGAATCAGAAAAATGGAGCTTACAGCAATCAAAAAACTGAAGAAAAATCCCAATGCAATGGAGCTGAAAAGCTACCTAAACTAAGGATATAGGGACCGGCGAATTTAGGTGTCAGAACATCTTGCCTAATTCTCAGGTATGGGTTTAAATGGAGATATCTCCTCGGGACTTTTTATCACTATGCTTCTCCAATCCTGGCTAAAACCAGGACGTTTTTAACTGCAAAAAAATGAAGGCTTCGCCAGAGCTCCATATTTTACTCATTGAAGACGATGACATGTTCTGCCATGCCATCGGCTCTTTATTGAAACACAAAGCCCCATTCAAATTTGTACTTGAACGGGCACATGATGTTTCAAAAGGAATAGAGCTTCTTTCAAATAAACCTTTCGATGTAATTTTGTGTGACCTGACTCTGCCTGACAGTTCGGGCATTGAAACTTTTAGACGGATACATCGAATGACCCCGCTTCATCCGCTCATTATAATGACTGGCAACGACGACGAAAGTGTCGCAATCCAGGCATTGCAAGAAGGAGCACAAGATTACCTGGAGAAAGGAGAACTTGATGGTCGCTCCTTATCTCGCGCTATTCGCTACGCTATCGAACGCTCGCGCCTCATACAACAGCGCGATGATTTCATGGCGACACTCGTGCACGACGTCAAAAACCCGCTCATATCAACAGATAGACTGTATCAGTATATTTTGGAAAAACACTTTGGCGAAATAGATCCGCGTCTGCAAGAAGTTACTAACGTGCTGAAACGAAGCAATGAATCGGTTATGCAATTGCTGATGAATTTGCTTGAAATATACAGATACGACGTGAACGCGCCTCAGTTTCAATACGAAGATTTAGACCTTGGTTGTTTAGTACAAAAATCGACTCACGATCTAATTCCACTTGCAGCGCTGAAAAATCTCGAACTAGAAAGTGCAATCCTGGACGAATCCATTAAGGTGCGCGGTGACATGGTGGCAATCAAGCGTGTGCTTTTCAATATAATTGGAAACTCAATCAAATTCACTCAAGACGGTGGCAAAGTCAAAGTTGGCGTACGAATTGACGACGGCAGCGCCCTCATTACAGTTGAAGATAACGGCATGGGCATTTCTGATATTGCTCAAAAATATCTTTTCCAGCGTTTTTATCAAACAGGCAAAGTGAAAGACTTTCCGCTTGGCACCGGACTTGGCTTATATGTATGCAGACAAATTATCGAAGCACATTCGGGCTTGATACATTGCGAAAGCAAAAGCGGAAAAGGCACCACTTTTACCATCCAGTTGCCCCGGGCTCTAGCAGAAGTAAGCTAAAACTCTCCAAATAAGGGGCTGCATCCTGAAGCTATGAGGAACTTCTCGAATGCAGCCTTCCTCTCCTGGGAGGGAGAACTTTATGCGAATTCTGTTATCTATACTGGCTGTTTGACATAACGGTCAGTGCTATCTGTTGCGACTCCAATCACAAGAGTAATCAAGCCTCCCCAGACGGCAGGCCACCAGCCCGCCACACTCAATGCAGAAGGCATCACACTTGAAGTCAAAAGCAGAGTGTAAGCTGGCAATAACCAGAATCCCAATATCCAAAGAGGAATGAGAATCAAAAGTCCCATTCCAAGCGTGCCTACAGCAACTACAGCGGTGATGGCAGCAGCCAACCAGGTCACTACAACACCCAAGATGCTGAATACAAGAGCTAACCCGATCGAAGTCATGAAACCGCCACGAACTTCAATACCGCCAATCATCGGTAAAATGAAATGAAAGGCAAGAGCCAGCAAAACTAACCTTATTAGAAATGATGTCATCTTAAAACCTCCCAAAATTCTCTCGATTGCGCTCTGCACTCTCTACATTCAGGGACGTAGCATGCAGCGCCAAAAACGATGCTTTGAGCGTGCTACAATGACTCAGCTATGGCGAGCCCAAGAATATTAATCATTGGAGGCGGTTTTGCCGGCGTCAAATGCGCCCGCAAGCTTCGCAAAGCGCTGCCAATAAATCAGTACGAAATCGTACTTTTCAATCAAGAAAACCACATGGTATTCCACCCGCTTTTAGCCGGTGTTGCAGGTGGGACACTTCAACCCAAAGACGTTTCTGCACCACTCCGCCAGATGCTCAAAGATGTCTGGTGTCGGACCGAATGTGTTTTATCCATCGACCTCGATACACGCTGCATCGAGTATGAAGCATACGATGAAACCAGACGTAAAATGAGTTTCGATTACCTCGTCATTGCCGCGGGAAACAAAGTGGATCTTTCAGCCATTCCAGGTATGAACGACCACGCATTTTCATTTAAGACTGTAGGCGATGCTCTTGCACTGCAAGCTCACATCATGGAACAGATGGAGAAAGCAGAAGTTTGCGACGACCCAGAACAGAAGAAATGGCATCTATCCTTTGTCATCGTAGGTGCTGGATTTTCAGGCGTCGAAGTTGCAGGCGAAATAAATGACCTGGTGCGCCGAAGCCGAAAGTTTTTCAGTCATATCGAAGAAGAAGATATTTCTGTTACAGTCGTACACTCGCGCGATCAAATTTTGCCCGAACTGGATTCGTCGCTTAGAAAATTTGCTCAAGAACGCATGAGCAAAGCTGGTGTTCGCATTCTCTTAAACGCGATGGCAAGCCGCGCCACGCCACTTGGAATTACACTCAAAGACAAACGTTATGTCCATGGTGCCACCATTGTGTGCACTATTGGAACCAGTCCACTTGCCATCATTCAAAAATTGAACGTCAAGAAAGAGCGCGGTCGCATCTGCACCAACCCAGACATGTCTTTACCAGGATACGAAAACGTCTGGGCGATTGGCGATTGCGCAGCAATTGTGAATGCTCTAGACGGAAAAATTTGTCCTACTGTCGCTCAATTTGCTGAGCGCCAGGCAAAACAAGTTGCAGACAATATAATTGCCACAATCGAAAAACGCCCTACTAAAGCGTTCCACTATAAAATGATGGGCTCTATGTGCGCGATAGGCGGATACGATGCCGTCGCAGACATTATGGGACTTCGTCTATCTGGTTTTTGCGCCTGGTTTATCTGGCGTGGTGTCTATTTGATGAAGCTGCCATCTGTTTTTCAAATAGTGAAAGTCGGTCTTGAATGGGCTTGCGACCTCGTTTTCCCCCGCACGCTTGCTCATATGAAGGCGGATAGATCAAAACGCATCTGGCGTGCATTCTACTCTGCCGGCGACTCTGTAATTGAAGAAGGCGAAGCTGGAACTGAATTTTTCGTAATCGAACGTGGCGAAGCCGAAGTCGGTCGTAAAAAAATGAATGGCGAAGGCGAAGACTTAATCGCCGTTCTTGGTCCAGGAGATTTCTTTGGCGAAGGCGCTTTATTAGACGATCGTCCGCGCTCAGCTACAGTGCGTGCAAGAACGGATCTCGAAGTAACAGTGATGGGATCAAATGTATTTAACCAGATATCGACTTCACTGAGTCCTTTAAAAGATGCTGTTCTAAAAGCAATGAATCGCCGCACGAATATTTGGAAGAGTTTGCACGAAGTTCGCGAGGTACTGGAGCACATTCCACTAAGGACTTTGATTCAGCCACTAAAAGAAACACCACTCCATGCTGGTCATCACGTGGTTGATGCAATCCACAAATTGAATGAAGGCAGACTTGATTTTTTGCCAGTGACTGATGACGACGGACGCTTAATCGGTATGATTACCCGCTCTGATTTGTTGCGTTCAATCGAAGTGGCCGCAGCACTTCCAGAAGGTGCAGAGATGAATATCTGCGCCAAAGATATTATGGTACAGAATCCAATTGCTATTACTGTTGAAGACAGCGCAGCGCTCGCTATAATGACTATGCGTGAACACGGCTTTAAAGTGGTGCCTGTAGTCGAAAATTTGGAATCGCGAAAAATAGTTGGGTATATTCGCATCGAGAATATGATGGATCATATCGCTCAGAAATTATTAGTGCGCGAAAAGACTGCCACTGGCGAAGTGCGCGTCACCAAAGAAATGCCGAAACTAAAAATCGAGATTTAAAAGCGCCTAATTTGTTGAAAGATGGCGGGCGTAATTTCTAATTTGAATAGTGGTAGCCTCTTTAGGACTAACTTGCAAATCGATTACAAATTTTATTTTTGCAGGTGCATATTTTGGAAAATTTCCAAACAGCGAGCACTTTTTCAATGCTGCAATTACACAATGATGAGATTGCAGACTACCGTGAATTTTTTGAGAAGTGAGTTTTGTTATTTCTCCCTTTTTATTCAATTCAATTGTAGCTGCGACCTGGCAATTGCTATCGACTACTAGCCCAGCCCGCGCCTTCTCAATTTTGTCTTTCATCGCCGTAAAGTAATCAGTAAAATCAGGTGTGTTTAGAACCTGTATAAAGTCTCCATCAATATTGCCAAAATCAATGCGCATTGGCATTTTTGCAGTAACCCACTCCCTTGGAATTTTAATCATTTCTGTATTCATGGCTTCTAATGCCGCCTGGTTTGCTTCGGCATTTTTGGAAACTTTTTGAAAATACAAATTTTCTTTTTTGTCGCTCGCGGTCAAAGTAAATTGCAGCACCGGACAATCTTCTGGTTCCAAAATGATTTTGTTTTGTAGCCACAAAGTTCGTATTCGATGCTGCCAGGCTGAAATAAATGGTTTCAAACGTGGCTGATCGCTACTAATCGCAACGAGCGGGGCATTTGCAGTCGGACAACCGAAGAGAGGTTGAATAGGAATTAAGACCAATACCCAAACTAAAATTAAATATCGCATTGAGTGCACACAGGTTTTCATTTCTTCCATTTTCTGCAACTTATACAACTTCAGAAAGCGGATTAACCCTGAAACATGCGAACACTCCTTTTTACTCTGCTCTAATGTGAAAGAAATACTGCTGTATTTCTTTCACATTTTGACAGTCGAAATAAGTGCTACGAAATCACAACGGATTATTGACCAAAATCGATTTTTGGTCAATAATAGAATCGAGAGCAGAATTCGAGGTTTTATGGCACGCACAAAATCACTCATAAATAGAGCCGAGCTTATCGTCGAAGCAGCGATAGCTTTATTTTCGCGTTACGGATACGAGCGCACGAGTATCGAAGACATCGCCAAACACCTTGGAATAGGTAAAGGATCCGTCTATCTAGAATTTAAAACTAAAGAAGACATCCTTATGAAAATCATCGAACAGCACGCCATTGCTGTTCAGGCTCTCTTGCAAACTCGAATCGACAATATAGACAACAAGAAAGATTCGCCTCTAAAAGCTCTTCAAGAATTATTCCAAGACTGCTCACTCATGGTTTATGACAATGTAACCAGGGACATTCATACTCCTGAGGCTTTATTGCATACATCACTACAAGTGAAATCTCGCTTCAACGAGTTTTTTGTACGTAAACGCAAAATGGTTTTAGCAGTGCTGAAAAAAGCAGCAGAAGCTGGCGAAATTCCACAGAGTAAAGCAACAGAAGAAATGGCAATTGTTTTTCTCATGACAGTAGCACCGCTTTTTCCTCCTTACGCAAATAATTACACCGAATCGAACCAGCGTATTACACGCGACGAACTCAAGCTACGCTCCAAACAGGTTTTAGAACTGGTAGTAAATGGTCTCAAGAGTTGAGATGGCCGGTTACTATCAGGAAGAACTTCAAAGACAGGTCGATGAAAAAGGCGAAATAGTCCGCTGGTTATTTCTGGTTGGAGTTGCAACTTGCGCCCTTATGGAAGTTGTTGATACCAGTATCACCAACGTCGCCCTGCCGCATATCCAAGGCAATATTGGCTCTACCACTAGCGAAGCTGCATGGGTAGTTACGTCTTATGGTATCGCCAATATTATTACGATGCCACTAGCTGTGATGTTTGGCGACATTTTCGGCAAGAAAAGATATTTCATTCTTTCTATGATCGGTTTTACTCTTGCATCGATTGCATGCGGAATGGCAACAAGCTTGACGGCTTTGATTCTGGCTCGAGTAGCACAGGGATTATTTGGCGGTGGTTTACTTGCAAAAGCACAAGGCTTTTTATTCGAAGCTTTTCCACCTGAAAAACAAGGTCTCGTTCAAGCTGTATTTGGAATTTGTGTCATCGTCGGTCCGGTCATGGGACCGACTCTTGGTGGCTGGCTCACAGACAACTACAACTGGCGCTGGATCTTTTTTATCAATATCCCAATTGGAATCGTAGCCACCATACTCTGCCAATTATTCATACCCAAAGACCTAGCTAAAGATAAAAAGGATACAGTACACGTAGACTGGCTTGGTATCGCATCTTTGAGTGTAATGCTTGGCAGCTTGCAATATGTGCTCGAAAAAGGACAGGATGAAGATTGGTTTTCGTCACGCTACATAATATGGGCTTCTGTTGCCACTACAATTGGTGCTATAGTATTTTTCTGGCACGAGTTGCGCACTAAATATCCCGCTGTAAATCTTCGCATTGTTAGATTCAAGTCTGTCGCAGTAGGACTTCTTTTCCAGGGAGTAGTGGGATTTGTTTTGTTCGGTGTCAATTATGTGATTCCAGGCTTCGCTCAGATGATGCTTGGATACACGGCTTTGCAAGCTGGATTTTTGCAAGTACCAAGCTCGCTTGTGACTGGATGCATGTTTCCCATAGTAGGTGCTTCAGTAGGAAAAATAGATGCACGTATTATGGTCGGAATTGGTATCACCTGTCTTGCTATTTCAAGCTGGTTCCTCTCGCCCATCACATTGCAATGGGGCTGGAATGATTTTCTTGCATCCAGTCTTATTCGCGGATTTGGTCTTGTTCTTGTATTTATGCCGCTCACAATTGCAGCAGTTGGAGACTGTCCGCCCGAAGACATCCAGACTGCTTCATCGCTATTGAGTCTTGTGCGGACATTAGGCGGAAGTATCGGAATTGCCGTGCTTGCAACCATTCTTTCAAGACGCGAAGATTTTCACCGAGCTATTCTGGTAGAAAAAATTACGCCTTATAGCACCCAGGCTATGAACAGACTTTCAGAGTACACAGCCATATTCCAGCAAAAAGGGTTTGCGCTTGCAGATGCCAAATTGCGTGCTATTTCTCTGATGAGCTCACAAGTCGATAGACAAGCTGCTTCCATGGCATTTGCCGACATTGCCGTATTTCTTTGTTTCTTTACCGCACTTACGGTGCCATTCATCTTTTTGCTCACCAGTGGCAAGAGAGCGGCAAAAGTCGAAATGCATTGATATCAAAGGGTTTAGCGCCCTAGCTGGTCAATTTGAGATTTAATATTTGCATTCTTGACCAATTTCGATTTTTGGTCAATAATACAAATATCGACACTAATTTAAGGCGCCTTTGGAGGCACTTATGGAAACCCTGCACAAACAAGACAATAATCAATTAGACACGAATCCCAAAATTCCTGACCTGGTGCCACCATTCAGGAAGGGAAAAAAGAAATTGATTGTGATGGCTATTGCAGGAACCATTTCTCTTGGCGCAATTACAGGCGGCATGGCACTCTGGATGCATGCCACCTCTTTTGAAGAAACCGATGACGCTACTATTCAAGGGCGAATTCACCAGCTCAGCTCGCGCGTGAGCGGCACTATAACCAAGTTAAACGTAGACGATAACGAGCATGTCAAAAATGGCCAGGTTCTGGTCGAAATAGACCCGACCGATTACAAAATAAGCCTGGATACAGCGAAAGCCGCACTAGACCAGGCGACTTTGAAATCAGACGAAATCAAATCTACAATCGAAGCAAATCAAAATCAGGCTGACGCTCGCGACTTCGAAGCGAAGTCGGCACTTTCAAGCGCTCTTGCAAATGTGGATAAAGCCAAAGCTTCTTTGAATGAAGCAAAATTAGGCGTAAGCGTTGCCAAAGCTCAGATTGACCAACGCGAAGCCGAACTCAAACGCGCCAATCTCGACTATCAACGTTATATACCTCTTGTGCAAGAAGGGGCAGTAACAATGCAAAGCTTCGATAAAGTCAAACAAGACAAAGAAGTTGCTCAAGCCAATTTGCAAGTTGCAAAAGAAGCTTTGAATCAGTCGCATACAAGAGTTCAACAAGCGACAGAAGCTCTGAAAGACGCACAGTCTGGAGTAACTCGCGCACACGGTTCCAAAGAATTGTATGAGGCAGCTCAAGCTCAAATGGAATCTAGCAAACGCAATTTATTTGTTCAGTCGGCTGCTGCAGCCCAGGCTCGCAGCCAGCTTGCTAATGCCAGCACTCAACTTTCATATACCAGTATCAAGTCGCCAATTCAAGGACGCATAGGTCACAGGACTGTAGAAGTAGGTCAGCAAATCGAAAGAGGACAGGCTCTCATGAGCGTGGTCTCTGACGAAAAATGGGTTGTTGCTAATTTCAAAGAAACTCAACTTGCCCACATGAGACCAGGACAAAAAGTAGAAATTCATGTCGATGCATTCCCTGACGCTCACCTTACAGGTACGGTAGACTCAATGTCTCCAGCTTCTGGTGCTCAGTTTGCTCTTTTACCTCCCGATAATGCCACGGGCAATTTCACCAAAGTAGTGCAAAGAGTCCCAGTCAAGATTGTCTTGGACAAGGACTCTATGAAAGGTTACGAAAATTTGCTTGCACCTGGTATGTCTGTAATTCCTAAAGTTCGTCTCAAAGGCTGAACTTTTAAAGAAGCACCCTAGCTGATTTTGCGATCTTTGGCACACTCTTCGCAGTTTGCCACCAGTCGAGAAAAACGCATATGTAGACCGTGAGATATATGGGAGATCAGGGCGAAACTGGGATTGCGTCTGCCTCGCTCGATTTTACTTATAAAAGCTCTATCAACGCCTGAAGCGTCAGCCAATTCTTCTTGAGACATGCCTAATCTCTTGCGACGCTGAGCCACAGCCTTTCCTAAGCATTCGATAATCAATTTTTGTTGTTGAATTTTCCTTTTGTCTGCCATGTTCAACTTTCCTCATAGTTTAGAGAGATGGTTCTTTAATAGATTCCAGCCGATTCTATTGTGTTTGCGTCCGGTTTATTTATAGCTATTCATTTGACAAGTCGTGACTGACAAGTAAATTGACCATAAAATCCGGCATCGTTTCGGGACACTTTGCTATATAACGATTGGCTGAAAACATTCGGTTAACAGTTAATTGGATTGATTGGAACAGTTAGATCATGGATCCCAAAGATAGAGTAAATTCACAACCTATAAAAGAACTTGAGTGGCTAGCCAGTTTTTTTATTAATCACGGTCGAAATGATCTCGCTAAGAAGATCTTCGAAGAAGTAAAAGGTTTACAGTCCAGAATGAAAGGCGGACCAAACAAGACGTTCAATCAGGATGAGCCTAATTCGCCAACTAGTCAAAATTCATCTGGCGAAATGACTTAGTTGAAGCCAGGAATTTTGCCCATTCGCTCAGGTAAAGATTCGACCACCATTGCAAGTCGCCATTGCTGGCGATCCATGTCGGTTGGACTGGTCACTAAAGTGTAGTATTCAGTAATGTTATTCGCCATCGGCACAAGAATGGTGAATCCTTCAAATGTCTGTACTAAACTAGTTCCAGGTATCGTTTTTTCAAATGAGTAATAACAAACTAGTGCGTCTGGGTACATTCGGTTCCAACTGTCAATTTTGAGCAATTGCAAATTGGGTAGTGACGCACTTGCTTTTATAAGAAGGTCTTTCATCAATGCACGTGAACCTTCTGGATTTGAATCAAGCGTGCCCATATAAACTTGCGATTCCAGTCCCTGACTGTCTTTGAATGTCATCATCGCTTTTCTGGGATCCTTTGTTGGAACTTCTTTCCATCCATCAGGCACTTTAATTGGATGATTAAACGCCTGCACTCTCACTTCTTTTGAGTGAATACTGGAGACTTGATATATAGCAAGACCTGAAAGAGCGAGAATAATAACAGTGAGCAAAGTGTAAATGGCACGTTCAGTCAAAAGCGGCTGTGCTTTGGGTTTTTGAGAAAACTCTTTGAAGGCTGCCATTTCTGAAATGCAATACGAAACGAGCAGAACAAAAATGGCAAGCAAAATTACTACGCCTGAATATATCAATCCCGATGCGCGAAGAAGCGATTCGTGATTTTGATACAAAAATGAAATAGCAAAATTGAAAGCAGCAGCAATAGCCATGAGCGCAAAAAAGTAAGGTCGTTTGCGCAATCTATCCGATAATAAACCAAGCCCAAGAATCAGGCTGGGAAGCCAGAGTGCGAAATAATAATAAATGAGCCCCGCATTGAAAAATAAATCTTGTCTTGTGGGTCCGATGAAAACATGCCAGTTCATCGGGATTGGAAGATCTACAAAAGATCTGGAAAAGGAAGCCATGCCACTAGCAAATGCCACCAGTGAAAAAACTTTTGCTCCATGACGTTCGTTTGCATCTTCGTTCTTGCGGTGAGCAAACAAGGCAAGAGCCGTAAGTACACAAACAAATAGAACAGCTCGGGTCAAAAGCCACCATTCTGGCAATTCCAAATCGAGATTTATAGAGCCTTTAACCTGAAATAATTGATATTGCTCGGCGCAGATTTTTTTCAATCCTTCAATAGATCCGGTTGCAGCAAATTTATCGAGAATATTTACAGGAAAAGAAAACAGTGCTCCAAGACAAAAGGCAGTAAACAAACTGCTCAGGTGTAAAGGCAATTTCGAAAGGCGTGCAAGCGCGTACAAATAGAAGAAATATGGCAAACCGATATCAATCACACCGCGGAACAAAGCGAGAAACAATTCGTTTGTGACATTGAAATCTTTCAAAGCAGAACGTGCAAAAATTTCAAGAAAGCAAAAGGTCATGATGCCACCATAAATAGGAAGGCGACCAATTGCTGGCCACAATGGCGATGACTTGAGACTCATTGACCAGCCCACAGTATGCATCAACCACAAGAGCCAGAGCGAAAAGATCAGCAGGGCGAAGATGGAATGTTTTGGTGTTCGAACAAACGATGCAAGTTGAAAAACGTATTCCCAGATTAAAAGAGCCGATAAGCAATTAAGGTAGAACAAGCGTGCCATCGAGTCGTTATTTAGTCTTTTGACAATCAACAAAACCGTTACTACAATTACGTCGAACAATAAGACCCATGAGAACCAATGCACCGCAATAGTGGTCAATGGCTCGCGCCAGATGAATGGCGCGGTATTGAGATAAATGGGGTAGAAGACTGGACCCAGAATATTTGCAACAGCACTAGGCTCTGTTCCCAGCATTCGCACCACATAGTCGCTTCCAAAAACCAAACAAAGCCCGGTCAAAATTACCAGTAATACAGGGGTTAGTAATTTGGGTCCAATCAGATTTTTTATTGAGTTAGATACTACTTTGCTCGAGCCGATTAATTTGAAAACTATCCCAACACCAAGGAAATACCAGACAGGCCAAAGATATCCGTTGAATAATTTCAACGATGAAAACATCTGAGAACCCAGTTTGGACAGATCGCCACGAATTGTTGCTGCAGCAAAGAACACAGCTAAAGCGCAAAAATTTATTGTCATCAAATTGCCAAGATCGAGCGTAATCTTCCATTTTTTTGCGGTCAAAGAAATTGCAAGAGTAATAATCGAGCCCAGAATACACCCTATCACCACGCCGACTTGCTCATAAGATACAAAAGGCAAAAGCGGCGCAAGAAGCGCTTTTAATGGCGTGGTGCAAGTCAATTGAATACCGGTTATACACCCAATGCAAAGGGCGCAAAAAATGCTTATGATCCAGTCTTTGATTTTTTCGCGCTTTATTTGATTTTCGCTTACAAAATAGGCAAGGAGAATGGCAAATGTCAGGGTCCAGTTCCAGTAAGAACGCTCGCTTGTAACTATGCATATGCTCAACATGTAGACAGCGCTACAAGCAAGAGCTGCAAAAGCGATACGATTAGAAAATGCGCTTCCTGCAAGTATCGACGACCACCCTGCCGACAATGCCACCATCCAGGTGATTATTACCCAGACAGCCGCATTCTCGCTTGCACCAGATACACCCTCTACGGGGACGTATGCACCAAAATGCAATTGCGAAATGGGCACGAGCAGACAAAGCAGGACGCATAAACGGAAAACAGGCAGCATCACCGATAAACTTTCAGGCGGAGCTTCGGATAAATCAAGCCTATCTTTGGAATAATCACGCCAGTAAAAACGCGAGACTACATTCCATATAGATTGCACTATTTTATTATCGCAAAGTCTCTGCCAGTGTGGAGCCACCGCTGGCAGTGCAATGAAAGCTTTCAGTGGTTTTGTGAGCCAATCGACTATATGAGCCAGAACTGGGAATAGACCAGCAATATAATTGCCGAATTTGCGTAAAGTGGCAATAATCTGAAATGGGTTCACAGAGAATCGCCTCGTCTGTAATATTTAAAAATCGGTATGCCGCAGAGCCATGCTAGCAAACCGGCAAGTTGGTGTTTCCAGTTTACACAAAATAGGGCCGAATATCCCCAGATTGCAATCACGAATATAGCCAGACAAATTACCAGTGTATTGCCATTTTTTCCGATCTTAAAAGGGCGTAACATCTCGGGATCGGTGTATCTCAAACTTACCACGCATACTCCGTAGAACATTGCCACAAAAGCGTACATGAAGCCGAATGTTTCTACCAGAAAGGTATAGGCATCTGAAATCGCACCAGTTTTTGTCAGTAAATTAGACCCAAGAGCAATTGTAAGCAAACAAATTAGCTGAAAATTCAAAGCATATCGAGGCACGCCAGTTTTATGGTCGAGCCGGGCAAACTGGGCAGGAAAGAGTTTTGTCTGTGCCATCGAATAGCTCACACGTGCAAGCCCCATTACCGCGGCAAATCCGCAAGCAAATATAGACAGTATCACGAGCCATACAAATGTTTGTCCCCAAAGACTGCCCGCCAGATACGATGTGACACCGGAACAATTTGCTTCTAGATTGGTTCCGGCAACGAGCATTGTGGCTCCCTCAGGCGACAAAGCAAGCACAGCACCGGCAGCTATCGCCAGAGCAATAGCGATATAAATTACAGTGACCGTTCCCAGAGTCAAAATTAAAGCACGAGGTACCGCGTGTCTTGCATCTTTGGTTTCATACGAAATACAACCGGTTGCTTCTATAAATGAATAGCCCGCAAGGGCAAGCATCGAAATGGAAGCAAGTTTTGTTATCAACGAATCGATTGTGAACGATTTGAGTTCGGCATTCAAAAGAAAAGTTTGTACTGGTTGTTGAGCCTTTATACAGACAAGACCGACAAACCCGATTGCCATCAAAAGTTTTATGATGGTGAAGACGTCATTGAGCCTGGTGGCTTTTCCAGCAGGAAGCAAATTCAATAACGTAATTAAACTGAAAAAACAAATTATTATGAGCGGACCAAACCATACAGGCGAAAGCTGAGCACCACCATATATGAGCAAGGATGCAAGATTACAAACACCATTTGCTATGCAGGCAAGTCCAACAGTATTTGAAATCCAGAATAACCATCCACACAAAAATCCTACTAGCTCGCCTTCATGTGGTATCAATCTTTTGAGCGCATAATATTTATAGACATAAGGACCACCTGCACTTGGAAACATTGATGACAGCTCCATCAAAATCAAAGCCAGGGGCAAAGTAACAAGGGCTGCAATAACCCAGGCGACGAGTGTTGCAATCACTCCACCGCGCGCAAGCATAGCGGGATGGATGAGCCAGGCCATCGACCCAATTAAACATCCAACGCCAACCATCCAGGCGCTGAATGGAGTAATTTCCACTTTCAGTTGGTCGGCTTTTGAAAGCGTTTCACTATCGGTTGTGGTCATTTTTTGAAACTACCAGCGGTGATAGGCTGGATGTCCTGGCTTGACGGCAACAAACAAACCTTCGGCAGTAGCGCAAACTTTGCCACCTGAAGTCAACTCACCAGATATGGTGGCGCGATCTTCTTTGGCATCGATTACGCGAGCCGACATTTCTATAGGTTCAGAAAAGGGAGTAGGGCGTAAATATTTAACCGAAATGGATGCTGTAACTGTGCAGGGTGGCTGGTCCAGATTGTTTTGATTTTTCAAATGCCATGCTGCGGTCCAGTTGCAATGACAGTCCAGCAAACAAGCAATCAAGCCCCCATAGAGCATTCCAGGAAATGCCTGATATTTGGCATCGGCATCGAAACGGCACAAAAGCACGCTTTCCTCGCCTTCTTTCGGAAAACTCTTAATTTGCAGCCCGTCCTTGTTTGCCGGGCCACAGCCGTAACAGATACTGTTAGGCGCAAATTTCTCTTGCAGGCTCAAATGGTTTTTCATGGCTTTTTATAGTAACATATTGGCATGCGGACAAAGATTTTAATAAGTTTGCTAATTGTACTCACGATCCTTACAGGATCAGTATTTTTATTGAAGAAGAAAGTGTTGGCAAAACCAAGAATCAGTCATTCTGATGCCATAGGTAAATATAAACCGAAAGTGGAAGCGGTTCTCAAGTCTTTCTGTCGCAAACAAGATCTTTCATATCCACCCAAACATCTTTATCTAGTTGGACTCAAAGCAGAAAAAGAACTGCGCGTTTACGCAGTAGATAAAAACATCAGCGATGACGATAGCGAAGAAAGCACAAGCTCTCGCCCAAAATTAATTCATACCTACAACATAATGGCTGCAAGCGGCGAGGCTGGTCCCAAACTAAAAGAAGGCGATTGGCAGGTACTAGAGGGCTTTTACAAAATAGACTCGTTCAATCCAAACTCGCTTTATCATCTTTCACTTAGAGTTAATTATCCAAATCAAGAGGACAAAACTCATGCCGAAAATGAAAATCGCACCAAACTTGGTGGCGACATCATGATTCATGGAAGCAATGCTTCAGTCGGATGCCTGGCTATGGGTGATGACGCCATCGAAGAAATCTACGTGCTTGTAAGCGACGTTGGAAGAGAAAATGTAGATGTGATTTTAGCACCATGCAATCTGGCAAAAGCAAAGCCAAAGATAAAAATGGACCAACAGCCTAAATGGCTATCGACTTTATACAAAAGGCTTACCGAAGCTTTGAGCGAATTAGGTTAGGATCAAGAGTCAAGCGCCGAGAAATTAATGCTTTTTGTTCCAGCGATACTCGGTAACCATTCCATCTGAATGGGTGATTTCTCCACCGCGTGGATGGCTGGGCTCGTAATAGTAATAATCTGCCCATGGATCTTGATAGGCTGAGCGCCTTTGCGGATATTTGCGTGGGTTTTGTTTTGCCTGAGCTTGCACTTTTGCCTTACGAACTTTTTTCTGTGCAGTTGTAGCGTGCACCACAGCTGGTGTTATTTCATTCGCTTTATCTCGTTTGTTTGAATCCAGATTGTTTTTATCAATCGCTGCACTGCTTGCTGGAAATGCCTGTATAGGCAATTTGTTCAATTGGTTCAAAGCCCAAACGCTGAGAGTGATTCCGCATCCAAGCGTGATACTTATCGCGACTGTAGGCAGCAAAAATTTAAGAGCATGATAGCCGATGACCTGAGCAGTGATTTTCAATTCATGCAGCTCTGATCTGGTTTCTTGTTCTTGAAAATCTTCGTCTTCTTCGTGAACTTGATCTTGTTTTTCTGGAAGAGTTAAATGAGCCAAAAGACAAACACCGCTTAGTATCCAAGCGAATTATAAGTGAGGATTGGCAACCCTCCTTATTAAACCGGTCTTATATTGACACTGAAATATATCGCCTTGATAGCGCACCGATAGCTCAGCACATTAATTCAGCGCCAAGCCTATTTTTAGCTCACCTTGTTAAAGATTATTTCTTGGGTTTGTTGAAACTGAATTCGATATAGCCATCGCAATATGGCGGATCGACCACAGTGCGACTGTCGCCCGCTGAGTCCTCGCTCACTCTTGCATCCCAGGAGGTTTGCCCCCTGACAGAGAATTTCACTGGAATTCCTGGTTGCGAAACGGTAAGCCTGATGGCGTTATTTTCCGAACCCTGATTTTTGATGTTGCTGTTTGTCCATTGAATATGATTGAGCGACTGCTCCCAGGTGTTTTGCATCGGTACCCAGAAATACTTTTCCGACTTCAGAGTGTATTCGACATCTTTGCGCTTTGCTTGCGTTTCAGGGTCGACTTCGTCGTAATGGTAGTGCGAAAGATTTTTGGCAATCCATTTGATATCGCCACCACTCAGAGTAGCCATTTTGCGCTGTACGTCATCTTTGGCGACAGCACGGACTTCGAACACTCCACCATGGCTTCTGAGTACTTGCTTGGCAACGACGAGCTGATCGTCATAATAGAAGGCGATATTGCCTCCTAGATTTGATACCACCACTGAGCTCGAATCTTCTTCGAGTTGAATGGTCGGCTCTATTCCATATTTTTTGAGAACGTTATTTACGTCAGCTTCGATTGAAGCAAGCAAGGCTTGGGTGTATTTCAAATCGGCTCTACCCGAAGGCGTATCATTTAAGAGTCTGAACTTCAACGAGCTCATGGCCGAACTCAGCTGAGCACAAGTTCCGTCTAAATAATTTTTGAAAGCGCCAGCACCAGCTTTGTTCAATTCTATCCGAATAGATTTGGTAGAAAGAATTGCACCGCGTCCACGCTCTAAAGCATCTTCAATTTCATATCTTTTGGCAGTCGGCATCAAAGCGTTTACTTGCTGAGTGCGCAGTTCGACTCGCTTTGCTGCTTTAAGCATCCTGTTTTGCAAAGTGTCTTTTTTGCCAGACATCGCTTTCAATTTTGCTGGACTCCAGCTCAGAGCATTTTCAGAATCGAGGCTGATAGATAGCTGTCCACCTTGTTTTATGCTCAAGCGCGAGACATAATCGCGAACTAGTTTGCGGGAGCCTTGTTTGACCTGTTCTTTCAAAGAACGATCGATTTCGATTTTGAACGAAGACATTTTATCTTCCATTTCACGACGCACACGCTTCAAGATTAAAGTGTCTACAGCGTTTCGTGCTTCGCTGAATCCTGCAGGCGAAAGAGTGTCTATAAGCCCTTCTGATGCGAGTCTTTCTTCTGTGCAAGAAGAAGTGTAATCTTTGAGTGGATTTTGCAATTCACCCGCTGCGATTCTTTTTTCTTCGGTACTGAAATCGAGTTTGGGTAGATTGAGCGATTCGCCAAAAGAATTGCGCTGGTCCAATACTTGCTTGACGTCTTGCTTAAGCTTGTCGAACTCTTCTGCTTTAGAAAAGCCAGTGCTTCTGTAACCTGCCACAACATCGGCTTTCTGCTTGATATTTTTAAGCAAATCCTGTGCACTTGCAACGACTTTTTCTTTTTGAACGGTGCTTGCAATCTCGGCATCATCTGCATAAGCTGCATTTACGCCAAAGAAAATCTCTGTGCTCAGAGTTAAAACCGAACAAAGAAAGAAAAAAACAGTTTTTGACAACATTTGAAAGACCCAATAAACAGGTTATAAGAATGCTGTTTATACCATATTGAAATGGTTCCAATTAAAGGATGCGACGTCCAAGGCTAGCTAGAATCAGGTCTGTCGCAAGCTCGGCAGTTTTGTTGCGTATATCATTCGCCGGATTGAGTTCGACTATATCTATTGAACGCAACAGTCTGGATTCAGCTAACAAAGTCAGGGCATGAAGCGATTCTCTATAGTTCAATCCACCAGGAGCAGCTGTGCTTACGCCAGGCGCCACATCGGGATCGATTACGTCTATATCGAATGACAAGTGCAAACCGGCTATGTCAGAGCCAAGCGAACTTACAGCCAGGTCGGTAACCCGGCTCAAGCCCAGATGATCGATGTCGCGAATAGTGTAGGGAGTGATCCCCGACTGGTCAATCATTTCGCGCTCGGGTGGATCCAAATCGCGAATACCTATTAGTACAGACCTGTTTGGCTGAACTTTGGGTGAAAACCCAAGCAAGTCGACCATACGCTTGTCGCCGTAGCCAAGCGACACGGCAAGAGGCATTCCGTGCACGTTGCCACTGCTAGTAGTATCGGGGGTGTTGATGTCTCCGTGAGCATCGAACCAGACCAGCCCGAAGTTTTCTTTGCGTTTGCGATAATAGCTCGAAACGCCGGCGATACTGCCGATAGCAAGCGAGTGGTCACCACCGATGGTGACTGGAATAGAGTCGTTGGACATTGCTTCTTCGACGGCTTCAGCCACTTGAAGAGAGACTTCTGTGATTTCGGGCACGCATTTGGGAGCAGAACCGTGCTCGGCCCAGCAAACCGAATTAGGAACGCTTACTTCAACTTCATTTCTGACCGTAAAACCAAGACGTTCGATTTTTTCGGCAACCTCAGCCACTTTCATAGCTGCAGGACCCATGCTAACTCCGCGATGTGGACCACCAAGATGCAAAGGAACAAAGATGAGAGTCACTTTGTCCAGTTTCTTTTTGCCCATATTCAGTCCCGGAGCAGTCTCAATCTTTGATGCGTGAGACTTCTTTGATTCTGTCTTCATCTTTTTTCCTACGAATTTTTTGTGCGTGCTATATAAGCTGTGTTGACCAGATGTAACACATCTGCATCATTCATATAACTCTAGTGTATAATTTTCCCTAACTTTTGTCCCTGTTGGCAGCCACGTATTTGGAGGTTTTCTCTGTGATTCGGCCCCTAATCAAACTCCTATTTCTAGCAAAAGCGACTTTCGAAGTCGGTCGCGAACGCCTGGAAGACTGCGTGGACGCGCTCACTGCAAAAGCTACCGAGTACAAATCTTCAGGCACAGACAAGGTTTCCGACGCCAAAGAAAAATTGAAAGAGTCGGTCAACGAGTTCTCGCAAAATATCTGGAATCGTTCAGAAATTCTCGAAGGTCAAGTCAAAGAAAAAATTCGTCGTCAAGTAGCCGAATTTTCTCTGGGCGCCCTGGGCGATGCTACCGAGATAAACGAATTGAGAGCCGAGATTGCTACTCTAAGAGCCGAGATTTCAGAACTTAAACAGAACAAAGTATCAGTTTAAGACCTCTTTTAAAAAACTCATTATTATATAGATGTGACTGAAGCTAAGAAACGAAAGTCTAGAGATGGCAGCACGTCTGGAGGGGGGCGTAAACGGCGCTCGCGAACCCTTGCCATCAAAGAACTGGTCGAAAGCACGGTTACAAGAGCGAACGAGCCGCGCCCCAATCGCAATCTGTCCGGGGGCAAACTGGTTTATGACACTCGCATTGCCGATGACTGCATTCATCCAAACGAAGTCGTAAAAGACGAGCGCTTCTGGAAGATTGCACGCACTCTTGCAAGCTTTGCCGCTGAATCTTTTTCCGAAACATATGTGCAGAAAAAGGTCATCACCGCTCAAAAGAGAGCAGAGCGCAAAGCATCACGCATAAGACAAACTCTTGTAGAACTAGGTCCCACTTTCATTAAGCTTGGTCAGTTCTTGTCTGTCAGACGCGACATACTCTCTGAAGAATTAGCCGAGGAGCTGGTCTTATTGCAAGACCGCGTACCTCCCGTACCGATAGATCAGGTAAGAGAGACTATCGAAGCCGATTTAGGCGCATCGCCAGATGTTATTTTCTCGCGTTTCGAAGAGGTACCAATCGCATCGGCCAGTATCGGACAGGTTCACAGAGCCTGGCTTCAAGACGGACATCCAGTCGCAGTCAAAATCCAACGTCCGCACCTAGCCACTCGGTTCTATCAAGACTTAGGCTATATGCGCTTTGTCACCCGCATTGGCTCGGTCATTCGTCCCACTGGAGACTGGAATGCCTGGCTCAGCCTATCTGACGAGTTTGGCAAAACCCTGTTTGAAGAACTGGATTATTTGCAGGAAGGCAAGAACGCTGACCGCATAAGACATATGCTCAAAGAGCACGTTGACATTCGCATTCCCAGAGTGTTCTGGAAGTACACAGGGCGCAGGGTTTTAACTCTGGAATATATTCCTGGAATCAAAGTTGACCAGATAGAACAGCTCAAAGACACGGGTCTTGACCTCGTTCATATCGGCAATAGTTTGATCAATGCTTTCATGGAGCAGGTTTTGCTTCATGGCTTTTTTCACGCCGACCCTCACGCAGGTAATATGGCGGTGGATGAGCGCGGCAATATTGTCTTGTACGACTTTGGCATGATTAGCGAAATCTCTGAAGAGCAAAGACGTGCCATTTTTGGCTGTGTCATAGCAGTGATAAAAGAAGACCTTGTCTCTTTGGTCAAACATATGAGAACTATTGGCGTAATCAAAGAAAATGCCAACTCAGAGTCGATTAAAAAAACGCTGGAGCCTTTTCTGGCTTACTATCAGGGCAAGTCTATCAAAGACCTTGATTTCACCCATCTGGAAACCGAAATTGACGAAATTGCCGATGCCAGAGCAATTGCGCTTCCACCGACTCTTGCCTACTTGTTGCGAGCAGGTTCGTCGCTTGAAGGAATTGCAAGAACCCTGGATCCCAATTTTTCATTTGTTGAAGCAGCTAAACCCTCGCTCAAACGCCTCTTGATGAGTAGTCCTGAACAGGCGCAAGAAGCTATGAAACTGGTCCAGGGCGAATATACAAATCTTTTGCGCGGCGTTTGGAACCGTTTTTTTGGTCCTATGACCAAATCCAAATCTGATAAAGCTTCCCTGGCTGTCGCATCTCAGTCAAGCATTGCAAAATCTTCACAGACTAATTTGCAAGCTTTAAGCCCTGTTTTGATGGGCGAAGCCGAGGCAGAAGCAGCCGCTGAGATTTCTTTGTCACTTGTCGAATCAAAAGAAGAGAAAGAAATAAGGCAACTTAAAGAGGAATTGACAAGGCTCGAAAACGAAGTCAAGGCCCAAAAGCAAAGTAAAATGGTCTACCTTACCGACTCGGTATGGTTCATCGCTTTTGCAGGTTTTTATGCAACTGCCACTTTGATTCCTGAGACAAAAGAATTTGCTCCTCTTTTTTTGATTGGAAATGTATTTATGGTGGCAAAAGTATTAGTAAACCTCGTAAAATCAACGAGTCGCTAACCTCGCCAATCTAGTAAGATTGACCAAGACGGGAAGCGACGTTGTAAAGCAAGAAAAAAAACGGCGTGCGTGGCAAATTATCAACGAGGGATGTGGGGAGAGAGATAGAATGCTGAAATGGCAAGCAGCGGCCCGAACTGATGCAGGTTGTCAGCGACAACGTAACGAAGACAATTACTGGATGAGCCCGGACCAGCGAGTATTTGCAGTGGCCGATGGCATGGGCGGCGCAGTTGGTGGCTCTAGAGCTAGCAAACTGGCTGTCGAAGCTATTGAAAAGCTATGGCAAGATTCTCCACTTACTACTTTCACTGAAGATGAAATCAAGAAATGGCTGGACACCGCTGTTGCTCATGCCAACTCTAGAGTTTGGTCCGAAGCTGAAGAAGACGCCTCGGTCCGCGGAATGGGTACCACGGTAGTGGTAGCCTTTCAGTCCGATAATAGTGTGCTCCAGATAGCTCACGTCGGCGACTCACGTGCTTATCTTTGCCGCGAAGGCAAACACAAACTTTTGACCAACGACCACTCAGTGGTCCAAGAAATGGTTCGCGCCGGTCGACTGACCGAAGAGCAAGCCAGAATCAATCCCTATAAAAACTTGATTACTCGCTGCCTTGGACACGAAGAGCGAGTAGAAATCGAACATACTCTAGTCGAACTCAAACCCAAAGATTGGGTAATACTTTGTTCCGACGGACTTCCGACTGTTCTTCGCGATGAAGAAATCGGCGAAGTGGCTGATGCAGGCAAAGACCCCGATGGTGTTTGCGATGAATTAGTCAAACAAACAATCGACGGCGGCGCTCCGGATAATGTCACGGTCGTAGTCATCAAATACAGTGACGGTTCCAACAACGGCAGTAGCTAGTACCGCGAGAGTCTAAACTAATGGACAGTGGCCTTTGCAGTCGTTGCGGTGGAAACCTTACTTCAAACGGAGTTTGTACCGTATGCGGTCAGGACGCATATAATCCCCAGGCTGGTGCACCAATGCATGGTGGAGCCGGAGCTGGAATGAACTCGGGTCAGGCCCAATCGGCTAACAAACGAGCATTTTTGTTTAATAGAATAACTAATCAACGTTTTTCGCTCGTGCAATCTGTGAGTAAAATCGGTCGCGACCAGACCAATCATATTCCAATCACAAACGATCATTATATATCTCGAAATCACGCCTGGGTTTTGCAAATGCAAGGCGGCTACTGGATTGAAGACCTCGGCTCGACCAACGGTACAATGCTGAACGGAGAATTGCTGCGCGAAAGACAGCAAATCAACGCCGGCGATTTACTTACCCTTGGAAAAACCGAACTAGTCTTTATGATGGAATAGTCGCGGTTTATTTGAATGGTAGGCAAATACGATAATTTCAAGATTCTCTCCGAGCTCGGTAGAGGAGGCATGGGCATTGTTTATAAAGCCCAGGACAAAAGAAGTGGAAATATCATTGCTATCAAACAATTGCTACTCGAATCGGTCGACCCGCAAAAACACGACGAGTTCAAAGACCGTTTTATTCGCGAGTCAAAGACCGCTCTGCGTCTCAATCACGAGAACATAGTCAAAGTTCTTGAAGTCTCGCAAAATCCTGGCGACTTTTTCTATGTGATGGAATTTCTCGATGGCCGAAGTTTGCGCGACGATTTGCTCAAACGCTCCAAGCCTTATTCAATAGATAGTTACTGGCCGATTTTGCGTCAGGTCACAGAAGGTCTGAGCTTCGCACACGCCATGAATGTGGTGCACCGCGATGTGAAGCCAGACAACATCTTTTTATTGCGCGATGGCACGGTGAAAATTACAGACTTTGGTATTGCACGTGCTGCCGATTTCGAGTCGACACATCTCACCAAAACTGGTGTCATGTTAGGAACACTTGCATACGTGTCGCCTGAACAACTGCAAAACGCAAAAAACGTGGATCACCGAGCCGACATTTTTTCGCTTGGAGTAGTTACTTACGAAGCATTATCTGGCAAATTACCATTCACCGGCGAAGGGATTGCCCAAACCATTGTCAAAATAATGTCTTCAGAAGAAATACCACTGGATAAATTGAATCCGTCTATCCCCGAAGATCTCGCTGCGGTCGTTTCTAAAGCATTGCGCAAAAAACCAAAGGATCGTTATCGTGCCACCAAAGAATTCTTGCGCGATTTTCAAATTTGCGCCGAAAAAATTTGTGGCAGTTTAGGCAGTTCTCCAGATGACTTAAATACCTGGGAAGAGCACACGAGCGAAAAACCAATCGATATTAAAGATTTCGATTCACATGACACAAGACAAAAAGCAATTGCAGCCGAGCGAGCCAAAGCAGAAGCTGTGACATCATGCTCAGACCTGGTCGCCGTTCCGAGTGTTTCAAATTCTCTGAATTCTTTGAATTCTTCAAACTCGCCAAAACCTCAAGACGCAACCGAAGTCAGCCAGGGCGGCGGCGTGCCGTTTTTCAATCTAATAGACTATACGCCAATTACCTGGCTTAAAACCATATCGCATTTTGGCGAAAATCGAAGCACGTTCGAAGAACCAAATGCGGTGGCATACCGTTCTGGTCGTCTGGTCATTTCAGACGCGGCTAGACGCGAAGCTTATGCTTACAACAACGATGGTCGCTATGTTTTGAGTCTCAAAGCAGACCCCAATAATCAGCAATCTAAAACTAATGGCGGTCGTTTGTCCAAACCAAGCGGACTGGTGATTGACGAGCGTGGACGAATTTATGTATGCGATTCAAGCGATCATTTTATTAGAGTCTTCAACGCTCAGGGCAATTTTCTCAAAGACTTCAAAAATATCCAGGGCAAAGAAGGCGGTTTGCAAGGCATCGCTCTGGATACAACCGGGCTTCTGTATGCAAGCGATCAAAACAATGGCTGTCTGCAAGTATTTCAGTCTGACATGGGGCTTTGGGTAAGAACAATCGGCAGCAAAGGACGCGACCAGGGACAGTTCCAGTTGCCAGCCGGTCTAACATGTGACAAACAAAACAGAATCATCGCTTCAGACTACGGAACGAGCAGGATTTCTATTTTTAACAAGTCGGGAATGTTTATTCGATCGTTTGGAGAAAAAGGAAAATCATCCGGCATGTTCAACCTGCCAAAAGCAGTGGCGGTGGACAGAATGGACAGAATTTTCGTTCTGGACTCGCTCAATCATCGCATACAAGTTTTTGGTTCTTCCGGAAACTGGCTTTGTACTTTCGGCTCGCTTGGTAAAGAAAAAGATCAATTTTGCGGTCCCAGTGACTTATGCATAGATAATCAGAATAACCTTTTATTTGTTGCAGATAAAGGTAATAAGCGTATTCAGGTATTGGAGCTAAACTTCAAGTAATGTCAACCAAAATAATACTTGCATCGATGTCCCCCAGACGCAAAGAAATCATGCGCAATATGGGACTTGAATTCATCACCGTCCCAGCTGACATCGACGAAACATTGCCAGATGATATGCCAGCAGATACGGGCGTTTTGCAACTTGCTATAGAAAAAGCACGCACCACACTCGATATCTTAAAAAATGACGATTCAATAGATGAATCGATAAAAAAATTGGTCATAGTCGGGGCAGATACCACCGTAGTTCTCGATGGTCGCATGGTTGGCAAGCCAGACGACAGGGCTCATGCCATCGAAATATTACAGAAACTGTCAGGACAACCGCACGATGTTTTCACAGGTGTTTGCGTTTTATCCTGCGACCTGGAAACTAATAAGGTAGACGAATTCAGCGACCTGGCAAAATCGCGTGTATATTTTCGCAAACTGACGCAAAACGAGATTGAATCCTATGTCGATTCCAAAGAGCCAATGGACAAAGCGGGAGCTTACGCACTTCAAGGTATTGGATCTGCACTAGTAGATAAAATTGACGGATGTTTCACAAATGTAATTGGTCTTTCGGCACCACTTGCAGTATCGCTTTTACGCAAAGCCGGAATTTCCATACTGGGCGAAAGTAATGAAAAACAGAACGATAAAGCAAGAGTTTGAAAATTCTAAAGTCTTTACTTTAGCCAGAGAAAAGTTTCCAATCATGGAGCTTTTACAAGCCCATCTTATAAAAGAAGGTAAGTTGGCAAATAAGACCATCGGCTGGAACTGTCACTTAACTTCGATTACTGCAGTTGCAGCAAATGTTCTTTTGACCGCCGGATGCAAACTATATATGAGCGAATGCAACCCAAGCACATCAGAAGAGGTTGCTTGCGAATATATGCAAACTCAGGGTGCCACCATTTTTAGAGACAATGGTGCCAAAGAAGAAGTACTTTCCAAATCGTGCAATGTCATTTCGGATACCGGGCTTGATTTGATTTCTACCTATTTGCAAAAAGAATCGCTTCATAGATACGGTGAAAATTTGAGCGGTGCTTGCGAAATCACAACAAGCGGTATCACTCGTTTGCGCAAACTGAAGAATCTGCCTTTTCCTGTGATTAATCTAAACGATGGAATAATCAAATCGCGCATCGAAAACTTTCATGGCGTAGGCGAAGGCATGGTCGAAGCCTTGAATTCACTTATTGGCAAAAGCTGGCAACAAAAAACTATCGGCGTCGTTGGATATGGATATGTTGGTGCAGGGACCGCAAGATATCTTTCGATGGAAGGAGCAAACGTAGTCGTAGCCGAGATAGATCCAGTCAGAGCCTTGCTTGCACATTATGATCGTTTTTCGGTATCGAATCTCAATGACCTTGCAGCCATCTGTCCAATCATCATCACTGCCACGGGCAAAAGCAATTTGCTCGACGAGCATTTTTTCGAACGTTGTGTCGATGGCGTTTTGATCGTAAATGCCGGTCACTGGAGTGATGAGATCAATCTAACACTTCTTGCCAGTCTATCGAAAGAAATAGATGACACCAAGCCGGGAATCAAAACTTTTTTATTGAAGAAAACTGGCAAGAAAATTTCAATTGCCCTGGACGGCAATCCCGCAAACGTAGTGCTATTGACCGGTTCAATCGAACCTACCCTCTTGCACTTGACTTCGGAAATACTATCAATGGCATATTTGATTAATCATTCTGATACTCAAAGACTGGCTTTTGGCGAACTTAAAGTCCCGGACGCGGTAGAATATACAGTCGGCAACCTTGCGCTCGAAGCGCTAGGCCACAGAGTTGACTAACATTCATCGCTTCTAAAAATGAACCAAAAAATTATCCTTTTCTCCCTCATCTCATGTCTTGCTTTTGGTGGCACATCTTTTCCCGCGTGTGCTCAAGAAAAAGAAGGCTCAATGGATGAAGTCTGGTCGGACAATCATTCAAATCAAAATACAACGAATACAGGCAGCACAGCTCCTGTGGTTTCGTCACACGATTCCTTTTCTTTGACCAAACTCAAATCGAGCGAATTTGTAAATTTGGGCAGCTGGCCGCAAATCGGTCCTTTTGAAGATACAGACAACAAAGACGTTTTAAAAGACAGATTCGAAAACAAACTGACTATCGCATCGAGCGAAGATTCGATTACGTCGGCACAACTTGACTTGAGTAAAAATCAAGGCAAGTTCGACGAAAAAATGCGCGTACAGGTCGCGCTAGATTTTCTGCTCGAATCACTGGGAGCAAAGTCTGGCGATATTGCCACCATCAACAATTCTATCGATAGAGAATTCGAAAAGGTTAGCCAGGAAGCGCTCAACCTAAACGCCGGACCATATCAAGTCGCTCTGGCTAAAATCGATGCAGAAAACCAGGGCTTTTCAATGACCGTCACTAAAGCGGCACTTCCAGAAGCCACCATTGCCACCACAAGTGGAGTCAATACTCCAGAGCAGACTTCGACTACCTCAACAACCAATACAACTACGAGTACCAGCTGGAATCAAACTCCCTCCAAAACAGAGTCGGGGCTCGAAAACACGTCGCCCAGTTTGTCCGACAATCCCCAAACACAAGTTAAAACGACACCTAACGGCACTGTATATACAAGAACGCCAAAAACGACTCAGACAGCTTCGATCAATCCCAATTCGAGCAAATTCACTATTCAAACCACTTCACCAACAGCTTCGACTCCGGTCAAAACTACTGCCGAGCGCACCCCGCCTCCCACTAAAAACAAAGAAGAAAAACTCAGACAGGATTTTGAAAACCTGGTTGTCGGCTGGCAGAACATTCGTCGAGCTGTAGTAAAGAACAGACAAACTCAAAACCTGACCAAAATACTTGGTGGTAAAGCGCTTGCAAGCCAGAGTCAGGCTATTAAATGGCTGCTCGACCACGATATGTATTATGAGTTCGAGCCACGCTCACTCAAAATGACCGACTTCAGACCTCTAACACCTGATACCAAATACGAGGTAGATATAAGTATTCAAGAGCGTCAGAAAAAATTCAGCGCAAAAACAATGAAAATACTTACCGACGTCGAAAAGGATTACAGAGCCACGTATACAGTAGAAAAAATTCGTGGTGCCTGGCTAATAACTGATTTCGCATTACATGCCAATTAGGTAAAATTCCGTTAGGGATAATTGAGGACTTATATGAAATCGATTTTAACAAGCTCGCTGGCAGCCCTGACTTTTGTAGGACAAGTTTTGACGGCGCAGACACTTCCGGTCTATGCCAAGACTCACAAACTTTCTGCCACCAAAGAAGAGCCGAGAATTCAATTAGCTCGCCTGCCTTTCACTAAGTCGAAAGAAGAAAAAGAAGAATCCGAGAAATCGGAAAAGAAAGACGATAAAGAGGACGAAAAGTCAGAGAAGTCAGAGAAGTCAGAAAAGGCTGAGAAGAAAGACGATAAAAAAGCCGAGAAAAAAGACGACAACAAAAAGATAGAGAAGTCGGAAAAAACAGAGAAAACCGAAAAGACCGAGAAGGCCGAGAAGGTTGAGAAAAAAGGCGGCTTCTTTGGTGGCAAACCAAAGGAAGAAAAGAAAGTCGAAAAAACTGAAACGACCAAGACTGAAGCTAAAGTCGAAGCTGTTCAGGAAGAAAAGCCCGTTGTAAAAGCTGCTAAAGAAGAAAAACAGAGCAAAGAAGAAGCTCCTAAATTCATTCCTGATGCTGCACTTATAAGCATTTTGAAAGACATAACAAAGTCATTGCCACAAGCTGGCGAAGAACTGGGATTGGCTACATCCGACGAGAAGGCTATCGTTGAACAAGCTCGTCTCATTTTGGACAAAGCTATTTCACAAGAAAATCTTCCAAACGATCGCATTTTAGCCAAAGGCTCTGACAGCAAAAAATCGATGCAAACAGAAGCATGGGCATCAGGCGAAATCAAAGTTACAGACAAACTCACAGGCTCTGTAGCTTGTGTCTGGGGCAAACGAGTAAAAGGATTATTCACTGTCACCATCGCTGGTGAAAGCGACAAAACCGTAGACAATGGCAACAAAGTGGGCGAATTTATTGTGGTGCTCACTGGTAAGTCACCAGTTCAAACAGGTTTCGATATTCAAAGCCAGTCGGAAGTAAGTTTCTGGAAAGGCGAAGTTGCATCGGTAAAAGTAGAATCTGCCTGTCTGCCTAAAGAAGAAGCAACTGAAGGTGAGGAGAAATCCGAATCTAAAGAAGTAGAAAGCAAGGGGGCAGAGCCTGTAAAAAAAAAGCCCCTAGCAATTCTTGATTCGGTAAACACCAAACGAATCAAGCAGTATCAAACAGAGCTGGCTTTATTCAAACGACACGAAGAAGACCTTGCCGCTATTGCGCAAGCTAAGCTTGAGCAAGAACAAAAAGATGCTGAGGAAAAAATTGCTTTAGCAAAAGAAGAAGCCGAAAAGAAATCGAAGTCAGAAGCTAAAGAAGAAACTGAAGTCGCTCAAAAATCAGACGAGTCAGAAGAAACTAAAACATCTAAAGAATCTGACGAAACTGAAAAGATAGCCGAAAGCAAATCGGAAAAATCTGAAAAAACAACCAAAGTAGAAAAGACCGAAGTTGCAGACAAACCAGAAAAAACTGAATCTCCAGAAAAGACTTCTATTGCAAGCATTAACCTGCCACCAGTAAATTCTGGTCGAGTTTGGGACAATCCTGCAGCCAATTCTATAATCAGACAACCGAGTCTTGAAGCAAATCTCGTCTCACCCGAGCGCGCGATTGCTGGCAAAATGGTTACTGTTTCTGTAGTAGATAAAGACTCCAAACCAGAACCTTCGGTTGAGTTAAGCTTTAATGGTGCAACCATAACGACCGACTCCAAAGGTCAAGCGAACTTTCTTGTTCCAGAAGATGCAACACCAGGACGCACACTTCATATATCGCTTTCGGCACGTCCTGAACTGACGCCCGATGTTGTCGATATTTTGCAGCCGCTCATGTCCTCTGTAGACGGTCAGGCTCCAAGCATAGACAGAGTGTCGTCGCATGTATCATCGAGCAAGCAACTGATTGTAAACGGTCATGATTTCGATGGTATGTCGATGCAGAACAACGTTCTTGTAGACAATCAATTTGAAGCCCAGGTTATCGCTGCATCACCAGTGCAATTGCACATAGTGATACCGAATAACTTAATTGCCGGTCCCCATACAATCTCGGTACAAAACTCGGGTCTGCGCAGCAACGCATCGCGCTTCGAATACATCACTTCCAAAGTGACTTCTGATGAGAAGAAAGGCAATCTGGATAAACTGACCATTCAAGTGCAAGGCACTATCGATCCCATTCATATAAGAGTGGTCAATCAATCGCCTGACGTAATTAAGATAAACAAAGGCAATAATTTGCTTGTAACCACAAGCGGTGGCAACAACAACGCCTATGTTTTGCAAGCCAAACGTTTGAAAAAAGGCGATTTCAAAATAGATACCAAAATAGAGTTATAGTCAAAATGATTCAGGCACCCCTTTCAAGACAGTATTCGCAAAAAATAGAGAAACTCATTCCTGGGGGTGTTAACAGCCCTTTTCGCTCTTTTCGCGAAGTCGGCGGTCATACACTCTTCTTTTGCCGTGGCACCGGCTCGAAAATTCTAGACGTAGATGGAAACACATACATAGATTATGTCGGTGCATGGGGTCCTTCTGTTTTAGGTCATGCAGCTCCCGAGTGCGTGGCGGCTGTATACGAAACAATGAAAAAAGGATTTCTTTTTGGTGCTCCGCACGAGTTGGAAATCGAACTTGCTGAATTAGTCCAGCAATGTTTGCCTTCTATTCAAAAAATTCGCTTTGTCAATTCTGGAACCGAAGCTGTGATGTCGAGTATTCGTCTAGCTCGTGGCGTCACCAAACGCGACCTGGTCTTGATGTTTGAAGGTTGTTATCACGGTCACAACGACGCGACTCTTGCCAATCACTCTGATGGCATTCCAGAAGAAGTACGCAACAAAACTATCCATGCGACTTTCAATAACCTAGATACTGTCGAAAAAGCCTTTCTGGAAAACCCGGGCAAAATTGCTTGCATAATTTTAGAACCTGTTACAGGCTCAATGGGTGTAGTAATTCCCAGAGAGGGTTTCTTGCAAGGACTGAAAGAACTCTGTCGCAAATATGGCGCTCTGCTTATTTTCGACGAAGTGCTCACCGGATTTAGAATCGCCCTTGGTGGCGCTCAGGAATATTATGGAGTTCGCCCTGACATAACTTGTCTTGGCAAAGCGCTTGGTGGCGGGATGCCTATTGGTGCATACGGTGGCTCGGCAGAAATAATGGATCATTTGATGCCGATTGGAAAAGTCTATCAAGCAGGCACTTTTTCTGGTAATCCAATGTCCATGGCAGGTGGCGTAGCCACTCTTAAGAAACTGATGCTTACAGGAGTCTATGGTTCTATTGAAGAAAAAGCCAACTGGTTATTTGGTGGGCTCAGAAATGCGCTGCAAGATATCCACGTAAAAACGGGCACCACAGCCGGTGTGCAAATTCAAAACGTAGGCTCGATGTTTTCACTATCATTTTGTGAACACCCAATTACAAAATTTGGCGACGCACGCTCAATCGATGCCGATGCATATGCCAAATTCTTCCACGCATTGCTGAGTCGCGGCATTTACTTCCCGCCCTCTAGCACTGATGCTGCCTGCATATCGCTTGCTCACAGCGCAGGTGACATAGACGACACTATTAAGGCTTGCACCGGCGCATTTCTGGAAGTGCTGGTTACTTAAATTTAAAATACTAGGAGAGGAAGTTTAATGCCGACAGAGCACGAAGACTTTAAAAAAGCAGTCAGACTAAAAAATTTCAAAGGTCCTCTCACGGGACTTACGATAAATGGCTTCAAATCTATCTCAGAAGAACAAAGATTAGATATTCGGCCTATCACCGTTCTAGCAGGAATCAATAGTTCCGGAAAAACCAGTGCAATTCAACCGCTATTGTTGATGAAACAGACTCTTGAGGCCGCATTCGATCCGGGATGCTTTCTACTGCAAGGTCCCAACGTCAAGTTTGCTTCCGCGGATCAATTACTTTCCAAACAAAATGAAGGAAATAGAAAGTCATTTACAATTGGCTTGGAGTCAGGACCTAGTAGTTTGAGGTACAAATACAGTCATACAAAAAATGGTTTTGACGTCACAGAAGTTTTGGTTAAAAATCCCAAAGAAAATATTTCACTAAAGCCTTCACATACGAGTAAAGAACTTTTCTCACTAATGCCCTATATGGCAAATGCAAAATCAGAATTTACCCTACAAGCTCACCGTTCTGGGTGTTTTTTAGAGTTAGTCGGAATTCCAACCGGAATAGAACATTTGAGTATCAAATTTCCTTTTTCATTGATTCCTAATTTCTCACCAAAATGGCAATTAAAATCAATGATTCATCTTCCCGGACACAGAGGAAATCCTGAAAGAACATATCCAGTCGCTGCTGTAGGCGATTCTTTTCCAGGAACTTTTGAAAACTATACTGCCAGCATTATTAATAAGTGGAAAACTGAAAATCCTGAAAAACTGAGTAAATTATCGAAGGATTTGCAAAAGCTAAACTTAACATGGAAAATTACATCTCGAAAAATAAACGATACACAAGTAGAACTCCAAGTGGGAAGACTGACTTCACCTTCTAAGGGTGGGGCGAGAGATCTAATAAGCATTGCAGATGTTGGTTTTGGTGTCTCTCAGACGGTTCCAGTACTGGTTGCACTAAGAACAGCTTCCGCAGGTCAAATAATTTATTTAGAACAACCAGAAATCCATCTTCATCCGAAAGCTCAACATACACTTGCAGAGATACTTGCGGAAGCTGCTAATCAAGGAGTGATAATCATTGTAGAAACGCATAGTCAAATTTTACTTACCGGTATACAGTCTATGATCGCAGAAGAAAAACTTAGTGCTGATAAAGTGGCTTTGCACTGGTTCAGTAGAAAGAATGGCATAACAAAAATCGATAGCGCCACTCTAGACGACAATGGTGCGTTTGGTAATTGGCCCGAGGATTTTTCAGAAACTTTACTCAATGCAGAAGCGAGATATATAGAAGCGGTGACGCAGAGTTAAAAGTGAGTAGAGAAATAGTAATAGACACTTGTGTTGCAACATCATCTTCGGACGGAGATGCCGTAGATGCCGTTTGCAGTTCAAAATTCCTAAACCTATTCTTTTCATCCACGCACAAAGCTGTTTTCTCGAAAAAGCTAGAGGCGGAGTGGAATCGCCACGAATCTTCCTTTGCAAAACAATGGCGAAGTAATATGTTTAAGAAGAACAGAATCATAAGAGGAAATGACTACAGTAATGAAGAACTATCCAAAAGTATAGGAAAACTTTCTCCAAAAGGACGAGCTACCGAAAATGATTTTCGGAAGATGGATGTAAAACTCATGATGGAGGACTTACATTTAATTGAAGCAGCTTTAAATCATTGCAAATTAGTAGTATCAAAGGACTCTACTGTCCGAAAACTGTACTCAAAAGCAACCAAACACATTTCTACTTTGAAGAAAATTTCTTGGTACGATTTAAAAACAGACGCAGACAAATTTGATGCTTGGAAAGAGTCCGATTTTCAGATAGAACAAGATACGTTGTTGTAAATCAATTCGATTATTGTGCTAGCTTGAAATCAATCAGAAGTAATTGTCTGCAATTCAAATCAACAACTACAAACGCTCTCAAGGATTGCCTGGTCATTTTTCCAAACGATCTATTTAGACAATTGAATCATTGAATTACCATTGTTCTTAAAAACCAAACAATAGCTGTGGTCATATCCATATGCGTAGGTTGGCTCCCAAACTATGATTTCTTCGCCCTGAAAATCGAGCACCAGAGAAACTTCGCGAGCCAAATCCCAGGCTAGTGTCGTAAGTGTTCCGTCTTCGTGTTTTAAATTGGAGACTTCAATAACTACATGTGCACCAGGCTTTAAAAGAGTCGCAATTTGAGCATAGATATTTTTCAAATCCTGCAGATAAGCCTGGTACCCATCGCCTGTAGTCGTATAAGCAGTGAATGGATTCTCGGTGTGATTTTTCCCCATATATGGTGGCGAGGTAATTGAAAAATCTATCTGCGCCAAATTCAATTTGCTTATTTGTCTTGAGTCGCCACATACTACCCAGTCGGCATTCGATTTATTCAAAAGCGATTTTACATATTCGCATCGAGTACTATCGAATTCCACTCCGATGGCTCGTCTCCTCATACCTTCAGCAGCGATGAGAGTGGTGCCAAAGCCCATGAACGGATCGAGAACCAGATCATTTGGATCGGTGAATCGCTTCAAATATTGTTCGACCAAAACACGCGGGTACCGAACATCTTCTGGAAAATGCTCAGGCAGCTTCGACTCGTGCTGCATTTTTAAATGATGCACGGTTTTTGACATGACTATATTCTGATATCAGGAACTAGAAGCCTGAACGCATTCCAACCAGGTCGGAGAATGTTTCCCAGATAACTGAGAATTTTCCACCTGATGCGCCTTGCGTCAAACGAGGCAGGTGTTCGATTGGAATTTCAATCAGCTTGAAGCCAGCACGCTCAGCGCGAATGCACAGCTCAGCGTCGACGAAAGGCGAATACGATTGCAGTTTGATGCAATCCATAACGTCTTTTCTAAAGAGCTTGATCGAGTTTACGTCTTTGTTTTTGTTGCCATAGAAAATGCGCAGCATCATGTTGTAAATTGCTGATTGCAATTTTCTGCGAGGTGGGTCGTTGCGGTTAACGCGCCATCCGATGACGAAATCGTGGTCTTTTAGACCTTGAGCCATTTTCAAGATTTCGCGTGGTGCATATTGATAGTCGCCAGGCAGGGAGAAGATGAACTCTTTGTTTCCAGCCAAATAGAGTTCTCTGATGGTGGCACCAAAACCTTTATTGGTTTTGTGGTCGATAACTGTGATATTCGGATTGGCTTGAGCTTCTTCCTTAATACGCTCGAGTGTGGCGTCTTTACTGCCGTCATTGCAAACGATGATTTCGTAGTCGTTTGTTATTTTAGAAAGCAAGTCGCCAGAGTCGCGAAGCAAGCGACCGATTGTGTCCTGGTCGTTGTATGCGGGAATGATGAGCGAGACCGAACCGAGCTTGACGAAATTTTCAGTCGTCTGTCTGCTGGTCGGACGTACCGGCGTTAACTGTGTCGCAGTTGGCATTACACTTTACTCCCAGTTTGGCTTCCAATCTTAACTACGTTATGGGTTTGACAAAACTCTTTTATTTTGTGGCAGACATATTCGACGTCGTCTTCGGTCAAGCCTTGATGCATTGGCAAGCTCAGAATACGATCAGCCATATATTCTGTTTTGGGCAAGAAACCGCGCTTATTTCCCAGGTGTTGATATGCCTTTTGCAAATGAGCGGGAATCGGATAGTGGATAAGCGCTTGAACAGAGGCTTCTTTTTCAAGCCATTCTCTTAGTTCTTCGCGTTTATCTGTTTGAATTACATACAAATGATATACGTGGAAATTGTCTTTGGCTTCGACTGGTGTTTCTACAACATCTTTCAAAAGCTTGGTGTAGAGCGCCGCAAGCTTACGACGAGTATCATTCCATTCTTTGACATAAGGCAATTGAGCCGAAAGAATGGCTGCTTGCATTTCGTCTAAGCGGCTGTTGACGCCGAATTCGTCGTGATAATAACGCTTCGATTGACCATAGTTGCGAAGCATCTTGAGACTTTCATATTGTTTGGCTGATTTGCACGATACCGCGCCACCATCACCAAATGCGCCAAGGTTTTTGCTCGGGTAGAAACTGAAGGCACCATAATCGCCGATGGTTCCTGCTGCTTTACCTTTATATGTGGCACCGGTTGCTTGAGCGCAATCTTCCAGTACTACTAATTTGTGTTTGGTGGCAACTTGCATTACTGCGTCCATGTCCACCATCTGTCCATACAAATGAACAGGAATAATCACTTTTGTATTTTTGGTGATTTTCGCTTCTAAATCAGCGGGGTCCATTACCAGTGTGTCAGGACATACATCTATAAAGATGGGAGTTGCACCGGTCTTGGCGATGGCACAAATTGTGGGGACTGCAGTATGAGCAACCACTAATACTTCGTCACCTGCTTTGACACCAGCATCTAGAAGAGCCAGGTAAATGGCGTCTGTGCCTGATGCACAGCCAATTACGCGTTTTTCAGGCAGACCCAGAAAGGCAGCAAACTGGTCTTCGAAAGCATCCAGTTCTTTGCCCAGAATATAGTGACCAGAGGCGAGAACGCGGTTCACTGCGGCGTCTAGCTGCTGCTTATAGTCTTGGTAATGCGCTTTTAAATTGCCGAAAGGCACAGATTTTGCAGGTGTTGGGGTTGTTGTCATTGACCTTTGAACCAGAAGAATTATTAGGCAGACAATCATAATAGAAACGGCACTTGTCTACCTAACTTCCAATTAATGAGCAGCCATTTTTCAGACTTGGCTACATGTTAAGATCAGCATTTGTATGAGGGAACGGGGACTTCGGTCACCATATTAAGTGCATTTTATGTCAAACAATTACCTAGATCACTTCAAAAACAAACAAGTACTGGTTACAGGCGGCATGGGCTTTATCGGCTCCAGCCTGGTACTCAAATTAGTCGAAGCCGGTGCCGATGTCACTGTAATAGACGCCATGATTCCCGATTACGGCGGCAACGAATTCAACCTAGAGCCAGTCAAAGATAAAGTACGTATCAACTTCAGCGATATACGCGACGAAAATGCCATCAATTATTTAGTGCGCGGCAAAGACTATGTTTTCCATCTGGCTGGTCAAGTCTGCCATTTGATGAGCCTTTCCAATCCTTTTCCTGATATTCAAATCAATATCACAGGTACAGCCATATTGATGGAAGCGCTGCGCAAGTACAATCCAGAAGCTGTGGTTGTATACACAGGAACTCGTGGTCAATACGGCGAATCGGTCTCGCTTCCGGTCAACGAAGAAGCTCCGACAAATCCAAAAGGCATTTACGAGATTTCTAACCTGACTGCAGAGAAAATTATTAAGGTCTATAACGACGTTCACAAAATCAGGTCTGTATTGTTGCGATTAAGCAATATTTACGGTCCTCGCTCACAGATGATGCACTCACGATTCGGTGTCTGCAACTGGTTCGTGCGTTTGGCCATGGACAACGGAACCATCCAGGTCTTTGGCGACGGAAGCATCCTGCGCGATTTCTGTTATGTAGACGATACAGTTGAAGCCATTTTACGTTCGGCCATCACCGAGCGAGCTTATGGCGAAATTTTCAACGTAGGCTCAGACATTCCTGTAAGCTTCCTCGAGCTTGTAAAAACAATTGTCGAAGTTGCAGGCAGTGGCAGCTGGAAATTTGCCGAATTCTCGCCCGAGCGCAAAGCGCAAGAACCAGGCGACTTCTATTCGGACATAAACAAAATTGCCTCGATAGTCGGCTGGCGTCCAAGCACTACGCTTGAAGAAGGCATCGGCAAAACAATCGAATATTACAAAGCCACCCGCGACAACTACTGGCAAATTGAAAAGCCAGAAGATAAAGCTGCTAAAGCTGCCACCAAAACTGGTGCTGCTCGCTAAGCGAGAAAATCTAACTAAACGATAGAATCTGGATCGGCAAGGAATTTGTTTTCTTTGTTCGCTCTAAAAGTGTCTGCAAAAGTACGCACACCGCCAAGAACAGAGTTGATGTTTTCGTGCCGCATTATGCTTGGTCTGGCAGGATCTGTAACCTGTCCGTGCCCGATATTTTTGACTGCTTGCTGAATGCACCACGTTCCATAATCCTTGATAGAATCGGCAAAATCCATTTCGTCATCGGTGATACCAAGCACGTTGAATAATCCAAAGCCACCAGAGGGAAGCATGTACCACGCTTCTGGTGCTTCGTCAGCGTACCAGACAACAGCGTTTTTCAATTCCGATTCCGAATAAGGGTCCACCGGTCCATTTAGCGAAAGGCGCACACCAGGCGACAAAACACCCGCGTGATTGAACACGTAAAATGCCATGGTGCGCAACAGTTGTGCAGGCCATTTTGCTTCTATCGGACTTTTGACCATGAGCTCGATTCCAAATCCGGATACTTCTTGATACCCGTATTGAAGCCATGGCGTAGACAATCCTGCTGTGACATAAGTCCAGAATGGTCTGAGCGGATCCGGTCCATAAGCCAGAATAGCAAGCTGCTGATCGTCTGCTTGAATTGAAGGCTCGCTTGTGTCGAGCGACATTGTTTTGCTATTGCTTGGTTTGTAATTTGCTGGAAGCTCACGCGGTGGTGGTGCCCAGTGAGTCGGGTCGCTAAAAGATCTGGCACCAAACATTTGATTATAAATTTCGTTTCGAGCTTCCCAGGCATCAACAATCAATGTGCGTCTTGCCTGTTCGTCGCCATGAGTGTCGATTTGAGCCGAAATCAAATCAGACAAACGTGGTTTGTTAGTTTTTTTATTGGTCTCGTTTGCAGACTCGCTTGCTTTACTGCTTGCAGCATCAGGCTTTAGAGACTGATTTTTGATTTCATCTGCAGAGTTTTTTTTCTTGTAGGGTTCGTCTTTTTTATGACGCTTCTTAGACATTATTCTTCGTCCAACTTGAGCAATGCCATAAACGCTTCTTGAGGAATTTCCACCTTACCTACAGCTTTCATGCGTTTCTTACCTTCTTTTTGTTTCTCAAGAAGTTTGCGCTTACGCGAAATGTCACCACCATAACATTTGGCGATTACGTTTTTACGCACGGCTGAAACGTTTGTTCTAGCCACAATTTTTCCACCAATAGCGGCTTGAATAGGCACTTCGAACATCTGACGCGGGATCAATGTCTTCAATTTAGAAGCCAACATTCTGCCATAACTTGCAGCTTTATCCTGGTGCACGATAGCTGAAAGTGCATCAACAGGATCGCCTGCAATCAGGATATCGAGTTTTACAAGACGTGATTCGCGATAATCGAGCAAGTGATAATCAAGGCTTGCAAAGCCTCTGGAGCGCGATTTCATCTGATCGAAAAAGTCGGTGATGATTTCGGACAATGGCATTTCGTAATGCAATAAATTTCGTCTTGCATCAAGATATTTCATATCTATATAAACGCCACGTCTGCCCTGGCACAACTCCATCAAAGCACCTACGTACTCAGTAGGACAAATGATATTCGCCGTCACGTACGGCTCTTCCATTTTTTCTCTATAGTTAGGCTCGGGCAATTTAGCCGGATTATCTATCATCACAACGTCGCCATTTGTTTTGGTGACACGATAAATAACTGATGGTGCCGTAGTTATAAGCGTGAGATTGTATTCGCGCTCAAGGCGTTCTTGAATAATCTCCATATGAAGCAGTCCAAGAAATCCACATCGATAGCCAAATCCAAGTGCTTCTGAAGATTCGGGCTCGAAAAACAAACTAGAATCGTTCAACTTTAGACGCTCGAGCGCCTCGCGCAATTGCGTGTGCTGATCGTTATCCACGGGATAGACACCAGCGAAAACCATGGGCTTAGCTGGTTGATATCCAGGCAACGCTTCGGAAGCCGGGTTTTCAACAGTTGTAATAGAATCGCCAACAAGAGTGGCAACGTCTTTAATGGAAGCTGCAAGATAGCCTACTTCGCCAGGTCCAAGTCTGTTTACCTTTACTTGATTTGGTTTCAAAACGCCAAGTTCGAGCACTTCGAAATCTTTGTTGTTCGCCATAAAGCGAATCTTGTCGCCCACCTTGATTTCGCCATCGATAACGCGGAAATATACAATGATGCCGCGATAGCTTTCATAAAAGCTGTCGAACACCAGAGCCTTGAGCGGTTTTTCAGGATGATTCGGCGGTTTTGGCACATATTTTACTATCGCTTCAAGCAAGTCGATAATACCAATATTGGCTTTAGCACTGGTTTCTACAGCATTGTCAGTCGGCCAGCCTATGATTTCTTCAATCTCTGTGCGGATGCGCTCAGGATCTGCACTGGGCAGATCTATTTTATTGATAACAGGCAAAATTTCTAAATTGTTATCCACTGCCAGGTGGACGTTAGCCAGGGTCTGCGCCTCAACGCCTTGAGTGGCATCGACAACGAGCAATGCTCCTTCGCATGCAGCAAGACTGCGCGAAACTTCATAGCCAAAGTCCACGTGCCCTGGTGTATCGATCAGATTGAGGACATAGGTCTTGCCGTCCTGCGCCTTGTAATCCATTCGAGCCGGCTGCGCTTTGATAGTAATGCCGCGCTCGCGCTCGATATCCATTGTATCCAGGACCTGCGCCTGCATTTCGCGCTTTGCGATAGTATTGGTAATTTCAAGAAGTCTGTCTGCCAGAGTCGATTTGCCGTGGTCAATGTGGGCAATAATCGAAAAATTACGAATTAAAGAAGGATCTGTTGGCATTTGCGTCCGGGAATTCACTCAGCTTAAATTATCAAGATCAAAGGATAACAAAGTTATAACTCCCTAATTCAAAGTACAAGAATATATAACAATACGTGTATGACAAACGCATTCATCCAAGCATTAAAACAAAAGCCAATCCTTGCTGATGGCGCAATAGGCACCTTACTTTATGCACGTGGCGCCTCGCCTGAAACAAGCTTTGAGCAACTTAATTTATCCAATCGCGATCTGGTCCAGCAGGTGCATGTTGATTACCTAAATGCAGGTGCTGAAATTATCACGACCAATTCATTTTCTGGCAACAGGTACAAACTGGAAAATTTCGGACTGGAAAAAGAAGTCTGGAATATCAATTTGTGGTCAGCCAAAATTGCCCGAACCGCTCGTGAAATTGCTGGACACGAAGCCTTCATTGCAGGCTCGGTCGGTCCAACTGGCAAATTGCTGCCACCTGTAGGCGATACCAAAATCGAAGATTTAGAAACAGCATTCAAGCACCAGATGGAAGGATTGCTTGCAGGCGGTGTCGACCTTTTCTTGATTGAAACAATGTCATCTATAGACGAATTGATGGCAGCAATAAGAGCAGCTCGCTCGTTGTCGAAATTACCTGTGGTGGCACAACTCAGTTTCGCTCCGGAAGGTCATACCCTCATGGGTAGCGCGCCTGAAGACATGGTCCGCCTGTTCGACGAATTGGGCGATGATCTGCCCGAAGTCGTTGGTATCAATTGCGGTGCCGGCCCTGGTCCTGTGTTCGATTCGTTGCTGCGCATGTCTGCGTCATTTGCCAAACGAAACGCTTTCCATAAAATTGTCGGATACTCTGCAGTACCAAACGCTGGTCAACCAAGTTTGTCTGGCGGACGCTACATGTTCATGAGCCGTCCTGAATACTGTGCATCATATGTAGACCCTTTCATTCGCGCTGGCGCAAGACTAATCGGTGGCTGTTGCGGCACTACACCAGCGCACATAAAAGCGATGCGCAAATCTTTAGACGAATATATTATTGCGTCCAAACGAAAAGCAGCAGATTCCACAGCAAACGATCTTCCCGCTCAAAAAACAAGCATCGAAATTGTGGTGCCCAAGCAAGTAGCACCAGCCTTGAAAGATGCGGCAGCAACTTTTAAAGAAGATCAAAACGCTTACTTGCCTGAGTCGAGCCAACCTACATTAGCCGAGCGTCTTACCGCACTAAAAAATGGATCCAAAAAAGGCTTTTTTGTAAGCGTCGAATTAGACCCTCCCAAAGGCGCCATCACCCAAAAGCTGGTCAAAGCTGCGACCGCTTTAAAAGATAGCGGCGCCGATGCCATCAACGTCGGCGACAGTCCTATGGCTCGGGTGAGAATGTCGTCCCTTGCGACCTGCCAGATTATCGGGCAAAAAGTGGGTATCGAAACAATCATCCACTTCACCACCCGTGACCGCAATTTGATGGGCATTCAAGCCGACCTGCTCGGCTGTCAGGCACTTGGTGTCAATAACATTCTCGCTCTCACGGGAGACCCACCCAACCTGGGGAATTACGCTCACGCCACTGCAGTTTATGACGTAGACTCTATTGGTCTCATACGTGTAATCAATCAGCTGAACGTCGGAAAAGATATTGGCGACAACACTATTGGCACGCCAACGAAACTTTCTATTGGCTGTGCACTAAATCTGGTGTACGACGATCAGAAAGACGAAGTCGGACGTTTTCGCAAGAAACTAGAGGCTGGAGCTCATTTCGTAATGACTCAACCGATCTATCAAGTGGAAGATTTGACAAAATTCCTCGACGAATTTGGCGAGGTACCGCTGCCTATATTAGTTGGAATCATGCCCCTGCACTCATCCAAACACGCCGAATATCTTCACAACGAAGTACCCGGTATCACGATTCCAGAACATATTCGAGATGCCATGGCCAAAGCTGGTGTAGATGGAAGCAAAGTCGGACTCGAACTGGCTGAAGAACTGCTCGAAAAACTGAGACCTATTTGCCAGGGCACGTATCTGGTTCCTTCGTTTGGTCGCCATGATGACATGTGTTCTCTGATAGAACGGCTGAAGAAGACAGTTTCGGTTCGCTAATACTTATTTTGGTTTGTACCAATCTTTTTGCAGCGTACGAACGCGCAGGCTTTTCTATGAGGAAATATCCGCCCACGCTTGATACCATGCACAAGGTCATGAAAATCAGAAAATCAATATTGGATCGATGCTCCAATAAGTAAGCTCGGTAGTACAAGAAAATCGTAAAATGACACAGATAGAGAGAAAAACTGACTTCACCCAAGAATCGCAGAACGCGATTCGATAATAAAATTGAAACCAGACCCTTGCCATATGCGCAAAACAAAATCAATAAAGAAAAAGGCAACCATACAAGCGGACTGTTAACGAACCAGAAAGCCAATGACTCACTTTGATTGGAAATAATGATTCGAACAAACGGAGTCAGAGCCACTGTCGACGCCACATAGACAAGCAGAAATATTTCGATGAACGAATTAGCAATCTTCTTATTTTCAAAGAAATGGCGAGTTCGCAGATACAAAAATGCAACTAAAATTCCTAGATTGAAATCGAGCATGCGCACTAGTGGATTGGTAAAAATGAGAGATTGCTGGCTCAATCCGTAGCACATTTTCGGAAGATGTGCAGCATGACTGAATCCAACAAATAATACAATCAACATTGCTGGCACCGCTATTGGTATCAGCTTTAGAAACCAGTTCTTACTTTTAAAAAGTAAAACAGAAAATGGAAACATGGCGTAGAAAAACAGTTCATTCGAGATCGACCAAGCAGGTGGGTTGAAGCTAAACGCTATTTGCGTGTTGGGTACGGCCGTTTGAATCAAAAAGAAGTTAGTAGTTAGTGCGGTCCAGAAATCGCCTTCTCTCATTTTGTATGCAAACAAAAATGACATAGGCAAGAGAGCTATGGGTACTATAAGCCAGAACAGATGCAATGGCCAGAGCCTTGCGAAGCGCTTGATCCAAAACGCTTTGTTTTGCTTTGAGTTCATCAAACCCTGATAAACGTAAGTCAGAATAAATCCTGACAATATAAAGAAGAAAGTGACACCCTGAGGAAATTCGTATTCCTTGGGCAGAAAGGCAAGAATATCGAACTGAGCCCTTGCGTGGTAAAGCAGAATGAATAATGCCGCAAAAAACCGGAGCGATGTCAGGCTTTCAAGCCGTCCTTGCTCTGGCTCAGTTTGCTTCATTAGATTACCTTAGCTTATCTGCCCCGTTGAGAACCGGTGCGATTCTTGGTTACTTTAGGCACATTTATACTAGAATTCATTTTCTTCGAACCTGCCTGCTCGTTCTCTTTGGCGGCGCTCGAGTTCTGGTCGCTTACGACCTTGGGTGGTTGTTTTTTGCGTTTACCGATATTTGCCATAAATTCCAACCTTTGAAAAATTATGCTTAAACTGATGTCAGCAAGATAATGATAGCATATACTATTCCATCTGACTATAACGAGGTTTAGCCTTGAAGACATTGCAGATTTTGCCATTTCTGATATCTTTTCTTGCACCATATATGATGGCAAAGGCGGTGTTGGCTTTTGATCCACCAAAACATGCTTATAAAGCCACTTACGACACAGTGTCAGCAAATGGAGTGAAGTCTCAAATTTCGATGGCCTGGAATGGCAAAGACATTGGAGTATCACGCATGACCATCGATGGACAAAACTTGAGAGTCGTTTCTGATTTCAAAAACAATAAAGCCATACTTTTCCTGGACGAACACAAAGTTGCTCATCAAATACCTTTAGATGTTGAGTACGTCGAATTTTATGATATGGACGCCTACAAGAAAAGAGCGACCAAAAATCTAGGCACAAAAAGAATCGATGGACACAATTGCCAAGGCTACGTTTTCACTGATCACGGCGTTAGTCGTGAAGTATGGATAGGAGACGAGTGCAAGGTAGTAGTCGTTATGAAACGTCCTGGCGCTGACAGCAATAATCTCACCCTCAAAACTTTTGACAAAGCACCTCCTGCCTCTGAATTCACCGCAGAGATTCCGGCCAATTACGATGTGTCAGTTCCAAATTCAACTAATAAGGAACCCAAAAAACTCAAGAAAGGAAATAATTGAATCATGCAAAAATACCTGAAAGTAATACTTGCAAACCTAATTTTGACACCACTTGCAATAGCGCTACCAGCCAGGGCAGCCGACTATCCCAAAGAAATTTTTCTTGCAACTTTCGAAACAGAATCTCCAAAAGGCAAAGGCGAAGGATCATTTGGTTCGAATGGCAAAGGCATAGTCAGAATGTCATCTAAAGATGCGGACACTTCCTTTCGATATTTTATAGACTACAATTCGGATCTTTACACGACGATTATGGACTCAACCAAAACGGCTACCACAAAGAAGTTAGATGAGGCACAAAAAACAGCATCTTTCAGTTTTATGGATGGTTACAAGAAGATCGCCACCAAAGATTTAGGTTCGAAAGTAATCGATGGGCACCCATGCCACGGTTACAAATTCAAAGACAGTTCCAGTTCAGAATCAGGTGAAGCTTGGATTGCCGAAGATTACAATGTCATTGTCCGCTCTGAAACCACAAATAGAGTCGGTTATCTAACAAAATCCAAACTCAAAAAAATTGATACTAATCCACCCGAATCTGAATTCGATACGACCATCCCGGCAGACTACAAAGTAGTTGAAACTAAAAATTAAAGGAGAAACGAACGGTGAAAACACGATTTACTCTAGCTTTGGCCACAATGCTAGTTGCACCATATACAATGGCAACTGCAGCCATGGCATTCGACTACCCGAAGAAAGCCTATGATGCCACATATGAAATGGTCAATCCTCAGGGCAAGTCTGAAATGCGTATGGCGTCAGATGGAAATGGCATGACTTTGACCAAGACTGAAATGTCTGGTCAAAAAACACGAATGATCACAGATTTCAAAAAGGGAGAAGTAACCACCCTTCTTGACACTGCAAAAATGGCTATGAAAGCCAAGATGACAGAAGCCACCGCTCAATCATACGAAGACGATTGGTACAAGAAAAAGAAAGCAAAATCTTTGGGCACCAAAGTGGTTAACGGTCACCCATCGCACGGTTGGGAATACAGCCAGGATGGCACCACCAGCCAGACCTGGATTGGTGATGATTGCAAACTGATGACTCAATCAACAACAGATTCAAAATATGGCAAAACCACTATGAATCTCAAAAAGATTGGTCCAGCACCTGCAGCTACCGAATTCAGTGCAGCTGTTCCAGCTGGCTACAAATTGATGACCCAATAGTGTAAACAGAAGAGGGCAAGAACAAAGAGGCTGCTGCTCTAAGCTTGCGCGTATCGAAGACAAACTGGGGATTCGGGATGAAGCCAAGGTTTTATTCAAAAGATATCTCCAGCATGTCCAGACTCTGATAGGATTGAAGAATGACGACCCCAACAAAATCAAGAAACTCCAGGAAATGGTGGCTGAATTGAAGAAAGAAGGTCAGTCTGCAAATGCAGCTCTTATCGAGAAGGCGCTCAGCTACGATGAATCTTCCAAGTAAAATAGATTTAGAAGAACACCTAAGACACTACAAATCCGAACATACTACCGTAGGCTGCAAACTCACCCACATGGTAGGTATACCGCTTATAGCCGCCTCGTTCTTCGTTCTGCCCTTCAGTCGCAAAGCATTCTTTAGAATGCAGGCAGTCGGGTGGCTTCTGCAATTCATCGGTCACTTTGTATTCGAAAAGAATAAGCCGGTTTTTATGCAAAAAAATACTCCTTTGACTATCAGCTCCGCTCTAGTATTCTGTACTCAGGAGTGGAAAAAACTGTTGGGTCACCAAAAGCTCTGAATTTTTCTTCGCGAGACTTGAGTGGATAACTTCTTTCGAGCCTTAATCAAAAACCTGGACCCCGACTCCAGTTCTAAACATCTGGTCATTAGCGAGCTGGGGCGCCGGTCTAAAGATCGCGACGGACGCTATCGCGAAGCCGCGCTGCGCGAGCTTATGAGCTGCTACGACGGCACAGAGCTGCATTACATTCTTCTGCGCCTCAACGACTGGGTGCCTCAGATTCACGAGCTTGCTATGCACGCAATAGAGTCCAGGCTCAAACTCGACTATGGAATGCACTTTCTAAGCGAACTGGAATTACTGCCTGGGCTCTGGCGCTCGACCAGATACGATTTCTCCTTACTTCGTCAAAATATCGAAGAGCGAATAACACAAGTCGAATCGAGCAACGGTCTGCGCATAAAGCTAGACTCTCCCAAAAGAGATGTCCGTTTGTACGCGTATCAGCTATGGCTTTTGAAAAACAAGTTGGAAGCGCTGGCTGTATGCGTCAATGCCAAAGACACCGAAATTCGAACCATGGCGGTGCAAGAAGCGCTCCCGGCACTAAACGAAACCGAAGTGCGGACCTATTTAGACAAATGGATTCACAACAAAGTCTCAAGCGTTCGTCTCACTACTCTTAAATGGCTGCTCGCTAAAAGCAGTTTCGAAGACAAACTGGTCTTCGCCCGCAAAGCACTCTTTGATCAAACGCGTGCAGTTAGGACTTGTGCTCGCACAGCCTTTGGCGAGTCAGAATGGAAAGATATATATCTAAAAGAATTAGAATTAGAATCTAACGCTTATCCAAGCCTTTCGGCGCTTTGTGAGACTGCCACCAAACTCAGTTTCACCACTCTAGAACCATTTTTGCACAGCGAAAGCGGCAAAGTCCGGGCAGCAGCCTACGCATTACTGTTCAAAAATCTTGTCCTGGATTTACCGCAAGACTATACGCTTGAGCGATATGTAGCACTGGCATTTCTAGATCACAGTGGTAGATGCTCGCGCGAAGCAAAGAAAGTTCTACAGAAAAATCCCCGACTACTCACTCTGGACTATTTATGGACAGTGGTAGCAAATCCTACTTCGCCACGGGCCCGTGCAACGGCCCATGCTGTCATAGCCCGAAATTCTAAATGGGCGAGTTTACCGTATTTATTAAAAGCTCTTTCCATTCAAGATCCTCATTTTGAAAAAACCGCCCGTGATGCCATCAATCAATGGTTTATCGACTCTAACAAAAGTGGTATCGCCGCTTCGGACCAGGAAAAAGATGCCTGCCTTGAAGGCTTGAAAGAGCACGGGCACCAGCTGCGTAACTCCTTGAGAAACGAACTGCTTTTTTGTATTGAAAAATCGCAATTTTAATTTTTCGATTTAACTTGCCAAAATTTCATTTCTTTGCAACATTGGAATAGTAAGTGTTGTGCGATAAGCCTAGATTGGAACGAACATGAAGACTAGATTTGCCCTGTTGAGGGTGGCTGCTGTTCTTGTCCTTTGTATACAGGGTGTTAGTGCAAACGAAATTAAGGAGCTTGAGTACTCGGCCAATCAATTGAGCACCGCAAAGTCAGTGCTCTTGAACAGAGAATCACTCCTGAAAGTGGAACGCGATAAATTGCAAACAGAGCGCGAAACGCTAATTGATGCGTTAGCCACCATAAGAGATCGGCTCACCGCAATTGATACCAGACTATGTAAAATCGAAGGTTGTTTAGGAAAAACCAGCTCTAAGATAAAGCGCGTAGAACTTGCGTTGAGCAGTTTGAGATAGTCTGAAATAAATAAATGCCGCGAAGCATCAGATAAAGTCAAAATTTGTAGGCGAATAGTGGAAATTGGTTATAATCCAGGAATGAAAATTCTTGTCACATTCGCCTTACTTGGACATTACCTTTTCGCATTCGCGGCAGCTAAAAAGTTTGCTTCGACAATCGTTGATGTCCAGCCAATTTCAAGATAACGAAGCTTACTAATAGTTGAAAAAGTCGTTCATCGAATTCACAAGTAAATTCTGGTGGCTAACACTTTTAGCCTACCTATTTTCAATTTTGGTTATAACCTGGTTCACAGGCGAAATTCACTTTGTGGGCAATAGTACGGAACAAGAAATAAAATTGGCAGCCATGAAAGCAGATTTAGAAAAAAAATTGGATGCAAGTGTTTTGAAAGTTGGTATTCAAGGCGGTAAGGGCAGCTTCAACGAACTTGCCCTGGAAACGTTTTTCAAATCAAATCCTGGGCAATCATACAAAATCAGCTATATGTATACAACAGAAAATGTTTTTGCAGCTCTAGATAGAGGCGTTCTTGACAGAGGTCAATTCGCGATTAAGAATACACTTGGTGGAGAAGTTACAGAGTCTGTCGAAGCAATGAAGAAGCATAAGTTCGACATTATTTGTCAGTACGACCTCAAAGTTGCTCACACACTGATGATGTCGCCCAATGCGAAAATCGAAAATCTTGACACCGTGGTGGCACACCCTCAGGCACTGAAACAGTGCAAAGAGCATTTGAAAAAATTTCCCAAATTAAAACAATTCAGCGGTGAAAGCGACCTGGTCGATCCAAGCACCTGGGCAGAGAAATTACGTACCGGCAAAATCGGATTCAACCACGCCATTCTTGGCAATAAAAATCTGGCTGAACTGAATCATCTCAAAATCGTGCAAGAAAATATGCAAGACTCTGACAACAATTTCACCACGTTTGTTTTAGTTAAACGCACGGATTGAAGAAACGCTAATCGGATTCATTGTCAAGCGCCGAACGGACAAGAATTCACCCCTTCACTTTATGATGCAATGGCTTCATTGTGGTAAAAGAGAGTGATTATTACTTATTCAGAGCAGAATTACCGTGACGAAATTCAAAATAATAGCCACCGTATTTGGTGCTTTCGTGCTCAATACATCAACCTTATGCGGACTCAGCCAGACAACTGGGTCTTCCTGGTATCCACAAAGTATTTCGCTTCCTGCCAATCACAAGTATCCATGCGCCCTTAATCCACTCCCCAGAGACCTTAAAGGAATACCGCAGAACGAAAAGCTCTACATCGACCATTCATTTTCACTTTTACTGAAAATGCTTCAGGCAAAAATCGTCATGTTCGACACTGTTTCGTGGGATAACCAGCAGTATCAAAGCGCTTATACAACTTATTATTTTAGTACGGTATCAGCCAGACAAAAATTTCTCCAGCTCGCCACTCCGAAGGGGCTGGAAGGGTTTAAAAACGACGTAATTAATGGCTTGGACAAACAAATCGTCTTTTTCCAAAAGTCCGCAAAAATGCGCGCTGACGGAAAATCGGCCCAGGATATTCTGGCGATTCCAGAAGGAAAGGCGGCATCAAGCTTGTACATGAGCGCCTGGCAGAAGATCGAGACTCGTTATCCCGGCTTGTCTGCGCCTGTCAAAGACAGTATGTATCATCATCTCTGTGCTCTGGACATTTTTTAATGGTCTGGACTATTTGCGGCTTCGTTCATTGTATGTTCATCTGGCAGGCTCATCATTAAGTTGAGGAGCTTGAGATCGAACAATGTCTGAAACCACCCAAACTGTACGAACGTTGCCAATATTTCCCTTACCGGTAGTAGTCTACCCCGGGCATTTCGTGCCGCTGCATATTTTTGAGCATCAGTATCGAGCCATGATGGCTGATGTACTCAAGGGCGACAAGTGTTTCGGGATTTTGAAGACTGACCCTAAAACCGGCAGACTCGCTACTACTGGCTGCATGATTGAAATTCTCGATGTGGAACCATTCGAAGATGGTCGCATGAATATCGAAGGAGTAGGCCGCCAGCGCTATCAGCTGCTTAGCGTCGTCGACGATTCGCCTTACATCACTGCTGAGGTAAGGCTCTTACCAGAATACGAACCCGAACCCCAAACTTTCATTATGGCAGAAGAACTCAAAGACACTCTTCAAGAAGTCATTCGCCTGTCTGGAAAATTAAAGCCACAACGGAGTATATTCCCGTTGCAAGAGTTTCCAGAAGATCCGACCACTTTTGCCTTTTATGTTCCTGCGATTCTATATGCCTCAACAGAGGACCAACAGAAAATATTAGAGATGAACAGCGTAATGGAACGTCTGCAGAGCGAAATGGAGTTTTGCTCCACCGCCATTAAGTACATGGCAGCAGTTGCAGCGCTTAAAGACGCTTTTGATAAATGATCGTATTTTGCTCTAAAATATAGGCTCGACGGTCCCGGAGGTCACTTTTCATGGTCGACTTTTTTCTCAGTGATGAGCAAAGACAGATTCAACAGCTTGCAAACCAGTTTTCTTCCAAAGAGGTGAAGCCTCGCTCCGCACACCATGATGAAACTGGAGAATTTCCTCGCGACATTTGTGCAAAAGCATGGGAACTTGGTCTGATGAATACACATATTCCAGAAGAATATGGCGGAATGGGTCTTGGGTCTTTTGAGGGCTGCCTGATTGCCGAAGAAATTGCATCGGGTTGCACCGGAATTGGTACCGCCATGGAGGCGAATAATCTGGCTGAAGCTCCAGTCATTATCGCTGGTACAGACGAGCAAAAGAAAAAGTTTTTAGTGCCAATGACTGAAGAATTGAAGTTCGCGGCCTATTGTGTGACAGAGCCTGGAGCGGGCTCCGACGTTGCTGGCGTCAAAACAACTGCCAAGAAAGTTGGCGACGAATATATTTTGAACGGACAAAAGATGTGGATAACAAATGCAGGCGTTGCAGACTGGTACTACGTGCTTGCTGCCACCGATGCTAGTGCCGGTCACAGAGGTATGTCTGCTTTTCTGGTGGATAGACATAGCGAGGGCATCAGTGTAGGCGCAAAAGAAAAGAATATGGGACAGCGCGCAAGCGACACAAGAGGCGTCACTTTTGAAGATGTAAAAGTGCCAGCTAGCAATTTACTTGGAAAAGAAGGCGACGGCTTCAAAATATCGATGAAAGCATTCGACCACACAAGACCACTTGTAGCATCAGCCGCAGTAGGACTGGCTCGAAGTGCAATGGAGCACGCACTCAAATACTCGCTTGAAAGACAAGCATTTGGTCAGCCAATTTTCAATAATCAGGCAATTAGCTTCATGCTAGCCGACATGGCAAAAGACATTGACGCAGCTCGAATGCTTTGCTGGCGCTCTGCCTGGCTAATAGACCAGGGCGCAAGAAACAGCAAAGAAGCAGCTATGGCTAAAGCTTTTGCTGCAGATACTGCGATGCGCGTCGCCACTGATGCAGTGCAAATTTTCGGTGGTTATGGTTACTCGCACGAATATCCGGTCGAGAAGCTGATGCGCGATGCCAAAATATTCCAGATTTATGAAGGTACCAGCCAGATTCAACGCGTAATCATAAGCAAGCAAATGGTGGCTGACTTAAAACTACCGTCGGGAGTCTGAGTGCTCAGTTTTATCTTTTTTGGGTTGCTCGACCGAGCAAGAGCGACTCATTCAAGTGCTTATGCCCAATTTGGGCAAAATCCATAATTGAAGCGCGAAATACAGAGCGACAAAGCCAATAACTATTAAAAAATCCATTTCAGGTTTTACCGATGGTTTGGAGTGCATTTTTGCCTCGACACAGAAAAAAATTGTCGGGATGTATATATTATTTCATAGCATAAGCTTGGGAATAATGCATTTACCATGAAACAAGATTTTTGTTATCCATTTCGTTGGAACCTAAACGAAAAGCGCGCTATTCTGGTTCGAGCTAGGACGCCAAAAGAAAAAACGGCGTGAATTGAGTGATATGCTGGCAGAATGCCCTGAAATGAAAAACGAGACAGTTCGAAGTTTGGTTGCGAGCTTGCGCAAGTAAAAAATTTCGGAAACTCAGTTCAACGATCCGAGCATACTCATATCAAAAGCTCTCAGTTCGCTCAGCTTGTTTTGCTCGACCAAATCAGCCCAATTTGGGTTGCTGATGATAGCCCGCCCTACAGCTACGAGATCGAATTCCTTTCTTTCTAATCTCTCTTCGAGATCATAAAACGAAATAGTATCTTTTGGGTGTAGTTCGTCTTTGCTTCCAAACTCTTTGTTCATGGTTACCGAGCCAACCGTAATGGTTGGAATACCAGTAATTTTTTTGACCCAGCCAGCCAGGTTCAAATCACTGCCTTCAAATTCTGGCTTCCAGAATCTGCGTGTAGAGCAGTGGAACATATCTACGCCAGCCTCTGCCAGTGGTGTCACCCAGTCTTCTAATTCCTGAGCATTATTTGCGTTGCGCGCCTCATAAGCGTTAAGCTTCCACTGTGAGATGCGCAGTATCACAGGATAATCAGCTCCAACTTCTCTACGGACGGCCTTAACTACATCTGCGACGAATCGTGTACGCTCACCTATAGTTTTGCCACCATATTTATCGGTGCGCTTGTTTGTTTTCTCCCAGAAAAACTGATCCAGAAAATATCCATGCGCTCCATGCAATTCAAGACCATCGAATCCAAGCTCTTTTACATTTCTTGCAGTACGAACATATGCTTCGATTGATTCTTCAAGTCGCTTGGGCGTTGGCTCTTCGCCAATTTTTGTTCCATCGGTCGAAATTGAAGAAGGTCCACAGGCGTCTTCGACTCTGGGATTCACTCCATCAGAGTCTGGCTTTATGCCCAAATGCCACAACTGCGGAAACATTATTCCGCCTGCAGCATGCACCTTATCGATAACGTTTTTCCAGCCTGCAAGCGCCTCTTGTCCATACAAATGTGGCACCATCGAGTCCCAGATCCGGCCAGATGCCGGATCGTCAACAAAAGAGCCTTCGCTTATAATCAGCCCAGTTTTGCCCGCAGCTCGCCTTGCATAATACTCTGCGACATTATCGCCCGGAACACCATTTGGCGACTGACGCCTGGTCATTGGTGCCATCACAATGCGATTGGGCAAAGTAAGATTTTTAAGCTTATAAGGCTCGAAAAGAAGCTTGTTGAGCGTGTTTTTTGTTTGAGTCAAAATTTAATTCCCGTCATAATCCAGGTTACAAGATAAGCTAAGCCAAGAATAGCAAATAAATAGACCCAATGAAGCTATCTAAATTGCGCGAGAAAGCAGAAAATTAAATAAACAGCGCCAAAAACAGCAAACAAATAAACAGAAAAAATCCCTGCTGTTTGATGAGTTAGAGGAGATTTGAGCTTCACATAACAAGAACGTGGCGACCTTTTCCAAAAGGAATAGAGAAGTCCCACTATAAAGCACAGGACCACAAGTTGCACGACTATTAACACGGTAGGTAAAATGTCTAAGAAGCTATCGTTCATTTGACTTACACAACATTTGTACTAAATTTTTCATCTTAAAATCGCGAGGTTTCAGGTCTGTTGCCGTAATGAAAAGCAGCAACACCTTGCCCATTTGACAGAACTCCTCCACTAGAATTAAAACACAGAAAAGACTGGTGTTAGACTGAAAATATGCTGATTCAATTGACTACTTTAGCATTGCTCCTCATGGCTGTCGAAGCATCATCGGCTCAGGAGCCAGCCAAAACGATTACGCGCCAATCATTTCCTGGTAATGAAGCACTAAAAATGTACAAACCAGGCAGAAGAAAGCCTGAAGAAATGCCGCCGGATATATATGGCAATGAAATAAAACGCACCACTCATTCTGATTCAGAAGATTCAGCTACTGTTAAAGCTTGGTGTGAAGAGCACAGAAATCTTCTTAAAAGGTCAATTTTACAGAATTCTGAGTTTGCTCAGCTGACCACAAAAAAATGCGAAATGCATTGTTGAATACGATTTACTGAGTCAAGGGTTTGTTGCTAATTCCTTTCTTAGTGTTCCCAGCAAAGAATTGTCTTTCAATTCACTGATACTTCAGTCATTAGAAAAGGTTAGCAGCCCAACCCTCAAATATAAGTTAACACCCAAAAATCAAGAATTCGTGGCACAAATGAAAACCACAGTCCTGCTTGTTGATGGAAAAATTTCAGTCAATTGTGTTACTGTAAGGGTCCGATTGCAGCCGACTCATACTGGGACAATTAAAAAATGAACAGAAGCTTCGCAATAGCACTTTTGATAGCAGGCGCTTGTGCTTTTCCTGTCTACGCAGACGACGCAGCAACTGAATCAGATAATTCTGATGCTAAAGAATCAAGTTCGAGCGAGAAACCCTCATCTGGCAGGATGAACGCGGACGAATTGCGTTATGTCGCTAATCTATCGCGCAAAATCAAGAAGAACTGGCCAAAACCCGATATCGAAGATCGCAAAGAACTGACAGTTTCACTTGTGGTTGAAGAAGAAGGAAAAGTCTCTGGACTCAAAGTAGTCAAATCTACTGAATCAGAAGAACTCGATCAAAGTGGGCTCGATGCAATCACAAGAAGCGCACCATTTGGAGTGCCTCCAGAATCGATGAAACTTCCAAAAAAACTTCAGTTCACATTCGTCTTTCAAAAGAACGAAGACGAAGACAAATCAAAGACCGAAGCTAAAACTGATTAGTTTCTTACCAGACGATACCCATCGGCATCTTTGCCTCGCATGGCACGCCAGCGAACTTGGAAAGTTAATCGGTTGATTACGACGATAAAGACTTTGCGTAAACGATTTTCAGGACAAACAAGTGGTTTGACACCATGCCAGGAATCGTCAGTTCGGTGGAACATGAAACTGCTATTGCCTGTAATTTTCGATTGAGCCACATCGATGAAATCATCAAATGCTGGAGCGGAGTGAGGGTTGATTTCTCTTTTGCCTTTGAGCACGACCGTCTGTCCGCCCCAGTTTTCGTCCCATTCGTCGTCTTTGTGAAAATAGAAAATGTGAGAACCAAGCTTTCTGCGCGCATCTACGTGTGGAGATACCGAACAACCAGTCTTGGCGTAGTGCCAGTGCATTGTCAAAACAACTGGCTCGTCCTCTTTCAAGCCGTACATCTGGCGAATGAATTGCTTGTACTGGTCGCCTTGCAGCACGGCGATGAATTCGTGCCATGCTTGAGAAAGATTGAGACCGGGTCGGTATTGAAGCGATAAACGATCATGACTTTGCTGGCCATAACCTCGAACTTTGCCGAATTCGCTATCTAGCTGACTCGGGTTAGGCAATGTATCGAAAAGCTCATCAAACGCTTCTCTTGTGAGAAATCCTTGGATATTGGTCCAGGGAAACGGCTTTTGATTTTGAAATTCGCCGCTTGAAATATGTTCAATTGTTTTTGAGTTGAGATAAGTCAATTTACTGATGCCTCAATGTTTTCTTTAGCGACTCTGTAAGCGTTTTCGTACTCTTTCATTCGTTTTTGCGAATGTTGTAATCCGTCCTGGATAGTTTTTGACCAGGCAGAACTGATTGTTCCAGCAGGTGCCTTCTGAACAAGGCTGATTGCTTTGACATAGTTTTCTTTAGACTTGGCGGTCAGATCTTTGTACAGCTCCAGATTCTTTTCCTTGAGAGCTTTATAAGCCTGTCTGTCATAGCCCATAGCTATGTAAGACTGTACATTGACTAATGACGGTATTGTATTTGGTGTATTCAGTTTTGAAAGAATTTTCTGAGCGACTTCGCCATATGCGATTGCAGAATAATCCTGTCCCTGAGCGAATAATACATTGTTCAAACGCACAAGATATTTGCCCAGGTTTTCAGAACCGCATCCAGCTTTAGTAGCTTGAGCGAGATTATCTATCAAAACCTGAGCAGCTTTCTTTGGATCTGACGTTTTTAAAGACTTAGCTTCTTCGAATGCCTTTTCAGGGAATTGCGCAGATGCGTCGCGAGTTCCCTCTAGAAACGGCTTTTCAAAAGAATCAGTAATATACTGATAATTGAGTGATACCACTTTTGCTACCGCAGCACTCTTATTGTTTTCGGCAATGCTCATTGCAGTTGCAGCACTTCTAAATGCATCTTCAATCAAATTGAGACGGTAATCTATGAGCGCAAGATTATTGAAATCAATTGCAGTAACAAGGTCTTGAGTGCCGTAAGCTTTAGAGTCAATGGCAAGTGCACGCTCGCCCGCTTCTTTTGCTTTTTGATAATCGCCTTGCAAGTCATATGCACGAATCAAATTTCTAAGTTCAGCTGCCAGTTTTGGCGACTCGGCTCCATATTCTTTTTCGCAAAGAGCAACCACTCTCAAATAAATTTCGGTAGCTTTGGCATAATCCTTTTTGCTCAATTTAGACAGAGCGACATTTTTCAAATTATTTATTAAGCCTGGATTGTTCTTGCCCAGTGCAGCTTCATCTATGGCCAGATTCTTTTCGTATAGTGGCCAGGCTTCTTCGAATTTGCCCTGCTTTTTATAAATGAAAGCCAGACAGTCATTGCCTGCTGCAAGACGTGAATCTTTAAAGCCTTTGCGCTTGGCTTGTTCAACTACAGCTTCCATAATGTCTTCGGCTTTCGCGTAGTCGCCTTTGTTTATTTCTTCATAGGCTTGGGACCAATTTTTTTCCCAGTCAGAAGCTTCTGGCAGAGGCGATTTAGTTTCGGCCTTTCCAGAATATTCTTTAGTCAAATTCTTAGTTATATTTGTTTGTAAAAGGAAAACGAGAACCAAAACAATAAAAACGATTAGAACAATAATTTTCCCGTTGTTTGATGCCCGCTTTTCATCTACCATTTCTACACCTTTGCTGGACCTGTCGCTTTTTGCAAAGGAAATATAATGGCAAACGAGGCAAGAATTTTACTCATCCTTGAGGATGATCAGACCTGTTTCCTACATTTTGTAGCCCGGCTTTTTATAAAGCTTTGACATATTTTTATCGATTTCTGGCTTATACACTTTCTCGGCCCATTCTTCGGGACTGATTTCTTCAAATGCTACCGAAAAATAGTCAACGCCTTTATTGAGTATTTCAGCACCTTCCTGCACGATGCGCTGAGCTAATAAAGTCTTTTGCTCTTCTGAACTTCCGGGCCACAGTTTGACAATGATGTGCGGCATGATATCTCCTTAGAATTTAGAGGCTCCCACTATTAAGCCTCCTTTGTATTTCTTCAACCAATTCCTTAGAATCTTTGAGCCCATATCCGGTTTGGTCTCGAACAAGTTTGATAGCGTCTATAAGTCGCTTACGTCGAATTAACTCAATAACCTCCGGATCGACGTTACTAAAATCGAAAGTCTGGATAGCCTGACTAGACTGATTGATTCGATTGGTACTACTCATTCTTTTTTCAATGACTATTTCTTCACACCCAATCAACGAAATCAATTTCTTTATTTCTAATCGTATATCTGAACCGACTTTGTGTGAGCTTGAAGAAAAAGGAATTTCGCGATTCTCAAGTCTTAAAATATAGCGACCAAATCCATCGTTATTCAGTCTAGACTTCTCAAATATAATTGACTTGATTTCAGAAAAAGGGATTGAAGCTTTCAGACTCTGTACAAGCCTTCCTTCACTGATTGTCACTTCCTGTTTATTAGAGTCAAATACCATGCGACTTCTATGACTTACAAGAAAGATTGCAAATACAAACGAAAATGCAATCGCCGCAATTCGTAACCCAAAAGATATCTCACTTACTTGAAAAAGAAAAACACCACAAGAAATTACTATTAAGGCAAAAACGATGTGATGCGGTGCAAAACCTGTCTCGAATGCAATTTGATGGTTATCGATTTTGGCAACTTTCATGATTCAGTACTCTTTTTTAGACGTTCGACTAAAGCAGTGACTCGTTTAGTAGCTTTCTTGTTTTTCACCGCCATCGCAAGTGCATTGGTCTGTCCAATTATTACTACCAATTTTCGTCCTCTCGTAACAGCTGTATATACTAGATTACGCTCAAGCATCATATAATGTTGAGTGGCTAAAGGTATAACAACAGCAGGATATTCAGAGCCCTGCGACTTATGAATTGAAGCTGCATACGCAAGCGAAACCTCATCCAATTCATGTGATTCATATTCAACTTTACGACCATCAAACTCAATCTGTAATTGTGACTCTTCAACGTCGATACTACATATAGTACCAATATCTCCATTGAATACTTCTTTGTCATAGTTATTGACGGTCTGAATCACTTTATCTCCCACACCAAAAGTGGTGCCATATTTTATTAGCTTAGGCGAGTCATTAGTATTGAGTAGTTTTTGCAACTCTATATTCAAAGAGCGACTTCCCAATCCTCCACGATTCATAGGTGTCAAGACTTGAACATCCCTTACAGGATCAAACTTAAACCGACTGGGAATGCGGTCTTTTATGACATGCATAAGCTTATCGTTTATTTCTTCAGGAGTCTTGGCCTCTATGAAATAAAAATCAGTCAGGTCACCGGCAACTTCGCTCTTGAGTGGCATTTTTCCTTCATTTATTCGATGAGCGTTAACTATGATTTTAGAACTTGCAGCCTGCCTAAATATTTCAGTTAATCGCACTACGGGAATTTGCTCAGAATCAATAATATCCGCTAATACAGAACCTGGTCCTACCGAAGGCAACTGATCGACATCACCAACTAATAGGACCGAACTGTGATTCTCAACAGCACGAAGCAATTGGTTCATGAGCACCACATCAATCATCGAAGCTTCATCCACCACAAGCAAATCTGTATCCAGTGGATTGTCTTTGTTTCTTTTAAATTGGTACTCTTTCGGGTCAAACTCCAACAATCGGTGAATAGTTTTTGCCTCAAGTCCAGTAGACTCAGAAAGTCTTTTTGCTGCACGACCAGTTGGGGCGCTCAATACCACCTGAGCTTTCTTTGCCCGGATAATCTTCAAAACGCTATTCACAAGCGTAGTTTTTCCAACTCCAGGACCACCTGTTATTACGAGCACTTTGGAAATGAGCGCTTTCTTTACCGCTTCTTTTTGCGATGGCGAAAGCTCAATTTGTTCTTTAGTCTCCACCCAAGAAATTGCTTTGAGAGCATCGACTTTAGACCAGGGTGCATCTCCGTCTCTTAAACGCAACAAATGATTCGCCACAGCTGACTCTGCTCTATAGAGTGCAGCAAGATAAACCAAACTCTTTTCATTTACTTCCTCACAGATAAGATTCCCTAGTTCTATTTCAGCACTAATGGCGGTGCGACAAATTTCTTGATCTATTTCCAAAAGCGCTCCAGCAATCTGAGAAAGTCTTTCCTTCTCACAAGCACAATGACCATCCTCCGCCAATTCCTGCAATGCATGACGAACTCCAGCTTGGGCTCTAATAGGCGAATGTTTCTCAATTCCTAGATTCATAGCAATAACATCAGCAGTTTTAAAACCTATGCCTCTAATATCAAGAGCCAACCGGTAAGGATTCTCCGAAACTTTTGCAATGGAATCGTTGCCATAGGTTTTGAAAATACGCACAGCGCGCGAAGTGCCGACACCATATGATTGCAGAAAAACCATAATCTCTCTGATAACTTTTTGGTCAGCCCAGGCACCAACGACCCGCTCCATTCGCTTTCTGCCTATGCCAGGTAGTTCCAGGAGTTTTTCTGGGGTTTGTTCGATAACATCAAAAACATTTTCAGCAAAGGCTTTGATAAGTTTTTTAGCAAAATGGGGACCTATGCCCTTGATCATGCCAGAACCCAAATATTTTTCAATGCCTTCAAGAGTACTTGGAAGCACCACACTCAATCGCTTCGCTTTAAACTGAAGACCGTAATTCTTATCGTTGAACCAAGTTCCTTGACAGTCTATATATTCGCCTGGACTTACCGATGCTGCACTACCAGTCACAGTAATCAAATCTTTCTGTCCGCGAACCTTTACTTTTAAAACGCAAAAGCCACTCTCTTCGCTAAAATACGTGACCCTCTCCACCGAACCACTAAGTGATTCGAGTTCGTCCGATTTGCTGATGGGCAAACTTTTCATGCAAGAACGAAACCTGCTTAGTTCACTTTGAGTAAGTATACTCCAACTCGTTTTATAAGCTCAAAATGTTTATCGAAAGTAAGAATCGAAGCCCCATCACGAAGAGACAAGGCAGCAATCCAAATGTCGTTGGTTGGTATTGGTGTGCCCGCGGCTTTTAACTCAACAACTAACTCGGCATAAATACGCGAAGCTTCTTCATCCACATCCATAACTTTGACTACAGGATTCGAAATGAACATATTCAGTTCCTGTTCATTCTTAGCTGCACGATTTCCCATAAGAAATCCTGCTCTCAACTCGCCAAGCACTATAGCTGGAATTCCTACATTTCTAGACTGAGAAATCAATTTGGCTGCCTGAGAATCACCAGCTTTGAAATGACTGTAAGCTGAAGTGTCAATACACAGGTTACTCATTTCCAGACTTCCTGATCAATTGCATTAAAAATTGAAGTATTCTTCTCGAATTCCCTTAGATCAGCCTTACTCCAAGTTCCTGCCAATTTCGACAAGCCATTGTCAAACAAAGAATCGTTGCTAATTCCAAAATGTTGACCCAATAGATCTAGAATAGTTTGATTTAAAGACGTTCCTCGTCTTTTCTTTTCTTTCACCAAGGCATTGGCAATTTCTTGTGGAACACCTCTAATCGTGATTTGTTTCATGATATGCCTGCAAATTTTAATGTCAATGAAGGCATTATAATGCCTTCATTGGAGCACGTCAAGAGCCTAAGGAGCAACAAATTTCGGTTATGACAAATAGCGCAAATCAAAAACTGTACTTGAGCACCAGCTGTAATTTTCTACAAGACTAACTTGATATTGTACTCAAAATTGAGTACACTAAATGTTGCCACCGAAAACAAGGGTCCGAAGTGGAGTTAGTCGGAAAAGACAACCTTAAGCAGTTCGCTAAGAAGTACTCAAATGTTCGTCCAGGACTAGATCTCTGGCTCACGTTAACTAAGACGGCTCAATGGAAGTCCCTTCAGGACGTAAAAGCAACATTTCCGGCAACAGACTATATTCCAGAAAACCAGTATTGTTTTGACATTAGAGGAAACAATTCTAGGCTTTTAACCGCCATTTCATTTCAATTAGGTGTGGTCACTGTCCTAGATTTCATGACCCATGCGGATTACGATAAGAAGAAACTGAACTCTCGCTAGATAACAAAAACAAAACAGAGACGAAATCATGGATGCAAAATACATGGAACTGGTAAAACAACTGCCTCTACTTCCAATCACGAACAAAGATGAGCACAAAGCCGCGAAGGATATGATTCTTCGCTTGACTCACCGCGATGGAGAACTTTCGCCCGTTGAAGTAGGCTACGCAAAAGTTTTGATCCAACTAATTCAGACTTATGAAAGCAAGCTAGTTGGCGACTTCTTTGACAGTGTAACCGGCTTTGAGGTACTTGAATATTTGCTCAATGAACACAAAATGACGCAGACCGAGGCCGCCGAAATTGCCGGCGTTTCGAAACAAAACTTGAATGATTACCTCAAGGGTCGGCGAGGGCTGCCTAAAGAAGCGCGTCAAAAGCTGGCTAAACGATTCAAGCTTGATGCTTATGTATTTGAATCATCCAGAAAATTAGCCTCAGTTTGACCTCGCGGGCTTTACTTTATCTCTCGCCTTGGGTGGGACTGCTTGCGGATTAAACTGCGACCAGAAGCTAGATTTGAGTTTATGCTTTTGTTGCAAAGTTGCAAAGTATTGAGAATGAGAGTCAACCGATTTCCAATTCTGAATTTTTTGCGCTAATGAATCGAGTTTTTTTAAGTAAGCTATGCCGTGATGATAATACATTGACTTCGCTCTTGCCAAAATGGAATCGAGCAATGCTCTGTAAATTACACTTGCTGCTACCAATCGATCGTGCTTCAACATTGCCTTTGCAATCTCCAAAAGGCTTGAGTAAAAATCGCCGTTTAACTGTTTTGAATGCTCGATAATGTATGTCTCAGCATCATCAATTCGGCCAGTTTCGATTAAGAAACCAGCATCACCTGAATCAAATTCTTTGGCTTTCAAGATTGATTTGGCTTCCTCTTCAACAATGCTTGAACGTTTCTCTCTGCCCACCGCACTCAATAAAACTTCTAGAGAGTCTACGTTGCGATCACGCCTGAACACTCGCCATGCAATCTCAATTAGTTTTTTCGAGTTGCCTTGCTTTTGGTAGATAGCGATTAAGAGATCGTCGCGCTCACACTCCATATAGGTTTTATTCAAAGGAATTTTCTCAACCCACAAAAGCGCCGAGGCCAATTCGTCGCATTGGAAGTACAATTTTGCTATGTCAATAATCGAAGCAATAGGAAGTTCACCATCAGATTGCGCACGACAAACTTTTTCCAGTAGTTGAGGATCTTTAATCTGCTTAGATAGCTCTTCTATTGCGAATAGCCAATGCCTTCCCTTGTATTTATCCGTCTGAGAACTCGCCAGAATCCACAGACGATCTATAGCTTGACGAATTATTGATTCTGGTAAAAACTGTGACATCTTTTGAAACAACACATCGCGCACACCATAATTATCTTTTTCGTTAATAGTAAGAACTAGCTCTAAAAGCCAATCTTTATCGTCACAGCGAGAGCCATACGAAACAAATAATTCTGCGGCTTCGAATCTGAATACATCTCCAACGCTACCATTTGAATCGTCGCATTGAGCAAAAATTTGTTCGTCTGCTTCAAAAAACTCTGCAACTGATTGGACACCTGCTTTTGGATCCGATTCCGATGCTTCTAGCGCCTTTAACATACTAGCCAAATCGCGCGCATACGCGCCCGACTCGCCCCACGAAATGAAACTGCGTCGACGCTTAAAACTCGACAGCCTTTTCTTAAAGGTCTTCGCGTTATCTTTAGGGCTGGCCAATAACCGCTCAACCACAGCTTCCGCATCACTATTGTAATTGGCTAGATCAAGGAGCGCTGTCGCAAGAGCCTCAGCTCCAAGCTTGACCAACCTCTTGTTTTTGTCAATAACCATATTTTACTGTTCCGTTTTTTTAAGTAACGACGGCTTTCTTGCCTTTGATGTTAAAATATTTTGCTTGAGGATGATGCACAACAATTGCAGATGTACTCTGCTCTGGAACGAGCTGGAACTCTTCGGTCAAATCGACAGCGATACGACCCGGGTCAAGCAATTCGAATAAAAGTGCCTGGTCTTCAAGACTGGGGCAGGCTGGATAACCGAAACTATATCTGGTGCCCCTGTATCCTTGCTGAAACAATTTCTCAATTTCTTTAGCGTCTTCATCGCCAAATCCAAGCTCTTGTCTTATGCGTTTGTGTACTACTTCGGCTGCGCCTTCGGCAGATTCGACTGACAAACCATGGAAATAGAGATAGTCAGTGTATTTGTCGTTTTCAAATAATTCTTTTGAATACTTTGAAGCTTTTCGACCGACAGTAGCAATTTGCATTGCCACCACATCTGGTTCTTCATCACTAAAGAAATCGGAGATACAAAGTTTTTGACCGTGGTCTTGGCGAGGGAAAGTAAAGCGCAATCGCTCAGTCTTCATATCATTTTTGTAGATTATGAGGTCGTTACCTTCAGATCTACAGGGGAAATATCCATAGACTGCTTTTGGCAAAAGCAAGCCCTCATCCTTGCAGCGCTTTTTAAGTTCTTCGAGCTCTGGAAGCACTTTCTCTTCGAGCATCTCGTTATATTCGCTATTGGTCATAGAACCCTGACGCACTCGCCATTGACCGCGAATTAGTACGTTTTTGTTGACATGCGCAAATACATCTTCGAGCGAAATATCTTCCAGAACTTTTGTGCCCCAGAAAGGCGGCTCTGGAATCTGGCTCTTTGGCAATCTTTTAACTGCTTCTGCTCGTCCATTATTTTCGGAAAGTGAAACTTCGTCATCAGATTCAGGCGGTCCATCGGCTAGTCTGTCTTCCTCTGAATCGGCTTTGGAGTCAGAATCTAGACTCAACTCAAGACGTGGTGCTTTATTTGTTTGGGCGGCTTTTTCATGACCGGTCAAAGCATAGACATCGTTTATATCAATGTCTTTTTTGCCTTGTTCGCGCAGTTTGAACAAAGCTTCCATGATTTTGAGATCGTCGAAAGCATCGGCACCATAAAACAAATTACCTTTATAAACCGATCGACAGTCTTCTTCTACATAACGCCTGGTGAGTGCAGCACCGCCAAGAATTACCGGCGTGGAAATAGACCTGTCGTTCATTACAGACAGATTTTCTTTCATTATCACGGTCGATTTTACAAGCAGTCCACTCATACCAATACAGTCGGCTTTGTGCTCGACTGCAGAAGCGATGATATTTTCGATTGGTTGTTTGATTCCAAGGTTGTGAACTTTATAGCCATTGTTGGAAAGAATGATATCAACCAGGTTTTTGCCAATATCATGCACATCACCTTTGACAGTGGCTAAAACCATGGTTCCGCGCGTGCTGCCTTCTGATTTTTCCATGAAAGGTTCTAAATATCGAACACAAGCTTTCATGGTCTCAGCCGATTGTAAAACGAATGGCAATTGCATTTTGCCCGCGCCAAATAAATCGCCTACTACTTTCATACCATCGAGCAAAATGTCGTTGATGATATCTAGAGGTTTGTATTTAGCCAGAGCGATGTCCAGATCCTTTTCCAGGTTAACTCTATTGCCATTGATTATGCGCTGCTTGAGCACATCTTCGATACTTTTGGCAGAAGTATCTTCGACTGATTTAGTGCTTGTTTTTTCCTGGCTCTTGTAATAATCGAGCAAAGCGAATAACGGATCGTAATCAGGTGTACGCTCGTCGAAAATCAATTTGCGGTGAAACTCGCGTTCTTCTTCGCTGATTTTAAACAAAGGCAAGATTTTTTGAGCGTTTACGATAGCTGAATCCAAGCCGTGTTCGACAGCATAATGTAAAAACACCGAGTTCAATATTTTGCGAATTTTGGGATCGAAACCAAATGAAATATTCGATACACCAAGAATCGTTTTGACACCAGGCAGTTTCGCCTTGATCATACTGATACCATTCAAGGTCTCAAGTCCAAGACGGCGGTCGTCATCATTACCAGTCGAAAGTGTAAAGGTAAGAGCGTCGAAAACAAGGTCTTCGGGTCTCAATCCACCTTCGAGTGCCAGATCGTAAATGCGTTTTGCTACTTCTAATTTCTTATCGGCATTTTTCGCCATTCCAGCTTCGTCGATTGTAAGTGCGATAGTGGCAGCACCATATCTTTTTATGAGGGCGATTTTCTTCTTCATGTGCTCGACGCCGTCTTCTAAATTTATAGAATTGACCAGTGGGCGTCCGGTTATATATTGCAAAGATTCTTCGAGCACATTGAACTCAGTGGTATCAATTACGAGTGGCAATTGAATCTGGGTATTCAATTTTTCGATGAAGATTGTCATGTCTCGCACTTCATCGCGACCCACATAAGCGGTACACACGTCTAACAAGTGAGCGCCTTCATGCTCTTGCTCACGCGCCATGTTGACCATGCCGTCGAGATCGTCTTTCTCGAGTAGTTGCTTGAACAAACGACTTCCGTTTGTATTTGTTCGCTCACCGACAATTAGTGGCGGCTGGTCAATTTCTAAGGGAACACTTGTATAAATGCTTGCCACTGCAGGCGTATTCAGAGGATTACGCTTTTTGGGCGCTATCTCGCCGACGACTTCTACCACTCTTTTCAAGTGTGCCGGAGTAGTACCGCAGCATCCGCCGATTATGTTGACCCCATCTTCCAGAGCAAAACGTTTGAGAGAGGTTGCAAGCTCGTCGGGAGTGAGTTTATATACTGTCTCGCCTCCAATATTTTCGGGCAGACCAGCGTTTGGAAGAACAGAAACGTATCTTGATGTATTGCCGCACAAATAACGGACCGGATCTAGCATTTCGCTTGGTCCGGTGGCGCAATTAATACCAATGACGTCTACATCGAAATTTTGCAATGTCGTAAGCGCCGCGGAGATATCCGAGCCGACTAGCATTGTCCCCATTGGTGGTGCTTCGATTGTAACTTGAGTGATGATGGGAATGCGCTTACCAAGCTTTTTCATAGTGTCGAGCATGGCAAGAATCGCTGCTTTAGCTTGAAGCAAATCCTGACCGGTTTCGAATTGAAGACAATCTACACCACCATCTATCAACCCGCGCACTTGCTCTGCATAAGCGTCGCGCATAGCTTTAAAACTGATATGACCCAACGATGGCAATTTAGTAGTAGGACCAATCGAACCTGACACGAAGCGTGGCTTGTCTTTGTAACTCGATGCAACTTCGCAAGCGATTTCGGCTGCCTTCTTATTTAGTTCATAAGCTCTGTCTTGTAAGTCAAATTCGGCAAGCACCACGGGAGAGCCACCAAAAGTATCGGTTTCGACAATATCGCAGCCGACATCAAAGAAAGATGCGTGAATTTTTTTGATAGCATCAGGTCTGCTTTCAACCAGAATTTCGGGACAGTTTTCGAAATTTATATAGTCGTCCAGAGTCAAATTCAAAGAATGAATAGACGTTCCCATGGCGCCATCGAAAATGATGACCTTTTCTTTCAAGACTTCTAAAAACGATTTGGATGCCATTAAATGTCCTCAGCTCCAGTGCTGTCCGGAGGAGCGAAGCCTCTCATTTTAGCCAGATTTTGACCACGTTCACCAGTGCAGTATGAAATAAAGTCTTTTACTTCTTGTTTAGCAGAAGCATCGTAAAAGAAATACAGGGGACGCAAAAGCGGATACGAAGGTTCGCTTGCAACTGGTCGTAAGCCCTTTGACGTTTTATCCTTTTTGATCTTGATTGTTTTGGTTTTGCACTCAAAATGTGTGTAAGGAAGCGCAACAAAACCAATAGCCATTTTATTATGCGCAACTTCATCCACGATAGTTTCATTGGAAGGTAAAAATTGAGCATTTCCTGCCGGTTCTACTTCCTTGCCTTCTAGTTTTGCCAGATGCGAAAGGAAAAACTTGGTCGAGCCAGCATCTCGTTCGCGCATCACAGGCACGATGGTGCCTTTGTATTTAGGCGATATCTCTTCCCATTTTTTAGTGCGCCCAGAAAATATCGAAGCCAGTTGCTCGAGAGTCAATTCAGTTGCTGGATTTGTAGAATGTGTCACTACAGCAATATAGTCTTTTGCCACCATGACTCTTTTCAATTTGGCATTATTGGCTTTGGCATTGGCTTTCTCTGAATCGAGCATTTCGCGCGAAGCTGCCGCCATGTCGCTATTGCGCTCTATCAAAGAATTGATACCGGTTCCGGTACTGACAAGAGTAAGCGAAACTGGCTCTTTGGGCTTGTCTTTCATAAAGTCTTTGGACCAGGCAGAAAGAAGCGTTTCCATCGTGTCCGACCCGGTCACGCAGACCATGGGCGTTTGACTACGCGAGTCTTGCTGATTACTGCAAGACGAGCAGAGAAGCTGGCAGCTCAAGACTAGTGTTAAAGCTATGAATCGAGCCGCCTTTGCCTTCAAAATATTTTCCTTTGAAAAAGAACGCTTTAAGGTCAGGCTTTGACTGTGCTTATTTTGGCAAGCGCAGTTTTGATGTCCAAAACAAGGTCTTCGACATCTTCAATACCTACGGACAAGCGAACCAGACCATCTGTGATGCCGCGTGCTTCGCGGTCTTCTTTGGGAATAGAACCATGGGTCATGGTCGATGGGTGACACATGAGTGATTCGACACCGCCAAGCGATTCTGCCAGGCTAAAGAGCTTGGTGCCGGTCATGAAGCGTTGAGCTGCATCCTGTCCGCCTTTTACGACGATTGAAAGCATGCCGCCAAATCCACGCATTTGCTTTTTGGCAAGCTCGTGGTGTGGGTGGTCTGAAAGTCCAGGATAAATTACTTTCTCGAGTCCTTCGTGTCCGCTCAGCAACTTGGCAATTTCCATCGCGTTCTTCTGGTGCTGCTCCATACGCACGGCAAGTGTTTTGACACCGCGCATGGTGAGCCAGCAATCCTGAGGACCGGGCACGCCGCCGCAAGCATTTTGATGGAATTTGAGTTCGTCGTACAATTCAGTATTGCTTGTAATAACGGCACCGCCAACGACATCGGAGTGTCCACCAATATATTTGGTAGTACTGTGAACCACAATGTCAGCTCCTAAATCCAATGGATTCTGCAAATATGGGCTTGCAAAAGTGTTATCCACTACACTTATGAGACCTTTGCTTCTGCCAATTTTGGTGGCAGCTTGCAGGTCGACCAATTGCAACATAGGGTTAGTTGGTGTTTCAAGCCAGAGCATGCGGGTTTCTTTGGTAATCGCTTTTTCGACATTGGATAAGTCGCGCGAATCGACAAAAGAAAATTTGAGACCGTATTTGGTCATTACACGCTGGAACAATCTGTATGTTCCACCATAAACGTCTTCGCCCACGACAACATGATCGCCCTGTTTGAGCAGGTTCATGATGTTCATTTCAGCAGCCAGTCCAGATGCGAAACAAAGACCATATTTACCATTTTCAAGCGAAGCCAGACACTGTTCCAGAGCCGTTCTTGTCGGGTTTCCGGTACGAGCATACTCATAGCCTTTGTGCTTACCAATACCTTCCTGAACATAAGTAGAAGTTTGATAGATAGGAGTGATAACCGCACCTGTTGTGGGGTCTGGCTCTTGTCCTACATGGATTGCTTTAGTGGAGAATTTCATTTTCGTTCCTTATATATAGATTTGAATCAATCAGGCAGTTGCGCCAGCTTTTGATTTTTTTGTGTCTTTTTCTTGGTTGCTGATGGTTTCCTTCAAGTGAGCCATGATGTCGAAGCGAGTGAGCACGCCTTCTGCTTTACCGTCTCTTGTGACTACTACCATGGCATTACCAAGACGAAATAGTTTGTACAGTGCGTCTACTTCTGAATTGGCTTCAAGCTGCGGAAATGGCTTGCCCATTACGTCTTGAACTTTTACTTTGATTGGGTCTTTGCGCTCGAACACTACTTGCATACAAACGACGTCATTTATGTGACCGATGTTTTGTCCGCCAGAAGTGACAACAGGAAGTTGATCGATTCCGTGTTTTGCCATCAGTTCGATTACAGTTTGAACCGGTTCGTCTGGCGAAACGGTGATCATCGAGCCACCCACTTTGCCATGCTTTTCTTTGCGAGCTAGCAAGTCGCTCAAGAAATAGCTGTGCTCTGGTGATGGCAAGAAACCACTGTCGCGCATCCATTCTTCAGAATAGATTTTGCTCAAATAGCCTCTGCCACCGTCTGGCATCAGAACTACGATTACATCTTCGGTACTCATGCCTTCTGCAACTTTGAGTGCTGCACACATGGCAGTACCAGATGAGCCACCAACGAAAATACCTTCTTCGCGCGCCAGGCGACGAGCCATATTGAACGATTCTTTATCGGAGACACGAATAATCTCGTCGACTATCTTCAAGTCGGCGTTTTTGGGAATGAAGTCTTCGCCAATGCCTTCCACTTTGTAAGAACCAGCCATGTCACCAGAATAAATGCTTCCTTCAGGATCGGCTGCCACTATTTTGATGCCAGGATTTTTCTCGCGCAAATAACGTGCGGTACCAGATATGGTTCCTCCAGTTCCGATACCGGCAACAAATGCCGAAATCTTGCCCGAGGTCTGTTCCCAAATTTCAGGACCAGTCGAGACTGTATGAGCCATGGGATTATTGGGATTGGCAAACTGATTGGGCTGGAAAGCGCCTGGAATTTCATTTGTCAGTTTGTTTGCCACAGAGTAATAACTCTCGTGCGAACTTGCCGAAACGCTCGTTGGCACTATGACAACTTCAGCACCGTAAGCTTTGAGCAAATTGATTTTTTCCGGTGCCACTTTGTCGGGACAGACCAGAATACATCTATAACCACGCACAGCTGAGATTTGAGCAAGCCCAGTGCCTGTATTGCCAGATGTAGGCTCGATGATTGTGCCGCCTGGTTTGAGCAGACCCTGCTTTTCAGCCTCTTCGACCATTCGAAGAGCTGGACGGTCTTTAACCGAACCGCCTGGGTTGAAGGTTTCCATCTTGGCAAGGATCAGGGGTTTTAACCCTTTGGCTATTTTGTTGACTCGAACGAGCGGGGTCGATCCAACAGTTTCCAATATATTTTCGTAATACTTCACGAGGAAACATTCTCCCTTTATATAATATGCGTGCAGGTCGTCATTATACCTAAGAAATGTCCTCAGAAAAAAATCCCAAAAATCAACTGAATAAACAATTTGTTTATCGCAAACAAGACCTGGAGCAGAAACGCTGGGACCCAGCCGCTAAGCTTGGTTTGCCAGGTCACTATCCGTTTACGCGTGGCATACATCGCTCAATGTATCGCTCAAAACTATGGACAATGCGGCAGTATGCAGGCTTTGGCAACGCTGCTCAAACCAACAAACGATTTAGATATCTTTTAGACAACGGTCAAACCGGACTGTCTGTGGCTTTCGACCTCCCTACCCAGATGGGAATAGACTCGGACGACCCACGCGCACTTGGCGAAGTAGGCAGAACTGGTGTTGCAATCGACACGCTTGCCGATATGGAACTCTTATTTGACCAAATTAACCTGGGCAAAGTCTCGACCTCGATGACTATCAATGCCACCAGTGCCATTCTGCTTTGCATGTATCGAGCAGTAGGCAAAAAACAGGGCGTAGAGCCAGCTTTGCTCAAAGGCACGATTCAAAACGATATTCTCAAAGAGTATCAAGCACGAAACACTTACATTTTTCCGCCGAAAGGCTCGATGCGCTTAATCACCGACATCTTCGACTTCTGCGCCAAAGACATGCCCAACTGGAATTCGATTTCGATAAGTGGTTATCACATTCGCGAGGCCGGTGCTACAGCCGCACAAGAAGTGGCTTTCACTCTAGCCAATGCAATTGCTTATGTCGAAGCTGCAATTTCAAAAGGCTTGAAAGTCGACGATATCGCGCCACGACTGAGCTTCTTCTTTGTCGCCCAAATGGATTTCATGGAAGAAATTGCCAAATTCAGAGCGGCACGCCGACTCTGGGCACGAATTATGAAAGAGCGCTTCAATGCTCAAGATCCACGCTCGCTCATGTTGCGCTTTCACACTCAAACAGCTGGTTCGAGTCTCACTCTTCAACAGCCTGACAACAATATCGTGAGAACAACAATCGAAGCTCTTGCTGCAGTTCTCGGCGGAACACAATCGTTGCACACCAATTCCAAGGACGAGGCGCTGGGCTTGCCGACCGAGGCTTCGGCCCTCACCGCTCTTCGCACCCAGCAGATAATCGGTTATGAAACAGGCGTTACTAATATCGTAGACCCTGTTGCTGGCTCGTTTTACATAGAATCACTCACTGACACCCTGGAAAAAGAAGTAGAAGATTATCTGGAGAAAATCGAGAAAATTGGCGGTGCCGTAAAGGCCATCGAAGCTGGTTATATTCAAAAAGAAATTGAAAACTCTGCCTACCAATATCACAAAGATGTCGAAGGCAAGCATAAAATCGTGGTGGGCGTAAACGAATACATTGATCGCGACGAAGAACAAATTCCAGTCTTGCGTGTAGACCCTGGTCTTGAAGAAGAACAAAAAGCAAGTTTCAAAAAAGTAAAATCAAAGCGCGATCAAAAGGCGGTCGAAAAAGCGCTTGAAGAGCTGCTTCATGCAGCTGGTTCTGAAGAAAAGAATTTACTGCCGTATATTTGCACTGCTGTCGAAGCTTACGCATCGGTAGGTGAAATCAGCGAAACGCTCAAAAAGGCATTTGGTAAATTCCGGCCCTCTTTAAATTTCTAGCAAGTCTAAATAAAACGAGATAGTGATGACACCTTTAGTTTCGATAGTTATCGTAAATTGGAAAACGCCGGACCTGCTCATGGCGTGCATTGAATCAATCAAAACAAACGATACTGGTTACAAAGATTTCGAGTTCTTGATTGTTGACAACAACTCTCAAGACGGCTCCGTAGAGCTGATTTCAAAAAACTATCCCGAAATATTTTTGCTTGCAAACGACGAGAATCTCGGATTCTCTATTGCTTGCAATCAAGTGATTCCCAGAGCCAAAGGCAAATATGTGCTGCTCTTGAACCCGGACACCCTGGTCGAAGACAACGCGATATCCAAGCTTAGAGCCTTTCTTGACGAGCGAAGCGAATGCGGTGCAGTCGGTCCCAAAGTCTTGAACCCGGACGGAACATTGCAGCTTGCCTGCAGACGTTCGTTTCCATCACTTGAATCGGCGTTTTACCGTGTCACTTATTTGAGCCGAATTTTTCCCAACAACAAAACATTTTCCAAATACAATCTCACTCATGCCGACCCAGATAAAGAACTGGAAGTCGACGCACTTTCTGGCTCTTGCATGATGGTTCGCAAAGACATTGTCGACCGAATCGGACTTCTTGATGAAGACATATTTATGTTTGGCGAAGATATCGACTGGTGCTGGCGCGTAAAAGAAGACGGTTACAAGGTGATTTATTTTCCCCAAAGCGTGGTTTATCACATTCATGGAGCTTCAAGCCGGTTAAGGCCTATCGGTGCCACGATAAATTTGCACAAAGGCATGGAAGTTTTTTACAGGAAACACTATGCTAAACAATACTGGGCCCCGATTAACTTGCTGGTGTATGCTGCAATTTGGGCGAGAGCCGGTCTTTTTATTTTGGTGAATCAATTCAAGTCTTTTACTGACAATAAGAAGAAAGAGGCTATTGACAAGCAAATCGCTTTGTCCAGTCCAAAAACGAATAAGTCAGAAGAAACGAAAAAATCTGAAGAAACAGAAAAATTCGAAACTCCTGTTAAATAAAACCAGTGAGACCCGTTACTTTTAAAGATGGCACCACCAAATACAAGCGGAAATAATTCAGTCCTAGTCACCGGCGCATCCGGAATGATAGGGCGTCAAGTAGTAGATATTCTGCAGCGCGAAAGCTACGGAGTTGTCCGCGCGCAAGTGCGCGACAAGATGGCGGCAAAACAAAAAATCAATAATGCTTTCGATGTAGCAATGGCTGATTTCAAGACTGCCGACTTCACTATGATGCTCGAGAAAGACTACAGAGAGCTGACCAATGGTTGTCACACAGTGGTTCATACCGCCGGTCTCGTGCACATGCCCGATGCGCAATATCAAGAATACGAAGTGATGAATGTGCGGGCCACCCAGCAACTTGCTGAAGCTTGCAAAGCAAACAAAGTGAACACACTTGTTTTCTTCAGTTCATCAGCAGTTTACGGACCCGGTCCATTTAGCAATGTTGACGAAACTGCACCTATAAAAGCGACAAGCCCCTACGCAGTTTCAAAATCGACTTCAGAAAATTTCTTGCGCAGCCTCGATGGCATTCCAAGAATTATTGTTTTGCGCCCCTCTCTGGTTTTTGGCGAAGGTGACCGCGGCAATCTTATTAAGATGATTCGCGAAATCAAAAGCGAAAGATACAAACACATTGGCGGTGGCAAAACCGGTAAATCTGTTATCTACGCTCGCGATTGCGCCAATTCAGTTTTGAACGTTTTGCAAAAAACGCCTCCTGGATTCCACGTTTACAACGTGGCCAACCCGCAGCCTGTAACAGTATTCGAGCTTGCAGAAACAATCGGTTCGGCACTCAATATAAAAGTTGGCACTTATAACGCTGGAATACTCAAAATGGGCGTCAAATTGCTTGAAACTTTTATGCCTGGAAAAGCACCCGTTACCTCTGAGCAACTGGAAAAACTGACTACTGAAACAACTTGTTCGGTAAACAAACTGGTAAGCGAAACGGGCTTCAAGCCAAAAACGGACCTGGATAAAGCGGTCAAAGCAGAGATTGCCTGGGCCGACCAGAACAATTTGTTATAAAGCCATAGCGATTCCACCTAATTTACTGGGTGTAAGGGTTGAACCGATGTAGAAAAAAATCGGTGCCTTTTGCATAATAGTAGGTAGTTGGAAATTCGGACCATGAATAATTACGCAAAACAATTTTTGGGAGCCATAATCGCTCCACTTATGCTGGCAAACGCCTTGAGCTTCAGCATAGCTTCGCCCGCACAGACAAAGGAAGAAGCCCCAAAAAAGGTTTTAGAGGTCGGAGTTACCAAAAACGTAAGCGCTATCCGCGACAAATGGGCTGTAATCATTGGGGTTGATAGCTTCAAAGACAAGCGCATTCCGCAGCTTCACTTCTCGGCTAAAGACGCCGCCGATTTTGCCAAATTTTTAGTCGAAAAAGCCAATTTCGCTCCTGATCACGTTCTTCTCTTATTGAACGGCGATGCTACACGCGACAACATCATTGCAAGTTTGTGTGATGAATGGCTTTTGCAACGCGCCGGCAAGAACGATCTCATTATGATTTACGCCTCCTCGCACGGCAGCCCCACAGAGCTTGATACAGCTAAAAAAGAAAATTATTTGATCGCTCACGATACCAATGAAGACCGAATCTTCACTACAGGTATCAACCTCTCGAATCTTTTGACCACAATCAAAGACCGCACCGAGTGCTCGCGTATCGTAATGATTTTGGATGCTTGTAACTCTGGTGCTGCAACTGCTGTCGAGAGTAAAGGACTGTATCGCGCCCAGAACTTCGATCCGGACTCACTTGCCGGAACGGGTCAGATAGTTATTAGCTCTAGCGCCGCTCAACAGCGCTCATGGGAATCTAAACGCTATCAAAACGGCGTGTTCACCCATAATCTAATAGAGTCTTTAGGCGATCCCAAAGCAGATTTAGTGACGAGCTTTGAGACTTTAAAAGACAAAGTGCAGTCTGAAGTCAAATTCGATCGCAAAGCCAGTCAGACTCCCACCATCGCCAACAAATGGGATGGCGACCCGCTCATTATCGCAGCGAAACCCTCATCACCACGCGATCTTCCCTCTGATGACGACAGCCCTTATACATATAAAGCCTTTCTTTCCGGACGGGTAGTGAAGAAAACGCCTCCACCCGAGGAAGAAGTAAAACCAGCTGTACAAGCTCAAACTCAAATGACTATACAGACGCAAACTCCCTCAGCTTTGCCAACTTCGCAGCCAACCGTCTTGAGCCAGCCAGTGCAACAAACACCAAGCGTAAGCCCTGGCACTACCTATTCATATAACTATGGTTCACGCGCTCCTGAGAATCAGAAAAAGGCCGCACCTGTCGGCAAAGAAGCCGATTATTGGTTCAAAATGCAGGGTCGCTTCGGCAAATAGTCTTTCGGTTGACCAATCTTGAATTGGTAAGCACTTGAAAAAGGCTTATGTAAAAAGTGAGTTTTCAGGTAGCAATAAGTCGAAGAAATTCCAATTTATTGGTAGTTAAGGTATTTCCTTCCGGGTTAACACCTGCTAAATTTAATGTTCAATGCCAGGCATGAAAGCCATGCTTCGATGCTTTTACGTTTTGTGTAATGGAAATACATAATCCGGGCAGTGAGACGAATTTCAGCTACCATATAAAGGTTGCTTACAGACGGGGGATAACAGATATCGTGTCTAGCGGAAACGAGGGCAGCGCCTTAAAGATTCTCATTATTGAGGACGATGTTAACATCGCGAGACTCATTGAGCTCGAACTCGGTTATGAAGGATATCAAGTATCAGTAGCCCATGAAGGCAATCAGGGTCTGGATCTTTTCAAACGTGACCAACCAGACTTGGTACTTCTAGACGTGATGCTTCCTGGTCTTGATGGTGTGGAAGTTTGCCGCCGCCTGCGCGCAATGTCCAAAGTTCCAGTCATCATGCTAACCGCCAAAGACGGCGTCCAGGATCGTGTAGTCGGTCTTGATTCAGGTGCAGATGACTATCTGACCAAACCATTTGCAACAGAAGAATTGCTTGCTCGCATAAGAGCAGTAATGAGACGCAAACCACAAGAAGGCATTTTGACCTATTCGGATTTGTGGATGGACCAGCTCAATCGTGTGGTCAAGCGCGGAGAGCGCCAACTCGATTTGCGCGCCAAAGAATTCGATCTCTTGAGACTTTTCATGCAGTATCCAGAGCAAGTACTTTCACGCGAATTCATTTTCGACAAAGTATGGGGCTATGACTTCATCGGCGAATCCAATGTAATCGAAGTATATATTCGTTATTTGCGTTCCAAACTCGAAGATGCCAGCCAAAAACGTCTTATCCAGACCGTTCGCGGCGAAGGTTATGTTCTCAAAGAAGAAGACGGCTCACGCTAATTCGCTCTGCATCTCTTTAGTTCTCTAAGACAATTCTCATGACAACATGATTTTTGGCTAATAGTGAGCTTTTGGGCTTGCCAATTTTGAAAATGTAACGTTATTATAAGGGTGACCGGCACTACACACGGGTCTAACCTTATGACAAGCGCTTCAATCTCCGTTTCTAAAAGTCAGGAAGTCACGCTTGATCTCGATATCGTAAGCGTCGACGACACAGGTACATGGAAAGTTTGTTTTCCGTGCACTGTGCCACAGAGTATGCAGCCTCACAAAATGGAGCTGGAACAAATACTGGCGAAAGTATTTTCCAACTGTTCAAATCCAGCTTCGAATCTCGCTCTTGCTCGTCAGCTAGCAATCAACTGGTGTCAGCAAAAAGGACGCGAGCTGGGAATAGCTGTTCGCTTCTCCTGAACACTTCTCCTGAACACTTCTCTTGAATTGTCTTGAAAATCTTTTTGGTCGAATATCTCACTACAAAGGGCTAGTGTCTTTTTTCTTGCTGTTCTGCAGAAAGGAAAGATGCGCCCTTTTTCTAACGACCAAATGAGATAAAGGGCGCAAGTTTACTTATTGAAAGAAGAGGTGCTTTTAGACACCTCTTCTTTGTTGTTAGGTTTTGGATTCAGATTTAGCTCTGATCTCAGATTTGGATCTAGATTCAGTCTTATTCTGCTGCGTCGTCGCCTACTATATCGACTTCTCCAGTATCTGTTCCGAGATCTTGCGAAGCCGTCGGATCAACGAACGGACTTACAGAAACCACAGAATCATCCGCGCCTAGTTGCTGGATACGTACTCCAGTAGCCATTCTTCCTTGCGAGCTGATTTCGGACACTTGCTGTCTCACCACGATGCCGTTGGCGGTGGCAATGACTACATGGTCTTCGGGAGCAACTACAGTCAAGCAAGCAAGTCTTGAACTGCCAGATTTGAACTTGGTTCCGATGATGCCTACACCACCGCGACCTTGTTGTCTGAACTCGTCGAACTTGACTCGTTTACCATAACCGTCGTTTGTGACGACCAGAATACTGTGAGTGTCTTTTGGCTCAACAGCGTCGAATCCAACTATTTTGTCGCCTTCACGAAGCGTCATGGCGCGCACGCCACGAGCCGCGCGACCCATCGGTCTCAGCTCTTCTTCGCTATAGCGAATACACATACCGTTGCTCGTACCGATTAATACATCGGACTTGCCAGTGGATGTTTTCACCCAGCCAAGCTCGTCTCCTTCGCCAAGCGAAATGGCGATGATGCCACTACGTCTGATACTAGCGAATTCTGACATTGGCACTTTCTTGATGTAAGCACCAGCTGTAAGCATAATGAGATGCGATGTGTCTTTGAATTCAGCCACAGGAATAACAGCTGTGACATTTTCTTCCTGACCTATAGGCGCGAGGTTTACCAAGGCAAGACCTCGAGCGGTGCGACCGCCTTCGGGCAGGTCCATAACTTCGATCGGATATACCTGACCTCTACTCGTGAAGACAAGCAGGCGGTCGTGCATATTGGCTACGAAGAAGTGTTGAATTTCGTCCTCTTCGCGAGTCTTCATGCCCGTTACGCCGCGTGTGTTACGACGCTGACGTTTGAATGTATCAAGCGGAATACGCTTGATATAGTTCTGGTTGGTGATGAATACTGCCATCGCTTCATTAGGCGTGAGGTCTTTAGCCGAAATATCGGTATCGACTTTGCCTTCGATGCGAGTCCTGCGTTCGTCGCCATACTTGTCGCGAATTGCAGTGGTTTCTTTTTTGATAACATCGAGCACGAGTTGGCGATTGTCGAGCATCGCTTTGTACTCTTTGATCTTGGCTTGAATCTCTTCGTATTCTTTTTGAATCTTGCCAGATTCTAATCCTGTCAGGCGGCGCAATTGCATTTCGAGAATTGCGTTTGCTTGCACTTCGTCAAGACCGAATTTCGAAATCAAACCTTGTCTTGCTTCATCGGTTGAATCGGCTTTTCTTATGACTTGAATGACTTCTTCTATATTTTTTAGAGCTTTTAGATAGCCTTCTAAAATATGAGCGCGCTCTTCGGCTTTGCGCAACTGGTATCTGGTGCGACGAGTGACAACATCGATTCTGTGGTCGATGAATTCTTGAAGCAGGTCAGACAATTGAAGAGTGGCTGGGCGTCCGCGCACCAGTGCCAGAGTATTCACTGGAAATGACTGCTGCAACTGAGTGTGCTTGTAGAGGTTATTGAGCACCACTTCGGGATGGGCGTCACGCTTGAGTTCGATTACGACTCTAAGTCCGTTTCTGTCTGTTTCATCGTTGACGTCGCTGATTCCGGTTAGACGCTCACCTCGAACGAGTTCTGCCACACGTTTGGCAAAAGCTTCAGGGCCCACCATATAAGGAAGCGATGTGACGATAATGGCCATGCGCGACTGACGACCATTTCCGCCGGGCAATTGCTCGATGGTGGCATCTCCGCGAACCATGATTGAACCACGTCCGGTCAAGAAAGATTCTTCAATAGCTTCGGTTCCCATTATGGTACCGCCCGATGGAAAATCAGGACCCTTGACCCATTGCATCAAATCTTTGGAAGTAAGTTCGGGATTGTCGATTTTGGCAATGATGCCATCCATCACTTCTTTCAAGTTGTGAGGAGGAATATTGGTTGCCATACCGACTGCGATGCCAGCAGAACCATTCAATAATAATGCCGGGACTCTGGAGGGCAAGACGACTGGCTCTTTGCGACTGTCGTCGAAGTTTGCGCGCATGTCAACCGTTTCAGCATCGATGTCAGCAAGCATTTCCATTGCAATAGGCGCAAGACGTGCTTCAGTGTATCGCATAGCAGCTGGCGGGTTGTCTAAATCGCCAAAATTACCGTGACCATCGACAAGCATATATCTTGTACTTTCGGGCTGAGCCAGCCTGACAAGCGCATCGTATATAGCCTGGTCGCCGTGGGGGTGATAGTTACCCATAACTTCACCAACTGTCTTTGCCGCTTTACGATATCTCTCGTTCGGCGCAAGACCTTGCTCGTTCATACCAAAAATGATGCGTCTGTGCACTGGTTTCAAACCGTCGCGCACGTCGGGAATGGCTCTGGAAATGATGACGGACATTGCATAGTCTATAAAAGACTTGCGCATTTCCTCTTTCAAATCGATCGTAATTACTCGACCGCCTGAACCGGCTCCGCCGCCTGCGTTGCCCCCGGATCCACTAGATTGGCTCACTATTCAAGATCCCCCTGAAACAGTTAAATATAGATTCCATGCCGCTTTGAAGCGGCTGTAACAATGGTAAATTATAACATGAATGATGGGCTCTGAATTCGCCCGAAACCTTCCATTTGTTAGGACCGACTCAGGTCTTGACCCCCTCTTTCTAGGTAAATTATTCATTCAAATCAATTAATTGGAGATTCTCACTTGAGTAAGGATTCAGAAAGCTCGCGTCTCAGAGACGAGCGCTTGAAAAAACTGCAAACTCTGCGCGAACAAGGGATACAGCCATATCCCTACAAATTCGAGCGCACCCATCAGAATAAAGACTTGCAGGAGAAGTACAAAGACCTTGCTAACGAAACCGAAACTCAAGACGTGGTCAAGGTTTGTGGGCGCGTCATGAATGAGCGCAACACCTGGATGTTTGTCGACTTATACGATGATTCGGGCAAAATTCAGCTCTTCTGCCACAAAGAGAATCTTGACAAGGACAAATTGCAAACGCTCAAACTCTTCGACAAAGGAGATATCATCGGCGCTACAGGCACGATTCGCCGCACAAAAGCAGGCGAACTTTCTGTAAAAGTGACCGATTTCGAATTGCTTTGCAAATCGCTTCAACCGCTGCCCGACAGCTGGAGCGGCTTTACCGACGTCGAAGCGCGATATCGCCATCGCTATGTCGATTTGATAATCAATCCCGAAGTCCGAGACACGCTTCGCAAGCGCAGTCTGGCTATTCGCACCATTCGCAATTTTCTCGATAGCCGAGGCTTTTTAGAAATCGAAACTCCTACTCTGCAAGTAGAGGCTGGTGGTGCCGATGCAAGACCATTCGTCACGCACCACAATACACTCGATCTAGAATTGTATTTGCGCATCGCAACCGAGCTGCACTTAAAACGGCTCGTAGTGGGTGGCTTCGAGCGCGTATATGAAATTGGTCGTATCTTCCGCAACGAAGGCATAAGCACAAGACATAATCCCGAATTCACTATGCTCGAGATGTACTGCGCTTATGGCGATTACAAAGACTTAATGGATTTCACCGAAGAAATGCTTCTCCAGTGCGCAACTTCGGTCTGCGGAACATCAGACCTGGTCTATCAAGGACAAGTACTTAATTTCAAACAGCCTTTCAAACGCATCAGAATGGTCGACGCCATTAAAGAAGTGACTGGCAAAGATGTCGAATCGATGAAAACATTCGACGAGGTGAAAGCTTGCGCCACCGAAATTGGTGTCAGACTAGACGGCGAAAAAACACGCGGTGAAGTGATAAATACAATATTCGAAGAGAAAGTAGAACATACGTTGATTCAACCTACCTTCATCATCGATTATCCAGTCGAAATTTCACCCCTTACAAAAGCGCATAGAGACAGACCCGGCGAAGTCGAACGCTTCGAGCTCATGGTTGCCGGGCGCGAACTTGCAAACGGCTACAGCGAGCTTACAGACCCCTTAGATCAAAGAGCTCGACTGGAAGAACAAGCACGCAAAAAAGCTGCGGGCGATGTTGAAGCAATGCCGCTCGATCTCGATTTCATTCTGGCCATGGAATACGGAATGCCACCGACCATGGGAATAGGTATCGGTATAGACAGGCTTGTGATGCTACTTACAGACTCGGCGTCTATTCGAGATGTCATAGCATTTCCAACTATGAAACCACACAAGGAAGAGAAACCTGAACAGTCAGTCTAATCAGACTTTTTGAAATTTGAATCCAGAAACGAATCTCTGCAAGAATTCCTGCTCAGCTTGTGCAATTCCTTGAGTTAATGCACGGAAACGGGAGGCCTGAGGATGTCCTTGCGCCTCAAACAAGCTAGTTACCCCATCATAAATCTGCAATTGATTAGTTAGTGCATCGTTATAGTTTCTTCCCAATCTCACACCCTCAGCCATTTCTGGCTGATGGCGATTGAAAGTCTGCGCAAAATTATTGAATTTGCTAATTAACTCCGCCGCCCCAGGCAACTGCATCTCGTTTGCCAACGCTGCGAATCTGTCGATCTCAGCTTTAGTTATTGGACCCAAGGTAGGGTCGCGAGTAATTTGATCGTCTCCCGGTTTTCCAATCATCGACGAAACCATATTCAGAAGCTCGCCAAGCTTGGCCTTATTTTCGGGCGTATCTGGTATTTTAGACTGATTAGCCTCCAATCTTCTGATGCCTTGAACTAGACTGTCCTTTGCATCCAAAACAGGAAGACTACTTTTCAGAATATCTCCAAACCTTTTCTGAAATTCGGACCTTGCATCATTTGTTTTTTTATCAACTTCAAGCATCAACGGACTAAAATCAGACTTAAAAACGGATTCTAACGTTTCGCCATTTCTCACTTTGTCCGCACCCTGTTGAAAACGAGTCATTTCAGGAGTTGACAGCGGTGCAAATGGTCTTAAACCTTCTGGACCAGCTTGAGCCAAAATGATGTTTCCATCACCTGGCTTGCCAGACACCGCAAGACCAGCTAACAGGGCTTTGGAATCGGGAAAAACCGAACTCAGCTCAGGGCTAACTAAAGGAGAGCGATTGCTTTCCAAAAGATTGACAAATTCAAAAGGTCGTGCGGGCGAAACTTCCTCAGAATCATGTCCACCCGTCAATACAGCAGGTTCGACATTTTGTTCACCTTCAGCCATAAATACATCCTTTAAACTATTGCCTATTTAATATTCCCAAGCCAAAGCGAAACAAATACGTCTCCGGCTAATTGCTTCTATTAAATTTCGACGGTATCGAGAACTTACAAGTAGTGAATGCCCTCTTGCGAAATCAATCGCAAATCATCAGCAATTTCTTCAAAACTGTCATAACCTGGTGAAACGTCAAGCTTGTCGTCTTCGATGAAATTGAGTCGCACTGCGCGCAATAAGATATGCTCGACAATTTCTGGCAAACCGCCTCGCAATTGCGATGGTTTTTCTGTTTTGATTATTTGCGAAAAATGGAAATTGCCCAGATTTTCTTCCTTGTGTACGAGCTCAAGCAAGTCGTCCGATGCTTTTTTCAAATCGAAATCGCGCGAATACGATACCCCGGTTAAAAGCGGTTTGCGACAAGCTACTTCCCATAGAATAAGCCCAAATGCCAGTAAGTCATCTGCTTTTAGATGAGGATAATATCTTGGAGTGGTCACGATTAAAGATTTACGGTCGTCTTCGGTGTCACCATATTCGGTAGCACCAAAGAATCCGCAATCAACAAGAATAACACCACTATTGGTTACTACCATGTTCTCCGGCTTAACGTCGCCATGATAGCCGAATTCCTGATTATTATTGAGTCTCTGCAAGGTAAGAGCCAGATTTCTAAGCACCGCAACTGGTACCGGACCAGATCGCATATACTGTCTGAAAGTTTTTCCGGCTATGAGCGGCATCACTGAAAAAACACGATCTTTTTCCAGTGAGTAATCATCGATACTTACAAGACCCTGCTCCGATACGGCTCTTGTGCGGGCAATTTGAATCTTGTGAATACTATAAGGAGACGCTTCCTGAGGCGAGTATCTATCAGGCTTTTTCACAAAGACCTGAGTCGGCACAGGCTCATGGGGAGCCATTGTTCCAACAGGGTGGGAATCGCGTGTGAATTCTGGATTTGCGGCTTCTTCTTTTGGAACTTTAATTGCACGCTCGGACTGAGTTAATCTATCTAACGATTTGAATACGAACGAGAACGTACCTTCACCAACCAGTTCTTGAATAGTGTAATTACCTATTCTCGCCCCGATCCAGTCGCTAGGATGCCGGTTGGACAATTTAAATTTAAACTATTTCTTCTTCCGAAGAAATGGCTTGGCGAGCTAGTTCTTCCACATGCGCTACCACTCTGTCGAATTCGTCGTCAGATTCGATGGTGCGGAAAATGGAGTGATCTTCTTTTTGAATCAAACGCATGATTACAAGCGATTCATCATCATCGTCGCCATCTTCTTCAGCTTCTGCAGCTTCGTCTTTGAGCTTGAGCAAAATGCCGTAGTCGTTGCCTTCGAATTCGATGATGTCGAGAATTTGGCAATTGTATGAAGTGCCGTCCTCACCCTCTAAAGTGATGATTGCATCGTCATCAGGTCCCGGTGTAGGTTCGTTGTTCATTTTTATCTTCCTGTTTATGTTCTGCTTGCCAGCTGTCCAAGTTTATCGAAATCTTGCTGCGCACCCAACCCTATAAGCTCATCTCCGACACTAAACGTTAAATCGGGCGACGGGTTAGTTATCAGCTTACCATTTTGGTTTACTGCAAGGATCATGACACCGGAAGTCTGTCGAATATTGGCATCCTTTAATGTCCTGCCTACAAGCGAAGATTTCTCTTTGATAGCGACCTGTTCCATTCTCAACTCGTGGTCTGGAGCATGCATGACAACATCGAGAAATTCCGTTACAAGCGGATGAGTAATCGAAGCTGCCAAGCGCTTACCGCAGATAACGTAAGGCGATATGACCATGCGCACTCCCGCTCGCTTCAGCTTGGCTTCACTGCCAGGATTTGCGGCTCGTGACACCACATCGATACGCTCGTTTAGACCTTTAGCCGTGATTGCTATAAAGGCGTTCTGTCTGTCGTCAGGCAAGGCACACACTATGCCTTTTGCTCTAGCTAGCTGTGCTTCAATCAAAATATCGTCGTCCGAAGCATCTCCTGTAAGAACGAGAATACCTCTGAATTCAGCCTGCCTGGACCTTTCTAAATCTTGCTCGATTACGACGAATGGAACATTGTTAGCAATAAACTGCTCGGCGACTTCTTGTCCGGTTCGTCCGTAACCGCACACTATCTGGTGATCGCGCAAATTGACAATCTTGTGCTTCATCAACCTTCCTCTATTAGCCTCAATTAATAGCTCAACAATATCACTCAAGATGTAAAGAACGAATCCAATGCCAGCAAGCATGAGCAATATTGTGAAAATTTTTCCATTGTCGTCCAGGGGATGCGGTTCCCCAAACCCCACAGTAGTGATTGTCATCACTGTCATAAAGAGAGCGTCAAGCGGCTCCCAGCCTTCGATCAGCACGAAGCCAAGTGTGCCCGCGGCAACCAATCCGCCAAGCTTGAAAACGTTTGATATCAAACGCTCATTGATGCTTTTCTTCTCGTAATCAATCATTTCTAAACTAGACTCGGAAGGTATTATAAAATTCTGGCACTCAACGCATATTAAGGACTATCCTTATTATGTTCAAGAGTTCCTGCGTCAAGCCATGAGCAGTCGACGCCAAGAGGGGCTCATCGCCCTGCACATATTGCAATAGCTAAATCGGAGAATCATAAACCAAGATGAGCACAGTTCTGGATTCACCCACTAAAACAGAAGGAAAAGTCGTACAAGTTATCGGCGCCGTTATCGACGTTGAATTTCCATCTGGTCACTTGCCCGAAATCTATCATGCCATCGAAGTGAAAGGCACCAACCCCGCCGGCGAAGAAATGAGTGTCGTATGCGAAGTGCAGCAAATGCTTGGTGACAACCGAGTAAGAACAGTTGCCATGAGCACAACCGACGGTATGACCCGAGGAATGACGGCTATCAACACTGGCAAACCGATATCGGTTCCAGTTGGTAAAGGAACGCTGGGAAGAATTTTGAACGTGCTTGGCGAGCCCGTTGACGAAATGGGTCCAGTCAAAGCTGATGACCACTGGCCGATTCACCGTCCATGCCCAGAGCTCACAGACCTCGACACCGAAACAGTAATTTTCGAAACAGGTATCAAAGTTGTCGACTTGCTCGAGCCCTACACCAAAGGTGGTAAGGTCGGTCTCTTCGGCGGAGCCGGCGTAGGCAAAACCGTTATCATCATGGAACTTATCCACAACATCGCCAAACAGCACGGTGGATACTCGGTATTCGGCGGAGTCGGAGAGCGCACCCGTGAAGGGAACGACCTCTGGCACGAAATGAAAGACTCAGGCGTTATCGACAAAGTATCGCTGGTCTATGGTCAGATGAACGAGCCACCAGGTTCGCGTATGCGCGTTGGTCTTTCGGCTTTGACAGTTGCTGAATACTTCCGCGACGTTTCCAAAACTGACGTGTTGCTCTTCGTAGACAACATCTTCCGCTTCACTCAAGCTGGCTCTGAAGTATCCGCCCTTCTTGGACGTATGCCATCAGCCGTAGGATATCAACCCACACTGGCAACCGAAATGGGTTGGTTGCAAGAGCGCATCACATCCACCAAAAATGGATCAATCACATCGGTACAAGCCGTCTACGTTCCCGCTGACGACTTGACTGACCCAGCTCCTGCCACCACATTTGCTCACCTCGATGCCACCACAGTATTGTCGCGTCAGATTGCTGAACTTGGAATCTACCCTGCAGTAGATCCACTGGCTTCAACCTCGACCGCTCTCAAGCCAGAAGTAGTTGGCGAAGAGCACTATGCTGTAGCTCGTGGAGTTCAACAGACCCTTCAAAAATACAAAGATTTGCAAGATATCATCGCGATTCTTGGTATGGACGAATTGTCCGAAGAAGACAAAATCACAGTTAACCGCGCAAGAAAAATCCAACGCTTCTTGAGTCAGCCATTCCACGTAGCTGAAGTATTTACCGGTATCAAAGGTAAATATGTAACCCTCAAAGAAACAGTTGAATCATTCAAACAGCTTCTCGCCGGTGATTGCGACGACATGCCAGAACAAGCCTTCTACATGGTAGGCAATCTCGACGAAGCAAAAGAAAAAGCGAAAAAACTCGCTGAAGCATAAGAGTAAAAATAGAAGCAAATGACAAAAGAAAAAAAGGCGAAAGCTAAAGAAGAACCAGCCCGCGAAGACAGTCGCAATGTCTATGTCTTTGGCAGACTGGAAAACGAAGTGACGATTCCCGTCATTCGCAGACTCCTTAGACTGGCTGAACTAGATGCACATGCGCCCATTACGCTGTACATCAATTCATCCGGTGGCAACGGTTATAACGCCGACGCCATTATCGCCATCATGAATTCGATCAAACCCAAAGTGAACACCGTTTGCCTTGGACACGCATTATCTGGTGCCTGCGAAATTTTAGCCGCAGGCACTGGTGAACGCTCAGCCTATGAGTTTTCGACCATCATGTTCCACCAGACCATCTGGGAAGCTGAAGGCGACATCACGAATCTAGAGATTCAAGCTGCTCAAGGTCAGCGTTTCCGCAATGCGCAAATCGAACTTTTGCACAAATGCACTGGCGCACCAAAAGAAAAATTGCGCAAAGACATCGAGCGCGACTATTATATGTCTGCAGAAGATGCTCTTGAATACGGCATGATCGACAAGCTCATCCGTCACAAAGGAAGAGCTGGCAATGCCAAACCAAAATTGACTATTGCAAGTGATACCACTAAAAAACCTGCAGCAAAGCGTAGCACCGCAAGCCGCGTAAGCACTCGCACCAAAACTGCAGCTCGCTCGACCAAAGCGAGAAAAACAGCTACTCGCGCTAAAACAACGAAAAGATAATCGGAGCTAATCGAGGACCAATGGCTAAGACTTTCAAACTAAAAGTAATTACCCCAGAGCGTATCGTGTTCGAGAAAGACGTCGAGAAACTCACAGCCACAGCGCGTGACGGTCAGCTCACAATTCTTCCTAACCACGAACCTTTAGTAACCGCGCTTGGTATCGACGTCATGCGAGCCACTGCTGCTGGTGAAGAATACGGCGCCGCTATTATTGGTGGCATCCTCGAAGTAGGCGTAAACGAAGTGACTATTCTCACCGACACTGCCGAGATGGGAATCGAAATCGACGAAGCTCGTGCAAAACAAGCTCAAGCCAGAGCAGAAGCCGAGAAGACTCAGCGTACAGACAAGCTCGAAACACACGCAGCAGAACTGGCTCTTGCAAGAGCTGTCGCTCGTTTGAGAGCTGCCGAAATGGCCAAGACACGCAAGAAACTACACCACTAATTTTTATAACTGACAGCTTTTCGCTTCAAAAGATTCTCCACGAACATTTTCTTGAATTCGTCAGTGATGCTTGCTTTGGAAATAAGTAGAAAATACTCTATTTTCCCAAAAATCAGACAGTAGTTTTCTTCGAGCTCAATAACTTCGGTCAGCAAACCCCAATCTAAATTAAGCTCACTTTTATTTCTTTTGATCAGTACGGAATCCTCTGTCAGAGTTATTTCGAAGAAGTCATCTTCGCTAGCATCTTCCAATTGTTTTTTGAAATGGAAAAATTGATAAGCTACGAAACAAGACAAAGCAACAAAATAAATCGCCGCAAATTGCCACTCTTCCTGAATTGTGTGATGGCGTTGCCTGATGAGTACATTGCACAAGATACCAGCAAACAAGAATTCCAGCGCAAGAACAAATGCTATTTTCTTGCAGCTTATAAATTTCCATTGTGAGTCACTCAGCTGTTTAGCTGAAAGCGGATAGCTTAGCTGCAAACGAGCAATACCCGATTGTTCGATTCTGGCTTTGACCAAAAAGTGCTGAGCCTTCTCGGCTTCATCTAACAAGACCAAATCTGGCACCACAGTTCCAGTCGAAACTTCATTTTGATAGCTATCGAAATACTCTATCTTAGGGCGTTTTCCTTTAACCCAAGAGAACTCAGGAATATTATCTATCAGTTTTTGGCGAACCTCTTTAACCTGTTCGTAATTCGAAAAGTCGCGCTTAGGAATTACAAAAATCACATCGCCAACAGTGAAAATGAGCGACGCTGGAGCATCGTACGCGCGAGAAATGTCCTTCCATTCATACAGTTCTGTTACGTCCTGGGCAATTACTTGAACTCTATCTGTTCCAAATACATAAGTAGTCGGAAAAAGGAAAAGGAAATGTTCTTTAGAGAAATTGCGTGACTTCTCGATTTTCTGATAAATGGCAATAGCTAAAAAAGGAATTGCTGGTGAAATCAAAATGCAGATCAAATGAAAGATATCTTCGAAAGCACCCAGGAATGGATACTTTTTCAATCCGGTGACAACAAAAAAGGCTACTGCAAAAAATGAACTAAAAATGAAAATCAACAAGCCTGGTGCCACCATGTCAGTTTGACTACGATGAAAATAATGAGCGTCGTTGATATCTTTTGCTGTGGCGTTAGCCCGAATGATAATCGGTTCCAATTTTATCTGTTGGCGTCGAAAGCATCTGGATCTTTGTTAGTTGAGTCCCTGTTGTTATCCTGCTCTTCTTTGGTCTTGTTCTCACGCAAAGCAGCGCTTGGACTTTTACCCTTGATTCGCTCAGACACCGTATTTGGTGACAAAGTCAAACCTCGATCAGTCGAAGAAGGAATCTCAGACTGATGAAAATTTTCAGAAGCCTCCTCGCTTTCTTTGGCTTGAGGAACCGCTTCTTCTTTGGTGGATTTAGTTGTGTCTAAGTGTCCAAAACGAGTTTTTTGATAATTAGCAGAATCAACGGACGAAGATTCACCAGTCGATTTCTTTTCAACATTCGATTCGGGCGCGGATGTAGATTTTTCAGGAGTAGCGCCTTGCTCAATGGACTTTATGTTCAGACCTGTGGATTCAGGCTTTGCTTCTTCTTCGGCCTTTTCGCGCAATTGCTTGTCTTGAAAAACTTTCTCCATTTCCTGAATGGAATTGCTTTTTTCTTTGGCCGCCGGAGCGGTTGTCTTAATGAAAGCCAGCCCGACAAGCGCCAGAATTGCAACTACTGCAATCGAAGCCAGGGCAATAACCATGGCGAAATTTTTCGCTTTGATAGTGTGCTCCTGTGCACGCACCGCTTGTGCTGAACGCACCTGGGGAGAGCCTGGCATCGGTTGGCGAGGAGGTGGCGGCGCGGTCTGAAACTCCTGCGCTGCTGGCGGAGCGCTATGCGCCGGAGCTTGTGCCAGTGCGGGTGCTTGTGCCGGTGCAGATGCAGGGACACCAGACGTTGACAGTGGCTGAGCCAAGTTTTCGAAAGAGTTAGAGTCGGATGCTGGTCTAAAGCTGGATCCACTATTTTTATCGAAATGAACCCATCCTGTTTGATATAGCTCTGGACTCATGTTTTGCATCAAGTCGTATTCGCTACCAAGTGAATCTTGTCCTTGAGAGACATACGCTCCAGAAGCACCAGGATTGGTGGCAGAAGTAGGCATCAAAATGCGCTCTAAATCATCGCGCACTTGCTCCATTTGCTGATATCTATCGTCTGGTTTTCGCTGCAAACATTTTCGACAAATGTTCTCCAGCTCAACCGGCAAATGCAGACGAGGAGCAACATCCTTGAAATAGGGAGGATCCTTGGTGCATTTCGCCATAAAGGTTTCGTGCAAATTTGGACCCATATGAGGAAAATGTCCGGTCAATGCGCGAAAAATCAAAACACCAAACGCATAAACATCGGCTCTGCCATCAGCGGCTTCGCCCATGCATTGCTCCGGCGCCATATAAATAGGACTACCAACTACTTCACCAACTCTTGTAAGACGTTTGGAATCCTGGGCGATACGCGCTATTCCAAAGTCAAGAATCTTGACCTGATCTTTAGAAACGATGTCGGTCAACATAATATTCTGCGGCTTCAAATCACGATGAACAATGCCTTTTTGGTGCGCGAATCTGATGCCATCGGCTATCTGTTTGAAAATATAAACCGCGCGTCCCGGCTTTAGAATGCCGACTTTTTCAAGCAATTCATCAAGACTTTGTCCTTCAACATATTCCATTGCAAGATAACCTTGCGCGGTGTCCGTCAGACCAAAATCGTAAGTAGCAATAATATTAGGATGGTTGAGCTGAGCAAGCGCCTTTGCCTCACGCTCGAGCCTCTGCAAGTTGACTTCGTCTTTTGCAAGCTCAGGTGGCAGCAATTTGAGGGCGATGTCGCGATCCATTATTTTCTGGCGAGCCTTGAAGACAATGCCCATGCCTCCAGCGTTAAGCACTTCGACAATTTTGTACTTGTCGATTTCTGCACCTAAAAGCGGATGAGTTTCTTTTTCTAACGGGTCAAGAGGCATTTTTCAAATCCCTATCCTGGATTCCAGAGATATCCAGTATAGGGGAAAACTGGCTTAATTTTGCGAATCCAAGCCTTAATTTGAAGACTTGTAGACCCTCCTGACAAGCTACTTCTTCGAGGCTTCTATTACGCAAAGAGTTGATTTGACACGTCTTTCGGGAGATGCGCCGTAAATTAACTGTGCAGGAACGCCAACTGCAGGGACCAAGCCCGAAACTCCTACTTCGCTGAAGAAATCTTTGTTTTTCTGGTCTAGCTTTTGAGGATTAACGACCATAGCCGTAGAAGTTCCACCGTCGAAGTTGAGAGCCGATTGGCATTTGAAATACTCGAACATCTGCGATAAGTCATCTAGACTGACTCCTTCTGCAAAATCCTTTTTCTTTCCGCCCTCAGCACATAGAATTACCAGCTTGCCATCACCAGTGATACCAACAGCTGTGCGCGCAGCTTTCCTTTTGGTCCCGATGGAATCTTGCATTTTGCCTTTATCGTCTTTACGGATGAAAGCTTCTGACTCGGATGTCATTTTAGGCAAAATTTGAGGACCACCCTGTAATGCGGCTTCCAGTTTCATTCCTTTTTGAACCGGCTTGGAATGATTTACGATTTCTATAACCGACTCGTTTTTTTGATTTTTTAGAAATCTGATTTCGGACCGATCGAAAATTTGTGGCAAGAATGGCTTGAGTTTTGGATTCTCGACCAACGCTTTATTCTGCTTTGCCTCGCACATTGACTTTCCGTCTATGGTGACATAGCTTGTGCTTTCACCATCACTTAGATTGAAGAATCCGCCGTTAACTACGAACATGGCGTCTGAGTCGAAAATAGAAAGACTCGGTTCCTTAACCTTTTCAGTTATAAACGGGGTAATTTTGAGCGATTTATTTTTAGTGTCTACGTTAAGGCAATGAACTGTCGACCCGTTCCATTGTAATTTGGAATAGGAAAGACCGGGCTTGATTTTGGTTTCTTTGATTGTGGACAAATTGGTCGATTGAACAAGGTCTTGCTGCATTTCTCCTGCCAGACAACTTAGTGGTTGGACAAGCAAATTAATCATTAAAACAGAAAAGAGTAACTTAGGATTTGACAAACTGAATCTCACTTTTTTGACGCACCTTTCATGATATCGCAAAGGAATCGTTTAGATTAAATTGGACCGATAGGTCGATTTTAGTCCCAGAGAAAATCTAAGAAAAACAGCAAGTTTTTCTTAGAAATCAATTCGAACTCAAACCTGGGTAGCTTTTTGGCGGCCTTGCCTTTTTGCGAAACTTGAGCCGCCCGAGTAAACTGAGAGAAAACCAAAGGGTGACAAATGAAGTACAACCGATTAATTGTTGGAATTTTAGTAGCGGGGTTACTTACCGCGCCTGTCACACCCTTATCCAAAAATTCAACCGATATCGGTTCAGCTTTTGCGGAAGAACAACTCTCCGCCAACTCTGATCCAGCGAAGCTTAAGGCTAAGCTAGCCGAGATTGACAGACGAATTAGTGAGACGCCTTCGGCTAAGCTCTATGGCGCGAAGGCTAACGTTTTGGCATTTTTGAACTTGAATTCGGAGGCACTTTTAGCCATCGACAAAGCTATTGAACTTAAACCTACCGATGGCAAATATTATGCATATAAAGGTCTACTTTATTCCTCAAAAGGAGATGCGGACAAAACAATCACGAACATCGAGAAAGGTAAGTCGTTAGGTTATACAGACCCCGAATACTTAGGCATACTGGCGCTAGCGCAAACCGAAGTTCATGATTTCAAAAAGGCTTTAGTGAACGCAAATGCAGCCATTGAAATGGATAAATCGTGTTATCCAGCCTGGTATGCCAGAGGACGAGTAAGAAATTATCGCAAGGACTTTAAAAATGCTCTTCCAGACTTAACGCAAGCAATTAAATTAGCTCAAGAACTATCCGGTCCGTATACCGAAAGAGCGATTACGTGGGATGGGTTAGGTAATAAGAAAAATGCGATCGCCGACCGAGAAAAAGCAAGCGAGCTTAAGTTGAAAGTCAAAAGGTGAATTAATCTTTGTCTATGGGCATGAAACTATTTAAGATTGCTAAGTGGCTGGTTGGTAGTTATGACAAAGCGCGGGAATTCCGGCGATTCTAATAGTAGTCCATTGAAGAAGAATTCGCCCTCTTCGGACTCCGCTTCCCGTAAATCTGATTTTTCTGAATCAGGCAATAAGGTTAACAGCAAGAAAACAGACCTTCTCTCAGATTTAGACTCTACACCAGTTGCCCCTTCGAAAAAATCCAAATCGACGTCAGATTCCCGCTCTTCAGGCGATGCTAAACAAGGCTCTAAGCAAGCAGTTGATTCGGTAAGTCGAGTTAGTCAGAAATCCAGAGATAGCAGTAGATACAAAGATTCAGCCGCCAAAGAAGTCCACCCCGCAGGTAGCTATTGCTCTGCGACTAAGCATGAAGTCGGATCATCAAAATGCTTACCTGAGCAGCTAAAAGCGTTTATGGCGCAGGCACAAGCTCGGGCAAACGAGGGACCCTCGAAGACAAATAAAGCTATGCAGGAAGTTCAGCCTTCTACCGCGTCTACCATTCATATCGCACAGAACCTCGATTTGAAAAACTTAGATAAGTCTCAAGGTGCTGAAATTAAGTATCAGACTTCGAAATTTGAATCTTTCACTGCTCCGGCTAAGCATTCCGAAAAAGCGGAAGGAACACCGACGAAGTCGGGGTCTAAAAACGTGGGTGAAGCAGCTTCGGTTTCGCAAAAGACATCCGAAAGTGCAACGCCGAGAGAATCGAAAACCAGTCGCTCTTTTAGTGCGCCCGAATATCAAATCCATCAAGAAAGCCTCGATTTTTATAAAGCTCATAAGAAAGCGTTTCAAACAGCCGATGAGCGTTTTCAAAAAATGCCGGCAGACTTGCCAACTGTTCACGAAAAGAATGAACATGTCATCGAACAGGCAAGTCCCTTGCGCAAACCAAAAATCGAGCGCATTGATCCCTATTATGCACTCAACTATCAACTGGCCAAAGAAAACTCTTTGTTCAATCCGCCCCAGGGTGATTATCGCGTTAAGTCAATAGAAAAGGCTGACCCGGTCAAGCATCCTGATGCATTAGCTTTGGACATTCCCGAATCGCGCATTCTGAGTCATCTTCCATCTACTGGCAATGAACGAATTTTGCATGATGCCTTGCAGCATGCAAGTGGGATTCCAATTAGAGCTGGCGAAATCATCGACGCTGTTGAAGCAATGATGGAAGAAGATCCACGAGAGTCTACCGATAAAATCAAACAACTGATCTCAGACGATGATGGAGAACGTCGGATGGTGATGCTTTTAGACGGAAAGCATAAAGGATTTCTATTCCCGGTCAAGCGAAGCGGCGAACAAGCAAAACAAGACGCCACCATTCCTGGTATCACTAAAATCTTTCTGCCTGATGGCAATTTCAAATTCGTTAAAGGCCAAAAATCAGCTGGCAAAGTGCATTTTCCAGACTTAAAAGATTTTATTGCTAAAGTCAAGGCAAGGCTAGAAGGTAAGCAAAGTCGCATAACCGAGCACGCGCAGGCGCAGCAGGAAGAGCAGGAAAAGACAGTTCGCACAACTAAACCTATTTTTCCGCAAACAGTCGTCAGTCCTCAACATACCGGCACTATGGTCATAAAAGAGCTTAAGCCAGGAACGCCAGAACCCGAGCCGTTGGCGGCGCAAATCACCAAAGCCCAAAAGACAAAACAACAGGAAGAAGCGAAAAAACAAGAGGGCAAAGAAACCCGCCCCGAGTCTAAGACTGGCGCAAAAGACGCTTATCAAGGACGTCTGCCAGAAATAAAAATGTCGTACACGAAAAGTCAGCCGACGACCAAAGATTTCACCAAGCTAAAGCCAAACGAAAAACTTCCAATCAAAGAAACTGGCACAGTCCCTGAATCTAGAGAAGGGGAGCATGCAACTAGAATTCGCGACATTTATGCGAAGTTCGACATTCAGCTTCCACGCAAAAAGCTCAGACCCGAAATTACCGAATCAGGGACTTACAAAATCATTTCAAATCAGACTTCGCAAAAATTGCCTACCGTGTCCGAAGACAAAATGAGTGCACCATCTGAAGTGGCAAGCTTTTTTAGAGAAGAAGACCAATTTCCAGGTGGAGATCCTAACAATCCAGAGAACCAGCCAATTCCCAAAATCGCCGCGTCCATGGCCGAAGAGCCACGCAAATCTTACGTGGTGAAGCAAGGAGAGACAATCGAATATATCGCAGTTGCAGAACTGCAGGAAGCCGCTTTGGCACCACTAATCAGAGAAGTAAATGCTATTCTGCTCGATCAATTTTTCGACCACGAAAAGCAGGAACCAGCTTCAATCATTCCAGCAGGCGTGATGATACTTTTGCCTAACAAAAAAGACATTATCGCCTACCGACTGAAGGTAGCCAGAAACAGACACTAAGCTTATCGCTTAGATTTCTCCGGCTGAAGGCTTGGTCTCTTGAATGCTCGGTCTCAACTCTTGTGCCGATGGCCATTGAGTAACATCCGATTGCGGTTGATCCGGTGACTGTCCTTGCGGTGCTACCTGATTTTGAGGTGCTCCTGGAAGTGCCTGACCAGTTTGGAGCGGAAGCACCGGTTTTATCAAAATATTGGGATCCTCTCCAGGTAATGGCAAAGCGCTGCCAGTTCGAGGAGGAATTTCGTCGATCGATGCGCTTGGAGCGATACCGTAATCTGGTGAACTCAAAATCGATTGTGGCGATTCAGACTGACGCTTAACTATAGGAGGAGCGGCTTTTGGTGCCGATTGAGATTGGGTTTGTGTCTGTGTTTGTGTCTGCGTTTGAATGACATGCACTGGAGTAATTGGCTTTTGTGCTTGAGAATGCGTTTGCGTATGCACCACAGGTGGTGCCTGGACATGAGGCTGAGCGGCATTGTCGCCTGTGTATTCAGGAGCAGTAGGTTGCTGAATACGGGCGAGGCTTTCGCGAGCTTGATTATTATACGGACCCTGCGGATCCACTTCTAAGTATTTCTCGAAAGAATGTACGGCGTCTTGCAATTGGTTTTGTGCCTGGTAAATCAGTCCCAAAGCATAATATGCATTCGAGTACTTGGGATCTACTTGCAGTGCCTGATGATAGGCTTCCATTGCGCCGCTCGCGTCATTCAGTTTGGTCATGACCAGACCAAGATTGTATCGAGGAGACGGATCTTTTGGAGAAAGCTCCATCGCTTTTTTGTACTCTTGAGCAGCATCTTGATAGTTTTCCATCATCAAATGAATATTGCCCAGGTTAATGTGAGCTTGAGCATAATCCGGTTTCAAATCAATCGCTTTTCTAAATTGCGACATTGCTCCCGAGTAGTCTTTACGACGTTGCAGAGCCAATCCCAGATCGTTGAAGGCTTCGTGCGAATTGGGATTTATTTGAACCAGCTTCTGGAAAATTAGTGTGGACTGATCGTACTTGCATTGCAAATCAAGATTGTCAGCGAGCTTTTCAAGCAGATCGACATTATCTGGATTTGCAGCCAACAGCCTGGTCAATAAAGTTTCAGCTTTCTCGGGATGACCTTCGGCTTCATTTAGAGTTGCCATAGCAAGCAGAACGCGGCGATCGTTTGGAGCCAGATTTAGTGCCGATTCAAGCGACGAGCGAGCACCAACCAGATCTTTGAGTTTTAAAAGCGTTTCGCCCAGTTCTTGATACGCGGAAGCGTCTGATGGTTCTATTGTGATACCACGTCTGTAGTTAGCAGCAGCTTCGTCTAGGTTGCCACTCAATAAGTAGTTCCGCCCTAGGTTAATATAAGCCTGTCCATCCTGAGGATTGATTTTGAGCGCTTCTTCGAATTGTTTGGTAGACGAATTTAAATCGCGCTGTTTTTGCTTGATGATACCGAGGTTGTAGTATGCGTTCGCATTCTTATTATCAAGACGCAAGACATGCTCGAATTGATTAGTCGCTTTGTCGAGATCGCCTGTCAACTGAAAAATGTAACCAAGACTGTAATTGCTGTCGACACGCTGGGGATCTAGCGTAGACGCGCGCGAATACTCATCTATAGCGCCTTTGTAATCTTTCATTTTGGTGAGAGCGTCACCTAATTGATCGTGCCATTCGGCTTTGTCTTCTTTGATTGAAATTGCTTTTTTCAATTCAGCGGCAGCGGCAGGAAAATTACCTTGCGAGCTGTAAATGCCGGCAACAGCGGCGTGCGGCTCTGCAACCGAATCATCTAAAGCAATTGCGCGTTGAAAAGCTTTGCCCGCATTGTTCAAGTCGCCCAGATGCAAAAGACAGTTAGCCAGGTTGTACTGCATCGAAAAATTATCGCTTTGAGATTGCAGAATTTTTTGATACTGAACCACTGCATTTTTGTAATCACCTTTATCCTGATAGGAGGCGGCAAGATGAGAGCGCGCTTTCAAATGCTCGGGATAGGCAGCCAGAACTTGTTGCAATTGACTTATCGCTTCGTCGAGTTGGCCGGCGCTACGCAGCGCAATTCCCATATTCAAACGAAGTAAAGGCACGTCGGGTCTCAAGCGGACGGCTTGATCATATTGACCTATAGCTGCTTGAAGCTCGCCCTGGCTTTGCAACAGCGAACCAAGACTCTCACGAGCAAAAGCATCGTGTGGACGCAGGGCGATTGCACGCTTATATTCGGCCACGGCGTCTTCGATATCACCATGTTGATGAAGTGCAGCCGCCAAACTCAGGTGTGTAAGTGGATCTCTGGGATAGCTCAGAGCCACCTGACGGAAAGCTCTCAAAGCCTTGTCAAGGTCGCCTGCCTTGAAATAAGAGACGCCCTCATAATATTTGTCCATCATCGGACCGCTGATTAGAGCTTCATCTGCAAATGCCGGCAGTATCATCGAGCTACCGACAAATATCGAAAGTGCCGCGTAAATAAGTCTTTGCTTCACCCAGGCCTTCTCCATACATTCGCACTTACAAACAGTTTGAAAGAATTTTCTCACAGTGCAAGACGATTATGGCGATATTTTGCGCTCAGTACAGAGGAAATTAGCCGAAATTAGCTCAAATTAGCCAAAATTTTGTTTATCAATCTAAGTCGCCGACTGTTTTCTCCACAGCAGCAAGCATGTCTCGCGAATCGAGCAGAGCAATTGCTTTTTCGATATCCTGCCAGACGGGGCGGTCTTCTTCCATGAATGGAATGATTTGACGAGCGCATTTATACGCCGCTTCAACCCCAGCACCCGGGCGCTTCCCGCGACTTTCAATGTCGGCTTGCGAATACGCAACTTCACCACTCTTGGTGTCGATTCCCAGGCGTAAATCCAGTGCCTGTAAGGCACACAATAGCTCGATGGCAAGAACTTTTTTAGTGTTATTTAGAATGTCTCGAGCCTTACGACTACCTATAGTGCCCATCGATACGTGGTCTTCCTGATTTGCAGAGGTCGGAATCGAATCGACAGAGGCCGGATGACAAAGAGTTTTATTTTCTGAAACGAGCGCTGCAGCCGTATATTGAGCGATCATATATCCCGAGTTCAAACCGCCAGCGATGGTCAAGAATGGTGGCAAACCACGTGACAGAGTTGGGTTAACAAGCCTTTCGAGCCGACGCTCCGAAATATTGGCAAGCTCGGACATGGCAATGGCAAAATAATCCATAACAAGCGCAATCGGCTGCCCGTGGAAGTTTCCTTGCGAAACCATATTGCCATCTATTACAAGCGGATTGTCCGTGACAGCATTGAATTCGATTTCAAGCACTTCTTGTGTGTGATAAACCGCCTGACGGCTGGCTCCGTGCACTTGCGGCATGCAGCGAAGCGAGTAGGCGTCTTGCACTGCATTGCAATGCATATGGCTGTCCATTATTTCGCTGTCAGCCAGGAGCCGAGTCAGATTTGAAGCACTGGCAATTTGACCTTTGTGCGGTCGCAATTCGTGTACCTTAGGCATCATCGGTTTACGCGAGCCAAGCAAAGCTTCAAGCGTCATTGCACCTATGATATCGGCAATTTTGCAAAGATAAATTCCTTCATCGACAGCCAGAGCGCCAACTGCAGACATGACTTGAGTTCCGTTTGTAAGCGCAAGCCCCTCTTTAGCTTCGAGTACGACAGGCTTCAACCCGGCCATTTTTAGCGCCTCGGCACTATCCAGGGTTTCGCCCTTGTAACGAGCTTTGCCTTCACCAATAAGGGTTAATGAAAGGTGAGCAAGTGGCGCCAGATCGCCGCTTGCACCAACCGAGCCTTGTTCAGGCACGACTGGATGAACCTGCTTATTTAATAGATCCAGAAGCAGGTCCACCACTTCGGTACGAATTCCAGAATAGCCTTTTGCCAGGGCGTTTATGCGAAGCAAGCTAATGGCGCGTACAGTCGCTTCGTCAAAAGTTGGGCCTACTCCAGCGGCATGGCTGCGTAAGAAATTCTCTTGCATAGTAAGGATATCTTTTGGATTTATCCTGACGTCTTTAAATTTGCCAAAACCAGTCGTAACACCGTAAACGACCTGATTTTCAGCAAGCATTTTGTCCACGACCGAGCGGCTTTTCTGCATGGCATCGCGAGATTCGGCTGAAAGTTCGACTTTCTTGTTGTGCCTTGCGACCGCACAGACTTCGCTCAAAGTAAGGTTATAGCCATCCAGGCTGAGGTTTTGCATAGTTTTAGCTGTCATAGGGTGGGATTCTACCTGAAAATGCCCTAAAAAAGGAGGGGGCAAGGGTGTATAAAATTACATGGAAAAGTCAACCTGACAACCGGAACATTTTCGCCAGAATCAAGTCTTATCCATGCATACTAGGCTTTATCCTGAGCCTTTTCTGCGGTAAAAACCATGGTAAGATTCTCTTATAGTCTAATAGACTACTTAATAGGGTTTCGAGCTTCAGGGTCTAACAGGTAAAGAGTGAGCTGAATGAAAAAGCTATCTCATCGCATCTCCAAAAAGAGAAAATGGTCATCTTTGATGATTGCTGCAACTCTTGTATTGAGTATGAGCATGCAATTGCAAGTCCCGACCTTTGCAGCGAGCAATTCACAACTCGAAAGCCTCGAGACTAAATTCTTTTCGCACACCTATCCTAAAGATGGAATGGAAGAACGACTCGATCGCCTAGAGCAAATGGTTTTTGGCGAAGGCAAAGAAGGTCCGCACGAGCCTCGTTTAGCCAAATTGCTGGAGGCCGTGCCGGTAGTGGACTCAGCGCCGCCGCAAAGTCAGGCTCAAAGTCAACCAAGCCAGCAGAGTCAATCGCAATCTACAGCTCAATCTCAGCAAGATAACACCCATGCTCCTTCTAGACAGGAAGCACCGAATGTAGCATCATCGGACGATGATGGATCGATTGGTAATTATCCAGCTATCAATGCTATCGAAGAAAAGGTCTTCAAAAAGAGTTTCGCAAAAGAGCCAATCGCCAATCGCTTGAGCAGACTTGAAACTAAGATTCTGGGCAAAGCCTCGACTTCAAACGATTTGAGCGAAAGAATGGACAAACTCAAACAAGCTTCTGGAGTCGATATCACTGCAGCTGCACCTCCAGGAAGTGAATGGGCTGACGACGACGAAGATATCGATTATCCAAGTCCTAGTTCGCAACAGCCTCAATATCGTTCGCTCAACACACCGACCAGCAGTCCTTATGTTCCTCGCTATGGTGAAGATGGACGCAGCTTCAGCGGACGCGACTTGAGACAAGATATGAATCGCGCCTTTGGTCGCAACACCGCGGGCAGTGCCCCAGCGGCATCAGGCAATTATGGAATGTCTGGCAGATCTTCCTCATCGACATCTTCGTCTGGAAGTTATGGCATGGGTGGCTCGAGCATTCCATCCACTTCTTCTTCTGACCGTGGCGGCAATCTGAATCAACTTGCGTACTCACCGCGAACGATGCCACCATCTGGTGCACCAAGCTCGATGTCCCAGCCAAGTCAAGGCATGTCTTCAGTGCCAGCCACCGCACCTCAGCGGGGCGGGTTGAACCAACAACTTGATGCGCTGGAGAAACAAATTCTTGGAAAAACATATTCAAAAGATGGTATGCCAGCTCGTCTGGACAGACTGGAGAAAACAGTTTTTCCTCAGCAAGCAAATCTCAGCCAGGTTAGCCTTCCTGAGCGTGTAAGCCGCTTATTGTCGGTAGTGCCCGCTGCACAACAACAGCCTCAAGCGCAACCGCAACAACGCATCGCCAACAAAATGGACGATGACCTCGATGACGACGGCAATGGCATTCCGAATGCACCACCACGCCGTGGCGGATTGGGCAAAGTACTCAACTCCCTGGGCAACATGGTTGGTGGCTTTGGAATGGGTTCGTACACTGTCTCTGGAAGCTCGATGGTGACTGACCCTTCAACAGGTTACCTCTTTGATCAGGCTACCGGCAATTTAATAGACCCAGCATCCGGCGCGGTAGTAGGTCGCAAGACTACAGGCATTCCAGTGGCGGTGCCAAATGCAATTCCAACCTATGGCTATCGCCCTCTCAACAGCGGTTTCGTTCCCTACACTACTGGCTATCCCACCACTTCTCCCTACGTGACGTCTCCTTATAGCAGCCCTGGAGCAGCGGTCGGACCTAATAGCTACGGCATTCCTCAAAATACTCTCGCCAATCCGTATGCGACAGGTTATGGCACCACTTATGGTGCAAGCCCCTATGCCACTAGCCCCTACGGCACTGGCTACTCGACAATGCCTTACGCCAATCCAATGTACGGCATCGGCGGTACTGGAATTCGCTTCGGAACCGGATTTGGTGGCATCAACATGGGAGGCCGTTGGCCCTAAGTGTCGACCAAAAAACTTCTTTTGGTTCTTGGTGCTACCGGGTTTCTGGGTAGCATCGTAATCAAGAAACTCTTAGCCGAGAAATATTCAGTAAGAATAGTTACTCGCGGAGAAGGCGACTGGCAGGACAACGCAGCTTCCAAATATCGCAAGCTCGGAATAGATGTAATCATTGGCGACCTCGCCACTCCAAGAATTATGGAGCGCGCCGTCGATAACGCTGCGGCCATAATCAATCTGGCTGGAGTATTGCGCGAATCCAAGGGAGTGTCGTTCGAATTCTTGCATGTAGAGGCAATTCAGCAGCTCGTGCAAATGGCTCAGGCGGCAGGTATCGAACGCTATGTGCATGTAAGCTGTCTTGGCGCGCACATAGATTCTCAAAGCACTTGTTATGAAACGAAATGGGCAGGCGAAGACATTATTCGGCAAAGCAAATTTTACTGGACCATATTCAGACCATCGTTTTTATTTGGCGAGCGCTTTCCTCTTGTGGAAGAACTCAAGCCACTTATTACTTGCAAAATGTTTTTGCCATTTGTGGGCTCGGGAGTGAATCGCATCCAACCAATTTTTGTAAATGACGTTGCAAGTTGCGTGACTCAAAGTATTTATATGCGCGACTCTGTAAGTCAAACTTACGATTTGACCGGTCCAAAAGAATATCCCATTCTCGATTTACTTCTGAGCGTGCGCAAAGCGCTACAAATTCCTGGCGACCCAATGAACATCCCGTCCAATTTTCTAGAAAACAAGCTAGCGTCAAACGCCATAAAATTGGCTTCTCAAGCACTACCTAAAAACTTCCTCAATAACGACATTATCAAGCTGGCAGCCGAAAACTCTTGCGGTTCCCAAGATGCCATGTTGAAAAACTTTGAAGTCAGAAACGCCACGGTAGAGCAGTATTTCGAGAAGATAATCGATTCACTAAGGCAAAAACCAATCACAAAGTGATAGAATCCCCTGGTTTTGAAGCGCATTTACAGTTCCAGGGGACTAAAGCATGCTCAGGTTAAGCAAACCAGTTCAGATTCTCGAGTGGGGCGAAGGCACCAACACGACAAACCAGGTCTGGACGCCGATGGGTGAAGGCAAAGTAATTAATAACCCCAAACCTGTTGATGGTGTAACACTCGTTCGAGTGGAAGTCCCGGGAAATCCGACCAAACAAAACACCAAAGACCAGACCATCAAGATTGCGCAAGCAGGCGAAGGCATGACCCCGCAATCAGATGTGAAGGGTGAAGTGGCTTTCGGACGTCTCAAAGACATCATTCGCGACGGCTCGAATTCTATTGTAGAAATTGAGATTCCATTTGCTATCAAAGTAGACAAACGTCGCTAGTAAGCTTTAGACAATTTGCAAAACACTACTTTTGCCGAGCGCTATCAAATCATCGATCTTCTTGGCAAAGGCGGAATGGGCGAGGTTTATCTCGCTCACGATATGGTCTTAAATATTGATGTTGCAGTAAAAGTGCTTCCTTCATCGCTTGCCGAGCTAGGCGCCGCAAGATTGCAGCGCGAAGCGATTGCACTTGCAAAACTAAATCATCCTAACATCGCGCGCGTGCTCGACTTTTCACAGACAAAAGACAATTCACCATATATGGTGATGGAATATTTGAATGGAGAAAGCCTTGATCAAATAGTCAAAAAGCAAAAAGTTCTTGATCTGAAAAGCGCTCTTACAATCTTTGCTCAAATTTGCCGAGGACTGGAATTTGCGCACTCGATGGGCGTCATTCACCGTGATTTAAAGCCTTCCAACATTATGCTCATTACTTCTGAGGAAAATCCCTTACAAATAAAAATACTCGACTTTGGGATCGCCAAAGTTACGACCGAGAATCAAAGGCTTACATCAACTGGTTCACTCATTGGAAGTCCGCTTTACATGAGCCCTGAGCACGCCGAAGGAATTGCAGACCTGCCCCCTTCAGATATCTACAGTCTTGGTTGCTTGATGTTCGAATGTTTGACAGGAGTGCCACCACTTAAAGGGGCGAACGCCCTGGAGACCATTTCCTTTCACCGAACCCAGGCACCACCACTGTTAACAGACGTCAGACCGGAATCGAGCTATCCAAAAGATTTAGTGAATCTTGTGGACGAATGTTTGCGAAAGACACCACAGACAAGACCGCAAACAGCTAAAGAAGTTGAAGGACGACTTATTGAAATTAAACAGTATCTCGAAACTGGTCAGAATAAGAATGCTAGTTTTCAGCAAACGCCAAAAAAGCCTATTTTCAAAATCAGTCAATCTCAAGTATCGTTATTTGCAGTCTCAGTGCTAGTAGCGGGCATGCTTGGTGTCGGGATTTACTGGGTTGTAAACTTACCGAAAACAGACGAAAAGGTTGTAAAAAAGGCAATCTCAGAAGTGCAACAGGAAAAGAAAGAAATCGAGAAGAAATACGGCACTCGATCTCCTTTCGAGGAACATGAAGTGTATTACAGAACCAAAGAAAACGGCAGTATCGAAGTCAAATTACCGCCAACGGCATCGGATGACGATTTTAAAGCGCTCAAAAGAGGTAATGAAATCTTCCTTGTATCTAACGATTCTACAGGACGTGGTTTCTACGATCTATCCAAATTAAAACTGACCACAATCAGCATTCAGTATGGACAGATTGAAGATCAGTACTGCGATGCTTTCACCAAATTTCCATTGCTTGGCTATTTGAAAATTCAGTCTCCAAAACTCACAGACAAGGGAGTTGAAACAATCACAAAACACAAGCATTTCAAAGCGCTGCATATTATGTCAGACAAGGTCACGGACCGTGGAGTGTCGTATATTGGTTCGCTCAAAAATCTAGAATCACTTACATTGTCGTCCACTTCAATTACACCCGCCTCAATCGACTATTTACTTGGGCTCACACAGCTCAAAATGCTATTTCTCAAAGACATAATATTTAACGATGAATTTGCTGAAAAGGTTTCCAGGCTAAAAAATCTAGAAGAGTTTACCCTGAATCACGCCAAAGTTCCTGACTCAAACAGCTGGAGATTTTTTGCTGATACCAAAATTTCTTCGATCGTTCTAGAAAACTTGAGTCTGGACAAGACTCTTTTCGAGCACATCTTAAACTCTAAAAGCCTCAGAGTGCTTGAGATAAATTACTGCACTTTCACAAAGGACGCCCTTGAGCCAATTGCTAAAAACGAAACTTTGCGCAATCTGAGAATTTTCAACAGTGAAATCATACATAGTGAAAATTTCGAAGATTTGCAAAATTCCAAATTGGAAATCTTGAATTTGAAAAATGTTCCAATCAAAGATGCTGATTGCTTGCGCTTGGTATCAATAAGCACCCTTAAAACTCTTATTTTGAATAATACAGATGTTGAACCAGAGTTGAAGCAGGAGCTAGAAACCCGCTTCAATCAATTGCATAAACGCAGACTGAAAGTAGAGATCAAGTAAAGCCAGCATATATGCAATTTCCCTACATAGACAAGCGATACAAAGTTTTGGAACTTATCGGCAAAGGCGGTATGGGAGAGGTTTATAAAGCGCATGATTCGCTTCTCGCTATTGACGTTGCCATTAAGATTTTACCTTCCTCACTTGCGGAACTCGGCGCTGCCAGGCTGCAACGAGAAGCCATCGCCCTGGCAAAACTAAAGCACCAAAACATCGCGAGTGTAATTGACTTTGCCAATACTAATGATGGCTCACCATATATGGTGATGGAATTTTTGGAGGGTCAATCACTCGACAAAGTAATTAAACAAAAGGAAAAACTTAACCTCATAACCAACATTCATATTTTCAAACAAATCTGCCAGGGTTTGCAATACGCTCACAGCCAAGGAATTGTCCATCGAGACTTAAAGCCTTCCAACATAATTGTTATAAACCACGACCAGGCTGAACCTACGGTAAAGATTCTTGATTTTGGCGTTGCTAAAGTCGCAAGTGAAAATCAAAGGCTAACAGCGACCGATGTTCTTTTAGGAAGTCCACTTTATATGAGCCCTGAGCAAGCTCAGGGAGAAGCAGACAAACCAGGAACAGACATTTATAGTCTTGGCTGTCTCATGTTTGAAGCATTGACCGGTAAGCCACCACTAAAAGGTGCCACCGCTTTAGAAACTCTTTCTATGCATCGCAACACAGCTCCTCCACTGATTTCTGAAGTTATGCCTTTAAATGACTTTCCCATGAGATTAATAGAATTGGTTGATCGTTGTTTGAGAAAAGATCCAACTCAACGCCCAAAATCGGCCTTGGAAATAAGCGAAGAGTTAGACCAATTGTGGAATCCTCTTAAATCAGAACCTATTGCCAGTGTAGAAATTGCTAAGGAAAGAGACAAAAAGTCTCCAAGAAATATGGCCATTATTATTTCAGTGGTTAGTGGGCTTATCGTCTGCTCAGGCATCGCGCTTTCATTCTTTAATACTAAACACGACAAACCTGTTATTAAACCAGAGATAGAAAAGCCTGAACAACAAATATCCGATTCTAAACTGTTTGAGCCAGAACAAAAATTCAGGCTCAAAGATAAAACAGTTTTTTCAGCCGCACCTCTAAAAGATGCCGATTTAAAAGAAATTCAAAGCTGGGATTTTGACAGGTTAGAGACTACAAACACAAATCTATCAGGCAGTGGTCTTGCACTCATCTCTGACAAAGACATGAAAGAAATAAAGCTGCAAAAGAGTCTTTATACAGATGAAAACAGCTACCTTTTTCCTAAATTCAAATCACTGGAGATTCTACATTTAGAGTCTCCGCATCTTTCGGACAAATCAATCGAATCCTTAACGCAATGCGATTCTTTGAAAGTTGTCTATTTGTATTCTGAACTTTTAACTGACAAGACTTTCCTTCTTCTTTCTAAAATGAAAAATTTGCAAGTCCTGACCATTCATTCTGAAAAGATCAGCTCAGATGGACTTTCTTATTTAAAGAATGCATTGCACCTGAACATTTTGAAACTTGAAAAAACAAACTGCCGATCAAGCTTGGGAGACAATCTTGCCAAATTAGACAAGCTTCAAATTTTATCTTTCAAACAACCCCAGAATTTCAACTCCAAAAATTTAAAAGGAATAGAAAAATCGAAAATCAATTCAATTCTGTTTGAAGAAATGACAATAGATAAAAATATCATTGATGCCGTTCTAAGCTGTCCATCACTATATTCTATTCAGTTCAATAATTGTACGCTCGCAGAAAATGCCTTGGAAAACGCAAAGAATTTCAAGAATCTGAAAATTTTGAATTTTTTGAGCATGAACTCTATTACCTATCAACAATTGAAAGATATCTGCAAAACACAAGTTTTTTCTCTTAATTTTAAAGATTCAGATCTAGACGATGAAAAAGCGCTACTTCTAGAATCGATGGGCTCTTTAAACACTTTATCTCTTTCAGGGTGCAAAGTGAGCGATCAGACTATTTCAGAAATAAAGCGCAAATTCAAAATGTCTTTTCAAAAAGACCTACAAATTCTAGATTAGATAAATGTTTAGCGAAACCACTTTGTAAACGGGCTCAAATAATTACTGAAACCAGCTTTACCCAGGACGAGTTTTCGCTCGTCCAGTTTCATATTGCCATGCACTTTGCCCAGAGGATCGACAATCACGCTTGGTCCAGTGTTAGCAGCAAAAATGAGATAGCGTCTGTTTTCTACAGCACGCATGACCGAAAATGCAATCATCTGATCACCCACGTTTGATTGATGAAACCAGGCAAGATCAGAAATATTCACAAGTATCTGTCCGCCAGCTTTGACACTAGCGGCGGTGAGTTCGGGCGAAATACATTCAAAGCAAATTAGTGGCGCAACATCGCCCGATGCCATTTTAAAAATAACTGGCTTGCGACCGGCAGCCAGACCTTTACCTGCAGGCGTGTTAGTGAGCGAGCGAGCAAAAGGAAATATATTCAAAATCGGTGGAGCATATTCACCAAATGGAACGAGATATCTTTTGCGATAGGCTTCCTGAGCCATTTCACCGTTTGACCTGAATCCAAAAGCGGCATTGAATTTATCGTCGTCTTTAGTACTGTCAAAACTGTCTATAGCACCCACGACCATGTCGACATTTCGTTCGCGCGCGAGGTTGCTGAGTTTTGAAATCAACTCTTTGTGATTGTTCAGAACAACTGGCAATGAGCTTTCAGTCCAGATTAAAAGTCCCGGTTTGGCTTCTTTAGTCAAATCGAAAAAGAGTGTTTCCAGCTCATTAAGCGAATAACGATGCTTTGTTTTTTGCATCGAGATATTGATATTTCCCTGAATTATCCCAACATCATTTGAGATCTTCTTCCAGCATTTAGCACCATCAAGCTCACCAAGCACGACTACGAGTGCGACGATTAAAAGGGAGACGAACAAGTGAGACAATGCCGACGATTTATTTGGCGCAGCAAGCAACTTCAATTGCGCTTTGCCCTTAAAAGTGGCATAAAGACTAGCTAAATTCAAATTCACCAGTACGAGCAAAAATGCTAGTCCGACGCCACCAATTATGGAAGCGCCTTGCAAAAACCACGATTGTTTATACTGACTGTATTCGATCATAGGCCAGGGGACGCCCATCAAGTCTGAGGCATTGCCCAATTTATTCATGAACAATACCCAGAGCAAAGGCAGTAAAACCAAAGCAGGCAGTTTCCACTGTCCCGATACTTTGACTGGAAGATAAGTTCCTGCAAGTGGTAATAAGCGAACACTCATGGCGTACAACATCACAATCAAAGCCTGATGGGTGGCGGCGAATACCCAGGCGAATCCTGCCATTCCCCAACCCTGCACGGCATTGTAATTGAGCCAGTCGAGCGGTTGCAGACCCAGATACCAGCTCAAATAGACAAGGTTATAACCCAGTCCAAAAGCAAGTCCAAATGCACCTGCTTCTATAAAGCTGCGACTCAAAGACAAAAGCAAAAAGAATGGTGCCAGAGCAAACCAGGCTAAATACCACTGGTCGTGAAATGGTGCAGGACCTGGTGAGCACATTCCAAGAACGGCACCGGCAAAAACAGCGATTGCTGCCGGTTTGAAACCGACAGCAATCTTATTTCCTGCACCGTCTTTAACGGATTCAGCTTTGCTTTTAGAACTAGCTTTCTTCTTTTCGATTGTCTTATTAATGAGCGTTCTTTTCCTTCAATGAGGCTTTTACTTTCTCAGTAATTTCTGCAAGCAATTTAGGATTGCCTTCCAGGAAGTTTTTAGCAGCTTCGCGGCCTTGACCGATACGCTCTTCCATATAGCTGTACCATGCGCCAGAGCGCTTGACCAGCTGCAATTCGGTGGCGACATCGAGGATGCAACCAGTCGAGTTGATGCCTTCACCATAGATGATGTCGAATTCGGCAATGCGGAAAGGAGGTGCCACTTTGTTCTTAGCAACTTTTACTTTTACTCTGTTGCCGACTTCTTTTCCGTCGTGCTTGAGTGTTTCGATTCTTCTGATGTCTAGTCTGATTGATGCGTAGAACTTGAGCGCGTTTCCGCCGGTTGTTGTCTCAGGGTTACCGTACATGACACCGATTTTTTGACGCAACTGGTTGATGAAAATGACAGTTGTGCGAGTTTTGGAAACGATACCAGTGAGTTTACGCAGAGCTTGACTCATAAGACGGGCTTGCAAACCAGGCAAGCTGTCTCCCATTTCGCCTTCGATTTCAGCTTTTGGCACTAGGGCTGCGACCGAGTCTACAATTACGAGATCGACGGCACCTGAGCGAACCAGTTGTTCTGTAATTTCGAGCGCTTGCTCACCTGTGTCAGGCTGCGAAATCAAAAGTTCGTCTACATTGACACCAAGTCTTTTAGCGTACTCGGGATCCATTGCGTGCTCTGCATCGACAATTGCTGCGATGCCACCCATTTTCTGCACTTCGGCTGCAACGTGTTGAGCCAGAGTGGTTTTACCAGATGATTCAGGACCATATATTTCGATAATTCTTCCGCGTGGCAGACCACCAACACCAAGAGCCACATCTAATGATAGTGCTCCGGTTGGTATCACTTCGATCTGTTGATTCTTGGATTCGCCAAGTCTCATGATCGAGCCATCGCCATATGTTTTTTTAATAGCGTCGAGCGCCAGTCCAAGCGCTTTGTTGCGCTCTGGTGAAAGACCTTTGTTGTCGGAATTTTGTTCTTTAGCCATTTCGCTTGCCTTATCTTCTTTTTTAGCAGCGGATTTCTCTTTGGTTGCTGTAGCCATAATCTCTCTCCTCAATAGTAACCTCAGGCAGTAGTCTCGTGCACAACACAGACACCCTATCCCTTTTTCTTAATATGGCCTTTTCGCAGCACCCTTCCGTTTTTTCTCGCCGCCCCGACAGCGGTTTGACCGGATATATCTGATGAATAGCGCATCGGCTCTTAGTTTTGTTCGTTTTTCAACGGCTTTTATTATAGCCGTATTGAAACCTGCTGCAAAACTATTTCTTTCAAAAAAAGGATATACGGACACTCGCAAATAACTATCTGATGGCTGGCTGGCCAGAGATATCGTTATAAAAGCGGGGGTACGGGTATAAGAATGTTGGTATCTAACAAAATTAAGCCAAGGCTTAATTACTCGGGTTTTTCGTCCCTGCATATATAAAGACGACATCTTCGAGCAATAAGTTCAATTTTTCCCTCTGATTTAACGTGGAAAAGGTGGGACTGATGAAGGCCGCCCAAAAACTGGTTGCTTTGAAGCAAAGCGAAATTTTCGACTCATTCAACCCGGTTGAACTTGGACGTCTTTTGGGCATTCTGGAAGAGCTCGAGCTTCCCAAACACCATTTACTTTTTAATCCTGGCAGTCCCTCGAACGCCATCTTCTTTATAGAGAAAGGTCGCGTGCGAGTTACCCGTTTGTCTCCAGAAGGCAAAACGGTCATTCTGGCATTGCTTGGTCCCGGCGACCTGATTGGAGAAGCGGCCTGGGAGCTTGGCGAACACGACAGTTATGCCGAGACTTTGGAAGAAAGTCGAATATATCAAATAGATAAAGAGGTTTTTCGCAATTTCATCCGCGAAAATCCAGAATTTGGCTTGCGCCTTCTACAAATAACAGGGGGTCGCCTGAAACAAGCCCAGGCTCGCATCGAAGATTTAGTTTTCAGACAAGTCCCAAGCAGGGTTGCCCGATTACTTTTAACCATGGCAGAAAACCACGGCAAAGTTACACCGTCTGGAATCAGAGTTGAATTTCCTCTGACTCATCAAGAAATTGCAGACCTTGTAGGCTCGTCTAGAGTCACAGTCACTCAAATATTGAACCGATTCAGATCCAGTCGCTGGATAGAAATAGAATCGAAAAAGGTGACTATCCACAATGTAGATGCATTGGAAGAAATGGTTCGGCACGCATAAATCAGTCCAAACGAAGTGGCACCATATCTAGTGAAAGTAGAGAAAACACAGACATTGCGTAAGTCAATTCAACGACTGGAGGAAGTTTCGCGAAAAAACGGGTAGGCATGCTTAATTGAGTCGCAGCAAGGCGTTCGAACTTTATGAAAGGCAATTAAGATCAATCGGATAGAAATAATGTTGGCAACATGGCTATGAAGTGTATACTTTCATCACGGCATTCATATTTCATTTATATTTCCTGCCAGACTCACTCGAATGAGCCTGTTCAGCTATCATCCTTCCGCTTTTGCAAGGGGGTTATTTCGCCATGCGCCTAGAACTACTGTATGCACCTGGATGCTCAACTTACAAACAAGCTCTGAACGCGCTTGAAATTGTGATTGCCGAAGAACGGCTTCCCTTACCAGTCGAACTGGTTGAGGACAATGCCGAAAACAAAGACGCACCTCAGCTCCGTATCGATGGAGAGATAGTGTCGAGCAAGCAAAAGCTATTGCAAAGCGTCGAAATGCTGCGCGACCTCATTAGCGAAAAATGGAGCGAAATGGCTGTTCATCAGCTTGTTAAACAAACATAGAAAGTTTTATATCCGCCCTCAATTGACCTATTCATCCCTCGAAAGAGCTTGCTATTTAAGGCAAGCTCTTTTAGGTTCAGATATACTTTTCCAATACTTTCTGCCCTTCCCTAGAGGTTTTAGATATGACTGCAGGCACAGACATCAAACTGAAAACACTTTCTTATGTAATTCTCTACGTCCCCGACACCAAAGAAGCCACCACTTTCTATACAGAAAAACTAGGCTTCAAAGTAAAAATGGAAGAACAGGGCTGGGTGGAATTGGAATCTGGTCCCACCACTATTGCTTTGCACGAATCTGAACCAGGCATGAAACTGGCCTGCGAAAAGACTCTTGCGCCAGTATTAGTTTTCAAAGTCGAAAATATCAAAGAAGCTTTTGAAGCATTGAAAAACAAAGGTATCCAGTTCTCGCAAGAAGCACCCCAAGAAGTTTGTGCCACCACAGATCATGTTGGATTCTCTGCCGACTTCACCGATCCTTTTGGGAATAAACTTTCAATTTATGGCGAAACAAAAAAATAGTTTCTTTCTTGGCGCACTTTTAGCTCTGTCACTTTGCCTCAACTCACCAGCTTTTGCACTATCAGAAGAAGTGAGCAAACTACGTCTGGAAGGCAAAGAAGCTTTGCAGGCAGGCAAGTACACCGAGTCTATCGACGCCTGCAAGAAAGCGTATTTTCAATCCGGGCAGGATGAACTTTTAGCCAAAGATCTGGCTGAGGCTTATTTCGCCCGGGCTAAAACGCATGAAAATTCCCCAGAAGACATGCTCGACGATGTTTGCATTGCGACCTTCTACGACAACGACGCGCGCCATATTATTTTGCTCAAAGGCAAAGCAATCTCGCGTTTGTTCGGTGTCGATTGGGACAAACAATTGCAAGCCGCTAAGAAAGCGCTTGAAGACAATAAGCCTGAAGTAGCAATTATTCTTGCTACCGAGTTGATTTATTCGCAAGGCGCTACAGAAGCCGATGCAAAAGACATACTGCAAGCGGCTTTAAAAAAACTGGATTTGAAAGCGTGGCCGAAAAATTGGCAACGCGACAAAATAGACTACAGTCATTATATGAACACAATTTCCACCTGGCTTCGCGGAGCCTGGGCACCACCAAGCGCTGGCAAGAGCTCTCGCGTAGAAGTGCGCTTTGATATCAAACGTAATGGCGAACTGAAAAATCTCAAAGTCATACAAAGCGATAACCCTACTACAGACAAAGCAGCTATGGATGCAGTTAGGCTTGCAGAGCCATTCAGACCATTCGAAAAAGGTTGGCCAGAGCAAGTTGCTATAGAATTCAATTTCGATTACAACCAGCATGCCAACGTTGCCGAAGGCGAAAGAAATAAGCTCGTCAAAAAGACTCTCGACGGTATCAAAATAATCGAAGAAGCAAAGCGAGCCTCGAAACGCAAAGATTTTGACGAAGCCGCGAAAAAATTCGAAGAAGCAATCGAGGTTGCGACCCCTAAATCAAAAGCATTTATAGTAGGAAAGCTCGTAGATTCGCTTATCAATCAAGGCGACAAGTTAATGTCGAAAGACGCTGGTGAGGCGCCTCTCGATGACGTTTTAAAATGCTACATGCGTGCATATACTCTCGAACCCGATTACTGGTTGCTGAAAGAAAAAATAGATATTGCCCTCACGAAGAGCGGCAACACTACTCCAGTTGAAACAGTGAGGAAGTTCTATTCCAAAGTTGCAAGCGAGCCCTCAAATGCAGACAAGCAAATTGCAGCTGGTGCCAATCGCTGGATCTCAGAACACGACAAGTAAATGGAATCATTACAATTCTTCAGGCGTTTGAAAGCCTTATAAAGAGTCCGCATGCAACTAATCGGTTTTTGTTCTGAACTTCTAGTAAACCTATTTAAGCCTCACGGAATCATTGCGGTGAATCACAAGGAAGGCTTTATTACTCTACCTGACCATCCTGCATATCGATTTGCTTTGCAGGTCTACAAAAGCAATGAAAAAATAGTCTTGCTAGAAGCAGTTTGCGAATTCGGTCCTGGACAGCTTATGAAGGAGCGTTTAGCAGGAGTAGGTGAAACGCAGGAGCAAGCAATTATGGATGCTCAGCGCAATTTTGTAAGCTGTGTCTTTCATGTTTGGTTATCGGCGTTTTTTGGAAAAAGCAATGAATATACAAATGAATATTTTTGGCAAATTAACGGAATTGAAAGGCGTGTCTTAATTGGATCTCCCAGCGGCAGAGGAGATCTGGATGCTTCTGAAGATGCTAGATGGCAGGAAAAGTGGTATCAATTGATACGAACTTTGAAAATCCGAGATGGATTGCATTGGGCCAGCCTATGTTATACACAACAAGATGAAAAATTTATTGCGTGTGATGCGCTGTTGGATAATAATTCCTGCGAAACAGTAAAACAGGAAATACAAAAATTTAGCTGGCCTTCTCGCAAGAACTTTTACTCAGTGCGCCAATTTATGATTATTGCAGACGCTTGAAGAGGTGCACCAAATAGGCAACCACATCTCACGATCTGATTCTCGAAACCTGTGCTTCCAAGTATCTGCCAAGCAATCACCAACAATACACAGATCCTGGCTATGGGATTGTTTAGAAATGGAATTATGTAGCCAGGAGTGACTGCAAAAATCACTAAATAAATTGCTGCTACCGCTAAAGCTTGCAAACATACGAAATTTCGTTTTTCTTTGAAGTCTCGCATATGCATAATTTGATTATACTTTGTGCTCATCTAAAAGCTGATAGCGAGCCTCGACATCGTTCATTACCTGCTTTGAAGTTGGTGTCATAAAAGGAAAAATGTTATCGCTACGATCGTTGTTGGCAGTCGATGTTTCCATCATGATCGAATCAGGTCCACCCTCGGCGACCGAGATTATGTGCGAGAGATTGCCAGGCAAAGTTATAGTTTCACCTGGTTTGACCATCACAGATCCATTCGCGGACAAGTGATGCCAAACGCCATCAACAGCCACGTTTACAGGCTTGTCCGAAAGAGTGGTGTCATTCTCTGCCCAAGCCAACTCGAATCTCACTGGAGCACCAGCAAGCACAGAAACTTCTTTGCGCGCTTTTTGTCTGTGGAAATGATGCGGTTCGGTTTGGCCTGCCTGGACGAAAAGATACTTGCGAGAAAAACTGGTTACCGGATATTCGTGATCGCCTACGCGAGAGGGCTTGGAAAGCGGCTCTCCAGACTCATCGACAAGTGGCGAACAAAGAACAAGAATAACAAGACCGCAATGCTCGAAATCGCCCACTCCAAAATCAACAGCCTTCCAACCTAATTTCTGATGACGAAGACCATCGGCATTTTTGTCGAACTGTTTGGGATGCCAATCAGCCCATTTGGGGAGCGCAACACCATACTTCTTTGCATTGGTGATTGCACGTTCTATAGCAGAATCGATTTCTGAACGTTTCATAGCATCTCCGTCTTGCCCAACCTTGCAAAATAAAGAATTGGGGTAACCGGCAGTCCAATTACATAGCCCAAATCGTTAGCGTAAGCTCTAATCTGCTCTTCGTGCTGCTTGCGATGCTTTTCTAAATCAGCAAGATCAAACCTGTCTGTCTTGAAGTCGACTACATACCATTTGTCGTCGGCGCCAAGAAAGACACAGTCCGCTCGTTTATTCTTAATCGAATCAGACTCGCTTACCATGTAGGGAAACTCGGCGAATCGTTTTTTCGCATTTTTAAAATGCTCGTACAATTCGCTTTCCAGAAATATTTTTAAAAGCTCGCTCGACTCTTTGATTACACGATCACGTTTGGTCGGGTGAATGACAGACAAGCCCAATTGATGATTAGAAGCAAGCTCTGCAAAAGTATTCTCAGCAAAATCTTTGGGGTCACCAGGCAAATGTTCCATCAACAAATGGAAGAAGACACCAGACGTTATGACATCGGGAACGAGCTCTTCTTGAGCTGGCGTAATGCGCATCTCGCCTCTAAACTGTGTATTGAATTCTTTGAGCGAAATCGGAATTTCTTCCATCAAACTCAAATCGCAATTTTGTTTTTCAAATTCTTCTTCAACAGATTGTTTTTGCGGCTCAAACACGAGCAAGTCTTCGATATTGACGCCAGAAATTTGATAATTGATTTGACTGTCGTTCAACACATTGAGCGTCCTTATCTCAGGAACGCTGGTACCATTCAAAGGCACTGCGGTAAAGTCGAGCCCGAGCGCTTCTGCCATCCAGACACGAAAGGATACTTTAGTGGTATTGGACTGTTCGAGAAAAATACCTAGATAATCGCGCGCTCTGGTCATCGCCACATACAACAAACGTCTGCGCTCGGCTGCATCCATTTCGCCTTCGATGGTCTGGGCGTAACGCCACCAGGGGCATTTGTCTTCGTCATCATCACGCACTGTGTTTAAAGCAAAACCATAGTGCGAGCCGAATAAGAATCTGTCTTTGGGCTTACCGACCGAAGTGGAGAAATTGGGCAGACAGATAGCTGGAAACTCGAGGCCTTTCGATGCGTGAATAGTCATGATTTTAACTGAATCTGTGGTGCCAATTGGAGTGTCGGATTCGCGCTGGGAGAATTCGCGCATCAAAGCCAGACGCTCAGCAAATTCGAGACACGACAATTCTTCCTGCTCTTTGGCAAGCGAAACCAGTTTCCACAAATTGCGAGACTTCTGCAGTCCGTTTGAATTTTTAGAGCTTGCAAGCAAAATCAAATCATAGCCGGTTTGTCTTATGACCGAAGCAAGCAAGTCACCGATAGGCATGTGGCGTGAGTCTTGAATCATACGACGCAGCATGCGCACGGCTCTAGGCAGGCGCTCGTATTTTTGTCTGTCTTCGCTCTGGCAGGCTAACTCAATCGCCGGCCACAAGTCTTGTGTGCAATTTGGTTTTTGAGCTATCTCGTGAATAATATCGTCTGCGATACCAAACAATGGCGAGCGCAGTATTCCTAAAAGTGAATGACTGTCTTTTTGATTGCCTAAAAATCGAAGCAAATTCTCGAGATCAAGAATTTCCTGACGCTTGAAAAAACCTGTGCCAGCGTATGTACTGAAAGGAATTCCATAACGTGCAAGGCCCCATTCAATGGCGGTGAAATCGCTGTTGCGCGAAAGCAATACGGCAAAGTCGCCATAACGAAGCGTTCTTGTCACCTCGCCCGCAGCATTGAGCAATGACGCTTTAGAATTGACTTTTTCTTGAATCCAACGAGCGACCGCTGCGGCTTCAAGATATTTTTTATCTGGAAACGGTGAGTCTTGATAATCGCAATTAGTGTCGACAATCACAAGATTGATGTTCGACAGTTCTTCTTCAAGAGCTGGCTTACGAAACGGATCGAGCGCATCGAATCGAGCAAGATAAGACGCTTTGTCTTTGTCAGATTGGCTGACTAGAAGCCTTTCGAAAACGTAATTGACGAAACCGACCAGATTTGGATGGCTGCGAAAAGACATAGATAATCTTGTCAGTTCATGCGCTTCTTTGGCGGGGTCGGAATAGAACGATTTCCACTCATTAAAAGTAGAAACGTCAGAGCCCTGGAATTTATATATCGATTGTTTCTCGTCGCCAATCACAAACATGCGAGTGTTGGGACCGGCTAGAAACCCGACGAATTGCGATTGTATTTTGTTTGTATCCTGAAACTCGTCGACTAGAATTGCATGGGTGGTGCTTGCAAAATATTCTTTGGCAGGCGAATTTTCGCTCTGGAGCAAACTCAAAGTCTTGCCAATCAGATCGTCATAGTCGAGCTTGACCAGATGGTCTTTTTCTTTCTCGTAGTGCGCACGAGCCTGACTGTACAAGTTGACGAACCATTGAATCGATTCTAAGCCGGGCATAGAATCTTCTGTGATTTCGGCAGGCAAATCGCCAATGCGCAATTTAACAAGCTCGCGCATGGTGCGCAGACATTCTTTAACGGCTTTGGCGTCGTCTTTATTTCCGCCGATTTTCAAATTGACGTCGTTGAATAATCTAAACAAGCTCCATATTTCAGCTGACTTTTTGTGGTCGTGGTGTAAATCGTCACTTTGAAGACCTTGATGAATAGAGTCGATTGTTTCCAAATAATTCAGTCGTTGCTCTTCCAGAGTGGCAACGCTCGCTTGCAATTGACTCAAATCCAAATGGGCACGTGTCCAATTTATGTGAGCCACAACCTCGCGCATAATCTGGCACTGCATATAGTGTCGCCAGCCATTGAGATGTTGAAGCAGAGAACTTCGATCTTTATGCTGCATTTTTTCGAGAGCTTGTCTGAATTCAGCACCAGAGAGCATCGCCTTTTGCAAGAGGGAGCGTACTTCTTCGAAGTTTAGATCCACAAGTAATTGCGCCTCTGGCAATTGCTTGTCGCTTGCGATTTGAAAGGCTCTGTCAATTGATTCAAGAATCAGATCTGCGCGCTCGACGTCGTCGAAAATCTCGAATTGTGGATCTAGTTTTGCATCGCTAGCAAAAGTTTTCAAAATAGATTCGCACAAAGAGTGAATAGTCCCGATGCGGGCCGAATCTATTTCACCAAGGAATTTGCTCCAGCGCAAAGCCTTTTCCAGATCGCCGTTCTCTTTTTCGGTTTCAGCAAGTTTTTTGAATTTGAGCTTGAGACGTGATTTCATTTCGGCTGCAGCTTTGCGAGTAAAAGTCACAGCAATGAGATTATTCAATCCAAGATCTGAATTCTGCTTCAAGATTTCGACATAACGCTCGACCAGGACATGCGTTTTTCCCGAGCCAGCACCAGCCGATACGAGCATGTTTTTATCGATGCTGTAGGCTGCGTGAGCTTGTTGCTCAGTAAGTCCGGTGTTCTGGGTGGCGGCGTTGATATTAGACATCAGTCGCTGTCCTCAGAAATTGAAGAAACCGCAGCAGACAATTCTTTTATGCGGCAAATATTTGCGTGGTCGCACGATTTGCAAACATCGCTTCCGTTAGGTCGAACTGAAAAGTTGCCTTTGCTCATGCCTTTCTTGAAAGATAGAATTTTTTCTTTAGTGACATCGAGCAGTTTTGGTGCATCTGGATCTTTTTTCTCTTTGGTGAATTCTAGTTTGCCGATTGATTTGCCAGATGTAATACTCAAATAATTTCCGGTGTTGACTGTTTCGCCCGGAAACAATACTTGCGAGCAAGCAAGAGCATAAACTGGCAATTGTATGTTGCGTCCGTATTGAGCTTCTTTCTCGCTTATGGCTGCAGAACTGGATTTGTAATCGACCACTTTTAGAGGTCCGCGCATTAGTTGATCTGCGGGCAAATGATTTGGACAATTAGTGCCGACCGCGTCTATGCGGTCGATTTTGCCTCGAAGTTTGACACTTGTTTTACCATCGGTCAAAACCAGTGGCAAAGCTCCGTCCATACCAAAACTTGCTTCGCACTTGAGAGGGGTAAATCCGTCTTTGTCTTTGCGCATGCGCTCGAGTTCTTTAGAGACGAAACGCTCTATGCGAAAGGTCATTTCGCGCTTTTGAAATGGCCAGAAGTCTTGACCCAGAGCATTGGTATTTTCTTCGAGCCACTTCATGCCGATTTCGACAGCCTGACCAAGGCGCTCTTCTAACTGAGCAGGATCTGCACAGTTGAGACAAATATTGTTTTCGATGATACCTTGATAAAAGACTTCGAGCACTTTGTGATATGCCTGCCCAAGGTCTCTGGTATCGAGTTTGAGCTCCGGCTCTTCAATTGGATTGATCGAAAGCATATGATTGACCCAATACCTGAATGGACATTTTCCATAATCGTTCAAACGCGAAGCGCTGAAGAATTCGGGCAAGCTTACATTCATTGCACCAGCGTTCACGAGATCTTCTAAAAAGCCGTTATACCGACTCGTTTTTTGGCCTTCTTGTCTTGCTAAAAGCATCGAAATGGAATCTTGCAATTCTTGAGTGGTATCAAACAAACTGGGATGATTTATTTGCTCGCGTACACCAGAATTGAAGAGTGATGCAATCCGGCTCCGAACCGAAATCGGCTTTTCAAGACCGTCGATAAGTGGTGGCAGTTCTTCGATCTGAAACTTGTTCGGCTCGCTTGCAAGAATAAACGAAGGCAGTTTTTCTTCTCCATCCTGATCCCACATGGGATGACTTACCAGTGTTTGTTGTGTAGCACGGTCCAAAAGCGACTGGAAAAGACCCATTTCGAAAGATGGATGCGAGCGTAAGCTTTCGATTTTGACACCAAAACGCTCCCAGTTTTTTTCTTCTTCCTGGGTAACGAACCCTTTGTTGCGTTTTGGCCGAGGAAAATCGCCTTCGACCAGACCTGCGATAAAGACTTTCTTATAGAGTCTGTTTGGAGCAAAATCGAACGAACAGATTGTCACTGGTTTGAGAGATGTTTCTACTCGTCTGAAATTGGCTCGCTCTATGGCGTGCAACAATTTTTCTTCGAAAGCGCCAAAATCATATTTGGAAATATGATCTGTTTTGGTATCGTCGTGCAAAATAGAATCTTCAAGCACAAAAGAGGAAAGACAATTTCTAAGCTCGAATAAAGATCTATCTACGACCCAGGCAGCTTGGGGATTATCTTCGGCCAGAGTTTTCATTTGCTCCAGATCAAATGCACGTTCGAGCACATCTTCGCAAAATGCCACCATTTCAGTAAGTGTTTTGTGTCCTTGCGGTGGGGTCAAATCTTCAAAAAGCTTTTTGAACTTTGGTTTGATATTTAGCTCGTAAGCAAGATTCACCCAGGCGTTTGGACCTTCAACTATTTTTTTTGTATAAGACAAATCAATAAATTTTTCGATTTCTTCTTTTGACAAATCATATGCATGCGCCTTGAAATAGACGTTGCGCAAGATACTCAGCAAATCAGCTCTTTTGTAGTCATCTTTGTGAAGACGCAAGAGCTTAAGCACGAATTGCAACACTGGTTGACTTTTCAAATCAACAGTGTCGTCTATGAAATAAGGCAAACTGGCATCGACAAAAGCAGTTTCCAGGCTTGCTCTGTACTTGCGCATAGATGGCACGAGCACAAGAATGTCAGAGCCTGAAACTCCTTCATTCACCATTGCATCTTTGCAAAGACGCACCACATGTTCCATTTCAAAGGCGCGATCGACCGTTCGGAAACATTGGATTGGTGCTTGTGCCACCATGGCTTTGTTGAAAATTCGTTTCTCCGCCGAAGCGAAACTCTCCATCAGGTCTTTGTAATTAGGACCTTTCCAGACATATTGGACATTTTCGGGATCTGATTCGTCATAGTCGAAGACTATTTTTAGTTGGTCAGCATGTGGTGCTAACTCATTGAAAACACCCATCTGCAATTTGTTGAATCGGTCGAATCCATCGAATGCAATAGTATCTATTTTGAGATTGTTATCTTGTTGGGCAAGCACTTCTCTGCATTTGAATGCGAGCCTGCGGCTGTCTATATAACCCAGATCATCGAGTTCGTTCCAGTATTCGCCATATATGCGAGCAAGTTCGACATAACGCGATTCATTGAATGCGGTATCAGTCACTTTGGTCATGACTTCAAGCGGACTCAGTCCAGCTCTTTGAAATTCGTCAATAAGCTCTAAAAGAGCGGCATAAGTTCCTTTGAATTCTGCTACCGGTTCTAAATTTTGTAATTCGCCCCGTTTTTGCAAATTACTCATGGCACGCCCAACGACTGTGGCTCGAAGCGATTCGGGAATAAGTTTGAAAGAGACCGAAGAGCGGCGAAGTATCTGGGCGCACATATCGTAAAACGCAAAAATGCGAAGACCAGCCACCACTTTGGTGCCGGATTCTTTCATATTCTGGACAATCAGACCTTTTACGAATTTTTCATAGCGCTTGGAAGGAACCACGAGCCAGACTTCCGAACCAGCCTGCAGTGCGGGTTTGGTTTGCTGCATGAGTTCGCTCACCAGACATTTTGTTTTGCCTGAGCGATAAGGTCCAATTAAGATTTCAGCTTTGGACAACTGTTGTTTTTACTTGGGCGCGAAGAAAATGTGCCCGTCGAGATTCGAACTCGAGGCCTTCGGCTTCGGAGACCGACGCTCTATCCAGCTGAGCTACGGGCACGTACCCGCTTATTTTATCAGATTGGTTTCTTCTTGAGGGCTTGCGGCCTTGTCTTGAGAGTCTTCGAGCTTTTGCACAATCTGCGAACCTTCGGGGCTTCCAGTACCTTCGTGCAATAAGTCCATGCGAATCCAGTCGAAGATATGTTTTTCTGCCGAGTCTGGATTCAACTCGTCTTTCAGCTTGGGAGTGAGACCCAGAGGACGTTTGGCGTCAATGAATGTGAGGTGGTCAATATTTCTGAAAGCCCTAGCTCTTTTCACATCGGTTTTACCAATGAGAGCAGCAACATTCTTTTCATCGACAATGTATATCGATCGCATAGTCGACTCAGGCAAGAACAAAGCACTTGAAATTGGCGTAATACCATCGTTCAATGCGTAAAAGAACGGGGTTTTGGCGCTGTGTTTCAAGTCGGGATTAATTTGAACCGCCGCGATATCACGATTGAGCAGTCCCAGCGCCGGATGCTCGCGAGCAAGATGAGCAGGCATTTTGGTGGTGAAGAATGTAAATGGATACAGAGCAGTGTTTTCTATATATCGAAGGGCAGTTGGCTCTAAATAAGGATTGAGCAGATAGCCACCATATGCGATGACTTTGTTTTTTACGTGCTTGCTCGACTCGTTCAATTCCTTTAAACGAGTATTGATCGAATTAGCGCTCGACAATTCGCCTTTAGGTCCAAGCAATAATCTGGATTTGAATTTGCCTGCCCAGATTGGAACTGCACCATCGATGTCGTCCCAGGCGAAGTCTTGCAAAAGATTTTCGTTGCGGTCGAAATAAAGTTTCAAAGCCAAGCTATGGTCGATTCGTGTCCAGGGCCAGGACAATCTTTTATAGATGCTGTATTGCATCCAGTCAGAAGAAAAGAGTGGTGAGCCATGAAACATCGTTCCCATGGCAAGCAACACTTTCACCTTGTCTGAAATTTCGGGCACTACCATCGCTTCGTAAGCAACATTGCCGCCCATACTTAGAGCTACCATGGTGATTGGTTTTTGACCACAATAGTCATAGAGTTTAGTCAACTGATCTCTGAAGGCAGGAACAGTCGTGTTTACACGAGTGAGCGTGGGGTAGCGGGCAAGAAAAACTTTGTATGTGCTATTAATGCCACTATCTTTGGTGATATGTCCCAGGACCTGGTGCCAGCGAAAATACGGAAGAAATTCGCCGCGCAGACCGTGAACCATCAATAAAGGCTTGCGATCTCCAAGCGGACTTTCATCGTATTGATAAATCTCAACCCCCTTGGCTTCCTTCTTCAAGAATTTAGGATTGAGTGGAGGGAGTTTATATCCGACGGATGCAGGAGTCTCGACTTTGCTTGATTTAGAACCATTTTTAGAAGCCTCGGCAATGACATTTAATTCCGGATCTTCCGATGTCAAGCGCGAATCTTCGGCAACCACGGGCATAAAGGCACAGAGAGACAGCAAAGTGCTTGCCGCAAGAGCATTCACAATCTGTCTTGTATTTTTGGAGAGGGTGCTATTTTTCATGACGCCTTTTGATTTCGTGAATTATAATTTGCGGAAGAAATGTCATATAAATTGTAGAAAAGCTTCTTCTCTGTTTACTTAATCTAACAAATTCTGCATCATTTCTGTAAACAAACTTTAAAGGATTTACTAGCAAATAACTTATGAAGAAGTCAAGAATCTGTTTGTTTTTCTCTGACACAGGCGGCGGACACCGAAGCGCCTGCGAAGCCATCGAGGCGGCCTTGCGCGAATCGATGAATTCAATCAGTTCCCCTTTGGGCAAACCAGAACTTCTGGTCGAGAATATCGTTGAAAAATCGCATCCTGTAAATCGTTATTTCGTCGAGTTCTACAACTATCTGCTCAGACACAATCAAGCAGGTATGAAGTACTACTACTGGTTCATCGAAAATACCAAGCCCAATAATTCAGAACTTGGTTATCGCCTGGCAAAACCTTATTTGATTTCATTGCTGAACGAAATCAACGCAGACGTAATCGTTTCGGTACACCCAATGAGCAATCATTATCTTGCACGAGCCATTCAAGACACCGGTCGGGCAGGCAAGACCAAACTCATCACTGTTGTCACCGACCCCAACGGCGACTTCTGGAGCGGCTGGGCATGCCACGACGCAGATCTCACTATCGTTCCAAACGACCTTGGCAAAGCAACCCTGGTCAAACACGGTATCGATCAACATAAAATCAAAGTGCTTGGAATGCCAGTGCATCCCGATTTCAGCAAGCCGGTAAACTTTACTCCGGAAGAATTTCGCACCCGTATGGGACTTTCGCCCGACCTTCCAACTCTTTGCTTGAACTCAGGCTGGGCTGGCGGCGGCAATATTCTTTCTGTCTACGAAGCGCTCAACTACGTCGATCGTCGGATGCAAGTCATTTTCTTGTGCGGTCAAAATCAAGAGCTTTACACCAGAGCAAACGAGTTGGCTGCTAATTCAAAACACCCGACCGCTGTTCTTCCTTTCCACGATCGCATGTCTGACCTCATGACTGCCTGCGATTTGATGGTGACCAAAGCTGGCGGACTTACTACATTCGAAGCCGTGGCACGCAAACTGCCTCTGGCTATCGATATGATCACCCAGCCCATGCCGCAAGAAATGGGCACTGCCAACCTACTTTGCCAGGAAGGTCTTGCACACGCCATCAAAGCGCCTGAAGACATCATCCCGATTGCACTTACCATGCGCACGCGCAAAGAAATAGGCAATCTGCAACTTCCCTCTCGTTATCAACTTGACAAAACCAGAGCAGTTCACGATATTGCCGAAGCGATTTTGATGGAAACTGGCGTAAACGCAGTCGGCGGCCAGATTGCAAATCCGAATCAAAATCAGAATTCGACCATAGTCAATCCAGGGCAAACCGGCTCGATGCCTTCTATGCCTTCGATGCCTCAGTTTTAGCGAATTAGCGAATTAGCCGCTTAAATCTAGACTACTTCGGCAGCTTGCTCGAAAGCGTGATAGCTACTGCGGACCAATGGTCCGGAGAAAACGTTCTTGAATCCCATTTCAAGACCGATTTCCTTGAATTCGTCGAATTCTTCAGGCGCTACAAATCTATCGACCGGCAAGTGATTCAAAGTCGGCTGCATGTATTGACCAAGAGTGATTAAGTCGACTCCGGACTTGCGCCAGGCTTTCATAGTGTCAATCACCTCGTCTTTGGTTTCACCCAGTCCGAGCATGATACCGGATTTGGTGACAAAACCTTTGTCTTTGGCGATACGCAAAAGCTCGAGACTGCGAACGAATTTGCCTTGAGGACGGACTCTCAAATAGAGTCTTGGCACTGTTTCGATATTGTGATTCAAAACATCGGGCTTTGCGTCGAGTACTACATTGAGCGCATCCCAGTTGCCAACGAAGTCTGGAATCAACACTTCGATTTTTGTTTTAGGACAGGCTAAACGAGTCTGTCTGATTGTCTCGGCCCAGACACCAGCTCCACCGTCTTTCAATTCGTCGCGATTGACTGAAGTGATAACGGCGTATTCGAGATCGAGCTTGGCGATAGCATCAGCCACACGGCGTGGCTCATCGAGATCGAGCTCTGTAGGCTTGCCTGTTATTACATTGCAAAAGCCGCAACTACGTGTACAAATATTGCCCAGAATCATGAATGTGGCAGTGGAATGCGACCAGCACTCGCCACGGTTTGGACACGCTGCCGATTCGCATACAGTGTGCAAATCGTTGTCTGTAATCAGCTTTTTCACTTTCGCGTAAGCTGGCGAACTTGGCAGCCGCACTTTCAACCAATCTGGTTTGGTACGACCTTTCGGTTCGTCGTCTTTTAATTCAAATTCTGCCAAAGTTTTATTATTCATTTATATTCGCGCAAGTTGGATGTGCCGTGAGCCTCGATCTTAGCCAAATTATAAAGATTCGACTCCCCTAAATATGACATACTTTCATGGTCAAATTCCAGTCGTCAAGTTTGTCTTAAGCAACTTGCAACGAAACAGGACAATAAAGAGCCATGCCAAGAAAACCAATAGAAATTACCGAAAAAATCGAGTATCTCTCCATCCTGGACGAGAATGCCAATGTCGATGCCAAGCTTGAGCCCAAGCTGGACAACGCCACACTCAAAAAAATGTACCGCTTCATGCTTTTGGGTCGTCGCACAGACGAGCGTATGCTCAAGATGCAACGCACAGGAAGACTCGGCACATTCCCACAAGCTTCTGGTCACGAAGCGGTTAGCATCGGCTCGGTTTCGGCAATAGAAAAAACCGACTGGCATATCCCGGCTTACAGAGAACTCGCCGGCATGCTCTATCGCGGTTGGTCGCTTGAAAAAATCATCTTATATTGGAATGGTTACGAAGAAGGCGCCGTTCCGCCAGAAGGCGTCAACGACCTTCCTTACTGCGTTCCTGTCGCTAGTCAACTTCTGCACGCAGCTGGCGTTGGCATGGCGATGAATATCAAAGGTGACAAAAAAGTCGCTCTTACATATTTTGGTGACGGCTCATCATCAGAAGGCGATTTCCACGAAGCTCTCAATTTCGCTTCGGTATTCAAAGCCCCTGTAGTCTTTGTTTGCCAGAACAATCAATATGCAATTTCGGTTCCGCTCTCGAAACAAATGAATTGCAAAACGCTCGCTCAACGTGCGGTTGCTTATGGCATGCCCGGAATCAAAGTCGATGGCAACGACGTTCTAGCTATGTATGTTGCCACCAAAGAAGCTGTAGACCGCGCCAAAGCTGGTGGTGGTCCTACTCTCGTAGAAGGTCTGACTTACAGATTCACACCTCACACTACTGCTGACGATCCAAAACGTTATCGCAGTGAAGACGAATCGAAAGAATGGTTCGGCAAAGAACCACTCACACGTTTTGCTAAATACCTTCAAAACAAAGGTGTCGTCACAGCTAAAGAATTAGAAGAAATGGAAGCTGAAGTCGACGCCGAAATCAGAGCCGGTATCGAGCGCTCCGAAACATTGTCCAAGTCGGAAGAATTGATGAATCCGCTGGCGATGTTCGACTATCTCTACGGCGAAGAAACCGAGCACCTCAAGGCTCAGAAAGAAGAGCTCAAGCAATATCTCGAGCACAAGAAAAAAGGTAAAAAACAGCAGAATCACACGGCACATGCTGCCGGTAGCGCGAAATAGGAGTTACAGAAATGGCAGGCACAAAAGAAATGAATATGGCGAAAGCCATCAATCTAGCCCTCCACGAGGCTCTCGAGCGCGATGAGAACGTAGTGGTGATGGGCGAAGACGTAGGTTACGACGAAGGCGTATTTCGTATTACCGAAGGTCTGGTTCAAAAGTATGGCGAGAAAAGAGTAATCGATACTCCTCTTGCAGAAGCAGGCATCATGGGCACCGCCATCGGCATGTCCATTTATGGATTGCGTCCGGTTTGCGAAATCCAGTTTTCAGATTTCGCCAACTATGCTTTCAACCAGATGGAATCGCACGCTGCACGTTTTCGCAACAGAACTCGCGGACAGATTAAAACCCCGCTTGTAATGCGTATGCCATCGGGCGGCGGGATTCGTGCACTCGAGCACCACTCAGAATCGCGCGAAGCGACCTGGGCACACGTGCCTGGTCTGAAAGTAGTAATGCCTTCCGGACCAAGAAGCGCTCGTGCATTGCTTCATAGCGCCATTCAAGACGACGATGCAGTGGTTTTCTACGAACCAAAATCGCTCTATCGTTTATTCAAAGAAGAAGTACCTGACGAAATAGAAACTTTCCCAATCGGTAAAGCTCAAGTAGTCAAAGAAGGAAAAGACCTCACCGTAGTTTCGTTTGGTGCAAGCTTCCGAGTAGCTTTAGATGCTGTCGAAACACTGGAAGAAGATCAAGATGTTAGCATCGAGTTAATCGACTTGCTTTCAATCTCACCAATGGATCATGCCACCATTTGCAAATCGGTCGAAAAAACCGGTCGTCTGGTAGTTGTGCACGAAGGTCCTCGCAATCTTGGTATCGCTGCTGAAATCATCGCTCGTGTAAACGAAAATGCGTTTCTTTCACTGGAAGCGCCAGTCAAGCGTGTTACCGGATACGACGTTCCGATGCCCTATTTCTCGAAAGAACAATTCTTCCTTCCCGACGCAGACAAAGTTGCACTCGCCTGCATGGAAACAATCAAATTCTAGGAGTAAAAAATGAGTCAAGACTTCCTTCTACCCGACCTTGGCGAAGGCATTCACGAAGCCGAAATTATCGCCATCAAGGTGAAAGTCGGCCAGAGCGTAAAAGAAGACGATATTCTTTTTGAAGTAGAAACCGACAAAGCTGTTGTCGAAGTTCCTTCTCCCTTCACCGGAACCGTTGAAGCTATTCACGTAAAAGAAGGCGAAGTAGCAAAAACAGGCTGCAACATGATCACTATTGGTGGTGGCGCAGCAACAAGCAAAGATTCTGCTAAGTCTCCAGCTAAAGCAGACGAGACCAAAACTCAAATTCTCTCTCCAGTTGGCACAGCTAATGCAAACGGCAATGGTAAAGCAGCTCAAGCTTCGGCTCCAGCACAAACACAAGCCCGCTCGGGTCAAGCACATCATGTAAATCGCGATGTTCCAGTTCCAGCGGCTCCAGCTGTACGTGCACTGGCTCGTGAATTGAAAGTAGATCTCTACGACGTGCGTCCGTCCGGTCCTCACGGTCGCGTGCTGAAAGAAGACGTCAGAGCCTATGCTGCAGGCGCACTGGAAAGCAAGGTGGGCTCAGCAGTCGCGACGACAACGACAGGTTCGCGCCAGGCTCAGCAAGCTATCAGCTTGCACGACAAATATGGTGGCGACGAAAAATCAGAAAAATCTGGTGGCTCGTCTGGTTTTACAACTCAGTCGATGCCTCACATTCCAGGCGAACTGCCCGATTTCTCCAAACAAGGTCAGGTCGAGCGCGTTGCGCTTCGTTCAATCAGAAAGAAAATTGCTCAAAGCATGATGAAGTCCTGGACGACTATTCCTCATGTCACCACTTTCGACGAAGCCGATATCACGAGTTTGAATCAGACTCTAAAATCAATCGAGAAGAGCTTTGCCGAAAAAACAGGCTCGCGCCTTACTCTCACTGCCATTGTTATCAAAGCAGTGGTGAGCGCCCTGCAAAAATATCCGCAATTCAACTCTAGTCTCGATGACGAAAAATCAGAAATCGTCTTCAAGAAATACTACAACATAGGTATTGCGGTCGCGACCGAGAAAGGCTTGATTGTGCCTGTTATCCACAACGCAGATCAAAAGTCGCTCACTCAAGTAGCAATCGAATTACAAGACATCGCCAACAAAACTCGCGCCGGCAAAGTCGAGCTCGAAAAATTGCAAGGCGGCACCTTCACTATCACCAATATTGGTGCCATCGGTGGAACAAACATGTCTCCCATGATTAATCATCCCGAATGCGCCATCTTAGGTATGGCTCGTGGCGCCGACAAACCAGTCGTTCGCAACGGCAATATCGAGATTGGAACAATCTTGCCTCTAGCTCTATCTTTCGACCACAGACTGGCCGATGGTGCCGAAGCTGCATATTTCGTTCGTCATATCATCAATCACCTAGAGCACCCGCTCAACTTCATTCTGGAGAACTAAAAAATGGTAGTAGGAGAAATGGTCGAGCAGGTCGACCTGGTTGTAGTCGGTGGCGGACCCGGCGGCTACACAGCAGCCTTGCGCGCAGCCGAGCTTGGTATCAAAACCATCATGGTAGACGAACAGCCAAGACCGGGCGGTGTATGTCTGAATATGGGTTGTATCCCATCAAAAGCTTTGCTCCACGCAGCTGAAGTCATAGAGCTTGCACGTCACGCGAAAAAAATTGGTCTCGATTTCGCCGAACCTAAAATCAATGTCAAAGAGCTCGTTGCCTGGAAAGACGATGTGCTAGAAAAACTTTCGCAAGGCATTGTGGGCATGTGCAAATCCGCAAAAGTGGAGCGATTGATTGGTCGCGCTAATTTTGCAGATTCACGCTCGCTTCGCGTTGAACGTGAAGGCGAATCAGCTGTGCGAGTCAAATTCAAGCACGCAATTCTTGCCACTGGTTCAAGCCCAACCAAGCTGCCAATGCTCTTTGCGAACAAAGACGACATGAATAGTGATTTGATCATGGACTCGACTTCTGCTCTAAAAGTAGATGGCGTTCCCAAAAAATTACTCGTCGTTGGTGGCGGTTACATAGGACTTGAACTTGGATCTGTTTATGCAGCTCTTGGTTCGGAAGTTACCGTTGTAGAAATGACCGATGGTCTTTTGCCCGGCTGCGACCGCGATTTGGTCCGTCCGCTCCAGAACAAATTGACCACTACTTTCAAGAATATTTTCCTTGATACCAAAGTGAAGAGTCTCGAAGTAAAAGGCAAATCGGTACACGCACAATTTGGTCCTCCTGATGGCAACAAAGATATTCCCACCTCGATGGACTTCGACAAAGTGTTGATTTCAGTAGGTCGCAGACCTAATTCAGAAGGCGTCGGTCTAGAAAATACCGAAGTCGAAATCGACAAACAAGGATTTGTAGTAATCGACGAGCTATGCCGTACTGCCGACAAACGCATTCTTGCCATAGGCGATGTCTCTGGTCAACCAATGCTTGCTCACCGAGCTATGAGACAGGCTTTCATCGCTGCTGAAGTCTTAGCTGGCAAACAATCCCAATTCGATAATCGCGCTATTCCAGCCGTTGTCTTCACCGAGCCAGAAATTGCATGGTGCGGAATCACAGAAACCGAAGCCAAAGAAAAAGGCATCAAGGTTACTGCAGCACGCTTTCCATGGTCGGCTTCTGGACGTGCGATGACTATTGCTGATACCAATGGCAGCACCAAAGTAATTTACGATCCTGAATCGCATCGCGTTCTTGGGGTAGGCATTGTGGGACCTCGCGCTGGTGACTTAATCGCCGAAGCGGTTCTTGCAATGGAAATGGGAGCTTGCCTGGAAGACCTTGGAGCTACAATCCACGCACACCCGACTCTTTCAGAGACCATTAACGAAGCCGCTCTGACAGCCCTTGCTCGCATCGAGCGTCAAGCAGTCAAAGTCTAATTTCGGACCAAAACCTCACAACCAGTCATAGGTGTCTTTTAAAAATTTCGTCTGAAGTCCAGGGCCTGGACTTCAGACGAAAAAAAATCAGGACTGGTCCTGGGTCGGTCTTTTCAATCTAATTATTTTTGGTAGGCATTATGCAATTGACCACAGGCGGCATTGATGTCGGTGCCGCGCTCAAGGCGAATGGTGACTGTTTTGCCGGTGCGCCCTGCAAGGCTTGCGAAACGTCTTTGCGCATCCAGCGTGGGTCTATCGTAATAGGCTTCGCCTGAGTCGTCGTAAGTGGGATTATATGGAATCAGATTTATGTTGCAGTTGATATCACGCACGAGCTCTGCTAACTCACGGGCTTGCTCGGCACTGTCGGTGACACCAGACAAAAGAACATATTCAATTGTGATGCGTCGATTATTAGTGCCTTGATATTCACGAAGAGCATCCATCAATTCGTGAATCGGATACTGCTTGGTGATAGGCACAACCTCTTCGCGCGTCTGAGTATCTGGCGCATGGAGCGACAAAGCAAGAGTGACAGGAATTTTTTCTTTAGCCAGTCTGCGAATTCCAGGAATCACACCAGATGTCGAAACAGTGATGTGGCGCCCGCCTATTCCAACTTGCTCGATTAATTTGTGAATTGATTCAATAACATTTTCGGTATTCAAAAGGGGCTCACCCTGCCCCATATAGACAACGTTTGCCACGCGCTTGCCAGATTCCCTCTGGATAGACATCACTTGATCGACAATCTCTTCGCTCGATAAATTACGCTTGAATCCAAGATATCCTGTGGCGCAGAAAGAACAACCAACAGCACAGCCAACCTGACTCGATACGCAAGCCGACAACGAATCGCGGTCTTGAAAAGTCATAAGAACAGATTCGACCAGTTGCTTGTCGGGCAGAGCGAAAAGGTATTTACGCGTGCCGTCGCGACTGACTTCTATATGTTTTTGCTCCAGGAGGGCAATATTGGCACGCTCGGCTAACTTTAAACGTAAATCAGCTCCAAGATCGGTCATTTGCTCAAAAGACCCAGCCCATTTGGAATAAATCCAGGTATGCAGCTGTTTGGCTCTGAATTTGGGCAGACCCAGCTCTTTGACGAACGATTCTATCTCTGCCAGGGAAAGTCCCGACAGTGCTTGCTTTTGAGACTCGGTCGATTGAGAAATTTTGTTGCCTTCCATTGCAAAGACCTGCGTTTCCTACCAGATTACCAGGTATCATGTCATTATCGATTTAGCGGTATTATATAATTCCGCAAATATTACCTTTTAAGGGGTTTTTAGATGTCTGACTGGGATGAGAATTTTCGCAACTTTGTCAAAGGAGTCTTTGGCGATACCAATGAGCGCAAGGTTCAAAGGTTGCAAAGTTATGTCACCAAAACAAACAGTTTTGAGGACAAACTGTCCAAACTGTCAGACGATGAGCTTCGCGGCAAAACAGCAGAATTTCGCAAAAGAATCGAAGACGCTTTAAAAAACGTTCCAGACGTCAGACTGATTCCAGACGACGTTCCCAAAATGCCCGGCCAGCTTCGCACTCAAAAAGACAAAGTGCTTGGTGAAGTACTCGAAGAGATCTTGCCAGAAGCATTCGCCACTGTTCGCGAAGCCGGCAAACGTGTATTGAATATGCGTCACTTCGACGTTCAAATCCTTGGTGGAGCTGCACTGCACTTCAACAAAATTGCCGAGATGCGCACAGGTGAAGGTAAAACTCTCGTTGCTACATTGCCTGTATATTTGAACGCTCTTGCTGGTCGCGGAGCCCACGTAGTCACAGTCAACGATTACCTGGCAAGACGTGACGCCGAGTGGATGGGTCAACTATACAAATTTCTGGGAATGACCGTTGGTCTTGTATATTCTCACCAGCCCGATTGGGAAAAGTCAGAAGCCTACAGATGCGACATCACATATGGTACCAACCACGAATACGGTTTCGATTATCTGCGCGACAACATGCGCACAGACATAAACGATCTCGTGCAGCGTCCTTACTTCTTTGGCATCGTCGACGAAGTCGATAACATCCTGATTGACGAAGCAAGAACTCCACTCATTATCTCGGGCGCACCGGCTGAATCTTTCACCGAAGTCTATAAGAAGATGGCTCAAATCGCGCCTTTGCTCGAGCGTGCCGCAGACAAAGAATCTGAAGACGCAGATTATTGGGTAGATGAAAAACAAAAATCAGTCCTTATCACCGAGCGCGGCGTCATCAACGCCGAAAAATTGCTTGGCGTCAAAGACTTGTTCGACATGCACTTCAACCTGCACCACCATTTGGTTCAGGCGCTCAAAGCAAAAGAACTTTTCAAACTGGACTCCGAGTATGTCATTCGTCCAAATGAAGATGGCGTGCCCGAAATCACTATTGTAGACGAATTCACCGGTCGTATGATGGTCGGTCGTCGCTGGTCGGAAGGTCTGCACCAGGCTGTTGAAGCCAAAGAAAACGTGCCGATTCAAGAAGAGACTATGACTTTTGCCTCGATTACTTATCAAAACCTTTTCCGTCTCTATCCCAAACTTGCCGGTATGACCGGTACGGCGATGACAGAGGCTCCGGAGTTTCAAAAAATCTATAACCTCGAAGTTGTGGCGATTCCCACCAACCGCCAGGCTCAGCGTATAGACCACGCCGACATCATCTACAAAACAGAGATGCAAAAATATTATTCGGTGGTCGAAGAAATCATAGACATGCATTTGTCAGGCCGTCCTGTACTTGTAGGTACAGTCAGCATCGAGCGCTCTGAGTTATTGAGCGAACTATTGAGCAAGCCGCAGAGAATGAACGAATATCTGCTGCGCAAAATAAACAAAATGGCTGAATATGTCAAAAAACACAATCTCGACAGCCAGCCGATAAAAGACCTCAAAAAAATCATGGAACGCCCAGGTGCGATCGAAGCCGAGAAACTCGACGAAGTCGTTCGTCATATAGATCGCGAGCATGGCAAAAAACATCCTGAATTAATCGAGCGTTTGTTTTCGATCAACAACACCGCACGAGCCATTTCCGCTATTCGCAAAGGCATTCCTCACAATGTATTGAACGCCAAGCACCACGAAAGAGAAGCTTCAATCGTTGCTCAGGCTGGACGAAAAGGTGCAGTGACTGTTGCCACCAACATGGCTGGTCGCGGTACAGACATTTTGCTTGGCGGAAACGCCGAGTTTCTTGCCAAAGAAGAAATAAAGAAAGAGCACGAGAAAGCCAATGGCAAAGACGCTCCAGCTGTGGATTTCGAAGAGCCAGAAGCACACGCCAAACTGAAAGAATTGACCAAGAAATACAAAGAAACCACCGACAAAGAGCACGATGAAGTCGTGCAAATGGGCGGTCTTCACATTCTTGGCACTGAGCGTCATGAATCACGCCGTATCGACAACCAGCTCAGAGGTCGTGCAGGACGACAGGGCGACCCGGGTTCGGCACGTTTCTTCCTTTCGCTCGAAGACCAGCTCATGCGCATCTTTGGCGGAGAGAAAATTGCAGCCTTGATGGACATGATGGGCGCTGACGAAGAAATGCCTATCGAACACAAGATGGTCACTCGTTCTATTCAAAACGCTCAGAAGAAAGTGGAAGCCCACAACTTCGACATTAGAAAACACGTTTTGCAATACGACGATGTGTTGAATACACAGCGCGAAGTTATTTATCGTGAGCGTCGTCGCGTACTCGAACACGAAGACCTCAAGAAAAACATCAAAGACATGATTTCAGAGCACGTCGAACTCGTACTTGAAGCTTATATCGAGCCGGATGCACCATCTGATGTCTGGCTGGAAGAGGGCTTGCCCGAAATGATTAGCGTGCTTGAAGCAGACATTCCTCAAATAAACGAGCGTCCAGTCAAGCTCACAGCAGAAGGTCTGGCAGGTAACTCTTACGATGATTTGAGACACAAATTCATTGAAATTGCGCATGAAGCATACGAAGTCCGCGAAAGAGAACTTGGCGCCGAAGTCTTGCGCAATATGGAGCGTCAGATTCTACTGCGCACAATTGATACCAAATGGGTCGATTATCTGCATAACATAGACCTCTTGCGTGACGGCGTAAACCTCCGTAGTTACGGTCAAAAAGACCCACTGCAAGAATACAAACGCGAAGCATTCGACATGTTCACCATGCTTTTGCGTCATATTCAGCACGAAGCAATTCAGCTCATTTTCCGTGCGCAACCAGTAGTGGTGCCACCAGGCATGAATATCGAAGACATGGAAGGAATGGAAGGTCTTGATCTTCAAAGCCTGACCGAACACCTGCCACCAGAGCTTCGCGACGCGCTAGCCATCCACGGAATCACTCTTGAAGATCACGATCAATCTGATGATTCTGATGATGACGAAGATGACTCAGACGATTCAGACAATGATGAATCGGACGAGTCAGAAGATTCTTCTGATGACGCTAAAAAAAAAATTGAGCAGCACACTGCAATCCTAAGCAAAGATGAAGCTACTCGCATTTGATACAAGCAGTGCGACAGTTTCTCTGGCGCTTTGCCAGGACGGCGTTATTAAAGCTCAAAAGCTCATAGCACCTGATGCAAAGAACAGACAGGAATCGATTACGCTTCTCGTGCCGGGCATCGAAGAGCTGACAAAGTCGTTAGACTGGAAACCGGAAGACCTCGATTTTATCGTGGTTGGCATTGGTCCTGGCAGTTTCACCGGGCTTAGAATCGGAGTAGTTACGGCAAGAAGCATGGCTCAGGCCCTAGAAATAGGCGTTTTGAGCTTAAGTACATTCGATTGTCTTGAGAGTCTGGTCGAAGAGCCGTCGGGCTTCGTGCTGGATGGTGGTCGCGGGCATTATTTCGTATCCGCGCCAGACAGAGAACCCTGTGTCATGAGCGAAAATCAGCTGAACGAAATAATGTCGAACCAAAATTTGACTTGGCACCATTTCAAACCTGAAAACATAAAAGCCGACCAGAATCTAAAACCATTGCCCGAATCGAAAAACATGGCAGCCAGTCTTGCTTCCATCGCATTCAAAAATATGGACATCAAAAACAAATCGCGCGCAGAGTTGAAAAACTCCTTTCCATATAAAAATATAAAACCGCTTTATTTGCGAGAAGCTTCAGTCACTTTAAAGAAAAATCCTGCCCATGCAAGAAAACCCTGACTCCATCTTTATTCGCGAGCTAAATGAAAATGATGCTTTTGCAATCATGCAAATCGAGCCGTCGATCTATGGCGATCATCACTGGTCAAAACAGACCTTCGTAAACGAGCTTACAAACGACATAAGTTTCTATTATGGTGCGTTCGATGCAAAAACAGACACGCTGCTTGGATATACAGGCTTCTGGCTGATTACAGGTGAAGCGCATATCACCACGCTTGCCGTGCATCCAGATCACAGACGCAAAAGAATTGGCGAACGCTTGCTCATAAATACGGTTATTAAAGCGCGTGAACTCGGCGCTGAGTGGATCACGCTTGAAGTGAGAGAATCTAACGAAGCGGCCAAAGGTCTGTATTTCAAATACGGTTTTTCCGCACTGGGATTGCGCAAGCGCTATTACCAGGACAACGGCGAAAGCGCCCTGGTCTTATGGACAGACAAAATCACCGAAGAAGCCTTCAGTACTATTTTTAACGCCCGTGTGGCTGAACTGGGTCTTGAACCTGCCTAGACGCAGCACTTGTAATAGGCGTTACAGTCATCGAAGTGATTGATACTGGTCTTGAGCGTGAAGTCAGATTGGGTCTTGGTCCGTCTATAACCGGCATGTCGTCTAATTCGCGAATAGACTCGCGTACGCCACCTTTGCGCGAATTCACTTCGGTGGTCAAAAGAGTGGTATTGAGCCAGCGGAAAGGAAATCCGATGCCCACGAATAGAATCGAGAAAACAAGGTCATAAGGCAGACTGTACCAGGAAAAATTGCGAATATATTCGAAAATCCATGGCTGCCAGGGAAGTAATTCTTTAGAGCCTTCGACCAGATAAATGGCTAGATAAGCGCCAAATAAATAGCCGATACCAACCAGATGCATCACAAAAAGCGAAGACACTATAGCCAGAACCTGTGACAGTGAGGTTCTTCTGTTTGATGTGATCATTCCAGAAAGCCACGCGGCAAGCACGAAGCCCATGAGATAACCAAATCCTGGCTCTTTGTAATAACCAAGTCCGCCGCCTGCAGAAAGTGGAAAGATACCTAGATAGGGTCCCAGAAAGCCCAGTACTAAAAACGAGACAGAAGCTACGAAAGCAATAACAGGTCCGCACACATAGCCAATGAAAACGGCAGTGGGAGCCAGAAACGAATAGGACGAGTAGCGCACCATCCCTGGTTCGCGGTCGACTCCAGCCCAGACGTTCTTAACCTCGTGCGCCCAGTTTTCTGGCAACATGGAAAAGACCTGACACGAAAGCGACTGTAAATAATTGGCAATATTGTCCTGGGTAGCTGTCGGAAGTTCTACCGTTACAAATGCAGCAAGAAACAAGAGCTGTATCCCGGTTAGAATGAGCACAGCCTGCCCCAGCAGGGACTTTCTCTTCTTGTTTTTGAAAATGTTTTCTGTCACGCGCTAACTTCTTCAACCGCCAGAAGGCTTAGATCTCTTATGATTATGCTTCTTTTTTATAATCAGGAGAATAGCTTGTCAAAAGAATTACTTCTAAATAATTTTTCTGATAGATTTTTCATCTACTAACGATACGCACAAGATATATGGAATCCCGGAGCCAGCACGAATTAGAACCAGCAAAGATTGAAAGCAAACTCAAAATCGTGTTGGCTTATCTTTCTTGCGCACTCATCTGGGGCACGACCTGGTATGCAATTCGTGTCTGTATCCAAGATGGCGGCTACAGCATTTATCCTGCCATCGCGCTTCGCTACACTCTTTCAGAAATAATCCTTGCCTTTTGCATAGGCTGGCTATTTCTGCGTAAAAAAACCAGTATAGCGATGCTAGTAAATAAAGAGACGCCCTGGATACTCTTAACCGGCGCCATCGCAGGTTTTGGCGTAGGACTTTTATATACCGCCGAAAAAGTGATACCAGGCGGACTTGCTGCAGTGGTATCATCTACCGCTCCAATTATTGCTGTATTTCTGGCATCAGGCTCGAGAGTGGAAAATCTATCGGTCAAAACACTTGCAGGCTCGGTGATTTCGCTCATTGGCATTATTCTCGTTTTTCACGATCGCATGTCTGTCTCGCCCGAACACGCTGGTGCTGTCGGTTTGCTCGTCGCCAATTCGTTTATGAACGCTACATCGAATGTATTGATGAAAAAACACATCAGTAAATCTGACGCTTACGCACGCAATTTCTTTTTCTTTTTGTCGGCAGCAATTCTTGTCTGGGGCATGGCTTTTACAGTAGGTCCCTGCACAATTCCAAAGGAGCCATTTGAAGGAGCTGCTCTTGCCCCTACAATCGCGCTTTTACATCTGACTATTCCAGGAACACTAATCGCCTTTACGCTTTTCTTTTATCTGTTAAAAAACACAAGCTTATCCAAAGCAATGACTCTAGGCTTTGTAACTCCTGTTCTCGCACTTGTGGTCGATGCTTTTTGGGAGAAACAAGCGATTATGAATTTGAACACATATGCAGGTCTTGCCTGCGTTTTGATGGGTGTAGGACTGAATATTTTTCTGCCCCAGGTGAAGTCGATCAATAGGTCTAAAGTCAATCCCGAGACTTAATCAAGTCGACATTGTCGTTTCCAACAATGACGCCGTGAACACTCATAAACAGCTTTCCAGTTTTTGGGTCTGTGTGCGGCTGTTCAGCTTCCAAATGTTCAATCAAAAATTTTATTGGTGAATCAGATTTTGCTTCTATTTTTGATACAAAAGCGCTCTTATCGAAGCGTTTAAAATTTTTGCCCGTAACTCTAAAGCTCACTTCATTTTCATTAATCAGAATTCGCGACTCATCCGGACCATCGTAAAACTCTTTCAAAGTACCTTCCAGAGTCGTGTAATCGGTGTTGAAGTCTTCCTCTTCTTTCGCTGAAAGAGGTCGCGCGTGCGGCCAGGCTAACTTGGCAGGACCAGAGCCATTCGAGCTCGACTGTGTCATGTCCGCATTTTCACTGTGATTTTGACCCGAGCAAGCTGTCAGGTTAACTGCAATTAGGCAGCCTGTAAAAATTGCTAGCGATTTATACATAAACATACAAGCTCCCAAAATTACTGGTGTAGTATACCAATCATGATTTCGCCTTCAATCAAAAAAATTCTTGGTTTATCGCTTCTGGGCACCGCTGCAATCGGTGTCGGCAGTTATGTCAAAGCACGCAGAGAAGCGTTCCAGTTCAAAAAAGAAATGGTGCCAGTCCATATCAAAACAAATGGCACCGGTGGTGGCATTAAAGGTAAAACACTTCGCATTTTGCACCTTTCAGATTTGCACGTTGCGCGCAACGAATCATCACGAAAACTGTCATTTTTGCAAGAAATCACAGACGACGAATACGACCTGGTTTTTCTGACAGGCGATATTTTCGAACATGATGAATCGGTTTTATATTCACCCTACTTGTTGTCGCGCAAACCAAGACTTGGTGCTTATGCCATTTTGGGCAATCACGACTATTATGAGTATTCGATGAGCCGTCGAATTTTGGGTCGCATTTTCAAAAACTGGCGCCACCCAGACGATAAAAAAGTACGCGACCTAGACAACTTGGTAAACAGTCTTGAAGGTTGCGGTTACAAAGTCTTGCGCAACGAAGGCGTGCATCTGAAAGACCACAAAATTTCTATTTTCGGGATCGAATTTCCAGGCGTGCCCAAACACGAACTGCTCAAAATTACCGAATCAACAGACAAAGAACATTTGAAACTGGCGCTCTTTCATATTCCCAAAGAGTTGCAATCGTTCTCAGATGCTGGAGTGCACATGGCTTTTGGCGGTCATACACATGGCGGTCAAGTTCGTCTGCCCGGCATCGGTGCAGTAATCACAGACTCCGACTTGCCCCGCAAAAATGCCTGCGGTCTGGTCAATCAAGGCGACACCATTTTTCATATATCGCGCGGACTTGGCGCAGATCCTCGCACCAATTTCAGATTGAACTGCCCACCTACTGCTTACGTAATCGAGCTTTCGATTTCATAAACAATGTTCGACATCCTTTTCGATGCTCGGCACCTTTTTCGATAAGGTTTCTTTTTTTCGTCTGTAGTCCAGGCCCCGGGGCCTGGACTACAGACGAAAAGTCAAAAACGCACCACAAAAGACGGTGAGATTTTTGACTAAAAACTACTATTTAGCCGAAAATTCCACTTCGCCATGCGTATCTTGCTCGATTTCGCACTGGTCGAGATAAACTTTGCTCTCGATGTCGTTTTTCAAAAATGCATTCCAGAATGCAAGACTCAATGCCTTTGTGTAATCGGCATGTACCTCATTGTCTGGACCAGCGCCGGTAAAACGCTTGCCTACAATTCCGCCAAATCCGTGATAGCCACCATTTATGATGGCAAGATATTTCGACTTCGACTCGGTTGATTTGCTCAGATTGAAAGCGTCTTTACGCCAGACCCAGTCTTGCGTGTCCGAAACAACGTCGTTTGTTCCTGTAAGACACATCATTGGCCGCTCGAACTCACTCCAGGCTTCGTCATCGAAAATTGCCACGTCTTCAAAACGGGCGCCCCGACCTTGCGGAGACATTAACAGAAAAGCTTTTGCTCTATTGTCTCGAAACTCGCGTGTATAGCCGATATTTACGTCCCCAACGATAGATCCGCCAAGCAACTGGGCGGTGTGCGCACCAAAACTGTGTCCTCCAATTCCCAAATTCGGCTTATCTATTGAAACTTCGGGTGCGTCGGCGAGAATTTGATCAATTGAATCGAGAACAAATTTCATATCGAGCGGGCGAACGCGCCACTTCTTGAAAGAGATGTCTTGCCATCGCGCATAATCATCTTCGAGTTTGTCGAGACTTTTGCCAAACTGGCTGTTTGACTCGTTGGCACCACCGCTCAATGCTAGTCTTCGTTCCTTGATAAAATAACGCAGACTGTCTTCGTGAGTCGGCTGTATGCAAACAAAACCATGCGACACCCAGTGTTTAACAAGCGGTCTGTATCCCTCTTTAGAGCCGTAAGCACCATGCGAAAATAAAATCCAGGGCAGATTTTTTTCCTTTGAGTCCGGATAAGAAATAGCTATTTCAAGCTCTTTATTTCGTTTTTTATCGTGCAAGACCTGCGATACCGTATTTACGGCATAAGGTCCTGCGCAAGCTAAAAGCAGTTTCTCTTTGTTATACGTCATGGCACCAGATCTGGTGTCAGGCTGTACAAATATCTAATAGTAGCAGCGTCGCCGGCAGAAATTGTGCCGTTGCCGTAATAAATACTCATGAGGTCGCCTGAATTCGAGCTATGACCTTCAATCCCGAGCGCGTGCCCCATTTCGTGTGCCGCAGCAGCCTGCATCTTGGGCAGAACCATTGGGTTTCCAGCTTTATCCGCACAACGCAGAACAATCACAACCGGCCTGAAAGGAATTTTCTTTTTAGCTATAACAGCCTGATATGGGAAGCTTCGCTTGGAAGTATAACCACGAATATCTCCGGCAAAAAGTCCCATGGCTAAATTGTTGACGAAGTGATTGACGAAAAACACATGAATATCTGCTTTTGTCGGGTCTTCCACAAAATCGAAATTGAACAAGCCTTCTGACGCAAATCGTTTCCAGGATCCGATTCCTTTGATAACAGCATCTCTATGAGCCGGGTCATAGCCTTTTGCAACAGGTAACTTAGCTAATTGTGCGGGATTGGAAACGAGTTGAGCAACAAGATCCGGCCACCCGCCAACGTTGTCGACGTTTGCAACTGGTGCTCCTAGTTTTGGATCCATTATGTAGTCGATCGCCTGACCTTTGGAAACCCAGACATGAAGAGGCATTTGACCCGACAACCAGCGTATGACACCATGCGAACTTTTGAATTCTGGATACACTCCACCAGGTGAAACCGCATGTCCAGCACCTTTCGCTTGACCGTGTCCAAAGCCTTGAGGATTGATTCTGGTCCCGGCAAAATTGGGATTTACGCCCTGACTGCCAAAATTACCACCGCCTCCTCCAGGTCTTTGGTAAGTTCCAAAACCACCCGCAGCAGAACTCTGGCTGGCCCCTGAGCGCTGGTAAGAGCCAAAACCGCCCGCACCTGCTCCTCTTTGTTGATACGAAGCGCCTTGCTGGTACGAACTGCCTGTAGCGGTCTTGCCCGTATTTGTAGATGTCGAATAGCTCTTGAACTGGGCTTGGGCTGCAGGTGCCTGAGAACCCACAAGAATTATCAGCCCTAGAACCGCCTTGAATAGCGCATCTTGATAACCTTTAAGTGCTCTCATTTCTCTCTCCCAGTCTTGAGAAGGCGTTATCCAAACAGACAATTGCAGATAACTAGATGATACCCGATCTGCAAGTTCCGCCTATACATCGGGAACATGCTATATATTCGAACGTCAGAAACAACAGAAATCGTGAGAAGGCACTAAACAAGCGACATTGTTGCAAGTTTGTTGCAAATATTGCGATAATTCTGAACGAAAAGTTAAGCCCGATGGCATTTTGCCAAAATACAGGTTACAAATACATTGTGCTTAGCACTACATCGCAGCAACACCAGTGGTGGGGAATCAGGGATGAATCCCGTTGGGGCGGCACCAACGCTGCGGACAATTTCTAGAAGATGGACGATTAAAGAACTCCTCGGGTAACCGAGGAGTTCTTTTTTTACGATAAAATTGGACTTTCTGTTTTTGAGGAAAGCCCATGTCTTCGATTATTTGTCGAGCAGTCATTCTGGCAGCCGGTCAAGGCAAGCGAATGAAGTCGTCACGTCCCAAAGTTCTGCACGACGTACTTGGACGCCCAATGATCTCAAGGGTCGTCGACGCACTTACCTCTTTGCCCAACGCCAAAATTGAACATTTACATATAATCGTCGGACATGCTCGCGACCAGCTTCAAGAATATCTCGACAAAAATGTAAGCACTGCTCTCACCTGCCACACTCAAGACCCGCAGCTTGGCACCGGTCATGCAGTCATGCAAGCTGCAGCTGGATTGAACGAAGCCAATTTCAAAGGCAATTTGATTGTCACCGTAGGCGACGCTCCGCTCATCTCGTCGGCAACTCTACAAGCCCTGGTAGAAAAGCATGTAAATGAAAAGTCAGTCGTCACCGTTCTTTCGACCGATGTCGAAAACCCAACGGGTTATGGTCGTATTGTGCGAGACGAAAGAAGAAAAGTGAAAGGCATAGTCGAAGATAAAGACGCAACGCCATCTCAAAAACAAATAAGTGAAATAAACACCGGCATATTTTGTCTGTCGTGGCCACAAGTCGAAGATGGTTTGAAGTCGCTCAAAGCAGACAATCAGCAAAAAGAATATTACCTGACCGATCTGGTCGAATGGGCGGTGAAAGCCGGTTTACCCGTCTCTGCGCTTAAAGCGTATGACTGTCGCTCGGTGATGGGAATAAACTCGCGCCCTGAATTGGCCAAAGCCTCGCGCTTGCTATCTGACATGACCATCGAGAGACTATCTATCGAAGACGGTGTCACTGTAGTCGACCCTGCGTCTTCATGGATTGACCCGGATGTAAAAGTCGGACCAGACTCCACTATTCTTCCAAACACACATATTCTTGCTGGTGCAAGAATCGGCAGCGGATGCGTGATTGGACCAAACACTGTTCTAAAAGGTAAAGTGGAAATCGGAAACAACGTACATGTGAATCAATCGCAAATTTCAGATTCTAAAATTGGCGACAATTGCAAAGTCGGTCCCTTTGCCCATCTTCGCGATGGAAACATAGTGAGTGAAAATTGCAAAATCGGCAATTTTGTCGAATTGAAAAATTCTACAATCGGAATAAAATCAAACTGCGCACACTTGAGTTATATCGGCGACACCACGATTGGTACCAGAACGAATGTCGGCGCAGGCACCATTACCGCCAATTATGACCACCTGACCAAAAGCAAAGCCAAAACAATAATCGGAGACGACGTTGCCATCGGAAGCAACAGCGTACTCGTGGCACCGGTCACGATTGCAAATGACGTAGTGGTTGCAGCTGGTTCTGTAATAGTCGAAAACGTTCCGGCATCGTCGCTTGCAATCGCTCGCGGCAAGCAAGTCAATAAAGATGGTTGGGTCGAACAAAAGAAAACTACTTCGCTCAAAAAATAAAATCGGAGGTTTTTGTGAAAAAACTGCTTCTGTCTATACTGCTTCTTCTAAGCTGCAATTCAGTTAGCGCCGAAGAAGTAAAAAGCGGCATTTTGGTAAAAAAACATTCTCAGAGCGAAGTTGATCAACTTTTAAAAGAACGCTTAAATGGCGGAATTGGCTCGACCTTCGCCGGATTCGCCAATCAATTTTTAGTCAGCAGCGTGATTCAAACTGGCTGCAATGCTGTTTTGGTCTCACTTTCAAATGAAGTAAGCGCCAAGCAATTGATGTCTACTTTTCCCCAGAGTTACAAACCAACATTTAAAGAATTGCTGGACTGCCTGGCTCAGCAAACTAGTTCGACCTGGAAATACAATCCAGATGACAAATTTATCAAGGTCGAAGATAAGGAAGGACAAAAGCAGTCAAAGCCGAGCGAACCAGTTGATATTTACATTTTCGAGTTCACCCCAAGCACAAACGAAAAATCCTTCACCGTAGAACTGCCCTCTGGTTGGACGTCAAAAGATATGGGTCACTGGGTCAAATATTCGCCGCCCAAATTTCCAGTTGGTCTTGATATTTATGAGATGGGCACTTATTCGAGCTCTGATGGCGATTCTATAAAATTGAAAAGTATTCCAAGCGATTTATTGCTCGAATGGGGCAAAAGAATAAAACAAAATCCCACAAAAGCAGATTTGAAAAAAGGAAAAATCGGCACTTTTGATGCCGATCTTTATGAATGCGAGATTAGTGGAAAAGACGACAAAAAGCTCAAGTGGCATAACTGGACTTTCATGAACGGAAATAAGTGTTACTTTGTTCTAAGCGCTTATCCAAACGAATTGGAAAACGATATTTATCCAGACGTTCAAAAAATACTTTCGACTTTTAGAATCAAGTAATTAGGCAGCTTCGATATCTTTAGATTCCGAGCCAGTTTTCAATGATTCTTGAAACGCGGCGAAGTCATCATTCAATTCTTTTGCCATTTCATCTCTGCCGTTGGCAAGCAAGAATTCGGTAAGCCACTCGAGGTCTTCCTGTGCTTTCGATTTCTTAGGAAGATTGAGCGAAATGATATTGTTCATTTTAATATCCTCGAATGAGTGACTGTCCCTGATATTCATTCAATAGCATGGTTTCAAAACCCAGTGCCAATCAGGGTTTGTAGACGTTGCGCTACAAAAATATCGCATATCGCTTGAGTCTGCACCCTGGACGCTACATTATATAGAGTGCGAAAAAGCCAAAATGCAGCTCTCGTAAGTCGAGTGCCGCAAGTTGGGTTTAGAGCTGTAGGCTTTATTGCTGGTTAAGCCAGAAATGCTCCAAATTCTTCTTTAGGAACCATGGTTTTCAACTTTCTCATAGCAAGGTATGAGATTTTGCCGACCTGGTCGCGGGTCAAGCCAAGCTCTCCCGAAATTTCATTCAAACTGCGCTCTTCGTTAGAACCGATACCGAAGCGCATTTTGATAACGCGTTGCTCTTTTTCGCTCAATTGCGAAAGAATCGAAGCAAGTTTTTCTTTGAGATAGTCAGATTCCAGATTGGAAACTGGCTCAGCTGCACAGTCATCAACAATGGTGTCGCCAATTGTGAGCTTGTCTTCCTCATCGTTAGATGCTGGCTGATCAAGCGACAAGCAGGGTTTCGAGTATTCGAGAGCACCGCGAACTTTGTCTGGTTTGACGCCAATTTCTTCAGCGATTTGCTCAACTGTGGGTTGTTTACCAAGTTTGAGGGTCAATTCGGATTTGACTCGACGAATCTTGGTCATCAGTTCGTTCAAGTGGACGGGAAGTCTGACAACACGCGATTTGTTGGATATCGAGCGGTTGATTGCTTCACGAATCCACCAAGCTGCATAAGTAGAAAATCTGATACCACGGTTAGGGTCGAAGTGACTGATTGCGTTCATGAGACCGATGCAACCTTCCTGAGTCAGGTCCTGGGAAGGAAGCCCCTGGTCATACTTTCTGACCATAGCGTTTACAAGTTTCATGTTAGCCATTATGAGTGCGTTGACTGCTTGTTTATCACCGGCTTTAGCTTTTCTGGCAAGTACAGCTTCTTCTTGAGCTGAAAGAGCGACAGCTTTAGCAAGAGGTCTGACATTATTGAAAGCGTTCATTGTGAATCTCCTTGGATGGCAAAAGTCGGGCCCAACCGTTTCTCAGTTGGCGCTCATTTGCTGGTTGATTGATTTGTTTTGGTGAACTTCAGGGTGTCACTGTATTCAATATACTACCCGCCACCCGATAGATCAATAGCTTTTGTAGCCTGTAGAATACAAAACTGAAAAAATTTTTTTGACAACAAAAGCGCCATACAATCCTATTTTTACTGACTTTTGCGGACTTCCCGGACACATTTTTTCACCTTGACCACAAAAAAGAAATGTATTCCATACTGTAGCCCGGACAGTGCAGCGTCATTTTTTACGTGTACTCACAAGGCAACTGGAACAGCAAATGTTAGTATGAGTTTTCGGAGAAATTGCTTGAAAAACACGGACTCAAAAGCACTAAAAACTAGACTGCTTGTTTTGCTCGTCCTCTTATGGACAGCCTTAACACCTCTGCCGTCTTGTGCTCAAACCAATTACCAGTATGGCAATGAGCCCACAGAGTTTTGCGACATATATGTAGGCAAAGAAAAAATCTTTTCTGTAACTAATACAAGGTTCATTTCGGCACTTGAGCGTGGCGAACGCATAAATGAGCGCCTGGAAGATATAGTTGCCGACCCGCGAGCCGACCTCAATCAGTTGAATATAAAAACCGGTATAGACGGAATACCCGTTATTCGTCTGGACGAGAGCATTATTTGCAGCGTCCGTCCCCTTGATTGCCAGGTAAGCGAAAAATCTGCCGACGCTTTAGCCAATGATTGGATGGAGAAAATCAGATCACATATAAAGGATGTGAAAAAAGAGGCTCAAAAAGCCGGAACCGCCCCCCAGGGCGAGAAAAAGACCAATTCCAACCTGAGCGAGCACGCAGTTCTCCTTCTATTTATAGAGATTGCGATTCTGCTTTTCACTTCTCTCGTCTGCGGCGAAATTATGGTCCGCCTGGGACAGCCTGCAATCATTGGTCAAATTTTTGCTGGATTACTTTTGGGTCAGACCTTTTTTGGCGCTTTCATGCCAGACCTTTCAAATATGCTTTTTCCAAACGACGGCTCACAGTCGCGACTAATCGAAGTCGTTTCCTGGATTGGCGTTTCATTCCTGCTCATGATGACAGGAATGGAAACCGATGCATCAATGCTCAAAAAACTTGGCAAACCTCTCCTTTATTTTGGGACTATCGGTCTTGCAGGTCCACTTATTATTGGCGCGCTTGGCTCTTTGATGATGCCTGATGTTTTGATGGGAAGCACTCAAAACAAGCTTGCCTTCGCTGTTTTTATAGGTACAGTTTTTGCCGCATCATCGGTTCCGGTGGTGGCAAAAATTTTGATGGACATGAAAATGCTCAAACTCGATACCGGTCAACTGGTTATCGGTACATCTCTTGTGCACGATTTGCTTTGTTGTTTATTGCTTGCTGTAATCGTTGTCTTGTCTGGGTCTCAAGAAGGCAGCGGCGCTAATCCAATATTGGTTGCCATAATCGGCACTGCATGTTTTCTTGCCATCATGTATTTTGGCAGACCAGTCTTCTTTACTATTTTGAGATGGGTCAACGATCATGTATCGAGCAAAGAAGCACTCATCACAGCCATGGTTGTCTTGCTTTTATCTTGCGCCGCCACCACGCAAGCACTTGGCGTACATATCGTTCTTGGCGCATTTGCAGCTGGTGTTATTCTTTCGCAAGCTCCAGTAATCAATCACAAAGTTGTGAAACCATTAGAAACAGTGACCATGGGCTTTTTCGCCCCTATATTTTTTGCTTCATCTGGATTGAGCGTCAACTTGAGTTCGCTTCTCGACCCGATGCTTGGCACCATAACGATATTGATTTCGCTTGCAACAATTTTGTCCAAACTGGCAACTTGCTATCTTGCCGGGAGATTAACTGGTATCGGTACGCATGAAGCGTTATCGGTTGGCGTTGGCGCAAATGCTAAAGGCTCATTGGGACTAATTCTTGCCATGTTAGGATATTCGCTCAATATCATTTCGCTCGATATGTATGCAGTAGTGATTTTCGTCTCCCTTTTCTCAACGGCTGTTACTGCTCCATTGATGAAAAAGTGCATGAGCAAAGTGAAAGTAACACAAGAGCAGAAAGAACGCATAAAACAAGAGGAGCGCAAAGCGCAAACCATCTTGAGTTCGATAAGACGCGTCCTGCTACCGATTTCGGATAAACGCAGAAATCCCTTCATATCACACCTCTTAAATAGTATCGGGCAATCACAAGTGATCGAAACTACAGCACTTTGGGTTAAAGAACCTGACACCGATCCACACCATCTTTTTTCTTTCATATCATCTATTTTGAATAAAAAATATGTGAGCCTTCTGCAAAAAACCGCAACCTCGGAAAGCAAACTTGAAGCAATCACCGAAGAAGCAAATAGAGGCTACGACCTCATTATTATGGCGACAGACGAACCTGCCGCAGACGCCGATTACGTTTTTGGCGAACTGGTTGATAGTGTCATACTCAATACCACAAATCATACACTGGTTATTTACGATCCAGATCCCACCGGCAATAGAGTAATTAAAAAGGTGCTCGTGCCAGTGAGTGGAAGTGAATTGTCTTTAGCCGCAGCCGAATTCGCAATTTCACTTGCAAAATCGCTCGATGCAAGTGTTACCTGTTTGTCTATCGTAGAATCTGACGTAGACGAACTTTATAGCGAATACACTCAAAGCGGTATCAAAATTCAAAATCACGTAAACAAAGAAATCGAAGCCAGTCTCAAAGATTTATCCAAAGCTCTGGACGTCGATTTCGACCCATTGATGGTCCAAACCAAAGCTCTTCCGGCCCAAGCTGTAGTTATGACTGCAGACCAGCACAATATCGACTTAATAGTCCTTGGCGCCGAACCCAAGTTAGGCAAAAACCTTTTCTTTGGTCATACTATCAATTTCGTTCTACGAAACGCACCATGCGCTGTGACGGTGCTCAAAATATAAGTTCCACTATCAGGGTAGGCCATCACCGCGCACCAAATCGCTCTAAATTCTTCAAAGTTTTTTCCGTTTTCAAAGCTTCTGCTTCCTTTTTCATCTTGCGGTAAATCTGTGCCTTGAGCCTGTACCACTCCGCAACATCTGGGTCGGAAGCAATTAAGCGATCGATATCTTTGAGCGCTGCGTCGTACTTTCCGTTTTCCGAATTTATTCTGGCACGCAAAAACACGGCCCCCGCTTCTGTTGGTCTTACGGCCAGTAAAGAATCAATATACTTCAATGCAGCAGCAACATCGCCTATTTTTCCGTACATATTGCAGCGAGCAAGCCAGGAGCGCAAATAAATCTGTTGCTGGTAAGAATCAAGGTGAACAGTCGACGCATCGTATTTGGTATCACCGTGGTCAGAGTTGAAAATCTTTATTACGTTAGAATAGTCGCCAATCGCTTTGCGATAATCCTTCAAAGCCGAGTAAGCATCGCCTCTTCGCTCCCATGTATGAGCGAACGGCACAGACATTTTGTCTTTGCCTAAAAGCTTGTTCGATTCCCTGATTACCCCTGCATAATCCTTCATTTCAATTAGCGCATGAATCAAGACAACACGAGCGTCGTCGTAGTGGGGATTTATTGCAAGGGCAGCCTTGCAGTCTGCAATTGACTTTGCATATTTCTCATCTACTCTGTAGAAGTCTGCTCGATTTCGCAACGCAAAAATATCTTTAGGTCTTACTTTCACCCAACGATCGAGCGTGGCTAAAGCCATTTTTGGATTGATCGTTTTTCTATAAAATTGATACGCAATGCTGTTGACCTCAGGATCTTTGTTGTTCAGCTGGACTGCCAATTCCATCTCGGAGTTGGCAAAATCGAGATCACCTCTATCAACGGCAATAAGGGCTTGAGCGGCATGAGCTCTTGCATCGTTTGGCATAGACTTAAGAACACGATCGATTAGTTGCTGAGCCACTGCCGTTTTCTTCTTGTAAGCAAGAATAAGCGCATAAGTAGTAAGAATATGTCCGTTAGCAGGTTCCAGCCTTGCTGCCGCTCTGGCATTTTCAAAGTGAAATTTATCGATACTTACAGCACCGCGTCCAAAGCCGGATCTCGCATAAAATTCATGCCAGACAGCCATGTCCTTGCCACTTTTTAATTTTGCCCCAACAAACGGATAAAACTCAGGGTCCAAAGTATAAAGAAGCGCGTTCGCCTTATCGAGATCGGCTTGAGACGGCTTACTGAACGCCGGCAAAGGCGAAAGTAAAAAGATTAGAATAGCGGCTGCAATTTCGATTCTCATTTCTTTCAGCTTAGCATTCCGCATTGTGTTAGTCTAAAAGGGGTTAATAAATAGGGCGATGCAAAACGACAGTCAATTCAATCCAATAAATGAATTGAAAGAATCTTGGCAGGTCTTCAGGGACAACTGGCTTTCACTATCAGTCGTTTATTTTTTGCGCTGCTGGATACCGTTAGTCGTGGCTTGTATAACCTTTGCCCTCTTAATCGATTTTAAAGGCTGGAACTTATTGGCCTTTGTCTTAGCTAGTTTGGCAACAACTTCTTTTCTTCTAGTTCCTTATCTCAAGTTCTTCAAGACAATTTCTCTAAAACGAAAAGAGAATTGGAAAGATCTTCGAATCGATTTTAAAAAGGGTCTTTATTCACTACTCACGACAATTTTTGCCACACTTGCGGTTGTTTCCGGGCTCGTTCTTCTTATTGTGCCAGGAATTATTCTTGCTGTTCGCTTGTCCTTAAGCTGGATATGCGTGGTCGACGGTAAGTCACCCATAGAATCAATTAATACCAGTTTTAAAATGACCGCTGGATTATTCCTTCCAATCCTTTTAATTTTCGTGGTCGTGGGTCTGCTCGATTACTTAACTGCGATTTTCGCTCTAATACTCGAGTTTGTAATTACCATTTTCTTTTGCCGCCTGTATGCAGCTAGAAGCGGAGCTACTGAAAGATGAAGTCATTGCTTGCTGTGACAGGAACCGCAATCGCAGGAATAGTGACAACTTTTGCGCTACTCATCACGATGAGATTTTTTTTGGAAGCCCGATATATCCCAAGCGAAGCAATGCTGCCTACGCTCAAAGTAAATGACAGATTATTGACCGAAAAAGTGACAGTGTGGAAAAAGCAATTCAAAAGAGGCGACATAATCACTTTTTATCCCCCACCTATTGAGATGGGTGGGCACGAACTAAGTAATGCTCCTTCAGCAGTGATGGGAAGATTAACCGGTCTTCCTATCTTTCCAAACGAAGTTGCTTTCATCAAACGAGTTATAGGTTTACCAGGTGATACCATAGAAATCAAATCCGAGATTGGTGTTTTTGTTAACGGCAAATTGCTCGAAGAAAAATACATCCTCGAAAAGCCTGAATACGACCTAAAAGTACTTGGTGATATATGCGGCAGTAACACCTATCGACAGTTCATTCAGCCTTTCTCAGGGCTCGAAGTTTGCAACAACCAAATCGTGGTACCCAAAGGTCAACTATTTGTCTTGGGAGATAATCGCAACAATTCAGAGGACAGCCATATTTATGGACCAATAGATCAAAGCCGCGTCATCGGAAAAGCATTTTTTAGAGTGTGGCCTAAACCAGATGTTCTCGATTGAGAACTCGCAACTTCTCAACGAGTTTTGCAGTTGCTTGCAATGTTCTTTTGGTCCAAGCTTTCGAAACAGACATAGCTATCTTCATAAGCAATCCTATTATTCGAAGAATGAATTTTTAAATGCGGTTGCAAAAAGTTTTTGAAGAAACTATTTTTCCTTACCTGATTACAGTAATTGTGTCGCTGAAGTGAAATTTTCAGTAGATGGAAAATTACTTGCGAAAGCCCAATGACAATTTCTGCCGAGATAATCAACGAACTTTCAAAGAAAGAGTTATCGGATGACTCTCTCCGTAGCGAGCAACGACATGCTTTTGACACTGTTCAATCATCCGGTTGGCTAAGTCATTCTCCCCCTGCACTCTAAGACTGCGAGCAAAATTTGCCTCGGTCTCAATCAGCAACGTTTGACTTGGACCGATCGTCACTTTGAGCATATCAACAATGCCTTTATACAATAAATCGGCTCGATCAAAATCTTTGGTGGCACGACAGTGATTTGCAAGCTCCAGATAACACTGAGCCGTTTGCAAAGTCTTTTCGCCATAGATCTGGCGAGAAATTTCCAGATTTTGATTGAGCAGCTGCTCGGCATCGCTAAGACGACCAAGCCGGTTATAAACCTTCGCAAGACACTTTCCAGCTTGCAGCGTACTTGAATTGTGCAGACCATAATCTTGAATATCGACTAGATAAGCTTCTTGCGCGATAGGCAGAGCATCTTGTAGACGATTTTGCTCACACAAAAAATTCGCAAAATCAATCGAAGCGGCTATATAATTCGGCGACAACGGGTCAGTAATTTCTTTATAAATCGACAATGTTTCTAGATAAAGCTTCTCGGCTTGGGGATAACTTCCAACACGTTCTAAAGCTCGCGCATTCCACAAAGTGAGGTCGGCAGTTTCGAAGGAAGCATTCTTAAATGCCTTGCGAGTTAGATAAAGCGACTTTTGTAATTTTTGAACAGCTTCCAGATCCTTCTCTTCGTGATAGAGAGTGACTCCAAGCCATCTAGCCGAATTCCTGTAATTCTCGCCGTCAACTGCACATACCTTTAACGCCTCTCTAAAGTGAGCATCGGCAAGCGAATAAGCGGTTTCACGAAAAGCTTCGATGCCCTGGTCCATCTCTTCGCGCCATTTACTCTCTTGCTCGTGCAAAGCATATGAAGCAAACTGACTTTTGATAAACGTACCGGTACTGACGGAACCTGAAATTACAGCGATAAAGCATAGCCCAGCCATGAAAGGGCGCAACCAGGGTCGTGTAATTTGGGTGCTCATCAAATACAACCTGTTTGGGCTTCAAACAGATTATATCATGACAACCTAAAACCCGCCGTCATCCTTGGCAAAGACCCGCAACTGCTCGTTTGTGCACAATACCAGATATTTTTCATCGAAAGAAAATCCGGCTATTGAGAAATCGTCTGGATCATCGGATATTACAAAGTCAATTTTTTGAACTACCTTTTCATTTGCACTATTTATCAAAAGTAGGTGCTTTCGATCGTTAGCTACTTCAATTCGCTCACCGGTGCTCAAATCGCAAAGCGTTACATCGCCGCCTTCAGCTCCATGAAAGAACCATTCCTCTTGGTCGAAAGTAAGCTTATCGCTTTGCTCGGTTCCCCAGGAATCGCCATTATCTAGAACCTCAACCTCTTCGACAGTCATTACATTCTCGACTTTAGCTGGGTCTTCTTGGAGCAAAACTGAAAACATTCCATCGAGAGTGCGGATCAACATTCTGTCATTTTGCGGAAAAGCAAATTCCAAAATGTGACCGATTTGCGGAATTTCAAGTTCTAACCATTCTTCCATTTTTTAGCTTCTCGTAGCGGTTGGAGACAGCACTGTATTAACGAGCTCTTGAGCTTCGGTTTGAATCTTTTTGAGGTGGTCCTCGCCAAGGAAGCTTTCGGCGTATATTTTATAAACGTCTTCGGTTCCAGACGGTCTTGCTGCGAACCAACCGTTATCGGTTGATACTTTTAATCCACCGATAGCCGAATTGTTTCCGGCTGCTGCAGTTTCGATTTTGGTTATTTTCTCTCCAGCAAAGTCTTTTGCTTTTACGTCACTTGCTGCAAGTTTTTTCAGCTTTGCTTTCTGCTCTGGAGTCGCTACAGCGTCGATTCGAGCATATGCTGGCTCGCCCAGTTCTTTAACCAGTTGCTTGTAATGTTCGCCTGGGTTTTTGCCAGTTACCGCTGTTATCTCAGCAGACAGTAAGGCAAGAATAATTCCGTCTTTGTCTGTAGTCCAGACACTTCCGTCCTTACGCAAGAAAGATGCTCCTGCACTTTCTTCGCCGCCAAAACCAAGCGAACCATCTAATAGTCCATCTACAAACCATTTAAAGCCGACTGGAACTTCGATTAATTTACGACCGATTCTGTTTGCAACTCTGTCTATCAAACTCGTACTCACACATGTCTTACCGATAGCAGCGTCTTTTTTCCAGCCTTCACGGTGAGAAAAAAGATACTCAATTGCGACTGCAAGATAATGATTTGGGTTCATGAGTCCGCCTGGTGTAACGATTCCATGACGGTCATGATCAGTATCATTTCCAAAAGCGATATCGTACTTGTTGCGCAAATCAATCAAGCTTGCCATCGCATATGGTGACGAGCAATCCATCCGAATTTTGCCATCCCAATCTACATGCATGAAAGAGAAGGTCGGATCGATTTTTTTGCTCACCATTTCGATAGGCAATTTATAACGGTCTATCAATGCCTCCCAAAATGCGACACCAGCTCCACCAAGCGGATCGACACCAGCTTTGATACCAGATTTTTGAATTGCCTGAATGTCGATTACCGATTCCAGCTCTTTGACATACATGTCCACGTAATTGAAACGATGTGTAGTCGATGCTTTGAGCGCCTGTCTGAAGTCCATGCGCTTAACGTCCATCAGTCCGTTTGCAAGATATTCGTTTGCTTTTTTCTGCATCCAGTCTGTGATATTGGTATCGGCTGGACCACCCGATGGAGGATTATATTTGAAACCACCATCCTGGGGAGGATTGTGTGAAGGGGTTATGACAATACCGTCTGCCAAGCCGCTTTTACGACCTTTGTTATATTGCAGAATCGCCAGTGAAATTGCAGGCGTTGGCGTATAGCCCATATCTGCGTCGATCATAACGTTGACGTCGTTTGCTGCAAGCACTTCCATTGCACTTGCAAAAGCTGGTTCAGACAATGCATGGGTATCGATGCCAAGATAAAGTGGCCCATCGATGCCGTTTTCTTTTCTGTAAACGCATATTGCTTGCGTAATAGCTAAAATATGATCCTCGTTGAATGCTCGCTTGAATGCCGATCCACGGTGTCCGGAAGTACCGAAAGCCACTTGCTCTGCCGGCACATTGACATCGGGCTTATCGCAATAATAACTGGTCAATAAGCGCGGGACGTTTACCAAAAGGTCGTCGGGTGCTGGCTTTCCGGCGAGAGGGCTGAGCATGGCGAATCTCCAAGTAAAATATGTAGGCTGTATATAATAATCGATTGGCAACACTTTCCAGACAGGTACTAGTTAAAAGATGGTCCAGACCAATCAGGTGGGTTTACTTGAAGCGCATTTAAGAGCACTCAACAAGTGCAATATGTGCCCCTTAATGGTCGGACCAGTCGTAGGACCAGGACCAGTTAACTCATCGATATATTTAATAGGACAGGCTCCAGGACCGCACGAAGGCAAGTTCGGCAAGCCTTTTGCCTGGACTGCCGGCAAAACTTTATTCAGATGGTTCGGACGCATCGGAATGGACGAAGATGATTTTCGAAGCAAGGTCTATATGGCTGCTGTTTGTCGTTGTTTTCCGGGCAAATCCAAAAGCGGTGGAGATAGAGTTCCAACTCCAATAGAGATTGAAACCTGCTCTAGCTGGATGAAAGCCGAACTGGAAATTCTAAGACCAAAACTCGTTATTCCGGTGGGACGTTTAGCAATTGAACTGGTTTTGGGAAAGGCACCACTGGTAGATTTGATTGGCACCAAATTCAGTGGCACACTGTATGGACATGCCTGCGACGTCATTCCTCTTCCACATCCATCTGGGGCATCGACATGGTTTAAGAAAGAGCCAGGAATAACGCTATTAGCTAAAGCACTGGACGAGATTGCTAACCATCCAGAGTGGAGCGCGGCACTACAAAAATGAGGATCAAATTCTCTGACTTTGATCGATTAAAACTCTTCTCTTTTTGTGTTCGCAGGACCGGTGTCGCGCACGGTAGGATTCATCCCTGATTCCCCTCTCTGGAGCCCTGCGGCATTACTTTTATTGTGCCACTTTTCAACAATTTTTCAACTTCATTTAACCTGCGCTCAAGCGCTTCAGTGCGTTTTTCGCTTCTTCATCGCCAAGCTCGGAGGCGGTTTTATACAAACTGACCGCCTTTACGGTATCTGGTTTGATACCAGTCCCCGACTCATAACATTTGGCAAACTGACTAATATGTTTTGCAGACCCGCTTTTAGAAGCCGCCTCGAAACTTTTGAAAGCCAGGTTCAAGTCTTTGGCAGTTCCGGCTCCGCTCAGATAGCACAGACCGAGCTGATATTGACTGTCCAGGTCACCGCCATCTGCCGCCATTTTGTAAAACTTGAATCCCTCTTCCGGGCTTTTCTCGACGAAAACTCCGTTTGAATAAAGCAAGCCTAAAATGCCATATGCCTCGGGCACATCTTTTCCAGTTTCTTTAAAGAGCTTGATTGCTTCGCCAGGATTGAAAGCGGTGCCAATCGAGTTCAGATAACAGCCCGCCAAAGCCATTTTTCCATACGCGCAATTTTGGTCAGCCGACTTTTTTGCCCAGTCGAAACACTCTTTTGGATCTGCTTTTGTGATGATTCCATCTTTATAAATTTGAGAAACACGCGCCTCAGCCATTGGCTCGCCTGCGTTTGCTGCTTTGAGTAACCAGTCGAAACCAGCTTGTGGATCAGGCTTGGCGGTCACCTTCTTGTCGAGCAAAATGGAACCCAGGAAAAATTGCGCTCCGGGATGCCCTTGATCTGCCGCACGCTGAAACCATTTTTGCGCCATGGCAATGCTTTTATCTATACCAGCACCACTAAATAAAACCCGACCCATTTCATACTGAGATTGAATATCACCTGCAGTGGCACGATTAAATAAATCGTCAGAAAATTCTACTTTCACTCTAATTGCATAATAGGGCTCCAGGCTCTCTGCAAGCGAGCCAAGACCCGGCACGTAACGTGGATAGTTGCGCGGTCGTGCCGGTGCTTTCAAAAGAGCAAGCGACTCACCGCTCCACTGATTATTCATCACTGGTGTTTGAGTCGATTTTCGGTCGAACTGGACTTCGGTCAATACCTTTTCTTTCAAGTCTTCAAAAGCATCTGCAAGATTCGTGCCGTCACCCGCTTGTTGAAGCGCGTCAATCAAATTGTGAGTAAAAACACCATTTTTGTATCGCTTCGACTCCCACGAACGCTCGTTTGCGCTGCTAGATGTGATCACCACCTGGCCTTTGCCAGCCAGTTCCTCGGCATTGAATGTATTCACTCGCAAAAGAGCTTTGCCGCCCTTTTGTCCGTCTGAAAGATCAGCTGCAACACCGCTATTGCAGGCATCGAGCAATAGCACTATGCGCTCACATCCCGTCCTGTACTTAATAGTGCCAAGAAGGTCTTTCAGTTTGATTGAAGAAGAAAACAAACGACTCAATTTTGTGTCGTAAGCCACCAGATAGTTTTCTCCACGAATGTCCATTTCGCGAGGACTTCCGTGAGTAGATGCGTAGATAACGACCAAATCGTCTTTTTGCACCCGGCGAGGCAGACCATTGTCACCGACAGCGTCTAAAATATTATCTTCTGTTGCTTGTTCGTTAACCATCAGAATTACATGGTCACGAGCGAAATGTCCCTTTTCCACCAAAAAGTCAGCAAAATCCTTGGCGTCTTTGGCAGAATATTCAAGCTCAGGAATACCTTTGTCTTGAAATTTGTCTATACCAATGATTACAGCCCATTTGTCTGCGATGGGACGGTCTTTAGTCTGTTCTTTGCCTTCCGATTTTTTAGCTAAACCGATATCGGTTGAGCAGATCGATGCAAAAGTGGCGACCAGAAAAAGTGATAACAGAAAACGCTTGCGCCTGAACGGAATTAACAAAAGTCCAACCTAATTTAGAGAAGTATTCCAAGCATATTCGTTCCACGGACTGCGCTTATTTTGATTAAGTCGGCGGATAGCACGCTCGAACAAATCCTTATCACGCTCATATGCATTTGCGTCCCAGACTTTACGACCTTGCATATAATTTTCAGCAAACTGGTTCCAACTGGTGAATTCGTTCTGGATACGCTTAGCCTTTGGCATAATCAAGTCCCAGACTTCAGAATCATGCAGATATCCTGCTAGATAGCCCCAACGACAAGTACAGATAAAAAGGCTCAAATCCCATGCAAGCATTGATTTATTGTCTTTGTTATTTTTGATTTTCTCTTCCATAGCCGAAAGAACTCTTTCAAGATCCGCATGAGAAGAAACATTCATCCGACCTTGAAGTAATTGGCGTTCGTTTTCAACACTGTGTTCGTTTATTTCAAGCCCAGCAAGCGATTTGGAACCCAATTTATCTTTGGTAAATTGTATGGCTGTACAGGCCAGAGCCCATCGGTGCGCGGCTTCTTTCTCTTTGTGCGCATCGTCGAACTCGAAATCGCGCAGACGATGAAGCCAGTAATCACCACTACCTTTAGCAAGGACTGAGGCTTGATGAAAGTCTTCGTCGGCATGCTTAAAATCGCCTACATGCATGTAAGCGCAGCCTCTCCAAATATAGACGTCGCTCGAGTGAAGTCCTTCCTTTAGAGCCTCGCCAAAATCAGCAATGGCGCTTTCGAACTCGCATGCCTCTACTTCGTTTTTAGCTTTGTTTAAGAGCGATTTTGCATGCTCGCCAACTTCGTGACAAAACGCCTGCTGCGTTAAGAGGCAGGCGGTTGTGGCTAAAGTGAGTGCAAGTCGTGGCAGATTAGTGCGCATGTCAACAGAACTTATATCCAACGGCTATAAGAATAGGAAATCGAGTCCATTTAATCTAGTATCTAAATATGAGATTAGAACCTAAAGTCAGATTTTTATGCTTTGCGGCTCTTTCAGTTGCTCTGTGTGGCTGTGGCGAAGCTGGTGTCGAAAGTACGGGCGAAACTGTCAAAGATAAGTCTGCCTCAGCACAAACCGAGGCTCCGACATCGCAAACAATTGCCAAACCAGGTAAAATAACTTTTGGCGAAGAAGACATGGGCGATTTTGATATTCCAATTTCTAAAAATATCGAAAATCCAGATGGCTCAAGAACTGTTGAAGCTGTAGGCGAAATTAATGGCAAATATGCTGGATTCAAAGCTGACATTTCGCCAAATATCGACCGGGTAAAGATTAGCTCGCTTGGCAAAGTCAGCGATATTTTCTTGAATGAGCTAGCAAAAAAGTATGAGAAGAAAGCTGAAGCTCTAACCATGAATGCAATGACTGAACTTGTTTGCATCAACATGGGCAAAGAGGATAGCGTGCAATGCATGAAGCTCTTCTATGGCACTGAAGCCGAAGATGCAAGCAAATATGCAGAACTTTATTTAAACGTCGACTTCAAAAAAAACATACTCGAGTTTCACGAAAAAGATCCAGATTATCGCGAAGCAGTGCTCAAGGTGCTTACTAAGAATTAGTATGGACATGCAGTCACGCCGCAACTTTTTGATAAAAGAAATCAAGCCATTTCCAGATATGACCATTTCGCTTGAAAAAGTAAATGGGCACTGGGAGGTAGTTGGTCATCAATATCCCAATATTTATGGCAAAGGGGCGTCCAAATATATTGAAGCGTTTCCTGTAGACGACCAGGTTCCAGGCTCTTATCTTTGGCGAACAAACGAATACGCTCACGCAGGTCTTTATGACGAGGCTATTAAGTCACAAATAAAGATGATTTCATTGATGAAAAGCGCGTCAAACAAAAACCTTTTCGCAGCAGATATGGCAGAAGCAAAAAAGCACTTAGCTGAGTTGCAAGGCCTTAAAAAGTCTAGTTCACCTTGATTCGAACTGTTTTTCCCTCTTTTAAGTATTCAATAAATTCATTGTCGACTACTTTGAAATCGACGAAGACCGATCTTCTATCAATCGTATCCAGACAGGTTCTAAAGAAAAATTCGGAAAAAATTGGAATTCGCTTTTCAATTACAATCGAATCTTCTTCGCCATTTTCTCCTGGTGATTTCCATTGATAGATGATCGCTGAACCAACCTTAATTTGAGAATGTGCAACATCTTCACTTCCACAAAAGAAAAGAGGGATGGCGATGATTAACAACAGTGGTTCAATCAAAAAATACAGATAACAGAACCACCGCATCAAGACTCTTGTAAAATCGCACAAATTGAAAAGTCGATAAACAAAAAACATCCATCCCAAAATCTGACTGAGAAGATTAACGACTGCTGGTAACCACAGCGTCCTTTTGCGCAAAGAATCATCCTCGCGCAGAAAAATCAGTGCAAAGACTGGAAATAGAATCAGACCTAAAATAGTAAGTTTCAAATTTGGATCGGCGGAACGGAAAACAATTTGCCCAAACGAGTTCACAACAAAATTTGCACTAAAAAAAAGTGCCGCTTCCAACAAAACTTCTTTCAGCTTACGGTCTTGCGCATCGGAGAGCATTTAAAGCTCCGGCATTTTATAATTTGCAAGAGTATGTAATTGCTTGGCTATCAGTTTCGATGGCACCATAGGTAGTATCGCATCGCGAAGCATAGTACTTATGCGAGATGTCGTCATAGACATTGCTTCTGATTTGCGCGATTGATAAACGAAGTCAGAAGTTCGCTCCTGTCTCAGTTTTTCGTATTGGCGCAGAGCTTCCACAGGGTTCTGGTTCACTTTCATACAATGACCAAGTGCAATTGCATCCTCTAAAGACTGGCACCCACCTTGCCCCATGAACGGTGTCATAGGATGTGCCGCATCTCCAAGTATAGTTACACGACCTTCACCCCATTTTAAGACCGGGTCACGATCGTATAAATTGTGTGTCAAAATTTCGCTATCTTTGGTAGCGTCGATTAATTCATTGACCGGGTCGGTCCAATCGCCAAAAAACTTGAGGACATCTTGCTTCGTACGTCTATCCTGGTGTCCCTTTTCATCAGACATTGTGGCAAACCAATACACACGTCCGCTGCCCACGGGAGTTGCGCCAAATTGTTTTCCGCGCCCAAAAATAAGCAGACTCTGGTTAGATGGATATGACACCTGACTCGACGTTACGCCTCGCCAGGCAAAACTGCCTGTATATCTGGGTTCGCCGTCGTTGATCAGATTTTTTCTGATTTTGGAATGAATACCGTCCGCGCCTATAACGATATCGGTTTGGGTTTTCGTATCATCGGAAAAATGAAGCGTTACAGTATCGGTATCCTGCTCGAGCGTCCAACATTCTTTATTGAAGTGAATTTGGGCTCCAAGCGACAAAGCGGCATCGCAAAGCACCTTTTGCAAGTTGAGTCTGTGTATGGTTATCGCTTCTGAGCCAGGCTCGAAATCATTCATATTCATTTCGACAAGGACTTTGCCTTTCGAATTCAAATATCTTGCGACAGTTGGAAAGCTTGCTATTTGGGAAATTTGAACATAAACGCCCATTTGCTTGAGAGCGTTGACCGCATTTGGATAAAGTACAATGCCAGCTCCAACTTCTTGTAAGTTCGGCGACTTTTCGAATATATCTACCAGATATCCAACTTTGCGCAGAGAAATGGCGGCAGCAAGACCACCGATACCGGCCCCCACGACTATAACTCTGGTATTTACCTCTCCAGCTCCGGCATTGAATCTGCTGTTTCGTTAGAAAATTCCATTTGAGAAGCATAATCTAAACGACGGCGTTCGGCTTCGGCAAAAGACGATGACTCGATTGTTATGAATTTCACCAGGTTCAACGGTACCAGGTGTTTCGAGTATTCGCGTTTTTGCGGCTTATCCGCTTCACCATATGATTCAATCTCGACGTAATCCTGCCCGATTCGAAGCACACGTCCTGTGAGTGTGGTTCCATCAGGAAAATGCAGGCGGGCCCAGCTACGTCCGTCACACAGTCTTTCGAGGCGAAGTTTAAGGTTCATTCTGTTTTTTCCTCACTTCTTCCTTTGAATCCATACTACCATTAGTTGCGTATAATGACTTATTTTGCCACTCCATAGCTTTTACAGAGGTGTGCTAGATATAGATTTTCCGTCTCTATATCCGCTCCTTATGCGCTTGCGATAAAGCATCCATGCGTTAGAGACCTCAATTATCTGTCAAAGTTTAGGTTGGCTCAAAGCCCGAAGATGTGGGCGTTATCAGAGTTTGGCGTCTTTCGCCCCGGAAGTCAAGTATTGCCTGATTGATTTGAGAAATTAGACTATTAGTAGTCGAAGTTACATTTTGTTTCTCAGTTAGAACATTTACCAAATCACTAGAAAAGGGCGCGGATGCAAGACCAAATTCTGTCAATGAAACTCAAACAGCGCATTGAAAAATTACAAGGGCAAGAACAAAGTTACTGGGTTGATGAGCTGTACTCCTATGATGCGCTCACAAATCCTATTTATAGAACCGAGTTAGAGAAGTGCTTCAACTTAGATCCGCTGGGACCGCTTCCGCCTCGAGTTCCTGGGCAATAAAGTTAACACCTTTTAGAGTCAGCTCTTTATCGAAGGCATCGATTGTGCCTTGCTCAAGGTGTTGACCGATATATCGACTCAAACCGCCAGTTGCGACAACGATGGTCTTTCCTTGCAGCTCTTGCTTGCATTTGTTAGTCCATTTTTCAACTGTGCCTAGCTGTGAATATAAAGCACCTGCAAAAATAGAATCACGTGTCGAATTGGATAACGGGCTGACATTGTCAAAAACTCGCTCGCCATTACCGTCATAATCTATGACAGGCAGCTGCTCCAAGCGCTTTCCGATAGTAGTAAGGGTATCTTGAAAGCCCAGTGTTATCATGCCCCCGAGAAATTCGCCCTCTGAATTGACTGCACTTATAGTGGTGGCAGTTCCAAAATCGAGAACAAGTAAATTGTCGCACTCTGAACCATAGATTTTAAATGCTGCATAACAGTTGGCCAGGCGGTCGGTACCAAAAGTGGGATAAAGTTTGGTAATGCCTTTCTGCATATCGAGCCTGATTTCGCGCGGGTCGAATCCATGTTCGTGCAAAGCTTCTATCAGTGCTAACGAAGCAGATGGAACTACCGAGCAGATATAAACAACTTGATTTTCAATCGACTCTCCATCGAGTCCTTCATCAAGGTCTGATGCGATATCGGGGGCTTGCGAGCGCGATTGTGTAGTGGGATTGCTCCACGATTTAACTAGCTCGTCGCCATTGAATACAGCCCAGGTCGTACGCGAATTGCCGACATTTACTATTATTCTTTTCGATGTCGCATCTGGTGTCATTGTGGTTTACCTAAGTATTCGACAATGCCGTCAGCGAGCGCTTTTGCTGCTTTTTCCTGCACTTCTGGCTGAATGAGCTGCGCGCATTCGTCTGGGTTGATTACAAATCCAACTTCGGCTAAAACTGCTGGCATTTCGCTTGGACGAGTGAGAGCCAGATTTTGATAGCGAGAACCGATATCGGGAAAACCAAGATATTGAAGCAATTTATTTTTCAATGTCTGAGCAAATTCTACCGATTGTGGATGATAGAAATATGTGGACGAACCATGCTCTTTAATGGGGTTACGACCATCGGGAAGTGAATTATTATGAACCGATAACAATAGTTGCGCGCCTGCTTTTCGAGCTATTTCGCAGCGTTCGGCGAGGTCTACATCGACATCGGTAGTACGAGTCATGACAACGGTAGCACCATATTTTTCCAGTATGTCTTTTAACTTGAGTCCAATTTTCAAATTGATTTCGGCTTCGCTGATACCGGCACAAGACGAGGCTCCAGGCTGTGCTCCACCATGACCCGGGTCGACGCAAATTTTGAGTCCTTTCAAATTGCCCGGTCCATCACCATTTAGTTTTATGGGGTCACGAACATGAATGACGAGATTTTCACCTTCATACTCGGGATAATAACCCCACTGGCGATTGCCCTCAATATTGATTGTAAGCTCGTACACACCGTCTGTAAGCTGCTTCCAGCTAGTGCCGTGCACCTGACCTACACGCGCGACTTTAGGATCGCTTCCTTCGAATGCGGAAGAATGTTCTTGCGACGACCAGTCGGTATCGGCAGTGGCACCATAAACTTTTACCACTAATTTATTTGGCTTCAAAAATTGATCTATTTCAAAGGGGAGGCGCTCAGTGAGCGGCACAATGACTTTGTCGCCATAAGAGTCTTGCTCGATATTTACAGATTTAACGCCCGAGCTTGGATATTGTCCTGTCACCGCCTGTGGTTCCATACTAAAGCGCAAATCTTTAGCTTCGATAAAAACGTGTTTGTTCTCAGCCCACTTAAGACGAATATCTTTGCCCTTGTATCCATCTACCACTAATTTGATACCAGATGGAAGCGGAGTAAGACGCGCCTGTCCTGGGCCTGCACGAACGATTGTCTGGTCGTGAATAGTCTCAGCAAGCCTTGGTTGCAGCACCACAGAGAGTGCTCCAGGCGTAACACAACTTAGTTCTTTGCCGTCTTTTTTGACTATAAATTTTGGCCTTGCGCCCTGAAATTGATCTTGCGCTTGCACCTTGTAATAACCAACATAAACATCGCCTGAAGGAGTTGATTTGGAAATAATTTTGCCATAATCGATTTTGACGTCTGGACTGGCTTTAGCTTGAAGTGCAATAGTTTTATTTTCGAGCGAAACGCTCACTTGAGAGCCCGGCGTAGCGCGGATTTTGAATGTGACAACATCACCTGGTGCCAGTCCCAGCGAATCTTTAGGCTCCGCCGATTTTTCATCCAGTGCCCAGACTGTCGGGTCAATCGGTTTTCGTGGTTCTGGACGTTTTATCTTTAATTCTTGGGTTGAATCACCAGATTTGAGGCTGAAAGAATTTTGACCTTGTTTCAGCTTGATTACTCCGGCAAACAAACCTTGAGCATTTACCGTTATCGGTTGAGCATTAACCGATACTTGATTGCCAGGGGTGGTGTTGCCAATGACAAAAGTGGAAGGCGCCTCGATACTGGCACCATCTTTGGGATAGACTATACGCAACTGGCTCTGGCTTTGCGCCATTGCTAAAGGAACGCAAAATGCCCCCAGGAGCGGCAGAGCCGCCATGGTGCTAGATAAAAAGATGGTGGAAGACCTCAACACAGGCAATATTGTGGACGCTTTATGAAAATCTTGCAAATCACAGATACTCATTTATTCGCTTCAGGTGACGACGAAGACGATGAGCCGATGCTTTTTGGCTTTAATACTTTTGAAAGTTTGAAACATGTAATCGAACTAGTTAAAAAACAAGAGAATGCTTACGATCTTGTAGTGCTAACAGGCGACCTGTCCGAGGACGAAACGGCTGCTTCTTACAGACGCCTGGCAGAGCTTCTTGGCACGCTCAACAAGCCGATTTATTATCTCTTTGGCAATCACGACAATCCATATTTGGCTCGTGAAGTCTTTGGCGAGTATCCACTCTTCAAACACGAAACCGAAATAATCTTAGAAAACTGGCTTGTGGTCTTGCTTAATTCAAAAATCGAGGGGAGACAAGAAGGCAATATCTCGCAAGAAGAATTAGACAGGCTCAAGTCTTTACTTGGTACTCACGCTGAGAAGCATGCGCTCGTTTGCATGCATCATAATCCAGTAAATATGGATCCCGACCGCTTCGACAAATACATTTTGCAAAATCCAAAAGAATTTTTTGCTGTAATCGACGCTCATACCAATGTCCGCGGCGTGCTGTGGGGACATGTTCACCAACAATCTTATTCACAAAGACGCGATGTAACCCTGATGTCGACACCGTCAACGTGCGCTCAGTTTACGCCTAATGAAACCGGTATCAAACTGGACTACAAACCGCCAGGTTATCGCAGTCTGAAATTGCACAAGAATGGTTATATCGAAACCGAAGTAAAGCGGCTTGTTTTTATGCCTTTCGAGCCTTCTCGCTCTTAACTTGCTTGTTGAATTATCAAGAGAAGTTGTTCAGTAGTGACGCTTTTCTAACTACAGCCTAATAGGTCTTCAAGAACGTGGTTGTCAACAATAAGCATTTCATCCCTGAATACTTATGGTTGGCCCCTAAGCATAAAAGACCCAGAGGGTCTTAATTAGATTTTCGCCAAAAGCTAACGGGCTCTCGCACAACGAGAACCCGTCAATAAATGGTGGAGCGTACCAGGGTCGAACTGGTGACCTCTTCAATGCCATTGAAGCGCGCTACCAACTGCGCTAACGCCCCGCACCTTGAACTTCGAACATTCTAGCAAATAATTTCGACAGTAGGTTTCTGGGGGGCAGAATTTAGCGGATTTGTAGAGATTGCCTTCATAATCTTGTCTTTGTCGCCTGCAAGTTTGCGTGTCAAGCAAAATCCAGATTTTTGTTCGACCAGCTGTTTCAATTTTTGATTGCCCCAGCGCAATTTGCTTTTCAAGTTGAGCAAGAAATATTTGTCTGGCGGCCACAAAAAAGATGCTTCGAAATAGCACCATATAGTGCATCCCTGACAAAAGCTCCAGGAGCCTTCTTCTTGTTTTCGCTTTTGCACATGGGTGCTGTGCCAGATTTCATCAAGGTTTGAGCGACCATTTTCATGTTTTATTTTGAGGCGCTCGTCGTGCATGTGATAGCAGGGCAGTAAAAGATGATCGTCTGGCGAGACTACTATAGTGGATGAAATGGCTTTGCATCTTGGTTTTGCAATATTGTTGCCACCATCAAGAAAGAATTGAGTAAATGCCCAATTAACGCAGACATTGTCGTATTTAGCCAGTCGATGAATCTCGGAAATGCCTTCTGACTGCAGTAATTCGTTGTCGCAAAAGTCGAAAACCGGTCCAAGAAGAACGACTACTCCTAGTTCTTGCGCAAGACCAATTACTTCTTCCATTCCACCAATAGAATCTGGTGTAGCAGTAGCAATGATTGAAGGACGCTCACCAAGCGACTTTGCGATTTTCAAGCTTTCGATTACTTTGTGAAAACCAGCAATACCGCGCTCGCTTTGATAAAATTCGGGATCAATTGTAGAAAGAGAAAATTTGAGATCGTCTATCAAACCCCGTAGCGACTCCGCTTTGGCTGGATAAAGTGTTCCTGTGTTGGCCACGCTCGTGAAAAATCCAAGGCGTTTGGCTTCTTTTAAAACAACTGGCAAATGCTTATAAATAAGGGGTTCGCCACCGGTGAAATCAACTACTCTGACACCAAGACGCTTGAGCGCGTGCAAATTTTCGATGATGATTTCGGGCGCCACTTCTTTGATCGGAATATTCTCTGGTTTAACCGGAATATCGCAATAGGTGCAGCGCGAATTGCATTTGTAAGTTAAATAGTAGTTGGCTAAAACTGGAGGCAAATCTGTTATTGAACAAAATACAACTTGTTGGGAAGTTTCTCGCCATCAAGAGCAAAACCGCCCGCAAGATCAGATTCCTGGTCACCAATATTGACTACGATTTTGTATCCCATCGACTCAATTTTCTTGCGCACTTCGGCCTTGAATTTGCTTGCAGGACGTTTGTCATCATCACCGCGCATGTACAAACCATCGTAAGCGACCTTATTTTTGATCAAGTTGGCTGTAGTGACCACACGCATGTTTTCCGGACGACCTGTAAGGAAAATTATGGCGAATCCCTGATCGCGAGCCCATTTCAAAAATTCGGCTGTCGCTGGCAAATTTGGTGCCTTTGCTTTGAAAACCCATTTTTCGAAATCTGCCCAGGTAAAGTCTTTTTTCACGTCCTGAAAATATGGACGATTGTCGAGCAAGGTTTCATCAAGGTCTGAGATGATTGCTTTGTTCAATGAATTGGGATTGGCTTTCATAAAATCGACGCAATGGACTTTGGCCGACTGAATTGCTTTGTCGAATTCTTGTTTGTACTCGGGAGTCTTTGCGTATTCGAGCCCTTCGCTATGACCGTAGCCTCCAGGCGAGCTAACTTTGACTGGAGCGGGAACGCCCGGCTTGGCATTTGGATGACTTGCAGCCGGTTGGACCAGGTCATGCTGACCTTTAGGTTCGTCTGCATACGCGCTGTTTAAACCCAAACCAAACGCAACCGCGACCAATGCTGGCAGAACCAAATTCAATTTTTTATTCAATGACCTAAGCGCCTTTTCTCGATACAGGACGACCACTATTGTAAGCATTGGCACCGTAAATTGACTTCTGCTTTCCGACCAGAGGAGTGACCTCGACGGTTCCGACAGATGTCTCCGGATCGGCTCCATTGTAGACGCCCCAGGAGCTAGATCCAAGCTTTTTCTTTTTGCCAAGCGGGTGGTCGGGAATAAATTTTTCTGGCAGGGCAATCATGGTCACAAGGACGCCGCATAAAAGCAGAGCTGCAATCACGAATAAAGGGTCCATCTCACTCACCTGCAAGAAATTACTTTACTCTTGCAAATTTAAGATAGACCCTTGACTTTGTCTATGGGAATTGTCCCAGGCGAGCGTTTAGTTGCTCATTACCTTGGCTAAATCTGTGTACATTTCAGCTATTTGGCTGGTTACCACAGCTGTATTGGGGTTGTCCTGCGAGAACTTGACGAACTCTGTGGCTTTGGTTTCGAAAAGTTGGCGAAGACGGTCGTGAAGCGATTCGGCGTGTTTGTTCATGGCTCGGTTCTCTCTAAGCAAAAAATCTGGTTCATAGCGGGAGCCAGGCAGAAGACGGCTGCCAGACTTGCATTACAGAATTGGGGTAACGGCGAAACTCAAACTGAGAAGTGAATTAATTTTGTCTCAAATGATTGTCATGTTCAAGTCTTTTTTGAAAAAAGATTTGCTCAACGAAGAGAATTAAACTAACTGAACTCCTCATCCTGCCTTATTTGTAGCAAACAAGTTCTCAAGGTAGACGAGCTTGAAAATAAAATTTTTTCGGACGCCCGGTGACACTGGCTTTGATACCAGACCGAGTAATTTCCCCGACGCAAAAAAATGACTACCTCAAGAATCGCCCTTTCGTATAGCGACTATATATCTCGTTCCGGACTCATAGGTCTGCATTTGGGTTATATCGAAACCAGCATCGGACATAATTTTCTTGAGCTCGTCATCCGAATAACAACGCAGAAGCATTCCCTTCCTGCCTTTGTCAGTATAAACATGGGTTTCGTCATTTAGCTTGTAGTACTCTCCCGGACCGGTGCCTACTTTATCGAAGCATCCGATGAAAACCGCATTGGGAGCCATTATAGTCTTGAGCTGTTTAAAAATATTGCAAGTGAGCTCGATTGGAAAATGTTCGAAAATCGAGTTAGCGACACAAGATTCGAAAGTGTTCGGGCTGAATTCTAACTTTGCCATGTCTTTGACTTGAAAGTCGATTGTGTGACTTTCTTGTTGCGCCCAATCTTTTGCCAGATTGATTGCTTGTTCTGCCACGTCGACGCCTGTTACCTCAAATCCGTTGCGTGCAAGCAAAATAGAAAGCCAACCCGATCCACATCCGAGATCGAGCACGTTTGCAGGAGAATGAGCTGCAAGCTCGTTTATCATCGGGCTGATATAAGGCAGGTCGGGCATCTGAGTGTAGGCAGTTTTTACCGGACTCCAGGCACGATTCCAGAATTCGACATTCTCGGCGTAAATCTGACTACCTAAAATTTCCTCGGCAGATTGACTATTTTGGGACATATTATTGGCACTCATGGCGAATTAATGTTAGCACCTGACCCCTTCAGTCAAAGAATTTAGGCCAAGTATCATTACAAAAGGCTCTAATCGGTTAGATCACTAGTTAATGGGGTATTTGATCTCATTGGTGGTCTTTTTATTGGTTTTGAAATAGATCCAGGGCAAGGGGTCAACTTGACGGTAGAGCCAAGCAGAATTCAGCTTCAAATGATGCTGGTCCAGCAATCCGGACCAGGCGTTCTGCCTTTGAGTGTTTTGCCTCCAGTCGATGGCTTCATTCCTTTTATTAGACAAATGGAGCAGATGGCGATTGAAGGCCGGATGCGTCCAATTTTCGTTTACTGGAGCCGCCAGAACGCTAATCGTCTATTGCCCACCGGAAAAGCTTATACCGAATTACTTAGAGATGCGTTTTGCGTCTCTATTTTTTCAGAAAATCGCTCAGATCCGCCTGACGAATGGGGCTTTCTCATGGAAAGCAACGGCTTATGCCTTGTGGTCTATGGGCAACAAGCTTTCGAATCCAAGCCTGGTGAGCGTTATCAGTGCACTGGCTCTTGCGACCCTGCAATTGTAAATGATGCAATCGTCAGACTTTTGCCCAAATGGCAGCGTCTCGATATGAACGAGTCGAACAGACTTGAAGAAATGCGCATGGAACTTGGGCTCAAAGGAAGCGCTCCGCCTTATATGGAGCGGGTACGACAGGCCTGGCCCATCGTCAAGGCACCTACACAACAGGGCATTATTTTAGACCCGCTTCAAAGTCTGGCTTTGCCCGAGGCAGATAATTACAATCAACCCTCACCAACCACTGGCGTATCGCCAGTCCAGAGCATTGCCCCACCCGCGCAAGCTGGTGCTTCGCCTCCACCTATTGGAGGAGTACCCCCGTCGCCGTTTCAGAGCCTTCCGTCTACTGGAAAAGTCCAACCGATAGCAGTAGACATGGGACTACAAGGAATGCCGAACTATCATCCCGGTGGTGGGCTGAGCGGTGCCCATGCAAAATCTTCAGCAAGTATTTCGTCCTCGCGTTTGACCACACTCGAGCCCGGTGCTGCAACTCGCACAAAATCTAGCGACCAGCTCTTGATTCAAGAATTGGACAAAGCTGTAACTGGTCTTAGTAACGAGTTACCATCAGTTGTTCCTCCAGCTGCTCAAGCGATTATTTCTGACATTATTTCAAAACTCAGGCATTCGTCTGATCTATCGCCGATTTTCCAGTATGCAATCGAAAATCTGGTCAAATCTGCTGGCGCTGACCGCGGTATCATCTGGCGCATCGATGGCGAACACTTGAAAGTCACCCACGAATTTTCGACCAATGGTCATAATTGTTTCGTCGATAACAAGCTTACATCAGTCGAGTCTTCAGCAATCATGCTCGAGTTCGTTTCCAAGTTTCCTGACGAAACAAGCTCTGGCGTCATAAGCATTCCAAATACCGCACTAGATGTGAATTTACACAAAGTCGCTCCTACACTTTCTTCCTTAATCGAACTTGGTGGTGTGGAAGCAAGATTGATGTCGCAGCTCAAATCACGTGGAAAAATCTCAGGCTTTTTAGAATTGCAACAGTGCAAAGGCTCGCGTGAGTGGAGTACTCATGACGCTTTCGTACTGCAAAAAATTGCCGAACTTCTATCTGTAGTGCTGCAACAAGCAGCTGACCAGAGCAGAATCGAGATGGACGCCCAGGAGATGAAACTCATCAACGAAATAGCGATGCTATTTCGTGAGTCTCGCGGTATGACCACAAGAGAAGCTCTCGTCAAATCCATCAGATTGGTTGCTGAGCACATGGGCTTCACGCATAGTGAAATTTATTTGTTCAATCGCGAAGAAAATATTCTAGAGCCGCAAACAGAAGACTCCAATTTGAAGTCTGTAAACATGGAAAGTTCGGATAATCCGTTCGTCGAAGTGTTCAAATCCGGTCGCGGCAAAATGATCAACGTCGAATACAGTCGCAAACCTGACACATTTTTCAAACACGATATGGCACTTGTTCTTCCGTTAACATCGGAAGGTTCGCGTCTTGGTGTTATCGGTTTATGGCAGAGACAAGCAAACAAAGCAGAATTCAGAACCCAGGATAGAGAACTGGGTCTTACAATTGCAGGTCACCTGTCAAACGTTATTCGTGCAGATCAAGCTATTCAGCAAATTCGTGCCGACCAGGCAAGAACAGCATTAATCAACCGAGTATCGAGCGAAATCAGAAACGCTCTAAAACGTGCCGACCAGATTATGGAAACTCTGGTTGAAGCATTGCAAGAATTTTTCAAACTCGAACTTTGCGTTTGTGCTCTTTACGACTCTCAGTCCGATTCTTATAGCAAATCAAAAGTTGCTTCCATGTCCGACTTGAAAAAAGAAGGAAAGAAAAAGAAAGATGATAACTCTGCCATTGCTGGACTGGAGCAAAACGAAGATGAAAATCTGAATGTAGGCGATATCCTGATTCGTGCCCTTTCAAGCGATCTCAAAATTGGTGCCACCGTATTTTTAGACCGCACCCAGATTAACGACATATTGACAGAAAAAGGAATCAACTCGTCCATTCCTTTTACGTCTGCTACTCTTGTCCCACTCTTTTATGGTGGCGTCTACAAAGCAGCATTGTGTCTCATTTCGCCTGATCAGGTTCGCCAATTACCCGAAAAGGACGAACTCATGGTACTCGACCTTGCAGATAGAGTCGCGGTCGTGATTTCGCACGCCGAGCTATTTGCTCAGACCGAGACAGCATCTTTCACCGATCCAATGACCGGTCTATTCAATCGTCGTCATTTCGAAACTCAACTTGGAAAAGAAATAGATCGTTATACACGATTTGGTCACCCCTTCTCTTTCATAATCGTCGACCTCGACTATTTGAAAAAAATCAACGACACTCTGGGTCACCATTATGGTGACGAAGCAATCAAACATATCGGTAAAGTTGTGCAAAAGAGCGTGCGTGACGTAGATACGGTTGCCCGATTTGGTGGTGAAGAGTTCGTCGTGCTTTTACCTGAAACAGATTTGAAAGCGGCAAAAGTGGTGGCAGATCGCATCTGTACTTCAATTCGCGAGAAACAAGTAGAAGGCGTAGGAACCATTACCGCCTCGCTTGGTGTTGCTGTATTTCCCCACGACGCAAACGACAAAGACAGACTTTTTGAATTAGCCGATAAAGCCCTTTATCTTTCTAAGACCAAAGGACGCAACCAGGTCCGCACCGTTACCGAAGATCTCTTTGCCGACGGCAAAGAACTAGAGATAGACATGTCTGTCAAACTCGATGCAGACCGCTATGCCGATGCACCTAAAGACAAGAAAGAAGAAGCTCCTAAAGAAGCCGCAACCATTCGTCCTGCGCTTCCTGCATTCGATTTGAATGCAATCGCAGAGAAGGGCATTTTGGGCTTGCTTGCGCAAGTAGTTAAAGTAGTCGAAGAAAAAGATGCTTACGACAGCGACAGATCGCAGCGAGTATACAAGTACGCTAATTTGATGGCTCAGTCATTGCACTTAGCCAAAGAACACGCTGAAATCGTCTCGCTTGCTGCTGTACTTTGCAATTTGGGCAAAATGGTAGTGCCGGAAGAAATTTTGCAGAAGAAAGAGCCTTTAAGCGAAGAAGAAATGAAACTGGTCAAACAGACACCATCTGTAGCGGCTAAATTTTTAGAGCCTGCCAAACTCTTATTCCGAGTCTCGCAAATCATCGAAGCGTGCAGAGAAAACTGGGACGGCTCAGGCTATCCCAATCAAATGCGCGGTCCAGATATATCGGTAGAGTCTCAAATCGTGTCGCTGGTTGATTCTTACACCGCAATGACCTCAGATCGTCCATATCACAAGGCGATGTCGCACGAGGAGGCGGTGAAAGAAATTCAGGCAGGCTCTGGAAAGCGTTGGGACTCGCGCCTTGTCAAGCTATTTTTATCTATCTTGCAAAAGGACATAGAAGCTGATGCAGCCTCGAATACAGAGCAAACGCTTGAAGCTTCGAGCGAGCAATCTTAACTTGATTTAATTCAAGCATTTTAGTCTTGGCAACTCCGTAACATGTTGTTATAGTAAAAACAGATCGTCCGAAACGAAAGGCTCTATACAAGCGGGTTTTCCTTACATGGTGCCCGAAAAAGTCTCATTAGCTAACGCCTGAGACGGACCGATTAATGTCGGTTGAAATATTCAAGGAGCAGGCCCCCTGTGCGTCGGTGAGTGAACCGGCTCAGGGGGCTTGATAGTGCTTTTAGTGACATCTACAATATTTTGATGTCAAAAAACAGAAAACGATATCTCAAAAAAATAAAGCACACTCCTCCTGGCACCAGCCCTGGTACTATCATTTCTCCGCCAGGTGCGCAACCAACCCATATTGATTTAATCGCATACGGTCCTGAGGGCGTTTTTGAAAAACGCATCACCGACTGGATTGAAGTTACAGAAGCTCAGAAGAAATATCCTGTTATCTGGGTGAATATCGAAGGTCTGGGCAATTCTGAAATAGTGGCCCAAACTGGCGAAATTTTTGGCATTCACCGCCTTGCTCTGGAAGACGTGATGAATATTCAGGAGCGCTCCAAGCTCGAGCAATATGGCGAGAATTGTTTTTTCGTTGTGCACATGGCCGAAATGAAAGAAGCGCTCGAAACGGAGAAATTGAGCATATATACAAGCAAAAGTTTTGTCATTACTTTTCAGGATGGACCAATAGACGTAATGAATCCGGTGCGCGATCGTATTCGCAAAGGCAACGGATTGATCAGAAAAATGGGCAGTGATTATCTCACTTACGCCATCGTAGACGCAGTAATAGACAGTTATTTTCCAGTGCTCGAAGCTTATGGAGATCTGCTCGATAAGCTGGAAGAAGGAATTATCGAAAAACCTGAGCGCGAAATGGTAGGGCAAATTCATTCACTAAAAAAAGAATTTTTCGCACTTAAAAGAATGGCATGGTCACTGCGTGACGCCATAAGCGCTTTTCTGCGCGATGCAAGCCCGCTGTTTTCGCCCGAGACTCGTATTTATTTTCGCGACTGTTACGACCATACAATTACAGTGCTAGACTTTGTTGAGACATATCGAGAATTTTTGTCTGACTTGATGGACATTTATCTTTCTAGCTTGAGTAACCGTATGAACGAAATCATTAAGGTGCTTGCCATTTTCACGACCTTGTTCGTGCCACCAACTCTTATAGCTGGAATTTATGGCATGAATTTTCACACTCAATTATCCCCTTACAATATGCCAGAACTTACTTGGTACTACGGCTATCCTTACGCACTTGGTCTCATGCTCGTGGTATCACTATCGATACTGATTTATTTGTATTGGAAAGGCTGGCTTGGCAGCCTGAAAATCAAGTCGAAATAATCATCTTTTGTATTCTGATTCTGAAACCGGTTCTTTGTCGTTGCGATAACTGGTGCAAAGAATCGCTCTTGGTCGCTCGACTTTGAGACATTGCTCGGGGTCGTTGAAACGGCAATCCTGGCACAAGAATTCTTCTTTGCCCTGCGATATGGTAACGGCATAACATGTCCATGCCACCAGAAAAACAAAAAAGGCTATGAGAGCAATTTCCATTTATGGTCCCTGAAACAATTCTGGAGCAAAACTGCGCACCGTCCCTGCCACCACGGCGCCACCATAGCTTGGAAGCGGTTTTCCACTGGACGAAACAGCTCTTTGCGAGACGACTCCAACTACTTTGCCGCGCTGATTCACCACTGGACCTCCACTATTTCCCAAGGTAATGGGAGCGTCGATTTCGATGGTGCGCCCGGCAACTCGACTAATTCGGCCCGATTTAAAAGTAGGAGCATAATACTGAAGTACGTCTGCATCGAGCTGGTCTGAAGCTACAGGATAGCCGATAACTTGAATCTCCTGCCCCTCGCTTGGCTCGATGGTATCCAGATCCATGGGCACCACTCCGCTTTCGGCCACGCTAAGCAACGCCAGGTCAGCCTGGTCGGATTTCGCTATTTTGAATATGGTGGCATGCAATGGTTTCTGAGTAACTGGACCTGATTTGTGCAAGAAATAACCGACTTCAAGTGCCATGCCATTTTTTTGCAAGTATCGCTCATACAATTTCTTGTCTTTATCATGAGACAAATAAGTAATATAACAATCCCATATTGCATCAACAGTGTGCTCGTAAATGGCTCGCTCAGATGTATTCATTCGTCTTCCGCTTGCACCAAGTGTGGACAAATTTACTATGTCTTCGAGCTGTTTTACTCTTGCCTCAGGTCCGATGGCACCACAGGTTTGCTCGGCAAATAAGCGCATTGCGGCAAAGAATTTTCGACAATCATTAACTATATTGTCGGCGCTTTGAACCACGTGCCTATTGGTCAAAAAATACGCTTTGCTGCTTTTCGAAGCCACTGTACGCACAGGAAACGCAGTACCAAAGCCAACTACGCGATAACCCATGTCTTTGCCGGCCGTGCTGAAAACGGGCAATTGATATTTGGGTGAAGCATCAGCAATCTGAGCATAACGCTCGCCAGAAGCATCTTTAATTCTTATTTTCATTGCTACATTGAGCTGATAGACTTGCGTCTTGAAGCGCTTATCCAGCTGTTCCCAGGTTTCAAGCGCTTGAGCGCAAGGCGCGGCAAGCGAAAAAACTATTGCAAGCGATATCGCTTTTTCAAGAAACCGGCTGACGGTCTTCAAAACATACCTCCAGCTCGAACACCCTGCGCCAGGGGAAGCTAACTCGCACCGGGCCGGGCTCAAAACGCATCGACGTACTTATGCTTTTTACAAGCGGACTCATCAAAATGCCAAGCTTCTCGACTGAAGCTTCAGCATTGAGTTTTGCTCTGACATTAGATTGATAGGCCCAGTCATCGAGAAAACGCGTGAAAAGGCTTTGTTGGAAAAATCTGTAAGACAGGGCCGAGTCGGTCTGTGCTTTCTTGGCAAAAACTCGCGCAACGCCCATAGCAAGCGCCGATCCAATAGTATTTCCAGCCGTATTCCAGCCGGCATAACCGACCAGTTTGGAAATTATGTGGGGACGAAGCAAAAGTTCTTGCATGAGTAAAGGGTCCGAACCATTTGCATAAGCCACATCGCAAAGAACCACTGGCTTATTTACTTCTTCAAGAAGTGCCAGTGTCTCGCGCACCTGCACTGTAGTATCGACGTTTCTCATATCGGGACAGTTAGGCAAAAGGATATGGTCGCCCTGCATATTTGCACCATGGACCAGAGTGACAAAATCGATATCGTCGAGACTGCCCTCTCCAGTATAAAGAGAATGCGTGACACCAAGTGCTCGCAGCTGACCTTGCACTGTTTCACCAAGCGTCTGACCTTCGTATCGGCTAAGACAATTTTGAGCTGATTCTGGGCGAAAGACAACTTGAGTAGAAATTCGCTGACCGCGCAAATGCAATTGTTCGACGAGCCACGCACCAATCATGGTGCTCAACACCTCGTCAGCACCAGGATAACAAAACACTCTATCTTCGCAACCGGAAGTCTGAGCAAGTGTTATCAACTTTTCCTTTTCCAAGACATTAAGCCCCTCGGGACCAGAATCGTCGAGGCTTATGACAAGCTTGTCGATCACTTTGTCTTTGACCAGCTCGACTATGTTTTGATTGATTCTAAAATTGCGAAAACGTGTTTTCAAATAATCGTCTCGCACAGACAATGGAATTTTTGCCTCGAGCGATTCGAGAGTTCCAGGAGTAATCGCAAGACCTTTAGACTTTCTATATAGCAAAGCCGACCAGGCGAAAAGCTCACGACCAAAGCGCGACCAGTAGTCTTTTTCTTCGGTATTATCGTAATTGTCCGAGATTCGCATGATGCTCGTTTGAGCATAAATTTTCAATTGCGAACCAGCTAGTGCTTTCCATTTTTTAAGTTGAGCCAGTCTTTTCTCAAGCACGCGCAAATCATCTGCAGTCTGGCGTGATGAAATCAATCCACCATAAATAATGCTATCGAGACCAAGCAGTACGACATTAGGCTTTGCCTTTTCTAGAGCTGCCTGAATCCAAGAAGAAAGAGAATCGACTTGAGCAGGATAGACGAGAGATCCCATCAGAGTGCGAGGAGGTGTAAGCACGTTAATCCCTGCAATTTTAGCCACCGACGCAGGAAGAATACTGGTAACCGGTCGATCATCTAGTGGTATCAATAACAGTGTCATTCTCTTGGTCCTGATCCTTTAGATTCTTAGGGTTGCCCGCTTGCACCAGCAGTATTGGAGGCGCTGTTTGTGTCCTGATACATCGGGATTCCCGATGTGGCACCAAATTTGATGCCGTGTTTTTTCTCTTTGGCTTCGTCGCCAACCATCACTCCGTTTCCGGCGCCATGATCTTTATCGAATGCCAAAGTTTGCGCTATCTGCGTATCGCTCATATCGGGCTTGCTCCAGACAGCCGCTTCGAAATACAAATACTGTCCGATCATGTCGCCTTCAATAGGAGCAGTTATATAAAGTTCGGCCAGTCCATTTTCACCAATGGTGCCAACAGTCATTACTTTGCGGTCGGGTCCCAATCTTATGGGATTACCAAGCAATGGTTTTGCGCCAGAATCACGGTCAGCCATAGCAATAGCGACATAGCTTCCGGGCTTGCCTTTTACTGTGAATTTGGCTGAATGACCGATGGTGATGCGTTCAGGCAAACACATCACGTTCGAGCTGGACTTCTTCTTGAACTCGATAGCTACTCGAGACGGAGTGGCTTTGCCGAGGCTGATTGGCTGAAATAAAGGATCGCCCTTTACATTTGATGTAACTTCTGACTCTTCTTCGCGGCTTGAAGCAAAGCCAAAAGGGGTCTTTAAAGTGCGCAAAAGATTTGGCGGTCCAAACTCTTCGGCTGAAAAGGCTGGTCCCCACGCCAGAGAAAGGGCGCAAAAGATAGCCATCGGATATGCGAATATCGTTTTAGGAGACTTTTTCATTGAGAGTATTCTGGACATGCATGCTTCGATTATATGATTTAAGCAACAGTATAATTGAACTTATAGAAAAACTGGAAATCCACCTTGATAACCAGAGAAGAAACCATCGCGTTCATAAGAGACAAAGTCCCCTTAATGGAGGCTTTCTGGGTTGCTTTGAGCGTGCATGTCGTCCTCTTGCCAATAATCTGGATTATGGGTTGGGCTCTGCCCTGGCCGAAACCCCCTAAAGTGACTATGATTATCGAGTACGATTTATCCAACTGGCCCAAGATAAAGCCAAAATCTGTCGAGGAAGTGGTCGAGTCACAGCGCTGAATTATTCGAGTCCAGCAGATTCGATAATTCTAAGGTGAACTATTTACCAAATCCCATCGTATATACAAATAAGCGACAGAATAAAAATTTCAGTTATCCTTTTATAAACAGTATAAAGCGGCGCGGTCCTATCAATCGAGGGTCTAGACTTGTCCACAGCGCATCATCAGGTTAAAGAAACCACTTGGGTCTTCAAAGAAGAGCTTACACTTTCGCCCGACCTGCTCGAAGCGGTCTCTGGTCACGAAATCCTGGCGAAGCTTCTGTCGCAACGCGGTATCACATCTGGTGAGGAAGCAAGAACCTTCCTGGACGAAAAGACCTACACGCCAACAGGCGCCTGGGAGCTTCCCGACACAGACAAAGCTGTTGAAAGAATTCTTCAAGCAATAGAAAGCAAACAGCACATCACCGTGTATGGCGACTATGACGTCGATGGTGTCACAGGTACTTCGGTTTTGTATTCGGTGTTAAAACAGCTTGGAGCCGATGTCGATTATTACATTCCAAACAGACTGCTTGAAGGTTATGGACTCAATCTCAAAGCAGTGAGCGTAATTGCAAGCAAACGCCGCACCAAACTTATAGTCACTTGCGACCTTGGCGTTTCCAATTTTGCCGAAATAAACTTTGCCAAATCGCTTGGTGTAGACACTATTGTTCTGGACCACCACACCATGCCAGAAATGCTACCACCTGCAGTAGCAGTCATTCATCCTAAGTTTTTGAACGAAGACCATCCATTGTACAACCTTCCAGGCGTTGGAGTAGCATACAAAGTATGTCAGGCATTGTTTGAAAAAACAGGCAAGCCCGAAGCAGCAGAACAACTGCTCGATCTGGTTACCATGGGCATGATTGCCGACATGGTTCCCCTGGTGAAAGAAAACAGATATCTGGTGCGCATAGGTTTACCCAAGCTGGTTGCCACCACACGGGTGGGTTTGCAAAAACTGCTTGCGATGACCGGACAAAAAGCCAACACTGACCTTGTCGGGTTTGGTCTTGCACCTCGCATCAATGCAGCCGGGCGCTTGTCCGATGCTAATAAAGCGGTAGAGCTCATGACCACCCAAAGCGAAGAAGTGGCAGAAGCACTCTCACAAGAGCTGCAGACCGAAAATACCCGCCGCCAGGAAATTTGCGAACAGGTATTTATGGAGGTCGAAGCAAAGCTCGCTCAAAATCCACAACTGCTCGAAAACAAATGTCTTGCAATTTACGATAAAACCTGGCACCACGGGGTCATTGGCATAGTGGCGTCGCGTCTGGTCGAAAAATATCAAAGACCAGTTTTCATCGCTCAACACGAAGAAGAAGAAAAGGTCATTAGGGGCTCGGCACGCTCGATTGATGGCGTGGACCTCTACCAGGTTCTAAAACTGAACGAACATTTGCTCTCACGCTGGGGCGGACACAAAATGGCGGCTGGCTTCAGTCTTGAAGAAGACAAAGGTCCGGAATTCTGCAAAGCGCTTTTTGCCACCTGCAACAAAATGCTCGAGGGAGTCGTTCTTTCCAAACAAATCGAAATCGATTTGACCCTTCCCCCCGAAAATTGCGATCTCGAACTTGCCACTAAACTAGAGATGCTTGCACCCTTTGGCATATCGAACAAAAAACCCGTGCTTTGCATGAAAGAGTTGATGTGCCAGAAAGCGATGCCACTTGGAAAAGACGGCAAGCACGTCAAAATTTATGCACTCGATCCAAAATCTGGTGAAGAATTCGAATGTGTAATGTGGAACGGACGCGATAAAAAAGGTTTTCCCGAAATCGAAGAATCAATTGATATTGCTTTCATGCCGGACCTCAATCACTTCAATGGCAAAACACGCTTGCAATTGATTCTTGTCGACTGGCGTGCGAGCAACTGGAAAGAGCGCGCCGAGAAAGCGCAAAAAATGCAGGCTTTGCAAATGTCAGAATCTTCTCCCGCACAAGCCTCGGTAGCTCCAGCATCTACTCCAACTTCTTCTGCATCTACGGCTGCTCCGTCCGCATCCTCTGCATCTACCAGTCCTTCTGCTTCTGGCACCCAGTCAACACCAATAACAAATGCGGATCCTGCCCGTTTTCTTGCGAGAAAACAAACATGGCAAGATTTGCGCAATCATGAAAACAAGCTCGACATCCTGGCTAAAGCTACTGAAAAAATAAAAGACGACCTCATTATCTTTGCAGAGTCGGCGCTGGCGGTAGACAACTGTACTTTTACAAATAGAGTATCAATCAAACAAGCCAAACACCTCTTGGTCTGGCAGTTCCCACCAACACTCGAATTGTTTCAAGAACTGGTAGCAAAAACAGATGCTGAAAAGATCTATTTGATAGGCTCACCAGAAGCCAATTTCGATCATCCATCGAACTTCCTCAAGCGACTTTATGGTCTTGCAAAATTTGCTGTTGCAAAACGCGATGGTCAAATCGAGGGCGAACTGCTCACCTGTTTGATGGGCACAACTAAACTGGCTGTGGCACTTGGTCTCAAAGTGCTCAAATCGGTTCATAAAATCGACTGGTATGTCGAAGACGGAATTATTTTCCTCGACTTGCTCGAAGAAGCGTCGACAGCAATGGAAGAACTGCCAGAATACATCCAGCTTAAATCTTGCCTTAACCAAATTAGTAATTTTAGAAAATGGTGTGCTGAAAGCTCAATAAAGGATATACAATTGAACCTCCTCAATGGGGTGGCATTGACCAGCCCGGCGAATGAAGACAGCCTCAAGGAGAGCAGTGCATATGACATCTCAGACCAGCAATTTGAACCTAGCGAAGCTTGACCTTCCACTTGAAGCCGAGCAGGAAAAGTGGCTCAAAAGCACAATTCGCGACGTTCCCGATTTTCCAAAAGCTGGGATAGTTTTCAAGGATCTGACAACGTTGTTGCAAGATGCAACCGCTTTGAAATTTGTGATGGAGTCATTAGCTCACCACTCTAAGAAGTGCAAGCCGGATGTAATCGTCGGCATCGAAGCCCGCGGCTTCATTCTAGCTCCCGCAGTCGCTCTGGCTCTTGGAGTCGGTTTCGTTCCAATTCGCAAACCAAAAAAATTACCTTGTAAAGTCGAGCGTGTAGAATACGCGCTGGAATATGGCACTGATACTCTCGAAGTTCATGCTGATGCCTTGAGCCACGGAAAACGCGTCGTCATCATCGACGATTTGCTCGCAACCGGCGGAACGGCCAAAGCAGCATTCGACCTCATCACCAAAATTGGTGGCACTGTAGCTGGCATGGGTTTTATTACAGAACTTGCATTCCTCGATGGTCGCAAGCTTTTGCAAGATGCTGCAGGCAAAGACACAGACATCTTCTCGATGATCAATTTCTAGAGCGAACTACAACAAAAAAGAAGCGAAAATCCCACAACAGATAGGTAGTGTCTTTTTCATTGCTTCTCTGCAAAAAGTAAACTTGCGCCCTATATCTCACTTCGTCGTTAGAAGAAGGGATCAACTTTCCTTTTTATCGAAACGGCATCAAAAAGAGACTCATGATTTATGGTGAGAAAATCGCGCATATTTAGGCGTAATCTCCGCCCATATTTAGGTGTAACTTCCATCCAGATTTCGGATTGAAACTTCGCCAGCATAGATAACTTGCTCGCCAGATGCGGTCTGGAGCAATAATGCACCTTGTTCGTTGATACCGGTGACGCGACCTTCAAGCAACTGATTTCCAGACTGGCAGGAAACGTCTTTGCCTATGTTCACGGACAAAGAACGCCAGTCGTTCAATACTTGTGATTTTTGTCCAGCCAAGAGCATCTCGTAATACTTTTCGAGCTGGAACAAAATTGCAGCAGCCAGAGCATTAGTACTAAATTTAGTATCAGTGCCACGGCGTAGCCAGGTCATTTTTTCTTTCAACTCTTCAGGCACGCTCGCTTCATCATGCTGGACATTAATGCCGATACCGACCACTACAGCCGGTCTCTGCATTTCAACCAGAATACCACCAAGTTTTTTGCGATCCAAAATAAGATCATTGACCCACTTGAGTCCAATCGCCAGCCCACATACCGACTCAATTGCTTTGGCGCAAGCGACACCAGTGGCCAGCGTTATAAGAGGCATGTCTTCCATAGCCAGAGTCGGACGCAGAATAATGCTCATATAAATGCCTGAATCAGGCGGAGAAACCCAAGAGCGTCCAAGACGACCACGCCCTGCAGTTTGTTCGCGAGACATAATACAAGTGCCTTGAGCAGCATTATCTTTCGCCAGTTGCAGAGCGTGTTTATTAGTCGAGTCTATCGTGTCCCAAACTTGCAACAAAGCTTCGGGCTCTCTTGCAAACATTTTAGTTTGAAGCTCTAAGCGTATTGTCTCGACGTTCAGGATTTCGCCTTCAGGAGCCAATTGAAATTAGCTTTTGGTAGCAGCAGCTTTGATTGATGTTTCAATCACATTCTTGCCAGAAATCAACTTGTGAATCGGGCATTTGTTTGCTGCAGCTTTGAGATCTTCAATTTGCTCGTTGGTCAAATTTCCTTCGACTGTCAACTCGCGATTAATCTTAGGCATCGTGCGGCTTTCATTTTCTGGGTCAGCAATTTTTTCTTCCCAGAGCTTGACCGAGACACCTTCTAAAGGAATATTCTTTTTCTTGGCAAACATTTGCACTGTTATTGCAGTACAGCTACCAAGCGAGCCGAACAAGAGTTCATGCGGATCTGGAGCGGAATCGGTGCCACCAAGATCAACTGGAATATCACAAGCAAAGCTGTGCTTCTCAGATTTGATTTCTTGTTTGTAGCCATTTTTGGTGGATTTAACTGTGACAGAACCCATGAGTACCTCCAGAAGTGCGCAAGACGCAAAGCGACATATACGATGCAGAGAATATTACACGAATTTGTATAATTGAATGCGTGAGCAACTCAATTAATTCACACGTTTTTATAGAAAAGGCTGCAGATAAGCTCAAAAGCGCCCAAAGGGTCGCCATTCTCACCGGTGCTGGCGTGAGCAAAGAAAGCGGCATCCCCACCTTCAGAGACGCGCAAACAGGGCTCTGGGCAAACTATCGTCCCGAAGACCTTGCCACTCCAGAAGGATTTTTGCACAATCCAGATCTGGTCTGGCAGTGGTACGACTCGCGCCGCAAGAAATTACTCGAAGTGAGCCCAAATCCCGGTCACTACGCAATGGCAGAGCTAGAGCAATTTGTCCCTGAAGTCACAGTAATTACTCAGAACGTCGACGGGCTGCATCAGCAGGCAGGCTCCAAAACAGTGCTCGAATTGCATGGAAGCATTACAGTGTTCAGATGCTTTGCCAAGGGTCATCCAGTTAACACTGACAACATCGAATTTGGACTTTCGTCTCCACCAAAGTGTCATTGCGGCTCGCCTTATCGCCCAGGCGTCGTCTGGTTTGGTGAAAGTTTGCCAGGCGATGTTTTGAACAAAGCCCAGAATCTGGCTGATTCGGTAGATACTTTCATCGTTGCAGGTACGTCTGGAATAGTACAACCAGCAGCATCGCTGCCATTTATCGCAGCTGAAGCTGGCGCCGTCGTAATCGAAATCAATCCCGAACCTACTCCCATTACCAGTGCTGCTGACATTTTCTTGCAAGGGCCATCAGGCGAGATATGGCCTAAAATAATAGGTCTTCTAAAGTCCTAACCCCCCTCTTTTTGCAGGAATAATTTATCCATGGACAAGTATCTGCTCAGCATCGATCAGGGAACCACCAGCTGCCGCGCCATTGTTTTCGATTTAAAAGGAACAGCAGTTGCGACCGGTCAAAAAGAATTCGGACAACACTTCCCAAAACCAGGCTGGGTCGAACACGACGCAAACGAAATTTTTGACACCCAGGTCGAATGTATCAAAGACGCCGTAAAAAAATCAGGCGTGAAGCCAGAACAAATCGCAGCAGTAGCAATCACTAATCAGCGCGAAACCACTGTAGTCTGGGACAAAGATTCTGGCAAACCTGTTCATAACGCCATTGTCTGGCAGTGCCGCCGAACTGCAGAAGTGAGCGAAGGACTGAAAGACCATCCTATGTTTCGCGAGCGCACAGGTCTTGTACCCGATGCCTATTTTTCCGGACCAAAAATAAAATGGCTTCTGGACAATGTTTCGGGCGCCAAAGAAAAAGCAAAATCGGGCAAATTGTTATTTGGCACAATCGATACCTGGTTGATTTACAAGCTTACAAAAGAACAAAATCATCTCACCGAGCCAAGCAACGCAAGCCGTACTCTCGTGTATAACATTCGAACAAATCAGTGGGACGACGAGCTTCTTGCCCATCTGGGTATTCCAAAATCGATGATGCCAAAAGTGGTGGCATCCAATTCACACTTTGGAACCACGAATAAAGACATTGTCGGCTTCGAAGCACCTATTTATGCCAACCTCGGCGATCAGCAAGCAGCCATGTTTGGTCAGGTCTGCTTCAAACCAGGCGAAGCAAAATGTACTTACGGAACTGGAAGTTTCTTGCTTGCAAATATCGGTCACGAAGTAAAACTGGCAGATGGATTGCTCACCACAGTGGCGTGGCAATTCGAAGGCGAAAAGCCGGTCTACGCATTTGAAGGCGCGATATTCATTGCCGGTGCAGCAGTGCAATGGCTGCGCGATGGACTCAAAATAATCGAGTCGAGCAGCGAAACAGAAAAAATGGCAAAGTCGCTCGATTCTAACGATGGCGTATATTTCGTTCCAGCATTAGTGGGAATGGGCTCGCCCTGGTGGAACTCTGACGTGCGCGGGACCATCGTTGGACTGACACGCGGCTCCAGTCGCGAGCATTTTGTGCGCGCAGCTCTCGAGTCTATGACATATCAGGTTGCAGACGTGGCATCTGAAATGAAAAAACACGGCATCAATTTGTCTAAACTCCGCGTAGATGGCGGCGCCACCATGAACGAATTTTTGCTCCAGTTCCAGTCTGACGTTCTTGAAATTCCAGTCGAAAGAGCAGCCCAGGCTGAAGCTACAGCATGGGGCGTGGCACAAATGGCCGGACTCAAAGCTGACGTTTTCAAAAACTGCGACGAACTGGTCAAACAATGGCAAATTTCAAAAGAGGTCGCGCCAAAAACAGATCGCAAGCACGATTACGAAGGCTGGAAACGCGCTTTGAATGCTACTTTCGCATACAACGTAAGCGCTCCTTGTTTGTCAGACAAAAAATCGAAAGACTCAGGCAGTTGCGACACGTCCGGCAAGAATCTGGTCAAGCAAGGTTCGTAACCCAATCGCCATATAATCCAATTGCGCTTGCTCAGACATGAGCCGGCCTTCTATCATGCCTTCGTTTCCAGCAAATGCATAATTGCGCCTGACAGATTCTGCATACACCGCTGGCAGTGGCACATGCACAAATAACGCGGCAATGATATTGTCGTTATTTTTCTTGTACTCTAGCGCTCTAAAATAAAGGTCGTTGCAAACAAAGGCTCCAGCATGATTCGAAACGTGGCAAGGGAAGCCGTGATTGGTTAAATAATCGGCGTATTTGCGCAGAGGCAAATCAGAGAAGAAAGCATTTTGTTCTTCGCCCTCAGATATGCGTTCACCATCATATTCGTGATCGTTATTATCTGGAACTCTGTAATCACGCAGATTGAGCGCGACTCGCTCCAGACTGAAACCATTTCGACTGTCTGCCAAGCCAAGCATCAATAGAACAATCTTGTCGTCCTTTAAGAGCGGCTCTAATTTATGCCACGAATCTGTGCAACAAGTTTCTAAGACCACATTTTCGATATCTGTATTCGCGATGCCCGTCACTTTTTGGCATAAAAGTTCGGTAGGGTTGGTTTGATGAATATCGAAAGCGTTGAAGCCTGTAACTATGATTTTCACGAGTTTTCAAGACCCTATGGCTAAGTCTTTTTACAAAGTTGAGCTTAAATATAAAGCAAAACTCAGAGACCATGGTATAAAAAAGGTGATGTTTTGTGCCGAAGTGGCGAAACTGGTAGACGCAGTTGACTCAAAATCATCCGCCCTTAAAAGCGTGTCGGTTCGAATCCGACCTTCGGCACCATTTTTAAATTGCACGATCAACAATATTGATAATCGCGCGAGCCGCAAACACGCGATTGCGTTGCTTGCCAGTCACTTCGCTCAAGATTCCGAGAGCGACGAGCTTGTCTATATTTTGTTGGGCAGACCGGAAGGTTATCTCAAGCGCCTTTTGTACATGCACGGCAGAAAAAATTGGCTGCATAAATAAATAATCTAACAGTCTAAACTGCATTCCTGAGGCACGAACAGTTTGTAATCGCCCTTTATAATCGCCCCACAAATCAACAAGTTCACTCGCTCTTCCAATAGCATCAATAGCCTGATTGGTGACCCCATCAAGAAAATAGACCAACCAAGCGTTCCAATTACCTTGTTGAGAAACACTTAAAAGACCCCTGTAATATTCATCTCTATTCTTTTCAAAGTAAGCACTGAGATATAAAAGGGGCTGTGGCAAAAGTCCCCAATTGCAGAGAAGAATAGCAATTATCAAACGACCAACTCTGCCATTTCCATCAAGAAAGGGATGAATAGCCTCAAACTGATAATGAATGAGTCCAAGCTTGATCAAAGGCGGGAAATTGTTTTCAGAATTAATAAATCTTTCCAGAGCAGTGAGACAATTATTCAATTCGTTGATGGGTGGTGGCACGTATGTTGCCGTTTCTATGGTACTGCCTGTAGTGCCAATCCAGTTTTGAATTCTACGAAATTCCCCCGGAGCCTGAGCACCCCCACGCACATCTTTCATCAAAATTTGATGGAGCTCTTTGATTAGGCGAGCACTCATCGGTATATCGTTGATTCTTATCAGCCCATACTCCAGAGCAGTGATATAGCTGACGACTTCCTTTATGTCTCCAGAAATACTGGTCTCCTCAGCTCCTTCAAACTTCATCACGTCAGACAGTGAAGCATGAGTGCCTTCGATTCGACTCGAAAGAACCGCTTCTCTCCTGATAAAAGAACGAATCAACAAATGCGGGTTAGGAAGTGTTCTTGCAACGCCAGCCAACTGGCTCAAATTTCGATCAGCTCGAGAAAGAGCTGAAGCCAACTCCCAATCTGGTTGAATTTCAGGTGGCAGATCAGGAGGCACAAATGAATAACCGCCATCCTGAATTTTGACCAGGTGACGTGACAAATTTTTGGAAAAGTCTTTTTTATCCATACCGCATATTAGACTGACCGCCCTCAAGTTATTATACCAAAAAGCCCAAAAGTATAATTACGAACTCTCTAACGGAACGAAAGTATAATAAGCTCATGCCAGAACATAAACACGACCATTCACACGACAGTGCAGATAAAAGCTGCTGCAGCGCCGATTTCCTGAATCAAGGCATCGAAAATTCGCTCAATCGAATCGACCAGAAGAACGCAGGCAATACAAAAGCGCTGTATTCTACCGAGGGTTCGTATGAAGACATTCTTTGCGACTATCTGAAGAATCGACAAAAGCGACTGCATGAGATGAATTGTGCAAATGGCAATTCTTGGGAAGAGCTTGAAAAAGCGTTTGAGACACTTGAATCCAAAGGCTTTCAAATAGCTCGCTACATGCAAATTCACGACCCCGACATGGCAGAGAATTTGATTCTTCTTTCAAATCCCGGGTGCAAAGCTTTTGCGGTGTATTCGACTTACGATTTATTCGACGAACAAAAACGACTCAACTTATTACTCTTCGCCGCAGAACCGCCCATAGATGCCTTCTACAGTGGATGTTCAAACTTGAGCTCGAAAACAGACGCACCACTTTTCGACGAAGTTCTTGATGTAATTAATAAGTCGGGATTGAAAGCAGAAATCGGAGATTATCCGGGAATCATCGCAATCACAGGCACCTGGCCTCGAATCGATTATTCTGAAATAGATAATTCTGATATGGATTTTCATCTGGAAGTACGCGTGGGAATGAATCAGGAGCCTTTCGATGAAGAATAGAATCTTGAAAAATGTGATCGCCATACTTTTGTTGTGCGACTTAACGTCTGGCACAAGCATCTACGCCGAGGAAACAAAAGAGGAACGAAAAAAAGTTGTTCCGCTAACGCAAGAAAAGCAAGAAAAAATCTTGCATGAGCGCTTAGACTCGGGTTCGATGATTGGACGATTTGAAAGTTTTGTCGGCATGCTTTACGCAATGCAAGAGTATTATAAGTTCTGCACCAACTCTAAAGAAGTCGGAGACAGACCACTTCATACAGTACATCCAGATTGGTACAAGCCGATGCGGGCTGAATACATGGAGACGATGGCGCGCCAAACTGGCACTCATGTTAAATATGATCCAAAAGTAGATTGCTGGATGTTTGACGAACCTGAGATGCCACTGCCATACACGATTGAAATAGCGGATGGCTGGAAGGAACACAATCGCGGTTTTGAAATTGGTTATGTACCTTCTATCGCTCCGGTAGACATGGATATTTACATGTTCGGACGTTACTCTGGATTAGATGAAAAACAAAAAGAAAAATTGATCGACGATATCGGAAGCAGATTTTACAAGGTGTTTGTTCAAGCTCCAAAAAAATCTGATTTTAAAGACGTAATGGTTGACGGCTGTCAGGCTAAATTTTTGGAAACAACAGCAAAACGCAAAGATGTTAAATGGCGTCAGTGGGTCTTTTTCAAGAACGGACAGGCATTTGGAATTGTAAGTTCTATCGCCGCAGAGAACGAAGACAAATTATATCCAGCAGTGCAAAAGATGGTGGCATCTTTTCATGTCAAAGAGAAACCACCCGAGTTTCCGGGACTTTAACTATTTCGCAACGGCCAGATCAGAGCTATGCGTAAACGCATCATAGGCTGATATAGCGCCTTTCAAAACTGTATTTCGTTCTTCGTCGCTTAGTGGAAGTGCGTCGATATCGGCGACGAATTTGGACCATAATGCACCAAGCTTGGTACCAAACGGATCGAGATAATGATGATGATATTCACTGCCCATTTTGTCGCTAAGCATTTTAGACATATATTTGCCGCCGTGCTTGCTACCAAGAATCACATATAAAATCCCAAGCAACTCGAGCGGATTTTCAACACTGACATCTCCACCATTAGAATTGCCATTACTTCCCGATTCGCAAGAAAAGCCAAGCTCTATAAGGTCTTTCTCTAAACGGTCGATCATAAAATATTCATGATCGACAATGCCTTTAAGGGGCGCATCGTTGATGTGTTTTTTCAAAGCAGTTTCAAAACCGCGATGATAACTTAAAAGTCCTTGCAAATATTTTGCATATTTTTCTTTCGAAATTGTTCCATGAGCTAAATCGTTTTGAAGCGGATGCTGCTCAATCTTAGAGTGCCTGGACGACATCGATTCGCGCAGAAATTTGCTTAACATTGAGCTACCCTTTTATTTCGTTCAATCCAAATTCAATCTTGAGCTATAACTATACAATGTCAATCCCTGCAATGAGAACTACATGACCAAAGCGTCCCGCGAAGAAGTCAATATCGACAACTGCGCAAAAGAGCAAATCCACATACCTGGCTCTATTCAGAGCTTTGGATACTTAATAGCGTTCGACGAAAATTTAAAAATTACCAGAGCCAGCGAAAATATCCAGGAAATTACCGGTAAAAACGCAGCGGCACTGGTTGGACAAGATTTATCTCAAATATTAAATCCAAAAGATCTCGAAAGATTAGACAGTTCGAGCAATGAGCTACGCCGTCGCAATGCAATTCTTAGCCTCATGTCTGGACAGCAGGTGGGTTGTGTCATTCATTCTGCCGGAAAAGAATGTTTTTTAGACTTGGTTCCCAATAAATCCGAAGGAACACAAATTTTTCTAGCTATTAGTGAATTAAGTAGCAGTCTGTCCAGGGCTAAGTCACTGGAAGAACTTGCAAAAATAATGGTCGATACAATTAGAAAAGTATCAAAATTCGATCGGGTAAAACTATATCAATTCGATAAAGACTGGCACGGTGAAGTAATTGCCGAAGCTCGCGACCCTGAGATGCCTTCTTACAAAGGTCTACATTTTCCCGAGTCGGACATCCCAAAACAGGCTCGCGAATTGTATATACGCAACCGCGTACGTGTTATCGCTGACGTCGAGGATGCACAATCGACAATTTATCAACACGAGGATGCAAAACCTCTAGATTTAAGCTTTTCTTTTATTCGAAGCGTTTCCCCTATTCATCTGCAGTATCTACGAAACATGGATGTTCGCGCTTCGATGTCGATTTCTATTTTCGAAAATGGTGAGTTCTGGGGATTGATTGCGTGCCACCACAGAAACGCTCGTCAATTCGATTTGTTCGAGTCTGATTTTTATAAAGTCGCAGGCGAATTATTGTCCAATAGACTGACTGAACTAAAAACAGTCGAATCTAAAGAAGCGCAAGCAGAGCGCATTGCACTCGCCCAAGAAATGCTTGCCACCATGCACAAAGAACATTCGGTCAATCCAATCATGGAACCACCATATTCTCTGGATAATCTCATTCGATGCACTGGAGTCGCTGCAATTCTTGGCGATGAGACTTTAAAAAGAAATGCAGTTCCGGATAACGAAAGTCTAGAAAACCTCATTAACTGGCTTGAACGTGGCGCACAAACAGTCTTTCATTGCGACGATTTGCCATCTCGATACAATCGTGACATTGGATCGTATGCTTGCGGCTTGCTAGCAGTTAAGGTTAAGGCACCGGGCGACGAACCTCACTGGCTAATCTGGTTTAGACCCGAAGTCGCGCTGGAAGTGGATTGGGCGGGCGACCCTTTTGCTCCCAAACAAACCTCGCCTTATGGCGACAGGCTTTTCCCTCGCACTTCTTTTGAGCTTTGGAAAGAGATTAAGCGCGGTCACGCTGTTCCCTGGACAGGCTTTGAAATCGATACAGCCAAATACCTGGCGGAAGTGGTTGGCAACTACCTGACGTCGCGATAAGACCTGCCTAAAAGATGCTATGATTTAGCACCTTAAACAAGGATGAGGCGATGCGTACTTTCGTCGGCAGATTTATTTTGAGCATTGCAATTGGCACGGTTGCATCACTTAGCGCCGTATACGCGGATGTGCCGGTGTGGTTTCATGAGCAGGAGAATCTCAAACAGCACATTTCTACAGGTTTCGATTTTGCTTACATAGACAAATCAGGCAAGATTGTGATTAGCGGTCCTTTTGGACACGCATCAGATTTTGCAGGCGGAATTGCACTCGTGGACGTGAAGTCGCTCGATTTGGTTAATGGCGAATGGAAAATACCAGATGCGTTCAATCATGACATTCAGGCTATTGCCGTAGATGGTACTCTGCAAGATAAATATCATCAGCCCCCGGTCCACACTTTTATTGATGATTTCACGCTTATCCCACTGCCCAGAGCACATGATGCAAATTATGCTCTGGTCGATAAAAACTGGCAAGAAGTTTCACGCATCAAAGCCGGACAGCTCGGTGTTTATTCAAATGGTTTAATTGCAAACCACGATGACAAAACAAAATCTTGGGGATATATCGATAAAGATGGCAAACAAGTGATTGTCCCACAATTCACCGAAGCAAATAGATTTAGCGAAGATTTCGCTTGTGTGCGAGAAAAAAGAACACCAGAGAAAATTTCGTTTATAGACAAGACCGGTAAGACAGTCTTTAAACCTGTCTTCAGTAACGCACATGAATTTCACGTCGGAATATGCGCTGTACAAAAAGATAAGAAGTGGGGGTTTATAGACAAAGCTGGTGCCACCATTATTCCATTTGAATATGATTGGGCAGATAATTTCAGTCAAACCAAAACCGGAAAAATTGCAGCAGTGGCAAAGGATGGCAAAATTGGATTTATCGATTCGAACAACTCAATAATTCTACCTTTTGATTTTGCCGATGCCATGTCATTTTCAGAAGGTCTTGCTCCAGCTACCAAAGATGGAAAAGTCTGGGGGTTTATTGATACTAATGGAAAATTTGTAATCGAGCCCCAATTTTTGCGGGCAAGTAAATTCAACAGCGGAAGAGCACTGGTTTACACCAACGCTCGCAACGATTTTGGCAAACGCAAAGAAGATGCGCAATATCTATTTTTAACAGGCAAAAATGCTTTAACCAATAAGGAAGTAGATAAAGCTATAGCTGCATTCAACGCAGCGATCAAATTAGCACCTGGGACGCCACCAGCAAAAAAATCTCGCTATTATCTTGAGTCGGCTACTCCGCAAAAACCAGTATCCACAGACGTCGTAAGCATGCTTCGCGAAGTAGAGATGACAGAAGCTACTGGCAGGCACAAAGAAGCTCAAGCAATCTTAGATAAATGCTTTTCACAAGCTCCACATTCTGAGTGGGTTGCGATGAAAGTATCACATTCCAAAATTAACGAAGGCAAAACTGAGGAAGCAAGAAAAATACTCGACAAAATGGTCGAGGTCAACAACAAATACGCTCCTACATACATTCATCTTGCGCGTGTAGCATTTGCAAATGGTGACGAAAGAGAAGCCAAACGCCTGATAGAAAAAGCTCACGAACTGAATCCTTATTCGGAACTTGTAAATGAGTATTATCCTTTTAGCCCCGCAAAAATGAAAGTGACTACTACGCCTCTGTAACCAGGCTCTACCCGAGGAAATCATGCAAGGTTTTTCATCATACAAAGTCTTATCGCGTCCACGCTCTGGTGGCGATGAAAAACTCATAGGCATGTACATGATTTATGACCACGCGCTTACTAAAGCTGCAAATGCTGTCATGGATGATTTGCAAAAACTATATCAAAGCGGACAGTCAGCCAAGGAACTCTATGATCTCTGGTGCGAAAAGGGTACGGATATTTCAATCGAACCGGACGATGGCGTTCCATATAATTCGGCCAATCTGGCAAGAGGCTTGGCACCGCGGGTGACACTAGACTATTCTTTGCCTCTTTTGTTCAAAGTCGACTGCACCGACACTTTGATTATGCCGTCAGGTGCAAGTGCGCCTGCCAAAACATGGACATTTTATCTTCATGCTCCAGCAGTATATGAAGGTTCGGTAGCAAACGAAGGTGATGGGGTTCGCGGACTCATTTTGCGAGCCACTGAAATCTTGTACGAAGATATGAGTGTAAAATCAATGCACGCAGAAGGTTCAAGCTACAAACTACTCGATTTGAAATATCATTTGCTCAACGAAGAAGAAGCGAAAGCTGCTAGTCTCAATCGAAATAATATCTATTATTACGTTCAAGAAGAAGGCGAATTCGGAAACGTGCCGCCCAAAGCTGCTCTTATAGACAGTTCGTCATCCAAATCGTGAAACACCCGTTTTAATTTATTGCCACGCAAAACCAGGGCGGGCGTAGATTTAATTCGATAGAGTGTAGCACTCTTAGCGTGCTCAGCCATATCTCGTATTTCGAGCTTGAGATGCTCCCAGCGAGTTCCTTTGAGGATCTCACCGAGTTTCTGCTTCGCGCTAAATACATTTTCAGCCGTAACAAAAAGAATTAGACTATGCCAGGGACTCACTAATTCTCGTTTGCAATAGCTTGCACAAAGTCACCCTGTAAGGCGGCTTTGATAGGTAGTTCGTCGATGAGACAGTGAAACACTCTGTCCAGCTCATTTCCGTGAAGAATCAAACTGGTTCCATCCAAAATTTGGTCTAATCGTTTTTTCGAAGATAGAACGTTTTCGGAACTAACAAAAAGAGTAAGGCTATGCCAGGAATCCATTAAAATCGTCTCCTGCACGAATGAGAAGTTTATAACTATTTCCTTTATAGCACCTTATCAAGAATCAGCTCTTTTGCTTTAATTCGCGATCCCACAAACGCAGCTTGCGGCACGCTTCAATAAAGCGATTAGAGTCTGTACCAGATTTGAATGAAATCATACCTTCGTCGCTGTCTGGCTTGACCCCGACTTTATCGAGCAGGCTAGAGCCAGCGTCGTTGCAACCTACGAATTTGAGGTGCGCATATGCGTCGTTTATAAAGTCTTTCACCGCAGGTTCTTTAGACAAAGAATCTACTTTGTCTGGGGCAACCAGAACTACGACCGAATCGAATAATACAGACGGCCCACCGCCATACTTATGATCGGCAGCCACGTGCGAGCCGTCGCTTGCAGTGACACCGCCAATGGTTGCTGCTACTACTTCGACTGTTGTGCCTTCTTTTTCCGCCGCCGCTTTTATTGATGAAAGAAGAGCAGCGTCAACGCCTTCACTAACTAGAACACCTATTTTGCGTCCGTTGAAAGAACTGGGACCATTCTTAACAATGCTCAACTTAGCAGATGCCGGAAGGTCTTTGACAGGTTTTGCAGAAGGAAGGGCTGCGGGGATTTTGTCCATTCCTAGATTGGCGCCTACTTGAGCTGCTAGTTGCTCGTCGATATTCATGAGGTGTGCAACCACGCGTTCGCGAATAGACGGCTTTTGCACTTTAGATAATTCGAAAGTAAGTGCATCCTGAATATGTTTTTGCTCAATTTCAGTCTGACTCTTGTAGAACTGTCTTGCTTGACTGTAATGATCAGCGAAGGATTCAGGTCTGATGCGCATTTTTGGACCAGACATAACTTGAGGATGCGACTTGAATCCTGTGTTTGGATTCTCTCGCGGACCGCCCCAGGAGTTTGGCTCGTAATTTGCTCGGCCTTTGGGATTAGTGAATGCCATGTGACCGTCCTGCTCGAAATTCATCACAGGACATTTGGGTGCGTTAATGGGCAATTGCGTGAAATTGGGCGAACCAAGACGTTTCAGCTGAGTATCTAAATATGAAAAGTTACGTGCTTGAAGAAGTGGATCGTCAGAAAAATCTACGCCAGGCACGATGTTCTGAGTACAAAATGCAACTTGTTCGGTCTCAGCAAAAAAGTTGTCTACTGTTCTGTTCAAAACCATTTTGCCGACAATTTTAACTGGCACAACTTCTTCTGGAATAATTTTCGTTGGATCCAGGACGTCGAAGTCAAAGGACTTTGCTGTAGCTTCGTCGAATATTTGCAAGCCCAGCTCCCATTCGGGAAAGTCACCATTCTTGATGGCGTTCCACAAATCGCGTCTATGGAAATCTGCATCAGCACCATTGATTTTGACTGCTTCGTTCCAAACTACAGATTGCAAACCTTGTTTTGGCTTCCAGTGGAATTTAACAAAAACACTCTTACCTTCGGCGTTCACCATTCTGAAAGTATGTACGCCAAATCCTTCCATAAATCTAAATGAACGCGGAATGCCGCGGTCTGACATCGCCCACATAATCATATGCATAGATTCAGGAGTCAAAGAAATGAAATCCCAGAAATTATCGTGGGCGGTTGCAGCCTGTGGAAAGCCGCTATCTGGCTCGTCTTTAGCTGCATGAACGAGATCTGGAAACTTCATTCCATCTTGAATGAAAAATACAGGGATATTGTTGCCAACGAGATCCCAGTTGCCTTCTTTAGTGTAGAACTTGGTAGCAAATCCGCGTACATCACGAGGCAGATCTACAGAACCTTTGTTTCCTGCTACAGTGGAAAATCTTACAAATACCGGTGTCTTCTCGCCTGGTCTTTGAAAGAGGTCGGCCTTTGTAATGTCAGAAAGCGATTTATAGTTTTCAAAATATCCATGAGCACCAAATCCGCGTGCGTGCACCACGCGCTCAGGAATGCGTTCGTGGTCAAAGTGAAAAATCTTGTTGCGTAATACAAAATCTTCCATCAACACCGGTCCATTCGGACCTGCTTTGAGCGAATTCTGGTCGTCAGAAATTGGAACGCCTTGCTGCGTGGTCATAGTAGGCAACTTATTATCCGAAGTCTGATGGGTTTCGCCCGCGACACCTTTGGAGAGTGGAGCATTTCCCGATGCTTGCGTACCTTTATCGCTCGGCATTGGAGCAGCCATTTTTTGATCATCTTTGGCATTGACTGGCAAATGCGAGCAAAGGCTCAACGAAGAAGCAAGAAATGACGAAGCCAAACAAAAAGATACGGCACTTTTGAACATGGAAAGCCCTCCAGACTAATACAGAAAGTACATAGCAAAATTGTTGTCATGGAAGGCGCCATCCCTCGTCGGTTTTTCTACCCGAGGCATGTCGGTGTTTTTACTGAGGCTTTAAACGACAGACTTTACTTCGTCCGCGGTAAGTATTGGCGCTTTCAAAAGACGCTTCATTTTATCGAGCGCATATTTCGTGTCTTCCAAAGTGTTTGCGATTACGCAGTCGGAAACGATATTTACTTTGTAGTTTCGCATGTAAGCATCGTTTGCCGTATACTGCACACAGATATCAGCTGCGATACCAGTCAAAAACAGATTCTTGATCGCTAATCTTTGCAGAAGAATATGCAGCGGCGTTCCGTAGAACCCTGAGTGCATCGGCTTCAGAATGAAGTAATCATCTTTGGTAGGACGTAGATTTTCAGCTAGTTCTTTTCCATTTACATTTTTGCTCGTGCAGTATTCGACCAGCTCAGCGAAGTCGGAGTGCCAGTTGTTGAAATTATCATTTAAATAAATGACTGGAATATTTTTGAATCTAAAAAACTCAGAAAGCGGTTTTAGATTTTTTATCAGGTTAGGGACAGCTCTTAACAGACCTTCGTTGCCATCGAATTCTAGATGGTTGATAACATCTATCATTAACAGTGCACTTTGACTTTGGCTCATTTTTCAAAACCTACACATTTGTCGTTGGAAACAATCATGCACTAGAAGATTTCAATTTTCTCGAATCGCCAGTGTCCTCTGCCATTTTTTGAGCATTGTGCTCACCTGCAAGCATTTTCATAATCTGCACTCGATATCTAAAAGCAAACAATGCCACCACTGGAGTGCCGACACAGATCATGACACCCACTACAAGCACGGCAGTAAGAATCATATTTAATTGTTCGCGCAATCCACGAATAGGCTCGGCAAGGTCTTGTACAGGTTGTTTCAACTCGACAATTGGCTGATACATTTTGTCCAGCTGCTTCTCCACGTGACCAAGGCGCTTATCCACAGAGCCCATGTCACCGGTCACTCCTTTCAATTGACCTTGCACCCCAACCATGTCGGTACGCACTTCTACCATTGGCTTCTGCAAACCAGAAATTGGTCCTTCCAGGCGGACTATCTGTTTCTCCAGATGCACCACTTTGTCTTGCATATCTGTTACTGGTTTAAATATCCAGCGTATCGGATTCAAATCACCAAGTTGAAAACCTTTCTTTTGTGCGCCCAAAGCTGCGTCTTCTTCAGCTACGGCTTTGGCGTCTTTCTTGTCTTCTACATCGGCGACATTTTTTACGTCTTCAACATTTTGTTTAGTCGGGTCCTTCAGTGATTTAGTGGTTTCATTTGACGGACCATAGGCTTCTTTGGCATCAAAAGTACTAAAGATGAAACCTGAAAGTGCAATTGATGTTGCAAGCGATAGAACAATAGAACCTTTTTTCATACAAAATTCCTGCTAAGGTCAGTTATATAAGAGGTAGCATACTCATTTCAAATCGGTTATCTAGCCTAGGTCGGACATTTTTCAACTTAAATGAGCCAATGTTACTTCAGTAGCAACTATTGGCTGATGTGAATGTCCGAAGAATCTCTATACAATTTACCGAGTTTTGGGCCGACGTAATTTTTTCAAGGCGCTTGCATAGGCTTTTTCATAAAGTTCAATGGAAGTATTCGGCACTGTCTCGAGACCTTCGTCATTCAGATGACGTTCGAGCACTTTGCGCTCTAACACATCAAGAGTGCTCATGATTTGTTCGGCTTCGCTTTTGCGCCCCGAAGAGATCATTTCTTTCAATTCCTGGGGTGATACCAGATCAAGACCGAATTCTTCCAGAAGCATAGACATTCGACGCTCAATTACTTCTTCCATCACGAATGACAATCGAGCAGGATGGTCCACTACTTCGATTATAGAGTTTGCCGCAAAATCGAGACTTTCGATTAATGGCTCAATCAAATCTATTAATGGAACATTCAAATATGAATAGGCAAAAGCTTTGTTTATGGCAAGTGGAATGAATCCTTGTTTCAACCGCTCTTTGTACTTTGGCGAGTCTTTGCCACCAGCAGTCAATTTTTCATGAATTTCCCACTCGTCATTCATGGTCAGAGGTTTTGATCCAAGCGCTTTTTGAACGATATCGTATGCGGTATCATCCGATTTGAGCGCATTGAAATTTTCTGCCAGTTTGGCCAGTCGTTTCTGATACGGATCTGTTTGGGCGGACTCGGAGGACACAGATAACTACCTCATGCAAGCTACCTGTTATACTAACAAAGAATTACTTCCCTTGGCAGCTTCCATGAAAATCATACTTGCATTGTCTTTGTTCCTGATCTCAGTTTTTGCGTCTGTTCCTGCATTTGCTGCTGAGGCGGATTTGAAGCCCGCGCAGGAGATGATGAAAAACAAAGATTATCCCGGTGCACTCAAGTTTCTGGACAATTACATAAAAACTAATCCCAAGAACGAAGAAGCCTATTTCATCCGCTCATCAGCACTTGCTCGCACCGGACAAAAAGACAAGGCACAAAAAGACCTGCTCAAGATAAAAGAGCTCAATCCCAAACTCTATGAGGCTCTGGTTGGTTTTTCTCATAAGCTGAAAGAAGCGCGCAAGTCTATCTATAAAAATCCAGATAAGCCGCTTGCGTCAGTTGAAATGCGAAAAACAGCCCAGGCGGCAATGGACGCCAAAGACTATAAAAAGGCTCTTGCTCTTTACGACAAAATCATTCCGATGCTAAACGCCGAACGCTCTGAATACAACGACAAAGCCTATTCATATATGGTGGAGGCACAGTGTTTCGAAAACAGGTCAAAAGTGCACGAGGCTCTGGGGCACAAGCCCCTGGCTCAAAAGGACGCTCTAGAGGCTAAAAAGTTGATGAAAGAGTGCCCGGAGACCAATATCAAGACTCTTGCTGGCGCTAAGTCTTAAATTAACACTACTTGAAAATTCACCCCTGTGCTAAATGAACTGTAGATAAACAGTGACTAGAACAGGCCGGTCTAAATGGAAAAGTTTCACCCAGTTATCGACTTCCACTCCCATGTGGTGAGCCCTCAGGAACTCGTACGCCTTTGCCCCGAGGATCAAAAAACAGCTTTCTTTAAATACATCGTTCCAGCAATCGAGCGGGTCGCTCATTTCAGCGAGCCGGTTCATTATCGTTTTTTGCGCTATCTGGCGCTCAATTTCAATGATCGTCTCAGTTTGCTTGCCTGGGGGTATTGCGGTGAGCTTGGACTGATGGAAACATTGCGACTGTTCAAGACTTATGACTTCAAGCGCCTCTTGCACAGCATGGAGCAAAATAATGTTAAGCACTCGGTCATTTATTCGCTCGAGCCCGTGACGTATACCAAAGAACTGCTCGAACTTACAAAAGACCACAGAGACAAGATTACGATTTTTGGCTCGGCAAGTAACGATATAAAAGACAAAGCTGCTTATTTAGAGCCATTTTTGAAAAACAAACAAATTGGCGGTATCAAAATTCACCCCATTGTTGGCGGATTTTTCGGACAGGAGTTATTACCACAGACCAGAGAAATTGCGGCCCTTGCAACTGAATACGATGTGCCAATCACTATTCACACAGGACATATTCCTGTCGAGCGTTTGTCGGGACTGAAAGATTTGACCGACGTGCCCTCGCTTGAACCTCTTATTGCAGCATTTCCACGCTGTACTTTCGTGCTCAATCATATGGGATGGGAATCATGGCGCAAAGCATTCGAACTTGCACATAAATACCAAAACATTATGGTGGAAACATCGTGGCAGCCAGCTAGAAACATAAGAAGAGCTGTAGACAAACTTGGTGCACACCGTGTTTTGTTCGGCTCCGATTTTCCTCTCTTTCAACAATGGCAAGCGTTGAAAGAAGTACGTAAAGCGCTCAGCAAAAGCGAGTTTCATCAAATTACTTCAAGCAACGCGATGAGACTTTTAAAAATGGAATCCGATGTTCTCACTCACCGCAAAACAGGATGAAATCAGAAACCATGCACGACCTGGAGAAAAAAGCACTATTGCAACAACGAAATAAACACGCATGGAAAGCCGAGTTCAAGCAAATGTATTGCACCGACGAAAATGGTGAAGACTGCCAAGACGAATTTGGCTGGAATTTGGATACTTTGAAAAAGACTGAATTTTTTACTCGATTTTTGTATGAAGATTGGTTCAAAGCTCAGGCAATCGGAATCGAAAATATTCCAAGCAAAGGTCCTGTAGTACTGGTCGGAAATCATTCAGGCGTTCTTCCCATAGATGCATTTTTATTCACAACTGCAGTATTGAATTACCACCCAAGACCAAGACGTGTACGCTTTCTAGTGCACGATACTTTGCTCAAACCAAAAGGAATGGGGACCTTTTTAAGACATATCGGCGGGGTTCCGGCAAGATACGAAGCGGCTTTGAAATTACTTGAAAATGACGAACTGACATTCTTTTATCCTGAAGGACCACGAGGCACTGGAAAAAAATATTCACAGCGCTACAGATTGAGACATTTCGATTCAGGCTTTGTCAAAGCTGCAATCCAGACGCGTGCGTGCATCGTTCCTGTTACCACCATAGGTGGTGACGAGATTTATCCATTGCTTGCAAATATGAAACCTGTAGCCAAGCTAATGCATCTGCCGTACTGGCCGCTGACACCCACTCATCCACTGCTTCCTTTTACAGTGAGCAGTATTCCACTGCCTGTGCGCATGTTGATTAAAATAGGCGAGCCAATTTGTTTCAATTATCCTGTTGAGGCTTGCGACGATAACGCAGTTCGTCACGAGCTTTGCAACAAAGTGCAGTTCGAAATGCAAAGACAGATGAACCGGCTTTTAAAAATCCGCAAATCGCCTTTCAGCGAATGGGACCTCGACGCCCTCAAATGAGCTTGCTAAAATAACCGTTTCCTAAACGGTAATTTCAATGCGTCTTCTTTCCAGAATTAAATGTCTGTCACTGGCTCTGGGCTTTGCTACGTTATCTTTTCAAAGCGCTTTTGCTCAAGCGCCTCAAGGCGAGCAAATGCAGCCACCTTTAAATGAAACACAGAACGACGAGCTCAATCAAAAACTTCAGGCCGTCGACCAGATGGTCATGGAGCGTATGCAAACCCTCAATATGCCTGGTTATTGTCTTGCCATTATCAAAAACGGCAAAGTCGTTTTTCAAAAACCTTACGGATTTGCAGATGTAAATCAAAGACGTCCAGTCACTAATCAAACCGTTTTTGGCTTAGCTTCGCTGACCAAGACTTTTACTGCTCTCACTTTGCTTTCGCTTGTGGACAAAGGTCTTGTGAATCTGGATGACCCGCTTGCAAAATATGTGAAAGACCTCTCGCCCCAGTATCAAAATTTGACCATCAGACAGCTTGCATCTATGACTGCTGGCGTGCCCAAAGTAGTCACGCAAGAAGTAGAGTGGAGAAATCAAATTCCTATCCTCGATAAGATGCCGCTTCAATTCGAGCCCGGCTCGCAATATCTCTATTCCAATTTCAGTTACAGATTAATTGGCAGCGTCATCACCAATGTGACTAAAAGAGACTATCTTGAAGTGGTGCGCGAAACCATTTTAAATCCACTGCAAATGAATAGCACTGCCACAACAGTGATAATGGGCAAGTACGGAATTGTTGCCACGGCTTATGGCGACAATAACGGCAGAGGACCTTTGCGTCAAATTGAATACAAAAATCCAGAAGTCAGTTTTTCTGCCGGCATGCTTGCAAGCACTTCTGACGACCTCGTTCGTTATGTATTTGGCTTGATGTCGCACCAGTTAATTTCGCCCCAAGCGTATCAAACACTCTGGTATCAAAGACCGGGTCTCACTACTGGAGCGCCTTCCCCATGGGCATTTGGATGGAGCGTGGGTAAAAAAGAAAAAATGGGTGGGCAATATGTATGCTCAATGAACGGTGGTACACCAGGCGTGGCATCGAGCATCATCATTTTTCCTGAAAGTAACTCGGCAGTGATTTCTTTGAGCAATCTGCGCAAACCTCCGGTTTATCAAATTGCTCAAAAAGCAGCAGCCATAATGTTTGCGCCACAAACCACTCCAAATTTAGCGCCTTCTGCCCCGGAAGAAGAACAAGCCGGAGAGAGCGGTTCAGATTAATTTTTTAAATTTCTATACATAGTGCATATATCTGTTATCTGCCATCTCTTGATTGCAAAGCTGTAAGCTATAGAATGTCATGAGAAGGAGGATACGACTCATGAAATTAACAGCCGGAGTGCTCTTATACACAGCAGGTCAGAAAGACATCAAAGTTCTGCTAGTTAATAATGGCAAAAACTGGAGTATCCCCAAAGGCGGCGTAACCCAGAATGAAAGCCGCAAGAAAACTGCCAAACGCGAGCTCAAAGAAGAAACCAACTTGCAAGCACCAAAAAAACTGCAAAAACTTGGTTGGGTCAGAAAAGAAAAACGCGAGCTTTTACACTGTTACATGGGCGAGCTGGAAGGGCGTCATATTCCTAGAGCCAGCAACGAAATAAGAAGTGCTCGTTTCTTTTCAATCAAGCAAGCAATGCGCCATGTGCAGAAATATCAAATTCCTCTTTTGGAAATGCTTTTAGAAATTGTATAAGGGCTAGACGACGACTTCACGCCCGACTGGAGAGATGACGATTTCTTTCTCTGCAATTTCTTTGTCGTTTTCAGTGCCGCACGAAATCATCCAGATTATAGAAATGAGCTTGCCCGAAAAGCTGTAAGGACCAGCCGGTGCATTGAGCCTGAAATTACCTTCGCCACGATTGCTGCCCATGGTCGAAATGACAGAGGAGTCGGCTCTATAGTTGTCGGTAGTGCCTTTTCCCATTGTGGTCCAGACCAGGTCGACTGTAATTTCATTTGACGGTCGACTCAAGTCGTATTTGATTTTGCCTTCGATTACTTCAAAAGGAAGAAAACGCTTTTTATCGTCTTTTAAAACTATTTCCAGCATAGCCGCCCTCGCTGTCGTCGTCTTCGTCTTCGTCAACATCGCCGTCTTCGTGTTTGTTAAAACCAAGACGACCTGTAAATTTCTCACTGTCTTTGATTGCTCTGATTTCATTTTGTCCAAGTGGAAAAATTGAAATGTTATATTCGTCTTGAATGTCTGGCCATTTTGGAATTTCTCCTTGGACATGAATTGACCAGATGATTTTGTTGTGTTGCGCTTCAAAACTGGGCATGATGCCATCTGGAAGCTTCAGGCTTGCAGAGCCTTTCTTCAACGTTGATTTACTCTTTGTTTCAAATATCGGGATAGTCATGAAAACATTTTTGTCTGTATAAGTTGAAGTGCCGCGAGTATAAACAGCTTCTTCTCGTCCTTGCAGAGTTATTTTCAAATTCTCGATTCTTTCGGCATTGCCTTTAAAAGACCAGCGCACTGTTACATCCTGTCCTGGCTTAAGCATATTAGAGCTCAAGCTCAAGCTAGTGCGCGGATTGAAGAGTGAAAGAAAGGAATGAAATACCCCATATAAAATTAACAGCCCAATTAAAACAAATGGAATCAAGAAAAGTATCAAGAACCACTGATGGTGGCCTTGCATCCAATCTCTTATGACGAAGTATACAAATGCTCCAACGATACCATTCCAGAAAAGGCAAAAGAAAACTGACAGCCCCAGGTTCTTCGCAGGAGTGCTCGAAGGCTTAAGTTCGTGTTTAGCACCCGACTTGCCTTCATATTCCAGGGTGGGAACGCCAGATACATTGTCAGGAATACCAAGAAGCATCTTGGGTCTAAAACTCATTACAGTCATGAATACGCCCACGGCCACAAACGGAATCATGAACAAAATCATTCCCCAGTGTGGAGATGTTCCACTCTTGGTAAACAACGAGCCGATGATTATGATAAGAAAACTGTTCCAGACGAAAGCGAAAAATCTGATGAACCAGATAGATCCTTGATTCGATTGATTAGATTGTCCGCGTCTTGGAGGCATCGCTAAATTTTAGCATCACCAGCCAGTAGAACTCGTTTTTTCTCTTTTCGAAAAAGCCAGGGCGGCTCAGGATGAGGCTGTGACCATAAGCCGATTTTTGCTTGGCGCGCCTCATTTTCAAGCCGATTCAAAGCTTCGTCATGCGGCGAGAACTGCTTGTACCACCAGGCGTAACCGCTTCTCACCAACTCTTGATTTAGAACGCGACCATCTTCAAGTATGACATCTGCGACTAGCCTTTTGTATTTGTCCAGCTTGCCTTGTGTAATAGTAACTTCGCGACCAAAACATAAACTGGAAGCAAACTGTTTCGCCCGCATTCCAAAAGGTTGTCTCTTTTCAGGACAATCAATTCCTTTTAGCCTTACTGAAACGAGAGTGCGGTCGCGCAAAACTTTTATGGTGTCTCCATCTGCGATACCAACGACTTTTCCTGAAAATGCCTGCGAATCAAAGCACGCACAAGGCAGAGCCAGGAATAGCATAACCAAGCAAGTGGAAATGGCTTGAAATAACAGCTTAATGTTTTGCCTGCCGTTCTAGATAAAGCTCACAGACTTCAATATCTATCAATTCAGGTCAATTAGACAACAATCAAAATTATTACAAGCCGCTTGTATAGAGATCAGGGCAGAGAACTTCTACTCTGTCTATTTTTTCTTTTCTTTAGGCGGAACTTCCTTACCATTTGCGACTTTGATATTGTAAATTCGCTCGTCTAAAAGTTCAGCTTCTTCAATTCTGCCCAACTCCTTGAGCAACGAAGAGTACTCTTCAAGCACGTAAGAAATGCTTATATGCCTTGGATCATAAACCTTTTCACGAATGAGAATGCTTTTTTTATACATATCTTCAGCGTCGGTAAACTTGCCTTGTTTTCGATAAACCTCAGCTAAATTTTTCGAAACCATAGCGATATTAGGTTCATTCGCGCTTTTAGACTCGTAAATCGCCATCGAACGCAAATAAAGCGATTCCGCTTGCTCTAAATTGCCCATATCTCTATAAAGCCATCCGAAGTGATTCAAGGCTTTGGCCAGATATAAATCTTTAGGTCCAAAAGCTTCCTGCAAAATTGGAATACCTTTGCGATAGAGGGCTATCGCCTCTTCAAAGCTTTTTTGCTCTGCCAGAGCCTCAGCCAGATTCACCATATTTTTGCCGATTTCGCCATCAGAAGAAGCAAGTTTTTTCTGACGAATAGAAAGACCTTTTCGATAGTATTCCTCGGCTTCTTTAAACTTATCGTTTCGCATCAAAATGTCGGCGTAATTATCCGCAGCTATAGCGACTTTCAAATCGTTTGGTCCAAAGTCGCGCTGTTGAATGAGCATGGCGCGTTTGTAAATAGGCTCGGCTTTGGCAAAATTTGCCTGCATTTTGTAGAGCCCAGCAAGATTGGTCAGACCGACACACATGTTGTCATCTTTAGCAGTAGACTTTCCAGCTTCTTCGATTGCTTCAAGAAACAATCGCTCAGCGTCTTTCATTTTGCCTTTTTTATAGTATTCGATCGCTTCGTTGCTCAGCTCTGTAAAAGAGGATTGAGCTGCTTCTAGCTTTTGAATCCCGACGGGCATCGATATGGCTGCAACGATTAAACTAAAAATGATTTTTTGTTTCATACCTAGATTATCTCTCAATCCAGCCCAATTAAAAACCGGGATGTCATGAACCCTTCAATTTCATAGCAGTTGAAAGTCCGTGAATTATGCTCCAGGGATGAGGCGGACACCCAGGTATATAGACGTCAATTTTCAACAAAGATTCAAGTCCGTTGGCATCAGCATAACCATTTTTGTGAACACCACCAGATATGGCACAGGTTCCGCATGCAATCACGAGCTTGGGTCCAGGCATAGCCTCGTAAGTTCGAAGCAAAGCATCCTGCATACCTTTGGGACAGGGACCGGTAACAAGCAGCGCGTCTGCCGTTCGTGGTGAGGCGACAAAATTCACGCCAAATCGGGAGGCATCGAAAATGGGATTGAAAGCCGCACCAATTTCAAGATCGCAAGCAGAACATCCGGTCGAAACAACGCGAACAGATAACGACTTTTGAAAAAGTCCTTTCTGATTTGGCTCTTCTTGAATCTTCGATACTTCGGGCAAAATCAATTGTTCACGCTTAACGCAAGCTGTTTTGGTGGACAGCGACTTTTGAATCGCTCCTGTAGGGCATGTCTCAATACAGAGCGAACAATTTATACAGGCACCAAGGTCGAGCTTGATTTTTGAATCAGTGTGTTCGATTGCATTTGTAGGACAGACAGAAACACATTCGTCGCAGCCGCTTTTACACTGGGCACTGTCATTCAGACAGGGTAATCCCTGAGCATATTCAGGCAGGTTCGGAAAAAATTCTTTCTGCGACTTGCATCCTGTTTTAAAAATGTGGTTCAACAGTCTGAGCATGACACCTCACAAATCGTGTCCGGAGTATGAGAGTGCAAAACTTTTATTGCACACGGGAAAATCGGCTAACAAATTTCCTCTGGCGCAAATAGCCATTCCGGTCCAGTTGTTGAAACTCGGGTCTTTGATAGCGTAGCGTTCTATTTTGCCCTCGTCATCAGTCTTTATAAAATGAATCAATTCACCCCTGAAAGATTCGACAATACCAAATGCAATACTATTCGTGGGAAGCTTATCTGGCAGAAACGATTTTTGATTACATTCAAAATTAACTTCATTCAATTCAGAAAACAAAAACCTCAAAATTTCCAAACTGTTTACAAGTTCGTATGTTCTGACCCTAGTTCTGGCAAGACAATCCCCGTCTTTTTCATGTGCAACCTTATGAACATCCGACGGAAAAGAAGGGGTAGTAAAGTTTTTTCTTACATCGTAATCGATACCACTAGCTCGCGCTACGACACCGACAAAACCAAAGTCGACTGCAAGATTATGCGAAACTTTTCCTACTTGGCTGAGACGCTCCAGCACTTGAGCGTTTTCTAAAAACCAATTGACAATACAAGTAAACTCCTGCTCTATATCTTCAATTGTTTTTTTCAATTCTCTAAAATTGGGCTTGGGGCGAAAGTACACTCCGCCGACTTTTATATAGCCTCGAATAAGGCGAGAACCAGTCAACTGTTCAGCCAGCCCTAGAACTGTTCCTCTCAGTCGCGACAAAGTAGTTGCGACACTTAAGCAGCCAAGATCCAGTGCCATTCCTCCTATATCGTTAATGTGCATTGCGGCCCTTTCAAGCTCCAAGGCGGCATTCCGGCACAAAGCATCTTGTTTTGATACCTCGATTTGTAAAATACTTTCAATTGCCATTGCGTGAGCTAAAGCATTTGCGCAGGCAGTGTCGCTTGATGCGGCTTCGGCTGCAAAACACATTTTTTGCAAAGGCATTCTCAAAATATTCTTTTCCAGACCACGATGCAAAAAACCAAATCTGAGTTCGAGATTTTGTATGTATTCTCCAAAACAACTCAACCTAAAATGTCCAGGTTCAATGATTCCAGCATGAACAGGACCGACTGGGACTTCATAAATCCCCTCGCCGAACACTTTCATGAATCGAAAGTTACGCTGTGAATTGCCACTGTCTTTCTCATTGTCGTTGCTTAGGGGAATGAGGTTGGAGTCAAAAGCATTTTGTATGAAATTGCTGCGAAGTCTTGGATGATTCAGCGGTGTTAAATCGAACATGTCTTTGATCGAACGCTCGAACCAGTGCAATTGTGGTATTTGACCTGCAAGCGAACTGTAATTCTTATCGTTTAATACTGTCCAAACAAGTTCACTTCGAGAACTCACTGGATCAAGTAAGAGCAACACTATTTCATTGCCAGAAATCGAGGTCATAAGTCCGATACGCGTCATCTCTTTTTCAAGAAACCCTTTTACATAGGATTGAACTCGAGAAAATTCCAGTGGTACTAAATGCGGAATCATTTCAGTACTCCTAAAATGTCAGGTCTAATCAAAAAACATAGGGCGACAGAAGCCAAAATCAGCAAAGAGGGTATGACGCTATTTTTTATACTCACGGTGTCTGACAAAAGTTCTATCTTTCCTCCCACCAGCGTGCGACCCACATGATAAGAGACAGCTACAAAAGCAATAGTAAGTGCGATGAATATCAAGACTGCTACCAGAATATAACGACGCTCAAAGCTCAAAGACAAGAGCATCCACTCGCTTATGAAAGTTCCAAAAGGAGGCGTACCGGTAACCGCCATGGCGCCGGCAAGCAACAATACTGCATCGAGTGGAGAACGCCTTAAAAGACCGTTTATGTGAGAAATTTCCTTGGTACCAAATAATTGGATGATATTGCCTGCGGTACAGAACAGTGACACTTTTACAATGCTATGATTTAAGGCTTGCAAGAAAAAAATGGGCGCACTACCAAAACCTATAGCAACCATCATCAGACCTACGTTTTCGATACTCGAATAAGCCCACAGCCTTTTGAGTCCATGCTGTTTCACCAGGAAAAGTGCTGCTGCAATAACTGTGATGACGCCTGCCCACAAACAAACTTCGTGACAAGATTTTCCACAGGCAGAATTGGTTGTTAAATCAAGAATCCGATAAATCGCGTATAAAGCACAATTCAAAAGAGAAGCAGAAAGCATGGCGCTAGCTGGAGCTGGAGCTTCGGAGTGAGCATCTGGAAGCCAACTGTGCAAAGGGAAAACACCTGCTTTTGTGCCGTAACCCACGAGACAAAAAATGAATCCCAATTTCAAAAGCAAAGGCTGCAAATTTTCCGAAACAGCCTTTAACTGCGATGCATACAATGAGCCCCCTTCGATTGCACCATATTGACTGGATGAAAAAATAAAAATGGTACCAAGTAGAGCAAAAGCAATGCCGACACTGCAAATAATCAGATATTTCCAGGTCGCTTCAACTGCATGTTTGGAGCGCGAAAAATAAACAAGCCCCGCCGAAAGCAAGGACGTTGCTTCAATACTTATCCACAAAGCGCCAAGATTATCGCAAACAAAAACAAACATCATCGAAAGCAAAAAAAGCAACGAAAAGAAATAAAACCAAGCAATGTGCTTTTGATTTGTATTTTCTTGCTTCAGCTCTTTCTCAAAATAGATATCCGACTGCATCAAAGCCAGTGTAACAACCAGACTTGTAAGCAATAAAAACAGCGCTTGCAGCTTTTCGCAACGCAAACCTAAAGGCAGCAGGATTACGTTCTTGAAATCGCTTAAGAACGGAAAAAGCGATATAGATAGAAACACAAACGTGAGCAAACACGAACCGGCGGCAATTTTGCCAGAATAACGACTACTTTGAAAAAAAACACAAACAATTGCACCAAGCAACGGTATTAAGAAAGAGCTGAGAATGAGTACTTCTTGAGTCAATTCAATTCCCCTTGCTCAGTCTCGAAGCGAAGTCAAAAGTGTAACGTCAATATGTTCGAAACTATGTTTGATTTTAAAAATGATCAATCCGGATATCATCACGGCTACAAAGACATCGAGAAAAATGCCCATCTCGATGAATAAAGGCATGCCACTAGACTGAGTAAGAGCAAAAAGAAAAATGCCATTCTCCATGGTCAAGAATCCAAGTACCTGACTTATGGCTAATCTACGCGTGAGCATAAAAAGTATTCCAGTCAGAATCAAGGAAATTCCAGCGGTTCCTCCGATTGCCAAAGGTTGTAAATGATTCAAGTGTGGCAGTTGATTGGAAAGAATTTGCGCAAAAACTAAAAGCACTACACTCAAGTGCATCGCAATTGGTAAGGGTAAATACAATCCAAGATCTTTTGCCGCACCAATTCTTTTTGTAATCCAAAACAAAAATGTAGACAGACCGATGGTTTTTACAAAGAAAATCGCCAGCGCAACGATGTAATGCTTTAATTCGTGCTCAATCGCTGCACAAAAGCAAGCCGAAAGAGCCAAACACAAAGTCTGTAACGAGTAAAACATGATATTGGATCTTATCTGTCCTGTTCCCACCATCAAAATAGCCATGATGGCTGAAGCCAGAATGATTGCCTGCAAGAATGAAAACATAAATGGTGAAAAAGAAATCATGCCCGAACTCCTAAAGCAGCGATACAAGCGAATAATCCCATGGTCAAGGAATAAGCAATAAAATCAGGACATTTCGTCCATTTTAGTTTTACTAGTACCGTTTCTAGAAGTGCCAGTAATAGGCCAAGAGAAAAAATCCCCGCAATACTCATTGCTAAAAGAATCCACTGGTCACTTGGAAGACAAAAAGCGATTCCATGAAGAAGACATTGCACGCTCAGTCCAAAAAACATAGCCAGCTTGAATGCATAGCCAATCTCGCTCAAAGCCAGATTTCTACCCGAAGCTTCTATGGTCATTGCTTCATGTACCATAGTAAGTTCCAGGTGGGTGGTTGGGTCATCAACGGGCATGCGCGAAAGATCAGTTAAGGCGACAAGAAATAAACTTATTCCAGCAAAAATCCACACAATCGGATTTTGCGAACTGACCTGATGGGTAAAAGAAAAAATACGCTCCAGGCTAGAACTACCCGTAAGAATGCTTGGCGCCACCAAAGAAAGTATCATGGCTGGCTCCACCAAAAATGACAGTGTTGCCTCTCGACTCCCGGCAAAGGCTCCAAAAGGCGATCCCGTATCAAGAGCGCTCAAAATAGAAAAAAAACGCGCAGTAGCAAGCAAATAAACGAAGAGGAAAATGTCCACGCTTGAAATGGCCGGAGAAAAACTCAACCAGGGCACAGACCAGATCAAATAAGCAAAACAGCAAAAATTAACTAAGATCCCGGCTCTAAACAGACCACTTGAATCTTCGCTTATTATCTGATTCTTACCAAATAATTTAAAGATATTGAAAAACGGCTGCAACACAGATGCTCCAACTCTATTTTGCAACTGCGCTTTTGCCTTCTGCACAAAACCGATAAGCAAAAAAGGGACCAGGAGAGCGCTAAGCGTATAAACAGCTATATTCATCGCACTAATTCCAAAACTACAAGGAGAAGAAGAGTGATTAACAGATAAAACAAATAAATGTGAATGCTTCCAGCTTGCAAACGATTTATGTGTTTTCCAAGAACTGCGACCGCTTGCACGAGGGGCGTATAAATTTTGGACTCTAAGACAGATTGAGTGGTTGATTCTGCCACCACTTTCTCAGGGAAATGTCGCCTGTCTTTACCACTTACCTCTGCCTTGATTCGATATCGAAGTAGTGGACTGAAAAGCGCTGCAATAGGTTGGCTGAAACTCTCAGGATTCACTTGCATTCGACGAGTTAAGTTTCCAAAGCCACACTCCCAGGTCGAATAAATCGAACTTTTTTTTGGCTGCTTGAGGAACGAAACATAAACAATACCGATGCAAAAAACACTGAAAATAGTAAATTGAAACAATGACGGTGGAGTAAAACTGGCTAGTTTCAAAATCTGCACAAGATAAAGACAGATTGGTGCAGAAAAGAGCCCCAGCAATACACAAAAACAAGCAAGAATGCCTTGACCGACGATCATGAATTCACTACATTCAGTTGCATTCTGAGCAAGCTTGGTACGAGTTCTTCCTAAAAAAGTCACCGAAACTACTTTTGCCATTGTGGCAAGGGAAAGAGCACCAGCAATGATCAATACACAGATAAGGAGTACTGAGCAAACAGCGACAGCTATATTGGACGAATTTACAAGCTGAAGGAGCCCTTCATAAATTAGCCACTTACTATAAAAACCGTTTGATGGAGGCAAAGAACAAAGAGCCATGGTTCCAAACAAGAATAATAAAAATGTTCCAGGCATTCTTTTTGCAAGTCCACCCAGGTTGTTCAAATTTGTAGAATGAGCATTTTGATAAATTGAGCCTGAAGCAAAAAATAATAACGATTTGAAAACACCGTGATTGAAAAGATGAAATATTGCTGCTACCAAAAATAGCGATGCCAGGTTCGCCACGTGTAATTGAAGACTCACTAAATGAGCTCCCAAAGCTAGCATTATCAATCCAACGTTTTCAACACTCGAATACGCAAGTATTTTTTTCAAATCTGTCTGGACAAGAGCAAATATCATGCCCCAGAGAGTAGAGATAGCTCCCAAAGCAAGAAAAAATGAAGGAATCCAAAAATCAGCCATCTCTCTAAAACATAACAAATGCACAAGGAGAAAAATCGGAATTTTTTTCATGACGCCGCTCATCAGCCCAGCGACAGGAGCTGGAGCAGCAAAATATGCATAAGGCACCCATAAATGAAAAGGCCAGAGTCCAGCTTTTATAAAACATCCAAACGTGATTAATAATGCTGGTATTAAAGCTTCTTGTCGCATCAAGTGCCAATCACTAAAATTCCAGCTGTGGAATAAATTATTCGCGCATAAAAACCCAAGAGCCAGTAAAGTAGTGGCGACTCTTGTAGCTGATAGATAAATCAAAGATGCTTTGGCAGTGTTTTTTGTAAGCAGCTCACTTGCAACAAGCGCTGCTGAACTCAAAGACATAATTTCCCAACAAATCAAAAATAATATGGCATTGCCAGAAAAAAGAACTCCTGCCATCGACGCGATGAAAAGCAATGAACCAGACCAGAATAAGCGCAGCTCGTTTGCATTTTTGTTAGCAAGGTAAGAAGGACTGAAAATTGAAAATGCTAATGAAAGACCAAAAAGCAAAATTGAAAAAATACTGCTTGTGGTATCACTTTCAAATTCGACTGGAGCCAGTCCAAGATAAATTGGAAATTGAAGTGAATAATGAAAGGGTGCTGCAATCGAGCTAATGGAAAGAATAATTCCAAGAATTGATGCAATGAAAAGCATTCCCGAAGTTAAAAAACACCACATGTTTTTGATCACAAATCCATTACACTATTCAACGAATTGCTTAAGTCTGCAATTAGTATTATACGCAATTTGATTCGAACTAGCTATAATCAGGTTAGGAATAAAAATGAGTGAACGCGGAGTAAACAGGGTGCGAGAAAAACTTCTTCAATTCAAATCCGAATTTTTCAAGGCTCTTGCAAACCCATTGAGAATCAAGATTCTGGACGAATTACGCGAGAAAGAACTGACTGTTTCTGAAATCAGAGACAGACTTGAGGTAGAGCTGCCTCACGTTTCACAGCAGCTCAGAATTCTAAAGTCAAAAAATCTCGTGGTCGCCCGCAAGCAGGGAAATCACATTTTTTACTCTTGCAGCGACAACACTATTTTCGAGCTATTAGACGTAGCCAAGAAGATTTTCAACAATCAATTGGTGGACATCCAATCAACACTTCAACAACTCTGAAAGAAAATCGAAAGCTTCCTCCTATAATTAATAGATATATTTATAGATTGGAGACTCTCAATGAAAGAACTGATTAAAGGCATTCACCATTTTAAATCGGAGATTTTTGCCTCGAAGAAAGAATTGTTTGAAAAACTTTCTAGAGGGCAGGAACCTCAGGCACTTTTTATCACTTGTTCTGATTCTAGAATCAATCCTAATTTAATTACTCAAACCGAGCCTGGCGAATTATTCATTTTGCGCAACGCTGGAAACATCATTCCAGCTCATGGCGCTGCCAATGGCGGTGAAGGCGCCACAATCGAATTTGCCGTAGCAGGTCTTGGTATTAGTGAAATCATCGTCTGCGGTCATACCGATTGCGGAGCAATGAAAGGAATTTTGCATCCCGAAAAAATAACAGCAATGCCCACACTCTGCAACTGGCTCAATCATGCCGAAGCAACACGCAGAATCATTTCTGAAAATTATCCATATGAATCAGATGGGGATAAATTGAATATTGCAATGCAAGAAAACGTCCTTGTGCAATTAGAATCGCTCAAAACCCATCCGTGCATTGCGGCCAAATTGGGTAGAGGACAATTGAGTTTGCATGGCTGGACGTACAAAATCGAAACAGGCGAAGTATTTGCATACAGCGAAGAATCCGGTCAATTCGAACTCTTGATCGATGCACCAAAAATGGTACTAAAACCACAAGCGAAAAAATTGTCTGCTCACTCGATTTAAATTGTTGAGAGCGTAATACTAAAAAAAAATGCTGTCCGATGCGGCGTCGAAGACTTCATCTTCGATTTGTATCCACGCTCTCAAATCCCAAGCGGTCTAGCATGTAGATTATTGGCGGGCTAACCGCAATAATCAACAATATCAATATAGCCAGTGTGTCTAACATTTGGTGTAACCGCCTTATGGACATAATATACATTTCTGTATTATCTCGTTCTTCATCCTTAAGGATGATTGAGCGGTTCTACCTTTGAAAATCGCCTAGATTCTTTGCCGGTCGGGTCTTTCGCCAGTCATTCTTTTGAATGATGAACCAAAGCGCCTCAATCTGTCATATTCACACTAGCAAGAAGGAGTACGAATCAAATGGACATGTTTTGCTATCAATGTGAACAAACGGCTCACCAGACAGGTTGCACCACTCTTGGCGTATGCGGAAAAACACCCGAAACGGCAGGACTACAGGACGTCATAGTTTTTTTGTGCAAACAAATTGCAACTTATACGAGCAAATGCAGACGTTTAAACGTGACTGACATTTCGCTCGATTCGATGATTTTGAAAATGCTTTTCGTCACTTTGACTAATGTCAATTTCGATAGCGACGAACATGTCGAATACATCAAAAAACTGCAAGAAGGGCTAGACAACGCAAAACGTACTTATGTATCTGCTTGTAAGCGCCACGAAATCGAACCTCATATGAGCACATTTCTTCCTGAGTGGAATGGTTCGACCAAATTAGCCGACCTTTTCGAACTTGCTGCCAAGCTCAGAATCACCCAGAGAATGAAAGAAGAAGATCCAAGTGTAGTTGGTCTGGAAGAACTTTTAACCTATGGTCTCAAAGGACTTGCAGCTTACGCACACCATGCATATTTGCTTGGCTATTGGGATGAGCGCATTTTTGCCTATATTTGCGAAGCACTCGAATACTTGGGTCAAGAAGCACACGACAAAGACATGCTTTTCAGTCTGGTAGTTCGCTGTGGGGAAGCCAATTTCATCGCAATGGAATTACTCGATAAAGCACACACGAGTACTTTTGGTCACCCCGAGCCGACAAATGTTCGCATCACCCCAGTTGAAGGTAAATGTATCCTTGTATCCGGACACGATCTCGAGTCGCTCAGAGAAGTGCTTGTCCAGACCCAAAATCAAAACATCAACGTTTATACCCATGGTGAATTGCTTCCAGCAAACAGCTATCCTGGACTTAAAAAATTCAAGCACCTGGTTGGAAACTATGGTGGTGCCTGGCAAAATCAAACTGTCGAATTTGCTGAATTTCCAGGTCCCATTTTGCTCACCACTAATTGCTTGAAGCCACCACTCGATTCGTATAAAGATAGACTTTTCACTATCGACACAGTCGGATTTTCAGACGTGCAAAAAATCAAAGACTACGATTTCGCGCCACTGATTAATTCGGCTAAAAAAGAAGAAGGATTCAAAACAACTGAGCCTGAAAAGACTATTCTCATAGGTTTTGGTCGCAATGCCGTGATGTCTGTAGCAGACAAGGTTATTGACGCAGTGAAATCGAAAGCGGTACGTCATATCTTTTTGATTGGCGGATGCGATGGCGCGGAACTCAATCGCAACTACTACACCCATTTAGCTGAAGAAGTTCCGCAAGATTGTTTGATTCTCACTCTGGGTTGTGGCAAATTCAGATTCAACAAAGAAGAATTCAGTCCGATAGGTGAACTGCCGCGCATGCTCGACATGGGACAGTGCAACGATGCTTATTCTGCCATCAAGGTAGCTTCTGCACTGGCAGAAGTGTTCGAGGTGGGAATCAACGACCTGCCACTATCAATGGTGTTATCGTGGTTCGAGCAAAAAGCTGTTGCCGTATTACTGACTCTGCTTTATCTTGGAGTAGAAAACATACGAATCGGTCCGAATCTTCCTGCATTCATTGGTCCGGAATTGCTCAATGAACTAGTGGTGAAGTTTAAGCTCAAACCAATAGGAACGCCGTCCGAAGACCTGGTGGAAATGTTGGCTTGACTTTAGTCGAAGCGAACAGGCTAAAAACCTGTTGATTCCTCGGCAATTGCTAAATCCTCCTTTGACTGGATAACCAGTATTGTTGCCGAGGAACGCTTCGATGAAATTGAACAATCAACTCCTGATTTGCAATTTTTGTTTAGATCCAGATCTAGCTCTACACCCGTGTAAACCAGTTTTTCACAGACTCTTTGACGCACAAGAGACGAATTTTCACCTATGCCCCCGGTAAAAACTATCGGGGGTACAGTTTGATAATAAGTAAAAAGAGATGAAATTGCAAAAGCCAATCTCTGGACATATATCTCAAGTGCAAGCATAGCTCGTCTGTCGCCACTCAAGAAAAGACGTTCTACTTCCTGCATGTCAGACTCACCGCAAATCCCTTTGAGACCTGAGTTTTCGTTCAAAAACTCTTGCAATTGATCGATTGTGAATTGCTCGTGCTTCTGCAAATACAAAATTATTCCCGGGTCGATAGAACCAGATCTGGTTCCCATCATAATGCCGTCCATCGGTGTAAATCCCATTGTAGTAAAGACACTCGAACCATTTTTAATAGCACAAAGTGACGCGCCATTTCCTAGATGACAGATAATGGCATCTAGACTGGATTTTTCGCTGTCTTGAATCTCAGCCAATCTGGAAGATACATATTTGTAGCTCAAGCCATGAAATCCAAAACGATGAATTTTGAATTTCTCATACCATTCGTACGGCAGGGGGTAGACTCTGGCTGCTTCGCTCATGCTTTTGTGAAATGCCGTATCGAAAACAGCTATTTGTTTAACCTTGCCTAAAGTATTGCTGACGCATTCTATTGCGATTATACTCACAGGTTCGTGCAGCGGAGCAAGCTCAATCAGCTTTTTCAAATCTTCCAGAACAGTCTCATCAATTATGCAAGCCTGATTATATTTGTCACCACCGTGAACAACACGATGTGCCACCACATCGATTTTGTCGGGGAGCGATTTTAAAAGTTCTTCAATTTGAGCCTTGCAATCACCAAGGTCAGATTTTTGCCATTTGACTTTCTTTGTCCAGACTGGAGTGCTCGAGCTAATTTTGCCTTCCTGGTCCGATCGAAAAATAGAGGCCTTTAGATTGCTCGAACCAGCATTCAAAACTAGTACGGCCATTTCCAATCTCTTATTTCGGGCATGTCCTGACCATGCGCGGTTATGTATTCTTTGTGATCGACAAGTTTGTCGCGTAAGAATTGCTTGATACGCGCAGCCCGGTATTCCAGCTTAGAGACTCTATCGAGAACATCTTTAGCAAGGTTGAATCTATCAAGCTGGTTCAAGACCACCATATCGAATGGAGTGGTGGTGGTGCCTTCTTCCTTGTAGCCACGCACGTGCAAATTCTGGTGGCAATTGCGTTTATACGTTAACCGGTGAATAAGCCATGGATAGCCGTGATAAGCAAAAATGATCGGCTTGTCTTTGGTGAATATGGAATCGAATTCTTTATCACTGAGACCATGAGGATGTTCGGTAGATGGCTGTAAGGTCATTAAATCGACAATATTGACCACTCTTATTTTCAAATCGGGAACTTGTTGTCTCAGTATATCTACTGCAGCAAGCGTTTCAAGTGTAGGCACATCGCCAGCACAAGCCATGACTACATCGGGCTCACCATCATCATCGTTACTTGCCCATTGCCAGATACTGATTCCAGTCGAACAATGTTTTATGGCCTGGTCCATGTCTAACCACTGCGGTGCCGGCTGTTTGCCTGCCACGATGATATTGATATAATTGCGACTTTTCAAACAATGGTCTGTGACCGCAAGCAAAGTATTTGCATCGGCAGGCAAATAGACTCTAATCACATCCGCTTTTTTGTTTACAGCATGATCTATAAAGCCCGGGTCTTGATGGCTGAATCCATTATGGTCCTGACGCCAAACATGTGATGTGAGCAAATAATTGAGAGACGCTATCGGTCTGCGCCACGCAATATCGCGTGTAGTCTTCAGCCATTTAGCGTGCTGGTTGAACATCGAATCGATAATATGAATAAAGGCTTCGTAACAGGAAAAGAAGCCATGACGCCCGGTCAATAAATATCCTTCGAGCCAGCCCTGACACATGTGTTCGCTCAAGACTTCCATAACTCTGCCATTTGGGGAAACATGATCGTCTTCTTTTAAAATCTCGCCTGTAAATGCTCGGTCTGTCACTTCGAAAACGGCTTGCAATCTGTTTGAAGCTGTTTCATCCGGACCCATGAGTCGAAAATTATCCTGGTTCAATTTCATTACGTCGCGGATGAGATTGCCCATTACAGCAGTAGATTCAGCAATGGTCTCACCTGGTTTTGGAACGTCTACTGCATAATCGACAAAATTGGGCATGATCAAATCTTTGAGCAAAAGACCGCCATTAGCATGAGGATTCGCTCCCATTCGATACTGTCCTTCAGGAGCTATCTGGGCAAACTCATGTTTGAAAGTACCATTGCTGTCGAACAATTCGTCTGGTTTATAACTGAGCATCCACTCTTCTAAAAGCCTGATATGTTCTGGCTTTTCCGCCAATTGAGAAAGCGGAACCTGGTGCGATCTGAAAGTTCCCTCGACCTTTTTTCCATCCACTTCGCGCGGTCCGGTCCATCCTTTAGGGGTGCGCAGAATAACCATCGGCCAGAGCGGTCTTTTAGAAAAGCCTTTATTTCTTGCATCTTCTTTAATGGTGTTTATTTTTTCAAAAATGGTATCAAAAGTAGCTGCCATCAATTGATGCATTTCAGAAGGCTCATGCCCTTCTACAAAGAAAGGTTCGTAGCCATAACCCCGAAATAAGCTTTCTAATTCATCTTTTGGTAAACGAGCAAGAAATGTGGGACCGGCAATTTTATATCCGTTCAAATTCAGGATTGGAAGCACGACACCATCGCGTTCTGGATTCAAAAACTTGTTTGAATGCCAGCTTGTAGCAAGCGGTCCGGTTTCGGCTTCACCGTCGCCCACGACACAACATGCCACCAGTTCAGGATTGTCCATAACTGCACCATAGGCATGCACCAGTGCATATCCAAGTTCGCCGCCTTCATGAATAGAACCAGGTGTTTCAGGAGCAGCGTGGCTTGGTATTCCACCAGGAAAAGAAAATTGAGTGAAAAGCTTTTTCAAGCCATCTTTGTTTTGACCAATGGCAGGATAAATTTCGGAATACGTGCCTTCAAGATAGGTGTTTGCCACTACGCAAGGTCCGCCATGACCCGGACCCGCGATAAAGATAGCATTTACACCGTCGCGTTTGATAATACGATTCATATGAGCATAAATGAAATTGAGCGCTGGAGTAGTTCCCCAGTGTCCAAGCAAGCGCGGTTTAATATGCTCGAGCTTGAGCGGCTCTTTTAAAAGAGGATTGTCCATCAAATAAATTTGTCCAACACTCAGATAATTTGCTGCTCGCCAGTAAGCATCAATTCTTCTCAACTCTTCTTTCTTGAGTACATTGCCGGATAGAGTCGAGCTTTCTTGCTTAGAGTGGACCATCAGACGACTTCTCCTTTTGAAGTGTTATAGCCTGGACAAGCTTTTCAACGTCCAAAGAATTCGGGTCTATTGTAAGTGTTTTAAGATAGCTTGCAGCATATTTCTTTTGCATTTCAAGACACATAGCTCTAATAGCCTGGTCTTGCTGGCTGGCCTGGCTGGAATCGTCGTATATTACATAAAGCTTCATGGCAAGCCTCCCGAATTTAAGTCTTTTATCAATTAAATAAAATCTGGCAAGCTTTTTCCTCACCCCAAAGACGAATTCGGGTCATCCTTTTGAAGTATGGGCAATAGAATATAACTCGAGCCAATCAGTCTATTGAATGTGGGTAAACGAAAAAGAATTTCTCATACTTGTAACATGCAGCAAATTTCAAAGAGGTCAGGATGGAAATAACGGCATTTGGAGCAGCGCTCGATGTTACAGGCTCTTGCTATCTTATAGACACTGGCAGCACCAGACTCTTAATCGACTGCGGAATGTTTCAAGGAAGCAAGCGTATAGAGCGAAAAAACTACATTCCGCGCAATGTAGAACCTAAAAAAATTGATGCCGTGATTCTTACCCATGGTCACCTGGATCATTGCGGCAGGCTTCCTTTACTTGCAAAGGCAGGATACAAGGGCCCGGTGTATATGACAGAGCCCACTGCCGATATTGCTGAACTCATTTTGAAAGACTCTGCCCACATTCAAGAAGAAGAAATTGCCAAAGAGAATGAGCACCGGGCTCAATTCAGCATGCCACCACTCGAGCCATTGTATACAGGCGAAGATGTGTACAAAGTATGTCAGCTTTTTTATCCGCTTTCATACAATCACTGGAAAGAAATAGCTCCGGGTATTAAATTTCAGCTGGTAGAAGCTGGTCATATACTGGGTTCGGCATGTGTAGAGCTGGTTATAAATCAATACGGAACTAAAAGACACCTCGTTTTTTCAGGTGACCTGGGGCAGTGGGATGTTCCCATTGTGCGTGACCCAGCGCGTATAACCAGTGCCGATACCATTTTCATGGAATCGACTTACGGCGATAGAACTCATGATGATTATCAATACACAGTCGATGAATTCGAACAACTTATTAAACATGCCGTAGAACAAAAGCAAAAGGTATTGATTCCCACCTTTGCCGTTGCGCGCGCACAGCAGATTTTGTATCAATTAGCCCGAATGATTCGTCAGAAAAAGATCAAATCAATACCCATATTTTTAGACAGTCCCATGGCGATTGCTGCCACTCAAATTCAGTCCAAACATTTTAAATCGATGGATGAAGAATCGAAAAATTTAGAACTTTCTGGTCAGCTAAAAAACGATCTGAGTTGTCTCAAATTATGCCAATCGGCTGATGAATCAAAAGCTCTAAACAATACAAACGGTCCCTGTATAATTCTTGCCGGTGCCGGAATGTGCAATGCCGGGCGAATCATGCACCACTTATTGAATAATCTGGAAAATTCACAAGTGCTTGTGATTATCGTAGGTTTCCAGGCTAGAGGCTCGGTGGGAAGGCTGCTTGTAGAAGGCGCCAGAGAAGTGAAAATTTTCGGACAAACTGTCAGAGTAAAAGCCGATATTAAAAATTTGCAAGGCTTCAGCGCCCACGGTGACAAAGACGACTTACTGCGCTGGCTCGAGCCAATGGCAAAAAACAATCCCAGGGTATTTCTCACCCATGGTGAAACAAACGCGATTAACGAGCTTGCTTACACAATAGAAAAGAAATTTGGTATCAGTTGCGAAATTCCCAAATATGGGGAATCGATTCAAGTTTAGTCTTATTTAAAAGTGCCCATGGAGTTTTCGGCAGTTTGTTTGATAATTTCACACTGACGCTCAGCTTCGTCTTTTATTTGCTGTTCGCGCTCAAGAGTAATACCAAGCCTCATTACACCATCATCATAGCGAAAGACTTGTTGCGAGCAAGCCTTCTCAGCTTCTATTTGTTTTGCTGCCTGGTTACGAATCATTTTCACTTGTTTTTCAGATTCACTTTTTATGCGGTCTTTATACGAATTTCGAGCGGCTTCGATATTTTTGCTCGACTCTTCGCTAAAAGAACGCAAATGCGAATTCACTACTTGGGCTTCAGTAATATAATTTTCCACAGCCAGTCTGGCATTGACGCACAATTTGAGATCGCGATCGTCTTTGCATAAAAACTGAGCATTCTCATACTCTATTCGAGCACTTTCAAATTTTCCCAGAGCAAGATACGTATTGCCCAAATAATAGTAAACACGCCAGTCTTTGTTTTGACTGCTCCTGGCCTTTTCAAGTAATTTTCGCGCCTTCAAATAGTTTTCTTGGCGATAAAGTTTAAGACCAGAATCAAAGTCGCTTGCAATAGCCAAGGAGCAGTTGCTAACTAGAAAAGAAATAAGAAGCAACGGATAGCTCAGTTGAGCCAGGAGATTTTTCGACATTCCTCCTCCAGATAAGCTTGAAACTTAGGATGTGAAATGGCAATAAGTGCTTTTGCCCGATCTTTCAAATTCTTACCGTGCAATTGCGCTACCCCGAATTCTGTAACTACAAAATGTACATCGCCACGCGAAGTCACCACTCCGCCACCCTGCGACAAGTGAGGCATGATTCGAGAAACCATTCCATCTTTTGCCGTCGAAGGAAGAGCAATAATCGGCTTTCCTCCTCTGGATCTGGCCGCACCACGAATAAAGTCGACCTGTCCTCCAAATCCGCTGTAAAGTCTAGTGCCAAGCGAATCGGCACAAACCTGACCGGTAAGATCGATTTGCAAAGCCGAATTGATAGCCACTACTTTGTCGTTTTGGGCGATGATAAAAGGGTCATTGATAAAATCGCTGGTCTGAAATTCAACAGACGGATTATTGTCCACGAAATCGTATAAACGTTTGCTTCCCATCACAAACGAAGTTGCAGTTTTACCAGGCAGGATTTTTTTTGCGTCGTTTGTAATAACCCCAAGCTCGATTAAATCAAGTACGCCATCTGAAAACATTTCAGTATGAATACCCAGATTGCGTCTGTCTTTCAAAAACCTTATCACCGCATCTGGTATCGAACCGATTCCCATTTGCAAGGTCGATCCATCTTCGACCAGATCGCATACGTTTGCGGCGATTCGATTATCGATTTCGTCAGGCGCACAAGCCGGCAATTCTGGCAGCGGGCGATTTGTTTCGACTATATAATCGAATTTCGAAAAATGCGCAAAGGATCTTCCAAGAGTCCTTGGCATTTGCTCGTTTACTTCAGCAATAACTAGCTTGGCAGCTTTTCTTGCTGCCACAACACAATCGATACTCACGCCAAAACTGCAATATCCGTGGGAATCTGGGGGTGAAACCTGTACCAGACAAACATCCAGAGGAATTTGACCACTTAAAAACAACGAAGGTATTTCGCTCAGAAAAACAGGTATATAATCGCCTCTGCCTTTATTGACAGCATCTCTTACATTTGAGCCGATAAACAAAGAGTGCACCCTGAAAGAATTTTTGTACTCTTCCCTTGCATATGGCGCCTCGCCAAGACAGAGCAACTCGAAAATTTCCACCCCGCAAAGATCTTTTGAACGAGCAGTCATAGCTTGAACGAGTGTCTGCGGGTGGGAAGCGTTGGCATGAATGAAAACTTTGTCACCCGACTTTATATGTGACATCGCTTCTTCGGCAGAAACGCATTTTTCTTTGTAGGCGGGCGTCCTTAGAGGAAGTGATGTAATACTCGACACCATCTTTGAATTTTCCCTTTGGTGATAACCATCCAATTATGCGCTTTTTCAACTTTTGTTCACTCGACCTAAAGGATGAAAAGCTATAATTGTCTAATGGCTAAAAGATGGCGTTTTCAAATCAATGGAACAGTGCAAGGAGTGGGTTTCCGCCCCTTCATTTTCAATCTGGCCAGAAAGAATGAATTGACTGGTTTTGTCCAGAACAATAGCGATGGTGTACTGATAGAAATTCAGTCTTTGACAAAAGACAAACTCGAGAAATTCTGGCAAGAAATGTTGAACGACCTGCCACCACTGGCTAAAGTCAACCAGTGCGACAAAGAAGAAATAGACGCAGTCAAAGAAGAAACTGGATTTCAAATTCAAGATACTAAAGTTAAAAAATACCGAACATCATCTAATCTGGAAAACAACTCTTCTTTTGCCAATTTGCCACCATGCGATTCGACCACTTGTAAAGACTGCCTGCAAGAGTTATTCGATAAGAATAATCGTCGCTACCGTTATCCATTCATCAACTGTGTCAACTGTGGTCCACGATTCACGATCATTAAAGAATTGCCTTATGACCGGACATCAACCACAATGAGCAATTTTGTTCAATGCCAAGAATGTCTCGATGAATACAATAATCCGGCCGACAGACGATTCCACGCCCAGCCAAATGCTTGTGCGAAATGCGGACCCCAAGTGAGCATAGAGCCGCCCAATTTATACGATGAATCTGCCCTGAAGAATTGCATCGAACTTTTAAACGAAGGAAAAATAATTGCTTTAAAAGGACTTGGTGGCTTTCAATTATTGTGCGATGCTTCAAACGAAAAAACAGTAGCTTTGTTGCGAGCAAGAAAACAGCGACCGCACAAGCCACTGGCGGTGATATTCAAAAATATCGACCAGCTCAAAAAACAATGTCATACAAACGAAGTGGAAGAAAGTCTGCTTTTAGCTAAAGAAAGTCCAATAGTTTTACTGACCAAGAAAAAGTCCTTTTCGCTGGCTTCTAATCTGTGTTTCGAAAACGACAAGCTAGGCGCCATGCTCCCTGTCACTGCCTTGCACCATCTTTTGCTTACTGATTTCAACGGTCCACTGGTTGCAACCAGCGGAAATACCAGCGAAGAGCCCATAGCATTCAAGAATGACGAAGCAAGAGATTGTCTTTCTAATATTGCTGATGCCTTTCTTTTAAACGACCGCGACATAATATCTCGTTATGACGATTCAGTCCTTTTTGTTCATGACCAGAAACCAATCATGATTCGCAGAGCAAGAGGCTTTTCACCGTTCGTTTTCGACTTGAGTTTCAATTCGAAGAAACGAATTCTAGCCTTGGGCGGACATTTAAAAAATACTTTTTGTTTTTCAAGAGGCAATCAAGCTATTCTCAGTCAGCATCTGGGAGATCTGGACAACTCTAAGAGCCTGGAGAATCTAGCCTTGGTCCTCGACCATTATCAAAGAATGTTCGACTACAAGCCCGACATAATCGCTCATGATTTGCATCCTGACTATATGTCTACTGCATTGGCTAAAGAAATTTCAAAAGAATCAAATATAAGAAACATCGCTGTGCAACATCACCACGCTCACATTACCGCCTGCATGGTCGAACACAAATTGGATACTCCTGTAATAGGAATTGCTTTGGACGGTCTTGGAATGGGTCTTGACGACACGCTCTGGGGTGGCGAATTTTTGTATTGCAGCCTTGGTGAAGGAAACAATTTTAAAAGACTGGCTCATTTTAAACCTGTGTTGATGCCGGGTGGAACAGCCGCAATAAAAGAACCCTGGCGCATGATGCTTGGCTTGATTGAGTCATTTGAAGATTCGAACAAACAATTTTTCGAATCGTTTGTCGAAAAACTGATTGACACGCACTCCTTTGAAAAAATAAAAATCATAAAAAAGCAAATCGAACAGAAATTCAATTCGCCATTAACTTCGAGTTGTGGTCGGCTTTTCGATGCACTGGCAGCCCTGCTCGATATCTGCACAATTCAGACATTCGAAGGTCAGGCACCCCAGACTCTCGAATCGCTTGCATATACTGAAAAAAACACCAAAACAAAAACATATTCTTTTTGTATAAGAGACCAAAACGATGCCAATTTAATTGATATGGAAAATGTGTTTGTTCAAATAGCAAAAGACTTGCACAACCAGGTCTCACCGGCCCTGATTTCACTGAAATTTCACCACACTATCAAAAATGCGGTAATTCAAATTTGTCGCGACTTGAGTAAAAAAACAGATTGTCGAATCATCTGTCTTTCAGGAGGCGTTTTTCAAAATAGGCTATTATTGAGTCTGGTCGAGCACGATTTGAAGAATGAGAATTTCCAGGTATATTATCCTCAAAAAATCCCAGCAAACGATGGCGGGCTGGCGCTTGGTCAGCTAGCGGTCGCCGCTAACTCAATTTAAGGAATCAAATATGTGCCTTGCTATTCCTGGACTTGTTGAAGAGATTATCGAAGACCAAGACATGCTTGCAGCCAGAGTAAATTTCAATGGCGTAAAACGTCGTGTATGTCTCAATTTCACTCCTCAGGCAAAAGTTGGAGAATATGTGCTCGTGCATGTCGGATTTGCACTCAGTATTGTGGATGAAATAGAAGCCAAAGCCACTCTTGATGCCCTCAACCAAATGAAAGGCATCGAGGATGAACTATGAAACATCTAAGCGAGTATAGAGACGGCAAAATTGCTGCGCTGCTAATTGAAAAAATAAAAAAGGTCTGTCGCAACAACTGGACCATAATGGAGGTTTGCGGAGGTCAAACACACACCATTTGTCAGTACGGAATACAAGAAATACTTCCTAAAGAAATAAATCTGGTTCATGGTCCTGGATGCCCGGTCTGCGTCACGCCTCTTGAACAGATAGACAAAAGCATTGCGATTGCTAAACTTCCCGACGTTATTTTATGCAGTTTCGGCGATATGCTGCGAGTACCTGGCAGCCGAAGCGATTTGCTCGAAGCGAGAGCCGAAGGCTTTGATGTGAGAATGGTTTACTCGCCTCTTGATTGTCTGAAAATATGCAAAGACAATCCAGACAAAAAAATCGTCTTCTTCGCAGTGGGCTTTGAAACTACTGCACCAGCCAATGCCATGGCTTTGTGGCAGGCTCGAAAACAAAAAATAGACAATTTTTATATGCTCGTTTCGCATGTGACAGTGCCACCAGTTCTGGAGGCAGTTTTACAAAACGAAGATAGCAATATTCAAGGTTTCCTCGCCCCAGGACACGTTTGCGCCATCATGGGTACTGGCCAATACCAGTATTTGAGTGCCAAATATAAGGTGCCAATTGTTGTAACCGGCTTCGAGCCTTTAGATCTGCTAGAAGGAATCTACATTTGTATTGAACAGCTCGAAAACGGGCATCACGAGCTTTGCAACCAGTATAAACGCATGGTAAAAAACGAGGGAAATAAAGCCGCCCTGGAAATCATTTCTGAAGTTTTTCAGCCCGACGATCGTCTCTGGCGAGGCATCGGCATGATTGCAGAGAGCGGATATAAACTGTCCGAACAGTATAAAAAATATGATGCAGAGACGATGTTTCTGGTCGAAAATATCCAAACAAGCGAATCGCCAATTTGTATAAGCGGCGAAATTCTATTGGGCAGAAAAAAGCCTGCTCAGTGTCCCGCATTCGCCACCGCTTGCACTCCCCAAACTCCTCTTGGTGCAACGATGGTGTCTGACGAAGGAACTTGCCAAGCCTATTACAAATACAGGAAAGAATAAGATGGACAAAATTCGTCTTGGTCATGGCAGCGGTGGCAAACTGTCTCAACAACTCTTACAAGAAGTATTTCTGCCAAAATTCGACACCGGGTTCCTTATTCAATGTCAGGATGCTGCAATTGCGCCATTCAACAAAAGTAAGCTGGTAGTCAGTACCGATTCTTATGTAGTCAGTCCTATTTTCTTTCCGGGAGGAAATATTGGCTCACTATCTATCCACGGCACTATAAACGACCTATGCATGAGAGGAGCGAAACCTCTATACATAGCCATTTCTTTTATTATCGAAGAAGGTTTTTCAATCGAACAATTAAAAGAAATAGTGCAGTCCGCCTCAACTGCAGCCAAAGATGCCGGAGTAGAAATAATCGCCGGTGACACAAAAGTAGTCGAGCGCAAAGCAGCCGATAAGATTTTTATTTCCACCACCGGAGTTGGATGCTTATTCGACGAATCTAAAACATGTGGAATCGAACAAGCAAAACCCGAAGATATCGTGATCGCAAGCGGAGATATAGGTTGTCACGGCATGGCTATCATGTGCGCTCGAAATAATTTCGACCTTGAAACACAAATAGAAAGTGACAGCGCAAGCTTAAAAGATATGGTGCATGAGTTGCTCAAAGCCGACCTTGAAATTCATTCGTTGCACGATATCACAAGAGGCGGGCTCGCCACTTGTTTGAATGAAATTGCACAATCTTCAAAAGTCTCGATTGATATAGACGAAGAAAATGTACCGGTCAGTGCGCAGGTAAGAGGTGCATGCGAGATTCTCGGACTCGACCCGCTTTTTGTCGCCTCTGAAGGTCGCCTTGTTGCCATAGTTTCCAAAAACAGCTCTGATAAGGCGCTTGAAATAATGCACAAATATCACTATGGCAAAAATGCTCGTGTCATTGGTGATGTAAAAGACGCAAAAGCAAGAGTAAATCTTCGCACCACAATAGGTAGCACACGCATACTCGACATGCTTACAGGCGAGCAGTTGCCTCGAATTTGCTAAGGTCATTCCTTAGACTGATTAGACTCTTGTCTCAATCATCCTGGATCATTATGCAAATTGGGCGCGAAAATAGCACAATAGACTCAAGGCATATTCAGGATACGAGAAATGACAGAATTCAAAAACAGAAAGGAAGCAGGTGTTGCACTGGCAGAAAAGCTAGAGCACTACTTGAGCAAAAGTTTGCCCAACGCGAATAAAAGCGATTTTCTAATTGTCGGACTTCCACGAGGTGGAGTGGTTGTGGCGCTTGAAGTTGCAAGAAGATTTAGATGCCAGCTCGATATTCTGGTATCAAAAAAAATTCCCCACCCGAGCTGCCCTGAATATGCAATTGGAGCCGTGACTTCAGACGGTCAAATAGTTTTAAATCCAGATATTCCAGAATCTTCTGATTGGGAACATTATTTGGAAGAACAAAGCCACAGATTACTTTCCACGACCAAAGAGTCAGAAGGCTATTTTTATGACCACGCAGGATATATTGCGCGTGTTTTCGAAAACAAAATAGTAATCATAGTCGACGATGGAATTGCAACCGGCATGACAGCAATTGCAGCAGCAGAAACGGCCCGCCATCGTGGAGCAAGCACTGTAGTGGTGGCAGCGCCGGTTATCAGTCTTGAAAGCCATCACCAGATTAGTAAATACTGCCAACATGTAGTGGGCAATCTGGTAACTGCCGATTTTGAGACTGTCGGTCAGTTTTACCTCGATTTCAAACAGGTGACCAATCAAGAAGTGCTCGATTCTATGAGAGAAAGTCATCGTTTTGCACCGCCTGGCGATTTGAGCTTTATTTTGCAAAATCATTAGCTAACCTGGCTGCTACTGCAATGATTCATTTCAAGCAAAAGCTAAAAGAACAGTTTCAATCGGTTTATGGCGAAGAACCCGATGAATATGGCTTTGACGCACAATCGCTTTTTCAATGCGAACTCGTTTTGCGTTTTTTGTACGAAGAGTATTTCCAGGTTCAAACAATTGGAATTGAAAACATCCCAGACCATGGAAAAGTTATTTTAATCGGCAATCATTCAGGTGTGCTTCCCGTAGATGCCTTAATGCTTTACATAGCGCTCTTGAACAGTCATCCCCATCCCAGACGAGTGCGTTTTCTCGTCCATAAGTGGCTTTTAAATACACCGGGAGCAGGCGAAATAATTAGACGCTGCGGCGGAGTGCCTGCCACCTATAAAACCGCACAAAAAATGCTTCGAAACGATGAAATCGTATTCTTCTACCCTGAGGGTCCAAAAGGCACTGGCAAGCCGTTTTCGATGCGCTACAGGCTCGATGATTTCGATCCCGGTTTTGTCAAGGCTGCTATTGAAACCGATACTTGCATAATACCGGTTACAACCATTGGCGGAGACGAAATTTTTCCTCTTCTGGGCAATTTGAAATCAATCGCTCGACTAATGCAGGCGCCCTATTGGCCTATAACTCCGCTCTATCCATTTTTTCCCTTCAGCGTAAGTTGCATGCCACTACCAGTGAAACTACTTATTAAAATAGGAAAGCCAATTCATTTAGAATACGGAATTGACAAAATGCACGACCGCCAGTTGCGCAAAGATATTGCCAGAAATATTCAATATGGCGTACAAAAACAGATAAATGAATTACTGAGACTGCGTAAGTCACCCTTTTCAGCCTGGGATACAAGCCAGATCAAATGACCAATCGTCGACGGAACTGAGTTTCCATCATCTTCTGGGATGATCACAATCTCTTCTCAATTACCCATAAAGACTGATTTGCCTGAAAGAGACTTGCGCATAGAATGAAGTTAGGGCGCCTGGCGTCTTATGTCAAAAGGAATGGAATCCGTGAAAGTACTGGTAGCAATCGATAACTCAAGAAGCTCGCAAGAAGCCGTTGCCTGTCTTTCAGAAAGACTCTGGTATGAAGGCACTGAATTTTTAGTGGTTCACGTACTTGAGCCGGTCTCGACTGAATATGCCACCATGTACATGACTTATTCGTCTACATATAGTCGTGCAGTTGCCGAGCGCTTGTGCGATGCAGAAAAACTGGCCAAAAACTCAGCCGATTTTATAAAGAAAAAAGTTCCTCATGCTCGAGTCCAGAGTCTCTTACTCGAAGGTCCAGTAAAAGACTGTTTAATCGAAAAAGCAAGAGAATGGCAGGCAGATTTCATCATTATGGGTTCGCAAGGAAGAACTGGTCTAAGCAAACTTTTACTTGGCAGTGTCGCTGAAATGGTTCTTGCAAGCTCGCCTTGCTCTGTTGAAGTAATAAGAGCAAACAGGATGGCTCATCCTTAAGGATGAGCCTGAATTTGAACCTAAAGAATGATTTCAAGTTGCGAATTATTAAATACAATCAGATCTAACTTACAAATTTAATTTCAAGCTCTGATTAACATGGACGATATGATTAAGGTAGCGCTTCGTTTTCCCAAGGCGCGTATCTACATCAACAATTTGCTTCTGGAAGACGGTAAAAACTGCTGCAAAGCACTTTTTAGCGCCAGTCTGGAGTATGGAATTTTGCCCTGGGGAACCAATCTGGTACTCCCTCCTCACATGAAAGGCACAGACTGCCAGGCTTTATGCGCTGCTGAGTTGATACTTGAAAAACATCTTGAGCACAGAGGAATAAAAGACCCGAAAAGACATGTTGCGGCTCTGCATTCCAATTTTTCGTTGTTCAAACAATTGGACACTAAAATGAGTAAATACAATGTAGAATGTTTGCGTTACACCCCTATCCTATTCGACCTTATTTTGCAACAAGTAGAATGCGCATAAAATCAATTGCTTTAGTTACACTCTTTTCGCTCGCTTATTTTTCAAGCGCAGCTCTAGCCAAGGAAGACGCGAACAAAGGAAAATTTCTGCTCGAGCGCAACGGCTGCAATACCTGCCACTCGATTAATGGAAAAGGCGGATGTTTAGCGCCTCCCTATGACGGACTGTCCAAACGCCGAAGCAAAGAATTTGTTTTGTCGCGTATCACCAATTCAAAAGAAGCCGTGGCACGTTTTGAAAAACTGTATCCAGAATCAGAACTGATGCCCCACCCTCGAATTTCTCCTGCTGATGCAAAGTCGATTGCTGATTATCTACTTTCGCTGCCAGCACCAAAAACTGGATTCAAAGCCACTCCACACATAGTTACTAAAGACATGACCAATATCGACATGGCTGGCAATCTCGAAAACGGACGCAGACTCTTTTTTGAAAAGGGTTGTAGCGCCTGCCATTCTGTTGCAGGTATAGGTGGACAATTCGCCCCAAAATTAGATGGGGTGGGTCAGCGCGAAGGCAAAGATTATCTGGCTAAAAAAATGTCAGCAGCTGAACTGTTGAAACAACAAGGTTCGGGACTTGAATACGCCGAGCGAGGAACGACAATGCCTCCCTCCAATTTGAGCAAAAAAGACATGGCCGATATTGCAGAATACCTGATGTCCGTCCCAAGCAATAAACCCAAATAACTGCTTAAGCGTCCAGTTTCATAGATACTTCTATTACGCCAGACGGACGATATCGCTTCGTCATTGGAAGATTGGCGTGGTCAAAAACTTCCATCATTTTTAGATTTTCAGCCAGCACGAACGCTTTGAACTCGCTTATGCCTTCACTCTTTGCAATGGTACAAAGACTATTGAACAATATCGTTCCGATTCCGTGACCCTGATACTCGTCTTTGATATCAAAGGCAACTTCGGCGGAAGAATCGTTTTTAGAGAAAACAAGATACCTGCCGCATCCGGCGTGGACAAAACCTCCCGGCTCTTCAACCAGAGCAAGAAGCCCCACGTGTGCGTGATAATCAAGCTCGGTGAAATAAACTAGCTCTTTGTCGGTCAATTGTCTTTTAGGTGTGAAAAAACGGTAATACATCGACTTCTGGCTCATGTGCTCAGTTTCATCTACAAGCAACGGTTTATCGTTTTTCGAAATGGCACGCACCAATACTTTCTTGCCATCGAGAGTACGAGCATTTTCAATAAAATTTTGCGGATCAATTTTGATTTTCATATCGCAATTCTAATTGTAAAAGAATGTCCTTGTATCCTTCTTGCGGCTGTCTATATTGCTCTTTCCACCTTTAGGCCGAGGTGTGAAACGTAGACGCTTTGACATACTGGAAATGAAACAATTTAGAGTCAGGAGTAAGAGCAATGAGCCAGCCATCTTTTTTATTATGTCTGAATGGTAGCAGTCAGTCTCAACGCGCAGCACAACTAGCATTCGAAATGGCTAGCAAATCAAATGCTCAAATCACAGCTCAACACGTGGTCGACACGAGCACTACCTGGGATTTTTTACGAAATGACGAACCGGGCTTTATTGGAAGCGGAGTCTATGTCGAAACATTCGAGTTGCTCAAAAATGCACAGTGGGGAATTGCCTGCAAATTGCTCGAAAAATACGAAGCTGTCGTAGAGACCAAAAACATCGTTTCTACCTCGGTTATAGACGAAGGCGCTCCGGTTGAACAAATCTGCAAACGAGCTAACGAGCACGATCTCGTTATTGTGGGTCACAGACATTATTTAAATAACGCCAATCCCAAAGAACGCTGGCACTATGTCCATTACACAATTGCAGAGGGACTGGCTAATCAATGTCCCAAACCACTTTTAATAGTGCAAGACATTGGTCCGGAGCTCTGGGAAGACCTGAAAATCCTAGTATCACTCGACCATTTGAACGTAACTTTCATTAGAGCCTGTTTGCGGACTGCATTCTTTTTTGGACTGAAACCGCAAATCATTTGTTTGATGAACGGCTATCACGAAGAATCGGCCAAAGAATTGATCAAAAACATGCATCAAACACATCCTGACCTTGCCGAAGTCGATATCACCACAAGAACAGTAAGCTCAGATATCGATTTCGATTTCACTAATATGAGCAAGTCGCTTATTATTGTTCCGACAAGAAAAGTACAAGACAAAAGCTATTCTATTTTAGGTACAGAAGCAGGCGAACTAGTGGCCAAGCTTCCAATCGGCAGTATATTGCTCTGGCCTGAAGAGTCGATTGCAAGCCATACTTCGATTGAAAATGAAAACAGAAATTTTGAAAAACTTACGGCACAATAGGAAATTGCTAGAAAATGCAAATGAAGCGCAAATATAGATCCGGATTAATTCTGGCAGCTATTGCATCAGGTATGTTGGTGACCCTGAGAGTGATGGCTGATGCCCCTCAAGAAGTGGACGAAAAGGTGAAAGCACCTATGCCTCTTCGCATGCCAACACACGATTATATTCCTGAGGCGACAAGCGCGGAAAGTACTAGAGGTGAGTTGATTTTCAAACAGGCAAACTGCATCCAGTGTCATTCAGTTAAAAATGCAGGCGGAAATCTGGGCCCAATGCTCGACGGGATCGGATATCGTCGCCAGGCAGACTTCTTGTATGCCCATCTTGCAGCAAGCAATGCAGCCGAAAGAGACTATTTCAAACTTACTGGCAGAAATCGAAGCATGTATCAACACCCTCGTATTTCGCCTGCAAATGCAACAGCGATAGTTTCATTCCTGCTGACACTGCCAGAGCCTGAAGATGGTTTTGTTTTATCACCGCATGTAATATCACTGCCGGCAAGAACACCTCAAAACAGCGAAAAGTACGTTCCAAAACCTAAGAGCAAATCCAGCCAGGAAGGACAAAAATTATTCCGAGACAAAGGCTGTATCGCCTGTCACCAAATCCAGAACGCTGGCGGTTGGCTCGGTCCAAACTTGGATGGTGTAGGCGGACGCATGGAGCGCGCAACTATTATAGAGAACATTAATAATCCGGCCCAAATAAGCAAACGCGAAGCAGGCGACGTAGACGTTCTGCCGCAAATGCCTAAGCTTGAATTGAAGAAAGAAGAAATCGAAAAGATAACCGATTATTTGCTTACTTTGCCTAATTCGCAAAAGGCAGAATAGGTTTCTTTATCTTTCCACTTGAATCCTTCCTGGATAGAAGCGCCGGTTTTGATTACCAGAATGTCCCTATGCGATTGCTCCACCAGAGCTCTTGGCGTAGATTCAGTTTCGTCGCCCATTCCATCTACAGCAGAGTCGCCTACCGAGTGAGGTCCGATCACTATGAGGTCTGCATTCCAATGATCTGCAGCGGCAACAATCGAACTAACCGGGTCGCCTTCAAAAATAGCGCCTTCGACATGATGATTTTTAAGTTCCGATTTCAAAATATTTAATTGCTCGTCGAACCATTCGCGCGCTTGCAGTCTGAAATTGTATTTTGTCGACCAGCGTTTAGACATCGAAGAAGAATGGATATTTCGTGCTTCATTCAAATCTCTGATTTTCTGAGAATCCAAAACCATTATCATTTTGATTTGAACGTCTTCAGGTAAGTTCTGATTAAGGAGCCATTCAAGAGCCTCTACGGCATTTTCAGAACCATCTACAGCTAGTAGCAATCTGCCTGGAAAACTTGCAACTGCAGAATGCGTGGGTCTTAGAACTTCGACCGAACATGGCAGTTTGTCCACCACCGCCGAGCAGATACTCTGGATCCAGAGTCTTTGTTTAGAAGTCCTATCATGAGACACCATCACCACGTGATCAGGCTTCAGTACATTGGCCACCTGAGCGATACAATAGTCGATATGACCAGTTATAACCACGCTTCTTACATTGGTTAGAGTGCGTTTGTACTGCAAAGCTAAATCGCGCAGCCAAATGTGCTGTTTTTGATATTCACGCTCGTGTTCTTGATCCAGCGCTTCTTGATGTGCAATGGATTTGAGCGAACCAGTCACGTTGTATTTTTCTGATTCAATCACATGAACAATAATAAATTCGGTGCCTTCGGGCCATTCCTTTTGCTCGATAGATGCAAAAGCAGTCTTGGCCAGCTGGTCGTTATCCACCGCTACAAGCACTTTCATTACTGATTCCCCTTTTAGAGCCGGTCTTTAAAAGTAATATATATGCATCGAAAGATAGAAACACCACCCTTTAGACGTATTTCTGAGCAGACCAGGTATAATTTGAGCAATGAAAAACACAAAACTATTTTTACTGGCAATTTCAGGGCTTGCTCTTTTGGTCCTGCCTGTAAGCGCACAATTGAAAACGACCGATTGGCAAAAGAAAACTCTGCCCCCAACAGGCTATACACCTTTGAAGCCATCTTTCACTACGCGTAAAGGCAAAATTTTATACGATAAGAAAAATTGTTCTTCTTGTCACCAGATAAATGGCGAAGGTGGCACCATGGGTCCTATGCTAGATGGAATCGGTGGTCATCGTGGAGAAGAATTTCTAATAGACCGGCTGCAAAATCCACTTAAACAAAGTCTTGAGTTTAGCGAAATCTTTGGCGGCAAACCAAGTTTAATGCCGCACACCGGACTGAATAAGAGTCAGGCTCGTCTAATTGCGCGCTATTTATTGACCCTTAGCGAGCCAGCTGAAGGATATACAATAAGACACCACGAAAAGAGAACGAAAGACGAAAGTTCTTCTGAAAAAGAAACTGATACAAGCAAAGAAAGTGCAGGCTCAAAATTAGGCTCGCAACTTTTTCTGGAACATGGCTGCGCAGCCTGTCATACGACTTATGATGAAGACCCGCGTTTTGGACCAACACTAAAAGGCGTGGGCAAGCGTAAAACCCGAGAAGAGATAGAAGACATTTTAAATGGTCATCTCAAAAACAATCTCATGAAAGATCAAGCCAAACGGCTAGACCCTCAAGAAGTAAAATGTATAACCGAATTTCTGCTTAAGTTACCTGCACAGGCTGGGCACCCATAGTTTTTTTCTTACTGCTTCTTTTGCCTATTGGTTTGAAAACGAGTGTAGACGCGACTGCTTTGCGCAATACTTCGGTAGTGGTAGAACCAAGCACATTTTGCTCTTTGTTATTATATCCGTATGCTCCTATCACAAGCAGACTGTTTGAAGTCTTGGCCTGGTTTAAAAGTGATTCTGCCACCACACCTTCTTTGTGGTAGAAAACATTTTCAGGCCAAAATTCACGCAAATATTTTTCACCATCCTGAGCCAATACTTTGGTTGAATGCAAGTCCGAGCCAGGAGGCACCACTGTTATCGCTTTCAATTTGCAATTAGTATTTTTAGCGAGATTTTCAGCCATTAAAAGCGCGCCGCGTGAGGGTTCGCTGCCATCGTAAGCAACCAGAATCTGTTCGATTTCTTTGAGTGGACGAGAAGCGATTAAAACAGACTTTTTAGAATTGACAGCAAGTCGCTCAGCCACCGAGCCAAGCACTATATTTAGTGGCATTTCCGAATCTTCCCGACTTTTGTGTCCCATGACAAGCAAATCATGTTCTTTCAAACGCGATAAAATGCACTCGACTATATACCCTTCATCAAGACAGGTCGCCACTTGCATACCGCGCTCACTTGCTTCTCGGACAAAAAGGTCTAGAATCACTCTGCCAACTTTTTTCAGTGCACTGAACACTTTTTCAGAAGTATCGACAGAACAACTGAACCCGAGCTCCTCAGCAAATTCTGGACTAATGAATAAATCCACCAATCGAGGATCGATAACATGCTGCCCCGTAATCTCAGCATCCAGATTGGATGACAACCAGAATGCGTATTCGGCTGCATTACGGCTGTTTTGTGACCCATCCAGTGCAACCAATATTTTATCGAATAACATCTTTCGCTCCTCGCTTCGTGTGCAATACCGTTATTACAACAAAGAATAAATCGCGGCATAATGACCCCTGGGATGATAAAAAGTGTTTGCAAGTGTGATTTAGTATTCACTCCTAAGGATGATTCAAAGTCGGTCTTTGGGGTGATGAAGATACTGGTACTATGTCTTAAACTAAAAGCATCAGAAACCCAGGGAGAGAGTCAAAAGACAACCTCCACGGGCAGCAGGCACCAGAGCTTTAGCTTAGAGCCTGAAGACGCCGGTTAAAACCGGCGTCTCTTTTTATAGACACGAGGAACCTATGGAAATATTTTCAAATACGCCTGTCGTTTGCCTGGTAGCGTTCGTTCTCTTTTATCTCTATCACACTGCTGGTATCACACTTGGTTACCATCGCCTCTTGTCTCATAAGTCGCTAGTGGTACCAAAATGGCTGGAATACTTCATAGTTTCAGGCGGTTATCTTGCATTCGAAGGCTCTCCAATATTCTGGGTCAGTACCCACAGATTGCACCACCGCTACTCGGATCAAAAAGGAGATCCACACAGTCCCCTTGATGGACTCTGGCACGCATTCGTGTCATGGATGTGGGCACCAAAAGTAATAATAAGCAAAGAAGAAAGCGAAAAAATCGTTCCCGATTTGTACCGCGATCCTATTTATAGAGTTTTGCACTGCCGCCACACACTTTATGACGGCTGGCTGTGTTTGTTGATTGGCGTACTCTACAGAGTGGCTATTTATCAGCTCTTCGGATTCTGGATACTTGCAGCAAATTGTGTAGCAACTGCACTTGCTTTCTGCGGACCTTTACTGGTCAACTCGATTGGACACTTGCGTCAATATGGATACGAAACATATCCATGTGGTGACAACAGCAGAAACGTCTGGTTTGTAGCTGCACTTTCGATGGGCGAAGGCTGGCATAACAACCACCACGCTTTTCCACAATCTGCAAGACACGGTTTGAAAAACACCGAAATAGATCCCACCTGGATCATAATTCAGACTTTGGAAAAACTAAAAATCGCACACTCTGTGCGCCTGCCCAAGAATGAAGCTAAAGTCAATCCCAAGACTGATGCCGAGCTTGTCACTAAAAGGTAATCTGGCATTACACAAGGACAGCGTTCTTACAAAGGAGAGCTAATGAAGATCATACTTGCCTGTGACCAGGAATCCTTTAATCAAGCAATCGCCGAATTTGTAATTCAACATCCATGGCCCGCCCAATCCAAATTCAGAATTGTGAATGTGGTACCACCCATTTACGACTACGCCTATGCTGCAAGCGTGCCTGAACTTATGATGGATTTGCGCGAAGATGCACGCAATCAAGCCCAAATTAGAATTCGAGATATGGCGCTGAAATTGAGAGACCATTTTCATTTGGACAATATCGAAGAATTCATTTTAGAAGGAAATCCTGCTGAAAAAATACTCGATACTGCAAGCGAGTGGAAAGCAGATCTGATTATAATGGGTTCGCACGCCAGAACCGGACTCAACAAGCTTTTGATGGGAAGCGTTTCTTCCGCTGTGCTTGATCATGCTGGCTGTTCGGTCATTATCGTGCGCGATCATATAGAGAAAAAACAAAGCGATAAAGAATCCAGAACCAAAGTGGAGGCACGAGCATGATGAAAGTCTTGGTGGCTCTAGATGGATCTGAATGTTCCAGAAAAGCGCTCGAATATGTGGCATCGATGCCCTGGAAAACCGACACCCAATTTTGTCTATTCACAGCGATTTACTTATGGCAAGACGATTTCAATGTTCTCAAATCGTCTTACGACATGGCAAAAGAACGCGCCAAGAAGAAAGCTCTCGAACTCTTAGAACAAGAAGCCAAATTCTTGCAATCAAAATTGCCTCACAACCAGATTGAAATCGACTACATTTTCGACAGAGCACGCGAAGCACTGGTCGAAAAAGCATTTGCATACAAAGCAGACTTGATTGTGATGGGTTCGCACGGACGCAGCGGATTCAAAAAACTGCTCATGGGTAGCGTAGCCGAATATGTCACCAATATCGCACCCTGCTCGGTGCACGTAGTCAAAAATATCGAACCGCAAACAGACAAGAAACAATCAGCTTAAAAAGGCGCTTTATTCATGAAATATATTCTCTGGTACGACCAAATCGGGCTGGGACATATTGACCTAGTGGGCGGTAAAAACGCGTCGCTTGGCGAAATGGTCAACAAATTGAAAGACACCGAAGTGCTCGTGCCGGAAGGCTTCGCTATAACAAGTGACGCCTATACAGCCTTGATTGAGCAAAATAACATCGATGTTAAACTGGCAAAATTACTTTGTGATATCAGCAAAGAAAATGTTGCCGAACTGGCTAATGTTGGCAAACAAGCGCGTAATCTTATTAAACAGACCGGACTTCCGCAAGCTCTAAGCCAAGAAATTTTGCAAGCATATAAGAGTCTTTGCGACAAAGAAAAACGAGACGTTGAAGTAGCAGTCAGATCGAGTGCTACAGCAGAAGACCTTCCTGGAGCATCTTTTGCAGGTCAACAAGAATCCTTTCTAAACATTCATGGTGAGGCAGCTTTGCTTGAAGCTTGTCTCAATTGTTTTGCTTCTCTTTTTACAGATCGCGCCATTGCTTATCGCATAGACAAAGGATTTGATCATATGTCAGTGCGCTTGTCGATTGGAGTGCAAAAAATGGTTCGCTCCGACTTAGCGTCATCTGGAGTAATGTTCAGTCTCGACCCTGAAACAGGATTCAAGGATTCTGTATTAGTGACATCGTCGTATGGACTGGGAGAAAATATCGTGGCAGGGCGTATCGATCCCGATGAATTCCTCGTTTTCAAACCCACACTCAAACAAGGTTATCGCTCGATTGTAAGACGAAAAGTCGGAGCCAAACAGTATCGTTTGATCTATTCTGGCCACGGCAGTCGCACCACCAAAAATCTGGACACTCTGCCTGAAGAACGCAAAGTATTGAGCATTACCGACGACGAAGTGCTGAAACTCGCTCGTATCGCCTGCACTATTGAAGAGCATTATTCATCCCAGGCCAAAAGACATATGGCAATGGATATCGAATGGGCAAAAGACGGTAACACAAACCAGATCTATATAGTCCAGGCAAGACCAGAGACAATTCATACAATAGAAAATGTTTCTGAGCTAAAAACGTGGAAGCTTGATCAACCTGGAGAAGTCATTTTGCAGGGTCAAGCTATAGGCGAAAAAATTGGAGCTGGACCGGTCAGAAAAATACGCTCGTGTGCTGAGCTCGATTCTTTTCAAAAAGGCGAAATACTGGTCGCGGATATGACAGACCCCGACTGGGAGCCAGTGATGAAAAAGGCTTCTGCAATCATCACAAATAAAGGCGGTCGCACCTGTCATGCAGCCATTGTCAGTCGCGAATTAGGCGTGCCCTGTGTGGTGGGCACTAATAATGCCACCATGATTTTGAAAGACAATCAAGAAGTGACAGTCAGTTGTGCACCGCAGAATCCGGGGAAAGTATTTGCCGGCAGGCTTGCTTTCAGTATGCAAACACTCAAACTCGATGAACTGCCCAAAATAAACACTAAAATCATGATGATTCTGGGGAATCCAGAACAAGCCATGGCGTTCAGTCAGCTTCCTTCTCAAGGAGTGGGTCTGGCTCGCCTGGAGTTTATCATTGCTCACGAAGTTCGCATACACCCACTTGCTCTAACCCGCTTCGACCAGCTTGAAGACATCCAGGTCAAAGAACAAATAAAGCAGTTGACTTTTAATTACAGCAATAAGGAAGACTATTTCATTGAAAAACTGGCAGAAGGAATTGCCACTATAGCAAGTGCCTTTTATCCCAAAGAAGTTATTGTTCGCCTTTCAGACTTCAAAACGAATGAATACGCTAATTTGCTTGGCGGCAAACAGTTCGAACCTCTGGAAGAGAACCCGATGCTTGGCTTCAGGGGAGCTAGCCGTTACTACAGCGAACATTACAAAGACGGATTTGCGCTAGAATGTCGAGCTCTCAATAAAGTCCGGAAAGAAATGGGACTTTCCAATCTAAAAGTGATGATTCCTTTTTGTCGAACTGTTGACGAAGGTAAACAGGTCATAGCTGAAATGGCAAAAAATGGGCTGGTTCAGCATGAAGACGGGCTTGAAATATATGTGATGTGCGAAATACCAGCAAATGTCATTTTACTCGACCAGTTTGCCGAGATTTTCGATGGCTTTTCAATCGGGTCAAATGACCTTACTCAACTTGTACTTGGACTGGATAGAGATTCACAAATTGTGGCTAAACTATTCGACGAGCGCAACGAAGCAGTAAAGCGCTTTATCAGTAAGGCGATTAGAGATGCAAAAAAAGCAAATCGCAAAATAGGTATATGCGGTCAAGCACCAAGCGATTATCCCGAATTTGCCAAGTTCTTACTGGAACAAGGGATAGACAGTATTTCACTCAGCCCCGACACTTTGGTGAAAACAATAATTCTATTAGCCCAAGAAGAAGCCAAGACAAAATTAACCGTCAAAATCTAGGCTTTTGAGACTGTTTGCTCCAGTCTTATGAGCGTTTCTTTTGAACCGTAATATGCGTTGGGTTTTGTGTTTAATCTGCTCTGCTTTATTCGCACTTATAACCGAATACTCTTCTTCTTCACAGCTTTCTTCCAGGGCTGGAACAGCTAAAAGCGCATAAAATCCGGCTCTATGATAGTCTTTTTTGTAATAATTGACCATCGCCATTTTTAGATATACCAGACCCAAAATACGTCTTGGCATAAAATTATTTCTCTTCAAAAGCTGCAAAGACTGTACCAGATATTTTTCGGCACGTTTGTAATTCGACTGTCTTTCAGCAGCTGTCTCAAGCAAATCTAAAGTCAAGAATGATTGACAAAAACTATCTCCACAAGCATGCATAGCCTCATGAGCAATATTTTCTGCATCAGCGTAGTTTTGGGCATCAAACTCGTCAGTTGCGCGATTGTATAACTCGTACCAGGTAGCAGAACACGAAGGTGTTCGAGCCTCAGAGCAAAGTGGCACGCTTGCAAACAAGAGAGAAAGAGCAAGAACTATGATAGTAGATTTGATTTTCATACAACGAGTATAAAAAACAAACACTGCTCAAACCTCATTCCAAGGTATGAGCAGTGTTCTTCATTGATCACCCCGCAGGAGGTCAACAAAATTGCTTTGTGAACTTACGATTGAAATCAAGGAACAAAAAAGTGACTCATGCGCGAAACTCAATCGACCTGAATGCAAAAGGTCTCACTTCTTGCCAGGCTCAAATTCGTTTGAGCCGTCACGGTTTGAATACTATTTCAGTTGAAACCAGAATTTCCTGGTGGAAACTAGTGAAAGAAAATTTTTTCCACACTATGGCTTTATTGCTCTGGCTGGGTGGATTCATAGGATTTTTTGCCGGAATGCCTCAAATTGCCATTGCCATATGGCTGGTAAACATCATCAATGGTAGTTTCAGCTTCTTCCAGGAATATAGTGCTTTTCGCGCAACTGCAGCACTGAAATCACTCCTTCCAGAAACTACTACAGTATTGAGGGACGAATGTGAAACACAAATCGAGTCAGTAAACGTGGTTCCCCAAGACGTGGTCATCTTGGAAGAAGGTGCAAAAATTCCGGCAGACTGCCACCTTATCGAATGCGACAAACTGATGGTAGACGAGTCTACTTTGACTGGAGAATCGCAAGCAATTTTAAAAGAGCTCAATAAAGACAATAAAATTTGGGCTGGCACCACTGTCATTTCAGGACACGCTCAAGCACTGGTTTTTGCGACCGGACACAGCACCAGATTTGGAAAAATCGCTCACCTTACTCAAACCATTGCAGATCGCCCCAGTCCCTTACAATTAGAAATGAAAAGAGTGGCAAGAACAGTGAGCAAACTTGCATGCGCCATTGGCATTTTGATGTTCGTTCTTGCCTGTACCTTGACCAAAAGCGCTCCAGAACAAGCTTTTATTTTTGCGATGGGAATGATTGTCGCATTCGTTCCAGAAGGGATGGTGCCCACAGTAACTTTATCTCTGGCACTGGCTGTTAAAAAAATGGCTAAAAGACATGCCCTGGTAAAACGTTTATCCTGTGTCGAAGCACTTGGATGCACAAATGTAATCTGTACAGACAAAACTGGCACACTGACCGAAAACAAGATGAAAGTGGTCGAAGTCTGGACAATAAATAAAAGCCAAGAAATGAATCAGAACAAATTCGATTCACACAGTTTGAGTAATCCAGATTTCAAAGCGCTCTTCACTGCTGGCATTTTTTGCAATAACGCGCACAAAAAAAGTGGACATTTTATCGGCGATCCTACTGAAACTGCAATTTTACAGGCTGCCGAGCTATTTGGTCTTGAACTTGATTCAACTCTTTCGAACTCTAAAAAAGTGCACGAAGAACCATTTGATTCAAATCGAAAAATGATGAGCACTGCTCACCAAATAAACGGAAGCGACAAATTCTTCATTATGGCGAAAGGATCCCCTGAATCCATTCTAGAAAAATGCCATCACTATATGAGTAATGGCGAAAAGCAAGAACTTACAACTGAAATCAAAGAAAAAATAGAGAATGCAATTCTAAGTTATGCAAAGAGTGGATTGCGCTTGCTCGCGTTTGCTAACCGCGAATGCAACCAGTTAAAGGAGGATTTCGAGCAAAATCTGTCCTTTGTTGGGCTACTTGCAATGCAAGACCCACCACGCAAGGAAATAGCGTCAGCTATGAAACGTTGTGACCAGGCTGGTATTCAAGTTGCAATGATCACAGGAGATCACGAAGTCACAGCAAAAGCGATAGCTCTCAAAACAGGTATCATAAAAGAAAATGCTCAGGTGATTAATGGTGCCAAGCTAGACACCATGTCTGACCAGGAATTACTTGAAGCACTTTGCAATAAAGAAAATCTGATTTTTGCCCGAGCAAATCCGGAGCATAAACTGAAAATCGTTTCAGCATTTCAGAAAGCTGGAAAAATCGTTGCTGTCACAGGAGATGGTGTCAATGACGGTCCAGCTCTCAAACAAGCAGACATAGGCATTGCAATGGGTAAAGGAGGAACGGACGTAGCACGCGAAGCAGCTGACATTATTTTGCTCGACGACAATTTTGCTTCAATCGTGAACGCTATAGAAGAGGGTAGAACAGTTTACGAAAATATCAAAAAATTCGCCGTGTATGTTTTCAACAGCAATATGGCTGAAGCTGTTCCGTTTGCGGCTATGCTCTTTTCAGGCGGACTGATACCAATGCCACTCACAGTCATGCAGGTCTTATCCATTGATCTTGGAACTGACATGTTGCCTGCCATTGCTCTTGGTGCGGATCAATCCGAGCCCTCTGTCATGCAAGACCCTCCGCGCGAGCGCAGCACTTCGTTGCTTTCGAAAAATCTTTTGTGCAAGGCTCTGCTCTGGTATGGACTTATTGAAGCTGTTGCTGCAATGATGTGCTACTTCTTCTCCAACTGGTTGAATGGCTGGCCCAATTTCCCCCTTGCACCAGAAGGAAGTGTGGCCTGGAGTCATGCCACCACAATGACTTTGACTGGAGTGGTGGCATGTCAAATTGGAGCTGTTTTTTGTTGTCGCACTAATACCCGCTCCTTGTTCCAAATCGGATTTTTCAATAACAAAATGATCTTGGCTGGAATTCTTTTCGAAGTAGGTCTTTTGTGTTTGCTCATGTACGTTCCAGTATTGCAAAGACTTTTTAACACTATGCCTCTAAGTATTCCCGAAATCATGTTTGCACTTAGTTTCATCCCAATCATTGTCCTGCTGGACGAAACACGTAAATACGTCTTGAGGCGCACTCATTCTTTAGGATGAGCCGCAAAACAAAGATACTTCTTTGAGTCGATCAAAAAGAGGCTCGGTTATTTTAGCCTTGTCCTAACGACTACAAGGCATCCCAAATGGACTTAACACATATAATTCCCAGTTATCAACCACTGCCCCTGCCGGCACCATTGTGGCTTTTAAATGTTCTTTTGGTTCTGGGCTTCTACTTGCACGTACTACCCATGAATATTGTCCTGGGTGGCACATTGATGGCAGCAGCCATGTTCCTCAAAGCAGGTCCCAAGCCAGATAGCCCAATGTATCGCTCGGCAAGAGAACTAGCACAGACTCTACCTGTATTCGTGTCATTTACGATTACACAAGGAATTGTTCCGCTTTTATTCTTACAACTTTTATACGGTCCGCTTTTTTATACATCATCAATTTTGATGGCTGGCTGCTGGATCGGCATTATCGTCTTATTGATAGTCGCATATTACGGATGTTATTTCGTCATATACAAACTATTCAATGACGATTCTCAAAAAGAAAACGGACTGGCGATTGCCGCTACATTATTCGTGTCATTCTGTCTTTTTCTGCTCATTGGATTCATTATTTCAAGCAATATGCATTTGATGTTGCATCCAGAAAAATGGGCTGAAATGTACAAGCATTCACCAAACGGTTTAAATTTCTTCCTTGGTGACAAACAACAGATACCGCGCTTCTTGCACTTCTTCTTCTCGAGTATTGCGATGACCGGACTCTTTATTGGTTTTCTGGGGACACGTAAAAAAGAGCGCGATCCTGAACAAGCCGACTGGATGATCAAAAAAGGATCGTTGGTCTACAGTATTGTTTCTACTTTGCAAATTGCCATCGGATTTCACTTCCTCTTTTCTCTCCCACAAGAAATCCGCGAACAATTCATGAGCGGCAATAGCCTAATGTCTTATGTATTCATAAGCTCTATAGCACTAGCTGTAATATCTATAATACTTGGATTCAGCGCATCCAATTCGGGCAGCGTCAAGTTTCTGAAATCGACCATGCATACGGCATTTCTTGTGGTGCTCACAATGGTAATCAGTCGCCACTTTCTCAGGAGTGCGATGGCAGCTCCCTTCGTTCAACCAGAAAAATTGAGCGTAGAACCGCAATGGGACTTGCTTGGAATTTTCGTTCTTTCTGCCGTTGGACTGATTGTTTATCTGGTCTGGCTGGTGAAAACAGTTACACACAACAATCCCACGCAATCACACTCAAACAGTTAAGGTAGACTGACCATGTCTGATGAAGAAATAGAAATAATAGACGGCGACAAAAAGATAGGGCGAGCTACTTTCGTAAAAACGGCAGTAGGCGGATTTGCACTACTCTGGGGAGGCATGACACTATATCCAGTGTATCGCTATCTCTGCCCGAATGGCGAAGAAGACGCATCGTCAAAGATTGCCAGTCTGGATATTGGAAAAGTATCTGATTTTCCAGCAGGTTCCGGTAAAAACTTCAAGTTCGGCAGTACGCCTGCTCTAGTTATTCATACTACCCAGGGAGATTTTCACGCTTTTAAAGCTGTGTGCACTCACCTTGGTTGTACTGTTCAATATCGCAAAGAAAAAAATAAAATCTGGTGTGCATGCCACGGCGGAGCATACGACCCTGATTCTGGAAAAAACGTGGCTGGTCCTCCGCCCAAGCCGCTCATGGCGCTCAAGGTTGATATCGTGAACGATCGCGTGATCATATCTAACGCGTAGCGCATTAAAAGGAGACCTGTCGTGTTTATAGGCAAGCGCGAAAAAAGAAAAGTACTTTACTGGCTGGAGCGCAGACTGCATGCATCGCCTCTAATCGAGCTTGCGCTGCACAAACGAGTTCCAGTACACAAGCACTCTGTATGGTATTACTTTGGTGGCATCAGCCTCTTATTTTTAATGGTGCAAATAGTCACCGGCATCTTGCTGATGGTTTATTATGTGCCCGAACTCGCATCCGCTCATGCCAGTATTTTGAAAATCAACTCTGGAGTGGAATTTGGCTGGTTCATCAGGTCACTTCATAGCTGGGGAGCAAACCTGATGATTGCTGTAGTATTCATCCACTTTTTCAGCGCCTATTTTATGAAAGCTTATAGAAAACCGCGTGAGCTCACATGGCTTACTGGGGTCGTTCTACTCGTCTTATGTCTTGGTTTTGGATTTACTGGTTATCTTTTGCCCTGGGACGAAGTATCATTTTTCGCCACCAAAATCGGGCTGGACATTTCCTCCAAGGTTCCTGTAATCGGTGACATTATTGCCACAATGCTGCGAGGTGGAACATCGATTGGTCAGTCTACACTGTCGCGATTCTTTACGATTCACGTGTCTGTGTTACCAATACTGTTGATGGGTCTTTTATCCGTTCACTTAGCTATCGTACAAGCGCATGGAATGTCTGAACCGAGCGATTTTACAAAGCAAGAAGATGAAGAGAAAAAATACGAACCGTTTTTCCCTGATTTCTTTTTCAAAGATATTCTGGTCTGGATCCTGGCTGGCAACCTGCTCTTTGCCCTGACCATGCTAGCACCATGGGGAATAGGTCCAGAAGCAGACCCGTTTGCTCCAGCACCAATTGGAATAAAACCTGAATGGTATTTTCTTGCTATGTTCCAATTTTTAAAACTGGTTCCACCCATGATTGGACCTATTGAAGGCGAACTCTTCGGCATCCTCGTAATGACCATATTTGCTGGCATACTTGCCGCGGTGCCATTCTGGGATACCGGCGAGTCTAAGCTCAAATCTGACCTTGCCACCGCACTTGGGGTCATCACAGTATTGTTTATGGTTATATTCAGTGTTTGGGGAGCTATGTCATGAATTATCCAATCTGGATCGTTCCTGGAATCGGAGGACCATGGGTAATAGGGATTATCGCTATTATTCATATCTTCCTTTCACACTTTGCAGTAGGTGGTGGCGCCTTCCTTGCTCTGATTGAATGGATCGCATACAAGCGAAACGACGAGCGAATCTACACCTATGTCAAATCGCATTCGCGCTTTTTCATACTGGTCACCACTGTGGCAGGAGCTGCAACTGGTGTAGCCATCTGGTTTTCAATCAGTCTGGTAAGTCCAGACGGGACAGGTTCGCTCATTCAAAGTTTCACTCTGGCATGGGCGCTTGAATATTTGTTCTTCGTAGCTGAGCTAGCAACAGCGTTTGCATATTATTATTCGTGGGACAAAATCAGCAAAGAAAAACATCTGCTTTTAGCCAAGTGGTATTTCTTCATGTCTGTAATGACGCTTGCAGTTATTAATGGCATTCTCACCTTCATGCTCACGCCTGGCAAATGGCTCGACTCGCATTACTGGCTACATGGAGTCTTGAACGAGACCTATCTGCCATCGCTGTTTATTCGCCTTTTCATCATGTTCGCTATTGCTGGAATGTATGGTCTGGTTACTGCAACCAGAATCAAGGACGAAGACTTGCGCGTATATCTGGTCAAGTTCTGTTCAAAATGGCTTTTGCCAGTATTCTTCCTGGGACCGATAGTTACTCTCTGGTATCTGAGTCAGGTGCCTCAAGTCACTCTTGAAACTGTTTTCACCGGAATCCAGTCTTCTGGTGTTGGAAACTTTTCGGTTCTGGCACGCGCACTATATTTGAGTCTGGTGTTATCTGGAACAGTTCTATTATTCGCCTTCTTCGGACCGTATTTAAACCCAAAAGGATTCACATTCAAGATTGCTTTGCTTTTCATGGCATGCGGACTTGCCACTACTGGCACCACCGAGTGGATGCGAGAAATGTTGCGCAAACCATATGTAGTTTATGGCTACATGTATTCGAATGGAATTAGAAAAAGTCAGGTCGAAAAACTCAGACAGGACGGTTTTCTCACTGACGCTAAATGGGCTAATGTGAATACTGATCCAACCTCATCTAAACAATGCGGTGAAAAATTATTCCAGTATCAGTGCATGGCCTGTCATACTGTAGACGGATATCGAAGCATCAAAAAGCTAATTGGAGATCGCGACCAGGAGTCTATCGTTTCCTTCTTGAAAATGATGGATCCTAAAAACGACGAGAATCCATACAAAGGAATTATGCCTCCCTTTGCTGGCAATGAGGCCGAAACCAAGATGCTAGCCGAGTATCTGGCTTCGCTAAAACCTAAAGATACGACCCAATAAATTCAAAAAAGTCTCACTGGTAAAGAATATCTTTTCTCGATTGATTTTCTAATCAGCTCACGACTTGTTGCAGCCGACATCTGGCTATCGTTCTCAATTGCTTTAATTTCAGACGCAAGTTCAGGGTCGTGTATGGCATCTTTGATCCAGGCTGAATAATCACCTCTATGCAAATGAAAAAGCCAGGTTTCATCATCGAGACCTTCGCCTATCTGCATGAACAAGAAAAGATTCTGACAACGTATTTTCAGTTTCCCCAGAGGTCCGGTGAAATAGAAACTTCTTTCTCTACCAAGATTGCCTTCGGCATATTTACGCAAATGACGTCTGTGCAACATTGGTGCCTCAATCAAATTGATTCTTCTCGAATCTCTTTCACCTCTGCAAAACCAGGCTTCTGCCTGCCCATAACCAAGTGGTTCGAAAGCATCCGAAACAGGCTTCAACTCTTGTGCCCGAGCAAAGTCGTCCATAGTCAAAACGGGATTGCTTCCAACTGACAAAAGCAAATCGACATGTTTTAAAACAGAATTTGAAATTTCAAGCGGGTCAACCGTGACAGCAATGAAAGAAATCGGATCGCTCCAGCCAGGCTCTATAATCGAATTCCAGTAAGGGTGCAACATATGATGTGCTTCATCCACAACGAGCCAGTGAGGTCTGCCATTTTTTCTTCTGAGCTCAAGCAACAAAGAATGTATTTGAGCGAAAAAGTTCGGACGCTCACTAAGTGGTACACCAAGCAGATTGACCACTACATTATTTGTTGGATTCGTTAATAAGCGCAGGATATCCGACATTTCTGGAGCATAATGTTCGTTGCCAACAATTACACTGTGTGGTGCCTGGTCATACTCGCCTTCGGGGTCTATGAGACAAAACTGATAACTTTTACCTGCCAACTGATTCAACAATGCCATACAAGCGCTCGATTTGCCACTTTGCGATGGACCTGCAATCAGAATATTGCAATTATAAGAAGGTATTTTGACTTCGTTGCTTGCCTGGTCGTAACCAATTAAAATTCTGTGTCTTGTAGCTTCGGCTTGCTCAATCTGATCGTTTTGCAAAAACTCTTCCAGGAAATCTTTGACACCAAGTCCATTGTCTTTTGACAAAGTAATGTCAGCCAAATCTTTGAGAACGGGCAAGGCATTTCCGACTGCTACTGCATATTCGCATTTGTCTAAAAGAACGAAATCATTTTCGCCATCTCCCACGCCAATTGTGTTGTGTGCCGAATGACCCAACTGATCAAGTGCCGCTTGAAGACCAGTGGCTTTGTTTACCCCGGCTGGAAGAACCATGACTGCACCTTTATTGAATGAGATGTGCAGATCAAGACCAAACTCGTGAATGGCTTCGATAATCAAATTTTCATTTGGATGCCAGGTTGCCACTATTACATTGCCCGTATCTACAGGATTCACGCCCTTTTGACCCAAACTGCGCAAAAAAGCAGCCGGGATAGGATCGCACAAAAGCTTTTTGATTCTGGTAGAAGGCGAATAGAGCACCGCCCCATTTTCAGCCACGATATAGTCAAAAATGTCGACTTCTGGAAAAACACGATACAGGTCTTTCAATATTCGTCCAGTGACAAGAACGAGACTCCGTCCAGAAGCTTTTACTTGCCCCAGCCTCTCAAGCAATTCTTCGCTCAATCTTCCTTCTATTGCAAGCGTACCGTCATAATCAAAAGCCAGGCATGGATATCGCATTTTTCGACCTCTTTCACTTAATTACATTTTCTCTTTGAACCTTGAAACAATTCATCATCCTTGAGGGTGGTCAGAATCAACCTTTCTACAGATGTCTATTTGGTGCTGACGGTTCAAAATGGCAAAAGTAAGGTCAAAGGTACAAAAATGGCTGCAAATGAAACACCACCGGCAAAGAGTCCTGATACTGCTCAAAATGCAGGAGTCACGCTCAACTGGATTCTTATTCTAGCTTTTACTTTTTGGATCACGAGCTTTTTTGCAAGCTATATGCTCGACAAAGAACAAGTGACATTGCCTTACAGCGCCTTTCTTGAAGCAATCGACAAAAACGAAGTCAATGATCTGAGCCTTGGCAAAGAAGAGATTCGCGGAAACATAGTAAATCACAAAGAAAAATATTTTCGCACGATACCAGTTGAAGATCCCGAACTAATACAAAGACTGCAAAACAAACATATAAAGTACCAGGGCAAAATCAGCGAAAATGTAATGGGCAATTTCTTTTTCTGGGGTCTTGTGGTCTTTTTCATTTTGAGCACGCTTGGTGGTGCGGTGAGAATGATGATGTCCAAAGATGGCTTTGGACCAGGACTCTTGCCCATCGAGCGCAATAAAGCCAAAATTTTCATGGAAGACAAAATCAAAACCACTTTTGCAGATGTAGCAGGTGTTGACGAAGCTAAAGAAGAATTGCAAGAAGTCATAGGCTTTTTAAAAGATCCAAAAAAATATGGGCGCCTGGGTGGACATTTACCTAAAGGCATTTTGCTCGTAGGTCCACCTGGTACTGGAAAAACACTTCTTGCAAGAGCAGTGGCAGGAGAGGCGGGTGTTCCGTTCTTTTCGATTAGTGGTTCTGAATTTGTTGAGCTGTATGTAGGCGTTGGTGCAGCACGGGTCCGCGACCTTTTTGAACAAGCACAAAAGAATGCTCCCTGTATTTTATTCGTCGACGAGCTGGATGCGCTGGGACGAGCGCGCGGGATAAGCGGCAATATGGGTGGACACGATGAAAAAGAGCAGACATTAAATCAATTACTGGTTGAAATGGACGGATTCGATCCCAGACAAGGAGTAGTTGTTCTTGCTGCCACCAACCGTCCTGAAATACTCGATTCAGCCTTACTTCGAGCCGGCAGATTCGATCGTCAGGTTCTGGTCGACCGTCCAGATCGTCTGGCCCGCTTACATATATTGCAAGTACATTTGAAAGACAAAGTAATTTCAAAAGAAGTGGTACCAGAAGAAATTGCAGCATCAACTCCTGGTTTCACTGGCGCCGATCTTGCCAATCTGGTGAACGAAGCCGTTTTACTTGCAACTAGAAGAGAAGCAATGTCAGTTGAACAGCAAGACTTCACTCAAGCACTCGAGCGAATCGTCACTGGGTTGGAAAAGAAAAATAGATTTCTCAACACAAAAGAACGAAATATAGTCGCTCATCATGAAATGGGTCATGCTCTGGTTGCGATGAGCCTTCCTGGATGCGACGAAGTACAAAAAGTTTCAATCATTCCCCGAGGGATGGGTGCGCTTGGATACACTTTGCAAAGACCGGTCGAAGATCGATATCTCGTTTCGTTTGACGATTTATGCAACAAACTGGCTGCGTTACTTGGTGGACGTGCTGCTGAAATTATAGTATTTGGCGATGCCTCGTCTGGTTCTTCAGACGATTTAGCCAAAGCGACAAACATCGCTCGTTCTATGGTGACTAAATTCGGCATGTCTTCCACCCTGGGGCCAGTTAGTTACGAAACCGAGCCTCAAACGATGCTCTCTAGCCAGGGAAATTTAATTACTCAAAAAAATTATAGCGAAGAAACCGCAAGAGAAATCGATTGCGCGGTCAAAGATTTGATTACAAAACAATTGGATAAAGCAATCAGTGTGCTGACCAAAAACAAAAAAATATTGATTGATGGAGCAAATATTTTGTTAGCGCAAGAAACCTTAGAGAAGAATGACCTCGAATTGCTCATGCGACCGGAAGTTTCAAGCAGAACCAAACAAGAAGCCCTGTCCTAAAGAAACTCCCAGTTCTTTTAAAACTTCGCATTCTTCGTTTGTTTCAATGCCTTGGGCAATTACTTCCGCACCGACTACTCGAGACATTTTTAGTAAGCGCTTGACTGCATTTTGTCTTCTTATATCTTTGTTGACCCCCGAGACAAAATGACCATCAAGCTTGACGAAAGTAGGCTCGAGTACAATCAAAGCTTCAAGCGAGCTGCGTCCATAACACACATCATCGAGAGCAATTTGAATTCCTTGTTCTTTCAGTTCTCTGCAAGGATCGATTAAATAACCTGGTTCTGAATTGATTCGCAATACACTTAGCTCAAGACATACCAGACGATTCTTCATCACCGCGCTCAAAATTTCAATCAAGCGCTCAGTTGGCACCGATTCGAGAGTTGAAGGCAAAATATTCATGTGCAGCGGCAAATGGTCTTTTCTTCGCTCAGCTTCTTTTGCGCAAGTTTGTGCACAAACGAGATCTGTATGAGTCAACATATTCATTTCGGCTGCGGCTTGCAAAATCTCGATTGGCGTATGCAATAAATCGCGAGGGCCTCTGACTTGGAATTCGACTCCTCTCACTACTCGCTCGTCGAGCGAACATATAGTATCGCAGTTAGCAGACAAACCCTGCTCCAGCACGCAATTAAGCTCAGAGGGACTATAAGTTCTGACCGAACGCGAAGAATCGTTGTTAGTGCCAATACAAACACAATTTTTTCCTTCAGCCTTGCTTTTTTTCAAAGCATTTCTAAGCAAAGGAAGAATTTCTTCCAGAGTGTGCAGACGCATAGGCAATTGCACTACACCGCCACTAACCGTAGAAATTGTATCGGGCAGTATTTCGGTCTCGCTTACGGCTTTGCGAACACGCTCTGTGACCAGTGCGGCTTCGTGCGAGTCTGTGGATGGAAATAAAATCATGAATTCATCTCCACCAATGCGAGCAAAATAATCGGTCGAGCGCAGAGCGCGCATAGAGCGTTGCGCGATTTCTTTCAACACAGTATCGCCTGCAAGATGTCCGAACTTTTCGTTGATTGCTTTTAAATTATCCAGATCCAACAACGCAACAGACATAGACGTTCCGTCTCGGGACATGCGCTCCGATTCTCTCTTTAGAATTTGCTCCAGACCTCTTCGATTGAGCGCCTCGGTTAAATGATCGACTTCAGAAAGACGACGCAATTTGTTATTTGTATCTCTCAGCTCACTGAGTGCTATTTTCAGCTCCAGCTCCAATTTTTTCCTTGGACTGACATCGCGAATAAATACTGTAACGAATTTGCCATCAGGTGTATTTAGCGAAGCGAATGACACTTCTGCAGCAAAACTACTGCCATTTTTTTTGAATAATTTGAGCGAAGTCAAATTATTGATACTCGAAATATCACTGATCGACTGGTCAGGCGCATTTTGCACCAGCGACTCGAAATGCAATCCAATCATTTCACTTCGTGCATATCCAAAAAGCTTTAATGCCATCGAGCTTGCAAGCTTGATTTTGCCTGCCTGATCCAGAGTTAAAATAGGATCAGGCGCCGTGTCCATCAACTTGGACAAAAGTCCTTCAGGATCAACACTGATTGGAACAACATTTTTGGCAATTTCCATCATGGTTTCCTTGCTCCGTTTCCTTGTTTTTTGCCTTGCGACCTAATTCTTTATAGTTTTCATACAACAAATGCAGTTCTTGATCTGCATCTTCCTCTACATCTAAAAGACGATTATCTGCTTCTTTCAAAACTTTGATTATTTCATCCAGCTTGATTTGAACCGTTTCACTGTCACGATTTTGGGTATTCTGAATCAAAAATACGGTTAAAAACGTAATTATTGTAGTACCGGTATTGATAACTAATTGCCAGGTATCGCTATACTCAAAATAAGGTCCACAGCAAGCCCAGATTAGCAAAAGCGTGCATGCAAGCGCAAAAGTAGTAGACTTGCCGACTATCTCGGCACATCGTTTTGCAAAAACGGAAAAAATTGAAATCCGGCGATTGGGTTGGCTGTTCATTTTGTGCAGACCAATTTTGGTTACAAAAATGATTATTAATCAAAAAATCGCTCGTGGCATCGGCATTTGGCATGAGACAACCTAGATCATTCCAGAGGATGATGGCAGCTTGCACATTCAAGAAATATGCTCAAATCAAGGTGGAGGTCTTTATGAGCGAAAAATCTAAAAGTCCGACTAAAGCTCAAGTAATGTCTTTTGTTCTGCCATTTTTCATTGGTGGCACTTACTATGCTTATGTGGGAGTGAACCACATCTCCACTCATCCACACCAGACTCTCGATTATATTTTAGCGGTTCCCTATGCCTACATAACTCTGGGAACCTGTAGCGGAATCTTCTGCCTTTGCTTCTGGCGCATGGCAGAAGGTTTCCTATCAATGATCAAGAACTGGATCATCCCAAAGAATGATGGCCAAACAACTGTCAAAATGCAAAGCTATCAGCCATGAAAACTTACGACGAAAAAGACACTCTTCCAAAAGAGTACAAAGAGGCCTTAATCAGCCTTCTCGCCTTCCAGGCGGATTCTGAATTTGCTGGCGGACAGCGTGTACAAGAAAACATGCGTTTTGCACCACGTCCAGAAGAAGCTTATAGACTGGCGAAAAAGCACTGCGAAGAAATCGGACACGGCTGGTATTGCTGGAATATCCTGGCACCGCTTGGAGTAGACGTCGATGCTAAAGTCAAACATCTGGTCGAAAATCCAGACAACCCAGATCCTAAGATAGTCAAAATCATTAACGGTTTTCGTAAGGAAAACTGGTCAACATTTTTCCAGGACTGGAGCGATGTGGCAATGTTTTCTGCTGTAGTCACTCCAGCTGCTGTGGCATTTTTAGGTCAGTACAGGTTCTCGTCTTATCTTCCCTGGAGAAGAGTGAGCGAGCGCATCTGGCAGGAAGAAAAAGGTCATCTGGCGTTTGGCGTCTGGGCAGCCAAACGAGTGATTGAATTTGAAGGCGATGCTGGAATGGCTAAACTTCAAGCCGCTCTTCCCAAATTCATGAAAATGGGTCTGGGGTTTGCTGGCAGACCCGAAGACGAGAGCGCAAACTTCGGTAAATATTTCGAATACGGACTCAAAATTCGCACTGCCGAACAAATTCAAGACGAGTACATGACTATCCTTACCGATAGAATGGCAGAGCTCAATTTGAAAGTGCCTTCTAATATAGTTCCTGATTACGAAATGAAAGTAGGCTATGACCTAACTCCAGCCTAACCAGTATGAATATTCTTCAACACGTGATTGACCCGCTTGAATGTATTGGATGCTCTGCATGCGAAATGGCTTGCGCCTCCAAAGCAATAACTAATATCGCCGGTCGTTACTGCATAGATTTCGACCTGTGCAATGACTGCAAAAAATGTGTTCGCGACTGTCCAACTGGTGCTTGCGACGTTTATATCGAAACAGAAAACGTTTTCACCATTGACGCTCAGGCAATGTGGACCGCTCTGCCTACTCTTTAGTCGGTGTCAATTTTTTGGAAATCGTGAAAGAGAAAGTGCTTCCTTCGCCAGGCTTACTTTCACACCAGATTTGACCGCCGTGCAACTCGACAATTTTGCGGCAGAGATAAAGTCCAAGTCCAGTACTTGCATAATATCTTCCGCTCGAATTGGCTGCTTGCCAGAAACGCTGAAATAATTTAGGCATGTCTTCAGCTGCAATACCACGTCCGGTATCTTTAACCTGAAATGTCCATTTATCGTCGTCGTCTGAAACAAGAACGTCGATGGTGCCACCACTATTAGTGTATTTCAAAGCGTTGTCTACCACGTTTTGAAATAGACGTCTGAATTCTTCTATATCGCAAAGAATTTTTAAAGACTCGGAGTTTTGAGGCAAATGACAGCTGAGTTGAATATTTTTTTGATTAGCGAGCGGTTTCAATTCATCAAGCAATTTGTTAATTGTAGAAGAAAGATCGCGATAGACTAGATGCAAATTTTTAGCACCACTATCAAAGCGGTACACATCGAGCAGTGTAGTTACAAGTTTGTATAAGGCTTCATTGCTTTCGTGTATGGTTTGCAAAATTGTTATTTGAGCTTCGGTTGTTTCGCCAAAATCCCCTTCCATCAACAGTTTCACTGCTCTATTAGCTGCAAGAATGGGAGTCTTCAAATCGTGAGTGAGTGTGGCGACAAAATCTTCGCGTTGTTGTTGAAGCAAAACACGTTCGGTGGCACTGCCAAACATGGCGATAATGCCTATGATTTCGCTTTTTACATCACGCACGGGCCAGATTGCAAGATCCCAATATGTCATTGCCGAGCTATGCTCTGAGCGTGTAACGTTAAGAGCCCGTGCATCCTGTCTGAATGGCTTGCCCGATTCGAGCACTTCTGAAAATGGCGTGGTATCTAGCTTCGGCATTAAATCAAGCAAACTTCTGCCAGTTACGGCCTCTCTTTTGCCTATATCGAGCATCTCGTGAAACTCGTTATTGAACTCGATACAATTGAGTTCGGGACTTAAACGAACAATGGATACGGGCGATCCTTCGAGCACCGAGCGAGTAACACGTCTCTCCGTTTCTAGCTCGTTCATTATGTCGCGATGCATTTTGATAGCATCTTCGCGAGCTTTGTGATAAGCCTCGATCGCTAGTGTCACGTCGAAAAAGACTATTTTTATCAAGGAAGAAACTGTTTCAACCAGGCTTATATTCTGGTTCTGACAGGTTTGATACAAGCTTGGAAGCAATAAAGAAATTACGCGACTGTACGCTCCCAGATACCATTTTGGATCCAGATCGATTTTAAAATGGGTCGAGCCCACTTTCAGTCGGTCTTCAACATATTCTTTTCCGTAGTCGCCCTCGACTAATCTTGAAAAATAACTTTTTTGAGCATGTTTAACTCGCTCGAGTGTTCTTTGATCTGGAAAAAAAGATCGAGGCTCATCCATCGAAAGGAAGTGGTCATAAAGCTCTTCGATTATTTTATCGATATTGTCTTTTAGAGCTGGCCTTATGCACGAGATCTGCTCTTCGTCCTTATCGCTCAAGCAAAGCCAGCGTTTGCGCGAGTCAATTTCTTGAGCAGAAAGATTGATTACTTTAGAGTCTGTGAACTCTTTCATTTAGCCCTCGATGTCAAGCGCCCTTTCTGCGCTTTTTGATTTTTCCGAGTTATTATAATTAGAATCCTAAGTTAATTACTTTTTCCTGGGAATGAAAAATGCCTGACAACATAAATGTCCTTCTGGTGGAAGATCATGCCCTTACTCGAATCGGTCTGAAAGCCTTGCTGGACCGTACTGAAGATATAAAAGTCATAGGCGAAGCCACAAACGGTCAGGAAGCTTTGGAACTTACTTTGAGCCTCAAGCCTCACATTGTTTTAATGGATGTGGGAATGCCTGTTATGGACGGAATCGAAGCAGTTAAAAAAATCAAAGAACACAAGTGCGAAGCAGGCATAATCATGCTTACTTCGCACGACAATGAACGCGATATTTTTGCTTCCTTGACTGCAGGTGCTGGTGGCTACTGCCTGAAAGACGTTGAGCCGGAAAGACTTTACACAGCTATAAGATCTGTCCACGCTGGAGATGCCTGGCTTGATGCAGCCATTGCCGGACAGGTTTTGAAACAATATTCGTCCTTCTTTTCGAATTCTGCAGGTAGCTTGGCAAAGCCCGAAACAGCGAAGGAAAAAGATGACAAGAGCGAATTGCAACCCGCTGCCGACGACAAGTATTCAAATATAGTAGACCCGCTGTCGCCAAGAGAATTAGAAGTGCTAGCTTTAATAGTCGAAGGATTATCTAATCAAGAAGTCTCAGATCGTCTTTTCATTTCTCTGGCAACAACCAAAACTCATGTACGCAATATTTTGAACAAACTTGCAGTAAACGACAGAACTCAAGCTGCCGTTCAAGCCATGAGACGCGGTCTGGTCTAAGTAAGCCCGTACAATCATCCTTTCGACTTGCACCTTTCTAGCTTTGGGGATGAGGCGATATTCAGCTTTGAAATGCCAAACTGAATTTGTGAAGGGCAAAACAGCTTGAGGCAAACAATGAAAGTTTTAGTGGCAATCGAAGACGATCAGTTCGGCAACAAAGTTGTCGATTTTATTTTGCAAAACAAATGGGCACCAAATTCTAAATTCAAAGTCTTGCACGTGATCGAGCCATTCGAGCTGTCTGCCGGCTTAGACATCACATATATGCCCTTTTTGACCGAGACCATGGACAAAGCACGAATTGGAGCAAAATCGCTGGTCGAAAATTTGGCAATTAAACTTAAAAACAAACTGGATCCCTGTCCGGTAGAGGCAAAAGTGATTGAAGGATACGCCAAAGAAACGTTGCTTGAAGAAGCCGAAAAATGGGATGCTGACCTCATTTGCGTTGGTACTCATGGTCGAAAAGGTGTAAGTAAATTTTTGATAGGCAGTGTATCCAATGCAATCGTGAATCACGCACCATGCGCGGTGCTGGTGGTAAAGAGTGACATTAAAAAGAAAGAGGCGGAAGCATAATGAAAGTGATAATTTGTATTGATGATTCTTCATTCACCGAGCCTATGATCAAACAGGTGATTCAACGCAGATGGCACGAAAACACTGAATTCAAGCTGCTAACCGTGCTCGAACCAATATCGATGAGTCCAGATCCAAGGATGACTGAATTCATCACATTAAAGCGCGAGCGCGAAGCGAACAAAAAGTTAAAAGCCTGGCGTCAGCTTCTGAGCAAAGAAATACCTCGCTCTATTGTGCACATGGATGTACGGCATGGTGGACCAGTGCAAGAAATTCTCAATGCCGCAGTAGAATGGAATGCAGAAAAAATCATTATGGGCGCGCACAATAAAGGCATTTGTCCCAGTTTAAATCTAGGCAGCGTTTCAGGCAGCGTAGTGAAGCAAGCTTTGTGCACGGTGGAAATTTTGCGTGAAAGCGAAAATGCTGTCTCTTATAGCTAGATAGAAAAATATGGTTGGGCCAGAACTCGGCACTAAAGATTCAATTTGCCGTCATCTGGAAACTAACGCCAGAACAGGTCTAAGCGCACAGGAAGCGGCCAACAGACTGAAACGCTTTGGATGCAATGAAATATCAGTTAAAGACGACTTTGCACTTGTAAAAATCTTTTTCAGACAATTTCAATCCGCAGTCGTATTATTGCTTTTAGTGGCTCAAGCAATTTCCTTTGCCGTGGGCGAAACACTGCAGGCGTCTGCTATCCTGCTTGCATTGATGATCAATGCTTTGATTGGCTTTTTTACCGAAATCAAAGCACGCGTATCAATTGACTCACTAGAAAAACTGATGCTGCCCAGTGCGCGAGTGGTAAGAGACGAGCAGCAAGAAATTATCGAGGCTCGCTTCTTAGTTCCAGGAGACATCGTTCTTCTTGCGCCTGGAGATTGTGTCCCGGCTGATATGAAACTTATCGATACAGGAAATTTGAGCCTGGACGAATCGGCGCTCACTGGAGAAAGTAATTCAGTATATAAGCAAGCGACGGAATTGAGCAAAAATGCTCCCGACGATGATAGTGACGAAGTTTTTCAAGGAACAATAGTTCAGTCCGGACGAGGCACCGCAGTAGTTACAGCAACTGGAGCCAATACCCGGATTGGACATCTGGGAACTCTATTACTGCAGACCAGAAATAATCAGACACCGCTTGAACGCAATCTCGACTTGATGGGAGCTCAATTGAGCAAGTCTATTATCGTTGCTTGTGTCATTCTCTATTTCATTGGAATTCTGCACCAGGAAAGTGCCTGGACAATGATTCATGTTTGCATTGCTCTTGCTGTTGCTGCAATCCCAGAAGGCATGCCGGTAATTGCCACCCTTGCCCTAGCTGCGGGCACACGAAAAATGGCAAAGCAAGGTGCGCTCGTGCGCAGATTACCAGCAGTCGAAACACTTGGATGCACAAGCATAATCTGCACCGATAAAACTGGAACACTGACCGAAAATCAGATGATGGTACAAGACATAGTAACCGCATCGCGGCATATCAAGCTGGAAGGAAGTGGCTACACACCAGCTGGAGAACTAATTGAAAATGGACAATCTATAACGATAAAATCGCCTTCTAGTAATGATGCGAAATACGATTCGCTCTACTTGCTCTTAAGAGCAGCCATATTGTGCAACGATGCTAAGCTGGAAAATCATTCAGGTCAGGTAAAATGGCATGTACACGGCGATCCGACCGAAGGGGCGCTTTTGACCGCAGCAGCTAAAAGCGGCCTTGATCTGGCAGAAATAAATAGCCAATATAAGCGAATTGCTGAAACGCCATTTTCGCTTGAACGAAAAATGATGAGTACCATTCATCAAACAAGTAGTGGCGACACCTTTTTATTCGTCAAAGGATCTCCTGAAGCAATCTTTAAAAAGAGTACTTGCTGTTTCAGCGAGACTGAAAATGAATCTCAAATGATGACCCAGGCCTTACTGAAAAAATTCAAAGATGAAAATCATCGTCTCGCTAAAGCAGGGCTACGTGTGCTTGCATTTGCTCAAAAGAGAATTGACAATTCGAATCAAACCGAGGACGAGCTTATTTTGCTTGGTCTTGCTGCCATGTCGGATCAATTGAGACCCAGAGTGAAAGAAGCAATTCAAAACTGCAAGCAGGCTGGTATAGACGTAATAATGATTACAGGTGACCAGGCGACTACAGCAAAAGCAATCGCAGACAAACTTGAGTTGAAAGATGGAAATGTGCTCGACCAAAAAGAAATAGAGCAAATGAGCGACGCTGAGCTAAAGCTTACTCTGGCGCATACCCGCGTTCTGGCGCGCACCAGTGCCGAGACCAAGATGAAGATAGTAAAAATGCTCCAGGAAAATGGAGCAGTAGTAGCAATGACTGGCGATGGAGTCAATGACGCACCAGCTTTGCGCCAGGCAGATATCGGAATTGCGATGGGCAAAAATGGCACACATTTGGCGCGTGAAGCATGTGACCTGATTTTGACAGACGATAACTTTGCCACCATAAGTAATGCCATCAAGGAAGGAAGAATAATCTACCTTAATATCAGAAAAGCTGTCGCTTATTTATTGACTGCAAGCTTTTCTGCCGTTCTTGTAGTGGCGTTCAATGTCTTATTTCATTGTCAATTTTATTTGAATCCCATTCAATTATTGTGGCTCAATTTAATTATGCATATTTTTCCAGGACTCTCGCTGGCACTAGAGCATGCAGACAAGAACATAATGAAAGAACCTCCCCGTCCCAAAAACGAGCCACTGTTGAGTCAATCTACATATTGCCAAATATGGTTTCGCAGCGTAATGACTTCGACATTTGTTGGTTTACTCACTCTCAATCTCCACCATATGGTGCCGGACCAGCATCTGTCTATCGGCTTTGCATTTCTTTCTTTTCTTCTGCTTGCTCAAGCATGGTCTTTTATCTACTGGCAAGAAAGAAAATACACTGTGCCGACTTTCTGGCCGCGGAAAACAACATTTATCTACATGAGCGTGTCTTACCTGTTCTTGCTAGGTGCTTTATACATCCCAGGGTTGAATGGGCTTTTGACTCTCGAACCTTTGAACTGGAAATACTTGATCGCTATCTTCACGACGAGCACATTTTCAGCTCTTCTGATAGACTTGCTTTTAATTGTATTTTTTAAACTTCTAAATAAGAAATGCTCACCATGTGCGTAGCACAGGTATTGCAAGGATCATAAGCGCGCACGAGAGTTTCTAGATTATTTTGCAACTGCTCGCTATGAATATCGCTAGATTGCATCACTGCTTCTTTTATATCCATTTCAATGCGCCAGCTGTTCTGCGCGGATGGTGTCACCATATCTGCCACCAAGATAGTGCCAGCAGTATCAAGCTCATAATGGTGATAGAGCGTACCGCGAGGACATTCTACCGCACCTGTTGCTGTTCCAGCTTGCACTCTCACGTGGCTTGCATTCAGAGACTTCGCCTCTAAATATCGCGCCAAGATCTTTTCGATTAAAATAATCGATTCGTCTATAGCGTGCACGATTTCGATGCTCTGAGCAAGATTATTCCAGATACTATTATTATCGCCTTGGGCCATCGGACTCGATTTATAAATAGCCGAGGCATCGCCTTGTAATAAATTTCCAAATAAATTGAGTCTTGCCATCGCACCGACAAAAAGAGCAGACCCCTGACCGGTAGAACGTTTTGCATGACTGTAGTTCACTGCTTGTTCAGCCAGATACTCTTTATAATTTTGGATATCAGATTCAAATCCATTGGACGAGCGAACTTTATTTCCAAAAAATCCATAAGCACCGTCTTCTGGAATCAGTGCCATGAATAAAGGTTTTGTAGTACGCTCTACCGGCGGATTGAATTTCAAAAGCAACTCGCATGTTTTTAGTGCCACAGGCTTTGCCATTTTAAGCTCAGCTAGCAAAGCTTCGAGCTTGTCTTTTGCCGGTATATGACTCAAGCCACCAACGTGCAGATTGACCGGGTGAAATGGTCTGCCACCAATAATACTTTGAATGGCAGTACCTAGATTTCGAAGCAGTGTCCAGTCGGCAAATTCTGTTTTGAATTTAGAGCCAAAATCAAGCAGGTCGCGAGCACCTAAAAAATCCGGCAGGGCAAGCGCATAAATATGGGTGGAATGCGATTCTATGAACATTCCCAGATGCATGATTTTACGAAAAGTATTGGTTATTTCGTCGCACCTAATATCGAAAATTTTCTCGATGGCAAAACTGGATGCAAGTACATGACCGGTCGAACAAATGGCACACACGCGCGAAGTGATATGAGGAATTTCGTCGTATTTATGACCGACTACTATTTTTTCAAAAAAACGCGTGCCTTCAAAAACATCGAGCATCACATTTTGCACTTCGCCATTTTTTATTTCGACATGGATAGCAGAATGCCCTTCAACGCGAGTTATCTCGGGAATTTCAATAATATGTTTTGTCGTTTCTTCTTTATCGTTTGACATCGAGATTTGAAAGTACTTGCTCAGGAATTCCAAAAGTTCCAAGTCGAACCAGTATATCTGACAAATTATATCCTTTCTCACTCAAGACAGTTGCCATCGCGTTCAGCTGAGGGTCTTTGCACGGTCCAAAACAACCATAGCAAGCCGCTTCGAAACTCGGACAAAGAGCCCCGCACCCGGCTGCGGTTACTGGTCCAAGACAGGGTAAATTCTTTTCAATCAGCACACAGCCGTTTTCTCTCATCTTACATTCAAGACAAACTGGCCTATCGATAATATAAGGCAAATGGTCTTTTAAAAGACTTGCAAGCACTGCCAGAAACTGATTCTTATCTATGGGGCAACCAGACAATTCGACATCAACGTTTACATAGCTTGAAAGTGGCTTGGCATCGAGAGCCTCTATAGGCGAATCTTTTGCATAAACAGCCTCGACCAGTTCTTTTGCTTTATATCTAGAACAGGTCGAACTTTGTACGCATCCATGCACGGCACAATTGCCGACTGCAACAAGCCACTTCGAGCGTGCACGTATTTCTTTTATTGAGTCTATATCGTGTTTTTGACTGACACTACCTTCTACAAAAGCAATGTCAATGTCGCTCAAATCATTCTTGCTCTGGGCAAAAGGGAAACTTGCTACTTGAACGAAGGGCAACACACTGCCAAGATTCTCTAGAATCACAAGCAGTTCTCCGGCACATCCAGTCAGACCTTGTACAGCGATTCTGGGCAGTCTTCGCTCAATCTGCATAAGACGCCCCCTTGCACTCGACCACTTCTTTCATAAAATTGAGTTTTGCGACGCTGAAAACCGGGCCTTCTTTACAGGCAAAATGACCACCGATAAAACAATGACCGCATCTGCCAATACCACATTTCATCTGCCGTTCTAAAGACAAATAAATGTTCTGTTCACAGAGTCCTCGTTTTCTCAAAGCATCTACTACGAAACGGTACATGATTGGAGGTCCGCACAAAGCGGCTTTATAGCTTTGATCGAAATGTGCCAGATCAAGTAAATCTGTAACCCGTCCAATCTGAAATTCGATAGACGGAACAGCAGGACCGTTGATGTTTTCTGCCGCCACAAAAACTTCGATGTCGTGACGCAAGATAAGCTGTCTGAATTCGTTTCGAAACAAAATATCTTCGCTGTGTTTCATGCCATAAACGAGCGAAATATCTTTGAAGTCTTTGCGATTATCTATAAGATACTGCCAGAGCGAGCGAAGTGGAGCTACACCAAGCCCTCCTGCAACCATTATGATATTCGAGCCCTTCATTTCATCTACTGGAAAACCATTGCCAAAAGGACCTCTAAGTCCAATCCAGTCGCCTTCTTGCAATTGAAACAATGCACTGGTGACACGTCCAACTCTTCGCACGCAAAATTCGATACAATCTTTGCGACTCAAAGCCGATATCGAAATAGGCGCTTCCCCCGCTCCAGGTACATAAATTTGAAAAAATTGTCCAGGTTTGCACTGCGACAAAATAGTCTCGTCAGAAACGGCAACTTCAAATAAAACGTTATCCAGAGCCAAATTAGTAATCGAGCGAATAATGGCTTTATGCACCATATATGGTGTAGTATCACATTTAAGCGCGTTGCAACTCATGCAATTTCCCCCTCCAAATTCAATTGAGGGCGACCAGCAAGAATTCTTATCACACCTGGCAAGTCGTCGATACCAGAAGGGCAGGAAACAGTACATCTGCCGCATCCAACACACGACGGTATTTCAATTGGATCCTCAAATCCATGCAATTTGTGACGATACCAGAATTTGAGCCGGTCGACAGGTCCTGGTCTGAAATTTTCGCCACCTGCAACTGCTGCAAATCCACTAAATTGGCAGCTGTCCCAGACTCTTTGCCGCTCGGCTTCGACCTTTTCTGAGTTGAACATAGCAACATCGGTCATATCGAAACAATAACAAGTCGGACAGACCGGTGTGCAGTTGCCGCAGCTCAAACAACGCTCGCCAAGCTCTTGCCACAAAGGATGATCCCAACCCAAATCCATTAAATTAGGTAATTGTGCAGAATCGAAATTGTGCTCGAACATAGAATCGCGATCGTTCCAGAATTTTTTATAGCCCTGATTATCTTGGTCCGAAGCTAAATGCATGAATTCTTTGCATGACAAAATGAACTCAAAAGCTTCCTGGTTATTTACCTGGACAAAATACTTATCTTCTAAATCGGTCAAAAAAAGGTCATAGCCTTTGCCTGGAGCATCAGCTTTCATCGCTTTGCAAAAACAATGTTTGTCTGGCAAACAGGAAAGACCAATAATAAAAGCGGCTCTGCGACGTCTTTGGTAATGGCTGTCTTGTGGCGTGCTCAAAAAAATCTTGTCTAAGGCATTGAGCCCGGCAAGGTCACATGGGTGTACACCAAAGACCGCAAAAGGCTCGACCACTTCAATATGCTCTTTGACCTCATCTCCATCACATTCGAGAATCGTCTCTTTTGCAGGATAAAAAAACTTTTTGGGAGGCAGTATAGTCCTGAGTGCTTCAAAAGCAATTTCGGCTTCATCGCGAACAGATCTAAAAGCAAAAGACTGGTCCGAAACTCTTACTGGCGCATAAACGCTGCCCATCGAGCGCAGGCGCGACAAAAACTCGCCAAAATCCTTTTTCCAAAAATAAAAGCACTTCTCCATAGCCTTATTGGACCACGCCCTGCTATAGCGACACATCGACCGCAGGGGGTTAAAGGACTAATCCCAAAGGATTAACTGGAGACTGATTTTGCGCTGGTCAAGAGCCAGGACACCAACTGGTCGAACTTATTTGAATCATACAATTTGCCGGGCATTGAAATATCGAAAATAGAAGCTCTAGGGTTGAGTTCTTTGATAAATCCTTCTGCTCGCGCAAGGCTGAAGTCGACATGTGGCAATAAATCGCATTTAGTCAAAACGACGGCATCGCATTTCTGAAACATAATTGGATATTTAAATGGCTTGTCGTCACCCTCGCTCACTGATAGCAGTACTACATTGAAGTGTTCGCCAAGAGCAAATTCAGCCGGACAAACCAGATTGCCCACATTTTCCAGAAACAGAATATCGGTATTTTCAAAACTTTCTTGATGCAACAAACGCGCTAGCATCGAGGCGTCGAGATGGCAAGCTTTGCCGGTTGATATCTGGAAGGCTTTGATACCAGCTTCAGCCATTCTTTTAGTGTCCAGATCTCCGACCATATCTCCTTCAACCACGCCACAGGAAATTTCTTTCTCTTTTGCTCTCAGCGCTTTAATAAGTTCGATAATGAGAGTAGTTTTGCCAGCACCAGGCGCACTCATAAAATTGAAGGCGACTATTTTCTCTTCGTCAAAATGCTCACGGTTGTGCCTGGCAAGCTGATCGTTATCTTCCATCAGCTTCTCAGTCAAATGAACATCCAGAATGTTATGCATTTTTTTCCTCGCTCGTCAGTTGAATTTTGCGTATTTCCAATTCTTGACCAGACTCGAATCTACCTATTCCGCCACCACAAATGGGACAGGCAAATCCACTTGTAAAATCGATACTATATGAATGTCCATTCTTCTGGCAAATCGCAACAGCTTCGATTTCATCTATGATCAAAGTTGTTCTTTCAAATATTCTGTTCTCGCTTTTGAGCGCATCGAATGCAAAACTCAAACTTTCAGTGTCTATATTTCGAAACTTTCCAACAGCAAGCTGGATACTTTTGACTTCGTTTGCATATGCTAACAAAGAAAGCTTATTGCTCGCCTTTTCAAGAATGAGAGAAGCAATCTTGGCTTCGTGCATTTATACACCCATTTTCAAAAATAGCGACTTCAAAAAATCTTCCAGGCGCTTATTAATTTCATCTTCTCGCATAGTAAGAGCTTTACTCAAATCTTCGCCCCACTCGACTCTATCGATCTCAATTCCAAAGAAATACATTTTATCGGGTAAAAGACTTTTGTCTTGAATCAAACTCAGTTCGTCGAAAAAAGAAAATCCGTGACACGAGTTTAACTCAAGCTTTGCGTCATATTCAAACATTTCTTTCAAATCTATAATTGATACATCGCCAGCCGGTTTGCCACTGCGAACAGCATCCACTATAACTGCAACTTCGTGATAAGCAACACAGTCAAGCACAAACTGACTATAAGTCTCCAGCTTAAATAGACAAACTTCGTCTTTCACATCTGGCGAAAGCTTATCAAGTAGTCTTACGCCAATGCCATCGTCACAGCGCAAAACATTACCAATAGACACTAAGGCAATGCCTGATTTCTGTTCGTCACCCTGGTGCGGACAGGAAGCAAAAGTCAGTTTTGGATGAGGTTTATCCATGCAGCAATACTATAAGAGATCGAATCTTAGTGTATCGGTCAAAAGACTGAACCTGGATAATTAAGCTAGTGAATTTCCAATATAGAGGCTATGCACTTTTTCTGACTTTCCGAGCTTATTGGCACAATCACGGTCAAAATACCGTTATTGAAGTGAGCGTCAGCCTTTTGACTATATACATTAGACGGAAAAACAATTGTGCGCTGGAAGAACTTAGAATCAGCTTTCTTTTTTGACTTTTGAATTCCTTTCACGTCCAGACTTTGCTCTGTTATTTTCAAATGCAAATCTTTAGATGAAAAATCTGGTATCACCATCGATACCGTTACATTCTCATCATCCGAATTTAATTCAATTTTAGGAATATCAATTTCGTTTTTGGTTTGAGCAGCCATATGCAATCTGGGATTGTGTGAAACAAAGTTCCAGCACGACCGCGCTTCAGCTTGCACCAACATACTTGCGCTGACATAAAAGACCAGCGACAGCTCCGAAAGCGAATTAACCAGACCATCCATAAAGAAGACTCCATCAAAACAAGTAAGAACAAAATCGTATAAAACTCGTGCTCTGACGAAACTTGGCTTCAAAGTACGAAAAAAAAAAAAACGACTAGAACTTTTCGTCAGGAAGCGTGCACGACTTCTCTGTCCGACTCTTTTTTGATTTCCTTATTCTGTTTCTGCACTTTCCACCCGGATGCCGACATTTTTTTCATCTTCATGAAAGCAAGAACAAAGCCGATTACAGATAATCCAAATAAACCCGAAAATATGCGCGACATAAAAACTCCTAGTCCCGGAACGACAAAACCACTCACTAGTATTTAGCATATCTGGTACAGTACATCTGTCCGCAAAAAGCGCACAAGTTCTTCACTTCTATTGGCGCCACCATATTTGGTGACGGAGCTAATTAAGCTAAATTTCGGGCGCAAGAATCGATAAAACTCCCGCGGGAAGATAATTAGAAGTTTCCAAGAGATCTTGTCATTAAAGAGTGTACCTATATATAATGATGTAGCGGGTCGGGTCAGATTTTTGTCTGCATTTTTTTTGGCGCCAGTGGCGCTTTTGAAGATTTCACTTTCCCGTTTTAGAGTGTCAAACGGGTAGTGAAATAAATGTCAAAACGAATTCGGGCTAGCAAATCTAAGAAACAGTCCGCAGTTGTCTCTTTAGCTGCTTTATCGTCGCTTTTCGCCTTGACCCAGTTGCCTGCTAAGGCACAAGGTATTGACCCGAGCACATCTGTCCCGGTCGCGCCACCCGTGACGCCCTCGGTTGATCCTTCATCTATCGCAACACCAGTCGTTCACACCCCGGCTCCAGATCCCGTTATGACCCCTACTCCGGTCATCCAACCGGTTGTAGATGCTGTTCCAGTAACACAAACAATTGCCCAACCAACTACTATCGCCCCGACTACGCCTATCGTAGACCCATCTATTCATGCGACAGCCGCAACTCAAGCAGCAACAGCGCAAAAAATAGTAAACATCGATCTCGGCTCGACCGTCCAGAATTTGACTATGGGCAATATGCTCGGGTCAAACACTCTCACCATCAATGTTGGAGATACTACAAGATCTGTCACTTCCACTACCAATCTCACTGGTGCTGAAAAAGTTGCTGCGTTCCAGGTCATGAACACAGGGGCACAGTCTCTGGTGTTGAACAATCAGGGTATCGCCACTGGCGGGACGATGGCGATCACCCCCTGGCTATCGAGCCATCTGGGCAACCTCTCCATTCCAACAGGCGTGACTGTCCTTGGTTCTGGCTCGGTCAATTTGCAAGGCGACTTGATGAGTTCGGGCAGCCTCATTATCGGCGCGCAAAACGCTGGTATGAACGGAGTCTCGCTCAGCGCAAATAATATTTCGCTCAATTCTACCGGTTTGATTTCGAACATTCTACCGTCATCAATGCTAGCAGGTGCAACCAGTCCAAGTTTGAACTTGAGCTTAACTGCAATCAATAATATTTTGAACCAGGGGTCGATTCTAAGCTCTGGCTATCTAAACCTGACTGCTGGCGGAAGCATCATGAATACGATGCAAGCTGGATCCAATTTCACTCCAGTGATGCAAGCCATGAACGACATAAGCATGGCGTCGGGCGCAGGCAATATCGTGAACTCAGGCTTGATCGCATCTAACCTGGGCAACATCAATATGGCTGCGACCAATTCTCTCGCCGCACTCAACGTGATGAACACAGGCGGAACAATGCAGGCGCTCAATGGCAACATCAATGTGATGGCTGCGCTTAACAACGGCACAGGCAACATCAATTTGATGGGAGGCAACTGGATTTCAAACCAGTTGAACTTGAGCACCGCATATGGTACCGTACGCGCCAACCTGAATGACGTTACCGGACAGGTAAACATTTCGGGAAGTGAAGCGCATGTGCTTGCGAATACTTCCAACCTCAATCTCGGAAACTTAAATCTCACTGGCGACCCGACTTTTTATAACACGGGTGGCTCTGTCACACTTGGTGGCTCTACGAGCGTAGGTGGCGACCTAGCAGTAATCGCAAGTCAGGATGTGATTACTGGTGATTTGAGCACAACATATATTGATGCCACCAATAATGGTGACATTACTCTTATTGCAGGTGCCAATTTCACTTCGACTGGTGGAAGTACAGGCACAAACGATTCAACCAGTACACTTTCAATTACTGGCGGGTCCACTACTGGTGGCTCTGTTCGTGTATCTGGAAACATCAATACGCCCACAACCGGCGGCACGCCGGGCAATATTGTGATTGTGGCATATACCGGCGATGGTTCTGGCTCAACCTTTGCTCCCGGGACAATCAGTATAAGTGGTTCAACCACGTCAAATCGCGGCAATATAACGATGATTGGTGGCGCCACAGCTGGAACAGCAATTTCCACAGGTTCTATACAATCTTCCGGAACTAATGGTGGCACCAGTGCTGGCGCAATAAATCTTTTTGCTGCCACTCCGGTCATAAATGGAGCTTCAATTTCGGTCTTGAATGGCGTGACCACGCCGACAACTCCATTTTCAACATCGGGACTGACCATCAATAATGCAACAATTACAACTGGTAGCATATTGTCGGCGGGTGCGGGCGGCGGTAGCTCGCAAGCAGGCGGTGCCGGTGGCAACATTACTGTTGCAGCCAACTCTGGTATCACAACAGGATCCATACGCGCATTCGGTGGTGGTGGCGGCGGTGGTTTCAACGCAATTGGTGGAGCTGGAGGTATAGGTGCAACAATAAATCTCACCTCTGCTAGTGGTGCCATAACTATTGGTGGAGATTTGAATACCTCCGGCGGCGGTGGTGGTGGTGGCGCTAGCGCATCATCGGCGGCAGGCGGAGCTGCCGGGAATATTACTGTTTCTTCGGGTAGTACGGTTACAATTAACGGTCCTGTACTTGCTGCTGGAGGCGGCAATGGTGGTCTCAGCAACTCCTTCATTGGTGGCTCGGGTGGAGGCGGCAGTTTCGGAGGCGGTGGCGGTGGCTCTACCGCAGATTCTGGCGTTCCTGGTGGTGGCGGCGGTGGCGGTTTCACCGGTGGCGGAGGCGGTGGAGCTGGAAACAACGTTTTCGATGGTGGAGTCGGTGGCGGTGGCGGATATTCGGCTGGCGGCGGTGGCGGTGGCGGCTCTTCGACATTTCTAAATGGTGGAGCTGGTGGCGGCGGCGGTGGCGGCGGCGGCATTGGTTACGGCGGTGGCGGCGGCGGATATCGTGCATCAACTGCAAGCGGTGGCGGTGGCGGTGGCGGCGGTGGTTCCACCGGCGGCTCTGGCTCACTTCCAGGCTTTGGTCAATCAGGCGCTGCCGGACCAGGCGGCACTAGCACCGGTGGCGGTGGCACAGGTGGCACTGGGTTCAGCTTTGGCGGTTCAAATGGCAATGGTGGAGGCGGTGGCTCTGGCGGAGGCGTTGGAGTAGGTACTGGAACAGCAGGAACTCCATCTGATTTTACAGCTGGAGCTGGCGGAGCACTTGGTGTTGGTGGTACTCAAACCACCGCTGGAGGAGTCAATTCTACAGCCGGTGGAAATGTCGGAACCAGCGGCAACGGCGGAGATATCGTCATTTCGGGCGTTGGTACTGTTAGAGTCACCGATACAATTCAAGGACTGGGAACCTCTCTTGGAGCAAACGGATTCTCTGGACAAACCTGGAGTGGCGACTCAATTAACGCTATGGGTAATAGCGGTTCGATTAGCATTACGGTCACGTCTCCTTCATTCAGCCAACAGTATTTTCAGGATGCAAACTACAGCAATGGCGCAAGCACGTATCTAGCGCCAACTGGCGGCTTGTCTGTCGTTGGAAACATGCGCACCACAACTGCAAGTTCGATTACTTACGGGGACGCAGCCAGCCCAACTACTGGAGGTCCACTGGTTTCAGGACCAATTTCAGTTGGTGGCTCCAGCCAAACAATCAATATTGGCGCCGGTACTCAAACAATCACCGGAACATCGATGGTCACACCGGCTGAGTGGATAGCTTTCGTTCAAAAGGCTACTACAAGCACACAGTCTATTGTTTTAAGCGGCACCACGCTTGGTACCGGCTACGCTTCTGGTGGAAGCTTCAGTATTGGCAGCGCTAACGTTCCATCATCTAACTTCTCAAATCTCAATCTACCTAGTAGCGTTATTGCAACATCTACAGTAGATCTGACATACACCGGTTCGGCTGTAATAAACGGTACCTTAAATTCTAATTTCCCTGGTGATAACATCGTCATTGGTGGTGCCGCCACCATAAACGGTGCTGTAAATTTCAATAACCATTCAACCTTCCAAGCGGGAAGCGATATCTCCGGAACAGGCGTCATTAGCACAGGCTCTAGCTTACTTACTCTGACCAGTACAACTGGCAGCATTTACGGATCGACCACTGCGCTACCCTTCCAAATAGATGCTCAAAGCCTTTCTGTCAATGCTGGCGGCTCTATTGTGCGATTGAGCGACGGCAGAAATGTCTATATGGGTCCGTCCGCTTCTAGCGTTGGTGCCAACGGGACATTCGAGTTAACAAGCACAGGTGACATTTATATCTATTCAGACATAAACAGCTCGGGTTCAAGAGCAAGCCAGGTCTCGTTAACTTCAGGAGGCGTAATCCATAATTTCGGTTCGGGCGGAAGGATATATGGCGATTCGGTTAATTTGACTACTAGCGGTGGAGCTATAGGTCTAACGGTATTAAACGTGCCTGTATTTCTTGCAGCCGACAACGTCGTTTTATCGACTGGTACTGGCAGCGTTTTGCTCAGTAACAGTAATTCAGCCACGGTGACGACTGCTGCGGCTGGCACAATTGGCGGTCTGAATTACACTCAAACTGGCGCAAACTCTACTACCACAGTTGGTGCGTCCGGCATCAATTTGAGTGGAGCGGGTGCGGTATCTATTTCATCAACAGGAACCGATAACAGTCTCGTTTTCACAGGCCCGCTAGCGGCATCTGGTACGGTAACTCTGACCACTACCGGGACGGGCACCATGTCTGGTACTGGACTCATATCCGGTAATTTGATCAATCTTCGCACAGGTGGCGGAGATATCGGAGCCAGCGGATCAGAACTGAGTCTTTCAACCCCTACTTTAGATGTTCAGATGAACAGTGCGGGCTCTGCATTCATTAAAGATTCGCAAAGCGTCTCCCTGACTTCAGGCACTGGCACAACAGGATCACTTGGAGCTTTAACATTAACCGAAAATGCAGCTACCGGCTCTATAACAATTGGCAGCGCCGGAATAACAAACACTGGCGCACTTACTCTTCAAGGCGGTTCGGGCACTGACACCACCATCAATGTAAATGGTGGCACGTCCAGATCAGGCGCTTCGTCCGTAACGACAAGTTTGGTTGCCACTGGCGCTGGCACCATCGCACAAACCGGGACGGGAAGACTATTTGCCGACAGATTGAATTTAACTACCGCGGGCGGAAATATCGGCGCCTCGGGCACCGAAATACAGATTCAAGGCGGAATTGTCACCTCTCAAACAAATAGCACAGGCAACGTTTTCTTGAGCAGTAATTCTGGATCAACATTATTAACTGGCAGTGGTGCCACAGGTTCTGTAAATAACTTCAACTATACCCAAACATTCAATAGTGGTGTCACAGACGTACTGGGACAAGGTGGGCTCGGGATCAACGCAAATAATGTCACTATTTTCCAATCCGGCTCTGGTGCTCATTCTGTAGACATCGAAGGTAATGTCACTTTAGCAAGCGCCTTGGGACTATTAACTATAAGTGCATCTGGCGGCGGAAATATAACCAGTAATCAACTTGGTTTTGGCCCCGGAACCCTCATAGCGCGAAACATTGCCTTGAACACCGTAAGTGGTACCATTGGATCGAGCAGCAATCCCATTCTTATAAGTAATGAAGGATTTGGCTCCACGGGAACAGTCACGCTTCAAACGAGTGGAGGCAGTGCCGATATTAATGGAACTGGCTCTTTCAATCTAGCCTCGGGCATTGTCTCGGTAGGCAACCTAACGTATACCCGAACCGGTGGCACCATGGACACTACCTATGTTGGGTCACCAACCGCTAGCTTGACGTCTACTGGCAACATAATTATTCAAGGTGCAACAGGCACCAATAGTTCGATCGTTATTAATCGCTCAGCTACAACTTCGACAAACAGACAGATTACTCTTTCTGCCACTGGCACAGGATCAATAACCAATTTCAACAGTCCAAATACCGCAATTCTTACTGCCGGAACAGTCAATCTAAACACACAGAACCAAAATATTGGCGCCAGTGGCAATGTCATTAGAACCAATGCAAACAACGTGGTACTAAATTCAACTGGCGGAGGAAACGCTTTCCTCGAAGGTACACAGTCATTCAATTTGACCACTAATGGCTCCGGCGTCCAGAGCGTGTACGGTTATATCTCGAGCGCCAACTCGCTTTTGACAATCGGTGCAGCAGGTGTCACCGCTAACGGTGCAGCGAGCAACTTAAATTCTAATGTATCGACGGGTTTGAATGTTGGCGTTCTATTCGCTGGAAACTACGATGCTACAGGACAAGTAGTGAACGTAAATGCTACGGGCTCCGGAACTGTTTCGAAAGTCTCTGGCTCTACAGCTACGCTTACTGCAACCACTGCAAACTTTATTACAGGTGGCGGAAACATAGGATCGTCAGGTAATGAAATACTCACAAGCGTTTCTAACCTGGGCGTGAACACTGCCGGTGCAGGCAATGTCAACGTGAACAACAATATTAATTTCCAGGCGTCCACATCCGGAGGTAGTGTCAATAACTTGGTTTTGACCGAAACTGGAAACGGCCAACAGCTAAGTGTCGGACCTATCGGAATTGCGATTGTCGCAAACGGAAATGTGGACTTGCTTGCAGGAGCGGGCACTGGCGCCAACTTAAATATTGAAGGAACTGTAAGAGCTACCAGTGGCACAATCACTTTGAGCACCAACGGAACTGGAGTCATCACTCGCGGAGCCAATAGTGGTGGCGGTGGAATTTTGAACGGCAATCAAGTCTACCTCATCACTGGTGGTGGCAATATTGGAAGTTCGACCGATGCGGTGTATGTTGAAACTCCTTACGTACTTGCTCAGTCAAATGGAACCGGCGATACATACATCCGAAATTACGCATCTGGCTCGATCACTACAAGTAATACAGCTCCAAACGCAGGTTCGGTCAGAGAGCTTCAATACAGCACAGTCAATCTGGCCGGCGGTACCACCACTGCAACGGTGGGACAACTAGGTATAAATGCCACCGGTGATGTGTTGATTGAAGCCGCCAACTTGGGTGGAGTCGGTACGGTTGGAAGTATAGATATTCAACATCATATAGATGCTGGAACCAACACCGTCACGCTTAAGGCTGACAATGTCGGCGGCAATATTATCCAGTCCAATGCGGCTACAGAAATTACAGCAGGTCAGGTCAATATTCAAGGTGGTGGTAAAAACGTAATTGGTGGTATTGGTGCTCCAATTCGCGTCAACACTCCAACCCTTGTAGTGTCTAACAACGGCATGGGAGACATTGTTGTTTCCGACTCACAATCTGTAAACGTGACTACAGGCTCAGGTACAGCTGGTTCAATCAATGCGATGAGAGTTATTCAAACTGGTTCGGGCCAAAACATCACAGTTGGATCAGCAGGAATTGGTGTCACTAATGCCGGTGGTCCAGCTGGCGGCACGGTGGTTTTACAAGGCGCGACTGGAAGTAACGCCAGCATAGTCCTGGACGGCAATATTCAATCCACTACAGGTGGAAAATATTCCGGGGTTACAACTCTGTCTGTAGAAGGAACTGGAACCATTTCGCAAAATCCGGGAAGCACTGGACGCGTTCTCTCTTCCAACATAGATATCTCTACCGCTGGTGGCAACATCGGAACAAGCTCGGATCCTTTTTTGATTTCATCCAATCAAGTTCAAGTTGCAACTAACGGGGGTGGAACGGCCTACATCAATAACAATGACGCTGGCTTTGTCAACGTTAGCACTGGTCTTGGAAGTGTTGGTAATCTTACTTACACAGCTGAAAATCCCGGTAACACAGGCATCAATGTAACTACTTTGGGTCTTGGAATTAACGGTATTCAAAGCGCAGGCAATCTGGTTTTCCAGGGTGTTTCCGGAATGAATGCCGCTTTCACTCTCAACAACCCCGTAACAGCAACTGGCACGGGTACAATCACAATCATTGGTACAGGAGCCGGGGGTCCATCGGGAACGGGGTTGCTCTCAGCAAGCAAAGTCACGCTTTTGACTGAAGGCGGACAAATCGGAAGTGCAGGCGTTGGAAGGATCAATACCAGTACTCCAATTCTTGTTCTCGGATCGAACCCATCTGTTGGCGTCGCTGGCAGTGTCTTTATTCAAGACAGTCAGAGCGTGGACATCACCACAGATACAGGCAGAACCATCGGTTCTTTAGATTACACTTCACCTACAAATGGCACCACAGTGACAGTGGGAACAACCGGCATTGCATCTAGTGGCAATGTCCAAATTGCAAACAACAGCAATTTTGACATGAGCATTGTCTTGAATGGAGGAATAACTTCTTCAGTCGGTACTATCAATTTATCCATTGTTGGCGCTGCAGGAAGTATCACCGGTCTGGGTCAACTCTCGGCTCAGAATGCCGGCTCAGGTGCAGTCAATTTGACCGCTGACAATGGAAATATCGGAGGCCTCGGGGCCAATATAAATCTCTCTACATCCAGTATGCAAGCAAACGCAGGTCAGGGAGTCGGCTCTGGTGCTTCTAGCGTCTACCTAAATAATGATCGCATCGCGACATTGAACACTTCTTCAGCAACATCGGTATTTCAATTGAATAATCCTGCAGATCTCACTATCGCAGGCAATTTGACCGTTGCGAACACTACCGCCGGCGGAACAATTCAGATTTACAACACCGGAACTGTATTTGTAAGCAACAACGTTACAGCCAATGGCACCAGTGGCAATGGTGGAAGCGTGTTGTTCAGCAATCAAGCCGCTGGCAATCCACTAAATGTAGTGGTGAATGGTTCGATCCAAGCCACCAACACAGCCAACAACTCTGGTCGCGTGGGATTCAATGGTGGCGCATCTGGTGACGTGACGGTTACGGGTGGTGGCACTGTTGGAGCAGGTGAGTATGTAGGATTCGGCAACGTAGATCCGTCTACTTTGGCGGTGACCAGTGCACGCATATTTCCAACCACTAATTCATTCACCGCAGGTAATGGCAGCGTAATTACTGTCAATCTAGGTGGAAATATACTCAATCAGATTCAAGCAACAGCCGTGCCGCTTCCGCCTCCAGTTCCTGTGGTCGTTGATTCCGGCTCAGGCAGCGGACGCAGTGGAATTCTAACGCTGGCAGAACTGAATGCATTACTGGCACTACAAAATGCCGCTCAACTCAATTCAATTATTGGCACGAGAACAGCTACAGATTTCACACCAATCGATGCCTCGAGCTTACAACAGTCTCTGTATACGCTACAGCATCCTAATTCGAATTTGCTTGAAGGCAACGTAGCAATCAACAATAACAAATTAGATACAATGACAAGCGCACTCTTCCATGCTGCCTCTTTCACGGACCAACAACTCGATGCACTCAAAGCTGCTGGTGTCATTTTCGGACCTAATTCTGGTGGAACACATTTCGTTCTGGACAAAGGCTTCATCGTTTTTGCACCGACCGAAAACATCACTGTCGACACTCACGAAGGTACAGTCCATATAGCAGGCGGCTCGACTGCTTATGTAATGGAAACTGGAAACGATGTTGCTGTATACAATTTACACGACACGCATAGAGGTGGCGTATTTGTTGTTTCGAACAACAAAGTGGTAAACGTTCTTCCCGGACATCAGGTATTGCTTACACGCAATCCCAATGCCCATTTCGACCATTTGAATCCTGGTAAAGACATTGGACACCGAAAAACACACAGCAAAGATCTTGGTGGTGGCATCACTGCTCACATTTCCGAGTTCTCTATAATTGGCGCCTTTTCGAGTGTTCCAGCTCTTCGCCAAATGATCAAATCAGACAACAAAGCACAAAGACAGCTAGCCCACAAAATGATCAAAAACGCTGTTATCTTGATGGCGCTCAATCCAAAAGGAACACCATACAAATCGTCTGGTCCAAACGCCCTCGACTAAAGGCTCTAACCTAAATAAAGCTTTTCCATTATCGGCGCTTTTCAAGTATCGAAAGAGTGTCATCTATGTTAAAGTCAGGTGGATAAAGGTGTCCCATTTACCACGATGACAAGCGCTAGAGTTTCAAGACAGCACGCGAGCAAACGCTTCGCTCTTTCGCTCTTACTTTTATCCAGCTTGACAATCACGTCGTCTTCGCTTTCGGCAAATGCCCAGCAAGCAAATCTTGCACCAATAACACTGGCGCAAAACACACCGGTTCCAACTCCGGGTGTAGTGCCGACTGACGCCACTCCTTTTGGTCTCATGCCAGAGCGCGAGTCTACAGAACCTGGCTTTCAGTTTCGTTTAAATCAAGCATTGCCTGAAAATCTATGGTACTCAGCCACTGTTGAAGCATCGCAACGACTCGACACTAACGTTCTTTTTACAAGCAAACGTGTTCCACAAGCAGACTACGCTTTTCGTATTCTGCCAAACATAACTGTAGGCTATAACTTCCTCAAAAACACAGGCATATACTGCAACTATTTCGTTATCAAAGACGTATTCGCAAATCATGGTTTTTTGAGCAAACCAACAACACAATCAGTGTCTCTTGGTTTGCGTCATTCGCTCATGGCTGGACGCAAAACACAAGTGCAATTCGACTTTCAAGCACGTGAATTGTGGCAGGTAAAAGGACTTCGCCAGTCTGACTTATTGCCTTCGGTGAGCGTGTTACACATGCTTACACCTAGAACCACAATGTTTGGCAGCGCCCTGTTGCAGCTCCGCGGTGGCGATTATTTCACTGGTGGTCAGCGTGAAATCGATCCCTTCTTTTCTGCTGGTGCAGTGCATCAAAGAAATGGCTGGGTATTTTCTGTCACTGATACATTTGTGATGAACTATAGAAACAGAGCCACTGCCATCCCAAATCAAAGCAACATGTCGATGATAATGGATATCGAAGCAGCTCGTTCGATATCGAAAAAGCATCCAGGTCTGCAAGTCTTCTTCAGAGCAGAACCAATCTGGAACTGGCATTCAAACAACGTCTCTGGACTATCTGGATTTGATTTTCGTCTCTTCAGTGGTGTCAGAATGGTGGCAGCAAAACCATCTCACGGGGAATCAATCGCTAGAATCAAAAAACAAATATTGCAGCAAGAACAGCTGAATGCGCCCCCATCTGGCACGCCTCCAAAATCACCAGATCCAGATGCAAATTCACAGACTATTCCTGACTCTCCTTCAACATCAGGTTCGTCGCCTTCTGAACCTCAAGTGCCCGCAGAGCCAGCACAAACACCAGCGACTTCAAATGCACCAGTTGAATCGGCTCCCATGCAGCAGACCTCTTTCCACCCAGCTGCTCTCTAATAAAGGCCATCCGTGCTATACACCCAGATAGTCATCTCACAACCTGGAAATGAGGAGCATTTATGGAACGTGGGCTCACCCTTGCCTGGCAAACAGTCATTAAAATGATCGACGGATTTTTCCGTCTTTTGCCCAATCTTGTGATTGCCGGATTAATACTATTTATTTTCTATTTCTTGAGCCGCCTCGTCGGCAAAGCAGCATATTCACTCTCCAGCCGCGCGCAAATAGACAAAACACTTGCCCATGCAATTGCGAAGCTCGTGAGCGTAGCTACTGTGGTGATGGGGCTTCTGATATGCGCGGTGGTAGTGGTTCCTAACTTCAGCCCTGACAAATTAATTGCCGGACTTGGCATAACTTCGGTTGCTATCGGTTTTGCGTTTCAAAATATTTTGCAAAACTTTTTTGCGGGAATGTTATTGCTCTGGCAAAAACCTTTTGGCATCGGCGATGAAATAAAAGCCAAAGATTTCGAAGGCACTGTCGAAGATATCACTATTCGCACCACATTGCTAAAAACTCACACCGGTGAGCTTGTTTACATACCTAATGGAGTACTTTTCACGGAACCAGTTACTGTTTTTACCGCGTACGACAAGCGCAGAATTCACTTACAAATTCCTTTTGCCAATATATCTGAAGACAAGGCAATTGAAGTTGCAAAAACAGCTTTGAATGGATTGAGCGCAGTGGTAAAAGATCCCAAGCCTCAAGTATATACCGCGGTGTCTGGTAGCTCGCTTGTGTTAGACGTGTTTTTCTGGGCATCCTCTGCCAATGCAAAAATGATTCAGGCTACAGACGAAGCAGCTACAGCAATTGGAAAGGCACTCAAAGAACAAGAGCGCATGGAGAACGAACGCAAGGAAAAAGAGAAAGCAGCGTGAGTCATACCCATTTGCGCAGCTTTTCGCATAGTTCATCAAGCGTATACGGCTTACTCAAATAATCGTCCATACCTGATTCAAGGCATTTTTCGCGATCGCCTTTCATGGCTCCCGCAGTCATTGCGATGATTGGAATTCGCCTTCGTGACGGGTCTATCTTTTCTCGTTTGCGAATTTGTCTTGCAGCCTCAAACCCAGTCATCTTAGGCAAGTGGCAATCCATCAATACTAACGAATAATTATAATTATTTGCAGACAATTGCTCTAATCCATCTTCGGCGTTTGACACGATGTCAGTGACTATTTGCAGAGTATCGAATTGACGACGTAGCAAGTCCTGCATGATTGGCTGATCTTCTACCACAAGAATTTTACAGCCTTTATTCAACGAATAAGAAACGGTATCTTTCGAATCCACAGATTTTTCTTCGCCAGATTTTTTAAAAGGCAGGACAAACCAGAACGTGGAGCCAACACCTTTTTCACTCTGGCAACCAATCGTCCCACCAAGCAGTTCAATCAGTTTTTTGCTTATAGCAAGACCAAGTCCGGTTCCTCCAAATCGCCGTGAAATGGATCCATCGACTTGAGTAAAAGGAGAAAAAAGACGACTAGCCTCTTCGTTGCTGACACCAATACCGGTATCAGTAACGGCGAAGCGAATATGTACATTATTCTCGCTATTTTCAATCTCGGACACTTCAATTTTGACCGAGCCTTTTTCGGTAAATTTAATTGCGTTGTTCAAAAGATTGAGCAGCACTTGTCCTACCCGCTGGTCGTCTCCAAGAACATTCGACGATAAGGACGGGTCGATTTCGACTATGAGATTCAAATCTTTCTTCGCCGCAGCAGATTGAAGCAAAGCAGCATAGGAATGAACCATTTGAGCTGGACTGAAATTGCGTTCGTCAAAAATCATTTTGCCGGCTTCGATTTTGGACAAATCGAGAATATCGTTGACCAGTGCAAGCAACGCCCGCGCCGACTGTTCGATTAAAGAGGTTACTTCTTTTTGATCTTCGGAAAGATCATCGCAAGCCAGAAGTTCTGACATACCAAGTATCACACCAAGAGGCGTGCGCAACTCATGACTCATATTGGCAAGAAATGCCGACTTCAGTTGCGAAGATTCTATTGCTTGATCCCTTGTTACCAGAAGCTCTTTGTTTAGCGTGATCATTTCGCGATTCTGCTTTTGCATCTCCTGCCCACGCACAAATATCTCTCGCTCCATGCGGTCAATTTGCTGGTAAAGTTCTTCTGTATCTTTGGTTGGGCCTGACTCGGACTGTTTTATCAGCACGAAATCGGTAACGTCTTCCACCCTATGGACAATGTATAAAAGCTCTTTATTTGGACCGAAAACTGGACAATTTACCGGGCTCCAATATCTCTCGACAAATTTCGCTCCCTCATCGCCAGGTACGCGAATATCATACTTCTGGATTGCCATTGTATGTGCTTCCCTGGTCTCGATGACGGTTTGAAGTGACAACCTAAGATTGCAAACCCCAGTAGCATTCGGATCATCAGGATTATCTGGAAAAACGTCAAAAATATTACGTCCAACAATCTCTTGTCGCTTGGTCTTTGTCGCCTCCAAATACTTGTTGCTCAAAGCGACAATATCAAGCCCGGGGTCGAGAACCATATAGAGGCTAGGACCATCCTCGAAAATGGCTTGAAAGAGTATGGCGCTTTCTTCTGAGGACTTCATAATCTCATTAAAAGGCCGTTTTAACTAAAAAACAATCGCCCGCAGCGGTGATTTATTTATCCCGCTATGGCTTTTTCTTTCCGTCTATTATCTCTACGAAACTTTTACTAAATGGTCTGACAGAATTTGCGTCTTGCAAAACTTCTTGAGTTGCTTGCAATTCTTCAGGATTAGTTTGGTACTCGACAGGACTAGAATTGATTACATACTTGTTTTTGTCACGCAACAAGCTTATTCGATATCGAAGACCAGTGAGTGTATTTGGATCAGTTTCCATCATAGCGACACGCTCGAACAGTTCCAGAGCGCGCTGTATTTCACCATTTTTTTCTAACATCAAAGCTAGACCGCAGACTGAATTTTTGTCGCTTGGATTTATCTCCACCGCTTCTTCAAAATATTTTCTGGCACCATCGAAGTCGTCTTGTTTCAAACAGATATTGCCCAATGAAGCAAGCGCTTGAGCATATCTTTTATTTTGCTTGATCGCTAAAAGATACTCTTCTTTAGCCTCTTTCCACTGGCTATCGGAAGAAAGCAAATCGCCTTTCAAGTTATGCGCTTCAAAAAAATCCTTTTTTTGTGCGATAGCAAGCTCGATTTCTTTGTAGGCTTCAGCTTTTTTATTTTGTTTGAATGACACTATTGTTAGTGCCAGATGCGCTTCCGGAAGTTTTATTCCCTTTTCGAGCGCATCTTCTAAATGACTGCGGGCTTTCTCATAGTCGCCCTTTTGCAAATAAATGAAACCAAGCAGATTATGCGCTTGGGTTTTATCGACGCCACCATCCATGGCGTCTTCAACCAGCTCTGCCGCCTTGTCGAGTTTATTCTCCAGCCGATACAAATTGCCAAGCAAAAATTTCAATTTGCCATCTTCAGGCTTTTTCTTCAGCACCTCTTGCATTTCATCAATGGCATTTGCGTATTCTTTCTTCTCCATATACAAATTTGCCAGATACAAATGCGCGTCGCGAACATCTGGATCCACGCGCAAAGCCTTTTGAAATGCCTTTATTGCTTCGTCAAAATTGCCGTGATAAAAAAGTGTTTCCCCCAGCTCGACCCACGACGATGCGCTATAAACTTTCTCTTTTGCCAAAACTTCATTTACACAAAAGCTGTGTGCACCGATTATCAAAACTACTGAAAAATTGAAATTGAGAAAACGTTTTTTACGCATTATTGGCTTGTTTAGTACAGAACAAACTAATTTCAGCATGCGACGAGACTACTAGATTGGTAAGTCTTTCCTGGTCTATTTCAAACCCACCAGCTCTTACGCGTTGTTTCAATTCATCTACTTCGTAATAAGTGGTGTATGTCACCACTTCAGATTCGCCGTTGCTGTGCTTAATAAGCCCATCGCCTTCGCCTTCGAGCATCATCAAAAGAAATTTGCCACCAGGTTTGAGCAAACGATGCACCTGTTTTAGAACTCGAGGCAAATATTCTTTATTGGCATAAAGCATTGAAGTTATGCTCAAAACCGCATCGAATGTGGATTCGCCAAGGTCTTCCATAGTGTGCATGTCCATCAAAAACAACCGCTCAGATGGCACGTGTTTTTTTGCTTCTTCAAGCATCGAAAGCGAAATGTCGATGCCAAAAGCGTCATAGCCATGTTTGAGCAAATAAGCAACATACGATCCGTTGCTGCAACCTATGTCTAAAACTTTGCTCTTAGTTGGAACCGCGCGCAAAAAATCATCGAGCAATCCCTTAAACTTGGATAAGTCATCCGGAAAAGTCTTGATGTAAGCAACGCCATAATCGTTGCTCGATTTCTTTTGGGGCGAGGCGTTTTCTGTCTCGGACATAACTCTATGTAAAGTTGGACGAATTACATATTGTATATTTAACGCCCGGTTTTAGAGCTTAATGCCATTTAAAAACAATTCGAAGCTCTTCTTCAGTTCACCAAGCAACACACCACGCTTTCGCCCGGAGCGAACCCACTTATTTTGCTCGCACAAAATAGTCAAATCGAGAAGACGCGCCACTTGCAAAGTGCTAAAGTCAGAGCGGAAGACTCTGGTCTCCTGCCCTTTTCGCAGGATCGCATCGATACACATCACCATTGGCTCGACTTTTTCTTCGGCTTCCTCTGGCTTTATAAGCGGAGCTATGCGCTGCTCGCAAAACACATCAAGCAAACGCCAGTTGCTTTCTGTCCACTCAGCCACATCTTTGACGAAGGCATCAATCATTTGTCTGGCGGACAAATTTTTCTTATGCAAATCATCAATATAAGCTATCGACTCTTCCTGGCACTGACGCCTGATTTCCAGAGCAACTTCTTCTTTAGACTTAAAATGATAATAAAAGGTAACCTTGGCCACGTCTGCATGAGCGACAATATCATCAATGGTGGTTCCAGCATAGCCTTTCTCTGAAAAGAGCTGTTTAGCCGAATCTACGAGACTTTGACGTCGCAAAGCTTTCTTTCGCTCAAGTCGATTTATGGAGACCTGGTTCATTTGACAAGCATATCACAGTATGAAATCATACTAGAGTATGGTTTGAGTAAATGACCCGAAGAATCACACTTTTGGCGTTTTTTATGGGCATCCTTGTAGTGCCCTTTCTTTCATCGTGCTCTCAGGCGCCAGCCCAAGCACCAATGAAAATGCCACCTACTTCGGTCAAAACCGAAACTATCACGACTTCTTCCATCAAAGACCAATCAGACTATCAAGCGACACTCAAATCGAGAAAGTCGGTCACACTTCGCCCCAATGTCGAAGGTTATATAACTGTTATCAAAGTGAAGTCGGGACAGCTCGTCAAACAGGGCGAGCGCATCATGCAGATAGATTCACGCATGCAGTCGGCTCAAACAAACGCCTCAGAAGAAGGTGCCGATTCGGTCAAATCGGATCTCGCATCGTCCAAAGCCACGCTTGCTTCGCTTGAAAGTACGCTCAAAAGCAAGAAAGCAAATCTCGACTATACCAAAGCTCAATTCGACCGTTACGCCAGTCTGCAAAAAGAAGGGGCTATTTCACTCTCTGAATTAGATGCAAGGCGCAACAGTTATATTGCCGCACAAGCCGATCAAGAAGCGACAATTCAACAAATTCAAGCCCAGCGCATGGTGGTCGAAAAACTCAACCGATCGCACAAACAAGCTCTGGCGAATCTGAAAGCAGAAAAAGAACATTTGCAATATTACGATGTAAAAGCGCCATTCACAGGCATCATAGGCGATATCCCAACCAAAGTCGGCGACCATGTGACCACTTCAACCGACCTGACGACGCTAACAGAAAATCATCCGCTCGAACTTTATGTGGCTATCCCAGCAGAGATGGCAAGCCAGCTCGAGCTTGGTGACAAAATAGGTCTCATGTCAAGCTCCGGCACCGCCTATGGTGACAGTCAGGTCATATTCATTGCACCGACGGTCGATTCTGAAAGCCAAACAGTGCTTGTGAAAAGCTTGTACTTAAACACCAAAAGCGAGTTGCGCGCAGACCAACAAGTTACTGCCAGGATTGTTTGGGATGCTCATCCAGGAATTCTCGTGCCGACAAAAGCTGTCAGTCAGGTAGCTGGAAAATCGTTTGTTTTCATCGTAGAAGAACATAATGGTCAAAGAGTAGCCAAACAAGCCGAAATCGAAGTATCAGGCATCGAAGGCAATAGCTATCAAGTCAAAAGCGGGTTGAAAGCCGGCGACAAATTAATCACCACTGGTATCCAACGTTTAGCCGACGGCGCTCCCGTTGCGCCGGAGCCTGATATGAGCGCGTCCTCAAATGTTCGTTAATTTCTTCATTGACCGACCCATTTTTGCTTCGGTCTGCTCATTGATAATTGTTATCGCTGGACTTGTTTCTATCCCGAACCTTTCTATCGCACAGTATCCAGCCATCGTTCCGCCTCAGGTAAAAATCACTTCTGCATACACCGGTGCTGGTGCAGAAGCAGTTGAAGCCAGCGTAACCAACGTGCTTGAACAACAGATAAACGGCGTAAAAGGAATGAAATACATTACCTCAACGAGCGGTAATGACGGAACAAGCACTATAAATGTCACATTCGATTTAGAGCGCGACATCGACGCAGCTGCTGTCGACGTGCAAAACAGAGTCGGCGCAGTGCAAGGTCGTTTGCCAGATGAAGTAAAGCGAACAGGCGTTGTGGTCGACAAAGTTTCTACCACTATCATTTTTGCATCGGCTCTTTCTTCCGACCGCCACGACGCACTTTATTTGAGCAACTATGCAGACCTTTATATAAAAGACGCCTTGAAGCGCGTGCGCGGAGTAGGCGACGTCACCATCTTTGGTGAGCGCAAATATTCGATGCGCATCTGGCTCGACCCGACCAAAATGACCAATCGAAAAATTACTACCTCAGACGTAGCAGACGCGCTTGCAGACCAGAACGTCCAGGTCGCAAGCGGCTCTATCGGCAAGGCTCCATATGTAGACGGACAAGCGTTCGAAACCAATATACGTGTTCGCGGAAGACTTACCCGCCCCGAAGAATTCGCCAATGTCATCGTGAAACGAGGTCCCAACGGCTCTGTCGTAAAAGTAAAAGACGTCGGACGAGTCGAACTTGGTGCAGAAAACTACGGGACCTTTTTGCGCTATCGCGGACTTAACGCAGTCGGCATCGCCATCTTCCAGGCACCGGGAGCAAACGCTCTCGATGTCGCTCGCGATTGCAAAGCCGAGTTGAAACGTCTCACTAAAAACCTGCCTCCAGGCATGAAGAGCGAAATAGCCTTCGACACCACTCTTGCAGTGGATGAATCAATCCGCGAAGTTATCATCACTCTGGCTCAAGCTATTGGTCTTGTAATTCTAGTCATCTTCCTCTTTTTGCAAGGGTGGAGATCGACTCTGATTCCGGCCATAACTATCCCGGTTTCGCTGGTTGGAACTTTTGCTGCAATGAAAGTGCTCGATTTTTCAATCAACACTTTGACATTGTTTGGTATCACTCTTGCTACAGGTCTTGTAGTTGACGACGCTATCGTAGTTATAGAAAACATCTCTCGCCTAATGGAAGAGCGCGGCTTGAGCCCGCTTGAAGCAGCACGAGAAGGGATGAAAGAAGTTACCAGTGCCGTTATTGCAACAGCTCTCGTGCTTGCAGCAGTATTCATTCCAGTTGCATTTTTCCCTGGCACAACCGGTCAGCTCTACAGACAATTCGCTCTTACACTTGCAATATCGGTTGGCATTTCTGCCTTCAACGCACTGACTCTGACACCTGCATTGTCTGCACGCTTACTCAAACACGAGCATAAAAAGAACTGGTTTTTCGATCAAATAAATAAATTTCTGGACTGGTTGCGAGATAGTTTCGGCTCGACACTCAGGATTTTATTGCGTTTGAAAGCTGTAGTGGTGCTCGCTTTTGTAGCCACTCTTGGGCTGACTGCATTTTTGTATACAAGGATGCCGACTGGATTTTTACCAGAAGAAGATGTCGGTTATTTCATGATCGTGGTCCAGGGACCAGACGGCGTTTCGCTCGATTACACAAGCAAAGTAGTTGAAAAGGTCGAAGCTTCGGTCAAAGATGTAAAAGAAATCAGCGGTATTTTTGCCGTAGGCGGTTTCAGCTTTTCTGGAAACAATTCAAGCAACGCCATTGTTTTCTGCACGCTCAAACCATGGAACGATCGCAAAGGTCACGGACAGACTGCCGACGATATCATCGCACGCTTGCGCGGTCCTTTGATGGGCATCACAGAGGCATTTTGCATTCCCTTCAATCCACCGCCAATTCAAGGGTTGGGTAATTTTGGCGGATTTGCATTCGAACTCGAAAATACACAGCGCATTCCCATTGAAGAGTTTGCTGAAATAGCAGACTCTTTTATAAACGAAGCACGTAAAAGCCCACGTTTAACCGGTATAAGCACTACTTTTAGAGCTAACGCTCCTCAGATTATCGTTGATGTTGACCGCGACAAAGCAGAATCAATCGGAGTCAAAACAGGCGACGTTTTCAAAACGATTCAGGCTTTCATCGGCTCGCTTTATGTTAACGACTTCGATTATCTAGACCGAAGCTACCGCACTTATGTTCAAGCAGAAGCGCCTTACCGTAACAATCCAGACGACATCAAAAGTTTTTATGTCCAGGGCAAAGACTCTACCATGGTGCCATTGAGCAACCTGGTCAAATTGCGCAACACAACCTCTTCGCCAACCATATCGCACTACAACTTGTTTAAATCGGTCGAGGTCAATGGCTCTCCCGCCCCGGGTATAAGCTCAGGACAAGCTATTCAAGAAATGGAAAGTATAGCCTCTCGTGTTCTGCCCCGAGGCATGAACTTTGAATGGACTGGCATTTCGCTTGAAGAAATAGAATCTGGCAACCTTGCGATTTTGATCTTTGCTCTTGGTCTATTGTTTGTATTCCTGGTTCTTGCAGCCCAGTACGAAAGCTTGCTCGACCCGCTCGTAATTCTATTTGCAGTGCCTCTTGCGATTCTGGGAGCGATTGGAGCGCAAATGTTACGTGGATTACAAAACGATGTATTTTGCCAGATTGGTCTTGTGATGCTGATTGGACTGGCAAGCAAAAACTCAATTCTCATAGTGGAATTTGCCAATCAGCTCTACGCCCGCGGGCTGTCACACAAGAAAGCAATCATCGAAGCTGCTCTAACCCGTCTGCGTCCAATTCTAATGACTTCACTTGCTTTCATCTTTGGTATCCTGCCCCTGTCGTTTGCCGAGGGCGCAGGTGCACATAGCCGCCACTCGCTGGGTACAAGCATATTGGGAGGAATGGTAGTCTCGACCATACTCAGCTTGTATGTGGTGCCGGTTTTGTACCTGGTAATAAAAGAAATCAAAATGCGTTTTTCAAAACGCGCTCCTAATACTCCAGCTGAGGCAAAAGCCGAAAACTATCAAACCGAAAATCTGAATCAGTAGTCTGTCAGGCATCAGAGTCGATTATGAAAATTGCAACTTTGTGCATCCTTAGAGACGTGCACGGGCTTATCGAAGTAAGCCTGACAGACGATTACGAGGTCAAATTAGAACCTTTAAGCGGTGGAAGAGACAACTTCAAAAACCGCCTTTTGAATGCCTGGCAAGACCTCTTTCAGGCAGATTTTGCTGATTCTTCTACTTTTGGTTTGGTATTTTTGGTATTGAAAAACACCTTTCCATATGCTGCAAATACAGCATCTTTACCAAACCTTGTTGAAGCTGCACATGAACCTCAAAAGCCGAAGGCAACAGCTGCAAATCCACGCGCATTCAAAGGAACGAAACGTCAACCACCAAAACAGAATGCAAAAAAAAATATTGACTTGCGTCCTTACTTAACGAACATGCAGGGGATTCAGCAAATCATTCTTTTGAGCGAAGATTTGCAAAGAGAGTTCGCGAAGAATTCAGATCCCGGACAAGCGGAGTATTTGTCCCTTCCTGACGACTTTCGCATTTCTTTTTATCAGTTAATTAGAGAGTATTCGCCTTCTTTCATCAAGAAATTTTTGCAAATATATTTCGATCTAGATCTGGATAATAACAATTCGCTCCGAAAACTGAGTCTGAAACTTTTACACAAAACAAATGCAGCAGACGCCTCTCATTTTTTGCAAACTCTTTTACTCTTGGAGTCGACCTCGCGAGAAACCGTTTTGAAAGCCACGTTAGATATCAGTGATGATTCTAATAAATTTGCCAAAATTGGATCTCGATTGAGCGATACTCTTTTACTAGCTCTCGAATTCGAAAAATACTCAAGCATTGAAGCCGTTTGGGAACACACATTGAGCGGACTAAGAAATGACGCTCAATCAGAACTTATTCGATTCGACCTGGAATTGCATCGAGACTTTAGCAAAACCCTTTCTAAAGACGACCAATTCCAGACTGTCTACCTGAAAAAGACCCCTCGCCCTCTTTGTCGTCTCGACGAAATCCGCAGCGTTCTTTCACATTATGCAAAGACACAAAAAGAACCGAAGCGACAATCCCGATTCACTTATGATCAAGGCGTTGCACTGGCTATGTTTTGCGCTGAGTCAAATGAAAATGAAAAAACATTTTTAGAAATCCCTTGGAAGAAACTCAATCCTGAAATAGCTAACAGCTTTATCTATAGAATAAGATTTGAAAGCATTTCAAATTCTTCAATGTTAGAAGTTGCATCCTTTTTGGCTAAATATGGGGATAGCGATATTTCCTGGAGTTTGCTCAATGAATTTTCTCAATTCGAATTTCATAAAGAACTCGAATTGAAAAATGCTCCCGAATTCATTTCTTGGTTTTTAAAAATTGAAATACTGGAAAATGCTTGCGATGCTTATCTTGGCGAGGTCTTCTATCGACTGTTCTCCGGCTTTCAACCAGAACTAAAAGCACGACTGCTTCAAATTCCAGATAAAAACTGGAAAGAAGTTATCAAAGCTTGCCTTCGGTCGAATGACGCTAACTTGATTTATATCGCCTTGAAAAATTTTCAGCGAGTACTTCCCGAATTTCTCATGCACTCCCTAGAGAAAGCGCCACGTGCCCTTATGAAAACTCTAAAGACCATGGGATGTTTGAACAGACATTTGAGCGAGCAAATTTTAAAAAGATTCGCTCAAGAATCCATTTACAAAATGCAGCCGAGTGAAAACGTGCTTGAACAGCGACAAATTTTAAAAGCGGTCATCGACAATTCTTGCACTATCGCTATCAATCGAAAAGTAAGAGATGCCATAACAAGAGACTTAGATTTGGCACCCGAACTGCTAAGCCGCGCCTTTGACGAAGTGATACTGAATATGGAGCGTATAAAACTCGATCATCTAGAAAAAATGATCTTCGAAGCGATGTCTGACCGCAAAATATCAGATATGCAAAACAAAGTGCGTCACGCCTTCAAGATATTGCATCAAAACAATAAAGAGCCTCATGCACGTGCATTCAAAAAATTTCTCAACCATTTTCTGGATGGCGACACAAATTATCTCGCGAACCATCAACTCAATCAAACATGGCTCAAAAAAAACGACTCAATCAATTTCGATCCCTGGTTAAATGGTTTTCAACGCCGATACCATGTAGGCGATGACAAAACCGCCTACACCCTCAAAATTGAACTGGACCCACTGGAAGAGCTCAAACATGGCACTTATGTTGGAACATGTACTGGTATTGGAGGGAAGTTCAGCTGGTCAGCATTAGGCACCGTACTCGATATCAACAAGAGAGTCGTTTATGCTTTCGACGATCAAAATCAAATCTATTGCAGACAAATAATCGCCATATCGAAAGAAAAGAAACTGACTCTCTTCGCAGTTTATCCAGATAATACCGAAAAAGAAGTAAAACGGTTATTCGTCCAGTACAGTCAGGATTTAGCAAAACTGATGGGCATTGAAATTTTAGAACAAGATGCAGACTATAAAATAGAGTTGATTCTGACCTCTGATTGGTGGGATGATTTTCAATACATTGAGGAATCGGAAGAAACAGATGAAGAGAGCGCAAGCACTGTTTGACAAAATAGCAATTTATTTTATGGTGGCACTCTTCATCGGTGTCGGCGTAATGCATTTCATAAAAACAGAAACATTTGCAAGTGCAATGCCCGAATACTTGCCAGCGAAAATATTATTGGTCCAACTCACAGGCGTCATAGAAATTTTGGGAGCGCTTGGTTTAATAGTAGAAAAGACCCGTAAACCAGCCGGGATTTGCATCGCCCTTTTCCTTGTGTGCGTCTTTCCTGTAAATCTCAATATGGCCCTTAATCCCGAGCTTTTCCCCAAAATACCCGTATGGGCTTTGTGGCTCAGATTACCCATCCAGGGACTTTTAATCTGGCTTGCTCTTAGGTCTTCGCGTTATCGAACAGGTTGTCAAAAGCCCGATAAGGCGGCAGACGTTTTGGGAAATCAATAGTTTAATGTAGACTAAGAATATGGCTAAGGAAAGTATTATTGAACAACAACGAACCGCCTCTTTCGCCCAGAGGTGTCTCTTTGCCACGATGCTTTGCGTATCGGAGATAGCATTCATCGCCCTTCGAAATCTTTCCAATCCCAAATATTTCGAAGCTTTCTACCACACCCAGTTGGGCTCAAATTTCAACAAAATGTTCCTGATCTGGCAGATTATTGGAATTGCAGTCTTCGTCCTTGTGCCGCTGAGCAGGAAAACATTCGTACGTCTCTTGCAAAATATGATATTGGTCGGATTCTTCTTTGTGCCTCTTATTGCGTGGCTCATTCTTGGACCGGCTCTTTTCCATTACAAGTCGCCCGGTGCGGTATAAACATTCGCTAATAGCATCGCTTTTCTGCGCGCTTTCACTTAGCGCACAATCGTTTTTGGCGGCTCAAAGCTACGATTCTCCGTATAGCGTTAAACTGACAGAACCAGCGGAAGATCTGTGTCAATGCGAATCTCAAAGTCCTCGAAACGACTGGAAACTCGAATCGCAAACACCTTTTGAAGAGTGGTATTCACAATCAATCCGAAAGAAATTCCAGTCCTGGGGCCCCGAACCAAGACATTTTCCAGCGCCAGAAGGGCTCGAAAGAAAATCTGCCGAATGGAAAAGACAACGATTGCTGGCTGTGGCGGTGCGCATGATTGGCTTGCCTTATCAGCATCACCATATACCAGACTGGGATCCTCCTGCCGATTGGCCGTGGAAAGAAGTGAAATATGGATGTAACTCAAAAGGGCTCGATTGCAGCAATTTCACAGGCTGGCTCTATAATTACGGTCTGGGCATCAAACTCAATACCAACGTAGAAAAACAGGCAGAAAATCATTTGATAGACGCCGAGCGTACTGGTGGTACACCAATACAAGCTGACGTCATCACCACCAATGGTACCGACAAAGAAAATTATGACCTGCTCAAAAACGGTTTAAAAACAGGCGATTTACTTTATATTCAAAAGCGCGACGAAGACAAAATCAGCCACGTCATTATGTGGGTCGGTGCTTATGGCAAAGCACCAAATGGTGTTCCATTAATAATCGATTGCACTGGAGAAGGGCATAAGGACTCGAATGGAAACGATATTCCAGTCGGTGTTCATCTAAGACCCTTCACACCAGATAGCTGGTATTTCAAGCGTTTCTCGCACGCTCACAGAATTATTAGAGACTAAGACTAAGACTAAGACTTAGGCTTGGCTGCTTGATACTTGGCGAAATCGCTCTCGGCTTCTTGCTCGTGTCCAAGTTTTTTGTTAGACATGAAGCGTAGAAGATAAGCGTTGGCTTTGTCTTTACGCGGCATTCCATCGATATACTTATCGACTGACGAAATTGTATTTTGATATTCTTTGGCAAAGAAATAAGTCTGGGCAACACCTAACTTGGCAACGACCATCCGTTTATTCGCCTCAGCAACTGAATCTTCGGCAGACGATCTTGCATCTATTGCTAGAGTAAAACCATCAACGGCATCGTTGTAAGCTTTTTTGATTTCAGCATCGCTAGCTTTTGTTTCTTCAAGCAATTTTGCTTTGAACAAATTTTCCTGAGCCCACAACAAGCGGGCCGAGCTGAAATCGTGCCCGAGCTTTATCGCTTCGGTACTATCAGAAAGTGACAGTTCGACTTCTTTCAACGCAGCTTTAGGATCTTTTTTACCATGCGCCTCAGTCGCTAAAAAATAATGGAGAAGCGCTCTGCTATTGAAGTAAGTGCCATCTTTGGGACTCAACTCAATTGACGTATCGTAATCTTTCACCGACTGTGCCACATCGCCTTTAAGCAAGAAAGCGTGCGCACGTCCAAGGTGAGTGCGCGGATCTTTTGGATCCAGTGTAATAGATTTATCGTATGACTTGATAGCATCGTCCAGTCGCTGCACCTTCAATAAAGCATCACCAAGCAAACGATTCGCGATGGCATTATCTGGCGCTTTAGCTACAAGAGCTTCGATTTCTTTGAGAGCCTGGTCGCCTTCTTCGTCTTTCAAAAGAGCTTCGCATTTTTCGATTTGGCTGCTTATATCATCTGCAGCATGGCAAGGCGCATTCAAGCCAAGCATCAAACTCAACGCAATAAACCCGAAGGCAAATTTTCTTGTCATACTAAATATTTCCATCGCTACCTAACATTACAGCTTATCCGGTTATAGCGTTCAATAATTCAATAGAAGCCCCGTCCCAAAAGAATTAATATAGACTCTTGAACTTTTTGCCCTTCAAGCTCGTATAACGTTATAGATTCCATTTTGGAGGTTCGGATAATCAAATTTGCAAAGAGTTTTTTGGCACTGACCCTGGGACTAGTCTTCCTGGGCGCACCCGTTTGGGTGCCTGCCTACGCCAAAGCAAAGTCAGACTCACAGACGTTGTCGAGCAGCCTCAGTACCGAAATCTACGAAAACTGGCATGACCAAAAGCGCAACCGCGACTTGCCAGTCAAAATCTATTTGCCAAAATCGGCATCAAACGCTCCTGTGGTTGTTTTCTCACACGGTCTTGGCGGCTCGCGCGAAGCGGCTCTTTATCTGGGTAAATACTGGTCCGAGCATGGATATGTTTGTATTTTCGTTCAACATCCAGGCAGCGACGAATCTATCTGGAAACCTAAAGTAGAATCGCACGAGATAAAAACTTTCAGGGGCTTTCTAAACGCGCTCAAAGACACATTAAAAGACCCATCGCACGCGATAAATAGAGCAAACGATATTCCTTTCATAGTCGACCAGCTAGAACAAAAAGCAAAGCCCGACTCAGGTTCGTGCCTGCAAGGAAAAATAGACACTAACAACATTGCCATTGCCGGACATTCGTTTGGCTCATGGACAGCGCTTACAGCAAGCGGACAAAAAATAATCGGTCCGCGTGGCAGCGTCATGACTTTTGCGGACCCCAGGCTCAAAGCAGCTATCTATCTGAGTCCAACCTGTCCTCGAAAAACTGTCGACCCGTCTGTAGCCTTCGAAGACATTGCCCTGCCTGGTTTACACATGACCGGGACCAAAGACACCTCACCCATTGGCGAGACCAAAATCGAGGACAGACGCGCAGCTTACGACAGTATCACTCGCGCCGACCAGTACCTGGTAATCATAAACAAAGCCGACCACATGGTTTTCAACGGACGTCCGCGCAAGCGTAATGGCGACAAAGTCCAGCAAGACATCATTGCGCGCGCCTCTACCTACTTTTTAGACGCTTATCTCAAGCACAGCCCAGACGCACTAAAGTGGCTTCATGAATATGCCTATCAGGATCTGGCTAAGTACGGGACTTTCGAGCAAAAAACTGCTAAATTATGACGATGAATCAAACACCCCAAGCCTGGGCGTCAGTTGAAATAATCCTGCCCGAGGAGCAAGAAGACCTTGCCTCCTGGATTTTCATGCAAAATGGCGCAATTGGCTGCGAGATTCATATCCTCCAGGACGGCACTGTTAGCATAAAGGCATCCTTCAACGAAGACGATTTGAACGAGACTGCTATGCGCTCAATCGAGGCAGGGCTTGAAGAACACGGCATGGAAGCAGCGCTCGACTCTTTGAAATTAGTGCAAATTCCGCACGAAGACTGGCTTGCTAAATGGAAAGAAGGCTATGAGCCTTTCCGCGTCGGCACGAAATTCGTCATCTGTCCCGCCTGGATGGAAGACACGCTCACTAAAGACATGACCGAAGGTCGCGAAGTCCTGCTCATAGAGCCCGGCATGGCGTTTGGCACAGGCTTGCATGCAACTACACAGTACTGCCTGCGCGCACTGGAAGCATATCCGCCTCCCGACACAATTCTGGACGTTGGCACAGGCTCTGGCATTCTTGCCATGGCGTGCGCAAAACTCAATCCCAAAGCCAAGATAATAGGCATAGACACAGACCCAGTGGCGATTGACATAGCCCGCAAAGACTTGCATTTAAACAAGTGCGAGCAAATAGAATTAGTGGTCGGCTCTACCGAAACAGTTATGGGTTCTAAGTTCGACCTGCTTTTGAGCAATCTAACTTGCGAGGACATCATTTCGCTTTTAGCCGACTATGTAAAACTGCTCAACAAAAATGGTCGGGTCATCTGCGCAGGCATCCTGAAAGAGCGCTTCCCTTTGCTCGACAAAGAAATCAAGAAATACCCCTTAATAATGGAACAGACCGAGTTTCTGGGCAATTGGGTAGGTGTGGTGTTACAGAAGCAGAAATAGTTATGCTATTTCGATATAATGTAGGTATCGCACACTGAAAACTGAATGAATCTAGCTGTTCAGCCGATTCGCACCACAACATGGGGGCGTTCAGATTCGACAGGGTTGTTTTGTCGTAGGCTGCAAGTCGAGGGAGCTGTTCCCGCGTTAAAAAACAAGTAAATTCAAAGATGCCAAAAATAATGTCATCACCGGCAATTTCGGCCGCGCTCTTCGCGCCGCCGCCTAACTTAAGTTAGTGTTGTCACTCTGTGTACAGTTCCGTTACCGGCTCGCATAGGGTAAACCCCAGGTAATTGCTTCTTGGCGAAGTTAGCGAGTAATAGCCAAGACTAAGACATATTCGCGACCCCGGATGGCCGTTCAAGCCTCTACCAGCGGGTTAGCAATAACGACTGGAAGAATTTTGAACTAAACTTGTAGATGCAGGCTTCGGGGCTTCTTTGGACGCGAGTGCAATTCTCGCCGCCTCCACCATTTTTTAAATCAAGCTGACTTAATCGCAGTCTGAAAATTTTGTTTTCAGGCTCGAGTTTTAGTGCAAAAATCTCAGTACAAATAGCTGGTGTCTTTTTATTTGGTGTCCTGCAAAATGGTAATTTGCGCCCTTTATCTAACGACCAAATTTACTAAGTTGGAACAAAGAAAATAGATGAGCGGATTTAATTGGGACAGATTCTTTCAAAAGCTTAGCGCGAGTGTTGAAGCCATTTTCAGGAAGAAAACAAACTCGAAAAAGCCACAATCTACTAATATTGAAATGCGTTTTGATTTAACCCGAGAACCCAAGCAAAATTTGGGATTGCCGCCAAATGCGATACCAGGCTTATCTGTCATAAAAGAGTTAGTTCGCAATTTGATTTATAAACAAATAGATGATCTAATTGGACTTGAAATAGAAGTATCTTCCATGGCGACTTCATCGAAAGAGATTCAAAATAAGATTGAACAGTATGGATATAGCCTCAATTACGCAGAGAATTTTGAAGGCGGATTTCTCAAATATGGAATATTGGACTTAAAATTTGATCTAATCGAAACCAATTCTCCAATCGAAAAACAGTCTGTTCGGTTTTTAAAGGATATGGGATTTCTAGTAGATAAAGTTGATGTAAATGATTCAATTTTTCCAGACGCAGGAATTGGGTTTCTTCAAGATATGCTTGATGAAACGAAAACGAACAAATTGATTTTTAAAATTTTCCTTGAAAGCACCGATTACCGCGGGATTAGAGATAACCCCAAACAAAATATAATGGAATTAAATTCCGAGCAATATTTTCCCAACAAATTCGTAGTACGCGATGCTTGTATAACTAATTGCACTCTAATCTGGCTAAACAAGCATTTTTATTTATAATCAGTTAAATCGTTTGATCACTATGGCAGTAAAAGCGCTACTCAGACCGACAATCAAAAGGCACGGCAATAGTGCGGCTAATTCTGGCGCGACCACCGCATTTTCAGCTAAACCGCCGCTTATAGATCGCAAAGTAAAGTAGCCAATAAGAATAAATGCACCATATACGATGCTATAGGCTTTTCTGCTACCTCGCGTCATCAACATAAGTGGAAAACATGCAAGCGTGATCACGAGGCACGCTAAGGGGTCGGTAATACGTCTGCTCAAGTCAAGGCGCATCAAGCTTGTAATTGGCTTGCCTTGCGCCTTTAGCTTGTCGAACTGTTGCAGGAGTTCCATGGTGTTCAATTCAAAAGAGAACGGGTCTCTATTCTCCAAAAGAAATTTGCTTTTGTCTGGAGGAGTAATCTGCATCTTGTCAAAATGCGAACTTTGATACGCTTGCACTTTATCTTCGGTAATGTTGTAGATATTACCGTTGAACAATGTCCACGCGTCGCTTTTGAAGAAGCCCTTTTCGGCGACAGTGAGTTGAATATTCTTTTTGTCTGTCACATTAATCAAGACAGTGTTGGCCAACTCACCACCTTTTCTTGATGCCACCAGAAATATATGCTGAACTTTTCCTTTCTCGTCGCACTTGAAACCTTTGAAATCGTTTATGCCATTAGTTAATGGAATATCGCGATTATTTGCTGCAAGAATAGTCATTTTCATGCTTGCTTTCAAACAAGCCGGAACAGCGAATTCATTAATTAGAACTGAAAGGTACGCTGCGCTGATGGCAATTATGATAAAAGGCTGGAAAATCCTCGCTTTGCTTATCCCACAGGTTTGCAGTGCAACAATTTCGCGATCTGCAACCATTTTACTCAAGAAAAGCATGGCACCAATTAGAATACCACCGGGCATGCACCGCACCACAATCTCAGGCAATTGCAGAATGGTCATGAATAAAAAGGTGTCTATAGGACAGCCAAAATCCTTTACGTATTGCATCATGCGCTTGGTCTCTTCAGTGAAGAGAAGAAGCCCCGCAGGCAAGGTGGTGCCTGCTGCCGTCAGAGTGAGAAACTCAGCATAACTATAGCGATCGAAAATCTTAAAGATGCCCACTATCTAAACCACCCGCTGTAAGGTGTAAGCATTGCAATTGGCTGATTCATTTTCGCTGCACCCAGAATGAATAGGTGCCATCATCATATTTGTTAAGCCAGTCTTTCGACAATTTAAGTTCGCGATAAATAGCAAAAGTGTTTTCGATACCCAAAGACTTCACATGCCATCTCTTTAGATAAGCCTGCCAACCGTCTTGCGCCTGTATGCAGGCGTTATATTCGCTGCAAAACTGGCGCCCGTAAAAATCAAAGCGAGTATCGATAAAAACAGGTCCAAGATTTTCCAGAATCTGGCTGCATCCAAGCGCCGGACTGCACAGCATCTGCGTGCGCAAATCTGGATGTTGCTTTAGATATTTTATGGCGCCCTGGTTGCTGTTGGTATGAGTGAACCAGACAGTTTGATTTAGTGGAAAATGAATGACATAAATTATAGCGGCACAAACAGTCGCCAAAACAGGCATGAGCAGAGGATGTTGTAAATTCATCTTAGATTGCCCAGGCTCATCATTGTTTCTGAAAAACGAAAATTGACTTAATGCCAGACTCAAATATGGCCACGTAAGCAATACGGCAACAGGTACAAACCGATAAAAGAGCAATGCAGCACATGTAGCTATAAGCCCAAGAATAAGTCCAGCCAGAGGCACTTTCACTCTTCCGTAGATGATTCCAATCCAGGAAAAAATCAGATACAACCAAATTGAAAAATACGATTGAGGGTCGCGTAGAAGCGATGGCTGCAACTCAGATATTTTTCCAAAATCTGGCTCACTCAAAAACGAACAGTTATAGCCGAGTATTCCTGCGCCATACGGATTGATAAACACGGCTGCCAGACACAATAACAAAAGACATAAGTACTTCGGCTGGCTAAGAGACTTTGCCAGATACAGGCCAGTCATTAGAAGTCCGATGAACCAAAAAGAATGTGTATTAACCCATAGCACCATCAGCAGTGGCAGTAGCCAAATAGTTTTTCGATGACCGTTCAATCGATAATGTTCGAGCAAATAAGTAAACACAACAATGAGCAAAAACGACACTGATTGGGGGCGTGCCCAGAACCACGCAGGAGTGGCGATCAGACTCAGCAAGCCGAAAACATAAACTGGTTTTATCTTTTGAGCGAGCATTTGATTTGATAACAATCCAATGCTCGTGAATGCACACAACATAGCGAAGACAAGCCCCACAAGCCAGAGATCGCCTAGTTTATAAATCAGTGCAGACACGACAGTAATAAACCATTGATAGATAACAATCGGTTTTTCGGGGTTCGTCCAACTGAACGGATCGACCGACGGAAAGCCGTGGTGCAGGATGTAACGACCAGTTTCAATGATCCATCCTGTGTCAGAAGATTGCAAAACACATTCGACGTAGCGATTAAAATTAAGCAAGGAAAATCCAAGAAAAATTATCGCAAAACAATGACCCATGAGGCATTCAAGCCTCATTTCTGTTTTGATGGATATCTCGGATGAAGTCACTAGTCACCTGCTCAGCCCAATAGCGTCGCATGTCAAGCGCTCTAGTCACCGACACATTGGTATACTAACAACAATTCTGGGGGACCCTGTCATGAACAATAATAAACGTAGAATAATTAGTCTCATTTTTCTCGCACTCTTTATTTGCCTCGTTAGCTTCGCAAACAAAGCAGTTGCTGGTGGTGGTCCTTCCCTCCAAGATAATTTCAACGGTAACCTATTTTTGCGATCGTTTTTCACGCCACCGCCTTCAAACAATCCCAATCAATAGTATCTCTCGAACTCTTAGTTCGGAAGATAAACACTTTGTGCCATTCCATTTCCGCCCGATTTGCCTGCGAAATGGTAATTTTCTAGTATCGCCTTTAACACCGGTCCGCGCCAGATAAGTCCCCGATCGCGTCTAGCGTCATGTGTGTTTATTATCACGGCGCTGTATTTTTTCTGATTAAGATTACCCAAGAGGGCGCTCAAGTCTTGCGGGTGAACAGATGACATGTTCAACAAGGTGGTGGCATCTATGACGGCAGGTGTGGCATTGGCAAAAATTGCTAATGATGGATCTTCAGAAAGAACGAGGCGATCTTTCGATATCTTTTTCAGCATACTAATCGTTTGCTTGGTATCCGCCTCTCTATCGTAGCGCATCCATAAATCGCCACCAAACCACCGTAACGGATCCAAACTGAGCAAGAGCGCAACGATTAAAGGCAAACTGTACGTTTGTGGCAATCGTCCTAACATGAGTCCGACGAGCCAGAATAAAGTCATCTGCGTGCAAAGCAAGTGATTGTGAAAAGCCCCTCGCAGCCCCATTGTATAAAGAGCCAGTGTAAGCGAGATAAGAAATGAAATCAGCGCTAATTGCTCGAACGCTCGGGTGGTATCACGCTCAGATTCTTCCGACGCCGATTTGAAAAATGTCGCAACAAGAATAACCACTGCAGAAATAATTGTTTTGGGGTCTAGAACGAAAGGCACAATGAAAGTTGCTAGCGTAGTCCATTCCCATGGTAAGCCAGCCGCATAAGTAAGATGTGCCCACCAACCGCCTTGCGATACGAATTGCAAAATGCATCCAATAACAACCATTAGCGTCGACCAAATTGCTAAATACAAAAGACCCAGTCGTTTTTGCTTCTGACAAAATGCAAACAATACATACGCAGGTAGAAAAAGAAAATACTGCTGCTTCGTAAAAACAGCGCATAAAGAAAAAACAATAGCTCCAATCGACACTTTAAGCGCTTTACCCTGAAAAAAATCTGACCAAGTCTTGGCAAATCGCTCAAGCGAAAGCAAGGCAAACGCTAGTCCTAAAAAATCTACTCTAGCAACAGAAGACCAATGAATTACTGGCAGCGAGCCGGCCAAAAGTGCTACCACCAAAATAGTGTGAAAATCGTTAAGGCGACAGCGTTTAAGTAAAATCCCAAAGGCGACAAATGAAATGAGGGCAGAGCCCATGGATAGCATTCGCAAAGGCTCATACGACACGCCAAAGATAGCGATTAACACTGCCCCCATGGCGAAATAAAGCGGATTATAGATAATCACGCTCCATGGCTTATGGCTCAGGGAAGACAGACTGTAGATATTTTCAAACTGTGACAGCTTAAGGCACGCCCATAACACGTGACCTTCGTAGTCGACAGAAAACTGCTGCATGTTTACAAAGGTCCAGGTGAGCGTGTAAATGAGCGTTATTAGAAGACAGGCCAATAAAAGAATTACTACTTGAAACAAGTAGAATTTCGACACCTTTTTCTCGCTCGTTTGATTGTCCATGCCCCATATTTGTACCATGTTGCCCGGAATGATAAATAGTGCCAAAATCTCACTACAAATACGAGGTGTCTCTTTACTCCTCGTTCTGCAAAAAGGTAATTTGCGCCCTTTATCTAACTATCGAATACCTTTAATAAGCTTTGCCCTATTAAAGGATAACGCCTGAAACTTTAATAGGGTATGGATAGAGCGTTTGCTCATTTCGCCGCTTTAGAATCAATCTGCTTTTTCACTTCCGATTTATTCAGTTCAGCATTCTTCAACAAATCTTTTTCCTTCGGCAATTTCTTCAAGATTTCAATTGCTTTATCGTATTGCGTAAGCGCATCTTGCAATCTATCTTTGCCGCGATAAAAATTGGCCAAATCTAAAATGCCAGTGGCACCAAGTTTGGTATTAATCTTTTTCTTCGCTTCGAGCGATTTGATTTTATCTTTTAAAACCTTCTCTGCATTCATCGCTTCTTGCGCGGCCTGACTTGGTACAGGCGGAGAGCCCAACATGGGAACAGTTTGTTGCTGCGTATTCTGATTCTTAGTCGGAACGCAAGGCTTTCCACCTAAGCGCTGTTCTTGAGCAAGCACGCCCGTGGCAAACAGACCAAACGCCGCCACAAAACTACTCGCAACCCGAAGAATGGGTTGCAATCTATCTCGCAGAGGGCGCAGCGGGCGCGGTACATTATCTGTAATTACTTTGCCTTCGGCATCAGAAATGTAATTTAGGCAAACACTTCCGTCATTTCGCACTTGCAAGAACTCTTCGGCTTCGTCGCGAGTCATCGAGGACAGGTTATAGACATTGAGCGAACACATATTACAAAAACGCTCACGCTCATCGCCGACCATTTCGTCCCAATTCTGGCTGCATGGCTTTTCCAGGGTTACTTTGCTCAAGGCAGTTTCGTTTTCGTTGTTTTTCATGATTCGTCCTTTGACTCCTTTATGCCCGCCACTCGCCGCTTGCATGTTTTTCGTAATGTTTTCTAATCCATCTCATTAAAGTTATAGCTTTCATTGTAACCGGAAAAATGCCAGTGCCCGTATCGGTCACAGGCACCGGAAATTCGAATTTGCGGGTTTCATTTTCAAAGGCGTATTCAACTGAATACCAGAGTTCGCCATCTCTGTAACAAGAAAAGTTGGCTGTAGTCCCTTTGACCAGGTGTTTGACAGTAGTTTGCATGACAAAATCCTCAAAATATGCACACAAATTCGGACGCACGATACTATGTGCGACACCAATAGGCGCTAAGTTATAGAAGTGTTTTATATCGCGAGCGCGCTAAGGCTACGCCCGCACTGCGTCATCGACGCTAAAGCCGGATCGAAAGATATTGAAAATGTTGGTGACGTAACGCACGAGCGTTTATCCTTCGAAATTGTATAAAACTATCTTACCCGCAGTCGAAACGTTTTTCAAATAAATTTGACCTTTGAGGTATGATGATTTCGCTCCCGCTCCAATCGAGGTTAACGAATGAAGAAGTTGCTCCTTAGCGTAGCCGCGCTTTTACTCACTGCCAACGTTGCATTTGCCGATGGTGGCGACAAGAAAGAATCGGAAGCAAAAATCACTCGCGAACAGGCAAAAGAAATTGCGCTGCAACAATTGCCCGGCGGAAAGATTCACGACTGCGATTTAGAAAAACGCAAAGACAAACTTTATTGGGAAGTCGAAGTCAAATCTGAAGACGGCAAGGTCAAAAAAGAAATGAAAATCGATGCTGGAACAGGCGAAGTCTCGGACATCAAAGAAGACAAACACGACGACTAGTGGTAAAGTGTTAGAAAGTCTCTAAAAGCAAGCGTTGGACTTGCAATAAATATGAAAAAACTTTCTCGTGTTCAGGTCGCACAGGAGGCGGCTAAGTTCATGCTCGACGGCGCAGAGAATGAGTATCTGCATGCTAAAGAAAGGGCCACAATAAAGCTGGGCATCAGTGGACACAATCATTTTCCAAGCAATAAAACAGTTAAGGGAATGATTTCACTGCTGGCAAAAGTCGAATTGGGCGAAGGTGAAATCAAAAAGCGCGTCAGACGCATGCGCGAAATTGCTCTAGAAATTATGCTAATCATTGAAGATAACGACCCTTTTTTAATTGGCTCAACGCTCAGCGGCAAAATTAGAGCGACCTCAGATATCGATTTGCATGCTTACGCAGACGATCCTATGGAAATCCAGGAAAAGCTTGAGCTGTGTGGATTCACGGATATAGAACTGGAAGAAATAGAAAATTTGAAAGGTTATTTCATGCATTTAAAGTGGGAGGAAGAAGGCTTTCCAGTTGAAATAACTGTTTATCCCTGGAAAAATAGAGACGTCCAACCTATCTCTTCGGTAACCGGCAAACTGATGAAACGAGCCGATGTGAATGCACTCAAGAAAATACTAGCTCTGGAACAAAAGTAAAAATGATCAAAAAAATCCTTCTTCCTCTAGGCCTCACTATCGTGATTGCAGTGGCTGGCATTCTGATTATGGCCGCAATGAAGCCGGATACATTCACCTATCAGCGCAGCAAACTGATAAATGCATCGCGCGACAAAATTTACGATCAAGTAATCGATTTCCACAACTGGACCAAGTGGTCGCCTTACGAGCATAAAGATCCAAACATGAAGCGCACTTACAGTGGTGCCGAATCTGGTGTCGGTTCAAAATACGCCTGGGAAGGCAACGACGAAGTAGGCAAGGGCAATATGGAAATTACTCAGGCCAAGAAACCAACCAGTATCTCCATGGGCTTGCATTTCACCGAGCCTTTCCAGGGCGACAATCAAGTAGTATTTTCGATGGTGCCCCAGGGTGAACAGACAGAAGTTACCTGGTCAATGAGTGGTACGAATCCTTTTATGTGCAAAGTAATGGGCATGTTTTTAGATGTAGAAAAAATGTGTAATGACGATTTTGATAAGGGTCTTACCAATCTGAAAAACTATATCGAAAAAGGCGAAACTTCAGATCCTAAAGCCTCAAAAGAAGAAGCGAAGACTGAGCCCGAGATTCGCGAAGCTCAGCCAGAGTCGACTTCAAAAGAGTGAAAAGTATGCGTAAATCAGTTGTATTAATGCTACTAACGGTAGGTTCATGGTCCGTCGGTTTAAATTCTTTTGCCGAATCAAGCAAAGACAGCTTGAAACTGCCGGAAGAAATCGGTCGAAAAGAAAACTCGGGCGACATGAATCTCATGCAGTTACAGCCCACTGTGCTTAACGAAAGACATTACACTTCAGGCAAGTCTGAGCGCAAACAAAGAATGTCGCCTACACTTCCTGAAGGTGCTCCCATACCCGATCGCGATCCGACTCCTGCCGAGAAGATTGATCAATCTGTCAAAGACAAAATCAAATCGATGCAAGACAAAGATGGCGAGATCAAACTCAACGTAAGCTGCACCACGTGCTCTGAATCTTTTGTCAGTTTGCTCAAACAAATAAAAGGACTCGACATCATAAAGGTTGACGCAGAGTCCAAAACCATCGCTCTCAAATTGCCTGCAAACTCTGTCGGGCTGCTCGCTCAGTACAATGGCGTATTTAAAATTCGTCTTTACGGAATTCCTCAGGCGAGTTAAATCCGAGTTTCAAAGTAATGCGACTGATTCGGGATCCGTTTTGTTCCCGAAATCGCATAATGTTAGTTTAAGCCCACAGGCACGCTTTTTTGCCTACAATTCTCGCTGCTGATTGCGAAAATTTTTCATCAAAGGGCTGTGTCATGAAATTACAAAAATCTCTCGCTACAACTTTTCTATCTGCAACACTGGCTTTTAGTATAGGGATATCGACCTGGACTGCTACTTCTAAAGCTAATGCCACGGCTAACTTCAAATACGGACGCAGTCAACAAACTACTGAGAATACTAAATTCAGATCTAATAGTGGTGCTCTAAATATAATAGATGAAAATGGCACTGTTAAAAACATTTGCCCCCTCCAGCACACTGCAGTACAAGCCGATATTGCTGGCTACGTAGCAAGAGTGAATGTCGAGCAGGTCTTTTCTAATCCTACGAATGAAACGATAGAAGCTACTTACATTTTTCCACTCTCTAGCACAAGCGCAGTCGATGAAATGACCATGAAAATTGGCGACCGCACTATTAAAGGCGAAATAAAAACCAGAGCGCAAGCGGCGCAAATTTACGCATCTGCAAAGTCACAAGGAAAAACGGCGGCTTTGCTCGATCAAGAAAGACCGAATATTTTTACTCAGTCGGTGGCAAATATTCCTCCTCATGCCACCATTCGTATCAACATAAAATACGTGGAGTATTTACCGTATCAAAACGGTGAATACTCTTTCGTATTTCCGATGGTAGTCGGTCCGAGATTCATGGGCGGAACGCCAGACCCAGAGCGTATTTCTCCTCCAATGGCTGGCGAGAAAACTCGCGCGGGTCATGACATTTCTTTGAAAGTGAATATCAATTCTGGATTCGATATTTCCAATATCAATTCTAAGTTACACAAAATAGAAATGAAGCGCGCTTCTAAAACGACTCAGGTTTCTTTGGCAAAATTCGATTCGATACCCAATAGAGATTTCGTACTCAATTGGAAAGCAGCGGGAGATGACATAAAATCCGGTTTTCTCGCTCACAAAGATGGAGACGTTGGCTTCTTCAATATTATGTTCTTGCCCCCACAGGCAGTGCAACGTAGCGAAGTGGCACCGCGCGAACTTGTTTTTCTTGTAGATAAATCAGGCTCTCAGCATGGGCTGCCCATGCAAAAGTGCCGTGAAACCATGGTTTATATTCTGGACAGATTGAACCCGCAAGATACATTTCAGTTAATAGCGTTCGACAACACCACTGACAAATTGTTCAGCAAACCCATGCCAGCTTCGCAAGAAAACATTCTCGAAGCAAAAAAATGGGTATCGGCATTAGAAGCAAATGGTGGCACTAATTTGAAAGCTGCTGTGGATGAAGTATGCCGTCAACCAGCTCCGCAAAATCGACTCCGCATTTGTGCGTTGCTCACAGACGGATACATCGGCAATGACCGCGAAGTTATTGGCGATGTAGTTAAATATCGCGGGGTATCACGCTGGTTTACTTTTGGAACTGGCAATTCTGTAAATCGACATTTGCTAGACGGTGTAGCAAAAGCTGGCGGAGGAGAATCTGAATTTGTTCTGCTCAATACACCTGGAGATAAAGTAGCCAAGGACTTTTACGACAAACTGGCTAGCCCGGTTTTGACAGATATCAAAGTCGAATTCGATGGAGTGCAAGTCAAAGACGTTCAGCCATCGGTGATAAACGATATCTGGGCAAAACGTCCTCTCTATTTGACTGGCAAATATCTGAAGGCTGGAGCTGGTTTCGTTCGCATACACGGCTTGCGTGGCGGCAAGGCTTACGAACAAAAACTTCCGATTCGTCTGCCAGAAAAAGAACTTGAAAACAAAGTGCTATCTTCAGTATGGGCACGCATGAAAGTGGACGAGCTTACTCAGGCATTGAATTTGGTATCACGTCCAGATTCAAAAAAAGAGATGGAGCAAAGCATTGAAAGCGTTGGTCTCGACTACCACATCATGACGCAGTTTACCTCATTCGTTGCAGTGGACGAGTCGGGACAAGCTCACAAGCCATCAGACAAGAAAATTGCGGTGGTCACTGAAACTCCGCAGGGCGTTAGCCTTAAGAAAATATCTCCAATATTTCCAAGACAACTTCCCGAAGAAATCGGCAGAGTGGAAGGTCCTCGAGACATGAATATGTTCCAGGTTGAACCGACTGTTTTGGATGAGCGCCACTATACTTCTGGTCGAGCAGAGAGACATCAAAAGACGTCTCCCACCTTACCTGAAGGAGCGCCAATACCAGACACTGACAGCACTCCTGCTGAAAAAATCTCCGAAGAAGTCAAAAACAAGATGGCGTCGATGAAAGATCAAAGTGAATCGCTCAAGCTTAAACTTACTGTTCAAACATGTTCAGACTCCTTTGTGAAACTTCTGAAGCAGCTCAAAGGCATCGAAGTCATCAAGGTTGATTCGGAAACGAAAAGCATAGTTGTTAAGTTGCCAGCAAAAATGATCAACACACTCTCGCAATACGCTGGGGTGTTGAAAATCAGCTTAGAGAACTCGCCTTAAGCGAATTCGCCATAAGATTTGCCGCCGCCCGAGCGTTTGTCGAACACTTTGGCAAGAACCATACCAGCGACAAAGCCACCAAGGTGAGCTAGAAAAGCTACGCCCCCAGTTTCGCTGTCTTCAACGCCAAGCGCACTTGAGAATTGCGACACCAATTGCATAACAAACCAGAGTCCCAGAAAAACTCCTGCAGGCACGTGTACTATGCGAGAAAAACTACCCATAGGCATTAATGCCTGCACAGTGGCATGAGGATAAAAAATGAAATAAGCGCCAAGCACACCAGATATGGCACCACTTGCACCAATCATCGGAACGTTAGAGCCGCCACTCAAAAATACTTGAGCCATTGCAGCGCAAATTCCGGTGAGCAAATAGAAGAATAAGAAACCAATGTGCCCCATTCGGTCTTCGACATTATCGCCAAAAATGAATAAGAACCACATGTTACCGATGATATGCGCGAATCCACCGTGCAAAAACATAGAAGTAAAAACGTTGACGATTTGTCCCGCACCAAAATGTCCAAGAAAATCTGCCGGTATCAATCCGTGTTCGCTTATGAACGAATTCAATGCAGACCCTTGACTTAATTCAATCATGAAAGCAAAAGCGTTAAGCACGATTATTAGCCAGCTAATTGCCGGTGCGATACTTGATTGGACATCGTCGCGTAGTGGTATCATGCAAGCCTTATAGCTTACCTGGGGCGGCTTGAAGCAGCAGGCGAAAGCGTCATGCTATCTGGTGCGAGCTTTTCTTTCACGGAAGGCGGAAACGGGCGAGGTTTGAATGGCTGAGCCAGAAGGGACACATCCGCACCGCTCCACTGGTCTTTCATTACGGGGGTCTGGCGAGCAGCTTCGTCTTCTTTGACTTCGCGTGCGACTGTGTCTTCCATGTGAGTGAAAGCATCTTTGATTTTACGTTTTTCGACCAGTGCATCCATCAAATGTTTGGTGAAGACGCCGTTTGCATAACGCTTCGATTCCCATGAACGCTCGTCGCTCTTACTAGAACAAATAACCATTTGTCCAGTCCCAGCAACTTGCTCGGGGTCAATATTGCGCGGATCATCACCGTCTTTGGCATTTGCATCAGCAGCACCACTATGACAGGCGTCAAGAACAATTAATATACGATCGGTGGGAACGCGCTCTTTCATAAGCTGAGTCAAATCGTTTACGTTGATACCACTTGCAAACAAACTTGTTTTGGAAGTGTCATAAGCAATCAAATAATTTTTGGGTCGATAACCTTTTTCAACCTGACTTGAATCTGCTTTGGCGGGACTGCCGTGGCTTGAGAAATAAAAGACAACCAGATCGTTTGGGTCAGCTACACGAGGCAAAAACTTGTCTCCAAGCTCTTCTAGAATGCGACGCTGCGTCGCTTGTTCGTCGAGCAATAGACGAACATGGTCGCGCTTGAAATTACATTTTGCCACCAGAAATTCAGCGAAATCTTTGGCATCTTTGGCACTGTATTTGAGCCTGCCGATACTTCCATCTTGAAACTTACTGATACCAACCACAAGCGCCCATTTATCATCAATTGGCTTGTCTGCTGCTTTTGGACCCTGCGTCACGACTGTTGTTGTTTTATTAGGTGTCTGAGTAGTGGTAGTGGTAGTCGCAACAGATGTAGGTGAAACGTATGGTTGTTGTGCCACCACTGTGCCACCACCGCTTTTCTGCTGAGCCACCTGAACAGCAGTAGTGCTGATTGCTGTGACCCATTTATATTGCGGCGCCAGCGCAATTGCTTGCTGACCAATCATATTTGCTTCAGCTACTTTGCCTTGCATGCCATTCCATAGAGCTGTAATTGCAAGCAACCTGGAACGAGTGAGATTCGAAATGGGAGTAATACTGTTTCCCAAGTCTATAAGTTGTTTGCACCCTGCTTCATCGCCTTTTAATGCACGAGCAAGTGCACACTCTGAAAGCGCTGGAGCAGACTCAACTTTTTGGGCCGGGGTGCATGAATTAAAAATGTTCAGAGCAGCAGAAACTTCGGGCTCGACTTTATCGAATTCGTTGTTTCGTCCATAAACAACGGCACGTGCAGCATGATCGTACGAGCGCTCATACTGCGTGGTGCGCAGAGAGGCTGATTTTTCCAAATCAGCCAAAGCCTGTGGATAATTATTCATGAGGCTGTAAACATAAGCACGCTGAAACCAGAATTTTGCTTCGTTTGGTTTCTTGTTTATGGCTACGTTCATGTCGAGCAAAGCTTTATCGAAATTGCCGAGCGCTGCAAAAGCCATCCCCCGCGCCATGTAACACAGACCCTCGTTGGGATTTAGTGTACCAGCCGCTTCGAAGTCATTTCCGGCGTTAACGATATTTCCTAATTGAAACCAGATAAACCCGCGAGTGAGGTAAAGACTCCAGAAGGCGGGATTTTTAGGGTTATAGTTGATTGAATTGGTCAAAAGCGTTCCCGCTTCCTGATACTGCCCCTGGGCTTCAAATCCAGCCGCTTGCTGAAGAACATTTTGAATCTGCGACTGCGACTGGGCGCTTGCAGGTTCAATCATCGCCATTGGGCTAATAAGTGACAAAACTAGTGCTAACGAGCAAATTGATTTGGGTAATTTCATTGTCAAGCGTTCAACTTTTATCGGGGTTCCGTTAATGTAAGGCACTATTATAATAAAAATCCATTATATAAGTTGGGGGAATTATTGTGCAAAAGTTACTTCTGAGCGCTGCCGCAGCCGGTTTTCTGGCTTTATCCGGCACAGTTGCAATGGCTGAAACAGCACAGGAACTCGCTGACAAGAGTCACAAGCTTTTCGAGCAAAAGGACATGAAAGCATCCCTTGATGCGATAAACGAAGCAATTAAGCTCGAGTCCAAGAACGCCACCTACTTTTTTGAAAGAGCCAGAATCAAGCGCTCGCTCGACCAGCTCAAGTCCGCCATAGACGATTATTCCAAGAGTATCGAACTAGACCCCAAAGTAGTCGAAGTCTGGTACAACCGCGGCTTGCTCAAATGGGCAACAAACGACAAAGAAGGCGCAGTCGCAGACTGGAACAAAGCAATCGAAATCAATCCCAATTATGCAAATGCTTACAACAATCGTGGCGTTTCCAAATGGGAAGCCGGCGACAAAGAAGGCGCACTACAAGACTATAACGAGGCAATCAGACTCGATCCAAAACATCCTGACGCTTACAGCAATCGCGGTGTAGTTAAGCGCGCGATGGGCGACATGAAAGGCGCGCTTGAAGATTACAAAATAGCCGCAGAGGTAAATCCAACATCGTTTGTCTTTGGTAATCGCGGCAATATGAAAGTGGCGACAGAAGATTACAAAGGTGCAATCGAAGATTACACCAAAGCTATAGAACTAAATCCTGACAATCCAGAATATGTCTATAACCGTGCTTTAGCAAGACTCGATGCCGAAGATTATGACGGCACAATCGAAGATGCCACCAAAGCAATAGAGATGGATCCCAAAGACGAGTCGGCTTATGAAACCAGAGCCAAAGCCAAAAGACAAAAGAACGATCTCGAAGGCGCTCTAGCAGATTTGAACAAAGCAATTTCATTAAACTCGAAACACTCTCCATCTTTTGCAGAGCGTGCGCTAGTTTATAAAGATATGGAAAATTACAAAGCGGCGCTTGCAGATCAAAATAAAGTGATTGTGCTTGCACCAAATGTAAGCGACAACTATTTGGAGCGTGGTGTCACCAAAGAAGATCTGGGCGATCTAGCTGGTGCCAAAGACGATTTTTCAGAAGCAATTCGTCTCGAAAAAGACAATGCTGATGCCTATTTCAATCGTGGCAATATTAAAGACAAATTGCACGACAAAAAAGGCGCACTTGAAGATTACAACGAAAGCATCAGATTAGATGGCAAACAAGCAGACGCTTACAACAATCGCGGTCTTATAAAAGAAGACCTCGACGACAGAAAAGGCGCAATCGAAGACTATAACAAAGCGCTCGAAATTGACCCTAAATACGCCACTGCAATGTCCAACAGAGCGGGTGCCAAACTCGATTTGAAAGACCTCGAAGGCTCGATGAAAGATTATGACGCTGCAATTGCAATGGACCCAGATTTTGCTGATGCTTATCTTGGCAGAGGAATTTTGCAGATAGAACTTGGTGATGGCAACAAAGCAATCGAAGATTTCAAAAAAGTTCTGTCACTGGACCCAGAGCGTGGACAAGCGCATTGCCAGATGGGAAGCGCGCTTCAGGTACTCGGCAAAAACGAGCAAGCAATCGAAGAATACAACGAAGCTATTCGAATGGACAAGCGCGATTTCGTGGCTTATGTCGATCGTGGTTTTTCATATCTCATTTTGAATGATTTGAAAAAATGCATCGAAGACAGCAACCACGCAATCAAGCTGTCCACCGAAGATCCTGCTCCATATCTAAACAAAGCGCTCGCTTTATGCTTACAGAAAAATTATTCGGCTTCAGCTGAAACATTCAAGCAAGCATCTAAAGTAGGCAAAGATCCCGATGTTAATTTGCGTGCTCACGTGCTTGCCGCGCTGAATCTAAAATGCGCCGGGCAAGAACAAGAAGCACAAAAAGAGCTCGACAAGGCAAAAGAAATTGCTGGCGAGAAGAATATGATTCATGTGGTCCACTTCATCACAGGCAAAGGCGAAATGGACAAGATTGTTTCTGTATCAAGCGATCCTGTTTATTCGACAGTAGCTCGTACTTATCTTGGAATGGAGCTTTTGCTTCAAAAGAAAATAGACGAAGCTAAAAAACAATTGCAATGGGTTGTCGATAATGGCAATAACAAGTGCGACGAATACTATCTTGCTAAAGGACTGATAAGCCTCGAAACTCTTCCCTAACTAGCCCAGCGCCGGATCCTAATGACAACGGATTTGGTTCACAGACTGAAATGATGTAGACTATGCCGCATCCGCGGACTCTCATCAGGTTATCCAGGAGGTTTTCATGAGATTAACCAGGACAGCCGTCCTTTCGCTAGCAGCCCTTGCCACTTTGTCCCAACTGGCTCAAGCTGCAGATACAAACAATGCTAGAAGCTTATTCGTAGAGCAAGCCAAAAAGCCGACCAAACCTATAAATATGGGTGTGTCTTACTGGCTCGAACTCGAGCGCGATGGTAAAAAACAAAGAGTCAGCAACAAACACAAATTTTTGAATGGCGATCAATTGCGAATTCACGTCAAACCAAATGCTGATTCGTATGCCTACATCGTCATGATGCAAGGAAGCAAAGGCGACAAAGCCGTTTTGTTCCCCACCGCAGACAAAGAAGACAACAAAATCAAAGCGAACAAAGAAGTTGTTCTTCCAACCGAAGACAAGTATATGAAGTTCGACAACACACCAGGACTTGAAACACTACGCGTAATTGTTTCGCGCAGCAAAATCGATCCTGAGAAACAATTGCAAGACAAACCAAAAGAATCAGTCAAAATCACTCACGAAGAAGACACAAAGAGCGACAAAGTTCCAGACGGAACCGTCGTTTGCATCGTGATGAATGGTGCTAAATTCAATGGCGCTCGCAACCTTACTGTCGAAACAGATAAGAAAGAAGCAGAGAACGAAACACTGGTAGTGAACAAAGATCCAAACAAAGCTTTGACTATCGACATCGCTCTCAACCACGCTAAAAGCAACAAAACAGCTAAGAAAGACAAACCTAAAGCTGAAGCTAAAGAAGACAAAGACGACGAATAATCACTGTCTTTAAATCAAAAGAAAAAGAGGAAGGACCAAAGTCCTTCCTCTTTTAGTATCTTCGGATAATGCTTCTAGCCTTGCGGCTTTGGCAGTTCGGGCATCACAATCGTTAAGTCGCCATTGGCGTTGGTGTACATGTCGACAAAGCGCTTCAGCATTACTTCTGGGCGCTTCATCAACTCAACGCGCAGGATGGTTGTGACATTACAAGTGTTGTGCATACCTTGGAAAATGAACTCAGGACACGCAGTATCGAGGAGCATACAAGCAAGCGCTCTGTTACGGTCCGCTTTATCGAATCCTTGAGCGTATATTTTGTCAGCTTCGTTGAACATGCGGTTGGCTTCGTGGAAAATGCGCGCCTTGCGTTGGTCATCAAAAGGGTATCGACGCCTTTTCTTATCCATGTTGACACTTGCGTAAATCAAGTTGATTGCTGCAAGTGAGTTTGTGGTCTCGGTTTGGTTGAGACCTTCTTTTCTGTCTTTCACATGCGCAACGAGCTCTTTTGCTTCATCTTCGAAAGTTTTGATGTCGCGCGAATACTCGCTCACAGTGCCGGTTGGCAGTATCGCTCTGGTTTTGGGAACGCTACTCATCTGTTTATTGATTTCTTCATCCGACATAATGCCTGGAAGAACTCGAGCATACTGGCTTTCCGAAGCGGGCTTCGGCGCATCAGGCGTAAAAGCTCGATGAGGCGGAACTGACTGGTCGTGAGCTTTATCGGTAAAATTCATCGCCGACACGAGCTGATCCGCACCAATCCAGCCGTTGCATTTTAATCCCCATTGATTGAGCAATAAAAATTCGGTGGTGCCGTTTTTGACTCTTTTATCGACTACATTTACCACGTGACCGCCCGGAGCATTCATTCCAAAAACGGCAGCACGAACGTCTGCAGCAATAATCAGTGGAGCATTGTTTGCATCGAAAACTTGAGTGAACTCAGAGCCTGTTTTTACGTCGTGAATGTTTACTGCTTTGTGTTGCGCTCCAGGCCAGAGCGGACCGACTGCCAGGTTTGAGTATCCAGGACTCAATTTGGTTTCGACCGCTGCCACATCGTCAGCTCTAAACATTGGAGCAGATACGGGTTTTCCTTCGCTCATCACGACAGGACCGTCCCAGCCTTGAAGCTTGTATCTATCGCCATTATCTTCTTTACCATATTGTCCGGGTGGATCAGAAGCGTAGAGGCAGTTGTAGAAATTCTGACTGTGATAATTGCAGAGCAAGTGATTCATGCCTTGCACAAATTGATCACGAGCACCAACTCCAAAAAGTTTGGGATCCCAGGATACTTGAGCTTCTCTATCGCCTTTGAGAAAACGGGGATGATAAGCGATTTTGACACCACGTCCGCCATCGTTGCCGGGTTCTGGTTGCGGTTGCGGCTGAGGCTGAGGTTGTGGCTGTGGCTGAGGTTCAGGCACTACAGCTGTTGGGTTAGGTTGTGGTTGAGGCTCTGGGGTTGGTGTTACATTTGGTGCTTCGCCATTTGGACTGTGACTGAGAGCTACTTCAATTACAGTTGGTTCGTTAGCGCTGGCGCCTTTGAAATAAACCAACCCACTGCCAGATGTTTTTTCACCTAACTTATAAAAACCATCGGCTGATACGACAGAGACGTTTCCAATTTGCTCGGGAAGCCCCGAAAGTGTATCGCCATCTACTTTGGCACCTTTCAGACCCAAAGCTCTTTCTCGCTCTAGTGGCTGACGAGAAAGAATGACCACCATATTTTCGGTGCCAGGATTATTGTCGAAACGTATCAATCCTTTGGGCGGCACAACATACTCTTTGCCTGGTTCCAGAGTGTTGTCCTCGCCTTGAGGCGGATACAAAACAGCTTTTTTGCCCGTACTGCCTTGCATTGCTATATAACAGTAAGCTTTGGCACTGGTTTTCAGGTGCAAACGCAAGGCATCGCCGCTCTTGAAAGGAAATCGGTTGTTGCAAAGAGCAACCGGCACGCCTTCGCGGTGCAGTTCGAGACAATAAGCGGCAGTTATGCCGCCGTCGCAAGCCTGGTCCTCGTCTTTCAGTTCTTCATAAAACAGGTCTTTTGCATTCGATGGAGCAGACCAAGCAGGCAAGCTTGTGCCTGAGCTTATGGCGAAAATGACCAGTAAAACAGTCGATACAAACTGGTTAAAAGCCCTGAAAGTGAGCATGAACGAGTCCCCGTTTGAAGGAAATTTGAGATATAGTAGACTATCACATTTTAGAAACGGCGGGAGTGCATTATGAACGTGATAAGAAAGTCTGGTCTTCTGGCTTTAGGTCTCATTTTCTCAACGATTTTCTTAAGCGAGCAGGCTCACGCAGGTCAGGCGAAAGACCTTTTCTACCAGCAGCTAGAAGAAGGCGGCACGCCTTCAAATACTGGAATCAGCTATTGGATAGAATTGCGCCGTGGCAAAAGCATGAAAAAGGTCGACAGTCGCTTTGCTTTCAAAAGTGGCGACCGCATTAAAATCCATCTCACTTCCAATGTTGATGGACATGCACACGTAGTCCTGCTTCAGGGCACCACCGGAAGTAAGGCTGTGTTATTTCCAGTTAAGGGAAAAGATGCAAGCAATTTCATCCGCAAAGGTCGTGATATGGCATTGCCCAGTGCAACCTTTTTGGTATTCGACGCCAAAGCTGGAAAAGAAAAATTGCGTATCGCTGTTTCGCGCAAGAACATAAACACTGCTCTTTTACTGCAAGACAATCCAGGCACTCAAATTGCAATGGCGAGCATCACCAATAACCCTGCTGTAGATGCCACTCAAGGCAACAATCAAATAGTGGTGGCATTTCCAGAAGAAAACAAAGCACCTGCCCAGGCTGTGGCAAATAACGATACATCGGCTACCGACGCCATTCCCAATGCTATACCAAACGAGCCCGACGAAGAATTGTCCAAAGATCTTTTCCGCGAAGATTCCAAACCAAAAAAACCGGTGGTGCACAAACCAGCCGCGAGCAAACCAAAACCACATGTTGCTCACAAACCAGGTGCTCATAAACCAGGCGCTCATCGCCCTCCTGTAGCTGTGACACCAGCTCCTCAAACCATTGTGGTGAACAACAATCCATCTGAAGTTCTTTATGCCGAAATCGTTCTGGAGCACATGTAATTGAATCTAAAAGCGCTTGCACTATCTGCTTTGTTGAGTCTATTTTCGCTTGCGACTTGTGCGCAAGTTTCTATTGCTCAAGGCAATGCCAAAGATTTGTTTTACGAAGAAATGAAGGAGCCGACTAATGAATCTTTAGGAACGGCTTATTGTATAGAACTTCGAAGACCCGGACAACCAGCCTTTCTTTGCAACAATCGCTACTCCTTTCAAAGTGGTGACAGCATAAGACTGCATGTAAAAACAAATGCTAATCGCTATGCCTATATCTTGTTGACTCAAGGATCGAGCGGAAAAAAAGACATCATTCTATATCCTCAAAATGGAAGTGAAGACAATCTTGTAATTGGCGGCAAAGAGCTCGTGATACCACCAAAAGGTATGCTCACTTTCGACAGCACGGTTGGTGCCGAAGAAATCTGTCTCATTCTCACTCCTCAAAAAATTCCAGACGAACGCTCGATTTCTACCAAGGCTGTAGGCGCTGTGCGAGTCAATTCGGATTTGTTGTCTGGCACGCCTCAAAACGTCCAGGGTTACAAAGTCTATTCTAACGATGGAGCTTACTCGTATTCTTCGGGAAAAACAGGAGCACCAGGAAGTGGTCAGGTTTTTGTGGTCAATCCAAGAGGTGGCACCGAGCCTACTTCTATAAAAATCGTGCTCAATCACGGGTCTTCGGGCACAAGTCCACCCCCGATGCCACAGCCCGAACCAGCGCCGACACCGGCGCCAACGCCTTCCCCAACTCCAAGTCCACATCCCAATTCGAATCCTAATAGTGCGGTCACCGATAAATGGGCATTTATTGTGGGAGTGAATAAATTCAGAGCAGGAAGCAATCTACAATTCTGCGTTCCCGACGCCATGATGTTCAAAGAATTTCTGGTCAAAGAATGTGGTTTTGCACCAAATCACGTCCTCTGCCTTACAGATGAGAACGCCACCACGCGCAATATCAATCACGTCATGAAAAATCTTTTGCCCCAGGGCGTGCAAAAAGATGATTTAGTGTTACTCTACTTCTCATCGCACGGAACACCAGACAAAGCTGGCGGTAATTATATTGTCACACACGATTTTGATGGAGTGCAAAACAACGGCATTCATATGCAAACCCTTGGTGAAATGATCAAAAAGAATATCCCCAGCAAAAGAGTAGTCACCATACTCGATACCTGCTTTTCGGGTAATGCTCGAGACCTCGATGCTGCAGGCTTCATTGACGAGCAGCTTCTTGGCAGCGGACAAATTGTCGTAAGTTCGTGCAGCGTAAACGAAAGCTCTCTTGAAGATCCCAAAATTCAACATGGTCTATTCACTTATTATCTGACCAGAGCTTTGAGAGAGAAAAAAGCGCTCAAAGCCTCTTTCGATGCCTGTCGCGACCATGTTACAAAAGCTGCTCAAGCAATGAACGGCTCGCAAAATCCGATTGTCAAATACGATCGCTGGCAGGGCAACGATGTCGTGCTTTACGCAAAGCCCACTAAACCTCGCTAATCATCCTTGATTGCGCCGCAATAATTAACGTGCTATAATTATTAGTATGCGTTGAGGGTCGGGCTCAGGGGTTGCGTATGCGTTTTTGTACAAACAAAAACACCGTTCTAATACTCTCTGCTCTTTTGTGTCAAATTTTTCTGTCCTATTTTACAAGCTGGCAGTCGGCTGCAAGCTTACAAAGCACTTCTTTAAGCTCTGATGCAACGCATGATTGCGGCTTGCACATTTCGGCTGGCCCTGCGACATTTTTTTTAGAAGGCAAAAAACAAAATTCATCGTCTGGGAAAATAGCTCAACGAGTACTCGAACTCATTAGCTTTTTCACTGGCAATATTTACGATTACGCTTTTACTAACCTGAGTGCAAAACCAACTGCGAGTCCAGGATGCAGTTTCTGGCTTATCTATTGCTCGATACGGCGCTGAAGCCGGGCAATTTTGGTGCCCGACCGCAATGTCGTCTTGAGGAAAAAATATGCGTTTCCCGCTAAAACAGCTCTTGCTCATGCCGCTTTTAATCGGCTTGGCCTCCTGCGAACATACAAGTTCTGGAATTGAGCCAAACGGAAAAATTCAAGCTCCAGAAGTCTGGCAGTCTCATTTGAAGACCGCCAAGCTCGCAGATGACTTTCATGCTGTTTGTGGTCAAACGATTTATGTGCCGGTCTATTCGCATATCTATCATGAAGACCCCTCAAAAATGACCTTACTTGCAGGAACAATGAGTATCCGCAACACAGATCCCAAAAGTACCATTTATTTGACATCGATTGCTTATCACGGCACCGATGGCAAACTGATCGATGAGCTGTGCAAACTGCCCATCGTTCTGGAACCGATGGCAACTGCAGATATCGTTGTTCCACGCAGACATACACAAGGCGGTTCAGGCGCGAACTTTTTAGTTAAATGGGTGGCAGACAAAAAAGTGTCGCCCCCACTCACCGAGGCTGTAATGATAAGCGCCGGTGCATCGCGTAACCTGTCGTTCGTCAGTCGCGGCATTGTGACTGAGAGCATCGCCGGAGATAAATAACAAAAATGGGCGAGTACAATTTAATAAAAGACCTGGCTTTGCTTTGGTGCGTGGCTCTCATTGTCGGACAATTATGTTTGATCATGAGACAACCAGTCATAGCAGGCTACATGCTTGCAGGCATTGCCATTGGTCCTCATGGACTCAAACTTGTAAGCAATGTGGACCAAATTACAGTCATTGCCGAATTTGGCGTGGCCATGCTTTTGTTCACCCTTGGTGTAGACATTCCCCTCAAAAAAGTGTTGTCTTCAGCTGGAAAACTGATGACTGCCGGACTATCTCAAATGGTGCTTACTGCCACTTTATTTGGTAGCATCGCCTTTATTTATGGACTGGCGCATAATTTAGCCGAAAGTTTCTTATTCGGCTCAGCATGCGCGATTTCAAGTTCGGTTGTTATTTCGCGTATTTTGTCGGACCGAGGCGAAGTCGATTCACTTCATGGACGAATTCTGGTGCCGCTCGCTCTCGTCCAAGATTTATGCCTAATTTTTATTATTCCGGCATTGCCTATCATGCACCAGATAGTGTCTTCCAATGCATCGAGCACACAGTATTTGAGCCTTAGTCTTTCTGCTCTGAAATCTGTATTGATGCTTTGTCTCGTTATTTTTGGCGCGACAAAAATTATGCCCCATGTGCTCGAGCGTTCTGCAAAAACAAATTCGCGCGAAATGTTTTTGCTAACAGTAATTGTTTTGTGCCTTGGCATTGCTGTTTTGTGTCAATGGCTTGGTCTTTCCATCGCCATTGGAGCTTTTTTAGCAGGCATGATGATGAGTGAATCGACCTATGCTCATCAAGCTCTGCACGATATGACACCACTCAAGACTGTATTTTCCATAGTCTTTTTCGTATCGGTCGGAATGCTGCTCAATCCTATGTTTATTGCCAATCATATAATCGAGGTGCTTGGATTCGTTGTCCTTCTCGTCGTGGGCAAAGCGATAATAGCTGCACTTTGCGCGCGCATGGCAACACGCAATACGAGAAGTGCTTTGCTCGTAGGTATGGGTCTGGCACAAATTGGAGAGTTTTCATTTATTTTGTTGTCGATGGGACTTGCAAGCAAATTAGTCAGCGAATCTATGTTCAATCTATTTCTTGCAGCAGCCGTAGTATCGATGATTGCCAGTCCCTGGCTCATGGACCTGGTCCCCAAGCTCTTGCTTCGAAAATTGAGTAAAGAAATGGATGAAGCTACCGACGATAAAGCGGACGATTCGCGTGCGAGCAAACTAAAAAATCACGTAGTTATTTGCGGTTGTGGTCGGGTCGGTAAAAACTTGAGCATGATTCTTGAAACACACCAGATTCCATTTGTGGTAATTGAATTAAACGCAAACATTATCGAAGACCTGGCTCTGCGCGGTATTCCCCACATTTACGGAGATTCGCTCAGTCCTATTGTACTTAAAAAAGCAAATCTAAAAGATGCATCGATGCTCGTGCTTACCATGCCAGACCCTTTGTCTGCGATTTCTGTCGCTGAATTTGCAAAAAAAATAAATCCCGATATCAAAATGGTGGCACGGGCAAATCGCACAGACGATATTCGCCTCTTTCAAGAAGCGAGTGTCAACGGCATTGTACAGCCCGAATTTGAAGCCAGCGCCGAAATTACTCGTCTAGTTTTCTTGAGCATGCGACGTCCCGCCACAGAATTGCACAAAGCGCTAGACCAAATAAGAACCAGACGTTACGCCATTTTCCAGCCCGATGTTGGCGAACTGGATCTTTCCGAAACTTTTCCACAATTTGGCGAAGATCAAATGGGAATCTGGTTCGATATCCAAAAAGAAGAAGTCACAGGTAAAAGCATTCGCGATCTCAATATTCGAGAAAAAACTGGCGCCACTGTAACTGCTCTCAAGCGAGGGGACGCAACCCAGGCGTTTCCTGAGCCTGCAATGGTTCTTGAAAAAAATGACAAAGTTTATGTAGTGGGAACTTATGAACAAGTCGGGCGAGCAGAAGGACTGCTCGGGACAGCGATACAAGTGTAATGTAATTGAATTTAGCTGGACTACTTTTTGACTGCCGGTTTTGGCGCATTGCTCAGATTCATAAGCTTGAGTAAGTCTGGATTCAAAACCGGTCTTGGGTTTGTAGGAATGGCATTTAATATCATTTCCTTGCCCTGCCACTGTCCACCAATCTGAGGATGTTGCTGTTGATTGAAAGCATTCTGCACTTCCCAACCAACATCATCCTTCAATTTATCGAATGAATTTTTGACATTTCCTTTGGTCAACTTCAAATTCTGAATCAGATATTTGGTGAAAACTCCGTTTGGCGTGACCTTGCTTTCCCAGCTTCGTTCGGAGGGAGAGCTGCTTGTCATCACTAGATGTCCGCTGCCCTGCGCAAGCAGATCAGCGTCAAAATTGGCTCCAGCATCTACTCCGCGCGCACCAGGCACACCCGCCCCACTGTAACACGTGTCCATCACAATCAAGGCGCGTTCTGTTTTGACGCCTTCTTTTACGCGTCTGTATAACTCGTCCATATCGACGCCAGTTTCGTACAAAGCATCAGATTCGGTATCATAAGCAATTATGAAATTTCTCTGTCCTGGGTCTTTGCTCGCTGGTGTTCCATGAGTAGAAATATAGATGGTAACTAAGTCTCCCTCACGGCAAACGGCAGGCAAAAACTTGTCCCCAAAAGCCGACATGATATTGCGCCTGGTGGCATTCTCATTGAGCAGAAGCAGAACGTGGTCTTTTTTGAAATTGCCTTCAGTAATAAGATAATTGTAAAAATCTTGCGCATCCTTGGCTGCGAATTTCAAGTTGTATTCTGGATTAGCGAATTTGCTGATACCAATTACCAGCGCCCATTTATCTTTTACAACAGAATTGCCTTCGCCTGTAACGACACTCTCAACAGTAGTTTGATTAGGTCTATTGGTTTGAGTTGCGGGCACTTGTCCACTTGCAGAAGAGGTGAACTTTTTGATGTATTCCTGAGCAAGGGAGTATCCAGAAGCGCCGGGTTTAATAGACTTGAGAATTGGCAATGCTTCTGCTTGTCTGTTCAATGTAATATATACTGATGCAAGCATGTATTTTGCATCATCATCGTTTGGAGAAATTGTAAGCCCCTTCTTCAGTGCACTTTCAGCCTCAGTGATCTGATTCAAAGAAATGTAAGCTGAGCCGAGAGCTGAATAAACCAACGGATGATCAGGCTCAAGCTCAATGGTTTTTTTGTACAGTTTTATTGCTTCAAGATAATTTCCCGAGCGCGCTTCAGTTACACCTTTGTTGTATATAGCAGGAGCACTAATATCTGTATTGGCAGTATTTGTTGAAGAAGTATTTGATGTAGAACTTGCAGCCGATTCCATGCCTGTCGCACCGTTAGCAAATTCACCCCTGTCTGCTATCAAATCTTGCGCACGAGAATAATATTTGGAAATTGAATTCACCTCAGATGCAATTTTTTTCGCATCCTGAACGTCATGTACTTGCAGACACATTTTAGAAAGCGAGAATCTCAATTCGTCATCTTCTGGATCGAGTCGCAATGCCTGTTTGTAAGATTGAATCGCCTCGGGAACTCTGTTCTTGTTATAACAAGTTGTGCCAAGTCCCACGTGAGCAATGGCGAGCATTGGATCGATTTGAATAGCCTTTGAAAAACAGGTTTCAGCTTTATCCCAAAGTTTACCTGCAGCAGCTCTCTCGCCTTCGCGAAACTGGGCAACCGCTGGAAAACCAGGCGTAGTCAAATTCTTTTTGTTTGCGACCTTGAAATTCAAATACATATAAACTATTTGTTCTGGATTCCAGGTAGCAGGTGGTCGTCCCGCATTCGTCTTCTTGCAAGCTTCTAAAGACAATCGATCAACGGCAGCATTTCTAGACGTATAGACTGTAAACGGAGTGAGATTACCGTTTGCATCTGCTTTCATTCCGACATATGCAGAGAAAGAGAACTTCCAGTGGTTGTCGCAAATCTTTGACCAGGTTGCACTAACTTTTTTAATAACGTCCTTTTGATAATCCTGGCTATCCTCACTTAATGTTCCGACTGGATCCATCGTGGCAGCTAACAAAGCGACAGGATTCCACGCTCCTAACAGCAAGCTGAGCACCAGTGAAAGAATCAGTCGTGACATCAATTTTCTCCTTGGATTAACTATTACCTGGATGCCTGGATGCCTGAAGAAACTCCTAATTCTGGTGTTGAGTATTAATCAACTTCAATAAGTCCGGATTCAATATTGGTCTGGCTTCGACTGGAATAGCATTTAAGATCAAATCTTTTCCAGCCCACTCACCGCCAATCTGAGGATGCTGTGGTTGGTTAAAAGCATTTTGCACTTCCCATCCCACGTCTTGTTTCAACTTCTCAAAAGCAGTTTTAACATTACCTTTTGTCAGTCTCAAATTTTGAATCAAATATTTTGTAAAAACGCCATTTGAAGTAACTTTGCTTTCCCAACTACGCTCCGACGGCGAGCTGCTAGTCATAACAAGATGCCCGCTTCCCTGAGCAAGAGCGGCTGCATCAAAATTGTCGAATTCGTCCAATCCACGAGCACCTGGCACACCAGCGCCACTGTAACATGTATCCATAATTATCAATGCGCGGTCACTTTTGACACCTTCTTTGATGCGCCTATAAAGTTCGTCCATATCGACACCGGTTCCATATAACGATTCGACTTCAGTATCGAAAGCGACTATGTAATTGCGTTTGCCGTGATCTTTATTTGCAGGTGTTCCGTGAGTCGAAATATAAATAGTAACTAGATCATCTTCGCGACAAACTGCTGGCAAAAAGGTATCGCCAAAGGCATCCATGATATTACGCCTGGTGGCTTTTTCATCTAAGAGCAATAGAACATGATCCTTTTGAAAATTGCCTTCGGTCACAAGATAGTTGTAAAAATCCTGAGCATCCTTAGCAGCATATTTCAAATTGTATTTGGGGTTAGCGAATTTGCTAATACCTATGACCAGAGCCCACTTATCTTTTATTGGTGTATTTTTCGAGCTTGTTACAATGGTCTCGACTGTAGTCTGGTTAGGTCGATTAGCATTATCGCTTGGACTCAAGGTCGTGCTTGCTGGTTGGGAGCTGGAAGCAATGAGTTTTTGCGCTTCTTCATAAGTTCGCGAACTCACTTTTATTCGCTTGAGTAATGCAAGTCCTTCCGCGCTTCGATTCACCCGCACATAGCTTGCACCAAGCATGTAATTGGCGTCATCGTCATTGCGATTGAGCATGAGACTTTCTTGCAAAGCTTTAATAGCGTCCGGAATTCTTTTGAGCGAAATATAAGCCGAGCCCATATATGTGTAAGCAGGCTGAAAATTAGGGTTCAGAGCAAGAACTTGTCTGTATAATTTCACTGCTTCTTCGTGATTGCCAGCAATGCTTTGTTGTACGCCCTTTTGATAAAGAGCATTTACATCTACGGGAGCAGGTGTCGGAGCTTTTGCGGGATTTGAACTTGGTACTTGATTCGATGCTTGCGTTTGAGCAGGAGCCTGCGTTTGAGCAGGAGCTTGAGCTTGAGTCGGTGCGACCTGGTTCTTATTTGGTTGAGTCGAACTTGCCGTAGCAGTCTGGGCGAACTCGCCTCTTTCTTGCAGCAAATCCTGAGCTAAAGTGTAAAAGCGCGATGTGGGGCTTATTTGCTGAGCGATCTTCCTGGCATTTTTAAAATCATGAGTTTTCCAATAAACCTTAGCCAGATTGACTCTTGCATCATCGTCTTCAGGATCGAGTTTGAGAGTTTCTTTGAATTCGGCGATGCCCGACTCATAACGCATCTGTCTGCAACGTACCGCGCCTAAAAGCGCATGAGCCGCAGCTAAGTACGGGTCCATCAAGATAGCCTCGGTAAAACATTGACCAGCTTTCTCGTTATTGTTATCGACGTAATAATTAACGCCTTCTCTAAATTTCGCCATTGACGGATAACCCGGCATATTTTTCGCTTTTCCGTCTGCAAACCAGTGCATAAGCACATCCACTGGCTGATCGGGATTCCAGTCTTCAGGCGGCTTTTTCAGTTTGATTTCTCTGCAACTTTCAAGCACAGCACGATCAAAATTCAAATTGCGCGAAGACATCAAAATTGTGGTCTGCGGATTGCCGTCGCTGTCGACTTTAATTGAAACAGTTATGGTGAGCGAACATTTATAATTGCTTCGGCAGTTTTTCACCCAGGTGTTGCTGGCTATTTTCACGACCTGGTCGCTGTATTTTTTGCTCGCGCCAGACATAGCTCCCACAGCGTCCATGCCTGAAACAGGCAACGCCGCATAAAACGAATTGAGACCGGCAATAAGAGCGAGCGATAAAGCGAACTTTCGAAACACTAAACTTTGACCTCTGTTTTTCGACCCTCAACCTCGTGGGCCGCCCTGATAAACACTTCGGCTATGTTATCAAGAAACAGATAGTCTTGTGCACCTATGAACCTGAAAGGGCGCCCACCAAATTGACTCTTGAACTGGGAAAATCGACTGTATCGATGCTGGGATGAGCGATGCGGGACATAGCCATAAAAATCATAATATTTACAGCCAAGCTCTCTGGCGCTCTTCATGGCAGCCCATTGCAAAGCATAACCTGCCATCATCTGGCGCTTGGCATTGGTCACCCCACCATATAAGTAAGTAGCGCGCTCGCCGTAGTGAGTTAAAAGTAAAGCGCCAAGCAGATCATTTTCATGATGAGCCAAAAACACTGTGCCAAGCTTATTTTCGCAAAGGTGCAAAATCATGTTATCGAAAAATGATTTGGGTTCAAGAGCGAATCCATCGCGAATACTGGCTTGGTGAACTGCTTCGTAAAAAGAGTTTGCAGCATCGAAATTGAACTGCTCGAACGACGAAACTTGAACCTGGTGTTTTTGAGCAAGCTTTATGTTATATCGACCCTTTGGTTTCATCGCCATCAGAATTTCATTTTCGTCTTTATCTATGTCGACATAAAGAGTGTCGCGAGGAATGAGGTCGTAAGGCGCACGCCCGAATTCACGCAACACCGCGGGTAGTGGCAGGGGCAAACGCGGTTCGATTCGCATCGACATGATGCCATTGGCTTTTGCATAATTCTGAGCGAACTCTGTAATAGCGCGCAATTGCATAGCACAACTTCGCTTGTCCTGCCAATCTATGACGGGACCTTCAGGCGCCACCATGATGCCGGTACCCCGAATTTGCGCCTCTTGTGCGAGATAAAAAATGACGCCTCCAACCAATGTCTCTTTCTCAAAAAGACCGATATGCACGCTTTGAAGACCCTGAGAACGCTTCATACAAGCCCAGCTCAAACTTTGCATTATGCCAGCGCAAGCATTTTGCTCGACTAATTTTTCCCACAATAGAGCAAGTTCGGACTGCCGCTCAAGCGATCCAATATTTTCGACCCGCAGACTCAAGCTTCCTACGCCTCGTCTAGATTTTCAATCAATCCATTGAGCATGGCTATTTTGAGACTGTTTTTGTCTATCAGCCTTTGAGTCAATCTAATTGCCTCATCGCGCGAAATATCGTGCATGCCAAAAGAAACTGTCGAATTGTCCTGCAGCATGTACTGAGCCAGCTCGTCTTTGAGCAAATTTTGATAACTGACAGCTTCGTCGAGGTCGGCAGTGAGCATCACGCGTGTTTGTTCTTTATCCCCAGCTTGTATAGGCTGAGGCAAAGAGGCACTGTTATTACCTTTGTTGCCATTGCCATAATTTCTTATTTCGAGCTCTGGCACGCGGTCGCGTCCCTGGCGTGGAGCGCGGTCGCGTTTAATGACGTCGTCATAAACCCAGGTGTTGGTTCCTTCGTTCCACCAGGCACCATCGCCGCGTCTTCTACGTCCATCTTTGTCTTTGTACTCTCCACGGTGATCACCGGTTCTAGCACCATCGTGGTTGCCACCCTTGGCATAGACCATATCTGGATAAAGCAAGTTTCCGATTACCATGAGCAGTGCAAGAAGCGTAACGACGTTACGTCCCATCTGCATTAACGATAATTGGTCACCAGTCCAATCTGCAAGTTTAATTGAAAGCAATTTCAACTCCGCCACCAGTTGTGGTGGCAGCGATCCTGCACGCTTTAGAATGCGAGAAATCAATGCGGACAGATCGACAGATCTCAAAAACACACCGGGATCACTTAAAAAATCCGCGAGCATGTCGGGGGTCTGGCTTGGCTCAAGAGAAGGCATTAAGCGCAGAACATCCCCTAGTACCTGCTTTGGGTCGGCGAGTTCCTCGCTATCTTCAACGCCTGCCTGAAAAGAAATTGCATTTGCGAGCGCAATGCTTATTTCTTCAGGCAAAACCTCTTTGCCAGTATCGGGTGCTGGAACTGTGAGGTCTTTCAGTTCCATCAAAAGCGAATCGCTCACTTTGCCAGTCCAACCACTGAGTGCACCCTGTTGGAAATATCGAATCAATATCTCGCTGCCAGCAAGCGCAGGTTGGGCTTGCTTTTGAAGAGGATATAGCTCTTCTGGCAAGTAGAACAATTCTTTCAGCTGCTCGAGGTCTTTGAGGAACTGCTTGGGCTGGATGCTTTCAAGATCGATTGCATAGATTTCGTCTTGATTGATATCGGTTTTTGCAGCCAGGAAAAATCCCCAGTCGCTGCCATATCCGCGCGAGAAGAATGAAGGAATTGCCACTCTGTAAGGACGGACCGATAGCTGGGCTTTCAACATCGAATTAAAAACTGACCAGTACGAAAGTGGCGTCTGATGCGGAGATACGCCATTTATCGCCATTACACCTTTAGGACTCAGCAACTGATTTAAATTTTCATACCAATCAATACTGTGGAAACGCGCACCGTCAGAATCAGCTGCAACTGTCAGATCTACAATAATGAAATCGAACTGTTCACCATCATTGAGCGCCTCCTCGACAAATTCCCAGGCATCCGTGCAATTTATAGTGAGACGAGGATCCGCCATACTGCCTTGATTGAGCTTGCTGAAATCGCCAAGTGCCATCTGCACGATTTCGGGATCATAATCGACCAGAATAACCTTATTAATAGAATCGCTTTTGAGCACTTCGCGAGCAGATAGCCCATCTCCGCCGCCGACTATCAAAACATCCAGCAGACCATTACACCGTTTCTGGGCAGCGAGCAAACCTGGCAAGACCAGACCTTCGTGATATATATGCTCATCGAGTGAATCAAACTGGAGGTCGCCATCTATAAATAATGCCAGTGAGCCGTCGGGTCTCCGCTCAATCGAGCCGCTCATGCCAATACCTCCTGCATATACATGCAATATCTCGCGTTTCTTAGGTTACATAATTTTACTCACACCAGCATGCCACTTACATTAGGCGCGATCTCGCAAACCCAGTAAACTGAAACTTCTAATCTAAATTCTTAGCCCTTGGCTAGTTAATTATCGATTGTAGTTGCTATTTGCTAAGTGGTGGCATGATGACACCATCAAGCACGTGAATTATTCCGTTAGAGCAAGGCACATCGATTGTTTGAATCAAAACGTCGTCGGCATAAAGATTATTACCGCGCTCGGTCACTTTCACTTCGTGCCCTTCCAACGTTTTGATTGCGCCTTTTTCTTTCAAAGTTTTGGCATCGAATTTGCCTTCGATTACATGGTATTCGAGCACCTGACGCAGTTTTTTCTTATTGGCAAAGAGCGATTTGACATCATCGCCGGGCATACGCTTGAAACCATGATCGCAAGCAGCAAAAAAGGTGAACGGGCCATTGTCTTTCAGTTTGTCATCGAGGTCGAAAGCCTGTTCTAAACCATCGAGCAAAGTGACGAATCTTGTGACTTCGTTATCTTTCAAAGTGTTGATAATATCTTTGGGCTTACGCTCGAAACCTTCTTTTTCTTTGTATTTCTCAGTCTTGGTTGCTGCAATCAAAACTCTATCTTTAGCCTGAGCTTGTGCTGCTATAGACACGCCAATAAAAAGTGCTGTCGAAAGACTAATTGCCAATAGCTTTTTTGCCGATAACATAAATAAGACTCTCCAAAATCCATCCCAAGATTTGATACTTATACCACTGGATACAACTAGCTGATCACTTTCGTACCATCTGGTGTGGGTAAATCGGGATCGTGATCCTGAGACACCGACCAGCCAGTTCTGAGTCCCAGGACGAACCAACCCAGAGCAAATACTCCAATTGCAAAAATTGTATCTCCCACAACGCGCAACCATTTTAACGTATTCATTGTCGGCGTCTGCATAAACTCAGCAGAACGCGCATACCACAAACCATGCTCAACACTCGCCCATGTTTGCAAAATACCAACAGGCAAAACGCTTATCAAAACCATCAAAAGCAAGCCAATATTAATTGCCCAAAACGCAAACTTTAACGCGCCAGTTTTCCAAACATTTCTTGCTGCAAGCCCTTTTAAACAAAAAAGCATCAATCCAATTGCAAGCATTCCATACACTCCAAACAACGCAGTGTGACCGTGGACTGGGGTGGTATTTAAGCCTTGCATGTAATAAAGCGCAATTGGCGGATTGATCAAAAATCCAAACAATCCAGCTCCAACCATATTCCAAAAAGCAACTGAAACAAAGAAGAAAATCGGCCAACGATAAGCTTTTACCCATGGTTTGGCACGACTCAAAGTAAGGTTACCGTAAGCCTCAAATCCAATCAAAGTTAATGGAACCACTTCAAGTGCGCTAAATGTAGCTCCCCAAGCCAAAACAGGAGTTGGAGTACCAGTAAAGTACAAATGATGCATGGTACCAATTATGCCACCAGCAAGAAAAATTATAGTTGAAAACAAAACACTAGCGGTAGCAGTTGCGTGATTCAGAAGTCCCATTCGAGTGAACAGAAAAGCTATAACTACAGTCGCAAAAACCTCAAAGAATCCTTCTACCCATAAATGCACCACCCACCAGCGCCAATACTCAGCAATTGCAAGATTGGTATGACGAGTATAAAGCAAGCCCGCTCCGTAAAATACTGCGATCGCTATTGAAGCGATCAAGAACAAAGTGAGCAGACTTTTGTTTTCTTGAGGCTTTTTAAAAGCCGGCATGAGCGCACGCGCAACCAATCCCAGCCAAATAAAAAGACCGAGGAACAAAAATATTTGCCAAAAGCGCCCCAAATCAACGTATTCATACCCTTGATGACCGAACCAAAAATTTGCTTCAAGTCCAAGCCTTTGATGAACCCCCATCCATTGACCAGCCATAGAACCAAGAACAATTATGAGCAAACAAAAGAACAAAATATCTACACCTAACTTTTGAAATTTTGGCTCATGTCCCGATACCGCAGGCGCAATAAATAAACCAGTAGCAAGCCAGGTTGTAGCAATCCAAAAGATTCCCAATTGTGTATGCCAGGTTCTTGTCACCGCATATGGTAACCACTCAGAAAGTGGAATGCCATAGAAACCAGAACCTTCCACACCATAATGCGCAGTAATAGCGCCCAATCCAACCTGCACGACAAGCAGCGCTCCAGCTACCCAAAAATATTTCAAAGTTGCTTTCATTGAATCAGATGGAGCAAGTCCTATTAATGGATCACTTGATGGTGCATGATGCTCATGCTCTTTTTCTCTAACACGCTCTGCCGCAAAATACCAAGTCAAACCACCGATTCCTGCAAGAAGAAAAACAAAACTCAAAACCGACCAAACAACTATCGCCCCTGTCGGCGCATTTGCAATAAGCTCTTCTGCCGGCCAATTATTTGTATAAGTAACATTTTCTCCTGGGCGGTTTGTGCTGCAGGCCCAAGCAGTCCAGAAGAAGAATGCGTTCATTTGATTCATTCTGGTCTTATCTTTTATCGCTTGAGGTTGCAGCGCATAAGCATCCCTCAAATCCTTTTTAGAAGGATCACCCATGAACAAATCAGAATATTCTTTGAAAACATAATTTATTGCGTTCGCCTCATCTTCGCTCAAAGTCAGGATTTTAGAAGTAGGATCATATCTGTTATTGCGAACCAGCAATCTCAATCTCTCTTTTAACGATGCTTGTTTTTCCAATGAGAGTTGCTCAAATTTCTCTGCGCCTTCATTTTTAGCCCAGGCATCCAAAATAAAAGTGAGTTCTTTGTGCAAAAAATCTGCCGACCAGTCGGGCGCAACGTATGCGCCATGTCCCCAAATTGAGCCAACCTCCTGCCCACCTATAGATTGCCAAACAGATTGACCTTCCTTTATATCAATATCCTCAAATAAGACTATACCTTTAGACGTAAGCACTTTCTCGGGCACGGGCGGAGCTTGCATATAAATTTCATAACCAAAATAACCAAGAACCATGAAGGAAAAAGCCACTACAAGCGAGAAGCCAATCCAAAGTTTTCTGTAATTCATAGCTTTGCTCCAAATTCCGTTGAGAAAATAAATGTCATTGACACTTATACTAGCAGGGTATAAACTGGATATCAAGATCCAATTATCCAGAATAAAAAACAGGAAACAAAATGATTTCGCAAACAGCCGAATATGCACTAAGAGCAGTAGTTTTTCTAGCTGAAATGGGCGGAAAAGGCGTTACCACTGAGCAAATCGCCCAACCCACACAAATACCAGCAGCCTACTTATCTAAAGTACTACAACAACTCTCACGAGTCGGCATCGTTCAATCTCAACGCGGTCTGGGCGGAGGTTTCAGCCTAAAAATCAAAACGAACAAACTAAGCGTCTTAGACGTTGTTAACGCAGTCGAACCTATAAAAAGGATTACCGAGTGTCCGCTGGGACTTGATGCACATGCATATAAACTGTGCGCTCTGCATAGACGTCTTGACGAAGCGAGCGAGCTTGTTGAGCGCGCATTTGCACAAACAACAATTGCCGACCTTATGTCTAACACAAAAGGGAAAAATGTATTTACCTTTCCCTTATCGAACAAAGAGGGAAGTAGAAAGCCTTCTCAAAGGAGAAAATCATGAAAGATGGTCATCATATTTGCACAGTATGCAATTACATTTACGAAGAGATCGAGCACCCTAAAGAATGCGGATGCACGTTGGATTTCAACAGCTTATCAGACGACTGGAAATGTCCCGAATGCGGCACAGAAAAAGAAAATTTCCAACCTTGCTCTTGCGTAAGCTTGTACGAGCCTTGCACGAAAAAAAAAGAAGCGGTGAACCAAAATGAATACAGTTTTTCAAATAACAAGCGATGACATCAAAAACATCGTAGAAAATTTCTACGCAAAAGTCCAAGTAGATCCTATTTTGGGACCTATCTTCGAAAACGAAATGAGCGAAAGCTGGGAATGCCATTTGGAAAAAATGAATAATTTCTGGGCGACGGTAATGCTCGGGAAAATCCTTTATCACGGTAACCCCATATTAATTCATCGCAAAATCGATGGCCTAAATTCTGAACATTTTGAACATTGGCTTGAATTATTCAAGAGCACTTTGATAGAAACCTTGAACAACGATTCAAAGGTGCAAGCTTTCTATCAAAAGGCAAATAACATGTCTCGAGTTCTCAAAACTATTTGCAAGTAAAAAAGGTGCTAATAAAGATTATGTATCACCTATTGTGGTATAAGTTTTCGCACTTGCCTGGGAGAATGAAATGACACAGATTCAGATGCTTTATTCAAAGCCCGAAGTTGGCGACTCAATAGACACGGTCGACACACCTGCTTTAATAATAGATCTCGATATCGTGGACAGAAATATTGAAGCGATGTTCGCCAATTTCAAAGATAAGTCTGTCACTATCCGTCCGCATTTGAAGACAGCTAAATCACCAGTATTCGCCAAGAAGTTAATCGAAATGGGAGCCACTGGTATTTGTGTGGCAAAACTTGCCGAAGCAGAAGTAATGGCTCAAAACGGCGTGGGCGATATTCTTATTACTACCGAGATTATCGGCAAAGCAAAAATGGAAAAACTCTTCGATTTACTGAGAGATCATCCAGCTATTCGATTAGTCGTAGACAGCAAAGCCGGAGTCGAACTGCTTGCAAGCTCGGCTAAAGCTTTTCAACACAAAGAGGCTATCATGGTTTTAATCGAAACCAATGTCGGACAAAACAGAGCAGGTATCGAGAATCCCAAAGATGTAGTCGAACTTGCCAATTATATTAAAACCCATAGCGCACTTACTTTTATTGGCGTTCAGGGCTATGAAGGTCATGTGCAACTTTTGCGCGATGAATCTGAGCGCAAGAATAAATCGAAAGAATCGATGGAGCGCTTAGGCAGAATAGTTTCAGAATTGAAATCAGCTGGCATCGAAGTACCAGTCGTAACCACAGGCGGTACGGGAACTTCGCCCTGGTGTGCTGAAAATAATTTTGTCACCGAGGTACAACCAGGCAGTTTTATTTTCATGGATACTGCTTATAGAAACGCCGGTCAGAAATTCGAGCAAGCACTGCATCTGGTGGCGACAGTAATCAGCAAACCAGACGCAAAAAGAGCAGTAATAGATTCGGGATACAAATCTCTGTCGACAGATTCGGGTGCTCCAGAAGTAGCTAATCTAGCCGGCTTGACCTATGAGCCAGGTGGTGACGAGCACGGCATTTTGAAGTCATCATCAGGCGGCGATGTCGCACTGCAAATTGGAGATCGAGTAACGATTACTCCAAGTCACATCGATACCACTATAAACTTGCACGACTTCTATTACTGTCACCGCAATGGAAAGATTGAAGCCATACTTCCAATAGCCAATCGCGGTAAGGTGCAATAGAGGTTTTAGGCTTTACGGTTTGACCTGCTGTGATTTTTCATCACTCTTGCTTGCTGAGCTACTTCCGTAATTGCGCACATACACATTAGTTCCAAATTGCTGTAGCTCCACATCGCCTTTCATTTTTTTCTTGCCAAGCTGATCTTTGAGGTTATTGGCACTTTCATCGAAATGGCGTGCGCGTTCTGATGCTTCGAATAACGCGTTAGTACTTTGATTTTGACCGTCAGCGTTTACAAAATTACTACGCAAGCGCCCCTGTTCAATGATGCCATTCCTACTACTTGATCTTGAATTCGAAGTTGAACTGGAACTGGTGCTCGACCATGTGCTACCTCCTCTTGAACTACCCCTTCTCGAAGAGCCAAATGGCAAACCGCCAGAGGTTGAATAGGTTTGTGAGTCTCTAAGCCACTGCTGGGTATCTTCATTTATTCTTTGTGTTTCACGGATAGTCGATTGCGTCTTCCAGGCAGCTCCTTTTTGCCCTTCTTTATCCATTTTTTCTTTGTATTCATTTATTTGAGAGTCTATGGTGCTCAAAGTATTTTTGGGAGTGGTGGGAACGACGCGGCTTACCGGCGCCCGAAATCTATTTGTTCTTGCAAAAAATGCCTGCAATTTCAATTTTGCATATTTGCCGTTTTCGCCAGACTGGTCGATATCCATACAAGCTTTATACGCTTCTTGAGCTCCTTCGAAATCTTTCAGCTCAACTAACACATCGCCCAATTGCCTGAAAGCTAGTGAAGATTTTGGATTCATCTCAACTGCGTCCATAAGCTCGTCTGCAGCAGAATTGAAGCGCTTCAAACTGATATCAGCTTGCGCTTTAGTTAGCAAATTCGCAAATTTCTGATTTGCATTTGGACCGGCAGACAATCCAGATGTTTTGATTTGAGAAGCCGGTCTAGTGTTTTCGATTTTGTACGAATTCTCATTTCCTATCGCTCTTTCCAGCCGGTCAAGACGGTCATGAGTCGAGTCGAAGGATGATTTGCCAAATATATTATTCTCCAGCCTGGAAATCCTTTTATTTAAATCGTCCTGATCGTGAGCTCGTCCATAAAAGGAAGTTTCCATTTTGTTGATTCGACTCACAGCTGAATCAGGGGACTGTGCAACAACAGGAAACTGAAGAGACAGTGTCAGAAGTGTTATGCCAATTATGTTATAAGATTTTTTCATTGTTCTGAATTGTGCTCATCAAGCCATGTATCGATGAATTTGCCAACTAGATTCCCTTCTTCCTCGCCTTTTGGATTGACGATGGTCCAATCAAGCATGTCCTTCTCTTTCACCTCAAGAGCTTGTCCTCGCTTAAAACCCTGCAAGCTCACAGAATTAGCCAAAATACCCGAAACCGCATCACCATTCCACGAGTTCACCGTGACAAAGACCTGTTCATGATGCCCGTTTTTGTCGGTCAAAAGAGTGGTGACACTCATACGATGACCAGCAGGTAGTCCAGCCTGATATCGCTTCTTCGCATCAGGCAAGGTCTGACGCGCTTTTTCGATATAAGGCTTCATTGCTTCGGCAAGCTCGTTATTGAACTTTGCCACTCTATCTGGTGGCGGCGAATTTGGAGGTCGATAACCATATTTCTCGGATAAAACCACCTCCTCATCGGCTTTTTCCTTTTGATTCAATTTATAATAACCGAGGGAGCGAAAATAATGAATAGAACCTTTTTGTTTATCGTTGGTAGCGAGTTCTAGTGCAGCGCCTAGCGTTTTGATACCCTGATCAAATTGATTTTCTCTGAGCTGACTGTATCCAAGATCCTTCAAGAAAGTCATTTTCATAGAATCGGGTAATTTGACTTTTTCGATTGGAACCTTTTTTGCGACTTCGACAACGCCTTTAAAATCGGATAGGGCAAGCCTCGAATCGACCTCTAAAAAATATGCCATCACTTTTTGGTCATTGCTGGATAATTCGGCAGCTTTCTCTAAATCTTCAATAGCTTCTTTGTGACGTTCGAGCCCTTGCAATACGCTTCCACGATTAAAATAAAGCCAGCTCAAATCGGGTCGAACAGCAATAGCAGCAGCAAAATATTCAGCCACTTCTTCGCGATTCGGATCCAAAATGTGAGCGAAAGCTCTTTGAACTAGTACATCTTTGTCGGTAGGATTTAGCTTGAATGCTTTTTCGATATACTCCAGCGCCTGGCTCATATCGTTCGTGTCAGAACTGATACTGCTAAGCAAGCGATAGCAAGTGGCTTTTAACTGAGGACTTGAATCTTTCTCTTCGATTGTGGCTTTCAACTCAGCCACTTCTTTTGAGAAATCTCGACGAGAAGTATTAGGATCTTTCAGGTCGCGCTCTACCAGTTCGATAGTAGCTTGCGAGATAGTTGCAGCAATTGCGGAGTTTGCACTTACTAAATTGAAAGTACATCCTGTAGCTAAAGCCAGACTGAGAATCAGATATTTACGGGAAGGTTTTCTTTTCATGTGTATATTTTACACAATAAAACGACCTAGCTATTATCATCGAATGGATATGTAGCGGTCAGATATTTATCGAGTCCCAAATGCGGATCGTCTAAGTCCGCGTGCAATACATTTTTATAGAGAGCCTTTTTAAACGAATCGGGCGTCGCCCCGTTCTGTTTTAGAAGCATCTGGTGAATTTGTCTGCGTCTAAACCATTCATTGTGGCTCGTGTCAGAAACTAGCTCAGCCTTGCCGTGACCTTCGACAGATGTCTGGGGTTCGACAATGAGCTTTTGCAGCGACTTGTTTCGAGCAAGCTCGTCTTTGTGATATTTGCCAATCAATTCGAATTGTCTGTCACTTTGCACCATGATGTTTTTAGATGCTTCGCTCAATTTCTTGAGTTGGCGCAGATAAGCTTGTGGCTCGTAGACGCCAGGAATAACATCGATGATAGAACCATCTGCGGTGCACACATAAGTGGCGATATTGCCATGCAATGTGCGCGTAACTTTCTGGCCGTTTCCAAAGTCCAGAGTGATTGTGGGTACTGGACGCACCGACTCCCAGACAGGCTCGAAGTTTTGATTGATATAAGCTGAAATTTCAGGATTTGAGAACAACACGGATCTCGCTAGTCTGGCATTCGTTCAGCAAAAGCGATCGTCTAAAAATCCCATCAGGTGAAAAACTAAAACTGGTTTGCCCGACAAAAGCGAATTCCTTTTCGCATCAGCAGTGGTCGGATACCAGATAACAGCGCCCGGTCTGACTTTTTTCTTTGGCTCTTTTTTTGCGTCGTTCTTAGTTATAGATAAAGGCTCGCTCTTCAATTCTTGAGGAGGAACCAGAAGCGATTTAATTGGCATTTCAATAGCCGACTTTCTGAGGTCAGCTAAAGAAGAGCGCTTGACTGGCTCTTGTCCGTGACTGGCTTGAGCGGCAAAAAGCGTAGTAATCAAAGCTGACAGCAAAAATCGTTTCATAGAATTGCCCTCACTGGCGTTCATTACCATTTTGCGCAACCGCTTCGATTTCCACCCTGGGGTAAACACTGAAAATCCCCCCGGAAAAATGCTATCGTTGCCTACCTATGAATCTCGAAGTCGTCCAGATATCACAGAAAAGCGAGGCTGACTCGCTTGAAATCAAAGAGCGCTCCACCAAGCTTTTTGGCGCTGACTTTGTAGTGAGCAAAGGCAAATGTCATAAACCAGCCGAGCTCAGGGGATTTGTGGCGAGACAATATACAGAACTCGTGGGACTTGCCACTTTCGAAATTCTGGGCGATATGTGCGAACTTGTGACCATAGATGTGTTTTTGCAATGGCAAGGCATTGGCAAAAAACTAATGGAAGCCGTCGAAATGGAAGCCAGGCTGGCATCTTGCAAACAAGTCTGGTTGATTACGACCAACGACAATATTGAAGCTATCCATTTTTACCAGCGCTGCGGCTATGACATGGTCGCGCTCTATCACAACGCCCTGGAAGAAAGTCGCAAATTAAAGCCCCAAATTCCACTTTGTGGCAGTTTTGGCATTCCAATTAAGCACGAGATCGAATTTCGCAAAAATTTGTAGTTTATTTTGTATACCTGTTGTATACCTCGACTTAAAACCTAAACCGATATCGGAATAGGTTTTGAACTGCGACAGGCTCACGCGTCAAGCGCTTGACAACGCACTTGTCGCTCGCGCAAAGGCTTAGATTGATTTGTTCTAAAGCAGTATATATCGCCATTTTAGTATCATCATGACTACCCATGGACCAAAAGCAAAAGTTCTCACTACTGGATTTCTTGAAGCAAAGCCCTGTGGCGCAAGCTTTCATTCTTGTCGCCATCATTAACGTTTGCTTACTTTATTCAAATCCACTAAAAAAACTAGACCCTCAAGCCATCCAGACGAACAGAACCTGGGCCTGGTGGGCAGTCAAAGATTTCAGAGAAAACCCTGCCGACGTAATAATGATGGGGTCGTCTTTCATCATGAATCCGACCTGGCAGGAAGAAGCCGTATATAGAAACAAATCTGTCGACCTCGTGGTTGACCATCGCACTACCTATTTAGAGGATGCAATAAAAAGTCGAGCGCCTCTTTCCAATCCCCAAAAATTGCGTTGCTTCAATTTTGGATTACCTGGCGCCATGGTATCTGACCAGGCAATGATTGTTGAAACAATGTGTCAGGGCGCACACAAACCCAAAATGGCAATCTTCTGCGTAGCACCGCGCGATTTGATGGATTGCAGATTTTTCAATGCTGGTGGCTCAAAGCATTTTCGCTATTTGACCAATTTCACAGACGACAAACAAGCTAAAGACCTGGCTTTCATGGACATTCCAGGTAAGTTTGCCGACTGGTTCTCAAACTCTTTATTCTTTAAAAACAAAGCGAACGAAATTCAGACTCTGCGCGCAAACGCAATCAAATCTGTCATGCAGCCTTATCTTGCATCGCTTCCACCAAGCCCACTCGACCAGAAATCGGAAGAAGACAGACGTTCTGTTTTCAAACGCGACGAAATCGAAAAAGGCGCCTGGTTGGCTCATCCAAACACACCTTACTGGTATGTCAATTCATCGCCAGACTGCCGCATGCGCTACAAACATTTGAACGAACAGGTCTTTGAAAATCAAAAAATCTGGCTCGACAAAGCACTTAAAACTTGCAAAGAACGCGGTGTCAAAGCCATAGTGGTGAACGTTCCGTCATCGCCCGAAGCCAGAGATTGCATGCACCCTGGCATTTATGAACGACACGTCGAAGCAGTGACCACAATCACAAAAGCAAACGAAATTCCTTTCTATAATCTGGACCCAGGTTGGAAACACGAGAAGAAAGACTATACCGATTGGGGACATATGGGACCGCAAGGCGGAAGCAAAATGCTCAACTCCATTGCTTCGATTGTAGCTTCCAATCAAGACCTGGTCACTGCTTTGAACAGCCCATCTAACACGACTGGTGCTGGCAATCGCAAAGTGGCAGAAGCGGGGGACAAGCAAGATGCTCTTTAATAGCCTCGCTTACATGATCTTTTTACCGGCAGTTTTCTTTATTTATTGGAAGACGCCATTTAAATTCAGAACACCGCTTTTGCTCATTGCCAGTTACGTCTTTTACATGTACTGGAAATGGGAATACGGTCTGCTCATTTTGGGCTTGACCGCACTCAATTATTTTCTGGGTTTTTGGGTCGAGCGCGCCACCGAAAAGAAAAAATTGGTCTTTGGGCTTGGTATCGCCCTTAATGTCATTATCCTGGGCTTTTTCAAATACGCCTATTTTGTGCACGATGTAATTTCAGATGCGGCAAAAGCTGTAGGTCAGCCACCGCTGCCAAATTTCACAGTCGATATTATTCTTCCCCTTGGAATTTCATTCTTCGTTTTCGAGTTCATTCACTATCTGTTCGAGATTTATCGCGGTGCCAAACCAGTTAAATCGTTCATGGAATTCGCGCTCTTTCCAAGTTTTTTCCCTACGCAAATTGCTGGTCCTATTAAGCGATATGCCGACTTCATTCCTCAATTACACAAGGAGCAAAAGCTCACCCGCAAAGATTTTGACGAAGGCGTCGAACTGATACTTTTCGGCTTATTCAAAAAAGTGGTGATGGCAGACAATTTCGCTCTGGTAGTGAACCGATGCTTCGCCCATCCCGATCTCGTCACAAGCGCCGACCTCTGGCTTGCGCTTTATTGCTTCGCCTGGCAAGGCTATTTCGATTTTTCCGGTTATACCGATATCGCTCGCGGTTCGGCACAGATACTTGGATTCAAAGTTCCTCTCAACTTCAATTTGCCATATCTGGCGGGCTCCATTTCCGAAATCTGGAGACGCTGGCATATTTCACTCTCTACCTGGTTGCGCGATTATCTGTTCATCCCGATGGGCGGAAGCAAAGGTGGCGAATTACTGACTTACCGCAACATCATGCTCACCATGATTATTGGTGGATTCTGGCACGGAGCCGCTTTGCATTATGGCTTCTGGGGCGGAACGCTCGGACTTTTCATGGTCATCCACAGAGGCTGGCAGAAGTTCTACCAAACCAAACCATGGTTAGAGCGCATCGTTAAAACCAAGTATTATCACGTTTTTGCTGTGTTCCTCACAATGCACGCATGGTGCTTGAGTCTTGTATTCATGCGCTCACCCGATATGAATGTGGCATGGACAGTAATGAAAAAGGTCCTCTTTATAGATACTGCTCAAAATGCGATGGGTTGGTGGCAGCCCAGTATCTTAGCCACTACCGACACCAATATGCTTTATCCCCTCCTGCCATTCATCCTGGTTGGAACCTACGCCATGCAGCTAGTCGTTGCAAAATCCAAAGAAATCCCAGGCGTCATGCCCGATTTCAAACTCAATTTATTGGGCAGACAAATACCCGCGTTCAAACCAGTTTATCTTGCAGCACTACTCATAGTGCTATTCATCTGGTCGCCTGATTTCTCGCCTCAGTTCATTTATTTCCAGTTCTAAGTTTCAGCATGAGTCTAGATTTTGCGACCGTACGTGGTCAAAGCCTGGAATCCATGCTCGAATTCGCGCGAGACAGATTTGACCGGACCAATGCCTACTCGTCCAAAATAAGACTCGACAAGTATATTGCAGTCGGGGAATCCAGACAGAATTCCATAGTGCGAAATCAGCAATCCACCCGGTTTGAGCACTCGGGAACACTGACGAATAACGTCCATTGGAAAATCAAATTTGTCTAGAATATTGGAGACAAAAACCACGTCGAAAGATTCTCCATCGTGCGTGAGAGCGTTAGGATCCTGTTCTTCCCAAATTACCAGGTGAGAATCATTCTTCGCTCTTGCAAGTTCAATAAGCTGTTTGGAGCGGTCGGTGCCAACCACTATCATGCCGCCCAGCTGTTGCGCAAAGGGAATAGAAAAATGCCCTGTTCCACATCCCACTTCGAGCATCGTCATCATTGCCAGATTACGTCTAACAGACAATCGTTTAATAAGACGAATCAGGTGACTCGACCCGCTTTCTCTTACAATGTCTTGTTTCAGCTCGGCTTCTGCACCGCCTGTAGTGCCAGGGAGGACCAGAGATTGAATCAGACCAGGATGAGCCATCGATTGGGCGTGCTGTAAATTTTGCATTTTTATTAACCTGCTTATTGCATTGCCCCAACGCCAGTCAGAGCTTTCAATCATTAGGTTACAAAATGCCCGGGCTTGTGTATTTAGGGAAAGTACGAAGTACAAAAAGAGTTTATGGTGTTTTCCCCAGAGTCAAAGATATTGATTGAGTAAATCGATGGCCACCGCCGCATTAGCAGGAAAAGAAACTGAGTCATAATCAGCTTTGTAATCTACCGGATTGACCCTGATAAGTGGTCTGCCCAGGCGCTGGCATTCATATCTAACAGTAGGCACTGCCTCACCAGCACCGAATTCGATAGCCACGATACAAGCTAGCTCGTTCTTGCGTCGCCACTTCTTATATAAGTATTCCTGGTCTACTGTTCGCAGTGGATTGAAAGCTCGATCTCCAAACATCAATATATTGGGGCGTGCCATATACCCGCACAAACGACATCGAGGCAGGTCGTCCAACGCCCGCATGGTTTCCTCATCTACGCGCAAGTTCAAATCACCCGCCTGCCATATTTCGCGCGAACACTCAAGCCCTCTGCCACATTGCAGATAGTGAGTATTACCGTGAATTTCATATATGAGCTCTGAATCAAAGCCAGTTTTAGCAAAATGCCCGTCTATGTTACTCGTGAAAACAAAATAGTTTTCAAAATGTTTTTTGGTCCACTCAAGAAGTGTCTCATATCCCTTATGAGGAGCGGTGTTTCGATACATGACCATGCAGTGACTGAAAAAGCCCCAGGCCTGTTCGGGGTTTTCATCGAGCATAGTCGGGCTTGTAACTTCGGAATATTTTCTGCCTCTAAAGGGCGGATATGCTTTCCAGAAGCCGTTTTCGCCTCTAAAGTCTGGCAGTCCTGAATCAACGCCCATTCCAGCGCCAGCGCCTATCAGTATCGCATCCGCCCGCTTGAGATGCCTTGCGGCCCGCTCTGCAATTCTTTCTAATTCCCGAGTTGAGAATGTCTGCATCACTAATCCTCCAACACCCAGTATTTCAACCTAACATATTGGTGATAAGTTTGAAACGCACAATGACAAAAGCCAGCGTTCCCGCTGGCTCTTGTTTGTCCTTTCCCCTGTCGATTCCGCTCCCTGAAAAAATTTTGTTTTATGCAAACGGCTATGGAAGCTAAATCTCTCTGAGGTGTGTTGTGTCGCTTTCGATACTCTTAAGTTAATGCTCGTATGTTACATCACTGTGACATACGTGTACGTGGAAATACGTAGTTATAAAATACCTCGCCCAGTGGGCGATTTGCCACTCGATTCCACAGAATCGGCTCGTTTCAAATAATCTTTTGCCTCAGCCGCGCGTCCCATCTTCTTTAGTATTTCGGCTTTGAATCGGTACCATTGAGTAACGTCAGGGTCGTGCGCAATAAGTGTATCGGCGTCTTTGAGCGCCTCTGGATATTTTTTGGCAGCGTCAAAAGCTTTTGCGCGAGCGTAAACAATACTGGGACTGGTTGGAAACGCGGCGATCAAGAGATTCAGGTCATCAATTGCTTGTTTGTGTTTTTGAATTTTTGAATACTGCTGGCTTCGAGCAACCCACCAGGATAACTGGTCTTTCTTCTGCGGTTTGTCCATTTTTTTCGCCGCCTCGACCAGACCTACCTTTGCAATCGCAGGAGTGCGCAAATCAATAGCTTTGGTGTAATCGTCAATCGCTTTTTGAGGCTCGTTTGTGTTAGCGTAACACTCGGCTCGGTCACTATAAGTGACAAACGATTGAAATGAAATTTTCATAAAAGTAGTAATAAGTTCAGCTGCCTCCTTATACCGCTTTTGTTTAAGAAGAATTCCCTGCCACAACCCACGAGCGAGCATAAATTCATTGTTGAGCGCAATCGCTTTCTTGCATTCTGAAATTGCTTCTTCATTTCGTCTCAGATCCCTGTAATAAAGCGCAGTTTTATAATGTGCCAGAGCCGAATTCGGTTGATTTTTCAACCATCGTTTATAGCATTCCTCGACTTTGTTTCCTTCTATTTCTTCCCAATAAAATTTTGCAGCTAGATAATTCACATCGCGACTTTTAGAATCGAGACGCAGAGCCTCTTCCATTTGACTGTTAGCAGCAGGTGTATCTTCCACTTTTTTATACAAGTAAGCAGCGATTGCGTGGGAACGCCCATCCTTTGGATCTAAGGCAATTGCCCGATTTACTATTTTGATACCATCTTCATATTTTTTCAGTTCGCACAAAACAAGCGCATATGTAGCCATGATATGCGCGTTCTTGGGATTCATTCTTGCAGCATCGCGAGCACACGCAAACGCTCTTGTATCCATAACGCTTGCATTATCGAAAAAAATAGCTATGGGATAGAATTCGAGTGCCTCAGGTGATGGATTTTTCGAATTGATCAATTTTTTGATGATGTCGCGTGCTTGACCAAAACGCCCAGCATCAATGAATTTGTCTATTTTTGCAAGCTCGGGATTAGAGTAAGAAGATACCGGTGCAGCTTGCAAAAGCGACATCGATACCAGAAGCAAAATCCGCTTTTGAAGCGATTTTTTCATTTGATGCCAAATTTCTCCAGAGAATTTGATTGCTTTTCAAACCGTTGAGCTTCGTCCTTGCGTCCCATTTTCTTTAAAAGATCCACTTTTGTTCGATACCAGACCGCTACATCTGGATCGATTGAGATAAGCGTTTCTACGTCTTTGAGCGCAAGCTCATATTTTCCAGCTTTCTGATATTCGTTAGCACGCTCGTGCAAACCAGTAGGATTTTTGGGGAACACGGCAAGCAAACCGGTACTATCCTTGATGGCGCGATCCATTTGTCCACTTTTTGCGTAAAGCTGCGCACGCGAGCTCCAGGACTTGATATAATCTTCTTTCGATTTCTTATTCATGTGTATAGAAGCCTTACTAAAAACAGCATCTGTTTTTTCCGGACTCATGTGCTTTATAGCTATTGAATATCTTTCAATCGCTTTTTGATTTTGACCAAGCGCAGCATAACACTCTGCCAATCGAGTCTCGCTAGGTGAACCAATATAGCTTTCTTCGTTGGATTTTTTGATCTGAATAATCTTGTTGTAAGCAGCGATTGCATCCTGCCAACGCTCCAAATGATGAAGCATGCGCCCCTGCAAATATAAAGCTCCCTCATATTTGGGATTGATGTTTACCGCTTTCTGACAGTCGTCAGCTGCTCGCTTGAAATCACGTATGTCTTTAAAATACCAGGCTCTTTGAACATAAGCGCTTGCATCTTTAGGATTTGCTTCAATGATACGATCAAGCGCTTTTTCGGCAGCATCATCTTCTAACAATTTTTGATATAACCGATAGGCTATGAAATTTACTTCGCGATCCTTTGGTGCAAGCTTAACCGCCTTTCCTATAATCTCTTTAACAAGTTCGAACTCCGAACCCTGATTACTTAAGATATGAGCCTGCGCAACAAGCGCTCTTGCATTTTTAGGATCCAATTGCAAAGCGCGTTTTGATAACTTTAGCGAAGCATCTGCTTTGCCTATCAAAGCTAGTGCAAGAGCAAAAGTAGCTAAAGCTCTTGGATTTTCAGGCTCCGCTCGAGCAAAATTGCGAGCAGCCTCAAAATAAATATCGCCAGCTTTAAGATGTCCATTGCTAATTCCAATCACTGCAAGCGTTTCGTTCCATTCGTTTAAATCTTTTCCTTGCTTTATTTTTTCATGCACGAATTGAACCGCACTCGAATCACCCAGCCCTTGCAGAGTTTTGACTTTGTTCTGGTCGGCTGGAGAAATCTTTGCAAGTAAAATGCCATTGTTTGCTTGAGCAAACAAACTCAGGGCGATAAAAAGATAAATACTAGTGCTGTTTCGAACCATACTTCTCGATAGAAAAATGCTCTTTCTGGACTTTCAGGGCTTCTTCATTTTTTCCCATTTTCTTCAAGACATCAATCTTTGCTTTATACCACTCTGACACATCGGGATCCATTCTCACAAGCGCATTCAAATCACGCAATGCTTCTGGATACTTTTTAGCTCTTGCATACACTTGCGAGCGAGTATACAAAGCCATTGAATTATCAGGCAAGATGCTCAACAAGTCAGAAAGCGAGCTGACCCCTTTTTCAAACTGTCCGCTCTTGGCATATTCAGCTGCACGAGTTTGCCACCATATCGTGTAAAACGACAGATTATTGCGTTCTATATTGCGAGCAGACTTATAAAACTTGTTTGGATCACTTTCAGGGACTAATTGCGCAATTGCAGTGTTCAAATGTTCTACTGCTTTATGGGGCTGGTTGAGTTCTGCATAAAACATGCCCAGACGACCGTGAGTATGATAGTTTCCAGGTGTATGCTTCAATAAATTAGTAAGCAAATCAACGCCTTTTTGCCACTGTTTACGCTCATAATAAATACGCGCGAGCACTCGCGCTGGCGCTTCGAAACCGGGATTTATCACAAGCGCTTTCTGAGCGTTTTCTATTGCTTGTTTGTCTTCGTGATTATCCTTATGAAAATCGCTGAGCCGGTAATACGCGTAAGCAGATTTTGGCCTGTATTTGAGCCAGCGAGCGAAAGCGGCGTCGATTTGTTTGTCTTGTGTAGTAATCTGACTGTACGCATCGACCATATAATTAACATCGATTTCGCCAGGAGCAAGCTTTATAGCAGTATTGAGCTCTTCTGGCGCGACCGGGTCGCTCCTGTCTGTCAAAATCAATGCATAAGCAAGAACGGCATGATTTCGACCATCTTTGGGATCCTTCTCCACGGCTTTGCGGGCAAGGTCAATCGCCGCACTATACTTTTGCATGAAACAAAGTGTCATAGCCAGAGTCGAAATTGCATGCGCATTGTTAGGCTGCATACGCGCAGCCATTCTTGCTGGACCAAAAGCTTTGAAAGAATCTTTATTCAAATCGTCATGTATCTTGGCTAAAGCAAGATATTCATACCATTTTGGATCCACTTTGCCGCCCTTCTTTATTTGCATTTCGGCAATGGACGCGAGCTGCGAAAACTCTCCCATATCTAAGTACGCGTAGGCGGTCTTATAATCCTGTGGAAAAGGCAAATTCACTTTTGCCATTGCATGTGGAGCACAATTTAAAATAATTGCAAACGATAGAACGGGTTTCCAAATACTAAATTTCAAACTTATATCCTAATCCTTTCACCGTTTTGATTGGTGACTCTTTGCCTTGAGACGAAATTTTCTTGCGCAAGCGCAAAACGCGCTGGCGCACGGCTTCGTCCGTAGCTTCTGATTCCGTTTTAAAAACTCGTTGCATTAACTCGTCCGAGCTATAAACCCGACCGGGATTTTTCATGAACAATTCAAGCAGAGCGAATTCACTTGGTGGCATTTGAATTTTGTCACCATCCATGGTGACAGTGCAGGCGTCGAGATCAAGACTAATGCCTCCAGACTCCAGCACTCGTTCGATATAACCCGGTGGTCTTCTCAAAAGTGCTTTGACGCGCGCAAGCAACTCGTTGTAATTATACGGCTTGCACAAATAATCGTCGGCGCCAGCATCGAGCGCTTTCACTTTGTTTATGACATTGCTTTGTCCGGTCAAAAACAAAATGGGTACTTGTCCGCCGTTCTGCCGATAAGTCTGACAAAGCGATAACCCTGACAATCCAGGTAAAACCCAGTCAAGAATTGCCAGATCATAATGAAAATAAGTCAGACGCTCGAGCCCTTCTTCGCCTTCATAAACAGGCTCGACAATATGGTGATTGGTCGAGAGTAACTCAACCACCATTTCCGACATTGCCGGGTCGTCTTCGACCAGAAGTATCCGCGCCATGAAGGCTATTATAACTTAATAGCCTTTGTAAGGACCACCAGCCGCCATGGAGCGCAATCCAGGCACATTCAACAAACTTCCATACCGCTTGGTGGCATATCTGATACCCGCAATCATATTGTGCAACGGATTCAAGATATCATCGTATCCAGCCATTTTATAAGAGTTGAAAGTAGGACCGATAGTCTGCATAAGTCCTTTAGATGGAGTACCCTTCTTTGCGTTCGAGTCCCAGTTGTTGACTATATTAGGCTTCCATCCGCTTTCTTTTTCAATAATGGTATTGAGTCCACGAATATTAGCTTCGTTTGGCTCGACTCCAGCAGTTTTCAAAGCCAGAATCATCAAAGCTCGCCGCTCGTTTTGCGGAATGGGCGTATTACCGTCGCGTCTGCGCACGTCCTCGGGTCGCAACTCTCCATTTCTTGGCGGAGTTTCATTGTTTGGAGGTAAATCGTTAGGTGGTCTCCTGCGCGGAAAATCCCGATTTGCCGGCGGTCTATCCCTGTCAGGATCCCATTCACGTCGCCTTCTGTGAGGATGCTCGAAACGCTCAGGAAAATCTCTTTGAGGGTAATCACGCTGCGGGAAGTCATGACGCCAGCGCGGACGCTCCATGGGATTGAATTCGCGTTGCGGGAAGCGAGGCATCATTCGCGGATCGAAATTGGGACAGTGACAATTGTTTTGGTTAAACCCAAAACGAGCTTGCATCATCATTTCGCGCATTTGCATTTGTCTGAAATAATTTTGTTGTTGCTGCATCGGATTAATGTAGAATGCCGAAAAATCTGGGATTCCATTTTGCAACTGTCGCATTACCTGCGGTGGCACATACTCCATGGCACGATATCCATTAAGGTTTTGCATATTATTGTGCAAAGGCATAAAATTTTGCACGGGCATAAAATTTTGTGCGGGCATGAAATTTTGCGCAGGCATTAAAGTATTTGCCTGCATGACGCGGTTTGAATAAGCGTCGTTAAGCAATGCCAGATTCACCTGACTGTCAGACGGACGAACACCCGCCTCATTATTTTCGAATTGATACGCACACATACAGAGATACTCCACTTCATAATTTTTTTGCTGAAGTAGAAACGTTGAGTTGAGAAACTTAGTAAGCTCTGCACCAATTGTGCTACCACTATAAAATAGATTTCAGAAACGCACAAGTACTACAATTCAGCTCTAGTAGGGAAATTACGTAGACACTTCCCTACTATTGTTTATTATCTTCTGGAGCGATTGCGCTCAGCTTCCATTCTCGCACGCTCGCGATCAGCTTCTGCCTGACGCTGTCTTTCAGCATTAGCTCTTTCTCTGTCGGCATCAGCTTGACGTTGACGATCAGCATTAGCTCTTTCTCTGTCAGCATCGGCCTGACGTTGACGATCCGCATCAGCTTGACGCTGACGATTAGCTTGCTCTTGGTATTGCTCGTAACCACGACGGCGTTGATTGTAATAGTTCCAGTAGTCAGGGCTGCTGGTATTGTTGGTTGGAGCTTGCTGCTGATCCTGATCTTGATCTTGCAATTCGTTTTGCTGATCGAGATTTTGCTGCGAATAAGGGTCTAGATTTTGATCGTACTGATTAGCGTATGGGTCAGCATAAGGATTTTGCTGATAGTCATACTGCTGATATCCCTGGTATCTTTGCGGGAAATAGGGCTGAGTTCCACCAAAGAAATTCATCATTTCTGGTGGCATATTGCGCATCATGCCTGGTGCAATGCGATTCATCAAATTGGGAATTTGATTCATCAACTGTGGTGGAATGCGATCTGCAATTTGAGGAGGCAAGAAGTTCATCATATTTGGAATATTCTGATACGGTCTATGCATCGGACGCTCATAAGGCTGCGGGCGATATTGCGGCTCAGGCTGCGGATTGTATTGAGGTTCTTCGTATCTTGGTGGCTGAGCTGGTGGCTGTGGCGCGTTTTGACGATCGCCTACATATCTCAAGAAAATACCTTTATCGTATTTTTTGTAGCGCTTGTCACCGAACAAACTAACGTTTTCATTACTGTACTTGTTATCGTTAACGGTATTGATAGTGTCACCATTTCTCGATTTAACGATACGTATATCGCCGGCTTGACCAGGGCAACGAAGAGCAAGCACATCGCCTGGTTGAGCTTCTTGCGAAGGTACTTGCACCCACTCGCCGCTCTTGAGCATGTTCTGAGCCATATTCCATGCATCACCAGAACCTACCCATTTCTTCAAATTGGGGTGAGCAGCTGCAAGGTCTCTTTGTACTGCGCGGGCGCACCAGCCGTAGCTGCCAGTGTAGTTTCTGCCAGCGGTTTCGGCAATCAATCGTTGGATTGGTGTCAGAGGAACATTGCTCTGTGGACCATCAGTATATTGTGGTCTTCTGCCAGGGACATTTGGCTGATCGGCACCAGGCGATCTCAAAATATAGAAGCTTTGATAGCGGCTGTCTCTTGTGAAACGCTGGGCATCAACACCAATTACAACACCGGTGCTTGAGTTGTTGCTATAAATCTTACCGTCGGCACCGACAATACCCATGTGAGCGCCGCCATCAACACCTTTCCACTGCATGCCCGGGGCGCGACCGCAAACGATAACATCACCTGGTTTGAGACCAGATAGAGATTTATCTGTTTGAATTACTTTCCATTGATTTCTTTGCAGAGCATCGAACACATCGCCGACTCTTCTCAAATTATCGATGCGAACATTGGCGGCACGAAGCATTCCCGCTACAGCCTGAGCGCAACCGAGGTTAGCACCAGTGTCTGTCCACATACGTCTACCATTCGACTGCATTGCAGTGTTGGCTATTTGATCTGCTACTGGCGAGGAATAAGTTGGTGATTCTGGTCTGTAACCAGGGTTATAACCAGGGTCGTCAGCTGGGTTTTGACCGCGACGAGGTGGGTCCGCCACGGTTGGTTGAACATCACGCTCAGGAGCGCGAACAGCCCAAATGCGGCGACCGTATTGCTCGGGTGGGAATGCTTCTTCCATTCTCATGCGCGACCAGTTACCGGTGCGACGATCGCACATATAGACAAAGCCATTTTCGCCTACGATGCCCATCGAAGCGGTAGGACCGCTCTTGTTCTCCCAGCCATCCTGGGTGGCACCATATATAACATCACCAGGTCTGAGATTTTGAAGTGCGGTAGGCTGCCAGCCATGACGAATCAAAGTCTTGGTCAAATCGGCGACGCCAGGTGAATAAGCGTAATCGTATCCAGCGGCTTTGAGTACTTCACCTACGCTCGATGCAGAAGCCATGCGACCGTTTTCAGTTTTGTCAGCCCACTCGGATGTCTGCCATACAGGTCTTCCAACCGCTCTTCTTGCCAAATCGTAAATCTGAGCCGAGCGCTGTTGGCTTCTTGGTCCGTCGATAATTTCAGGTCCCTGGGTTCTGTCATTTCCAGGACGGTTGAAATCGCCGCGCTCATATTTGGCTTTGTAATACTGCTCCCACTTATTTTTGTAATAAGCATCATAAAACTCATAAACATTAACGCCGGGCGGTGGCAATGGGGGGCGTTCGCTTGGCGCATCTGATGGTTGTCTTGGGTTGACCCACTGCTGTGGCATTTGTTGCGGGTCGAATCTATATTGATTAACCTGGGGTTGCTCGAAAGTCGCTTGTGGGTTGTAACCAGGAAGGACATTTGGAGCGTTGAAGTCGCGCTGTACATTTTGTCTGAAAGTCTGGCTGAACTGATCAAAGGTAATGCGGCCGGGCATTTGCGGCATTTCCATTTGATTCGGCATCATGGCATTGGGGTTATCCATCGCCTGAGGATTGAAATCATTTATAGGCGGCATGCCTTTGGGTGGACGCAATATCCACTTTTGATCTTTATACTGGTCAGCTGGGAAAAGCTGGTCCATCGTTCCCTGGGTCCAACGTCCACCCTCGCCACCGGTAGAGTAAACAGTTCCGTTTGGACCAATAATTCCGGCAACGGCGTTATCGTTGCCTTCGCGCCACTGGGTGTTGGTTTTGCCGCCGATTACTACATCTCCAGGTTTAGCCTGGCTTTGACCGACAACTTCCCAACCATTAGCAATAAGCTTATTCAAAAGATTGGCGGGCTTGGAAGAATCGGCGTAGTTGTAGCCGACATCTTGCAAAACGCGCGACACTGCAGCTGCAGAGGCAAAACGACCTTCCGACACAGAGCGCTCATATTTGGTTCCGTGCCACAAGATGGCGCCGTTGTAGAATTTGGAAGCGTTCAGGATTTCCTGGATTTCGGGGCGATCTGAAATCGCGGCTCTGTTGAGGTTTTCGAGGCGAAGCTCTGGGCGTACACGCTCTTGGGCGAAGAATGGGAAAACGTCGCTCTCCGAATTCTGCACATTGCCATAAAAACCAGGCGCCTGACGTGGATCGAGGGCTCTGGGGTCGAATCTGAAATTGCGAGCATCGAACTTCTGGTTCAAGAGTCCCTGGGTATTGGCGAGGGGGACGTTGAAAGAGTTGACGGTATTTTCGGTTGGATTGACGGTTTGCGGCTTAACAGTTTCGGGCTTGACGATTGGGTCGTTCTGCGGAACGTCGAAACTGGCGCGGGCAAGAAGCAAACTGTCGGCAGGCGACTGGACGACTTCTGGTTTGAATGTAGGCGAGCTGAAGGTATCGCCAGCCAACTTGGTGGCTGAAGAAGCCGTAGAATCGGACGCCGAGGCAACCTCGGTGACCGCTTCGTTTTTGGCTTGATTTTCGCCTTCGCTCATGTGTGCCGCGTGTCCTTGTCTTTGTTCTTTAATCTTAAAGAGAGGGCGCCTGCTGCCATATGGTGAAAACCGCAAAGAGGGCTGTCAATATCGTAAGATTCCCATGATTCTGACAAAATTTAATGATGCTCAAATTCACTCATCAATTAGCCCTTTTAATTTTGGTCCCGATGGTGATCCAGCTATGTTTTTTGGGCGTCATTGATCACGTTTTGGGCGAAGTCGAGCGTGACCGCCAGCAAGAAGCCCGAGCGGTAGACTCGCTCATCCACGTAAATTTAATCTTGAACGACATTTTCATGGCGACTGGGTCCATGATGATGTTCAAAGCGACCAGTACTGAGAGTTTCGCTTTCGAATTCCACGAGCTCTTCGAAAACGTCCAATCACACACCAAGGCTCTGAAAGAAATCGCCAATTCTTCACCTGAAAGAGCAAAAGAATTGAAAGCCTTCGTTGGTATCATCGACGATATCACCGAAGCTCTGACCATGGCAGAGGGCATGCCCGAAGAATCGGTGGATCTTGCCAGTATTCGTATCGTTGGCAAACTGCAATCTTTCATTCGTCGCGTCAATAGCACGGGATTGCGACTGGTCGAAAAAGAAACGCAACTGCGCAAACGCCGCCAGGAAAAACAAAGCGAGGTACGCGACCAGCTCAAACATACGGTCGAAGGCGCAGCCCTTGTAACAGTGGCAATCGCTGCACTCATAGCCGTTGGTTTCAGTTTGACCTTTGCTCGGCGCTTCAACACCATCATGTCGAACACCATGAGCGTTGCGGCAGGCAAACCGCTTGCAGAGCCGATTAAGGGCTCGGACGAATTGGCAAAACTGGACGGAGTTATTCACACTCTGAGCCGCGATTTGACTATCACTCGTGAAAAAGAACGCGCGATGATCGACAACACGGCAGAAATTATTTGCTCATTAGACGAAAACTTGCGCATGTCCGAGTTGAACCCGGCTATCACAAAGAGACTTGGTTATCAGCTCGAAGAATTGCTTGGAAGCAATTTAATTTCGATTATCCATCCAGATGACAAAGACGAAACTTATTTGAATCTTCAAAAATGCCAGGGCATGGATTCTGAAATCATGTTCGAAGCGCGGGTCAGAAGCCATGATGGCAGATTTTATTTCTACGAATGGACAGCCAAATACGCTCCCCACAACGACTTGATTTTCTGCGTTCTGCACGACATCACTGAGCGCAAAGAAGCTGAAAAACTCAAACAAGAAGTTATGGCTATGGTCAGTCATGACCTGCGCGCCCCACTGACGTCGCTCAACATGGTATTAGATATGATGCTCGATGGCGTCGTTGGAACCCTGAATGAAAAGGGCAACAAGATGGTCATTCTCGCCCAGCAGTCTGTTTCTTCGCTGATAAGCATGATCAACGACTTGCTCGACGTAGAAAAATACGAGTCTGGCGGTTTAACGCTCAATTACGAAGACGTCACCATTCAGAAATTAGTCGATAACGCAATCGGCATGATCAAACCGCAAGCCGACAAGAAAAATATCAAACTTATTCCAAGCTTCGAAGACCGCAACATCGAAGTCGATGCAGACCGCGTTGTGCGTGTGATAGTGAATCTTGTAGGAAACGCAATCAAGTTCTCTCCCAAAGATTCGAACATAACTGTCGCAGTCAAAACTCAAGAAGTAAAACGTGGCATCCATGAATTAGAGTTTCAAATTATCGACGAAGGTCCAGGTATTCCAGAAGACAAACTCGAAATTGTTTTTGAAAAATTCAAGCAGGTCGGCACCGGCAGCGAAGGCGAAAAGAAAGGTACTGGACTTGGTCTTGCAATCTGTAAAGCAATTGTAGAAGCTCACGGTGGCAGAGTTGGCGTTCGCAGCGTACTTGGCAAAGGCGCAACATTCTGGTTCCAGATTCCCGACAAACGTATAGACAAAGCTTAGTCCAATGAAAAAAATAATTCTGACTTTAGCGCTGTTATTGCTCAACTCTTCTACTGAACCGGTGGTTGCAGCACCAACAGCCGCTAGTGCATGGGCGCAATACAACGAGAAAAAATTTGCAGAATCTGCCGATTCCTTCGAATCGGTTCTTCGCACCAGTCCTCCATCTGTCTCACTTTGTTATCAGGCTGCTCTTGCTAATTTTGCAGCCAACAGACGAGGGCGCGCAAGACAATTGTGCCAATATATCGTGCAAAATTTTGGCACCACCCGTGAGGCGCATTTTGCCAAACGACTTTTTCCCGAACTAGCCGCAGTTGCGAAAACAGATGCCAAAACTGGCGATAAAACAAAAGTTGCTGATGCACAAAAAGCAGACACCAAGCCCAAAAGCACATCTAAATCAAAAGACGATGATGACGATGAAGAAGGTGCAGAAACACCAAAATTTAGCATAGAAAAAGGTGCGCGAAGAGGCTCACTAGCTTTTACTCCCCAGCAAATTGCAGCAGACGGTGCGTCTGGAATAGACCAGGCGTTCAATCCCAATTGCTGGTTCGAAGCGTCAATGGCTGCACTTGCGGCCCTTCCCAAAGGTCAAAGATTACTTGCCAGCATGATAAAAGTTGGAGACGAAAACACTTACATAGTGCGTTTTCCTGGCGACGGTCAGGAATATAAAATCACTGAAAACGATCTGAACGTTGTGGGAGTTTCGGACAAATCGCTCTGGGCAGCACTAATAGAATGTGCACAGGTGAAAAAATTTCCAGACAACGATGGCTCACGCGATATCTCAATTGGTATGGGCTGCATCACCGGCTGCAAAGCTCAATCTATCGATCCCGAACATTCCAGCCTGCAAGAGCTTTCAAGCTTTATAGCTGGCGCTGTATCGTCCAAAAATCCGATTATTTGTGCCACCGAAGCTGGTTACAAAACAGCGAGCATGCCCGACCTGGTAGTAAACTCACACGCATACACCATCATTGGATTCGACGCGGCAAGCGGCATGATTACAATGCGCAATCCTCATGGAAAGCATTCGAGAAAATATACCCTTGCTGAAGACCCTAATCATCGCAAATTCGAATGGGTTGGAAAAGGTGTTTTCAAAATGCACATCTCACTCTTTCAAAAGTATTTCGACGAGGTATGCAGATCGTTTATATGATGAACAATCCAATTAAGATCAAACAGATTTTCGAAAACCAAGAAAAACTTGTCGGTGATTTACTTCATGCTTCTTGTGATTATTTTAGTTACGAGCCAACTATTCAAGAATACTGTTCAATATCAAATTCGAAAGACTGTATCACTTTTGTAGCTTCAAACGAAAGAAATGAAAACCTTGGGGTTCTTTGCAAAAAAATGACAACAGAATCCACCAGCGAAGTAATAGTTATGTCAGTCAATCCATCGTATAGAAGAACTGGAATTGGCTCCTTGCTTTTAAGCACAGCAGAAAGCGAATCAATAAAAAATGGAAATGTTTATATGATGGCTAAAATTATCGGCCCAAGCCAAAAGAGTCCCCCTGCCCTCAACACCTATAATTTCTTTTTGAAGCAAAATTACTGCTTATTAGCAGAATACGATTTTATCTGGCAAGACTGCTACTGCGGCATCATTGCCAAACAAATCTGTTAAGTTCAAAAACTCGGTTTTCTGACAATCTGTGACTCTTGTAGAGCAACTCTAAGCGTTGCCCGGCGCTCGCTTGCATGGCTACTTAATGTCCGAAGACTTGGCGATCACAATTTGATAACTTTCGCATGATATATCTTTAGGTATAGATAATTGTGTGTACTCCTCTCCTTTGATCGTGACAACACTAAATGAAAATCAGACAAAGACAGGGTTTCAAATCAAGGAGTTGAAACTCCACAAAGACCGTGTAGTTGGGAAAATTTTGAGAAAATTGCCCCAATATTTCCCCTTCGAATCGCGCACTATAGATTTGTGCAAAGATGCACGTTCCCCCAAATACACAGCATTTTGTGCAACAGACACAAGTTGCGAAAAAGTCGGAATTTGCCTTCTCGTAATGAATAATTCAAGTACTGCAGAAATTTGGCTGTTGGCTGTATCCCCTGAATTCCACGGTCAAGGTATCGGTACTTTATTGATGGCTAGAGCCGAAAACGAAGCACGCAACCGCGGAAGAAAATACATGTTAGTTCGCACGATAAGTCCATCGCAGAACGATCCAAATTATCTTCGAACTTTTAGCTTTTACAAAAAACTAAGCTACACTTTTCTCTTCGAAAGCGAAGATATTTGGCAAGGCACCACTTGCGCATTTCTAGTTAAAAAGCTTTGAAAAAAGACATCGACGCAGTTAATTGGACTTTTATTTAAAGCAGGACTTCCTAAATAAGACACTGCTCGAAATATAGACCCTGGATTTCGGTATGCATGTCGACCAGTGTGGCTTCGTCTTCGGGATCAAATCCACCATAGTAGAGCTTGTTATGAGTGATCATGAGTATTTCAGTGATGAAACGAACAGTTTCTTTATCTACCTCTGCTTTGTTCTGCCAGACCGAAGTCAGCTCTTTTAATAGCTCGCATAATTCGGTAAACGACTGCTTGTCTATGGTCACTTCCAATATGTTCATTGCAAATTGATTCTCGAACAAGTCCGCCTTGATTTCAGCTTCAGATCTCATTGTTTTTCCATCCAGTGTTTCTTGCTGAAAGAATATCACGCCTCAGAACATGTTGAACGCATTCACGTGATCCATTCAATTTTCGTCTGAGGCCCGGGGCCTGGACGTCAGACGAAATTGAAAAAAGGTCTTCAAATAGAGCACTTATTTCAAAGAGTAATAACAGCTAATCCTGAAACGTACTGAAAAGAATTTCTAAATATCCAAAACGAGAAAAGGTTGAAAGATGTTGCAAGCAGAGGTGATATTTGCCGATTTTACTAGCTTATTCAATATCTGGAAAACTCTGATTTTTCACATTCCATTATAGTTAAAGCAGCAACGCCAACTGCAGGTTTTGAAGATTGAGAAACTTTGCGAATTCTGAATTGTTTGTGCACACTTCACGCAAACCAATTGAGATTGTTGTTAAATGCCAAAAGGGCATGAGCCCCTGAAAAGTCCAGCACTGGTATCATATTCAGTACCTAAAGGCTCCTTGAGGAATGCACCGTGTCTAATATGCTGAAAAGAAACACGCTAGTAGCAGCGATTTCTCTATCGCTCGTACTTATCAGCAACAGCAAAAACTATGTATACGCAGACACAGGCAAGACACCCTCTGACGATAACTGTCCCGCAGATGTTAAAAGCGCGGCTACTAAACTAAACGATTTTTCTCTCAGAATTCTGAAAGAACTTGTACAAGAAAAGAACAAAAACGACAATGTGGTCATAGCACCGATTGGTCTGACAGCGTGCACTTCGGTCCTAACAGACGGAGCAAAAGGAGCAACTCAAGACCAATTACTACAAGCCCTCTCTCCAGATAAAAGTTTTTCGGCTGCGGAATGCTCCAAAGTTTATAAATACATTACAAGAGGAGTACCAGAAGTTGATCTGACACTTGCCAGCTCTGTCTACTCACCAAACGATGTGAAATTTGATGCTTCCTTCGAAGAGCGGTATCAGAAACAATTTGACGGCTCAATGCAGACTGCGAGCACACCTAATATTTTGAGCGCACAAATTATCGAATGGGTGAAAGAAAAATCAAAAAACATGATTATCCTTAAATCAGAAGATATAAGCCCCTCAAGTGTTGGTGTAATCAACGTTCTCTATTTCAAAGCGCTCTGGAGCGCTCAATTCGAGCCCGTCAAAACGAAAACAGAGAATTTCATTAAGAGCGATAATACGCCAATGACTGTCGACATGATGCATCAAGGCTTTTTCAGCCAGCGCGCCTTATATGGCGAATCCGCCGAAGATCAAATTTTAGGACTTTCATACCTGGCAGGAGAGAAAGCACGACGTGCGCCATTCTCGATGTTCATTATACTTCCCAAGAATGGAAACACTCCAGAAAAAATTCTGGCGAAATTGACTGCGTCAAAAATAAATGAGCGTATAGATGCCATGCAATACAAATGTGGTTCTTTGGCGCTTCCTCGGTTTGCTCTAACTGCTGATTCTTCCTTTATCCCACCTCTTCTAAAACTGAAAGTTCAGGACGCATTTACGCCTAAAGCAGACTTTTCAGCAATGGCGAATATCAAACCAGCTTACATCACCGATTTCTCTCAGAAATTAAAGCTCAAAGTAAATGAGCGTGGAACCGAAGCCGCAGCTTTCACACAAGTTGTTATGTCTCTTGGAGGTCTCGAAGAACAACATCCTTTCAACTTAGTTGTGGACAAACCTTTCCTAATGATAATTCGCGACAATGATAGCAAAGCGATTCTGCTTGCCGGAATTATTCGTAATCCTGAAAGAGACATAGAGTCAGCGCAAAAAATAGAGCAGGAATTCAAAAATAGAATTGAAGAATCAGAACTTGCATATAAGAATAAAGCCGACGAAACTTCCATTCGTGGACTTCAGTACAATTACACTCTGGCGCGCGACTATTTCGTTTCACAAGCAGAATACAAGAAAGCAAGAGAGTATTCCAACAAAATCATCGCACTGACTAAGGTCTCAGATACGTCATCCAGTTCTACTTTTCGTTTAGACATGGACCTCTCAAAACACCTTGAAATCGAATTGAAACTAGGTAAAAAAGATTCTGCGATAGAAATCATCAAGCAGCTTGTGAATCTCTATTTTGATGAACATTCGACCTCCGCTCGTAAAAACCGACAAATTGATGAATGGTGGAACTGGGAGAATATTTTTGAGCAATGCGACAAACATCTTATCGAACTACATGAAGACAGAGCGCGCCTTTTAGCGGCCAAGGAATCGGTTCTGAAAGAATCGATAAGGGACAGAGCACGACAAAAGGAATGGCACTATGGAGCGTGGCGCCGCAAGCCTACTACTATTGGAATTCCCGACAGATCAGCCAATATCGATTTCAGACAGTTCATGAATAACTACAAGAACAGTCTAAGAGTATTGACAAAAGACACTGCAGCAATGCAGCTGCTCAAGCAAAAGAAACAAGCATTTTTGAACTGGCATCCGACTTACCAAAGCAGCGGTCACGATGATCTCGGACTTCAACAATTCAAGCTTGCGAACCTATATTTAGAGACAAAACAGCCTGCAAAAGCTATACCTTTTTTGGAACTTTCCATTCTCAACCAATTTGAAGACAGAGATAGTGAGTCGGTTTCAACACACGCAGCTTTATTAGTCGCGACTTTAAAAACGCTCGGTCGCACTAGCGAAGCTAACGAACTTGCTGGCACACTAAATAGTTGCAAAAACACTTGCAATTCTTATACTAACCTACTTACAAAATGGAAGCGGTTGTGCGAGATGGACAATATTTTATTCAGAGAGGAACTCAGGAGACAAGAACAAGAGGACTGGGAAAGGGAAATGAAACATGCAAAGTAAACTCTCCATCTTCGCTCGCATCATTCTTTGTTTCTTAATTTTAATGGCGGTCAGTTCAATAAGCGTTCCACAAGCCTTTTGCGATGAGCCAAAATTGCCACTTCCCAAATCATTGATAGAATTCCGAAAGACTCCAGTCGGCAAGCTTGCACAGGCATTTAAAAATGCTAGCAACGATGATTTAAAAACATATGTTAGGAACACAATTACTGACAAAACGGTCTTATCGAGCGATTGGCAAAAGCTTCTTATTGTGTTGATGGAGACCCTTGGTGAAACGTTCTACGACCAAGAAACTGCTCGCCATGAGCTTTGCGCCGAAGTAAAGCAAGCTTGCGTTGAGAGATTTGGTGAGAAAAGTATCGAAAGCGAAATGGGTCAACTGATGTATGGAATAAGTTTCATCCCGGTAGAAGAGGCGCGCAAAGCCTGGGACGTGTGCGATGAGTTCATTAGTTCTGGCAGAGTTGCCAATTCAAATCCAGACTTTATAGTCAAATCATTGAAAGCATATGGAGTCTGCTTTAGAGACAACATGTACAGTAGTGATGCTGTCCATGCGTTCACGCTAGCCGATCAATTCATTGCAACTCACAAAGTAAGCTTGCCGGTCCAAGCAGATCTTTACAATGCCGGGGTTGAATCCATTCATCAAAGCTCTCAAGATGATAACGATTCAGCGCTTCAGAAATTTGCAAATCGAGCAATTATTCTGAATAAGCAGCTTGGTCCGAAATATGCCGACCAACTGAAAAATGTTCTCAAATACATGGATGCTAAAGCCTGGAATGAAAATGAATCTGCAATGAAGACAAAAAGGTTTCTGCAAAGAAAAGCGGCTCACGAAAAGCGTATCAAGATGGCAAAAAAGAAACGGTAGCCTGCATCTTCGGATTATCATCATTTAAGATATTTTTTGCGAAGCTCCATCAAACACCAGATATACGACTGAGGAGGATAAGGTCCTTTCTTAGATGCTGATGTTTTGCCCTCATACATTTCCCAGGCTTCAATGTTATTGGGATTACTTTTGTCTGCTTGAGCCGTATCTTTATCTAAAAACTGTCCATTGCGAATCACGCACTTATCTATTCCTATCACATTCATCGCAGCATTTGCTCTAGCCTGGTGCATCTGACCGACAAGCGTAATCGTTTTCTTAGTGAGATCAATTAACTCGATAGTTGAAGTGTAATTAAATCCCGAGTCAGAGAGATCTTTGGTCGTGATGCCGCCTGCGACTAATATATTTCCGTTGTTCAATTTAGCAACGCTGTGCTCAGCTCTAGCGATGTTTAACTTGCCCAACGACGGTTCAAACTTCATTTTAAGCGTATCAAAAATGTCGATAGTATCAGATGGAGTTCCATCGAGCTTGTAACCGCCCGTGATGAGTAACTTGTCGTCATTGAGCAGAGTTAATCGGCTTTCCTTGCGGTATTCTCCAAGCTCGCTCGAAAATCGGGCATTTCTTCCAGTTAGACAAATGACTGGATTTTTCTTTCCGGGAATAGGATTTACGAAGGCTAGATTTCCGGCCGCAGTGCAAACCGTATTAGAAAAGGTCGAAAAAGGCAAAACATAATGAACGTCTTTGGGCTCGTACACAAGCGGTCGACCGTCAATCTTGTACGATTCAGAAATGAAATACATTCCGCTTGGATAACCCGGCGGGTTAGTCACCATAGAATGTTGAACAATAGGCTCGGTCGCATAGTCGTAAAGTTTTGGTGTGCCACGAGCCGCGTTTGGACCGTAAGAAAGTAGAATGGATATAGCAGAAAACAAAAGCACGCCCAACCACGCCAGAACACTTGGATACCGCTTAGCGCCTTCTTGCTTGGACATTTTAAATCAACCCACTCATTCAAATTTCAATTCGAGAATTCTAACATACCTGCATGACTGGTTCAATTGAGTAAACGATACCAAATATGGTGACCAACATCCACATTGCTCAAACGCTCCATTTTAGAAGAGTGTAGGCAGCACTAAAGCCTGCTCTCTCAAGCGTCTTTCTAGATGCGATGTTTTCACTGGAACATCCAGCGATTGGATTCCATCCTTGCTCAATGCAATAGTTCCTCAACTGAGTTGCAATATAAGTTGCGACACCCTTTTGCCGATGCTCGGGCGATACCACATAACCTATGTCATAATCATTCATTCCTGGAATCACTTGCTTGATTATCCCACAGCCCACAAGTTCATCTCGAGCGGTGAATTTAAATATGCGTGAGTCTGGCTCGAAGTATGTTTTGACCTCATCCTCATCTGCAAAAAACTGACAGTCAATTGACAGAATCGATTGCAAATCAGAGGTAGTAACAGGTTCAACAACCAAATTGAGATTAACCAATTCAGGCGTTTGAGAAGTTTCAAAGTTACGATACAAATAACCCACGATCTCTTTGCGATTAAATATCTGGTTACAAGTGTCAAGAAACAATTGATCGAACGATTTGCATAACGAACTGGTGGAAGCTGTCTCTGATATCAAACTCGTCATGGCGTTTCTTGCAATGCCAGTCATAGATTTAGTTAGATAAAACTCAACAATGACTTTGTCGTGAATTAATGCGTAACCGGCAAATTGCTTCTCTGCATAAATCTCATAACAGACAGAGCTCTTCACTAAGCCTTCAACGTAGAATTCTTGTGCTAAAGGTAGCTCATTCAGGTATTGATATCGATACTTCGAGATTGACGAAATATCAACTTTCACTATGCTAATTGCTTGCTCTGGTGTAGCTTGATTTATCGACATAACCTTTTGATCTCGGCGAGGTAGGATTCGAACCTACGCGCTTTTAACAGTCCTGCTCTACAGGCAGGCGCAATCACCCACTCTGCCACTCGCCGATATTGTGATTAATTGAGCGAATAAAATCAGGCACCACATTTGGTGACCAAAACTAAAACGCTCAAACGCTTTGTCGCAAAGTTTTCAAATCAAAAGTCTTTGAATATCAACACAAAAACAACAAAGCCAAATGCCTAGCCGCGATAATAACGGCGCAAATGCGAGCTTTGATATCGTTGGTGATTTCTATTCATACTGCTACGTTATCACGAAAAATTTTTATTCGCAAATTAAACCAAGTGGATATATTGTATAAACGTGAACATAGATGTTCATAAACCAGAGGAGACAAAGGTGGTCTGCGCAAACTGCAAGCAAAAAATCGAAAATAAAGATGCTTTCTGTCCACATTGTGGCAAGAGCTCTAAGCGACGAGACACAGTATTCGAAGTTATAGTTCGTCAAGCAATAGCAAAAGCGCCTTGGCGCCAGATCTGCCGTAGCGCGATGGAGGAAAACGAAATTACCGAAGAGGACATCCTTAAAGAAGTCGAGTCGCGCGGTTTCAACCGTGACGACTTATCAAAGAAATAGTCTTTAGCGTGATCATGTTTTGAATAAAACTCAAACTGAATTTTTAACTGCAATACTGCTATGGCTAGTGTGCTACGGTCTGGTGTTTTGCTTTGGAACTGTTGTTTTTACTGATCCTAAATCGTTTAATTTACAGCAGAACGTAAATTTTCTTTTTCCTCTAGTGTCACTTGCCTGCTTGCTTCTTCCCCAAAAGTACACGAACCGCATACTCTTAATTTCAGGACCAATTCAGATGTTTTTTCCGCCAGTTGGTGTCTTTATGTTCGTGATGTCGTTTTTGAAAAGAATACGTTTGGTTCAAATTACAAGTATCGTTCTATTCTCTCTGGTAACACTCTTCACCGCACCACTTGTAATAATGGACTTTATCCGAGGTTCGACCATCAAACGAGGAGAACCTGTAAAGGTTGGAAATAAAAATGTAGTTGTGTACACACACTTAGCTTTTCGTTTGAGAGACGAGTTCGAATGCCTTTGCGTTGAAACCAATATTTTGCCTGGAGTATGCCTGAGCAAGGAGATTTATTCAGAGCATGCCGTTATTTTTCACAAAGTCGACGAAAGTCACATAGAAATCGATGTGAGTTGCGGGTACAGCCGAACCGTCGCAATTTAGCATATTTATCTAATTCCAATTGAGAAAAAAGATGCACGAGACGACAGTAAGATTTATCAGAATCGCAAGAGCCCATGCCTGTTTACCTTTCGAGCCACGGGAATTCGCCTGGAGATTTGGGTAAAATAGCCTATATAGGTTATAAGAGACGATATGTTAGAGATAAGACTGAGCGGCGGACAGGGGACAGGGACAGGTACACAAGGCACACCCGGGACTTCGAGCCAGACCAAAACCAAAGAAAAGGTTAAAAAGCCGCCCCTGTACAAGGTTTTGCTGCATAACGACGATTACACCACCATGGAGTTCGTAGTCTTTATATTAGTGACTGTCTTCCAAAAAACGGAGGAAGACGCAGTAAGAATAATGCTCGATGTTCACCAACAAGGCATTGGAATTGCAGGTGTGTACACCTACGAAATTGCCGAAGCCAAAGTCAAAAAAGTTATTGATACGGCACGAGAAAACGAATTCCCCCTCATGTGCAGCACGGAACCCGAATAAAAATGTTAACGCAAGAACTGGAAAAAGCAATCAACAACGCGGCTAACGAAGCCATCAGGCGTAGACACGAGTATTTAACGCTGGAGCATTTGCTGCTTGCACTTTTAGACGATAAGGTCGGCAAAGAAGTTATCACTAAATGTGGTGGCAAACCTAAAGCCATGAAAAAAGAGCTGATTGCTTTCATGGATGAAACTTATGAATCGATGAGCGATAGTTCTGAATATGTTTTGTCTCAAACAGCTTCATACGAGCGTATCTTCCAGCGCGCAGTCATTCAAGCACGCTCGTCTGGTCAAGCGAACATCGATGCAGGAAATATTCTGGCAGCCTTTTTCGACGAGAAAAGATCTTATGCAACTTATCTTTTAGAATCGCATGGAATCTCGCGCTTAGATATTCTCAGTTACATTTCGCATGGCATAACAAAAAACAACAATGGTGTATCGGCAGAATATGGCGATAACGAACACATACGCAGCGACGGCGCTGGCGGCGGCGAAGACGAGGAAGAAGAACAACAACTCTCAGCCATCGAAGCATTTTGCACTAATCTGCTCGAAAAGGCAGCAAACAAACAAATAGACCATTTAGTCGGACGCGAAAAAGAAGTGAATCGAGTGATTCAGATTCTTGCCAGACGCAGAAAAAATAATCCACTTCTGGTGGGTGAGGCTGGCGTTGGAAAAACAGCCATTGCAGAAGGTCTTGCCCTCAAGATTCATAATGGCGATGTCCCAAAAGCGCTTCAAACAGCCGAAGTTTATGGACTTGAAATGAGTTCTATCCTTGCTGGTGCAGCGTTCAAAGGTGAGATGGAAAAACGGCTCAAGCAAGTAATTGCCGAGCTTCACGCCAAGCCTGGAGCGATATTATTTATCGATGAAATCCAGACAATCGTTGGCGCTGGCAAAGAAAATGGCAGCTTTATCGATGCGGCAAGTATTCTAAAACCAGCTCTTGCATCTGGAAGCTTGCGCTGTATCGGCTCGACCACGTTTCAAGATTACAAACAATCGGTCGAAAAAGACAAAGCGCTTGCTCGTCGATTCGAAAAAGTGGAAGTGGTAGAGCCCAGTATCGAAGAGACCATGAGCATTTTGCGCGGTCTCAAGCACTATTATGAAGACCACCACAAAGTCACTTATTCAGACGAAATAATCACAGCGATAGCTGAACTTGCAGCAAAACACATCAACGAAAAATTCTTGCCAGACAAAGCTATCGACGTCATGGACGAAGTTGGCGCGCATATCAAACTGCGCCCTGAAAACGAAAACAAAACTGCTGAAGTTACTTTAGACGATGTAGAAAGTATTGTTGCATCAATTGCCCGAGTACCGGTCAAGTCGGTTTCGGCCAAAGACAAAGTGCGTTTGCAAAATCTAGAATCCGAACTGAAAGCTGTAATTTACGGTCAAGATCACGCCATCGAGCAGATAGTGAAAATCATCAAACTGTCTCGCTCTGGGCTTGGTAATCTGACCAAACCGATTGGTTCGTTCTTGTTTTCAGGTCCTACTGGTGTAGGTAAAACCGAACTTGCAAAACAGCTGGCCAAGATTCAGGGCATTGAAATGATTCGATTCGACATGAGCGAATTCAGCGAGAAGCATACTGTTTCACGCTTGATTGGGGCTCCTCCAGGTTATGTCGGATACGACCAGGGTGGTCAACTTACCGACGCTGTTATCAAACATCCACATTGTGTAATTCTGCTCGACGAAATCGAAAAAGCACACTTCGACCTCTATAACATTTTGCTCCAGGTCATGGATCATGCCGCACTGACAGACAATTTCGGCAAGAAGGCTGACTTTAGAAACGTCATTTTAATCATGACCACCAATGCTGGTGCCAGAGAAATGACCAGCCTTGGAGTCGGGTTCCAACCCAAAGAAGACGACACTACTTTTGGTGCCAAAATAAATATGACACCAGGCAAGAGTCGTGGCAAAGAAGCTATCGAACGTACATTCAGTCCTGAATTCAGAAACAGGCTCGACGCCTGGGTCGTATTCAATCAATTGACTGTTCGCGATATCAAACAAGTGGTCGACAAATTCGTTGGCGAAGTGACGAAACAACTCGAAGCCAAAAAAGTAAAACTGACCATTACCGACGCTGCAGTCGAGTGGTTCACAAAAAATGGTTTCGACAAGCTTTACGGTGCCCGTCCAATGGGTCGCCTCATCCAACAAAAGCTGCGTGAGCCCTTATCCGAAGAACTGCTCTTTGGCAAATTGCAAAATGGTGGCAGCACAGAAGTCGATGCAAAAGACAACGAAATCGTTATCAATTGCACAGAAGCAAAAGAGTAAACCTAGACTCTAGTAGCCCCAGCGCATCAGAAGAGCACCGGCTGAGAATCCAGCACCAATTGATGCGAAAAGAACCAGATCGCCTTTCTTCAGGCGTCCTTCTTTGAGTGCGCTATCCATTGCAAGCGGCAAGGTTCCAGCAGTGGTGTTTCCGAATTCGCCGATATTGACTATCACTTTTTCCATTGGCATTTTCATACGCTCGGCAGCTGCAGTGATGATTCTCAAATTCGCCTGGTGGGGAATGAACACATCCACGTCGTCGCCAGTGTAGCCATTGCGCTCGAGAATCTGCACGCAAAGCTCGGGCATTTTGCGGGTGGCATATTTAAAGACCACTTTTCCGTCCTGGTGGACATAATGCTGTTTGGCTTCGACAGTTTCCTTTGTGGCTGGAAGCTTGCTTCCGCCTGCTGGCAGGCAGAGCGAATCGCCACCGTTTCCATCTACTTCGAATATGAAATCTATCAGTCCGACGTCTTTGGCATCGTTTTCTTCGCTTGGTTGCAAGAGAACCGCACCACCACCGTCGCCAAAGATAATGCATGTTTGTCTATCGGTGAAATCGATGATAGACGACATTACATCGAGCCCAATGACCAGTACGTTTTTGTGAGCACCGCTCTTGATGAATTCGCCGCCCACTTGTAAAGCATAGATAAATCCGCAACAGGCAATCGACATATCGAAGCCCCAGGCTTTGGTGCTGCCAAGTCGTTTTTGCACGAGACAGGCAGTGGCGGGCAAAAGCATGTCGGGAGTGATGGTGGCAACAATTATGAGGTCGAGGTCTTTGGGATCGACATTGGCTTTTGCCAAACATTTTTGGGCAGCTTCGACACAAAGGTCCGAAGTTGTGACACCTTTTTCAGCAATGTGACGCTGATGAATTCCAGTACGCTCGACTATCCAGTCGTTGGACGTCTCGATCATCTTTTCCAGATCAAAATTGGTCAGGACTTTGGGCGGTACAACTCCCCCAACGCTCACTACTTTGGCTCTTGGCACGACTTACTCCGAATAGTAGGTAGAAAACTTACCAACATACTAGTATCAGTTTCCCGTTTACAACCAGGCAAAAGCTTACCAATTAACATTACTTTTGATTGAAGCCAGTTAAGAATGCGAGTTCTTAAGAGATTCTAAGCATATTATTCTTCGTCTTGACCAATCGCTTTGACCGAAGTGTCAGTTGGATTTTTTTTCATATATTCTTCGATTTGTTTGCTGAGAATCCAGACTTTGGCTTTCTTGCCAGCTTTGGTAGTAAAGCCAAGCCGAATACAACCAATGCCATAGAGAACCGAAATCATGATTTGAATAATCAGAAACAGAATGCCGATAATGGCTCCCACGAATGGAATCTGGTCGACGATCGCGCGAATGGTACCAAGTACGACACCACATGCAAGCCAAATACAAAACATAACCATACTTTGAATCGAGTTGAAACGCAGAAACTCGTTGGTTTTAGCTTCGTTTTGGAGCCAGAAATAGGAAGCCAGCGGAAGAAATGGAAAATAACAAGCAGCGCCAGCGTAATCGTAGCTGAGACTGCCCTTTTCTGTTCGGCTCTCGTAATCCTTGAGAAAAGCGTCGTCTTTCTTTTTCTTGGCAGGTTTTTTATCGCTGGCAGACATTTGTTTATCCTAATCTATTGGCGTTTTTGCCAATTCAAATATAGCATTTTGCTCTATACTCAATACTAGAAATGGCTGTACCAAAACCTCCCAAATCAAAAGTTTTCAGCGGGTGCTTGATTGCATCCTCTCTCATTTTTATAGGCTGCTCGAGTGCTTATGGCATGACACTTGAAGAGGCTAAAAAGGAATTCAACAAAGGTCAGTTCCATAAGGCCGCCGAAGGATTCAGAATTCTGGTGGATGCAAACGCCAATGATTACAAGTCTCGCTCTTATCTTGCTGCCTGCCTGCTTCGCACCGGAAAAAAAGAGGAAGCCATGCAACAATATTGGGCAATCGTCAAAAGATTTCCCGATTATCCTGAAACTCGGGCAATCAAATCATACTTATATAAAAACGATTCCAATTTTTCCAGAAACGCTGCCATGAACGCTTCAATTGTTGGCGATAATGCTCCTGGAGATGTGGAAATTCAAAACCAACCCTCTTCTGGCAAGCGTCCGACATCTGCTATTGAATACGCCAATGCCATGGTGGGCAAAGTAAAACCACTCAAGGACAGACCCGAGGTATCTGGCTTGCTTTTGATGGATGTCAAAGCCGCGCTCAGTGAATATCCAGTCAGCGTGCTCAATCTGCTCTATAGCAAAGGTTGCAAAATCCTTATCACACCTACATATATCGACAGGGACCCGCAGGCTGCTAACACACGACCTGAAGGCTTCGAATACGGCTCTACCTGGAAAGACTGTCCCGGACGCTTTGACGGACGCAATGTGATTGTCTGCGAATATACCATTGGCAATGGTATCGATTTGGAGAAAGCATCAGATCCCATCGGCATTTTGCGACATGAAATTGGTCATGCCATCGATCGTTTTTTAGGCAATCTTTCAGATAAAACCGAGTTTAAAACTGCTTACCAGCAAGATCTCCACAGACTGGACGAATTCGTAATGCCTCGTCTGCGATATTACATTCAGACAGAAGGCAATGGTCCTGCCGAGACTTTCGCCGAACTGGCTGCCGCTAAATATGGTGGCAAATCGCAATCTGGAAACCGAAAAAACAGGTCCGCCACTATTGCCAATCTGGTTTATGACAATTTTCCAACAGCCAACAAAGTGCTCGAAAGCAAGCTAGACAGTTTCCAGTAGACATTAATTTGATAGAATTTGAGTTCCATGGACCTGCCAAGCACAGCATTAATAGACAAAGTAATTAACGACCGTTACGAAGTACTCGAACAGGTCGGTCACGGCATTTTTGGCGCCGTGTTCAAAGCCTGGCACAGACAGATGGAAAAAGAGATCGCTGTCAAAGTGTTGTTCCAGCAGTTAGACCAGGAAGATCGAGGATTTCAGCGTTTCCATCGCGAAGCTCAGGCTATAAGCGCCTTGATGCATCCTCATATAGTGAAAGTCTACGATTTTGGCGTATCCACTCAAGGTCGCCCTTACATGGTTATGGACTATGTCGAAGGGCAGAATCTGCGCGATATTTTAAAAACAAAAAATTGGCTGCCGCAAGACCGCGCCATTCATATCTTTTCGCAAATAGTAGATGCCCTGGGGCATATGCATGATTCCGGATTTTTGCATCGCGATATAAAACCAGACAACATCATCGTTCACGACACTACCTATCAGAAAGATTTTGCCACCCTTGTAGATTTTGGAATTGCCAAACGCTTGAATGAGCCGCGTGAAAAGCGTTTGACTGTAGATGGAACCGTAGTTGGAACGCCAGCCTATATGAGCCCTGAGCAAATTATGGGCAATGAAATCGACAATCGAAGCGACATTTACTCTTTTGGCATCTTGATGTACGTAACATTGACTGGAGTATTACCGGTGCAAGGCAAAAACCCGGTAGAGACAATGACCAAGCACGTTACTGAGGTTCCACTCGACATGGAACTGGCTAATCCAGCCGTCAAAATTTCACCCAGGCTTAAGGCAGTAGTCAAAAAATCGATGGCAAAAGCGCCCGACGAACGGCAACAAAGCATGGCTCAACTGCTCAAAGAACTTAATGACTGCTTGCAGAAATAGATTTATAGATGATTAGAAACACAATCATTGTGGTGACACTGATACTGGTAGCACTCCTGCCCTTCGTCACTAAAAGTCATGATGTCAATTTGGTCTACGGCATCCGTACCAATTTCGATCTCAATTATGCAGCAGACAAAGACCGGTTTCATACACTAGACCTGTATGTTCCCAAAAAGCGAAGCGGCAGAAAACCAGCATTAATTGTCTGGATTCACGGCGGCGGTTGGCGCGAAGGCGACAAAACCGACACTCCAGCCATAGACATAGCCCGTGAAGGCTTTGCCGTCGCTTCAATCAATTACAGACTAGTGCCCGACGCTTTATTTCCGGCTCAAATCGACGATTGTATTCAAGCAATAGAGTGGCTTTCCGGGCAAGGTGAGAAATATGGCTTCGACAATACCCGCATAGGTGTGTGGGGACTGTCGGCTGGAGGACATCTGGCTGCGCTCATTGGCACCTCGACCGGGCTTACTCAGGCTGTTTGCGACTGGTGCGGACCTACAGACATGTTCACTTTTCGTCAGCAATCCAAGCCCAATGCACTTTTCCGCGACACGTCAGCAGCCGATATGGTGGACAATTTCCTTGGTGGTTCGCCCGAGGAAAAACACGACCAGGCAGTAGCTGCAAGTCCAATCAGTTTTGCCAGTCCCAACGACCCGCCATTTTTAATAATGCACTCACAAGGTGACCCTATCGTGCCTTTCGAGCAAAGCGAAGAGCTCTATGACGCTCTTAAAAAAGCCAAAGCCGAGGTCCAGCTCATTAAAATCCCGGGTCAAGAGCACGTTTTCATGGATGAAACGAATTTTGGCAAAGCTATAGATTTCTTTCAAACCAAACTAAATAAGAATGTAAAATAATGGTGCCCCTCCCAGAGGACATATCCAGTGTGCGGCATTATCGCAATATCCGGCAGTGATTCGGCAGCGTACGAAGTATTCTTCGGACTGATGAATCTGCAACACCGCGGACAAGATGGCGCCGGCATCCTGACTTTGGAAACAAAGAGTGGCGACTTTCATATTCACAAAGCTAGCGGACTCGTCGAAAACGTATTCTCAGAGCGGTCTTTCAAAAATCTAAAAGGCAAAGCGGCGGTGGGTCACACGCGATATGCCACCATTGGCGGCAGCGACCCCAATATGTTGCAGCCTTTCCTCGATTATGAAAAAGGCATTGGACTTGCTCATAACGGAAATATCGTCAATTTCTATAATTTGCAAGAGAACTGGTTGTCTCAAAAAAACGCGCGAAACAAGCAGTGTGTCTCAGACTCTGAATTGATTTTGCGTTTGCTTTGCGATAAAACCGATGGAAAGCTCGATGAAGTCAAGTTTTTCGATGCACTGGGTCCGATTATGGAAAGCTTGGTTGGCGGCTATGCTGTTGCTGGCATCACCAAAACAGGAGCTATTTTTGGTTTTAGAGATCCGCATGGGATAAGACCTCTGGTCTTTGGTCAAAAAGAACTCAATGGCGAAACTATTTATGCACTATCGAGCGAAAGTGTGGCACTTGGATTTCTCGATTTTACCAATATCGAAGAAGTACAGCCCGGCGAAGCTGTTTATATAAGCCCCGAGCGCAAAGTGTTTCGTAAAGTAGTCCAAAAAGACTCTGTTTCTCCATGTATGTTCGAGTGGGTTTATTTTGCTCGCGTCGAGTCGGAATTCTCCGGACACTCTGTTTACCGAGCTAGATTCAGACTGGGACTTCTTTTAGCCGAGCAGTTGAAAGAGGCAGGCATCAAACCAGATATAGTGGTGCCAGTGCCAGAAACAAGTAGAGCTTCAGCTATTGCGCTTGCTGAAGGATTGGATATTCCTTTTCGCGAATTGCTTATCAAAAATAGATATGTCAATCGAACATTTATTTTGGACGATCAGCAATCGAGACAGGAAGCCATTCGACGCAAACTATATCCAATTGCAGAAGAATTCAAAGACAAAAGCGTGCTTGTAGTAGACGACAGTATCGTACGCGGAAATACTGCTCAACAAATCATGCGCCTCATAAGAAATTCTGGCGCAAAAGAAATCACGCTGGTCTCGACCTGTCCTCCCATTTCAAGCCCATGCTATTACGGAATCGATTTTCCAAGCACACAAGAACTGGTTGCGTTCGGGCGTAAAGAAGAAGAAATAGCCGAAGAACTTGGCGCGGACAAAATTATTTATCAAAGCATCGAAGGCTTGCAAAAAGCGCTTGAATCAAAAAACTTATGCATGGGCTGCCTTACCGGCAATTATCCAACGACTGTAGAAGATGGTCGCGTATTTGGCGCAGCCAGAGCTAAAGATCGAATATCGCGGGGAGAGACTAATTAAGCAATGAATAAATTGCAAGATCCAGCAAAGGCAAACTTAGTCTATGAAGGCTCGGTCAAAAGAATCTGGAAGCCCGAAAAAGAAAACGACAAATTATGGTTTCAATTTACCGACGCTTACTCGGTCTTCGATTGGGGCAGAATGCCCGATGACATATCGAACAAAGGCAAAAGCCTCGCTTTGATGGGAAATCATTTTTTCAATTATTTTGCCGATCCAAAAATTTGGCAAAAACTGGAAACGAGCGATACGGGTCTGGAGCAGAACTGGATTGCCGAACGATTCAAACACCAGAGTTTCAAGAATCTGACTAAAAGCGGAATGCCGCATCACTTTATCAAACTGATTGAGGAAAAAGATAAGGGCGAATTTTTAGAAGTGGTTCAAGGCATCGTTCCAAAAGCTACAGTTCATAACGTTTCTGGAATCAAGGGCAATTCTGTTTATGCTTACGAGAATTTGCCCTCTACTAATAAAGAAGGATCCGGGGAGCGCTATCTGGTCCCGCTTGAAGTTGTTTTTCGCTTCGGTCTGCCTCAAGGCAGTTCGCTCATAGACAGGCTCAAAGCAAATCCGGAGTATGCCACCAAAGCTCTTGGATTACCTGCTGATACCAAAATCGATCCAGATAGTTTTTTCCCTTATCCGGTATTAGAGTTCTATACCAAGCTCGAGCCGTCAGATAGACTTTTGAGTCTGCAAGAAGCAGTGCTTTTGTCTGGACTCAGCGCCGAACAATTCGATACTTTGAGCGAACAAACACTGATGCTTGCAGTGGCTTTGCGTCAATTTTTCAAAGAGCGCAACATCGAATTGTGGGACGGCAAATTTGAATTTCTGGTCGAGTATGCAAAGACTGGTACCAAAATATTATTGGCAGACAGTATCGGTCCTGACGAGCTGCGTTTGATTTACAAAAATTGCCATTTGTCCAAAGAGATTTTGCGTCAAATCTATAAAGATTCTACCTGGGCTAAAGAATTGTCCAGTGCAAAAAAATCGGGCGGTAAAGACTGGAAAAAAATGGTAAGCAAAGGTCCAGAGCCGCTTGCTCCTGACACAAAAAAGATTGTGGACCAGCTTTATCCGGTAATTACAAATTGCATTGCGGGAAAAGAACTTTTCGGTGAATGCCCTGATTTAGATCAGTATGTGAAAACTCTGGAGAAAGTGCTTTGAGCATGAAAATTCTGGTAGTAGGAAATGGTGGTCGCGAGCACGCACTGTGCTGGAAACTGGCTCAAAGTCGCGAAGTGTCCGAGATTTTCTGCGCACCAGGAAATGGTGGCACTGCAAGGGAAAACAAAACTAAAAATATAGATATTGGTGTTGGTGACTTCGACGCTCTAGCTAAATTTGCTTCTGAAAATAAAATCGATTTGATTGTAATTGGACCAGACAATCCTTTAGCCGATGGCATTGTCGACCATTTGGAGCGAGCCTCGCATCGTGTTTTTGGACCAAACAAAGAACAGGCAAAACTCGAATGGAGCAAAGTGCATGCCAAAGAAACAATGCGCAGACTTTCTATTCCAACTGCAGATTTTGAAGTTTTCGAAAATAAAGAAAAAGCGCTTGCCTACGCCAAACAAAACGAACTTGCCCGCGTAGTAAAAGTCGATGGACTGGCGCTTGGTAAAGGCGTCATGGTCTGCGACACCGTGGAAGAAGTAGATCAAGCACTGAGTTCGATTTTCGACCAGAAAGCATTTGGTGATGCGGGTCAAAAAATCATTATCGAGCAGAAACTAATTGGTGAAGAATTGTCTATTCTTTGTCTGTGTGATGGAAAAACACTCAAGGCGATGCCTGCCTGCCAGGATCACAAACGCAGATACGATGGTGACAAAGGACCCAACACAGGCGGAATGGGCGCATACACACCGGTGCCTTTATACGACAAATATCAAAAACAAATCGAAGAGCAGGTTCTCGCCCCTATAAGCAACGCCTTGCAAGATGGCAGGCTGTCTTTCAAAGGTGTTTTATTCATTGGCATTCTGATTGCAGACGATATTCCATACGTGCTTGAATTCAACGCTCGTTTTGGTGATCCAGAAACTCAGGCAGTCCTGCCTAGAATGAAATCGGACCTAGCCCTTGCACTATTAGCCTGCACCAACCAAAGTTTAGCTCACATCGATTTGCAGTTCGACCAGGGCGCAAGTCTTTGTGTGGTCGCAGTCGGCAAAGATTATCCCAAATCTTCTTCCAAGGGCGAAACAATCACAGTGAGCCAGTTGGATTCAAGCACGACCGTTCAATTATTTCACGCTGGCACAAGCTTGAAAGACGATATCGTCATTACTAATGGTGGCAGGGTGCTTGGCGTAACCGGGCTTGGAAAAGATTTGAGCGAAGCTTCTAAAAACGCATATAAAGCCATAGAAAATGTTAACTTCAACCAGATGGAATATCGCAAAGACATTGGTTCAAGAGCCATGAGGAGTGTCGCTAAATGATCCACATTGCCGTATTCATCTCTGGTCGCGGGTCCAATCTCAATGCCATTATCCAGGCGATTTCAGACAAACGTCTCGATGCCAAAATCGAAACTGTAATTTCTAATGACAAAGATGCTGCCGGTCTTTTGATTGCAGAACAGCACGGTTTGAATACATATGCTCTTTCGCCAAAAGGAATGAACCGCGCACAACACGAAGAAAAGATTCTGGAACACTTAAATCAATTCAAACTCGATTATCTGGTTCTGGCAGGTTATATGCGCTTATTGAGCCCCGATTTCCTCAAACACTTCAAGTCTGAGCACGGGCACTACAACGTGGTAAATATCCACCCTTCTTTGTTGCCTGCGTTTCCAGGGACAGACTCTTACAAGCAAGCTTTCGACTACGGAGTCAAAGTAGGTGGTGTCACTGTCCATCTCATAGACGAAAGCATGGATCGTGGCATCATAATTGCCCAGGAACCTTTTCCACGCTTTCCAGATGACACGCTTGAAACTTTTACCCAGCGCGGTTTATCGGTAGAGCACTCGCTTTATCCGGCTGTTCTACAGCAAATAGCCAAACATGGAATCGAGTCCAAACCAAAACAGAAACTCAATAAGTAAGAAATAAATGAACTCACTGAAAAACACTCTAAACCCAGATAATACCGAAGAAACCGTAGCGCTCCTGCGTTTTGCCGTGATAGACAAAAAACTCAATTCGAGCACTGACACTTTCGAACTCTGCTGGGTCCGCTTTTCTCCTGAGCGCATTGACGAAAAAGAATTGCTAAAATGTCTTAGCGAAGTGCTCGTAGACGATTGTTATCAAAAGAGCGACTTCTTCATGGGCAGTATGGATTTTGCCTGGAATAATCAGTGGCTCGCTCAAGGTTTCAAATGGTGGGCTGAAAAACAATTCTTACCTGGTGTCACGGATAACCTGGCACATACTATAAAAGAAGCGCTCGTACTTTTGGGCGGCGAAGAATTCAACAATATCGAAGTAGCTTCGGGCAAAGGATTTTTGTTCAATAAATCATTTGCAAGTAAAGACGAGATTATCGAATATTCGCAATATAAGCTCTTCCATCCACTAGTCGAAAAAATGGTAGTGCACGATTTAAACAAGCTCGACAGTCCTGGCGAATTACTAGGTTATCCCAAAGTCAAGTTCAAAGCCGAGACTTCCAAAGAACTGGTCACTGTAGACTTGAATCTTGAAGATTCAAAGTTAGAAGAGTTGAGCAAAAACAGATTGCTTGCTCTGTCGCTTCAAGAGATGCAAGAAATCAAAAAATATTATCAAAGCGATAAAATCAAAAAACAGCGAAGCTCTAAAAACCTACCCGCGATGCCAACAGACGTCGAGCTCGAAGTTTTTGCCCAGACATGGTCAGAACACTGCAAGCACAAAATTTTTGCCGCCGATATCGAATACGATGGCAAGAAAATCAGCAGTCTCTACAAGACTTATATCAAAGGTGCCACCAATAAAATTCGCAAAAAACGACCCGACCTTCTTTCTGTTTTCGACGATAATTCAGGCGTCGTAAAATGGGACGAAGACTTTGCAGTCTGCTTCAAAGTAGAGACCCATAATTCACCTTCTGCTTTAGAGCCATACGGCGGCGCACTCACAGGCATTCTTGGTGTCAATAGAGACATTTTGGGCACCGGACTATCGGCAAAACCAATTTTCAACACCGATATATTTTGCTTTGCTTATCCGCACGACAAAAGCCTGCCTCAAAGGCCAAAACTATTGCCGCCACTGGTAATTGCTCGCGGTGTGCGTCTTGGTGTTCAAGATGGGGGCAACAAAAGCGGCATCCCCACTGTAAATGGTGCAGTCTATTTCCATTCTTCTTACAGAGCAAAACCGCTAGTATTTTGCGGTACGGGTGGCTTGTTGCGCATCGAAAAAGATGGGCGTCTGCAATATGCCAAACACACGAAAGCGGGCGATCGCATAGTAGTAGTAGGCGGAAGAGTAGGCAAAGATGGTATTCACGGAGCCACTTTCTCGTCTGAAACGATGCACGAAGGCTCACCTGTGTCTGCCGTTCAAATAGGTGATCCTTTTTTACAAAAACGAGTAATAGACTTTATTCTGGCTGCAAACGAAAAGAACCTGATGACCGGCATCACAGATAATGGCGCTGGTGGTTTGTCTTCATCAATAGGTGAAATGGCTGGCATCACTCATGGTGCAACTATAGATTTGGATCTGGTTCCACTCAAATATCCCGGACTTTCGGACTGGGAAATTGTAGTCTCCGAATCACAAGAGCGTATGAGTGTTTCGGTCGATCCAAAAGATCTCGACGCCTTTCTTGCCCTTGCAAATGACTATAACGTTGAAGCAAGCGACATTGGTCATTTCAACACAGACGGCTATTTCCAAATAAATCGGGGCGGGCGAATCGTCGCCATGCTCGAGCTTGGATTTTTGCACGACGGTGTGCCAAAACTATCTATGCAAGCCGAAGTTCATACTTACAAGGCTTCTGAATCCAGTTATAAAATGCCAGAATCGGGCCAAAATTATAACGATGCCCTGCTCAAACTGCTTGCACATCCAAATATATCGAGTCGTGAATCGATTATCCGTCAATACGACCACGAAGTGCAGGGAGCAAGCGTAATTAAGCCGCTCATGGGTCCTCATCTGAAAGCACCATGCGATGCGGCAGTGATAAAACCAATACTTTCTCAAAAAGCTGGACTTGTGGTATCAAACGGACTATGTCCCCAGTGGAGCAAATACGACGCTTATCTCATGGCTACAATGGCTGTAGATGAGGCTGTACGCAATGCATGCTGTGTGGGTGTGGATCCTAAGACACTCAGCCTGCTCGATAATTTCTGCTGGGCAGACCCAATTCCAACCGCGAAAAATACTGAAGGTGCAAAACGTCTTGGTCAATTAGTGCGCTCGTGTCAGGGTCTCTACGATGCTTGCGTCGCCTTTGGTGCACCATTGATTTCGGGCAAAGACAGTATGAAAAACGATTTCGACGACGGTGTGGTAAAACTCGCAATCGAGCCGACTCTGCTTATATCTGCCATGGGCAAAATGGAAGACTCTGACAAAGCAGTATCGATGGATTTCAAACAAACAGGCGACTTGATTTATTTCATCAGCGCTGGCGACGCGTCTGTCTCAGGCAGTCACTACAGCGAAATCACAGGCACTCAAGACAACAAATTGCCCCGAGTCGATTTGAAGGCTGCGCCCAAACTTTATGCCAAACTGAACAAAGCGATAGAATCAGGACTCATTCACTCTGCTCACGACTGTTCTGAAGGCGGAACAGCAGTAGCTCTTGCCGAATGTGTAATCGGCTCCGGGCTTGGAGCCAAAATAGATATTGAAGGCAACGAATTTGCCCTGTTCAGCGAAGGTCCCTCACGCATCATTGTTAGCGTAGGTTTTGATAACCAAGCAAGTTTTGAAGCGCTCTGGAAAAAAACCCCCGGTGTCGAACTGATTAAATTAGGCGAAGTGGTAGATTCTAAACGACTCCAAATAGGCAGCGCCATCGATTTGTCTTTGCAAGACATGTTGTCTGCCTGGCACAATGGCGTTAGCGATATTTTCGAGGTGAATTAAAATGGTCTCTCCCCGAGCAATAGTCTTAGCAGGCGATGGTGTCAATTGTGAAAACGAGACTGTTCACGCCCTTCGTCTTGGCGGTTTCGAAGCTGAATCGCATCACGTTTCGCGTTTGCTTAGCACTGGTGATTTCTTGACCAATTCTGACCTTTTAGTTTTGCCTGGCGGTTTTTCATTTGGCGATGAAATTCAAAGCGGCAAAGTGCTAGCGCTCAAAATCATGTCGCGCTTGAAAGAAGAAATAGAAGACTTCGTCGAGCGCGGTAAGCTCATCATCGGCATTTGCAATGGGTTCCAGGCGCTTGTGAACATGCGACTGTTGCCAGGAAATTTGCAGAGAGAACGCAAAACAGTAAGCCTCGTTCATAACGAACAAAAACGTTTTCTCGATACCTGGGTAGACCTCGATGTTCCGCCGTCGCAAGAAGGTCATTTCTTTGCCGGACTTGAAAAAATCCAATTGCCTGTTCGTCATGGCGAAGGCAGAATAGTCACTTCTCTTCCCGACGAAGACGCTCTTCTTCCCTATTGTCCGCTCTTTTATAGCGAAGACGTCAACGGCAGTCTTGCGCGCATGGCTGCTTTGCAAAACGAAGAAGGTACAGTGCTTGGAATGATGCCTCACCCTGAAGCCTATGTCAGATGGACCCAGCATCCCAACTGGAACTCAATGAAAATTAAAGGCGAAGACTTTTCTTGCGACCCGCCTGGTTTGTTGATCTTTAGAAACGCCTGTCAGATAGCCCGTCATAGTTGAGAGTGAGCATGGACTTGAAGCCAAAAACATACGCCGACTCAGGAGTCGATATCGAGAAAGCAGACCGCTTTGTAGGCAGGCTCAAAAACCTGGCTGGCAGACACGGTCACAAAGAATTATGGTCTGGTGCTGGTGGTTATGCTTCTGTCTATCCTGTAGATGAAAATAAAGGCATCGCTCTCACCACAGATGGTGTTGGCACTAAATTATTGCTTGCCATCGAACAAAAGAAATATGACACCATTGGCATAGACTTAGTGGCGATGTGCGCAAACGACCTTATTTGCGTAGGTGCTCGTCCACAAGCATTTCTAGATTACTATGCCATTGGCAAAATTCAAGACGATATTTCAGACGACATAATAAAAGGAATAGTCGAAGGTTGCGACCAGGCTGGCATGCTGCTTGTAGGCGGCGAAACAGCTGAAATGCCAGATTTATACAGCCATGACCATTTCGACCTGGCTGGATTTGCCATGGGAGTAGTTGAAAAATCAGAACTCATTACTGGCGATAAAATAAAGCCTAAAGACGTAATAGTTGGGGTCAGATCAAGCGGTATCCACTCGAACGGATTTTCACTGGCGCGCAAACTTATTAAAGACGCTTCTCAACGAGCAGAGCTTTTAGAGCCGACTTTGATTTATTGCAAACCAGTAGTAGAACTGCTTGAAAAACATAAAAATCAGATTCATGGTATCGCTCATATCACAGGCGGTGGCTGGACCAATTTGTTCAGACTGAATAAAAATATTTCTTTTCAGATTGAAAACAATTTGTCGATGCCCAAAATTATCGATTCGCTCGCATCACAGGTAGCAATCGAAGAAATGTATAAAACATTCAATATGGGTATCGGACTGTTTTTGACCGTACCACCCGCTATCGCAGACGACGTGGTCAAGACGTTTAAGCAAGCTGGTTTTGAAGCATCCGCGATGGGCGAAGTAAAAGAGTCTACAGGCGAGTCTGATTCTAAAATAGAAGTTTCGGGTAATCACAAAGTTCTTCTAAGGAGGCATGATTAATATGGCGGCGGTGTTAGTAAGCGTTCTGGACAAAACAGGTCTGGAAGATTTCATCAAAGAACTGGTAAAAATCAAACCCGATTATAAAGTCATCGGCACCACGAGTACCGCCAAGCATCTGAGCGATGTTGGAATAGATTGTATTTCAATCGACAAGGTCACAGGCTTTCCAGAAATTCTCGGTGGTCGGGTCAAAACATTACACCCTAATGTTTTTGGCGGAATACTCTCACGCGATACAGACGACGACAGAGCCACATTGAAAGTACACGGCATCGAAGAAATCGACATGGTAATAGTCAATCTTTATGCCTTCGAACAAAAATTGAAAGAAAATTTGCCTGAAGATAAAATGATCGAGCACATCGACATTGGCGGCGTAAGCTTGATTCGAGCTGCTGGCAAAAACTTTTCGCGAGTCAATATCATTTGCGACCCTTCGCAATACCAGGACGTTCTTGCCCAAATCAAAAAAGACGGAAAAACCTCTTACGATTTTCGCAAAAATTTGGCTTGCAAAGCCTTCCAGCACACAGCCAATTATGACCGCATAATTTCTGATTATTTTGCTCGCATCTGTTCTGAAACCAAATCAAATGGCGAAGGCGAAAATTTCCCCAAACAAGTGACTTTGAGTTTGCAACAAAACCAATCGCTTCGTTATGGCGAAAATCCGCATCAGGCAGCCGCGTGGTACGACGCCGGAAGCAAAGGTTCGCCTTTCCATCAATTGCAAGGAAAAGAACTTTCGTCGAATAACATCTTGGATGTATACAGTCTGGTCACAATTTTGCGCGAATTTTCTTCGCACAAAAAAATCATGTCTTGCATCATCAAACACAATAATCCCTGCGGCGTAGCCCTTGGAAAAACGGCCATGGACGCTTTCGAAAAGGCTTATAACGCAGACCCGCTCTCTGCCTTTGGTGGAGTCTACGGATTCACTTCTGAAGTAGACGGTGCACTGGCACAAAAAATTATCGAAGGCTTCGTTGAAATCGTTCTTGCCCCATCATTCAACAAAGAGGCTCTGGAAGCCTTTTCCAAGAAGAAAAACATTCGAGTACTCGAAGTGAAAAAAGAATTTCTCGAACCACTTCCTTATGACAGCGTCAAAGCACGCGACCTGCAAGACTTTGGCTGGATCCTCGAAAAATCGCAAGAAAAGCCAAAACAATTGAGCGAATTCGAGTGTGTAACCGATGACAAAAATCTTTCCGATTCACAAAAAGAAGATATCGAATTTGCCTGGAAAATAGTAAGACACCTTACTTCCAATGCTATTTTCGTAGCTAAAGACGGCGTATCACTGGGCTTTGGCATCGGTCAAACCAGCCGGGTTGCAAGCGTGAAAATCGCTCTAACCCAGGCGGGTGATAATGCCAAAGGTGCCGTCATGGCAAGCGACGCTTTCTTCCCTGCTACAGACAATATCGAAGAAGCTTCCAAAGCTGGCATTTCGGTTATCGTACAGCCAGGCGGAAGCATCAAAGATGCAGACGTCATAGCCGCATGCAAGAGCAACAAAATAAGCATGCTCTTCACCGGTCAGCGTTGCTTCAAACACTAGAAGGAGAGTGCGGTGAAAAATAACGAAAAACAACCGCTTGTCGCAATCATCATGGGAAGCTCGTCCGACTGGGAGACCATGAAAAATGCCGACGATATTTTGAATGATTTCAAAATACCTTGTGAGTGCAAAGTCGTCAGTGCTCACCGCACGCCCGACCTCATGTATGAATACGCCAAAAGTGCAAAATCGCGCGGAATCAAAATAATCATAGCCGGTGCAGGTGGCGCTGCTCACTTGCCTGGCATGGTTTCGGCATTGACACCACTGCCGGTGCTTGGTGTTCCAGTAGAATCGAAAACACTAAAAGGAATGGACAGCCTTTTGTCAATCGTGCAAATGCCCAAAGGCGTACCTACCGCCACCTTTGCAATTGGGGCTGCTGGTGCGGCAAACGCCGCTTTGTTCGCCGTTCGTTTTCTGGCGTTGGACAATGAAGAGTTGGCAGCCAAACTGGATGAATTTATCAAAGAGAAAGCCAGAGACGCACAAAATAGCAAATTGAAAAGTTGAAGAGTCAATGCAATCACACACAACAGTTGGAATTCTAGGCGGCGGGCAGCTTGGACTGCTGCTTGCCCGCAGCATCATAAACCTGGGCGGCAAAGTGCTCTTTTACGAGCCCGACTCGGCGGCACCCGCATGTTTGCATTTCAGGTCTATAAACGAACAATATAACGATGTAAAAGCCATGACTGAATTCATCAATTCGGTCGACGTTATTACCTACGAATTCGAAAATGTCGATGCCACAACACTTCGTTCGCTTAAGCCTAAAACCCCTGTTTATCCAAGTCTCGACGTATTGAATGTCACCCAGGACAGAATAGCTGAAAAGACTTTTCTGCAAAAAAACAAACTGCCGCATGCGAAGTTTCAGTCATTTAGAAATCTAGACGAACTAAAAAACCAACATCAGTCGCTCGTATATCCATGTATTTTAAAAACCGCCCGTGGTGGCTATGATGGACACGGTCAATTCTTCGTCGAAGACAAACACACTTTAGAATCGCTTCTCAAAGCACTAGAGCAAAAATATTCCAAGGACACGAGCTTTATTGCCGAAGAAGTAGTAGACATAGCCATAGAATTGAGTTGTATCACAGCAGTCACCACGGAAGGTGATTCTGTCGCGTTTCCGGTAATGGAAAATCGCCACCGCGAACACATACTGGACACGACTCTGGTACCAGCCCGCATATCGCCAGAGATTGAAGCGCGCATTCGCAAAATTGCACTCGACGCAGCATCTATGCTCAAAGTGACTGGACTTTTGACCACCGAATTCTTTTTGTCTAACGACGACGAAATTTTTATCAACGAATTTGCACCTCGTCCGCACAACTCCGGACATGTAACTATGAAATCTTGCTCTATGAGCCAGTTCGACGCACTCGCCCGAGTCTTACTCAATCAACCTCTGAGCGAGATCGCCCCTGCAAGCGCTGATAGCTATTGCATGATGAACCTTCTAGGCGATGTCTGGCTGGCACAAAACAAAAACAACGAGCGTGCACCGCTCAATCTAACCCCGCTTCCCGAGCACGAATCGGTCATGGAAGTCGTGCTTTACGGCAAAGAGCTAGCTCGGGCGCGCCGAAAGATGGGACATTTCATCACACGCTCCCAAAAGCCAGCAAAAGCGCTAGAACTTGCGCTCGACTTTAGAGAAGCATTGAAAAAAGTGCAAAATTAGGAAAAAAATGGACGAACAACAAGCCTTTCTCATAGATTTACTAACCAAGCGCAAATACCCAATAGCTACGCCTTGTTGTCGGGTGGGAAGAGACAAACTAAACCAAATTGTTATCTCTGGAGACGAATCGATTTCGCGTTTTCATTTCACTATCAGCAAGCAAAATGATTCATACACTATCGAAGACACAAAGAGTCAGTACGGTACTTTCTTGAACAGCAAAAGACTCGAAGGCCCCGAGCCTTTGAAGGACGGCGACGTAGTGAAAATAGGCGTTTCACTGTTTTGGTTCCAGCTTCAATAAGGCGGCATCATCGTGGGGCATTCTTTGCACTTCGAGGCTAGTTCGGTGTGCAATGCAGCATAATCGTTGCCCAGGTTTTCGGCAGGGATCAAAGCGCGTTGCTGCTCGTAAGCACTTGCTGCTCCACCCGACCAGGCATCATAAGGGAACTCGGTTGGCGCCACTTTGCGATACCAGACTTCCACGCCCGCTGGTTTTGCAACCAGAACCACATTAAGAGGCTCGCCATCGTCATGCGCCTTTTGAAAATGCGACACGGTCGACTTTTGCATCTTTATGGCGACGCCGCCGGGGAAAACCTTTACTTCCCGGTCTGGCAGCATGAAAATAACCTCTGGAACGGCTTTGTGCACAGCAACCAGTGTTGAATCGCCTTGTTTGCACCAGGCCAGGGTCTTGAGCATTTCGTTGAAAGCTAATGCGAGTTCGGTCGTCATTTTTTGCCTCTTGCTTTGCCTTTTGCTAAGTATGCGAAAGTTTATATGGTCGCGTCAGGACTTTCCTTAAATCACCGCCTTTTTTTGGTCCGATAAGATACTTGAAAAAGGCGATTTGGATACAAAATGGTTTATATTCGCCTCTCCGGGGAACAGATTAGATGTTCGGATTCAGCTAATGGGCAGACGCCGCTTGAGGCATTTACCTGCTTGTTCCTCGACTTAAAAAGCTAGATTAAAAGACAAAATGGACAACAAGGACACCGACGCCAAATCTCAAGCTACATCGGCTCCCACAGCCTTTCTTGTAGATCTGGTTTCCAACAGAAAAATCCCCATTACTACCCCTCGTTGTCGAGTAGGACGGGACGATTTGAATGACATCGTCATCACTGGCGATCAGTCCATCTCGCGCTTCCATTTCATAATTAACAAAGAAGAAAATCAATATTCGGTGCAGGACGCAAAGAGTCGGCACGGCACATTTTTGAATGGCAACCAAATTTCCGGTCCCGAACCTATTAATGATGGTGACGTACTCAAAATAGGCGTTTCATTGTTCTGGTTCGTTATTGAGTCTCCCGCCACCCAGGAAGGCGACGCACCCAAAGGTGAACCGGAAAAAGCCAAGATAGTTCTGAACCCTGCAGAAGCCGAAATGCCAACCAACGGCATGACTCAGGACATCAACCAGTTAGAGATTATCGACAAGCTGACATCTTTGACCGAGGCGGCTGAAGCCAAGTCGGATGAAAATGAGGATGCTAAAGCCGAAGAAGAGGCTAAAGAAGCAGCCCACAAAGAAGAAGCCAGAAAAGAAGAAGAGGCTCGCAAAGAAGAGGAAGCCCGCAAAGAAGAAGAAGCTCGAAAAGAAGAAGAGGCTCGAAAAGAAGAAGAGGCTCGCAAAGAAGAAGAGGCTCGCAAAGAAGAAGAGGCTCGCAAAGAAGAAGAGGCTCGAAAAGAAGAAGCCGCCCGAATAGAAGAAGAGGCCAAGAAAGAAGCCGAAGCTAAAGAGCAGGCTGCTAAAGAGCAAGCAGCCAAAGAAGAGGCTGAAAAAGAAGAAGCCGAGAAGGCTAAAGCCAAAAAAGAGCAGGAAGAAACAGCCGCTAAGCCTGAAAAGAAAGGCAAGAAAGGCGATAAAGAAGACAAGAACGACAAATCAAATTCAAGCAAAGAAGAAGAAAAATCCGAGTCTTCTGATGATGCCCTGTCGGTCTCAGAATCTAAGGAAGAAGAAGAGAAAAAAGAGGAAGACGAAAAGGCGAAAGAAGACGACAAAGCTTCCGAGATCGAAAGCAAGAATGGCGAAGAACACGAAGTGTCGGTCAAAGATTTGCTTGGTCCACTCCATGATGAAATTGCTGCATCGCGTGAGAAAGATCAGGAAGAAATAGAATCCAAGAAATCAGAATCAGACTCAGAGCAGGAAAAAGAAGTCGAGAAAGAACCCGAAATCGAATCCAGCAAAGACTCTGAGCGAGATTCCGAAGAAGAGACTGAAGAAGAACCTGTAAAAGCAGAAGAAAAAGAAGAAGAAGAGAAATCCGAAGAAGAAGCGGTATTAAGTGAAAAATCATCGCAGAATGACACTCTGGATAGATTTGCTGGCATAATAGAGAATTCAGATTCAGGAAAGAATGCCGAAGAATCCAAGAGCAGCCATTCGGACTCGCAAACCGAAGAGCGGGCTACGTCCGAACTTAGCGCTCATGATTCAAACCATATTTCCAGCAGCACGAGAAATGGAGCAGAAGAGATGACAATACAAGGTCCAAGCACAGTCCCGGATTGGTGCAAACGATACTTCGCCGATGAGCTCAAAGGTCTGAACAAAGAGTTGGACGAGCTCAACGATCAGATTCGCAAATACCAGGACAAAATCAAGGACATTGAGGGTCAAGCTTCGTTGACCAAAGGCATCAGAAACACCTTGCTAGTATCTGAAGGTGACGAACTGATTGAAGCTTGTAAGAAAGTTCTTGGCTTAATCGGTTGGAAAGTGACACAGTCGGACGAAGACAAAAACGAATTGCTGCTTGAAGGCGACGACCAGAAAGTCACCATCGCTCGAGTAATCTGGACAAATACGAATGCCGAGCGCAGCCACCTGGGTCAACTGTCGATTTCGCAAACCCGCTATTGGTGCGAAAAGGGCAAAGAACCCAAAGGCGTGCTGATAGTAAGCAAAGTTAGCGACAAAGCTCCAACCTCACTGGCAGAAGAGTCTGATGAAGATTTCACAGATTTTGCTTCCAAGAAAAATGTTTGCTTGATGAGCACACTGCAATTACTCTCGCTCTATCGTGAATCTGCCTTGAAAAATGGCAAGAACGACGAGTTGCGCGAAGCGATTTACGACAGCAAAGGCTGGCTCAAAGGCTATAAGCTCGAACCAGGCGAAACTGCCGCAGAAGAGCCTGCTAGCAAAAGCTTGAGTTCGCTACTCTCGTCTTAATTTTCGACACCAGATACGGTGAAACGCAAAGAAGCATTTACGAGTAAAAAACGACTGCTTGTCTTAGCAGCACTCTTTGGCGCGTTGAGTTTCAACGCCTTGAACGCTTCTTTTGCAGCTAGCTCCAACTGGTCTGTCTATTATCAAAAAGGTCTCAGCGAGCAGGATCAAAATCCTCAAGCTGCGGTCAAAGACTTTCGCCAGGCTCTCCTGCTGGTCAAAAAACAGTCGAAGAAGTCTGACGATTTATTCAATTGCAAATTGAAACTGGCTCATTCGCTCACTCTCATAGACCACGCTGACGAAGCCAGAAAAACACTGCAAGGCATGCAGCGCAATTCTGCCGTCTTGATGGAACTTGGTTCTATCGAAGAATCCGCCGGCAATCACCAGGGCGCGATGAGCTTCTACAATCAAGCTCTGAGCGACAGCGAAAAAAATTATGGACCTTACAGTCCGCAAGCTGCCTACTCGCTTCATGGGCTTGGTCGCGTTCAGCACAAAATGGGTAATACCAAAGGCGCCACCGCAAGTTTCAATCGCGCCATCACTATCTTATCCAAATCGCCCAACAAAGAAGCTGATGCACAGCTGCAAAGCATCATGCACAACTACGGCGACTTGATCAAAGGCATCGATCAATCAGACAAAGATCTGATCGACGATTTCCAGAAAGATGTTTTGAAGGACTCCAATCCAAAAGAAAAGAGCATGGCACCAAGCGGCTCCTACTGGCAAACGCAAGTAGACAAAGAACTATCCGATTCGCGCGCAGTCGAATCAAATATCAACGAAGCCGTTGCAGATCGCGCCATGCGTATGCCCACTACCGATGCCTCCCTCGCTCCAGCATACAGAGTTGTGAACGAAACCATCTTTACCCAAAACAAATATGGGATGGGCGAGTCGCAATACAAACGAATGATTGCCACCGACATCGATGCGCTTGGTGCGAATCATCCATCCGCTGCAAACGATCTCAATGGACTTGCCCAACTATATATCTCGCAGCAAAAATACAGTGAAGCCAAGCCGCTACTAGAGCGCGCCTTATCGATTTATTCACAAGCTTATGGCAATGGAAATGTGCTTACTATAAACACAAAAGCATCGCTTGCCTCAGTCGAATCACAACTGCAAAATACGGATGCTGCAGCTCGCTTGTATCGCGAAGCTTTATCCAACGCGCAAGAATCGCTTGGTCCCAACACTCTCGAGACCGCCAAAATTTTGAATGGCATGGGTTATTTGAATTTTCAGCAAGGCAAGTATGACATTGCCCGCTCCTACTACGAATGGGCAATTGCAAGCACAACCCGAGCCGCCGGTGGCAACTCGCCATTGCTTGCAGCTTGCTTGAAAGACTACGCACAAGTCTTGCGTAAACTGGATAAAACAAACGATGCCGACCAGGTAGAATCCAGAGCGAATCGCATTTTGTCCGGGCTAGCGCAGCACTAGATAGAGCGAGGAGACTTGGCAATGGATAGGATTGCCGAATTCTTTTCGCGCGTGCAGCAACATGAATTTGGATTTTGCGCCGTTGCAACTATTGTTATTTTTGTCGTATATTCTCTTGCGGCGCTTATTGTGCTCTTTTTAGCTGGATTACAAAAGAAGAGAAAATAGAATAAGCGTTACTTGTTTACTAAGATGCCTTAATTTCAGCAATCAGTGACCAAATTTTTTCAATTTCCATCATGGTTTTCTTATACCTCCAGTGGTCAAGCTTTGATATTCAATTGGAATCAGAAAGAATCAGGTAAATCGATCTTGACCAGGCGATCGCGGTCAAAGACTTCTTCTTGGCGATGCTTCTTATTGATAGTCATTACAATTAGCATGTGCTTTGAGTCAGGCGACCAGACCGCGCTTGCGATATCACCAGGGATGGTGGCAGCTAATTTGTGACTCGACATGCAATTCTTGATGGTGATGATCTTCCCTATATTGGAAAATTCAAGTACGTTATCAGGACTGCGCATACCCTGCGGTTCGGCATTTGTCTTTAAAGCTGTCTCTTTCAAAACCTTACCGTTTTCCGGATCAATTTCGACCGCTTTAGCATTGTCGCTAACTTCGAGCTTTCCATCACTATGTTGAATATAAGCCTCGTGCTTCACCAGATCGACAGGCTCTTTTAATTCGTAGATAACCTTGGCAGACTCACCGGACAAATTTAAAACGTCGAATTTGTACGAATCGGCAAGCCAGACGCCTTTTTCCAGTGCAGTCTTCCGCGATACTACCATGTTAGGTCCCAGCCAGACTGGCGAGCCAATTAGATCATAGAGTTCGAAATGCTTTGCTGGAGCCAAAATTGTACGCGCAGAATCTTTGCTAGCATCATAAACGCCAACGCCAACACTGCCACCATATGCACCATTGGTAGCATCACAAACTGCATAAGCAATTTTGTCTTCTGTAGGATGAGATTTGGGAGAATCGAAATAACCCGACTGAGGGGCAGCTATCTCGCGACTTTTCTTCTTGTCTAAATCGTAGACATAAATCTCGTTGCCAGCCTGGGTTTCGGCTAGGACTCGCTTACCACTGATTGGTTGTTTTTGGTGCACATAATAGAGGCGGTCCCCTTTTGCAGAGGCTTCTGGATTCCAGCCATAATCAATTTTGATAGAGGGAGTGCCGTCGCCCGGCAGTAAAGTCACCTCAGGATCGCCCCAGCGAGGGTCGACCTTACTTTTATCTCTAATCGTGCGGAGTTCGGAATCGGTGAAGGCTTCAGCTTCGTGAAAGTCCGGTTCGTGTTTTTTCTTGACGAAGGCAACCTTTGACGAACTCGGGAAAAAAATTGGTGAGTAAATTTCGGTGTTGGGCTCATCGACCAGGGTTTTGATATCGAGCTTTTGAGCAGCATGCGCTGGCAGAACGAGACATGTTGTAGTTAGCAACAGAGTGCTTAGAACTGCTCTAGATTTCTGTAAAGTCATAAGTAATTTCCGCTTCGACAACTCAAACAAATCTAACCACATTCTCGAGCTAATTACTTGAATTTATTGTGTCTAAAATTCTTTCTCTCTTGCAACTCTGCATCGTCCTGCAAGGCTTGAGGTAGACTTTTGATTTCACGGGCTTTTTCAATGTCGAACAATGAAAGACCTCTGGGCGCTAAATTAGCTTTAGTCAGAATCGTTAAAGCGTCAAAGAGCTTTTCTAGCTGCCATTTTGTCGCAATATAATATTCCAACCAATCACTGGTTATCATCGGCCATTTTTCTTGCCCAGGAAGAACTGCGTCATTTCGCACCATTATTCCTTGTCCTATTTTTGCCGCTTCTATAAACTTTTCTATGCTGATTTTTGCGGAATCATAGTGGTGGTCATGAATTGCGAGCTCGAATTGTTGAATATAATAATTTAAAACTTCATTTCTAATCTTTTCCAGACTAACTCTTTTTTCTTCCGCTTTTGAAATCGGATATTGCCGGCTAAAAAACAAATTCAGCAACACCGAGGATTTTAGTGCCTTATTTAACTCATTTCTCTTCAAGTATTCATCAGTCAAACATTGCAGAAGATCAATATCTATCTTTCTAGAAGTTCTATAAGTCGCATTAAGACGACTCTTAAGTTGAGCCAACTTGTCTTCTCCCTCGTAAGGCTGGTCTCGAAACGAAAGTGAAATCACCTTAGGAAGCAATTCTCTAAATTCGCTAAACTCCGGTTTTCCCATGGTAGACATTTCGAGTACAAAGGGCTCACTTAAATGTTCAGAAGACTTATCCTTCTCAGCTTGAGCGAACACAGCAGAGTTATAAAACACAACGATCGCAGCAATCACAACGGATACTGCACTTCTCACAAAGTGCTTATAGCAGCTATCGCATTCCATACTTTCTCTTCTTATAGACTTTCAGGATCTATAAAAACAGAGCGTAACAAACTTATATACGGGAAAAACCCTAAGAACGTTTGACTTCGTATAGCAATCGCTATACAATTGAGATAACTGACTACAGTGCAGACTTCTACACGAGAAGTAATTTTTCATGAGCAAATTAACTAAAGAACAATTAGACGCTCGAAGAAAACGAATGCAGGAAGAAGCTTTAAACCGAGTAGCTAAAACCGAACAACTAAATATTCGCATGGACGAGTATTCCATCATGAAATTGTATTCTCGCGCAGAAGCAGAAGGCAAGCCCGTAGGAACACTTGTTCGAGAATGGATTGTAGAAAAACTTGATTCCAAAAAGCAATCTCAGATAGAAAACAGATTGGAAAAAATTTTGGAAATAGTTGAATCTTTCGATCAGCGGTTGCAACAAATTGAGAAGATAACTTCAAAGCAGAAAACCTAAGACGAATGACTGGTTTTTCAGAAAAAACGCCACGATGGTCTAGTGCCCGGTTATATTTCGTTTCGTGCTCAGTCGAAACTAAAAAAGTGGAAAGACTCTTCATTGATAGGATTCTTTTACGCACAATCAAAAAAATAGAAAACAGCAACATTCCACAATCCAGAAGGTTGCAAGGGTTGTATACTTTGCTACATCGGAATTGGAAAACCTTGGAAGTCTGGAAAAATCATGAAGCTTGCTAAACTCTTTGTTGTTTCGTTGCTACTGCCTGCCCTTTGGCAACCGGCAATTGCCGATGGCGGAATAGATCATGCCTATGAGCGTGGTCGCAAAAACATGACGCGCGGAGATATTAATGGTGCAATTAATGCCTTCACCGAAGCAATAAGCACAAACAATCAAAATGGAATTGCTTACCTGCGACGCGGCGAATGCAATTACAAACTCAATAACTTTTCCGAAGCAAAAAAAGATTTTGACCGCGCTATCGAGATTGCGCCCAACAGTGCCAGTGCATACATTTGGCGCGGGACACTAAATGGCAGAAATGGCGACGAATCAGCGTCAATAGATGATTACAAAAAAGCTATTGGGTTGAATCAAGAACTCGCATTCAATTATTTCAAAAGCAAAGCCAATCAGAAGGGTGGCGTAAGTCAGAAAAACGAAGGTTGCGTTCGTTACTACAAAGCCGCCATGGATGCGCTTTACCCGAATGGTTACACCGAAGATCTTTCTACTCTTGGCGATTATAAAGAACCGCTCACCGATCCAAACTGGCTCAGCGAGGTTAAGGGCAGCGAACAAGTCGTATCGCGCAAAGAGGTTGCAGGTGTTTTCCCTGGTGCCGACGAATATCACGGTCCCGACGCCAAAGCCTCGTTAGCCGCTTTGAATGAGCAGATTCGTGGCGACTCGACAAACTCGGCATATTTTTATCAACGCGCCAAAGTGTTTCAGAAACTGATGAAAGTCGATAACGCTATTCGCGATTACGATACCGCTATTAGCCTAGAGCCTAATCGTGCTCAGTACTATGTTGGCAAAGCATCGCTTTTCTTCCAGCTCAACAAGCCAATGAAAGTAGATTCTATTTTGCAAAAAGCGCGCTCTGTCGACCCCACAGTACCGAACAAAATTAAGTTTGCAGTTGAGCCCTATCCAGCCACTTTCAAATGGACCAGTAATGACTGAACCGATTATTCGCGAACTCGACGAATCTGACGTTGAATCATTTTGGAATCTTAGACTACGCGCGCTGAAAGAAGAGCCAGAATCTTTTGGCGCTTCTTACGAAGAGTCAGTAGAAATGCCGATTGAAGAAGCAGTCAAACGACTACAGAAATCGGATGATGCGTTCGTACTTGGTGCCTTTAATCCAGATCTCGTAGGTATGCTGGGACTTTACCGCAGGCAAGGTCTAAAGCTTCGTCACAAAGGAATTATCTGGGGCATGTATGTTGCTCCAGAAGGTCGAGGTAAAGGGCTGGGAAAGGCACTTTTGTCAGCTGCAATCGAACGCGCTTCGACGATACCCGATTTAGAACATTTGATGCTTTCAGTCGTGACCACCAAAGAAGCCGCACGCAATCTGTATTTGTCTTTAGAATTTAAACCTTATGGAGTTGAAAGTGAGGCACTCAAGCTTGGCGAGCGGCTTTTGGATGAAGAGTTGATGTCGTTAAAGCTTTAAGTAAAAATACACCGGTCAGTCCGAATTTTTTACCAGATCGGTCTTTAACCATTCTTTTGAAAAACTGTCTGACGTCCAGGCCACGGACGACAGACAAAACAGCACTAGGCGGGAAAAAGTTTCGAAAGCAGGTCCCAGCAGACCGAACAATCTTATTTAGCCGACTTATCTACCGGAATGACACGAGACTGATTCTCCATCTCTTCGCTGCCTTGTTCTGCTACTTTGTCGCCAACTTTTAGTTTGCCAAATACTTCGACTAGATTATCCATAATCTGTCCTTTCTTGACGTTGACCCAGTCAACACGGTCGCCATCAATGCGACAGACGAACGTATTCAAAGGTGTCGATACTACAGACGTAACCGGCACGAACAAACTTTCTTGTGGTCTACGCGATGGCCAGTAGACTTTAGTGAACATTCCAGGAACTATTTTGAAATCAGGATTTAAATAGTTCAGCTCGACGGGCATGGTTCGCGTGTCTTTGTCTAAGCTGTTGCTTATACGTGCAACGGTCCCTTTGAAGCGCTTGCCGGGAAATGTCGAGACGGTGAATTCTACTTGCGATCCAATTATCACTCCAGACACCAGATCTTCTGGCACAGGACAAATAATTCTGAGCAAATCGAGTTGCTTCAGGCGGCATATCGGTGGATAAGCGCCAGAGCCATCTGGTCCTACGAAACTTCCGACGTGCAATTTACGCTCGGTGACGTAGCCATCGAAAGGTGCGAAGATTTCGAGATACGATGCGATATCTGCAAAGCTTTCGAAAGCTTTGACCATTGCATCTACTTCTTCTTTGCGCATCGAGACTTCGTGGTCTTTGGCATTAACGCGCTTGGTGACAGCGTTTACGTCTTGTCTGTCTACTTGTACAGTCTGAGCCCATTGCACCACGTCGTTATCTGCGATGACACCTGGCACGAGCGAAGCGGAATAAACTCTTTGATAGGTAGATTCATCGGCTAAAAGATTTGCTTTTTTCTTTTGCAATTCTGCTTTCAAATCTTGTAGCTTGGATTCTTCAGCAGCCAGAGCAGCTTTTGCCATTGAAACCTTTGCTACGGCTTCGTGGCGTTTTGCCAAAAATTCAGGTGCGTACATAACAACCATGAGGTCGCCTTTTTTGACAATAGAGCCACGGTCTACTTTGATCTCTTTGACGAAACCCGGAACTTTGGGATAAATCAATACATCTTGATACGCATCGATTTCACCTGGGAGCTGGTCTTCGCGAAAGAGAGTTTTCTTTACTACAGGCACCACAGGCACTGAAATCAGAAAATCTCTTTTGACATTATCCTGAACCAAAGGCTCATTTTTCTTTTGCCACATGTAATAGAAAGCAGCACCAGCAGCGGCTAAAACTATGATGATGAAAATCAAATTCTTGAGACTGAACAGTCCCGGCTCGTTTTGATTATTGGCTTGATTCGGCATACTATGCGTCATGATTGGAACCTTGATTTAAATCATCGGGGTGAACGGAAGGCAATTTGATTGAGGCTTTGGCTTGTACCATCGAATAAACGAGAGGAAGAATCGTAAGAACAGACAATGTAGACATGGTCAGTCCGCCAATTACGGCGCGACCAAGCGGTGCACTCTGACCACTAGAAATTGCCATTGGTATCATACCTGCCACCATCGCTATAGAGGTCATTAGGATTGGGCGCATGCGTTGCTGAGCGCCATGAACAGCGGCTTCTTTAGCTGTCATGCCAGTCATACGGCTTTGCTCGGCGAATACCACAAGCAAGATAGCGTTAGCGATTCCCACACCAATGCACATAATAGCGCCCATGAATGACTGGACATTGAGCGTGGTGCCGGTGATTGTAAGCATACTCAAAACGCCAAGCAGAATAGCCGGAGCAGTCGACATAACTATGAGAACAACACGTGCAGTCTGGAAATATGCAAGCAGCATCAGTGTGATTACGACAACCGCTAAAAGCAACCCAGTGAGCAAGTGAAAGAACGTATCTTCGAGTAATGGCACCTGACCTGCCACATCGACGAATACACCTTGAGGTGGTTTGCCAGCGCGACGCACAGCCGCTTTTACAGATTCGCCTACACGACCCAAATCGTCACCGGACAAGTTTGCGGTGAGCGATACCATACGCATCATGTTATATCTGTCGAACTCACCATCGGTGGTGCCGTATTCGACTTTTGCTACGTCTGAGATCAGTGGATGTTGCGGACGGCGAGTTTTGTGGTCGGGATAAAACTTATTGGTATCGGGGTCTTCGAGCTGGTCATGCCATTCTGGCATTTCGATTGATTTGCGCGAATTCATTGTGGGGAATTTTTCGATATCTTCTTTAGACTTGATTTGGTCCTGTGGAACCTGGACCTGGACTTGATACGAAAATCCGCTGTCTTTGTCGCGCCACAAGCTGAGGTTCACGAATCGACTGGAGAAGAAGGCGGGCTGTAGCGACATACCGATATCGCGCGCGGTGACACCTAGCTGACCTGCTTTTTCTCGGTCTATATCTATTTGCACAGACGGATAGTCGAGGGGCTGTCCCCAGCCAAGGTCGCGAAGGGTGGTGTCTTTCTTAAGCTCTGCCAGAATTTTTTTAGCAAATAGCTTATTTGCCACCATGTTTGGTCCCATCACCTGCACTTTGATTGGTGTGGGCGAACCAAGGTTCATAATCTGACTTACCAGATCACCAGGTTCGAAAGATAGAAGAGTGTCGGGAACAGCTTTAGCGCAGCGCTTGCGCAATCTGTCTTTGAGCCCGATCATGTCGACTTTAGAGTCTTCTTTCAACTGAACATCGAGCACTGCCTGGTGTGGTCCTGATGTCCACAAGAATGCTGAGCTGATAGGGAACATTGGTGGTTGCTGACCAGCATAACCAAGTGTTTTTTCAACGTTGGCTTCGCCTACTTCTTGTTTGATTTCGTCAATTATCCGAAGCACACGAGATTCAAGAGCCTCAACGCGCATGCCTGTTGGCGCCGATATTCTTACTCTGAATTGTTTGCTTCCGTTGCTCGGGAAAAGTTCTTTGGCAATATTGTCGTACAAGAAAACGACACCAGACACCGCTACAAGTAGATAGACAGCGACAATTATTGCGCGGATTGGCATCAAGTTTTTAATAATGCCACCAAGTGCGTCTTTGAGCACATCCATGAAATCGCGCTTGGCTTCTTTGTGTTCAGGTTTCAAAATCCACACTGCCATAATTGGCACCACAGTCGATGCTAAAGTGGTCGATGCCACCATCGCAAAACCCACGGCCAAAGAAAGCGGAATAAACAGCTCGCGTGTAATACCTGTCATAAAGAATGACGGAATAAACACTGCAACAACCGACAACATGGCAAGTAAACGCGGCACCATTGTTTCTACGCAAGCGTTATAAACCGCACGCGAAAGCTGCTCGCCGGCAGCCAAGTGGTTATGGATATTCTCGATACACACCGTTGCTTCGTCCACCAGGATACCGATAGATAACGCCAGTCCACTAAGAGTCTGCAAGTTGAAAGTTTGACCGGTGAGATTCAATCCGACGATAGCTGAAAGCAACGATAGTGGAATTGTGGTCACAACAATGAGCGTACTTCTGAAATCTTTCAAGAAAAGCAGAATCATGAGACCGGGCAAAATGGTCCCGAGCAGCCCTTCGTGAAAGACGTTTTCGATAGCTTCTCGGACATATTTAGATTGGTCGAATTCGTAACTGATATCGACATCCTGGGGCAATACGCTCTTCATGCGCTTGAGCGAATCTTGCAGCGCGTCAACTACAGACACTGTCGATGCGTCAGCACGTTTCACGGCTGGAATATAAACTGTTCGCCTTCCCTGGAAAAGCGCATATCCAGCCAGAATATCCGACGAGTCTTCGACCACGCCTATGTCTTTCATGAAGATTTGAGGACCGTGGCCTGTTCGAATGGGCAAATAATCGAGCTGATGGATGTCGGGCAAGTCTGAGTTTACAGGCGCGATACGCATGTAGTCGCCTGTGCGCACGTTACCAGAAGGCAAAACTTTGTTGCCAGATTCGAGCGCTTTTATAACTTCGTCGCCAGAAATATTGTATCTGCGAAGCTTATCTGCATCTACGCTTATAACTATCGAGCGAATATTTCCACCAAAGGGCGGGGGAGCTTCCGCACCAGGAACAGTAGCAAGCATCGGTCTGATACGCGTGTATGCAAGGTCTTCCAGTTCCTTTACAGTTTTTGTTTTAGACGCAAGCACGAGCTGCCCTACAGGCAAACTGCCCGCATCGAATCGCAATACAAATGGGTTGTATGTCCCGTGCGGCATCAAACTAGTGGCTCGGTTTGCCATCGCCACGATAGCCGCCATGGCGCTTGCCATGTCTGTATCTGGCTGGAAGAAAACTTTGATCAAAGTCAAATTCTGAATCGACTGCGACTCCATGTGCTCGATACCAGGCACATACAGGAAAAACATTTCGTAAGTGGAAGTGATGTAACCTTCCATCTGTTGCGGCGACATGCCACCATATCCCTGGATCACGTAAATAGCAGGCACTTTTAAATCGGGGAAAATGTCGCGCTTCATGCTCGTGATAGACATGAAAGCAATGAGCACGATACTTATGACTGCCGCCACAATTGTGATTGGGCGCTTCATTGCCCAAGATACAATCCACATATTCGTCTACTCCGTTGCCTGACCTTCGGCCAGTTTCACTAGAGAAAAGAAATTCTGCAGGTCGCCCTGCGCATATCCTAATGCCAAAATCGACCTCCAGACTTCAATCTGGGCAATGGCATTCTCGACTTCGGCCGAAGCGAGATTCTCTTCTGCAATAGCGAGTGATACCACGTTAGTTAATCCAACGCTGTATCTCTTCATCAAGTTTATTTCTTTGACTTTGGCAGCATCTACGAGTTTCGGCGTTTCATCAGCCACCCGGCGCGATTGCTGCAGCAAAATTCTACTATTTGCGTCTTTCTTTTCGAGCAAAAGCATAGCCTGATCGTAATCGGCTTTAGCAGCCAGCTCGTTGCTTCGAGCCATATCTTTTTGAGCACGCAATGGAAAATATTCCATGAAAGGAAAACTCACCGACGCACCAATCATGTAGTTGAAAACTTGTGGCATAGCACCACCAAGCACGGGTCTAATAGGGTTTGTATTGTCGCCTGAACCTCTGCCCCATACCGATGAGTTGAGCCACATGTGGGGACGATAAGCTTTATCCAGCACTATTTGCTTCGAGTGCCAACGCTCTTTCTCAGCCAATTTCAGACGAGCCAGAGGATGAGAAGATAAGTCCATCGGCTTTTCGTAGTCGACTAAATCTTCGACTGGTCTGCGAATCACAGGGTCGGATACTATATCGAAATCCTGAGTAGTGATGCCCATTTTCTCGGCTAAATCAACGAGTCCGAGTCGAAAATCTTTTTCTGCTTTTATAAGAGCAATCTTTGCTTTTGATACTTCATAATCGAGTTCTGCAGCATCGACTCCTGGTCGAAGCCCCTGTGCCACGAGTGTTTTGACACGTACCTGTGCAGCTTCCATACGGTCAAGCGAAGCTTTGCGCGAGATGATCGATTGCTTGGCGGCTGCGGCGTGAAAGAAAGAATCGGCAGTGGCAAAGGCAACATCGAGTTTTGTCAGGCTCACATCAGCTCGAGCAGTGCGTGCATCTGCGCGAGCGAAATCGTCATTTGCTCTGCGCAAACCAAAGTCGACCATGAGCCAGTTCAAGTTCAAACCCTGCAAGTTATTTACTACCGGTTTGAAGGACTGACGCTGGACTGACGGCCCCGAATCGACAGGCACGGTATCGAAGCCGGACACGTTGTTCATAACGACGCTCGCCACACGGTTTGGCGTAACTCCAGAATACTGAATATCTGCGTTTATGTTAGGAAGATATTGCATTTTAGCCAGCGAAACATTTGCTTTTGCTGCGCGCAATTTGAAAAACTTTTGTTGGATAGACGGAAAATTGCGCAAAGACAAATCTACGCTTTCTCGCAATGTAACAGCCTTGGTAGGTCTGATTGGTTGAAATTGGATTTCGGCAGGTATGACTTCCCGCCCGGCACCATATGCGGGGACAAAGGAACTACACGACATCATGGTGATCAAGATCACCAACATTATGTTCGCGGTAAGGCGTAGTAATTTCATTTATCTAAAAGCTGTAAGAGCTAATTTTACTTAACTCATATAAGGCAAAGATGAAATTGCGCTTAAATCCGGTTTAGAATACGGAGTCACGAACCCAGACAATAACTAAGTCTTTCTCTTGCGTCCCAAAACAGCCACTGCCACTTATTTTCTTCTGCTTGCCATCTTCTTTTCAGTTGGTGCAGCACAAGCACAACTAGACGATGCACACGCCGGATATCGAGATTATCGAAAAATCCAGGAAATTGAAATGGACAACGACCTGGACAAACTGTTCGATTTTGGCTACCAGCCCGATAAAGCCGCCAGATTGAAACACGACAAATTGGACCAGGACCAGGAGGACTCTAGACGTGCCAATCTGCGCTCAAGATTTCGAGAGTTCGATATAGGACACGACTTCGACCAGAAAAGCTTTTCTCAAACCTTAGATAATGACATGCGCTCCCACAACAATAAAGATCCTCAAGAAGTTGACAGGCAGGACGCCGCAGATTTGAGGGATGACGACAAAGACCGCGATCGCGACAAAGACAAAAGAGACGATGACCGCCGCAAGGCCAGACGCAGGGCATTTTTGAGCGACGAAGAATTGATGAGAGAATTATCTCGATTGCCTGAAGCAGCTCCTGACGACTGGGTTCCAGACAAAGCCGACCCGGTGAATAATGGCGGTTTTTCAATCGCGCCAGACAACGGCTCGCCTGTACCCTATAAACTAAATGGCTGGATAGATTTTCAACGCAAGTTTCCCTGGGAGGACGAAAATTGAGCAAACGACTCAATTTCTTTATCTCTTTATCTCTGCTGCTTTGTGCAGTATCACCAGCTATATCTTTGGATGCAGCTTGGAAAGCCGACCTCGTACAAGGCGAACAATATCTTGCGACCAAACAATTAGAGAAAGCCGAAGAAAGCTTTCGGACAGCGCTGAAGGAAATCAAGCGCTCTCCTCATAGCCCCGAAGAGATGGCACTTTGTCTTGAAAGCCTGGCAAAAACCATTTACATGGAAGACCAGATTTACGAACCCATTCCACTCTATAAAAAAGCGGTCAAACAATTACAAAAGGCATACGGTCCTAAAGATCTCCGATTGGTGCCAGATTTAATCGCTCTTGGCGACATCTTCGAAAACGAAGGCGACTACAAAAAAGCACTCAAGTTTTATAATCAAGCACTTGCAATCAGCTCGGACCAGGGAGCTTGCCATAATCCGACCTGTGCCGATTGCCTGCATAGAATCGGGCGCATTTATGTAAAACAAGGCAATTTTAAAGACGCAGAGGAAAATTTTCTCCAGGTCATAACTGCTTTGATGGAACAAAAGAATCTTTCATCGACCGATTTTCTTGAAGACGCCTTGATCGATTACATAAGTCTGCTCTACAAAACAGAATACAACGCTTCAATTCGCTCGTCGGTTTTAGAAAATGAATTGTTGAAAGACAGGTTTGGCGTTTTTCAGAAAAAACAGACTACAGACGAGACCACCTATTCCACTGGTGTCAAAGCAAGTCTGGCAGACAGAATCGAGCGCGGCGAACGCCCCGATATCAAAAATATAACCGGTATCACGAGCGGTGAAAGCACCAATTCACAAACTTCCCTTCCACGAATTCAAATAGATCCTATTCCTGGCAGATCATCTGATTTTGCCGCTCTTCAAGACATTCAAAATCAGCGAATAATTTTTTACGAACGCTTAATTGAAACAGATATCAAATCACTGGGTGCAAATCATCCAAGCGTCGCTCGCGATTTAACCTGGCTCTCGTACATTTATATAAGTCAAAAGCAATATGACAAAGCGCGTCCGCTCTTGCTCAAAGCGCGCGATGTTTATTCGCAAGCTTATGCTTCAGATCCCAATCGCGATAAATTGCAACACGTAGACCTGCTTCTAGCATTGATTTCAGAAGAGCAAAATCCACAAGCTACTATCATTGATACAGAATATTTGAAAAATCTCCCTGTCCTTCCCGACAAAGCAAAAACGCTAGAAGTCGCTTTGCGTCTAAATGATCTCGCCTTTATGCTTTACTGCCAGAACAAAAACGATAAGTCCCTCAAAGTCTATTACTGGGCCTTAGCTAGTCTGGTCGGCGCATGTGGTGACAGAAATCCGTTAACTGCATGCTGCATGATCGACATGAGCAAGCTCTTGAGACTAGCCGGCAAACCAGCTGACGCAGCCAAACTCGAAGGCAGCGCCCGCGCTATCGCCCGCAAAGAATTGATTGAAAAACGCAGCCAAGTCTTGCCTTAATGGTTACCCGAATCCCGGTCGAAAAACTGTCTGAAGGACTGTTAAAGAAAGGCTGCACTGGAAACTATACGCACTTTTCTGCGGACCAGTCTGTTAGAGCACGAATAGAATACGACCTGGACGAATATGATGCTGCAATAGGTTTGTATCGTGACCTATCCGGTAATTCTGACTATCGTATCTTAATTTGCTCGAAAGGTCTGTTAATAGTGGATTCTAACTCAAAAAAATTCTTGGAATTCGAAAAAATGTCGCATGTTCCGTATCACGCGTACAAATTTTCTGTCGAATGTTTGGACGGAACAGTGGTGACCGTTTCCGTTGCGCGTTCTGACGCATCAAGATTTTTTGAATTCCTGAATAAAATTCTTTTTTGGTGCAAAAAGAAAAGAGAACGAGAAGGCAATTGACCCTTTTGACCGACATTTCAATTTACTGGATCCCAGGTCACAGGTCACATGTGCTCGGGCTAGCTCTAGCCAACTCAATTAAATTAAGATTTTCGGTTAGTCGGCTAGTCAAATTAAAAGCTGACTGGATCACGCTACGCGCTACGTTTTAATAAAGTTTCAAAATACTTTTAATTTTCGTCTGTTGTCCAGGCCCCGGACGTCAGACGAAAAATCAGACTCGTCCTGGCAAAACACCCTCTATAATTAGATTCTCAAAAAAACGCAGCGAGGCGAGCTATTGAATTAATGTCAGAAAGATTGTTTGCCAAAGAAGAAATAATTTCGCTTTTTCATGCACTGGGAAAACTCGCCTTTGATCGAGGCGAAACAATTGAAATTGGCGTGGTAGGTGGATCAGCCATATCACTTATATTTGCATGTCGAAAGGCAACAGAAGATATCGATGCATTTGCTTTGAATTTGTCGCAAAACGAATTAATTCACGAGCTTGCACTCCTTGTAGCTATAGATTATGACTTGCCAGAACGATGGTTGAACGATTCGGCTAAAAGTTACCTAACCAGGTTCGAAAAGGGACCTCTGTTAATCGAATCTGAAGGCATCAGGGTTTTCGCTCCTGCGCTGGACCAATTACTTGCTATGAAATTGTCCGCATGGAGAAACGAGGTCGACAAAGAAGACGCACGCAGGATTCTTGAAATTCTTCCCAAAGACAAAGAGGCTCGATGGAACAGGATCAAATCATTTATACTTCCAGGAAGAGAATTAAAGGCGGAATATGCTTTTGAGGAGCTATGGAGTTTAATCAATCCAAAACACTGAAATATCTTTGAGTAAATGAACAGATTTTTCAACATTCTTTTTACTTTGTTCGTGCTAGGAATGGTCTTTTTCCTTGGCTATGAGGCAAAGCAGACTAGCAACTGGACTCCAGTGACGGGAATTGTCAGAGCGAACACATCTGAAAACCGCACAATCCAGTATGCGGTCGGCAAACAACTTTATTCGACAGATAACGAGAATCTACTCAACTTATTAGAACATCGTATACACGTAAAAATAAGTCACAGCAGACCTGGACAAAACAAAACAGTGATAAATGGCGTGGATCCGGAAATAGGCCGACAAGTAGTTGTCTATTACGACCCTAAAGATCCTTCACAAGCGGTGGTTCTTCGCGGATGGTCAGCACCTGTAGTACTCATGCTTATATGTTCGGGCATACCGCTCATACTTAGTATTACGCTGGGACCTTCCTGGGATCAATCGCGGACAAACAATCGCAACTCCCTTTGGTGAAATTCGCCTGGCAAAACCCAACTAAGCCCACCACACATCAGACTTGATATGACACTTCCTCTAGTATTTGTTTTTAACCACATACAGCGGTCGACCGCGCGAGTGATCGAGCACTATCGCTAGATATTCGCCTATGATGCCTATCACGAACGATTGCAAACTGCCAACGAAACTGATTGCTATCACAGATGGTGCCCAGGCAATGATGCGATTTTTGTAAATCAGCAACAACAGAACAAATAAAATTCCTACAGCAAAAAGCAAAGCGCCCAAATAGATACCCAGACGAAGAGGCAAACGCGAGAAGCCTGTTATTCCCGAGAAGCACAAATGAAGAAGCTTCATGAGAGTATATTGAGGCTCACCGGCAAAGCGCTTTTCGCGATCGTATTCAATAATGGTCGAAGGATAGCCAACCCATGCAGCCTGTCCACGCACATACGGTTGTTGCTCGCGCATCTTTTTCAAATTATCGATCACAGGCTTTGAAATCAATCTGAAATCGCCTACATCGCGGGGGATATCTACAGTCGATATAGAAGACAATATCTGGTAGAAAAGTTTTGCTCTGGCATCAGCAAATGCCGAAATGCCCTGTCTTGTTTTTCGCCGGGCATGGACGATGTCAAACCCTTCCTGACGCCATTTTCTGACCATATCGGGGAACAGTTCAGGTGGGTCTTGCAAGTCGCCATCGATTACGATTAGAGCATCACCAGTTGAATGTTCTATGCCTGCTCGAATCGCTAGTTGGTGTCCAAAATTACGACTCAAGTCGATTATTCGGACGTTTGGATTCTTTTCTTTTTCGCCGATAAGTATTTGGAGTGTTTTATCGCGACTGCCATCGTTGACAAATATCAGCTCATATTGGCATCCCATTTCAGAGACCACTTTGTCCACCCGGCGCACGCATTCGGCGGCGCCAGCCTCTTCGTTGTACATTGGGATGACAACACTGAGCTTGTAATTTGAGTCGGTGGACTCAGGCATGATTTCCTTCGCGTTTTGGCTTATTTAAATTAGAATTGAAATAATGACCGATACTCTAATTTTCTCACGATTTGACCGTTTCAAGAGCCTCGCTCTTCGACTGGTCGCATTTGTCATACTCATATTCTCATGCCTTATGATCGCGCACAAGCTAATTGTGCCTTTGTCGGACGCTCGCTGGTTCATCGACAAAAAGACCAACGAATATCGAGTTATTGACTTCTTTCAGTATTACCAGGCAAGCGAACTTGCACGCTCACGTCTGGACAGTTGCAACGTTTACAACCCAGACCGACAACGTACCTGGTTTAACGAGCTGGTGGCACCGCTCTCGTCGAAAGAAGTTTTCTACAATCAACAACCACCTAATTTCTTTCCATTTTTATATCCGCTAAGTCTTCTGCCAGCCAATTATTCATATGTTTTGTGGTGCATTTTGCAAACAACCTTTGGGCTGGGCGCCTTATATGCGCTGAGTTCGTGCGGTTCTTTGAGCAAGAAAGATAGTTTTCTATTCCTGCTTGGAGTGTTAGCCTCATTTCCAGCTTACAGTTTGATCTGGCATGGAAACACCACTTTCTGGCTTTTGGGCTGGCTTAGTGCTTACGTGTTGTGCTTCATCAAAAAGCGTGACATCCTAGGCGGCGTGTTCATGAGCTTTGCCACTTTCAAACCGCAATACATGTTTTTGATGTTGCTTCCGGCACTGGCAGGAAAAAGAATCAAGTTGCTTGCAGCATTTGCAATCACAGAAGGTATTTTGCTTGCAATTGCCTCGATGATTATAGGCATGGACAATGTGCTTTGTTATCCGAGCATTGTCAAAAAAGCCGAATCGTACGCCGGTTTCATTGGTGTCAACCCGCAAGTGATGATCAGTCTGCGCGGCGTTTTCGCACAGTTTTTGAGCATTCACGATTCGCTTACTTATACGTCGGCACTGATGTTTCTGTCTCTTATCCCAATGTTTTTTGTCTGGAACAAATATCAAAAAGACGAAGCAAATTATCCCTGGTTATGGGCCACTACAGTTTGTCTTGCCGTGCTTTTAAGCCCGCACTGTCATGTTTTCGACTTCTTGCTCTTGTCTCTGGCAGCGGTATTGACTTTGAAAAATCTGTCTGTTCTCAAATTGTCGGGTGAGAATATTTCGTACCGCATATGGTGCTTTTTGTTTTTATTTTTCCCACTAGCGTCATGGATTGCAAATTATGCACTTGGTCACAAACTCGCCCCAATAGCCTTTTTCTTTCCAGTAATTCTTGCGTTTAGTGTGCTTTCTTTTATTATGCTGAGGTGTCAAAATGCCAAAGCTTAAAGGCTCTTCCATACTTGCGATAGTGGCAATAATTCTTATTTCTGCCGGCATTGCCACCATGTACTTATCGCGCGAATCTGGCTTGTACTGGAGCGATTACAACTACTATCAATTTATAGTCAAAACAGTCCGCGACGCGTTTGTAGAGAATCCGCTCACTGGAATGGCTTTGATCATTTATTCCACTAAGCTTTTATACAATTTCCTTTTTACCATTCCTTTATTGCCAGTATCGCTCATTTTCGGCGATAATCGCTATGCCTTTATTATTAGTCAGGTTGTGCTTTTTCAGATTCCCGCAGCCCTTATTTTGGCCAGCCTGGTAAATAATGCTCTGAAAAATCAAAGCAACAGAATGTTCTGGATTGCATTTACAGTTTTCATGACTCAGCCGGCACTCTGGGCATGCAGTTTGCGTGGTTATCCAGATGCAATTGCGCTTTTATGTTTGCTTCTGTCATTTCATTATTGCCAGAAGATGCAAGAAAATCCTTCGTTAAAAAACACTTTAGCAACCGGCATTCTCCTTGCACTCGCACCAGTTTTGCGACGTCATTACGCTTATGGTGCTATTGCCACTGCTACGAGCTTTTTTGCCATTTTTTATCAAGAGAAAAAAGACCTACCGAAGACTTTTCTGCAATTGAGCAAAATTGCTTTTGTCTCGATAATATTTCTCCTGACAGTCGGTATCGGCTTTGTGATGAGCATTTTCTCCGAGCCTTTTCTAAACTTGTATACAGCAGCATGCATCGATCCAATTGGAATTGCCGGATATTACATTTCAGGATTTGGTCTAACAACGTGGCTTCTATGCATTACAGGAATTGTTTTGGCTCTTAAGAGCGACTTTTTCGATCGCAATAAATTAAACAGTCTAATGGCTCTTGCCGTGTTGATGGTGCTTGACTGGATCTTGTTTGGTAAACATCTTGCTATTCACTACTTATCATATGCTGCACCAATCGTGGTGCTCGGGTGCAGCTCTTTCTTTTATGTGCTTTTGAATGGCAAGAGAAAAATTGCAATCTGGCTCACCGCACCGTTTTTGCTTCTAAATTTTGCGCTGGGAATTTTGCCATATGAACAACTTCCAGCTGGATTGACCCGCTATGGCATGCTCACCATGCCACTGAACGAGCCTATTATGTCTGGCCGATTGGTCACCGCAAATTTTGGTCCCCTTACTCGCGGCGACCAAAAACAGATGGGACTTTTGCTCAAAGATTTAAAAGAGATGGGCACTGCTTTTCAGCCTATATTTATTGTGTCTGGCAATCAGATTTTGTGTCCTGATATTTTGAGAAATTATCAAAGAATCAACGAACGCAATACCGATTTTCCCAAATATATCGAGCCGCCGATTCTAAATACTCGCGACGCTCTTCCGCTTGGTGCCTTGCTTACATGCAATTCGGTGGTGCTAGCACATCCATTTATTCCAATGTACAAACCGGAAAGTTCGACTATTTTGAGTTTGGTTCTCGAATGCTTCGAGAAAAAATGGCCTATTAGCGAAGACTTCGAAAAGACAACAATTCAAGCCAAACTAGATAACAATTCAGAAATTACTGTCTATAAGCGCACTCGTCAAACTTCGCCACAATCAGCCGTCAAAGCGCTTGTAGAGATGAAAAAGATACTCGACCCCGATTTTATTTTTGGACAGCCAAGCTGGATTTCTAGTACCGAGCCATATGAGCCGACCGGCAAAGAATATCAAAAATCATTCGCAGTGACAGATGGATTTCTGCTTTCTGCCAAAACCTACAAAAACAAAACCAGCATAGAAGGCAGAATTGAATCACGCGTCAACGCGACAAACGAAATCTCAGTCACTTTATTCGACGAGTCTGGCAATAGTGTTTTTGAAAGCGAGCCCAAACAAGTACGCAACGAATTTGAAGTAGCTCTACCGAAATCAAACAACGAATGCTACGTCGTGATAAAAGTGGCTTCTAAAGCCAGCAAAATAATACTCAGCGATTTAGCTTTGAACTAGCTCTTAACTAAACTTGGCTCTTCGTGCAGCATCTGAACCGCTTCTGATGGAACCGGCAATGGATCGACTTTTGCACTCTTGATGCGCAGACTCGATTCAAGACGGTGTGCAGCACCATCATTAGCCCAGCCGACTAAACCAATCTTCTGCAAACCGCGAATGATATACCAGTTGATATCGATTTCGCCCTTCCTCATAGAATTGTTGGCAGAGCCTGGAACAGCATGGTGATTGTTGTGCAGCCCTTCTCCCAAAGTGAGCAAGGTCAGGAAGTAATTATTAGTGCTATCGTCACTGGTCTCATAATTTTTGTAGCCATATTGGGGCATGTGCGACAACAAATTGAACCAGAGAGTGATTTGTTGCATCGTAAGACCAGCAAGCAACGAGCCCAGAGCAGCTGGAAGTCCAAAGAAATATAGAATCGCAAAACGCACCATGAAATTGGTGAAACCGTTTAGCAAGTGCGCTTTCTGAACATCACCACCGCAGTCGAGAAATTTGTAATACGGGTCGTTGACCAGATCTGGGCAAACAACATTTTTGTCAACGTGATCGGGATATTTCTCGTCGAAAATCCATCCGTACACACTACGCTTCCACCCATGCAGACCGGCGTGAGGATCGAGCACCTCATCTGAGTATCGATGATGAGTGCGGTGCATAGCCGTCCACCAAATAGGCGATGTCTGAAAACCCAAATAGCCTAGCGTAATGAAGACGTATTCTACAGCCTTCGGGCATTTGAACGACCGATGAGACAACAATCGGTGATAACCAATGGTTGTGCCAAGGGTGACCAGAAAGAGCGTGACCAAAAATGAGATTGTGAATTCTGCCATAGTGAGTAAACCTTAACACGGTCGCCTATTTGAAACTAATAGTCTTTTTTGAGCTATTCCCTTCATTTGGTTTAGAAGCAGTAATAGACCGGGTTATGGGTCTTGATTAATTAGTTGAAGTGCTTATTGAAACTTATACTAGCTAAATGCCCGAATCTAGCTGTTCCTGCGTTTTTGCTATCCAACTAAGCTCGCGCAATGAATCATCTGCCGAAATCCGACGGGTACGGCTGTGATTGAGCACCACTACTGCTCTTTGTAAATCCAAGAATCCAGACCGCATCAAAAACTGGCAGCGGCAGGCGCAGTTGAGGGTGAATTCGTCTATTAATTCGGCAGATAACAAGTTATGTCCCATTTCAGCCATGGCAATGTCTTCTTTAGTGAAAACGCCAGGTCGTGCATCCTGATGAACGGTGCCAGAGGCGGTGAGCAGCTGCCACAAGATTTTGCAGTCATCTGTCGTGGCTGTCGAGAGGGCAAGCTCAGTAAGTGCAGATGTAGGCGAGAAGCCTCTTTTGCTGACTTTGTTCAAAATTTCTATTGCCTGCACGTCGCTCAAAGTGGCGTTGATAACCATTTCTTGCAATTTTAAAGCTATTTCCAGATCGGGCTGTGTCACTATTTTTTTCTGAATCAAAGCGCGTCCAATCGGCACTTCATTCTCCAGAGCGAACTCAAGTGCGCTGAGCAAATCCGCCTCTTCCACTAGACCACTGCGAATGAAGAGTTCACCAATCAAAGTATGCGGACGTACCGGACCGTTGTAAAAGCCAAGCTCACGAAGCGATGTCTCGAGATCAGAGCGTCTGCGTCTGGTCGTTTTTAGCGCTTTGATTGCCTGGTCGCGACTTACTTTTCCGTCACGGACCATGACTTGAGCCGAAAGAGCAGCACTTAGCATTTCCTTGGAAATAGAGCCATATAAAAGGATTATGCGTCCGAGCGGCAAGCCCGAATCCTGACCGTCTTTGAGAAATTTTTCAAGCTCATCAGCACCCAGAAAGCCTGCCTCATAAAGTATTTCGCCCAGGCGGAAAGTGGGTTGTTTGGCCTGGGTATTGCGCCCGCTCTGCTCCATTGCTTGTTGCAGAGTGATATTTTGTCTGTAAACCATCGAAAGAAGTGCGATGGCATTCTCAAGGTCGACCACATTGTCACGAACCATGGACTGTAATTGCACCGCAGAATACAAAACATTCTCAGTCACAATTCCGCACATGACGAACATCTTGCCTACTGGCATGCTTGTCTGTTTAGAGTACTCGATAGCTTCAATCAGTTGCTGCGAGGTCAGTACGCCAGCGCGTATCATAAGTTCGCCCAACTTGATTGCTCTTGGATTTTCAGTCATTTGATCCACCCCAGGGGTATTAATTATTTACCCCTTGATTTGAGCCTTTCATGAAGTATGAAGATTAGCAAGACAATATTTTTGGAATTAGCCTAAAATTAGGTGGTTGGCTTTGCCGGGGATGTTTTTTCTTAATGTCAGAAAAGAAAGCGATAATCATAGGAGCTGGTCCAGCTGGGCTGACTGCCGCCTACGAATTATTGGAACGCACCGATGTCAAACCGATAATCGTCGAGAAAAGCGACGTTATTGGTGGACTATCGAGAACCTACGAATATAAAGGCAACAAACTGGACGTCGGTCCTCACCGATTCTTTTCAAAGTCTGACCGAGTCATGGACTGGTGGACGAGCAAGATTCCGATAGCCGGTGGCGAAGAAGAAACCATCACTTATCATAACAAAACGAGACAGGTCAAAGGGCAGGATTTGAAGCCCGAAGACAACAAAATGATCTTGCTCAAAAGACGTACTCGAATTTACTATCTGCGCAAATTTTTCGATTATCCAATCAGTTTAAAAATCCAGACTTTCACTAATCTTGGTCTAGTAAAGACGATGAGAATTGGCTTTAGCTATATAAACTCTGTTGTTTTTCCAATCAAAAAAGAAAACAGCCTGGAAGACTTTATTACCAACAGATTCGGACGCGAACTCTATCTGACCTTTTTCAAAGACTATACCGAAAAGGTATGGGGAATCGATTGCAACAAAATCAGCGCCGCCTGGGGTGCCCAACGTATAAAAGGGCTCAGCATCACAAAAGCGGTATGGCATGCTCTGAAGAAAATCTTTGCCGGCATTGGTGACGTCAAACAAAAAGGGACTGAGACCTCGCTTGTAGAGCAGTTCCTGTATCCTGAACTTGGAACGGGCTCGATGTGGGAGCTTGTGGCAGACAAAGTAAAAGAACGTGGCGGACAGATTCTGCTCGACAAAGATGTAGAGTCAATAAAAGCGGATGACGCCACAAAACAAATTACAGCAGTCGAAGTCAAAGACGCCAAAACAGGCGAACTTACCACTTTGAGCGGCGACTATTTCTTTTCTTCGATGCCAGTGCGCGAACTGATAAGCAAATTCGATGCCAAAGTTCCAGCTAACGTAAAAGAAGTAAGCGACGGTCTTGTTTATCGCGACTTCATCGAAGTCGGGCTCCTGGTCAAGAAATTAGCTATCACCGACGAGTTATCGAATGGTCGCTTCATTATTGCCGACAACTGGATTTATGTTCAAGAAAGCGATGTTTTGATTGGTCGTCTTCAGATTTACAACAACTGGGGCAGACACATGGTGGCAGATCCAGACAACACGGTCTGGCTTGGACTCGAATATTTCTGCAACGAAACTGACGATCTCTGGACATGGTCCGATGAAAGACTGAAAGAACTTGGCGCCATGGAATTAGACAAAATCGGCATCATAAACAAAGCCGATGTACTTGATGCAATGGTCATTCGTATGCCCAAAACGTATCCTGGCTATTTTGGTACTTATGACAGATTCCAGGAAATTCAAGACTATGTGAGCACTTACGAAAATCTGTTTCTGGTAGGCCGCAACGGCATGCACAAATACAATAACCAGGATCACTCGATGCTTACGGCAATGGTGTGCGTCGATAATATCGCAAGTGGTATCAAAACCAAAGAGAATATTTGGGACGTCAACACCGAGATGGAATACCACGAAGAAAAGAACGCTTGATTTTGTTAAATAAGATCATTTCAGTTTGCTTTATTCTCGTTTCAATTTGGTTGTGTGCAATTTATGGTATCGGTTGGTTTCATGCGCTCAAAGCGCCTCTAGCCATCGAATACGAAGGTCCTTGTTTGTGGGCGGCATACAATTTATCTCTGGGCAATAACATTTATCCAGCCGATCGACTGGTGTCAGAGCCTTTTATAGCGACAATCTACACTCCAGTCTATTTTGTTCTGGGTCTGCCATTTCAAAAAATATTCGGATGGAATTTGTGGAGCTTGCGCGCAATCAGCATGGCAAGCTTTATTTTGACTGTCTATTTTTTGTGGCGCCTGTTCAATCGAAGCGCACGCTCAAAACTGGCAGCGAGTCTTGGGGTCATCAGTTTTGCAAGCTATGTTTCTATCTGGAGCTGGTCGCTCAAGGCACGAGTGGATATGGCAAGCCTGGCATTTACAGCTTGGGCGCTGGATTCTTTTCATTCTAATTTGAACAAGGAACGAAATTCGATTAAAGAATGTTTGAAAGATTATTTGCCATCGATTGTCGCAAGCACGCTTGCCATCTACACCAAACAGCCATCCATAATTATTCCAGCATGCATCGTGTTATTTCTTTTACTAAAAAAGCGATTTAACGATGCCATTGCATATGGTGGCGGAGTCTTCGCGCTCGCCGCTCTAATTTTTATTCCAATTCAAATAATTACTCAATCTGGATTCAGCTCGCAGATACAGTTTGCATCCCGTTTTCCGTTTTCTCTAACAGACCTTATCGATCATTTTGGTTGGATCATAACTGACTGGCCTAAAATGTTATTTGGTCTTATTGCAATCATCGTCTTGCTGTCAATAAAAAAATATAGAACTGAAGCCATTTTCCCAACTCTTCTTTTTATAGTAAGCGGTTCGATTACAGCGTACACAATGGGCACGATGTTTCCCAACGCAAATCACGCCTTTTTGTTTTTTCTATTTTCTTCGTGGCTCACTGCTTTAGTCTGCGCCAGTCTGCCATGGCTAAGCTTTGTGCTTTTACCCCTGTGTCTTTTGAGCACCTATATCACTAATACAATGATTGACCCATTAAAAAAAACAGTTTCAAGCATGCCCGAAACAATGTCTGTTCTAGCTGAACTCAAACCTCAATTGAAAGACAAATTGATTCTAGTCGAAGACCCTATTATTGCCATGGTTTTAGACGCGAAGCCATATTTCATTGACATTGCCACTTTTTATCAAGTCTGGAGTAAGACATCTAGAACAGGATTTGTTCCAGAATTCTTTATTGCTGAAATTAGCGCGAGAAAATATCCTGCCATAATAATAAATAAAAATGACGTTGAGAATCACTCGCCTTCATACTTTTGGTCACCAGACATTGTGCGTACAATCGAACAATTTTATGAACGCAAACAAGAAGTTGTTGCTAACGGCGAAACGCACATTTTATATTTGCCTAAATAAACATGGCAGCAAGATCTGCTGAAAAGTCGGGATAAGAAATAGCGATGCAATCTGTATCGTCGATTTCGACCGGACGCTCGAACAAGAGATTTGCAATCATTCCAGTCATGGCGATTCGGTGATCCCCAGCCGTTTTCCAGAGCGTTCCACCTGGAACTGAATCTGCGCCATCAATCTCGAAATTGTCACCATGCGATTCTATTTTGACACCAGCATTTTTCAAATTTTCCACCAGTAATGACAATCTGTCGCTTTCTTTATGTCGCAACTCGCTTGCACCACGCACCTCGAATTTGCCTTTACATAATGCACCAGCGAGAGCTAAAATCGGCAATTCATCAATGCCAGAAGCTAAATCGCGAGCATTTATAGTTATGCCATCGAGCCTGTTTTGATGAGTCAAACTGACAGTAGCGACCGGTTCTTGCGATGCTAAACGTTTATTGGTAATTTCAATATTGGCGCCCATCCTGGCTAAAACATCGAGCACGAGTACGCGTCCCGTATCGATACCAAGATTGTCTATTGAAACTTGAGAACCAGCAAGAAGTGCTGCAGCAACGAGAAAATATGCAGCGGACGAAATATCGCCTGGCACCACTATTTCAAATGGTGCAATCGGGCTTTTCAAACCAAATACTCCAAGCTGGAGCGGGCTGCTCGACCTGGCCGGAATATCTAGATGCTTGAGCATATTTAGAGTATGGTTGCGCACTTTATTTGGTACCACACACGAAGTTTCTCCTTCAGCTTGCAGACCGGCAAGGATAATCGCCGTTTGCACCTGGGCAGATGCGTGCTCTAGCTCGAAGAACTGCCCTTCAAGCGAATTGCCATGCACAGTGACAGGTGCTGTATGTTCGTTGCTCAAGTCGAAATCGGCACCCATTTGGCGAAGCGGGTCGCTAATTCTTTTGAGTGGTCTTCGACGAAGAGACTCGTCGCCGTCTATGGTGGCAGAAAAGGGTCGTCCGGCAAGAAGTCCCATCATGAGTCGCAATGTGGTCCCACTGTTGCCAGCAAAAAGAGTCGAATCTGGTGTGACCAGCGAATTTATGCCATCACAAGTCAAAAAGACTTTGCCTTCGCTAAACTCGAAGCCAAGTCCCAGTTTGCTAAGACACTCGATAGTGCTTTGACAGTCGAGGGCTGTGCTTGGATTGATTATTCTGCTCTTGCCCTGGCTGAAAGCACCGAAAAAATAGGCGCGATGAGTTATGGACTTATCGCCCGGCACGATCAAATTTTTACCTTTTAGGCTTGCCATCACCTAATATTGTAAGATATACAGCGATGTTGCGTTTTCTCACTGCCGGCGAATCTCACGGACCCAGTCTCACTGCGATACTGGAGGGATTTCCAAGCGGACTTGCAATAGATTTTGACAAGCTCGATAAAGAACTCAAAGCCAGACAAGGTGGTTATGGCAGAAACTCACGTCAAAAAATAGAGAGCGACAAAGTCACTTTTACTGGCGGTATCAGAGGTGGTGTCACGACCGGTGGTCCCATTTGCATGCATATCGAAAACAAAGATTTTGCAAACTGGCAAGAAGTCATGGCTCTTGAAGGCAAAATAAACACGCCTAAAGAAAAAGAAGTCGACTGTTTCAGACCAGGACATGCCGACTTAGCTGGCACCATTAAGTATGGTCACAAAGATATTCGCGACGTCATAGAAAGAGCTAGCGCGCGCGAAACCGCGGCAAGAGTGGCAGTAGGTGCCATCTGTCAACAATTTTTAAATGTGCTCGATATCAATTTAGTCGCGCATGTCATCCAGGTCGGCAATGTGAAAGCTCCTTCCCAAGCCGATTGCGATAACCTGATTGAAGTATGCGCCAGAGCGAATGAATCTGAAATTTCTTGCGCGGATCAGTCTAAATCAGAAGAAATGATAGAGCTAATTAAAAAGACCTGGAGCGAAGGTGACAGCCTGGGCGGAGCTATCGAAATTCTAGTAGACAATTTGCCTGTAGGTCTTGGCTCTTATGTCCACTGGGACAGAAGAATCGACGGTCAGCTCGCACAAGCATTGATGTCTGTGCATGCAATCAAAGCAATGGAAATTGGCGATGGCATTGAAGCAAGCCAGAAGCCCGGCTCTCAAGTTCATGATGCCATAAACCCGGCTAAGACAGAGAATCTGCCCTTCACAAGACCCACTAATCGCGCAGGCGGAGTGGAAGGCGGTATGACAAACGGGTCTCGTCTAGTGATAAGAGCTTTTATGAAACCTATCCCGACTCTTGTAAAGGGATTAAATTCAGTTTCGTTTCCTGACTTTAAAGCTAAGAAAGCACGTTATGAGCGCTCTGACGTTTGCGCCATCAGTGCCTGCGCGGTAGTTGCTAAGAATATGATTGCTTATATCCTGGCTAAAGCTCTCCTTGAAAAATTCGGTCAGGATTCTATGAAACAGCTACTTAGCGTTTATAAAAAACGCAACTTATCAGACGCCTGAGATTTTTATGTAGCCAAGGATAGAAGCAGGTTGAAGACGGGGAATGATCTTTTCAGTTTTATCCAGGGAGAAAAGATTGCTATGCGTCATAAAAGTCGCCACAAGGGTCCGGTCATCACTATGCTCTGGAATACGGCGCTGGAAGTCAAAACTCGCGTCGCTGTAGGTGCGGGCGCACGGACTAAGCTTTCGGGAACCCTGGCCCAGATAGGCGCTGGCAAACACGTTCTTGTGCTCTGTCAACATTCTGCAGCTGTACACTGGCTGCGTGATGTGCTTTCGCAACTTCCTTCCGAAGACTACCAGGTCACCACGCTCGAAGTTCCCGATGGCGACGTTTGCAAGTCAACAGACTGGCTCATTCGCATTTGGGACCATTTGCAAGAGCGCGGCTTTAGCCGTCAGGATTCGATTGTTGCTTTGGGCGGAGGTTCTGTATCTGACCTTGCTGGCTTTGCCGCTGCAACCTATATGCGCGGGCTCAACCTGGTCGTTGTGCCAACGTCGCTACTTGCTCAAGTTGACGCCAGTATTGGCGGAAAAAACGCAATCAACTTACCCCATGGCAAAAATCTCGCCGGAACCTTTTATTTTCCAAAAGCAGTGTTAGCGGATCAAGAGCTGCTTGCTACAGTGCCAAAGGCTCAGCTCATGTGCGGAGTGGCAGAAATTCTTAAATACGCCCTTATCGAAGAAACTGTCGCCAAGCACACGGAATACGAAAAAGGACCAAAACCGATTTTCGAGATCCTCGAAAATGTAGTCAATGAAGGATTTGACGTGGACGACCCACAGGTGGCAGGCTTGATTACGAGCTGCATCAAAATGAAACTATTTGTGGTGGCACGTGACCCCAAAGATACCAACCTCCGCCGGGTCTTGAACCTTGGACATACACTTGGTCATGCCCTTGAAACGGTGGGCGAATTCAAACTGAATCACGGCGAAGCGGTCGGCGTCGGAATTGTTCATGCCGCCAAATTGGCCGTTGCTCAGAAGAAATTGCCCAAAGCAGATCTCGAGCGAATCAAAGACATTCTGTTCAAAGCAGAATTGCCTTTCGAAATTCCAAGCAAAACATCAAAAGAAAAATTGGTTGCAGCTATGGAGATGGATAAGAAACGCGAAGGCAATAAGATGAAGCTTATTTTGCCTGATGGAAAACTGGGAACGGTCGATTACGATTTTAGTTTGCCAGTTTCAGATTTGCACAAACTGGTTTAGAAATGAGCGAAAACTATCGAGCCATAGTAATCGGACTGGGCGCTATGGGCAGTTCGACAGTTTATCAATTGTCAAAACGCGGTGTCAAAACGCTGGGAATCGATCAATTTTCACCTCCGCACACTCTCGGCTCTACCCATGGAGACACACGCATCACCCGCAAAGGTATTGGTGAAGGCGTACAGTACACCCCGCTTTCCCTCAGGTCGTACGAAATTATCGAGGCTCTAGAAGCGGAAACAAGCTCTGATCTTTTGCAAAAAACTGGCGGCCTTATCATTTGCAGTACCCCCGACAGCATGGCGCGCCACACCGAGGCTTTTTTCCAAAATACAGTTGATGCAGCAAAAAAATACGATATCAAACACGATATCTTGAATGCTCAAGAGATCAAAAAACGTTTTCCACAATTCAATGTTTCAGATCAAGAAATCGGCTATTACGAATACGAAGCAGGTATCATGCGCCCCGAGCGCATTGTGGAGCGACAACTCCAATTGGCAAAAAAACATGGTGCCGAAATCCATACCGACGAAAAACTAATTGATTTCAATGAAACCAAGGACGGTATCACAATTAGAACGGACAAAAACACTTATCGTTGCGATAGCTTAGTTTTGTCTCTGGGTCCCTGGCTCAATCAAATGGTTTCAAAAAAAAGCTTCGAGTCCATTTTCAAGGTTTATCGCCAGGTTCTCTACTGGTTTGACATAGCCGCAAATTTCAAAGATTTTTCTCCACCCCAATTTCCAATCTTTATCTGGGAATTGAAAGGAGACAAAAACGGAATGTACGGATTCCCTGCCGTCGATGGACCTGATGGCGGATTTAAACTGGCTTTTGAACAGTACGATAAACCTTGTGAAACATCATCTGTCGATCGCGAAGTGAGTCGAGATGAAATAGAATCAATGTTCGATCTCTACGTAGCTCCACATTTTCCCGGAGCCAAAAATAAATGCGTGAGGTCGGCAATCTGTCTCTACACTGTCACCCCTGATGGTGCCTTTGTGATTGACCGCTTGCCGGACTCTAACAATGTGTTAGTTTGCTCGCCATGCTCAGGTCATGGGTTCAAGCACTCTCCAGCCATCGGTGAGTGCATGACTGACCTCATTTTGACTGGAGAATCGAAAATAGACTTAACTTCGTTTAAGCTCGACCGCTTTTAGTCGAGGAGATTTTATTCCGCGGACTTGGGACTTTCATCCGGAGCATCGTTCTTGAACGGCTCGAAATAAAGTTTTCGACCGCCAAAAATGAAAGTGGCGGCAGCAAGCCAGCCCAACACAATGAGTATGAACACTTGCCAAGTGGTACCTTCAGGGTGCATTTGATTATTTTCTCCGCATCGACTGTCTCTATTGTATATGGACATTATAATCTTTTGAAACAGTCCTTTGCAGCTAGTTAATCCAGGCTATTACGGGCAAACCGGTCACGCCGAAACGCCGGAGCGAGCTTTAGGGTTTCAAAGGTAATGGCTACCTCAAAGAATCTGTTATAAGATCTCTGAATCATCAAGCTGAATACTCACTCCGGTCATAAGGGGAAATTCAATGAAGTCTTTCGGGCCTAATGCAAAAGCCTACTTACCTCTCTCACTCGTAATCGCCTTAATAGGTGTTCAACCGGCTGTCTTTGCCGGCTCAGCTCTGGACCCATACGCTCACATCCAGGCTCCTGAATCACCAGCTAAGAAAAAACAGACCTCTGTGCCTGCCGTAGACAATGTAGTCACGCCTTCCACGTATGTCACCATGCCGATGGGCGGAGACCCAAGCCTTTTGCCTCAGCAAAAGAAACCTGGCATGTTCAGTGGGCTGAAAAATCCAGTTGCAGCTATTCCCAATCCTTTTAAAGGTGGCGGCGACAAAAAGCCAAAAGCACCAAGTAATCAAACTACCATCGTCTCGCAGCCAGCTCCGGCTAAAAAACCATCCAGTCCTGGACTGATGCAAAAGAGCGCATCGATGCTTTCGAGCGGCTTCAAAGCCACTGGCAAAATGGCAAGCGCTTCCACAAGCTTGATTCCAGGCGCTGGCAAAGGCAAAAAACAAGCTCCCAAACAAGACATTGCGAATGCTCCGTCTGGCTCGTTGAACGAAATGTACGTCAACAAAGCCAAAGCGAACATGGCTAAAGCCAAAGAAAACGACAAAGAGCAAAAAGTTGCCAACCAAAAGATGCCTTCAAGCACCAAAGACATCATCACTGGACAAAACGGCGACAAACAAAAAATTGCTTCCAAGAAGCGCTTGCTTCCTTCCGTTTCGGTTCCTTTCATGAAGAAGAAACCTGAAGCTCTGAAAGAGACAAGTGTAGCTGAAGCCAACGACGGAAGCGGCTTCTACCAGGGCGCTCTCGACAAAAAATCTGGTGCAGACCTCAAACCGAGCCAGGAGTTAGCCACCACCAACAGTGCTAAAGAAACGCCAGTGGTAGCAAGCTCGAAGCCAGCTCAACAGAAGAAAAAGGGTCTCATTCCTGGCATGCCTAAACTGAAAGCTCCTCAATTGGCGAGCATTCCTTTTATGGGCGGCAAGAAGAAGGAAGAGAGCAAATCTGCTCCCGCTCCGACTCAAAGTCAAATCTCGCAGCAGCACCAGATTCCCGTATCTCCTGCGGCTGTTTCAAAACCGAGCGTAGCTGAAAAAGCACCGTTCGACCCAGCCGATCCATATCCAGATGTTAAGCCAACGTCAATCGCTCAGCATCCAGGTTCTGCTCCAGCGAAAAAAGGTGGATTGCTCAAAATGCCTTCGGTCAAAATGCCTAAAATGGGCATTCCTGGCCTAGGTGGCAAAAAAGCACCGCAACAGCAAAAACGCGAAGAAGTACTCTAAGACTCGCAAAAGTCCAAGACATTCAAAAATGAAGGAGCGGCGATTATGCCGCTCCTTTTTTGCAGTCTATTTTGAATGTGACCTTGTTAAGGTACGCAAGCCAAAGAATTAGTTTTGGACTTTGCGCTCTTCATAGCGGTCTTGTTCAACTCGCGATTTCTATCTGCGCCCAGAATCGACACCGCTCTTCCCATGCTGCGCGGAAATTCGCGTCCACGTTGAAGAACCTGGTGTTCGAAACTTCCGGGCTGGAAGTTATCGCAGAAGAACTTAATAGCAGCATCCACGTCGAAATCCTTGCAAGAGAAGATGTCTAGTGTGACAAATCCCTTTTCTGGAAAGGTGTGGATATTGATATGGGATTCCGCAATCAAAACGATTCCGCTTACTCCCCAGTCCTCTGGAACAGCGCCGTTATACGTAAAAACGTATGGTGGCATAATTTTGGTCATTTCGAGCTTCGGTGGAAATGCATCCAAAACCTGGCTCATTTTGTTCATATCGGCTAACGAGTCTTTAGGACAATCGTAGGCTTCTAGGATTAAGTGTGGTCCGAACATGTTTCTTCCCCCTTTTATTCCGGCTGACCCGGAAGGCAAAAGTGACTCCAAGAAAACAAAACAACGGTCATAAGCCTGATGTTTTGAGGGGTACACGAAACGCTTACTTTACACCAGAGTGTCGGGACGACCTTTAATACTGGGAGTTGGGCGTTGTGTTTGTCGCAGAATTCCTCCTGTTGATAACTAATTAACTTTGAGCAGTTTATTGTACAAAAACTAGTTTTTTTCACAATAAGCGTGAGCGTTTTTTTGCTCTTCTAGCTTCGTCTAGGTTTACAAAATCAGCCTGCAATCAAGATCTTGGAAAAGCGGAAATAATAGACAATGCTACTTAAGCTATCTTAAAATTTCTGGCCAAATCCAGACGTCGACAAGTTTTTAGGGGTGTTCAAACCGACTCAAAAGAAATGGGCTTAAATACTCTTTGCGCTTTGTTTTCTGCGCCTGGTTCAAATGACGAAAGCCTCTTATCTCTTGCACGCATAAGTCTGTGCCGCATTTGCACGTGAAGGAAAGATCCGTATTGGTTCTGTCGCCCTGCTCGATTAGATCCCAGTCAGAAGTGTTGTAGTCGAAAGTAAGCTCGTCGCCAGTTTTTATATCTCTGAGCACATACAAAATAGCCTCGTCATTCTCGAAGCGCACGACACAATTGGGATCACAACTGTGATTTATATAGTCGTCGAACTCTCCCACACCATGCAGAAAAACATTCTCGTCCATCTGCAGGCTCATAGCGGTCACGTGGTCAATATCAGTTTTATAGCCCGAACAAACACAAATTCGCTCTCCGGCTTTCATGTCGCGCTTTGCAAAGACTCCAAGTCCCTTGCCGTCAACACTACACACCTCTAGCCCCTCAGGGCAAATAATCGTCTGCAATTTGTTTCATTCTTCTCCGAAAATAAGGGCAGTGATTATTATGCCCGATATATCGTTTTAGAAGATAAAAATTTTGGACGCTCTTTAAAATCTTAGAATCTGACAGGACTGGTAAGCACTCGCACCGAATTGTCGAAGCTTTGTTCCAGGTCTTGAATGAGTCTGGGAGAGCTTTGTACCCAAAATTGAGACCCCACGAGAATGACCTGATTTTTTGTTCCACTGGTAAAGTGAAGCATTACCGGGTCTTCTCCACGATGTGAAATCAATACATCTTTCAAGCGATGCATAGTCGCGTAGGAGAGCGGGTTTTGCTGGCCTGGAAAGAAAATATTGACCATCGAGACATCAGAGATACGTCTTGCGGTGGCGGCGGAAACACTGAAGCCTTCGTCGTTCTTACGAATTTTTCCTTTGATGAGCAAGAGCGACTGCGAGGTCAGGATACCCTCTTCCAGCTCTTCAAGCGGTTTTCCATAAAATACGACTTCGCACTTTCCAGTCAGATCTTCCATTTTTACGATGGCGATCATTTTGTTTTGCTTGGTCAGTTTTTTCTCCACCGCGTTTACAAGACCGCCTACGATAACGCTCGTACCATCGGAAGCTTCGTGCAGGTCCTTAATCGGATGTGTGGTCATATAACGCAATCTGTTGGCAATACGTGTCAGCGGATGACTGGTTACGTAGAATCCAACCAGCTCGTGCTCCATCACTTGCATTTCGCTCTCGCTGAATTCGCTAGAATCTCCCGCCAGGGGCTGATTGTCGAAATCGAGGTCAGAGCCTCCCTTTTCAGCAGCAAAGCTAAACAGGCTAATCTGTCCAGAGGCTTCCTGAGCTTGTTTGCGTGTGGCGCGCTCTACTAGAGCGTCGATATTAGCCAGGGCCTGTTTGCGCGATACGCCAAGACCAACGCAGGCACCGCATTTAATCAGGGCTTCGAGCGCTCTTTTGTTGACCACGCGAAGGTCCAGACGTCCGATGAAATCTTGGATTGATTTAAACTTACCGCCTTCTGTTCTTTTTTTGACGATCTCGAGAACAGCAGCTTCGCCCACGTTTTTGATTCCAGCCATACCAAAGCGAATAGACCCGCCATCAGCCGTAAAATCAAGTCCAGAAACATTTACGTCTGGAGCCAGAATGGGAATGTCCATCGCCTGACACTCGGCGATATAGCCCTGGACTTTGTCTTGTTCAGAGGCTACCGAAGACAGGAGCGCCGTCATGTATTCGACTGGATAATGTGTTTTCAGATACGCTGTCTGGTAAGTGACCATTGCGTAAGCTTGCGAGTGCGACTTGTTGAAGCAGTATTCTGCAAACTGAATCATGATGTCGAAGAGCTTTTCGGAGATGGTGGCGCTGATACCATTTTTGGCACAACCGTCCATGAACCGCCCGCGGTGCGTTTCCATCTCTTCGGGCTTTTTCTTACCCATGGCGCGACGAAGCAGGTCGGCTTCTCCAAGGCTGTAGCCACCTAGCTTTTGAGCGATTTGCATAATCTGCTCTTGATAGACTATTTGCCCATAAGTGTCCTTCAAAATAGACTCGAGCATTGGCGTTTCATATCTGATCGCCATTTTGCCGTGCTTACAATCAATGAATTTTTCAATCATGCCCGAATCGAGCGGACCTGGTCGATACAAAGCAATCAGTGCCGAGATGTCTTCCAGGTTGGAAGGCTTCATATCGCGCGCGACCTGTCGCATACCGCCTGATGTTTCAAGCTGGAATATGCCCGCCAGATCGCCGTTGCTTATAGTGGTAAAAACCTTCTCGTCATCGAGTGGAAGCTTGTCTGGATCTATTTTTAGACCGCGAGTTTCTTCGATGATAGAAATTGCTTTAGCAATCATCGTCAGGTTGCGCAAACCAAGAAAGTCCATTTTGACCAGACCCGCATAAGCGATGTCTTCCATATAGAACTGAGTGATGATGGTGCCGTCGTTGTTTCTTTGCACCGGAACGATTTCATCAAGCGGAACGTCCGAAATGACCACGCCTGCTGCGTGCATGCCGAAAGTTCTGTTGGTGCCTTCGAGTTTGATAGCGATGTCTATGACTTGTTTTGCTTCTTCATCGATACTGTAGATTTTTTTGAAATCGGGGTGATCGGTGATCATTTCTTTTAGTGGTGTCGTTTTTCCCCGCACCACCGGCACCATTTTGGCAAGCTTGGTAGACTCTGAGAATGGATATTCGAGAACCCGCGCCACGTCTTTGAGAACGGCTTTAGAAGTCATTCTGTTGAAAGTGATAATCTGCGCGACTCGATCGATGCCGTATTTTTCTTGCACATATTTGATGATTTCATCGCGCCGTTCGATACAAAAGTCTGTATCGATATCGGGCATGGATGAACGCTCGGGGTTCAAGAATCGCTCGAAGAGCAAGTTGTACTTAATCGGGTCGATATTAGTGATGCCAAGTGCGTAAGCAACCAAACTGCCTGCAGCTGATCCACGTCCGGGTCCTACGGGAATGCCTTTATCGCGCGCGAACTGAATGAAGTCAGCCACGATCAAAAAGTACGCGCAGAAATTTTTGTCTTCCATCACTTTAAGCTCGGTGATGGCACGCTGCTCGTATTCTTTTGGGACGTCGGGATTTACCTTGGCTTTGATACCATCGAAAACCAGCTTGTTTAAATAGCTCTCAACCGTATAACCTGGTGGCACTGGAAAATCAGGCAGCCTGGGGTCGCCGCCAAGCTTGACCGGCTCAACTTTGTCTGCAATTTCAAGCGTGCTCAGAATCGACTCTTCGATATATTCGTCATCGAGATGGTCGCGAAACAAAGCCGCCATCTCATCGCCATTTTTGATGTATTCCCAGCCGGTAAACTTCATTCGTGATTCATTGGTCACCACTTTGCCCATTTGAATGCAAAGCAGGCAATCATGCGCGGCCGCGTCAGTCTTGTTGGTAAAGTGCGAATCGTTTGTGCAGACCAACTTGATCCCGAGTTCGCGCGAAAGCGAAATGAGCATTTTATTGACCTTGCGGTCTTCAGGCATTCCGTGGTCTTGAATTTCTAAATAATAATGCTCGCCAAATTGCTCTTTGTACCAGGAGGCGACAAGCTTCGCCTCTTCGTATCTATCGGCGAGCAAATGCTGACAAATTTCAGCCCCAAGACAACCAGAAAGGATCATCAATCCTTCTTTGTACTCGGCAAGCATATCTTTGTTGATGCGCGGCTTGTAGTAATAACCATCTATGTGCGCGCGCGAATTCAATTTGACCAGGTTCTTGTACCCTTGCTTGTTTCGCACGAGCATAGTCAAGTGATACAAATTGGTCTTAGTTTTCTTGTCGGTTATGTCGCCATCGATGATATAGGCTTCACAACCAAGGATTGGCTTGACACCACCAAGTTCGTGACAAGTCTTGGATAATTCGACTGCACCATACATGACACCATGATCGGTGATAGCCACAGCCGGCATATTTTCGGCTTTGGCTTTTTTGACCAGGTCTTTTATCACCGTAGCCCCATCGAGCAGGCTATATTCGGTGTGCAGGTGCAAAGGTACGTATGGGCGCGGGCTCATGCAAGTCACTACCTTTTGGAAAGTCCGGATATATCAATAATAGCGAACTTGAAGCCTTCCTTCACCAGGTTCGCCCATAATTAATTACGAACGAATGGCTAAAAAAGTTCAATCCCAAAGATAAATTCTTGAAGGCCCGCTGCCGAAGCTTATCTAATTCTGATTAGCTCATCACCAGATTCTTGGCGTGAGGATTGAGCAGGTTTCTGCGTGTACGACGGCGAGAAACAGGGTGGCGATGCGATTCCTTTTTGGTAGGTTCGATTCCCATGTCTATGAGACGAGATTGCAAAGCTTCATCTCTTTCTACGACAGATATGGCTTGTCTAAACCACATTCTCAAACAAGCTCTTTCTTCCGCTGTCAGTTGAATATCGGAATCTTTCATTGACGCCACCCTTTATTTTTTCCAGTATAAAAACGCTTAAAAACGTGTGCCTGAGAGCAAAAAGCTCACAACTTCGCAAGCACTCTATATTTCCATTCTAATGACAACAAATGCAAAGGCAATACTTGACAACACCCCTTGCGCATTAGCATTACTTAGTCTTCAGTATTTTGCCAAAAATGACAAAAATTCCAGGCAGCGCTAGCAGCGGAAACCAGGTCTGGAACAGGATCGGCAGACCACCGTAAAAAAAGAGCCAACCCCACTTGATACTACGGACAGTTCGATTCATTATCACTAATATTAGACCGAATAAAGAAAAGGACAGTCCCAGACAGGCTGAAGAACAGCTTCCCAAATAAATAACCATCTTTGCCAGCTCCATTTTTTGACAGAGCAAGCAACACATAAAATAAAGAATCGAGTAAATCAGTACCGCCAAAATCAAGGGCTGAACAGTTTTTTCAATTTTCAAGTTGCGTTTGAAAAATACGAAATGAAAATACTCCTTTTCCGGAGGAATGATTAAACCGTCTTCAGAAATATTTTTCGGTGCGAATCCTTCGAAGCGAAAACCGCATGCCATCGCGGTTGCAATCACCATGATATAAAGAGCCACTTCTTTCCATTCAGGAATCGAAAAGGCATGTCGAACACTATATATAGGAAGAGCAATGAAAATTACGCTCAAGAAGCCAAACAACAAGGCATTTCTGACTTGCAGCATAACGCTCTATTTGACGCTGGCTTTGCCCAGCGCGCGCAATGACAGCTGAACCAGCATTTCGACGTCGGGATCGTTGTCGAACTCGTTGTCTTTTTTGACTGAATCTAAAGCCATGTTTATCTCTGTGGCTGTGTAACCAAGCCCTTCTAAAATCAAACGGGTCTCATCGAAGATTGCACGCATATTGTCTTTGACTACAGGCAGGCTCGATTTCATCGCATGGGGAGCGAATTCGTCCATTTTCGATTTCAACTCGAGCATGATTCGCTTAGCCAGTTTGGGACCAACACCAGGCGCCTGGCTCATTACACGATCATCCTGATTGACTATCGAATCGATGCAATGATTGAGACCAAGGGTTCCGATTATAGAAAGAGCAAGCTTGGGACCTACACCAGTGACGGTTTTTAGAGTTTGGAAAAGCTGTCGCTCGTCTTGCGTTTCGAATCCGAAAATAGTTAGCTCGGTCTCACGAACAGCAAGAAATGTATGTACAATCACATCTTCGCCCACTTCGCCGATAGTGGCGAGATTACGCTGCGCCATCCAGATTTCGAATCCCACACCGCTTACGTCGAGCAAAAGTCTGTCCACCGGCTGGGTGGACAATTCTTTATGTGCAATCGTTCCTTTCAAAAATGCGAACATGCTTAAAGAATAAAGCTAATGACAGCTCGTGTCCAATCGCTTTCAATCATTACTCTATGTGCGTATTGATGCGACGCTTAAGTAACTGAGCCTCGTTATCGCGACCCATACGCTCTAAAAGCAGGGCATAATCATGAAAAAATTGCTGAACACAAATTTGGTTTGCCAGATCGAATTTGTCCACTATTCTAAGCATCTCGCTAAAACGCGGCTCTATCACATGATACTTGCCACTTTGAAGAACAATGGCATAAGCAGCCTTGTAAGCATCTTGCATGCGCATAAATTCATCAAGACCGCGTTTTTCTGGCAGTGCAGCAGCAACAATGAATGATGCTTTGCGACCAAGTTTTTCTTTTGCCACTAATTTTAGATGTTCGTATGCAGAACTGCCTGGCAGCCCAGTTCCGTCAGATACCGCGTCGCTTGGAACAAAGAATTTTTCGCGACCATTCCAGAAAGACAAACTGAGTGTAGGCATTGACGAGCGATGGTGAACTTCTTCTTCGACAATAGATTCAATCTCGCTCCAGCGCATGGCATTGCCATCGTATTTGATACCATCATCGTCGATGCGCAATTTTATTTTTGGCCACTCGATCGGTTGCTTGATCAAAAACTCGAGTTGATGCGACTTTCCTGTCTTAGGATCAATTAGAAAATGACATTTACCTTTGAGCATCGAATCGAGCGTTTCGGTTATAAGTGTATAACGCCTCTGACTCAAATCAATTTTGAGCTTTTTATTTGCAGCTTTGAATTCGAGCATCGCAAGCCCAATTTCATCAACCGAATCGATTTGAGACCAGGCAAATTCAATTGCTTCCGCTCCCGCGGGAAGATAAATAATGCCCCAGTCATTTAAGACCAGACTGCTAGCAAGTTCCATATCTTCTAGAATTTCTAATGTGCCTGCCATGCCACCTGTGTGCTTGCGAGCGATTTTCAAAGCTCTGGCATTATTCTTTTCGCCAAGCTTGTACAAAACCACCAAGAAAATAATGACGAATGGAAGAAGGATCCAGAACACAGGCACCATACACATCAAAAGGCACAGAACCACGAGCCCTGCAATCACGGCTGGATACTTGGTTATTTCGGCAATTTCTTTGCGTACGTCTAGTTTGACTTGTTTTTCTGTCATTTGAAAAATATCGGGACGAGAGGATTCGAACCTCCGGCCTTCCGCACCCGAAACGGACACGCTACCAAGCTGCGCTACGTCCCGATAAAGACGTTTAGCAATGAACAAATTTTATCACAGGTCCTCTGGGGGCAAAGCGAAATTTACTCTGCCATTAAGCTCATGTTTCCGCCCTCGTCCCGGGCTTGATGCATGGCAGCGCGGGCGTGACTGGTAAGCAATTTTCCTTCGTCGTCCATATGATTTGCAAACTGACAAATACCTACAGACACTGTCACTTTTTCCTTGCTCTCGCCAGCGTCGAACTCCTTTTCTTCGACCGACATGCGCAAACGCTCTGCTACTTCGATTGCGCCTACCTGATTGGTTACGGTAAGCACGACCATATATTCGAAAGGTCCTGTGCGCACGACAATATCGGTGTCTCGCATTTGATCTTGAATATGGCTAGCGACCGAAGACACAAGTGTGTCGGTGTTTTTGGTCCCAAGCTTTTTGGAAATATCAGCAAAATTGTCGATTTCGAGCATGCAAACACTGACCGGAACTTTATAACGGCGCGCTTGTTTAATGCCGATGGTAAGAAACTCATTGAGAAAACGAGTGCTCTTAAGTTCGGTGAGCTGGTCTGTGAGTTGCAAATCTTTTATTTGCTGTTCTTTCTGCTTCAATTCTTCACGCAGAGACTTTTCTCTCAGTACAGCTTTGATGCGAGCCAACAATTCGTTAGGCTGGACCGGCTTATAAAGCAAGTCTTCAGCAGACATGCGCTCGTCCATATCGGTAGGAAGTGGCTCGTCGCGGGATGCCAGGAAGATGATAGGGATATCTTTGGTCTTTTCTTCTTTGCGAACGCGCTGATAAACACCTTTTCCACCCATCAAGGGCATATTCAAATCCAAAACTATGCAATCGGGCGTGCGCACCTTGCAAGCAGCAATGGCTTTGAAGCCGTCATTGGCAGTGTCCACCGAATAGCCGACTTCTCTAAGCGTTTCCGAGAGCAAAACTGTTACAGCCTGCTCGTCATCAACAACAAGGATTTTGTTTACGGATTTCACGTTTACCGAATCTAGAAAAATTCAATTTGATAATAACCCCTTGTCAGGATTTCAACAATCTTTTGATGCTCGCGTGTCTCTTATGACAGGGAATCGAATGTTATCAAGAACCAGATTTGAGGCATCTGTCGAAGAGATAATTTGCTTTACTTCGTTTACCTCTTGTAAAACCTCACAAAGGTCCAGTCCCTGCCAGAGCGGGGCAAATCTCTCTACCCGCGCGCCGCCTTTGGCGAAAAGCTTGGTAGCACCTTTGTAATTACCGCGCCTGAGGTGATAGTAGCCTACTGCAATCTGGATGATTCCCTGAATTGCTTCGCGGTCAGGCTCCGTATAATCTTTCCAGAGTTCTTCGAGTGTTTCGTGACAATCGAAATATTCCTGGGCGTTGAATTCGGCGATTCCTTTGGCCAACAATTCTTTTTCATGCTCGGTATTAATAGCCATAAAATCTAAATTATCTGTCGCTAGCCCAATTTGGCAATGACCACGATTTGAGCGGTCTCGGGAATCATTTCAAGTTCTGCCTGAGCAAAAGAAACTACTTGCGATGTATTTAAAAGACCCATCAAATTGATAATTTTAGGTCCCGCAAGCAGCACCGCATCCGGTATTACTTTACCCGCATCTCCCCACTCGGCATTCTTCTCTAGCAAGCTTTCTACCACAGCCAGTGCGCCAGCTTTACTGGTAGCCTCAAATACGGCGTTGCGAAACTGTAGTCTAATCTGTCCTTTTCTGTCCATTACTACAGTGGACTTTAAATTGCGCCTGAACAATCCGAATACCTGCGCTTCAAATTTGTTTGCAGCATAAATTCTAAAGTTCGCCCCATCCAGTTCGAGTTTTATCTGTTCTTTAGTAACACGAAGAGTGGAAGCTACTTGCGTTAACTTTTCTTCGTCTGTTGCATCGTGCTTGCCCTCATTGTCATCTACCACCGCTTTGTTAGAACCGCACGCAATGGCACGCACCACATTGGTTCGCGGGTCGATCTCCACTTGCACTTCGATTGAATCTGGATCAGCTCCCATCTGGCTCACGGACTCGATTGCATCATGTCTTATGCGCAATATATCTTCGTTCGTCGGATTGACTACTTGACGCTCGACTGTTTCTCTAATCAGAGCAAGCGCGACTCCTATAGCCGAAATAACGTCTGCATTTTGAGCCAATTTGAAATTCAAACCCATTGTTTTAGCCAGGTGCGGCACAATCGCGGCGGCACCACCACCGCCACCAACCAGGGTTACCAGCTCTGGATCGAGCTTATGGTCTTTGATTAAAGCTTTCACTACAGGAATGCATTTGCGCACAGAAATGTCGAGCAGTCTGGTTGCCGCTTCTTCTTTGGTCGTTTGCAACTGCTCTGAAAGAACTTTGAACCCAGAATCAATAGATGATTTGATTCCGTAAGCGCAGTCATTTTCAGGCACAAGCCCGAGCAAATTGGAAGCACAAGTAGGAGTGATGCAATAATTTATCTCGCTATCTTTGGCATCGAGACTCAGGTAGTCATCAGGGTCTCCATCCATCGGTTTTATTAGTTTGACGCTCAATTGATCGGCTTTTAAATCGGGCGCGAAAGAAGAATATTTGAGACCAGCAATGTGCGCACTGCGCGGACCGACGTCGTGAATTTGATTATTCTTTATTCTAGGAAGCGAACCACCAGCAATACCAACGGTTCGAACATCCAGGGTGCGCATGTATATCTGATGTCCACCAATTTCAGCGCCGCGAATCTTGGCCATACCATTCGACACAGCGGATATGTCCGTGCTGGTGCCGCCGACTTCGAGAAATACTCCATCTACTATGCGCAAGAACATCGTGGCAGCAGCAACACCGGCTGCTGGTCCAGAGAGCAAGGTGAGTATCGGCCTTTTACGCATGGTGTCTATGTCCATGACGCCACCATCCGAGCGCATTATCATGACCGGAGCTTTAATGCCGGACTCCCGCACGCCGCGCTCGGTCATCTCGGCACTTTCCATCATTTTGGGAAGCATCGCTGCATTGATGGCGGCCGTTCTGGTGCGTACTTTTAGTCCATATAACTGACTGACTTCAGATCCTGCCGTAGCGGGAATATTCAATTCGCGAACAAATTCGATTGCTTTTTTTTCATTGGTGGCATCATCGACCGAAAAGGCTTCTGACACTACAATAGCTTTGGCACCTTTGGCTTTCAGAGACTCGACTGCGGCGACTATTTGCTTGCGAGTAATTTCTTTTGCCGTGTCGATAAAAAGAGAATGGGTCACCAGAAATTTGCCTGGTGTCAGCTCGATATTTTTTAGCGTGGTAGACGATTTTATAAAAGGCGAATTCATGCCGCTTCCAAGTCCGATGATACCGACGGGAACGACATCTCCTTCAAGCAACGCATTTGTAGCTTGAGTTGTACTGTGAGCGATAAATCCTACATTCTCCGGTGACAATCCAGCTTCTTGCAAGAGTTTTTGCAACGACTGAATAATTCCAAGCGCCACCCCTTCTTTAGCACTGTGGGTGGTGGGAACTTTAACTCGACCAACAAGGGTGCCTTCGTTTGGATCGATAGCCACAGCATGAGTAAAGGTGCCGCCAACATCGATACCGACCCTATATTGATTTTTTGCTTTCTTGCTTTCTGTCATTTTACAAACCCAAAGAAGCAGGAAAGAATCAAACCAGCAATCGCGCATCCCCAGGCATAGAAAATGGTCTTTTTCAAAAGTGTATGCGTATCGGTGCCAAGATAAGTAGCAATCCAAATGTTATGCGTATTAGTGGGATCACAAATACCCTGGACCTGCCCGACAGACATGAGCATTCCCATTATCGCCTGTCCACCTAGTTGAGTGGAATTCTGAATTACTTTCAACAGTCCCGACCCCATACCCCACAAGCTTAGAGGACCTCTATACAAAGCAAGCGGTGTCATCAAAGTAAAACCAATAACGTACATGAAAGGAGTAGTTGGTATTACCTGAGCTACCAGAGGCGCTATAGCGCCTGCCACTTTGGGATGACTCACCGACGCGATTAACATACCGATGCCTATCATCAGGATAATAGCTGGAATGACTGTTTGTGTGCCATCGATTATAGCCCGAGTCAATTGATTGATTGAATCTTTTCTCCAGGTTGCAAGCACACCAAATGTAATGGCAGCAAGAAAAGCTGGAATAATCTCCCACTTGAACGAAAGCACCAACAAAAGTGGAACAAGAGGCGTGAGCATAGCAATTGGAGGCAGTTCGAGCCCGCCTTTGAAATGACGCTTAATTGCATAAATCGCAAGGACGCCGATTAAGATACAAACCCGGTCAAACGACTGTGCAAGTTCGAATGTTTGCTCAGCACCTGCAACTTGCGCGACCGGACGAAAGTTTTCGTGCAAATAGTAAAGCGCACCGGCAGAAAATAGACCGCCACCGATAAGATAGACCAGATTGCGTGCCTTTTTCAGTTCGACAAACAAGAAAATGAACACTGCCATGCCAATCAAAAATGCAAAGGGTACGACGAACTTTATCAGTTCGTCTTGCGCCACAGACAAAACATCTTTATACAGTTGCCAGTTGGCCAGGTTGAACATTCCGCCAATGCTTATGCCAAATAAAAACAGGCCGCCAGCAGTAGCGGAAGATATGCCAATCGAAAGCATAACCGGCAAAACAATAGAGCCCACCATTATGACCGCCCCGAGCCCGCCCAGGGTGGAGAAGAGGAGAGCTGTCACCCCGGTCAGAACTAGCCCCAATACATAAGGATTGTCGCCCGAAAATTCAGCCACCCATCGCACCAGCGCTTTGGCTATTCCATAGCGATTCATTAATTCTGCAAGCACAGCACCAAATATAGTGGTCGTATAGGCAGCGTGCAGTTTGAGCGAGCCTTTTGTAATTACGTCGGTCAAAATCTCATTTTGAGGAATGCCACCGGCTATAGCAATCAAAATCGCCATGACAGGCAGTGCTAGAAGGGCTGAAATGCGGCGCGTATACATGAGCGCCGTCATTAATAAGAAAAGAAGGATAACTACTATAGGAACTAATTCGGTCATTGACTCATGATCTCGCTTTATCGAGGTCAGTGTCAACATTTAATCTTCCACTACGTATTTTTCCCATGGGCTAATTAGCGTCCACTCATTTAAATTGGAGACGTAATTACCTCTTGAAAACATTCGGGCATAAAGCAAATGCAAACAGGCACGCAATCTATCAATTTCCAATCGGTCCAGCTAGACTTCGCAAATATTGCCGAAGCCGAGGTAAAAGCCCATCTGGACATGACAAACCAGGCCTTTCATGCCGCCCAACAGGCGATAAGTCCTTACATATTATCTCTGGAGATACGCAAAGCCCGCGTCCAACTGGAACAGCTTCAAGCTCTGGGACCGTCGATGAGTCCATCTGAAATCGAAGGCTTCGACAATCTAAAAGGAATAATCGCCGAAGCTCAGGTCAAACTGGATGCCCAGCGTCCCCAGTACACTAGATGCCTGAAAAGTCTGCTCATTTTTGTAAGTACAGCTGCTCGCTATGCCAAAGTCGACAAAGACATCGCACGTCGAGGCGCCATATTAAAGAATATCCTCAAGCAAACCAGAGAAAGTCTCAAAATTATCGAAACAGGCTCAGACCGAGCATTTATTAACGGCAGCCTGGACCAGCACCTTATTCAAAAACGCGGAACCATGCCTCTGCTCGAAGAAGAGGAGCTCGACCTGACCAAAATGTTCCTGGAGTCGAGTATCTCATGCATCGACGCCAAACAAGAAAAACGACTCGAGCTGTTCGCCACAAACCCGGCCATTCAAATGTTGCTTGCCAAACACGAAGAGGGCGCAATTGCACCTCAAAGTTCAGCAATACTATTTCTCGACTCAGGTCGCCCATTTTTTAGAATAGATGCTTGTTTCATTCCAAAAACTCGCCCTGGACAGTCAGTCCAGGCTGCGCTCGAACATGCCGCGCGCACGCCCGAATTTATAGATTTAGAGCGTCTGGGAATGGGGCTTGGCGCCGACGGAGCTGGTCTTTTCAGATTCTCGAACCAAATAGAAAACATAACCGGTTGCGTTGTTCTATCGCCCGAGCTTGGCGAAGACGGAAAAGCAATGCTCGTTGCGGGCATGAAACATCCAAAACGCCTGGTATCAGGAATTTTTGGCGAAGTGCCAGAAGAAATCAAAATCGGTCTTCCTTACGGAACTCTTTTGAACAAATTCAAAGATGTAGCCAATCTTTTACTTGAAGATCGCTTATCTGCAATCAACAAGAAAAATTTCAAGAAATAGCAGTTCCAGAAAGAACAAGCTGACCTTCGATTGGGAATTTGGTTTTTCCTTGAGATTTGGCTTTGACGTCGAGACTTTGAAGTGTAGAGTACAGCGCTTCGAGATCTGAATTTATCAGTGCCAGTTCTTCGACAGAAATTGCCTGCTCGGCATCGCTTATGGATTTGGATGGGTTGTTGTGTACTTCGAGCATCAAGCCATCAGCACCACATGCAATGGCAGCACGCGACATCGAACGAACGAGACTGCGTTTTCCAGTAGCATGGCTTGGATCGATAATTACAGGCAATTTGGTCATCGATTTCAAAACAGGCACAGCGCTCAAATCAAGAGTGTTGCGAGTCTTGGTCTCAAAAGTGCGAATACCGCGCTCGCACAAAATAATCTGGTTGTTGCCGCCAAGCATGACATACTCGGCTGCGTACAAAAATTCATCGATTGTAGCGGACAGAGCACGCTTGAGCAGAACAGGCTTTTTGGTTCTGCCCACTTCTTTGAGCAACTCGTAGTTGTACATGTTGCGAGCGCCAATCTGGAAAACATCCACATAGTCGTGCGCCGCTTCGATTTGTTTTTCAGACATCACTTCTGAAACAACGGGTAATCCAGTGAGCTTGCTAGCTTCTTTCAAATAGGCAAGACCAGCTTCTTGCAATCCGCAAAATTCATAAGGGCTCGTGCGTGGCTTGAAGGCGCCACCTCGTAAAACCTGGGCGCCACTCGATTTGACACCGTCAGCCAGAGTGAGCAGTTGCTCTAGACCTTCAACCGAACATGGTCCGGCAATAATAATCGGCTTAGCTCCGCCGCCAATGACGACACGCTCCAGCTTGACGCTTGAGTCTTTCTGTTCTAGCACTTTTGGATAAGACTGCCCTATGCGCAAGACCTTTGCGACGCCATCTATTTGGCTAAAAATGTGAGTAGGCCTGGTTGAAACATCCGACTCGATTACTATTACAGTGTCTGTGTAAAGCCTGCCCAGTTGCGCGCTCACGCCAAGTTTCTCGAGCTTGAGTAAAACTTCTTGCTCGCCGTGCTGGCCAAGACCCTTTTCCAAAACGAGAATCAAAATGATGCCCTGTGCAATGTGCTGTGATGCCGTGACTAGATCTTCTCATATTTTGTCAAGAACAAGTTTAGACATAAGTTAAATGGGTGCTAAAGTCTTGCGCCTGCTACTATTGAGACCCCTATCAATTAGCGTTTGGAATTCTTTACGTTGAGCCAGGAAAGCCAGGACAAAATCGAGTCGCAAAGCACTGCAAGCCCTTTCAACTTCACTACCGGTGCAGCATTTAGTGCGCTCAAAGAGTCCTTTACCCAAGCGTTTTGGCAGCCTGTAATCGATTTGTTCAATCAAAGTAAGAAGCATTTCATAAAGCCAGCAATTCTTTTACTTTCCGGACCTTGCATCATCATGGCTGGATTTTATTTCGGTTCGCTTGGCATTAACGGAACGGTCGAAGGTTTCGGTCCAATAATCCAGTATCTTATTTGTTTCAGCATTGGCTCTATTGGCGGCATTGTTTGCATTACCTGGTCGATTAGCGAATGGCTTTTTAAACTGACTGCATTTTCTCGATCATTGCAAAACGGGCAAACGATGCAAGAAAGCATCGATTATTTAAAAACGCGCAAGGGATTTTTATTCATCTCATGGTTTATTTACGGGCTGCTAATGACGCCCTGTATCCTGGTTTTGATAGCATCGTCTATCCTGGCAATGATGCAAATGCCGATTTTACAACCGCTTGTCCTGCCAGATTACATAACAATCCCAGCTGAGATAATGTCGGGCCTGGCTTTGATTTTCTCGACTATGTATGCGCTTTTACTGATTGCAGTCAGTGGAATAACTGATTCAAGCGGAACAAAAGCAGCCTTAACAGCACTAGCAGGGACTTTCAAAACCTACATACCGCTTCTAATTTATGCCATTCTGGCAAATTTAATTTTTTGCATTACGATTGAAATAGTTTTCACCGTTGTTTCGCTACGAATGACTTTTCAAAATTATATTCCGGGTCTCTGGGATCAAGTAGCGATCATCTTTTCCTCAAGCATTCTGCGAGGCATCGCATCATTTTTTGTCCTGCCATTCTTAATTGCTGTTCCAGCCGAGATCACCAAACGTGCCATTAAAAATTGAAAAATCAATCTCGATTTTGTCTGATCCTTTATCGAATCTTTCAGAATTGCTCGACAAGATTTCTAAAGCAAAATCACCAGTCTTTTGTCTCTTGATTGCTGGCACCAAAACAAGCGACGTCGAAGGGATTTCAGCTGCTGGAGCCACCGCAGCGGACAGACGTTTGACTCCAAAAATAGACGCAGAAATTTTAATAAACAATCGCCCTTCCTCTGATAAATCTATTCCGGTTTCACCTTCCGGCATAGTATCACCTGTGGTGATTAGTAAAGCCATATTAAAAGCTCTGAACTGTTCGGTGAGAATAATCGATTGTGGTGCTTTCAGTGCGCCTGAATGCGAGCACGAAAGCTTTGGCACAATTGCTGCAGAGTGCTTATCGAGCGGTGCTGCACTAGATTTAGAGCATACAAGAAACCTCTTCGAGCGTGGGCGCGAACTGGGTTACAATCTCAAAAAAAATCATGATTTGATTATTGTAGCTGAATGCGTTCCAGGCGGCACAAGCACTGCTCATGCTATTTTAGCTGCCATTTATAAATCGCTGCCTGAATTTTCATCCAGCAGTCTGCCCATCCCAAATGCAAAACTAAAATCAAATCTAGTAGCTCAAGGACTGGCTAATGCCCGCATTACACCTCAATCTTCACCCGACGCCTTTAAATTCATCTCGTGTGTTGGTGACCCCATGCAAGCTGTAGCTAGCGGTCTTGCCCTGGAGTCAGCACCTGGAGTAGCGACCATACTAGGAGGCGGAACGCAAATGTTGGCTGTTCATGCCCTTGCACAAATGATCATGATTAAACCACCGGAAAATCTAGTCGTAGCTACCACAGGATGGCTTGCAAATGACTCTCACGCCAATCTAGCTTTGCTTGCTCAAACGCTTGGTACGCCGATGATAAGTGCCAAGTTCGATTTCGCGAACTCCAGGCATCAAGGCTTGAGAGAATACGAAAAAGGACATGTCAAAGAGGGGCTTGGTTCTGGTGCCCTTTTGTGTCTAGCGCCGATTCTTGATCTCGACATTTACAGTAAAGAAAGTCTTTGTCGAATTATCGATAACTGCTACGATGAGCTGGTGCTAAATAAAGTATAAATTCTGACAGTTCATGGCATGTTCACTCTAAAAATCGATAATTACGAGTAATGAATCAAAATAGCAATGGCACTGCGCATGTTCGGGTGCAGAATGTAAGTAAAAAGTACAAAGACCACAATGTACTCGCGCTGCAAAATGTCAATCTTGATATACAGCGCGGCAAGCTAATTGCGCTAATGGGCCCAAGCGGATGCGGAAAGACCACTCTTTTAAACTGTCTTGGCGGTCTCGATGTTCCAGACCAAGGCAGCATCACAATTGGTGATAGCAATCTTGCATCGATGAACGAAAACGAATTGACTGTTTTGCGCCGACAAAAAATAGGCTTTGTGTTTCAATTTTTCAATTTGCTACCGACACTTAGCGTTGAAGAAAACGTAGCTCTGCCATTGCAACTGAATGGTGGCATGTCTGCAAAAGAGATAGACTCACGTGTCATTGCTGTGCTTGAAAAACTTAATATTAGAGAAAGGCGGACATTTTATCCAGCACAGTTATCCGGTGGTGAAATGCAGCGAACAGCTGTGGCTCGCGCAATCGTGCACAAGCCGCAACTCATTCTGGCGGATGAACCTACAGGTAATCTTGATTCTGCAAATGGTGTTGCAGTCTTGAATATTTTGCAAAGTCTTTGTCGCTCCGAAAACGAAACCATAATCATGGCGACCCACAGTCCGGAAGCAGCAGAATATGCTGATTTAGTTATTCATATGAAAGACGGACGTTTAATCGAGTCGGCACCATGAATTTTGGTTTGCTGTTTTATCGATTTATCATTCGTGATTTTGCTTCGAACAAAGCTCGCACTATTCTGACTATACTTGGAATAGCGCTTGGCGTCGGCGTCATGCTTTCTATAAGCCTGGCGAATCAAACCGCGCTCAAAAGATTCGAAGATAATTTGCAGCTTGTCACAGGCAAAGCAGACTTTGTCATTACACCTGTAACGCAAGACAGTTTGAATGAAGACATCCTGCGAAAACTCACTTTTTTGTGGGATGAAAATATAAACTTCACGCCCATAGTCGAACAACTTACAGCCGTACCAGGCGAAAAGCCAGATATTGTCCTTACACTTGGGGTAGATGTTTTCGCTGATCAAACATTTCGCTCCATAAATCTGGATAACAAGAAAAACACACCATTTGAAATTTTGAATGAAAATGCCGTCTTTGTTGGAGAGAGATTTGCAGAGAGACATCATTTAAAAGATGGTTCTCTTTTTAAAATTCTTGCAAACGACAATGAAGTGGAGTTAAAAACCGCAGGCATTTTAAAATTCAGCCATACTGGAATGGCTTTTGGCGGCAACGTTCTGGTCATGGACATCGGCGTTGCTCAGAAAATATTTTCGATGCAGGGTCGAGTTTCGCGTATCGAGCTGATGTCTACACAAAAAATAAATCCAGATACAATAGCTCGAATACAGAAGATTCTACCTGTCAACGCGAACATCGAGAGTCCAAGCAACAAAAACGCGCAGGTGCAGAAGATGTTGCACGCCTTTCAAAACAATTTGATGGCTTTGAGCCTGGTATCGATGCTTGTGGGAGCCTTCGTGATTTATAACACCATGTCAATTATTATCATCAGAAAGCGCGCAGAAATCGGTATTCTTCGCACAATAGGCTTATCGCGCAATGCTTTGTTCGCTTTATTCCTGGGACAGACACTTTTATTTGGAATATTTGGATCCGCTCTGGGATTGTTCTTTGGCACCTTTTTAGCAAAAGGCACAGTCAAAGCTGTACAAAAAACTATCGTGGCTCTCTACACACAACAACCAGCAGCAGACGTAGCTCTTGACCCCAGGTTGCTTGCAGGTGCTTTTACAATCGGCATAATTTTTACAATCGCAGCCTCGCTAGTTCCAATACTTGAAGCAACCCATGTTCGAGCGTCTGAATCAATGCGACGTGGCTCTTTTGAAGCCAAAGTAGATCGCTCGTCGCTGAAACTTACGATAGCAGGTATTACATTACTTGCAGGAGCCGCTATATCAAGCACGTTTCCAGCTATTAATAATTTTCCTGTGATGGGCTACTTATCCGCCATACTCACCGTATTTGGTGTCTCCTTCTGCTTGCCCAAAATGTTGCAAATCTCGCTCGAACATATAAAAGGTTGGCTAAAACAAACAAAACGTGCAGAACCCGTACTTGCTTCCGCCAATCTGCGTGGCAGTCTAGGAAGGACTTCCGTGGCAATTGCAAGCTTGATGCTTGGAATCTCGATGATGATTAGTCTGAACATAATGATTGCAAGCTTTAGAGAAACTGTAATCATGTGGGTCAATCAGACTCTTCAAGCCGATCTTTATATAGAATCGACTTCGCGCTCAGAGGCGAGCAAGGCAGCAAGACTCAATCAAGAAAAGGTCGAAGCCCTAAAAAATGTAGAAGGCGTAGAAGACATCGACAGCTTTGTTCAACAACCTTTCGTCTATAAAGGCCGACCGACTAATTTGGGTTCTGGCAAATTGGATGTACTGGAAAAGCACAGCCAGCTCAAATTTCTCGATGGTGAAAGCTTTGAAGCCGTGCACAATCGAATCAAAGAAAAGGAAATGTCGTGCATAGTGACTGAGACTTTTGCAAACAAAAATGGTGTGGCAAAAGGAGATATTTTAGAAATTCCTTCGCCCAAAGGCTTGCTCAAGGTCAAAGTACAAAACATTTATTACGACTATGCAAGCGACCTTGGATATGTCGTACTTGCCCGCCAGACTCAACAAAAATATTTTCCCACTTCTGGATATTCGAGCTGTGCGATTTATTGCAAACCTGGCTTCGATGCCAACATCGTGAGAAGTAATTTGCTGAGGGCAATGGATCCAAATGCTCGAATAAATGTTTTGACCAATAAAGAACTGAGACAAGAAGTATTAAGAGTCTTCGACGACACTTTTGCCATAACCCATGCACTGCACGCGATTTCCGTTCTGGTAGCCATTCTTGGCGTGACCAATTCGCTTTATGCCATAACAATGGAAATGAGACACGAACTTGCAATTCTCAGATTCGTTGGCGCCTCTATCAGTCAGCTCAAACATATCATTCTTTATCAAGCAGCTTTTCTGGGAGGTTTGGGAGCGGCAAGCGGAACCGCAGTAGGAGCCGTGTTATCGCTACTTCTCATAAATGTAATTAACAAGCAGTCTTTTGGATGGACCATAAATTTGTCGATTCCCTGGCTTGCTATTTGCGAATCTTTTGTGCTTGTTGTCTTATTCTCCATCCTCTCAGGATTGCTACCTGCACTTTCGGTCAGTAAACTGGTAACACCAGATGCGGTGAGAAATCAATGAGAATAATAGCCCTTCTTCTGTTAATTCTGGCCAGTTTTCAATCGAGTGCACTGGCTTCTGGTCGCATTTTCGAATTGGCAAAACCTGGATACAAGTATTCTTTTCCCAAAGACCACGCCAGCCACGAACACTTCAAAACCGAATGGTGGTATTACACAGGTAATCTCAAAGGCGAAGATGGCAATCAATACGGATACGAACTAACATTCTTCAGATCAGCCCTGGATCTCGAAAAACCGATCCAAAATTCAATTTGGGCAATGTCAGACATTTACATGGCGCACTTTGCAGTGACCGATGTGAATGCCAAACAGTTTTATACTAAAGCTCGTTTGCAACGACCAGGCCCTGAATTTGCTGGCAGTTCTAAAGATAAGCTCAAAGTCTGGAATTTGAATTGGTCTGCTACTATGGAAGCCAATGAGAAACAATTGCTCAAAGCGAAATCGAGCGATTGCAAGCTTGAACTGGAACTGACTCCCCAAAAGCCTCTCGTGATTCAAGGCGAAAACGGTATCAGTAGAAAAGCATCCAAAGGCGATCACGCCTCGCACTATTATTCGTACACAAAACTGAAAACAGAAGGCTTGCTCACAATCAAAGGCAAACGTGTAAAAGTTTCTGGCACGAGCTGGATGGACCATGAATTTGGCTCTAATCAGTTAAACGATAATCAGGTCGGCTGGGACTGGTTCAGCATACATTTAGACAACAATAGAGAAATCATGCTCTATTTAATGAGACTGGACGACGGCAGTTATGATTCTGCGTCCTCCGGCAGTCTAATATCTGAAAGCGGTAAGCTCACCCACCTCAAACTATCCGACTACAAAATAAAATCAGTAGGCAAATGGAAAAGCGATAAAACCAAAATCGAATATCCAATGGGCTGGCAAATAGACCTTCCTGCATTTAATGTTCACTTAAAAGTCAGCCCCAAAATACATAATCAAGAATTCCAACGACAAGAAGGCAACGCTGTCACTTACTGGGAAGGTGCCTGTTCTGTGCTAGGAACTTATGAGGACAAGACATGCAAGGGAGACGCTTATGTTGAAATGACAGGGTATGGAGATGCCTTCAAGTTGAAAATATAAGCAATGAAAAAATGGACGCGCAACCTATCGACTACAACAAATATCTGGGCACCTGGTACGAACAGGCGCGATACCACAATTTTTTCGAGCGCAAATGCAAAAGCAATATCGCCGCTCGCTATACTCTGCAAAAAGACGGTTCAATCGAAGTATTGAACAGTTGCACCACCCATTCGGGCAAACTGGCTGAAGCACGTGGAATCGCGCGCAAAGCCAATAAAAAAGACGTCACGTTCAAAGTGACTTTCGCGCCGAAAATCTTGCGTTTACTGCCTTTTGTCTGGGCAAATTACACTGTTATTTATGTCGACAAGGAATATGAATTCGCCCTTGTAGGCGAACCGAGCAAAAAATACTTGTGGTTTTTATCGCGCAAACAAAAAGCAGACCCAGACTTATTCAAGAAAGTAAAAGTTATAGCCCAGGAACATGGCTATAACCTGAGTAAATTGATTTATCCTGAATGAGTGCTCGAACATCCATATGGATAACTGGCGATCAGTGCAGTATGAAAAACACTGCGCTAAAGTCGGCTGATAAATCCAACTCTGTCGTTTTGATGATTGAGTCAGTAAAGCGTGGCAACCAGATACAGTATCACAAAAAGAAACTGGTGCTCATTTATTCAGTCATGCGCCATTTCGCTCTGGAACTGGAAGAGGCTGGCTGGAAAGTAGATTACTACAAAGAATATCCAGATTTTGCCGATGCAGTAAAAAAGCATTTCGACAAACATAAGACACAAAAACTGCTCATTATGGAACAGTCTGAATACGGCGCAAATGAAAGATTGCAAAAACTGATTCCAAAGGACATCGAAGTAGAAATAACTGCTCATTGCAATTTCATCTCGACCAAAGAAGAATTCGAAAAGCTCCATAAATCAAAAGACTCACGCGTGACAATGGAAAATTTCTATCATGTCATGCGCAAAAAGACTAATCTCTTAATGGACGGTGCGGATCCCGTTGGTGGCTCATGGAATTATGACAAGAGCAATAGACTCCCTCCGGACAAAGATTTCAAATGGAAAGAAATAAAGCGATTCGAACCAGATCAAATAACCAAAGATGTAATCAAAATGGTCGACAAACATTTTGCAAACCATCCAGGCAGCACCGATAACTTTATGTACGCGGTAACTAGAGAGGATGCTGTGCTTGCAGCAAAAGATTTCATAAAATATCGTCTCAATGAATTTGGTCCGCACCAAGACGCAATGCTTGAAGGCAAGCCATTTTTAAATCACTCTATTCTGTCTCCCTATATTAACACGTGCCTGTTACATCCACTCGAATTGGCTCGCAAAGCCGAAGAGGAGTATAGAGAAGGGCGCGCACAGTTATCTTCGGTCGAGGGTTTTATTCGACAATTAATAGGCTGGCGAGAATTTGTCTGGCGTGTATACTGGCGTCTGATGCCCGAATACAAAGAACGCAATGAACTTTTTGCTGAGCATAAAGTGCCTGAATTTTTCTGGACTGGCAAAACAAAAATGCATTGCATGCAAGACAGTTTGAAAACAACGATCGACAACGGCTACGCTCATCATATAGTTCGATTAATGTTGCTCGGCAATTTTTCTCTTATTGCAGGATTGTCTCCTCTTGCGGTAAACGAATGGTTCACTCAAATGTTCGTCGATGGTTACGATTGGGTGATGGTACCAAATGTGATAGGCATGACTTTACACGCAGATGGTGGTTATGTTGGTACTAAGCCCTATGCAGCATCAGCAAATTACATAAACAAGATGTCCGACTATTGCAAGAAATGCCACTACGACCAGAAATTGGCGACGGGTGAAAAAGCCTGTCCTTTTAACACGCTTTACTGGGACTTTCTAATCCGCAACGAGGGCAAGTTCAAATCTAACCATCGTATGGCAATGATGATGAAAAACCTCGCCGGAAAACCAGATCACTGGCGAGCTGAAATAGACAAACAAGCGCGGACGATAATGCGCAATATCAATAAGATTTAAATGATACTAAATTTTCCCGCTTAGGCTATGCACTATACTTGTTTTCTGCGCCACCATATGCAGTTTACGAACCATCGTGTGCGAAGCTTTAGAACAAGAGGGCAACTAACTATGGGTATTGATTTAGACGCTTTTGAAGATTTTGAAGTAATCGCAAGTGACGAGGTGATTTTTAAATATCCAAATGGAGAAATGAAGCCAGGAAAAATTTTCCTTTCAGCTCCGGTAATTGTGCCAAACGATTCGATTCAAGCCGAGATGTGGGGATGTATACCTGGGACAATCGGACTAAAAGCTAAAGGTCCTATATTTGGAATGAGCGCTCTTCACTCATTGCTTCTTGCAATTCGCTTCTTGCAGATGAGACTCAAGGCTTTCCAGGAAGAAGGTGGGGAGGTCCTCTATGCGGACGGTTCCTCGGAGCATTTCATCTTAAATGATTACTATAATTTGGTAAGTTCGTGACCGCATTGTTAGTCCAGCTCGTGTGCTACATAAACTACAGGAACTGGGAGAGACAAACTTGACTACACTTGTATTCTGCAACGAAAAGGCTGGTTCGTTTGAATCTTGCTCGCAAGAAATGGGCGATATTTCTGAATGCTTGAGCGAATTAACGGGTGAACCTTCAATTATTACCGATGTAAAGCGTGTTACAGACGAGCAAATGTCTAAAGCTAGTCGAGCCATAGCTATGGGTGGAGATGGCACTGTCGGCCAGGTTCTAGCTCGCATAGCCAAACACAACCTGGCTTTTCCAGACAGACGAGTTCCTGTAGGAATTATTGCTGCTGGCACAGGAAATCTACTTGCAGACACACTCGGTCTAAAAGCGGAAAATCCTCAGGATTCGCTTGCTCTTGCGCTGAAAGCTATCGAGACCAAAAGAACCTTTGCAATGGACATGGGTCAGGCGAACGGAACCCCTTTTGCACTAGACTTTGCCGTGGGACCAATAGCAATGGCAGTGACCGAGCCGGGCAAAATGGAAAAAGGCTCACATGGGATGTACAGTTATGTAAGACCGCTCATGAAGGCGATGTTTGGACGTCCGTACAGATTTTCGATTGAAGCTGACGGATATAAAATTGTATGTGATGCTTCGGCGATTTTTATTACAAACCCTCATGAAATGGGCATTGGTCAGCGTGGTGACGCAAGTAGTCTGCGTGACGGTAATTTGAATATGCTCATACTCGACCCACAAAATCTCGATGAGTACGTGGGAATTGCCATGCGTTTTGGTGCCTGGTTCCTGGGAAGTGCCGAGACTGACACTACACCCTATAAATCGTTCGATGTCAAAAAAGTAAAAATAGAAGCTTTGCACGAATTGAGCACACCGCAATTGCTTTCAAGTGCTCTGCCCTTGCCGCAAGAGCCTGTCGCGGAAGTGGTCTACAAAGATGACCAGCCAGCTACTATTATCGATGGTGATGAATTCGGCACTACACCAGCTGTAGTATCGGTTCTGCCTGGAGCAGTAGATGTCTTTGTTCCATTGAGCACGACGGTCTAGATAGAATCAGATATTTTAGGCTTAGTTTTCAAATGATTCTTGTAATATTGATTCAAAACCCATTTAAATGGTCGAATGCGAAATCGATGGAAACCAAAGGCTTTCATTTCTTTGTAAGCATCTTTAAAAGTCCATCCGTCACGAGCAATTCTATAAATGCCTATAAGCAAACCGGTTCTATCTGAGCCGTGATAGCAATGAACAAAAACATTGCGATTTTCCAGTGCATCCAATATTTTGAAAAATTCTTCGACATGTTTTGCATTTGGAACAGTGGTGTAATTTAGAGGCATTGCATAAAATTTAAGACCGACACGCTTACATGCTTCGCGCTCCCAATCTTGCATAGATTTTCTAAACCGAAAAGAAATTACAGCTCGTATACCATAGTCATAAAGTTCTTGCAGTTGACGCTCGTCTGGTTGCCCGCCTCTATACAGCCAGTCGTTGACCTGATGAAAATTGCGCACCGTAGGTAGTGACAATCCGGCTTCCATCAGGATTGCACTTTGTCTTTCATCAGTCGAGCAATTCTATCGTCGAGCGGTGGATGCGAAGCAAATAGATTCATTAGAGGCGAACGCCCTTCAGAAATCATCAGTGTCTTTAAATTGGCAGGCACAGCTCGCTCTTCACTATAAGTTTTGAGCGCCTGCAAAGCATTCACCATGTTTCTCGTGCCAGAGAGTTTGGCACCACCAGCATCTGCTCTAAACTCGCGCAAGCGCGAAAACCAGGCAACCACAATCGAGCCAAGCAGCATAAAAACTATTTCGAGCAACATTTGCACCAGATAATAAGCGCCCAGATTGACGCCGCGTTGTTCACCATCACCCTGGCGTCCGGCGGTCAGGGCATAGGCAAGAATACGAGCGAAGAACATTACAAAAGCATTTACCACCCCCTGCAAAAGGGTCATGGTTACCATATCTCCATTTGCGACGTGCGAAATTTCATGACCAAGAACAGCTTCTATTTCATCGCGATTCATTCGTTGCAAAAGACCTGTGGATACAGCAACCAGGGCCATCGACTTGGTTGGACCGGTGGCGAAAGCATTGAGCTCTTGTCCCTGGTAGATGCCAACCTCCGGCATTTGAGTGAGTCCTACTTGTTTCGACAACCTATATATAACTTCGACTAATTCGCGCAGTTCGGGATCCTGAGTATTGGAATCGATGATTTGAACATTCATTGTCCATTTGGCCATGGCTCGCGACATAAGAAGGGAGATGAAAGCCCCACCCATGCCCCACACAGCGCAAAAGAGCATGAGGCTGCCCTGGTCGAGCCCATAATCGCGCAAATATCCGTTTAGCCCAAGAGACGATGTGATAATTGAAATGGTAAATACTACAAGAGCATTCACCAGTAAAAACAATACGACTCGTTTAGCCAGCGCCAAAAACCTATCCTCATAAGACCCTTTTTCATTTTATATAGCGCAAAAAAAATTTGCTGGAACTAACCACTTCTCTCGACGTCTATCAAAGCACTATGAAGATAAAACCTTACATTTTTTACTCGTTTGTGACCGCTCTGTATTTCAGCCTGATTGGCGCCCTGATGTTTATCATCGCCGGAACCACCGAGCTTCCATTCATGTGGCTTACACTTGGGCTGCAACTGTTTCTCGGTCTTGTCGCTATTGCCCTTGTAGATGAAGATTTGATCAAAGAGCGAATCAAACCTCAAGGCCAAGACAAAGACAAATTCAGCGTTCCCGCTTTGAGCGTCTTGTATTTCGGCCAACTGGCTTTTGCTGCATATGACGTCGGTCAGCTCCATATAAGCGACGGGGTGCCTCTCTTTGTTAAGGTCATATCTGTTTTATTGATTACAGTTGGCTGGCTTGGGACAATCTGGGCGATGCGCGAAAATAAGTTTTTCTCGTCTGCTATTCGCATTCAAGATGATCGTGGTCAAAAGGTCATAAACACCGGACCTTATCATTTCATCAGACACCCCGGTTACATTTTCGGGTCACTCATGATTGTTTTTCAAGGTCTGGCTATTGGCTCCTGGCTATCCATTATTCCAGGACTGATTATTGTCGCAATTCTAGTAAATCGAACTTTGCTCGAAGAAAAAATGCTCTTCGAAGATTTGCCTGGATATAAAGAATATGCCACAACTACCAGATTTCGCTGGGTCCCGGGGGTCTGGTAAGCGATAGGGAAAATTGTGCGATTATGCAAGTGCCTCTAAACAAAGCTCAATTGCTTCATACTCTTGCTCTAATTTCTCCACCAGACTTTCGACCATCTGAAAATTCTCTTCGCGCACAGTCGTTTCAACCTCTATGCAAATAGCTTTCAGGTCATTAGCAAAAACTGTGGCACTAATTCCTTTCAAGCCATGCACATGTTTCAACAGCGCGCTAGCGTCTTTCGTTTCCCGATAACTTAAAATCGATTTGACTAAATCTGGCACTTCTTTTTTGTAAGTCGCTAAAAGTAAAGTTCGATGTGCACTATTGCTATAACGTTTATGCAAAGCCTCGAGATCAATTGGCTCATTACGAGCGGATTTAGCTTGTGTCTGGAGCCATTTTAAAATGATGGAACTGAATTGCTGCGAGTCTATCGGTTTGCTCAAATAATCATCCATTCCAACAGCGATGCAACGCTCACGGTCTCCAGCCATTGCGTTTGCTGTCATAGCAATAATCGGAATGTGTCTGCCAGATAAAGATTCAGCCTGGCGAATTAGAGTAGTAGTTCTGTAACCATCCATTTCAGGCATCTGACAGTCCATTAAAATCAAAGCATATTCATGGATACGCAATGCATCGAGTACCTCAACTCCAGTCGAGACTATATTACAATCGAGCCCCATTTCTTCCAGGTGAATGCGCACCACTTGTTGATTTACAGCATGATCTTCGGCAACGAGAATAAGTCCTTGTGAAAAAACGATGGCATGATTGTCGCCACTATTTTGATTAGTTTTTATAGATTGAGAAGCTTGTGCTTCAAGCGGTACAGCGAACCAGAACGTGGAACCATCGCCCTTTATACTTTCTACACCAATATTTCCATTCATCAATTCAACCAGACGTTTGCATATGCTAAGACCCAGTCCAGTCCCGCCAAAACGTCTGCTTATAGAACCATCTGCCTGTACAAAAGGTTGAAATAAAAGATCCTTCTCCTTTTCCAGAAGTCCGATCCCCTGGTCACTCACTTCAAACCGTATTTGCAGATTCGTTTCTGACTTCGATTCGACCGCCACCTTAACTGTTACGGTACCTTGGTCCGAAAACTTGATTGCGTTACTGAGGATATTCATCAAAACCTGTCTGATTCTGCCTGGATCTCCGCGCACGAAGCGAGGAAGCGCAGGATCGAATTGGGTTTTTAAAGACAGTTTCTTAGTACGGGCTTGCTCCATCAGGATTGCACAAACACCCTCTACAAGCGCCAACAAGTTAAACTCGATAAATTCCAATTGCAGTTTGCCTGCTTCGATTTTGCTGAAATCAAGCACGTCATCCACAATAGTCATGAGCGCTTTGCTCGAATCTTTTATAGATTTAGAATATTCCTTTTGCTTATCGGAAAGTTTGCTTCGAAGAAGAATGTTTGTCATACCGATGATGCCGTTTAGCGGAGTGCGAATCTCATGACTCATATTTGCGACAAATTCAGACTTGAGCTTGGAGGCTTCCATCGCCTGGTCGCGTGCTTTCTCAAGGGCGATATTCAAAATTTCAAGCTCTCGCTTAGACTCAATCAATGCCTGCTCAGATTTCTTTCTGACCGAAATGTCGCGAATGATTTTGGAAATACCGATTATCGAACCTTTACTGTCTTTGATTGGAGAAATGGTAAGCGAGACGTCTATGAGTCGACCATCTTTTCTTTTTCGCACTGTTTCAAAATGGAAAACGCGCTCTCCTTTCTTCAGTTTTTCAATCAGCTCTGTTTCTTCATTTTCTTTGCCTGGCGGAAATAAGACGGCTCCCTCTTTTCCGACTATTTCTTCTGCCGAATATCCAAAGAGCTCTTGGGCTCCGGGATTCCAGGTCTCGACCATTCCGTTGAGACTTTTACTTATGATTGCGTCTTCCGATGATTCGATAATAGCCGCCAGAATTTTCTTCGATTCTTCTTGCTTTTTCTTTTCAACTTCCGATTTTGCCAGCGACTTTGCCACTAAAAAAAGGAAGACTCCAAGCGTTCCGCTTATAGAAACAGACATCAAACCAGACCCTGCAGCAGTCTCGAAATATCCTGCCCTTTGCGCCATTAGTCTCGCCCAGCCAAGACAGAGCGGTCCAATAATAATAATCGGAAGCAATTGGCGGACAATTCTGCCGGCAGCAGAATCGCTCTGAAAAAGCAAAAAATAGTCGTTATACGGATGGATGCAGAAAACCGCAATCACAACCATTGTAAAAAGAATGGCTGTAGGCATCGCCATCGGAAGAGTTTGTTTGACGCCAAGCAAATCGTAGCTAAAACCAGTCATCGTAAAAAGCGACGTGCAAGCAATTACCATCAGACAACAATGGCTCAGCGTTCTCAGCTTAAATTTATCGTTGGTGTTGCAAAAGACAAGAGCAATTCCTAACATAATGAAGTTGAACGAAGTAGCCAAAGCCATACGTCCAGACACACCGTCTGATTCAGTGAAAGTATGGAAATATTGCCCAAAACCAACACCTAAATGAGCAAATTCAAGAGAGATATAGATTCCGGTAAAACAAACTCCCAAAGCAAAAACGATTTTTAAAATGCCAAACGATTTCCGCCTGTGGTTCATTGACCACAACAGAGATGCGCCGGCTGCAATAAAGCAACATGCAGTGCTTGGCGCTACCGGAACCGGGTCGGTGAAAGGATTCTTCAGTATCCGTAAATCAAGCAACCACCCCATAAGAATCAGAAAAGACCACGCTATCACTACCACCGACATGTATAAACCGCGCAATCTAAGAGCATCTAGCGACGCGGCGTCTAGATCGAACCTGTCTCGATTCTTAAATTCAATGTCAGTTGAAAGCATACTTCTTCATAGCAGGTTTTAAAGCAACTGCTACTAATTTTACATGTAATAGATGAACTGGAGATGAGCTTTCTGTGCCGGTTTTAAGTGACACCACCCGTGTTCGACTCTGAGTTTATAGGCTGTAGCATTCAGGAAAAGTCTTTTCCAAAACGCCTTCTGATTCCTCGATGTCTTTGACGAAGAGATGTTTGGCGTGGATTTTTCTGAACATCTCATAACAGCTCCAAGCGTTCATGAAATCGCCCTGACCAAAAAAATTGTCACCAAGATCTTTGTAAGCTCCAGTAATATACGGATTTTTTTCCAGAGCTTTGACGAAGTCTGCGCTTGCGTCCATTTCTAATTGGTCTTCGATATCGGCTTTGAAAATCTCGATGAGATAGCCTTTTTCAAGCTTTGATTGATCAATCGAACTCAATTCATTTAATGCTTGTTTGGCACTTTCTTCTGAATCTGGCACGATGTTCTGAGCAATTTTTATAACGATTGGATCCTTTTTGGCTACGTCCAGAATAACTTTATTCTCGGCTATCGCCTGATCACTCGTGGTCAAGCCATATTCCATCATTGTCAAAAAAGCATCGACTGGTCTATTTTCTTCAATCATCTTTTTAGCCTGCGCGAAAATCTTCGCCTTAACTGGCAAAGATGGCAGAGGAGTCGTATCTATGATTGTTTTTTGCAAATTGTAGACAGGAGACTTTTTATTGAATACACGCTGGAAATCAGATGGAATTTGGGGCTCGTCTGCATTTTCATTTTTGGTTTTGAGCTTGAGCGTGGTTTTGAGAGCGTCATCACTATTCAAGTCGTTAATTACCATGGACTGAACATATTTTTTTCGCGAGAGGATCTGGTCGCGAACAAACGGATGCAATCGGTAAGAAAAAATATAGACCTTTTCCATTGCACGAGCATATTCTGCCGGAAATGCTTCGCCGAATTCGACTGTGACATACTCTTTGTCGTTGTATTTGAACTCGAGCTTATTGGCAGCTTCGGTTACTTTTATGCCTGGATCGAGAGGTGTTTTAGGACGACGCAGCCCAGCATATGAAGCTGCTTGAAAATCGTCTTTGTAAGCGGAAAGCATTGCAGCCTGCATAGCGACTAGAGCATGCAACGAGTATTTCAGATATTGCTTCTCGCCGATTTCAGGACCCATGAGAGCGGCTTCTTTTCGAGCAATTTCTATGAGCGTGATTCTGCCTCTCTTAGAATTGATGATTGCTTTGTTTCCCAAAAGCAAAGTATTTTCGCAATTATCTGTTTTACCCTTGGAAGCTAGCTCCATATCGTATTTAAGCTCGAGTGCGGCAAATGCAGGACTTGCGCACACACAAAGAAAGAATGCGCTCAAAGAAAGATATTTAAGTCTTTTAGGATACTTCAAAATTCAATCGCTGTTTATCTTTTACTAAAGCCAGTTTGGCATCGCGCATAATTGTCTCGGGATTCAAATCGTCCATATTGAAATTTGCACAGCCAATTGAAACGGTCACCTTGGGTGGTGTCGTTCCGTTGAATTGAGGCAACACTATTTCATCAACGGATCTGCGCACTTTCTCACCCAGTATATTTGTGCCAGCAAGGTCTGTATTTGGAAGTACAACAGCAAACTGATCACCGCTATATCTTGCAGTCAAGTCACTTGCACGAGTGATTGCAGTCAGTCTTTCTGCTACTTTTTTGATCACGAAATCGCCCGCTTCAAATCCAAACTTTTCGTTGATTTTGCTCAATTGATCAACGTCTACAATCGCAAGTCCAACAGGTAATCTTTGTCTGAAAGAAAATTGCAATTGTTGGGACAGAAATCCGATAAAAAATTCTAGGTTATACAAACCGGTCAATGCGTCGGTTGACGCTGCCATTACTTGTTGATTACGCATCTGTTCATTTTCAACGCGCAAATTAACAATGTGTTCCTGCATTGAAAGAACATTCAATAAAGGTTGCAACTGGATTTGCATCTGACTCAAAAACTTTCGAGCGCTCGTATCGATTGTTTTCTTGGTATAAAAACCAATAATTATGGCACCGTTATCACCTGAGATAGGCAAGATTTCCATATGCTTAAGTGGATTGCCGCCTTTTTCAATGATATTGTCCGCGGTGCTGACGCGCAAATCGTTGACCAGATTCAAACGTCGCTTGACCAGGTCGTTTATGCCATTGAATGCAATAGACGAAAGTTCGCCTTTCACTTCGACCAAGGACCAGGAAGTCTCGCCACTTCCAAAAACGAACCCGAGCACATCTGGCTCTATAAGCACGCTTACGAGTTCAAAAAACTTTTGAGCGAATTCTTCTTTGTTGTGCACAAGTCCAATCAGAGTTCGAGTTAATCGACTGGCCAATCGCTCGATAATTAAGACGTCGACTACTTTGCCATAGCTCTCGGTATAATTTTCAGAGCTGAAACTGGCACCCTGCAACAAAATATTTTTTGCTTTATCCGACTGCCAGCCAACTTCTTCTGACCTTGCTAAAACACGCACTATGAGATGCTCGAGCGCATCATCTTCTTCGAGCAAAAACTCCATAGGGATGACATCGTCTGCCAGAGCGACTTTCATCCAGAAAGTTTCTTCAGTCGTTTCCTCGGTCTTGACGATATAAACCGGCATCGACATGGTGCGGACATTCGACTTAATAAGGCTGCAAAGACGATAGCCACTCATATCCGGCAGCCACGATGTAGTAATTATCGCGTCAGCGCCAGCCGATGCCAGCTCGTCGATAGCTGCAAAGCCGCTGTCGCACTGAATAATGGTTATATCCTCATTCTCGAACTCATCGGTCTTGGACCAGGGCGTAGCGTTCGGGTCAGAAACCAGAATTACTTTGACAGCTCCCATAATCTTCCTTAAAAATGTTTCGCCAAGCCGTGCTCACCACCGCCATAAGCATTCTACCTGATATTTAAAGGTGATAAAATTATGCCTTCAGAATTTTGGCAAAAGGCAGGTAAATTTGACTTTGGCAGACACTCCAACTTCCACTTGTACCGATACTCCTATGGGATTTGCGCTCACCGAAGAACAAGCGTTAATCCAAGAAACCGTGCGCGAATTGGCTCAAAAAGAATTCGCCCCAAAAGCGGCAGAGATTGACCGCAATCACAGGTTTCCTCGTGAGAACTGGGAGCTTTTAGGTGCGACAGACCTTACTGGGCTTTATTTTTCCGAGAAATACGGTGGTGCTGGTCTTGACCACGTTTGCTACGCAATCGCGGTAGAAGAGCTTGCCAAGGCATGTCCTACCACTTCTGTTTTGTATTCTGCTCACGTTTCGCTCACGGCAGCACCAATCGACGTTTTTGGCACCGAAGAGCAAAAGCAGAAATTTCTCGTTCCCATGTGCAAAGGTGAAAAGCTAGGCGCTTTTTGCCTATCAGAGCCAAACTCCGGCTCAGACTCGGCTGCTGCCACTTGCATGGCCGAACTAAAAGGCGACCATTTCATTTTGAACGGTTCCAAAAACTGGATTACAAATGGCGTCGAAGCCGATATCTACTTAGTTATAGCTCAGACAGATAAATCGCTCAAACACAAAGGTCTCGTTGCTCTCCTGGTCGAAAAAGGAAGTCCCGGCTTTACTTTTGGCAAGCTAGAAGACAAGCTTGGCATCAGAGGTTCGTCAACCTGTCAGACTATTTTCGAAGACACTCCAGTGCCAGTAGCCAATATGCTCGGTAAAGTTGGAGATGGATTCAAAGTAGCAATGGTCACGCTCGACGGCGGAAGAATCGGAATAGCTGCCCAAGCAGTCGGTATCGCGCAGGGCGCACTGGACCATGCAGTTAAATACGCGCACGAACGTGTCGCTTTCAATAAAAAGGTAATTGAATTCCAGGCTATCAAACACATGATTGCCGATATGCAAACCCAAATCGATGCTGCCCGCCTTCTCACCTGGCACGCTTCTGTTGCTCAGGACAAAGGCATTAAATTCAGCCGCGAGGCAGCACACGCCAAACTTTACGCTGCTGAAGTCGCTATGTCTGCGACGGTTAAATGCGTGCAGATTTTTGGTGGATATGGGTATGTTACTGATTACCCGGCGGAACGCTACATGCGCGACGCCAAAATCACTGAGATTTACGAAGGAACTTCCGAAATCCAGCGATTAGTAATAGCATCGAGCCTACTGAAGGGGACATAAATTAATGAATTGGACACCACCTCAAGGACCACCCGGCGGCGGAGCTCCCGGCGGACAACCACCAGGCGGACAGCCTCCATACGGACAAGGTCCAAGACCCGGCGGTCCCCAACCAGGACAGCCTATGCCCCAAGGACCGGCACAAGGACAAATGCCACCCCAACAACAACAGGGTGCGCCTAAACCTCAAAACTATTACCAATTACTGCAAGTAGCTCGCGATGCCAACCCGACTATTATTCGATACGCTTATCGATTCCTGGCAGCGATGTATCACCCCGACAACACCGAGTCTGGAGATGCAGAAAAGTTTCGCATCATCACAGAAGCCTGGCGTACTCTTTCAGACGAAGGAAAGCGCGCAGCTTACGACATGACACTTGGTGCAGCCGAAGCGCAAGCAGCACCGATGCCCGGACAACAACAAGCTCAGGCACCACGTCCAGGACTTGCAAATTACAAAGTTCCAAAAGCTGGCATTTCGTGGAACGAAATCGAATTGCGTCTAGCCATTTTGAATTTGCTTCTGGAACAACGTCGTAAAAAACCAAAATCTGGCGGAAGCTCAGCCAAAATGATGATGGACTGTCTCGACATTCACGACATGGCAGAAATCGAATATGCCATCTGGTATTTGCGCGAGAAAGGCTTGATTGAAGCTGGCGAGCGCGCATTCCAGATTACAGTTATCGGCGTCGACTATATTATCGATACACTGGCCAAGCCAACTTCGATGAGTGCCGGAGCCACTGAAGAAAAAATCGTCAGAAATACAAAACCTGGTCCCGATGGTGGCGTACCTGCGGTTATCGAATAAACTGAAAGCTCTAGCTGGATCGCTGCTGGTTTTACAGACCTTATTTTTTGCATGCGAATTAGATGCAAAAGAAATTGCAAAGCCTGCAGAAAGTCCCGAATTGAAATCGGCAATTTCACTGTACGATGCAGGACGAAACTGGGCGGCACTGCCAATTTTAGTGCGAGCGACAGATTCTAATCCTGAAGATTATCAATCGTGGCTTTATCTTGCTCGTGTCTACCAAAATATAAGTAAGCTGGACCGGGCAGTCGAAGCTTACGACAAGTATTTTGCTCTAGCTCCAAAAGGAGAAGAGCGCGACAAATATCTCGCCTTGATGGATGTTCTCAAATCGCAGTTATCGAGTCAAAAGAAGACTGCAATGGCAAAAAATCCTGGCGACTACTTGAGTCTTGTCACACCAAATGGTGTCTTCAAATGGTCCGCATCAAAAATGCCAATTACCGTCTTCATTGGCTCAGGTCAGAAAGTGCCAGGATATTCGACAGATTTTGACGAAGCATTTCGCTCTGCATTAGATGAATGGCAAATGAAATCAGACGGGCTTGTCAGTTTCAAAATAGTCGATACTCCAGAACAATCAGATATGGATGTAACCTGGACAGACAACCTGCACAGCAAAGCACTCTCCGCCGAAGCAGGAAACACAAGCATCATATGTGGTGCCGATGGCATTTTGAAAGCTCGCATGACTCTTCTAACAATCGATCCTTTTGAGCGTGGACGCGCTCGCGGCAAACGCCAGCTTCGCAATATTTGTCTGCACGAAATCGGTCACGCTCTTGGACTGAACGGACACTCGGGTTATCCCGAAGACATTATGCACTCTCAGCTAATTGTGCAAGACGGTGTTTCTGCGCGTGATCTGAATACACTTAAAAAGCTCTACAGCCAATCAAACAATTAGTGAATCAAGGATCTCAAGAATCGTCCATGTCTGTAAGATCATGACGAGTCCAGTCGCGAGAAGCTATTAAATTACGCTCGTCAACAACATGATTATGATTGAATCCGTGATAATGCGGATTTTTAACTTCAGGCTCTTCTTCAGAATAATTCTTATTGCGCAAAAGATTCAGAAAATTCTCTTGCTGCCCATAAGCATAAATCATGTTGTGATGATCATAAACAAGGAAAGTTTCGGGATCATCAGAGATAAAATAAACGTGATGCCTGCCGTCATTCTCGAAAAAACTTCCATATTCATTTAGAAACAAATCCATTTCTTTTCTAGAAAAAGGTTCGTCTGAAAGATATCTGCCCCCTGGAATACCTTGCATAGGTCTAATCAAAACGTACATCACATGAAATGGCTCGGGCATAATGCGCAGACATTCTTTAATCAGGTTGATATAGCCATCTTTTGTTGCAAAAACAACTCTAGGATATGGAGTGTCTGCTGCAACCTGCTTATAGCAATTGCCATGAAATTGATTGGCCTCTAAAGTATTGGCAAATTTTGGGTTTTCAAATTGAGAGTCCATCAATGATACTCGACGATTTTTTTCTTTTTCTTGCTAGAGGCGATATTCAGACCTTCTACAAAGATTGAGAATGTAATTGCAGCATAAATGTAATTTTTATTGATATGGTGGTCGATACTTTCTGCCACCAGAAAGACTCCGATTAAAAGAAGGAAGCTCAAGGCAAGCATTTTCAAAGTAGGATGGTCGTGAATGAATTTGCTTACGGCTTCTGCAAACACCATCATGATAATGACGGCAATTACAATGGCTACAATCATCACCCACAATTGATTTGCCATGCCCACCGCGGTAATGACAGAGTCAAGCGAAAAGACGATGTCCAGAAACATGATTTGAATTAAGGTGCTTGCAACAGATGGATATTTTTTCTGGGACGGATCGAGTTCTTCTTCGCCTTCGATACGCCTGTGGATTTCTTTAGTTGCTTTTGCCACCAGAAATATTCCGCCGACAAAGAGCAAAATATCGCGACCAGAAAATTCTGTTCCAATTGTGAACAATGGCTTGGTGAGGCTCATCACCCAGGCAAGGGAAGCAAGCAGAGCAATGCGCGAAATCATGGCAAGACCAAGTCCAACCAGACGCACCATCTTTTGCTTTTCTTCGGGAAGCTGCTCGGCAAGCAAAGCGATGAAAATAATATTGTCTATGCCAAGCACAATTTCCATTGCTGTCAGGGTAAAAAGCGCCGCCCAGATTTCACCGTTTGCTAACCATTCCATCGAAATTTATGCCGCCTTTTAGTCTTCGTTCTGGTTTTCTGAATCTTCGCCCTGTTCTTCGGCGTTGCCATCGAGATTAAAACTCATACGATGCCATTTGGTGGTTCCATGTATTTTAATAGCATCGCGATGAACTTTAGAGCCATAACCTTTGTTCGAATGCCAGGCATAGGGCTCGAATTTAGTGTGTTTTTGAGCCAGTTCTTTCATGAACGCATCACGATAAACTTTAGCTACTACCGAAGCGGCAGCAATTGACGCAGAGCGTGCATCGCCACCAATGACGGTGTGTTGTGTGCCTTTGAATTTGGGAATTTTTTTATTGCCGTCTACCAGAACGACCGTGCTTGAAATATGTGGGTCCAGTTTTTTCAGCGCACGGAACATGGCAAGCAAGCTGGCGTTCAATATATTCATGTTATCGATTTCAGTGGGGCTGCATTCGCCCAAGGCAAATCGTGCGTGTTGTTTTACGTGCGCACTAATTTCCTCGCGCACACTGGCTGGCAGTTTTTTAGAATCGTCTAAATCTTTGAGTAATTTCCACACTTCGCACTCGTGGCTAAAGTCTGTGAATTCGACAGCACAAGCAACAACCGGTCCGGCAAGACATCCACGACCGACTTCGTCGACTCCGATCAAACGCATTGTTTCGATGCGCAATTGACCGTCGGCACCATATTTGATATCACGATCGAAATTAAGCAGGTCGTTGATTTTAGAGACTTTCGTCTTGGGCGACATCTTTTGCTTCCGATTTGTCCTGATTCTCTTCCTGAGCCAACCGGTCGAAAGTTACTCTGCCCAGTTTGCCATCTCTCAAATTAGCCAGAAATATCTGGGCGCCACGGGCCACGTCCGGCTTTCCTCCAGATATTAGCAGATTTCGAGCTAGTGCAAACTCGGGAATTCCCGCTTTGGGGTCTAAAAGATCCTCACTTATTTTGGATAAAAATTGAGGATATATATCGCGCAGAGTCTCGAACGCCTTTTGTGCCACCACCTCATAATCGTACTTAGCTTCAGGGACGAGATTGAACATGGCAAGCCGTTCGTAAGTAAGCGGATGAAAGGCTACAGGCGGCAAAATTCCAGGTGTATCGAGTAATTCCACTTGCGGATGAACGCGCACCCACTGAGTTCCGCGTGTGATTCCAGGCTGATTTCCAACCCGAGCGCTGCGTTTTCCGATGAGCCAGTTTATAAGCGACGACTTGCCTACGTTTGGCAATCCTACGACGCAAACTCGCACAGGTCGGGGGCGAAATCCTTTTTGAGCAAGCTTTTTCTGAGCCGGCTCTCCCATTTTCAAAAATTCTTTTATTACTCTTTGAGGGTTGTCGCCGCCTTTGAGCGAGACCAAGAGACATTTTTCGTCTTTGAGCATGGGCGACTGATCGAAAAGAAGACGCACACGATCAGAATCTGCAATATCTTCTTTGGTTGAAACAAGCAGGTGAGGCTTGTTTCCGAAAAGACTATGCGATTTTGGATGTCGTGTTGAGACCGGGACGCGCGAATCGAGCACTTCCACGACCACGTCCACCCACTTGACCAGCTCTAAAAGATGCTGGAAAGCAGTGCGAGGTGCACCTTTTTTCATTAGAGAATCTAGTTTGCAGCAGCTTCAGCAGGAGCTTTGGCGGCTGTTTCTTCTTTCTTGACGCCGACTCTTTCTTTGATTCTGGTCTTCTTACCAGTGAGTTGACGCAAGTAGTAGAGCTTGGCTCTACGAACAGAACCTTTGCGCTGTACTTTGATTTTTTCGATACGGGGCGAGTGGAGCGGAAATACACGCTCGATGCCAATGCCCTGGAAAACACGACGGACAGTGATTGTCTCACCAAGACCAGCGCCGCGGTGTTTGATTACCAAGCCTTCGTAGCCCTGGGTGCGCTCTTTGCCGCCTTCGATAATTTTGACGAAGACTTTGACAGTGTCACCAACTTCTACGGTTGGATGGCTTTTATTCAATAAAGGTTTTTCGATTTCAGCGATGATCTTGCTCATGGTCTTATTCCAAGCTTGTTAATGCTGCCCGGGCTCAGTGCGCCGAGCATATTTGCGATATATGCACCGGGTAATTCTAACACGTAGAATATTTGTCCGGTATATGGCGCCTTTGGGGCATCAATAATGCTTCATATTTCGCAAGCAGCCCAACGGCGACATGTCATGAGTCAGTGCCAGGTCCCCAGAAGTCCTAGTCTTGCAAAACGGCAGGGTCTACTTGCAAAGACTTCAATTCTGAAACGAAATCATCAATCGAGCTAAATTTTCTATAAACTGACGCAAATCGAACATAAGCTACATCGTTAAGTTTTTTCAGTCGCTTCAAAGCAAGTTCGCCAAGAAATGCTGCGGGCACTTCGCGCTTTCCTTGGGCTTGAAGTTCAGACTCCAGAGAATCTACAAGGTCGTCGATTTCTTGCGCCGACACGTCCGTTTTGGCACAGGCACGACTGACACCTGACAAAAGCTTCTCACGCTCGTAAGGCTCGCGTCCACCCGAGCGCTTGACCACGAGCATTTGCATAACTTCGACACGCTCATAAGTGGTAAATCTCTTTCCACACGCCTCGCATTCGCGTCTTCGACGAATCGTATTCTCGCCCGTCAAGCGGGATTCAAGTACTCGGCTGTCTTTTTTCGTGCAGAACGGACAAATCATTTAGAAAGCACTAACTCGGGTTTGGGCAAATTCTCGCTTGTCATGACTGTTTTGGCAAACAAATCATATGGCTTAGCTTTGATTATACGCACTCGACAAATCTCGCCTATTTCTGGGGTCGGCTCAGATGCACTTTTTGGTTCCTGAATATAAACCTGGTTGTCCACACCTGGAGCGTCCCATTGCGAGCGAGCGATATAGTGCTTGCGCTGCTCATCGAAGCCTTCAATCAGTACGTCGATTTCTTGACCTACCATTGCTTCGTTCAATTCAGTCGAGATCTGGTGCTGCAATTTCATCACTTTTGAGCGACGTGCTTTTTTAACTGATTCTTTTATTTGATCAGGCATATTTCCGCTTGGAACCTCGGTCTGCTTCGAATAAGCAAACACACCAAGTCGGTCGAATCTGTGTTCTTTGACGAAGTCGACTAGATGCTCGAACTGCTCATCAGTTTCGCCAGGGAAGCCAACTATGAGCGTGGTTCTGATTTTCACATCAGGCACTATTTCGCGAATTTTTTGCACTACGCGCTCTGGATTGAGCGGTCTTGCCATAGATTTTAGCACTGCGTTGTGCGAGTGCTGGAGCGGGATATCGACATATTTCACTACTTTGGGCAGCTTTGCGATAGTCTCTAAAATTTCAGTGGTGGCTTCAGTAGGATACGCATACATGAGACGAATCCACTCAAGCCCCTCGATTTCGTGCAGTCGCTCTAAAAGCTCTGGTAGAGCCAGTTTTCCATAAAGATCCACACCATAATAGGTCGAATCTTGTGAAACCAGAACAATTTCTTTGACGCCAGCTTTTACAAGAATGCGTGCTTCTTTTTCAAGACTGTCGATTGAGCGCGAACGAAACTTTCCGCGCAGCATCGGAATAATGCAGAAAGAACAGCTATGGTCGCAACCTTCGCCAATCTTCAAGTAAGCCGATGCTCCCATACCGGTCATCACCCGTGGTAGCACTTCTTCGGAAGAATAATCCGGCACGTTTGGTGTATCACTCACTTGCATCAAGCGAAGCGAGGAATCATCAGCAACGGCGCGAATGACATTGACAATCTGATTGATATCACCAGTTCCGACTACGGCACGAGCTTCGGGAATCTCGTTTAAAAGCTCTTCTTTGAAGTGTTGAGCCAGACATCCGGCAATGATGAGTTCTTTGCCTTTATCGGCAAGTTCGACCAATGTGCGAATAGATTCTTTGCGCGCATCACCAATGAATGAGCAAGTGTTGCACAAAACGAATTGCGCTTCGTCTATATCGAATGTGATTTTGAACCCGGCATCTTTGAGAAGACCAAGCATTACCTCGGTGTCGGTCAAATTCTTGGGACAACCAAGAGTAACCACTCCAATGACTGGATTAAGCATAAACCCGCCTTAACTTTACAGATTGTCAGTAGCTTTCTGGTTCAGTATAGCGGTAAGGAGCCCCAATTGATCCTCTGCCCTCACCTGGAACGTAACGATCCGGTACATCACTCGAGCGACGAGCAGATGCAGTGGACTTTGCTTTGCGGGCAGCGGCGGCAGCCTTGGCGGCTTTAGCAGCTTTTATCTGGGCTGGGGTCAAATCGCCCGAAGCTCCAAGTATGCTTCCGCCAGTGGTCGATGTGCCCGAAGCGGTAGTCGTGGCAGATGCTTGAGGATTGGACGACATGAAAACGCGGTCTACAACCTGACCGGATGCACCGAAAGTTTCGTTCTTACCGTTATTTACGACATTGAGACTGGCTCCATTGCCTGCTCTTACTTTCAAACCCTGAGGGTCGGTAAATTCGCGGCGATCGCCAGATTCAAGATAGCCAGTCATGAGCGACTCGCCAGTACCAACCGATTTCACTTCTACCCAAACATGTTGGCTTGCAGTGAGCGTGACTTGAGCATCGCCTTTGCCTGGCAATGCAGCAGGTGTGGTGGTAGTGGCCTGGTTTTGGCTTTGTGCCTGGTTTGCGCTTGAAACAGTATTGAACTTAGATGCCGATTCGCGCAAGGCATTTACCGATGGATCTTGCTGCATAGCGAATTGCTGTTGCTGGTAATAGAACAGATAACTGATAAGACCAGACAACAAAATAATGAGTATGGCCGGATAAAAGACCATGTTGGCAAAATTAGGAGCTGGAGGCGCGACTCGAGTGGATTTGTGAATATGAGCCTGAGCTACAGGTACTGCCTGAGCGACATTAGACTTGTTTGTCTTGATGCCGAATATTCCTTTTTTATTATTCTCTTCGTTCAGGGCCTCGACTTGTTTGCGATACTCGTCGACCAGATTCTGTCCGTTCAATCCGACACAATCGGCATAACGCTTGATAAATCCGACAACATAAACCTGTTCTGGCAGATCGTCAAAACGACCATTCTCAATCGATTCCAGATGATTGGTCGGTATTTTGGTTCGATCATAAATTTGACCAAGCGAGAAACCCTTACTTTCTCTGGCGTTTCTTAGCTTTTGTCCAATTTGCTCGATCATGATGTTGGAGTCGGGATATTTGCCTGAGTTGACTGAGTATGTGCCTACCAAATTCGATTACATCCTTAGAGTAGTCTTTCCAGTATCTTTTACCTTAGTGTTCCCGCTTTTTAGCGGTATTTTTTTCCTGGAACTGAAAACAGCTTGCAATCTCTTCTTTTGACAAATTTCGCCATTTTCCGGGGACCATTGGTTTCAATTGTAACCTACCAATGGCAACTCTGACCAACCTCGTGACGGGAAATCCTAGCTGCGAACACATCCTTCTAATTTGTCTATTTCGCCCCTCGCAAATGGCTATATAAAAGGATGAGGCGCTTATATTTGACGTAGCATGATTGGTCAGATCGAACACTTTTGCCGGCAAGGTTTTACCTTCGCTTAACTGAATTCCGGTCTCGAGTTTTTTCTGATGACTTTCTTTGAGCTGACCTTTCACTTCCACATAATATGTTTTCCAGATTTTGTGCTTCGGATGAGTCAGACGCTGAGCCAGGTCGCCATCATTTGTCAAGATGATAAGCCCCTCTGAATCCTTGTCTAATCGACCGACCGGTTTCAAATGCTTGAATTTAGGCGGCAGGATTTCGTTCACACTCGTTCTGCCCCGCTCGTCAGACATGGTCGTGATAACGCCCAGGGGCTTATACAGAGCAATATACGTATACTCTTTGCTAATAAGAATGGTGCCATCGACTTCGAGCACGTCAGTAGATAGATCCACTTCGATGGCAAGCTCGGTTACGAGTCTGCCATTCAAGCGAACGCGACCATCAAGAATCAGATCCTCAGCCGCTCTTCTAGAGCAATAACCGGTGAGAGCGAGAGCTTTATTGATGCGAGGCATTAGCCGCCTCTAACCGCCTGAAGTGGCAGACTCTACGTCGTCGATGAGCACTTTGGTGCTTTTGCCAGCCATGTCTTGTAGGCGGCTCGCCATCTGGTCTTTGGTATTCTGCACAGTGTTGGATGCTTTTTTGATCACTTGATCGCTTTGAGCTCTCAAATCTTCAATTGCATGCTCTGTTTTGCCGCGAAAATCGTGGAGCGAGTCGCTTGCATGCTTGTATAGGTCTTCTGAATTGTCTGCCAGTTCTTTGCGCAATTCAGAGCCCGATTTTGGAGCAGTCAGAATGCCGAAAATGAAACCGAAAAGTCCACCAACGACCAGTCCTTCTAAAAATCTTCCACCATTGCTAGCCATAAAAATGCTCCTTTATTTCTTCGATTTCGCGTCGTCGTCCTGATTCTCTGAATGCCCGCTTAGATAGGTTTTCAACCCGGTCATAAGTCCGGTGCTCCAGATAGAACTCTGCGATTTTGCCTGTTCTGTCACTTTTCCAATGCTGCCTGTGACGTCTTCAACTTTGGTTCCTACTCCAGAAATACCACGCTCAGCGAGCGCCTTGATTTCTTGCACGCTCACAAGAACGTTGTCGACCTCGCGAAGCGTGGGCCCAAGCTCTTTGTCGAGTGTGTTAATTAAGTTTTCGGTCGCACCAAGCGTTCTGGATGACTGATCCAGCAACTTGTAGAGCGGCACTGCCATGAAAATAGCAATGACGAAAAAGGTGCCGAAACAAAAAAGTATCGCCTGGTTTATGAAAGAGCTCAGTTGAGTTGCGTCCACTATATAGCCTCTATTTATGCTCTACACTCTGGAAAGGAAGGATATGGGCGTTTTCTCCCATTTCCAACTCCTCGCGCTTTTTTGCAGCAGCAAGTTTACCTGCAGCCACTGCGCGACGAATTCGGTTGGTTTGTTCTTCCATCAGCAGTTGGCAATAGTTGAGGGCTGAAGCGTAGAGGTCGAGCGAGTCGTCGACAAATTCACCAATAACTTCAGGAACGTCCTTCGTAGTCCGCTTGATTACTCTGCGAATTTCAGTACCAGATTTAGGTGCGGTGAGAAACGCCAGTGTAGCGCCACCCACAACTCCAAGCAGAAGACCGCAGAACCACGGTGCTACTCCGGGCTCTCTGCCATTGTCCGCATGGTTTCCATTATTGTGTGCCATCTTCAACTCCCGTCATACGTCATATATCTAGTGTGCTTAAGTTTATACGAATTTGAAATAAATACCTTAATTAGGCGTCGTCGCCCTCTTCTTTGTCGCGCAAGAGCGAAACGAGAATGTCGCAAAGATGCTCTGCAATAGCGCGTTTTGGCATACGTTGCAAGTTTTCTCTGCCGCCATCGGCTGACAGGATTATTACAGCATTGTCATCGCTTCCAAAGCCGATATCCGGCACGGTGATGTCGTTAGCCACAATGACGTCAAGATTTTTACGTTTCAATTTGTCTGATGCGTTGTGCAACAAACCTTCCGATTCCGCTGCAAACCCAATGACTACCTGATCATCGCGCTTGACACGACCGAGCAAATCGAGAATGTCGGGGTTCTTGGTCAACTCGAGAATGATATCTTCCGAATCTGTTTTTTTGATTTTTTGTCTAGAAACTACTATTGGTCGAAAATCAGCTACAGCAGCAGTCATTACCAGCGCATCGCAACGGTCGAATTCGAGCTCGACGGCTTCCTGCATATCCTGTGCAGTTTCGACAACAATGACCGGATAAGCGCGATTTACTGCAACAGTTGAAACCAAGGTGACATCAGCACCACGGTTGTAAGCGACATCAGCCATAGCGATACCCATTTTGCCCGAGCTTCTGTTGCCGATGAATCTGACCGGGTCGATAGCTTCTCTGGTACCACCAGCAGTTATGATTACAGACTTGCCATTCAAGGTGTTATGCGCCAGAAGCTTGGCTACTACAGCGGCTGTGACAGTTTCGACCGAAGCCATTTTGCCCTGTCCTGTGTCGCCACAGGCGACTTCGCCGAAGTCTGGAGGAATAATGTCGTAACGATAACGATTTTCGATAATGTCGAGATTGTGTTGAGTAGCAGGATGAGCCAACATGGTAGGGTTCATCGCTGGTGCCACCATCACTTTTGCACTCGATGCAAGAACCATTGTAGTGAGCAGATCATCGCAAATTCCAGTTGCCAGTTTGGCGATAACGTCGGCTGTGGCTGGCGCTATCAAAATGAGGTCAGCTTTTTTGGCAAGCTCGATGTGCTCGGGACGCCATTCTCCACCATTTTCGTATTGCTCGCAGTGCACTGCGTTACGAGTCAAAGTGGTCAGGCTCAGCGGTGTTATGAACTCTTTGGCGTTTGGCGTGAGCACGGCGTGAACGTCTGCCCCAGCTCTTCTCAAGAGCGAAGCCAGGTCACAGGCCTTGTAAGCCGCGATGCCACCACTGACACCAAGTAAAATAGTTTTGTTCTCAAGTGGCAGAAACTTTTCGAACTGGTCGAGAGGTCCAAGACTGGTCTCGTTTTTGACTTTCTTGCGCTTAGTCGGTTTCGTTTTGTTGTTCATAGTTGAAAACTTCCTGCTGGCGAGCTTTGTCGCCAAAGTGTGCATTTTCATGTATTATACTCTGCTTACAACCGCTCTACAGCCTCATAAACAGAAGAATAACAATTATGCCTAAGTTTTATGTGACGACCGCAATCGATTATGTAAACGCCGTCCCTCATATCGGACACGCTTATGAAAAAATCGCAGCGGATATAGTGGCGCGATATCACCGCATGCGCGGCAAAGAAGTTTATTTTCAAACTGGAGTCGACGAGCACGGCTCAAAAGTCGAGAAGTCGGCTCACGAAACCGGCATGAGTCCCAAGTCTTTCTGCGACATGATGTCGAAAAAATTCAAAGACGCGTGGGACAGCCTCAATCTTTCCTATGACCATTTCATTCGCACCACCGATCCAGAACACGAAAAAGCGATTCAATACATATTTCAAAAGCTCGTAGAATCCGGCGACATATACAAAGGCAAATATGTCGGACTTTATTGCGACGGGTGCGAAGATTTCATCCGCGAGCGCGATCTGTCCGAAGATGGCACCTGCCCAAACCACAAGAAGAAACCAAAAGAACTGGAAGAAGAAAATTATTTCTTCAGACTTTCTTACTACAAAGAAAACCTCAATAAATGGCTCTCCGCCTACCCCGATGCAGTCAAACCAGAGGGACGCAAAAAAGAAATCCTCAATCAGCTTAACGACCCTGAGCTTGGCGACTTCTCTGTAACCCGCGCCCGAAGCGCACTTACGTGGGGCATTCCTGTACCAGGTCACGAAGAGCACGTTATTTATGTCTGGATAGATGCGCTGTCAAATTACATAACAGGCGCTGGATATCCGCACGACATGGACCGCTTCAGAAAATATTGGCCAGCAGAATTACATTTAATCGGCAAAGATATCAATAAATTCCACAGTATTTACTGGCCCGCTCTTTTGATGGCACTTGGATTAGAGCCAGCAAAAATGGTCTTCGCCCATGGCTTTATCACGGTGCAAGGACAAAAAATCAGCAAGTCGCTAGGAAATGTAATCGACCCGATTGCACTTGCCGAAACTTATGGTGCAGACGCGGTCAGATATTATTTGTTTGCCGCAACACCTTTCGATAGCGATGGCGATTTCTCCAAAGAGCAATTCATTGCCAGAACCAATGCCGAATTAGCCAATAATTTGGGCAACTTGCTCAATCGCACCTTGACTCTAATCGAGAAAAATTGCGATGGACTGATACCGGATCAAGACCCCGATCACACGCTTCGAATTCAATCAAACGGGCTCAATCCTATAATCGAGAAACACATGGAAAATCTCGAATTTGGAAAAGCGCTTTCGGCTATATTCGCTATCGTCGACGAAGCAAATAAATATATGAACGACGAAGCACCGTGGAAACTCTTCAAAGAAGGAAAACGCAAAGAGGGCGAAGAAGTGCTTTTCACCTGCCTTGAAGTGCTCAAGCGAACAGCCATTTATATGTATCCGTTTACTCCCAAACTAGCAGCAGACATCTGGTATCAAATCGGAAACGATGACGATGTCGCCATATTTGGTGACAGACCAGAAGACGGAATTCTCGACTTGCTAAAGCCTGGAACCAAAGTGCGCAACCAAGGTCCAGTCTTCAAGCGACTTGAAGACGATGATGCCCCTAAAGACGACAATAATCCGCCGCCGAAACAGGCAAAGAAGGGCAAATAGATGGAAACAAAAATCACATTTCCTGACAAACTTTCACTGGGCAGTCTTTATCTGGCCGACCGCAATTTTCCCCACACCCGTAAATGGGTTGGCGATGCAATGGGCGAATTCGTCTCAAACACCCCCGCCAACAAAATGCTCGGCTTAGCCGTATCAGGGCATATTCGCGATGATATTCTGACCGAGAAATTGACCGGACTGCAAACATTCGACAGCCTCGATTTATCAACTGCACGTTTTTCAGAACAAATGCTAAAAACCGTAAGTCAGTTGAATTCGCTCGTCGAACTGAGACTCGATTTCGTTCCTTTTACCGATTATCACATCGCGCAGCTGGAGCCGCTTGCCAGTCTGAGCACGCTCTGGTTGTTGCAGACCCAAATCACCAATAAAGGTCTGCGCAATTTGCTTGGACTGAAAGCACTAAAGCATCTGGTATTGAAAAATACCGATATCTCGGACGGTGGCTTGATAAATTTAAAAGACATCACCACTCTTCAAAGTCTGGTTCTGCCAAAAGACATTACAGACAAGGGCATGGAAGAACTCAAAGAGTGCAAAACACTAACCTATCTCGATTTGTCCTTCACCAAAATCACAGATGCTGGCATGTCGCACCTAGGTACATCGACCGAACTGCAAACACTCTACTTGAGTGATACCGCAGTCAGTGACCAGGGTATCGCCAATCTCAAAAACATGAGCAAATTGCACACACTGTTTTTGAGCGGAACAGCTGTTTCAGACGCATGCCTTGCCACAATAGAACAGTTGCCAGCGCTTGGCTTTATTGAAATGCGCGACAGTAGAGTGACAGTCAAAGGCGTAAACGCACTACGCGCAAAACGTCCCAATCTTGAAATAATCGGACCGGACTTTTAATGACCTTGAGCAATCCAGCGAAGAACGCATACTCGCTCAGTCCCGAACTGGCTGATTTAAAGACACGCTCGATAGATTTATTTATCGAAGAAGATCTGGGAAAAGAGAGACTGGACATTACGACCAGTTCTGTCATTCCCAAAGACGTCAAAGCAACTGCGAACTTTTTGTTCAAGCAGAATTGCGTAGTCGCAGGCTTAGGCTTGATGCCCGAAATTTTTAATCGTTTCGATTCGTCTATTGAGTTTGAATCTTTTGTAAAAGATGGCGACTCAATCGAAAATGCGCCCAGAGTTTTGGCTTCAATCAAAGGTAATGCCCGAGCTTTGCTTTCAGGTGAGCGTCTGGCTCTCAATATCTTGCAGCGGCTTTGTGGCGTTGCCACCATAACAAAAAAATTCGTCGAGCTTGCAAGTCCAATTGGAATCAAAATTCTTGATACCAGAAAAACTGGACCTGGAATGCGTGTGTTCGAAAAAATGGCCGTGCAAATTGCTGGAGGCACGAACCATCGCTTCGGTCTCTACGACCAGGTTTTAATCAAAGACAATCATCTTGTGGTGGCAGGCAGTATCACAAAAGCGGTAGAACAGGCTCGCAAAAACTATCCTGATGTTATTGTCGAAGTCGAAACCACAAATGAAACTCAAGTAAAAGAAGCTTTCGAATGTAAAGCAGACATCATCATGCTGGACAACATGAAGCCAGACATGATCAAACGCTGCCTCGATATTACTCAAGGCAAAGCCAAGTTCGAAATTTCTGGCGGAGTGAATCTAACTAATATTAAAGATTATCTGATCCCAGGTGTTTACGCCATTTCAGTTGGTGCACTAACACACTCGGCACCAGCAATTGATATAAGCCTAGAATTCGAATTTTCTCAATAAATCATGTTCGACGAACTTTCTTTTTTGCACCCGCTGCGCGGATACCAGGAAGAAATTATCGAACTGGCGCATCAAAAGCTCAATGCGGGCGAGCGTGAATTAAACATAGTCGCACCACCGGGTGCCGGTAAAACCATCATTGGATTACAGCTCATTTGTGATTTTAAAATCAAGACTCTTGTTTTGTGTCCGAACACAACTATTCAAAATCAATGGATCAAAAAGCTCGATTTATTCATTTCGCCAGAAAGCCAGACTGTGACTGCATCTGACTTCATCGGAAAGTCAACAACAAAACCTCAACCGATATCGGTTCACACTTACCAGGCACTTTCGACCCCAGAGCGCGAGCAAGAATTAATAGTTAACTCGGCCCTTTCATCATGGCTCGAAGAAATAAATGGCGACCAAGAACGCATAGATCAAATGCGCGATTACAATCCCAAAGCTTACGCCAAAGAACTTTCAAGACATAAGCGAAAAGCCCGCCGTAAACTCATGGACGATGTCAGCCTGGATCAAATATTGCATCCCAAAGCAATGAAACTGGTGCATTCTCTCAAAGATCAAGATTTCGGCCTAGTTGTTCTAGACGAATGCCACCATCTTACAGATTACTGGGCATCAGTCATTTCTAAAGTAATCGACTATCTCGATAATCCGCTAATCATCGGACTGACTGCAACCCCGCCTGAAGGAAAATCGAATCAGCAAAAAACTAGATATTTAAAACTCGTCGGAGAAATCGATTATGAAGTACCTACTCCAGCTTTGGTAAAAGACGGAAGCCTCGCTCCCTATCAGGACTTGGTTTATTTCACCAGACCAACAAAAGAAGAATCGACATACCTTGGCGAGCATTCAAAACGACTGCACGAGTTAATTGATAAAATAAATAGTAGCGAACTGTTCAAAGGCTGGCTCTATGGAAAAAGCATAGAACTAAGAAACGGACTTTTCCTGGATTCAATTCGCAACGACGAAAAACTGACTGTAGCTCTATGTCGCGCCATCTGGCTAAAGAAACTAGAACTGCCAGAACAGGTCGATCAATCACCTTTTGTCATGCAAGAACCCGACCTCGATGAATGGCTCATTTTGATAGAAGATTTTTGTCTTCGCTATTTAAAAATTAGCCCTGACGAATTGCAACATTCTTATTTGTCTGAGCTAAAAGTCAGCTTGAGAATGCTTGGTTATAACATTTCTGAAACAGGCATAAGCGCAGGTGCTTCCACAGTAGATAAGACTCTTGCGCTTAGTTCAAGCAAAGCTGATGCATGCTGCGAAATTCTGTCCTATGAATACAAAAATCTCGAAGGCAAACTTCGTGCAGCAATTGTCTGCGACTATGAAGGGGCTGCCCTTGCGGTATTTGAAAGATTGTTAAAAGACAACGTCGCCATGCTCGTGCATCCAGTTTTAGTAACTGGCAGCCGATTGCAAATAGATCCAAGCTTGCAAAAGAAAGTACAACGCGAAGCAAGAGACGGTCCAGTCGAATTCAAAATGACGCCACATTCTGGCATGAGCGTAAAGGGCGTCGAACAATCAGTAAAGCTTGTCACCTCGCTTTTAGAAATCGGTACCACCCAGTGTTTGATCGGGACCCGCGGAATTCTTGGCGAAGGTTGGGACAGTCCTTCTTTAAATACGCTAATTGATTTAACGGCTATTACTACCCCAACAGGAATCAAACAATTGCGTGGAAGGTCGTTGCGCAAATCAGAACGAGGTGTCGAAGATCTGGATTATCAACTGAAAGTGGCAAACAATTGGGACATTATTTGTGTTTATCCTCAAATGGAAAAAGGTTTGAACGACTTCAACCGATTCGACAAAAAGCACAAAGACTTCTTCGGACTTTCTTTTCAAGATAATATCGAATGTGGTATCAGACGTCTCCATCCAGCGTTTAGTGATTTGAAAGCAAGCGAGATTCTCGCTTCTCAAGACGATTTCAATCAAGAAATGCTCAATCGCGCTCTGGCACGAAATTCAGTTTTCAAAAGATGGAAAGTTGGCGAGCCCTATAACAACACTTCCAAAACATCGCTTGAAGTCAGTTCGCTACCAAAACTAGCAATCAGCCCAGCTTTCATATATCAACACAAGAATTACGACGAACACAGACTGGAACTCATCCATACTCGCAAAGATACGCTCATAAAATGCTCTATCGCAAGCTTCAGCGCAGCAATTGCAACTTATGCAATCATGACCGCGCAGGGCATCGCAAGTTCAGCTACGCTTGCGCCTGTGCTCATTATTACGGGCATCGGATTTCTAGCTTCACGCATTCTGTCGGCTAAGACTACCGCTAAAATGAAAAATAGTCTCGTGGTAGTAGAGGACCAAACATCTATACTCAAGCGCATTCTGAACGCCACTTTAGATGCATTGCGCATGTGTGATTTCGCGCCAGATTCGATAGACTCTAGCCAAATTGAAATAGAATCAATTGGTCCCGACGATTACAAAATCCAGATGCAAAACGTCGATCCCGTCGTTGCAAAAAACATCGCGCGCTCGCTTGAAGAAGTGATGATGCCGGTCATCAATCAGCCTTATGTGATTCCGAAATATGAATATTCGGCAGGCGAAATGGAGCCAGACGATTATTTCAAACACTATTTAGCTGGAGATCTAACGCCTTACATTTCGTCTTATCATCCAGTTCCATCTCTCTTAGCGCGCTCTGCAAAAGGTCGCGACGCATTCGAAAAAGCGTGGAATGAGCACGTAAGCCCAGGCTGTGTAGTGGCGCTGGAGTCAAATCCAGAAAACCTGAACAAATACTTTGGCATTGGACCAAGCGTGGCTCAGCGTATGTTATGGAGTTAGTTTTAAAATCTCAGAGTTAAGCGCGGCAGTTGTCGTTGCAGCAGCTCATATATTTGCGATTGAGAAAATGCGATGCGATGATAAGTGCATTTCCAAGAGTAATCACTGGCAATTCCATTGCTTCTTCCAGACAGAAGGTCGCAAGCAAGACCAGAGTCAATCCGCAGAGCATCGGATACAGGACTCGTTGTTTGTGATGCTGGAAATAACCAGGCAAAATGCCCATAAAACAGAACGTGACTACGAATCCTGCCAGGCTCCAGTGAACCGCTTCTTCCGATACTCCTGTACCCAGAAACGGAAGTGCTGAAATAACGAAAGGCATGACCAGACAATGGATGGCGCAGAGACCTGAGGCTCCAATACCTAATACGTCGGCTGCTTTAATAACTTGGCTTCTTGTTGGCATCGTTCTATTCTAACCAAGGTTTTGAAAACGATTTCCATTTTAAGAATCTCTTTCGTTTCCTATATAAGAAGATAAATCTCAAGAAGCCCAAACAGTTAATCTAATGCGGTTTTGATGCTTTCTTTATATGCGCTGAGATCTTCTTTAGACAGCGTTTATCTGACCTCGCTATCAATAGTAATAGCGGAGTAGGAAACCGAATTGCACAGGAGACGCAAAAGCGAAAAGCAAATGAAAGCAGCACCAGCACAAGCAATAATGTTATTTTTCCTCTTTCTGATTCTGGGAATTTATCTGTTCCAGCCTAAACAGACTCAAATCAGCGAGAGCGGAGGCTTGAAAGGGCTGCATTCACTCAATATTCAATCCATTGGTCCTTGGGTCGTCGCTCCTTCAGGCGTACTCATCAAGCCAGATCCAGAAGTGCTTTCCTTGAATAACGAGTTATGCGCGCTCACACAAGACCGATTGAAGAGCGAAGCTGTTCAATTTGACACAAAGGGGAATGCGCCAAAACTCAAGCTTCTACTCAACTATGGCAACGAACAGTCAAAACTCGCGCTAAGAGGCACGCGACAATTGGATTCGTTGAAACTTGTGCTCGAAGATGATGTAGACCTCAATCGTCAGCCAGCCAGGGTGGTGCCATTGGTTACCTGGTCCGCCTCCATTGATACCGCCGGTGGTTCGGGAAGCGCAGCCGAAATTCGTGAACAATACAATCAATTGTTGAACCTTCTTTTAAACGATTTGCGTGCGTCACGCGGTACCTCACCCACGTCGCAGGCAGTTGCCGATAGAGGACTGCATTTTAGCCTACTCTTTTAGTTCGTTTTTTTTGCATGAACAACTCCGGACGAACACAAAAACGCTGACTTAGACTCAAGATAATTTCACTGCTAAAGCTCCGCTTGCCCGAAAGAACTTCAGAAATAATAGATTGCTGAGTTCCTATCTGCCTGGCTAATTCCGACTGACTAATACCATTCGATTCCATCAATGACTCAAGAGCTCTACGTGGCGAGATTGTTTTCTTCAAATAAACTGAATGTGCAACTTCATATTCACGAATCAATCCCCCCAAAACAGATAAATAATCCTCTTCGTCCCGAGTCAATTTAGTTCCCCTCATCCCAAGTTCGCTGAATAGTTCAGAAGCTTCATCCAAAGTCTTTTCATCAGTAATGGGACGAAGCGGAAAACGATGAATCAATTTCAAATAGTTTTCTGGAACAATTTTTTTCTTAGTCATAATTTCCAACTGTTGTATTCGTCGTGAGTTCCAATTTTAAATATCCGAACAACACCTTTTTGATAATCGACCCTTGCAACCAGTCTGAACCTATTACCGCCCAGATCGAAAATAATGTTTGGTTTACGGTAATCTGCCGAATTAAAAGTTTTCTTTAGTTCTAAAAAATTCTTCCAATCCGAAGCTTCAACATGTGCAACCCAATCTCTTATTACATTTCTACTAAAAGCATGCTTTCTTTGAAATTTCTGTAGAACTTGAAGGTTCTGAAGAATCATGGGGCGTGTCCTTATAAGACTATCGCATTTTGCGATAGATTTAGCAAGAGAGTTTGATGATAAGCGCCTCAGTTCTCTGAGTCACTAGTTTTTCCGTTCAACCAGACAAGGACTTGCTTAAATCAAAGTTTTCATGCAAATATGGATTCATGCTCGAACAACTTGGTCCAGAAGCTAAGGAAATCATTGTTCTCGCACAAGACCTCGCTCATTCCATGGGACATAGCGCGGTACGTGGTGAACACTTGCTGCTTGCGCTTTTCGAGAGAATGGACAAAGGACTTGCACGCGAATTTGCGGACATTGGCATAAGTTATGAGCAGTTATTTTCGGCAGTGCAAGCGGACTTTCCTACGACAGAACCTATACTTGAAAGAGACGCGGTAGAACTCAGTTTCGAAGCTCAAATGGTTATCGTTCGCAGCGCAATTGAGGCAAGAAGATTCGATTCAGAAATAGTACTTCCCAAGCATATCTTCATTGCCTTTGAATGGTATGGAATCGCCGAGCGCGGCAATTTTTATGCCTGGGAACTGCTTCGAAAATCAGGTCCAGAACACAAAATTCGAATCTTGTTTAGCAACATTGAGTTCAGGACGCCCAGCGCTAAAGACGATTCACAGATTCCCAAAGTACGAAGAATAGCAGATCCTGTGCCTTCAGAAAATCAAGTTTGGATACTAACATCCAATTTTCCTCACCGAAATATTGTTCTTGATACAGCACAAGTAGCAGCAACTAAGCATGGGCATAACAAAATCAACTCGATTTTTTTGCTGTTGGGCTTAGCGATGCGACCAAATACTGTGGCATGCTCGATTTTAGAAGCCATTGGTCTTGGTTCAGCCAAATTACATTCTGTAATCAAAGAAAACTATGGAATCGGTCCATGGAAAGACGGATTTCAAATGTATTACGCTCGCTCAATTGAAAACATTTATGATTGCGCACGAGAGATTTCAATTGAGCACAAATCGTTAATTATAGAGGACGAACATTTTTTAGAAGCTTTTGTTCGAATTGGAAAGCACATGGACGGTTGCCTTGCATGGAAAACTATCCAAGAATCTGGAAAGGTAGAACGTCTCATTTCGCTTTTAGAAGATCCAACACAACTAGAGAACCTTTCTAATGATGCTGAGAAACGACTTGCCATCAAAGAATTTCATACAAAAGCTCAAAGTTCTAAAGAATCGATTGCCCGAACTGACTTTCTCTCCAAATCTACCATCAATCTTTTGTCTCTCGCCAAAGCCGAAGCTCTGTCGCTAAACCGCGAGACCATCGAGCCAGAACATTTGTTTCTTGCGATGCTAGCAATGCCTTCCTTGGACGTGATCGATATTTTTAAAACACTTAACATAGACATCGCTCATGCCAGAGGAACCATTGAAAGTTTTTCGGAAAAGGTCAAAAACAAAAAAGCCACAAATAACGAATTAACCTTCAGTCAATCGACTAAAAGCCTGTTGGAATCAGCTTTTACTGAAGCTCGCCAATTAGGGAAAGCGCTTATCGAACCCGTTCATATTTTACTTGCAATAGCAAGGAGCGCGCATGACGAAAATACCGAAAGCGTAATTTCTAAGAGCTTGAACATTCTAGAATTAGAGACGAAACTAATTACTGAAGTAATAGTGAAGTCACTCATAACAGAGGTAAAACCCAATAAAACTCCACCTCGAAAAGTCTTACTGGATACAACTGATTATGAGCTTCCGAGCAATTTTTCTGAAACTTCATTTCGAGTAGTCGAAAACGCACATAAAGAAGCATGCCGATTTGGATACCCTGAGATCGAGCCAGAACATCTTTTGCTCGGGCTTGTGAAAGAGACATCCAATGAGGTTTCAAACTTATTCATTTCTCGCGGAGTCTGCGTAAAAAGCATCGAGCAAGAATATAGCAAATTCAAAGATCGAGGTCCAGGAGGCAGTTCCAAACTGCGAGTCAGCAATATGGTGCAAGAAATATTCAATCTTGCAAGCAAAGAATGCAGCAACGAAGTCGAGCCCAAAGACTTGTTGGGTTATTTGATACTTTCTATGGATCTTGTAACCATCAATATTTTACGTAGCCTTGGGCTGGAAGATCTGCTCGAAGGAGCAGCCGACTACGCACCACCCGCGGCACTATTGAGTTTTCTCAACATTTCTCATATGGACGATTATTTTTATTCGAATGCGCTCAAAATTTTGTTGCGCGCCCAGGAGCTATCAAGACAGTTCGGGCACAAATCTGTAGAGAATGGACATTTGCTGCTTGCCCTGCTCGAGTGGCATGACGACCCAGTAGTGAAAGCGTTCTGTAAGTACGGTGTCAAAATGGACAAATTGAAGACCGACCTTCGCGGATTGAGGGGTATCGGAATCACTTTCAATACAAAAGAGATTCCACTTTCTCAAAGGTCAAAAGATGCCTTGCGCAAAGCAACTAATTTGGTTGACGAACACAAGTCAGATTCTCTGGCACCTGGTCATCTCTTGTTAGGTATTCTCTCGGATCAATGTGCGACGACTAAAAAGCTTTTGTCCAAATACGACCTGCCAGCAGACTTAAATGATCGATTAGTGATCGCCCTGCCAAGTAAAAGCGAAAAATAAAATTATTGATTCGGATTGAACTTTTTGGTTTACTCTGACGTCTTACAAAGTGAACATGCCTGTGGCATCCCTTACTTGGTTTCTCGGAGACAACTATGATTATCAATTCTATTTTTAGTGCCAAACGCAGTCTGCAAGGAGCGCTTGCGCTTGTCGCCTTCAGTTTGACGCTTGGTGGCGCAGCATTCGCTCAGGCTGGTCCGGACGGCTCCATCCCCGTCGCACCCGGTCCTGGTTACAATCAAAACGAAAACCAGATGGCTCCCGGCGGTCCATGGGCAGGAGGAGGCGGCGGTCGCAGACATCGTATGATGCAAGGCATGGGGCAAGGTCAGGGATTTGGTCAGGGCGGCGGGGGCGACAGACAAGCCAGACGCGCGGCAAGACAGCAGAAAATGTTGAAAAAGTTCGATGCCAATGGCGACGGCCAGCTCGACCAAAACGAAAAAGCTCAAGCTCAACAATTCATGCAGCAAAGACGCGCTCAAAGACAGGCTCAAGGTCAAGGTCAAGGTCAAGGTCAAGGTCAAGGAATGGGAATGGGAATGGGAATGGGTCCTGGTCAAGGACAGGGACAAGGCATGGCAATGGGCATGGGCAGACATGGAAAGCGTCGAGGCGGAATTCGCGGCGCTCAAAACAGATGGCAGCAAGATGGCCAGTCGATGCCCGGCGGTCAGCCGATGCCCGGCGGTCAACAGATGCAAGGTTTACAGGGAATGCCTCCAGGACCAGGACCGGGTCAGATGCCACCGCAAGGTTATCCAAACGATCCTAATGGTATAGGGCAAATCCAACCGTTCCAAAACATACCTCAACAACAATAACGAAAATGGCACCTTATCTGGTGCCATTTTACATCTTACCCAGATACAAGGAGACATCGTTGAACGCTGAAGATTTTCTTGCCAATCTACCAAACAACATGAAGAGAAACGCTGTTTTATCATTCGAAGCATCTGACTCGCCGAAGGTAATGCAACTTCAAATAAAAGCACTGACTGACATTGTCTACTCTTTGTGCCAGGAGGTAGAAACGATGCGCGAGTTGCTCATCAAAAACGAAAAGCTGACTGCAAACGAATATGACCAGGCGCGAAGGGAGCGAATGCTCAAAGATCATACTTCAGTGGGTCCAAACCCCTGGGTGCTTCATTCTTATTACAGATACATGCTCGACGAGGACGATTTCTTGAGAGAAATACTCAAACTGGACCCTGAGCAGATCCAAGAATTCAGACAAAGCGCACAATCTGCAGAACGACTTACTTGAACTCTCTTTATAAATATAGATATTGAATTAAGTGGCCGGGTAAATTACAGTTACCTCAAAAGGCCCAGGTATGTTCGAGCGTTTTACTCAGGGAGCAATTAAGTCTATTCTCCTGGCACAGGACGAATGCCGTCGTATGGGTCACCATGCGGTAGATTCCGAGCATCTTTTTCTTGGCATCATCGCAGAGGAAAATGGGCTTGCAGCTCATTTCCTGGAAGCTCGGGGGCTGACGCTCGCTAATGCTCGTCAATTGGTCGAACAAGTCAAGCGACCGGATACGAACCCATTAACCATTGAGCTTCCTTACACTCACGCCGCCGCTAAAGCTTTTGAATTTGCCCGCCAGGAGGCACAGAGTCTCAATCACAGTTATGTGGGCACTGAACATATTTTACTCGGGCTAATTTTAGAAAAGAAAGAATGCAAGGACCTGAGCGAACTCTGGCGAGTTTTAAAACATCAGGGACTGCTCGATCAAGTATATGACGCATTAATTTTGTACGTGCGCACAAAGAGCAAAACTCCAACCGATATCGGTTTAGATTTTGAACCTCCTCCAAAACCGCAAACCTTGCCAATTGTCGAAATCTTCAAATCGCTTGGGTTGCAAATGGTGGACGTAAGCAAAGAGGCTGCTTCGGAAATCAAAAAAAACGGCAAGAAGAGTGATAAAAATGGCGATAAGCCGGACTCGATTTTCACTACAGATGCCCGCATGATTCTTGAGTCTGCCTGGGACATCGCTCACGATCGCGGCAGCACAGTGATTAGCACCGAGCACCTTATTTTGGCTCTGGATAAATGCGCCAACCTTTCACCGGCAGAACTAGCGTGGCTCACTATAAGCGAGCTTGATTCACGCGAATCGTTTCGCTTGCCCCAACCAGAAATAATCGATTTCAGCCATTTTTCGAAAAAGGCGCAAAAAGTGCTCGACAAAGCTAACGAAGAAGCGCGTCGGCTGGGTTATGAGTTTATTGGCACCGACCATATTCTGCTTGGGATTCTGGGAGAGAAAACCAACATCGCAAACAAAGTGATGAAAAATCTCGGTATCACCTTAAACAAATTGCGCAAAGAATTGCCTGATTTTGGCAGAACCGAAATAGATTCTATCGCCGACGAATTGATTTACACACCCCGCACCAAGCGCGTCTTCGCTATGGCTAAAGAAGAAGCGGAACAACTTAAAAGCGAAACGATTGAGCCAGAACATCTGTTGCTTGCAATAGAAAAAGAAGGAAAAGCCTCCGATACTATTTTCAATTCGGGGCTTGCATGGCAAGTTTTGAAGCGGCTTGAAGTGGCAGAAAAAATTAGACCGGAGGTTTTGAAATTAATCAAAGCTCCGGTCCAATCTAAGAAACGTTAAAGAAACGGTTTTTAGAATTTTAAGCTGCAGAACGTGTAGGTTCCTGGCTCTTGCCTTTTCCTGTTTCTTCTTTCATTACCTGTACGTCTTTGCGATTTCCAAGTTTCTCCATAATGGCGAATCTATGTCTGTAAGCAAACAACGCAGCAACTGGTGTGCCTACACAGATTAAAAGACCTACGCCCACGATGGCTACAAGAATCAAAGTTGTAGTCAAACTTACAACGTCTTTGAGTTCTTTCAAGTCTTTCTTGAGCGTGCTCAACTGTGTTCCTACGCCACCCAGCGGTTGGGCAAGGTCTACTACCGGCTGTTTCAACTCAGTAATCGGTTTATAAATCTGATTCAGCTGTTGCTCTACGTGTCCGAGACGTTGGTCTACTGACGACATGTTGCCGCTAACACCGTTCAGCTGCTGACGCATGTCTTTGACTTCGCCAGACATGTCTACCATGTCGGTTCTGAGTCCCAGCATCGGTTTTTGAAGTCCCGCAATCGGTCCTTCTAAGCGCATCATCTGCTTTTCCAGGTGGATGACACGTTTTTGCATGTCTGTAACTGGCTTGAAGATGTATTTTACAGGATTCAAGTCATGCAACTGAAACCCTTTGTCTTTAGCATCTTCGTCTTCGAAAGCATCGGCTTTCACTTTGACGCCATCAATTTGATTTACAGCTTCAATCATCGCCTTATCGGCTTTCTTTTGTTGATTTTTAGCGTGCTCTATATCGTTTTTGGTAGGCTGGTGTTTTGCCGCCTTGCCAGCGCCAGGCTTGGTCGCTTCTTGAATATCTTTTGCGGCTTGCGAAGGCACTTCAGCCCTACCTATTTCTTTGGCAAATGCTTGTTGGCCGCCAGAGATACCACCTAGTAAACAAAGTGATACTGCAAGCGATACCACAGTGATTTTACTCTTCATCATAAAGGACTCCTAATTACTCGATTTAATTCGGTTACCTTTGAAGTAGCATACGCACTGGATTTCAGGGTTTTCAGGCAATATTCAGCCTTTTCGAGTTCTTGACATCCTTAAATTCTGATGTAGAAAGACTATTTGGTATTCGGATTAATGGTAATCTATTGATTGATTACGTCCCTTCCATCTTTACAGGCGCCAGCCGGGAGATTACGATGTTTGACCTTTTCAAGAAGCAGTTTATAGAAGTTATCGAGTGGGTCGAAGAGGACAACGATGTCCTGGCTTACCGTTTCCCTACTCTGGATCGCGAAATCAAGAATGGCGCAGTATTAACCGTGCGCGAGTCGCAAATGGCTGTTTTTGTCAACGAGGGCAATATCGCTGACGTTTTCCCCCCTGGAAAATACACCCTTTCCACCCAGACGTTGCCCATTTTGACCACCTTGATGAACTGGGACAAAGCTTTTAAATCGCCCTTCAAATCAGAAGTTTATTTCTTCTCCACTCGCGAAAAAATCGACCAACGCTGGGGAACCCAACAACCTGTCACTTTCCGCGACAAAGAATTCGGCGTGATCAGACTGAGAGCTTTTGGTTCTTATTCGTACAAAATTGAAGAGCCAGGAACCTTCTATCAAAAATTAAGCGGTACGCGCGAAAATTACACCGTCGGAGATTGCGATGGACAACTTCGTGCTGTCGTTGCCACCACTATCGCTACCATGCTCGGCGAAGGCAAAACACCTTTCCTCGATATGGCTGCCAATCAGAAAAAATTCTCCGAATTGCTCAAGAAAGAGTTAGATCAAACCTTTTGGGATTACGGCTTGAGACTTGTTTCCTTCTACGTGCAGAGCATCACTCTTCCCGAAGAGTTGCAAGAATACTTAGACAAGCAATCGTCTATGAATCTAGTGGGCGATTTGAAAAAATACGCTCAATTCCAAGCTGCTGATTCAATCAAAGACGCTGCCGCAAATTCGGGCGGTCTAGCAGGGATTGGAGCTGGAATTGGTGCCGGTCAAATGATCAGCCAGGCTTTCAATACCGGTACTCCGGGCGGAGGTGGAGGCGGTGGCGAAGACCCGTTCCAGACTCTGGAGAAACTTCAAGCCTTACATGAAAAAGGCATTTTATCCAAAGAAGAATTCGAAGCGAAAAAAGCTGAAGTATTGAAGAGAATCGGCTAGTGCTGAGTCTCTCTTGCCCTTCGTGCGGCGCGACAGTGCCCTTCAAATCGAAGGCGTCCATTTTTGCCGTTTGCAGCTACTGCCGGTCGACTCTCGTCCGACAGGACATGGATCTTGAAGCAGTTGGCAAAATGGCTGAATTGCAAGACGATTTGACTCCATTGCAGATTGGCACCACGGGAAAATACAAAGGCAAAGCTTTTGAAATAATTGGTCGTATGAAAGTTTCGTATAACGATGGTTTCTGGAACGAATGGTATTTGTATTTTTCCGAAGGTAAACATCGCGAAGGATGGCTAGCCGAGGCACAAGGTTTTTATGCTGTTTGTTTCGATGTCGATGAGCGAGTAGCGCCGCCTCGCAGTGAAGCCAGTTCGCTTAAGCCAGGACGATGCATAGAATTTCAAGATCGCGGACTATTCGAGATAGAAGACATCCACGAAGTCAAATGTCAGGTCAGCGAGGGAGAGCTTCCGGTAAACGCCCCAAAGGGTCGCGAATCATTGAGCATAGATTTAACGGGTCCAGATGTGCAAATGGCAACCATAGAATATGCCAAAGACGAAATAAGAGTATATGCGGGTGGCTATCAAGATTTTGACGATTTCAAATTTCACAACTTGAGGGAGATTGAAGGCTGGTAATATGGCTGAAACTCCTAAAGAATCTCAAAAGAAAAAATATTCCGCCAGAAAATTCGATTGCACCAGATGCGGTGCACCAATCGAAATAAAATATCCCGGTGCTTCGCTTGCCATTTCATGCCCGAATTGCAAAGTCGTGATAGATATTTCGGACCAGAATTACCGCATTCTGTCCAAATATTTCGACAAGACCAAAGAATACGACCCCATCATTCCTCTTGGGACACGGGGAAAACTTTTCGAAAAGACCTGGGAAGTTATAGGCTTCATGGTACGCCGCGACAAGCTGTCAGGCTATTCGTGGGAAGAATATTTACTCTTTAATCCTTACTATGGCTATAGATGGCTTACTCGCAACAATGGGCATTGGAGCTTTGTCACCATGCTCAAAGAAAAGCCTTACTCTTCTCAAGCCGCTTTATCACGCGTTTTTGTCAATCGAGTAGATTTCAGGGATAACAATTACAAGCTCTTTTACAGCGGTCACGCAGTAGTGGCTTATGTTTTCGGCGAATTTTACTGGAAAGTAAAAACAGACTCAGAAGTCTGGATGACCGATTACGTAAGCCCGCCTTACATGCTTTCGAACGAATGGGACAATCGCGAACTGATTTGGAGCCGCAGCGAATATGTCGCCAAAGATGTAGTCAAAGACGCATTCAAAATCGAGAGCATGGCCGGACCGCAAGGAGTGGCTCCCAACCAGCCTTCGCCTTATTTGAAAACCTGGCAAACGATGCGCCTTCTCTGGGTATTTTTCATAGTCGTGCTCATCGGAATCAATGTAGTTACAGCAAGTCGCGCGCTGAATTATTCCGCTTTTCGCCAAATGTACAACTTCACCATGAATGGTAAGACGAACGATACCACCACTCCAGTTTTTGAATTGCTCAAAGACAAGGCTAATGTCGACATAATCTTAAAGGCAGATGTCGACAATAGCTGGTTCTATATTTCAGGAGAATTGGTAAATGAAGATAACGGAGACACTTACTATTTCGAGCGCACCTGCGAGTACTACCATGGCGTAGACGGCGGAGAGTCGTGGTCGGAAGGTAGTAGCACTCAAAACATATTATTGTCAGGTGTTCCCGGAGGAAAATATTACATCAACTTCGATACCGAATCCGGTGACTTTAGATCAATCGGCGATCGCAATTTCACTCTTCAAGTACAGCGCGATGTACCAAATGCAGCAAACTTTATGTGGTCCTTTTTTTGGCTTTGCATTTTGCCTGTTATAAGCTGGCTCAATATGCGTCACTTCGAAGTATCGCGCTGGTCAGAAAGCGATTACTCACCGTACGCATCGTCGTCCAGTTAGACCAGGAAACGGAGAAAAACAATGATTCCACTCTACATTTCGACTGCAATAGCCATCCTGTTTCTCTTTTTCACAAATGCCCAGGCAGGCACGCAATTTTTTGATTTTGAAGCTGGCGCGCACACCAAGCCCACCGGCGGACCGCAACACAAATAAGGAGGAAAACGTGGAGCAAGTCTTTTCATTTAAATATCTGGTGGCAGCGATTGTTTATTCGTTGCTTGGATTATTGATTCTCATTTTTTCGACCTGGGTATTCGACAAAATCACCCCAGGCGATCTCTGGAAAGAAATAACCATCGAGAAAAATCTACCACTTGCAATCGCTACTGGCGCCATGATTATCGCACTTGGTCAAATCGTAGCAGCAGCCATTCACGGCTAAGGCTAAGTCTAAAATGACCTACGCCCTTTTAATTACTGTATTTGTCATATCCACTTGCGGATTAGTTTACGAGCTAATTGCAGGCACCGTGGCAAGTTATTTATTGGGCGATTCGATAACTCAATTCTCGACAGTTATCGGCGTTTATCTTTTCGCCATGGGCATTGGCTCTTTCTTTTCCAAATATATAGAAAAAAAATTGGTCTTCACTTTCGTTCAGGTCGAACTGATTGTGGGACTTATTGGCGGCATTTCGGCGGCTCTTTTATTCTTCCTTTTTGAGCACGTAGAAAACTTTCGCATTTTGCTCTATAGCCTGGTGAGCATCATCGGCATTTTGATTGGGCTTGAAATTCCCCTCCTCATGCGCATTTTAAAAGATAAGCTCGAATTCAAAGACCTAGTATCCAAGATTTTCACTTTCGATTATGTGGGTGCTTTGCTTGCATCTTTGCTCTTTCCACTGGTACTTGTGCCACACCTGGGACTCGTGCGCTCGTCCATGCTTTTTGGCTTGCTCAACGTAACTGTAGGGCTCTGGACTATTCATATATTTAGAAACGAACTGCCATGGCTCAACACACTTCGCGCAACTGGAGCATCGCTTGTAATCATACTTGTGGGCGGTTTCGCGTTTGCAGACAAACTCACTTCTATGGCTGAAGCGTCCAGTTACCCAGACTCGATCATATATTCAACATCGACGCCGTACCAGAGAATAGTAATTACCGGTGGTGGCAAAGAAATCAAACTATTTTTGAATGGAAATTTGCAATTCAGCTCGAAAGACGAATATAGATATCACGAAGCGCTCATTCATCCAGCGATGGGCAGTCTGAAAAATCCGGAGAACATTCTGGTTCTGGGCGGTGGTGACGGCATGGCCGTGCGCGAACTGCTCAAATATCCAAGCGTAAAAAATATTACTCTTGTAGATTTAGACGAGCAAATGACCAAGATTTTTCGCGATCAGCCCGCCTTTTCCCACTTGAATGACAATTCGCTCAGTAATCCAAAAGTAAAAGTAATAAACGCAGACGCCTTTGTTTGGCTGCGAAAAAACCAAAACCAGTTCGATTTTATATGTGTCGACTTCCCCGACCCAAGCAATTTCTCGCTAGGCAAACTCTATACAGATACCTTTTATGCCGCGGTCAAAAGGGCTCTCAAGCCCGATGGACTGCTCGTAATACAAAGCACATCACCTTATTACGCAAAGAATTCATTCTGGTGCGTGGTAAACACTTTAGAAGCGGTCGGCTACAAAACACTGCCATATCACGCCTATGTTCCTTCTTTTGGCGACTGGGGCTATGTCCTTGCGGGTAACAAACCAGTCAAATTAGACTTCGACTACCCCACCGGATTGCGCTACATAAGCGCTGCTACAATGGAGCCCATGCTATCTTTTCCAAAAGATATGCAACCAACTGTTCATTGCATCAACAAGCTAAACAATCAGGCGCTCGTCCACCTGTTCGAAAAAGAATGGGGCGAATATGTCGAAACGCATTAGTCGAAGCGCGTTTTTAAAAGGTGCGGGAGCATTATTCTGGTCCCTGACGTCTGGAAACTGGCTAGCAGGCTGCTCGAATAAGTTTAGTTTTCCAGTGCGCTGGCTTGGGCCCTCGATGGCATTGGGTCATGCGATACGTGACAGAACTCTCACTCCTCACAAAGGAAAGCCGGAAGAAAAAAAGACCATTTATATAATCGGTGGTGGCATAGCCGGGTTATCTGCTGGTTGGTGGCTCAAAAGAAATGGATTTGACGATTTTCAAATCTTCGAGCTGGAGAAAAATGTCGGAGGCAATTCTTCGTCAGGACAGAACGACGTTAGCAAATATCCCAGGGGAGCGCATTATGTCCCGATTCCAAACGAAGAATCACAGTACGTAAGAGAATTCTTCCAGGAGATTGGCATAATAAAAGGCTTTGCCCAGGATGGCAAAGCAATTTATGATGAACTGTATTTGTGCCACGATCCCCAAGAACGGTTATTCAAAGACGGCTCTTTTCAGGAAGGACTGGTGCCACACAAAGGTCTTCAAAGCGAAGACAAAAAACAAACAGAACGTTTTTTCAAAATTATCGAAGAATTGCGCAGTGCCAAAGGTCTCGATGGCAAGCCAGCTTTTGCCATTCCAGTTGATTTGTCATCGAACGATTCAAAATACAAAGAGCTGGATCAAATTTCGATGACAGATTGGCTCCTGCATAACGAATTCGATTCCAAGCCACTTTTATGGTATGTCGAATACTGCTGCAAAGACGATTATGGAGCGATTCCAGATATAGTTTCCGCCTGGGCTGGTCTGCACTATTTTGCTGGACGTAGAGGCAGAGCAGCAAATGGCGAGCATAACACTGTAGTTACATGGCCTGAAGGCAACGGATTTTTAGTTGAAAAATTGCGCGAAAAGCTAAAAAACCATCTTAAAACGGGTGAAATGGTCACCCAGATTTCTAACGAGGAAGGCGGGCTAAAAGTAAGTACCCAGGCGGGAGATAGCAAAAAAGCTTATCAATGCGAATATGCAATATTTGCCAGCCCCAGATTTCTTGCAGACTATTTAGTTAAAGATTATCCGAAGAATTTGCCCGGTTCGTCAAAGAAGAAAAACTCGTTAACTTATTCACCGTGGATAGTGGCAAATATTACGCTCAGTCGTATCCCACCATCGCGTGGAGTTCAGCCAGCCTGGGACAATGTCAGTTACTATAGCGAATCACTTGGTTATGTTAACGCCACCCATCAAAACATTTCCACGCGTAGCTCAAAGACTGTAATCACTTACTATTTGCCTCTCAGTTCGTTTGAGCCCAAAGCCGGACGAATGAAACTCTATACCGACGATCAGAAAAAATGGCTTAAACACATCATTGCGGACCTCGATAAAATGCATCCCGACATTCAAACTTATATCAAAGAAGTAGAATTGTGGCCATGGGGACACGGTATGATTCGCCCAAGCGTAGGTTATGTCTGGGGCGAAGAACGCAAATTGATGCAACAAAATGTGGGCAACATTTATTTTGCTCACTCCGATATGAGCGGAATTTCTAATTTTGAAGAAGCTCAATATCAAGGGATCAAAGCGGCAGGTCATATAATGGATAAACTGGGGCACAAGCCTGGATAAATAATGACTCAAACACTGCCTTCTACAGCTAAAGAATCGGCAACTATCTGGCAAAACCAGGCATGGCTTGCATCTGCAAAATGGGATAGTCTTTTCATTATTGCGCCTGCATTTATTACATCGATTCTGGTCATTTGTTTCAGACCATTTTTCGAAAACAGCTCGAACCTTCCTCTCTGGGCTTGGGTTGTGCTTGTTATGATGGTCGACGTCGCGCACGTTTACGCAACTTTGTTTAGAACATATCTCGACAAGCGAGCCTTTCAAAGAAACAAATCGCTGCTCATCGCCATTCCACTTGCGTGCTGGGCTGTTGGTGCGCTTTTGTACAGCGTCTCCAAAGGTGGGGATGGCAACTTGTTCTGGCGCACACTCGCTTATCTAGCTGTCTTTCATTTCATTCGTCAACAATATGGATTCATGGCTTTATATTCGCGCAAAGATTCAGAGCCGGCGCGCAAATTCAGACTGCTCGATGGTTGCACTCTTTATCTTGCCACCATTTATCCTGTTTTGTACTGGCACACTCATTTACCAAGGAACTTCAACTGGTTCGTCGCCGGCGACTTCGCTACTTCGCTTCCCGAAATTGCTTCACAAGCCGCTTTCTGCATCTATGCTGCGGTAGCAGGATGCTATGTTTTGAAAGAAATCTGGCTTTATTCCCAAACCAAGTTTTTCAATATACCGCGCAATTTGTTAATTGCTGGAACCGCATTGAGCTGGTGGGTCGGCATAATTTCAATCAATTCAGACATGGCATTCACCCTCACAAACGTAGTCAGCCACGGCATTCCGTATATGGCACTGATCTGGCTATATCATGGTGCAACGTCTGCAAAAAAAGATGCGAACCAAAAACCGTCTTTAGTAGGACAAATTTTTCTTTCTTACGTACCAGCCTTCGTGATGTTTCTCGTTCTGCTCGCTTTTCTTGAAGAAGGGCTCTGGGACGGGTTCATCTGGCGCGAACATTTAGCATTCTTTGGTCCCTTTGGTGCCCTGCCTGCCATAAATGACCCGGCAATACTTTCTATCTTGATACCATTTCTGGCACTACCGCAATCTACTCACTATGTTCTTGATGGCTTTATCTGGCGGGTGAAAGAGCGCGACAATGTGTGGTCTGCCTGAATAATATGTATGAAAGATTTACCGAGGAAGCTATCCGCTCGCTGACATATGCAAAAGAAGAGGCGTCTCAATTTGGGCTGCAAGAAGTTTCTCCGTTTCTACTCTTAATTGGGCTGCGCAAAGAGGGGACCGGCATTGCGGCGACATTACTGCGAACTTATAAATTCGATTTAGAAAGCCTGAGAAGTCATTTTAAGGCGCGATGGACATTAGAAACTGAAGTAAATTGGCTTCATAATAAATCTGATTTTGATGAAAGCTTGTTAAATTGTCTTGCACAATCAGTAAGACACTCACATCCCGAAAAGTTAGTTAACACCGGAGACCTCTTAGCTTCAATCCTGCAAAAAGATGAAAATTTTGCTTCATGGCTTTCAGCGAATTTTAATCTTGAGTTATCGAAAGTTCTAGGCGATTTAGAAATCGCAACAGCTTCGTGGCAAGCCAAAAATCCCGAACTACAAAATTATGAAGAAGCAATTTGCCGGTGCTTTTTCTTTAAACCCGAAACACTTTCATTCAGAGATTGGCAAAGTATTCACGGTTTCTTCAATAACAATTTTTCGATGAGAATAATTCGAGTTTGCGGATTGAACGAAAAACAAAAACTAGATTTTGAACAGACTCTTGAACGACACTTCCGCATTCTCGAACAAGACAAGGAGTCGGGCAAATTGAAAAGACTACAATTTGGAACTGCTGTCCTTAACTGTTATTCTTGTGAAGATGATGAGAATGAAATCAACATGGGAAATTTAGACATTATCGATACTCGCCTCAAAATTCGATTGATCGAATTTATGTTAGAGTTAGCGAGAAATGTGAATCAAAAAATAAGTCTTAGCGACGAAAGCCGTGCTGATGAACCGATGCTTGAGGCCTTTCCTGACGGGCAGCTCGTTATTCATCACGAAAGAGTGATTGCGGATTTTGTCTAAAAGGTGGACAGATGGGCTGCTATAACTGGATCGAGTTTGTTGCCGAATGTCCGTTTTGCAGTAAGTCGACGAAAATAGTGGCTCAGACTAAGGTATGCTCATCTTACGATGGCGACGACTCTGGACGTTTTCACGATCATCGCTATGTAATAGGACAGGAAATGCGATGGTGGAAGGAAAACGCTCCAAAATACAAAAACTGGTTTGATGAATCCGTAATCAAAATTGAAAACGGATTTCTAGAATGTTGTTATTCAGAATGCAAAAATTGTGATTCAAATGACATATTTGCTGTTATCTGCTTCCAAGATAAAACTATCACTTCTGTAGAAAAAATAGGACGAATTAACGACTGGCCTGATGAATTTTCAAAATAATCGTCATCTCATCCCAGCATATAGTGTCTTCAATAAATTACGCAAATCATCTTCGCGACTTTCGTTTATGCGATCGACTACAAGCACCGGATGATGAAAACTCATGGTGGCATCGAGAATTAGTGCGACAATTCTTTTTGCATCGCCCGCGTCGCCTTTCATCATGTTTTTTGCAATTGCCCTTTCAACCAGTTCGAGCAGTTGCGTTTTCATCGTATTTATATGATTTTGCACAAAAGGTTTTTCCATTTGAGCAGAAAAATTGAAAGCTCGATACAGCTCTGGGTCGAACCGGACTTTTTCGCACTTTGCCTTGTGCAGCTCCACACACCACTCGGTAATACACGCTAGAGGGTCTTTAGAAGGGTCACAATGCGCGGCAAGCTTGCCATCGACATCTAAAAGCCAACGTTCGGTCACCGCGTCAAAAAGGGCGGCCTTGTCTGTAAAATGACTGTACAGAGCAGCGTGGCTCACGCCCAGGTCCCTTGCAATTTCGCTCAGACGGACCTTTTCGTACCCAAACTTGCGCATACGCTCGATTGTGCAGGCAATCGCTCGCTCCTTGATTTGGTCTGACGTAAGTCCAGTTTTGGGCATGGGTGGGTCCTCTACCTTTATATCTTACAAAATTTGCCATTTGTAAGATACCCGTGCTATAGTTACAAATAACAAAAGTTGTAAGTTGTAATCATCCCGGGAGGAAACCGATGAAAATCTCAAACAACACCATCCTTATAACAGGCGGAACCAGCGGAATCGGTAGAGGGCTAGCGGAAGCCCTGCACAAACGTGGCAACAAAGTCATTATTTGTGGTCGTCGCAAAAACCTGCTGGACGAAATCACATCTAAAAATCCAGGCATGGAAGGAATTGAAATAGACGTCTCCGACCAGAAGCAAATCGAAAAATTCGCGGCAACCGTAAAATCTAAGTATCCAGATCTAAATGTATTGATCAACAACGCTGGCATCACGACGCTTGAAGACTGGAACAACAATAATGTAGATGTGTCTGCCATTCACAATTTAATCGCGACCAATATTTCTGCAGTGATTGGCTTGACCGCAGCGCTTTTACCTCAGTTGAAGAAGAACAAAAATGCTGCAGTAATCACCACTACATCGGGATTGGCGTTCATTCCGCTAGCGATTGCTCCGACTTACAGCGCAACCAAGGCGTTCTTGCATTCGTGGCTTCAGTCTTTGCGTTATCAATTGCGCGACTCTGGCATAGAAATTCTGGAACTTGCACCACCATATGTTGCAACCGAATTTGGTGGCGAGAAGCAAGCTAACGATCCACGCGCAATGCCGCTTGATAACTACGTTTCAGAAGTAATGCAAATTCTTGAAAGTGGCGAGATGCCAGACGGAGAGATTTTGGTAGAAAGAGTCAAAGATTTTCGCATCGCGGAACGAAACGGTTCGTACAGCAACTTCTTCGAAACGTTGAATAAGATGTTCAGCCAACACTAAAGCTGAATTAGTGAAATAGATGTATCGCCGCCATGAAAGAAATCTGGCGGCGATGTAATTTGCGAGTCATTTACCTTTATTTGATTTAAAAGACTCAGTATTTTTCAGTACTCTGTCAATTTTCTTTTCTACTGACTCTAATCTTTGTTCGAGACTAACCGGGATTTTTCGAGAAGCATATTTCAAAGTTTCAGAATCTTTGACTAAAAATTCAGTGTCAGGATTGACGAAATTCGATTTTCCTGAAAGGATGTGATACGCGAGAAGAAAGTCAACAACTTCGCCCTGGCTGCATCCTTTTTCCATGGCTAAATCTTTTATAGATTTCTTGGTATTTGCTTGAACATCTACATTCAGCGCGATTCGATTCTTAGCTGGCCTGCCAGGATAATCATACTTGAGCTCCCCTTCCAAATAAGCTTCATAAGCATCATCAAGTATGTCGCAAAACTCTTTCAATGCTTCACTCTCGGAATCGCCAACTCCTATTACTGAATCAAAAAGTGGAGACGATGCAATAAAACAATGGTCTTCATTTGACCACCGAACTATCAAGGTGTTTTTAATTGCTTTCTTATTCATTCCTGCCATTTATTATATTTATGGCAGGAATTATTGTCAAGGTCAGCCCTAACCGTGATGAAGGCTAGATTTGCAAAGCTCTAACCTCTAATTTTGCTTTTGATTCTTGGAAAATTCCAAGTTCTTTCAACCAAGCGTTTATTCGTTCCGCTGCCTTTTTGTGATCATAAACATTGAGACGCATTTTGAGTTTGGTATCAAACTCTGTTGTATCTATAGAATCAAAATTGCCAGAATATTTGAGTTCGTCAAGAAGCGCAGCCAGATTTTCCTCGAGATCATCCTTGTGGGACTTCAAATCATCTAGATTCACAGTGATTTCGAAGAGCGGCTCCAACTCCCAAAAGCCTTCCTCTCGTTTCAGATTACATTGATGTTCTATGAAAGACTCCGGTGTGGATTCGCAAGCGATAGTTACACGCAACTTTCCAGCCGTCTTTCCAACAGTGCCTTCTTGTAGGTACAAGCTTTTCGGCTTACTTGGCTCTGTCCACGCGCGATAAAAATTTATAACGCGGATTTTCTTTCGATATAAACGCTTTTCGATTAGAACTACCTATTCGGGAGTTTCGTCTTTTTTGACTTTGAAGAATTCTTCGAATTGACGTTGCGAAACACCTTTCGCTTTTAAGAACCAATGCTTAACGCGAGAGATGATGCCAGTTTGCGGCATTTGATACACACCTGAGCGAACATTTGCAATGCGATTGCGATCAAGTTCGTATTTCACTTTAGCCATGTCGGCTTTGAGTTCGTCAGTTTTGTATGCAAGACGCATCGCGCGATCTGTTTGTTCTTGCAAATCTGGAATGAGCTTGAGCTCCATGTCTTGCGATGCAATTTTAGCTCTGTCTTCAACACGATCTGTGAGCAATTTGATGATGGTGTCCTGAGCTTCTACAAGTGAACGACGAAGATCAGCGATTTCTTGATCTTTATCTTCGATGATGATTCTAATTTCTTCCAATTGCGGATGAGTCAAGTCGAGCTTGGTATCAGGCGCGATAGGGGCAGGAAGATCGCCACCATCTTTGCGCAGCATCTTGGCAAAACCTTCAAGAAAGGTGACCAGCTCGTTGCGGCTCACTTTGTCTACTTGCTCGCCGTTAATTTGGGCTAATTTGTCAGAAGACTCTGTAGATTTATTTTCGCTAATCGTTTCGGGATTGCAATCGACTTCCTCAACTTTTTCAGAAGGAAGTACCGACTTCAACTCAACCTCGACACGCTCTTCAGTAGGCTCTTCTACTGGTTTGGCGGCTTCAGAATCTTTTTTTGATTCTTCGACGAAAAGTTTTTCGATTGATTCTGAAGTTACACCTTTTGGTGCAGAAGAGGCGTCAGATGTAGTCATATTTGCGCTGAACTCACCGGTTTAAGAGGGACGATTATTTGTCTGAAAAGGACCATGCCAATTATCTCCACCACCTCAAGAAAAGTCCAGGATGGGCATTTTCATATATGTACGTATTTCAATACGGTAGTGGCATATACGGTGAATATCTAAACCGTATTTAATTGCGGATTTGATACAAAATCTAATTTAGTGGCGTGGCTTAGCGACAGGCTTCTTAGGTTTGGCGTCAGTCACACCCGGAATAGGCGTTTTCTTGATTCCAAAATATTCCTGCAAAACTATCTTCGCAAGTGGTGCCGCAGCAGTACCACCGTGACCGCCGTGCTCTACAAATGCACATATAACAATTTCAGGTTTTTCCGATGGTGCATAACAGCAAAACCACCCGTGAGTCTTACTTCCCTTCGGCGGAGCTTCTGCAGACCCTGTTTTACCAGATATCGCAACTTCAGGCATGTTTACCCGTCCTGCAGTACCACCCTGCACTACAGCTCTCAAACCATCAGAAATCACTTTCATATATTCAGGTTTGATTTTCCAGTTTTCAGCCTTTGGTGCGGGAATTTGGCGGTCGCCAATCTTGATTGCCAGATGCGAGAAAGGAACACGTCCTTTCATGGCAAGACCAGAGTAAATGCGAGCACCCTGTACTGGAGTGAGCTGAATAAACGTTTGCCCGATGGACATGTGGAGCGTGTTTCCGGGATACCATTTTTCATGCATGCGCTTCAACTTCCATTCAGAATCCGGCACCGTCCCAGAACGTTCGTTAGGAAGCTCTACACCGGTAGGTCTTCCAGCGCCAAGCATATTGCCCCATTTTTTGATCATCTCAGGGGTCATCTTCAAAGCCATGATGTAGAAAGCCGAGTCACGTGACCATTGCATACATTTAACCAGGTCGAACAATCCGCTTGCGCTGGTCCAATCGTGGAAAAAGAAGCCACCAAGTGCGACACCACCACTGACATGAATTTTGTCAGTCGGTTTGATAACTTTGTAGTCGAGAGCTGCAAGCATCGTAATCGGCTTCCAAATAGAACCTGGTGGAAACCCAGACAATGCGCGATTGTGCAGAGGGTGACTTGGATGACTCAAGAGTTTTCTATCTTCTTTAGTCAATCGACGAGTGAAAACGTTCGGGTCATAACTAGGGCGTGATACCAGTGCCAGTATCTCTCCCGATTGCGGATCCATTGCTACTATCGCGCCAGATTTCTCACCAAGAGCCTGATAAGCACAACGTTGCAAATTTAGATCGAGCGATAAAACAATAGGCTGACCTGGAACAGCTTTCTTTGTAACAATAGGTTTTGCTGTTTCTGGCGAAGAAGATTGCCCCATGGCGTTTACTCGAACACGCTGCTCGCCATCGACCCCGCGCAATTGATCGTCATAGACTTTTTCTATTCCAGCCTGTCCAACCACATCGCCCATTTTTCTGTCCGGACGGCGCAATAACTGTGGTTTTGTGATTTCACCACAATAGCCCAAAACGTGCGCAGTGACCTCAGCATGCGGATAGGTCCGGCTTATGTCAGGCAGAATATCGATTCCAGGCAAAAACAACTTTTGCTCGTAGAATTTGCTCACGTGCTCTAGATTCAAATCGTGTTCTATAACTATTGGTAGCACCGAACTCGAAGCTTTTGCCTTCATGAGTCTGTCAAATACTTCGGCATAATCCAGATCCAAAATCTTGGCGATGCGCGTGGCCAAGTCTTGAAGATTGTCCAACTGATTAGGGACCGCAATCATTGATAGCGACTGTTTGTTGGTTGCAAGCAGATTGCCATGCCTATCGTACAAACTTCCACGTGGTGCGCGCAAAAATGTGACACGAGTAGAATTGTCTTCGGCAGCAGTTTTGTAATACTTATTTTGAATAATCTGCAACCAGGTCAATCGCAAAAGCAAAAGAACCATAGCTGTTATTATTACGAAAGCCAGGACGAAAGCCTTTCCCGCTACCTGATCTGAAAACTTAGTGTTGGAAGACAAACTTTTCATCGCTGATCAGAAAGCTCCCTGTATCGAAGAAATTCATACCATCCACGCATCGGGAAAAATATAAAAGGAGCCAAAAGCGAATTTAGCGAAGCTTCAATAAGTGAGACTCTGACTAAATTTTCTAACACACCTGGGCGTCCAACTACGTAGAGTTGAGCAGCCATTATCAACTCTGACATGAATGTGAAAACAAAAACTAAAGGTATGCAAAATATGATTGCACGGTTGAAATTGCGCAAGCAGAAATATCCAGCACTCCAACCCACAAGCGGATAACAGATTGGATATATTGGCAAAATCGAATTATATAAAGCAGCGAAAGCAGCGCCCAACAAGGCACCACTGATAGAACCAGACAACACCTGCCTGAGCATGACTTCTTTCCAGGTGCTCAAACGCAATTCGTCCAGGGTAGGCGCTTTAACAGGAGATCCCCAGGTTACAGACCACACTATGATGAAAGTCAAAGCCAAATTGCACTGGACATCGAATAGCGTGAGCCGGCTCAAAATACAAAGCTGCAAAATCCAAATAAACGAAATTATGAGAGCGACAATGCCTATCGCGCCTATTCTTCGTTGTGTGCGAATTGCAAGCATGACGCAATTGACCTCAGATTGGCGGAAGGACCAGGACTTGATCCAGGTCGAAACAGTTCTCAGCCAGTTTCACATCTATTTGCATTGAAGCGCCATTGGTATCACGACGAATAGAAGCAACTTCACCTACCGGGTGATTGTCTGGAAACGCACCGCCTTTACCGTAGCAAATAATTTTGTCGCCAACGTCTACGTTGGTGCCTACCGGAACATAATCTATAACAGCCAAATTCGGGCCGTTGCCAGAGATGATACCAGGAAGCCCGATACGTTTAATGACGACACCTAGCTTCTGCTCGGGGTCGGTAATGAGCCTAACTACACTTGCGTGTTCGCTCGTGCTGAACACCTGACCTACGACACCATCGGCGGTGATAACGGCAGACCCTTTGACGATACCTTCTGCCTGACCTTTGTCGAGCACCACTTGCTCGTACCAGTTGTCGGGATTACGAGCGCTTACTTCTGCTGCAACTGCTTTTCTAGACATCTTATCGCGCAGACCAAGCATCTTGCGCAGGTTATTAGTATCGCGCGCCTGGCGTTTGAGCGTAGCTAATTCAATTTCGGTCTTAGCTAGTTTTGCTTCAAGTTCTCTGATGCGCTCGGTTGATTCAAAAACTTTGTCTGCGAGATCGCGCGTTGATTTGACCTGGTAAATACTCTTGGTCAGCCCTGAAGAAACCCAGGTGCTTGCAGTCATCAAAAATCCAGATGCCGGACCAGCCAACATGATTAGAATTATGACCAGAAACACTGCTTCGGCAATGTGTTCTGCCTGATCATTTGAACGCGATAACAATCTCGGCTGCCTTGTTTACGATTACTTGTGATATTGGCACAGTTCGAGCACTCGACTGAAAGTCGGGTCGCTAAGCATCTTGCCGGTACCCTTCGCCACTGCAGAAAGTGGATCTTCCACAATGAAAACTGGCACTTCGGTCTCGAACGATATAAGCTCGTCGAGCCCCTGTAAAAGCGCTCCACCACCGACCACGACAATACCGCGATTATAAATATCAGCGGCAAGCTCGGGAGGAGTTTTTTCCAAAGTGTGTTTAATTGCACCAATTATGGCGCGCAATGGCTCGGCAATTGCTTCGCGAATTTCGCCGCGACTTACCGTAACGGTTGTAGGAAGCCCGTTCAACAGGCTCAAGCCTTTCACGTTGTATTTATCGTTTTCTTGTGTTTTCCAGGCAGAACCCAGACGGAATTTCACTTCTTCAGCTGTTTTCTCGCCGATTTCCACACTGTGTACACGCTTCAAATATATTCTTATGGCTTCGCTCAATTCGTCGCCAGCAATGCGAATAGACTCGTTAACAACGATTCCAGACAGGCTAAGCACGGCCACTTCGGTTGTGCCACCACCAATATCTATAATCATAGAACCAGTTGGTTCGATAACAGGAAGGTCAGCACCAATTGCAGCAGCAAGAGGTTCGTCCGGCATATAGATTCTTGATGCTTTGGCGTTCTCGGCGACGTTGCGAATTGCGCTCTTCTCAACACTCGTGATACCAGAGGGAACCGCAATTACAATTTCAGGATTGCGAAGTGCATTATCGTGCGATGCGACACGCTTAATGAACTCATTGAGCATGATTTTCGCATGATCAAGGTCGGCAATAACTCCGTCTTTGAGCGGTCTGGTCGCTCTCACTCCCCGGGGCGTTCTGCCAATCATGGCCCGCGCCTCTTCTCCTACCGCAATAGGGAGGTTAGTTGCATCGTCAATAGCAATAACTGAGGGTTCTCTCAGCACTACGCCTTGATTTTCTAGATAAATCAAAGTGTTGGCGGTTCCTAAGTCGATACCAACGCCTTTGCTAAATAAGCCTTTGAGCCAGCCTACCAAGTTAATCACCTCAAAGTCTCCGAGCTGTTTTTACTTCTCCTTAAGTGTATCATGGCAGCCCGTCAGAAACGCCGAATTCGCGCTTGTCAGGTGGATTTGAGCCAAATAGTTTTACTGCCGCTTTACCTTTGTATATCCAAGGCATATCCGAAGTTTTAGACATAGCACCATATTTGGTACCAACTGTCATAACTTTGCTCTGAATCAGGACTTTTTTAAGACATTCTGTCCAGATTCGAGCCCCGCCCGGAGCAAATCGGTGAATCGAGACACAAATCAGGACATTTTGTCTCGATTGCAACTTCAAATCAATTGTAAACAAGAATCTAGACAACGAGAATGCTCCAATGGCAAAAGAACAAAATCTCCATCGAAAGTACATGCTTATGGCTATCGAACAAATGGAACAAACCATTAACGAGAACCGTTCAGACGGAAAAACTACACCTCTTGTTGGAGCCGTACTCATCCGCCCCAATGGAACTATTGAATATGCCCACAGAGGAGAACTTCGCGAGGGTGATCATGCTGAATTTACTTTACAAAATACGTAGCATCTAAATCTTCAACGACTACTTCCGATTACGCCGAGAAATTCGAAATTGACAAGAAAAAAGCGCAAAGACATCTGACAAAATTTGTCAAATTCGGTCTGCTCCAAATGGCGGGAAGAGGAAAAGCAACACATTACGTGCCTCCATCCGACTAAAAAACTAGGGATTATATTCTTGAACTTGCTCCTGCAAACTCAGATATTGACTATTCTGAGGTTCAAGCGCAACCGCCTCATTCGCCGCTCTAAGCGACTCTTTGTAGTTCGAGCAACTCTTCAGAATCAGAGCAAGGGCATACCATTGTTTTGCATCTTTTGGAGACAATTTGATTGCTTTCGCTTGACTCTCAAGCGCAGGCAAATTTTCACCCAAGCGGCTCTGCCAGTATGACAAGCCACTCCAACCTCGCGGGTCGTTGGGATTAGCCTTTGCCGCTTTGGCATATAGCTGTTCCATTTCAAAAGGCGATTTGTCCGATTGCTGTCCCATTTTTTCAAGGTCTTCAAATTTTGGCGCGGACATAGAAATAAAAGCGAAGATACCAACCCCACCAATTATCAGGAACGCCGCTACTACTGCGGCTACAAGCACCATCTTATTGGGGGAACTGCTTTTAGGCGTGAAATCGACCTCTTCGCTCAACAAGTCTAGATTGTCGTCGTCACTTTCTTCGTCAGTGTGCTTAGATGGCTTGATTTTGACCTTATCACGCAAATAGTTTTTTTGTTTGCCAGTACCGCTAACTGGAGCTATCTCAGACTCTTCTTCCCATGCGATAGTATCGCGAACTTCTTTGCGATAATTTTCGAGATCTTCTTTTTTTACAACCGGTACATGTCCCGTTGTAAGGCCTCTAAGCGGACCATTGGCTTCCCAATCGTCGTATTCACCAGCCTCGTCTTCGAATGATCCTGTTTGCATAAATTTTGGACGTTCGATTTCGCTCGTAATTTTTTTTGATGGAACGGCATCGATTGGCTCTTCTGGCGCAGTCTCTACAATGTCGAATTCACCACTACTAATTTCGTCAAACTCATGGCGATCGAATGCGACAGGCGCGACAATCGACGGAGGCACCGCAACAACCGGCTCCTGGAGTAAATTGATAGTTTGTGGATTCTCTATCGGAGGAGAAGGTTTCGGCACTGGAACATCGACCTTAGGCACCTTATTTGGTGGCGGAATGGAAGGAAAAGTTGCAGGTGCTGGTGTCAAAATTTGAGTCGGCGTCGTGTTGATCACAGCATTATTGTTTCTCAATAACTCTGGCAGACTAGGCTCCATGGGCGCTAAGGGAGGCTCTGCGGATGACGGCGGCAATGCAGATAAAGAAGTTGATGATGTTGATGAATTGGACGAATTTGCTTGTTTTTCGAATAACAATGACAGCTGGGAATCGTTGAGACTATTCTTCAAATAGGGCTCGAGCATTGGCGCAAGCTTACCTGGCGGAATGCTTTGCTCCATCGAAACATCGTCAACGCCAGGCAAGCGCAACTGTTTCAACTGCCAGATTATCTGTAGCAATTGCTGCGCGTCACCATGATTACCGCTGTTAATCAAGGCTTCGTATCGCTTAGTTTGTTTTTCAATTAAACGATTTAGTCTTAACTGAATCCCGTTTTTATCGAAATTCAATTCATTATCATCGTTAAGTTGCAACGGATCCATAATTGAAGGACCACTTTATTCATTCACATTAAACGCCATCTATTAATACTTACCCGCTTCCTGGGCAAAAAGACCGTTTATTGCTATTTTTCGACCTTTATCGATTTAATAGCAGCCTTCGCATTAACCCGCACCGCTTTGTCTTTATCTTTTAATGCAGTCTCAAGTGCTGGAAGGGCTGATTCTGCGGCTGGTCCCAGCGCTTTGAGCGCCCCCATGGACCAGACTCGAACATTAAAGTCTGAGTCGTTGACCGCTTCAGCCAAGGCAGGTACAGCCAAAGATATATCTTCTTTTGCGTCGCCGAAAACGCCGGCAAATTCGCCCAGAAGCAGACTTGCATTGCGACGCAATAGCACATTTGGATCTTTCAGTGCTTTAGCCAGCGCCGGAACCGATTTTTTGTGGTCAGCTCTTAAAGCTTTGACAATTTGGTCGCGCTTTATCGTGCGTGGATCTGGCTTTCCATCCGAACGTCCACTAGGCGAGTATTGCATATTGAAGTCTTTTAACTGCTCAGTAGCCATCGGAACGTCCAACGGTTTAATTTGATAAACAAGTAGCTAGGCAAAGAATGTTTTTTTCAACCTAGATTTCATTTGAACTCCAGTGTTGTATTCATAGCACCAAATATGGTGAGTAATTTCATTTCTGCTTCCTCATGTGGTTGATATAGAAATCTATATCAACTCCAAGATCTTTGAGAGCCGCTATAGCTTTATTACTGATATTTCTAGGCGGGTGTGAAGCGATTATTTGACCCCAAAGACCAATCAATTTTTGTTTCGCCATTTCTCTAACTCGAGGTTCAGTCTCAGAATAATAAATATTACTCCAAACATTTATCTCTTTAACTTTTGAAGGAATTTTAGATTCAAGAATGCTTGCTTGCCGAGAAAGCCACTTCGGAGCTTCAGGATATTTAGCTGCCTGCCTGTAATATTTAGCTGCAGTAACTTCATTTCCAGCATACAAATATTGATTTATTCCAGCAATAAAGGGTAGATACCAATTATCTTGATTGGCTCTAATTCCTCTTTCAATTAATTCAGCTGCTTTATTTGGTCTTCTTTGTTCATAACCTACCGTAAACGCTGCAAACCAATATGCTTTGACCAAATATGGGTCTAAGCCAGTTATAAGATCTAGGTATTCATCAGCATAAGCAAATTTGTCATTTTCTCTGGCTGGAGTGTCTCCAACATAGCTAACAAAAAGTAGCCAATAACAATCGGCCAGCAACTGATCAAATCCAAGAGAAATCAACTTTATTCCATGAGGGGACGGAATAAACACAACTTTATCCTGAGAAAAAGTGGCCTTGAATTGCTCTACATTGTGCCTACAAATTTGTACTATTGCGATTAACACAATTGAAGCAATAACTAAAAATTTCATGCCTGTTGCGAAGACTAATTATTGATTTGAAAGTACCAAAGTTGAGCCGGCAGATTGTCCCCCTAACGGTAATCCAGATTTACTAGCACCACGTATGGCATAAGCAGTTGTGCCAATCTTGCTATATTCAACTGCTCCGGGTGGTGAAATCGTTCCCGAAGGAGCCGCTATTCTCGCGGCTTGAACATCAGTAATTCCACCTGTGACTGGCCATGGATCAGCTCCTACATTGAATGGATTTCTTGGAGCTTGACCAATCGTCCCACCAATACTAGAAGAACCTCCAGGATAATATGGCTTCAGTCCATCAATATCCGGATAACTTCCCGCAGCATCAGTAGCATACATTTCAGCAGCAATTTGCGCAGTACGCATATTGCCTTTCACGCTGGCTTCGCGTGCTTTGTCCTGCGCGCCGATGAAGTTCGGCAATGCAATTGCAGCCAAAATACCAATAATGATTACGACCACTAGCAGCTCAATAAGCGTGAAGCCGCCTTGTCCTCTAATTTGTTTTTTGCGCCGTGCCATGATCACTTTTCCTCTCATAAAAAACCGCGGGATACCAATCAATTTATCCGCTCGAACCTAAGAAAATGGGCCAGAATTTCAAAAAAAATACCGAGGTTCTAGTAAGTATGAAAGCCCGAATGGATATTAATAGATTGCCCACTAGCATAAACCAAATAACGGTTGTCAAAGATTAAAGCCACCCGGGGCAGGACCGAGTGGCTTTGCGAAATTAAGAAACGTTAAGAAACTTGATACCGGACTTATTAGACCAAAACAGCTTCTTTCTGGTGTTTACCGTGACGCTCATGGGCAACTTTGCGAGGACGGCGAAGGTGATCCATGAAACGGCGGTGAGCCAATGTGTCTATTTGAGCTTGTGATGTTTTTTCTGGAACTGAAAGAACGAACTCGTCGTTGCTTACTTTAGGAGCATTGTTGTGCTTACCGACTAAATACAGGTAACCACCTCTGGTTGCATATACGTAATGAATCATGTTGCCTGCCCTCTTTTGTTCAATGTAATTTGATAGACGATTTTCAATTAGACCGAGCTAACGTGTTTAGAGCCAGTGTGTCGCGTCCCTCAACTCTAACCTACGCAATCGTATGCGAATAGAGTTGTTTCAAAGTGAAACTTCATTATCTCTAAACAATTGTCGTTAGCAATTGTTCATGCCATCCCTCTAAACGCAGATGGCATAAGGTTATTAACACACAACTTTGATCAAAAAGCTGGTCGCGTAAGTTGTTTGTTAACTCACCTAGAAATTTTGTACCCAACCAAAATGTATATGCACCGCATGGCATCTGGCTATTCACGCCAGCTGATAATTATTTTCCTCTTTACTTCTCGACTTTATTTGGCTTAACACTTTCGGGATCCAAGTCTTTATCGAGGTATTCGCCGATGTCATCTCCTGCCACCACTGTTACATCACTATCGATGTCACCTATGGAGGCGTTGATTATTTCACCAGTATCGCCTAAATCTTCGCGAATCAATTCGGCTTCTTCGGGATTTCCGCGTTGAGCGATAATGCTTGAATCCGGCTCAGCATCTGACACTATACCGTCACTACCTGCCGCTGCACGAGCGGAGAGTGCTTTCTTATTCAAGACTTTAACGTAGCCGTAGCCTCTCTTCTTCAAATACTTGAAGAGCTTGCGACCGAGTTCTTTATCGCCGCTGACATTACTAACGGTGACTTTTAGACTGCGCTTATCGGTGCTGATGAACTGCGCTCCCATCAATCTGGCAGTAATTTTTCGAAGTTCCACACGGTCTACGGCCCAGTCGCCAGTGCCTGCAAAGCTTCCCGGGAGCATTATAAGCTTTTGATTTTTCTTGGGCACACACCTTGCGAAATTGGCTATTTGAGTGATTTTCTCCATAGTCATGTCAGTCGAAATATAGTCTTTGGCAATTTCCAACAATTTAGGAAGATGCGCCCAGGTTCCGGGATTTACTGATGCATTTATAACTGCCTGGATAAACATTTCCTGGCGCTGAACGCGACCGATATCGCCCAGTTCATCGTGCCTGAAGCGCACGAAACCCATTGTTTCGTAGCCAGACAACTTGTGTCTTCCAGGAGTCAAATCGATGTACAGTTTTTGCGTATCGTCTTTGTACTTCATGCGCTTTGGAATATCTATTTCTAGTCCACCGATCTCGTCGATGCACTTCACGAGCCCTTGTAAGTTCAAAACGATATAGTGATCTATTTCTACATGTAGCAGACGATTGACAGTAGCACTGGCTAACGTCGGTCCACCGATGGCATTGGCTGCATTGATTTTGGAGCGTCCGTGGCCTGGGATGAGGACGTTAGAATCACGCGGGATAGATAAGCATGTAAGAGTGTTGGCGAAAGGGTCGAATCGCACGAGCATCATAGTATCGGAACGACCGCTAAAGAGAGAATCATCGCCCTTTTTCCGCTTGCCCTTGCCTGAGTAGACTACGTCCGTTCCCATAAAGAGAACGTTTACGGGCTCCACAAGCGAGCCAAGGCGCAAAACGGGTGGCAACAGACTGGGGCTTTCAATCAGTGTAAAAACATATCCAGTGGCTACACCAACTAAGGCGCATACTAAAAAAACTAAATACCAGTTCCGGGGACTCAAATTTGTTGCTAACCGGGAGAAAAGCCTGGGATATTATATGGTGTATGCGTGAGCAAGCAATTAATTACACGACCCCAAGGTTAGATCCAAGTAAGCCAGGACGCCTACTTGCCATCAATTTCGGCGGTATCGGCGACGAGATTCTCTTCTTTCCAACCCTGGACACGATACGCAAAACCCTGCCCGGTTGGCATATTAGCCTATTACTCGAGCCACGCTCGAAGTCGGCCAAAGAATTAACAGAATCGGTCGACGATATTCTTTTATTCGACATAAAGAAAAGACCATTGCTAATTTCTGACTTGATGGATTTGCTATTCCTTATAAAGAAAGGAAGGTTCGATGCTGTTGTTTCCTCGGGAGGCTCGCCAATGGTATCGGCGCTGCTCTTCTTATCTGGTATCGAACACAGAGTAGGCTATGACTCCAACATGGCTGCAAGGCTACTTTTGAGCGAGCCTGTTTTACTTGACCGCAACGCATACGCGGCAAGAATGTATCAAGAATTGGCTTTCGGACTTGAACGATTAACGAGTAAACCATCTAAAAGTTCAACCGATATCGGTTCAAGTAATGGCACTTCCACTTTACCGTTAGTCAAGGTCAGCTCCCAGGCAGAAACGCGCATGAACGACTTGATGGAAAGTCTTTCAATTCCCGATGGTGCGACCAAAATAATGATTCATCCTGGCACCAGCCGACTTGCCACCCAGAAAGGGATTTTGAAATCATGGGCGGTAGATTCGTGGTTACAACTAATTGAAAGACTGGGGAAATTAACTGATACATATATCGTTCTTGCAGGCGGTCCTGACGACCAGGAGGTCATCAACGAGCTGCAGTCCAAATTGAAATCACCACATGTGGTATCGACATTTGGTCGCACGAAAAATCTTTCCGATCTTGCAGCACTGATGGATCTTTGCGATTTAATATGTTGCGTAGATTCGGCACCCATGCACGTTGCGGTTGGTTTGAATCGACCAATCGTCGCTTTATTCGGCCCCACGGATCCGGCAAAACTACTTCCAGACAAACCACATTTCAAAGCTATTTGGGATAAGCAAGGCGGCAACCGGTCTATGTTTGACCGTAAGGGAGTCGACATAAAAGTCGATACCGTATATGATGCCATTGCCGAGCAACTGAAACACCTTAAATAGGCTCGACGTCCGGAAAGACTTGTGTTATATTGGCGGATCTATGAAACCACTAATTGGCGTTAATGTGGACATCAAACCTGGCTCGGCTGAAAAGCCGCCAGAGTGCAGCTTGCAGGCTCCGTATATCGAAGCTATTCAAAAAAGCGGCGGCATACCTGTCCTTATTCCTCCCATGCCCGACTCCGATCTGGCCTTAATTGTCGAGCGCCTGAGCGGAGTAGTTTTCGTTGGTGGTCCCGATTATCACCCGGCTCATTATGGCGAGGAAGTCGAAGAACACACCAAAATGGTGGACATGCTTCGCGACGAATTCGATTTCAGATTTTTTAATCGCGTGCTCGAGCACACCGATATGCCTACATTGGGCATTTGTCTCGGCTCGCAACTTTTCAATGTCGCGCTTGGCGGCTCGCTCATTCAGCATATTCCGCACCAATTCCCAGAGTCCAACGTCGAACATTCATCCGAAGACGGATGGAAAAATGGCTTCAACAAGCATCTAGTGACGTTGGAAGAAGGCAGCAAACTTTTCGACATTTACAAGAAGACCCAATTAAACGTCACCACATCCCACCATCAAGCAGTCAAAGACGTAGGCGAAAAACTGAAAGTGGTCGCAAGAGCACAGGACGGCGTGGTTGAAGCAGTGGAACTGGAAGATTCTCGTTTCCTAATCGGCGTGCAGTGGCACCCCGAGCGTGAATACGAGCAAAGCAAATGTCTTTTCGACGAATTCATAAGAGCGTGCACCGCGCAAACTGTCTAAAATCATCATTTTTTCTCACATCAAAATGAGTCATCAATCAAGTCGCGTTGTCAACAGTAAGGATTACGGGAAGAAATACTTACTATTGACAACCAAAGCTTGGAGACAGACTGGCTTGTCGTTAGGTATTCAATCTATTATTAAGCTTGACACTTAAGATTTATTCTCAGCATAATCATGAGCTGATAGACTGAATTAGTTGCGTCACGGTAGCTCAGTTGGTTAGAGCGGGCGACTCATAACCGCCAGGTCGGCAGTTCAACTCTGCCTCGTGACAAATTTTATTGACCAGGAACAGAATAGCGCTCGACATCTCCGAACTTGAAGTATTGTCGCTGCCCAGATTCTGCTGTCTTGATACCGGCATCTTGATATACACGTGCGCGCTGTGAGCGCGACGGAAATTTGAGTATCGATGTCTGGTCTAACATCATCACCGCATTTAATACCGCGCGATCGTAGCCAGGAAAGCCCGAGGGCTGAGTTATTTTGGCATCAAGAATGCGACGGTCTTTCGTCACTGTGCAACTAAACCAGGCAACAGTGCCCATCGGGAATTTCATTAAATACTGTCCACTGCGCGGGTCGAAGCGCATAGCCGGGTCTTCGTGACTGTTGAGCATTTGCTGAACACCCGACTGCACCGACCACAAAAACCTGTTGCGCCACTTATCCCATTCAACCTGCAGCTCTTGATCCGCCATATCGGGATCCTGACTTTGCAAACCAGAGTCTAATTGCTGAGCCTGACCGTCGAGCAGTTTGTTATAACGGTCCATCTGCCCTCGCCCGGGACTCAACTCGCCGCCGCCATCTTCGGCATCGCCCTGCAAATCGGTGTGTTTAATAGTTGCTTGCAGTGGCGCTTTGCTACCCTCGGCACTGACTGAGCCCTGATAAAAGTTGCCACCCGGCGAGGAGTTGTCCTGCCCCGAAGCGTTTTGAGAATCGTTTTGCGGTTGGACAGCGGGCTTTGGTGCAGGGTCCATATATTGAATGGGGTCGAAGGCGCGTCCGCCCTCTTGTGCAAAAACTGCGCTTGAACTCGATGCACAAATAGAATAGGTAGAGGCGATTGCTAAAAATACCGCCTGACGTGCAAAGCGCTTGTTACAAAACAGATTTTTGAATGACTTACTGACCATAATGGTATTAACTGATTTCGTGGGGAATTTAGCAGTTATTGCTACATTTCTAAAATAACTCAATTTAGTACGAATGTCCTGAAACAATTTGATTATGCCGACTTTTTTAGACGAAGTTGCCGATACCCTGGCCAATGAGCTTAGTACCCAGGCACGCGACAAAGATGTCATCACCCCACTGGTTGTTGCGTTCTCTGGCGGTCCAGATTCGACCGCACTCCTTTTAGCTTTACACAAAATTAGCGAGCGTGCAGGAATCAAACTCTATGCCTGCCATATCAATCACAATTTGCGTGGTGACGAGTCGCGAGCAGACGAAGAATTCTGTCAGAAGCTTTGTTCCAAGCTTCAAATACCGTTAGAGAAAGTGAGCCTACCGCTCGAGTCGGGAAGCGCTCCATCTGAAGATTTGATGCGTCAATTCAGGTATCAAGCCTTGCTCGATTTTGCGCGCCGGAGCAAGGCTAGCTTCATCGCCACGGGTCATACGCTCGATGATCAGGCGGAGACTATGCTTTTCAGGCTGTTCAGAGGTACATCACCTGCCGGACTCAAAGCAATGGAAAGCACACGAATGCTGGCAGAAGATCCGGCGGTTTATGTCGTGCGACCGATGCTTTCTTTGAGCAAAGCCGACTGCCTGCGCTTTCTGGCGGACGAAGGTATAGCAGCGCGGGTGGACAGTTCGAATAAAAACGAACAATATTTGCGCAACTATATTAGGTGGCAGATGGTACCCGTTATCGAATCGCGCTTTCCGGAGTGGAAAGAGCATTTAGGTAATTTGCACCAGATGCTTTCTGACGACGACGATTATTTTGAAAAAATCATTCAAGACCTCGAAAACGAGGTTCGATTGGAATCCAACCTGTGGTCGGTGGAAAAAACGCTTACGCTTCCAGCATCGTTGCTCTCGCGGCTGATTGTGTTCGAATTGACCAGGCGCAATATTCAACCAAGCTTCGAGCGAGTGAAGACAATCCGTTCCTTTATAGAAGGAAGAGACAAACACAATGCCATTACTTTGTCGAGCGAGTGCGTTTTGAAACGCGTGAAAGAAAATGGCATAACCAAAGGCATTTTATGGGTGGAAACATCAAAGTTTGCCCAGGAAGAAAGCGAATTCTACGACACCTTTTTCGGCAACCAGTGCTCGCTTATTCGCATGCCCAAGCAACCTGGTTCGTCCACGAGCAATGTAATTACCTGGCTGAACAAAGCTTTGAAAGTGGATTTTTGCTCCTCGCATAAGTCGGACTATCCGCCTCCAAGTGAATGGCAAGCGCTTGTCGACTTGAGTCGAGTGACCCAACCTCTTTACGTTCGTACACGAAAGCCAGGAGATTTAATCCAACCGTTCGGAATGCAAGAGACTGTGCGGCTCAAGAAATATCTCCAGACGCATAAGTCCGTGAATTTGCCCACGCTTGGCACGCGAAAATCGATGGTGGTGGTTGCCAATGATGAAGAAGTAATATGGGTTCCAGGGGTGGGATTGAGTGAAAAATTGCGAGTGCAAAAAGGCTCGCAAGCAGTCCACAAGCTTGTTTTCAACGAACTGGCGCCTGGCAACAACACTTGGGCTTGAATTCATTTTTCAAATGGAAACTAATTTGAAAAAGGTGCGTCTGCAACTGCACTTGGACCAAAAATCCAAAACATATAGCACAATGATATAATGAAGAGTTATTTCATCTAAAGGAAAATCTTAGAGCGAGAGTTTATGCGCAAATACGGTACAACCTGGGCGGTTTTCGTTTTACTTCTGGTTCTTGTAGTGTTCATCTTTTCACTTACAAGCATCAACAAACGCGAAGAACCAATTACATACTCTGGTCTATTGAAGATGGTGCAAAATCAGCCGTCTGATATTACCGAAGTGACGATGACCAACAACGAGCCAATCATCATGGTGAAGCTGAAAGGCGATCCCAAAGATAAGCAAGTAGTTGTTCCCACCGAAGCAAAGGCTGACCTGATCAAAGAGATCAATAAGGTTGGCATCTCGCTTAAGACCTCACCACCCGACAAGTCGGCATTCTGGTTTGGTGTCATGAGCTCGCTCTTGTTGCCAGTCATCATTCTTGTAGGTCTGCTGCTCGTTTTCAGAAGCGCACAGTCTGGCGGAAATCAGGCAATGAGTTTCGGACGTGCTCGCGCCAAGTTGATGATGGACAACAAAGTCAAAGTAAGCTTCGCTGATGTTGCCGGTATAGATGAATCTAAATACGAATTACAAGAAATTGTCGATTTCTTGAAAAATCCAGAAAAGTTCCAGGCTCTGGGAGCCCGCATTCCACGCGGTGTCCTCTTGGTCGGTGCTCCAGGTACTGGTAAAACCCTTTTGGCTAAAGCTGTTGCAGGCGAAGCCGGTGTGCCATTCTTCAGCATTTCTGGTTCTGACTTCGTTGAAATGTTCGTTGGTGTGGGCGCTTCGCGTGTACGCGACCTGTTCGACCAGGCCAAAAAGCATGCTCCTTGTATCGTTTTCGTAGACGAAATCGACGCAGTGGGCAGACAACGTGGAGCGGGATTAGGAGGCGGTCACGATGAGCGCGAACAAACACTAAACCAGTTGCTAGTTGAAATGGACGGATTTGAAGGCACCACTGGAATCATTGTGGTTGCTGCAACTAACCGACCCGATATCCTGGACTCGGCCCTTTTGCGTCCAGGTCGTTTCGATAGACAAGTAGTCTTGGATCCGCCAGATGTACTTGGTCGCGAGAAAATTCTCGACGTCCACAGTAAAGGCAAGCCGATGGCTAAAAACGTCGACCTCAAGCTTCTTGCCAAACGCACCCCTGGTATGACCGGTGCCGATTTAGCCAACTTGCTCAACGAAGCAGCACTGCAAGCGGCGCGTCGCGACAAAGTCGAAATCGACATGACCGATCTAGATCTTGCGATCGACAAAGTAAACATGGGACCGGAGAAGCGTTCGCGCATTATTCCACCCAAAGAAAAAGAGATGACTGCATTTCACGAAGTGGGTCACGCTCTCATGTGTATCTTGTTGCCTCAAGCACATCCTTTGCACAAACTCACCATCATTCCTCGCGGTTTCGCTCTGGGTATTACCTGGTTCGTTCCCGAAGAAGATGTACTGAGCGTCACCAAATCGGCTATCTACGACCAGATTGGTGTATGCCTTGGTGGACGTATCGCCGAAGAAATTGTTTACGGTGATATCACCACTGGTGCACAAAACGATTTGCAGAAGAGCACGAGCTATGCCCGCAAAATGGTTACCGAATACGGTATGAGCGACAAACTCGGACCGCTTACATTCGGCAAATCAAATTCGCAAATGTTCCTTGGTCGTGATTTCGGTCATGAGCGCGACTATGGCGAAAACATAGCTGGCATCATCGACGAGGAAGTATCGCGTATCGTTTCCGAACAGTACGACCGCGTCAAAGAGCTTCTGCTCAAATATCGTCCGCACATGAATGCAATCGTCAAAGTATTGCTCGAGAAAGAAACGCTCGAGCGTGCTGAAGTCGATGCCATCATGGCGGAAGTAGATAGAAGACTGGCTGCAGGAGAGGATCCAACTCTTCCAGACAACTTCACACCTCCTTCTGCACCTCCAACAGCAGAAGAACCTGAAGCCAAAATCACAGTCAAACCAGAAGAAAACGAAAATCCAGGTGACGAGCCCAAGCCCGATTGGAAGCCAAGCTTCGCTTAGTCTCAAAAATTTGAGTTGAGATTTGATTGGGGTGTAAATGCTCCATTAATCTCAGCACTTTCGGGCTATGCTTTTTTCGGACCTTCATTGAACTAAGACAATTTGCCCCCCTTTTCTAACTATCTCGTTAGAAAAGGGGGCTCTTTTTACTCTTGGCAGAGTTGGAATGAAAAAGGCCGCCGCGATTTGTTGTGAGGTAATTGGCCGTTTTCAAGCGCGCAACAAGGGCGTGAGTATAAGCCCGGACTCAATGTTTAAAGCTTTAGAATTTTCCTTAAGAAACTTCATTACGCATGGTAACTTTTAGGGGCTGGAAGGCTCCTCCTTTTATGTTTCGAGCCGTGCCAGTGTACCTGAGTACTTATCGGGCCTTTGGAGGGTCTTAATAGTGACTATCGTGAAAGAAAGAGAATCAGAAAACAAAGGGCTATGCAAAGAATGGCTCTCAAGCACTAAGAAACTTTTGATCGACGGAAAATGGGTCGAACCAAAATCCGGCAAGTATTTCAAGACATACAACCCAGCTACCGAAGAAGCAATCTGCGACGTAGCTGAAGGTGGTAAAGAAGACGTAGACCTGGCTGTCAAAGCTGCTCGTCGCGCTTTCGAAGAAGGCGTATGGCACAAAAAGATGTCCGCTGCACAACGCGGTCACATCATGTACAAATTAGCCGACCTCATTGAGAAACACGCTCAAGAACTGGCTGAACTCGAAACAATCGACAACGGCAAGCCGATAAACGAATCGCGTTATGTTGACGTTGCTGCTACCGTCGAAACTTACAGATATTATGCTGGCTGGTGCACAAAGCTTGAAGGCGAGACCATCACCACCAACCCTGGTTTCTTCACCTACACCCTGCGCGAGCCCGTTGGCGTAGTTGGACAAATCATCCCCTGGAACTTCCCAATGCTCATGCAAGCATGGAAATGGGGTCCAGCCTTGGCTTGCGGCAACTCTGTCGTACTCAAGCCAGCTGAACAAACACCGCTTTCCGCCCTTCGCATTGCCGAACTGGCTATGGAAGCTGGCGTTCCTGCTGGCGTTATCAACGTCGTGACCGGTCTTGGCGAAAACTCCGCTGGAGAATTCATCGCTAATCACATGGACATCGACAAAATTGCTTTCACCGGCGAAGACAAAACTGGTCAAATCATCGTCAAAGCCTCAGCAGGCAACCTGAAGCGCGTATCGCTCGAGCTGGGCGGTAAAGCTCCAAACATCGTATTTGCTGATGCCGACATCGATGCCGCTGTCAAAGGCGCAATCACCGGTATCTTCTTCAATCAGGGTCAAGTCTGCTGCGCAGGTTCCAGACTCTTCATCGAGAAGAAAGCACAAGACGAGTTCATGACCAAATTGATTGAACGCGTTGGCAGAATGCGTCAAGGCAACGGTTTGGACGAGAAGACCCAAATTGGTCCTCAAGTTTCCAAAGAACAACAAGAACGCGTTCTCAACTACGTTGATATCGCCAAGAAAGAAGGCGCCAAATTGGCTTGTGGTGGTGAATTCCCATCCGAACTGAAAAAAGGCTACTTCGTCAAACCAACCGTATTCACCGATGTGAAGAACGATATGCGTATCGCTCAAGAAGAAGTCTTCGGACCTCTGCTTGCAGTTCTTCCTTTCGACAACATGGAAACAGTTGCCGAAGAAGCAAACAAAACACGCTTTGGTCTTTCGGGTGCCGTATGGACATCTGATGTGAAGAAAGCCCACAAGTTTGCTTCGCATATCAAAGCTGGAACCATCTGGGTCAACTGCTACAACGTATTCGATCCTGCTGTTCCATTTGGTGGCTACAAGCAATCGGGCTACGGCCGCGAGCTTGGCAAACACTCTATCGAGCTCTATAGCAACATCAAGAGCGTTTGGATGAACTTGAACTAGTTTAACGACCAACAACTAAATGACCGTCGCCTCCACCTGGATGCGGCGGTTATTTTTTTGGTTTTAGTTTTCAACAGGAGTAAAATCATGATGTTCACTAGCAGTTCATTCGTTTTCACAATAATCGGAAGTGAGGGTTATGACAGGCGGGAAAACTAAGTTGAAAGTTGCGCTCACCGGAGCTAGAGGACTTATCGGTACAGCTCTTGCAGAAAGAATGGTAGCTTCTGGCTTTGAAGTAGTGCGTGTTTCGCGCGACAAAACAGACAAAAAGAATCCGGTCTGGAATCCAGAATCTGGCTCAATGGACGACAAAAGCAAAGAAAAACTCGAAGGTCTGCATGCTTTTATTCATCTTGCTGGAGAAAACATCGCATCTGGACGCTGGACCAAAGACAAAAAAGAAGAAATCCAACAAAGTCGGGTTCAGGCGACAAGCAATTTGATTGAGGCGCTGAGTTCGCTTCAAGCGCCACCAGCAAATTTTCTTTGTGCTTCAGCAATTGGTTATTATGGCAACCGCGGCGATGAAACGCTTACAGAAAAAAGCAGTGTAGCGAAGCTAGACTTTTTAAGCGGCGTGTGTCGCGAATGGGAGAAAAGCGCCAATTCAATCAAAGAAATTTTCCCAGAGACTCGCGTAGTCAATTTGCGTTTTGGAGTAGTGCTCTCAAAAAAAGGCGGCGCCCTGAACAAAATGCTGCCACCGTTTCAAATGGGTCTTGGTGGACCTGTAGGAAACGGACGTCAATACATGAGCTGGATTGATATCGAAGATGCAGCCGGAGCCATAATTCACTGTCTCAATCACACCGAGTTGAGCGGACCGGTCAATATCGTTGCACCAAATGCGGTGACAAACGCCGAATTCACCAAGACCCTTGCAGACGTAATCAAAAAACCGGCATTCCTTCCAATGCCAGATTTTGCCGCCAAAATGGTTTTTGGTCAAATGGCTGAGGAACTGCTTCTTGCCAGTACCAGAGTGCGTCCTTCCAAACTTGAAGAAACCGGATTTCGCTACGAGTTTCCAACCTTGCACAACTCTTTAATGCATTTACTGGTTTAAAAGTTCAAGTGTATCCAACTCAAAATGACCGGCTTACACTTCTGCGCGCAGTTGAATCAGCGCGCAACGGTATTGTACTAACCGATCCGAGTCTGGAAGACAATCCCATTATTTATGCAAACCCGGCGTTTATAGAACTTACCGGCTATGACATGGACGAGATTATTGGCAAGAATTGTCGATTTTTGCAAGGCGAAGACAGACAACAAGAAAATATCGCAAGCATTAAAGACGCCATAGCCAAAGGCGAATCAATCACGACTATTATTCGCAACTACAAAAAAAATGGCGGGCTATTTTATAACGAACTGACAATTTCACCTGTGTATGACGATAAAGGCGTACTAGTCAATTTCATTGGTGTGCAGAACGACGTGACAGCACGAATGGAACTGGAAAAAAGAATTTCAGATTTTTATTCGATGATTTCGCACGAGCTTCGCACTCCGGTTTCATCTATAAATGCGTCGCTTCTGGCGCTGGAAGATGGCTCTGTAACCAAGCTGAGTTCGCCTGGTGCCAAATTGGTTAAAATTGCACTTTCTAATTGCAAACGTCTCATTGGTCTAATCAATAATATTTTGGACTGGAAAAAACTGCAGGCGGGCAAATTCAAATTGCAGCTACAACCGTGGCCAGCAGAAGAAATTATCGACACTGTCATTCAAGAAATTACACCGGTTTGCATTTTGCGAAAAATAAAACTGGAGAAATCAGTCGAAAGCACTGCGCATGTAGTCATGGATCCTGAGCGAATTACCGAAGTCTTACTCAATCTCATTTCTAATGCCATCAAGTTCTCTCCCGACGGCACCACCATTAGTATCAAGCTCAAATGCAATAACGACAAGAAGACCAGAGTGGAATATTCTGTTCACGACCAGGGATGTGGCATTGCATCTGAAAATCTGGACAAATTGTTTTTACAATTCCAACAACTCGATTCTTCCGAAAAGCGCTCAAAGGGCGGCACGGGACTTGGTCTTGCCATAAGCAAAGCAATTGTAGATTTGCATCATGGAAGAATTGGCGTCAAGAGCAAACTAAATGAAGGCAGTACTTTCTGGTTCACTCTGCCTGAACTTGACTACGCCGACATTATTCGTCCCCATCAGGATTGAAGCGATAACCAAGATTGCGGTGACTTTCAAGCATCGAGCTGTTTTTGGTGAATCCTACCGATTTGCGCAAAAGCTTTATATGGGTACGCAAAGTCTCGACTGTCGCGGCACTGTCGTCAGCCCAGACTCTGTCTATGATGTGTTGCGGTTCGAACATTTGTTTTGGATGACGCATGAAAAATTCAAGCAAACTATAGACTTTGGGACGGACAGTTAAAAGCTCACCGTTCTTTTTTATTTGGCATTGAATCGGGTCAAGCTCGAGACTTCCAGCTCTGAGCACAGTTGGACACAACGATTGCGGTCTGCGTAAAAGCGCTCTCACACGAGCGAGCAACTCACGATTGTCAAAAGGCTTGGTCAAATAATCATCCGACCCGGCATCAAGACCAAGTTCTTTATCGTCAAGGGACGACTTGGCGGTCAACATCAAGACCGGTGTTTTGCCGTGGAGGTCTGCCCGAAACTGGCGTAATACCTCAACTCCAGTCATGTGTGGCATCATCCAATCTAGAATAATCAGATCGTATTGATAAACACGCAAAAAATGCAAAGCGTCACTGCCGCTCGAAGCACACTGCACCGTGTGCCCCTTTGCTTCGAGGGTTATTTTCAAAACATCGAGTAAATCTGTTTCGTCGTCGACTAAGAGAATTTTTGACAAGTCATGCCCAGTTCATTTGAAATCAGCACAATTATATCAATATGGAAAAACGTGCTTTCATCATCTTTGGCGGTTATGGCAATTTAGGCAGTATGCTTGCCAAAAGCTTGCGCGAAGCCGATCACGATGTGCTCCTGGTCGGTCGCGAAACACAGAAACTGGCCCTCGTAGCGGAAAGTGTCGGCGCCCAGTTTTATTGTGCCGATTGCACCGATTTCAGCCAGGTGTCTGACAGTGTGGACCTTGCAGTAGATCATTTTGGGCGACTGGATGGAGTCGTGCACTGTATAAGTTCGAATTTGCTCAAGCCTGCGCACTTGACTATAGAGCGTGAGTGGTTCCAGACAATTAACACAAATCTCACCTCTGCTTTCGCTTGTCTCAAATACTCAGTCAAAGCCATGCACGAAAAGGGCGGATCGATAATTCTCACCTCTTCTGCTGCTGCAAGCGTTTCGCTGCCAAATCACGAAGCAATGAGCGCTGCCAAATTAGGCATCATTGGACTGACAAGAAGTGCTGCGGCTACTTATGCGCGAAACAAAATCAAAGTGAACGCAGTGACGCCAGGACCGGTCGAAAACAGCTCGACTACTCTTCGTGCGACTCAGACCATTGTCACTCTCCTATGCGATCCCAACAGCCCGATTTCGGGTCATGTTTTCGGCGTGGATGAAATAGCTCCAAGACCGCAAGAAGCCCCCAAGAAGAGACAATTACAGCTTTAAAAAAGCTTACTCAAAGCTGCTTGAATTTGAGTTAGATTCAGTCTAACATTGCACAAATTCCAAGGTGGTATATTGGCACATCTTAGAATTCTCCTGGGGTTTTGGTCTGCGTATATAAGGATTCCTTTTTATTATGAAAAAAAGTGTGGCTAAGATAGCAATAGTACAGGCAGCATTGGTTTCACTCGTTGCGCAGTCGCTTCCGGTGATGGCTGAGGGCGAGCCCAAACCGAATCAATTCTGGTGGCCAAAACAAGTAGACCTGTCGCCGCTTAGAGTTCAAGCGCCGCAGTCTAATCCTTATGGCAATGATTTCAATTACAAGAAAGAATTTCAAACTTTAGACCTTGCTGCAGTCAAAAACGATATCAAAGAAGTGCTGACCAAATCGCAAGAATGGTGGCCCGCCGATTACGGTCACTACGGTCCTTTCTTCATTCGCATGGCATGGCATGGCGCTGGAACATACAGAGTGTTTGACGGTCGTGGTGGCGCAGGTGGTGCACAACAACGATTCGAACCTCTCAACAGCTGGCCAGATAACGTCAGTCTCGATAAGGCTCGTCGTCTTTTGTGGCCAGTGAAGAAAAAATATGGCAAAAAATTGTCCTGGGGCGATTTGATGGTATTGACCGGCAACGTATCGCTTGAATCGATGGGCTTCAAAACATTCGGATTTGCTGGTGGTCGCAGCGACGACTGGGAAGCAGACTTGATTTACTGGGGTCCTGGCGACGAATTCTTGTCGAGCAATCGCGACAAAGCAAACAAACTGGAAAGACCGCTTGCCGCAACACAGATGGGCTTGATTTATGTAAACCCAGAGGGTCCTAACGGCAATCCAGATCCACTGGCTGCAGCAAAAGACATCAAAGAAGCTTTTGGCCGCATGGCGATGGACGACGAAGAGACAGTCGCTTTAATCGCTGGCGGACACACATTTGGTAAAGCTCACGGAGCCGCGCCTTCTTCTAACTTGGGCCCTGCACCTGCAGGTGAGAGCGTCGATAAACAAGGCTTTGGCTGGTGCAATAAATTCGGTACTGGCTCTGGCAAAGACGCTATCACAAGCGGACTTGAAGGCGCCTGGTCGCAAGACCCGGTAGGTTTCACCACTCAATATTTCGATAATCTTTTCGCATTTGACTGGGTTCAAACTAAGAGTCCAGCGGGCGCAACTCAATGGAAGCCCAAAGATGCAGCCGCTCAAGAACTGGTTCCAGACGCATTCGACAAGAACAAAAAACATCCACCAATGATGTTCACCACAGATCTATCGCTCAAAATGGATCCGGTTTACAGCAAAATTTCAAAACACTTCCAGGAAAATCCCGAAGCTTTCAAACTTGCATTTGCTAAAGCTTGGTTCAAACTGACTCACAGAGACATGGGGCCTCGCTCGCGTTATCTCGGCTCGGAAGTACCTAAAGAAGCGCTTCTCTGGCAAGATCCACTGCCTGAAGCAACATACAAAACCATAGACGCCTCTGACATAAACGCGCTCAAAGCATCCGTGCTTGCATCGGGACTATCCACAGCCGAGCTTGTAAAAACAGCATGGAGCTCTGCCGCTTCATATCGCAACACAGACAAACGTGGTGGCGCTAATGGTGCGCGCATCAGACTGAACCCTGCCATGAACTGGCAAGCAAACGACCCGCAAGAACTTGCAAAAGTGCTTAAAGCACTGGAAAAAATCCAGAGCGATTTCAATGCTAAAAGTGGCGACAAGAAAGTCTCGATGGCAGATTTGATTGTGCTTGCTGGTGGCGCTGCAATCGAAGAAGCCGGCAAAAAATCGGGCTACAACTTGACTGTTCCATTCTCGCCTGGACGCACTGATGCTACTCAAGACAAAACTGACGTCGAGTCTTACAACATGCTAGAGCCAACTGCTGATGGCTTTAGAAACTATTACGCCAAAAGCAACCAGAAAACACCAGCTCAAATGCTTGTTGAGCGTGCAGGATTTCTTGGCTTGACTGTTCCTGAAATGACTGTTCTAGTCGGCGGCTTGCGCTCGCTCGATGCCAACCAGGGACACAGCAAACTGGGCATCTTGACTGAGCGTCCTGGCACATTGAGCAACGATTTCTTCGTCAACCTGCTCGATATGTCCACAGCCTGGTCTAAATCTGCCGCTGACGATTATCTGTTCGAAGGAAAAGACCGCAAATCTGTCGCCCTAAAATGGACAGCAAGCCAGGTAGATCTGGTATTCGGCTCTAATGCAGAATTGCGTGCAGTAGCTGAAGTTTATGCCAGTGACGACGCCAAGGACAAATTCGCCCAGGACTTCGTGACTGCATGGACCAAAGTTATGAATAACGACAGATTTGATCTGAGGTAGAAAATATGGCTAATAATGCGGTTTCTCTATGAAAAAAAACATCACCGAATTTGTGCTTGTTTTTTCAATTTTGATGCCGCTTCAAGCCTTTGCTTTGCCTATCCCAATATTCGACGGTCGAGCAGATAACAAGCTTCGAAAAATCAGCGCTGCTGAATCGAAATCGGTCGAAGCGGCTGTATCGCCCGGAGCAAAACGTCAATGGAAAGACACGTGTGATGCAGCTTTTGAAATAAGAAGCGTTTGCGACGGCGCTTTCACTAAGCCCGGCTCCAGGCAAAGTGCATTCCTTTATTCGTGGTGCGAAACCGGACACGCGCTTGGAATGGGCGGCATCGCCATAATGGAAAACGGAAAAATGGTGGCACATTTCGGCTATGATGCTGGCGGCGAATATGACATAGCCCGCGTTGCCGACCTCGATGGGGACAAAATGGACGACATCGCAATTGTTGGCGGAAGCACCAATCAAGGCTATACGATTTCGAGCATTGCAATAATTGGAATAAATAACGGCGCAGTGAAAAAATTCGGTCGCTTCGAAGTTTACAACGACGACTCTGGTGTAGACGAAAAGGTTTCACACACCTATGCCTGGACAATTTCGTCTGAGATCCAGACGAAATCTCCAATCTTCTACAAGCAAAAATTCAAACAAACCGGCAAGACCTGGGTCAAAAGCGGATCTTTGACCAAAAGTCCTGGCGAAAAAGACGAAGTAACTTATCTAGCAATTCCAGCTAAATAATCAAGCCATCTTAGCCTTGATCAGTTCTGCAACTTTGCGTCCAGACATCATCGCTCCGTTTATAGAGCCAGTTTCGACATAGTCTCCACAAAAATAAGTCTGGTCGTCCACCATGTAAGACCTGTCCACCTTAGCTTTAGCATCTGGTGTCTGGTCGGGCAATGAATACTTGATTCTGTAAGTACGCAAAAGCTTCCACGAATCCACCTGTTTTCCAAACCAGGTAGTCAGCTGTTTTCGCACTGAGCGCTCTAAGTCATCTTCGCCTAGTTCTGGATCGCCAGTAATAACAGCATTCATGAGTGCCTTGCCTGGAGGTGCATAAGTGGATGCGACATTGCTTGGAACAACGAAATTGTTGACCGGACCTGAAGCTTCTCCATCTAGCACTAAAATAGGATCTTCAAATGGAGGCTCTTCAGCGCTGAAATACAAACAGGTTTGGCTTCTGAAATTGATTTTGGACTCTTTGCCTAAGAGATATTTGCACATGGGCTCTTCGGTCGCTATCACAACTGCTTTTCCAGTCAAAGTTTCACCAGACGAAAGCTTGACCGAGCCCTTTTCTACTTGAGTTACTTTATGCAGAAAACAAATGCTTTCTGCAGGCAGGTGTTGTGCCATCTGCGTCGGGATAGACTGCATGCCAAGCGCCGGCAACGTGTTATCGCCTTTGGCTAACATCTTAAATACAAAATCGAACATCAAACTCGAAGTCTGCAATTCCGGTTCCAAATAAATGCCGGAAAAAAATGGTTTAAAGAATTTTTGGGTTATGTTCGAAGAAAAACCAATCTGCGCAAGACGCGAGAGCGTAGTCGTCTCTTCGCGCAAGGTATCAGGCATGGTGGCAACACCAGAGCGATTGCCGCCCATAACTGATTCTTGCAGACTCGCCATTTTCAATTTGTCACCAAAACTTCCGATCGGATTGAAAATGCCCGCAGCAGCGTCAATTGGTCGTCTAAAAGGATCTGCCACTTTGTGCATAGAACCATTTGACCAGATAAGCGCTCCTGGATAAAACGGCTGGAGTTGAAGACTGTCATAATCCAAAATTTCTTTGGCTTCAGGATAAGCAGACAGAAAAATTTGAAAACCACGGTCCAGGAGAAATCCGTTGACCATGTCGGTACGAACCCTTCCGCCAACGGCATCGGAGCCTTCGAGCAGCACGAAAGGTATGCGCATTTTCTGTAAATAAGTGGCGCAGGTCAAGCCCGCCAACCCGCCACCGACGATGATTACCTTATCTTTTACGTTCATGGTCTTCACTACTCAAGGATATGACAATCCGATTTTAACTGGAGCATATGAACAAGACATGAACTGTAAAAACGGTCACCTCGAAGTCATTTGTGTTTGACAAACTGGCTTCATGGAAAAACCGAGCGAAAAACCCAACTTAGACAAAATCGACCATATCGCCGTGCAGGTAGAAGATATTGGTCAAGCCGTAAGCTGGTACCAAAATACGTTCAATTGCAATGTCGAGTATCAGGACGACACCTGGGCGATGCTCGCCTTTTCCAACATTAAAATTGCTCTGGTCATTTCCGCTCAGCACCCTGTGCACATTGGCATTGTTCGCCCGGATGCAAGCAATTTCGGGAAGCTCAAAACTCATCGTGACGGCACAGAATCTTGCTATGTAAGCGACCCTTCCAAGAACATTCTGGAAGTATTGAAACCTTTATAGGGCAAACCCCATTTTCTTTCTGCTTTCAGCTCATAAAATGGAAGTATGAAAAATTTCGTACTGTGCGCAACACTAGCATTTTGCGTTTTTTATCCAGGATCTGGCGCGTTTGCCAATGGCGAAAAGGTTACCCCGGCCCAGCAAGCTCAAATAGATAATTTTCTTTTGCGCATGTTCCAATATGACGCTAAATACCCACGTGTTATTTGTGGTGTCGGTTATCGCGGTCCTTCGGCTGAAGAGAGCAAAGGCATCGAAGAAATGATGGCATTCAGAGAAAATGCCAAAGAACAGATGAAAGGAATGGGACCAAAAGTCATTCCTTTATTGCTTGCAAGTGTTAATGCCAATGGTCGAAAGGTGCAGGAAACCATAATAGAAACACTGGCAGAAATGGGTCAGCCGACATTAAGCGAAATTGAAAAATTTTTGAACGATGGAAGATTAAATGACTTTCGGGGCGTGGGTAGCGATTTTCCAGAAATCATCGAAATATTGAGCAAGTCGAAAGCGGATAACACTGCTCTGATTTCGAACATGCTTAAAAGCAAAAATCTCAATTGTCGTCTTTTCGCATTGAAGGCAATGAGCAAATTGCACAAAAAAATTCCGGCGCTAAATAATCTAGTGGAAAAATCGGCCTCAGATATTCATGAAACGGTGCGTGCAGCCGCAATTGAAGTCATTGCGCTGGATGCCCAAAGTAACAAAAACCATTTGGATATGGTAATACAAGCTATCCGAAACGATGAAACCTCACTGGTACGCACTCGTGCAATGAATGCAATGAGTGTTCTTGCTAATGAACTCAATAGCCAGGACAAAGCTAAATACGATGCGCAACTACAAGAAGTTTTGAAAACAGACCACATAAAACTAGCTCGCGATTACGCTTCGTATGCATTCAACCCAAACACAAGACGACGCCTGATCGATGAAAATGCTCCACCAGTATTCAAACTGCAAGCTAAAGACTCAATTTATAGCAGCCCTCTGCCAAAACCCGCTTTGATAGACAAGGCCAAAAAAGCCGCTCTGGACGCCAGCGTAAGCTCAATTCTCGAACAGATTAATACCGAAAGTCATTTGATGCGTGCCAATTACAATCCCCGTAAAAACACCTCATTTGAGCAGAGAGGAAAGGCTAGCTTCGACTACTTCATCTTCAATCGTTTTGCCCGCAGCAAAGAGCAAGAGTTACGCGAATTAGGTCCTGACGCTTTGGAGTCATTGATCAAATATTCTAATTTTGGAAATGTCGACGCTTCTGCAGCATGCGTTTCTGCAATTCTTTGGTTCGACTACGACTCTATTCCGCCCCTTGCAAGGGCGCTTGAAGCAAGCGATGAAAAACAACCCCCGCCATATCTTATTTGCGCAACAGGAGCCCGCTCTAACGCCCTGTTCGAGCAGGTTTTGAGTGAAGGAAGCGACAACGCCAAGCTTAGCGCGCTTAAAATCTTGAGCTACCAACTGCCCAGGTTGAATCACCACAAATCCATTTCACATCCTATCGAGGTTTCTCCCAAGCTAGTAAAATTGGTTGAAAAGTGCATGAACAGTGACAATACACAAGTCAGCGAACAAGCGAAAGTGGTGCGCGAACAAATAGATTATTCGCAGTGCGTCCTACTAGTTTGTCACCACAGGTAGTACTATCAAACCGCCTGGACAATTGAAACTTCACCTTCAGGCGCATCTTTGTTCAATTCTACAGTGAAAGTCGTGCCGCTGTTCAAGCGACTCGAACACAAAATTCTCCCGTCGTGAGCTTCGATGATTTGACGGCAAAGATATAATCCAAGCCCACTTCCAAGTGAATAACTCTTGCCCTCACGTCCTTGCCAGAATTTGTGAAAGAGATTTATTTGCTCTTCTTCAGGAATTCCAGCGCCCTGGTCTGTAATTTTCAAAATCAGTTTTTGCGCACTATCGCTCAATTCCACTTTTATAGTTGCGTACTCAGGGGAGAACTTAAGAGCATTATCGAGTAAATTGGTTATCACTCGTCGGAGCGGGCCGGACTCTCCGGTAGTATACAAACCCGACTTGATGGTCAGATTAAAATGCACATTTTTGGCCATCGCCGCAGGCTCGACCAGTTCAACAGCACTGCGAACCAGCGCCGTATAATCGACCAGCTCACGTCCGGCATAACTGGTCTGACGTTCGTAGCGAAAGACACTGAGCAAGTCGTTTATGATTTGCAGAACCTCAGAATGGCTTGCAAGCATTTTGCGAAATAAGTCAGGCTGTTTTTCTATTTCCACCTTGCCCTGGACTATGAGATCGAGGATTCGATGACAGCCAATAATCGGATTTTTGAGGTCATGAGTAAGAGCCGCGACAAAATCTTCTCTCTGCTCGTGCAATTCAATTTGTTGCTGCATTATACGAGCAGCTTTTGAGTCTGTGATGTCGCGAGCAATATAAGAGATTCCTACGATCTCATTTCGACTTCTGACCGGGGAAACGCTTACAGAAATAGCAATGTCAGTTCCATCCCGGTTGAGCGTGGTCTCGTAATGCTCTATAAATGCGCCTTTCAGCGCCATTTGCAAAATAGCATCGAAATTTTCGTCCTCGAAATCATCGCTCAGCACTCTGATGTTTTTGCCCATCATCTCAGAGCTACGGAAGCCAAAAATCTTTTCAGCACCTTTGTTCCAGGTCAAAATGGTCCCGTCTGGCTTCATGCCCAGAATACAGTCCTGGCAAGACTCAATAATAGACGCTAAGAAGCGCTCTGAATCCATTTTGGTAAACTCGTGATTAGAAACGACTGCGCGAAGAATCGGACTTAAACTGTCGGACGGCGTCACCTAATTTCATCGTAGCAGATACGCCTCAAGGTTTAAAGCCCTGAAATTATTGAAAACCAAGACTTTAGAGGGCTTGACACCAAATACGGTGACTAAGTATCGTGGTTGAATCTATATCCCATATTACGAATATTTTCCAATTTAGATTCTACGTTCTCATCGTCAATGGCGCGCCGCAACAGTTTTATATGTGTTCGAAGAGTCTCATATGACGCTGTACTATCGTCTGGCCAGACTCTATCAAGAATAATTTGTGGCTCAAAGACTTGATTGGGATGTCGCATGAAAAATTCTAATAATGAATAGACTTTAGGTCTAACTCTGAGTGTTTCGCCGTCCTTTTTAATAAGACAAAGAGCTGGATCCAGTTCGAGCGAACCAGCTTTTAAAACAGTATGCGACAACGATTGAGGACGTCTCAATAAGGCACGAACACGTGCAAGCAGTTCTCGGGCGTCGAAAGGTTTAGTCAAATAATCGTCGGCTCCCGTATCTAATCCTTCTTCTTTTTCGTCCACAGTAGATTTGGCCGTAAGCAAAAGGACCGGAGTTTTGCCATGCATATCTGATCTGAAACGTTTTAAAACTTCGATACCAGTCAACTCAGGCATCATCCAGTCCATCACTACGAGATCGTATTGATACACGCGCAAATGCTCGAGCGCTTGCCTTCCACTGCTCACACATTGTGCTACATGTCCTTTAGATTCGAGCGTCGCCCGCAACATGTCTAATATGTAGCGTTCGTCATCTACAAGAAGAATTTTCGCCATGGTCACACACGATTCACAAACGGACGCAATGATGAATTCAGGCGATTATTATATCAAGGCGGTAGGACATGGATAGCAAAACGATTGTTATATTTGGAGGCTATGGAACCGTAGGTTGCGAACTGGCGAAAAGACTTACTGCAAAAGGATTTTCACTGATTTTATGTGCACGCAACGAATACCAATTGAGCTTGGTTGCTGATAGTTTGGATGCAAGCTACTGCATAGCCGATGTCTCAGACCCAGAGCAGGTTTTAGCCTGCATCGAAGGAATCCGCGAGCGATTTTCGAAGATTGATGGCATAGCATTTTGTGTTGGCTCAGCACTTCGAAACCCTTCTCGCCTGGCTATCAAGCGGACTTTGACCTGTATCAGACACTCGGCAAACGCCATGGAAGGTGGGGGCGGCTTGATCACATTTACCATGTGCGAGTCTCCCGACGAGGACATGAAGATGCTGATCAAAAGCGCAGCTACATTGTATGAAAAACGCAACATTCTTGTCAGAGCAATCGATCCGGGACCGGCTGATGAAGTAGTCGACAAAATGGAAAAATTCCTTACAAGCGGCTTTAAATGCTCTTCTGAAGACTCACCGTGCCCCGACCAGGGATTTAAGAGTTCGTTTTGTGAGAAGTAGCTTTTGTCTCGAAATTTAGTTGTGTACCGAAATAATAACCAAGCGAAATTGCAAACAAAATCGACAAAATAATCATGAATCCGGCATCTGATTTTTTCACTTTTAAAAACTCAGAGTCTTTCATTTTTCTTTGTCCTTCATGCTGCTTTGAGCAGAAACACCATAAAGCTTAACCAGGATGTTCACTGCTTCTGCGCGTGTCATGCGCTTTTGCGGATGCAAATACCTTTTTGGATCTTCGCTATTATTCGGCGCACAATCAAATGCCTGATCTATTACACCAGTCTGTTGTGCGATGGCAACCCACTTGCGAGCCCAGTCGTCGATTTCGCCCTCGTCGCGATAAGCGGCAGGACAAATGCTCGATGTTTTGGAATCGTAGCGCAAATAATCTTTGATATCAGTTTCGGCAAGCTTTTCTGCACGACTACGCTTGCCTGAAAAAGTGCCGTACATGACGGCGAACTCTTCGCGCGTAATAAAATTGTCGGGCTTGAAATCTTTCTCTGATGAGCCTTTGCGTGGATAGCCCTGGACCATTTGAGACGCTGTCGCAGTTTCTATATCGTCAAAGTATTTGTTGTCTTTAGCAACGTCTGCGTAACTTTGCGCTTCAGCCGGCACTTTTGGAATTTGTTTCGTGCGAACCATCCAGCGAGTGAAATCTGCACGTGTAACTGGATCGTTTGGATGGAACAAATTATCTGCGCTTACATCGAGTACACCAGCATTTGCAGCGGCGATAAGACTCGGCACCAGGCGTCTGTCAGTTTTTTCTATATCAGAGAATTTTTCTGCTGTAGTTGCAATACCAGACGAAGTGCCTGTAGTAGAGGAAGTCGAAGTCTGGGATATCTGAGTAGTCCCAGTAGTAGAACCCGTGCTTCCAGTGACAGCCGTTGCCACCTCGCCTTTGGAATGATCAGCATCACCAGTTTCGGTTCTAGTTATATGCTTTGCTGCAATACCTTCTGGTTTACCTGCATCGAGCCTTATCGCGCGGACATTTACGCCCGCAGCATAACCACCAAAGAACATGGTCCCAATTAAAAGACCTGCATTTGCAAGCACGACTAGTCTAGGAAAACTACTCATTTACAGTAGTCCAATCCATTTTGTCGTCGAAATCGCCTTTGTCGTTTGCAGTGCGCTCGTATTTGACGAGTGGCTGACCATCGGTGAATCCACCGTCTGGCGTTCCGCGACCGCTGTTCAAGCTAATATCTATATATGCACCGGTGGCACCAAACATTCCATCGGGCAAACGTTTTGCTTCGAAACGAATTTTATTGCGATCCTTCACTACATATTGAGTGACTTCCATCACTTTATCAGTAGACATGGTGCCGACATTATGACCATTGAGACTTACAGTGACGTTGTAAGGTGAGCGATCGCCCACGCGAGCTTTGAGAAAATATTGATGCTTGAGCCCGCCACCAAGAAATCCAGCTGCTCCACCTTCAACAGGGACGAATGTTTGCATGTAGCCGTAGCCGAACCCTGCTCCGCCTGCAAGAAGTGCAAGCACTGCCACAATCATCGGAAAACTAGAACCACCCGATTTTTTAGTGCCTGTTTTTAAGTTGGGGTTAGGATTTGGAGTACCGCCCGACGCGGTGCCGCCTGTGCTGTCTGTCATTTGTGCAAACCCATTAAATGCAGTAAACAAACGCATATATTAACAGCTCTATGGGCGCCAAAGCTCTTTAGAACCTGTTGCAATGTGTCACTATTTGGATAGAATCACCATTTGTCCACCTGACATAATCACACCCAAAATCATCCAGATTACTGGAAGATGAGTGATCATCAGAGTAAGGGTGCTCACCGCCCAGATGATTATTATGGCGCGATTGTAATTTTCCTTTTCACCTAACGATGCTTGCACTCCTTTCAATAGAAAATAAACAGCTGTGAAATAGCAAATTGGAAAAAGGAACATAAAAAATTCGTGCCCCCATTTAATGGCTCGAACAAGCGGTGGCAAGTTCAAAAATGCTGAGCAGAGTGCTAGATTGTCCAGAATCCGAGTATCAATCTTTCTCGTATACAATAGTCCAAGAGCAATAATCGAGACCGCAAGCGCAATCCAGAAAATTACGTCCATCATTTCTGGTAAGCCAATATCATCGACTGAGTTCCCGATTTGTCGACGTCTGCACCAGCCTTGATACCGTCGTCGAATTTCGAAAGCGACAAATCGACTCCCGGCAAATCGAGAGTTTCTGCCGCGTCTTTAACTAAATTCAAGTCTTTGAGCATGTGACCCAATCTAAATCCAGGAGCAAGATCGTCTCTGGCGATGCGTGGTCCAAGCGTACTCAGTGCCCAGGATGCGGCGGCACCGGCACCACAGATATCGACAATCATTTGTCTATCTATTTCCATTTTGTCCGCAAGTGCAAATGCTTCGCAAACGCCGACCAGATTCACAGCGCACAAAATCTGATTGCACAGTTTGACAGCCTGACCCGCACCATGAGGTCCGCAGTGCGTAACAGTCTTACCCATGCATTCGAAATAAGGAAGGGTCTTATCGAAAGCCTCCTTTTCTCCGCCCACCATGATGGTGAGCGTACCTTCGCTCGCACCCACGTCCCCACCCGAAACTGGAGCATCCAGATATCGCAAATTCTTTTCAGCCAGACTCGTTGCAATTCTTTTAGAACATCCAGGACCGGTTGTCGCCATGTCGACTATGATGGCGCCTTTCTTTGCATGTTCTGCGATTCCATCATTACCCAGAATAATCTGGTCGAGGTCTTTTTCCTCAGACAAACATGTGAAAATGATATCGGCTTCTCTAACCGCCTCACTAATCGACGGGAAATTCGAGCAGCCAGCGTCCAGAGCTCGTTTCAGATTCGGACTATTCTGGCTTCTGTTCCAGACTTTGCAGGCATGTCCTTGCTTTGCCAGGTTGGCAGCCATGCCACCACCCATAATGCCGATTCCAATGTAAGCTATTCCGTTCAATCTTCTAGAGTCCTTTATCTACCAATTCGCCTATACTTTTAATCTTATATCTACGTTTTTCTGGAAACTTAGCAATTAATTCAAGCGTTCCACCCATCGCTTCAATGTATCTCCTAACGGAGCTAACATAAACATCTTCTCTTCGCTCAAATTTGGAAATGTCACCTTGATTCAACTCAAGCCTTTCAGCCATCTCAGTTTGCGAAATTGCAAGTGATTTTCTCATTTCCTGCAGAGACAATTCATGAGCGATAAGATCTTTGGCTTCTTTTTCTATCTTTGCACGCCGCGCAGGAGGAAGCTTACTCATATGTTCGTCAAAAGTTGTGTAACGGGTAGATTTCTTTTTCATTTTTTTCTCAGATATTTAGTGTATCGCTTCTCTGCCAACGGAATATTTTTGACATACCATTTGCTGTTGTTTGCCTTATTTCCTCCCGACAAAATAATGCCTTTCTGAATCTCATCAAACAAAAAAATTATGCGGATAGGCATACCCTTATGATTCAGCCGCAACTCTTTTAGATTGTTTAACCGAGAACCACTTAAAGTATCTACTTTCGGTCGGCCCAATAAGGGTCCAAACTCCTCTAACAATTTCAGGTGCCTGTAAATATTGTCCTGCAGCTGGTCTTCTTGCTCAAATAGCCATTCTTCGGACTCAGGTACGAAAACCAACGTCCATGGCATAAAATCAATATATTCCTTCCAGTCCATATTGTCAACACGAGTCGACTTTTCAGGCAAGAGATGTGCAATTTAATTTTGGAGCACGATTCAACTTTTTCAAGAATTTCTGGCGAAAGATAATCTTGAAAAACAATTCAATATAAAATCTAACCGGAGCGCATTGTTTCCATTTCGCCTGGATCAATTCGACGATTCAAAATGGGCTTCAATAGCTTATATTGTTCGGAGTCGAGTTCAGGATCTTCTTTGATTATCGAAATTGCAGTGTTGCGTGCCAGTTCCAAAATTTCTGTATCTTGCACTAAATCCGCCAGAATCAAATCGGGCAAACCGCTTTGTCTGAATCCAAGAAACTCGCCTGGACCGCGAATCTCGAGGTCTTTTTCTGCTACTACGAAGCCATCATTTGTTTTAGTCAAAATCTCTAGTCGATCGCGTGTCTGCTGAGACTTTTGTTCTGACACCAGGAAGCAAAAAGATTGTTCTGAATTTCTTCCCACTCGACCGCGCAACTGGTGCAACTGAGCAAGACCAAATCTGTCTGCGTTCTCGATTATCATAACCGTTGCGTTTGGCACGTCTACACCAACTTCGACTACAGTTGTTGTAACCAGAACCTGAAATTCTTTGTCTCTGAAGCGCTCCATCACAGCGTCTTTTTCAGCAGGAGCGAGCTTGCCGTGCATCAGTCCGAAAGTTATTTTGGGCTTGCCTTTGTGCGAACCATCGTATTCTTGTTGTAACTTCTCGAACTCTTTGGTGGCAGCTTTGGCAGAAAGTGTTTCCGATTCATCTATGAGCGGAAAAACGATGTATGCTTGTCTGCCACGTGCAATCTCGCTCAAAGTTACTTCAAAGAATTCTTTTTTCTGCGAGGGTCTGAACAATCTAGTATCAATCGGTTTTCTTCCAGGTGGCAGTTCGTCTATTTCAGATACATCGAGATCGCCATGAATAGTCATTGCAAGCGTTCTTGGAATAGGCGTTGCTGTCATGGTCAAGAGTTCTGGAGTTTTGCTTTTTACTTTTAGTCTCGCTCTTTGTTTGACCCCAAATCTGTGTTGTTCGTCAATTACAATCAATCCAAGATTTTGAAATTCGACTGCGTCTTCGAGCAATGCGTGCGTGCCGACTGCAATATGCGCTTGTCCATTGTATAAAGCTTGATGAATTTCGCGGCGCTGCTTGGCGCCTTGTTTTCCGATAACAAGGACCGTATTCAAACCCAGTGGAGTGAGAAAATTCTGGAACTGTCTGTAGTGTTGCTCAGCCAGAATTTCAGTCGGTGCCATGACAGCGACTTGAAAGCCATTCTCGATTGCAACAAGACATGCAAGTATCGCTACGATTGTTTTTCCAGAACCAACATCGCCCTGGACAAGTCTGTGCATGGGCTTATTATCGGCAAGGTCTCTTGCGATTTCGCCAAAAACACGTTCTTGCGCGCCGGTCAAAGTATAGGGAAGAGCAGCTCGCAAACGACTGATCATGCCATCTGGCTTTTCAGTGTATGTCAATTCGAGCGCGTTTTGCTGAAGCGAATATTTGTAGCGTCTGTGCGCCATCTGCAATTGAATAGAGAATAATTCGTCGAAAACGAGACGCTGCCTCGCTTCGTCTTTCGACTGTTCGTCGTCAGGAAAATGAATGCCTTTATAGGCTTCGCGCAGGGTCACCATATGTAGTGGCTCAAGAATAGACTTAGGCAAAGTATCGTTTACTAAACTGCCATATTTTTCCAGGGCATTGTGCACGATACTGCGAAAATGTCTGAGCGAAAGTCCTTCGGTCAACGGATAAACAGGAACGAGCCTACCTGCATGCAGACTCAATTGAGCTTCTTCATCCGACCCCAAATCGCCGCCTGCAAATCCTAGAATTTCGATTTCGGCATTCTTCAATTGCAGTTTTCCAGCAAAGCTATCACGCTCGACTACACCTGAGGCTAAGACCTGGGCACCTTTAGGAAATTGATCTTTGTATCTGTCGAGCAAAAACTTATTAGACTTACCGCCAATAAACCTTGTGATAGCAATACTTCCTGTTCCGTCAGTAACAAGTACCGTTAGTATGGAAACGTTCCGCTTTTTAGATTGATAAGCACTGACAGAGCGAATCATGCCTATGATGCTTGCTTCCTGTCCATGCTCCAGCGATTTAATCGGCAATCTGTTTTTAAAATCGAGGTGACGACGAGGATAATGCTTGAGCAATTCGTCGACATTTGAAATTCCGAGCTTGGCCAAAATCTGGACCATTTTAGGACCGACGCCCTTGACGAATTGGACCGAAATTTCTTTGAGCGAACTTGGGTCTATAGGTTCTTTCGCATCAGCAGCAGGTACTGCCGGCTGAGGTTTTTGCCCTTTTGGTCCATCTGGTTTTGAAATATTGGCTGGACCTTGACGATTCGAGTTTGACGATTCAGCCTCAGAAGCTTCAACCGATATCGGTTTAGTTTTTGATTCACCCTCTTCGTCGAGAGCAAAAAAATGGGGAGCCAGAAGTTCCTCTGCTCGCCTCACTACCGAAATTCGAGTCGAAACATCTAAATTGACGTAAGCGCGAAAAAGCCCGCGAATCGTAATCCAGGTAGATTCGAGCGGATATCGCTTGGACAGGCGTGCCGCAGTCTGGCGCATGAATACAGAAAAGGTTGTGCGTTTGCCTTGAAAATCGGCATAACGGGTTTTGCGCTCAAGCTCGATGGCTTTGCGTACTGCTCTTAAAAGGGCATCCTTATTGAGATTTTCTTGCATGATTGGAGCCACGCAAGAAATTTACCATACAAAAAGACGCTATTTGAGCCCTATAACCCGCATTTTATGTCCCGACGCATATGCGTTGGATTTATTGCAAGCGATTCAAGATTAGTTTGGAAATTGCTTTCAAAGTTGCAAATACGCCAAGACCTTCAGAAGCTACGGCTTCAAATGAAGGAACCTGACGGGTATTCATTTCGCGCTCCATACGCTCGATGGGCATGGCATTAGCCAAGTCGCGCTTGTTGTACTGGAGCACCCATGGAATGCTGTCGAGGGTCAAGCTGTATTCAGCAAGGTTCTCGACCATGTTCTGCAAAGACTCTATATTGTCTTTGGAGCGCATAGCATCCGAATCGGCAACGAAGATGACTCCGTCTACGCCATTCAAAATCAGTTTACGGCTGGCGTTGTATTCAACCTGACCAGGTACCGTATAAAGTGAGAATCTAGTCTTGAAGCCCTGCACCGAACCAAGGTCCAGAGGCAGGAAGTCGAAGAATAGAGTACGTTCAGTTTCTGTAGCCAAGCTGATTAATTCGCCGCGCGTTGTGGGCGCCAGCTGGCTGTGTATATACTTCAAGTTCGTGGTTTTGCCACCAAGACCGGTGCCATAGTAAACGATTTTGCAGTTGATTTCTCGCGCCGCGTAGTTAACGAGTGCCATTACTTATTTTGAGCTTCCCTAACCAACAAGCTACCCAGAGATACGGACGACAGGCTCACATTTAAGGTTGGCACCTTGACATCGCTAAGCCAGTGCTGTCATATGACATTGATACCACGATCACGAACACATTAGAAGCCTTGATAAACCGTGTCAATTAACATGACATCTTCTCTATTCCTAAAAAGGGGCTTAAACCCTCCTTTGGTGAACTTTTATGACTGAAATAGCAATTTTCCAATAATATTTGAATATATTGCCGGACCAAGCTTGGTACAGGTGCTAAAATTTCATCTTTGCTCACTATCGTTGAACAAGTGAGGCGCCCGGAATAATTACCCGGTAGTTATCGGACGTTTCAGGTCGTGAGCAGAAGTATCAGGATAGAAAAGGCAAGAATTATGGCAAAGCGTTGTGATGTCTGCGAGAAGGGACCGACTACCGGTTACAACTATTCATTCCTTCGTTCGCACTATAACCCCCAGAACAAAAGACGTTGGATTCCCAATCTTCAGTCTGTGAGAGCTCGTGTCGGCCAGACAGTGAAGCGCATGAAAGTCTGCACTTCCTGCCTCAAAGCTGGCAAAGTGTCCCGCGCTGTTTAAGACTTTTAGATAGCTCCGCCCGCTAAGTCGAGCAGTCTGTCTTTTCCAATGTGATAGTACTCGTTGCAATAATGGCAGCGCCCCTCGGCCTGTCCGTCTTCTTCCGCCATAGACAAAATTTCGGATTTTGGAAAAATCTTCAATGCCTCTGTAAAACGCTCTTTTGAGCATTTACAGGCGAAGCTTATCGGCTTTTCTTCGGTGAGCATGAGCACATCGGACCCGGTGAGAATCCGCTTGAGCATACCCTCAAGCCCCATTCCGCGTCGCATCAAAAAGGTAAAACTGCCGAACGTAGTTATATTGTTTTCGATCTGACAAATAGTTTCTTCATCGTGGTCGGGCAATAGACGAACTATCAGACCACCTGCTGCCTCCACTCCATTTTTGGACAGATGAGCACCAACGACAACTATTGAGCCAGCCTGGTCTGAGTAGACTAAGTATCGATTGACGTCTTCACCCACCTCTCCCGATACAAGCTCGACAGTGGACACGTAGCAACGTCCTGTGCCGTTATCTAAAGTCACTTGCAATGTTCCGTCTGGACCGATTGCACCCCCAACATCAAAATTCCCCAGGGAGTTAAGCGGTAACTCGACCTGGGGATTCTCTACATAACCTCTGACAGTGCCTTTTGGTGAAGCATCAACGAATACTTTCCCCAGGGGACCATTGCCATCAAACCTGAGTGCAACCTGTCCCTCTCGGCATAGCACCGGCGCAAGCAGCACTCCGGCGGTAAGCGCTCTGCCCAGAGCCGCTGTTGCAGTAAAGCTAAGTCCATGTCTTTTTCTGGCGTCTTCTACCAGATGGGTGGTGGTCGCGATTACGACCAGGATCTTCCCGTCGGAAGTCATTGCCTTGAGAATTCCATCTTTCATGTAGATGCCTCGCAATAAGCCTTCTTCAATAATTTTAACAGTTGTTAAGGTTTTGACAACAGCCTGAAGCTAGCTTTTAACCTGATTTCTCAGAGATTTAGCGCAAAATACTCTTGGCAGTCCATTCAGATCCTTTTCGATATAACCTTCAACCCATCCGCATCGAGCAAATATATCCGGCACGCTAGTCGATTGATAATCGCCAATTTCCAGTGCGACAAACTGAGCGAGATCAGCTCCACGTGCTGCTATTTCCTCGTAAAAGGACAATCCCTCATCGCCACCGCCAAAAAGTGCTTCGTGCGGCTCGAATTTGATTATTTCTGGTGCCAGCTCAGATTTATGAGTCATTGGAATATAGGGTGGATTGGAAATTATCAGGTCATATTCGCCTTTTCCGGGAAGATCCCACCAGGTTGAAGAACGATGAAATTCGATTCTATCCTGCACGTTTAAGAGTGCAGCGTTCTTTTCAGCGCATTCGAGCGCACGGTCAGAAACATCTGTAGCAGTGCAGCGCAATTGAGGAAACTCACAAAGAAGGCTCGTGCTTATGGCACCGGTTCCAATACCAATCTCGAGAATTGAACCAGACTCCAATTTGTTTTTGAAGAGAATTTCTTTTGCTTCTACCACGAGTATTTCGGTGTCCACCCGCGGAATGAAAACGCCAGGTAAGACCACTAATTTGCGCCCCATAAAATGGGCAGCACCAAGACAATACTGGATGGGCTCTCGCTTTTCGCGACGCAAAATTATACCGATTATTTTTTCGGACATATCATCGTCCACTTCAAAATCGAATGTATGCAACTGCTTCAATGGAATGCCGCAGACATGCTCAATAATTAAAGCCGCCTCAATTTTTGCTTCTGATTTGTCGATGCCAAAAGAAACCAGTCGCTCGACAATCTCTCTATAAGCGCCGCTTGCGCTTGCATTTCTAGCCACTAGTTTGCGAATTCGAATGATTCTTTCAAACGTCTTTGTTGTTCGTCGAGAATATTCGCTTCGATTACCTTTTCCAGATCGCCTTCGAGAATCTGTTGCAGTGAGAAGTTTTCATTCAGGCGATGATCTGTGACGCGATTATCTTTGTAGTTGTAAGTGCGTATTTTCTCAGAGCGGTCGCCTGTTCCAACCTGCGATTTACGCTGGTCGTAAATTGCTTTTTGCTGTTCTTCCAGCTGAATTTTATAGAGCTTATTTCGCAAAATCTGCTTTGCGCGCTCTTTGTTTTGAAGCTGACTGCGCTCTTCCGAGCAAGCTACTTGAATGCCACTTGGTTTGTGCACGATTCGAACAGCAGTTTCAACCTTGTTAACGTTTTGACCACCAGCACCACCAGATCGCATAGTGCTGATTTCAAGATCTGTTTCGAGCAGCTCTACTTCTACTTCTTCCGCTTCAGGCATGACCGCTACTGTAGCGGTAGAAGTGTGCACACGCCCCTGAGCCTCGGTCTGTGGCACGCGTTGAACTCGATGCACGCCAGATTCAAATTTGAATTGACGATAAGCCCCATCGGCTTTGACACTGAAAATGACTTCTTTGTAGCCACCCAACTCACCTTCGTGGAAGCTTTCGATTTCGTACTTCCAACCAAGTCGGTCGGCATAACGCGAATACATGCGCAACAAATCGCCTGCAAAAATCGAGGCTTCGTCGCCGCCAGCACCAGCGCGAATTTCAACCATGATGCTTTTATCGTCGTTTGGATCGACCGGTAAGAGCAAGACTTTGAGCCGCTCCATCAATTCTAAATCGGCTTTGCGCAGGTCTTCGATTTGCTTTTCCATTTCAAGACGCTCGTCTTTGTCTTGAGTTTCGCGCAGCATTGCCTGCCAGTCTTCGAGATCCTTTTGCAGTTGCCTGTAGTCGTCATAAGCTTTGATGGTCGGCTCCAACTGTCGTCTTGTGCGAGCCAGAACCTTCAGTTTGTTCTGATCCGAGACCACGTTGGGGTCGGCCAATTGTGCATCGATCTCCTTAAAGGTAGTCTCGATTTCATCAAGTTTATCGATTAGGTGATCCATGACCGGCGCCGCTTTGTTGCATCAAATAAAAAAATCGGAGAGGGAGGGATTCGAACCCTCGCTGCCTTTCGACAGACAGTCTTTCCAGGACTGCACGATAGACCACTCTGACACCTCTCCAAGTGTCAAATGGAATTATAACAGTCCCGGACTTACTTCAAAGCGCTTTCGACTAGACAGTCTGCGGAGTGCGGGCTACACGCTTGGCTCCAGCTTCGATTATGGCTGTAAAATCCGAAGCTTTTAAGCTCGCGCCGCCTACCAAGCTGCCATCGATGTTTGGCTTGGCAAGTTGCTCCTCGCAATTGGCAGGGGTTACGCTACCGCCGTAGAGCACGGGTACTTTATCTCCGGGCTTTGAACCAGACTTGTAATATTCGTTTATGGTAGTTCTGATAAGACCACAAACTCTATTTGCTTCTTCTGCATCGCAAGACTTGCCAGTTCCGATTGCCCAGACAGGTTCATAAGCAATAATTAAAGACTCGAGCTCTTGCTCGGCGATGTCTTGCAAAGCGCCTGACACTTGCTTGGCGACCACTTTGTCTGTGAGGTTCCCTTCGCGCTCATCGAGAGATTCGCCCACACATACAATAGGAATGAGCTTGTGCTTGAGTGCAGCTTTCAATTTTTGATTGACGCTCAGGTCTGTCTCGCCGAAGAATTGACGACGCTCTGAGTGACCGATGAGCACATATTGAGCGCCCAGATCGAGCAGCATCGGCGCCGAGATTTCGCCAGTGAAAGCGCCACTGTCGCGATAATCCATATTTTGGGCACCAGTTGCGATTTTCTTATTGCCGGTCAAAGTGGTTGTCACCATCGGCAGCGAAGTAAAGGTGGGGCACAAAACAATGTGCGGCAAGTCTTTGTCCGAAAGTTTGTCAACAGCGGCAATCAGCTCACGAGCCAACTCACGGGCTTCGGTGGCTGTCTTGTTCATTTTCCAGTTTCCTGCAATTATCGTTTTTCGGCTCATGACTTTATCCTGTTAAATTGTTGGATGCGCATTACATATACAACGCTATACTGCGCAAATTCTAGAACGAAAAGATAGTAAATTAGTTGTTCAATGACTGAAAGTTTTCAATCGCGAATAGAAAAAGCAGGTGCTTTGCTCGATGACGGCAAATTCGACCTCTGTCTTTCGACGATGAAAAGTATCTGGCTCAATGCTGGAGAAAACAGTGACTTGATTAGTTTGTTTTCACGCTACGCCAAAGCGCTGAACCAAACCGATTTGTCCGTGGCACTAGAGCGACTGGCAGAAAAAGTCAGAACTTCCCAAACTGCTATCGACGAAAATCCCCAGGAAGTTTTCGAAGCTGCCTATCATCTGGTTGGCGAGCGTTATTTCGATATTGGACGCAATTTGCTCCAAAAATGTCTGGATAAATTTCCCGCCAATAACACAGTGCGCTACGAACTTGCTTTTGCTCAAATGTCTCTTGGAGAGTTTAAAGAAGCAATCGCCAATTTCGAGCAGGTTTTAAAACTAGAAGAAGATTTCGATACTGTTTTAAATTTATCGGCTTGCTATGCGCTTGTACGCGATTTGAAAAATGTCGAGCAAACTATCAAACGCTTAGAAAAACTAGCAAACGACGACGAAGAAAGAAATGAGATAACGCATCGCAAAATGGTTTTGAAACGCTTGCACTATATGGCAAGCAAAAAAGAATTCAACAAACAAGACTGGTTCTTCGTTTTGTACGGGACCATTTTGCTTGGCTACAAAGCCCCATCGCAAGCCAATACAAAAGTCGATCCACTGGTCGACGCCTTCGATGTTCTGGTCCCTAATCACAATCTGAAAGCAATCGCGGGAACCCTTGCAGTACTAAAAGGCGTATTGCGAGGACTCGAAATAGAACCAGAAGCAATAGAGTATTACAATACTTACGCTAAGCCCCTAGCACAAGTAGAGGCGCGACTTTTCGATATATCTGAAGACAATTACACCGGTCCCGACCGCCCCGATTATGCGCTCATGATCATGAACAATGCCGAAGAAATTGTCGGTCCGCACCAGGCATTTATCGAAAATTGCGACAATCGCGCAACCTTTGCCTATGCGTTGAACCCCGATATTCCACTGCCCGTAACTCCAGATATCATTGGGCATTTAGGACAAATTCAATTGCCCTGGGATAACGACATAAAAATGTCCGAGGACACAGAACACTCAGAGCGTATTCTTGCAGAATCGATGCCAAAGATTCTCGAAATCGCATCGCACATGGAAAACGATGCCGAAGTAATAGGCACTGTCACCGATACCGTGCTTTATTACAATCCCAAGCGCGAAATGTTAGCTGCGCAAAATTGCGGCATCATACGCCGCCGCCCGGAATTCACGGCAGAAATACATGATCATAAGTAAGCTTATGGCTACGCTTAGTTATGTAACTTCATTGCCTGTAGGCAAGCATTCGAGTTCTGAAGATTTGATATCTGGACTGGGTAAATACCTTCCAATTGCCGGTATCCTAATTGGTGCGCTTACTTGCGCGTGTTATGTTCCTCTAGTTTTAATTCAGGCCCCCGACTTTGTCGGTGCCGCAATCCTCACTACAGTCTTGATTGTTCTGAGCGGTGGCTTGCATCTGGATGGACTGATGGACACTGCCGATGGAATCTGTTCGCACAAAGATCGCGACTCAATGCTTGAAATAATGAAAGATTCACGAGTCGGAAATTTCGGCGCCATAACCGGTATACTTTCGATTTTGCTAAAAACCTGTGCACTTGCAGCGATATTTTCTCTGCCTGTAAAAGCGCTGGCCGCATTAATATTAATTCCTTGCTGGGCTCGATGGACAGAGCTTTATGCAATAGCCAATTTTTCTTATGCCCGCGAATTTGGTAGCGGAAAAATCTGGCACGAAACAACTAAAAAATCGGATTTGCTTATTGGTGCTTTGATACCACTTACGATATCTGTATTTTTCACGACATACGACGCATTTTATGTAGCTGCAATTATTCCAGCAGCAATAATCCCAGGTATCATCGCCTCGCACTGGCTCAATGGCAAACTGAAAGGACAGACTGGCGACACTTATGGTGCTGTAGTGGAAGTGTCTGAAACTATTGGTCTGGTCGCTGCAAGTGTTGTAGCTATCTATTTCTAAAACGCCTTGCGGTCCAGAAATGCTTTTGAAATATACGTTTCATCTTCATCTCCATCACCATTTGCTATGACCCAGTTGAAATAATCGTGTGCCTCTTTAGTTTTCTTCAAGCGAAGCAACTCCAATGCCATCATTGTTTTAGCTGTGCACTGGTACTCCAGCTTTGGCGCTACAGCAAGTACCTTATCTGCTGTAGTTCCGCCCTCCATAAACAAGAGCAGCGTGCCAAGATTTGTCTTTTCTGCCTCTTTTTTAGTCAATGCCATTTCGGTTTTTGATTCCGTTGCTTTCCCTGCAAGCTTAAGTGAAAAAGCAGCAAGTAAACGCGACCTGACCTTGCGCTCTTTTTTGTCGTATAGTCCTGCTGCAGATTTGTATAAATCAGCAGCCTTCAAATAGTCATTTTGAAGAAAGTAAGCTAACGCCTTATTCTGCACTGGAACTGCGTTTTTAGAATCCAATTTGATTGAAGAATCACTATCTATAATCGATCCTTTGTAGTCTTTGAGTATCAGTTTGTAATAACCACGACTGGTAAATGCTCGATAAAATTTCGGGTCCAGATTAATAGCCTGGGTACAATCTTCTATGGCTTTTTGAATCTGATTATTTCCGGAGTGTGCCCTCGCAAGAAAATAGTGCGCATCCGCCGATTTCGGATTTTCTGATACATACTTCTCGGTTAGAGGCAGAGCTTCTTTGAACTTTCTAAATTGCAAATGCCAGATAACTAATGCCCTTTTCGCTCTGGCGTTCGAAGGTTCAAGCTCTAAAGCCTTATTAATATCTTTGCGCGACATCTTTTCGTCATCAGCCATGCCATAGACGTCTGCGCGTGTCAGATAGGATTTGGTATCGTTCTTTCGCTTATCAATTAATGTAGTCAAATCTTCGATTGCTTCTTTGTATTTACCCAAAGCAGCATAAGCAACCGCGCGAATCTGAACTGCAGCATCCATATCCGGTTTCAAGTAAAGCGCCCTATTGCAATCGTCCACAACACCTTTGTGATTGCCCATGGTTCCTCGCATGGACGCACGCAATAAATATGCACCCGCATTTCCCGAATAAGCTTCAATACTCTTGTCAATGTCTTTGAGCGCCTCTTCGCGCTTCTGAGTTTGCCAATTCAACTCGGCACTTCCAAGGTATCTCAAATGCGCGATTCGATCCTCAGCATGCGCCGATGGCAAGCCAGCTAATGACAGCAGGCACGCAGTAATTACGAAAGCTTTGCGATATTTGGCTTGCATGTACGAACTCCGCTTGAGATTTATCGATTTTGGCATAATCTGGTAAGAACAGAATCTTACCCCCGGCAATGTGTACGCAAACCATCTCAGATTTCGAAACTGAAACAGTCGAAGAGACGCAAAAGTCTGTTCGGTGCAAGGCTTGCAATGCCGAAATCACAGATCCATCCTGTGCAGTTGTGCCGCACGAGTACACATTCCGAAACCCAGCAGGATACTCATTTCATTTGCTCTGCTACAGTTCGGCAGATGGTGCAGTGGAAGCAGGCGAACCCACACAGGAAGCGACCTGGTTTGCTGGATACGCCTGGACATTTGCGATTTGCTCTAACTGCCATAACCATCTTGGATGGTTTTATCGTGGCGAGAGAAGTTTTGTAGGACTAATTGCTACGCGTCTTTTGCGTTAGTGAAAAGTTGTGGCAGGATATCTCAATTTCTCATAATACGCTGAATGTGGCAGAGTGGAGTCGACTTCGCCCGTGTTCGCCATATCGATGTTGTTGGCGTGAACTTTCAGTTTCTCGGCATCAGTATTGTTTCCAACCATGATCAAAAAATCGATATAGTCACGCAAACATTTAGCCAGTCTGTGACACCTTCCTATTCGGCGGCAAAACGTAGCTATCGCCTTTCTGTATGCATGATCAGCTTCGTGATAGCGCTCTTGCATCTGCAACACTTTGGCTTTCAAATAAATGAACTCTTCAACTGGTCCAATGGTTGTTGGCTCCAGCAGCTTGATTCCTTTATCTATGAGCTTGTGGGCGTCGTCGAAATTGCCAAGATAAGCTTCTATGATAGAGCAACATCGCAAACTTTCAATTGTATCGGCGTTGTTTTGAAGTCGACACTTTTCTTTGATAGAAAGCGACTTCTGGCAAACTGCATGAGCCGCTTCGAAATTGCCTTCGCTCAAATAAAGCTCGCCCATATGATCTAGAACTGGCGTAAGCTTGGAGTGATCAGAATAGTATTCACTACTCAGCAAATCTAACGCCTTTCGGTAATTAGCCACTGCCTCGTCTTTGTCGTGGCGACAAAAGTAAGTGTTTCCCAATTCGTCGTAAAGCCTGGCTTCTCGCTCAGAGTCGACTTTGTGAGGACCGGCATAGTTTAGTTTCAAGTCTTCTAGCACTAGCTGCGCCAGCGCATAGTCTCCGATTTCGCGCCTGCATTGCCCATACTTGAGCATGCGGTCGAAATAATGATTGTCCTCTATCTGTTGCATGGTAGCGCCTCCCTATGGTCGGCAAAGAGGACGCAGTTAATTTAAGTCGGTTCCCAAAGAATTCAGGGTTTTCCAGGTTCTATTAATATGAACTCGGCACTATTGTGGCTTTATGACGTTCAGGCTTTTAACAAAGGTAATTTGGATAGCAGCTCTTTTCGCGCTGATGCTACCAGCCAATGCTTCTCCTGAAATTGAAACATTTTATCAACAGGACGGTTGCTGGGGCTTCGATTCGACCACCAAATATTCTAAAAATTCAGGGAAATACGTTTCAGAAGAGGGTCGAGAGATTTCGACTGAATTCCTCAAAGAGTTGGTAGCTGTGATTCAAAAATCCAAATTGAAAAATACATTGGATTTAAATGATCTAGGAATCAATCAGGAGAATGTTGCCCGCCACCGCGACGAATTAATGAAGCAATGCATTCCTGTCCAATATCCATCCTGGAAGGCTGCCAATGTCTCAAAAGATTTATGTGCTTTTGATGTCGCTTCGATCTCAGAATCCGCAAGACACAGGTTAGTATTCGAGAAGGAAGTTAGCTCTAACCAAGTGTATTTTTCTGCGACGATAAATGATCCTGAAATATGTTCGGAGAAGATAGAGATCTCCAGTGACAACGACTGCCCCTGGATGCTGCCCTGGAATGTAAAAGTCGGTTCTGAAAACTGGAAAACCTTTTCAACAGAATTGCCTTTAAAACTATCTTTTTTGCCTGATAGGTCCGCGAATGATTGCCGTTCAATTGTATGCAATTACCTTTTAAACGGGCAAAAGTATTGGCAAACAGAATTCTGGTCCGATTCATTTTTTTGGGAATATGACATTCGAAAAATCTATAAGGACAAAATGGCAAGAAACTTAATTGAGCAAATGCCTGGATTCGAATTGATAGAGCCGCAATTTACAGTTAGCGCTGGACTAAATCCAAAAGATATTTGGGTCGAATTGAAACCTATTTCGAATGAAAAAATTCTCTCAAGCAAGTGGCACATTCGGATTAAACACGGGCGTCAAGTTGGCAGTTGGTTTCAAATTTTGAATTTACATCAAAAATTCGAACCTGCAATTCAACGTCTTGAATGGCTCGAACAATGGAAGCACTCTGGTGGTGAACGGAAAGTCTGCATTGACATAAAAAATCGAGAATCGACATGGGATATTCCTGACGAACAGGCTAACGAAGCATGGAAAGAGGCAAATCTTCCCTCACGTCCCAATATAAAGCTGGAGTTGTATCACGACAACAAGCTCTGCACTAGGTTGTTCATGTCAGACAACTGTGCCAGCAGCATTATTCTGTTCTCCGAACCGTGCGCAGGAATGCATTGGTTAGACTCTCAAGAAATCGATTTGCAAACAGAATCTCATAGCTACTTAATTATTGACGCAGACGGACGTTTCAGAAAGAAAAATCTCGAACACATGCGTTATGATTAGTTGAATGAAGTGGAAAGTCCTAGTTCTTGCAAGTGTCGCGGTTGGCGCAATCTTGGTCTGGCAAGCCCCGCGCATTCTCTCCAAAATGCTTGGTGGAACTATTGGTGTCACAACTTATTCGATTGGCGACCAAACAAAAGCAGAACGCATATTGATTTTGGGCAACAGTCTTACTTTCTATAATGATGCGCCGGCACTTTTAGTCGAAATGCTCAAGCAAGCAGATCCGCAAGGCAACTATTTCATAACGTCTGCTGCGTGGCCGGGTTTCAGTTTGGAAAATCATTTAGCCAGGAAAGACGTCAATGCTTTGCTTGCTCAAAAGTGGAACACTGTTATTTTACAAAATCACAGTGGCTCAGCATTCGAGAAAAAAGATTATATAAAAAATGAAATGATGCCAGTATTGCCTTTAATAGAAAAAGCTGGTGGCAAGCCATATTCGATCATGACTTATGCAGACAAATTCTATTTCAACAATCAATCGGTTATAAGTCAGTCATACAGAGAGTCGGAAAGGGAGCTAAAAGTTCCCACTATTTCTGCTGGTGATATGTTTTTTCATATTCAGGAAACGAACCCTGAAATTGAGCTTTACAGCCCTGATTTGCATCATCCCGGAGCAAACGGTACCTTTATATATAGCCTGGCAATTTTCAAAAAATTATTCGGCAATGAAAAATTCGCTAAGCTAGCCGATTTCGCTCCGGGTGAATTCGACCCCATAGTTTGCAAAAAACTGTATGAATGTGTTCGTGACTGGGATGCCATCGCAAAAGATCATCCCGAATACACCGCGCAATTGCCTGACGTGCGCGTGGATATTGCTGAATACTTACTAAGCGAAAACAAGTACGACGAATCCGAAAAATTACTGACGCGACGATTACAGGCTATCGATGCGGCTTTTCCTTCAGAGCAAAAAAATCTTCCAAAAGGACAAACATTATTGCTTCTTGCACAATCACAGATGTCCCAGGAGAACCCGGACAAGATGCGGCTCGCACATGACAATTTGGTACGTGCAGAACAGATCTTTTTGAAAGTCGAAGGTGTAAATGGTGACACGGTGCGACGCATAAAAAGCGTGTTGAACAATCAGTAGATCAAAATAGTAAATCGCGCCAAAAACAAATCGCACAGCGCCTTGGAAGTGGAAGAGCATTAGCGCTGTGCGATCCTATTCTTCACTTAGCACAGAACTTTTTTCCGTCTATTAGAAAAAGTTGGGCATTGATTCGATATCACTCGGCTATAGGTTTAGTAGGAAGTGGAACAGAAATCGAAGAAGCGCCGGACGAGACTTGATCATCGATCTCACCTGGTTACTTCCGAATTTTCGATTGCTTAGTGGCAGGCAAGTTAATAAGGAGGAGAGACATGACAAGCAAGCCAATTAAAACTCAAATTCTTCTCGCTATGACCGCTCTATTAGCGCTGGGTTTCGCAGTAAAACCAGTTATCGCCGATGAAGTCATAGTGACAGAAAAAAGAACAATCCATTTGTGCGGTGACCTTTTCGAACTCGAAGCAAACGCAGACAAGCTGACAGCTTCAGAGAGAGCAGTTATCGTTCAGAAGAACTTAGATAATGCAATTATCAAAGCACATAATAAAGGACCATCGGCAGTAACGGTTGAAATTGAAAATCGTCACCCAGTCGTTAAGCTCGATGGATTCCACATTATCACTGCAGATGCAAACAGTGCAAAACGCAAAGACATGACCATGATGGCATTAGCCGAATACTGGGCAAGCAAAATCAAAGACTGCTTGTCTGACGAAAATGCAATCAAGACATACGTCAGCAAAATGACCAGCACCACACCAATAGCATCAGCTGTGGTGGCAACAGACAAACACATCATCGTGCTTAAGCCAGAAATGAGACTACCTATTCAAATAGTTTCTGGCTTCTTTAATGATGGTGCCACTATTGGAGACAATGTTACAGCTGTAATTAGCCGCGACATTCCACTAGAGACAGACTACAAGACTTACTTGCCTAAAGGTACTCTGGTGCACGGCAAAGTGGTTAATGCAGACGTATACAAATATAACGGTTACCCCAACAAAGATGCCGTAACAATCGATTTCTTCGCGATGGAAACACCAGACGGACAGGAAATACCGATAAGCGCTCACATCATGGGCGACCACAACCAGTTTGTTATGGCAGATGCAAAGCCAATCAACAGCTTTATTCCAATCGATCAATACACTAACCGAATGGATAAAGACAATTGGGTAGTTGAAGAACCAGAGGCCGCAGCTCAAGGTATGGTTGACTTGTCCAAAGGCGGTAAAGTCGCTGCAAAAGGCTTCATTACCGGTTCTTGGTTAGGTGAACCTTATTCCAAAGAACAGCAACACCTCTATACTTCGCGTCTCATGATGGATAAAGGATCTACCTTTGTAATTCCAGCAGAATCCGAGTTGTTGATGGAAACCCACGCCACCACGAGTATCGCTGTGGCAGCCCCAGTAAATGTAATGTAGAAGGAGGTAAAGTCATGACAGTAAGTATCAGAAATAAAATGTCAATGTTTTTGACAATTGCAGCTGTAGCAGGCTTCGTCTCCGCTGGACCTGCATTTGCTGGATTCAACCAGGGCGAATCGGTCACCTTTAGAGGCGAGCCAATGTTTGCAATTACCGGTGACGCAGGCGGGTTCACAGCGCAGAAACGCGCATGGCAAGCCCAGGATAACTTCGACAACGCTCTTGTGCGCAGTGCCGACAAAACACCAGGTGCAGTATCAGTCGAACGTGAAAACGGTGCTATCGTCATCAAACTCGGTGGCTATTATATAACCACTGCCGATGCACAAAGTGCCGCTGAGAAAGGGATGTCTGCCGAAGCGCTTGCAAACAGCTGGGCGAATTCTATTAAAGCATGTTTGTCGCGTGAAAACGATGTAGCAGCTTATCTTGATTCGCTCAAGCAAAATCACCCACTCAAAGCCGGAGTAGAGGTGGTAGAAAAAGATGTTATGGTAGCCGACTATAATAAGCTCCCGTTCAGGCTTGCAGAAGGAACACTAGCAGTCAACAAAAGCGATCCATTTCAAGTGGTCGCTGTACTTGACCGCGATGTAGTGCTGGAAGGATATGCGCTTCCCGCGCGAACCACAATGGAAGGCACCATTCGCAACTTCAGAAACAACAAAGATCGTTTCATCAGTTTCGAAAAAGCATATCTGCCTGACGGCGGAGTGCTTGTGCTGAAAGATGTGGTAGCAGCCACTTGCATCGCTACGGAAGCACCAAAATTGGTTCTTTCAGAATGTATACCGGCAGATCCAAAATCCGAATCGCGCGAGCCAGCCTTTATCGGTATCGGCGCACGCAAAGCGGAAGTTGCCGTGTTGCAAGCCAGACCCGACCTGGTAGCAGCGTACAGAGTAGACATCGAGATGTAATCTCAGTGCCCGAACTCTAAAATGCTCGCTGTTACAGATCGAGCCAGAATGGACCTGACCACCTCGCGGTTGGGTCCATTCATTTTTGATAGAATATAGCCCAATTTGTCTGCTTATTCGTTTTGGATCTGTCGTTTCCAATTGCCACCACTTTTTCAGTTACCGGGTGGCGGTACCAACCTTCATCCCAAGCGCCCATGTCTGTATAAAGCGCATCTTGCACACCAAGTGCCACAAGATCTTCGTTGAAAGTTTTAAAATCAATCGCCTTAAAGCTCTCTACAACACCTTCTCTACCGTCAGTAAATTTGACGATAGCGCGCATTTGAAATTTCTTTTTGTCTTTGAATGTTGCTGCGGTTCTATTCTGAACTAACTGATACTGTTGAAACAACGACGCTCTGCGGTCTCTCAAAGATGCAATAAATTCAGAAGTGAATTTCGCTCCTTTGTCATTTGGAAAAATCTCGAACTTGCCGCCTTCTATCAAAATAGTTCCACCAATGGATTTAGATATTGCACGCGCGTTATACACATTACCTTTGTAAGAGTATATTCCGACAATGGTATCAGTAGTAGTGGTAAAGGCTGCAGGAATACAGAATTTGATTTTAGGATCGTTTTTGACTGGACGCTTTGTTTCCCAGCCGAATGCAAGCTCGCCCTTATCGTAAAAATGATACTTGACCCCGGTGGGTCCGGTCATCGAATCAATCTTGATTTCACTCGCAAAAACCGAAAGTGGAAGAAGCGCGATAACAAGGGGTGCCAGGGTTTTCAGCGGGTTAATCATTCGTTGATTATACTCAATGAGACAAACCTTTGTCGTATTCTGCGCGCTTTTTCTCATCGGACAGAACTCGCCAGGCTTCGGTCAAAATACGGAACTTCTCACTGTCGCCTGATTCGATATTTTCGGGATGATGAAGAGACGCCAAATACCTGTACGCATAGCGGATAATCTTAGAATCTGCTTTTTTATCCACTTGAAGTATTTGATAAAAGGAATCAGGATTTTGATCGATTATTTGGTCAGCAAAGTCTTTGTCATAAGCAATCTTTTTTTCCAAATCGCTTAAAAGCGAATATGCCTCGATAATTTCGGCATATACAGCAGCATTTCCTGTTACAAGATTTTCCGGTCCATAAATTTCTTTCAGGGTACGGTAAGCATAAAAAATTACTTGCATATCCGCACTAGGTGCAACTCTCAAAATCTTGTAGAGGTTTTTCATTTCACAAAAGTTTTTAATGCATATCAACAGTGGAGATACTATTTCCAGATTGAATCCTCTTCTAATATTGCTCAAAGATTTCATCGATCATCCTATATGGCTCAACAATGCCTCGAGACTTAAAATATGAAGTCAGCATGGGATTTTTACCCTTTTCAAGCTCCCATGATTCTGAGAAAAAATTGTGAAAATTCGGAAGACATTGTCTCAGCTCTTCTTGATTTAAAGAAGAAAACTTCAGCTTAAAATTCTCAGTGAAAATTTCTTCCAACTGAATTAGAGCAGAGTCGACATTCTTTGGTGCGGGCAACTTCCAATTTTTTTCTTCATTGTGCTTTCTATAATGAAATTCGCTCACATACATGGCTAAAAGCAAATACTTTTCAATCAAACAATCGTAGTTTGTATTAACGGCTTCAATTTTCCCGTCGGCAAGAAACCGCAAGTAGTCAAACTTCGCTTCAAGAATTATTTTGCCAGTTTTATCGATCACCCCAGACGGCGCACGATGTCCATGCTGGGGCGCGATTTGAAAACTAGCCAGTCCATGCTCAAATTTACCGACTTTCTTTTCTCCACAGACAAATGCCGCTGCGCCAGTCTTTGATATGACTTTACTTTCTGTTCCAACAAAAACACTTGCCATTCCATCAGAAAAATCTTCGGCAATCTCAAAGTTTTCATTGAATGCTTGCTTACCATCCTTATCGATGTAAATCCATTCCTTATCACGAACCTGAACTGCACAAAGCCCATCAGAATAATGAGACACACTTTCGTAGTCTTTACTCGTTCTTTTGCCTTGTTCGTCAATGAAATGCCAACGGTGATCGATCCGATCGCGACTGTCGCTGACCGCTGCACGCCCTTCAAAAAATTCTTCTGCTTGCAAAAATACTGGTTTGATAACAATTTTTCCGGCGGAATTCCTGTATCCGTGTAGTGGTAGAGTTACTGTCTTTAAATGCTTTTCTCCACAACAACAGCAAACTTGAATTTTTTTCTTTTCTGGCTGAAAAACCTGAAGTTGATTCCCTTCCAACTCGGGGATTTTACGGTCTTTCCAGCAGTTATTCGTAAAGGTCTTCGAAATTTCATTTCCGTTTCTGTCGAACTCAAAAACGATGTAGTCTCCTCTTTCATCTATCGGTCCGAGCAGATTCACAAGCTTTTCACGTTCGGCAATATAAGTACTTAATGGAGGACAGGCTTCCACGCTCACAACCGAGCTAAGCGAAAGCGCTAAAGCTAGAATCAGTTTCTTCATTTCAATGAAGAGCCTGCCTCTTTCGAAGAGTACATCAGTTCAACGGTTTCGGCATTATCCCAGTAAGAAGGCGGGGTAGGAATGAAAGTTTTGTTGCAGAGATCAAGCACAAATTTATCGTATTGCGCATTTCCAGATGGTGTTTTGAGCTCATACGATGCAACACCTTTCTCGCTCACTGTCGAGCTTACTATCGCCACCAGACTTTTTCCCTTGTATTCAGCTGGTAGCGCAGTTGCTGCCCAACGAATCGACGACGCAGTTTTTACAGTGTCAACAAAATTGGTGTCACGATATTTTTCCTGTGTAGCCTGGGTTTTAACTCGCGACGAAAAAACCACACCAATTGTAGTATCTAAATTCCAGGTCTCGGGCGGCACACCAAGCTTGGTTTCCTTGCAGACTTGAAGAGCGAAGTTATCATATTCTTTGTCGCCAGAAGACTCATAAACCGAACATTTCGGATTTCCAGCAGCATCAACTTGCACACCGACCGTTGTAACCAGATGCCCAGATGATGCGTGTTTATGGGGTCGCTCGAGCCATGCTTTCTTATTTGCCGCTACCACGTCTTTAAAATATTTCTGACTGGCGGGCGAAAGCACACCTGGTTTGTCCTGCTCGGCAAAACTTGCCTCAGGAATGAGAAATAAACTTGATGTCAAAATAGTGACTGCGAGCAAAGTCTTTTTAAATTTCATCGATTTTCCTATTTTAAGCAAAACGTGCCATTAGGCGGTAAAATTTCAATAGATGAGCAAGTATAACCACTTTTTGATGACTGATCGAGCGGTAAACGAGGGTCATTTATCGAATACAGGCAGCGCATTTGGACCTATGCGCTTTGGCGTAATGCCCGCCCCCGGCGACATTACGGCACTCTGGGGTCAAGACTTCCATTGCACTTACGACACCTGCCTCACCGCACATAAAAGGGAGCTGGGAGGATATGCACGCCTTTTTCGCGAATTGTATGACGAAATGGTCGAAAGCGGCAAAGAAATCCTCTTTTTCATTCACGGATACAAACACTCATTCGACCAACTCAAGAAAACTGTGGGGGTTCTGGAACGCAATTATGTTTCCAAACCAGGCTCGAACATTGGACATATAGTTGCTTTTTCCTGGGCTACTTCTCCAAAAACGCAGGATTACGATCTAGACCTTGAAGCAGCAAATACTGCTGGCAAGGACTTTTGCGCCTTTTTGCTCGAATTGAAAGCCTTTCTAGAACAAGCGTTCGACAATGAAGAGGACGCCCGGGCTTTTGCCGACAAGCTCAATCTGGTGACAATCTCGATGGGATGCAGAGTCCTTGAAAAAGCGGTCGAATGCTTTTTTAGCCAATCGGATCATGAACCATTCCAGGCATTCAACGAAGTAATTTTAGCGGCACCCGATCTGGACTTTACCGTATTCGACGGCGAGATGATGCCGCGCATTGCAGAGCTTGCTCGCCGCACGCATTGTCATTTCAACACTGTCGACTTTATTTTGTATGTTTCGCAATGGAAGAACCGCAAGCTACGTCTTGGACGCTCAGGTCCTCCGCGCAAAGATATCCACCCCTCAATCATTTTTGTTGATACCACTAAAGTGGTGCCTTTTGCATCTTTTGAATTCGAGCTGTCATTCGAGATGAATTATCCAGTCACGCACAATTATTTTCTGCGTCAGCAAACCGTGATAGAAGATGCCAATTACATTTTTAGACACGAAGAAGCGCATGTAATACCAGGCCGCGAGTTATCGAGCGATCAGATGTATAAACTTTTGAAGTAATTGAATTTACGATTTCCAATTTTTCAGTGCATTATTGAATTTATCAACATCGTAGTCATTTCGTCCAGTGGAACGAACTTCTTTAATTATCCGTTGCTGAAGTTTCCTGTCCAGTGTCTTATATCCAGATGGAAATTTTTGACTTAAACCGTATGAAGAAAAATACCGACAGAGTCCGATCCATTGTGCCGTTGTAAGCCTCGATGAATTAACCACCGACATTACCTGACTTGGTTCATACTCCATAAGTAGATCCGTCGGGAAAGACTGATATCCGCCTGCCCAATCAATTAAAAATTTTCCTTTCCACTCCAAAAGAACTGCGATCTGCTCCGACTCGCGAGGAAACTCATTGCTCAGAGCCAACTTCGCTAACTGCAATCGCTTCTCCTCTGGGATTTTTCCATAGGTCTCTGACATAACTTCTAAAGATGGAGTAGCCTCCAAACGATTGATGGTGCCGAGAAACGAACGGAGTGATTTCGGCATATTCAACATAAATTGATCAAAACTGTTTTTCTCTTTTTCGTATTCATAAATCGCGTAGTCCACTGATCTTTTTGCATCAATGGCAGGTTCAGTCACGCCGTGTCGAGCCAGCCATACAGCAAATGAAAATGGATTTTTGATACTCGCATCGCAACGCCATTCCTTACACCTTAACACTCCAACATTAGCTACTCCCCAATAACTTACTTGACCGTTTTTTTGAGTCAGCTCAAGTGTAGGCACTTGACTTTCAGATCCCAAACATATGTTGTAATCCTGTTTTTTCAAATTCGCATCTTCATCAATACGAAGCGCCCGCGGCAATTGAGACCAGACAATAGGCTCGGAAGATTCAAAAATTATGGACTCTTCTTTGGTTCCTTTGATCTCGCCACCCCACTTTCCAACCAAATTTCCATCCTTATCCATTCTCCAATCAAGGATTCGGATTGTCTTCAAATTACCAAGAACATCGTCAATCATTTTTTGCGAAGGTGAAGGAAGCTTCGATTCACTAGGTGCATTTTTAGACGATGAAATCTTGCTTGTACACGCAGTCACAATCAAGCAAATGCTTGGAAGAACCAAAATCCAGGTCCACGATTTCATACGGATCACCTCCGTTACATCAAAATATCTTCGATAGGTTTGATGCGCTCGGGAAGATTTATTTCGCCGATCATTTCCAACAACTCAATTTCTATATTACGACAAATCGAAGTGAGGGGCACGTCGTTGACGCCGTTTTCAAAAGGATCTTCACTGGTGTCGCCAACTTGTTCCATGGTCAAAAATATCCACGAGATTAGCGTACTGCACGGAATAACAAGCCATGTAAGCTCGTGACTATTTTTTCCCAGTTCGTGAATCAAACTGAATGGCAGCAAACAGACAAATATCCAGACGAATACCGAGCTGAAGTACGCGTACTGCCTGGGAAATGGAAAATTTTTGATTCGCTCGGATGCACCCTGCATATCGACGCAATTTATCAATATTTTTTGCAAGCGGTCACATTCGAACTCGGGAAGTGTTTTGTTTTCTTCAAGCGCTGTGATGTCGCGCACCTGCAATCTCAAGATTTCGCTTGCTTGATTGCCTTTGCCATTTATGGATTCGCGGTCTGCTTCGGTTAACAAACGATCTGTATAAAATTCGACCTTTTCAGTTTCTGCCGCTGGTCTTCCATTCTTAATCATTACTAGCGCGACTTCGCGCGGCACCCAGCCTGGACTCCATCGGTTAGATACGCTGCGTAGTTGAATGCGTAGAACATTGCACCATGCCATTTGACGTTCCAGTAAAGCACGGATTGTTTCTTTTTCGAGCAGACTTGTAGACGAAACCAACATCCCAAACGATCGACAATTATTTGTTATCGATCCCCAGATTTTGCGCGCTTCCCAGAGGCGCTCATATGAGCTGTTATTTTTGAAGCCGACATAGAATGCAACAGCAGTACCAATAGTTCCAACAGGCAAGAATGGGATGCCTACCCATTTCCAGTCGAGCATTTCGTACATGAAGAAGACAATACTGCTTAGCAAAATGAAAAATGCAAGATGCTTTGCACAAAACCATAAAATGACAGATGTCGGCAAGTTACGTCGAATATACATAAAAGGTTAGCGCGTCTGCGTGCCCATCGTTAAAAGCTTCTCGACGAGCTTACGCTCCACTTGCTCTAAACTCTCACTCTTCTTTTCATCTCCGGCTTCCAGAGCCGCCCAGCGTTCATAAAACGCAGTTTCGAGCTCCTGAATTACAGGCACGCAATCGTCGCTTAAAGTCTTCTTCAAAACATATTTGAGCACGTCACAAAACAATTTGTCCTTGTTGACTTGCAGCGTGAATTCATCTGGATTCTCTGAGCGTTTTGACATGTTTAGACCTCTAAAATCAGGCGCATAGTAACACAAATTAAGCACAGGGACAGGCATTCAAATAGATCTTCATCTCTTTCAATGTTGTTTCTACCGACTTCCAGGCGTCCTGCCTGTATTTTTTCACCTCAGAACCCGAGCTTGAAATTCCGCAATACATAACGCCTACCGCTCGCCCAAGAGGCCAATGTTTTTCTGGAATCTGGCTCAATGTAAGCGCCAATTCAGACGGCTGAATACTTTTGGTTGTTTTACTGTTATTCCAGCTTACAACAATATGCTTATCATAAATTGTTATGAAGGGATTACTCTTACTGGCATTCAACTTTGTCAAATTTTTCTGATTGAAAGTAAGTATCTTGGCACTCAACATTGGCTTATCGCTAGGTTCTGCACAGATTACGAGATTATTGTATAGCACTGTATACAGTACCGAAATTAACACAGCAGCAATTGTTTTGAGCATAATAGACCAACCCGATTTCTTAACTGCTATTATATAGCTCTCCAAAAACCACGGTCAAACACTCTCTTTATCATCTACAAAATGACTAGGTTTAAATCTAAACTTTGTTTGCTTGCCTGCTTGCTCGTTTTGTCGGGCGGCAGCAAAAATGACGACCTTGGAATTTACCCCTGTAGAATGGGCGACCAGGAGAGTATTAAAAATATATTGGAGCGCTCTGCGCAAGCATTGAAAAAGAATCCAAATGATTCTGACGCTTTATTCGAAAGAGCGTCAGTTCTGGTTATCTTTGAGCAAACGTTGAGCGTATTTGGCATAGATGTAAGATGCGCCAAGCAAAATGACACCTGCAATAATGAATGACAGTATGCGTGCGTCGGTGCGCGCAGTCGCCAGATCTATGAATAAAAGTTTGAAGGCTAGCATCGCAAATACTATCAAACCAGAAACTCGAAAAGCTTTGTCTGGCACCATGAAGCCTGCAGATAATAGCGCAATGCCCTCAAGTGCAAATGCCAGTGTGAGCCATTCTCCAGGGACGAGCGCCCAAATTGCAAATGTCGCTACAGTGGTTCCCATGGCGTCGTAATAATGCGCAATTCTGCGTTCGTTTCCAATTTGATATTCCGCAGGTACTTTTCTATAAGCAAATGCCATCAAGTAAAGAATGATAGTTATCATCGCGTCTTCGGCGCCATTCCATTTTCCCAACTGAATCATCATCACGAGGAATGTATTCAAAAACCAAAGAGCGCCAAGGATACGCGTATATCTATCGCGCAGTAAGTGTCCTACGCCAACCAGCACGGCAGCTTCGCCTGCCCATCTGAGTGCCAGGAAATCCATGTTGCTGCCTGCATGATTCAATGTGTGAATCCAGGTAAATACTGCACCAGCAGTAATATAAAACTTATAGGCAGAGCGAGCTTCCTGCTCGTTTGTTACTGTCTGTTTGCGCGAATAAATGGCGGCTCCAAGAAACCCAAGCGAAAGCAACACTTGAGTAAAAGCGTATGGAGCCTCAATTAAGAGCGAGGAAAAGCCCATGCACATAAAGCCTGCACCTGCCGCTACGCGCAAAACGCGCTCATTCAGTTTGTGTCCAAGCCACACAAAAGTTGAATATTCTATGAGCCAAAGAACGATTAAAGCCGCCAGCTGCTGTGCCTTGGCATTCTCGAAAAGAAGCGTCGTTGCAAGCATTGGCGCAGCCCATGAAAAGAACAAAAATCCTATTGCATAGAGCAACTGGCCAGATGGATGCACCTTACCTTTATACTGGCGATACATCTGCGCACAAGCACCATAAACAGTGGCAGCGACCAGCGCGTGCAGAAACGGTTCTGAATACTGGAATGTCAAAAACTGCTTCTTGTCTGTGACACAAATTACCCCGCATGTGCTTACAAAGCAAGCAAGCGACAGAAGCGCGGCAAACCAGCGAACAGCCGGATTATTGTATTTGAGCCCAACATACACCAAAATCGCAAGCTCGACCAACCAGAAAGTGTTGAAGATTTCTTTGGCATGACAAATCATCGGAACAGCAAGCGTCAACAAAGACAATCCCATGATCAAATGCATGTTTGCGATCGAAGTCAGCTTACGCTTTTGCGCATGCTGATATGATGCTGTATATAGTGCCCCAGCCACAAGCGGCATTAAATAATTGAATTCAACTTCGGCTTGCAGATAAGTCAAAATCTGGGTGCCAACAAAGGCGTAACTCATGCCATTGAATCCAGTGGCAACTACAAGACGTCCTTTGGTATCATCGTTCTCTTCTTTCATCGCAAGAAGGGCAGCGTTACAAACTATCCAGAAAAGTGTTAGCGCTCCAAGAGTCTCTACAGCCCAGGGATTTCCAAGACCAGTAGCTGGCATTTTGGGTGTAATAATCAGAAAGTAAGTTGCCCATCCACAAACGGTGGTCCACATCAGAAGCTTCGGCCATTGCTTGAATACAGACAATGCGTATGCGCCAAAAGCCAGCACCAGAAGCCAACAAATACTTGCTGCACTAATTTGCGAAAATGCGATAGTAACAAAAGAAAGTGATACCGCAAATGTAGCAACTGTTTGAGATTTTCTTTCGCAAGCATGCCAAAGAGCACCGGCGCAAAGCCCCGTGAGAATGAGTTCTTCAACAAACAAATTAGAAAGAAGTTTGACGTCGGCGATATGATATGCAGCAAACGCGGTGAAATAAAGAATTGACCAACCACCGCCAATTAAGCCAAGTCCCCAGTATTTGATGCGGTCGATAGCTTCAGAGGTGTCTTTATCGCGTTTGCGCTCGAACCACTCGCCGCCAGCGATTAAAGCCACACCAGCTAAAATGCCCATGCCAATTTTTATGGCGGCGCCCCATGCCTGGAACGAATAGATGATAAATAACGCCACACCAATGACGAGGCTGGCGATACCAAGGCGATTAAGCCAATAAAGACCGATTCGCGATTCGAGCGAGTCGGGCTTTTCTAGATCTTCTTTCTTAGCGACGACTGTTTCGGTAACTGATTCAATTGCTGGAGGAATTAGCTTTTCTTCGACAACGTGGTCGCTCAAAGGTTCGACCGACGTCTCGATTGGCGGCTCAATAACAGGCATGTCCACGACCGGAACACCGGCGGGTTCGGGCACTACAGAGCGCGACATTTTCTTTGGAACAGCAGCCTCGGCTTCAGCTTCCCATCCAGAGCCTATGTCGAACTGGTCTTGAAGCACTTGCTCCAGATCGCCTACGCGCTTTGATAGCGCCAAAATCTGACGCTTCAACTCTTCGATTTCATTTGGCTTGGCACGTGTCATATGAACCACTTGCCCGCCAGGCATTAACCTGAAGCAATTGAACTTTTTATCGCCACGTGACGTCTAATAATGTAGAGCCATCGAAAACTTTTCTGGGGAGACAAGCGACGGTGGCGCCGGCTTTTGCCGGTTAAAAACCTGATGCCGGGGCCATGCGCGTGATGTCGCCATCGTCTCCTACTTCTTGATTCATGCTTTGGTCCTGGCGCCAGCGTTCCATTTTATCTTTATAGTCGGCACTCTGTTTATTGTAATTTTCGATGAGCTTGAGCTTTTTCGCTCTAAACGCGCAGACATCGAAAATGTCCTTCTGTCTATGTCGGCGTGCGGCTTCATAAACTTCGTGCAAATCGTCTATGTTTTTACAATTATCTAGCGACTTCTTGAGCAGATATCTGGTCAAATCTGCATTTTTGAAAGGTTCGATATTGCGCAAAATGGTCATGAGCTGATGAACGTCGTTTTCATCATCGATGAGTTCTTTGCATGTTTTGCGAACAAGGTCTTGCATTCCCAGCGCCGAAGCCTGTCGTGCAAATTCAAGCGCTTCCGGCACAGTCTGAACCATCGAATATTGTTTTTCCATAGCAAGGTGCGACAGGTCGCTCAGTGAGACTTCCTGCGCTTTTAGGGCTAAATCCCTCAAGTCTTCTCTGCTTTTGGCATTGGCGATCATGGCTTGCATAGCGTCACGCGTCGCTTCAAAACATTCGAATTTGCGCCCTTTGAGAGCCACCAAAATAAGATCGTCGCGGCTTTTGCTCAGCTGATAAGCCTTTTCAACAGCTGCACGTCTGATATCGGTACAAAAGCTTCCATATTGCTCAGTGATATCGGCAAGGGCAAAGCATTTTTGAACATCATTACACTCAGCAAGAGCGGCATCGAACAAAGGTCTTGCTTTTTCCGACTTTTTGGCTTTGGCGAATTTAACCGCCTTTTCCACATTCTTGCGCGTCTCGTCTGAAAGCGGCGAGTAGTAAACTGTCTGGTCCTTGGCAGTGGCGGGCTGTATGCTCAGGCTTTGCGCACTTGCCATCGAACAGAGTAAAACTAAGGCTAATAGGCTGTTTTTGGTCATCAATCATTGTGTACCACAAAAGCGCATGCTTTGCTCACCACAGATTAAATCGCAGGCGTCAAAGTAAACCTGTTTTTGTTTTTTCGTCTGTTTTCCAGGCCCCGGGGCCTGGACGACAGACGAAATCAAAAAGACACTAAAAAAATTGGTTAGAAAGTGAACCAAAAAATTTTCCGTCCTAAAAATTTTCAATTAAAACCATCTCGGAACAATGTCTCGTAGTATCCAAACGGCACGATGGTGACCACAGCCGGTCCGAAAGCTGGAATCATCACATTTGGAATTACGACTAAAAATACGTAGAACAACAAATAGAGAGTCTTCCAGATCGACCTTTTATCTGGCAGAAACGCAAGTATCAAACTAGAAACAACAAAAGTAGAAAGTCCGACTAAAGCGATCAGGCGAAATACGGGTTTGTTTAAAAGCGGGACAAGATAACCGTTTGCAAGGCAGTACATCAAAAAGTACGCAGCAAAAACTATATGCGCGGAAATCAAAACTATTTTGATGTTACTTTTCACTTAGCCCGATTGTAGAATGCTGGGAAGAATAAAACGGCCATGCCCAACCAGAAAGTGGCAGTGCAACATTTGGTAAGACAGAAAGGAGCAGATACCAAATAAATTTGATTCGCTCTTTAATAATCATGCATCAGCCAGAAAAGGAAAACCTTCTCTAACTATTAAAGCATATTCGGCGTGTCTGGGTTTACGACTACTTCAGGCTTGAAGACAGGCAAGGCTAGTTGGATCAAACGTGTTTTCTTTTTGGGTGGGGCCGGTTCGGGCACTGAGAAATCGAGTTCTTGCTGAATCGATTTGCGCAACGTATCTCTGAAATCGTTTGTATTGTTTTGCACTTTGACCATCTGAGTCATGAAGAGTGCAAGTGCAGGTTCAAGTGCTATTTCTTCGCGCTTTATCACAGGTTCGTAAGCCTCATTCAAGAATTCAAAACCTGGAAGCAGTGGCAAAGCAAAACAATCGTCTTCTTTTAGGATACGAATCTTGTTTGTATCGAATCCAGATTGTTGCAAGAACATATGCAATCCGTCAGCGACTTCGTTTGTTTTGATTTTGGAATCGAAGTACAGATAAACTTGCAGAACATTGCTGCAACCGGCACGAAAGGCGCGGGCTTTGACGTTCAACTTTTGCAAGTGTCCCATTAAACTCGGAACGATTAGCGGATCCAAATCGACGTCTTCTTGCAAAATTTCAATTACATAAAAGCGTTCTTTGATACCAAGGGCGAAGGCCCGGTACATTACATCTTTGGTGGCAGATATCGAGCTAATGACTTCTTCGTCGGTCACCTGATAGTAGGGACTCATCGGACGCCAGTTTCCATTTTCGCGCCTAATCAGCCCTGCTTGTCTGTGAGAAAACAGTTTCAGGAAAAAATTAAGTGGTGGCTCGATGAATTCTCCGGTCATGCTGGTTGCACCGGCGATATCATTGCTATTCGATGTATATAACTCGTCTATGTCTTTAGCCTCGTGGCACCAAATCTGGTGATGATTTGATGCCATCATAAGACTATTTGCTTGAGGTTTCAAGCCTTTATCGAGTCTTTAGACAGTTTGATGTTAGCGGTGTTAGACGAGTGTTAAACCAATTGGCCGCAAGTGGTGCTTTTGGAAATTTTGACACCAAAGTAATTGGCCACATCGTTCCAATCTTTCATGCGGGGGTTATAGTCGATAAAACGATTGTGCGGAGCATCGAACAGAAGACCTTTGCCCACAAAGCGTTTGAAGTGACGCACATTATCGTCTATCAAATAGTCTGCATTGACTATCGATTTGTCACCACAGAAAACGAAATTCATCGAGTCTATAAATGGAACGTGTTTCAAAAGCCATTTATATTTTCCGTTGAAAGAATTCGGGACTTCCATCGCAGCAGTGGTGATGAACAGTTCGTGCTCTCTGGACAGTGCTTCGAGTGTTTCAAGTGCGCCGGGAAAAACTGCCAGGTCATCAAAAAAAGTTTCGTGCTGGACAATCTCGATCACTTTCATTTTTTCTTCTGGCAAAACGTATTGAGGAAGTGACATTCCTGCCAGATCTTCTACATTGGTCTTCTTGTTGAAGTGCTGATCGTAAAGGTTTACGTGCTTGGAAAGGGCGTCAGTGATGACTTCGTCCATGTCTATCGCAATTCTGCTCATAAATGCCTCCGATATCTGCGCATTTGTTATATAATCATGCACAATCCGGCACAAAAACGCAAGAAGTTGTAAAGGCAGTTTATAGAATGTTCACCGAAGAACGCAGACAACATATCCTGAACCAGCTCCACACCAAGCGCAAAGCCTCATCGGCTGAGCTCGCTCACGATTTGAACGTCTCGGAAGACACAATCAGGCGCGATCTTAAGGAACTGGCAGAAAACGGTCTGCTCAAGAAAGTCCATGGAGGGGCAATGGCTATAAGCCCTGTGCCCTACGAATATTCGGCTCGCGTAGACCTAAATCTTGATGGAAAGCGTCGAATTGCAGCCGAAGCAGCCAAATTAATCAAATCGGGCATGCTCGTATTTATAGATGGCGGCACCACCGTGGGGTTGATTGGCGAATATTTGCCTTCGGGATTGCAAGCGACTTTTGTCACTCATAGTGCAGCAAACGCTATTGCTTTCTCGAATTGCCGAAGCTCCAAGACCATTTTGCTTGGAGGAATTATGGTGCCCGAATTGCTTATAAACGAAGGGGCTGAAGTGCTCGAATCGATCAAGCGCTTTCATGCCGACCTCACTTTGATAAGTGTTCAGGGGCTCGACAAAGAAAATGGCGCCACTGTCGGACATTATCAAGACGGTCTGGTTAAAAAAGCATTCGTCGAACATTCGTCCGAATTAGCAGTATTGGCAGGCAAGGAAAAGCTAGGGTTCTCGGTGCATTTCAAAATTTGCGATGTAAGCGAGCTTGATTATTTGATCACAGACGAAGAGCAACGCAACCTGAAAAAACTGGCTAATTGTGGATTTCAAATTATCAACGTTTAGCTTTCAAAACACGACTGAAATTTCGGTGCCAGGCATTTCTTTTGTCCCCGATTTTATTGAGACCTGTGCGTTGTGCGCGTTAGCAACTTCTTTGACTATAGCAAGTCCCAGTCCGCTGCCATTGCCATTGGTACCTAAAATGCGATAAAAGCGCTCGAACACTTTTTCTTGTTCGCTTACAGGAATTCCTGGTCCTGTATCTGCAACAGACAAGATGACTTTATCGCCGCTTTTCACTCCCACAGTTATCGAGCCACCATTTGGAGTGTAAAAGATGGCATTTTCAATCAAATTAGAAACAAGATGCCTCAGTCCCGTGTGTTCGCCAGTGATTAAAGCGGGAGAATCTGCACCTTCGTAAGTCAATCTCAAACCACGTCGAATAGCCTGGTCCACGAGCTCGGACACTACATCTGATACCAGAAAATTAAGGTCCAATTGAGCGGCCGAAGCCATTTTGTTGCGCTCCCCAACATCGGTCCTAGCAAGCGCCAGTAATTGATTTACCATGCGAGAAGCCCGGTCTATGCCTTGATCGAGTTCCACTACGATGTGCTTCAATTCGCTTGCTTCGGTCATTTCGTTTCCGATGCTAGAATAGGTTTTCAACCCAGCAAGAGGAGTGCGCAATTGGTGTGCAGCACTGGCAAGGAATCTTTGCTGCGCTTTGAGTTCTTCGCTTGACCGCTCGAAAAGCGAGTTTATCGCTTTAACCAGCGGATAAACTTCTTCTGGAGCACTTTCGGCGGCAAGAGGACTCAAGTCTGCTTGAGAACGCTTAGCCAATTGACCTTGTAAATCTCTCAAAGGATTCAAGATTTTTACTACACCATACCAGACTGCAGACAATCCTAGAATCATTGCTATCAGCTGTGGAACAGCGATACTCAATAAGATTTTTTTTTGAAACTGACGCCTTGAATTCATGGTTTCTGCAACCTGAACGATCACGTTCTTTTTTGCTGCACTGAAAGATTCACTTGTCAGAGGAACTTTGACGTCGACTATGCGAACAGTTTCACCTGCAATAGTTCCGGTTCTGATTCGCGGATTATCTTCTTCCAGCTCGATAACTGGCGGTGGCAAATTCTTGTCACCAGCGATGACACCACGAGTTTGGTCGATGACACTAAAATAAAATTTGTCGCTTCCGTCTTTTTTCAAAATAGCTTGAGCTGATGCTGGCAAATCTAACATCACCTTTTCGCCCTGTACGCGCAAGCGACCAACTACTGAATCTGCCGAATTGATCAAATCCCAATCGAAATATTCTTCCGAAAAATTTTGCACCAGATAAAAACTGAGAATGGTACTTGCAATTGCAACGCATCCAAGAAGAGGCACGAACAAAAACAAAAGCTGTTTTCTGATTGCCTTTCTTTTCACTATGGTCTGGCTTCCAGAATATACCCGAATCCACGAACTGTATTAATATTCACATCTGAATTTTCCAGTTTTTTTCGCAATCTATGCACGACGATTTCGACTGCGTTTTCGCTCGATTCCAAAAGCCAATCTGGAATTTGATCCATGAGCTGCCTTTTGCTGACTACTTTACCTGAGCGTGCCATGAGCGTTTTTAAGACCACGGCTTCTTTTGGAGTAAGCTCCATTGCTTCTTCTGCAATCTGCAACTGTCCGTTATTCGTATCTAGAGACAAGGAGGCAAATTTAATTTGGGTGCTGTTTTTGTAATTGCTTTTCCGCAAAGCCGCGCGCAGCCTGGCTTCCAATTCACCAAAATCGAAGGGCTTGACCAAATAGTCGCTTGCGCCTTTATCTAATCCCTTTATTTTGTCTTCCACCCTATCGCGCGCGGTGATGATTATGACTGGCAATTCTTCATCCTGCTTGCGCAATTCTTCAAGAACTTCAATACCGTCTACCACCGGCAGCCCCAAATCCAGAAGGACGGCATCATAACGATCGCCAAAGAGCGATTGCATTGCATGAGCTCCAGTTTTGGCTAAATCTACAAGATACTTTTTACGCTCCAGTGCTAAAACCAGTGCCGAAGCTAGATACTCGTCGTCTTCTACCAACAAAATTCTTGTCATACAAAAATTATATACTCCCCAAAGAAGCCAAGAGATCAATGAAAGCAAACTGCAAGGTTCTTAAAGAAGAATCTATTAGGCGACCCTAACTGTATCGACTCTCCTACTAGTACAGTCAAAGCTCACATGAAACACGCTACAGGGTTGCCGTTACTACAAGACAGGGGGACTCATGCTCAAATTATTGGTTGTTTTCATTTTCATTGTCGGATTTCTCGGCGCATGTTCTGGCGCTAAAACAGAAGAAACTTCCACTTCCACAACTTCCACCACACAAGAAGAAACGGTAGAAAAACAAACCAGTGCAGATGAAACCGCCCCAGAGGCTGAAGAGACCGAAGAAGTAAAAGAAGTAAAAACGGAGACAAAGAAAGAAACTAAAACGAGCAAAGACAAAAAATCAAAATCTTCCAAATCCGAATCAAAGAAAAAGTAGAAGATTAAGTTGTCTTCAGTCTTGTTGATCAAGAGCGACGAGCCTGGCGCAGAACGTTTGCGTCAGGCTATTTTGCGCGAAGAAAAATATTGCGTCTTGGTGCCAAATCACGCACATGCAATTCGACTAATGAATTCGATGACCTTTGATCTGGTCATAATCGATATTGATTCGCAAGAAATCATCCCTGAACGCATCTCAGAATTCTTTCGATGCAAAAATTTTCGTATACCTATTATTGCCTATTCGAACGAATCCACAAAAACTGATGCACAAGAATTATTGAATGCAGGAATAGACGCTTTTCTTCCCAGTCCCAGAGACGAAAATGAAATTTGCGACGTCATAGGTCGATGGTTAAAGACTGGCTAAAGAAGCACTACTTTCAGTGGCACCCGCTTTATCAATCCCAGTTGTCATTTATCAAATTCAGCAACCCGAGCCTAGCTCCATAGATTTAGAACAATAGGTGTAATACCAATTCCGTACAGACCAAATCCGTGATATTGCCTATATTGGGATTGTAGGCACTTTTCATAGGAGGCTATCGAAGGCTCTGTGAACAATCAATTCCAGCCCCGACGAAGAGCTCGTAAGGGCTCTTTCCTCAGTGCGAAGGGCATCACGGCAATTGAATTAGCAGCGGTGGTATCAATTCTAATTGTTATCTGCGCGCTGACCTTCAATATATGTATCCTCATTTTCTCTGCCGATATGTGCGACCGCGCCTGCCGCGATTGTGCTCGTTCTGCAGGTATGATGTCGACGCCGATCGATGCCAGAAACGCGATGAACGCTTCGTTATTGCACCACCAGACAAATGCACCTGGTTGGGTGATAACTTCGTTCACAGCTGAGTTGCTTGTTTTCGAAGACTTTATTCGACATAACCCAGCTTTGACAATGCCGTCTGGTGTACAGACGACAACCACTACAGGTAGCTCAGGCTCTGGAACAGGAGGAGTGCCGCTCGCTAACACAGGTTCTCCGGGTCCATTTGTAATGGTCAGAACTAATCTGACTTCGCGCATTCCAGCGCCGATCTTTTTCTTTGGAGCTCATTTCCAGGGAAATAGCGGCAACCTGATGAACTTCCAGAGCATGTATACGTTCCCTATTACTAACACACTTGGACCGGTAGTGGTGGCTAATACCACTGGCGATCCAATTCTAGGAAATGTAAACACTGTGACCGGACCACTTGGTCCTTCGGGTCCTCTTGGTCCTGGTGGTCCTTCGGGTCCTGGTGGTCCTTCAGGTCCTGGTGGTCCTGCAGGTCCTGGTGGTCCTTCGGGTCCAGGCGGTCCTCTTGGTCCTGGTGGACCGGGTGGTCCGGGTGGTCCTAAAGGTCCTGGTGGTCCGGGCGGTCCTAAAGGTCCTGGTGGACCTGGTGGTCCGGCTGGTCCGGGTGGTCCGGCTGGTCCAGGTGGTCCGGCTGGTCCCAAAGGTCCCGGTGGTCCTGGTGGTCCCAAAGGCCCTGGTGGTCCGGGTGGTCCTGCTGGTCCTGGTGGTCCTGCTGGTCCTGGCGGTCCTGCCGGTCCTGGTGGCCCTGCTGGTCCTGGCGGTCCTGCCGGTCCGGGTGGTCCCAAAGGTCCTGCTGGTCCGGGTGGTCCTGCTGGTCCCAAAGGTCCTGCTGGTCCGGGTGGTCCTGCTGGTCCCAAAGGTCCGGGTGGTCCTGGTGGTCCCAAAGGTCCTGGTGGTCCCAAAGGTCCTGGTGGTCCCAAAGGTCCTGCTGGTCCCGGCGGTCCTGCTGGTCCCGGTGGTCCTGCTGGTCCCGGTGGTCCTGCCGGTCCTGGCGGTCCTGCTGGTCCTGGTGGTCCTAAAGGTCCTGCTGGTCCTGGTGGTCCTGCCGGTCCCAAAGGTCCTGCTGGTCCTGGCGGTCCTGCTGGTCCTGGTGGTCCTGCTGGTCCAGGCGGTCCAGTTGGTCCTGCTGGTCCTGCTGGTCCTGCTGGTCCGGGTGGTCCCAAAGGTCCTGGTGGTCCTGCCGGTCCCGGTGGCCCTGCTGGTCCTAAAGGTCCCGGTGGTCCTAAAGGTCCTGGTGGTCCGGGCGGTCCTAAAGGTCCCGGTGGTCCTGGTGGCCCAAGCGGTCCCGGCGGTCCTGCTGGTCCGGGTGGCCCTGCTGGTCCGGGCGGTCCCAAAGGTCCCGGTGGTCCTGTAGGTCCAAGCGGTCCTGGCGGTCCCAAAGGTCCCGGCGGTCCTGCTGGTCCTGGCGGCCCAAGCGGTCCGGGCGGTCCAAGCGGTCCCAAGGGTCCTGGCGGTCCTGGTGGTCCCAAAGGTCCGGGTGGTCCCGGCGGTCCTAGCGGTCCCGGCGGTCCCAGTGGTCCTGGCGGTCCTAGCGGTCCCAAGGGTCCGGGCGGTCCGGGTGGTCCCAAAGGTCCTGGTGGTCCTGCCGGTCCTAGTGGACCTGGCGGTCCTAGCGGTCCTGGCGGTCCTAGCGGTCCCGGCGGTCCCAGTGGTCCTCTTGGTCCTGGTGGTCCCCTTGGTCCTGGTGGTCCCGGCGGTCCTGCCGGTCCGGGTGGACCTGCTGGTCCTGGCGGTCCTGCTGGTCCCGGTGGCCCCGCATCACCTGAGGGATAGTCGAAAAAAGTTCAAGACAAACAAAAAACTTGAGCAAAAAAATAAGCTCCCCGGCTTGATTCCGAAAGGAAACCGGGGAGACTTTTTTTGTAGATTTTTAAAACCAAATTTTATCGGGGTGGACCTGGAGCTGGCGGCGGTGGTGGATCTTGCCTTGGCTTGTATTGCTCGTTCAACAATTGAAACGCACGTGCACGCTCGGCTTCGCTTTGCGATGTTTGAATAATCAGCAATAAGGATTGCAGTGATTGTTCGTTACCGCCACCACCTGCGATGGCAGCAGCTTGAAATGTGGTGGCACTGACTAATGCGGTTACCGCAAGCACCAAATATTTTCTCTGAGGTTTCATTATTTAATTTCCAAAGAAATGATCTCGAACTTTCAAATTCTAGTCAGAAAAACGAATCACGCAAACTCATGACATCGCCCGAAGTTTACTCAATTTGCACAGTTTTTTTCGACCGTACACATTAGATTTACATCTGATTGACAACCTGCTCGATTAGCTCATAATTGAAAGCTATGAAATTAGCTCGACCTCCACACTCGCCACCCTATTAATTCGCCAAGAATTTTGGGACGAACTGGCGCTGCATTTGAGTGAGCGATTTTTCTTGTAGCCTACACGCTTCACATCAACTTTTTGTCAGTCACCTCGAGCCGAAGTGGCTTATTTTATTTCTTTAAATTTTAAAAGGAACCCCAGAATGCGTTGGTCTCAATTATTTATCCCGACACTCAAAGAAGCACCGGCTCAAGTAGAAGCTCCCAGTCACAAATACCTATTGCGTGCGGGTTTCATTCGTCAACTCACGTCTGGCGTTTATAGCCTGCTGCCACTTGGACAACTAGTCCGGCTAAAGATTATCGAGATCATTCGACAAGAAATGAATAAGATTGGGGGTCAAGAATTCGTTCTATCCGCGCTACAGCCAATAGATTTATGGGTCGAATCGGGACGACTCGAAGCAGTATCCGAAATCATGTTCAGAGTGAAAGACCGCAAAAAAGCGGACCTAGCTCTTGGACTGACGCACGAAGAAGTCTTTACTTCTATTGCCCGCGCTGGACTTTCATCGTACAAACAGCTGCCCCAAATATGGTATCAAATACAAACCAAGTTCAGAGACGAAGCCAGACCTAAGGGCGGATTGCTGCGCGTTCGTGAATTCACCATGAAAGACTCGTATTCTTTCGATTTCGATCAGGCTGGACTCGATGCTTCTTTCGACAAACATCATCTGGCTTACATATCTATTTTCAAAAGGTGCGGATTAGATTTCAGGGCAGTAGAAGCCAGTTCTGGAGCCATGGGTGGAAGTGCCTCGATAGAATTTATGGTGCTCACAAATTCTGGCGAAGACAATCTTGTTTTATGTACTTCATGCGATTATGCAGCGAACGTCGAGCGCGGAAGCTCTAAATTCGAGGTAATACCGCCCTGCAGCGAGCCGAGCAAAAACCAACTGGAAAAATTTGCCACTCCTCAGATTCGGACTATAAAAGCGTTGGAAGAAATGGAAGGCGGAGCGAGCGCTCAAAACCAGATAAAGACATTGGTTTATGTTGCCGATTCAAAGATTGTGCTTGCTCTCGTTCAGGGCGATCAAGAAATGAACGAGTCCAAATTGCAGTCTGCAATTGGTGCAAGCACTATTCGACCTGCAACTGACGACGAAATATTTGAAGCGTTGAAAGCTCATCCCGGCTCGCTTGGCGCCTGCAATTTAAAATTGAACGATACCATAAGAAATATCGTAGCCGACCCACGCTTAAAAGGTCGCAGCGGCATGACCACTGGAGCAAACGTTGACGACTGGCATTATCGCAATGTTTGCGTGGATCGAGACATTGCTGTAAATATCTGGACCGACCTTCACACTGTAAAAGCTGGAGAAGAGTGCATCAAATGTGGTGGCAAGCTCGATTTGCAAAAAGGGCTCGAGATTGGACACATTTTCAAACTGGGTACCAGATATTCAAAAACAATGAATGCACACGTATTAGGAGCAGACGGTGCCAAAAACGAAATTGTTATGGGCTCTTATGGCATTGGCGTAGAGCGGCTCATGGCTGCCGTGGTAGAAACGAGCCACGACGACAAAGGCATAATCTGGCCTCAAAGCATTGCTCCATACGAAGTAGTAATAGTGCCGGTCAATAGCGGCGACGAGAAACTCAAATCTTTAAGCGAAGAAATGGAAGCTGAACTCAGTTCATCCGGCATCTCATGCTTGCTCGATGACCGCGACGAACGCGCAGGGGTCAAATTTAATGATGCCGAATTGATTGGCATTCCCTGGCGAATTACGGCAGGCAAAAAGGTAGCGGATGGAATTGTCGAGCTATTTGATCGCAAAAATAAAATCAGCACCGATATTGCTATAGAAAAAGTAAGAGAAGTGCTCGAAGAAAAACTTTCTGTCAAACGATAGGTTAAAATAAGTCGATAATCACATTAGAGGTGAACTTGAGTAAAACGAGTCCCGCTTCAAAAGAACCGCTGGTTTTGGGAATTCAGGGCGGGCGTGGCAGCTTTAACGAAGAAGCTGCGCGCCAGCGAATGAAACGCACGCCCGATCGCGAGTTTAAGCTGACTTATTTGCATACTACCGAAAATGTTTTGAAAGCTCTTCATGACGGCAGCATCGACCGCGGGCAGTTTGCCATTCGAAACTCGCTGGGTGGCGTGGTCGAAGAAACAGTCGAAGCATCCAAAAATTATGCCTATGACAAAGTGGACGAATTTGCAATTAAAATCACCCATGCACTCATGATTTCACCAGATTCAGAGCTTGACGACATTGATACGATCATGGCTCACCCTCAAGTTTTAAGTCAGTGCAAACACACTTTGCAAAGAAAATACAGCCATCTAAAATTGGTCAGTGGCGAAGGCGATCTGATAGATCCCGCCAAAGTAGCAGAGATGCTTGGTCAGGGCAAACTTGAAAAAAACATCGCTGCACTTGGCAGTAAAGGACTGGCTGAAATTTACGGGCTTAAAATTGCCGCCAACAATTTACAAGATTCAGGTTCTAACTTCACTACTTTTGTCTGGGTTCAGCGACCAAAGCAAGGCTAGTCCCGAGCCGATTAATTAAGTTGTTTAGCCCAGCTTGCAATGAGCTTTTTCTCTGCTTCGAAACCTGTCTGAATTTTGCTCAATTCTTTCAATTTGCCTTCTACCCGTGACAGTGAATCTGCAATTTCCACGCCGATTTTTTCAGCTTCGTGCTTTTTGATATCTTTTCTATCGCACAATTCTTTCGCGCCAAGACGCAGCTTCTCATTTAATCGGCTGATTCGCTCGATAGACCTAACAAACTCGTCGCACTGGTCTACAAGCCCGATATTTAAATGGTCTATGGTTCTTGCACTTTCGCGTTGCGAAGCTGCCTTAAGTGCGTCTTGCTTCAGTTCGGCTACGTCAATGCCAAGCGATTTGAGCACCACAATTGCATTTCCGTCAGAACAATTGAGCAGACCTAATAACAAATGCTCAGTGGCGGTTCTTTCAAGATTGAGTTTTTTCGCCTCTTTGTGCGCATCTTCAATTACGCGTTCTGCTTTTTGTGTCAGTGGAATCTCGACTGATACAAAACCCGAACCACGCTGAATCAATTTTTCCACCGCCAGGCGAGTGTCGCTCAAAGTGACGCCCTTAGCGCCAAGGACTCTGGCCGCCGCCCCGGTTCCCTCAGCGATTAAGCCAAGCAATAGTTGCTCGGTACAAACAAAATTGTGTCCAAGCCTTCTTGCTTCGTCTTGAGCCTTTTCGATAGCATCGGACGCTTTCTTGGTGAATTCTTCTTGCACTTGCATTTGCACTCCCTGAGTCATTTTTAGCCCTGCGATTTCAAATTGAGTCTGAACGATTTTAGTTCGTGCGCGCGAAAATCAACTTCGTACACACCGGGTTTAGTGGCATTAATAAGTCCAAAACGATAACCATCGAGGTCCACTTCTTCAAGATAGCGATGATTAATCCCGACGTTTAAATTAGCTGTGACAGCCTCGTTGCTCGTGTTCAAAAGACGCAGGTTATATCCTTGCGAATCCTCGAACATTGCCATCAGCACGAGATTTTCATTGCCAATTTGACAGAACGACCATGATTCTTGTTTGGAGGGAGGCAATTTCGGCTTCCAGCCCTTTTGACATACAGGCGAGGCCCAGAGTGGATTTTCAAAGAGAGTGGCCAGGTGATAAGCTTCATTTGGTTCACCACTCACAAGCGGTGCAAATCCATAAGAAACAGACTGCTCGAACAAGCAATTTCCCTCTGGCGTGTCCATGTGAGGACCCGCTCCACCACCGCGACTGAAGAGCCCTGGGCGAGACAATTTAGAAAAGGCGCGAAGCAAGGTGATACTGACTGAATTTTCCGTTGCACCATATTCTGGCAGACCACGATTCAAAAATAACTGATCGCCTGCAATAAAGAAACGCTGACAGGCAAAGCGGTCCAGTGGAGCCTCGTGATATTTACCTACGGGTAATGCTGGCGTTTCTTTCGCACTTTTTGAATTCAGTGTTACTTTGCGCTCGACCAATGAAAAATGATTTTCTGCGTAGGTAGCATCTATTTTCTGGCTCGTTTTGAATTCGACTTCAAGCCTGTGGTCGCGCGATTGATTGATGAAAGTGGTCTCGCAAAACAAGACCGGAACGCCAGATTTGAGCGTTATGACTGTGCGCAGCTCATGCTTCAGAGTTTCGCTTGCGCGCTTAAATACTTTCAAAATGTCTCTAGTTTGAGCACCATCAAGCAGTGATTGATCTTTGCTTTGCTCCAGACCTTTGGGAATATCGATCTCGTGCACGAGTTCGATTGAACAGACCAGACTGCCTCTAGATTTGACGCTTGCTTTGACGAATTTTGCTTCAATTGCTTCATCCTGATAAACAGGGTCGAAATTATAACTATCTCCGCCGTCTCCAACGTCTTTGAAGTTCATGGTTAAGTCGAATTTCTTCTTGCCTGCATCCACGCTCAAATTGCCCTTTTGATCGAAATGCAGAGTCATAAATTCATTTGCAATTGAACTGTCGGTCGATTTGGATAGAGCACTAGCCGGTTTTGCCACTTCTGAAAAGTTGGCACAACCAAGAGCTGGCGTTTCCGCGTAAAGCCAGCCACGGACTCTGCTTATTTCGCGATAGGTCGGAACACCACCACTAAAGCCAAAGAGTTCTGTACATGCTTCTGTTTCATCAATCTGGAGCGATTTTTCCTTATCCGCACCAATGGCAGCAAGAACTGCTTCTGTAGCTGATTCAACCGACATCGATTGGTCTTCGAATGCCATTTCAAATGCCACCGGGCCCAATACCGGACGGCTGGAAAAATTGAAAAGCAAGAAGTCTTTTACCTGCGCTTTAGGATCAGCCATTTGAAAATGGGCTCTAGACAGCCCCTGCACAATGGCTGATTTTGATGCCTGCGAACTCAACAAAAGGCTTTCGCGCACACGTGTTTCTAAATTATCCAGTATCGAATTTATGGTCTGATAACGGGTAAGCATTTCTTGATGGACCGAATCTACACTGCATCCGCAAATGCTGTCGTGTGGCTGGTTTTTGAGTAACTGCTTGAGTGCATAAAGCAGCTCTTCAAAAGGATATTTGGACAGATTCAAACTACTTGCAAATGTGCAAAGCGGCTCGACAATTTTGAACAAGCGATGCTCAACCTGCCGGTTCAATCGTTTCAAATATAAGCGACTGGAAAGAACTCCTTGCAAAAGATAGGCAGCAGCAAGCTCTTTGGCGTAGTCGTTTTGACGCAACTCACCTTGCCAGATTGGAATTTGCTTCTTATGATTTTCTTGCAGATTTTGCAATCTGGTCAAATAAGATCCAAGCGTTACCACTTCTAAGGTTGGCTGATTTTGCGGGTCTAAAGACGATTCCTTAAAAGCATCTTTGAGCATTTGCAACTGGTGATTGAAAGATGGCGGGGCACCAACATGATCTCCACCAACTGGAATCAAACCAGAATCGTTTATTTTAGACAACGGCCAGGTTGAAAGTGTCTTAGTGATTGGATTATTAGGATCTTTTGCTTCGTGGAAAAAGACCTGAAAATATCCGCGAGACAAGATGTGGCAAAAAACAGTGCTCCCGTCCGGACTTTCCCATATAAATTCGGTTGTGTCAGAAGCAATGCTCTCAGGCACGCCCCGCCAGGCAATCGCTTTGTCTATGCTGAATCCGCGCAAAATGCGAGGTATGTCCTGACTGTGGCCAAAAGTATCAGGACTATAGCCGACCATCATTGGCTTGCCGAATTCACGTGCGACAGAAAGTCCGGTTTTCAAATTGCGAATGAGACTTTCACCGCTGACAAGCATGTGGTCGCAAAGCACGTACCAGGGACCTACTACCACTTTTCCTGATTTGACCAGAGCTTCGATTTTGGATTTCAATTGCGGTTGGATTTCGAACAAATCTTCAAGCAATACTGTCTGGCCATCGAGTTGAAAGCTTGGCAGCGCACCAGATTCGATTTGCTTTATGATACCTCCAATGACACCAGGCAATTGCATCCTGTATTGCTCGTAAGTGTAATACCACTCGCGGTCCCAATGAGTATGCAAAAAGAATGAATAATTCGTGGCCATGAGCCTCTCAGAGTTTTATCAGGGGAGCTATTTTGGCAATGCATTGATCAAGCGCGTCTTCCATTTGCGCCTGATCGCCAAAAATAAATTCATCGTCAAATCGCAGTGAGAAAGTTCCTTTGAATTCGTAGAGCTTGAGCAATTCGATGAGTTGAGCCCAGTCCACTTTGCCTTTGCCGACCAATCTGTATCTCCACCAGAGCGGTCCATACATACCGCTGTCTTTGAGCATTTCGCGGTCGATTTCAACGTCTGCCCCTTCAATATTTTCGATAGCAGAGGCAAAGTGCGACAAAATGGCAAGATAATCGATACCAAGCCACAAACAATCGCCAGGCGAAAAACTGAGCGAGAGTCCCTGACAGCTCGATAATAAATCGCGCCAGTCTTGCGGTTCCATCGCTCGCCATTTTTTGAGCGAAGTACCGCGTCTTGACTCTGGTGCAGAAAGCCTGAGCACAGGCTTGATTTCATGCGGCTCCATCATAGCCAGCATTTCTTTGTATTCTTGCTCGAACGCACCTTTCCATTCTTCATCAAGACCTGGCTCGATATGAAATCCGATACGCTTACAATTGAGGAAGTTAGCCACTTTCACAAGTTTTGAAAGCATGGCTAAAAACTTTTGAGTGGATTTTTTATTGCCTGGCTGGTGCTCGTATTCAAGATTTATCGAAGCTATTTCGACTTCTTTTTCTGCGCAAAGGTCTTTGATCGAAGTCAAATATGTCTGTTCTTTTTTATTGACTTCAAGCGCGTTTTTGCTTGAGACGCTGAAGGGTGAAAAAGAAAATTCGAGCGACCCGATTCCTTTTTGATGAGCGAGCTCGACCGATTCTTTCAAACCGGCACCAAATTTAGTGGCATCGAAACAAAGTTTCATCAAGGGACATTACCCTGAGGAGTCCAGACCCGTACAGGATACCAGATTCGACCAGAGTCCAATATAAAACTAGTAGTCGCTCAAATAAGCTTGACGAATACGCGGGTCTTTGATGTCGTTAAAGTCCATCCTTGTCAGGGTCTTGGCGCGAAACTCGCTGCCGTGCCGCAAAGACAAAGTAACTGGAGTATTTGGCGTTCCAACGATGAGGTCATAGCATTCTTCACGATTCAATCCGGCAGTGGGAACCCCGTCTACAGCCACAATTACATCTTCAGGGACAATGCCTGCGGTGAATGCGGGCGTCCCGGGAAACACATTATTGACTACGGGTGAATAACCTTGCTGACAGAGAAATTTGACCCCGATAATTCCGATATTCGATTGAATACTGGTATCGAAAAAGCCCTGGTTGGCATTACTTTGCAAGCGACCATTCTGGGTCTGCATGTCGAGCCTGCTTTTTTCTTCTGAAAGCTTGAATTTTTTATTTTTCTTCTCTTTGCCAAGCTTCTGGTGATGCTGTACTCCAGCTTTGAGCGGCTCGGTCTTGCGCGGGACGCTTTCTGAATGTGCAGGGGTAGAATTATCGAGCTTGGGCTCTGCCATTTGCAACTGGAATGTGGACGGAGCGGCTCCTGGACTTGGCGCGGTTTGCGCCTTTGAAGCATTAAAAGAGCCAAGGAGCATGGCTTGCAACAACAAATTAAATACTCTGCGACTCTTTGTTTTCATAGTAAGGCTTTAGACAGTCAACCGTTCCTTTTGGTTCCACTTCAATGATTGATTCTTCCCAAATTTCTGGAAAATCTTTGCCTGGTTATCAGAAGGCTCATAATCCTCATATTACTATAATGCTTAAACCAAAGCTAAAAGAAGCGAAAGCGCCTCTTTAGCGTGCTAGTCTGGTGCTCTTGAATCTACTCTCGTACATTTTTGTACTTCGCGGAGGTTGTCAAAGTGAGTAAGGTCACAGTAGTTGGAGCTGGAAACGTCGGAGCCACTTGCGCTCAATACGTAGCTGAAAAGAATATTGCAGATGTGGTGCTGGTCGATGTAGTCGAAGGTTTGCCCCAGGGTAAATCGCTCGACCTGATGCAGGCCGCCCCCATCAACTATCATGACCGCAAAATCACCGGCACTAACGACTACGCTCTGACCAAAGACTCAGACGTGATTGTTATCACCGCAGGTATCGCTCGCAAACCCGGAATGTCACGCGACGATTTGCTCAAAACGAACGCCAGCATCGTCCAGAGCGTAGTTGAGCAAACAATCAAGCTCAGCCCTAACGCCATCTATATATGTGTAACCAACCCACTCGACGTCATGACCTACCTGGTCTGGAAAACGAGCAAACTGCCCAAAAATCGCGTAGTCGGTATGGCTGGCGTTCTCGATAGCGCACGTTTCCAAACATTCATCGGTATGGAAACAGGCTGCTCGGTAGAAGACGTTCGCGCCATGGTTCTTGGCGGACACGGCGACTTGATGGTTCCATTAACCCGCATGGCCACTGTAAATGGTATTCCGATATCGGAACTCTTGCCTCAATCCAAAATTGACGAAATGGTCACAAGAACTCAAAATGGCGGCATCGAAATCGTCAACTTCATGAAGACCAGTGCTTTCTACGCACCAGGCGCTTCAGCTGCACAAATGGTTGAAGCTGTATTGTTCGACAAAAAACGTCTCCTTCCTTGCTGCGTACTTGCCGAAGGCGAATACGGCCTGAAAGATGTTTATGTCGGTTTGCCTTGCGTACTTGGCAAAAACGGCGTCGAAAAAATCATCGAACTCAAACTAGAGAAAGAAGAAAGCGCTGCTCTCAAAAAATCAGCTGATGCTATTCGCGAAAACATCGACATCTTGAACAAGTTGATGGTTCCAGCCTAGTCACGAAAAAGACAGGAAACAAATGACCAGAAAACTGGCTTCGATTACTTCCCTTGTCCTGGCAGCCACAACTGCCCTGGCTATAACTTCATTGAATCAAGGGCCGTGCAATGCGGCCCTTAGTTCGCTTGAACCGCCAAAGGCAACGGACGAAGAAAAAACGGTCGAACGTCATTTGCAAATTCTCGAGCGCAAATGGAACGAGCACGATCTCGATGGCGTCATGCGTCACTACGCAGACGACTACGTAAACAACGACGGGCTCGATAAAAAGTCTGTTTTAGAATTGACCAAAGACCTCTGGAAAAACTATCCAGACGCCAAGTCTACTTCTAAAATGGGCAAAATCAGAATTGAAGGAAAATTTGCCACTGTCGATTCGCATGATACCGCCACCGGTTTCACTGCCAAAGAATTGCCCGCTATAGGCGGCAAAGGTGAATTGTCGTCGGTATCCGAAGGACAGCTCTTCTTGAAAAAAGTGGGAGACGACTGGAAAATAATCGGCGATCGTATCGACTACGAGCGTGTGCGGGTTGCATTTGGTATGGCGCGCAATCTGAAAGCGAGTTTTACTGCCCCAGAGCAAGTAAAAGCAGGACAAGAATTCTCGGCCAAACTGCTCGTGCAAGTGCCGCCTGAATTACTCGCAGTCGGTTCAATCACTTCCGAACCACTGCAATATCCTCAGATTACCCACACCGAAGTGTGGCGTCAGATAGACGACGAATCGCAAACTATCGAGCGGGTGATTCGGGCCAATAATTCAAACCATAATGAATTGTTGATGGCAACTATTGGAATTACAGGGACGAACGATAACGAGCGGATGAAACTGAAAGGTTTGACCTATATTACCCGCAGATTAAACGTGGTGCCGTCAAATTCACCAGTGATCAAGCCTTCGAGCAAGGCTTCTGAAGCCGACTCCAAAAAAGCGCCAGTTTTGACTCCAGATACCCACGACGAAACTCTTGAATAAGAATTCGAAATTAACAACTTTCATTTTCCTGTTCATAAGCCTAGGCGCAGATTTGTTAAGCAAAATCTGGGCTAAATCAAATCTTGTTCCTGGAGTAAAAACCAGCGCAATTCCTGGCTTTATAAATTTCACCCTTACCACCAATACTGGTGGCGCTTTTTCTTTTGGTCAAAACAATTTCTGGATGGTGACCACAGCAGCAAGCGTCCTTTCTCTTGCAATTTTTATGTGGTGGCTCAAACGAGAATTCAAAGGTCCCGCACTTATTAACACAGAACGCGCTGCAATCGGTTTTTTGCTTGGTGGTGCGTTAGGAAATCTAATAGACAGATTTTCTTATGGCAGAGTGACCGACTTTCTCGACTTTGCTTTCATGAATTTTCCGATTTTCAACGTTGCCGATATCTGCATCGACATCGGCATAGGGCTTCTATACATTGCCTTGTGGCAAAATCACAAAAAAGAAAAAGCGCAAAATGAATGAAGAAGATCTCGAGATAATTTTCGAAACCCAGACGGATCTTCCACAAAACCCCCGTCTGGACCAATTCCTTGCCTACGAATTGCCCGAACACAGTCGCGCTTACTTGCAAAAACTTATCGACCAGGAGCTTGCCTGTGTGAATGGCAAGACGGCTAAAGCATCTCAAAAACTCAAATCTGGCGATATCATAACATTGAATATTCCCCAACCAGTGCCACTATCTGTGGAGGCAGAGAATATTGGGCTCGATATAGTCTTCGAAGATAAAAACATGCTCGTGATAAACAAACCGGCTGGGATGATTACCCATCCCGGTGCGGGAGTAGCGTCTGGAACACTCGTGAACGCAGTCATGTACCATTGCGGCTCTGAGCTTTCTGGAATCTCTGGCACCTTGCGCCCCGGTATCGTGCACCGGCTGGACAAAGACACGAGCGGCTTGATTATGGTGGCAAAAAACGATACCGCCCATCAATCGCTCGCAGCACAGATTGCGGCTAAGACTGCAAGACGCACTTATTTAGCCATTCTAGAAGGGCACCTTAAAATCAAAGAAGGAGTGGTGGACAAACCGATTGGTCGCAATCCCAAAGACAGAAAATCGATGGCTATCACCCAGACTGGTAAACGAGCAGTGACTAGATACAAAGTTCTGCAAGATTTTGCCAAATATTCGCTTGTAGAATGCGACCTTGAAACTGGACGTACACATCAGATACGCGTGCACATGGCACACTTTCAAACCCCTGTAGTGGGCGACCTTGTTTACAATAACAAAACAACCGGTAATCTGGCGAAACGCGCTAAGCTAGGGCTCAAAGGACATGCTCTGCATGCGTATAAACTGGCTTTCACTCATCCAGTCACACAAGAATTGATAGAATTGCAAGCTGAACCACCTGAGGATTTTGCCAATTTGTTGAGTTCGCTAAAATCGCAAAACAAATCTGGCAAAGCAGAAGGACCCAATTTATGAGCAAAGCAATAGTCCCTGTAATAATCTGTGTCTTATCAAGCATTTTCACTCTGGCAGTGGCTTTCACAAACACTGCACCAGTGAAAATATCGTTGTTTGGATCAGGAATTGACCTTGCTCCCGGCTTTCTTGCACTTGGAACATTCGTGCTTGGTGCTGTTTCTGTTTTGTCTTTTGCTCTTGTACGTCAGGGCAAGAAAATGGCATCAGACAAAATTGTAGGTGAATGGGAAAAGCAGGACCAGAAGCTGCAAAACGAAGTTCAGTCAGATAAAGTGCGATTGCTCGAAGCTAAAATAGAGACGCTTGAAACAGCGCTCAAATCTGCTCTTTCGCGCAACAAATAAATTTTATTCGCCTATAGACTTAAAATCAGAAGCATTCAAGCCGTCGACGAATTTCTTGAATTCTTGCGCTTCGGCTTCGTCTTTTTCATAATCGGCAGGAACAGTGGCTTCGTGCACCACTTGCGGCGATACGAAAATCGGTGCTTTGGCTCGAAGAGCCAGAGCTATTGCATCTGAAGGTCTTGCATCGATTGCTTTGACCGTATCCAGACGCGAATCGCTTATAACAAGCCGGATTGTAGCGTAGTAAGTACTCGAAGAAAGCTCATTAATCTCGATACGGTCCACTTTGAAGCCCAGTTGAGTGATCATATTGAGCAATAAATCGTGAGTCATGGGGCGTTCGGGCTTTTCGCCTTCAAGGGCGTTGCTTATAGCCTTAGCCTCGAACATGCCTATCCAAATAGGCAGAGCCCGTCTTTTGGTACTGTCATTGAGGAGAACGATCGGATGCCCGTTTCGAGCATCAAGTGCGATAACAGCTACATGCATCTCAATCATTCTATTTACTAAGACCCTGGCTCCCTTTTCTAAATTTTACGTTAGATAGCCCATTCTAGCCACATCTCTCCTTATTCCCTTATATAGCCTGAATTTTGCGGTTTTAAGTTAAATTTTTACGCCCCAGCCAGTCTAAAGCCCGATGGCTACCTGCAAGGCACACGATGCAAAGAGAAAATAACACCTCTTCACGCTGAGTTCTAAATTACCCCTTTTATGGCATAATGCTATCCATGCCCTCTGATCGCCCAGGCGATCGTATGCTAGTCCGGGTGGCGGAATTGGTAGACGCGCACGTTTGAGGGGCGTGTGGGCTTCCCATGAGGGTTCAAGTCCCTCCCCGGACAGATTTTTATACACCCCATAACCATAACAGTCGGTGAAACCATGCTTCTTCAGCGCGCACAGTGGCCTCATACACCCGGCGATATTGTCAAAGCTTTAGACGGAGTCTGGGGCGTAGTCGGTGCTGTTGGCGAGAATGGCAATTTGTTTCGTCTGGAGCGCAGTCTCAAAGCGCCAACAACTTACACCTTTATAGAGTACAAAGGTCAAGACGAAACCAGTGTCTTGAGCCAGGAGACATTTACACAAGAACATCGCATCGAACTTCTTAAAAGATTTGCCAAAGAACTTGGCTTCAATCCAGAAGCAGTTACAAGCTACGCGGAATAGCGCTGTATGCGCAAAGACAAAGATCACCTGGGCATAATTACACAAGGGTCTCTTTCAGGCGGGCTTGAAATGCGACTCCAACCGAATTATTGCGTGGAAGATTTGCGCGTCGGTCGATTCGTGGTGATAGAAGGGCGCTCCACGCGCTTCTTCAGTATGCTGACAGACGTCACACTCAGCGCTGCAAATCCATCCATCCTTTTAAATCCGCCACCACAAGACGATTTTTTGTTGAGCGTGCTTTCTGAAAGCTGCACTTTTGGCACCGTAAAAGTGCAACCAATGCTCATGCTAGAACAAAGCGAAGAAGGCGATGTCGACAAAGCCGAGCTTCGTCCAGTCAAAACAATTCCAAGCCACTTTTCACCAGTCTATGAAGCTACAGCAAAAGATTTCGCCCTTGTGTTCGGCGAAGAAAACGAAGCAGATCCACAAAACAATTTCTTTTATGTAGGCAAACCGCTCAACATGGAAACTCCTGTGTGCGTTGATTTAAGCCGCTTCATCGAGCGCTCTAATGGAATTTTCGGCAAATCTGGAACCGGCAAATCTTTTCTCACACGCATTTTCTTGAGTGGTATCATCCAGAAAGATGTGGCATCAGCTCTCATTTTCGACATGCACAACGAATACGGCTGGCAGTCAATGTCTGAGAGTAAAACCGCTCCACGCGTCAAAGGTTTGAAACAACTTTTCGGGCACAAAGTGGTAGTATTCAGTCTCGATGCAGATTCATCGAGAGCACGCGGAATCCCTGATGCTCGCGAACTCTATATTGGATACAACCAGATAGAAATCGAAGATCTCGACCTTTTAAAAGTAGAGCTTGCTCTGTCTGAAGCCACTCTGGAAAACGCATACATCGTCAAAGAAAAACTGGGCGCAGACTGGATTGCCACTTTGCTTGATATGTCTGGTGAAGAAATCGAAGAATTCACTCAGATGCACAAAGGGCACCCGACTGCAATCAAAACACTGCAGCGCAGACTCAATACCATCGTGCAGAAAACGGCTTATCTAAAGCCTCGAGTCAATCACAACTATATCGAAGAAATCATTCAAAATATTCAAGCCGGCAAACATATCGTGCTTGAATTTGGTCGTCAGAACAATCTTCTTTCTTACATGCTTGCCACAAATATCATTACCCGTCGCTTGCACTCCGAATATGTAAAACGTACCGAAGTTTATACAGCCAATCCAGACAAAGTAATGCCGCCACGCAAGCTCATGATCGTGATTGAAGAAGCGCACAAATTTCTTTCGCCCCAGACAGCCAAGCAAACTATATTTGGTATCATCGCCCGCGAGATGCGCAAATATTTTGTCACCCTTTTAGTGGTAGACCAGCGTCCTTCAGGCATCGACCCAGAAGTATTGAGTCAGATAGGAACGCGCGTCACCGCTCTTTTGAACGACGATAAAGACATCGACGCGGTCTTTACAGGTGTTTCTGGAAGCCAGACTCTAAGGACTGTTTTATCGCAAATGGATCCCAAACAACAAGCGCTCATTCTGGGATATGCTGTCCCCATGCCAGTTGTTGTACGGACAAGACCTTTCGATACCGAATTTTATCGTCAGGTTTCAAGCGGTTCGATTGGCGCAAGCCATGATCCCGCAGACACAGCGACCGTAAAAGACCGTGCCGATAAAGCGCACGAAGAGTTGTTCGGTTCTTTCTAGTTCTCTTGTTAAGTCTCTGTTTGTGTTACTCTTTTGAATATCATGGATGATTCAACGCCGGATCCCAAAAGTTCAAAAACCAGAATGAGCGCACTGAATGGTGGGCCAGACCCTGAAAGTCAGGACAATTTCGTCGAAGCTAAAGAGCCTTCTGAGCTGATAATGTGCCTTTTGCTCGCATCTGCATATTTAGGTCTGGCCAAGTTTTGCTGGTCGCCTTTGTTTTTGACCCACAACTGGAAACTACTTCTGAACGTAGAAGGTTTCTTCGTCACCATTGCTCTCATCGCATTTTTAATCGGTCTGAGACCATACATTGCGCCTTCCAGCCTGCAAATCAGCCATCGTGGTATCAAATATCGCGGACCTTATTGGACCCAGCGCAAAACAGTAAACTGGGAGCAGGTGGCTAACGTCTATTTGAGTCCAGAACTCATTCTTGTGTTATATCGTCCCAATCTCGAAAGCAAAAGAATATGGCCACTCGCTATACTTTCGATATATTTAGCCGAGCGAGAGCAAGTAATAAAGTCCTTTTTGAAGTATTGTCCGGTCCAGCCAATCATGATGAAGAGTCCGGCACTGGTATCGTGGATAATGCTGGGACTGATTCTATTTATAGTAGTGGTCTGGTTCTTTTATCTGCTGACGCCTTAGTCTCAGTCAAAGACTTATTTCTTGCGACGTCTTATCTGCGACGAGCTTTGCGCGCCTTCTTTTTGGCTTCGGCTTCTTCTGCACGCTTTTTGGCTCTCTCAGCGGCTTTGCGCTCTTCATCAGCAAGCTCTTCTTTTACTCTGGGCCCAAGCTCGCGCAAATAAATTACAAGACTGTTCAATTCTCTGTCGTTCAATACCTCGGGCGGCTGAGGCGGCATCATGCCTACCCCCTGACGAATGAAAGCTTTCAATCTTTCGTCTGTAGGAAAGTGTTCGTTTACTTCTGTAAGAGCAGGTCCCATTCCTTTGCGACCGCCGACGTGGCAAGTGTTACAAGTCCTGATAAAAATCTGTTCGCCAGATAAATTACTGCTTTGCCCCTCCGCTTTGCGTGCTTTTTCAGCCTCAACCGCCTGAATTCGACGCATCTCTTCGGTCATCGCGCAGGAATTCAAGAGGGCGATTGCAAACAGCGCGAAGCCGCAATATATCGAAAATACGACATTCTTGATATCTATCCCTTTACGACCTTTTAACATGAATCCCAGATTCCACCTTTTTAAAATACGAATACCCGCCAACCATGCGCCATTTCGGAGATATAAAGATGCCGGTCCGCATAGCCAGGATTTTAAATACCATAGTTTTCCTTTAACAAAGGGTTTACTTGATGATTGTAAACTAAGTAGTGTAGCTTATTTCCAGGGACCCTCTCGGTTGCTGAGCCGGGCAAACCCTAAAAAAAGCGCCTTACATATCCAAAATCATTCCGAGCCTTCCTAAAAGCACAGGTTTCGCGAGTCCATCAACTTACCTTATTACTAGAACCGGCGGTCAGCAAATGCAATCCCAGACGAATATGTCAGAAGTAAACCCAACCAACATCGAAGATTTAAACGAAGCAAACGGAGCTAATCCTCCTGCCGAAGAACCTCGCATTATTATCCGCGGCGGCAAGCCACTCAACGGCGAAGTCCGAATTCACGGAGCCAAGAATGCCGTTCTCAAAATGATGGCAGGTGCTTTAATCGCAAAAGACGTGACCGTCCTCAAAAATGTACCGAATCTTACTGACCTGCACACAATGGCAGCACTGCTTCGTCACCTCGGCGCCAAAGTCGAAATTGGCGAAGGCGAAGTCACCATCGACGCCACCAATATTACCGACACCGAAGCACCATACGAGTTAGTCACAAGACTGAGAGCCTCGTTCTGCGTTCTTGGTCCACTTCTTGCCCGCTGTCTTGAAGCCAGAGTTTCACTTCCAGGCGGATGTGCAATTGGTGAGCGCAAAATCGATTTGCACGAGCGCGGCTTGAAACAACTCGGTGCCGAGATCAAAGTCGAACACGGCTATGTCACAGCTACAGCCAAAAAACTTACTGGTGCTCGCATTTATCTCGATCGCCCATCGAACGGTGCCACCGAAAACATCATGCTTGCTGCAGTAACCGCAGAAGGCACCACAATCATCGAGAACGCTGCACAAGATCCCGAGATTCAAAATATCGCTCAACTAGTCAATGCCATGGGTGGAAAAATCGAAGGCGCTGGCACCTACCAGATCACAATCGAAGGTGTTCGTCAGGAAGATCTTCACGGTGCTGTAGTTGATACCATTCCCGACCGCGTTGAAGCCGGTACATTCCTCATGGCTTGTATGGCTACCAAAGGCGAAGTGATGATGCACGGCGTTAACGCTCAGCATCTCTATTCTGTTATCAGCAAATGCAACGAGATGGGCGCTGAAATTTCTATCTTCGCTCCAGATTCGATTCGTGTTCGCATGCACGAAAGATTGAAAGCAGTCGATGCAACCACACTTCCATATCCTGGTTTTCCAACCGATTTGCAAGCTCCAATCATGCCATTGATGTGCGTTGCAGAAGGCACTTCAATTTTGACTGAAACAATCTACGAAAACAGATTCATGCACGCAGCCGAACTGAGACGCATGGGTGCGGATATTGTAATTAAAGGCAATGCCGCTGTGGTCAAAGGTGTTCCACGCTTGTCTGGAGCTGAAGTCAAATCGAGCGACCTGCGCGCAGCAGCAGCATTAATCATTGCTGGACTTTGCGCCGAGGGCGTCACCGAAGTGACCGAGCTCAAACACCTCGACCGTGGTTACGAAAATCTCGAAGCCAAATTCAGAGGTCTTGGCGCAGACATCTATCGCCGTTAATCTAAGTAAGTACGCAAGCGGGCTAAACCCAAAACCACTGCATAGCGGGCGGCATATAAACATTCATACGCGCCAGAGTATTTTCGAGCGCTTCATCTTGTTTGCTTGCTTCGCCAAGTATTTTGACCGCAAGAGTTACGGTGAGACATTTGTATTTAATCAATGACTGCAGACGCAAGGCATTGAAAAGTGCTTTCTCAGTGACTGCGTTCATCTGAAGCAAAATACGACCAAGTTTTATACCGTCGTCTGCCACTTGTTTCGCTAACGCCACTTTTAAATCGTCCCTGTTCAAGCAGCCCGCAGCAACGAGCAGCTCGCCTATTTTGGTCTGTTCTTTTGATGTTGCCGCAGCAATATTCTTTTCGATTTCTTTCAAATCAGAAACTGCCTGAAAAATATTGACCCCTTGTTTGAGAGTACGGCGCAAAACGCTTACAGCCATAAAAGGTTTAATATCTTGATTGGATATCATGCCCTGCACCTGGACGATGATTTCCATCTGCTCTCTTGTCACCAGTCCTTGTTCGAGCAAAGTTTGAGACAAATCTTTTTCTTTTGCAATTTCAAGCTCACGGCATTCGAGCAAATCCATTTCGCTTATAATGCCGGCCATCGCAAGCAAATCGCCAAGCGACACTGCGTAAGCACGCGGCTGTTTGAATATTCCGCGCTCGAACAACGCCTGCTCAAAACACATAGAGCGTTTGGACGCAAGCTTGAGCGCTTCAACCGCCTCTTTGAACTCGACTTCATTATTCTTGAGCATCAAACACGCGCATATTGCAGCAGACAAAGTTTTTAAATTGATATCTTTGTTCAGCAAGAGCATGCGCCCAATCATTATGCCTGTCTGGGTCGACGTGGCAATCGCCCGACCGAATTGTGCATCATTTATGATTCCTGCGCTCAAGAGCAATTTAGTCAAAGTATTGCCCAGCGTGTTCACCGCAGTGGTCGTCTTGTGCAAATCTTTGAGAATAGACAGAGCCTCTTCGACGTCTATGTTCTCGCGATTAGCAAGACGCAACGCACGCGAAGCAGCATTGATGCTGATTCTATTCGACTGTACCATTTGCAGGGTCCGAAGAACCATACTGAGCGCTGCGTCTGGAATTTGCCCAGACAACTGCAATGCTCGGTCAATTGAAATATGCAAACGGTCAGAATCTGTAGCCACCTGCTCGAGAACATAGGGTTCGATTAGACCCGAACCCTTCAAAAGTTCTTTAAGCAGTGCCCCGTTATTGTCTCCCATGGCTGGTTCATGCCCTATATCGCAAGGACTAAAACCGCCCATTCGGGTAATTAAATTCCGAAATTTTGGGTTCGATATCCAAGCGCCTCACAAACGTCTAATTTTTCGATTTCATCATGTCCTTTAAGGTCGGCAATAGTTCGAGACATGCGGATAACCCGGTCATATGCGCGCACAGAGAAAGCAAATTTATGAGCTGACGAAACCAAATAACTTTTCAAATCGGCGGGCATTGCACACACTTTTTCCATCTGTCTGTGATTGAGATTGGCGTTATAAACGAACTTGCCATCAAAGATATTGCGATTGCGCTGACGCTCGATTGCCGCTTGAACCGTTTCTCTCATCCACTTTGTCCGCTCGTGCATTGCCGGTTGAACAAGCATGTCATTTTGAGAAAGTCGTTTTACTTCTACACGCATATCTATTCGGTCGAGAATCGGTCCAGACACTTTACTCCAGTAACGCATAGCCTGTCCGGGAGTGCAAATACACGACTGAACCGTATCATTTTTGTATCCGCAAGGACATGGATTGCAAGCCGCAATCAGCACGAAGGCAGCAGGAAAAGTGAGAGTTTGCATGGCGCGAGAAATTGTCACTTTGGAAGTTTCAAGCGGTTGTCTGAGACTGTCTAAGTGAGTGCGCGGGAATTCAGTAAACTCATCCATGAACAAAATACCGTAATGACTGAGCGATATCTCGCCTGGTCTGGGAACGGCACCACCGCCCACAAGTCCCATGATAGAAGCACTGTGATGAGGCGCTCGGAAGGGACGATTTACAACCAGTGCATTAGCCTTATTTACTTCGCGAGCAACACTATACAGCTTGGTCAGCTCGACTGCCTCTTCGTATTCGAGTGGTGGCATGATACCTGGCAGCCTCTCTGCAAGCATCGATTTGCCTGAGCCAGGCGGTCCAATCATGAGCAGATTATGCCTTCCAGCAGCAGCTATCATCAACGCGGTTTTGGCTAGACTCTGTCCTTTTACATCGCGAAAATCGAGGTCTGATACCACATCAGATACCATCGATTTATATCTATGCTTGGTCGTTCCCCAAAAAACTTTTCCGTTCTCTGGTCGTTCCAAAACATTCAACGCTTCTTGCAAGTGCGAAACAGGGTAGACCTTGATGCCCTCCACAAGCGCCGCTTCAGCACCATTGTCTTCTGGAACTATAATTCCTTCCGCACCCATTTCGCGGGCACATATAGTCATAGAAAGCACTCCAGAAACAGGACGAACATTGCCATTAAGACTCAATTCTCCAACCATCCATATTTTGGATAAGTTATGCGCTGGAATATAACCTATAGAAGCAAGCATTCCCGCCGCTATGGGCATATCATAGGCAGGACCTTCTTTTCGGGTGTCGGCCGGTGCAAGATTCACTACCCATTTTTTTGCTGGCGGCAATAAATAATCGCATGACTTAATTGCAGAACGCACTCGTTCCTGCGATTCTTTCACCGCCGCGCCAGGCAACCCAACTATATTTACTTGACCAATGCCACCACAACAATCAACCTCGACTTCGACTCGATACGCATCAACGCCCGCAAGGGCACCAGAATAAACACGTGCAAACATACGCTTCGCCTCCCTCGTTATCGCTCTATTTGATAATACGAGTCGGCGGGTCAAAAAGTTCAATCAGGCCTTGTCAGTTCGTATTTTGAACATAGACCAGGGTTAATCGCACAATTAAAATCGTTAAAGAGGTGAATCAGTTGAAATGCGCCATACGCTTTATCTTTAAAAACTTCGCGAAGGTCGCGTTATGCGCGTCTCTGTTGATAGTTTCGCATTTTCTATGGGGAGCTGTGATGTGCGAACTTGACCGAGGGGGCACTTACGTTTCATACGAAAAATTCAAATCCTTAAACGAGCGCTCGTACAAGGTTCCCGGATTACTTGCTGATGTGGGAATAAAAATTGCCTGCAAAGGCAATTGGGAAAAGCGCATATGGACATTCTTGCCAGTCGGGGAGCCCGCTCCAGCAGTTAAACTCGGTTGTTGCACCATGAATGCCTTTGTATATTTATTCGTCGAATCTGTAATTTTCCTTTTGATTCCTGCAATTGTGTTTTATATTCGAACCACTATTTCCTCGTTTCTAGGCAAAGTAACGACGATAATATAATCACGCGAACACTCTAAAACTAAGGAGCAAATTTGTTTCTTCGTCGTCTTTTCGAACTAATCCAAAATTCACAGGAGCAAAAGCTGGAAAAAGCGAAGGCTAAATTTCAGCTTCATATGTGGCCTCTGGCTGGAGCGAAACTTACAGGGGAGGAAGTAATTCGTATTGAAGACTCCCTCAAGACAAATCCGAAAGACTTAAACGCACATTGGCTATCTGCAATCGAACAGAAACGAAGCCAAAAATCAAAAATACCTCGAACATCAGCTCTGGATAATAGTTTTATGGCAGAGTGATTTTCGAAAAAGGGTGCGATGGTATCAGTCTTCGAATTACAATCGAAAGGTCTTTCAATCTATAAACGAGTTGTGCGCCATCAAAGGCGATACCAACATTAGGTGGCTAAACTGAAATTTTGAAAATGAAACTAACTTGTGCTGCTAAAACTAAATTTTGTAGACCAAGCGAAGAAAACGAAGAAATGAATTGAGATGATTTTGTAGGCTAAAAATATTGCTTACGAAAAGCCTACGCTCTGCGCCGCTAGTCACGCATAGAGTGTTCAGACATCGATTATCTTCTGCTTGATGCTATACAAATTTTTCTACAAAAGCTTTGTTTCGCCTAATCTGTGAGAGGTGTGAGAGTATTGGAACGCATAGAACCATGCCACTGTATGCAGTATCGCCAAAATAAAATCAACGGCAAAATGCAGATTATCTGCGGACATGAATCCATGTTGAAAGCCTTGCAGTTACTTATGTCCTGTCCGTTTCGACTTTAAGAACAAAACTTTTGTCTTTATCACTTCGAATCAGAAATCTTGTTTTTAATCGAGAATTGCTCCTCTAACAAATTGAAAGAGGCTTGGAGTTTTCCCCACGAGGCGCCGCACCGTCTGCCGTTTCTGCATGAAGGCGCTAAGACGGGTCCCGGAGTCAAATCGGATGATTTGATGCGGGGTGTCTTAGTGCCAGGCTTTTTTGCCGGGCAGAAAAGAAGGCGCCGCTAAAAGTATCGAAGTCGAAGATTCAGTCATGACGCCATGCTTGAAGCATCCGGTCGTCTACTATACAAATTCGTACTACAAGGGAAGAGAATAAAACATATGAGCAATGATCGGACGCCTCAATTTGCCAAATAATTTTCAAAGTCACAATTTAAACTTGTGAACCAATATGCATTGAGACAAAACAATTCGCCAAGTCTGTTTCATCAACTTGTACTTTTAGGTTTTGACCGTATTTCCACCATATTCATTGGATAAATAGTCTAATACGATTCTTATGCCTAGAGGTATTTAAAGCGCATGAACAAAACTTTTTTCTGTACGACATTGTTTTTGGGAATATTGATTTCCACGGGAATCATGCTGTCTGAAAGATTTATCCACAGGTTTTCGTCGAGAAACGAAAAACTTAAAATAATCTGTAGCATGTATGAAACATTTCCGATTCCAATAGATATTGGGATACTTAATTTTCTCGGACAACCCGATTTAATTCAGACTGCTGAGCGTGCTGACAGTAACGGTGATATTAGAGAATATTTTTTATATTACGTCAAATCTGATGATCAGGAGCATAGATTTGCGGGATTTTGTCGCTCCAAACACTTCATATCTACCTGTTCAAAATCAGGCTATAAAGTATTTTTTCCCGAATGGAAAGATTTTGTAAACTTTGCAAAGAATAAGAATTTTTAGGAAAAAGGGAAGGGACAACTTGTCCCTTCCCTCCTAGGACACTGTTAAACTCCTATTTAAAACCTTGACCACTGTAGGTTTTTTCAGGAGCACTTCTATTTAATAAGTTCGCCCAGAAGTCGTATTTATCTGGTACCGAAATTCCAGGTGCTCCGACAAATGGATAGGTGTTCTGATCGTATGTCCGAATTTGTACACGATACTCGTAACGAGTACCTCTATTAGCCGGTACGGAATGTGTCAACAACTTTGGGACACTTTTTCGAAATAATTTAGTGAAGTGCCTTTTTTGAACTAGAAGTTGTCACGCCTACCCCAAAAGTCAATTTTCGATGCTGTTGCGTGGAAAATGCCCGTGAATAGAACCTTTTCCAAGGAATAGCACGAAGCATAATTAATACTATCGGACGCAGGGTGCAGTTGTGATACTAGATATGGTGACGCTGAATTCTTCCC